>NZ_CP109297.1:4800000-8232760 GCF_045209435.1 Streptomyces sp. NBC_01618
TCTCCGGGATCCCGACCGGGAAGCTCAAGGCACGGCTGGTCTCCATGGCCGCCGAGCAGGGTTTGGCGATCGTCGCGGTCGATCCCGCCTACACCTCGATGTGGGGTGCCCAGCACTGGCAGAGACCACTGGCCACCGAGCACCGCAGAATGTCCCGTCATGATGCCGCCGGCATCGCGATCGGACGACGCGCCCTCGGACACCCGGTCCGGCGTCGGACGGCACCGCCCCCACACGACCGGAGTGATCGTGCGGGGCATCGGACCGCCCAGGCCAGGCCAGGTGCACGGGGGCGTGACGGAACCCGCCCACCCGCAACGGACCACGCCCCTGGAGGCGTGCCGCCGAACGGGACGCGAAAGCGGGGACCGAGTGCATCCAACACCGTTCGGGATGCGCCCAGTACACATCAGTGGGTCCAGGACTCACTCATGCACACTGGCTAGGAACGGTCAGCTCCATGACGTCGGGCGTGAACGAGGGATCCATGTCGAGCGCCTCACGGACCTTGCGGCGGGCTCGATTGAGCCGTAACTGAAAGTGCGCGATCCGGGCCTGGGACGGGCCCCTTGAAGAAGGGTCGGGGCGGAACGCCCCGCCGTCGCCCACCTGCTGCGCACCGCAGCCGATACGGCCCGCACGGGAGACTGGCTCCGATCGCCGGACGCGACGGCCATAGCTACTCCGTGAGCGACAGCTCGCTCTCGCAGTCGCGGCAGTTGCCGGGAGTGGGCGAGCGGAAGGCGCGGTCGCAGCGGTCGCAGTTCTGGAGGGGCGTGGGTTGGTGGACGGGGATGCGCGGGGGCGGGAGGAGGTGGGTGAGGCGGTGTCGGAGGAGTTTGGCGGGGTGTTTGAGGGGGTGGGGGAGGTCGTCGGTGAGGGTGTGGCGGATGGCGGTGGGTGTGGCGCCTCGTTCGAACCAGGTGGCTACGGCGGGGGCGAGGTCGTGGATGTTGCGTTCGGTGAGGGTGAGTTGGGGTGTGTTGCGGTGGAGGTCGGTGAGGAGGGTGATGGCGGCGTGGTGGCGTTGGGGGAGGGGGTTGTTGGGTTGGGGGAGTGGTGGGGGTGGGGGTTTGGGTGCGGTGGGGGCGGGGATGCGGGGTGGTTCGGGTGCCGGGGGTACGGGTGCTGGGGCTGGTGCTGGGTGGCTGGGCTTGGGTCGTCGTTTGGGTGCGGGGACGGGGTGGGTGTTGGTGGAGCCCGGCTGGTTGTACGAGCAGGTGCGGGTGATGACGCGGCCGTCGGGGAGGCGTTCGCGGGTGCGTTTCAGGTAGCCGTGGGCTTCCAGTTCGCGTAGTGCGGCGGCGATGCGGGCTTCGCTTTCCGGGAAGCGTTCGGTGAGGATTTTGATCCCGACCTTCGCGCCGGTGGGCAGCGACTGGATGTGGGTGGCGAGGCCGATCGCGAGGAGGGAGAGCTCGCGGTGCTGGGCGAGGTGGTTGCCGACCACGGTGAAGCGGCTGGTGTGGCGGGAGTTGATGTGCATGACGCCGGACCACGGCGTGGCGTCTCCGGGAAGGGGAGACGGGGCGCGCGAGGGCGCGCTAATCTGCTGGGTATCCATCGGGAAGCTGTTCTCTTCCTCGTTGGTCAGGCCCTCGATCGGGATTGCGAGTCCCGGCCGGGGGCCGACGCATGTCTGTGGTTGTGGGGCGAGCATATGCCTGCCAACCGAGCAGAAAGCCAGTCGAGTTGGTGATCCTCACCCGTGTGAGTGACGGGGTCGTGTGTGTGCCCCTGCGTGAGGCCGGGGTAGGGGTTGGGGTTGGGTTGGGAAATTTCTTGTTCCCAAAGCCTTAAAAGCCTTTTACGTCGGGGCGCGCCGGGTCGCGGTTCACCGGGACGTGACAGACCGGGTCGCGACTGTCACGTCCCGGTGAGGGCTACCTCTGCCCAGACGGTTTTGCGCGGGAAGGGCCCCACCCGCACGCCCCACCGGATGGCGATCGCCTCGACGAGCATGAGCCCGCGCCCCGCCTCGGACTCGTCGTTCCGTTCCGGGACGCGGGGCAGTGCATCCCCGCGAGCGTCGGCGACCTCGATGCGGAGCGTGTCCCCGGTGACGGTCAGCATGATGCGGAAGTCCCGCCCCGGCACGTGCCCGTGCAGCGCGGCGTTGGAGGCCAGCTCGGCGACGACATGTCCGGCGTCGTCCAGCGGCAGCCCCCAGGAGCGGAGTTGCTCGGTCGCGAGGAGCCGGGCGAGTCGCGCACCTCGGCGGGTGGCGGAGAGCTGCACGGCGAATTGGCCGCTGCGGGCGCGCGGTTGGGTGATTTCTCGGTTCACGTCACTCAGCGTGGCCGGAGATGCCTACTCTGAACAGCAATGACGTGCGTACGGACAGTGACTGTCCGGCCGTTGTACGGGTCTGTCCATCCGGTACGGCGTCCAATGCGAAACGGTGCGGGCACGGTTGGAGGCGGGTGTCGTATGGCGAGCGAGGACAACCGGGGCAACGGAGACAACATGGCGGACGGCCCTGACTGGGAGTTCGATGTCGAGGACGACGACTCGGGCGCGGTGATCGCGGCGGTCGGCCGGCAGATCCGGCTCTGGCGTGAGACGGCAGGACTGCGCGCGAAGGAGTTGGGCGACGCGATCGGGTATGGGGAGAACCAGGTCTACAAGGTGGAGGCCGGGAAACGCATCCCCAAGCCGGAGTTCCTGGACAAGGCGGACCAAGTCCTGGGCGCGGGCGGCAAGCTCGCCGCGATGAAGAGGGACGTGGCGGAGGCGCGGTACCCGAAGAAGGTCCGTGACCTGGCGAAGTTGGAGGCGGGCGCGGTCGAGATGGGCGCGTACGCCAGCGATGTCGTGCACGGTCTGCTCCAGACCGAGGAGTACGCCCGTGCCCTGTACAAGGAGCGGCGCCCCGCGTACACCGAGGACCAGGTGGACCGCTTGGTGGCCGCGCGCATGGCTCGCCAGTCGGTCTTCGAGCGACGTCCTGCCCCACTGCTGACGTTCGTCCAGGAAGAGGCAACGCTGAGGCGGCCGATCGGAGGCAAAATGGTGTTGCGCAGGCAGCTCGAACACCTGCTAGAACTTGGCGCGTTGAGGCACGTTGAGATCCAGGTCATGCCGACGGACACGGAGGAGCATGCAGGGCTGGCCGGCTCGCACCGGGTGCTTAAGCTGAATGACGGTACGGCTGTGGGGCACAACGAGGTCCAGCTCACCAGCCGCCTGATCGCCGATCCCAAGGAGGTCCAGATCCTTGAGATGCGGTACGGCCTGATCCGGTCCCAGGCGCTCACGCCTCGGTTGTCGCGGACCTTCATCGAGAAACTGCTGGGAGAGACATGAGTGCCAAACCCTCGGCCGGAATCACTTCCGGACTGACGTGGTTCAAGAGTAGCTACAGCAGCAATGACGGCCCTGACTGCGTCGAAGTGGCGGAGACCGCGAGCGCGATCCACGTACGCGACTCCAAGAACATCCCCGGCCCGCACCTCGGCTTCGCGCCGAACGCCTGGGCGGAGTTCGTCACGTACGCCTCCGGCAACTGACCACCGCGCCCACCAACGCCCGCCCCGTTCCCCCTCCTCCTGGGGAGCGAGGCGGTGCGCGAGGTAGTCACCGGCCGTCCAGCAGGAAGTTTTCTGGATGTGGCGCTTGCGGTGGCGCTCGGTGGGGACTGTCTGGCCGAGCCGGGATGCTGCGGGCCGAGCCGGGTGTGTTCGGGCGACGGGGTGCTGGTTCTGGCGCACTCCGAGAAGCAGCACGCCGCCGCGACCTGGAAGAAGACGTTCGGTACTCCACTGTTCACGTTCGTCGACCACGGCCGCGAGGACGTTGCTCAACGTCCCCCATAGTCATGGGTCATGGAGCTTCTGGTAGGGATTCTTTGTCTTGAGCGATACCGTGGTGCCCTTTGTACTCGCGGATCCACGAGCCAAGAAGTCCCCGTTCGCGTTGCGTAACAACGAGCTGTTCACCTGGTACACAGGCACCCTGTCTCCACAGGCTCTCGACGAGAAGTTGAACTACCTCTGCGACGTACTGGACCTGACTCCCGCACAGGCTTGGACTGCTGCCTGAGCCAGGGCTTCGGCGTAGTCGGCGGGTGTCCGTTTCGTAGGTAGTCGGCGTGCTCGCGCTGGGTGTGCATGGCGTCGCTGGTGACGACCACCCCGGCCAGGTCGGCCACGGTCTCCAGTAGCGGCTGGAAGCAGGTGATTTCGTTCGTCTTGTCCTGCACGTCCAGCTGGGCCAGGACCAGGCCGGTGGTGTGGTCCAGGGCTGCGAGCAGGTGGATCTTGCGGCTGTTGGCCCTGGCCGCTCCGCGAAGGCTCTTGCCGTCGACCGCCAGGCCGCGCAGCCGGCCCTCGGCGCGGTTGCAGCGGTCGGCGAGCCAGCGGCCGACCGCCAGGTCCAGCGTGTCGCCGTCGATCCGGGCCAACAGTCGTCGAACCGTCGTCTCCGCAGGTAGAGACCGTTTGGGAAACAGGGGGTCGAGGCGTACACCGACGTGTTCCAACACGTGGGGCGGAGCGTCGGCAATCCATTCGCCGACCGCCAGCAGCGACGTTGCCCCCGCCAGCACCGCGCAGGCGGCCAGGGCAAGGACGCCGACCAGAGCGTGGCGCACTCCACGGAGATCACGCGGATCGGGCACCTGGGCGAGGCGGTCCAGCAGTCCCGGCACTTCTTCCGGCGCGGCCTCGGGAGGCTCGCGGAGTTGGTCAAGGGCAGGCGGGATCAGCGATGCTGCTTCGGCAGGCACGGTCTTCCGGGCAGGTCACGGGGCGTCGAGAACTCCATGATCTCGGAGGCCGTGCCTGTTCCGCTCTCCTTGGCGATCAACCTGGCAGACCGTCATGAACCGGATGCCCGGCGACTACGCCGAAGCCTTACTGCACCCTGGCGTACTTGATCACCGAAAGACCCAGCCCAGACCGGCCCGTTCCCCCTGAAGCGCGATCAACTCGCTTTAAACCTCGGGATCTACCGGGAAGAGCGCCGGCGTGGGTCACTGGCGCTGACCAGACGCACATGCAAAGGATATGCGAAGGGCATGCAATCGGCAGCTAATCTTCACGAGGTCGAAACACTTCGACGTCGAAGAGTTCCAAACTGAAGGAGGTAGAAGTGTTTGCCAAGTTGAGCGACAAGCTGGTTGGACTGGTTGTTCCCGAGGTCCAGGCGGCGGCCGTTACTTGCAGCGAGGCTCGTAACTACTGCGACGGCAACTGTCCGTTCTGGTGGTGGCGGCGTGCGCACTACATCACCTGCAGCGACGGGAAGAGCTGGACCGAGTACGAGTGCTGCGGCTGTGGCTGCTGACACACGTTCGATGACTGCACTGGTCGGATAGGTGCGGTAGGGGGTGTCGTGCCTTAGCGAAGAGGGCACGACACCCCTGTCGCCAGCGTATCCGATCAAGACCTATCGAAATGTTGGACATGGAAGCCACAGTCGCGGTACGGGAATTAAGCAAGCGGTACGGTGCCAAGGAGGTGATCGGCAAGCTGGATCTGGAACTCGGACCGGGCGTCACCGGCCTCCTGGGCCCCAACGGGGCGGGCAAGACCACATTGCTCCGCTGCCTGGCCACCGCCCTCACTCCGAACTCGGGCCGGATCGACATCCTCGGACTGGACCCGGCGGACTCTTCCCAGCGCACGAAGCTGCGCAGACTCATCGGCTATCTGCCGCAGAATCCCGGCCTGTACCCGCACTTCACCGCAGCGTCCATGGTCGACTACATCGCGATCCTCAAAGAGATCACCGATCGACGCGCACGCCGGAGCGAGGTCCGGCGGGTGCTCGCCGAAGTGGACTTGGCGGACTCCGCCCGTATCAAGGTCCGCAAGCTCTCCGGGGGCATGCGCCAGCGGCTGGGTATCGCGCAGGCGCTCATCGGCGATCCGGACTTCCTCATCATGGATGAGCCGACGGTCGGTCTCGATCCCGAGCAGCGGATGCGGTTCCGCACGCTGACCTCACGACTGGGCGAGAACCGGACTGTGCTGCTGTCGACGCACCAGACCGAGGACATCGCCGCGCTGTGCGACCGGGTCATCGTGTTCAGCGGGGGAACCACGATGTTCGACGGGACACCGCGGGAACTCGCCGATGGGGCGAAGGGCCGTGTCTGGTCTTCCGACAGCCGGCCGGCGGAGGCACAGATCTTCTGGCGGACGGCGGACGGCAGCTATCGCGTGGTCGGCGAGCGGCCCTCGGACGGTACGGCGGTGGCCCCCACCGTGGAGGACGGATACCTCCAGCTGCTGGGCGCCGGCGCAAGGGCGGGATCATGAAGAGGCCGCTGCCCGCGCTCATCCTGAAGGAATCGACGCTCGCATTGCGCAGCCCCCTGCTGTGGGCCCTGGCGCTGGTGACCGTGGCCGGGCGGATCGTCACCACCTGGAAAGAGATGCCCGACTGGTCGGGGGAGACGGTCAACACCGCCACGTCCGCACTCGTGATCGGCGCCGGCGCGATGCTGGCCGGCAATCTGGCGATCCTGCGTGACGCACGCTCCGATGCCGTGGAACTGACCGAGGCGCTACCCGTGCGGCCGCAGACCCGCACCCTGGCCGTGCTCGTTGCCTACCCGCTCGCCGGCGTACTCGTCGCCGCGCCAGCCATGGGTATCCAGCTGGGCAGCCTGCTGATCGGCAGCCGCCCCACGGGGCACGTCGACGTGCGGGAGCTTGTCACCGGGTTGCTGCTGGTCGCCCTGATGGGGGCCCTGGGGGTGGCCGCCGGCTGCTGGATTCCGGGCCTGATCGCGGCCCCGATCGGCATCGTGCTGTTCTTCTGGACGCTCGTCCAGTTTCCCTCGACCTGGCTGCTGCCGGTGGTTCCTGAACTCAAGCTGGCCATCGATCCCGTCCGGCCGCCGGGCTGGCACCTGCTCTATGTCGCCGCGCTGTTCCTGCTCGCCGGGTCCGTCGCACTGCTGCGGCACGGCCGGCGTCCTGTTCCCGTGATCACGGCGGTGAGTGGTGCGGCCGCCGTGGTCGTGGCCGGAGCACTGACCCTGAACTCCCCGGCGGCGAAGGCTGCCGCGCAGGTGGGAGACCTCCGGCAGTCGACGCGGTCCGCCACGGCGGGCGCTGAACACTGCCGCGAACTGAACACCACCAGATACTGCGCGTTTCCGGCCTATGCGGCCTGGATCCCGCTGTGGCAGGGCGCCGTCGATCCTGTGGTGGCGGCGGTGCCGGAAGCGTCACGCGACCGGCTGCCCGGCATCGTCCAGCGAGCCGCCACCGGAGTCCTCGATCCGGCGGTCACCGGCGGCAACATCCTGACCACCACATCGTGGGGGCGCAATGGAGCCGAGCGTGCCTCCCGGCGCACCCTCGCCGCGCAGATGGCCGCCGCGGCGGGGGGCCTCCCGTGGGGAACCCAGCGCGGCGGGGGCCCGCAGGGCTGCGACGCCCGCGGTCAGGCCCGGACCATCGTCGCTCTCTGGCTGATCGGTCAGGTCGAGCAGCCGGTCGCCGCCACCACCAAGCGGACGTCCATCCGTACGGACGATGGCGGGCAGTCGGCGCTGGAGGTGCCGCGCTCCGACCTCGGGTCCGTGGACTACGGCGAGGCCGAACTCGGCTACGCGAAGCAGCTGCTGGCGCAACCCGCAGCCCGCGAGCGGATCTGGGAGCACTGGGCCGTACTGACCGCGCCTACCACCACCGTCGATCAAGCGCTGCCGCTCCTGGGCCTCGGTCGCTCGAACGCGTCCGCGGAGCCGAAGGGAACGCCGTGCGAGTGATCCGCCTTTCCGGACCCCTGCTCGGACCGCTGATCCGGGCGATCGACTGGATTCCCGTAGCCACGGCTGCGGCGGTCACCATCGTCCTGGCGCTGGCCACGACCCCGGGCTCCGCGGTGGAGCCGGACAATGCCGCGATCACGCTCAGGATGTCCGGAGTCCTCCTCGGGGCCGCCTCGAGCTTCGCGCTCGTCGACCCCGCCGAGGTCACCACGACGGTGGTCCCGGTACCCCGCTGGCTGCGGCAGTGGCTTCGGCTGCTGCTCGTGGCAGCCGCGACCGCCGTTGTCTGGGCGGGCACGTTCCTCATCCTGTCGACTCGGCTGGCCGAGGGTGCGGAGATGGCAGCACCCGGACTGATGACCGAGGCGGCCGTCTGCGTCCTGACCGGACTGGCATGCACCGCCTTCGTCGTACGGCGGCGACCCGAGCGGCTCGCGGCGGTGGCCGGCGCGGCAGTGCTCCTGGGCATCGCGGTGAGCACAGTGCCCTGGTTCGAGGAGGTCTGGCCGTACCCCGGGAGCGCGCGCTGGGATCAGATCCACCACGTCTGGCTCGCCGTACTGCCTGTTCCGGTGGCGGCGCTCGTTCTCGCGCACAGGGAGGTGTCCCGGTGATCGCCACCGCAGTGCTCGCAGGCTGCCGGATCTTCGTCGGTGTGGTCTTCCTCGTCTCCTTCGTCGGCAAGGTCCGGGTGCGGGAGCGGTATACGGACTTCATCAAGGCGGCGGGAGAGCTGGCACCCGGGCTGCCGCCGAAGGCCACGGCCGCGGTGGTGGTGGTGGCCGAAGCTGCCACCGTCGTCTTCGTGGCGCTGCCGGCGACGGCCCTGGCCGGCTTCGCCGTGGCGATCGGCCTCCTGATCGCCTTCACCACGGGCATCCTCGTGGCGGTGCGGCGCAGGCGGCGTGTTCTCTGCCAGTGCTTCGGCACTTCGTCGGCACCTGTGGGGCCGGTGCACATCCTGCGCAATCTCATCCTGCTGGTCGGTGCGGCCGGCGGAGCGGTGCTGACGGTCAGCCCGTCGGGTCCCGCGGAGCCGGCGGGACTAGTGACGGCGGCTGTCTGCGCCGCCGTTCTCGCCTGGCTCACATTCCGCACCGACGACATTGCCGAGCTGTTTCGTTCCACCACCTAACGGGAGGTTGGCACCATGTCCTACATATATGCCCTCGTCGCTCTGGTCGGGGCCCTTGGAATACTCAACCTGGTCTTCACCTTCGGCGTGGTCCGCCGGCTCCGTGAGCACACCGAAATGCTGACCCAGAGCAACCGGGTACAGGGTTCCGGCCCCAAGGTCATGCTCGGTGAGGGCGAGACGGTCGGAGCCTTCAGCGCCGTGACCGTCGAGGGCGCGGAGCTGTCGCAGGACGACCTGACCAAGGACACGACGCTATTCGGCGCGTTTGCCTACGGATGCTCGTCCTGCGACGAGCGGCTCCCGGCGTTCCTCGCTCTCGCGGAGGGCTTCCCCGGCGGCAAGGACAACGTCTTCGCGGTGGTCGTGGGCCCTGCGGAGAACGTGGGCGAGAAGCGCGACCGGCTCGCGCCGGTGGCCCGGGTGGTCACGGAGGAGCAGGGCGGCGTGGTCGCCGCCGCGCTCGGCGTCAAGGGGTTTCCCGCCTTCGCCCTTCTGGACTCGTCAGGCGTGGTCAGGGTGGCCGGCACCATGGTTGAAGACGTGAGCATGGCGTCTGCCGGGGCCGTCTGACATGCGAAGCATCCTGCAGGCACTGGACATGACCTGGCGAGCCGGCAAGTGGCTCGTCGGTCTGTTCTTGCTCTGTACGATCGTCAGCGCGGCCGTCCCGATCGCGCTGGCCTGGGTGACGAAGCTCTTGCTGGACGTGATCGGTCGGGGGAACGCGGATGTCGGCCACATAGCCGTACTGGGAGCCGTACTCGCAGGAATCGGACTAGTCGCGGGACTGCTGCCGCACGTCATCGTGTACCTGAACACGGAGACCGAGCGCCGGGTCGGTCTGCTGGCACAGAATCAGCTGTTCCTGGCGACCGAGCGGTTCGTCGGACTGGCGAGATTCGAGGATCCGGAGTTCCTCGACCGCCTGCGGCTCGCGTTGCAGAGCGGCGGGTCCACGCCCGGGGCGGTGGTTGCCGGAGCTCTGTCCATCGTCCGTACCACCATCATGGTCCTCGGATTCCTGGGTTCGTTGTTCGTGCTCTCGCCGTGGATGCCCCTGCTGGTTGTCCTCTCCGCGTTTCCCGCCCTCGGTGGTCAGCTGTGGCTGGCGAAGCGGCGCGCCGTGCTCCAGTGGGAGCTCGGCCCGGTGGAACGCCGGGAGATCTTCTACCGCGACCTGCTGACCAGCGTTCAGGCCGCCAAGGAGATACGGCTGTTCGGCACGGGAGCGCATCTGCGCGACCGGATGATGATGGAGCGCGGCATTGCCAACCGCGAGACCGCCCGGGTCGACCGGCGCGAGCTGTCCATCCAGGCGATGACCGGTTTCGCGACGGCCCTCTTCGCCGGTGGTGCCCTCATGTGGGCGGTCCTCGCCGCGGCCGCCGGCAGCATATCCATCGGCGATATCTCGCTCTTAATCGCGTCCATTGCCGGCGTGCAGAGTGCCAGCGTCGCTTTGATGCGGGAGCTGGGTCAGGTGCATCAAAAGCTGCTGCTGTTCCAGCACTTCCGGGAGATCCTCGGCAGCGAACCGGATCTCCCGGTGGCGCGGAAGCCCGTCCCGGTCGAGCCGTTGAGCGAGGGGATCGAGTTCCGCAACGTCTGGTTCCGGTACTCGGCCGAGCAGCCCTGGGTACTCCGTGGTGTCAGCCTCACGATTCCCCACAGCCGGACCTTGGGCTTGGTCGGCCGTAACGGAGCCGGGAAGAGCACGCTGATCAAGCTGCTGTGCCGGATGTACGACCCCGACCGGGGATCGATCCACTGGGATGGCGCCGATATCCGCGAGATGGATCCGGCCGAGCTGCGGGAGCGGATCGGTGCCGTCTTCCAGGACTACATGAACTACGACCTGACAGCAGCGGAGAACATCGGGCTGGGTGACCTGTCGCGGTCACACGACAAGAAGGCCCTGATCGCGGCGGCGGACAACGCCGGAGCGCACGAGATCATCCAGCAGCTGCCCGATGCCTACGAGACTCTGCTGTCGCGGATCTTCTTCAAGGGGGGCCTGGCCAGCGGAACCCGCGGGGTGACCCTATCCGGTGGGCAGTGGCAGCGCATGGCCCTGGCCCGTGCCTACATGCGGGGTGCGCGCGACCTACTCATTCTCGACGAGCCGAGCTCCGGCCTGGACGCGGAGACCGAGCACCGGATCCACGTCGGTCTGCGGCAGCACCGGCAGGACCGAACCAGCCTGTTGATCTCGCACCGCCTCGGCGCGATCCGCGAGGCGGACCTCTTGGTGGTCCTCGAAGAGGGAGAAATTACCGAGCGCGGAACCCACGACGAACTCATCGCCCTCGACGGTCTCTACGCCCGGATGTTCACCGTCCAGGCCGAGGGTTACAAGACCACGATGTCAGAGGTGCCGTGATGCTGTTGACCTGGGGTGCGATCGGCCTGGGGACGTGTGCGGCCGCCACGCTGGTCTGGCTGCGCCTGCGTGTCATCCGGATCAGGATCTCGGGCGTCAGCATGCTCCCGACCTTCAGACCCGGGGACAGGGTCCTGGCACGCCGGGTGCCCGAGTCGCGGATCGTGACCGGGGACATCGTGGTCCTGGCCAGCCCGGCCCGCAGCCTGGAGCAGATCAAGATGGAGGGGAGGCCGTACGAGCCGGTCGCGTGGGAGCCGCACACGCCTCTCTCCCCGGGCGGCAGGGACTCCTGGGTGATCAAGCGAGTCGCCGCCATGCCTGGCGAGCCCGTACCCCCTTCGGTCCTGGGAAGGGTGACGGGAGCGGTGGTTCCACAGGGCTCGTTCATCGCACTGGGCGACAACGCGGCGGACAGCATCGATTCGAGGCACCATGGGTATCTCCCGCTCGACGGAGTGTTGGGCCGGGTCGTACGCCGACGGCAGCCCCGGCCGACGGGTCCGACCGACTGAAGAATGGTTCAGGACAGGGATTCACCAGGAATATTTCGCCTGGTGAATCTTCGGCTTTTCGCAGACGGACTACCCGGCCTCGGCGAAATTCCGAATGGCGCCGTCGTCCCTGCGTAGAACCGACAGGTGAAGCCTGCGCAGCTCGGGCGACAAGTCCAGCCCGAAGTGACTTCTCAGGGTTAGGGCGGCGGCATCCCAGGCCGCGAGCGCGTTGGTGATGTCCCCGCTGAGGTAGTGGGCGCGAATCAGATTCGCCCAGGATTTCTCCCGATGAGGTTCCTGGTCGAGAATCATGTGGATCTCCGCCAGGAGCTCTGTGGACCGGCCCAGGCCGAGCAGCGCCTCGATGAGGCTTTCCCGGGCGGTGGTCCGTAATTGGTCAATCATATCGAAATGGGCCCTGCCCCGGCTGGAAATACTGCAGCCTTGGCCGATCGCACCGCGCCAGAGGCCCAATGCCTGGGTGAGCGAGTCGCTGGCCGTATGCAGTCGACCCGACCGGAGTTCATCCAGCCCGCGGCTGGTGATCCGCTGAAAGCGCGTGATATCGAGTTCGTCGGGGGCGATGCGCAGGCAGTAGCCCCCGCTCTCGCCACCCCCGCCGCGAATGGTCGATATCCTGTCGCCTAAGTCGGCGTCAATCGAATTTAACTGCTCACGCAGTCTGGATACATATAATCGAAGGTTATTGGCCGCCGATCTCGGCGGATGTTCCCACATGCGATTGATCAATATCGGGGTTTGAACCGGGCGCCCTCCCTCGATGAGAAGTGCGATAAGGGTTGACCTCGTGGATGGTGTGCCAATGGGGAACCTTTGGTCGCCCACCCCGGCTTGGACTGGGCCGAGCGCGAAGAAAGTCACCAATGCCCTCCAGGCTCTCCAATTTGGAACATTATTGGATCTTATGCAAGAGGCTGCGTACTGGGCAAGGTCGCCATTCCGCGTTTGCGAGCACTGATCTTTGATGTCCTGTTTGTCGCCCGGTGTATGTGCGGCATAACGAGTGTATCGGGACTCGAACTCGCAGATTGCTGCGCCCAGTTGAACTGGAGCAGCGTTGGCGGCCAGGGCCAACGGCCGCAAGATCCACCTGTTCGCAGCCCTGGACCACACCACCGGCCTGGTCCTGGCCCAGCTGGACGTGCAGGACAAGACGAACGAAATCGCCTGCTTCCAGCCGCTACTGGAGACCGTGGCCGACCTGGCCGGGGTGGTCGTCACCAGCGACGCCATGCACACCCAGCGCGAGTGCGCCGACTACCTTCTCGGCCGCGAAGCCCACTACACCGTGATTGTCAAGGGCAACCAGAAGAAGTTCCGCAAGCAGCTCAAATCCCTTCCGTGGACAGGGATCCCGCTGCAGGGCCGCGTGAGGGGCACCGGCCGCGGACGCTCGGAGACCCGATGGATCAAGGTGGCCACGGTCAACGGCCTGCTCTTCCCCGGAGCCCGGCAAGTCATCCAGATCAAGCGCCGCCGCACCGACCGCAAGACCGGCAAGACCACCATCAAGACCGTCTACGCCACCAGCCTCACCGCTGAGCAGACCGACCCCGCCCAGCTCGCGACCCTGATCCGTGACCACTGGCAGATCGAGGCCCTGCACCACGTCAGAGACACCACGTTCGCCGAAGACGCCTCGCAGCTGCGAACCGGCAACACGCCCCGGGCGATGGCCACCTGGCGCAACCTCGCCATCGGCGTCCTGCGGCTGGCCGGCGCGACCAACACCGCCGCCGCTCTGCGGCACAACGCCCGAAACGCGGACCGCCCGCTCGCCCTGCTCGGGCTCAAGTGATCACGAAACGGACACCCGCCGACTACGCCGAAGCCCTGGCTCAGGCAGCAGTCCAAGCCTGTGCGGGAATCAGGTCCAGTACGTCGCAGAGGTAGTTCAACTTCTCGTCGACAGCCTGTGGAGACAGGGTGCCTGTGTACCAGGTGAAAAGCTCGCTTGGGGGTAGCGGGGCGGTCATGCTGTCAGCAACGCCCCTGGTCCGACGACCGCCGCGAGTTCCCGTACTCCGGAGACTCTGGGGTGCCGAGAGATGAGCTCGCCGACGATTCGCGAGATTGCCGGGCGATCGCGGACTTCACCGTGACTGATACGGGCTGCAAGCAACAACTGCTGGGTGGCTTGTTCCGGCTTGCCCCACTGCCAGAACGCCCGCCCCAGGTCAGTGAGCAGTCGGGCTTGTCTCTCGGGTGTCTTGAACTGCCCAGCTCGCAGTCCGCGGCCGGCCTCCAGCGCCGCCCCGGCATCACCCAGCGCCCAGTGCACGCCCACGGCGTACAGGCGAACAGCAGCCGGTGCAACGGGGAACAAGCGGCCTACAGGTGCTTCGTCCGGAATGTCGCGAGCGGCGCGGCCTGCCTCGCTGATCATCGCCAGGGCGTCACCACGGTTTCCGGCCCGTGCCGCTGTGTACGACGTCGTGCACAGCATCTGCGCGTACGCGGATGCCTGCGCATCGGTCTTCAGGCCGGTGCTCTCGACACGAGTCACAGCATCGAGGATGTGCCGTTGCGCGGCGGTCGGCTGGTCCTGGTGGCGGAGCACGATGCTGAACTCGCGAGCCGCCGCGGCTGCCACGAGGGGGGAACCGGACCAGTCGGCGTACAGCGTGGCTCGCTCCGCCGAAACTCTCGATTGCCGACCACGGAGGACAGCATGGCTGCAGCAGTGGAAATCAAGGCGCGAGACCCGCGCGACTACGTGAAGCCCGATGTCTGGGACCGAGAGATCGCACTCCTCATGCGAGACCACCCCTTCGACGAGGTCATGGCCGAGCGGCTCTTCGGCGCCGCCATCTCCTACTTGGTCAGCGCGATCGAGTACTGGGGCCAGGGCTTGGAAATGTGCTGCGGCCGACTGGTGGACACGGCCGTGCACGTCTTCATCCTCGACACGCGGAACTACCGTGAGTGGTGCGCCGACCACTTCGACGGCAGGTTCTTGGAGCACATCCCCGAGGTCGAGTTCAAGTACGACGGATCGGTGGAGAGGACCGCGCAGATCATCGCCGCCAATGGCTTCGAGGTGGATTGGAAGCTCTGGGAGCGGGACTACGCCAAGTGCGGCCCCTGCCGCCCCGGTGAGAACTGCCACTGACATCGACGAGGCGGGGCTCGGCTGCGCGGATAGGCAGCCGGGCCTGGCCCGTGTACATAAGAGCGCGGCCGGGTGAAAACGCGTCAAGGGCACGTAGCGGCCGTCGCGCCTGGGTACGGTGTCCAGCCTGTCGGGCACCCCCAGGAGGCCAGCCATGCCGCGCGAGTCCACGAACCTCCCCGAGTACTGGGACACCTACAAGCCTCATCGCGGGAAAGGGGAGCAACCGGCCCCCGAAGCTGACGTGTTCGCATGGACCCAGTACGACGGCCACGGGCCGGGAGAGGAGTTCTTGGGCGCACCGCGCACCGCCCTGGAGCTGGGTGCCGCCGAAGGCAGGGAAGCCGTCCACCTCGCCCGCAAAGGTGTTGATGTGGTCGCCCTGGACTTCTCCGCCGCTCAGGTCGCGCGGGCCCGCCGATGGTGGGGAGAGGAACCGAACCTGACCTTCGTCCAGGCGGAGGTTGTCGACCACCTCACCCACACCGAGGCGACGTACGACGCTGTGTTCTCCATTTGGGGTGCGATCTGGTTCACCGATCCCGAGACCCTGATCCCGCTGATCGCCGAACGTCTCAACCCCGGAGGCGTGCTCGCCTTCTCCCAGGCCGAACCGATCGAAGGCTTTCACGGTCCTCAGCCCATGTACGGAAACGGTCTTTCCGGTCGCAAGTTGACCTTGCTGCGCTGGTCCTACAGCCCGCAGTGGTGGGCTGACCTGCTGAAGCGCCACGGTTTCGCCGAGGTCGACGCCCAAGTCCTGGCGGCACCGAACCCTGAGGATGTGGGCACGCTCATGGTGCGTGCCCGCGTTCCTCAGTAAAAAGGCGGGCAGCATCCCTGAAGTAGGAATGGTTCAAAGTTTGCGCCGTTCCTACTTCACGGCTCACTGTCAGACCCCGACTGTGGGTTCGGCTGCCGAGCCGGCCCCCGCACAAGGCCGAGAACGCCAACCGTGCCCGGCGCCGGCGGTTCATTTCCTGGCCCGCCACCCGGACCCGTCCGCTGTGCTCGATTTCGCGCAGGAGACCGCGGGGCGGATCGACGACGCCCGTCGACTGGTGGCGGTCCACGCCGCGCTGAGCCGGCCGCGCCGACAGGAGCGCGAGGCCCGGCCCTGCCCGAGGCGGCGTGGTGCCGCGCCCGGAACGACGGGCGCGGCCGGCGGGTCCCCCGATTCCGATTTGCGGCTCGGGAGCCCGGCCGCACCCTGGACAGGGGGCCCGGCAGCACACCCGAGAGGACAGCGCGCATGCCCACGGTGACCACGCGTGACGGTGTCGACATCTTCTACAAGGACTGGGGCCGCGGCCGCCCCGTCGTCTTCCTCCATGGCTGGCCCCTGAACGGGGACGCCTGGCAGGACCAGCTCAAGGCGGTCGCGGACAACGGATTCCGCGGCATCGCGCACGACCGGCGCGGGCACGGCCGTTCGGCCCCGGTCTGGGACGGCTACGACTTCGACACCTTTGCGGACGACCTCGACGACCTGATCACTCAACTGGACCTGCGGGACGTCACGCTGGTCGCGCACTCGATGGGCGGCGGCGATCTCGCCCGCTACATCGGCCGCCACGGCACAGGCCGGATCAGGTCGGCCGTCCTGCTCTCGGCGATTGTGCCGCTGATGCTCAAGGGCCCCGACAACCCCGAGGGCGTACCCCAGTCCGTCTTCGACGACATCAAGAAGGGCATCCTCACCGAGCGTTCGCAGTTCTGGAAGGACACCGCGGTCGTCTTCTTCGGCGCGAACCGCGACGGCAACAAGGTCACCCAGGGCAACAAGGACGCCTTCTGGTACATGGCCATGGCCGAGACCATCGAGGGCGGTGTCGCCTGTGTCGACGCCTTCGCGGCCACGGACTTCCACGAGGATCTGAAGAAGTTCGACATTCCGACGCTGGTCGTCCACGGTGACGACGACCAGGTCGTCCCCATCGACGCCACGGGCCGCAAGTCCGCCGCACTCATCCCGGACGCGACCCTCAAGGTCTACGGGGGCGGCTCCCACGGCGTCGCTCTTGTCCCGGGCTACAAGGAGAAGTTCAACAGGGACCTCCTGGAGTTCCTCAAGCGCTGAACCACCGGTTTGCCGGGAAGAGCCGGGCCGTGTTCGGGGCGACGGCCCGGCTTCAAGTCGACGACCCGGCTTCCTCCCGTTCCGGCCGAGCCGGCGCATCACGCCTGATTTCTGCCGCCCTGTTCGGCTTCTGCGACGATGCGGAGAAACAGGGCGGATGACCAGGAAGGGAAAGGTATGTGCGGAATCGTCGGATACGTTGGTGGGCAGTCGGCGCAGGACGTCGTCGTCGCGGGCCTCAAGCGCCTCGAATACCGGGGCTACGACTCGGCGGGCCTCGCCGTCCTCGCGGACGGCGGCCTGGCCGCCGCGAAGAAGGCGGGGAAACTCGTCAACCTGGAGAAGGCGCTGGCCGAGGCCCCGCTCCCGGCCGGGACCACCGGAATCGGACACACCCGCTGGGCCACCCATGGCGCCCCCACCGACACCAACGCCCACCCGCACCTCGACAACGCGGGCCGGGTCGCCGTCGTGCACAACGGGATCATCGAGAACTTCGCCGTCCTGCGCGCCGAACTCGCCGAGCGCGGCCACGATCTGGCCTCCGAGACCGACACCGAGGTCGTCGCCCATCTCCTCTCCGAGGCGTACTCGTCCTGCGCCGACCTGGCGGAGGCGATGCGGCAGGTCTGCGGGCGGCTGGAGGGGGCCTTCACCCTCGTCGCCCTGCACGCGGACGCGCCCGGCACGGTGGTCGGGGCCCGGCGCAACTCACCGCTCGTGGTGGGGGTGGGGGAGGGCGAATCGTTCCTGGCCTCCGATGTGGCCGCGTTCATCGCGCACACCCGCTCGGCGATCGAGCTGGGCCAGGACCAGGTGGTGGAGCTGCGCCGGGAGGGCGTCACCGTCACCGACTTCGACGGGCGGCCCGCCGACGTCCGTGAGTACCACGTGGACTGGGACGTCTCCGCCGCCGAGAAGGGCGGCCACGACTCCTTCATGCTCAAGGAGATCGAGGACCAGCCCAAGGCCGTCGCCGACACGCTCCTCGGGCGGATCGACGGCGCGGGCACCCTCCACCTCGACGAGGTACGGATCCCGCCCCACGAACTCCGCGAGGTCGACAAGGTCGTCATCGTCGCGTGCGGCACCGCGTTCCACGCCGGGATGATCGCCAAGTACGCCATCGAGCACTGGACCCGGATCGCCTGCGAGACCGAGCTGGCCAGCGAGTTCCGCTACCGCGATCCGATCCTCGACCACCGCACCCTCGTCGTCGCGATCTCGCAGTCCGGCGAGACGATGGACACCCTGATGGCCCTGCGGCACGCCCGCGAACAGGGTGCGAAGGTCCTCGCCATCTGCAACACCAACGGCTCCACCATTCCCCGCGAGTCCGACGCCGTGCTCTACACGCACGCCGGGCCCGAGGTCGCCGTCGCCTCCACGAAGGCGTTCCTCACCCAGCTCGTCGCCTGCTATCTCGTGGCCCTCTATCTGGGGCAGATCCGCGGTACGAAGTGGGGCGACGAGATCCGGACCGTCATCCGCCAGCTCTCCGAGATCTCCGGGGCGGTCGAACGAGTGCTGGCGGCCATGGAACCCGTGCGCGCGCTGGCCCGTGCCCTCGCCGACCACGACACCGTGCTCTTCGTGGGCCGCCATGTCGGCTACCCCGTGGCCCTGGAAGGCGCGCTGAAGCTCAAGGAACTCGCGTACATGCACGCCGAGGGCTTCGCCGCGGGCGAGCTCAAGCACGGGCCGATCGCGCTCATCGAGGACGGTCTGCCCGTCGTCGTGATCGTGCCCTCGCCTCGCGGCCGGTCGGTGCTGCACGACAAGATCGTGTCGAACATCCAGGAGATCAGGGCCCGTGGCGCGCGCACCATCGTCATCGCCGAGGAGGGCGACGAGGCGGTCGTCCCGTACGCCGACCATCTGATCAGGATCCCCGTTACGCCTACGCTGCTTCAGCCGCTGGTGTCGACCGTGCCGTTGCAGGTGTTCGCCTGCGAACTGGCGACGGCCCGCGGCAACGACGTGGACCAGCCGCGCAATCTGGCGAAGTCCGTGACCGTGGAGTAGCGAGAGTTGAGGGAACACGCGTGATCATCGGGGTCGGGATCGATGTGGCCGAGATCGAACGGTTCGACGCGGCGCTGAAGCGTACGCCGCACCTGGCCGACCGGCTCTTCCTGGAGAAGGAGTTGCTGCTGCCCAGCGGCGAGCGGCGCGGTGTCGCCTCGCTCGCCGTGCGGTTCGCCGCGAAGGAGGCCATCGCGAAGGCGCTCGGCGCGCCGGGCGGCCTGCTGTGGACGGATGCCGAGGTGTACGTCGAGGACAGCGGGCAGCCCCGGTTGCGGGTCCGCGGCACGGTCGCCGCGCGCGCGGCCGAACTGGGCGTGCGGCACTGGCACGTGTCGCTCAGCCACGACGCGGGGGTGGCGTCGGCCGTGGTGATCGCGGAGGGTTGAGCACATGCGTACCGCGTACAGCGTTCAGACCGTACGGGCCGCCGAGCGGGCCCTGATGGCCCGGCTGCCGGACGGCGCCCTGATGCAGCGTGCCGCGGCGGGACTCGCGGCGGCGTGCGCCGATGTGCTGCGGCGGCGCGGCCGGGTGTACGGGGCCCGGGTCGTCCTGCTCGTCGGCAGCGGCGACAACGGGGGCGACGCGTTGTACGCGGGCGCCCGGCTGGCCCGGCGCGGCGCGGGCGTGCGCGCCGTGCTCACCTCGCCCGGCCGCGCCCACGAGGGCGGGCTCGCGGCGCTGCTCGCGGCGGGCGGGCGCGTGGCGGGCGGGGGCAGAGTCACGGGCGGGGACGGCGAAACCGGCGGGGACGGCGAAACGGGCGAGGGCGGAGACACGGCCGGGGGCCCGTTCGCGGCCGCCTGGGGCGGGCACGTCGATCTCGTCGTGGACGGGATCACCGGCATCGGCGGGCGCGGCGGGCTGCGTCCGCAGGCCGCCGCGCTGGTGCGGGCCTTCGAGGCGACCGGCGCGGCCTTCGTCGCCGTCGACCTGCCGAGCGGCGTCGAGGCGGACACCGGCGAGGTGCTCGGCGACGCGGTGCGGGCCGACGCGACCGTCACCTTCGGCACGTACAAGCCCGGACTGCTCATCGACCCGGCAGCCGGCCTGGCGGGCGCACTGCACCTCGTCGACATCGGGCTCGGCCCGGAGCTGCCCGACGTGCCCGACCTGGAGGCGCTGCAGTACGCGGACCTCGCCGCGCTCCTGCCGGTCCCCGGCAGCGAGAGCGACAAGTACCGGCGCGGTGTCGTCGGCATCGTCGCCGGGTCGGCGCGGTATCCGGGAGCGGCGGTGCTGGCCGTCTCCGGGGCGCTGCGGGGCGGCGCCGGAGCGGTGCGGTACGTCGGTCCGGGCGCCGGCGCGGTGATCGCCCGCCATCCGGAGACGCTGGTCCACGCGGGGCCGCCGTCGAAGGCGGGGCGGGTGCAGGCCTGGGTCGTGGGGCCGGGGCTCGGTGACGGTACGGATGCCGTGGAGGCGGTCCGTGACGTGCTGGAGGCGGACGTTCCGGTGCTTGTCGACGCCGACGGGCTGCGGCTGCTCGACGCCACCGCCGTACGCGCGCGCACCGCCCCGACCCTCCTCACGCCGCACGCCGGTGAGGCCGCCGCGCTGCTCGGCGTCCCGCGTGAGGAGGTCGAGGCGGGGCGGCTCGCCGCCGTACGGGAACTGGCCGCCCGCTTCCGCGCCACGGTCCTGCTCAAGGGGTCGACGACCCTGGTCGCCGGCGACGCCGGAACCACCCCCGTACGGGTCAATCCGACCGGCACCTCCTGGCTGGCCACGGCCGGCAGCGGTGACGTCCTCTCCGGCCTGACCGGCTCGCTGCTGGCGGCGGGCCTCGCCCCGCGCGACGCCGCGTCGGCCGGCGCGTATCTGCACGGCCTGGCCGCCCGGCACGCCTCGGACGGCGCCCCCGTCGCCGCGCAGGACGTCGCGGAGGCGATCCCGGCGGCGTGGCGGGACGTACGGGCCTGAGTGATCCTGGGCGCAGACGGACGCCGACAGGAGGGTTGACCGTGGGTACCAGCAAGGGCAACAGCGATGTACGCGTACGCCGGGTGTACGAGCCGAAGGAGGCCGACGACGGCACCCGCGTCCTCGTCGACCGGCTCTGGCCGCGCGGCGAGTCCAAGGAGCGGGCCGCGATCGACAAGTGGCTCAAGGACATCACCCCGTCGAACGAGCTCCGCGAGTGGTACCACGAGGACCGCTCCGGCATCCGCTACGACGAGTTCGCCGAACGCTACCGCGCCGAACTGGCCGACCCCGTCCACACCGCGGCCGTCGACGAGCTGGTGGAACTGGTCCGCGAGGGCGGCCCGGTCACGCTGGTCACGGCGGTCAAGGACGTACCGCACAGCCACGTCCCGGTCCTCGTCGACCACCTGGAACACGAGCTGCGCCACCACTGAGGTGGACGTGCGTGGGCCGGCGGATCCCCTTGGGGAGGGGCCTTTCCCGACCCGCCGCCCGAAGGGTTTGCCGTACGCCTCTGAGAGACTGGGCGCGATGAACGAGACAGCGTCCTTGAGAGCCCGTGCCGAGATCGACCTCGCCGCATTGCGCGCCAACGTGCGTGCACTGCGCGCTCGGGCGGGCGCCGCGCAACTCATGGCCGTCGTCAAAGCCGATGCGTACGGACACGGAGCGGTGCCCTGCGCCCGTGCCGCCCTGGAGGCCGGGGCGACCTGGCTGGGCACCGCGACGCCGCAGGAGGCGCTCGCCCTGCGGGCGGCCGGGCTCGGTGGCCGGGTGATGTGCTGGCTGTGGACGCCGGGCGGGCCCTGGCGCGAGGCGATCGAGGCCGACATCGATGTGTCGGTGAGCGGGATGTGGGCCCTGCGCGAGGTCGTCGCCGCGGCCACGGAGGCCGGCATTCCGGCCCGTGTCCAGCTCAAGGCCGACACCGGCCTCGGGCGCAACGGCTGCCAGCCCGCCGACTGGCCCGAGCTCGTCGCCGCCGCCCGCTCCGCCGAGGAGGCGGGCACCGTCAGGATCACCGGCCTCTGGTCCCACTTCGCCTGCGCCGACGAACCGGGCCACCCCTCCATCGCCGCCCAGCTGAACGCCTTCCGCGACATGGTCGCGTACGCGGAGAAGGCGGGCGTCGACCCCGAGGTGCGCCACATGGCGAACTCCCCGGCGACGCTGACGATCCCCGAGGCACACTTCGATCTCGTACGGCCCGGGATCGCGATGTACGGCATCTCGCCCAGCCTCGAGCTGGGCACCCCGGCCGACTTCGGGCTGCGCCCCGTCATGACACTCAGCGCGTCGATCGCCCTGGTCAAGCAGGTGCGGGCCGGTCACGGGATCAGCTACGGACACCACTACACGACCTCCGCCGAGACCACCCTGGGCCTGGTCCCGCTCGGCTACGCGGACGGCATCCCGCGCCATGCCTCCGGCCGCGCCCCCGTCCTCGTCGGCGGCGTGTGGCGGCGGATCGCGGGCCGGGTGGCCATGGACCAGTTCGTCGTCGACCTCGACGGTGACCGGATCGAGGTGGGCAGCGAGGCGGTGCTCTTCGGCCCGGGGGACCGGGGCGAGCCGGGCGCCGAGGACTGGGCGCAGGCCGCCGACACGATCGCGTACGAGATCGTCACCCGGATCGGCAGCCGTGTGCCCCGCGTCCATCTGCATGCGACCCCGGCCGGGTCCTGACTGAACAAGCGCCCCTGACCAGGCACGATCTGAGCACGACCGGAACAGACCGGCCCTGACCTGACGGACACGACCGACGAGGAGCGCGGCACGGTGAGCGAGATCAGCGCGGGGGACGCGGTGACCACGGCCGCCACGGCGGTCGGCTGGCGCCGGGCGGGGATCGCCGGAGCCGCCATAGGCGTGATCGCGGCGGGCGCGGCCGCCGGTGTCGCCGTCGAGCGGCTGACCGTGGGCCGCGGCATGCGCAGGCGGGCCAGGCTGGCGCTGGACGCCTCGGGACCGTACGGCTCGCTGCGCGGACTGCCGGGCCGGGCGAACGCCGACGACGGCACCGAGCTGTACTACGAGGTCGACGAGGTCGACCCCGACGGCGGTACGGGGGCCGCCGGGAGCGGTGCGACCACCCCCGGTACCGTCGGCACGCGCCGCCGAAGGCTCTTCGGCCGCAAGGCGCCCGCGCCCGTCACCGTCGTCTTCAGCCACGGGTACTGCCTCAGCCAGGACTCCTGGCACTTCCAGCGGGCGGCGCTGCGCGGCCTGGTCCGCACCGTCCACTGGGACCAGCGCAGCCACGGCCGCTCCGAGCGGGGCCGGGCCCAGGCGGACGGGGTGACGGTCGGCATCGACCAGCTGGGCCGTGACCTGAAGGCGGTCATCGACGCGGTGGCTCCCGAGGGCAGGCTGGTGCTGGTCGGGCACTCGATGGGCGGCATGACGATGATGGCGCTCGCCGAGCAGTACCCCCAGCTCGTCCGGGACCGGGTCGCCGCGATCGCCTTCGTCGGCACATCGAGCGGGAAGCTCGGCGAGGTCAGCTTCGGGCTGCCGGTCGCGGGCGTGAACGCGGTGCGGCGGGTGCTGCCCGGGGTGCTCAAGGCGCTCGGCTCCCAGGCCGAACTGGTGGAACGGGGCCGGCGGGCGACCGCCGACCTCTTCGCCGGGCTGATCAAGCGGTACTCGTTCGGTTCGCGGGACGTCGACCCGGCAGTCGAGCGGTTCGCCGAGCGGCTCATCGAATCCACCCCGATCGATGTGGTCGCCGAGTTCTACCCGGCCTTCACCGAGCACGACAAGACCCACGTCCTGCCCGCGTTCCGTGACGTCCCGGTGCTGATCCTGGCGGGCGACAAGGACCTGGTGACGCCCAGCTCGCACAGCGAGGCCATGGCGGACCAGCTCCCGGACGCGGAGCTGGTCATCGTCCCGGACGCCGGTCATCTGGTGATGCTGGAACACCCGGAGACGGTGACCGACCGGCTGGCGGACCTGCTGGTGCGTATCGGGGCGGTGCCCGCCGCCACCGACGTCGGCGGGCAGGGAAGTAACGTTGGCGGACATGGAAGCACCGCACAACAGCCTGGCAACTGAGGCCGGCACGGGCGCCGCGCCGGGCACCGTCACCGTGGACCTGGCCGTCGAGTCCCCCGATCAGATGCAGGCCCTCGGCCGCCGCATCGCCGCTGTCCTGCGCCCCGGCGACCTCGTGATGCTCTCCGGGGAGCTCGGCGCCGGGAAGACGACGCTGACCCGGGGGCTCGGCGAGGGTCTCGGGGTGCGCGGCGCCGTCACGTCCCCCACGTTCGTGATCGCCCGCGTCCACCCCTCGCTGACCGGTGGCCCCGCGCTGGTCCACGTCGACGCGTACCGGCTGGGCGGCGGCCTCGACGAGATGGAGGACCTGGACCTCGACGTGTCGCTGCCGGAGTCGGTGGTGGTCGTGGAGTGGGGCGACGGCAAGGTCGAGGAGCTGTCCGAGGACCGGCTGCACGTGATGATCCACCGTGCGGTCGGCGACACGGACGACGAGCGGCGCTCGGTGACGCTGGTGGGGATCGGGGCGCGCTGGGCGGGGCTGTGGGGGGCGCGCGAGGTGCTGGAGGGCTGAGCGCGGGGGCACCGGAGGGCTGAGCGCGGCGCGCCTTCCGGCAGCTTTCCCCACCCTTCCCGACCGTGTGCCGACACTGTGTCGGCAAATTGTTGCGCCGGGCGGGGCGGGCGTGGTCACATGGATGGCGAGAGCGGGTTAGGTCTGCCTAACCAGGCCTTCCAGCGGAGCCTCAGGAGGCATCCATGACGACGTCTGCCGAACGTGAAGTGCCGCCGCCATCGATGGGTGACCTGCTGAAGGCCGGTGCCGCGGCCACGGCGGTCTCGACGCCGCCGTCCGACCCGGCCCCGGCGCGCGCGGACGCCGATTCCGACTCCGAACCCGACACGGATGCCGACTCCGAAGCCGAGGGGGCTGAGGCGGGGCTCGAACGCCGGGCGGGCTGAACGGCTGTCCCGATCGGGGCGCGGGTTCTGTTCCGGCCGAGGATGCCGGGGCCCGGCGGCTACGGGACGACGACCACCTTCGTGCGTACCGTCGCGAACTCCCACACCGCGTCCCCGTCGGCCCGGGACATCCGCACGCCGCCCGTCTTCAGGGACGGATCCGGGCTCTCCATCGAGCCGTCCACCGCCGCGCTGAATCCGACGGACGCGCCGTCCACCATCGCGAACCGCACCACGTGCTCGATCATCACGCCGTCCGAGCCCCTGGTGGGCGGCCCCTGGCGCGGCGCACCCACCTGGTACGTCCCGGGCCGCGGGCTCAGCGCGCTCGGCATGACCTCGAACGTCCTGGTCACCTTGCCGGACGCGTCGACGAGCCACACCTGACGGTCCTCCAGGGCGTACACCACACGCTTGCCGATGCCGGAGCCGGCCGGGAGCGCGGCCGGCGGCTTCTCTTCCTTCGGCTTGTCGTGCCTGGCGGCGGGTGCGCTGCTGGAAACCTTCGGCTTGGGGGCGGCGACGGAGTCGGGGGCGTTCGCCGATGCCTGGTAGGCCAGGAAACCGACCGCGGCGAGAGCCGCCGCAGTGAGCCCGGCCACGATTCCCGAGCTGCCCCTTGCCACCGTGCGCGCCCCTTTCGCTCTGTATGTCGTACAAGCGTTTAGCGATTACGTCGTACCCGCGTGCGTTCTCGGTGACGGTAGCAGCAGGGGCCGGCCGGACCGGGACGCCGTACGGGACACCGTGCCCCCGTCACAGGAGCCGTAGGCTGTTTGCGTGCTCTTGCTCGCCGTGGATACCGCCACCCCCGCCGTCACCGTCGCCCTTCACGACGGAACCTCCGTCGTCGCCGAGTCCGGCCAGGTCGACGCCCGAAGGCACGGGGAGCTGCTGCTGCCCGCCGTCGACCGGGTCCTCGCCGAGGCCGGGGTGAAACTCGACGCCGTGACGGACGTGGTCGTGGGCGTCGGCCCCGGACCGTACACCGGGCTGCGGGTCGGCCTGGTCACGGCCGCGACCTTCGGCTCCGCACTCTCCGTGCCCGTGCACGGGATCTGCACCCTGGACGGTCTCGCGTACGCCGCCGGGCAGACCGGCCTGGAGGGCCCATTCGCCGTCGCGACGGACGCCCGCCGCAAGGAGGTCTACTGGGCGCGCTACGAGGACTGCCGTACGCGCGTCACGGAGCCCGCCGTCGACCGGCCCGCCGACATCGCCGAGCAGCTCGCCTCAGTTCCCGTCGTCGGGGCGGGCGCCGTGCTCTACCCCGAGGCGTTCCCGGACGCCCGGCGCCCCGAGCACGTCAGCGCCGGTGCGCTGGCCGCCCTCGCCGCCGAGCGGCTCGCCGCGGGCGCGGAACTGCTGCCGCCGCGGCCGCTCTACCTGCGCAGGCCCGACGCCCAGGTCCCGAAGAACTACAAGGTGGTCACCCCGAAGTGACGAGCACGACTGCCGTACTGCGCGAGATGCGCTGGTGGGACATCGATCCGGTGCTGGCGCTCGAACACGAGCTGTTCCCGGACGACGCCTGGTCGGCCGGCATGTTCTGGTCCGAGCTGGCGCACGCCCGCGGCCCGCGGGCCACCCGCCGCTACGTCGTCGCCGAGGACCCCGCCTCCGGCCGGATCGTCGGCTATGCCGGGCTCGCCGCGGCCGGTGACCTCGCCGACGTGCAGACGATCGGTGTCACCCGCGACCACTGGGGCGGCGGCCTCGGCTCCGAACTCCTCACCGATCTGCTGAAGCACGCCACGGCCTTCGAGTGCGCCGAGGTGCTCCTCGAAGTCCGCGTCGACAACACCCGGGCGCAGAAGCTGTACGAACGCTTCGGCTTCGAACCGATCGGTTTCCGCCGCGGCTACTACCAGCCCGGCAACATCGACGCACTCGTCATGCGCCTGACGGTGCAAGAGCCCGCACAAGAGACAGAGACTGACTGATGGCTGACGAACCGCTCGTACTCGGCATCGAGACCTCCTGCGACGAGACCGGCGTCGGCATCGTCCGCGGTACGACGCTGCTCGCCGACGCCGTCGCGTCCAGCGTCGACACGCACGCCCGCTTTGGCGGCGTCGTCCCGGAGATCGCCTCCCGCGCGCACCTGGAGGCGATGGTCCCCACGATCGAGCGCGCCCTGAAGGAGGCCGGGATCAGCGCCCGCGACCTCGACGGCATCTCCGTCACCGCCGGTCCCGGGCTCGCGGGCGCGCTGCTCGTCGGCGTCTCGGCGGCGAAGGCGTACGCGTACGCCCTGAACAAGCCGCTCTACGGGGTGAACCACCTCGCCTCGCACATCTGCGTCGACCAGCTGGAGCACGGCCCGCTGCCCGAACCGACCATGGCGCTGCTGGTCAGCGGCGGCCACTCCTCGCTGCTCCTCGCGCCGGACATCACCAACGACGTACGGCCGCTGGGCGCGACCATCGACGACGCGGCGGGCGAGGCCTTCGACAAGATCGCCCGGGTGCTGGACCTCGGCTTCCCCGGCGGCCCGGTCATCGACCGGCTGGCGAAGGAGGGCGACCCGAAGGCGATCGCGTTCCCGCGCGGACTGAGCGGCTCGCGCGATCCCGCGTACGACTTCTCCTTCTCCGGCCTGAAGACGTCCGTCGCCCGCTGGATCGAGGCGAAGCGGGCCGCGGGCGAGGACGTGCCGGTACGGGATGTGGCGGCGTCCTTCCAGGAGGCCGTGGTGGATGTGCTCACCCGTAAGGCCGTCCGGGCCTGCAAGGACGAGGGCGTCGACCACCTGATGATCGGCGGCGGTGTCGCGGCCAACTCGCGGCTGCGGGCGCTGGCCGAGGAGCGGTGCGAGCGCGCCGGCATCCGGCTGCGGGTGCCGCGGCCGGGGCTGTGCACGGACAACGGGGCGATGGTCGCCGCGCTGGGCGCGGAGATGGTGGCCCGGAACAGGCCGGCCTCCGACCTGGAGCTGTCCGCGGACTCGTCGCTGCCGGTGACCGACACCCACGTCCCCGGTGCCCACACGCACGACCACGATCACGTGCACGAGATCAGCAAGGACAACCTCTACTCATGAGCGGCACGAGCGGTACGACCGTCGCACTGATGTGGGAGGCCCGCGCCGGCGCCGGCCGGGGCCCGGAGCTCCTGGAGTGGGCCCGGGCCCGTGCGGCCGAGCTGGCCCGCGAACCGCTGCGACGCGAGCTGCTGCGCGCCCCGCAGGACCGGGTCCTGGTCCTCACCTGGTGGGAGGCGGAGTACGGCGACGAGCTGCCCGAACTCCCCGAGCCGGACCCGGAGTTGATCACTCGCCCGGTGCACCGGTGGCGCTTCGAGTCGCTGGGGGCCGTGGACTTCCCCGGCTGATCGGCCCTCGGTGATCGCGTTGGGTTCCGCGGCTGGCCGGCCTTCGGTGATCGTGCGGGTCCCCGGCCGCCGTGACAGCCCCGGTGGCCGGCTCGTCGGCCGCTCCGGTGGCCGCCCCGGAAGATTCTCAGAAGAATTTCCGGTGGAGCTGTCGATCCGGCCGTCTCCCGTTCGACGCAAGGGTGAGAGGCGGGGAAGGACCCCGCCCTCCCGACCGAGGAGTCACCATGCCCCGCTTCATGTCGCTGATCCGCATCGATGAGCAGAACCCTCCCACCGAGAACCCGGGCCCCGAGTTCGAGAAGCGCATGGGCGCCCTCTTCGAGGAGATCACCAAGGCCGGAGTCATGCTGGAGACGGCCGGGCTCACCCCGACGTCCCAGGGGACCAGGGTCACCTGGTCCGGCGGCAAGCTCAGTTACACCGACGGCCCGTTCACCGAGACCAAGGAGGTCGTCGGCGGGTACGCCATCCTCCAGGCCAAGGACAAGGCCGAGGCCCTGGAGTGGACCAAGCGGTTCCTGCAGATCCACCCGGAGAGCTGGACCGTCACCTCCGAGGTGCGCCAGATCGACGAGGCCCCGAGCATCTGACCGGGCCCCGCTTGCCGCGTTCCCGCCCGGCTGCTCTGATGAGTGACCGTGACGGCAGTAAGCGCGCAGACGGCGGTCGATGCGGTCTTCAGGATCGAGTCCGCGCGGATCATCGCAGGTGTCGCCCGCATCGTGCGGGACGTGGGCATCGCCGAGGAACTCGCGCAGGACGCCCTGGTGGCCGCGCTGGAACAGTGGCCGGAGTCAGGTGTCCCGGACCGGCCGGGCGCCTGGCTCATGGCCACCGCCAGACACCGCGCGATCGATCTCGTACGCCGCAAGGAGACGTACGCGCGTAAGCTCGCCGAGGTGGGACGGGCCCTGGAGGACGTGCCGCCGCCCGAGCCCCCGGAAACGGACGACATCGACGACGATCTGCTCCGGCTGATCTTCACCGCCTGCCACCCGGTGCTCACCACCGCGGCCCGGATCGCCCTCACCCTGCGGCTGCTCGGCGGGCTCACCACTCAGGAGATCGCCCGCGCGTTCCTGGCCCCGGAACCGACCGTCGCCCAGCGCATCGTCCGGGCGAAACGGACCCTGGGCCGCGAGGGCGTCCCCTTCGAGGTGCCGTACGGGCCCGAGCGCGCCGCCCGCCTGGACTCCGTGCTCGAAGTCATCTACCTGATCTTCAACGAGGGGTACGCGGCAACCGCGGGCGACGACTGGCTACGCCCGGCGCTGTGCGAGGACGCGCTACGGCTGGCCCGGGTCCTCGCGGGCCTGATGGAGCGGGAACCCGAGGTCCACGGCCTGGCCGCGCTGCTGGAACTCCAGGCCTCGCGCACCGCCGCCAGGACCGGGCCGGACGGTGCGCCGGTGCTCCTCGCCGACCAGAACCGGGCCCGCTGGGACCACCTCCTGATCCGGCGCGGCGTCGCGGCCCTGGAACGGGCCGTGGCGGCGACGGAGGAGGGCGCCGGTCTCGGCCCGTACACCGTGCAGGCCGCGATCGCCGCGTGCCACGCCCGGGCAGTGACGTACGAGGACACGGACTGGGCCACCATCGCCGCCCTCTACGCCCGTCTCGCCGCGATCGCACCGTCCCCGGTCGTCGAGCTGAACCGGGCGGTGGCGGTCTCGATGGCGCGGGGCCCGGCGGCCGGTCTCGCGCTCGTCGACGCGCTGGCCGACGACCCGGCGCTCAAGGACTACCACCTGCTGCCCAGCGTCCGCGGAGATCTGCTGGCCAGGCTGGGACGTACGGACGAGGCGCGGGCGGAGTTCGTACGGGCGGCGGGACTGACCCGCAACGAACGGGAGCGCGCGCTGCTCCTGGACCGCGCGGCAGGCGCGGACCACGCCGGCCGATGAGCTCCGGGCCACCGGACCGGACCGCACCGCCACACCGCCGCGTCGGTCTACGGCACGGCCACGCCCATCGACTCGGCCGCCATCGCCTTCGGCGCGCCCTTCTCGTAGAACTCGTCGAGGTCGACGATCGTGAACCCCGCGGCCGTCAGCATCTCGGCGACCGGCCGGGTCAGGCGGCACCCGGCGAAGAGCCGCCGCTCCAGCGGATCGAGGCGGCGTTGCCAGCGGCGTACGTTCTCGTCCTCCTGTGGCGCCAGACCGTGCTCCAGGAAATGCAGGGTCGCACCGGGTTTGAGGACCCGGCGCACCTCGCGCAGCGCCGCGTCGGCGTCGGGGATGGTGCACAGCGCCCACGTCGACAGGGCGCCGTCGAAGGTGTTGTCCTCGAACGGCAGGTACTGGCTGTCCAGACAGGCGCGCCGCACCAAGGGGTGCCCCGCGTCGATCCGGTCACGCGCCAGCTTCCAGCCGAGATCGGACGGCTCGACCGCGGCCACTTCGGTGACGGCGTCCGGGTAGAACGGAACGTTGTGTCCGGAACCGAACCCGATCTCGATGATCTCGCCGTACAGGCCCTCGCAGACCCGGCGCCGCAACGGTTCGACCTGCTTCATCCCGCCGACGGCATCGGCGATCCGGGGCACGATCCGTTCGGCATAGAACCCCATCGCGAACCTCCGTGTGTCCCTTTCCAGCATGGCACCGAGGCGGCCCCTGCGCACCGTGCCGCCCGCCGGGCGGGGGCGCGCGGTCGGTAGGGTCTGGCCCATGTTTCGCCGCGCACAACTGCCGCCGCCGCCACCGCCCGTGGAGATACGTACCTGGCCCGACCGCGAGGCGCTGCTCGCCGACCGGGCCGTGGTGCTCGGGGAGTTGGTGAGGGCGCATATGTCACCGGGGCGCCTGGTGATGCTGTGGCTGTGGGGAGTGCTCTGTGCGCTCGGCTGGTCGCTGGTGGGCGCGGCGCTCATCACGTTCGAGGAGACGTACGACATCTTCAGCGCCCTCCTCGCCGTGATCCTCGCCGGCATGGGCGCCTGCTGCGCGGTGCCGGCGGTCGTCATCGTCGTCATCGGCCTGCGCCGCGACATCGAAGTGCGCCGACTTCTCGACGCCTGGGGGCAGTTGGACCGCGATCCGGTGCGGGACGCGCAGTTGCGGATGCCGGGCGTCAGCCTCGTCTGGCTGCTGATGTCCTTCACGCTGTGCGCACTCGGGCTGTACGCGTGCATCGCCGTCCCGGCGACCGCCGAGGCGGCCCAGGACAGTTTCGGGCTGGTCGCGCTGGTCACCGGACTCGGGACGACCGGCTGGCTCATCGGGCTGATCGGCATCGTCAAGGCCTCCGCGCACCGCCGTTGGGTACTGCGGGTGCTGATCGGGGTGCCCGCTCCGGAGCCGCTGTTCTCCGTCGGGGGCGGCGCGCACCGCTGAGTCCGGACCTATCCTGGGCTGGTACATGAGCCACACAGGGGGAGTGGTGTCACATGGAGTGGTACTGGTGGGTGCTCATCATCTTCTGGACGGGCGGCTTCGGGTGGGCCGTCGACAACGTCCGTACCGCGCTGCGCAACCGGCACACCCGCAAGCTGGAGCTGCTGGAGGCCGCCAAGCAGGAGCGGCTCGCCGTCGAAGCGGCCCACCGGCCGCCGGAGCCGGTCTGCGGCTGCACACACCATCTCGCCAAGCACGACAAGCAGGGCAAGTGCCATGAGCGGGTCGAGGTGCCGACGGCCTGGGACGAGTCGAAGAAGCCAGTCCGCTTCGAGCCGGGGCAGTGCAACTGCCAGCAGTACGTGGGTCCTCAGCCGCTCTCCCAGGTGTACGCCGAGGACCTGACCGACCTGGCCTAGGACGTCCTCGGCCGCACGGGGTGACCGATCAGCATCGTCGGGGCTCCGGCCACCCGGGTCAGGAAGACCGTCGCGGCGTTCGGCCCCTGGAGCTTCATCCTGCGGCGCAGCTCCTCCGGTTCGACGGCCGAGCCGCGCTTCTTCACCGTCAGGACGCCGACCTTCCGCTCCCGCAGCAGTGCCTTGAGCTTCTTCATGTTGAACGGCAGCCGGTCGGTGATCTCGTACCCGGTGGTGTACGGGGAGTCGTACGGCTCGTCGCTCGTGACGTACGCGATGGTCTCGTCGATCAGCCGGCCCTCGCACCGCGCCACGATGTCGGCGACCAGATGGGCACGGATGACGGCCCCGTCCGGCTCGTACAGGTAGCGGCCGACCGGTCCCACGGGCGGGGCGGGCAAAGGGGCCGCGGACCACAGGGTGGCGCGGGCCGGGAGCACGGTGGCGCGGTACGAACCGGGCGCGAAGCCCTCGCCGAACCAGAGCACCGCCTCCTTCACGTCGCCGCCGTCCGAGATCCACTCGGCCTCCGCCCGTGCCGGGATCGCCTCGTGCGGGATGCCGGGGGCGATCTTCAGCGCGGCGCGGGGAGCGCCGAGCGCGGCGCCGGTCGCCCAGGAGAGCGGCGGTGAGTACGCCTCGGGGTCGAAGATCCTGCCCCTGCCGCCGCGCCGGGCCGGGTCGACGAAGACCGCGTCGTACGGCGCGGTGTCGATCCCGGTGACGTCGGCGCACCGCACTTCGATCAGACCGTCCAGGCCGAGAGCGGCGGCGTTGGCCCGGGCCACCTCGGCGGTCAGCGGGTCGCGGTCCACGGCGAGGACGGAGATGCCCGCCCGCGCGAACGCGATCGCGTCGCCGCCGATCCCGCAGCAGAGGTCGGCGACGCTGCGCACCCCGCCCGCCGCCACGAACCGCCGCGCGCGGTGGCCGGCCACCGACGTACGGGTCGCCTGCTCGACGCCGTTCGGCGTGAAGAACATCCGGTACGCGTCCTCGGCGCCGAATTTCGCCACCGCCCGCTGGCGCAGCCGCGCCTGCCCCAGCGCCGCCGAGACCAGGGGGGCCGGGTGGTCGCGGCGCAGCCGGGTGGCGGTGGCGAGTTCCTGGGCAGGGTCGTACGACCGCAACTCGTCCAGGAGCGCCGCGCCCTCGGGAGTGCGCAGGGCCATGAAGGAGGCGAGGGGGGAGTCGAGAGCGTTCACCCGCCCCATTGTGAGCCAGCCGGGTTGACCGGCGGACCCGACGGCGGTGTCGGGCAGGGGCGCCCGTCCCCTGCTGGCAGGATGCGACGCCATGCGTCTTGTACGACAAAAGGAAGAATTAGCCGTGAATCGGAGTGGATCGGGTGCGCGCGAGTCCGGGCGCGGACGGGGCTCCGGTGGGCACCGGCCCGCCCGTACGGTCCTGGCCGCGCTCCTGATCGCCGCCGTCGGCTTCGGCTGCGCCTCCGAGACCGACGGCCGGGCCGACGCCGACGTCGAACACCGCACCCGGCCCTCCGCCGGACTCCCGGGCGGTCCCGGACTCCCGGGCGGTCCGGGACTCCCGGGCGGCCCCGGGCAGAAGGCGGGTCCCGAGCGGCCGGCCGGCCAGGGCCGCGCACCCGCCGGGCCCTACGAGAACGCGAAGTTCGGCCCGGCCGTACGGGCGGCCCTCGCCAAGAAATGGGGTCTGGACCGGCCACCCCTGATCGCACCCCCGCCACCCGCCGTCAGACCGCGCATCACCACCCGCGAGGGCTTCGAGGTGCAGGGCGGCGACGACTCGCTGCCGCCGGTCTTCACCACCGTCCCGACCAAGGACCGGGTCGTCTTCCTGACGATGGACGACGGTGCCGAGAAGGACCCCGAACTGCTCCAGATGATGGACGAACTGGACATCCCGTACAGCGCCTTCCTCACCGACGACGAGGTGCGCGACAACTACGGGTACTTCGGGGAGGCGCAGCGGCTGGGCGTCGGCCTCAACAACCACACGCTCAGCCACCCGTACCTTCCCGGACTCTCGTACAGCGAGCAGCAGCGCGAGATCTGCGACCAGCAGGCCGTCATCGAGAAGCGGTACGGGAAGCGCCCCGTCCTCTTCCGTCCGCCGTACGGCAACTACAACGGGGACACGCTCCGGATCGCGAAGTCCTGCGGCATCAAGGCCGTGCCGCTCTGGAACGCGGAGGCGTTCCCGGACCACATGGAGTGGCGCGAGGGGGACCAGGACCTGCACCCCGGCGACATCATCCTCACGCACTTCCGGGGCCGGGCGGAGTGGGGCGCCGGCATGGCCGACCTGGTCCGCGCGGTCATGAAGACCATCACGGACAAGGGGTACGCCGTGGCCCGGCTGGAGGACTACGTATGAGAAGGGCGTACCGGCTGCTCGCCGGCCTGCTGGCAGTCGGTGCGCTCCTGACCACCACCGCCGGGTGCGCGCAGTCGGTCGCCCCGATCGAGCGGCTGGGCCGCAAGGCCGCACAGAAGGTGACCCACCCGGGGCCGACTCCCGCGGCGGGCCCGCAGAAGCATCCGCACGGCGACCGGGGTGATCGCGGCGGCCGCGGTGACCGTGGCGGTCATGGCGATCACGGGGCGTCGGGGTCGCTGGTCGTCATCGAGTGCCCTCAGCCGCCGGAGTCCAGGCACTCGTGGTTGTCGCCGCCGCTGAGGCACTGGTGGCCGGACCGGCCGGGATCGTCCGAAGGAGTGGAGGCCGGCGCCGGGTGCGAGCGGCGGTAGTCCTCGTGCCCGACCTGCACCGCCGCCACGCACAGCAGGAGCGCGACCGGGATCTGGATCGCCCCCGCCCAGGGCCAGTTCTGGCGGATCAGCACCACCGCGATCAGTGCGACCGCCGCCGCGATGGCGCCGAAGACGAGGACGGGCGTCCAGTCCATCGGCGGCGGGCCCGCCGTCTTTGAACCGCCGGGGTCCCACCGCGACAGGGCCAGGGAGTAGGCGGCGACCGCGCAGATCAGCCCCTCCAGGAGCACCAGCAGCAGACCCAGCACCACATCGAGACAGCCGTTCACGGCGGCGCGCGAACCGCGCCGGTGCTCCGGGGCCCGCGGGTTCGACGGCCGGTACGGGGATTCGGTCATGTTCACACGGTCGTACGGAACGCCGCGGTCCGTACGGCCGTTGTCCCAGTGTTGTCCGGACTGTTGTCCGAACCGCTGCCCGGACAGTGCCCGGACGGTGCCCCGGTGGACGCCACGACCGCGTGAATTGGCACTCCGCTTGACCGAGTGCTAATCGCGGTCATAGTCTCGGTGCTGGCACTCACCACTGGAGAGTGCCAGCAGTACTGTGCGACTGGCAGGTCCGGCACCCGCGACGACGGATCCACCTGGTCGCCACCCAAAGACTGTTACCCCGTGAGATCTCCGAAGGGGGAGACCGGATCGTGTCGACCGCCAGCACCAAGGTTGCGATCAAGCCGCTCGAGGACCGCATTGTGGTCCAGCCGCTCGACGCCGAGCAGACCACGGCCTCCGGCCTGGTCATTCCGGACACCGCCAAGGAGAAGCCCCAGGAGGGCGTCGTCCTGGCCGTGGGCCCGGGCCGCTTCGAGAACGGCGAGCGCCTTCCGCTCGACGTCAAGACCGGCGACGTCGTGCTCTACAGCAAGTACGGCGGCACCGAGGTGAAGTACAACGGCGAGGAGTACCTCGTCCTCTCGGCCCGCGACGTGCTCGCGATCGTCGAGAAGTAATTCACCCACGTTTGCTTCTGTTCTGCGCCCCTGGCCCCCTGCGAACAACCAGCCGGGTGGCCGGGGGCGCAGTTCGTTCGAGAGGAAAGCTCAGCAGCCATGGCGAAGATCCTGAAGTTCGACGAGGACGCCCGTCGCGCCCTTGAGCGCGGCGTCAACAAGCTTGCCGACACGGTCAAGGTGACGATCGGCCCCAAGGGCCGCAACGTCGTCATCGACAAGAAGTTCGGCGCACCCACCATCACCAATGACGGTGTCACCATCGCGCGCGAGGTCGAGCTCGACGACCCGTACGAGAACCTCGGTGCCCAGCTGGTGAAGGAGGTGGCGACCAAGACCAACGACGTCGCGGGTGACGGTACGACCACCGCCACCGTGCTGGCCCAGGCGCTCGTCCGCGAGGGCCTGCGCAACGTCGCCGCGGGTGCTTCCCCGGCCGCCCTGAAGAAGGGCATCGACGCCGCGGTCAAGGCCGTCTCCGACGAGCTCCTCGCGACCGCCCGTCCGATCGACGACAAGACCGACATCGCCGCCGTGGCCGCGCTCTCCGCGCAGGACCCGCAGGTCGGCGAGCTCATCGCCGAGGCGATGGACAAGGTCGGCAAGGACGGTGTCATCACCGTCGAGGAGTCCAACACCTTCGGTCTGGACCTCGACTTCACCGAGGGCATGGCCTTCGACAAGGGCTACCTGTCCCCGTACATGGTGACCGACCAGGAGCGTATGGAGGCCGTCCTCGACGACCCGTACATCCTGATCCACCAGGGCAAGATCGGCGCGATCCAGGAGCTGCTCCCGCTGCTGGAGAAGGTCATCCAGGCCGGTGGCTCCAAGCCGCTGCTGATCATCGCCGAGGACGTCGAGGGCGAGGCGCTGTCGACCCTCGTCGTCAACAAGATCCGTGGCACCTTCAACGCCGTCGCGGTGAAGGCCCCGGGCTTCGGTGACCGCCGCAAGGCCATGCTCGGCGACATCGCCACCCTCACCGGTGCGACCGTCATCGCCGAGGAGGTCGGCCTCAAGCTCGACCAGGCCGGTCTGGACGTGCTGGGCACCGCCCGCCGCGTCACCGTCTCCAAGGACGACACGACGATCGTGGACGGCGGCGGCGAGCCCGGCGACGTCAAGGGCCGGGTCAACCAGATCAAGGCCGAGATCGAGGCCACGGACTCCGACTGGGACCGCGAGAAGCTCCAGGAGCGCCTCGCGAAGCTGGCCGGCGGCGTGTGCGTGATCCGTGTCGGTGCCGCCACCGAGGTGGAGCTCAAGGAGAAGAAGCACCGTCTGGAGGACGCCATCTCCGCGACCCGCGCCGCGGTCGAGGAGGGCATCGTCTCCGGTGGTGGCTCCGCTCTGGTCCACGCCGTCAAGGTCCTGGAGGGCAACCTCGACAAGACCGGCGACGAGGCCACGGGTGTCGCGGTCGTGCGCCGCGCCGCCGTCGAGCCGCTGCGCTGGATCGCCGAGAACGCCGGCCTCGAGGGCTACGTCATCACCTCGAAGGTCGCCGAGCTCGACAAGGGCCAGGGCTTCAACGCCGCGACCGGCGAGTACGGCGACCTGGTGAAGGCCGGCGTCATCGACCCGGTCAAGGTCACCCGCTCCGCGCTGGAGAACGCCGCGTCCATCGCGTCGCTGCTGCTCACGACCGAGACGCTCGTCGTCGAGAAGCCGGCCGAGGAAGAGGCCGAGGCCGGTCACGGCGGCCACGGCCACTCGCACTGACGCGCAGCTCCACGCAGCCACTGAGGCCCGGTACCCCGTTGCGGGGTACCGGGCCTCCGGCGTGTGCCGCCGGTGCGGGGGAGCGCGCCTGAGCGCGCCGGCCGCGTCACGCCGAGCGCGGCAGCGCTCCCGCCAGCACCGGAGCCGCGAACGGCAGGCCGGCCGCGTACCGCTCCAGCTCGTCCAGCGCCTCGTCGGCCATCCGGTGCAGCTCATTGCCCAGCGAACCCGCCACATGCGGAGTGAGCAGCACATTCGGCAACTCGTACAACGACGAGTGCGCGGGCGGAAGTTCGGGCTCCGTCACATCCAGTACCGCGTGCAACCGCCCGCTCGTCAGCTCGGGCAGCAGCGCGTCCTCGTCGATGAGCGAACCCCGCGCCGTGTTGATCAGGGTCGTCCCGGTCGCCATGGCCGACAGCTGCGCCGCGCCGATCAGGTGGTGCGTCTCGGGGAGCTGTGGCGCGTGCACCGAGACGACCGAACTGCTCGCGCACAGCTCGTCGAGCGAGGTGAGCCGGACGCCGAGTCGTGCCGCCTCCGCAACGTCCACGTACGGGTCGTACAGCAGGACATCCAGATCGAAGGGGCGCAGCAGCTCGATCACCCGGCGGCCGATGCGCGAGGCGCCGATGATGCCGACCGTGCGGCGGTAATTGCCGGTGCCTTCGAGCTCCGCGAGCCAGTCGTGCTCGGTGCGCAGCGCGCGGTAGCGGTCCGCGGAGTACAGGACGCGCTTGTTCGCGAACAGGATCGCGGCGAGCGTGAATTCGGCGACCGGAAGCGCGTTGGCCCCGGCCGCCGAGGTGACGGCGATGCCGCGCTCCCAGCAGGCGTCGGTGATGTGGTGCTTCACGGAACCGGCCGCGTGGACCACGGCCCGCAGCCGGGGTGCGGCCGTCAGCACCTCGGCGGTGAGCGGCGTCGCGCCCCAGCAGGTGAACAGCACCTCGGCTTCGGCGAGCGCGGCGGCCACCTCGGGCGTCGGGTCGGCCAGGTCGTGGGCGACGAGGTGCGGGTCGGTGCGGGTGAGGGCGGCCAGCCGGGTGCGGTGGTGGTCGGTGAGGAGGCGTGCGGCGATGCCGGGCCCCATCGCGAGCAGGACGGCCGGCCGGTTGTCAGTGGCGTGGGGCATGGTGGGACTCGTACTCCTCAGGGCTCGTGGTGAGGTCACTTGACGCTACCGGCGGTCAGTCCGGCCTTCCAGTGCCGCTGCAGCGAGACGAAGGCGACGATCAGGGGGATGACGGCGAGGAGGGACCCGGTGACGACGAGTGGATAGAAGCTCGGCTCGCCGTGCGTGTTGGTGTTCCAGGAGCACAGACCGAGGCTCAGCGGGAACAGCTTGCGGTCCGAGAGCATCACGAGGGGGAGGAAGAAGTTGTTCCAGATCGCGGTGAACTGGAAGAGGAAGACGGTCACGAAGCCCGGCATGACCATGCGCAGTCCGATGGACCAGAAGACGCGCAGCTCGCCGGCCCCGTCGATACGGGCGGCCTCCAGGGCCTCGTTCGGTATGTACCCGGTGCTGAACACCCGGGCGAGATACACGCCGAACGGGTTGACGAGCACCGGGATCAGCACGGACCAGTAGGTGTTGACCAGGCCGGTCTTGGAGGCCAGGAGATACATCGGCAGGGCGAGCGCCGTGGTGGGGACGAGCACGCCCATCAGCACGAGGCCGAACAGCTTCTCCTTGCCCCGGAATTCGTACTTGTCGAAGGCGTATCCCGCGGCGACACAGATCAGCGAGCAGACGATCGCCCCGCCGCCCGCGTAGAGGAGGCTGTTGAGGTACCAGCGGAAGCAGAACGCGGTGTTCGAGCATCGCCTACCACCGACCACTCATTGAGGACCGTACTTGCGGCCTGTTTTGGAGGTGACCCCTCCGAGCAGGCCGCGCGGCGTCACCTTCACGAGCCCCATCAGCGCCTTGTACCGCGGGTCCGGGACGGAGAGGGACTTGCCGCGGGCCAGGTCCGCCAGGGCCGTCGCCACCAGCTTGTCCGCGTCGAGCCACATCCAGCCCGGGATGTTGCCGGTCCCCATCCCGGCCCGCTGGTGGAACTCCGTCCGTACGAAACCGGGGCACAGCGCCATCAGCCGCACCCCCGAACCGGCCAGGTCCTTCGCCGCGCCCTGGGTGAACTGCACGACCCACGCCTTGGACGCGCCGTACGTCCCGCGCGGTACGAACGCCGCCACCGAGGCCACGTTGACGACCCCGCCCCGCCCGCGCTCCCGCATCCCGGCCGCGGCCGCCGAGGTCAGCCGCAGCACCGCCTCGCAGTGCACCTTCAGCATGTTCAGCTCATCGGCCATGGGCACATCCAGGTAGCTGCCCTTGTTGCCGAACCCGGCGTTGTTGACCAGTAGATCGACCGGCTGGTGACGGTCCGTCAACCGGTCCTCGACCGCGGCGATCCCCTTGTCCTGCGACAGATCGGCCGTAAGTACCTCGGCTTCGATGCCGTGCCGGTCGTGCAGTTCGGTCGCCTGCTCGCGCAGCCGCTCGGTGTCCCGGGCCACCAGCACCAGGTTGTGCCCGTCGGCCGCCAGCCGCCGCGCGAAGGCGGCTCCGATGCCCGCGGTCGCGCCCGTAATCAGTGCAGTCGTCATACGCGGCACGTTAGTGCCTGTCCGCCGGCCGCGACCGGACGGGCACCGTCGCCCCGCGGACCACCGCGATCACTCGCGCGCGGCCTCCTTCTCCACGTACTTCAGTGCGGCACGCAACGACTCGGGATGCAGCGCGTCGCCCGCCGTGAGCAGCTTCGGGAGCAATTCCCTTCGCGTCGTCGACGCCTGGAAGTCCAGCCGCACGGTGACGTCGTGACCGGGCCGGTGCACGATCTCGACCAGGTCACCGGAGCGGATCTCACCCGGCTCGATCACCCGCAGGTACGCCCCCGGGGCGGCCGCCTGCGTGAACCGCCTGACCCAGCCCTTCTCGTCGAGATGACCGGCGAACGTACGGCACGGAATCCGGCTCGACGTGACCTCCAGCACCAGATCGGGCCCGATCCGCCAGCGCTCGCCGATCCTCGCGCCGTTCACGTCGAGACCCGCCGTCGTCAGGTTCTCGCCGAACGCGCCGTTGGCGAGCGGGCGGCCGAGCACTCGCTCCCAGTCGTCGAGGTCCTCGCGGGCGAAGGCGTACACGGCCTGGTCGGAGCCGCCGTGATGACGCAGGTCGCACACCGCGTCCCCGGCCAGGCCACTGCCGCCGGTGCCCTTGGGGCCGGGATCGGTGACGCGCACGGGGCCGTCGACCGGCAGCTTGCCGACCCCGGTCACGCCACCGGCGGCGTCGGTGTACTCGACGACCTCCGGCCGCCCCGCGTTCACGGTCAACAGCTTCATCGGCTCCATCGGCTTCATCGGCTCCAGCGGCTGCATCGGCTGCATCGGCTCCAGCGGCTGCATCGGCTGCATCGGCTTCATGCGGAGAACGCTAATCATTCCACCCCCAAAGGTGCATGCCAACAATTCGCGCCCAATCCAAGAGCGGCTTATGGTTGAAGGGTGATCGAAGCCCGTCATCTCCGTGTCCTGCGCGCCGTCGCCGCCACCGGCTCGTTCTCCGCCGCCGCCCGTGAACTGGGCTGCACCCAGCCCGCGGTCAGCCAGCAGATGAAGGCCCTGGAGGCCTCCGCGGGGACCACGCTGCTGATCCGCACGGGACGCGAGATGCGGCTCACCCAGGCCGGCGAGGCGCTCGTCCGCCATGCCTCCGGCATCCTCGCCGGGCTCGTCGCCGCCGAGGAGGAGGTCGCCGCGATCGCCGGGCTGCGGGCCGGCCGCGTCCGGCTCGTCTCGTTCCCCAGCGGCAGCTCCACCCTGGTCCCCGGCGCCCTCGCGGCGCTGCGCGCGGCCCACCCCGGCACCCGGGTCTCCCTGGTCGAGGCCGAACCGCCGCGCTCCGTCGAGATGCTGCGCGAGGGCGACTGCGACATCGCGCTGGCGTTCCGCTACGGCGCCTCCGGCACCGAGTGGGACGACCTGGTCGTCCGCCCGCTGCTCACCGACCGGCTGATCGGCCTGGTCCCCGAGGGGCACCGGCTGGCGGGTTCGGACGCCGTCGCCGTCGCCGAACTGGCCGAGGAGTCATGGATCGCGGGCTGCACGCGCTGCCGTCGCCAGCTGGTGGAGGTCTGCGAGGAGTCCGGCTTCACGCCCCGGATCGACTTCGCGACCGACGACTACCCGGCGGTCGTCGGCCTGGTCGGCGCCGGACTGGGCGTCGCCGTGCTGCCGGAGCTGGCGATCGAGTCGGTACGCCCCAAGCGGGCCCGCACCGTCGCGGTGGAACCGGCCATCGAGCGCGAGATCGTCGCCCTCACCCTGCCCGACCTGGCCCGGGTGCCGGCGGTGGCGGCCACCCTGGAGCAGCTGTCCCTGGCGGCCGCCCGCTGAACGGGGCCTGCCTGTGACCCGGCCGCCTTCGGCTGCCGGGTGAAGCGCAAAAACGTTTTTCTATTGACGTCCGGGCGGGACGGGTTCAGCCGTGCCCCGACGGGGACGGAACGCCCGACGGCGCCGCTGCCGCGATCAGGCGATTACGGGCCCGTCCCATGAGCTCCTCGCGCTCGTCCTCGGTCAGTCCGCCCCACACTCCGTAGGGCTCTCGTACGGCCAGCGCGTGTGCCGCGCACTCGGCGCGCACCGGGCATCGCATGCAGACCTCTTTTGCCGAGTTCTCGCGGGCGCTCCGAGCCGCCCCGCGTTCACCCTCCGGGTGGAAGAACAGCGAGCTGTCGACCCCGCGGCAGGCCGCCAGCAGTTGCCAGTCCCACAGATCGGCGTTGGGTCCGGGAAGGCGGGAGAAATCTGCCATTGCTTGTCCCCTCAAACCATGCTGAGTCGGAATCGTCGTTGTCATCCATTTTTGACCGTGCCCATGACATTACATCTACGGTGTAAGTAGATGTAAATATGACTGATTGCGAATCTAGCCACAGACACCAGCAAAAGGGAAGAAAACCCGCTAAATGGGGCATAGATTTATATGAAATTTCCGTTGATCGTTGGATGAACTCGTGCCGCTCTCCTCCGTGTGCGAGTCCTCACGTAGAGTGCCGAACCCGGCCGTCCGACCCGTAACTCTTTCGAGTGACCATCGTTGAGAGGGCGGAGGCGGTTGACAGAAAAAGCGATCGGGCAGATGTCCGAGAGCGTCAACCGCTCAGGTGACGACTTGTAACAGCCTGGAGGCTCAAGGTGACGCGCATCAGCTGCGGAGGACGGTCATGACATCCGTCCTCGTCTGCGACGACTCCCCGCTTGCCCGAGAAGCGCTCCGTCGCGCGGTCGCGACCGTGCCCGGCGTCGAGCGTGTGACGACGGCGGCCAACGGCGAGGAAGTCCTCCGCCGCTGGGGCGCCGACCGTTCGGATCTGATTCTGATGGACGTACGCATGCCCGGTCTGGGAGGTGTGGAGACGGTCCGGCGGCTGCTCTCCGCCGACCCCGGCGCCAGGATCATCATGCTGACCGTCGCCGAGGACCTGGACGGTGTCGCGCTCGCGGTCGCCGCCGGTGCCCGCGGCTATCTGCACAAGGACGCCTCCCGCGCCGAGCTGCGGGCCACCGTGACCCAGGCGCTGGCCGATCCGACGTGGCGGCTCGCCCCGCGCCGGCTGCGGTCGGCCGAGATGGGTGCGGCGCCGACGCTCACCGCGCGGGAGATCCAGGTGCTGGAAGGAATGAGTCACGGCCGCTCGAACGCCGAGATCGGCCGTGAGCTGTTCCTCTCCGAGGACACGGTGAAGACGCACGCCAGGCGTCTGTTCAAGAAGCTCGGCGCCTCGGACCGGGCGCACGCCGTGGCGCTCGGCTTCCGCTGGGGCCTGGTCCGCTGAGGGACCGGCCATGACCGGCAGTCGATCGATTCCCCGTCCGCACACCGGCGGACGGGGCGATGTGACCGGGGTGCGTGGCGCGGGCCCCACCCCGCCGCTGGCGCCTTCCGCGCCCACGGCATGTGACGCTTTCCGGCTGATGCCGCATCCTTGAGATGTGGAGTTCCTCGGGGACGATTCGGTCGAGCGGAAGGGGAGGGCGCAGGACATGACTTCCGGCGCACCCGCTCATAACGCTTCGGTGTACAACTACGGACGCGGCGGAGCAGAAGACGCGGCTCCGAGGCACCATGGTCCGATGCGCGACGACGAGACGACGGTGATCGGTGCACTGGTGCACCGTGCTGTCGAGGGGGACGCGCAGGCCACCCATGATCTGCTGGCGCATGTCCACCCCCTCGCGCTGCGCTACTGCAGGTCCCGGCTGAACCGGCTGCCCGGTGATGCTCGCCACTTCGTGGAGGACCTGGCGCAGGAGGTCTGCGTCGCGGTGCTGATGGCACTGCCGCGCTACAAGGACACCGGCAGACCTTTCGAAGCCTTCGTCTTCGCCATCGCGGGCCACAAGGTCGCCGATCTCCAGCGCGCCGCCATGCGGCACCCGGGATCGACGGCCGTGCCCTCCGACGAGATGCCCGAGCGGCCGGACGATTCGCTCGGGCCCGAGGAGCGTGCGCTGCTCAGCAGCGATGCCGCCTGGGCCAAGAAGCTGCTCGCCAACCTCCCGGACAATCAGCGCGAGCTGCTCGTTCTACGGGTCGCGGTCGGCCTGACGGCCGAGGAGACCGGACAGATGCTCGGCATGTCGCCGGGCGCGGTCCGGGTCGCCCAGCACCGGGCGCTGAGCAGGCTGCGGGCGCTCGCGGAACAGTGAGCAGGGCCCTTCCGGGTCCGTACGAGCCGACTGCCCGGTCTGTACGAGCGGGCTGCCCCGGTCCGAACGAAGCTGTGCGTTCCGTCCGTACGAAGCTACAGAACCTCTGGTTGATCTTGCTCGTGGAATGAGACACCCCCGGAGGCCGTTAGCATGGACATCCGCACCGATCAAGGCTATTTGGGGAAGGTGTCATGACTGCAAACGTCGACGGAGTGCCCGAGAAATTCGCGACGCTCGGGCTGACATACGACGACGTGCTGCTGCTGCCCGGCGCGTCGGACATGGCGCCCGATCAGATCGACACCTCCTCGTACATCTCCAAGAACGTGCGGGTGAACATCCCGCTGCTCTCCGCCGCGATGGACAAGGTCACCGAGGCCCGCATGGCGATCGCCATGGCCCGGCAGGGTGGCGCCGGTGTGCTGCACCGCAACCTCTCCATCGCCGACCAGGCCAATCAGGTCGACCTGGTGAAGCGCTCCGAGTCCGGCATGGTCAGCGACCCGATCACGGTGCACCCGGACGCGACGCTGCGCGACGCCGACGAGCTGTGTGCCAAGTTCCGCATCAGCGGTGTCCCGGTCACCGACGCCGCGGGCAAGCTGCTCGGCATCGTCACCAACCGTGACATGGCTTTCGAGCCGGACCGTACGCGCCAGGTGCGCGAGGTCATGACGCCGATGCCGCTGGTCACCGGCCAGGTCGGCATCTCCGGCGTGGACGCCATGGAGCTGCTGCGCCGCCACAAGATCGAGAAGCTTCCGCTGGTCGACGGCGCGGGGGTCCTGAAGGGCCTCATCACCGTCAAGGACTTCGTCAAGGCCGAGAAGTACCCGAACGCCGCGAAGGACAAGGAAGGCCGACTGCTGGTCGGCGCGGCCGTCGGTGTCGCGGGCGACGCCTTCGAGCGGGCCCAGGCACTGATCGAGGCGGGCGTCGACTTCATCGTCGTCGACACCGCCCACGGCCACTCCCGGCTGGTCGGCGACATGGTCGCCAAGATCAAGTCGAACGCCTCCGGTGTCGATGTCATCGGCGGCAACATCGCCACCCGTGACGGCGCCCAGTCGCTGATCGACGCGGGCGTCGACGGCATCAAGGTCGGCGTGGGCCCCGGTTCCATCTGCACCACCCGCGTCGTCGCCGGCATCGGCGTCCCGCAGGTCACCGCGATCTACGAGGCCTCGCTCGCCGCCAAGGAGGCCGGTGTCCCGGTCATCGGCGACGGCGGCCTGCAGTACTCCGGCGACATCGCCAAGGCCCTGGTGGCCGGCGCGGACACCGTGATGCTCGGCTCGCTGCTGGCGGGCTGCGAGGAGTCCCCGGGCGAGCTGCTCTTCATCAACGGCAAGCAGTTCAAGTCGTACCGCGGCATGGGTTCGCTCGCCGCGATGCAGACCCGAGGCGACCGCAAGTCGTTCTCCAAGGACCGCTACTTCCAGGAGGGCGTCGCCTCCGACGAGAAGCTGGTTCCCGAGGGCATCGAGGGCCAGGTCCCCTACCGCGGCCCGCTCTCCGCGGTCGTCCACCAGCTCACCGGCGGTCTGCGCCAGTCGATGTTCTACGTCGGCGGCCGCACCGTCCCGGAGCTCCAGGCCAACGGCCGGTTCGTCCGGATCACCTCGGCGGGTCTCAAGGAGAGCCACCCGCACGACATCCAGATGACGGTCGAAGCGCCGAACTACAGCAGGAAGTAACGCATCAGCGCGGCCGAGGGGCGGCCCGGGGGGTTCCCGGACACTGTTGACCAACAGTGTCGGGGGTTCCCGGGACCGCCCCTCAGCCGTGTGTCGGGGATACTGGACAGCGCAGACGTAGAGGGAAAGGCCACACCATCGTGACTGAGATCGAGATCGGGCGCGGCAAGCGCGGCCGCCGGGCGTACGCATTCGACGACATCGCCGTCGTTCCGAGCCGCCGTACCCGCGACCCGAAGGAGGTCTCGATCGCCTGGCAGATCGACGCCTACCGTTTCGAGCTGCCGTTCCTGGCGGCTCCCATGGACTCCGTGGTCTCCCCGCAGACCGCGATCCGCATCGGTGAGCTGGGCGGCCTCGGTGTCCTCAACCTCGAGGGCCTGTGGACCCGGCACGCAGACCCGCAGCCGCTGCTCGACGAGATCGCCGAGATGCCCGTCGAGTCGGCGACCCGCCGTCTTCAGGAGATCTACTCCGCGCCGATCCAGGAGGAGCTGATCGGGCAGCGCATCAAAGAGGTGCGCGACTCCGGTGTCGTCACCGCCGCCGCGCTCTCCCCGCAGCGCACCGCGCAGTTCTCCAAGGCCGTCGTCGACGCGGGCGTGGACATCTTCGTCATCCGCGGTACGACGGTCTCCGCCGAGCACGTCTCGGGTGCGGCCGAGCCGCTCAACCTCAAGCAGTTCATCTACGAGCTGGACGTCCCGGTGATCGTCGGCGGCTGCGCCACGTACACCGCCGCCCTGCACCTCATGCGTACCGGCGCGGCCGGTGTCCTCGTCGGCTTCGGCGGCGGCGCCGCGCACACCACGCGCAACGTCTTCGGCATCCAGGTCCCGATGGCGACCGCGGTCGCCGATGTGGCCGGGGCCCGCCGGGACTACATGGACGAGTCCGGTGGCCGGTACGTGCACGTGATCGCGGACGGTGGCGTCGGCTGGTCCGGCGACCTGCCCAAGGCCATCGCCTGCGGTGCGGACGCCGTGATGATGGGCTCCCCGCTGGCCCGTGCGACGGACGCGCCGGGCCGTGGCCGCCACTGGGGCATGGAGGCCGTCCACGAGGACGTGCCGCGCGGCAAGCTGGTGGACCTGGGCTCCGTCGGCACGACCGAGGAGGTCCTCACCGGTCCTTCGCACACCCCCGACGGTTCGATGAACATCTTCGGTGCGCTGCGCCGCGCGATGGCGACGACGGGGTACAGCGACCTCAAGGAGTTCCAGCGCGTCGAGGTGACGGTGGCGGACTCCCAGCACCGCCGCTGACCGCTTTCAGCAGACAGAGAGATGGACGCGGGCGAGGCCCGGACCGCATCGGCGGTCCGGGCCTCGCCCGCGTCCGTTCGGCGAACGGTTACGCGGCCTTCTTGGCGCCACCGATCGCGGCCACGGCAGCGAGCAGCAGGAAGAGGTAGGTCTTGAAGTCCGATCCCGCGTTCCAGGCCTTCGTCAGAGTGTCGAAGTGGTCGAAAAAGAGGCTGGACGCGGACTGGTGGATCAGATCGGACAGGGCGATCGCTATGCCCACGAGCTGGCCGAGGTAGGCGGCGCCCACCGACAGAACGGCGCTCACGACAGGCAGTACCGGGTTCTGACCGCCGGCCTTGCTCGCCGCGAAGCCGACGAGGAAGCCGACGCCGACGGCGATGTAGCCGATCTCGCGGTCGATGGCGCCGACGATGACGCCGTACAGGAAGGCCGCGACGACCGCCGTGACCACCGCTGTGAGCAGGCCGAGACCCAGGTTGTTGCGGGTCGGGGCCGCCGGGGCGAACGGCGCTGCGCCGAACGGGACGCCGGGCTGGCCGTACGGGCCGGGCTGCTGGCCCGCGTACGGGTTGCCGGTCGCGGCACCGGGCTGACCGGGCTGCTGGCCCGCGTACGGGTTGCCGCCGCCGGGGGGTGCGTCGTACGGCTGCTGTGGCTGGTTCGGCGGCACGGGCTGGCTCATGGGTGGGATCCCCCCTGGGACGGAAGCGCACGACTGTGCGAGAAGTGACGCCGCAGGCTAGCAGTCGCCTACGACATCGCCCACCGAAATCCTTGCGGAACCCATGGGATCTCCTGAATTCCCGGGGGACTCGCTTCTCACAACCGGTGTGCGGCCCCCGCCGGGGTCGCGCCCCGGGTGTCCAGGAGCAGTTGGGCCTTCACGGCGAGGCCCTGGAGGTCGTACGTGCGGTGGTGCTGGAGCAGCACGGTGAGGTCCGCGCTCGATGCCGCCTCGTACAGCGAGTCGGCGCGCGGGACGGGGAGTTCACGGACCCGCCAGTCCAGGACGTGCGGGTCGTGGTAGCCGATCTGGGCGCCCATGTCCATCAGCCGGGCCGCGATCTCCCGGGCGGGGGAGGCCTCCTGGTCGGCGAGGTCCGGCTTGTAGGTGACCCCGAGGAGCAGAACCCGCGCGCCGCGTACCGACTTGCCGTGCTCGTTCAGGAGGGTGGCGCAGCGCTGGATCACGTACTGCGGCATCCGGTCGTTGATCTCCTGGGCGAGCGAGACCATCCGCAGGGGGTGACCGGGGGTGCGGCTGTGGTACGGAAGGTAGCCCGGGTCGACGGGGGCGCCGTGGCCGCCGACGCCGGGGCCCGGACGGAACGGCTGGAAGCCGAAGGGCTTCGTCTCGGCGCACCGGATGACGTCCCACAGGTCGACGCCGAGATCGTGGCAGAGCACCGCCATCTCGTTGACCAGGGCGATGTTGACGTGCCGGAAGTTGGTCTCCAGGACCTTGGTCATCTCGGCCTCCCGCGGCCCGCGGGCCCGGACGACCTTGTCGGTGAGCCGGCCGTAGAAGGCGGCGGCGGATTCGGTGCAGGCGGGGGTGAGGCCGCCGATGACCTTGGGGGTGTTGGCGTAGACGTGGGTCCTGTTGCCGGGGTCGAGGCGGCTGGGGGAGTAGGCGAGGTGGAAGTCGCGGCCGGCGCGGAGCCCCGAGCCCTCTTCGAGGAGGGGCAGTACGTAGCTCTCGGTGGTGCCGGGCTGTACGGCCGATTCCAGCAGGACGGTGGTGTGCGGGCGCAGCCGGGCGGCGAGCGCGCGGGCCGCGTCGCCGACGGCGGTGAGGTCGAGGGTGCGGTCGGCGCCGAGCGGGGTGGGCGCGCAGATCACCGCGGTACGGATCCGGCCCAGTTCGGCCGGGTTGGTGGTGGGCCGGAAACCCCCCGAGAGCATCCGGCGGAGGTCCGAGGCGGTGAGCGATCCCTCGACGGGGTTGCGGCCCGCGGCGAGTTCCGCGTAGGCGCGTGGGTCGGTGTCGTAACCGACGGTCTGGACACCGGCGGCGACGGCGGCTTGGGCGAGGGGCAGGCCGAGGTGGCCGAGTCCGATGACTGCGAGGTCTGCGGGCATGTGGATGGGCCGTCCTTCCCTTGGACCGACCGGCAGATGGAGGGCGCCACCCTCTATTTGCCGGTCGGTCCCAAGACGCATGAGAGCGGAAAGCGCAACCGCTGGGGACAGCGCAATGTCAGACTAGGCGTAAATATGACCTATATGTCGCATTGTGCGGCTCTCGTTGTCCTGGTGTTGTCCACAGGCGGTGGCCGATGTCGTGGACGGCGGACAGAATCGAGAGGTGGGCACGGGGCGTCCGACCGCTCGGTCGGGCCGCGCCCCGTGCCGGACCGCCCCGATCTATCCGGGAGGCAGTGGTGAGGACAGCGACACTGGGACCTGCGGAGCGCGCCGAGGCGCTCGCCGCGATGGCCGAGCGCGAACTGGACGTGCTGGTTGTCGGGGCGGGTGTGGTCGGCGCGGGTACGGCGTTGGACGCGGTGACGAGAGGTCTCTCGACCGGCCTGGTCGAGGCGCGCGACTGGGCATCGGGCACATCCAGCAGGTCGAGCAAGCTGATCCATGGCGGGCTGCGGTATCTGGAGATGCTCGACTTCGCGCTGGTCCGGGAGGCGCTGAAGGAGCGCGGGCTGCTCCTGGAGCGGCTGGCTCCGCATCTGGTGAAGCCGGTGCCGTTCCTCTACCCGCTGCAGCACAAGGGCTGGGAGCGGCTCTACGCCGGATCCGGAGTGGCGCTGTACGACGCGATGTCGGTGTCCTCGGGCCACGGCCGCGGTCTGCCCGTCCACCGGCATCTCTCCCGCCGCCAAGCCCTGCGGGTCGCCCCGGCGCTGAGGAAGGACGCCCTGGTCGGGGCGTTGCAGTACTACGACGCGCAGATGGACGACGCCCGCTATGTCGCGACGCTGGTGCGCACCGCCGCCGGATACGGCGCCCGGGTGGCGAACCGGGCGCGGGTGATCGGCTTCCTCCGGGAGGGCGAGCGGGTCGTCGGCGTCCGCGTGGAGGACGTCGAGGCGGGCGGTGAGTACGAGGTCAGGGCCAAGCAGGTGGTCAACGCGACCGGGGTCTGGACGGACGACACCCAGGCGCTGATCGGGGAGCGCGGGCTGTTCCACGTCCGGGCCTCCAAGGGCATCCACCTGGTCGTCCCGAAGGACCGCATCCACTCCTCGACCGGCCTGATCCTGCGGACCGAGAAGTCCGTCCTCTTCGTCATCCCGTGGGGACGGCACTGGATCGTCGGGACGACGGACACCGACTGGGACCTGGACAAGGCGCACCCGGCGGCGTCCAGCGCAGACATCGACTATCTGCTCGAACACGTCAACTCGGTCCTGGCCACGCCCCTGACCAGGGATGACGTCCAGGGTGTCTACGCGGGGCTGCGGCCGTTGCTGGCCGGTGAGTCGGAGGCGACCAGCAAGCTCTCGCGCGAGCACACGGTGGCGCATCCGCTGCCGGGCCTCGTGGTCGTGGCGGGCGGCAAGTACACGACGTACCGGGTGATGGCGAAGGACGCCGTGGACGAGGCGGTGCACGGTCTCGACCAGCGCGTGGCGGACTGCGTCACCGAGGACATTCCGCTGCTGGGGGCGGAGGGCTACCGGGCGCTGTGGAACGCCCGGGCGAGAATCGCGGCCCGGACGGGGCTCCACGTCGTCCGGGTGGAGCATCTGCTCAACCGCTACGGCTCCATGACCGAGGAACTGCTCGAACTGATCGCCGACGATCCGATGCTGGGTGAGCCACTGCCGTCGGCGGACGACTACCTGAAGGCCGAGATCGTCTACGCCGCCTCGCACGAGGGGGCCCGCCATCTCGACGACGTGCTGACCCGCCGCACCCGGATCTCCATAGAGACCTTCGACCGGGGCACACGCAGCGCCAGGACCTGCGCGGAGCTGATGGCGCCGGTGCTCGGCTGGGACGAGGGGCAGATCGACCGGGAGGTCGAGCACTACGAGAAGCGGGTGCAGGCGGAGCGGGAGTCGCAGCGGCAGCCGGACGACCTCACGGCGGACGCGGCACGGCTCGGCGCGCCGGACATCGTGCCGATCTAGGACGGTCCAGGGCCGGCCCCCGGGTTGTTTCAGGGCCGGGTCGGGTGGCTGCAGAACTCCGCGTCGAGCAGCGCCGGTTCGAGCGTCTCCGCATCGGTCAGGGTGTCCGTGTCGACGCGGTACGTCAGGATGTGCCGACCGTCGCGCGTGGCGGCGGTACGGACGTAACTGCCCGCTATGTGGCCGTTGTGGCCCCAGACGATGATCCCGCAGGAGAGCCTCTGCGGATAGATGCCCAGGCCGTAGACGCCGTGCGTGGCACCGGTGTTCAGGAGGGCCGCCAACTGGGCGGGCGGGAGGAGGCGCCCGCCCAGCAGGGCCGCGTAGAAGCGGTTCAGATCGGCGAGCGTGGAGATCAGCTCCCCGGCCGCGCCCGCCGTGCGCGGGTCGAGTTCGGTGACGTCGCGGAGGCTGCCGTCGGCCGGGTCGCGGGTGAAGCCGCGGCCGTGCGGGGAGGGCAGCGTGGTGCGGGAGCCGGGCAGGGAGGTACCGGTGAGACGGAGGGGGGTGATGATGCGGCGACGGATCTCGGTGGCGTAGTCGTGTCCGGTGACGCGTCGGACGACGAGTCCGAGTACGACGTAATTGGTGTTGGAGTAGGCGTAGCGGCCGGGGGAGTTCGTCGGACGGTGGGCCAGGGCGACACGGACCGCGGCGGCGGCGGAGACGGGGTGGGCGGAAGTGTCGGCGGTGTAGTCGTAGAGGCCGCTGGTGTGGCTCAGCAGGGCGCGCAGGGTGATTCGGCGGCCGTCGTTGCCGTGGCTGTGGATCAGGCCGGGCAGCAGCCGGTCGACGGGGTCCGACAGCTGCAGCCTTCCCTCCCGGGCGAGTTGGAGCACGACGGTGGCGACGAAGGTCTTGGTGACGCTGCCGGCCCGGAACCGGTCATCCTTGCGAATACCGGGTCCCGTCGAGCGATAGGTGTCGTACGGTGCGGAAGAGGTCTGACGGGCCAGCAGTGCCGCCGTGGGAGCACCGCCCTCGGCGACGAGCCGGGGAAGGTAGGTGGCTGCGGGCGTGAGGTGTGGTTCGCTGGGCAGGGTCGCTGTTCCCAGGCCGAACAGCGCCAGCAGCAGCGGGGCGGCGAGCAGCGCCCTGAGTGTCGGCATGGCAGGGACTCCCTTCTCCCGGGCACATCATGACGGGCCCGCGGACCCGGCACCATGACCGGTCCCGGGGTGAGGGACAATGAACGCTCTGCCAGGGCGGGTTGATCGCAGAGGGGACGCATGTCGGAGGCGGAGCAGGCACGGGAGCCCCAACGGGACAAGGACGGACGTCTCCTTGCGGGGCGTTACCGGCTCGGGGAGGTGCTCGGCCGGGGCGGTATGGGCACGGTCTGGCGTGCCGTCGACGAGACGCTGGGCCGCACGGTCGCGGTCAAGGAGCTGCGGTTCCCCTCGGCCATCGACGAGGACGAGAAGCGCCGCCTCATCACGCGCACGCTGCGCGAGGCGAAGGCGATCGCCAGGATCCGCAACAACGGCGCGGTGACGGTCTACGACGTGGTCGACGAGGACGACCGGCCGTGGATCGTGATGGAGCTCATCGAGGGCAAGTCCCTCGCCGAGGCCATCCGCGAGGACGGGGTGCTGACGCCGAAGCGTGCCGCCGAGGTCGGCCTCGCCATCCTCGACGTGCTGCGTTCGGCACACCGCGAGGGCATCCTGCACCGTGATGTGAAGCCGTCCAACGTGCTGATCGCCGAGGACGGCCGGGTCGTGCTGACCGACTTCGGCATCGCGCAGGTCGAGGGCGACCCGTCGGTCACCTCGACGGGCATGCTCGTCGGCGCCCCCTCGTACATCTCCCCGGAGCGCGCCCGCGGACACAAGCCGGGACCGCCCGCCGACCTGTGGTCGCTCGGCGGACTGCTGTACGCCAGCGTCGAGGGCAGCCCGCCGTACGACAAGGGGTCGGCCATCGCCACCCTGACCGCGGTGATGACCGAGCCGCTCGACCCGCCGAAGAACGCCGGTCCGCTGGTGGAGGTCATCTACGGCCTGCTCGCCAGGGATCCCGATCAGCGGCTCGACGACGCGGGCGCGCGCGCCCTGCTCGATGGCGTGATCCACGCCCCCGAGAAGCCGGACCCGGTGGTGCCCCCGCCCGCCGACGCCACCCAGGTCATGGCGCTGCCCGGGGAGCCCGCCAAGCCTGCCAAGTCCGCCGCCAAGGCGGCGTCGAAGTCCGGGGAGCCGGGGGAGGGCACGCGGGACCGGTTGCGGGGTGCGCTGCGCTCCGTACGGAACGCGAAGGCGACACCGGCCGCCGCGACCGCTGCGGCCGCGGCCACCGCGTCGCCCCCGCCCTCGACGCCTCCGGCGGTCACGCCGTCGGCCGGCGGTGCGGCGGGCCCGTCGAAGTCCGCCGGGACCTCGGCCCCGGCGAAGCCGGCCACGGCCTCCGCCGCCGTACCGCCGCCGCGCTCGGCCACGTCGCCGACCGCACCGCCCCGCGCGTCCATCACGGACGTGGTGCCGCGCCGCACTCTCGCGATCATCGCGGCCGTGATCGTGCTCGCCGTGATCGGCACGGTCCTCGCGCTCACGCTCGGCGGGGACGACAAGAACACCGCGGGCGGCGGCAATGGCAAGGACGACAAGTCCGCCTCGGCCGGTGCCTCGACGGCGAGCGGCGGCTCCGCCGACACCGACAGCGGCAGCGGCAACAGCAACGGCAATGGCAACGGCGGCGACAAGGCCCAGGACCAGGGCAAGGACAAGGACGACGGCGCGGACAAGGGCTCGGACGGTTCCAAGGGCGACGACCACGGCACCGATGACGCGCTGCCCGCCGGATACCGGACCATCAAGAACAAGCGGTTCCATTTCACGATGGCGATGCCCGAGGACTTCCGGCTCAACGGCACGGCCGGCCGCAACTCCGGCGGGATCTTCAACGTCGACGGGGGCTTCCCGCGCATCCAGGTCGACTACACCGACTCGCCCGGCGGCGACGCCGCCGCGGCCTGGAACGCGGCGAAGGGCGCCGTCGCGGCCAGCAGCAACGGCTACCACCACCTCGGCGTGAAACCGGTCCAGTACAACGGCTACCCGACCGTCGCCGACTGGCAGTTCGAGCGCACCCAGCAGGGCCAGCGGGTCCGGGTGCTGAACCGGGGCTTCAAGGTCGACGCCACCCACGGCTACGCGATCATGATCAGCTGCAAGGCGAGCGAATGGGACAGCAAGGAATGCCGGACGCTCCGCAAGACCGCGTTCGACACGTTCGAGCCCACCGACTGATCCGTGGGTGAAGAGGGCCGGGATGCGCCGACTGAGACGCGTGGCCGTCACTTGCCACGTATCGTGAGAACCTGAAGACCGTACGCAGCCGGAACGGCGGGTCAATTGCACGGTAAGTGACCGTAATTGATGGGTTTGTGCGGTCATCGTGACCGGGGGGACAGCGCGCTCTGGGGAGGCGTCGTGGACGACTATGCGGGTCGGGTGCTTGCCGACCGCTACCGCCTTCCGCTGCCGCCGTCCGACGCGTACGAACTGGTCGAGACCCGGGCGTTCGACACCTACAGCGGACAGGAAGTCCTGGTCCGGCAGGTGCCGTTGCCCGAGGTGGTGGACGCCGAGGTGCTCGACGCCGACGGTCCGGTACGGGCGGCCCGGCAGGTCACCGGGCGTGCCGTGCGGCGCTCCACGGATCCGGCGGTGCGGCGGGCCATCGAGGCGGCGCAGGCGGCGGCCCGGATCCCCGACCATCCCAGGCTCGACCAGGTTTTCGACGTGTTCGCCGAGGCCGGTTCGCTGTGGATCGTGAGCGAACTGGTCATGGCCCGCCCGCTCGCGGCCCTGCTGGCGGACCGCCCGCTCGATCCCTTCCGGGCCGCCGAGATCGGCTCCGACGTGCTGACGGCGTTGCGGGTGCTGCATGCCCATGGCTGGACCCACCGGAACATCACCGTTCGCACGGTGCTGATCTGTGACGACGGCCGCGTCGTGCTGACCGGCCTGGCGGCCGGGGCGGCGGAGGAGGCGCTCTGCGGGTACGTACCGATGCCGCAGCCCGACGACGAGGAAGAGACCGGATTCGGCCGCCCGGCGGTCGAGACGGGCCCGTCCGGGCCGTACGCACCACCCGTCCCTCCCGCCTCTCCGGCCGAGGTGCCGGCCTCGCGCGGCCCGGCGGCGATCGAGGCCGATGGCGCGGCCGACGGCGATCCGCACGGTGACGATGCGTACGGCGATGGCGACGCGTACAGCGGTCACGCCCCGTACAGCGACGGCGGCCCGTACGGCGGTGGCGCTGCGCAGACCGGTACGCAGACCGGTGCGCCGGGCGAGCTGGAGGCCGTCCGGCGGCCGGGCAGCGCCGCGCAGTCGCGGGCCGAGCGCGCCGGAGCCATCGCGGCCTACCGCGCGGGCGCCCTCGCCGCCGCCCGGGCCGGCGAGGACCGGCGCCGGGCCGGGGCGGGCGAGGCGGGGGACGCGGAGGACACCGGCTCCCTCCCCGTCCAGCGCCCCGCGGGGCCGTCCGGCCCGGACCGCGGCCGCCCGCAGCCGACCGGCCCCTGGAGCCGGCCCGCCGAGGACCCGTACGACGACGAGGACGACGAGGGCGACGACGGCTACGGAGACGACGGCCAGTCACCGCCCGCCCGGCGACTGCACCTCACCGGCAGCTGGAGCGACGGGCCCGGATCCGGCCGCCCCGTGTCCGCCGGGGGCTCGGGCGAGGACGCCCTGCGTGCCGACGCCCGCCGCCACGGCAACTCCCCGGCGCTGCCCGCACGCCCGCCCGAGCAGCGGCAGGAGCCGACCCGCTGGGACGACCTCGTGGCGAGCGGCCGTACGGGCGCCGTCTACCGCGGCCCCGCCACCCCCCTCGCCGCCGAGCGAGCCCGGCAGGCCCGGATCGCCGTCGTCGGCGCGGTCACCGAGCGCTGGGCGCCCGAGCAGGCCGGACCCGTCCACGAGAACTGGCAACTGGCGCCGCCGATCGGCCCCGCCACCGACCTCTGGGCGCTCGGCGCGCTGCTCTACCGCGCCGTCCAGGGCCACGCCCCGTACCCCGAGGAGAACGCGGCTGAGCTCGTCCAGATGGTCTGCGCCGAGCCGCCCGCCTTCGCCGAGGAATGCGGTCCGCTGCGCCCCGTGGTCGAGTCCCTGCTGCGTCAGGACCCCACCGAGCGGCCGGATTTCGAAGAGCTTCGCGGCTGGCTGCGCTCCCTCGTACGGTCGGCGCCCGAGCCCGAGGCCGGTCTGGACGTCGTACCGCTGCCCTCCCTCGACAACGCCCGGCTCCCCGTCGTCCGCCGCCGGGGCGAGCTGGTCCGCAGGCGTCGCGGCCGCCTCGGCCAGGGGACGTCCCACGGCCGCCACCGCCACACGAAGGAGAAGCCCGACCGGCACGACAGACCCCGGGCGGAGAAGGCGCCCAGGGCGCCGCGCGAACCCAAGGGCCCCAAGGCGCTGCGTACCCCGCCGCCCGGCCGCCGGCCCGGCGAGGGCCGGGCGCCGCGACGGCTGGGACGGCTGCTTCTGCTGCTGATCCTGCTGGCGCTGGTCGCGGCCATCGCGTACGCCGTGATGTTCATGCCCAAGGCGGACAGCGACTCCGGCACCCGCTCCTCGGGCCCGGCGTCGTCGGCGTCCGGTTCACCGGAGCCCAGCACCGGCGCGTCCGACGGGCTGTCACCCTCGCAGCCCCCCGGCGCGCAGCAGCCGCAGACCAGCCGCTCCGCCGTCGCGCTCGCCCCCGGTTACGTCCTGCGCAAGGACCCCGAGGGCTTCGAGGTCGGAGTGCTCAAGGGCTGGCAGCGCAGCCCCGCCAACGCGGACCGGCAGATCCGGTACGGCAGTGACGGCTTCAGCCTGCTGATCGTCCCCGGACGCGACACCGTCAAGGCCAACGGCAACGACCCGCTGGCCTACCAGGCCGACAAGGAGCTGGAGTTGCAGCCGTTCCGCGACTCCAGCTGGTCGGGTTCGAGCGGGCTGCGCCGGATCGACGTCGGCCGACAGGCCATGGCCGAGGGCCAGTTCACCTGGCAGGACGCCGGCGGCCGCGAGGTGTACGCCCGCAACCTCGCGATGATTGTCGACGGCCGCTACCACATCCTCCAGGTCATCGGCCCGGAGGACCGGCGCGACAAGGTTTCGGAGATCTACCAACAAGCCATCGCCTCCTACCGCGTGACGCCCTGAAACATTCCGGTACGTCACCTGGGCAGTGGGCGGAGCGACAAGCATCACAGTGCCGTCTCTTGGGGGATTCGAGGTTCCGTGGCCGTGCGTCCGCTCCGTAATCTGGCCTCCGAGGGAACGGGGCGGAACACGTGGATCGATCACAGGGCACGGACGCGGGACTGGTGCTGGCCGGACGGTACCGGCTCGGTGAAGTCCTCGGGCGCGGCGGCATGGGCAAGGTCTGGCGCGCCCACGACGAGGTGCTGCACCGAACCGTCGCCGTCAAGGAGCTGACCGCCGGGCTGTACGTCGCCGAGGCCGACCGGATCGTGCTGCACGCCCGGACGCAGAAGGAGGCCCGCGCGGCCGCCCGGATCACGCACCCGGGCGTGGTCACCGTCCATGACGTGATCGAGTACGACAACCGGCCCTGGATCGTCATGCAGTACGTCGACGGTCCGTCACTCGCCGACGCGACCAAGGAGTCCGGCGAGATCGAGTCCCGCGAGGCCGCCAGGATCGGCCTCCACGTGCTGGGCGCCCTGCGCGCCGCACACGGTGCGGGCGTGCTGCACCGGGACGTGAAGCCCGGCAACGTACTCCTGGCCAGGGACGGCCAGGTGCTGCTCACCGACTTCGGGATCGCGGCGATCGAGGGCGACTCGACCATCACCAGGACCGGTGAACTGGTCGGCTCCATCGACTATCTGGCGCCCGAACGGGTACGCGGCGGTGATCCCGGCCCCGCGTCCGACCTGTGGTCCCTCGGCGCCACGCTCTACACCGCGGTCGAGGGGCGCTCGCCGTTCCGCCGTACGTCCCCGATCTCCACCATGCAGGCCGTCGTCACCGAGGAGCCGCCGCCGCCGGAGCGGGCGGGTCCGCTGGCTCCCGTGATCACCGCGCTGCTCCGCAAGGAGCCCGAGGACCGGCCGTCGGCGGCCGAGGCGGAACGGATGCTGCTGGAGGCCATGGAGGGCCGCAAGCCCCGGGCCGCGCAGGCGTACGTACCGACGCAGCGCGTCCCCGACGAGGTCCTGCGCACGCTGGGCCCGGACGGCGCGTCAGGCGTGGTCGCGGGTGGGGTGGCGGGGGCTTCCGGTGTTCCTGGTACGACGGGTGCGCCCGGTACGGCCGGGCTTCCGCACCCGGCCGCCGGTTCCTTCGCCGGCCCGGCGTCGTCCCCGGTGACCCGGCGCAGCCGGGGCCGGTGGCGTACGGCGGTCCTGGTCATCGCCGCGGCCGCGGTGGTCGGTGGTGGTGAGGGGGTCGCCGCGATGAAGTACGGGGACCGCACGGACAGCGCCGCCGGGCGTGGCGGCACGGGCACGCACGCGACCGAAACCCCCTCGAAGCCCAGCACTTCGCAAGCGCCGAAGCCGGACACCCCGCGCAAGGGCGTGCCCGACGGCTGGCAGCGGGTGAACGACCCCGAGGGCTTCAGCCTGATCGTGCCCGACGGCTGGGTGCGCCGGGCGGACCGCAACCAGATCGACTACACCCCGGACAACGGCGTGCACTACATCCGGATCAGCATCGATCCGTCGCCCGACTTCGAGAACTCGTACATGCACATGCTGAACCTGGAGAAGCAGCTGGTCGAACGGCTCCCCGGCTACCACCGCGAGACCCTGCACCCCAACACGTACCGCGACCGGGAGGGCTCGCTCTGGGAGTTCACCTGGACCGAGACCAAGGACCACCCGGGCCCGCGCCACGCGATCGACCAGATGTACTTCGGGGAGGACGGCGGCCCGGAGTACGCGTTGTACATGACGGGTCCGGCAGCGGACTGGGACACGACCCGGGAGCAGTTCGACACGATGCTGCGCGGCTGGCGGGCGCCCGACAGCTCCGGCTGAGATCCGCGAGCCCGGACCGGGACCCCGCAGTCCGGGGCCCGTCACGTGTGGGTCCGGCGACCGCAGGGGTCCTGATCAGGGGCTTTGTTGCCAGTGATCGCTGGCTTGTTTGTGGGGAGTGTGAAAACCCGTTACTCACGGGTACCCAAAGCGTGCGGCTGGACGTACTCTCGCCCTCATGACGGACTCGCAGGCCTCCACGTCCACCCCCGCAGCCCCGGTCGGCACCAACCCCGTGGCCGCCGCACCCGCAGGTGTGCGCACCGCCGCCGATGTGGTGACACCCGAGGTGATCGTCCAGCTGACCCGTGGCGTGGCCGGCTCCGGCCGTACGGCCAACCACACCCCCCTCACGGGGGAGAAGCTGGCCGATCTGCCCGAGTCCACCCCCGAGGACGTGGCGGCGGCCTTCGAGAAGGCCCGGGCCGCCCAGCCGGCCTGGGCCGCGACCTCCGTCCGCGCCAGGGCGGCCGTCCTGCTCCGCTTCCACGACCTCGTGCTCAGCCGCCAGGCCGAGGTGCTCGACCTCATCCAGCTGGAGACCGGCAAGGCCCGGCTGCACGCCCACGAGGAAGTTCAGGCCGTCGCTGTCGCGGCCCGGCACTACGGGCGCAAGGCCCCCGCGTACCTGAAGCCGAAGCGCCACACCGGAGTCGTACCGACCCTCACCAAGGTCACCGAGCTGCGCCAGCCGCGCGGCGTCATCGGCCAGATCGCGCCGTGGAACTACCCGTTCGAGCTGTCCGTCGGCGATGCGCTCCCCGCGTTCGTCTCCGGCAACGCCGTCGTGATGAAGCCCGACACGGAGACCGCGCTGACCGCGCTGTGGGCCCGGGACCTGCTGATCGAGGCCGGGCTGCCCGCCGAGGTGTTCCAGGTGGTCCTCGGCGACGGACCCGTCGTCGGCCCCGAGGTCGTCAAGCACGCCGACTACGTCTCGTTCACCGGTTCCACCCGCACCGGCCGCGAGGTCGCGCAGGGCGCGGCGGCCCGGCTCGTCGGGGTCTCGCTGGAGCTCGGCGGCAAGAACGCCATGCTGGTCCTGAAGGACGCCGACGTGGAGAAGGCCGCCGCGGGTGCCGTCCGCGCCTGCTTCTCCTCAGCCGGCCAGCTCTGCATCTCCATCGAGCGGCTGTACGTCCACGAGTCGGTCGCCGACGACTTCGTGGCCCGCTTCGCCGCCCGTACGAAGGCCATGCGGCTCGGCAGCTCCCTCGCCTACGGCGCCGACATGGGCTCGCTGGTCGGCGAGCGCCAGCTGGAGACCGTCACCCGGCATGTCGCGGAGGCCGTCGAGAAGGGCGCCCGGCTCGTCGCGGGCGGCGTCGCCCGCCCGGACATCGGCCCGCTCTTCTACGAGCCGACCATCCTCGACGGCGTCGAGGCACCGATGGCCGTGTGCAGCGAGGAGACCTTCGGCCCGGTCGTCTCCATCTACCGCTTCACCGACGAGGACGAGGCCGTCGCCCTCGCCAACGCCACCCCGTACGGCCTGAATTCGAGCGTCTGGACCAAGGACGCCAAGCGCGGCCACCAGGTCGCCGCCCGGCTCCGGACCGGCACGGTCAACATCAACGAGGGCTACGCCCCGGCGTACGGCAGCGTGCAGTCCCCGATGGGCGGCATGAAGGACTCCGGTCTCGGCCGGCGGCACGGCTCCGAGGGCATCCTCAAGTACACGGAGGCGCAGACCGTCGCCCAGCAACGGCTGATTCCGCTCGCCCCGGCGTTCGGCATGGACGACGAGAAGTACGCGGCGTTCATGACCCGCAGCCTGAAGGCGATGAAGGCGTTCCGCCTGCGCTGACCTCCGTAGCAGGGCGTTCTGCCCGCGCTGCCCCCGTAACACCGCAGCACGTTCCGCCCTTTTCGTACCGAGGAGAGCTATGTCCCAGGACAGCCCTGCCCAGAATCGGGCCGAACCGGCCGGTGGGACCGACGACGACGCCGCGTACGACTACGACGTCCTGGTCGTCGGCTCGGGCTTCGGCGGCGCGGTGTCGGCCCTGCGGCTGACCGAGAAGGGATACCGGGTCGGGGTCCTGGAGGCGGGCCGCCGCTTCGGCCCCGGCACCCTTCCCAAGAACTCCTGGGACATCAGGAACTATCTGTGGGCCCCCGCGCTCGGCCTCTACGGGATCCAGCGCGTCCACCTGCTCGGCAATGTGATGGTGCTGGCCGGTGCGGGCGTCGGCGGCGGCTCGCTCAACTACGCCAACACGCTGTACGTGCCCCCCACGCCGTTCTTCGAGGACCGGCAGTGGGCGTCCATCACCGACTGGCAGGACGAACTGAAGCCGTACTACGACCAGGCGAAGCGGATGCTAGGGGTCCGGCTCAATCCCACGATGACCCCGTCCGACGTCCATCTGAAGGCGGCCGCGCAGGCCATGGGCGTCGGTGACACCTTCCATCTCGCCCCGGTCGGCGTCTTCTTCGGCGACGGCAAGGACGCCGACGGCACGGCCACGGCGAAGCCCGGCGACACGGTCGCCGACCCGTACTTCGGCGGCGCGGGGCCCGCCCGCAAGGCCTGCACCGAGTGCGGCGAATGCATGACGGGCTGCCGTCACGGCGCGAAGAACACCCTCAACGAGAACTACCTCCACCTCGCCGAGAAGGCCGGAGCGGTCATCCACCCGATGACCTCCGTCGTCGCGATCGCGGACCACCCGGAGGGCGGCTACCACGTCACCACCGTCCCCACCGACCGCCGGAAGAAGGCGAAGCCCACGCGGCTGCGCGCCCGCAAGGTGGTCGTCGCGGCGGGCACGTACGGAACGCAGACCCTGCTGCACACCATGAAGGACCGCGGTCTGCTGCCCCGGCTCTCGGACCGGCTCGGCGAGCTGACCCGTACCAACTCCGAGGCACTCGTCGGCTCGCAGACCAGCGACCGGCGCTACCGCAAGAAGCACGGCACCGCGAAGGCCGACTTCACGCAGGGCGTCGCGATCACGTCCTCGATCCACCCCGACGAGAACACCCACATCGAGCCGGTCCGCTACGGCAAGGGCTCCAACGCGATGGGCGCGCTGTCCATCCTCCAGGTGCCCTACGGCGGCCGCCGGGTGCTGGGCTGGCTCGGCAACATGGCCAAGCACCCGACGCTCGCCCTGCGGTCGCTCTCCAACCGCCGTTGGTCGGAGCGGACCATCATCGGGCTCGTCATGCAGTCGCTGGACAACTCCCTGACGACGTACCGCAAGCCGGGCGGAATCGGGAAGGGCCTGCTCACCGCCCGGCAGGGACACGGCGCACCCAACCCGACCCAGATCGAGGAGGCGACGCGCAGCGCCTCGCTGCTCGCCGACGAGATCAACGGCTTCGCCGGCTCGAACGTCGGCGAGCTGATGGGCACCCCGCTCACCGCGCACTTCCTCGGCGGCTGTCCCATAGGCGCGAGCGCCGAGGAAGGGGTGATCGACCCGTACCACCGGCTCTACGGACACCCCGGCATCTTTGTGGTCGACGGCTCCGCGGTTTCCGCGAACCTCGGCGTCAACCCGTCGCTCACCATCACCGCACAGGCCGAGCGTGCGATGTCCTTCTGGCCCAACAAGGGCGAGGCGGACCCGCGCCCCGCGCAGGGTGAGGCGTACGAACGGCTGGCCGCGGTCGAGCCGCGGGCCCCGGCCGTGCCGAAGGAGGCGTTCGGCGCGCTGAAGCTGCCGTTCCTCGGGCTGCCGACGGTTTTGCCGAAGAAGAACCCGCAGGAGCAGTCGGAGGAGTCGAAGTAGCAGGAGCAGTCGGAGCAGCGGTGGCAGGGCCCCGGCGGACCGGGACAGCAGAAGGGGCTGCACCCCCCTCCGAGTGCAGCCCCTCCGTGCTTACGGTGACGAAACGCCTTACGCGGCGGCGTCACCGTTCCTGCGACGCCGCACGATGAACATCGCGCCCGCGCCGAGCACAATGGCCGCGCCGCCCGCGGTGGCGAACACCGGGACCGCGGAGGACGAACCGGTCTCCGCGAGGGAGCCGGAGACCTTGCCCGTCGGGTTGTCGGCCGGCTTCGTGGTCGGGACCGGAGCGGTGCCGCCGGTCTGCGGCGTCGAGCCGCTCTCGCCGGAGTTCACGATCTTGAACTTGTACGCGACGTCGCTGAAGCCCAGGCAGTCCTTGTCGCCCACGTACAGGCCTGCGCCGAGGGTGAAGCCGGCGCCTATGGGGGCGGTCGACTTCACGTTGATGCGCAGCGGGATGTCGACCTCGTAACCCGGGCGGATCTCGTCGGACTGGCCGACGTAGCCGACCGCGCGGCCGTCCTCGCTGAGGTCCTCCCACTTGTTCGTGTCCTGGTCGAGGGCCTGGAGGCTGACGTGCTTCGACTTGAAGAGGTCGTAGCCGTCCTTGTCGGAAGAGGCGCCCGCGAAGTAGTCGATCTCCTTCACGACGGACTTCGAGGAGTTGTAGACGTTCATCTTGAACTGGTGCCAGCCGCTGCCCCGGGCGATCTTGCCGGGCAGGCCGTTGATGGAGATGTCCAGGTCGGACTTGGAGCACTCCGCCGGCAACTCCTGGTCCTCGGAGTCCGACGAGGGCGCGGAGGTGGACGCGGACGGGGAGGAGGATACGCTCGCCGAGTCACTCGGCTTGGGAGCGACCTCGTTCGAGGCGGTGTCCCCGGGTGCGTCGGCCGTCTTGTCCGGGCCGGGCTCGCCGGGCTCCTCGGACTCCTCGGCGGGAGCGGTGACGGACGCGCTGGCGGACGGGGTCGCCTCGGCATCCGTGGACTCGGAGGCGCTCGGCGCGGGCGAGTCGGTGGTCTCGACGACAGCGGTCCCGTCCGTCGTTTCGGCAAACGCGGCCGGGGCGGCCAGGATCGCGGCGGGAGCGATGACTGCCGTGGCGGCTGCGAGCGCCATGGTGCGGCGAAGCTTCATGATGACCTCAGGAGTCCGGCGTACCGCTGTGAGCAGTACGGATAAGGGGACCGGCCCGGCGTGGCGGGGGGCACGAGCGGGGCCGGTGGTTCCGCATGGTTGACCCGTGATCCGCCGCAATGGTTGTCCGCTTACTCACAGAACCTTTATGTGATGCCGATCACGCACCCCTCCGCGCCCGATCCGTGCTCGCCGGGTGCCTGTCACACGTCGTCTGTCACACGTCGTCTGTCACACGTCGTCTGTCACACGTCGTCTGTGACACGGCAGCTGTGACACGGCGCATGAGGCACGGCGCATGAGGCACGGCGCATGAGGCACGGCGCATGAGGCACGGCGCATGAGCAAGGGCCCCGTGGACCGGAAGCGGTCCACGGGGCCCCTTGCTGTATGAACACCCGGACGCGGCCTCGGCGCCGAGCCGGACGGGCTGCTCCGCGAGCAAACCGTTTCGACCGGATACGGCCGGCTCCGGGCGTCCCCGGAGCCGGCCGTTTCCTGGAGTGACCGGGCTGCTGTCCCCTGCCGACCGGTCACGCACGCTGGGGCGCGGTCCCACGGCGTACCTGCAGTACGCCACACGCTCCAGCGGAGCCACGCGTGGTTTCTTCCAAAGCCGCCCCTGGCTGGCACGGACACCGGGACCAACGAAGCCGCGACAGACCCGGTCACGCGCCGTACGGGTGAGAGTCGGCCCGAACTGGGATACGTCCGCACACCCCCGGACCCCGGGCACAGGGGCGTCAGGCCCGGCCGCGGCAGAGCTCCAGCAGCGTCATGGCGAGGGAGGTGCCGGGCTTGCCGAGCGCGTCCCGGTACTGGCCGAGGATCTCCATCTCGCGGGAGAGGTTGATCCGGCGGCCGCCGGAGGTGATCCGGGCCTCCTGGATGACCGCCGAGACGGCCATCCGTTCCTGGACGAGTCCGATGATCCGGTCGTCGAGGGCGTCGATGCGGGACCTGGCGCCGTTGATCAGGGCGGCGGCCTCATCGGTGTGCGCGCCGGTCTTCTCGGCGGCGGTCTTCGTGGGGGCGGTCTGCTCGGTGACGGTCTGCGCGGGGGCGGTGCCGGCCATGGTGGTGACTCCTCGTGGGATGCGGCCCCCGAAACCGACCGGTCCGGAACGTCAGAACGCCCCGGGCCTTTCGGCCCGGGGCGCCTGGAACGTTGCTTGTCAGTGGATCAAGCAGCACGACCATGGCAGCCGGCGGGCCGGATGCCATAGGTAAAGACGAAGGTCGTGTGCTGTCGCATGAACTCAGTATGGCCCGGCCGCCCGGGCGGGCCAACATGGCGCCCGGATGGTGAGACACCCCCTGGAGGCCGCTCCGCAGCCCGTGCTTCGCGCACCCCCGGTCCCGGGCGGGACGGCGGCCGACTCGGCACCCCGGTCCGGGGTGGGACGGCGGCCGACTCCGTCACCCGGGCAGAACGGTGGAGCAGACCGGTAGAATCGACAAAACCGACCCCCTTTAACCGCCGGAAGGCCGCCCGTGCCAGCAGCACCCCTCGCCGCCCCCGACATCGCCACCGACGTGGTCCTCGTTGTCGACTTCGGGGCGCAGTATGCCCAGCTCATCGCCCGACGCGTCCGTGAGGCCCGGGTCTACAGCGAGATCGTCCCGTCCACGATGCCGGTGGCCGAGATGCTGGCCAAGAACCCCCGGGCGATCATCCTGTCCGGCGGCCCCTCCTCGGTGTACGCGGAGGGCGCGCCCTCTCTCGACCGGGCGATCTTCGAGGCCGGGGTCCCGGTCTTCGGCATGTGCTACGGCTTCCAGCTGATGGCCACCACGCTCGGCGGCACCGTCGACGACAACGGTGCCCGTGAGTACGGCCGTACCCCGCTCACCGTCTCCAAGTCCGGCTCCACGCTCTTCGAGGGCACGCCCGCCGAGCAGTCGGTCTGGATGTCGCACGGCGACGCCTGCTCCGCCGCCCCCGAGGGCTTCACCGTCACCGCGTCCACGGACGTCGTACCGGTCGCCGCCTTCGAGAACGACGAGAAGAAGCTCTACGGCGTCCAGTACCACCCCGAGGTCCTGCACTCCACGCACGGCCAGCAGGTCCTGGAGCACTTCCTCTACCGCGGCGCCGGCATCGAGCCGACCTGGACCACGACCAACGTGGTCGACGAGCAGATCGCGCTGATCCGCGAGCAGGTCGGCACCAAGCGCGCCATCTGCGGCCTGTCCGGCGGAGTCGACTCCGCGGTCGCCGCAGCCCTCGTGCAGAAGGCCATCGGCTCCCAGCTGACCTGCGTGTACGTCGACCACGGCCTGATGCGCAAGGGCGAGACCGAGCAGGTCGAGAAGGACTTCGTGGCCGCCACCGGCGTCCAGCTGAAGGTCGTCGACGCCGAGGAGCGGTTCCTGACCGCGCTGGCCGGGGTCTGTGACCCCGAGCAGAAGCGGAAGATCATCGGCCGCGAGTTCATCCGCGTCTTCGAGCAGGCCCAGGCCGAGCTCGTCGCCGAGGCGGGCGCGGCCGGCGAGGACGTCGCGTTCCTCGTCCAGGGCACGCTCTACCCGGACGTCGTCGAGTCCGGCGGCGGCACCGGCACCGCCAACATCAAGTCCCACCACAACGTCGGCGGTCTCCCCGACGACATCGAGTTCCAGCTCGTCGAGCCGCTGCGCCAGCTGTTCAAGGACGAGGTCCGGATGGTCGGCCAGGAGCTCGGTCTGCCCGAGGAGATCGTCCAGCGCCAGCCGTTCCCCGGCCCCGGCCTCGGTATCCGGATCGTCGGCGAAGTCACCAAGGAGCGGCTCGACCTGCTCCGCGAGGCCGACGCCATCGCCCGCGAGGAGCTGACCGCGGCCGGTCTGGACCGCGACATCTGGCAGTGCCCGGTCGTCCTGCTCGCCGACGTCCGCTCGGTCGGCGTCCAGGGCGACGGCCGCACCTACGGCCACCCGATCGTCCTGCGCCCGGTCTCCTCCGAGGACGCCATGACGGCCGACTGGTCGCGCCTGCCGTACGAGACGCTCGCCAAGATCTCGACCCGCATCACCAACGAGGTCGCCGACGTCAACCGCGTCGTGCTCGACGTGACGAGCAAGCCGCCGGGCACCATCGAGTGGGAGTGACCTTTTCGCAAGGTCAACGCCGATGCCGTCGCTCATTCGTTTGGGCGGCGGCATTGTCGTACCAGCTGGGTACGCTTCCCGTACAGGCGAGACTCCATACATGGGAGCAATCATGAGCGCCGCACCCGAGTCCAAGCTCGCGCAGCAGCGGTACCGGTGGCCTATCCCGCCCGAGGGCGGCTGGACAGCGGACGATCTAGACCGGATTCCGGGCCTCCCGCCCCACACCGAGCTGATCGACGGGAGTCTCGTTTTCATGAGCCCGCAGACCGCTTTTCATGGGCGTGCCATGCGTTTGTTCGAGAACGCTCTGCTGGATCAGGCGCCGGATCACCTGGACGTCCTGCGTGAGATGACGATCAAGCTGGACCAGAGGAATCGGCCGGAGCCGGATGTCCTGGTGTTTCCTGTGGAGGCGAATACGGGCTTCCGCCAGACCTGGTTCAGACCCGAGGACGTCGTTCTCGCCGTCGAGGTCGTTTCGGACGACTCCGTGGAGCGCGACCGCGAGGTCAAGCCCCGGAAATACGCCGCTGCCGGGGTCCGGCACTTCTGGCGGGTGGAGGCGTCCGACGAGGGCCTGCCCGTCGTGTACGTCTACGAGCTCGACCCGGCGCTCAAGACGTACGTGGCCACCGGCATCCACCACGACAAGCTCAGTCTGACAGTCCCCTTCCCCATCGAGATCGACCTCACCGCGATCAACCGGCGTCGCCCGTAGAAGGTCGGCGGCCGCGCCCGCATCACTCGCTCCCACGGTTACCGCAGCGGCTACTGCGGGGCTTCGGCCTCGGCTGCCGCGTGCCGAGCGACCGCCCTGTTCCCGAATCGGTGCGTGATCGCTCTGGTCACCTGCGGCAACCGGCGGTAACTTCCGGTTCCGTACGCCCTGGGAGTCCGGAGGAGCCGCCATGCCCGAGCCCGCACCGATACCTGTGGAACAACTGCAGTTCGCGCTGCCGCCCGTCCATCAATCGGTCGACGAGGAACGCGCGTACCGCAAGGAGCGGCTGGCCGGGGCGCTGCGGCTGTTCGGCGCGTACGGGTACGAGGACGGCGTGTCCGGTCACCTCACCGCGCGGGACCCGGAGTTCGCCGACTGCTTCTGGGTCAACCCCTTCGGGGCACCCTTCGACGGGCTCGCGCCGGACGAACTGATCCTGGTCAACGGGGACGGGCAGGTCGTCGAAGGGCGGTACCACGTCAATCAGGCGGCGTTCGCCGTCCACGCACAGGTGCACCGGGCCCGTCCGGACGTCGTCGCCGTCGCGCACACCCACTCCGTGCACGGGCGGGCTCTCTCCGCGCTCGGCGAGCTCATCGAACCGATCACCCAGGAATCCTGCGCTTTTTACGAGGATCATGTCCTGTACGACGCGTACACGGGCGTCGTGGTCGACGAGGAGGAAGGGCGCCGGATCGCCGCCGCGCTCGGCGGGCACAAGGCGATCGTGCTGCGCAACCACGGGCTGCTGACCGTCGGCGACTCGGTGGACGCGGCCGCCTGGTGGTTCATCGCGCTGGAACGCTCCTGCCAGGTGCAACTGGCCGCGCGGGCGGCCGGGAAGCCGGTGCTGATCGAGCACCGGGACGCCGTCGCCACCCGTGAGCAGCTCGGCAGCGACCTGGTGGCCTGGATCAATTACCAGCCGCTGTGGCGCCGGATCAGTCGCACATTCTGACGATCCACGCCGACGGGCCGCCCCGATGCGGCCCGTAGCCCTCCCGTACGGCACAATTCGCAGCAATCACAGCCGAGTTGGCTGTACCGGGGCTTGAAAGGGCGGCGTTCTCCGTGGCGTTGGACGAGGCGAGGGCGAGCGGCACGCACAGCGGCGGCTGCACGTGCGGCGACTGCCCGCACGGGGCACGCGAGGGCCACCGGCGCGCGGTGGCCGCCTTCCTGGTCAAACGGGACGAATTCGCCGCGGGCCAGGGGCTGCCGCCCGGGGTCGCGCAGTCCGCCTCCGCGACCCGCCAGTGGGTCTCGGACGAGCTGACCCAGTCGGCCAGGACCGTGGCCGAACGGGGCCGGGAGGCGGGCGACGCCTGGCTGTACCGGGTGTGGCGGCGCACCCTGATCGCGGTGTGGGGGAGCGTCGCCGTGCTGGTCGTCGCCGAGGCCACCACCGCCATCGGTGCGGGCTGGACCAACGCCCGTACGGCGGGGCTCGTCGCCGGGCTCGTCACCGCGGGCCTGCTGACCGCCGCCGCCCACGTCCACCGGGCCCGCGGCGGCCTGTTCGCCCCGGTGATCGGCGAGGACAACCGGCTCTCCACCTCCCGGGCCGTCGCCGCGTCCTGGGTGCTGATCGCCGTCTTCTCCGTCCTCGTGCTGGCGCTCCAGCTGGCCGGCGCCTCCGGCCATGCCGAGCGCGACGAACTGATCGAGGGGCTGGAGCTGTCCCGGGGCGCCGGGGTGGTGACCGTGCTGGCGCTGGTGTGTGCCGTCGCCGTGGTCGTACGCCGGGTGGTGACCGTACGCACCCTGTCCGGGCGGCTGCAGAAGCTGCGGGCCGACCGGCCGCGCGCCGCGGATCTGCTCACCGACGACTCGGGGCGGGGCAGCTTCACGGATGTGCAGTACGTGCTCGTGAGCACCGTCGCCGTGCTGTTCGCCGCGGTCCGGCTGGCCCGGCGGCCCGAGCAGCTGCCCGATCTGCCCTGGGGGCTCGCGCTGCTGGTCACCGTCTCGGCGCTCGCGTACTTCGCCGGGAAGTACGCGGAGGGCGGGCGTCCGGTGGTGCTCTCCGTGGTCCGGTCCCGGGAGGCCGGGGATCTGGACGCGCCGATCCGTACCGGCGACGACATCGAGATCCGGGGTGCGGGCTTCGTGCCGCCCGGCGCCGGGGCGCCGGACCGGCTGGCCCGCATGGTCGTGCGGATCGGCCGGGTCCATGTGCATGTGCCGCTGGTCCCGGTCGCCGGTGGCTTCGCCAACCCGGCCGACGGCGTGCTCACCGTGCCCGTACCGGTGGAGGTGGAACCGGGGCTGGTGGAGGTGCAGGTCGTGACCGCCGCCGGGGTCGAGACGAACAAGGTCGAGATCGATGTGACGGACTGACGGCAGGAGACGGCCCCGCCGGGCGGGCGGACACCGGCCGATGAACACCGGCGGTTGGACCGATTGGCCGGTCGGACGGCCGATGAATACCGGCCGATCGGGCGTCCCACCGGGCGAACAGTGCGTTCACCGCGTACGTATGGTCTGGTGACGGATCTACGGAAGGCGGGCAGCCGCGTGCAAAGCCAAATGCAGGGGTACGACACGACCGTACGCGGTCTGGGCGAGCCGAGAGGGCTCAAGGAGCTGGCACGGGAGCATGCCCTGCTGCCCCTGCGGATCTTTCTCGGTGTCACCTTCATCTACGCCGGGCTCGACAAACTGACGGACAGTTCCTTCTTCCGTGCGAGCGGCGCCGGCTCCATCGGCGAGACGATGCACGCGGTGCGCGACTCGTCCGCGATCCCGGCCCTCGTCGACCTCGCGCTGAAGAACCCCGGCACCTTCGGGTACGCCATCGCCATCGGCGAACTCCTCGTCGGCATCGGCACCCTCATCGGGCTCCGGGCGCGTCTCGCAGCGCTCGGCGGGGCACTGATCGCGCTGAGCCTGTGGCTGACGGTGAGCTGGCAGGTCGAGCCGTACTACTTCGGCAACGACCTCGCCTACCTCATGGCCTGGCTGCCGCTGCTGCTCGGCGGGGCCGCGGCGTTCTCCGTGGACGCCCTCCTCGCGTCCCGACGGCGCCGGATCAGGTAGTTCACCCAGGTCGCGGTGGCGGCCAGCCAGAGGCCGCCGAAGAACAGCGGGAAGAAGAACACCCACGGGGCGTTCCAGGACCCCGCCGCGTCCGCCGCGTAGCCCGCCGCCAGCGCGAGCATGACCACGCCCGCCACCGCCCGTCCCGGACGGATCTCATGACGCAGCACGGGTGACCTCCACTTGTCCGACACCGACTTCGAGAGTGAGCTCGACCGTGCCGGCCGGTTTGCTCCCCGGGGGCGGCGGCAGCGTCCTGTGCTCGTTCTGCGAAGGATTGACGTCCACCTCGCGCACACTGCCGGCCGGTGCGCCGTTCGGCCGGCTGAGCGGCAGCGTGATGTCGCCGAGGCTCGCCCGCGCGTCCACCTTCACCGTCACCGCCTTCGGTACGACGACGACCGCGCGGCCCGCCCCGACACTGACCTCCGTACGGACGGTGTCGCCCGGCGGAACCGTGATCTCCGTGAGATCCAGCCGCGCCACCCCGGTGCCCAGTCCGTAGTGCGGCCGGATCGCCGCCACCGAGGCCGGCCGCCAGCCCTCACGCACCCACTGGGTGGTGATGTTCTTGGGCAGCGTGGAAGCGCCCGCCAGCAGGGCCGCCGTGATCATCGACAGCATGACCGTGCCGAACCCGGTCCGTCCGAGGAACGCGCTGACCAGCATGGACAGCCCGAACACCGCGAGCGCACCGGCCAGACCGAACTGCAGACTCGTGCCGAGGGGGTGGGAGCCCCAGCTCAGCCCCGTGCCCAGCCCGCCCGCGATCAGTGCGAACAGGAACGCGAGACCGCCGATCGAGACCGGTCCCGTGGTGCCGGGCTCCCACCGGGGCGCGCGGAACGGGTCCTGCGGCGGCGCCCAGCGGGGCCGTACCGCCCGGTCGGCGGGCGCCGTGTCGGCCGGACCCCACAGATAGCCGGGGCCCACCGGACCCGAGGTGCCGTCCTTGATGATCGGGTCCCGCCACCACGACGGGCTGCCCGGCCTGGGCGGGGCCTTCACCTCGGGCGGCGCGTCCGCCACCGCCTGCGCGGTCGCCGGATGCAGCGGGTTCTCGGGCGCCGCGGTCCTGCGGTTCTGCGTCCAGACGGCGAAGCCGACGACCGCGAGCGTCAGCATCGCGGAGAACGCCAGCGTGCCGCCGTTGCCCAGCATCGAGAGGAACAGCCCGCAGCCGATCAGCGCGAGGAGCACCGCGATCAGCGGCGCCCCTTCGACGCGACCGGACAGCAGCCGGCGCGCCTCGTTCTCGTCCGCCCCCTCCAGGGGGATCAGCAGCCAGGCGAAGCCGTAGAAGATCAGCCCGATGCCGCCGGTGACGGACAGCACACCGAGCACGATCCGGAAGATCACCGGATCGACGTCGCAGTACCGGCCGAGCCCGCCGCACACCCCGGCCACGACCTTCTGCCGCGAGCTGCGCCGCAGGTGAGGTCCCGGGGCCTGGGGCGGTGCGACACCGGGGGAGGCGTCCTGGGGAACGGTCATGGCTCCATGGTGACGGGCCGGGCGCCCGTCCGGGACCCGCGCCGACCCTGGCCGATCCCTGATATTGGCCCGCGGGACCCCTGGGGTATTGGCCCGCGGGACCCCCGGGGTATTGGTCCGCGCCCCCTGGGGGAAACGTTCGCGTCCCCTGGGCCGAGCTCTCAGGGTCGAGTCCGGGGCGGACCCTGATGCCGTCGCCGGTACGGGCATGTGACCATCGGGTCATGCCAGCCGCCACGCCCCGAGCCGCCGCGAGCTCCCCCGGAACCGACCCGGAGGAACCGCCGCTGCGCAAGCTGTACCGCAGCGCCGACGGACGGATGCTCGGCGGCGTCGCGCGCGGACTGGCCGGGCATCTCGGGCTGCCCGTCGTCTGGGTACGGTTCGTCTTCCTCGGCCTGTTCTTCGCGGACGGCCTCGGCGCGCTGCTCTACGCCGTGTTCTGGATCGTCGTCCCGCTCGGTGTCGGTGGCGTGGAGGCGCAGCGCTCCGTCTTCGAGACCGCCCCGGACGGCAGACGCCGGCTCCGTAAACCCGACAGGGGCCAGATCTTCGCCCTCATCGCGCTGTTCATCGGCGCCATGATCTTCGTCGGCAACGTCGACATGGGCAGCGGCGCCGACCGCTACATCTGGCCCGCGCTGCTGATCGGCGCCGGTTCCGTGCTGGTGTGGCGGCAGGCCGACAACGCCCGGCGGGCCCGCTGGATGGAGGTCGGCAGCCGCCGCCGGGTCCTGCACCTGGCCCGGGCGCTGGCCGGGGTCGCTCTGGTCGGCCTGGGCCTGGCCGTCTTCATGGTGGTACGCGGCTCCGCGGCCCAGCTCGGCAACGTCCTCACCGCCGCGATCGCCGTCCTCACCGGCATCGCGCTGCTGGCCGGCCCCTACCTCGTCCGCATGACCCAGGACCTCTCCGAGGAACGCACGATGCGCATCCGGGCCCAGGAGCGCGCCGAGGTCGCCGCCCACGTCCATGACTCGGTGCTGCACACCCTCACCCTGATCCAGCGCAACGCGGAGGACGCGGGCGAGGTCCGCAGGCTGGCCCGCGCCCAGGAACGCGAACTGCGCAACTGGCTGTACAACCCCGAGGGCACCGGCAAGGACGAGGACGACGAACCCGAGACCCTCGCCGAGGCGGTCAAACGCGCCGCCGCCGAGGTCGAGGACAAGCACGGCGTCCCGCTGGAGGTCGTCGTCGTCGGCGACTGCCCGCTGGACGAGAAACTGGCCGCGCAGATGCAGGCCGCGCGCGAGGCGATGGTCAACGCCGCCAAGTACGGTGGCGAGGGCGGCGCCGTGCAGGTCTACGCCGAGGTCGAGGGACGCACGGTCTTCGTCTCGGTACGCGACCGGGGCCCGGGTTTCGATCCGGATTCCGTACCGGGGGACAGAATGGGCGTACGAGAATCAATCATCGGCCGGATGCAGCGCAACGGCGGTACGGCGCGGCTGCGTTCGGTGCCCGGCGGGGGCACGGAAGTCGAGCTGGAGATGGAGAGGGCGAGCGATGACGGAGACCACTGAGGCGACCGGGGGCCCGGAGCGCCGGGTACGGGTCGTGCTCGTCGACGACCACCGGATGTTCCGCACCGGCGTCCAGGCCGAGATCGGCCGCACCGAGGAGACCGGCGTCGAGGTGATCGGCGAGGCCGCCGACGTCGACCAGGCGGTCAACGTCATCACGGCGACCCGCCCCGAGGTCGTCCTCCTCGACGTCCACCTGCCGGGCGGCGGCGGCGTCGAGGTACTGCGCCGCTGCGCCCCGCTGATGGGCGCCGTGGAGAACCCGGTGCGGTTCCTGGCGCTGTCCGTCTCGGACGCCGCCGAGGACGTCATCGGCGTCATCCGCGGCGGCGCCCGCGGCTACGTCACCAAGACGATCACCGGCACCGACCTGGTCGACTCGGTCTTCCGGGTCCAGGACGGCGACGCGGTGTTCTCGCCCCGGCTGGCCGGCTTCGTCCTCGACGCCTTCGCCTCCACGGACGCGCCGCCGGTCGACGAGGACCTGGACCGGCTGACACAGCGCGAGCGCGAGGTGCTGCGGCTGATCGCCCGCGGCTACGCGTACAAGGAGATCGCCAAGCAGCTGTTCATCTCGGTGAAGACGGTCGAGTCGCACGTCTCGGCGGTGCTGCGCAAGCTCCAGCTGTCCAACCGGCACGAGCTGACCCGGTGGGCGACGGCGCGACGGCTGGTCTGAGCCGACGGGCTGCGGGCACGTCAGGCCGGGTCGAGCGAGATGTTCAGTTTCTCGCCGACCCGGCGGTAGCCGATGCCGGCGTAGATCCGCTCCACATCGGCGTCGCCCGGCTCCAGCCACACCACCCGGCAGCCCCGCTCGAAGGCGGTCGCGGTCAGGTGGGCACAGAGCGCCGCGCCGATGCCGCGGCGCCGGAAGGTGTCGGCGACGGCGAGGCCGGCCAGTTCGCCGAGGCCGTCGACCGGGACGGAGCAGCCGCCCGCACCCGCCGGGACGCCGTCGACCGTGGCGAGGGCGGCGACCCCGCCGCCCCCGGCCGCCGCGCGCAGCCAGGCCGCCTGCCCGTCCTCGGGCGCGCCCGTCCCGCCGTATCCGAGGTGCTGGACGAGCGCGGCGGCGTCGAACTCCGCGCCGGTGACCGGCTCGGCGATCACGAGGGCGTCCACCGGCTTCGGCGGCACCAGGTCGCCCGGGGCACAGGCCAGGATCGGGGCCCGGTTCTCGACAGCGAACCCGGCGGCGAGCAGGGCCGGTTCGACAGCGGGAGCCCAGCCGGGCAGAAACTCCAGCCGAGGCAGCCGCTCGCGCTCGCGGAACGCCGCGATCAGGGCGTCGAGGTCCTCGGCCGTCGGCTCGGCGTCCTGGTCGGGTATCGCGTAATTGGCGTACTTGATCGACCAGTTCGGGTTGTACCGCACGGTGAACGGGCCGATCCGCAGATGGTCGGGGGAGCGCAGGGCGAGCGTACGGGCGTGGGTCTGGACCTCGATGTCCATGGGCATGTGCGGGTGTCCTCCTGCCGATCGGCCGGGAGCCGGGAGCCGGGAGCCGGGAGCCGGGAGCCTATGCCACCCGGGTCGCTCCGGCGAAGGGCATTTGGTCGATGGGCGCGATCCGGACCGGCGCTCCCGGGCGCGGGGCGTGGATCATCTGGCCGTTGCCGATATAGAGCCCGACGTGGCTGATGCCCGAGTAGAAGAACACCAGGTCGCCCGGGGCCAGTTCGGAGCGCGAGATGTGCTGACCGGCGTTGATCTGGGTGTACGTGGTCCGGGGCAGCGAGACGCCGGCGGAGCGCCAGGCGGCCTGGGTGAGCCCGGAGCAGTCGAACGAGGACGGGCCGGTCGCGCCCCAGACGTACGGCTTGCCGAGCGCCCCGAACGCGAACGCGACGGCCTCGGCGGCGCGGGAGTTGGGGGCCAGCACGGGGCCGCGCGCGGTGCCGCGGTCGGCGTGCCCGGCGGAACGCACGCCGTCCGAGCCCTCGTAGGCGGCGCGCTCGGCCGGGGACAGGGTGGTGAGGAGTCGTTGCGCGTCGGCCAGTTTGGCCCTGATCGTCGCCTTGTGCTTCTTCAGTTCGGCCTGGCGCGCAGCCAGCGCCGCCAGCTTGTCCTTGGCCTGCGAGCGCAGCTGGGCGATCCGGGCGCCCTGCCGCTCCACCTCGTCGACCTCGGCGGCCTGGCGGTCGCCGATCCGGTCCACGTACGACGCGCGCTCCAGGTACTGGTCGGGGTCGGAGGAGAGCGCCAGCTGTACGGACGGGTTGAGGCCGCCGGTGCGGTACTGCGCGGCGGCGAGCGAACCCAGTGCGTTGCGCGAGGCGTTGAGGCGCTCGGTCCTGCGGGCGGCCTCGTCGCGCAGGGTGTCGACGGCATCGGCGGCGGCGGTCGCCTTCCCCTTCGCGCCGTTGTACTGCTCGGTGGCGACCTCCGCGTCGTGGTAGAGCCGGTCCACCTCGGCCTTGATTCGGGCGGGGGTTCGCTGAGGGTCGGCGTGCGCCGAACCCGGTAGCACGGCAGCGGTGGCGGCCCCGGCGAAGGCCAGGGTGGCCGCGGTGCGGGCAGCAGAGCCGGTGTACGGGCGCTGCTTGGGTTTCCGGTGCGCTGCCACGGGGGCGTGCGTCCTTCCTGGCGACTGCCCGTCGGGGACTACCGGCGGGCCCGCCGGAGGTCCGGCGGCGGGTCACCAACAGGAGAGCGGCCCGCCGCCGGATCTCGGCGGGGTGACCGGTGTGCCGTCCGGGTGCGGAGCGGCGGTGAAGACGGTCACCTGCTCAGGGACGCTAAACCCGGGGCACGGGGAAGAGTCGTAATGACGCCTATTGCCTCATTTTGGCGCGGCACTGTCTCTGCTTGATCGGAAAAATGACAACAGAGTCAGGCAATTGGTACAGACACGAGTGAAGCGGAAGGAAGCCGCACCTGCCCGCGGAGTGGTGATATGGGCGGAGCTAGGCTGCGGTCTCATGGACGTACTCATTCATGTCTTCGTCGCCCTGCACATCATCGGTATCGCCGCTCTGCTGGGCGGCTTCCTGACCCAGATGAAGGCGATGGGCGCGGGCACGGCCCGGTTCGTCCCGGCGATGCTGCACGGCGCCCTGACGATGCTGGTCACCGGTGTCGCACTAGTCGGGCTCAACCAGGCCGACGACAACCCCGTGAACAACATCAAGATCGGGATCAAGCTGCTGCTCCTGGTCGTCATCCTCGCGCTGGTCTACATCAAGCGGGACGAGGAGCAGGTCGACAAGGGCGCCTTCGCGGCCGTGGGCGGGCTGACGCTCGCCAACATCTTCATCGCCACGCTCTGGACCTGAGAGCCGAGGCCGGAGAGCCGGAGGCGGGCCGGCCGGGGGCGTGCCCCGGCAGCTACTGGCCCGCGCCCCGGCGCATACCGGCCCGCGCCCCGGCCGATGGTCACGCGAACTGCTACGCCGGTCGCACGCTGCCGTAGATCGGCATGTAGTAGATCGACTCCTCGCGCACATTCGCCCCGGGCTTCGGCGCGTGGATCATCATCCCGTCGCCCTTGTAGATGCCGACGTGGCTGATGTCGTCGTAGAAGAAGACGAGGTCGCCCGGGCGCAGATCCGCCGTCGCGACCCGGGTGCCTGTTTTCACCTGGTCCCAGGTGGTGCGCGGGATGTCGACACCCGCGGCCTTCCAGGCGGCCTGGGTGAGCCCGGAGCAGTCGTACGAGGACGGGCCGGTCGCGCCCCAGACGTACGGCTTGCCGATCTGGGCGCGGGCGAAGGCGAGGACCTTCTCCGCCTCGGTGGTGGCGCTGCTGTCCGAGCCGGTGCCGGTGCCCGTGCCGGTGCCCGTGCCGGTGCCCGTACCAGTACCGGTGCCGGAATCCGCTTCCTTCGCGGCCTCCGCGGCCTCCGCGGCCTTGCGGTCTGCCTCCGCCTTGGCGGCGGCCTGCCGCTCGGCCAGTTCCTGCGCCTTGCGCCGGGCCTCCGCCTTCTTCTTCCGCTCCAGCTCCGCGAGCCGCGCCTTCTCCTCGGCGGTCAGCTTCGACAACAACGCGCGCGCCTCGCCCAGCTTCTTCTGGACGTCCTGCTTGCTGGTGCGCAGCGTGGTCTGCGTCGTGGTCAGCGTCTCCAGGCTCTGCACCGCTTCGGCACGCTTCTTCGCCGCCTTGGTCTGCTGCGTACGGAAGTCAGTGATCGCCCTCTGCTGCCGGCTGGTCATCCGGTCCATCAGCTGGTTCTGGTCGAAGTACGACTGCGGGTCGTCGGCCAGGAAGAAAGTGGCGCTCGGTGTGATGGTGCCGCTGCGGTACTGCGCGGTTGCGTACGTGCCCAGCGTCCTGCGGGCCTCGTTGAGCTGGTCGGCGTGCTTGGCGACATCATCCAGCAGGGCGTCGGCCCTGGTGCGCTGGGTGGCGACGGCTTCCTTCGCCTGGTTGTACTGCTGGGTCGCGGTGCCCGCCTGCCGGTAGAGGTCGTCGACCTTCTTCTGGACGTCCTCGATGCCGGGCTTCGGAGCGGGGGCGGCCATCGCGCTCTGCGTGGAGAGCAGGGTCACGGACGCCAGTGCCGCCGTCGTGAGCCCGACGGCCGGTGAGGTGGTGCGCATCCGGGTGCGCGGTTTGCGATGCGACGCCAAGGCCGGCATCTCCTTCCGTGGACCGCCTACCGGGTTAGCTGTCGGGTTCGGGCGGAACGGAAGGCTGCCCTACGGTCCGCGTGGGGACAAGGACCGATTCACCCCGGTGCTGCGTGTGGGTCCCCGGTTCCGAACTCCCGCGAGGGCAGCCCGGATTCGGCGTGGGCGCCCGCTCGGCGTGGTTCGCCTCAGGGGGTACGGGCCGCCCGGACGAGCACGCTAGCCAACCCATGGTGCTGCTGTGAAGGTTGATGTTCGATATGCCCGATACATTTTCGTGACCTTGGCGAAGCGGGGCGGCGGGCGCGGGCGGGGGCCCGGAATTCCTCACCGTGCGTGGCTGTCCACTCTCCTTGCGTGCCCGGCAGGGGGATGGGGCCGCTCATGCGGTCCGGGTCCGGTTCGGCATGCGGCCGTCGTGTGTCGGTGCGGCGGCCTAGACTCGACAAGCGATGAGCAGCCTCTTTGACGACAGCTTCCTGGCCGGCCTCCAGCACTCGGAGGAAGAGCCCCCGCCGCCCCCCGAGGACTCCGCACCCGAAGCGGTGCCGGAGGACCTCTTCGCGGGCGTATTCGACGGGCCCCCGCCGCCCAGGGAGGCGTACTACCGCGACGGCGCGCACCGCCCCGTCATCGACCCCGCGGCGCTCCTCGACGGGCTGAACACCGAGCAGCGCGCCGCCGTGGTCCACGCGGGCTCGCCGCTGCTCATCGTCGCCGGGGCGGGCTCCGGCAAGACGCGGGTGCTGACCCACCGGATCGCCCACCTCCTCGCCGAGCGCGGCGTGCACCCCGGCCAGATCCTGGCGATCACCTTCACCAACAAGGCCGCGGGCGAGATGAAGGAGCGCGTCGAGCAGCTCGTCGGACCGCGTGCCAACGCCATGTGGGTCATGACCTTCCACAGCGCGTGCGTACGCATCCTGCGCCGCGAGTCGAAGAAGCTCGGCTTCACGTCATCGTTCTCGATCTACGACGCCGCCGACTCCAAGCGGCTGATGGCCCTGGTCTGCCGCGATCTCGACCTCGACCCGAAGCGCTTCCCGCCGAAGTCGTTCACGGCCAAGGTCTCCAACCTGAAGAACGAGCTGATCGACGAGGAGACCTTCGCCGGTCAGGCCGCCGACGGGTTCGAGAAGACCCTCGCGCAGGCCTACGCCATGTACCAGTCCCGGCTGCGCGAGGCCAACGCGCTGGACTTCGACGACATCATCATGACGACGGTCCACCTGCTCCAGGCGTTCCCCGACGTCGCCGAGCACTACCGCCGTCGCTTCCGGCACGTCCTCGTCGACGAGTACCAGGACACCAACCACGCCCAGTACACCCTCGTACGCGAACTGGTCGGCCCGGCCGGCGAGGCCGACGCCCCCGCCGAGCTGTGCGTCGTCGGTGACGCGGACCAGTCGATCTACGCCTTCCGCGGCGCGACCATCCGCAACATCCTCCAGTTCGAGGAGGACTACCCGGACGCGACCACGATCCTGCTGGAACAGAACTACCGCTCCACGCAGACGATCCTGTCCGCCGCCAACGCCGTCATCGAACGCAACGAGAGCCGCCGCCCCAAGAACCTCTGGACGAACGCCGGCACCGGCGCCCGCATCACCGGCTATGTCGCCGACACCGAGCACGACGAGGCGCAGTTCGTCGCAGACGAGATCGACCGGCTGACCGACGCGGGCGACGCCAAGGCAGGCGACGTCGCGGTCTTCTACCGTACGAACGCGCAGTCCCGGGTCTTCGAAGAGATCTTCATCCGCGTCGGCCTGCCCTACAAGGTCGTCGGCGGCGTGCGCTTCTACGAGCGCAAGGAGGTCCGGGACGTCCTGGCCTACCTCCGGGTCCTCGCCAACCCCGAGGACACCGTCCCGCTGCGCCGCATCCTCAACGTGCCCAAGCGCGGCATCGGCGACCGCGCCGAGGCGATGATCGACGCGCTGTCGATGCGCGAGAAGATCACCTTCCCGCAGGCGCTGCGCCGGGTCGACGAGGCGTACGGCATGGCGGCCCGGTCGGCCAATGCCGTCAAGCGGTTCAACACGCTGATGGAGGAGCTGCGCACGATCGTCGAGTCCGGCGCGGGCCCGGCGGTGGTCCTGGAGGCCGTCCTGGAGCGGACCGGCTATCTCGCCGAGCTCCAGGCGTCCACCGACCCGCAGGACGAGACCCGCATCGAGAACCTTCAGGAACTCGCCGCCGTCGCCCTCGAATTCGAGCAGGAGCGGGGAGAGGCCGGCGAGGAGGGCGCGGGCACCCTCGCCGAGTTCCTGGAGAGGGTCGCGCTCGTCGCCGATTCCGACCAGATCCCCGACGAGGACGAGGACGGCTCCGGCGTCATCACGCTGATGACGCTGCACACCGCGAAGGGCCTCGAATTCCCGGTGGTCTTCCTGACCGGCATGGAGGACGGCGTCTTCCCGCACATGCGGGCGCTCGGCCAGGTCAAGGAGCTGGAGGAGGAGCGGCGGCTCGCGTACGTGGGCATCACCCGGGCCCGCGAGCGGCTCTATCTGACCCGGGCGGCGATGCGCAGTGCGTGGGGGCAGCCCTCGTACAACCCGCCGTCGCGGTTCCTGGAGGAGATCCCGGACCAGCACCTGGAGTGGAAGCGGACCGGGCCGATGGCGGCCCCGGCCGGACCGACGTCGGGGATCACCTCGTCGCTGTCGTCGTCCCGTTCGCGCTCCGGCCCCTCGGGCTTCGCGACCCGGCGGACCTCGGACAAGCCGACGATCACGCTGACCGTAGGGGACCGGGTCACGCACGACCAGTTCGGGCTCGGCACGGTGACGGCCGTCGAGGGTTTCGGCGACCAGGCGAAGGCGACGGTCGACTTCGGGGACGAGCGGCCGAAGAAGCTGCTGCTGCGGTACGCGCCGGTCGAGAAGCTGTAGGCCGGGCGGAAGGGCGGACGAACAGGCGGCCGGGGCTGTTGCTCCGGCCGCCGTCGGGTGTGCACGGTGCGCTCTGCGCGGTGGCTCAGCTCGGGTCGACGCCGTGGCTGCGGAGCCAGGGGAGTGGGTTTATCGCCGCACCGCCACCGGGCCGCACCTCGAAGTGCAAGTGCGGGCCGGTCGAGTTCCCGGAGTTGCCGGAGTACGCGATGACGTCACCGGCCTTGACCGTGCCCGAGCGGATCCTGGTGCCGCTGAGGTGGCAGTACCAGGTCTCGGTCCCGTCGGCCATGGTGACGATGGCCATGCTCCCGTAGGCGCTGTTCCACTGGGTGCGTACGGTGCCGTCGGTCGCGGCCATCACGGGCGTGCCGTACGAGACGGGGAAGTCGATGCCCGTGTGCACGGACATCCAGTTGACGCCCGCCTGGCCGAAGTACGCGCTGAGGCCGTGCTGCGCGACGGGCATCACGTACTTGGGGCGCAACGCCTCCTTGCGGGCGGCCTCTTCCTCGCGCTTCTTCTTCTCGGCGGCCTGCCGCTCCCTCAGATCGATGCGTTCCTGGGTACGGCTGACGCGGTCGCCGAAGTTCTCGGCGTCGGCGCGGAGGTTGGCGAGCTGGGTGTCCAGCTTGTTGTTGGCGGCGACCGCCTTGACCGAACCGGGGTCGGAGGCCGCCATCGTGGTCGTGCTGTCGTCCTTCTTGTCCTCGCCGCCCAGTCCGCCGACGGAGGCCGCGGCGATACCGGCCACGCTCATCACGCAGGCGGAGGGAACGGCGACGGTGAGGAGCGCGGAACGCTTCGCGGGAGAACGCCGCCGACTGCGACCGCCGGCGCCGCGGGTGGCGGGGCGGCCGAGGGGGCGGTGGGCATCGGGGGCGGCGTCGGCCGTGTCGCGGTTCTCGGCGGCGGTCTTGTCCTCGTCGCCGGCTTCGATGGCTGCGGCGGATTCTGCGGCTTCGGTGCCGGCTTCCTGCCCGTCGGTGTCGAAGTCCGTCTGGGGGAGGCTGAACTCAGCGGTGCGGTGGGCCTCGTACGGGTCGTACGGGTCGTACGGGTCGTACGGGTCGTACGGCAGGTGTGCGTCGTACGCCTCGTGTGTCACCGGCGCCTCGTGCAACACCTGTGCGGATTGTGTGGTTTGCACGGTTTGCTCTTGGTGCTCGGGCGTGGCGCCGGTGTTCCAGGCGGTGGCGTCGTACGCGCCGGTGTCGTAGACGGCCGTGCCGGTCGTCACCCACTGGCCGGTCTGGTGCCAGCCGTTGGTCTCCCACTGGCCCGTTACGTCCGGGGCGCCGCCCTGTGCCGGTATGTCGGCGAAGGTGGCGGTGGCGGTGGGTGCCCAGGTGGTCGCGGTGTCGTACACCGGGCCTGCGGCGTACTGCTGCTGCTCGGGCTGTGCCGCGTACGAGGCGTAGGCGTCGTACGAGGTGGTCGGGTGCGCGCCCGTGTCCCACTGCGTGGAGTCGTACTGGCCGCTGTATCCGGATCCGGCCTGCCCGGTGGCGTAGGCGGTGTCGTAACCGCTGTCGTACGTGCCGTCGTAATGACCGGGGAGGGAGCCGAAGAGCGGATCGCTGTCGAAGCTGCCGGTGGCTTGGCTGTCGTATCCGGCGAACCCGGCGTGGGGGTGCTGGTCGTTCACCAACTTCTCTCTCGCCTCGGCAGCAGGACCTGTGTGCTGGGGTCCGGTGGGGGAATTCCGAATCCCAGGGGGAGTAGTGGCCGCGACTGTACCCGGCGGTACGCGACGTCGACAATCTTCGACGGGTTCGAGCGGCTCAGGAAACGGGCAATCGGCCGCCTTTCGACGGACTGTCTACACAGCCTTGGCCCTATGTTCGAAACCCGTTCTATTCGCCTCCGGCTCAGGCAGCTCCTCCGGTCCCGGAATCTCCCTCGGCTCCGGACGTTCCTGCGGTGCCGGTCGCCGATTCGCCGGATTCCAGCGCCTGCCGGACCGCGGTGGCGACGGTCGGGTGGACCGGGAGCGCGAGATGGCCGATCCCGCTGACGCGTACGTTCAGTGCGTCGAGATCCGGATGGTCGATGCAGGCCGCCTCGGCTGGGACGATCACCCGGTCCAGCTCGCTCCAGAAGCTCACGAACCGGGTGCGGCAGCCGGGGGCCGGCCTGCGCAGCTCCTCGATCGGCGCGGAGCCCGTACGCATCTGGCGCACGATGGGGTGAGCGCTGGCGAGCGGGGCGACGGCCGTGCCCCCGTGCGGCGTGCCTAGCGTGACCAGGGTGCGGACCCGCTGGTCACCGCCCAGCCGCTGCACGTAGTAGCGGGCGATCAGGCCGCCGAGGCTGTGCCCGACGATGTCGACCTCGTGGTGTCCGGTGCGGGCGCAGATCTCCTCGACGTGCCGCCCGAGCAGCTCGGCCGCCGTACGGATGTCGCAGGTCAGCGGCGAGTAGTTGAGCGACTCCAGATGGCGCCGGCCGTGCCGGGCGAGGGTGCGGCGGAGCAGGACGAAGACCGAACGGTTGTCGATGAAGCCGTGCAGGAGCACGACGGGCGGCCGCTCGTTGCCCTCGGCGGGGAGGGCGGACGTCCCGGCGGGCGCGGTGCCGGTGGGTGGTCCGGCCGGGCGTGGCGTGGGCCGCCGCTCCCCGGCGATGCCGGTGGGGTACAGGAGTACGTGCCCGGTAAGCACCACCAGCTCGAGCACGGTGGCCTTGAGCAGTGCGGATGACAGCCGGGTGCTGCACGGAAACGGCTGGTGCGGCAGTCGCGGGGGGAAAGGCAGGACCTGCATGGCCGACCTCCTGCTTCGGCAAGCGGGGAGGCGGCTCCGGTCCCGATGCCGACAGGCCCGGCGGTCCGGACCACCGTGCCGCGCGGCTGGCGGCGCGGTGGTCCGGCGACCTCGTAGCGGCTCCCCTGGCGGCCGGTCCCACACGGCAGGTGTGCCGCATCGAAGGGAACGGCGCCCGGTGAACATGTCCCACGTGTGATTTCCCCCTCCCCATCCACCGCGAAACGGCGGGTTGCGGGATGCTGTCGATAACGTTCGTTCACATCCCCGGCCCTTCAGGCACGGGAGACGCATGTGGAGGCAGTGATGGGTGTGACCGGTCCGATCCGTGTGGTGGTGGCCAAGCCGGGCCTGGACGGCCATGATCGCGGGGCCAAGGTGATCGCGCGGGCGCTGCGTGACGCCGGTATGGAGGTCATCTACACCGGGCTTCACCAGACGCCCGAGCAGATCGTGGACACCGCGATTCAGGAGGATGCCGACGCGATCGGCCTCTCGATCCTCTCCGGTGCGCACAACACGCTCTTCGCCAAGGTGATCGAGCTCTTGAAGGAGCGCGAGGCGGAGGACATCAAGGTCTTCGGCGGCGGCATCATTCCGGAGGCGGACATCGCACCGCTGAAGGACCAGGGCGTCGCGGCGATCTTCACCCCGGGTGCGACGACGGCGTCGATCGTCGACTGGGTCAACGCAAACGTCCGCCACCCCGCGGAAGCCTGACACTCACCACCCGGGCGACCGGCGGCCCGGGCCGCCGGGCCGGGCACCGGCCCTGGCACCGGCCTTGGCGGGCCCGGCCCTGGCACCGGCCCTGCCGGGTGCGGCTCCCCGACCCGGCTGCCCGGCCTGGCTGCTCGGCGCACCGGCCTGGCCCACCCGGGCCTGGACCACTGACCCTGGCGTGTGCCGGGGGCGGCTGTGCGGGGGCGGCTGTGCGGGGACGGCCGCACGGGGTGCCTGTGTGGGAGTGGCCGTGCGGGGGCGGTCGGCCGGTGCCGCGTGCCTCAGCCCGGTATCAGTTCCAGGTCCATCGCCGCGCGCAGTCGCAGTGTGGAGACCAGTCGTTGGAAGGCCTCCGACCAGTAGCCGTTCGCGCCCGGTGAGGCGTTTTCCGGTTCGTCCGGGGTGGTGGTGAGGACCTCCAGGCGGTCCGCCTCGGCCGGGTTCAGACAGCGTTCTGCCAGGCCCATCACGCCGCTGAAGCTCCAGGGGTAGCTGCCCGCGTCCCGGGCGATGTCCAGGGCGTCGACGACCGAGCGGCCGAGCGGCTCGGACCAGGGCGTCGGGCAGACCCCGAGCAGCTGGAACGCCTCCGACAGCCCGTGCGCCGCGATGAAATCGGCCACCCATTCGCCCCGTTCGGCCGCGGGAAGTATGGCGAGGAGCTTCGACCGCTCGGCGAGCGATGCCGTGCCGGGGCCGTTCGACGGAGGGACGGAGGGGGCGCCGAGCAGTGCGCGGGCCCACTCCGGATCCCGCTGGCGCACCGCTGCCCGGCACCAGGCTGCGTGCAGTTCCTCGGCCCAGCCGTCGGCCACCGGCAGGGCGACGATCTCCTGCGCGGTGCGCCCGCCGAACCGCGCCGGCCAGGTGCCGAGCGGGGTCGCCTCCACCAACTGGCCGAACCACCAGGACCGTTCGCCCCGCCCGGACGGCGGCACTGCCACCACGCCGTCCCGTTCCATCGCGGCGTCGCATTCGTGCGGGGCCTCCACGGCGACGGAGACGTCGTCGTCCGCGAGGTCCGGGCTCACACAGGACATCGCGCGGACCGCCATCCGTCCGGCGAACGCCGACTCCGGCAGCGCGGACAGCAGTTCGGCAGCCGTCGAGCGGACATTGCGGCTGCGGTCGGAGAGGGCCTGTTCCAGGAAGGTCTCGTCCACGGCGGACAGCCCCGTGCGCAGGGAGTCGAGGAACATCAGCCGGTCTTCGGCACGCTCGGTGGACCATGTGGTGGCGAGCAGCGCGAGCGCCTGCGCGGGATCGTGCGCCCGTACCGCCCCGAGCAGGGCGACCCGCTCGGCGAACAGACCCTCCTCCCACAGCCGGGCGACCGCTTCCGAATCCGTGACGTCGGGCAGCAACGAGCCGCCGGAGGAGCCGCGCAGCGCGAACTTCCACTCGGGGTTCAGCCCGGCCAGCCACAGCCCGCGCGGCCCGGCGAAGGCCAGGGCCTGCGGCCGCAGATCGGTACGGGATCTGGCCGCGTCGAGCAGGGGCGGGAGCAGCGCGGCCGGGGCCCGGAAGCCGTACTGATTGGCGATGACCAGCCACTGCGGGATCAGTTCCGTGAGATCGGGGGCCGTACCGCGCCGGCCACCCGAGCCGCCCGCTGCCGACCGGTCCGCGAGCAACTGGGCCAGTCTGCGCCGCGCGGCCGTGGGCAGCGGCGGCCTCGGGTCGGCGGGCGCCGGCTCGGGCCGGGGGGCGACGGGGGCGGGCAGCAGCCCCGCTCTGCGCCGCACGGTGTGGAGCGCCGCCGCGTCCAGCAGTCCGGCCGGTCCGTCGTTTCCCTCCGCCGGTCGGCGGTCGGTGCCGAGAAGCGCCGTAGTGACGAGCTCTTCCCACGGCGTGGGTGTGATGGTGCGAGGCATTGGTCCCCCTTAGGACTACGAACCTTTCGGTCTGCGAACCTTTCGGTCTACGAACCTTTCGGCCTACGAACCTTTCGGTCTACGACCCCTTTGGACTTCGACCCCTTCGAACCCCTTGAGTCCTCCGAACGAGCCCTTCGAATCCTTCAAATCCTTTGAACCCGGCGTCAGATGAGCCGCACGGTCTCGGAAGCAGTATCGGCGCCGCTGATATCCGCACTGCCTGCGGCGTCGTCCCCGTTCGTGGACCAGGCCGCGAGCGGGTCGAAACCGCGGTGGCCGCATTCGCCGAAGACCGTGACCGGAGAGCCGCCGGAGAGCGCGACGAGTTTCCAAAGCCCGGGCCGGGACAGGGCCGACGGAGCGAGGGGCAGGGCCGTCTCGCCCGCCGCATCGACCAGTTGCCAGCCGTCCCCGGACGGCACGGGTATGACCTCGTGCAGCGTCACCGGCCAGGTGTCGAGCCACGGGTCGTCCCGCAGGGCCTCCCCGTACGCGGCGAGCGCGGTAGCCACCGAGCCACCCCGAGGTGGCGTGCTTGCCGGGGACGGGACACCGAACTGCCGGCCCAGCTCCGCCCGTAGCCGGCCCATGCCCGGATAGGGCGTGATCTCGGCGTCGATCGTGACACCCACTGGCAGTGCCTGCCCGGGGGAGCGCCCGGCAGCCCCGAAGGAGAGCAGGAGCGCCGCGCGGCCCGATTCCCTGCCGTGGAGCCAGATCCGACGCGTGACGATCTTGCCGTCCGTGGTGTCGTACTGCGCGAGGACCAGCCACTTGTCGCGGATCGGTGGGCCCTCGGCGGAGGCGGTCAGCCCCACCCGGGTACGCACCGTGGCCGCCAACGACTCCGGCAGTCGGCCGATTCCCAGCCAGGCGCTGTCCAGCAGATGCAGCAGCGCGCACTCCTCCAGCAGCCGTACCGGCCAGCCCGGTCCGGACGCGGGTATGGCCCCCAATTCCCTTACCCGGGCGGCCAGTCCGGGCGCCTGGGCATCGACCATACGGGCCGCCGTCTCCTCCCACAGCCCGTATCCCGATTGATCGGCCGCCGCCAGGCCGCCGCGCAGCAGGTCCGTCAGCCGCTGCTCGAGTTCCTGTGCTCCGCCGGTGATCCGCTCGGCCCGGCGCTCGGCGCGACGTCGGGCGGCCTCCGGGTCGGCCGGGCCCGTGGCCGACCCGGAGGGCGCCGCCGGTCCGCTTTTCCCCTCCTTCTCCGCCGCACGCTTGCGACGGCCCGTCAGCCACTCACCGGCCCAGTCCGGAACATCGCCCGTGGGCAGGGCCGATTCGCCGGACGCCCAGACCAGCAGCAGGCCCAGCGCGTGCTTGCACGGGAACTTCCTGCTGGGGCAACTGCACTTGTACGCAGGGCCGGTGGTGTCGATCACCGTTTGATACGGCTTGCTTCCGCTTCCCTTGCACAGCCCCCACACCGCCCCCGAATCGTCACATCCACCGCCCGACCAAGGTCCGGTCGAACCGAGCTTGCTCCCCGCCTTGCGTGATGCCTCGTCAGGAGCCAGGGCCAGGACCTGCTCCACCGTCCAGCGCGCCGCCGGGTCGGCGGTGCGCAAGGGTTCTCCCCCGTGAGATAGCAGCATGGGAACGACGGTAGAACCCGCCACTGACAATCGGCCTGACCTGCTGATTCGTCGTCCCGGGCAGACTTTGACTTTACTTTCGCTTTGCGATTCGCTGCGAGCTCCTGACCGCTGGCTCCGGGGGGATCGACCGATGAGCCACACCGCCCGCAACTTCCGTAATTCCCACAACTTCCGTGACCTCTGCGCCGTTCGCAGGGCTCGTGCGGTCCGTGCGGTTCGTACCGCAGCCTCCGCAGCGCTCGTCCCCGGCCTCGCCGTGGGCCTCGGCGCCTGCTCGATCACGCACAAGGGCAAGGTCATCAAGGAGGCCAGGGGCGAGGGCCTCATCACCGCGGGCGGCTGCGTCGCCGTCTCGCCGGTGGCCGGCTGAACTCCGAGTCCGTAGCGGCCGAATCGGCCCTGACCTGCGGTCGGGGCCGATTGTCAGTGCCATGGTGCACGGTGGAAACCACATCAGGTCGACCGATCTGGAGGGGGATCCATGACCGTGTCCGAAACCACCGCCACCGATGGCGTTCAGGCCCTGCGCCCGCATGCCGAGGACGCCTTCGCCCATGAGCTGAAGGCCCTCGCCGCGGCCGACGACCGCCCGCGGCCCGCCCGTTGGCAACTGTCCCCGTGGGCCGTCGCCACCTACCTGCTCGGCGGCACACTGCCGGACGGCACGTTGATCACGCCCAAGTACGTCGGCCCGCGCCGCCTCGTCGAAGTCGCCGTGACCACACTTGCCACCGACCGTGCCCTGCTGCTCCTCGGCGTCCCCGGCACCGCCAAGACCTGGGTGTCCGAGCATCTCGCGGCCGCCGTCAGCGGTGACTCGACCCTGCTCGTCCAAGGCACGGCAGGCACCCCGGAGGAAGCCATCCGCTACGGGTGGAACTACGCCCAGTTGCTCGCGCACGGGCCCAGCCGCGACGCCCTCGTGCCCAGCCCGCTCATGCGCGCAATGTCCGGCGGCATGACCGCGCGGATCGAGGAACTCACCCGTATCCCCGCCGATGTGCAGGACTCGCTCATCACGATCCTCTCGGAGAAGACGCTCCCCGTCCCCGAGCTGGGGCAGGAGGTCCAGGCGGTCCGCGGTTTCAACGTCATCGCCACCGCCAACGACCGCGACCGCGGGGTCAACGAGTTGTCCAGCGCGCTGCGCCGCCGGTTCAACACCGTCGTGCTGCCGCTGCCGGAGACCCCCGATGCCGAGGTCGACATCGTCTCCCGGCGCGTCGACCAGATCGGGCGCTCGCTCGACCTCCCGGCCGCGCCCGACGGCCTGGCCGAGATCCGGCGCGTCGTCACCGTCTTCCGTGAACTGCGTGACGGCGTCACCGTCGACGGCCGCACCAAACTCAAGTCCCCCTCGGGGACGCTGTCGACGGCCGAGGCGATCTCCGTCGTCACCAACGGCCTGGCGCTGGCCGCGCACTTCGGGGACGGCGTGCTGCGTCCTGGTGATGTGGCGGCGGGCATCCTCGGCGCGGTCGTCCGCGACCCCGCTGCCGACCGGGTGGTCTGGCAGGAGTACGTGGAGACCGTCGTCCGGGAGCGGGACGGGTGGAAGGACTTCTACCGCGCCTGCCGCGAGGTATCCGCATGACCCGGGCCACGCCGTCCGGCGGACCGCTGCTGCTGGGGGTGCGGCACCACGGACCGGGCTCGGCCCGGGCCGTCCGGGCGGCCCTGGATGCCGCCCGCCCGCGGGCCGTGCTCATCGAGGGGCCCCCGGAGGGTGACGCGCTCCTTTTGCTGGCTGCCGACGAGCAGATGCGCCCGCCGGTCGCGCTGCTTGCCCATGCCGTGGACGACCCGGGGCAGGCGGCGTTCTGGCCGCTGGCCGCGTTCTCCCCCGAATGGGTCGCGATCCGCTGGGCGCTGGCTCACGACGTGCCGGTCCGTTTCATCGACCTGCCCGCGGCGAACTCGCTGGCCATGACACGGGAAGCGGAACACCAGGACGGCCAAGACGGGAACGGGGACGGAGAGCGCCCCCTGGTCGACCCCATCGGCGTACTGGCCGAGACGGCGGGTTACGACGACCCGGAGGCCTGGTGGGAGGACGTCGTCGAACACCGCACTCAGGACGGCGAGGCCGCCGACCCGCGGGCACCGTTCGCCGCACTCGCCGAGGCCATGACCGCCCTGCGTGAGGTGTACGGCGACGGCGGCCACCCCCGGGACACCGTCCGCGAGGCGTATATGCGCATCCAACTACGCAAGGCGGCAAAGGAGTTCGGCGAAGAAGTCGCCGTCGTCTGCGGCGCCTGGCACGTGCCCGCGCTCAGCGCGAGGGTCACGCTCGCCGCCGACCGGGCCCTGCTCAAAGGGCTCCCCAAGGTCAAGACCGAGCTGACCTGGGTGCCCTGGTCGCACCGCCGGCTCGCCCGGCACAGCGGATACGGGGCGGGCATCGACTCGCCCGGCTGGTACGGGCACCTCTTCGACGCCGCCGACCGCCCGATCGAGCGATGGATGACCAAGGTCGCCGGACTCCTGCGCGACGAGGACCGGTTCGTCTCGTCGGCCCACGTCATCGAGGCCGTCCGGCTCGCCGAGACCCTGGCCGCCATGCGCGGCCGCCCGCTCGCCGGGCTGAGCGAGACGACCGACGCGATCAGGGCCGTGATGGGTGAAGGCTCCGATGTGGCGCTCGCGCTCGTACGGGACCGGCTGATCGTCGGCGAGACACTCGGTGAAGTGCCGGACACCGCCCCGGCCGTACCCCTGCAACGCGACCTCACCCGACAGCAGCGCACGCTCCGGCTCAAACCGGAGGCGCTGGAGCGGGAGTTGGAGCTCGACCTGCGCAAGGGCACCGACGCGGCCCGCAGCCGCCTGCTCCACCGGCTGCGGATCCTGGCCGTCGGCTGGGGCGAGCCCGCGGCCGGCCGGGCGAGCACCGGCACCTTCCGGGAGAGCTGGCGGCTGCGCTGGGAACCCGAGCTGTACGTACAGGTCGCCGAGGCCGGGACCTGGGGCACCACCGTGCTCTCCGCGGCCACCGCCAAGGCCGAGTTCCAGGCGACCTCGGCGACCGGGCTCGCCGAGGTCACCGCGCTGGCCGAGCAGTGCCTCCTCGCGGAACTGCCCGACGCGCTGTCCGTGGTCATGAAGGCCCTCGCGGACCGTGCCGCGCTCGACGCCGACGTCGCCCATCTTGCCGACGCCCTGCCCGCGCTGGCCCGCACCCTGCGCTATGGCGACGTGCGGTCCACGGACACCGCGGCGCTCGGCGGGGTCGCGGCCGGACTCGCCGAGCGGATCTGCGTCGGACTGCCGCCGGCTTGCTCCGGACTCGACGCCGACGGCGCCGTCGAACTCCGCCGCCGGGTGGACGGGGTCCACACCGCGATCGGCCTGCTCGGCGAGGCTGTTCGGACGGACGCCGACAAGGACGGGCTGCGCGAGCGCTGGACCGCCGTGCTGCACAAGCTCGCCGCCCGGGACACGGTCGCGGGCGTCATCCGGGGCCGCGCGGCCCGCCTGCTGCTCGACGAAGGACGGCTCGCGGAGGACGAAGCGGCACGGCTGATGGGTCTGGCCCTCTCACCCGGCACACCCCCGACCGACGCCGCGGCCTGGATCGAGGGGTTCGTCGGCGGAGCCGCCGGGGGCGGCATGCTCCTCGTCCACGACGAGCGACTGCTCGGCCTGGTAGACGCCTGGCTCACCAGGGTTCCCGCCGACACCTTCGCCGATGTGCTGCCTCTGCTGCGCCGCACCTTCTCGGTGTACGAAGCGGGCGTACGGCGCACGCTGGGCGAGCTCGTACGGCGCGGTCCGGCCGCCGGGGGTCCGGCCGCCGGTGTGGACGGCACCGCGGCCACGGCACCCGGCTTCGGCCCCGGACTCGACGGGGCCCGGGCCGACGCGGTGGTACCCGTACTGCGCCTCCTGCTCGGCCTGGACACCAACACCCACACCAACACCAACACCAACACCCACACCGGCATCGGCGCAGGCGCAGGCATCGGCACAGACGCAGGCACACGCACAGGCTCACGCGCAGGCAACGACACGAATCCGGCCCCGGGAGGCGTCGAGCCGGGCGAGCGTGCCGAGAACGTCAAGGAACCGCTGGGGGCAACGGGATGACCACGAACACCGCCGACACCACACCGCACCCGGCCCACGGCTCACCGCCCGGCCCGGCCGACGGCGAACGGCTGCGCCGGTGGCGCCTGGTCCTGGGCGGGGACAGCGCCGAGAGCACCGGCTGCACCCTCACCGGACGCGACGCCGCGATGGACGCGGCACTGGCCGCGCTCTACGGCGGCGGAGGCCGCCCCGGAGGCCGGGGCGGCAACAACCGCTCGGCCGGGCTCGGAGCCTCCGCGCCCTCCGTGGCCCGCTGGCTCGGCGACATCCGTACGTACTTCCCCAGCTCCGTCGTCCAGGTCATGCAGCGTGACGCGATCGACCGGCTCGGCCTCTCCGCCCTCCTCCTCGAACCGGAGATGCTGGAGGCCGTCGAGGCGGACGTCCATCTCGTCGGCACGCTCCTCTCGCTCAACAAAGCCATGCCGGAGACGACGAAGGAGACCGCGAGAGCGGTCGTGCGCAAGGTCGTCGACGATCTGGAGAAGCGGCTCGCCACCCGCACCCGGGCCACCCTCACCGGCGCACTGGACCGCTCGGCAAAGATCAACCGCCCCCGCCACCACGACATCGACTGGAACCGCACCATCCGGGCCAACCTCAAGAATTACCTCCCGGAGTACGGCACCGTCGTCCCCGAGCGCCTCATCGGCTACGGGAGAGCCGCGCAGTCCGTGAAGAAGGACGTCATCCTCTGCATAGACCAGTCGGGATCGATGGCCGCCTCCGTCGTCTACGCCTCCGTCTTCGGCGCGGTGCTCGCCTCCATGCGCACCCTGCGGACCAGGCTCGTCGTCTTCGACACGGCCGTGGTCGACCTCACCGACCAGCTCGACGACCCCGTCGACGTCCTCTTCGGCACCCAGCTCGGCGGCGGCACGGACATCAACCGCGCGCTCGCCTACTGCCAGTCGCGGATCACCCGCCCGGCCGACACCGTCGTCGTGCTCATCAGCGACCTGTACGAGGGCGGCATACGCAACGAGATGCTGAAGCGGGTCGCCGCGATGAAGGCCTCCGGCGTGCAGTTCGTGACGCTGCTCGCGCTGTCCGACGAGGGTGCCCCCGCCTATGACCGTGACCATGCGGCGGCCCTCGGGGCCCTGGGGGCGCCGGCGTTCGCATGCACCCCGGATCTCTTCCCGGAGGTGATGGCCGCGGCGATCGAGAAGAGGCCGCTTCCCGTACCGGACAAGGAGGCCCAGCAGTGAGCCCCGTCGGGGAGGGGGGCTCGCGAGCGGGGCCGGGAGTCGCGGGGAGGGCGTTCCCGGCCTGTTCGGGGGGCCGTCCCCGTGGACCACGGCCGTGCGGAGTTGTCCACTGCGACCCGGTGACCGGCCTGGTCTGTGACCGTAATCACCGCTCAGGTGTGACCTGCGATTTAGGGTCATGCGGAGCGCGGGGATAACCTGCGAGATGGACATGCCGCGTACTCCGGGTCACCCTGTGCGCCTTCCTAGTGACAGAGCAGTCACATTGCCCCTCGCGGCACGCCCACGCAGAAATCGAACCGCGAGACCATTGATTAAGGGACGGACGCGCGTGGACCTGTTCGAGTACCAGGCGAGGGATCTCTTCGCCAAGCACGGTGTACCGGTGCTGGCCGGTGAAGTCATCGACACGCCTGAGGCAGCCCGCGAGGCGACCGAGCGGCTGGGCGGCAAGTCGGTCGTCAAGGCGCAGGTGAAGGTCGGCGGCCGCGGCAAGGCCGGCGGCGTCAAGCTGGCCGCCACCCCCGACGAGGCGGTCGCCCGGGCGACCGACATTCTCGGCATGGACATCAAGGGCCACACGGTCCACAAGGTGATGATCGCCGAGACCGCGCCGGAGATTCTTGAGGAGTACTACGTCTCGTACCTCCTCGACCGCACCAACCGCACCTTCCTGGCCATGGCCTCGGTGCAGGGCGGCATGGACATCGAGGAGGTCGCGGAGAAGACCCCCGAGGCCCTCGCGAAGGTCCCGGTCGACTCCAACACCGGTGTCACGATCGAGAAGGCCCGCGAGATCGTCGCCCAGGCGAAGTTCCCGGCCGAGGTGGCCGAGAAGGTCGCCGAGGTCATGGTGACGCTGTGGGAGACGTTCGTCGCCGAGGACGCGCTCCTCGTCGAGGTCAACCCGCTCGCCAAGGTCGCCTCCGGTGACGTCCTGGCGCTGGACGGCAAGGTGTCTCTCGACGAGAACGCCGACTTCCGTCAGCCCGGCCACGAGGCCCTCGAGGACAAGGACGCAGCCAACCCGCTCGAGGCTGCCGCCAAGGCCAAGAACCTCAACTACGTCAAGCTCGACGGCGAGGTCGGCATCATCGGTAACGGTGCCGGTCTGGTCATGTCGACGCTGGACGTCGTCGCGTACGCCGGTGAGAACCACGGCAACGTGAAGCCCGCCAACTTCCTCGACATCGGTGGCGGTGCCTCCGCCGAGGTCATGGCGAACGGCCTGGAGATCATCCTCGGCGACCCGGACGTCAAGTCCGTCTTCGTCAACGTCTTCGGTGGTATCACCGCCTGCGACGAGGTCGCCAACGGCATCGTCCAGGCGCTTGCGCTGCTCAAGTCCAAGGGCGAGGAAGTCACCAAGCCGCTGGTCGTGCGCCTCGACGGCAACAACGCGGAGCTGGGTCGCAAGATCCTTTCCGACGCCAACCACCCGCTCGTGCAGCGCGTGGACACCATGGACGGCGCGGCCGACAAGGCCGCCGAGCTCGCCGCGGCTGCGAAGTAAAGGACGAGGGACTCCAACACCATGGCAATCTTCCTCACCAAGGACAGCAAGGTCATCGTCCAGGGGATGACCGGTGCCACCGGCATGAAGCACACCAAGCTCATGCTCGCCGACGGCACCAACATCGTCGGCGGCGTGAACCCGCGCAAGGCCGGCACGTCCGTCGACTTCGACGGCACCGAGGTTCCCGTGTTCGGGAGCGTCGCCGAGGCGATGGAGAAGACCGGCGCGAACGTGTCGGTTCTCTTCGTGCCGCCGGCCTTCGCCAAGGCCGCTGTCGTCGAGGCGATCGACGCCGAGATCCCGCTGGCCGTCGTGATCACCGAGGGCATCGCCGTCCACGACTCCGCCGCCTTCTGGGCGTACGCGGGCTCGAAGGGCAACAAGACCCGGATCATCGGCCCGAACTGCCCCGGCCTGATCACCCCCGGTCAGTCCAACGCCGGCATCATCCCGGGCGACATCACCAAGCCCGGCCGCATCGGTCTCGTGTCGAAGTCGGGCACGCTGACCTACCAGATGATGTACGAGCTCCGTGACATCGGCTTCTCCTCCGCCGTCGGCATCGGTGGCGACCCGGTCATCGGTACGACGCACATCGACGCCCTCGCGGCGTTCGAGGCCGACCCCGAGACCGACCTGATCGTCATGATCGGCGAGATCGGCGGCGACGCCGAGGAGCGTGCGGCGGACTTCATCGCGAAGAACGTCAGCAAGCCGGTCGTCGGTTACGTCGCGGGCTTCACCGCCCCCGAGGGCAAGACCATGGGCCACGCCGGCGCCATCGTCTCCGGCTCCTCCGGCACCGCGCAGGCGAAGAAGGAGGCCCTGGAGGCCGCCGGTGTCAAGGTCGGCAAGACGCCGACCGAGACCGCCAAGCTGGCGCGCGAGATCCTCGGCGCCTGATCGCTTCACCGCGTCGGAGCAGTACCGCAGTATCGCCTCACCCGCACAGACGGCGCGGGCCCGTACCCCGGTCAGGGATACGGGCCCGCGCCGTTTCGTTTCTCCGCGGCCGCTGCTCGGTCCGCTTCGTGTTCAGCCGGGGTGGGGGAGGAGCCGGGCCGGGCCCTGTACGACTTCGCCGCGCAGCTGGTTCCGTAGGTTCAGGTCCTGCGGCGTCAGCTTCTGCGGGCCACTTCGTGGCGGCACCCCCTCGACCTGCAGGGCGGGTGATTCCGGGGTCTCGTACCGCGTCGGAGCCGTCGCCAGGGTGAACAGTGTCGCCCCGACGAGCAGCACCGCGAAGGAGATGGCCGCCCTGGTCCACAGCTGGGCCCGGTGCTCGCTGTCCGTACGGATCACGTCGGGCGAGGGGAGCGAGTCGGGGATCTGGGCCTCGGCGAGCGTGCCGAGCTGTTGGTGCAGAAGCGCCGACTGCTCGGCGGGGGACGACGGTTCCGCCAGCTCGGTAAGCCGCTCGGCGACCGCGGCACGGGCGTTCATCAGCCTGCTCGCCGTCGCCGGAGTGCTGGCCTCGGTCTCCGCCGCGGTCTCCGGCAGGCCCAGGCCGACACCGTCGTGGAGCAGCAGGGTGCGGCGGTACGACGGCGGCAGGTCGAGCAGTGCGTCGAGCAGTACGCGCGCACCGGGTTCGGCGGGCGGCGGGGCGAGCTCGCGGTGCGTGCGTCGCAGCCGGTGCCAGGGCGACATCGCGTACTCGTACGCAGCCGCCCGTACCCACCCCACGGGATCCCGGTCCGCCGCGACCTCGGGCCAGCGGTCCCAGGCCAGCGCGAAGGCCCGCGCGACGGACTCCTGGGAGAGACTCCGGCGCCCGGTCAGCAGGAACGTCTGCCGGAAAAGGGCGGCAGCGCAGTGCTTGTACAAGGCATCGAATCCCTCGATCGCCGCGGCTTCCGCTGCCACCGCTGCTGCCTCAGCCGCTGCCACCGCTGCTGTCTCAGCCGCCGTTGTCCCTTGCGTTGTCTCTGCCTCGACCGCGGCCTCTGCCGGTGCCTCAACTGCCGGTGCTGTCGCCCCAGGTGCTTCACTCGCGCCGGACGCGTCGGGGGTGCCGGGCAGATCGGGGGTGGTGCCGGGCTCGGTCGGGGCCATGGCGGAGCTCCCGGTGGCTTCGACGGGGGTCGGAGGACGGGACGGCGGTTTCGTGGACGTCACCGGCTTGGACAGCTTGGACAGCCTCGCGACCGTCGTCGGCATCGCCGGACGGGCCACCCGCTTGACGGCGGCCTTCGGCCGGGTGCTCGACGCGGTGGACTTGGTCCGGGCGCTCGAAGGCGTGGCCTGCCGACCCTTCCGGCCGCCGCTGATCAGCCTGGCATACACCGCACCCTTTCGCCCGCGGGGCGTGGTGCGGCCCGTCGCCCAGGACCGGACCGTGGCCCGGGTGACGCCCACCGCCATCGCGACCTGCTCTTCACTCAGCGACTTCGCCTCGCGCAGTCTGCGGCGCTCCTTGGGGGGGAGCGGAGGGGCGGCGGCCACATCGGTCGAGCTCTGCGTCATGAATGAACCCCCGTGGACCTGCGCTGAGCAAAAAAGTACATAAACGCATATTGAGCGACACAGCGGCTGTTCGCCTGTTACACGGAATAAGCGCGTGTCGTTGGGAGCATGACGGGGTGACCCAAGTGACCGAAGGAAGCCCGTCGTTGTCGGCAGAGCAGGGCCGGTCCGCCGTGCTGGCGTTCACCTTCCTGCGTGGGGTTCTCGCGGCCGGGCTGGGGCTGGGTGCACTCACCGTGCTCGTCATGGTGCTGTGGATCAGCTCTCCGGCCCCCGACGACGGCCCCGGCGGCGCCCTCCACACGGCGGCCGGGCTCTGGCTGCTCGCCCATGGCGCCGAGCTGATCAGGACCGACACGCTCGGCGGAGTTCCCGCTCCGGTGGGCCTCGTTCCGCTGCTGCTCGCCGTCGCGCCGGTGTGGCTGGTGCACCGGGCGGCCCGGGATGCCCTGGAGCCGGACGAGGGGCGTCCGGCGCCCTCGGCGGCGGCCGCGTTCGCCCTGGTCGTCGGCGGATATCTGCTGGTCGGGGCCGCTGTGGCGCTCTACGCGCGGGATGGTTCGCTGACCGTGCACGCGCCCTCGCTGTTCTTCCCGTCCGCCGTTGTGGTGGCGGGCGCCGCGGCGGCCGGGGTCTGGACGGCATCCGGGCGCCCGATCGGGCCGCCGTCCTGGGCGCCGGTGCGCCTGCACGAGGAGCTGGCGCGTGACGGGTGCAGGAAGCGTGCCGACACGGTGTGCCGGTCGGCGGCGGCCGGGGTGGCGGTGCTGCTGGGCGGCGGGGCGTTGCTCGTAGCCGTGGGACTGGTCTGGCACGGTCCGGCGGCTCAGCAGTCGTTCGTCCAGCTCTCGGGCGACTGGGTGGGCCGGGTCTCGGTGGTGCTGCTCGCGCTGGTGCTGGTGCCGAACGCGGCGGTGTGGGGTGCCGCGTACGGACTCGGGCCGGGTTTCGCGCTCGGTACGGCGTCCACGGTCACCCCGCTCGCGTTCTCGGGGCGCCCGGCGCTGCCCGTCTTCCCGTTGCTCGCCGCGGTGCCGGACCAGGGTCCGGGGGCGGCCCCGAACTGGGCGGCCGCGGCGGTGCCGGTCGCGGCCGGGGTGACGGTCGCCTGGTTCACGGTGCGGCGGGCCGCGCCCGCCCACGCCGCACGGGACGAGGCGTGGGGCCTGCGGGAGACCGCGCTGACGGCCGGGCTGGGGGCGCTGGGGTGCGGGGTGGGTACGGCGGTGCTGGCCGCGGCCGCGGGAGGACCGCTCGGCACCCGGACGCTGGCGGAGTTCGGCCCGGTGTGGTGGCTGACCGGTGCGGCGGCCCTGGCGTGGACGACGCTGCTCGGGGTCCCCGGGGCGCTCCTGGTGCGGGCCTGGCGGCTGCGGGGCGGCGACGGGGGTCGGTGGTGGCGGCGGGGTCCGGCGCAGGAGGAGACGGCAGAGGCGGCGGAGCGGACGGCGGCAGAGGCGGCTGAAGGGGCGACGGACGGGGCGACGGAAGAGGCACCCGTCGCCCAGGCGCCTGCGGAGGTGCTCGAGCAGGCGCCTGGGCGGACGGACGGCGGCCGACGGCGGTGGTGGACACGGTCCGGGCCCGGGGAAGCGGGCGAGAAGGCCGAGCCGGTGTCCACGCCGGGAACGCCGCCCACCCCCGGATGGGCCCCCGGGGGCCTTCCCGCCGCGGCGGGCGGCGGGAAGGCCGAGGACTCCGAGTCGTACGACTTCCTGCCGACCGATCCCTGGCACGAACGGACGACGGTCCGGCCTCCCGAAGAGACCGGACCGTCGTGAATCACGCGAGGTGTCACTTCTTGACGCCGAAGAAGGGCTCCAGCGGCTTCGGCAGCTGGTCGTTGCAGGCCAGTTGGCCGGACTTGGTCAGGGCGTCGTTCACACAGGTGTAGTAGTCGCGGTAGACCAGCTGCACCGTGAACGTCGTCGCGACGATCGAGAGCGCGAGCAGCGCCGTCACCAGCCCGCTGACCGCGGCCGTGGTTTGCTGCCTGCCGTAGCCCGGAGCGGGCGCGCCGGGTGCGCCGGCCGCGGGGACATGCCCGGAACCGGAACCCTGAAGCGGACCGGCAGCCGGCGCACCGGACGCCGCGCCCGCCACCGGGGCGCTGGTGGCGCCGCCCGGTGCGGATGCCCCCTTCGGCTTCGCCCGGAGGGAGCTGATCGACCAGTACACGGCGAGCACGCCGAGCAGCAGGGCGATCTCAGGGAAGTCGAAGAGCGCGAAGAAGAAGGCCCACATACCGGAGAGCAGCGCGTAGCGGGCGCGCCGCTGGGCGGGGTCGGTCGGATCCCAGCGCAGTCCGCCGGGTTTGTCCTCGGGGCCGCCCCGGCCGTTCGGCCCGCCCCGGCCGTTCGGCCCGCCCGGGCCTCCGGGGCGACCGCCGAAGCCGCCGCTCTGGCGACCGGGCTGCCGGCTGCTCCACTGGCTGCCCCAGACCGGCCGGTCGTCGGAGGAACCGTCCTCCGGCGACCCGTCGCCGTTGCCCCGGCCTCCGTTCCCCCGGCCGTTCCCGCCGTTGCCGGTGTTCGAAGGATGGCGGGGCTGCCAGGGCTGATCGGGCCGGTTCTCCGGCGGCGCGGCGAACGGGTTGTCATCGGAAGGAGCGCCGGAAGATGAAGAACCGGAAGGTGAAGAACCGGAAGGAGAGGAAGGGCCCGTAGGGGACTGGCGCTCTCGCAGCAGCAGCGAGGTCCGCTCGGGCAGCGGGTGGCGGAAGGCGGTGCGGCGGCGTCGGTCCTGCATATGGTGAACGTCTTCCCCATCTCGTCATTTCCGCCCTGCGGACGGTTCCCTGTCCCCTGACGCTACCTCCCGGCCAGGAGGGGCCGAAAGCTGGGAGCGGCTGCGCCGGGCGGCCGATACCCGTCCCCCGGACACTCCCACGCATTCCGCAGTCGGTCCCCGGCCGATCGCCCCGCCGACCCACACCCCGATCGGCCACCGGCCCCAACCGATCCGTGGCCGCCCCATGGCCCCTCACCCCCGTCCCGTGGGGGTCCCCAGAGGTGCCGGTATCGTTGCTGACGGTCGGCTCGTTCGTAGAGTTCCCCTATCACGGGGCTCGATTCTTTCGTACGACCATACAAATCAGCGTCACTCTGCTTCAGCACGCGAGAAAGGGCCCAGCCGTGGCCTCCCCGCCCCCTTCCCCCGCACCGGCCCGTCTGGTCGTCCTGGTTTCCGGCTCCGGTACGAACCTTCAGGCCCTGCTCGACGCCATCGGCGACGACCCCGAGGGCTTCGGTGCCCAGGTCGTCGCGGTCGGCGCCGACCGCTCCGGCATCGTCGGTCTGGAACGGGCGGAGCGCGCCGGACTGCCGACCTTCGTGTGCCGGGTCAAGGACTACGCCACCCGCGAGGAATGGGACGCGGCCCTCGCGGCCGCGACGGCCGAGCACCGCCCGGACCTCGTGGTGTCCGCGGGATTCATGAAGATCGTCGGCAGAGAGTTCCTCGCCCGGTTCGGCAGCCGGATCATCAACACCCACCCCGCCCTGCTCCCCAGCTTTCCCGGTGCCCATGGGGTGCGTGACGCACTCGCGTACGGCGTGAAGGTCACCGGGTGCACCGTCCACTTCGTCGACGACGGCGTCGACACCGGTCCGATCATCGCGCAGGGCGTGGTCGAGGTGACCGAAGAGGACACGACGGAGGGCGAAGCCGCTCTCCATGAACGCATCAAGGAAGTCGAGCGCAAGCTGCTCGTCGAGGCCGTGGGGCGGCTCGCCCGTGACGGCTATCGCATTGAGGGACGAAAGGTTCATCTCGGTCATGTCGGTGAATAAGCCCATCCGCCGCGCCCTGGTCAGTGTCTACGACAAGACGGGGCTCGAAGACCTCGCCCGCGGTCTGCACGAGGCGGGTGTCGAGCTCGTCTCCACCGGCTCCACCGCCGGGAGGATCGCCGCCGCCGGAGTGCCGGTCACCAAGGTCGAGGAGCTCACCGGCTTCCCCGAGTGCCTGGACGGCCGCGTCAAGACGCTGCACCCGCGCGTACACGCCGGCATCCTCGCCGACCTGCGCCTGGACGCCCACCGCGAGCAGCTCGCCGAACTCGGCGTGGAGCCGTTCGACCTGGTGGTCGTGAACCTCTACCCGTTCAAGGAGACCGTCGCCTCCGGCGCGTCCGCCGACGAGTGCGTGGAGCAGATCGACATCGGCGGCCCGTCCATGGTCCGCGCCGCCGCCAAGAACCACCCGTCCGTGGCCGTCGTCACCAGCCCCGAGCGGTACGCCGACGTCCTCGCCGCGGTCAAGGCAGGCGGCTTCGACCTGACCGCCCGCAAGCGGCTGGCCGCCGAGGCGTTCCAGCACACCGCCGCGTACGACGTGGCCGTGGCCTCCTGGTTCGCCGACGACTACGCCGCCGCCGACGACTCGGGCTTCCCCGACTTCTTCGGTGCCACGTACGAGCGCAAGAACGTCCTGCGGTACGGCGAGAACCCGCACCAGCCCGCCGCGCTCTACACCTCCGGCGCCGGCGGCCTGGCCGAGGCGGAGCAGCTGCACGGCAAGGAGATGTCGTACAACAACTACACGGACACCGACGCCGCGCGCCGGGCCGCGTACGACCACGCCGAGCCGTGCGTCGCGATCATCAAACACGCCAACCCGTGCGGCATCGCGATCGCCGACGACGTCGCCGAGGCGCACCGCAACGCGCACGCCTGCGACCCGCTGTCGGCGTTCGGCGGCGTCATCGCCGTCAACCGCCCGGTGACGGTGGCCATGGCCGAGCAGGTCGCGGAGATCTTCACCGAGGTCATCGTCGCCCCGGCGTACGAGGACGGCGCCGTCGAGGTGCTCGCCCGCAAGAAGAACATCCGCGTGCTGCGCTGCCCCGACGCCCCGTCCGCCGAGGTCGAGGTCAAGCCGATCGACGGCGGCGCGCTGCTTCAGGTGACCGACCGCCTCCAGGCCGACGGCGACGACCCGGCCAACTGGACGCTGGCCACGGGTGAGGCGCTCTGTGCCGACGAGCTCAAGGAGCTCGCCTTCGCGTGGAAGGCGTGCCGCGCGGTCAAGTCCAACGCGATCCTGCTCGCCAAGGGCGGCGCCTCGGTCGGCGTCGGCATGGGCCAGGTCAACCGCGTCGACTCCGCGAAGCTCGCCGTCGAGCGGGCAGGTGAGGAGCGTGCGCGCGGTGCGTACGCCGCTTCGGACGCGTTCTTCCCGTTCCCGGACGGCCTGGAGATCCTGACCGCGGCCGGCATCAAGGCCGTGGCGCAGCCCGGCGGTTCGGTCCGTGACGAGCTGGTCGTCGAGGCCGCGAAGAAGGCGGGCGTGACGATGTACTTCACGGGTACGCGGCACTTCTTCCACTGAGCAGCGTGAACGAACGAGCGGCGTGAACGAACGCCGAGGGCGTCTTCCGGAGCCGGTCTCCGGGGGCGCCCTCGGCGCCGACCGCTGACCGTTCGGGGAGCCGCGCCCGGAGCGGGTCGGTCGGCACCCGGAAAACGCCGAAGGCCGTAAACCCACGCGCGTGCGGGTTTACGGCCTTCCTGTTCCCGTGCGGGAACGACAGACCGGCAGGTTCAGTACTGCGGCTGCTGCTGACGGTTGAACCAGGCGCTGCCGTCGGCGCGCGCCACGAAGACGATGACCAGGATCGACAGAACCGTGTGGACGAGGCCGACCACGATGAACGGGTAGATACCGAGAAGCGCGGTGATCGAACCGAAGACAATGGCGGTGATGCGGATTCCGTTGCCGCCCTTGCCGAACTTCACGGCGAGGAACACGGCCAGGACGCCCCACAGCAGCACGAGGACCGAGAGGCCCCACAGCGCGCCGCCGGAGTAGTCGGCGAGCTGCTGGAACTGGACGTCGTCCTGGAGCGTCGCGTCGTTCTTGGCGGCGTTCACGGCCACGGCGGAGAGGACGAAGAGGATCGCGCCGATGAGCTGCAGGCCGCCGATCACGTAGAGCATGACGCGGGCGGCCTTGACGCCGCCCGGCATCTCCAGCGGGCCCCCGCCGAAGCCTGCGGCGCCGAACTGCGGGACGGGCGGAGCCGAGGGGTAGCCGTAGCCCTGTTGGGGCACGCCCTGCGGGGTCTGCTGAGGGTAGCCGTAGCCCGGCTGCCCGCCCGGCTGCTGACCGTAGGGGTTGTTCGGGTCGCCGTTGCTCATGGCGAAATTCCTCCGTTGCGAAAGTGCGGGGACGATGCGGTCCGGGCGGAGGAATCATGCGCAATGAGTACGGTCTGTCCCCCCGACACTGTCCGCGGTACTGCGCGGCTCATCGTTGTCTTGACATCGGCTTTTTGTCCAGCCGATTGCCGAATGTGTTGTGCAAGCGCAATCTGCCGGCCATCCACGGCACCCGGAATTGGTATGCGGGCGGGGTCATCCGCGAGTATGGGGACATGACTGCCCAGATTCTCGATGGCAAGGCCACCGCAGCCGCGATCAAGTCCGATCTCACCGTCCGCGTGGCGGCCCTCAAGGCGCAGGGCATCACCCCTGGCCTGGGAACCCTGCTCGTCGGGGACGACCCGGGCAGCCGGTGGTACGTGAACGGCAAGCACCGAGACTGCGCGCAGGTCGGCATCGGCTCCATCCAGCGCGAACTCCCCGACACCGCCACCCAGGAGGAGATCGAGGACGTCGTACGGGAGCTCAACGCCAACCCTGAGTGCACGGGTTACATCGTGCAGCTCCCCCTCCCCAAGGGGATCGACACCAACCGCGTCCTGGAACTGATGGATCCGGCCAAGGACGCCGATGGCCTCCACCCGATGAACCTCGGCCGCCTCGTGCTCAACGAGACGGGCCCACTGCCCTGCACCCCGCAGGGCGTCGTCCAGCTGCTGCGCCACCACGACGTGGAGATCAACGGCGCGCATGTCGTGGTCGTCGGCCGCGGCGTCACCATCGGCCGCTCGATCCCGCTGCTGCTGACCCGTAAGTCCGAGAACGCCACCGTCACCCAGTGCCACACCGGTACGCGTGACCTCTCCGCCCAGCTCAAGCAGGCCGACATCATCGTCGCCGCCGCCGGAGTGCCGCACATCATCAAGCCCGAGGACGTGAAGCCGGGCGCGGCCGTGCTCGACGTCGGCGTCAGCCGGGACGAGAACGGCAAGATCGTCGGGGACGTCCACCCGGGCGTCGCCGAGGTCGCCGCGTGGATCTCCCCGAACCCGGGCGGTGTCGGCCCGATGACCCGCGCCCAGCTGCTCGTCAACGTGGTCGAGGCGGCCGAGCGCAACGCGGCCGACGCCGTCTGAGTCGGCCGACCCGATCCGGGAGGAACGTCATGGGTGCTGGTACGAGTCCGGCCGACCCGGCCGCCGCGGCTGACCGGACGCCTCCGGCGCCGTCGGAGGTGCAAACGGACACGGACGCGAAGGCGGGGGCGGACGTGGCCGGTGCGGGAGCCGACGCCGGTGACGGTACGGCGGACGAGGCCGCGGCGGCGCGTGGCAAGGCGGCAGCGGCTGCCGGTGATGACGCCGGTGACGCGGACGCCGGCACCGGTAACAGCGCCCCGGCGGTCGCCCCGGCCGCACGCCCGTCGCGGAGGTTCCCGTTGTTCACCCGGGACACCGCGCGCCCCGAGGGCGGTGGCCGGGCCGCGTCCGGGAACGCGCCCGCCCCGGCCCGGCAGTGGCCGCTGCTCGCCGTGCTCTGCACGGCCGGGATCGGGCTGCTGATCGTGGCCGTCGACCCGTTCGCCGAGGCCTTCAGGATCGGCACGATGCTGATCGGCGTGGCCCTCATCGGGGGCGCCGTGCTGCGGATCGTCGTCCCGTCGGTGGGCATGCTGGCGGTCCGTTCCCGCTTCACCGACCTGGTGACGTACGGACTGCTCGGCTTCCTCATCGTGATGCTCGCGCTGGTGGCGCAGCCCAAGCCGTGGCTGGACATCCCGTTCCTGGAGGACGCGGTCCACTTCGCGATCCGCTGAGCCCGCCCGTACGGCCGCGCCGCCGACGGATGGTGTCCGTCCCCTCCCCCGAGAAGGGACGGACACCCGAGGACGGGGCCACCGGAACGCAGCCGCTCCGGAACGTGACGACGTGAGCGGCCCTGCCCTCGTCCTGCGTTCAGCCTTGTGGACGGCGAAGACCGGTACAAGGGAACCCTGTGGCCTGTGGCACGGAAGTGACCATTCCGCCACGGTGTGATCGCTACGCAACGGCGTGATCGCTTCCGCAACGATGTAACGCTCCTGCAGCGGTAACGCGCCCACCCTCGGCCCGATGCGGCGCGAACGCCTCACCACCGGGCAGCGGAGCAAACGTCCCCACCACCTTGCAACGGCGCAAACGCCTCGCCGTCGAGCTACCGCCTCCCGGGTGACGTGATTCGGCCGCGTGAGCGCTGTGTGACGGGTTGTGTGCGGTGCCACAGGGGGCCGGGCCGCCCGGAGGATCCGGGTCGGATAGCCTGATCGCTGGATATCTCTTCACATCAAGATTCAGAGACGTCCAGCACCAGGGGCCAGGAGCCCCCACCGCCAGCTGTCTAACGGAGATCGCCATGACCCGCACTCCCGTGAATGTCACCGTCACCGGCGCAGCCGGTCAGATCGGCTACGCGCTGCTCTTCCGCATCGCCTCCGGCCACCTGCTCGGCCCGGACGTGCCGGTCAACCTGCGTCTCCTGGAGATCCCGCAGGGTCTCAAGGCCGCCGAAGGCACCGCGATGGAGCTCGACGACTGCGCGTTCCCGCTGCTGCGCAACATCGAGATCACCGACGACGCCAACGTCGGCTTCGCCGGCGCCAACGTCGCCCTGCTGGTCGGCGCCCGCCCGCGTACGAAGGGCATGGAGCGCGGCGACCTGCTCTCCGCCAACGGCGGCATCTTCAAGCCGCAGGGCAAGGCCATCAACGACAACGCCGCGGACGACATCAAGGTCCTCGTCGTCGGCAACCCGGCCAACACCAACGCGCTCATCGCGCAGGCCGCCGCCCCGGACGTACCGGCCGACCGCTTCACCGCGATGACCCGCCTCGACCACAACCGCGCGATCTCGCAGCTGGCCGCCAAGACCGGTGCCGCCGTCTCCGACATCAAGAAGCTGACGATCTGGGGCAACCACTCGGCGACCCAGTACCCGGACATCTTCCACGCGGAGGTCGCCGGCAAGAACGCCGCCGAGCTCGTCAACGACGAGACGTGGCTGGCCGACACCTTCATCCCGACCGTCGCCAAGCGCGGCGCCGCGATCATCGAGGCCCGTGGCGCGTCCTCGGCCGCCTCCGCCGCCAACGCCGCCATCGACCACATCCACACCTGGGTCAACGGCACCGCCGCCGGCGACTGGACCTCCATGGGTATCCCGTCGGACGGCTCCTACGGCGTGCCCGAGGGCATCATCTCGTCCTTCCCGGTCACCACGAAGGACGGCAAGTACGAGATCGTCCAGGGCCTGGACATCAACGAGTTCTCCCGTACGCGCATCGACGCGTCGGTGCAGGAGCTCATCGAGGAGCGCGACGCGGTCCGCGAGCTCGGCCTCATCTGATCAGCCTGATCTGATCCGTACGCCTTCGACGCGTACCCCGCCGCCCCTGTCAGCAGCCGCTGCCGGGGGCGGCGGCGTCCGTACGGCCGTGGCCGGGAACCGACCGCGCCCCTTCCCGAGTCTCGGCTGTCATGCGCGTGACGATGATCCTTCCAGCACTGACCGAGGCGACCAGCCCGCTGTTTTGGCCCATCAAGTACTCGCTCTTCCCGCCGCTCAACCGCAACGTGGTGCGGGCCATGCCGATGCTGGAACGGACCCTGGCGGCCTTCGGCGGCAGACGGGCCCGACCGCGAGCGCGGCCGCACCGGGCGGCTGCCCGATCGTGCCGAACCCCGCAGCGCCTATTCCTTCCGCAGCTCGTCCGCGATCTCGCGTACGGCCGCCATGGCCCGGCGCTGGAGTCCGGGGCCGAAGGTGATCCGGGTGGCGCCCAGTGCGCCGAGCTCGCGCGGGGTGGGGCCGTCGGCCCGGGCGAGGGCGTTGAGCGGGCCCGGGACGGCGGCGGACAGCCGGGGCAGGGCCTCGGGCGGGGCCATGATCGGGTAGACGCAGTCCGCGCCCGCCGCCACGTACAGCAGGGCGCGGCGCACCGTCTCCGCCTCCTGGTCCGTGCCGTCGGGCACGCCGTGGACGTACGTGTCGACGCGGGCGTTGACGAAGAGCCGGTCGCCCGCGACCGCCCGTACCTCCGCCAGCCGGTCCGCCTGCCGCTGGGCGTCGACGAGGGTGCCCCCGGCCGAGTCCTCCAGGTTGCAGCCGACGGCCCCGGTGTCCAGGAGCCGCTCGACGAGCTCCTTCGGGGCCAGTCCGTAACCCCCCTCGATGTCCGCCGAGACGGGTACGCCGGCCGGGACGGCGCGCACGATCCGGGCGACGGCCGCGAACATCTCGGCGGCGGGCGTTGCCCCGTCCTCGTAGCCGAGCGAGGCCGCGACTCCGGCGCTGGGTGTGGCGAGCGCCGGGAAGCCCGCCTCGGCGAAGACGCGGGCGCTCGCCGCGTCCCACGGGCCGGGGAGGACCAGCGGGTCGCCGGGCGCGCGGTCGTGGTGCAGGGCGCGGAGGACGGATGCGGTCATGGCGGGGCTCCTGTGGGGGTGTCGAGCGGTTGCGGGGCGTGGGTACGGGCCTGTCGGGTCAGTGCTTGATGTCGCCCGGCTTGTAGTGGCCGGGGACCATGCGGGTGGTCACCGCGAACCGGTTCCACGCGTTGATCGTCGTGATCGCGGCGACGAGGTGGGCGAGCTCGGTCTCGTCGAAGTGCTTGGCAGCGTTCTCCCACACCTCGTCCGGCACGAAACCGTCGGTCAGCACGGTCACGGCCTCGGTCAGCTCGATGGCCGCGATCTCCTTCGGCGTGTAGAAGTGCCGCGACTCCTCCCACGCGCTGAGCTGGACGATCCGCTCGATGGACTCGCCCGCCGCGAGCGCGTCCTTGGTGTGCATGTCGAGGCAGAACGCGCAGTGGTTGAGCTGCGAGGAGCGGATCTTCACCAGCTCCCCGATCACCGGGTCGAGGCCCCTGCGGGATGCCGCGTCCAGCCGGACCATGGCCTTGTAGACATCGGGGGCGAGCTCGGCCCAGCGCGTACGAGGCGTGTGCTCGGGGTTGAGTTCGGACGTCGGGTGGCTGTGTTCGTTGGTCGTCATGGGTACGACGTTACGGCGCAGGTGGCGCATCGGTATGGTCCATTTCCATGACGGATTCCTGGGCCACCTTGGGTGCCGACCTGCATCTCGAAACGACCGGCTCGGCAGGGCTGCGGGCCGGGCTGATGGACGCGCTGCGCGAGGCCGTACGAACGGGGCGGCTGGCGCCCGGCACCCGGCTGCCTTCCTCCCGCAGCCTCGCCGTCGACCTCGGCATCGCCCGGAACACCGTCGCCGACGCGTACGCGGAGCTGGTCGCCGAGGGCTGGCTCACCGCCCGGCAGGGTTCGGGGACCAGAGTGGCGCAGCGGGCCGAGCCGCGCCCGGCGGCCAGGAGGCCGGCGCGGTCCCGGCCGGCGCGGTCCCGGCCCGCCCACAACCTGCTGCCGGGATCGCCCGACCTCTCGACGTTCCCGCGCGCCGACTGGCTCAAGGCGGCCCGCCGCGCCCTGACCGCCGCGCCCAACGACGCCTTCGGGTACGGAGATCCGCGCGGGCGCATCGAGTTGCGCACCGTACTCGCCGACTACCTGGCCCGCGCCCGCGGTGTGTACGCGGAACCGGAGCGCATCGTGGTCTGCGCCGGTTTCGTGCAGGCGCTGAAGCTGATGGGGGCGGTGCTGCGCAAGCGGCGGGTGCGGGAGGTGGCCGTCGAGTCGTACGGACTGGACGTGCACTGGCGGCTGCTCGCGGACGCGGGGCTGCGCATGCCCTGTCTGCCGGTCGACGGACTCGGGGCCCGGACGGGGGAACTGGCCGGGCTGCGCGGTGTGGGCGCGGCCCTGATGACGCCCGCGCACCAGTTCCCGACGGGGGTGCCGCTCCACCCCGACCGGCGGGCCGCGGCGGTCGACTGGGCGCGCGGTACGGGCGGACTGATCCTGGAGGACGACTACGACGGCGAGTTCCGCTACGACCGGCAGCCGGTCGGCGCGCTCCAGGGCCTCGACCCCGAACACGTCGTGCACCTGGGGACGACGAGCAAGTCGCTGGCGCCGGGACTGCGGCTGGGGTGGATGGTGCTCCCGACGAACCTGGTGGGGGAGGTGGCCGGGGCGAAGGGGCTGAGCGACTGGTCGTCGAGTGCGCTGGAACAGCTGACGCTCGCGGAGTTCATCGAGTCGGGCGCGTACGACCGTCATGTGCGCTCGATGCGGCTGCGCTACCGCCGGCGTCGCGACCAACTCGTCGCGGCGCTGGCGGAACAGGCCCCCGGTGTCCGGATCAGCGGTATCGCCGCCGGGCTGCATGCCGTGCTCGAACTCCCGGAGGGCAGCGAGGCGTCGGTGCTGCGGGCGGCCGCCTGGCAGGGGCTGGCACTGGAGGGGTTCTCGCGCTTCCGGCACCCGGACGCGGCGCCGGTGCGCGACGCGCTGGTCATCGGCTACGGGACGCCGACCGACAGCGCCTGGGCGGGCGCGCTGGAGGCACTGTTGCGAGTGCTGCCATGAGGTCGGTCGGGAACGCGGAAGCCTCGTCTGCCTGGTCACCGACACCGAGTGATGGGTTCGCAGCCGGCGGGTACCGGCGTCGGCTCGCGCCGCCGGCACTCGGGTTCTCGGTGGGGCCGTGGGCGAACGGGCGGGAGGGAAGTTCGTGATTCTCTCGGCTCGCCCCGGGGCCGGGAACTACTGTCGCGAGCATGGTCGAACACGATGCCCTCAGCGCCACCCGCGAGGCTTACGACGCTGCTGCCGCCACCTATGCGCAGCTGTTCCGCGACACGCTGCGTGACAGTCCCCTGGACCGCGCGATCTTGGGTGCCTTCGCCGAGGTCGTACGTGCGAGTGGGGACGGTCAGGTCGCGGACCTGGGGTGTGGGCCCGGCCATATCACCGCTCATCTGGACGAGTTGGGGCTGGCGGCGTTCGGCGTCGACGCCTCTCCTGCGATGATCGAGTTGGCTCGACAGGCCTATCCGGGCCTGCGGTTCGACGTGGGCTCGATGGCCGCGTCGAACATCGCTGACGGCGCGCTGGGCGGCGTACTCTCACGTTGGTCCATCATCCACACTCCGCCGCAGGAACTCCCCGTCATCCTGGCGGAGTTCCATCGTGTGCTGGCACCTGGCGGCCACCTTCTGGTCGGCTTTTCGGCAAGCGATGACCCGTCTCACCCGACGCAGGTCTTCGATCACGCGGTCGCGCCGGCCTATCGGTGGTGGCCTGATCACCTCGCCGCGATGCTGCGCAGGTCCGGGTTGGCCGAGGTGGCCCGGATGGTTCGCGAACCTCAGCCCACCGACCGGCGGCAGTTCCAGGAGATTCAACTGCTCGCCCGCAAAGCCCAGCCAGGGTCTGTCTTACCGAATGCATGAGCGCATCCAACCTGCCGGACGGAGATCCGTCAGGCTCCAGGCGTCGATCCGTGATCAGGGCTCACCGCCTGTTCGAGGTCCCGTCCCTCTCCAGGATTTCGAGATCGCCTTCCAAACACGGCCGGATGTCCACGTGAGCTACTTCCCTATCGGTCGGCGGCTGATTTCGGCGGCGTAGGCGCCCCAGTCTCCAGCTGCGGACGGCGATGACGATCCCGTCCTGGCCGTCGCTGGTATGCGCTCGCCGACGCCCCGGACATCACGGACTTTGCGGGACCGTCGGCCTGTCCGGTTCGGCGGTGTCCGCCGGGGCCTCGCCGAACCGGGTCAGGGCCAGCGCACCCGCCACCGCCACCACGAAACCGGCGACCGCCAGTCCGCCGAGGCCCGCACGCGTACGGTCTCCGAGCCAGATGACGCCCACCAGCGCCGGGCCGATCGTCTCGCCGATCACCATGCCGGCCGTCGCCGTCGTCACCGAACCGCGCTGCAGCGCCGAGGTGAGCAGCAGGAACGCCGAACCGCCGCCCAGCAGCAGCGCGTACACCGCGGGATTGGCGAGCAGCGCCGTCGGGGACAGGTCGTCGATCAGCCGGACGGCGACCTCCACCACTCCGAAACCGCACCCCGCGCCGAGCCCCAGGACGAGCGCCCGCGGCTTGTCCGGGAGGCGTCCGGCCCCCGCGCCGATCAGCAGAATGCCCAGCGAGATCCCCAGCATCCACCAGCTCAGGGCCGCCGGACCGGCCGCGTGGCCCTCGCCGCCGGCGGCGAGCCCCAGCATGCCCAGGCCCGCGCAGACGACCCCGACCGCGGTCCACTCGACGCCGCTCAGCCGCACGCCGAGAAGCCGGGCGGCGACCACCGCCGTCACCGCGAGACTCGCCGCCAGGGCGGCGCCCACGACGTAGATCGGCAGGGACCGCAGCGCGATGATCTGGAGGATGAAACCGCAGCCGTCGAGGGCGAGTCCGGCGAGATAGCGCCACTGACGCAGGGCGCGCAGCAGCAGCGCCGGATCGACCCCCGCGCCCGACCCCGGCTCGGCGGCGGCCCGCGAGGCGACGGCCTGCAGGACGGAGGCCGTACCGAAGCAGACAGCGGCGCCGAGCGCGCAGATCATCCCGAGGAGCACATCAAGGACTCTACTTTCGGACGTTCGGTGGACCTGCTCCCCGCCTGCCTGGACGGCCCGCGCGAACTCGCGGCGACGGGTGCGGGTGCGGGGAAGGGCGCGGGCTGTGTCGCCAAGCCGCTGCTCGGCCGGGAGGGGGCCGGGGTCACGATCCATGAGCCGGGCAGCCCCGCCGTGCTGCGGGACGAGCCGTGCTGTCACCAGGAACTGGCGGCGCTGGCGGACTACGACGGCAACCGGGTGGTGCTGGGGGCGTGGGTCGTCCAGGACGAGGCGGCCGGGCTCGGCATCCGGGAATCGGCGGGGCTGGTCACGGACGAGTACGCCCACTTCCTGCCCCACGTCATCCTCTCTAGACCCCGGCCCGGCGGCCCGGGCGCCGGGCTCAGCCGCGCAGGACGTCGCGGAGCTGCTCCAGCCCCCAGTCCAGGTCCTCCTTGCTGATCACCAGCGGCGGGGCGATCCGGATCGTCGAGCCATGGGTGTCCTTGACCAGCACCCGACGGTCCATCAGCTTCTCGGAGATCTCCCGGCCGGTGCCGTGGCTCGGCGCGATGTCGACGCCCGCCCACAGCCCGCGTCCCCGTACCTCCGTCACCGCGCCCCCGCTCAGCAGCAGCCCCAGCTCCTGGTGGAGGTGTTCGCCGAGCTCGGTCGCCCGCTGCTGGAATTCGCCGGTACGGAGCATCGCGATGACCTCCAGCGCGACCGCGCACGCGAGGGGATTCCCGCCGAACGTCGAACCGTGCTCACCGGGCCGGTACACCCCGAGCACGTCCTGCGAGGAGACGACCGCCGACACCGGCACCACACCACCGCCCAGCGCCTTGCCGAGCACGTACATGTCCGGCACGACACCCTCGTGCTCACAGGCGAAGGTCTTCCCGGTCCGGCCCAGGCCCGACTGGATCTCGTCCGCGATGAACAGCACGTTCCGCTCGCGGGTGAGCTCGCGCACCCGGGGGAGATAGCCGGGCGGCGGCACCAGCACCCCCGCCTCGCCCTGGATCGGCTCCAGCAGTACCGCCACGGTGTTCTCGGTCATCGCCTCCGCGAGCGCGGTCAGATCCCCGTACGGCACGATCTGGAACCCCGGCGTGTAAGGGCCGAAGTCCTCCCGCGCCTCCGGGTCCGTGGAGAAGCTGATGATCGTCGTCGTCCGGCCGTGGAAGTTGTTCGCGGCGACGATGATCTTCGCCATGCCGTCCGGGACGCCCTTCACCCGGTAGCCCCACTTGCGGGCGGTCTTCACCGCGGTCTCCACGGCCTCCGCGCCGGTGTTCATCGGCAGCACCGTCTCCATGCCGCACAGCTCGGCGAGCTGCGTACAGAAATCGGCGAACCGGTCGTGGTAGAAGGCGCGCGAGGTGAGGGTCACCCGATCCAGCTGGGCCCTGGCCGCGTCGAGCAGACGCCGGTTGCCGTGACCGAAATTGAGCGCCGAATATCCGGCGAGCATGTCGAGATAGCGCCGGCCCTCGACATCGGTCATCCAGGCTCCGTCCGCCGTGGCGACGACGACGGGCAGCGGATGGTAGTTGTGCGCGCTGTGCGCCTCGGCGGAGGCGATGGCAGTTTCCGTGATCGACACGGGATCTCCGTTCGTCGTGCGGCGTGGGCGGGGGATGGTGCCCACTTTGTATCGTCGGTCGCAACCCTGGCGAGGAAACCTTCACATCACGGCGCGCCCGTCCGCCGGTATGGCCCCGGCCGCCGCCCGGTCCGGATCCGAGCGCCGCCGGTATGGCCCCGGCCGCCGCCCGGTACGGCTCCGGCCGCCCTCCCCACCTCGTGGGCACCCCTTCCCCACCGGCTGCCGGGGAACGGTTCCGTACCTGAGACAATGGGTCCCATGGCCTCTGAACGCCCCCGCGTGCTCTCCGGAATCCAGCCCACCGCAGGCTCGTTCCACCTCGGCAACTACCTCGGTGCGGTCCGCCAGTGGGTGGCGCTGCAGGAAACCCACGACGCCTTCTACATGGTCGTGGACCTGCATGCGATCACCATTCCGCAGGACCCCGCGGAGCTGCGCGCGAACACCCGGCTCGCCGTCGCCCAGCTCCTCGCCGCCGGTCTCGACCCGGAGCACTGCACGCTCTTCGTCCAGAGCCATGTTCCCGAGCATGCCCAGCTCGGCTGGGTGATGAACTGCCTCACCGGCTTCGGCGAGGCGTCCCGGATGACGCAGTTCAAGGACAAGTCCGCCAAGCAGGGCGCCGACCGCACCACGGTCGGTCTGTTCACGTACCCGATGCTGATGGTCGCCGACATCCTGCTGTACCAGGCCGACCAGGTCCCGGTCGGCGAGGACCAGCGCCAGCACCTGGAGCTGACCCGTAACCTCGCCGAGCGGTTCAACGGCAGCTACGGCGACACGTTCACCGTGCCGGACCCGTACATCCTCAAGGAGACGGCGAAGATCTACGACCTGCAGGACCCGTCGGCGAAGATGAGCAAGTCGGCGGCCACCCCGAAGGGCCTGATCAACCTGCTCGACGAGCCGAAGGCCACCGCCAAGAAGGTGAAGAGCGCGGTCACCGACACCGACACGGTCATCCGCTTCGACCGGGTCGAGAAGCCCGGTGTCAGCAACCTGCTGACCATCTACTCCACGCTCACCGGCACCGGTATCGCGGATCTGGAGCAGAAGTACGAGGGCAAGGGCTACGGTGCGCTCAAGACCGACCTCGCCGAGGTCATGGTCGAGTTCGTCACACCGTTCCGCACCCGCACCGAGGAATACCTGGACGACCCGGAGACCCTGGACTCGATCCTGGCCAAGGGCGCGGAGAAGGCCCGCTCCGTCGCGGCCGAGACCCTGGCCCGGACGTACGACCGGATGGGCTTTCTGCCCGCGAAGCACTGAGTCCAAGGACCCTGGCGGTTTCACGGTCTAAGGCGTCACACTGGCGACGGGAAGTTCATCCGGTGGATGGCCGAGAACAGGCCATCGATCATCGAGGACCATCGGCCCCCGGACCATGACCACCGGGGACCACCGACATCGAGGATTGAGGAGAACGACGTGGGGACCGTAACGCTCGGCGTTTCGATCGCGGTCCCGGAGCCCTACGGCAGCCTGCTCCAGGAGCGGCGCGCGAGCTTCGGGGATCCTGCCGCGTACGGCATTCCCACCCACGTCACGCTCCTCCCGCCGACCGAGGCCGTGGCGGCCGACCTGCCCGCGATCGAGGCGCACCTCGCCCGGATCGCGACGGGCGGCCGCCCCTTCCCGATGCGGCTGTCCGGCACGGGGACCTTCCGCCCCCTCTCGCCGGTCGTCTTCGTCCAGGTCGTCGAAGGGGCCTCGGCCTGCATGTGGCTGCAGAAGCGGGTCAGGGACGACTCCGGGCCGCTGGTGCGCGAACTCCAGTTCCCGTACCACCCGCATGTCACCGTGGCGCACGACATCTCCGAGCAGGCGATGGACCGGGCGTACGAGGAGCTCGCCGACTACGAGGCCGCCTGGACCTGCGGTTCCTTCGCGCTGTACGAGCAGGGCCGGGACAGCGTCTGGCGCAAGATCAACGAGTTCCCGTTCCGCGCCGGGGACGACGCGCCCGCCGTGCCCGTGCAGGGCGGCTCCTCCGTGGACGAGCCCTCGCTGCAGCCCTGAGCGGGCCCTGTCCGCTCCTTGGGCTCCCGCGCTTTCGCCGCGAGCCCCGGCGGCCGCCCGCTCAGACCGGCAGCCGCCGGAACAACGGGCGCGGCACATGCCGCAGTGCCGACATCACCACCCGCAGCGACCCCGGCGCCCACACCGTCTCCGAACGCCGCCGCAGCCCCGTCACGATCGCTGCCGCGACCTCGTCCGGGGTCGTGACGAGGGGCGACGCCTCCAGCGGCGCGGCGGCGAACCGTGCCGCGGCGAGCCGCAGCGTCGCGGGGCGGACCGCCGTTGCCGGCCGGACGACTCCGGGACGTACGACCATCACATGCACCCCCGTGCCCCGCAGCGCGTCCCCCAGACCCTGCGTGAACGCGTCCAGGCCCGCCTTGCTGGAGCCGTAGATGAAGTCGGCCCGGCGGACGCGTTCACCGGCCACCGAGGACAGCACCACCAGCGAGCCGTGACCCTGCGCCTGGAGCGCGCCGGCGCACACCAGCCCGGCGGAGACGGCCCCCGTGTAGTTGGTCTGCGCGACCCGGACCGCGGAGAGCGGCTCCTCCTCGTCGCGCTCCTGGTCGCCCGCGATACCGAAGGCGAGGAGCACCATGTCGATGTCACCCTCGGTGAAGATCTTGCCGAGGGTGGTCTCGTGGGACGCGGAGTCGAGGGCGTCGAAGTCGACCGTACGGACGTCGGCGCCCCGGGCGCGCAGTTCCGCGGCGGCCGAGTCGAGGGCGGGGGAGGGGCGGCCGGCGAGCCGGACCGTACGGGTCCGGCGGGCGATCAGCCGGCGTGCGGTGGCGAGCGCGATCCGGGATGTGCCACCGAGAACGAGCAGGGACTGCGGGGCACCGAAGGCGTCCTTCACGGAACGCTCCTTGCAGACGAGGGGAAGACGAGGGGAGACCAGGGGAAGACGAGGGAACAGGAGGGCGGAAGACAGAGAAGGCGGCAGCGGCCGCAGTGGTCGCGGCCGTCCCGGTGGTCACAGCGGCGGCACCGCCGTCACAGCTCCAAGCGGCGTGACAGGTCCGAGCGGAACGCCCCGTTCGGGTCCAACTCGGCGCGCAGCGACCGGAATTCGGCCAGCCGCGGATACATCGCGGCCAGCATCTGAGGCCGCAGCCGGGAGTCCTTCGCCAGGCAGACCCGGCCCCCCGCCCCCGCCACCTCCTCGTCCAGCGAGTCCAGGAACCCGGCCAGGCCGGGCAGCGCGGCGGGCAGACCGAGCGCGAGCGTCCAGCCGGGCATCGGGAACGACAGCCAGCCCGGGTCCTGCGCGCCGAACCGCTTGAGGACGGCGAGGAACGACGGGCAGCGCCGCTGCGAGAGCCGGCGCACGATCCGGCGCAGCGCCTCCTCCTGGCCGTGCCCGACGACGAACTGGTACCGCACGAATCCACCGCGGCCGTGGATCCGGTTCCAGTGCGGCAGGCCGTCCAGGGGGTGGAAGAACGTGGACAGTCCCTGGAGTTCGCCGATGCGGTACGCGGGGGCGCTGCGGTACCGGAACTCGTTGAAGAGGGCGCCGGACGTGCGGCCGAGCAGCCCCTCCGGTACGAGGGCGGGTGCCGCCGGCAGCTGCCCCGGGCGGAACGCGAGCGGTGCGCGCCGAGCGCGCGGCGGGAGCGCGTACCGGGGTACGTGCTCCCCCCGGGTGAGTACGGAGCGCCCCGTCGCCCGGCCGCGGGCGAGGAGATCGACCCAGGCGGCCGAGTAGCGGTAGCGGTGGTCCCCGGCGGAGAGCCTGGCCAGCAGGTCGTCCAGGTCGACGGCCCGTTCGGTGTCGACCGACATCCATGAGCTGGTGACGCGGTGGAGCCGCAGCGTGGCCGAGAGGATCACGCCCGTCAGGCCCAGTCCGCCCGTGGTCGCTTCGAAGAGATCGGTGCCGGGCCGGACCGTACGGATCTCGCCGTCGGCGGTCAGCAGCTCCAGCTCCTGGACGTGCCGCGAGAAGGAGCCGGAGAAGTGATGGTTGCGGCCGTGGACGTCGGCGCCGATCGCGCCGCCCACGGTGACCTGGCGGGTGGCCGGCGTGACGGGGACGAACCAGCCGAGCGGCAGCAGGACTTCCATCAGCCGGTGCAGGCTGACCCCGGCGTCGCAGACCGCCAGCCCGGCCCCGGCGTCGATGGTGCGGATCCGGTTCAGCGCGGTCATGTCGAGGACCGAGCCGCCCGCGTTCTGCGCGGCGTCGCCGTGGGCCCGGCCGAGGCCCCGGGCGATGGAGCCGCGGGGCCCGCAGCCGCGTACCGTCGCCGCCGCCTCCTCGTAGGTACGGGGGCGAAAGCGCAGGGCGGCCGTCGGAGCGGTACGGCCCCAGCCGGTCAGGGACACGGTGTCGACAGACATGACGGTGACCGTATCGCCCGAGAAAACCCTTTCGAGGGATTTGTTACAACACTCACCGGTATGGGTTACTGAGGGAGTGTCAGCCCGTACGGCGGTGGACGGACCTCCGGTTTTCCGCGTCCGGGAGGGTAGTCGTACGTCATGGACTGGCTGAAAAACCTCCCTGTCATCGGGCCGATCGTCTCCCGGCTGATGGCGACGCACGCCTGGCGCTCGTACGAGACGCTCGAGCGGGTCCACGGGGCCAGGCTCGCCGCCGCGATCACCTTCATCAGCTTCCTGGCGCTCTTCCCGTTGATCGCGGTCGGCGCGGCGATCGGTGCCGCGCTGCTCTCCACCGAGCGGCTCCACACCATCGAGAACAAGCTCACCGAGCAGGTGCCGGGCATCTCCGAGCAGCTCGGCATCGGCGATCTGGTGGCTCACGCGGGCACGGTCGGGGGGGTCGCCGGTGCGCTGCTGCTCCTCACCGGTGTCGGCTGGATCGGCGCGCTGCGGGGCTGTCTGCGCGCCGTGTGGGGCATGGACGACGTGGACCAGGGCAACCCCGTCATCCGTAAGCTCAAGGACGCCGGGCTGCTGCTCGGTCTCGGCGGGGCGGCGCTCGTGACGCTCGCCGTCTCCTCGGCCGGTTCCGTCGCCGTCGGCCGGACCGCCGGTCTGCTGGGCATCTCGGACCACGGCGTGGGCGGTGTGGTGCTGCAGGTGGCCGCCCTGGTCGTGGCGGCCCTCGCGGACTTCCTGCTGCTGCTCTATCTGCTGACGCTGCTGCCCGGCGTCGAGCCCCCGCGGCGCAGGCTGCTGGTCGCCGGGGTGATCGGCGCGATCGGCTTCGAACTGCTCAAGCTGCTGCTCGGCGGCTACATGAGGGGCGTCGCGACGAAGAGCATGTACGGCGCCTTCGGCGTGCCGGTCGCACTGCTGCTGTGGATCAACTTCACCGCGAAGCTGCTGCTGTTCTGCGCCGCCTGGACGGCGACGCGGAGCAGCGAGGACAGCGGGAAGGACGCGGCGGCCGTCAGCGACGAGGGAGGCGACGCACCAGGTCCGGCAGCGGCCAGCGCCGGTTGACCAGGAACACCGCGCCGGCCAGCAGCACCAGGACGCTCCCGGCGATCCCCAGGGCGATCCCGATGCCGCCGCCCCCGCCGGTCGCGCCGGCGGCCTTGGTGGCGGGCGAGGAGCCGTGGCTGCCGCCGCTCTTCCCGTTCGCCGCCGGGCTCTTCCCCGTATCGGTGTCCGTCCCGGTACTGGCGGACCGCGGCGGCACCAGCTCGCCCACCGGGGTCACCTTGCCGCTCGCGTCGAAGCCCCAGTCGAGGAGGTCGGCGGCCTCCTTGTAGACGGCGTGCGGCTCTTCGGACGAGGGGTTCATGACGGTGACGAGCAGCACCTTGCCGTCGCGTTCGGCGACGCCCGTGAAGGTGTTGCCCGCGTGGGTGGTGTAGCCGTTCTTGACGCCCGCGATGCCCTTGTACGGGTCGACGCCGTCCGCACCGGTGAGCAGCCGGTCGGTGTTCTGGATCGCGAAGCTCTGCCGCTTCCCGTTCTTCTTCTCCGAGCCGGGGAACTGCGCCTCGGCCGTCGAGCAGTACTCCCGGAAGTCCGCCTTCTGCAGCCCGCTGCGGGCGAACAGCGTCAGGTCGTACGCGCTGGAGACCTGGTCGGGGGCGTCGTACCCGTCGGGCGACACCACCGTCGTGTCGAGCGCCTGCAACTCCTCCGCGTGCGCCTGCATGTCGGCGACGGTCTTCGGGACGCCGCCGTACATCGCGGACAGCACGTGCACCGCGTCATTGCCCGAACGCAGGAACACTCCGAGCCACAGGTCGTGGACCGTGTAGTTGAGGTGCTCCTTGACGCCGACCAGGCTGCTGCCCTCGCCGAGGTCCGCGAGGTCCTCCTCCTGCACCGTGTACGTCCGGGTCTTCGGCTGCAGCGCCGGCATCACGGTGTCCGCGAAGAGCATCTTCAGGGTGGAGGCGGGAGGCAGCCGCCAGTGCGCGTTGTGCGCGGCGAGCACCTGGCCGTTCTCCGCGTCCGCGACGATCCAGGACCTGCCCGTGAGCTTCTCGGGCAGTACCGGGGCGCCGGCTCCCAGCTTCACCTGCGTGCCGGTCCGGCCCAGCAGTTCGCCACCGACCTGGGACATGCGGGCGGGTGGTTTCGGCTGGTTGTCGGAGGTGTCCTTGTCGACCGCCGACGCCGGGCTGACGACAAAAGTGGACAACAAGGCGGCAGAGGTGATCGTCAAAGCGATCTTCTTCAGAGCGGGCACGGTCGGAAACGTACAGGGCGAAGATGTGGATGGGGATACGGACGGCTTGACCCGCCGCGCGAGCCGCCGGGACAGCCCACCCCGGGCGAGACCGCCGGAGTGCGGGCGGGATACTGGAACCATGAAGCTCAGCCGCCCGGTCTCCTGGTTCCTGCTCGCGTTCGGGGTGTGGAGCTGGTTCATCTGGGTCACTTTCGTCAAGAACCTGTGGAAGGACGGCAGCGGACTCGCCTTCGACGACGCGGGTGACCCGACTGCGTACTTCTGGGTGCATCTGCTGCTCGCCATCACGTCCTTTCTCCTGGGGACGGCCGTCGGTGTGATCGGGTTCCGTGGCGTCAGGGCTCTGCGCCGAGAACGTGCCTGACAGGACGCACGACGGGCGGAGGAGTCGCACATGGCAGTGGCCGGTCTCGCGCTGACGGCGGTCGTGGTGCTCGCCCTGCTCGTCGGGGTGCACCGCTATCTGTGGCGCCGCTTCGTCGGCGACACGACGGCCGAGGGCAGCTCCCTGCGCCGAGCCGGTACGGTCGCCGCGTACCTCCTGCCGCTGCTGAGCGTCGGCGCCCTGGTCTCCGGCCGTACGGGTGCGCCCTTCTGGCTCCAGCGGGTGCTGGCCTGGCCGGGCTATCTGTGGCTGGCCGCGCTGCTGTACCTGACGCTGGCTCTGCTGGTGGGCGAGGTGGTTCGGCCGATTCTGCGCCGGGCTCTCGCGAGGCGCGCGAATGGGGCATACGGGGCGCATCGACCTTCCGCGGCGGAAGCTCCCGAATCGGCGGCCGTGGCCGAGGCCGTCGGCGGTGACGCCTCCGCCTCCGCCGTCCTTGTCCCCGCCGTCCCTGCTTCTCCCGTCCCCGCCGTCCCCGCTTCTCCCGTCCCTGGCACCGACACCCTCGTCGCCGTCACCGAAGCCCCGGACCACCGTCCCGCCGCCCCCACGCGCCGGCTGTTCGTCGCGCGGGCCGTCGGGGGTGCCGCAGCCGTCGCCGGGCTCGGCACGGTCGGCTACGGCACGTACGGCGTGCTGCGCGGGCCGCGGGTCAAGCGGATCACCGTGCCGCTCGCCAAACTGCCCCGTTCCGCGCACGGTTTCCGGATCGCCGTCGTCAGCGACATCCATCTCGGCCCGATCCTCGGCAGCGCCCACACTCGGCGGATCGTCGACACGATCAACCGGACCCAGCCGGACCTGGTCGCCGTCGTGGGAGATCTCGTCGACGGAACCGTCGCCGACCTCGGCCCGGCCGCGGAGCCGCTCGCGCGGTTGAGCGCCCGCCACGGCAGCTTCTTCGTCACCGGTAATCACGAGTATTACTCCGGTGCCGCCCAATGGGTGGAACATGTAAGGGAATTGGGTCTCCATCCCTTGGAGAATGCCCGGGTCGAGATCGCGGGATTCGATCTCGCGGGCGTCAATGACGTCGCCGGGGAGAGCGAGGGGCAGGGGCCCGACTTCGACCGCGCGCTCGGTGACCGGGACCGTGCCCGCGCCGCCGTCCTCCTCGCGCACCAGCCCGTCGTCATCGACGAAGCCGTCGCCCACGGCGTCGACCTCCAGCTCTCCGGCCACACGCACGGCGGCCAGCTCTGGCCGGGCAACTTGGTCGCTGAACTGGCCAATCCCACGGTCGCCGGGCTCGACCGCTACGGCGACACCCAGCTCTACGTCTCGCGCGGCGCGGGTGCCTGGGGCCCGCCGGTACGGGTCGGCGCACCCTCCGACATCACCGTCGTGGAGCTCGCCTCCCGGCAGGCCTGATGCTCCGTCGATGGCCGGTAACGGATGCTCTGGATGGACTCCAGGTTTCAAGTGCCGAACAAAAGGCTATGAGTCCCTGATTTGCTCTTCCAGATGTGAAAATCGTGTGATTGGCTGAGCGCGAGCATGCGGTGATGTGCGTATATGAGCGCAACGCCGAGGTGGGGCTGGTAAGGGAGAGCACGGCAATGCGGTCGATCCGAACATGGATTCTCGCGATTTTCGCGGTTTTGGTCATCGCAGGCGTGGTCGCCTGGCAGCTGCTTCCCTCGGGCGAGGTGAACAAGAACCCGATCGCGGTCGGCACGACGGACGAAGTCACCTCGCTGGACCCGGCGGGTGCGTACGACGCCGGTTCCTGGGCGATGTACAGCAATGTGTACCAGTCCCTCCTGACGTTCAAGTCCGGGGCGACCGTCCCCGAGCTCGACGCCGCCGAGAGCTGCGGGTTCATCGGCCTGAAGCTCCAGACGTACCAGTGCAAGCTGCGTGACGACCTGTCCTTCTCCAACGGCCGGAAGATCACCGCCGCCGATGTCAAGTACTCCATCGAGCGCATGGTCAGGATCAAGACGGATGTCGGTCCGTGGGTCCTGTTCCCGAGCCTCAAGAACGTGGTGGCCGACGGCCGGACCGTCACCTTCAACCTGTCCAAGCGTGACGCGACCTTCCCGCAGAAGCTCGCCACGGGAGCCGGTTCGATCGTCGACCGCGAGATGTACCCGGCGGACAAGCTCCGGTCCGGGAACAGCGTCGACGGCTCGGGGCCGTACATCCTGAAGTCGTACCGGCCCGGCGCCGTCGCCGCGTTCGTCCCCAACCCCCTGTACAGGGGCGCGCTGACGAAGACCGGCGTTCCGGTCACCGTGCGCTACTTCAAGGAGTCGGAGGCGCTTCTGGCGGCCTGGAAGTCCGGGCAGGTCGATGTGACCCACCGCCAGCTGCCGCCGGCCACACTCGCCGAGCTGAACCCGGGCGATCCCGACCTGCGCGTCACCGAGGCGGACAGCGCCGAGATCCGCAACCTCGTCTTCAACGTCCGCGCCGGTACCCCGTTCGCCGACAAGAAGGTCCGGCAGGCCATCGCCTCGATCATCGACCGCGGACCGCTGGTGACCGACATCTACAAGAGCACGATCGAACCGCTCTACTCGCTGATCCCGCAGGGCTACATCGGGCACAGCACACCGTTCTTCGATGCCTACCCCGAGCCCGACACCGCGCGCGCCAAGAAGCTGATGCAGGAGGCCGGCGTCCAGACGCCGCTGCACTTCACCTTCGGCTACCGCGGCGGCGACGAGACGTACGAGAAGGAGACCGAGGAGTTGCGCCGCCAGCTGGAGGCGACCGGACTGTTCAAGGTCTCGGCCAAGCCCGTCGAGTGGAAGAAGTTCCAGAAGGAGTACGCGGCCGGCAAGTTCGACGCGTACACCGTCGGCTGGCTCCCCGACTACCCGGACCCCGACACCTTCAGCCAGCCGCTGGTCGGCCGCGACAGCAGCCTCCACAACGGCTACTCCAGCAAGAAGATCGACGCCCTGATCAGCGCCACGCTCCAGTACAGCGACCGCAGCCGTACCTCGATGGACTACAAGGAGCTCCAGGCGCTCGTCGGCGAGGACGTGCCGCTGGTGCCGCTGTGGCAGAAGAAGGACTACGTCGTCAGCACGACCGATGTCTCCGGTTCGCAGTACCTATCGGACGGCACCGGCATCTGGCGGCTGTGGGAGCTGAGGCGGCTCTGACGGCCCGCCTGCCCGGCCGGACCCGACGCCCGTCGGGTCCGGCGTCTTCGGGTCGGGTGTCTTCGGGTCGGGCGCCTTTCGGGCCGGACGCTGCGCGGCGCCGGGCAGGAACTCCTCCAGCACCTCGTGAATCTGCCGCACCAGCGGCCGCAGTACCCGGAACCGGGAGAGCGCGATGGCGCGGGCACCGATCGGGGCGGCGCGCTCGACCAGGCGGCGGCTGCGTTCGGTGTGCTCGGTCCGGTCGTACACCCAGTACAGCACCAGGCCCATCTGTATCAGCCACATCAACTGCGGCAGCAGCTCGGCCAGTTCGGGGTCGGTCTTGGTGTCGGAACCGGCCAGGCACCGCCGGTGGATGGAGATCGCCGCCTCGCGGGCCGCGACCGATTCCGCCGAGAACGGGCTGAGCGGGCTCTCCGGGTCGGCGGCGTTCTTGAAGAACTGGGCGGCGAAGCGGTGGTACGGCTCCGCCACGTCCAGCCACGTGAGCAGGACCCCGCGCATCCGCACCGCGAGGTCCTTGTCGCCGTCCAGGACCGGCTGCACTGCCGCTGCGTGTTCGGCGGCGAGCCGGTCGTAGAAGCCCTGGACGAGGTGTTCCTTGTTCGTGAAGTAGTAGTAGGCGTTCCCGACGGAGACGCCGGCCTCCTGGGCGATCGCCCGCATCGTCGTCTTGTCGTAGCCGCGTTCCTGGAAGAGCCGGAGCGCGGTTTCGAGGATGAGTGTGCGGGTCTGCTCGCTCTTGGGAGTCTTGACTTCCTTCACGTCCTTCGCTTCCTTCACCACAGCCCCGAGGGTATCCGCCCCGGTCAGTCGCCGGCTCCGGGGACCGTACAGGCGCCGTCCCCGTCCCCGCACGGCGCCGCGGTCAGCGAGCGGTACTTCGCGGCGGCGAGCACGGTCGCCCGGGCGAACGGGCGGCCCGCCGGGGTGGTCAGCCAGTGGGACCTGGGCCGGTGTTCGGCCAGCGCCCAGAGGCAGACGATCCACGCGTCGGTCCCGAGGTAGATCTGCCCTCCGTCGCCGATCACCGTGATCTCCTCCAGCGTCCCGGCGTGGTCGAGCCCGGGGAAGCGGCGGCGTGCCTCCTCGGAGGCGGCCGGGACGAGGTCGAGCGGGACGAGCTGACGCTGCTTCAGCAGCCACTGGCGCAGGTGGACGCAGAGCGAGCACTGCGCGTCGTACAGCACCGTGAGCCGTTCGACGGACAGTCGCTGCCCGCCGGTTCCGGTCGTCATGGCGGCCTCAGGCCTTGGCGGCGGGTGCGGCCCACGGACCGTTGCCCGGCCCCGTCCAGCCCTGCGGCGGCACGGGCGGGGTCTGCTCACGCTCCATCAGACCGCGGCGGCGGATCTTGTTGAGCACGTAGACGTTACCGAGGTGCAGCAGGCCGAGGACGAGCAGGACCACGCCGAGCTTCACCGAGAGCGCCTCGAAGAGCCCGCGGGCATTGGTGACGCCGTCGTCGTTCCTCAGGTAGAGGGTGACGAAGCCCAGGTTGACCAGGTAGAAGCCGACCACCAGCAGGTGGTTGACGGCATCGGCGAGCTTTTCGTTCCCGTGCAGCACATCGGCGAGGAACACCCTGCCGTTGCGGCTGAGCGTGCGCGCGACCCAGACGGTGAGCGCGACGCTGATCAGTAGGTAGATGACGTACGCGACAACAGTGAGGTCCATGCCCCACCCTCCCTTGAACGCGTTCAAAAGCTGTTGTCATGGACTGTAGACCCGTCTTTGAACATGTTCAAGTCAGTGCCTCGGTGGCCCGTTCCGCCTGCTTGCCGGGTGTGCCGAAGCGCCGTACGCCGGGCACCGCCGCCGTCGCCAGACAGGCCGCGCCGACCGCCACCGCGGCTATGGCCAGGGGGACTTCGGCGCCCCAGGCCGAGGCGGCGAGCGGGGCCAGGGCGTAGCCGAGCGGCATCGCGCCGAGGGAGAGCAGCCAGTCGTACGAGGTCACGCGGGCGAGCGCGTGCGGGGGTACGGCGGACTGGACCGAGGTCTCCCAGACCGGGTTGAGGAAGCCGAGGCCGGCCTGGGCGATGCCGTACGCGGTGATGGTCACGGCGACGGGCGCGTGGGCGGCGAGGAGGCCGAGCGGGAGGGCGTACGTGGCGAGGCCCAGATTGGCGATCAGGACCGGGCGGCGGGGGCGGGCCCGGTCGGCCAGGAGGGAGCCGAGGAGCAGGCCGACCGCGCCGGTCTGGAGGAGGGCGACCCAGACGCCCTTGCCGCCCAGCTCGTGGACGAAGAGCGCCGGGCCCACGGTCATCAGGACGGCCGCCGCCCCGTTCCATACGGCGTGGGCGATCAGGCTCGTCCAGTACCAGTCGCGGCCCCTGACCTCGCCCCAGCCCTCCTTGAGGTCGGTGAGCAGGGAGCGCCGGGGGATGGGTACGTGACGGACCTTCATGGCGGCCAGCAGCGCCGCGCTGACCGCGAAGCTCGCGCCGTCCAGCACGAAGGCCCAGCCCGGTCCCGCCGTGAGGATCAGGGCTCCGGCGAGGGCCGGGCCGCCGATCCGCGTCGCGCTGTTCACCACCGCCATCAGGGAGTTGGCGCGCAGCAGCCCCGACTCCGTCACCGTGCCGCGGATCAGTGGGGAGACGGTCGGCATCGCGAACGCCCCGGCGGCGCCGCCGATCGCCTCGGCGAGGGCGATCTGCCAGAGCGCGGGGGAGCCGCCGAGCAGTTCCGCGCCGACGAAGAGCTGGGTGACGCACCGTACGAGGTCCGTGGTGAGCGCGACCGTACGGGCGTTGAAGCGGTCGCCCACCACGCCGCCCAGTGGCAGCAGGAGCAGCTTGGGGATCATCGCGCAGCCCAGGACCAGGGCGAGTGCTCCGGTGGAGCCGGTGGCCAGGTAGACGGCCAGGGAGAGGGCGGTGGGGATGGCGGCGTCGCCGAGGAGGGAGAGGGAGCGTCCGATGAAGAGCAGGCGGAAGGCGCGCGTGCGCAAGGGATGTGGCATGCGGCGCAATCTATTTCGGTACCGAATTATTCGTCAATCAAAATATTTGGTACCGAAGCGTCTTTGGTCATCGGGCGTACGCTTTCCCCATGGAGCGACGCGACTGGACCGACGGACATGTGGAGCGCTGGAAGCCCGTCCTTCCCCACCTCGATCCCGACATCGAGGGTGCGGTGACCCGGATGAAGAAACTCTCCGTCCATCTGCGCCGGGTACGCGAACAGTCCCTGGCCGACTTCGAGCTGGACCGCCAGGAGTTCGACACGCTCCACAAGCTGGCCGGACGCGGCGGGAAGGCGGCCCCCTCCGAACTCGCCGCCGACCTCGACCTCGCGCCCGCCTCCGTCACCGGCCGGCTGGACGCCCTCGAACGGCGCGGCTTCGTCCGCCGTACGCCGTCCACCGCCGACCGCCGACGGGTCGATGTGGAACTCACCGACGAGGGCCGCTCGACCTGGCTGGGCGCTATGGACGTCCTCGGCCACGAGGAGTACCGGCTGCTCGGCACCCTCGACAAGGGCGAACGTGCGCTGCTCAACGACATGCTGCGACGCATCATGCTGGTCGCCGAGGACCGGGGTGGCGCCGGGCGGAACTGAGGCGCCGGGCGCTCAGCCGGTTTTGCGCCCCTCGCCGGTCTCGTCCTCCGGGCCCTTGACCACGTAATCGGCCAGCTCCGCCCGGAGTTCGTCGAGATCCATCGCCCGTACGCGGCCGAGCGCCTCGTCCCACTGCTCGGCCGCCCGCTCCACCGACGACCGGAAGCCGCGCCGTAGCGGCATGCCCGCGAGCAGCAGCGCGAACGCGGCGACCGGCCGGAGCAGCCACCGGCCGCGCAGGGTCAGCGTGACATCGACGTGCCACCGGCCCGCCTCGGCCGGCCGCGGCCTCAGGTGCAACTGAGCAACTCCCAGCCGGTGTTTCAGCCGCGCCACCGCCGGAGCTCGTGCCACGGCGGGCGCGCCCGGCACGAGCGCGGCAGCCGCCCACCAGGCGGCGAGGTCGAGCGTCGCCAGCCCCGACAGGCGGCGCAGCGAACCCGACCCCTCCGGGCCCCGCAACAGCCCCTCGATCTCCAGCGAGACGGGGCGCTCGGGGGTGCGCAGCCGCACGTCCAGCTGCGTGCTGAGGTCCGGTGACCACATCAGCTGCTCCATGGCGAGCGCACCGGTGCGCCGCCACTCCCGTATCACCGTCGCCTCCAGCCCCTCGGTGTCGGTGCCGAGGGGCTCGTAACGGGCACCCGGTGCGAGATGGTGTCCCTTGACCAGGCTCAGGCCGTACAGGGCCCGCCCGTCGGGCAGCACTATGTCACGGCCCCGGGCCCGGGTGGACTCGACGAGGTCGCAGACCAGCCCGGCGTACGTGTGGAGCAGGTCGCGGTCCAGCGCCACGACTGTGACGGTGTGCCGGAGGCGGGACATCTCTGCGGTCCCTCAGATGCTCATCGAGCGGGCCGTGTTGATCTGGGCCATCACCATCTGGAAGGTCTCCGGGCCCATCGCCGGGATCATCGTCGAGTGGTGCCTGCCGCCGCTGGTCACCGAGACCTGGATGTAGCCGGTCGTCTTCTTCTCCTTCATCAGGAGGAAGAGCAGACCGACCAGGCAGAGCAGCGCGAAGACGATCGCGAGCACGATCGCGACCGTCGGGATCTTCTCCTCGGTGCGTGACAGGTCCGTGGCCGTCCACACCGCGCCCTTGAGCGGCATCGTGCCGGCCGGTGTCACGATCTGGTCGTTCATGACGGTGATGTCGCCGAACGCCAGCATCGGCGCGCCCCCGCCGGGCGGCAGGCCCGGCTGCTGCGGGTAGCCGTAACCCGGCATGGTCGGCTGCCCCGCCTGCTCCGGGGGATAGCCGTATCCGGGCCGGGCCGCCGGATCGGGCTGCTGCGGGTAGCCGTAGGCGGGAGTGCCCGGGCCGGGCTGTCCGTGCGGTCGGCCGTCCGCGACGGTGGGCGGATGGCCCGGCTGCTGGGGAGGCCCCCACTTGTATGAGTCGTCCGCGTACGGATTCGGATCGCTCAACGTTCCCCGCTTTCGATCAAGCCTGCGCGCCCCGGGCCTTGTTGCGCCGGGGGCGGCGAACCGGTGTCCGGTTCCGCATGACCGTACCGTCAAGACCCGGACGGCGCAGCAAGAGGCCCCGTTTTCCGCACGGTTCGTGCGGAAAACGGGGCCCCGGATGCGACTGGTGCGTCAGTGGCGGTCAGAAGCGGCGCGTGATCAGCGCCCGCTTGACCTCCTGGATCGCCTTCGTGACCTCGATGCCACGCGGGCAGGCGTCCGTGCAGTTGAAGGTGGTGCGGCAACGCCACACCCCGTCACGGTCGTTCAGGATCTCCAGGCGCTGCTCGCCGCCCTCGTCGCGCGAGTCGAAGATGAAGCGGTGCGCGTTGACGATCGCCGCCGGGCCGAAGTACTGGCCGTCGTTCCAGAACACCGGGCACGAGGACGTGCACGCGGCGCACAGGATGCACTTGGTGGTGTCGTCGAAGCGCTCGCGGTCCTCGGCGGACTGCAGACGCTCGCGGGTCGGCTCGTTCCCCTTGGTGATGAGGAAGGGCATGACATCGCGGTAGGCCTGGAAGAACGGGTCCATGTCGACCACGAGGTCCTTGAGGACCGTGAGGCCCTTGATGGCCTCGACCGTGATCGGCTTCTCCGGGCTCAGGTCCTTGATCAGCGTCTTGCAGGCGAGCCTGTTCTTGCCGTTGATCCGCATCGCGTCGGAGCCGCAGATGCCGTGCGCGCAGGAGCGCCGGAAGGTCAGGGTGCCGTCCAGCTCCCACTTGATCTTGTGAAGGGCGTCGAGAACACGCTCCTTCGGGTCGATCGAGATCTGGAAGTCCTGCCACTGGGCCTCGTCGGAGACCTCGGGGTTGAACCGGCGGATCCGGAAGGTGGCCGTGATGTACGGGGAGTCGGCGAAGCCCGCCTCGGCCTGGCCGGCCTTTTCCATCGTCGGGGTAGCCATCAGTACTTACGCTCCATCGGCTGGTAGCGGGTCTGGACGACCGGCTTGTAGTCGAGCCGGATCGACTCGGTGCCGTCGGCCGCGACCTCGCGGTACGCCATGGTGTGGCGCATGAAGTTGACGTCGTCGCGGTTCGGGTAGTCCTCGCGGTAGTGACCGCCGCGGGACTCCTTGCGGGCCAGCGCGGAGGTCGCCATGACCTCGGCCAGGTCGAGCAGGTTGCCCAGCTCGACGGCCTCCAGGAGGTCCGTGTTGAACCGCTTGCCCTTGTCCTGGATGGACACGTCGAGGTAGCGCTTGCGCAGCTCGGCGATCTTGTCGACGGCCGTCTTGATGGTCTGCTCGGTGCGGAACACCATCACATTGGCGTCCATGCACTCCTGCAGCTCCTGACGGATCGTGGCGACCCGCTCGGTGCCCGTCGAGTTGCGCAGCCGCTCGATCTGTTCCTCGACCATCTGCGCCGGGTTCTCGGGAAGCTCGACGAAGTCGTTCTTCGCGGAGTACTCGGCGGCACCGATGCCCGAGCGGCGTCCGAAGACGTTGATGTCGAGCAGCGAGTTCGTGCCCAGCCGGTTGGCACCGTGCACGGAGACGCACGCGACCTCACCGGCGGCGTACAGGCCCGGCACGACGGTGGTGTTGTCGGCCAGCACCTCGCCATCGACGTTGGTCGGGATGCCGCCCATGGCGTAGTGCGCGGTCGGCTGGATCGGGATCGGGTCCGTGTAGGGCTCGATGCCGAGGTACGTACGCGCGAACTCGGTGATGTCAGGGAGCTTGGCGTCGAGCTGCTCCGGCGGCAGGTGCGTGAGGTCGAGGTAGACGTGGTCGCCCTCGGGACCGCAGCCACGGCCCTCACGGATCTCCGTGTAGATGGAGCGGGACACGACGTCACGGGACGCGAGGTCCTTCATGACGGGCGCGTACTTCTCCATGAAGCGCTCGCCGTCCTTGTTGCGGAGGATGCCGCCCTCACCGCGGGCGCCCTCCGTCAGCAGGATGCCCATGCGCCAGATGCCCGTCGGGTGGAACTGGAAGAACTCCATGTCCTCCAGCGGCAGGCCGCGGCGCCAGGCGGCGGCCTGGCCGTCACCGGTCAGGGTGTGCGCGTTCGACGTCACCTTGAAGAACTTGCCGGTGCCGCCGGAGGCGAAGATGATCGCCTTCGCCTGGAAGACGTGGATCTCGCCGGTCGCCAGCTCGTACGCGACGACGCCCGCGGACTTCTTGACGCCGTCGACCTCCTGGAGCAGGAGGTCCAGGACGTAGAACTCGTTGAAGAACTCCACGCCCTCCTTGACGCAGTTCTGGTACAGCGTCTGGAGGATCATGTGGCCGGTGCGGTCCGAGGCGTAGCAGGACCGGCGGACCGGGGCCTCGCCGTGGTTACGGCTGTGGCCGCCGAAGCGGCGCTGGTCGATCTTGCCCTCGGGCGTGCGGTTGAACGGCAGGCCCATCTTCTCCAGGTCGAGAACGGAGTCGATGGCCTCCTTCGCGAGGATCTCGGCGGCGTCCTGGTCGACCAGGTAGTCGCCGCCCTTGATCGTGTCGAAGGTGTGCCACTCCCAGTTGTCCTCCTCCACGTTGGCGAGCGCGGCGGCCATGCCGCCCTGCGCGGCGCCCGTGTGGGAGCGGGTGGGGTAGAGCTTCGTGAGCACGGCGGTACGGCTGCGCTTCGTGGACTCGATGGCCGCGCGCATACCGGCGCCGCCGGCGCCGACGATGACGGTGTCGTACTTGTGGATCTGCATGATTTCCTCTGGTCCCTCTGGCCCGGCGCCTAGCGGATGTTCGGGTCGAAGGTGAAGATCACCAGCGTGCCCAGCAGGACGGTGAACACCGTGGCGGTGTACAGCAGCATCTTCAGCCAGAAGCGGGTGTTGTCCCGTTCGGCGTAGTCGTTGATGACCGTACGGAGGCCGTTGGCGCCGTGCAGCATGGCCAGCCACAGCATCGCCAGGTCCCAGAGCTGCCAGAACGGCGAGGCCCAGCGGCCCGCCACGAAGGCGAAGCCGATCTTGGAGACACCGCCGTCCAGCACGAGCTGGATCAGCAGGTGGCCCAGGACCAGGACGACCAGGACGATGCCCGACAGGCGCATGAAGAGCCAGGCGTACATCTCGAAATTGGTGCGCGAACCCTTCGGGGTCTTGCCGGTCCGCGTGCGCGGCGGCTCGATGACCGGGGCCGGGTTCTCGACGTCGTAGAGGGAGACGCCCTCGACGGAGCCGATCGCGGCGGAGGACTCGGTGGACATTGGCCTCAGCTCCCGAAGACTGCGCGTACGGCGTGACCGAGGACCGGGTACAGAGCCCCGACCATCAGCACGATCCAGATGCCCACGACGGACCAGAGCATCTGCTTCTGGTAGCGCGGGCCCTTGGCCCAGAAGTCCACGGCGACGATGCGAAGACCGTTCAGCGCGTGGAAGAGAATGGCGGCCACGAGGCCGTATTCGAGGAGCGCGACGATCGGCGTCTTGTACGTGGCCACGACGTCGTCGTATGCCTCGGGGGAGACGCGGACGAGAGCGGTGTCCAGGACGTGTACGAACAGGAAGAAGAAAATGAGGACACCGGTGACTCGATGAGCCACCCAGGACCACATGCCTTCCCGGCCGCGGTACAGCGTTCCAGCCGGCACGGAAGAACCCTCCGGGAGCGGGGATTGGGGTCGGCCGGCTTGACTGTCGGTCTGACCCGGCCGGGTACGGTCCACCGGCCCTGGCCATCGTAGCGACGCTTTGTCGGTTCGATCGCGCGGGGGCCTCTGGTGTGATCAAAGTGGCAATCAAACTGCCACGGACGGGCTATAGCGGACCGGTGAACACCGCTGACCGGCCCCGTTCCGTTATGAACCCGATATCAGCTCGATGATGCGGCCCCGGGCGAGTCGCCGCATCTCCTCCGCGGTGACCACCCGCTCCTGGTCGGGGTCGTGGCCCAGCCTGGCCCGGATTCCGGCGAGCACCTGGTCCGGCTGTTCGGCGGGCTCGAAGCTGTCCAGGCAGATCACGAAGACATGGCCGAAGCGGCACTCGTACGCGGCGTGCGCGGCCCGCAGCGCGAGATGGGCGGAGCGCGGCGCGGCGTGGTGCAGTCCGGGGGAGACCTCGGCGGCGAGCGCCTCGGCGAGATCCGTGGGGGACAGGTCGTAGCCCGCCTCGTCGGCGGCGGCCAGCAGCGCGTCGAGGTCCGGGTACGGGCGGTGGGCGGCCAGCCGGCAGGCCCAGCGGCGGCTGCCGGAGCACTTCAGCAGGGCTGCCTCGGCCTCGGCGGCCGGCGCGGTGTTGAAGCGGTCGAGGCCCGGGAGCGCGGCCCGGTCCTGCGCCGCTCCGGAGGTCTGGACGGGTAGGGCCGTGCGGGTGGCCGGTTGCCTCAGTCGCTTCGGGAGGCCGGCGTGGGACTCGCTGGACCTGGACAGCGTGGGGCTCCTCGAATCAGCGGCATCGGTGAACCTGGAGTCCGGAGTGGGACGGGACGGGTGAGCCAGGCGGATGCAGGGTGAAGGGAGAGTGGCGGAGTGGAAAGAGAGCTGCGGAGTGAAAGAAGGGTTGCAGGGTGAAGGGAGAGGTGAATGTGCCTCAAAGCTAGCGAGGCCGGGGAACGGCCGTCCGTCGGATACGCGAACTTCACCCGGACGGGAGAGTTTCGGAACGCCTGAGGGACCGCGAGCCGAGGAGAATGCCCTGCTTACTCCCTCATTTCGGTTATGACTGCTCTGTTCGCCTCTGTTCCATCTGCCCCCACATGTCGGAGGTTTCTGACCGATGTCGCCCTCACGCGGCACTTTTGTGGCCGGTGCGGTCCTCACCGCGGCGGCCGCCGCGACGATCGCCGTCGTCGTCTGGCCGGAAAGTTCCGACAACGGACCCGCGGGGGAGTCGGGGGCCCGCACCCCCTCGGGCTCCTCGGCCGCCCCCTCGCCGACCCGCAGCTACCCGCTCTCCACCCCGCCCCGCACCATCCCCGCCGTACGCGAGCACATCGCCGCCCGCGGCCCCGGCTGGCGGCCCGGCCCGGCCGCCGGGGTCGTCATCGCGCCCGGCAGCGGGTCGCTCGCGGACGAGGGGCAACTGCTCGCCCAGGAGCTGAAGATCCACTACCGGGGTGATGTCGCCGCCCGCGCGGGTGACGTGGAGCTGGCCCTCACCCCGGGCAAGGGCACCCCCGAGTCGTACACCCTCAGGACCCACGACGGGCGGGTCACGATCAGCGGACCCGACCAGGCCGGTGCCTTCTACGGAACCCGCACCCTGAAACAGTCCGTGCGCGCCGATGGCGCCATGCCCGAGGGCGAGGTGCGCGACCGCCCCGACCGGCCGCAGCGCGGCCTCAACCTCGACATCGCGCGCAAGTACTACAGCGTCGCGTGGATCGAGGACCGGCTGCGCGAGATGGCCGACCTCAAGCTCAACCAGCTCGGCCTGCACTTCTCCGACGACCAGGCGTTCCGGATCCAGTCCGACACCCACCCCGAGGTGGTGTCGCCGCAGCACCTCACCAAGGCGGAGGTGCGGCAGATCCTCGGCCTCGCGGGCCGGCTGCACATCCAGGTCGTCCCCGAGCTCGACTCCCCCGGCCATCTGGGCGCGGTCCTGCGGGCCCACCCCGACCTCCAGCTGCGCAACGTGTCGGGTGTGCGCTCGCCCGGATCGCTCGACATCTCCAACCCGGGGGCGGCGAAGCTCATCGACGAACTCCTCGGCGAGTTCACCGAGCTGTTCGGCGGCCGCTACTGGCATCTCGGCGCCGACGAATACCTCGCGCTGATGGCCCGTGACCCGGCCGCCTCGTACCCGCAGCTGCAACGCGCCGCCCAGCAGAAGTACGGACCGCGGGCCGGCATCAAGGACCTCGCCACCGGCTGGCTCAACGACCGCGCGGCGGTGGTGCGTCCGCACGGCAAGCGGCCCAAGGCGTGGAACGACGGCTTCTTCCGCGACGGAGTCGTCCACGCCGACAAGGACATCGAGGTCGAGTACTGGACGGGCAGGGAGTACGGTGCCCGGCCGCCGGAGGAGTATCTGCGCGAGGGACGGCGCGTGGTGAACCTCAACGACGAGTTCCTCTACTACGTACTCGGCCAGCCCAACAACTTCGTCTACCCCACGGGCAAGCGGATCTACGAACAGTGGACCCCGCTCGTCCTGCGCGGCACCCGGCCCGTCCCGGCGGGCTACTCCGGCCAGATCCTCGGCGGCCGGTTCGCGGTCTGGGGCGACCTCCCGAACGCGCAGACCCAGGCCCAGGTGGCGCAGGGCATCCGGATGCCGCTGCGGGCGATCAGCCAGAAGCTGTGGGACCCGCGGAAGCCGGGGCTGAGCTGGGACCAGTTCCGGGCGCTCGCCGCGCGGATCGACGGGGCGGGCTGAGCGGGCGGCCCTCGGCGTGTATCCGCTGGGCGCACAGTGAGCACCGGGGCGCGCGCCCACTGAGCGATGCTATTCGGCCTCCGGGGTGACGCTTTTGAGCCATCCGGCGCTGAATGCGGTAACTGGAAGTGCCGCGTCCCCGTGCACGCACGGGGACGCGGCCGACGGGAGACGCCGATGAGCCTGCTGGAACTGATCGCCGCCGCCGACGAACGGGGGCTCGCCGCGAGCGCGGTCGCCTGCCTCGACCGCTGCCTGCCACGGCCCGCCGAGGGCTTCGACCCGGATCCGGTGCGCCCGCTCTGGGCCGGCTGCGCGGACGGCTCCGGATGGCCGGACCGCCTCGCGGAGGTCCGCGCCGCGCTGGACGCCGCTGCCGATACGGACGGGGCGGCGCCGCAGATCCGGAAGCTGCTGGGCGAGGCCCCCGTGGACCGGGCGGCGCCCGGACTGCGGGAGTGGGCGGACGCCTGCTCGCTCGCCGCGCTGGAGATCCACCAGCAGTTCGACACGCCGGGCGGTGACACGACCGCCGACGACACGGACCTGCTGCGGCGCTGCCGTACGGGCGACCCGGGTGGTGGCGGCCCACTGGTCACCGGTGAACTGCGCCGCCAGATCCAGATCCTGGAGACCCTCGCGGAGACCACGGGCACGGTCGGCGGCGGTGCGGCCCTGCGCCGGGTGCTCGACCTGTCGACCGAAGGCCGCCGGGTCCTGCGCGCGGTGGTGTCACGCCAGGCCCGCGGCCGGGCGTGATCCGAAAGGCTCCGCGTAAAGGCTCCGCACAGGGCTGGAGCCCCTCGGGTCGGTCTTACGCAGATCGCCGGCCGGGCGTGTCCTTGAGGGACGTGACGAACGACGTCCAGGCGGGGGCCGTGACCGTGAGGACCGGGCCGTGGGAGAGCTTGGAGTCGCGGACGGGGACGACGCCCGCGAGGCCGTCGGCGACCTCCACGCAGTTCCCGCCGTCGCCGTTGCTGTGGCTGCTCTTGCGCCAGCGGGCGGCGCCGGGGAAGGCCTCGGCGACCTCCACGCAGTCCCCGCCGTCGCCGTTGCTGTAGCTGCTCTTGCGCCAGCGGGCGGTGCTCAAGTCAATCCCGTTGCTTGCCATTTCGGTCATCCTCAGCCGCTTGCTCGATCAGGGCGAGGGACGCCTCCGGCGGCAGTGCGGCGGCCCTGAGCCGATCGTATGCCTTGCGGTACTGCTTCACGAGGGCCGGATCGTCGATGGTGTCACCGCTGTACTGCGCCTCCGTGTAGACCAGGGGCGGGGCGTCGGGGAAGGTCATGATCTTGGCCGTGCCCAGCATGAGGGGATGCGGCCCGCAGTTCCACGGAAGGATCTGTGGAACGATCCGGCGGCGCGTTGCCAGCGCCGCGATGCGCTCCAGCTGTTCGGCCGCCTGATCCGGTGGCAGCATCGGCTGGCGCAGCAGCGACTCGGGCAGGATCGCCCAGTATTCCGGGGTCTTGTGGTTGTCCTCGAACAGGCTGGCGCGCGCCATCCGGGCGGTGACCTTCTCCTCCACCTCGTCGTCGGGCGCCAGCGGGTGCGCCGCCCGGACCACCGCACGCGCGTACGCATCCGTCTGCAGCAGGCCGGGAATCAGAGTCGGGCACCACTCCTCGATGGTCTCCGCGTGCTTCTCCGCCTCCAGCACGCGCTCGAAGTAGCTGGCGTGGCCTCGCCTTTTCGCCTTCCGTACGTCCTCGCAGCGGCGCTGGAAGAAACCGTCGGTACCCAGCGCCCGGTCCACGTGCTCGGCCAGTTCGGCCGGCATGCGGCGCTGTCCGCGTTCGATCTCGCTGAGGTGGCTGGGGCCGTAGAAGCTGCCCTCCACCAGCTGCTGGAGGGTCAGCCCGGCCTCCTCCCGTTTCCAGCGCAACTCCTTGCCGTAGAAGGTGGGGACGCTTGCCGACCCGTCGATGTCCTTGCGCTGTCCCATCGTTCACCGCCATTGGTGTCGTTGCCGCCCGTTTCACGGCGTGTCCGCCCGGGTCCCGGGGATTCCCGCGCCGATGCCAACACGCAAGGGCGTACGCGCAGTTCACGGCCGGGAGCCGAAGTTCTTTCACGGTAGGCCGTGACGCGTCAGAGTGTGAGTGATTCGTCACAGAGCGCACTGGAAGGTGTGACACTCCAATGAACGACCACCCCCAAGGCGGCACGGGTACGGATGCCGATGTGCAGGACTGCGTGAACGACCTGCGGGCCGCGCTGGCCGCCCACGGCGTCACGCTGCCCTCCCTCGGCATCGACCTGCCGACCTTCGCCGCCCGCTACCGCACTCCGCCGCTCGTCACGCTGGGCAACTGCAATCTGCCCACCGCACGCGCTCTGGTCGCCGCGCTGCGCAAGGGAGTCGCGTGATGCGAGAACCGCTGATCCTGGAGCTTCTCGCCGTCCCCGAGGCCGTGCCCGAGGTGCGCCGCGCTCTGCGCGTGTACCTGGACGGCCCCTGCGACGACCTCCAGTTGTGTGCCACCGAGCTGATCACCAACGTCATCCGCCACCTCGGCGAGGGCGTCCCCGTAACGGTCCGCGCCTTGTGCGACCAGGACCGTACGCGATTGGAGGTCACCGACCCCGACCCCCGGGCCCTGCCCGTCCTGTGCAGGGCGGCCGGCGACGACGAGACCGGCCGCGGCCTCACCCTGCTCGATGCACTGGCTCTGCGCTGGGGCGTGGAGCAGGGCCCCGGTACCAAGACGGTGTGGTGCGAGGTGTTGGGCGGCGACCGCACGCCTCCCGGTGAGCCCTCCGCGGGTATTCGGGTCGATTCGGCAGGGATGTCCGTGGGCGTGATCGCAAGGTGAATGCTGCTGTACAGTCCGCCCGCCGTGCAGGCTCGGTGGTCATGACGAAGGAATAGGTACGTGCGAATTCGTTTCAGGTGCGCTGTGTTGCTTCTCCCTCTGTCCCTCTCGCTCGCCGCTTGCGGCGCCGAGGGCGGGCAGTCGGAATCGGCTGTGTCGAAGAGCTCGAAGAGCCCGGGAAGCTCGGAGACGAAGGAGTCGTCGAAGCCTTCCGCCGCTGCCGAGCCCGAGTCGCCGCAGGACTTCCTCGACCTCGCCGAGAAGGCGATGGCGGAGGAGGGCGCGTGGACGTTCTCCGTGAAGGGGCGGGAAGGGCTGACGCTGTCGGGCCAGGAGAGCGCTGCCTCCTACCGGGCCACGGTCCGGCGCGGCATGGCGCCGGAGGCGCTGCACTCGCAGGGCGTCAGCACCAGCAGCAAGGGGGCCAAGGAGAACGAGGAGATCTACGTCGTCGACGGCACGGCGTACCTCAAGAAGGGTGGCGCACCGTGGCAGGACGCGCCCGCCTCCGATCCCGAGATGCGGAACAAGGTCGAGGACCCGGTCGCGGCCATCGAGGAGTTCCGGGCGTACGCGCGGGCCGCCACCGGTGACGAGGTGAAGGCGACCGAGGTGGACGGCACGGTCGAACTCCGCGTCGGCAGCGACAAGCGGAAGCTGACAGCCGTCCGGGACCGTGCGTGGGTGAAGAAGGCGGTGCGGGAGTTCGACCCCACTGCCGAGCAGCTCCGCACAGCCGGCATCCCGGTGAACGACGCGCAGCTCACCCTGTCCGGCCTGCAGGAGGTGTTGGTCCTGGACGCGACGACGTACCGCATCAAGAGCCACCGCTTCGAGTTCGGCTTCCTGATCCCCTACGGCGGCCAGAACATCACGTTCGAGCAGGACGTACAGCAGGCGAACCAGGGCACGTTCGACGGGAAGATCGAGCTTCCGGCCGGCGTGCGCTGACCTGGTCCGTAGTTCCGGCAGTGGAGGTCGCTGCGCTCAGCTCCCCAGGAGCTCCGGAGGGCATCGCCCTGTGCAGTGGTTTTGCCCGAAAGGTGCGGGCGCTCGCGATCGGCTGCCGGGGCGATGTATGCGCCACGATGGACCGGATCACGGCCTGGATCAGGCCGGGCGCTCATCCTCGTATCGCCATCGGCTGAGGGAAGGGGGAAGGGAAGTAGACCTTCGAGCAGGGGGCAAGGTTGTGCTCGGCGAAGAGATTCGGCCTGTTCGTGGCCGTGAGAACGAACACAGCGCCTTTCGCGTGATGTTCCCGGGCCCCTGAGCGCTGGGTCAGTGTCGGTGATCGCCGACACGGCGAAGGGCAGGGGAATCATGGGCGGCGACGAGCAGACAACGTTTCCCGAGGCGGCGGTGATGCGCTCCTACACATCGGAGTTCGTCGCCCGGCTCACGGCGCGCAATCGGCTGCCCCTGGACTACTCGGTCGCCAGCCTCCGGCTCGTCGATCTGGTCGTCGACGGTCTGCGGCGGGATCAGCCGCAACGGAACAGGGTCGCCCAGACCCTGCTGGGGCTCGGCGCGTACACCGGCGAGGTGATCGTCCGCAGGGCCGGTGGGACGTGGGTGGACTTCGACGCCGTGCAACGGGAGTTGTTCCGGCAGGCGGTGGGTGTGCGGATGCCCGACGGGCGGGTCTGGAATCCGCTCGGCAAGGTCGTCAACCGCTTCGAGTCGGGGGCGGAGGAATCGGTGCAGCGGCTGTATCTCCTGCTGCACGGGCGGACCGCGCAGCGGAAGGCTGCTGGCGGACAGCTCTCGGCTGCGGGGAACCTGTGACATTTCCATGGATCCGGACGCAGAGGGACCATGAGGGAACTGACTCGGCAGGACGTGGGCACGGTGACCGGTGCCGTATCGGGCGTTGAGTAGGGAAGTGCTGGGAACGGGTGGGGAGCAGCGCCGCGGTGAGGCGTACGACGCCGAGCTCGACGACGCCGTCGTACGCGCCCAGAAGGGGGACGAGGAGGCCTTCGCCGTCGCGTACCGGATGGTGCAGCCCGGCCTCCTCGGCTACGTACGCGGACTGGTCGGCGACGACGCCGAGGATGTGGCCTCCGACGCCTGGCTGGAGATAGCCCGCGACCTGGGGCGGTTCCGCGGCGACGGAGCAGGGTTTCGCGGCTGGACGGCGGTGATTGCCCGGCACCGTGCGCTCGACCACTTGAGGAAGCTGAAGCGGCGGCCCACTGTCACCTTGATCGAACAGGACGTGCTCCAGCTGCCCGGCGGCCACGACACGGCCGCCGCGGCGCTGGAGTCGCTCTCCACCCGTGCGGCGCTGGAGATCATCGGCAGGCTGCCGCGGGAGCAGGCCGAGGCGGTACTGCTGCGGGTGGTCGTCGGCCTGGACGGTGCCGCGACGGCGCGGGTGCTGGGCAAGCGCGCGGGGGCGGTCCGTACGTCCGCGTACCGCGGGCTCAAGAGGCTGGCGGAGCAGTTGTATCCGGGCAGCGCGGCAGGCGCTGTGACAAACAGGGTGAGCCGGACGCTGGGACATGAAGAATGAGACACGAATCGCAGCGGCCGCCCGAAGAGCCGGAGACACCTGAACTTGCCGCCCTGCTCGCGGCAGCGCGGCGTACCGGGGCGCTCGACCCCGGCTACGAGAAGCGCGCGACCGACGCCTTCCTGGCCGCGCGGGACGAGGGCGCGCACGCCGCGGTGGTGCGGTGGCGGCGTCGGCGGGACGACTGGCGTCCGGCGAAACGGCGGTGCGGCGCGCACTCGTTCAAGGTGATGTTCGGCGGCTTCGTGGCCGTGGTGATGCTCGGCGGGGTGGCAGTGGCCGCCGGTTCGGGGGCGATCCGGGCGCCTTTCGGTGGCGGGAAGCCCCACGGGGCGGAGTCCGTACGTCCCGCGCACACCTCTTCCGCGACACCCGGTGGGCGTTCTTCCGGCGAGGAGTCGCTGCGGACGGACGGCGACGGCACGGAGCCGGGGGCCACACAGGCTCCGGGCGACGGGCGTCGTTCCGGCCGGCCCGAACCGGCACAGGACGATGCCGCGCTGTGCCAGGTGTACCTCGGCGACCGGGTCGGCGGGAAGGCCATGGACGCGGCCGCCTTCGTGCGGCTGGAGGAGGCCGCGGGTGATGCGTCGGAGGCGGCGGTGACGGCCTACTGCGACGGGCTTCCCGGGCAGCCGGCACCGGGGAAGTCGAAGAGCGCCCAGGACAACCAGGACGCGAAGGGGAAGGCGGAGAAGGACGCGCCCGGGGAGAAGTGGGGCGGGCCGGAGCCGTCGAGAGGAAGCGGGTCCGGGAGCGGTGGCGGCAAGGACAAGGCCGCCGGCGGCTGAAACGAGGACGACCGGGGCCGCCACCCCCCACAGGAGAGGCCCCGGTCGTCTTCCGCGGGGCCGTAGGACGACCCCGTACTCCTCTCAGCGCCGTCGCTGCGTTTTCTGTCACACCGCACCGTGTCAGGAGAATGTTGCAGCTTGTACAAGCCGTGGACGCGAACACCGAGAAGGACGTAGCGTGCTGAATCGCGCAGGGTGGCGCGGCAGTGATGACCAGCTGCGATTCAGGACAGCAGGGCAGGTTTAGGGAGTGCTGGGGGACGACGCGGAGCTCACTGCCGCGGTGCTCGCGGCGCAGGACGGGAACGAAGACGCCTTCCGTACTGTGTACCGCGCGGTGCAGCCGCGGCTGCTGGGCTATATACGGACGCTGGTGGGGGAGTCGGACGCCGAGGACGTGGCGTCCGAGTCGTGGCTGCAGATAGCGCGGGACCTCGACCGGTTCAGCGGCGACGCCGACCGCTTCCGTGGCTGGGCGGCGCGGATAGCCCGTAACCGTGCCCTGGACCATCTGCGGATGCGCGGTCGGCGCCCCGCGATCGGCGGCGACGAGTCCGAGCTGTCGGACAGGCCCGCCGATTCCGATACCGCCGACGAGGCGATGGAGGCCCTGGCCACCGGCCGCACGATGTCGCTCATCGCCCAACTGCCGCAGGACCAGGCCGAGGCCGTGGTGCTGCGGGTGGTTGTCGGCCTGGACGCGAAGAGCGCGGCGCAGACGCTGGGCAAACGGCCGGGGGCGGTACGCACCGCGGCGCACCGGGGACTGAAGCGGCTGGCGGAGCTGCTGCGCGCCGAAAGTGTGGACAGTGCCGGAAGCACGGACAGCACGGACAGCACGGACAGTGCGGGCAACGCTGGTGGCGCTTTTGGCGTCGGGGACGGCGCGGACGGCGCGGTCCCCGACGGCGGTACGGGTGTCGCCATGGACCAGGCTCCCGCGGGCGATTCCGCGGATCCGGCCGCCCCCCGCGAGAGCGCGGCAGGACGGACGGCGGATCTCGGCGCGGTGCCCGCCCAGCGCCTCTCCCGCAACGGTCTGGCGGCGCCGGCCGGTGTGACGCATTCGCGTCTGTCGACGCAGAAGGACATGTGATGGCCGACGAGCATTACGAATGGCTTGACAAGGACGCGGCGGAGAGATTGCTCAGCCGCGAACCGGTTGATTCCGTCGGCGGCCACTCGTGCACGGAAGCGGAGATGCTCGCGGCAGCGCTGGACGCCGCGGCACGGGCCGCCCGCCCGGCCACCGGCGAACTGCCGGGCGAGGCCGCGGCGCTGGCCGCCTTCCGCACCGCCACGCACTCCGCGCGCGCGAGGACACAAGCGGCGAACCCACAGGCGGCGAACCCACAGGCGGCGAGCCCACAGGCGGCGGGGTACGCCGACGAGCCGGTCGAGCCGCCACGGACCGGCGTACTCGGCCCCGTACACATCCGGCCCGCCTCCGGCGGCACTGTGTCGGACACCTCGGCCGCGGGCCCCCGCCGTACCCGCCCGCTGCGCTGGAGTCGGCCCATCCGCTTCGGTCTGGCCGCCTCCTTCGCGGGCTGCGCGCTCGGCGGGGTCGCCGTGGCCGCGGGCACCGGGATGCTCCCCGGACCGTTCGGCGAGCACGCCCCCGCACCGGCCACGTCCGTCTCGGTCGCGGCGACGCCCGACGAGCTCGACACGGGGTCCAACACCGACGCGAGCCCGCAGCCCCCCGCATCCCCGGAGCCGGAGCCCTCCGTGCCCACGGCGGACTCCTCCGCCCCCGCGGACGGCCGGGACAGCGGCAGAACAGGCAAGGGCGACGAGGGCGGGAGCGGCGAGGACGACCGGAAGTCCGACGGCGCCGGAAGCGGGGCCTCGGCCGGTACGGAGAACGGCAGGACGCCCAAGGGTTCCGGTGGCGACACCTCCGGCGAGTGGTACGCCAACACGCTCAAGGCCTGTCGCGACTACCGCGACGGCAAGCTGGACGACGACAGCCGGCGGAAGCTCGAAGCGCTGGCGGAGGGCGCCCGCAATCTGGACCGGTTCTGCGACCAGGTCGCCGCCAGAGCCGCCAGCGGCCAGAACGGCCAGAACGGCCAGGGCAGTCAGGACGACAACGGCAACGCCGACGACCAGGGCGACAACGGCAACGCCGACGACCAGGGCGACGACGGCGATTCGAACGGGGACGAGGTCGGGAAATCCCGCACGCTCCCGCCGGTTCTGTTCACCAGCACCCCGCCGTTGTCTTCGCCTTCGCTGTCGCCTTCTCCGTCGGCCTCGATCTCGGCCCCGGTCGTCCCGTCGGCGGTGGCCCGGGCGGCCGGCGCGGTCGGCGCGGCCACGCGCCATCTCCGCTGAGAGCCGGACGCGCCGGTCCCTCACGCCGTCCACCGGGTGCGACATCCAGGTGCGACATCCGGGTGTGACGTTTTTCGAGACCGTGACGCAGTAATGAATGAGCCGACTGGTCATCGGCAGCGCAAAGAGCCGGGGTTCCCCCCGTACCTGCGGCTCAGCGCAATGGCGCGGGCGGGACACGTTCCCCCGGTCCCGTCCGCGCCCCTTTTTCCCTCCGGCCGGGCCCCCGCCCTATCCGTAGACGACGACCTTGTCGCCCGTCCTCACCTGCGCGAAGAGCGAGGCGATCTTTCCCTCGTCCCGGACGTTGACGCAGCCGTGCGAGGCGCCGTTGTAGCCGCGGGCCGCGAAGTCCGCCGAGTAGTGCACCGCCTGGCCGCCGCTGAAGAACATCGCGTACGGCATGGCCGTGTGATAGATCGTCGACACGTGGTGCCGCGACTTCCAGTAGACGGAGAAGGTGCCCTCGCGGGTCGGGGTGTACTGGGAGCCGAAGCGGACGTCCATCGACGAGACGACGCGGCCGTCGATCATCCATGACAGCGTCCGGCTGTTCTTGCTGATGCAGAGCACCCGGCCCGTCATGCAGCGCTTGTCCGGCTTGGCGACGGGCACGGTGGTCGGCGGGTTCAGCTCCGCGGCCGTCGGCTCGTGCGTCATGCCGAGCAGCTTCTGCCAGGTGACGGTGTCCGTCCTGCCCGTGGTGGAGAGGCCGCGCTTGCCCTGGAAGGACCGGACGGCGGCGGCCGTGAGGGTGCCGTAGTAGCCGGTGGGGGAGCGGTCGAAGTGGCCGATCTGCCGCAGCCGGGCCTGCAGCTCCCGTACCTGCTTGCCCTGGGAGCCGGTCGCCATCAGCTTCGTGCCCTGCGGGTCCGGCTTCGGTGCGGGCGTGGCGGGGGGCTTCGAGGACGGCGACGGAGACGACGCGTCCGGCGAGGGCGACCGGCCGGCGGGCTTGGCGTCGTCGGTCGCCGTGGTCCGGGACGGTGCGGACGGGGCCGACGGTGCGCCGTCGGCGGGCTGAGCCTTGCAGCCGGCGGTCGTGGCGGCCATGGCGGTCACGGCGAGAACGGCGAGCGCCGCCGTGGCCGCGTGCCGCGCCCGGCTCCGTACCTTCCCCGCCGCCCCACCGGGCAACCTGCCCGCTGCCTCGCCCGGTGCCTCGTCCGGTGCCCTGCCCCGTGACGCGCCTGCGCTGATGCTGCGTATCATCTCGGCCCCCTGCTTCTCCGGGTTTCTCCGGTGTCCCATTGGACGGATTCCCGCTCTGCCCGGTTGCCAAAGCCTGCGCATGATGGTGGAGAGCGGCGGCGCGGGCCGTCGGGAAGGGCTGTGAGCAAGGTCCCAGCCGGTGACTCTCCACCGGTCTCGGCCCCGCCGCTACAGTCCGTCGCGGGAATCCTCGGTTACCAGTAAGTAGCTTTACGAGCAGCTTCAGCGGGAGGCACAGCAGATGACGCGCGAGTCGGAGTCGGGACTGCCCATCGAGCCGGTGTACGGGCCGGACGCACTTGACGGGTGGTACCCCGACGACAAGCTGGGAGAGCCGGGGGCCTACCCCTTCACGCGCGGTGTCTACCCGACGATGTACACCGGCCGGCCGTGGACGATGCGCCAGTACGCGGGGTTCGGTACGGCCACGGAGTCCAACGCCCGCTACAAGCAGCTCATCGCCAACGGCACCATGGGCCTCTCCGTCGCCTTCGACCTGCCCACCCAGATGGGCCACGACTCCGACGCGGCGATCGCGTCCGGGGAGGTCGGCAAGGTCGGGGTCGCGATCGACTCGATCGACGACATGCGGGTCCTGTTCGACGGGATTCCGCTGGACAAGGTCTCCACGTCCATGACGATCAACGCGCCCGCCGCCCTTCTCCTCCTCCTCTACCAGCTGGTCGGCGAGGAGCAGGGCGTCCCGGCCCAGAAGCTCACCGGCACCATCCAGAACGATGTGCTCAAGGAGTACATCGCGCGCGGCACGTACATCTTTCCGCCGGGGCCCTCGCTCCGGCTGATCGCCGACATCTTCAAGTACTGCCGGGCAGAGATCCCGAAGTGGAACACCATCTCGATCTCCGGGTACCACATGGCGGAGGCCGGTGCCTCGCCCGCGCAGGAGATCGCGTTCACCCTCGCCGACGGCATCGAGTACGTCCGTACCGCCGTCGCCGCGGGCATGGACGTCGACGACTTCGCCCCCCGCCTCTCCTTCTTCTTCGTCGCCCGCACGACGATCCTCGAAGAGGTCGCCAAGTTCCGTGCCGCGCGCCGGATCTGGGCGCGGGTGATGAAGGAGGAGTTCGGCGCGGAGAACCCCAAGTCGATGATGCTGCGCTTCCACACCCAGACCGCGGGCGTCCAGCTCACCGCCCAGCAGCCCGAGGTCAACCTGGTGCGCGTCGCCGTCCAGGGCCTGGCCGCGGTCCTCGGCGGTACGCAGTCGCTGCACACCAACTCCTTCGACGAGGCGATCGCCCTCCCGACCGACAAGTCCGCCCGCCTCGCGCTCCGTACCCAGCAGGTCCTGGCGTACGAGACGGACGTCACCGCGACGGTCGACCCGTTCGCGGGTTCGTACGTCGTCGAGAAGATGACCGACGAGGTCGAGGCCGCCGCCCTGGAGCTGATGCTCAAGGTCGAGGACATGGGCGGCGCGGTCAACGCGATCGAGCGCGGCTTCCAGAAGAACGAGATCGAGCGCAGCGCGTACCGCATCGCCCTGGAGACCGACAGCGCCGAGCGTGTCGTGGTCGGCGTCAACCGCTTCCAGCTCGACGAGGAGGAGCCGTACGAGCCCCTGCGCGTCGACCCCGCGATCGAGGCCCAGCAGTCGGCCCGCCTGGCGAAGCTCCGCGCCGAACGCGACCAGGGCGCGGTGGACACGGCGCTGGCACAGCTGCGGAAGGCCGCCGAGGGCACGGACAACGTCCTGTACCCGATGAAGGAGGCCCTCAGGGCGCGGGCGACGGTGGGCGAGGTGTGCAACGCGCTGCGGGGGGTGTGGGGGGCGTATGAGCCGTCGGACGTGTTCTGATCGGGTGGTGTCCACCCGCGGGGGTGATCTCTCGCTGAATCTCCACGGCCACGGTTAAGCTCATGAACAGTGGTCCCCGAAAGGAGGATGCCGTGGCCGTAATACAGCACGAGGAGCAGGTGCACGTGCAGGAACAGCCGGAGCTGACGCTCGGCGAGGCAGCCGACCAGCTCGCACGCTCGCTGCCTGGGCATCGCGTGGAGATTCTCCAGGGGAGGCTCACTGTGACACCACCGGCGGACGGAACGCACGCTCTGGCGCTGTCCTGGCTCAGCGAGGAGTTCGGCGCCCGGGCGCGCAAGGTAGGACTCAGGCTCGTCCAGGGCGTTGGGCTATGGCTGCCCACCGGCCCTGACGACTACGCGATTCCTGATCTGTCGGTTGTCGAGGCGGACTTCCGGGACGCTCACGCCATGAAGAACTGCTACGCCGCGCACGTCTTCCGCATGGTGGTGGAGGTGACGTCCACCAATTGGTCGGACGGCCTCGGTCCCAAGGTCGAGGACTACGCCCAGGCGGGCATTCCGGTCTACGTCGTGGCCGATCGCAAGCACGACCAGGTGCTGCTGTTCAGCGATCCGCGGAGCGGTGAGTACAAGAACAAGGAGCCCCACAAGCGTGGGACCTCGTTCACCGTGCCGGACGTGGTCGGTGTCGAGATGAAGCTCTCCGTGGACCGCCTCCTCGACGGCGACGAGGACTGACCCAGGGTCCTCACCGCACCCCCCTGACGGAGTGTCGTACCCGCGTGCGACACTCCGTTTCATGCTGGGTGTCACGGACCTTCCGACCTATCTCGCCGGCCTGGTGCTGATCGTTCTGCTGCCGGGGCCGAATTCGCTGTACGTGCTGTCCGTCGCCGCCCGGCGCGGTGTGCGGACCGGCTATGTGGCCGCGGCCGGGGTGTGGACCGGGGACACCGTGCTGATGACGTTGTCCGCGCTGGGGGCCTCGTCCCTGCTGCGGACGACTCCGGTGCTCTTCGCCGTCGTCAAGTTCGCGGGTGCGGGCTATCTGACCTGGCTGGCGATCGGCATGCTGCGGGCCGCGGTGGCCATGTGGCGCGAGCGGCACCGGCGGGTGGCCGAGCTGACCGAGGAGAGCACCGGACCCGAGGCCGCCGCCGCGATGGAGCGGCCGTACCGGCGGGCGCTGGTGGTCAGCCTCTTCAACCCGAAGGCGATCCTGTTCCTGATCTCGTTCTTCGTGCAGTTCGTCGATCCCGGCTACGCCTACCCGGCGCTCTCGTTCCTGGTGCTGGGCACCCTGCTGCAGATCGCCAGCTTCTTCTATCTGTCGATGCTGATATTCGGCGGCACCCGGCTGTCCGCCGTGTTCCGCCGCCGCAGGCGGCTGTCGGCCGGGGCCACCTCGGCGGCCGGTCTGCTGTTCCTGGGGTTCGCGGCGAAGCTCTCGCTCAGCAGCGTGTGAGCGCGGTGCGCCGACCGGGGCCGGAGGCAGGGCACCGCGAGGCACGGTACGGGGTGCGCTGAGGCCTCTCGTAGCCCGTACCGACGCCGTGGGTCAGTCGTCGGACGGCTTGGGCAGGGCCCGGGCCTGGAACCGGGGTGCGTCCTGCGCGGCGCCCCGCCGGCACGGCCACCCCGTCGCGCCTCCGCTCACGCCCCCATGCGCAATGCCGCGCGCAGCCGGGCGCTCTGGGCGGTCATGGCTCGTTTCAGGCGAGGGCCGACCGGCTTCTCCACGTACCGGTGGATCAGCCAGGCGAGGATCAGCAGCGAGCCGATCGCGCCGAGCAGTGTCGGCACCGGGGGCAGGCCCCAGCCGCGGTGCAGGATCCGGATGGCGAACCAGCCGAGATGTTCGTGCACCAGGTAGAACGGGTAGGTCAGGGCGCCGGCGACCGTCAGCCAGCGCCAGTTCGCCCAGCGCAGCCACCCCAGCGCCACCGCGGCGACCGAGAGGAAGGCGGCGGCGACGATCAGCTGGATCACGTACGGGGAGCGATGGAAGTCGCCGTCCATGCCCGGGTGCCAGAGCGCGGTGACGGAGTAGCGCTGGCCGAGGAGAAAGCTCATCGCGACGATTCCCCACAGCAGCAGGTCGCTGCCGTACCGGTGGATCAGGTACAGGGCCAGGCCGCCGATGAAGAACGGCGCGTGGTCGCGCATGACCAGTTCGTCCGTCAGCGGGGTCTGGGCGACTCGGGCGAGCACCCCCGCGAACGTCCACAGGCAGCAGAAGGCCACCACCCTGCGGTAGGTGACGCCGCGCCAGACGACGAAGAGCGCGAACAGAACGTAGAAGCGCAGCTCGACCCAGAGTGTCCAGCACACGCCCAGCACCCGGTCCGCGCCCATGGGCTGCTGCAGCATCGTCAGGTTGAGCAGCAGTTCGTCCGAGCGCAGCGGCTTCACGACGACCGGCAGGACGATCGCGGCCGCCGTCACGAGGATGATCGCGGCCCAGTACGCCGGGTAGAGGCGGGCGACCCTGGACCGGAAGAAGTCGCCCAGCGACCGCCCCCAGCTGCTCATGCAGATGACGAAGCCGCTGATGAGGAAGAAGAACTGCACCCCGAGACAGCCGTAGACGGCCGCCTGGGAGAGGGTCGGGAACATCTGGCCCGGCGACTGCCCCCAGGACTGAGCGACCGGGCCGTCCTTCCCCGCGAAGTGGTACAGGCAGACCATGAGGGCGGCCAGGATGCGCAGTCCGTCCAGGGCCCGCATCCGGCCCGCGCCCGCGCCGGAGCGCGGATCGCGCGGGGCGGGTATCACGGCAGCCGCAGCGGACCGGGTTGTCGTGGGCGCTTCGGCCACGGTGATGCTCCTCTCCCGGAACGGACCGGGACGTGTGGAATCTGGAACCGGCCGCCCCGGGCCGCTCGCGCGGACGGCCGGGCCTGCTGCCGCTTGCGCGGACGCCCGGGCCTGCTGCCGCGCCGGGGACGGCCGGAGGATCCGCCGTCATCGCGGCGGTGGAGCACGGACGGCCCGCCGGCCACCTCGTCCGACGGCAGGGCGGGTCAGCCCGCCGCCGCCCGCTTCAGGGTGCGGGCCTTGCGGGCGATCCGGCGCACCGTCGCGTTGCGCGGGATGAACGCGAGCTGTGCGGGTACGGCTCCGGGCAGCCCCAGCGCGGTCAGCCGACGCCGTTTGAAGTAGCGCCGGAGGTTGTCGCGGTGCCCGGTGAGATACCGCTCGGCCTCGGGGCGCAGCGCGGCCTGGATCTGCGGTTGCATGGCGTAGCCGACCGCGCTCACCAGGCCGGTCGGCTCGCCCCGGACCTCTTCGGCGGAGGGCAGCGACCAGCCGGTGACCGCGGACGTGTCTTCCAGGTCGGGCAGGAGTGCGTCGACGATCGTCAGCGGGATGCGGTTGCTGTTCTGGTACGGGGCGAGCCGTTCCAGAAGGGAGCCGGTGCCGACGCGGGCGACCGGGAGCCCGTAGAACGAGGCGGCGGTCAGCAGCGCGGTGGAGAAGCAGCCGACGACCAGGGCGGGGCGCATGGTTTCGAACAGCGTCTCGGCGAGGACGGGGCTGTCGAGAACGGTGAGATCCGCGCCGAGCCGTTCCGCCTCCTGCTCCAGCGACCGCGCCCAGTGGGCCGGCGCGCTGGGGTGCGGCTTGAAGACGACCCGGGTGTGGCCGAGAGCGACGGCGCCGCGCAGCATCCGCGCGTGCAGGTCCTCCTCCTGCTGGGGCGTGAGAATGCCCAGCGTGGAGAGGTACTGGCCGAGCAGCAGGGCCGGGGCGGGGCCGCCGTCGGGGCCGGGGACGTCCGCCGATCCGGCGAGCTCGTCCAGCACCTTCAGGAAGACATCGGTCGGTACGATCTCCGGCTCGACGCCGAACTCGGTGAGCAGCAGCGGCCGCAGGCCCGGCACCAGGTCCAGGTGGAGCAGCCGGCGGATGCGGGTGCCGACCCGCTGGTCGAGCCTGCTGCGGGTCGGCCCGTAGCTCATCAGCCCGTCGGCGTAGATGTGCACCGGGCTGTCGCCGAAGATCACCGCGAGGGCCTGGGAGGGGTTGGCCTGGATCGACTCGCAGGCGATCTCGACCGGTTCGTCGCCGAGGTTCCATGCCCGGCGTACAGCCCGCTCCCACAGCGAGGCGTCCTGTTCCCGGGGCGACCAGCCCGCCGGGTGGAACGGCCGGATGAAGTCGTTCCAGGAATGCACCATGTCGAATTCGGACTCCAGTCTCTCGAATCCGGGCCTGCGATGGAGCGGTGTGCCCAGTTCGGGAGAGGGCGAGGTGTCGCTAACGACGAGGATGCGCCGGTGCTCCGAGCGCGGACCGAACTGGCCCGCGCGCAATGCCGCGACGAGTGTGGCGGCGGCGTACTGCGTGCACGCGGAGAAGATCTGGGTGGTGGACCGGCCGACCGGCGCGGTGTACATGCCGGACATCAGGCCGCGACCTCCCGGGAGACGGAACGGCGGCGTACTCGGCGCAGCTGGTCCGCACGGCGGTCGCCCAGCGAATTCAGCGTATCGGCGAGAATGTCCTGGGGCATGCGCCGCAGAGAAGCCGCACTCATGGAGCGCAATTTCCGTGCCACTGCTGGTTCGAACCTTTCGATGGATCCCAAGTGGTGCGCCATGACCGCGCAATAGGTGCGCACCGCCTTCGGCAGCAGCCGGTCCGCCTCCGGATCCCGCGCCGTCTCTTCGAGGACCTGGTCGAAGGCCCGGATGAAGTCGAGCTGGCGCACGTCGCCGATCTGGGTGAGCGACGACGCCACCCCGCGCCGGTAGAAGACCCCCGGCAGCCCGACCACCGCGAACGATTCGGCCTCGCGGTGCAGGCGCCAGATCCAGGGCCGGTCCTCGGCCGTGCGCAGCCCGTCCCGGAAGCGGAGCAGCCCCGACTCCACGAGCCTGCGGTGATACGCACCGGCCCAGGCGTAGGCGTAGTCCACGGGCGTCGACCGGTCGGACGGCAGGATTACGTCGCGCGGCCGCATGACGGTGTTGCGCAGACCGTGCGGAACCCGATGGACGGTGCGCGTCCGGTCCGTGAACTGCACATGGTCCGTACGGACGAAGTCGCACCCCAGATCCGTGATGGCGGCCAGCAGCCGCTCGTAGTGGCCGGGAACGACCCAGTCGTCGCCGTCGAGAAAGGTGAGGTACTCGCCGCGCGCCGCATCGATTCCCGTGTTGCGTGCGGTGGCCAGGCCCCCGTTCTTCTCGTGTCCGACCAGGACGGCACCGGGGATCTCGCGCTCGGCGCGCTGGAGGATCTCCAGAGTCCCGTCGGTCGAACAGTCGTCGACGAAGATGAATTCGAAATCATTTCGGGCATTGGCCCGCAGACTTCGCAAGGTATCGGGGGCATATGCCTGCACGTTGTAGAACGGCACGATGACGGAGAGCTTAACCACGCGTCACACGCTAGGCGGAGGCCCGTCATTTGCCTTGGCCCCGGAAGAGACTGCAGGTGAACGAAGAATGTCGAAATGGTGAACCGGTCGATCCCTTGCCCCGTGTGGGGCTTTTGTGCAGGCGATTCGCCAATCGTCGGTGGGCTGTTAACCAGCTGTTGCCGTCACGTTGGGCCGCGCATCGAAATGGCTTCCTAAGTTCTGGGACGTGCCCCCACGTACCGATAAGACGACCGCCCTCCGGGTGGCCGTACTCGCAGACTCCGACACCCGGTGGAAATGGGGCGCGCTCACCGCGCGCCGCCTCACCACCGGTGCGTCCGGAACGTCGGCGCAGCACGTCGAGATCACCGGACTCCTGCTGCGCGGCCGGGCCACCCCGACCCCGCGCCAGCTCGCCGAGGTCGGCGACGTCGGTATCGACACCGAGCGGGTGCGCGAGGTGACGGCGGTCGAATTCCTGCACACGGTGCGGGACGAGGGGTACGACGTCGTCGTCCTCGCCCTCGTCGGGGGAGCCGTCCAGGCGATGCTGCACGGCCTCGCCGCGCTGCGCCTGCCGGCCAGGCCCGTCGTCGTCACCGGCTATGTCGGCGTCGTCTACGAGAAGCTCGCCGACGGGCTGCTGCTGCGGCACGGCGCGGACATCGTCCTCGCCAACTCCCGGCACGACGCGGAGCGTTTCCGTGCCGTGTACGAGGGAGTGGGCGCCGACGCCTCGGCCGTCACGGAGGCCGCCCTGCCGTTCCTCGGCGGCGAACCGCACCGCCCGCGGGTGGGCCGCGACACCGTCGTCTTCGCCGCCCAGCCCTCCGTACCGGCCTCCCGCGCCGACCGTACGTACCTGCTGCGCAGGCTCGTCGAGCACGCCCGGCTGCACCCGGACCGCGAGGTGCTGCTGAAGCTGCGCTCCAAGCCCGGCGAGCACACCACGCACATCGAGGAACTCCCGTACCAGCGCCTCGCGGAGCGGCTGCCCGGCGGGCTGCCGCCCAACTTCCGCCTGGTGTACGGGCACATGGGCGAAGTCCTGGACCGCACAGACCTGCTGGTCACGGTCTCCTCGACCGCCGCGCTGGAGTCCCTGCACCGGCGCGTTCCGACCGCGATCCTCACCGACCTCGGCGTCCGCGAGACCCTCGGCAACCACCACTTCATCGGCTCCGGCCTGCTCACCTCCTGGGACCGCCTGGACGGCGGCTTCCGCCCGGAGCCCGACCCCGCGTGGCTGGCCGGTCAGGGGGTCGCGGCCGACGGCACCTACGCCACGGCCTACGACCACGCGCGCGCCCGCGTCGACGCCCTGCTCGCCGCCGCGCGCCTGCCCGACCTCGCCCCGTACTACACACCCGCCACCGCCCCCGGCTACCTGCCCGGCATCCTCGCCCGCCACCACCTGGCGCCCGACGGCCACCCGCTGCCGGGTGCCGACCGGCCGCGCGAGACCGGCGGGGTGCGGGGCGCGATGCGCGACGCGGTCCGGGAGGCGGCGCGGGGCGCGTACCGGCAGGGCGTCCAGCGGGTCGCCCCGGTGATCCGACGGATGGGCGAGCTGTGAACACCACTTCAGGAGCAGAGATGACCCCGACCCCGACCGTGCTCGCCGTGATCCCCGCCCGCGGCGGATCCAAGGGCGTCCCCGCCAAGAACATCGCCCAGGTCGGCGGCGTACCGCTGGTCGCCCGCGCCGTACGCGCCTGCCTGGCCTCCCGCGAGGTCACGGACGTCGTCGTGACCACCGACGACGCGGCCATCGCCGACGCCGCCCGCGCCGCGGGCGACACGCTGGGCGCCCCGGAACGGGTGCACATCGTCCAGCGCCCCGCGGCCATCGCCGGGGACAGGGCGAGCAGCGAGGACGCGGTGCTGCACGCCCTGGACGCGTACGAGGCGATGCACGACCGGACAACCGACGTGGTGCTGCTCGTCCAGTGCACCAGCCCCTTCGTCGTACGGGAGGACATCGACGGCGTCGCCGCGGCGGTCGCCCGCGACGGCGCCGACACGGCGGTCACGGTCGCCCCCTTCCACGGCTTCCTGTGGCGCGACGGCAGCGCGCTGGAGGAGGGCAACTACGGCGTCAACCACGACAAGTCCGTCCGGCAGATGCGCCAGGACCGCCCCGAGGACCTGCTGGAGACCGGTACCGCGTACGCCATGAACGCGGCCGGCTTCCGTACCCACCGCCACCGCTTCTTCGGCCACACCGCCCTGGTGCGCACCGACGCCGCCCGGGTCCTGGAGATCGACGACCCGCACGACCTGGCCCGCGCCCGCGCGCTCGCCCCGCTCCTGGACCCCTCCCCGCTGCCCACCCTCGACGACATCGACGCGGTCGTCCTCGACTTCGACGGCACGCAGACCGACGACCGGGTCCTCATCGACGCCGACGGACGCGAGATCGTCGCCGTCCACCGCGGCGACGGCCTGGGCATCGCCGCCCTGCGCAAGGCCGGACTGCCGCTGCTGATCCTCTCCAGCGAGCAGAACCCGGTCGTCGCGGCCCGCGCCCACAAGCTCCGCATCCCCGTCCTGCACGGCATCGACCGCAAGGACCTGGCGCTCAAGCAGTGGTGCGACGAACAGTCCATCGCCCCCGAACGCGTCCTCTACGTGGGCAACGACGTCAACGACCTGCCCTGCTTCGCACTCGCCGGCTGGCCGGTGGCGGTCGCGAGCGCCCACGACTCGGTACGGGCCGCGGCACGCGCCGTCACGACGACCCCCGGCGGCTTCGGCGCCATCCGCGAGATCGCGGCCTGGCTGCTCGGCCCCACCCTCACGACCACGACCCCCACCCGATCCTCCGAGTGACCCGGGGCCCCCAAGCCCCGAGCAACCCTCAAGTCCCCCAAACCCCGAGCAACCCTCAAGTCCCCCAAGCACCAACCGAATCCCCCAAGTCCCCAAGTCCCGTACATCCCGCAAGACACGCACGTCCCCCGAGTAAGGAACAGGACTCATGAGCACCTCCCGTCTGCGCACCCTCGGCACCCGCACCGCCGGCCCCGGCCACCCCGTCTACGTCACCGGCGAGATCGGCATCAACCACAACGGTGACCTCGACAACGCCCTCGCGCTGATCGACGTGGCGGCCGAAGCCGGCTGCGACGCCGTCAAGTTCCAGAAGCGCACCCCGGAGATCTGCACCCCGCGCGACCAGTGGGACATCGAGCGCGACACCCCCTGGGGCCGGATGACGTACATCGACTACCGTCACCGCGTCGAGTTCGGCGAGGCCGAGTACCGGGCGATCTCCGAGCACTGCGCCGAGCGCGGTATCGACTGGTTCGCGTCCCCGTGGGACACCGAGGCCGTCGCCTTCCTGGAGAAGTTCGACGTCCCCGCGCACAAGGTGGCCTCGGCCTCCCTCACCGACGACGAACTCCTGCGCGCCCTGCGCGCCACCGGCCGCACGGTCATCCTCTCCACCGGCATGTCGACCCCGCGCCAGATCCGCCACGCGGTGGAGGTGCTGGGATCGGACAACATCCTTCTCTGCCACGCCACGTCGACGTACCCGGCCAAGGCCGAGGAGCTGAACCTGCGGGTCATCAACACCCTCCAGCAGGAGTACCCCAACGTCCCGATCGGCTACAGCGGCCATGAGACCGGCCTCCAGACGACCCTCGCCGCCGTCGCCCTCGGCGCCGCGTTCGTCGAGCGCCACATCACCCTCGACCGCGCCATGTGGGGCTCCGACCAGGCCGCCTCCGTCGAGCCGCAGGGCCTCACCCGCCTCGTCCGCGACATCCGCACCATCGAGGCCTCGCTCGGCGACGGCATCAAGAAGGTGTACGAGTCCGAGCTCGGCCCGATGAAGAAGCTCCGCCGGGTCGCGGGCGTCGTCGCCGAGAACGCCGAGAACGCCGAGAACGCCGAGAACGCCGAGGCGGCCCCGGTCGCCGAGCCGGTCGCGGTCTGACGGGCCGACCGGTGAACCTCGCCTTCGTCGAGAGCCCGGTCCAGCTCCTGAACGTCCTGGAGTGGGCCTACACAGAGGGAGGCGACGACCACGTCTTCACCGACATAACGGTCGTCGTCCTCCCCCCGGTCGACCCGATGTCGCGCGGTCAGCTGCGCCGGATGGCGGAGCTGGCCCGCGACGAGGGCGTCAACGTCCGCTGGCAGGAAGCGCGTGGCGGCGCGGGCGCGCCCCTGAAGACCCTGCGCTCACTGACCGGACTTCTGCGCAGGGCGGAGCGCGTCGTCATCGGCGACCCGTTCTCCCGCTACGTCCAACTGCTGCTCACCCTGGTCCGCGCCCGCCGCCTCACCGTGGTCGACGACGGTACGGCCACCATGGAGTTCGTCGCCCAGCTGGCGCGCGGCGAACGGCTGGTGCGCTGGCACCGCAAGGGCAGCTCGGGCCCGCGCGAACTGGTCCTGGCCCCGGTCACGGCCCGCGCCCGCAGCCGCTTCACCCCGTCCGCGACCCGTACGGTCGAGGTCTTCACGGCCATGCCGGTCGAGGCTCCGCCCGGCGTCACCATCACGCCCAACACCTTCGCCTGGACCCGGGCCCGGTTCGGCCCGCCGCTGCTGACCAAGGGCGCGGACCTGGTCGGCACCTCGCTCGTCGAGACGGGCGTGGTCGAGACGGCCCAGTACCTGGAGGCCGTCGCGGGCCTGGCGCGCACCCACCACGCCACCCGCTACTTCGCCCACCGCCGCGAATCCGCCGACAAGCTCCACGCCCTGGAAGCCGCCACCGGCCTGGAGATCGTCCGCCCCGACCTGCCCCTGGAACTCATCGCCCGCCGCGGCCCCATCGGCCGCACGGTCCTGAGCTTCCCCTCCACGGTCGTCCACACCCTGCCCCTGGCCCTGGCGGGCACGGACGTCAAGGTCGCGGTCTGCGACATCGCCCCGGAATGGCTCCGCGACACGGCATCCCCCCGTGCCCAGAGCTTCCTGGCCGGCGTCACGGAAACGGCCCGTGACGTGCAACGGCTTGCGCCCTGGCGGGCGACGGCGGTGACGGAGGCGTAGGGGGCGAAAGTCCGGCGGGTGTGGCGCGGAGCCGTCAGACGGGCATGACCTGCACGTCGTAGGAGGGGATCCACTTGTCGCGGGTCAGGGTGGTCATCCCCCTCGGTCTGAGCCTGTGCGATCAGTATCCGGTCGAACGGATCGCGGTGATGTGCGGACAGTCTGGCCGTACGCAAGCGTGAGCGTGCTGGCCGGGATCGAACTGATGGCCATGAGCCTGGACCTGCTGCCGGCCGGAGCCCTGTGCATCGGGGCGGCGCTGGTTCCGGTGCGCCGGGGGCTGCCCGGCTGACGGAGCCCCTCCGGGGCGTCGTGCGGGTGGTGGGCGGCCGATGAGCAAAATGGGCGAGTTTACCCACCTCGCTGCCGCCTCACACGCTACGACCCAGTCATTTATTCGTCTATGTGGCTGAACTTTTCTTGTTTCATGGTCAGTTGACGAGGGAAGGGCCTTACCCTTCACCAGGTGAACCCGTTGATGTCCCGCGATTCCGATGCCCAGCTGCCCGGGGACGAGGTGCTGTCCGGCACCCTGCCCGAGGCCTTGCGTGCCGAGCTGATCGCCTTCCGGCGTGACTTGCACATGCACCCCGAGCTGGGCAACCAGGAGTTCCGTACCACCGCGGCCATCAAGGCCAGGCTGGAGAAGGCGGGGCTGGCGCCTCGGGTGCTGGACACGGGGACCGGACTCGTCTGTGACGTGGGCGGGAGCGAAGGCGACCCGCGGCCCGTGCTCGCCCTGCGCGCGGACATCGACGCCCTGCCCATCCCGGACACCAAGGCCGGCGTCCCGTACCGCTCCACGGTCCCCGACCGCGCGCATGCCTGCGGGCACGACATCCACACCACCGCGGTCCTCGGCGCCGGTCTCGTGCTCGCCGAGCTCGACCGGCAGGGGCTGCTGCCGCGGCCGGTGCGGCTGATCTTCCAGCCAGCCGAGGAGGTGCTGCCCGGCGGGGCGCCCGACACGATCGCGTCCGGGGCGCTGGAGGGGGTCGGGCGGATCATCGGGGTGCACTGCGACCCGAAGGTGGACGTGGGGCGGATCGGGCTGCGGGCCGGGGCGATCACCTCGGCCTGCGACCGGCTGGAGGTCAGCCTCGACGGCCCCGGCGGGCACACCGCCCGGCCGCATCTGACCACCGACCTCGTCACCGCCGCTGCCAAGGTCGCCACCGAGGTGCCCGCGCTGCTGGCCCGCCGGGTCGACGCACGGGCCGGGCTCGCCGTCACCTGGGGCCGGCTGGAGGCCGGGCACGCCTGCAACGTGATCCCGCAGCACGCCGAGCTCTCCGGCACCGTGCGCTGCCTGGACCTGGCGGCCTGGCGGGAGGCGCCGGACCTGGTGCACGCGGCGATCGACGAGGTGGCCGGGATGTACGGCGCCAAGACGGTGATCAACTACGTTCGCGGCGTCCCGCCCGTCGTGAACGACGCCATCATGATCGATCTGCTCGCGAGGGCGATGACCGCACGCCGCGGTTCGCATGCGATCGAGGACACTGAGCAGAGCCTCGGCGGCGAGGACTTCTCCTGGTACCTGGAACACGTCCCGGGAGCCATGGCCCGGCTCGGGGTCCGTACGCCCGGCGACACTGCCCGGCTCGACCTGCATCGTGGTGATTTCGACGCCGACGAGGAGGCGATCAGTGTTGGGGTGGAGCTCTTCACCGCTTCCGCTCTGCTTGACACGGTGGGCTGAGGGCGGACTGGCCCGGCCCTGGTCGGCAGAGCCAGGTCGACGAGCCTATTCGTGGACCGTCCCGTACCGGCGATCTAATAGTAAATAGACACGCGCACCTGGCCATTGGGCCATGTTCCGGAGGATCTGGTTAGGAACCTCAAATTCTGGCGGCACCTGACGGATTCCCGGCCCTTCCTTCCCTGTCTTCCGCTGCCTGTTCGGTGGTGGAATTAAATTCCCGTTCACGTGCGACATGGATTGTGATGAATTGCACGGCGGGCGTTGACGGTGTGTAAACGAAGTGGCCCGCCGCTCGGGCCGCGGCTATGGGTTCCGTAGATCGCGGCGTCGGGTGCGCAGGCCCGCCCCTCCCGCGGACGCGCGCGGGCTCGACCTGAACCGGGGCGAATCGACGCGGACGAGGGGGTGATCGCCGTTGGGAGTGGGGCTCTTCACCGCTTCCGCCCTGCTCCACGGCAGCCATCCGTAGCCAGAGAGGTCACCCCAGGTTCGCGACGATCCGATAACGGCTTCCGTACGGGGCTTTATCTGACATCTACGCGCGTTACGATCTCGGCGAAACCAGCGCCGGAAGAGGCGCTTCGGTCAGGTTTGAAGGAGCCTTCCCTTGCGCCGGGTATCCAAGATCACCGCTGCGTGTGCTGTCACTGCAGCTCTCGCGCTCACCGCCACCGCATGTGGCGAGTCGTCCACCGAGAGCTCCGGCTCTAACAAGGGCAAGATGAAGATCGGCATGGCCTACGACGTGGGCGGCCGTGGCGACAACTCGTTCAACGACTCCGCCGCGCGTGGTCTGGACAAGGCCAAGGCCGAGTTCGGCGCCGAGACGAAGGAGCTCACCGCCAAGAACGGTGAGGCCCCTGCCGACCGTGCGCAGCGCCTCGAGTCGCTCGCCGAGGGCGGCTACAACCCGGTCATCGGGGTCGGCTTCGCGTACAAGGATGCGATCGACAAGATCGCCCCCAAGTACCCGGAGGTCAGCTTTGGCCTGGTCGACTCGGTCTCCGACGTGAAGAACGTCGACAGCATCGTCTTCGCCGAGGAGCAGGGCTCCTACCTCGCCGGTGTCGCCGCCGCGCTGAAGTCGAAGGACGGCCAGGTCGGTTTCATCGGCGGTGTGGACCTTCCGCTGATCAAGAAGTTCGCCGCCGGCTTCCACCAGGGCGTCCTGGACACCAACCCGAAGGCCAAGGTGCAGATCCAGTACCTGTCCACCGGTTCGGACCTGTCCGGCTTCGGCAGCCCCGACAAGGGCAAGGAAGCTGCCAAGGGCATGCTCGACAAGGGCGCGGACGTCATCTTCTCCGCCGCGGGCGGCTCGGGTGCCGGTTCGATCGAGGCCGTCGCGGGCAAGAAGGGCGCCTGGTCCATCGGCGTCGACTCCGACCAGGCCCTCGACCCGGCGCTGGCGAAGTACAAGGACACGATCATGACCTCCGTCGTCAAGAACGTCGACGGCGGTGTCTACGACCTGGTCAAGTCCGTCAAGGACGGCAAGCCGCTGACCGGCACGCAGGCGTACTCGCTGGCCGAGGGCGGCGTCGGCCTGACCACCACGGGTGACCACCTCAAGGACATCCAGCCCCAGCTCGACGAGGCGAAGAAGAAGATCGTCGACGGCACCATCAAGGTCAAGACCACGACCTGATCCGGCCCGTCGATCGGGGCCCGGGCGAACCGCTTCGGCTGTTCGCGCGGGCCCCGATTCACGTACGGCTTCCCCGCTCTCACCGTAGCCGTACGCACACGGTGCGCCACCTGTTATGAGGTGGCCAACGATTCGGTGGCGCTACGCGCGTAGCGACCGCCGGGCGCGGTACCTTTTTTCGCTCCCACCGCCTCCGTCCCCATCGCCTCCGCCCTCCGCTCCTGTCAAGGAGAGTGCGCCATCAACGCGTCCAGCAGTCCTCATGCCGTGGAGCTCCGCGGCATCACCAAGCGGTTCCCCGGGGTCGTGGCCAACCACGACATCGACATCACCGTGCGCCGCGGCACCGTCCACGCTCTCGTCGGCGAGAACGGCGCCGGCAAGTCCACTCTGATGAAGATCCTGTACGGCATGCAGAAGCCGGACGAGGGCACCATCGCGGTGGACGGCGAGCAGGTCTCGTTCCACAACCCGGGTGACGCCATCGCGCGCGGCATCGGCATGGTGCACCAGCACTTCATGCTCGCCGATTACCTCACCGTCCTGGAGAACGTCGTCCTCGGCTCCGAGAAGCTGTACGGGATCGGCGACCGGGCCCGCGCCAAGATCAAGGAGATCTCCGACGCCTACGGTCTCGGTGTCCGCCCGGACGCCATGGTCGAGGACCTCGGGGTCGCCGACCGGCAGCGCGTGGAGATCCTCAAGGTCCTCTACCGCGGCGCCCGCACCCTGATCCTCGACGAGCCCACCGCCGTCCTCGTACCGCAGGAGGTCGACGCGCTCTTCGACAACCTGCGCGAGCTCAAGGCCGAGGGCCTGACCGTCATCTTCATCTCGCACAAGCTGGGCGAGGTCCTGTCGGTCGCCGACGAGATCACCGTCATCCGGCGCGGTACGACGGTGGGCACCGCCGACCCGAAGCGCACCACGACCAAGCAGCTCGCCGAGCTGATGGTCGGCAGTGAACTCCCGTCGCCGGAGACCCGCGAGTCGACCGTCACCGACATCCCGATGCTGACCGTCGAGGGGCTGCGGCTGACCGCCACCGACCCGGACGGCGTGGTGCGTTCGGTGCTCGACGGCATCGACTTCACCATCCACAAGGGCGAGGTCCTCGGCATCGCGGGCGTCGAGGGCAACGGCCAGTCCGAACTGGTCGACGCCATCATGGGCATGCGCCACCTCGACGCAGGCGTACTCACTCTGGACGGCGCCGACATCTCCCGGACGCCGACCCGCAAGCGCCGCGAGAACGGCATGGGCGTCATCCCCGAGGACCGCCACCGGCACGGACTGCTGCTGGAGGCCCCGCTCTGGGAGAACCGCATCCTCGGCCACGTCACCGAACGCCCCAACAGCAAGGGCGCGTTCCTCGACCTCAAGGCCGCCCGCGCCGACACCGAGCGGATCGTGCGCGAGTACGACGTCCGTACCCCCGGCATCGAGGTCACCGCCGCCTCCCTCTCCGGCGGCAACCAGCAGAAGCTGATCGTCGGCCGCGAGATGAGCCACGAGCCGAAGCTCCTGATTGCCGCGCACCCCACCCGGGGCGTGGACGTCGGCGCCCAGGCGCAGATCTGGGACCAGATCCGCGAGGCACGCCGCGAAGGACTGGCGGTGCTGCTGATCTCCGCCGACCTGGACGAGCTGATCGGGCTCTCCGACACCCTGCGCGTCATGTACCGCGGCCGGCTGGTCGCGGACGCCGACCCGGCGACCATCACCCCCGAAGAGCTCGGCTCGGCGATGACGGGCGCGGCCACCGGCCACCTCGAAGCACCGGACGAGACAGCAGCACCGGACGACTCGGCTGCCGAAAGCGGAAGCGAAAGCACCGACACCGACCCCCGGAACGGGGGAGAGGAACGATGAAGAAGATCGACAAGGAGCGGCTGCTCCTGGGGATCGCGGCCCCCGTACTCGCGATCGTGGTCGCCTTCCTGGTGACCGCACTCGTGCTGGCCGCCACCGGCAAGGAGCCGTTCAGCGCCTTCGGCATCATGTTCGACTACGGGATGAAGTCGGACAGCCAGGTCTACATCCTGAACAAGGCGACGACGTACTACCTCGCGGGTCTCGCGGTGGCCGTCGGCTTCCGGATGAACCTCTTCAACATCGGCGTCGACGGCCAGTACCGCCTCGCCGCCTTCTTCGCCGCCGCGGTCGGCGGTGCGCTGACCCTGCCCGGCGCCCTGCAGATCCCGCTGATCATCCTCACCGCGATGATCGTCGGCGCGATGTGGGCCGGTATCGCCGGTGTCCTCAAGGTCACCCGGGGTGTCAGCGAGGTCGTCTCGACGATCATGCTGAACGCCATCGCGACGGCCATCATCGGTTATCTGCTCCAGGAGGGCCGCCTCGGCCACCTCGACGAGGCCGGCACGAAGATCTCCACCAAGCCGCTCCCGGAGTCCTCGCACTTCTTCGAGTTCCCGACCACCCCGGCACCCGTCTGGGGCTTCATCGTCGTCGCGGTCGTCGCGGGCATCGCCTACTGGTTCGCGCTCTCGCGCACCCGGTTCGGCTTCGACCTGCGCACCGTCGGCCAGTCCGGCTCCGCGGCCGAGGCCAGCGGTGTCGACGTCAAGAAGATGGTCGTCACCTCGATGCTGATCTCCGGTGCCGTGGCCGGTCTGGTCGGTATGCCGACCCTCCTCAACGACAGCTTCGAGTACAGCGGCGACTTCCCGGTCGGCGTCGGCTTCACCGGCATCGCCATCGCCCTGCTCGGCCGCAACCACCCCATCGGCATCGCGCTCGGCGCACTGCTCTGGGGCTTCCTCGAGCGCGGCACCGGCAAGCTCGAATTCGAGGGGTACGACAAGGAGATCGTCGGTGTGATCCAGGGCGTCATCGTCCTGTGCGTCGTCATCGCCTACGAAGTCGTCCGCCGCTACGGACTCAAGCGCCAGCAGAGCAAGGTCGGCGCGGAACTCGCCGCACAGGCCGCCCGTAACTCCGACCAGCAGGAGGTGTCGGCGTGACCGCCACGGCGACTTCCACCCCGCCCCCCGCGGCCCCCAAGGTCTCCGGCGGCAAGGGCGGCCGCACCCGCCTCTCCTTCCCCGTCGTACTGCTGATCATCGCGGGCGTGCTGCTCGCGCTGTCCGCCGTACGCGTGATCACCGGCGCCGAGGACATCACATCGGCGGGACAGATCAGTGCGACGCTCGCGATGGCCGTGCCGATCGGGCTCGCCGGTCTCGGCGGTCTCTGGGCCGAGCGGGCCGGTGTGGTCAACATCGGGCTCGAAGGCATGATGATCCTGGGCACCTTCTTCGGCGCCTGGGCCGGCTGGCAGACCGACCCGTGGCTCGGCGTCCTCGCCGGGGTCGTCGGCGGCATGCTCGGCGGACTGCTGCACGCCGTCGCGACCGTCACCTTCGGCGTCGACCACATCATCTCCGGTATCGCCATCAACATCCTGGCGCTCGGCTTCACCACCTACTTCGCCAAGCTCTGGTTCAACTCGGGCGAGGCGGCGGCCGCGGGCGGCAGCCCGAAGCAGTCCCCGCCGGCCGACGACATCACCTCGGTGACGATCCCGGGGCTCTCGGACTGGCTGCACTCCATCGAGCAGCACCACTGGTTCTTCGTCTCCGACCTGGCCGGTGTCATCGGCGGCCTGGTCACCCATGTGTCGCTGCTGACGATCCTGGCCATCGCCCTCTTCGTCCTCACGTTCCTCGTGCTGTGGAAGACCTCGTTCGGGCTGCGGCTGCGCTCCTGCGGCGAGAACCCGGTCGCCGCCGAGTCGCTCGGCGTGAACGTCTACTACTACAAGTACATCGCGGTGATCGTCTCCGGCGGCATGGCCGGCCTCGGCGGCGCCTTCCTCTCGCTCGTCACCTCCCACATCTACAACGAGGGCCAGACCGGCGGCCGCGGATACATCGGTCTCGCCGCGATGATCTTCGGTAACTGGCGGCCCGGCGGACTCGCCATGGGCGCCGGCCTGTTCGGCTTCGCCGACGCGCTCCAGCTGCGCAACGGCGGTGAGTCCGTCCACGCGCTGCTCCTGCTGCTCGTGGTCGCGCTGGCCGGGCTCGCGGCCTGGAAGCTCTACCGCAAGAGCTTCGTCCAGGGCGTGGTCAGCGGGGTCATCGCCGCCGCGGTGCTGGTCTGGTACCTCGCCACGGACACGGTGCCCACCGAGTTCGTGAGCGCCACCCCGTACATCGTCACGCTGCTCGTCCTCTCGCTCTCCGCACAGCGGCTGCGGATGCCGAAGGCGGACGGCATGCGCTACCGGAAGGGCCAGGGCAAGTGACGGCCGCCCCGGAGGTCGACTGGGAGGCGCTGCGGAGCGCCGCACGGTCCGCCATGACGCGGGCGTACGTCCCCTACTCGCACTACCCGGTCGGCGCGGCGGCCCGCGTCGACGACGGGCGTACGGTGTCCGGCTGCAACGTCGAGAACGCCTCGTACGGCCTCGGGCTGTGCGCCGAGTGCGGCCTGGTCTCCCAGCTCCACGCCACCGGCGGCGGCCGGCTGACCCACTTCACCTGCGTGGACGGGGCCGGCGAGATCCTGGTGCCGTGCGGCAGATGCAGGCAGTTGCTGTACGAGTTCGGCGGGCCGGAGCTGGTCCTTCAGACGCCGGACGGGCTGCGCACGCTCGACGAGATGCTGCCGCAGGCGTTCGGACCGGACCACCTGAAGCCGTAGCATCCGAAGCCGGACCATCCGAAGCAGGCGGCATCCGCCGCAGAACCACCGTGGCCCTCCCGTCCGCCGGGAGGGCCACCCCCCGCTCGACCCTCTATGCGCGTAGAGTCATACGGGACTCTTGCGTACGTCACGTACCGGCCGGAAGGACTTCCAGGACATGGACGCCATCTCCGTCATCCGCACCAAGCGGGACCGAGGCGAGCTGACCCCCGAGCAGATCGACTGGGTCATCGACGCGTACACCCGCGGCGAGGTCGCCGACGAGCAGATGTCCGCGCTGGCCATGGCGATCCTGCTGAACGGCATGAACCGCACCGAGATCGCCCGCTGGACCGCCGCGATGATCGCCTCCGGGGAGCGCATGGACTTCGCGTCGCTCTCCCGGCCCACCACCGACAAGCACTCCACCGGTGGCGTCGGCGACAAGATCACCCTGCCGCTCGCCCCGCTGGTCGCCGCGTGCGGCGCCGCCGTGCCGCAGCTCAGCGGGCGCGGCCTCGGTCACACCGGCGGCACGCTCGACAAGCTGGAGTCCATCCCCGGCTGGCGCGCACACCTCTCGAACGAGGAGATGCGATCCGTTCTGGACACCACCGGCGCGGTGATCTGCGCAGCCGGTGACGGGCTCGCCCCCGCCGACAAGAAGCTGTACGCGCTGCGCGACGTCACCGGCACCGTGGAGGCCATCCCGCTGATCGCCAGCTCGATCATGTCCAAGAAGATCGCCGAGGGCACCGGCGCGCTCGTCCTGGACGTCAAGGTCGGCTCGGGCGCCTTCATGAAGACCATCGACGACGCCCGCGAACTGGCCTCCACCATGGTCGCGCTGGGCACCGACAGCGGGGTGCGGACGGTCGCGCTGCTCACCGACATGGCCACCCCGCTCGGCCTGACCGCGGGCAACGCCCTGGAGGTGCGCGAGTCGGTCGAGGTGCTGGCCGGCGGCGGCCCGAAGGACGTCGTCGACCTCACCCTGGCCCTCGCCCGCGAGATGCTGGACGCGGCCGGGCTGGGGGACGCCGACCCGGAGAAGGCCCTCGCCGACGGCTCCGCGATGGACGTCTGGCGCCGGATGATCTCCGCCCAGGGCGGCGACCCGGACGCCCCGCTCCCGGTCGCCCGCGAGCAGCACGTCGTGACGGCCCCGGCCACCGGCGTACTGACCCGCCTGGACGCGTACGACATCGGCGTCGCCGCCTGGCGCCTCGGGGCGGGCCGGGCCCGCAAGGAGGACCCGGTGCAGGCGGGCGCGGGCGTCGAACTGCACGCCAAGCCGGGTGACACGGTCACGGCGGGACAGCCGTTGCTGACGCTGCACACCGACACCCCGGAGAAGTTCGACTCCGCGCGGGACGCCCTGTCCTCCTCGTACGACATCGCCCCGGCGGGCACGGAGTTCACCGCCACCCCGGTCGTGCGGGAACGTATTGCCTGACCTGGGGTTTCCCCGTACGCGGAACGGGACCGGTGGACTGCGGCCGGTCCCGTTCGGCATGCTGGCTCCGGTGACGGACCGATACGAGGATCCGCGATGAGTTTCGGACCCGGCGCCGGTCTCTTCGGTATGGATCCCCTGCCGTCGGCCGTACTCGTCCTCTCCGGACGCGTCACCCGGGCCGGTACGCCACGCCTCTGCGCGGACCTGGAGACGATACTGGCCACGTCGGACGCCGCCGTGGTGGACTGCGACGTGGGCGGAGTCGTCCACCCGGACCTGGCCGCGGTGGAGACGATCGCCCGTCTGTCGCTGGTCGCGCGCCGGGAGGGCGGCAGACGACTGCGGCTGCGCGGGACACCGGCCGAACTCCAACTGCTGCTCGACCTGGTGGGGTTGGGAGCTGCTGTCGGTTTGCTGAGCTGAAGTGAGTTTTAGTGAGCAGGAGTGGGCCCTGTCAGCGGCTTCATGGGGTGGGAACGGGGGTTCTGGGGCCGAATGGGCAGCGCCGGCCTGGCGGTCGACGGCACGTTCGGCGCGGTCACCACGTCCGCCGTGCGCTCCTACCAGGGAGTCAACCGGCTGGTCGCCGACGGCGAGGCAGGCCCGGTGACCTGGCAGGCACTGGTCGGCTGACGGGGTGTCCGATCCCCGGATCAGTCGCGTAACACCACCGAGTCGCAGATCACCTGGGTGAGACGGGCCTGCCCGTCGGGCCCCGCGGGCGCGCGTTTCGTCGGCAGGCCCGTGGCCGACGGATCCGGCGTCCGGGGCTGCGACCGCTCCGCAGCCCGGGCCACCGCCTCCTCGCAGTCGAACTCCGGCTGCGGCCCAGGCTCCGCGCCGGAGGCCGGCGGTGCGACGGGGCCCGGCCCTGACGTCGCCGCCGGCTCACCGATCCACTGGGTGACCCCCCAGCCGGCAGCCGCCAGCACCACCCACCCCGCCACCAGCCCCCGCACCACGTACGGCCTCACGCGGCATCGGTGTCCAAGTGCTCAAAGAGGCCGAACAGCGGGAACCAGCGCGGGGTGTCCAGGAAGCAGTGCATTCCCGTGATCGCGCCGTCCGAGATGTCGATGACCTGCACCGCCCACGGCACGAACCCGGGCCCGTCCGGATTCGGCTTGTAGTGAGCGAACGCCGGGGTGCCGTTCGCCGACGTGGCGACCAGTCGGGAGCCCTCGCAGGCCGCGCCGATGGACGTCATGAAGCCCGTGATGTCGTCGTGCCCCTGCAGCCAGAGGTCGAACGGCGGCATGGTCATGACGGCGTCCTCATGGAGGAGCGCGGTCAGGGCCTTCATGTCGTAGCCCTCGAATGCCGCCACATAGCGTTCCAGGAGCCCCCGCTGCTCCTCGTCGAGCGGGTCCGCCGCGTCGGCGGTGGCGGCATCGTCCTGGTGGTCGGTCAGCGTGGCCCGGGCCCGCTGGAGGGCGCTGTTGACCGAGGCGACCGAGGTGTCGAGCAGCTCGGCGACCTCGCTCGCCTTCCACGCCAGCACCTCGCGCAGGATCAGTACCGCCCGCTGCTTGGGTGGCAGATGCTGCAACGCGGCGACGAACGCGAGCCGCACCGACTCACGCGCCACCGCGGCCTCCGCCGGGTCCGCGACCGACGGCAGGATCCGCCCGTCCGGCATCGGCTCCAGCCAGGTGTTCTCCGGCAGCGGGTTGAGCGCCGCCTGGGCGAGCGGTGTCGGGCCCGTCAGATCGACCGGACGGGCCCGCTTGTTGCCGGCGTTCAGCATGTCCAGACAGACGTTGGTGGCGATGCGGTACAACCAGGACCGCAGCGAGGAACGCCCCTCGAACTTCTCGAAGTTGCGCCAGGCACGCACCAGCGTGTCCTGGACCGCGTCCTCCGCCTCGAAGGCCGAACCGAGCATCCGGTAGCAGTAGCCGGTCAGCTCGACCCGGTGTCCCTCCAGACGGGTGTCGATATCCGCCGTCGCTGTCAGATCACTCATCGCTCCACCCCTGTTGCGCTGTGACACCGCTCACTCAGCACTTCGGAAGCTACAACAGGCCACTGACAACGGCGGGGCAGGAAGTGGTGAAGCCGCACACGTTCCCGTCACGTTCCGGGCTTGCGCCCGTACACGTATACGTCGTCGCCGTTCTTCAGCAGATTCCAGTACGACTTCGCGTCGGCGGGCCGCATGTTGACGCAGCCGTGCGACCCCGGCGGGTTCCACATCTTCAGGCCCACCGAGTGGAACGCCTGCCCGCCGTCGAAGAACTGGGAGTACGGCATCGACACGTGGTAGATCGACGAGACGTGGTTGATGTGCCGCCAGTAGATCTTCTTCGCCCCGGTCCGGGTTTCGTACCCGTTCCGCCCGGTCCGCACCGGCACGGGACCGAACTTCAGCTTGCTGCCGTCCTGGATCCAGCTCAGCTGCCGGGTCAGGTCCACGCATGCGATGCGTCCCTTGTTCGTGGGGCACTTCTTGTCCTTGTTGGGGTTCTTGCCGGCCGCCTTCTGGGCCGTGAGCGTCTTCATCGTGCGCCAGGTGACCGGACCCGCGTACCCGATGGTGGGGGTGACCCCGTACGTGCTCTGGAACGACCTGATCGCCTTGCAGTCGGCGGCCGACTGCCTGCCGTCGACCGGCCGGTGCAGATAATTCTCGACCTGCTTCTGGTACGGCCCGGTGGACGTCGTGCAGGACGCCGCCTGCGCGGATCCGCCGGTGCCCACGACGAGGGCGGGCGCCGCCATCAGACCGGCGATGGACAGCGCGAGCGCGCGCCGCGACCCGAGCCCCGGTATGTTCCCTGCGATTCTCATGTACGCCAACTCCCCTTCGCGCGCCGTGAGGTGATTCCGCCTGCTAGACGCGTGTCGGGGAGCGGATGGTTGTACGCCGTATGTCTCAGTCCTGTACGGACGCCGGTGTCTCGGTTCTGTACGGACGCCGGTGTCTCAGTTCTGTACGGATGCCACCGGCACGAGCCGTCGCCGCTCGGCGCGCGCGGCCCGCGAGCCGTACAGCGTGACCGAGACGACGCCGAGGACCGCGAACAGCCCCAGCGACACGGTCCCGGCCCAGCCCCCGGCGTGGAAGGCGACCGCGCCGAGCGTGCCGCCCGCGCTGGAGCCCAGGTAGTACGCGGACTGGTACAGCGCCGACGCCTGGGCCCGGCCCTTCGTCGCCGTACGGCTCACGGACGAGGAGGCGACCGCGTGCCCGGCGAAGAATCCCGCCGTGATCAGGACCAGGCCGAGGAGTACGGCGGCCAGCTGGTCGGCGAGCGACAGCAGCAGACCGGCAGCCGTCGTGGAGACGGCCAGGTACAGCGCGCCCCGTCGGCCGAGGCGGGCGACCAGCTTGCCGGCCGCGGCGGAGGAGACCGTACCGACGAGATAGACCAGGAAGATCGACCCGACGACACCCTGCGGGAGGTTGAACGGCGCCTCCACCAGGCGGTAGCCGATCACCGTGTAGACCGCGCCGAACACCGTCATGAACAGCGCGCCGATCGCGTACAGCCGGCGCAGCAGCGGGTCGGCGAGGTGCCCGCCCACCGTCTTCGCGAGGGCCTTCGGGTTCAGCGAACCCGGGGTGAAGTGCCGGGCCCTGGGGATCATGAAGTGGAAGACGACCGCGCAGGCCACGGCCAGCAGCCCGACCGCGCCGAGTGCCGCCCGCCAGCCCCACAGCTGGGCGATCCAGCCGGTGAGGATACGGCCACTCATCCCGCCGATGCTGTTGCCCGCCACGAACAGTCCGATCGCGGCGACCAGTGCCTTCGGCCGTACCTCCTCGGCCAGGTACGCCATCGCGGACGCCGGGAGTCCGGCCAGCGCCGCGCCCTGGACGGCGCGCAGCGCGATCAGCCAGCCGAGCGAGGGCGCGAACGGCACGAGCAGCCCGACCAGTACGGCGACCGCCAGCGAGGCGGTCATCATCTGCCGCCGCCCGAACCGCTCGGACAGCGCACTCATCGGCAGCACACACAGCGCCAGCGCGCCCGTCGCCGCGGAGACCGTCCAGCTGGCCTGGCCGGCCGTGGCGCCGAGGGAGGCGGAGACGGCGGGCAGCAGGGCCTGGGTGGAGTAGAGAAGTGCGAACGTCGCGACACCTGCGGCGAAGAGAGCGAAGCTCATCCGGCGGTAGCCGGGGCGGCCCGGTTCGAGACGGTCCGGCGCGGTGGTGCCGGTGGTGGTGGCAGCGGCGGCGACGGGGGACGGCTGGGGCGAGGCGGCCACGGTGAGGGTGGACGCCCCGGTACTGGCAGGAGGCATGGTTCGAAAGTAGGCCGCCCGGCTTCATGCGTCCAATGCACGAAGTGGCGATAATCAATCCCATGGTGCATGAACACAGGTCACAGCCGCGGCTGTCACCCAGTAGTTACGAAGAAGACATTCGCGCCGTCCTCGCCCCGCGGCTGGCCCACTTCGAGGCGGTGGCCCGCCACGAGCACGTCACCCGCGCCGCGCACGAGCTCGGCGTCCCGCAGTCGACGCTCTCACGGTCGATGGTCAGGCTCGAACAGGACCTGGGAGTCGCCCTGTTCGCCCGCAAGGGCCGTACCGTCTCCCTCACGCCCGCGGGCCGCACCTTCCTGGGCTCCGCCGAGCGGGCCCTCGCCGAGGTCGAGAAGGCCGCCGACTCGGTACGGGCCGACGCCGACCCGGCCACCGGCAAGGTCGCCTTCGGCTTCCTGCACACCATGGGCTCCGAGACCGTGCCCGCCCTGATCCGCGCCTTCCGCGCCGACCACCCCCGGGTCCGCTTCCAGCTCGTGCAGAACTACGGCGAGGCGATGATCGAACGCCTCCGGTCCGGCGGCCTCGACCTCTGCCTCACCTCACCCGTCCCGGACGCCCCCGACCTGGTAGCCCGCCGCCTCGACGAACAGCGGCTGCGCCTGGTCGTCCCCGAGGACCACCGCCTCGCCACCCGCCGCCGCATCCGCCTGGCGGAGGCCGCCGACGAAAAGTTCGTCACCCTCGAACCGGGTTACGGCCTGCGGCGGATCACCGACGACCTGTGCGCGGAGGCCGGCTTCACTCCACGTGTCGCCTTCGAGGGCGAGGAGGCGGAGACCCTGCGCGGCCTGGTCGCGGCCGGCCTCGGCGTGGCCCTGCTGCCGCCGCCCGCCGTGGCCCGCCCCGGCGTCGTCGAACTCACGGTGACGGCCCCGAGAGCGGCCCGCGAGATCGGCGTCGCCTGGCTGGACGGCCACCCGGACACCCCACCGGTGGCCGCCTTCAAGCGCTTCCTGCTGTCGCGCCGGGGCCACCTGCTGCCGGACTGAGCCGGGCCCGGGGCTCCGGAACCACGGGAGCGGGACGGGTAGGACCGCCGAGCGGATCGGCGGGAGCCGGCCGCCCACGTCCGTCGCGGACGACGGGACGGGCGAGGCCCTTCCGCGCCCCGCATCATGGCCACCCTGCGCAACCTCGCCATCGGTCTGATGCGCCAGGCCGGCTGGACCGACATCGCCGCCGCAGCCGACCACTACCGGTCACGCAGCCGCGCTGCTCGATCTCGCAACCTGAGAACGCATCAGCCCGGCCAATCAGGGTGAGTCCTGGCAGCTTCCTGAAACCTCGGTTGCCGCCGGGCAAACATGCCCAGTTGTATGGGGCCCGAGGAACGGGATTCGAAGCCGCTCGAAGATGCGGAATTCCTTCCTGGCGGCTCCCGAGAGTCCCCCACTCCATGGGTCGTCCCGGTGTGCGGGGATCCGCCCCCTCGTTGGGTGCGGATCCCCGTCCTCCATGGTGCATTCACGTGGAAGGTGGGGTCGTGGCGCGTCTGCCGATCGGCTTGGTGTTTCCCGGGCAGGGGACACAGAAAGAGAGAATGGGTGAGCCCTGGCGGGAAACCCCTTCCTGGGAACTCACGGGGGAAGTCTCCGAGGCTGTCGGAGAAGACCTCCCGGAACTGCTGTTGCGTACCCCGGGCGAACAACTGCGCCGTACCGACCTGGCGCAGCTCGCCGTGTTCACCGTCTCGGTCGTCGCCCATGCCGAGGCCGTGCGCCGTGATGCGCTGGGCGGCACTCCGGTCGCCTGCGCCGGGCACAGCCTCGGCGAGTACGCCGCCCTCACCGCCGCGGGGGCGCTCACCGTATCCGCCACCGCCAAGCTGGTGGCCGCGCGCGGCCGGGCCATGCGGCGAGCCGCCGAGGCCCGCGAGGGCACGATGGGCGTCCTCGTCGCCGCGCCCCGGGAGGAGGTGGCCGCGCTGGCCGGGCGGCTGCGCGAGGACGGCCTTGAGGTGTGGGTGGCCAATGTCAACGCACCGGGCCAGACCGTGGTTTCCGGTTCCCTCGATGGCATCGCCCGGATCGAGGAGGAGGCGCCCTCCATCGGCGCCAAGCTGATCCGCGTCCAGGTCGGCGGTGCCTTCCACAGCCCCTACATGGCGCCGGCCGCGGATGTCCTGGCCGCCGCGCTGAAGGACTCCGCCTTCGCTCCGGCCCATCTGCCCGTGGTGGCCAACGCCGACGCCGAGCCGCACACGGACGGCGCGGCCTGGCCGGAGCTCAGCGCCCGCCAGCTCACCTCACCCGTGCTGTGGGAGCGGAGCGTACGCACCCTGGTCGGCACGCTCGGCTGCCGCCGGCTCGTCGAGATCGGGCCCGGGCGCACGCTGGCCGGACTGATCCGTCGGATCGTCCCGGACACCGAGGTCGTTTCCGTGGACACACCGGCTGCGCTGGACTGAAGCGCCGGGCACCCGACCGACGCAGCGAGGAGATCCATCGCCATGGCACCTGCCACCACAAGCATCTGGCTGCGCCGGTATGCCAGCCCGGCCCCGCCCCGCGTGCGGCTGCTCTGCCTGCCGCACGCGGGCGGCTCCGCCACCTTCTTCCACAGCTGGGGGCGGGCCCTCGGCGAGGACGTCGAGGTGCTCACCGCGCGCTACCCCGGACGGCAGGAGCGCATCGCGGAAACCCCACTGACCTCGATCGAGGAACTCGCGGACGCGTTCGCCGCCGAACTGCGGCCGTACCTCGACGTTCCGCTGGCACTCTTCGGCCACAGCATGGGCGCCTCCGTCGGATACGAAGTCGCCCTCCGGCTGGAGGCGCACCACCGCACCGCCCTCGCACTGCTGATGGTCTCCTGTCGCAAGCCCCCGCACCTGCTCACCCCGCGCACGTGGAGGCTCTCGGGCACCCCCGAGGGGCGGGCGCGCACCGGCCGCCTGTACGGCGCGGACGCAGAACTCGTCGAGGAGGTGCGGCGACTCGGCGGCACCGACGCCGCACTGCTCGAAGACGAGGGCATGCGCGAGCTGCTGCTTCCCGCGATCCGTGCCGACTTCGAGGCCGTCGACAGGTACACCGCCCGGCGGGGAGCCCCCCTCGGCTGCCCCGTCGTCGGCTACCTCGGCGCCGACGACCCGGACATCACCGGTGCGGAGGCCGCCGCCTGGTCGGCCGTCGCGCCGAAGGGCTTCGACCTCAAGGTGCTGCCGGGCGGTCACTTCTATCTGACGGACCAGCGCGACGCCCTGCTGGAGGACATCCACGCGCGGCTGGAGCAGGTGCGATGAGCGGGGCGGTCCAACTCCGGACACCGACCGGGATCGGCGTACTCGACAAGGCCGCCCTCCTCCTGCAGATCGTCGAGGAGGGCCCGGCCTCACTCGGCGACCTCGTGAAGTACAGCGGGCTGACCAGGCAGACGATCCACCGCCTCGCCCTCGCCCTGGAACGCCTCGGGCTGCTCACCCGCGACCCGCAGGGCCGGTTCGTCCTGGGCCCCCGGCTCGACTCGGCGGGACTCCAGGTGCGCCACGACCGGCTGGCCGGTGCCGCCGGACCGTTCCTGTCCGAACTGCATGCGGAGACGGGCCTTGACGCCCGGCTCCACCGCCGCTTGGACGACCTGCAGGTCTGCGTCGCCGCTTCCGCCGGATCCGCGTGTGGACAGGTGCCCCTCGGTATGCCTCGGCCGGCCTCCACGGGCCCCGTCGCCCAGGTGCTCCTCGCCTGGGCGGAACCCGACGCGGTGTTCCACGGCCTGAACCACGCCCGCTTCACCGCTGCCCAGCTCACCCTCGTACGCCGTAGGGGCTGGGCTTACGGACCGGACCGGATGCTGCCGGGGAGCGTCACGTACGCCGCTCCGGTACGCGGCCCCGACGAGCGGGTGGTGGCCGCGCTGGCCCTGACCGGTCCCGCCGCACGCATGCCCGAGGCGCCCGAACGCAGTCTCACCGGCCCTCTGTTCGACGCGGTCGCCGCTCTCGGTGACGCCATGTCGCGGCTCCGCCCGGACGTCTGCCCGACCGTGAAGCCTGCCTGACAGGGCTGTTGCAAAGTTCTTTGATCTTCGAAGCTCCGGTTCGGCAGGGCGACTTGAGGAGTCACCGAGGTGGTGCGCCGCCTCCTCGGCGGGGGCAGGGTCGTGGACGGCGGGGCCGCTCTCGTCCTGGAGTCCGAGGCCGCGGCTGCCGAGCGCTCCGCCACCGTGCGCGCCGAACTCGGTGCGTACCGCAGGGGAGCGGGCGAGCCGAACGGTACGGGTCTGCGCCGGCGGCTGCCCGCGCACCTCGGCGCCGGCTCCGGTGCCCTCGGGGTGCTCCAGGTCGCCGCCGCCGTCGGCCGTTTCGACGCCGGGCTGCGCGAGCCGGTGCGGGCACCTCTGGCCGGTGGACCCCGCGCCGCGCTGGGAGGTCTCGCACCTCGCCTACCTCGCCGCCGAACAGCACGGCGCCGGGCGCGAGTTCATCGCCGCGACCTACCGGCGCCGGTGGGAGCTGGGCGAGGACATCTCCGAGCCCGCGACCATGGCCTCGGTAGGGGAGGAGATCGGCGTCGACCCGCAGAGCCTGGCGGGCGCACACCGGCATCCCGAAATCCGGGAGAAGGGCATGGCCGCCTTGAACTCCCTATACGGGGACGGTGTGTTCGGCGTCCCCCTCTTCATCATCGGGTTCGAGAAGTACTGGGGTGTCGACCGGCTTTCGGATTTCGTGGAAACGGCTCGGCCCGAGATCGCGAAGTGACCTGGTAACCGCGGAGAGTAAAGACAAGAAAGGCGTGAGAAGAAATGGCGACCAACCCGTTCGAGGATGACAGCGCGAGCTACTACGTGCTCGTCAACGAGGAGGGGCAGCACTCCCTGTGGCCCGCGTTCGCGGAGGTTTTGGCGGGCTGGACCGTGCGGCACGGCGAGGCGGGCCGGCAGGAGTGCCTCGACCACATCAACGAGAACTGGACCGACATGCGCCTGGCCAGCCTGATCCAGGCGATGGGGGCCTGAACGGATGTATCGGTTGCGGCGGCGGCCTCGGGAACGGGCGGTCCGGCGGCGGCCTCGGGAACGGGCGTTGGCACCTATCTGCAACGCCCGTTCCCCGTGTCCGGGGCCGGTTGGCAGGTTGATGCAGTGGGCATTGTCAGGGATTTGGGGCGATGCGAAGGTTCAGTCGGCTCCCCGGAACTGTCGACCGGAAATTCTTCCCGGGTCCGCCGGTCGGGGATTGTTGGCTTTGTCTGATAGGGGTGGATGAGACTCGTGCTTGGTGGAGATGGCATACCGCTGACCGCAGCCCAGGCCGGAATTTGGTACGCCCAGCAACTCGACCCGGAGAACTCGGTCTTCAACGCCGCGGAATACCTTGAGGTCCGCGGAGCCCTGGACACCACCCTGTTCGAGCGGGCGCTGCGCCGACTGGTGCAGGAGACCGAGGTGTTGCGGATGCGTGTCGTCGAGGACGACGAGGGCCTGCGGCAGGTCGCCCTCCCCGAACCCTCCTGGACACTGGAGCACCTGGACCTGCGGGGCGAGGCCGACCCGGACGCGGCGGCGGAGCACTGGATGCGCGGCCTGCTCAAGGAGCCCGTCGACCCGCGACGGGACCTGTTGTTCCGGTTCGCGCTGCTGCGGGTGGCCGAGGACCGGTACCTGTGGTTCTACCGCTACCACCACGTCACGGTGGACGGCTTCGCCGTCGCCATGCTGGCCCGCCGCGCCGCCGACGTGTACAGCGCCTTCGCCGCCGGGCGGGAGCCCGAGGCCAGCGGGTTCGGCTCGGTCGCCGACCTGGTGGCCGCCGACACCACGTACCGCGCCGGTGAACGCTTCGCCACCGACCGGGAGTTCTGGCAGCAGCGGCTCGCCGACTGCCCGGAGCCGGTGGGCCTGTCCGACCGCTCGCCGGTCACGGCGCACGGACTGGTGCGCCGCACCGAGTTCCTTCCCGGCGAGGCCCTGGAGGGCCTGCGGGACCTCGCCCGCGAGGTCGGGGTGACCTGGCCGGCCGCGATGATGACCGCCGCCGCCCTCTACCTCCAGCGCTCCACCGGCGCCGACGAGGTCGTGCTCGGTGTCCCGGTCTCCTGCCGCCTGGGCCGCGCCGCCCGCTCCACCCCCGGCATGGTTTCCAACGTGGTGCCGCTGCGGGTGCCCGTCCGGCAGGGCGCCACCCTGGCCGAGCTGCTGTCCCAGGTCTCCGCCGAACTGCGCGCGGTGGTGAAGCACCAGAACTACCGGTACGAGGACCTGGCCCGGGACCGCGGGCTGCTGGGCAGCGGCGGGCGGCTCACCGGCCCCGAGATCAACATCATGATGTTCGACTACCAGCTGAGCTTCGGTGACTGCCCCGCGGTTGTACACAACCTCTCCATCGGGCCCTCCGACGACCTCTCGGTCATCGTGTACGAGCGCTCCGACGGCCGAGGCCTCCAGGTCGACTTCGACGCCAACCCGGCCCTGTACTCCAATGCCGAGATCGCCGCTCACCAGCGCCGTTTCGTCGGCTTCCTGGACCGGCTCGCCACGGCCGGCGCCGACACCCCCGTCGGGCGTCTCGAACTGGCCACCGCCACCGAACGCGACCTGGTCGTACGGACCCACAACGACACCGGGCACCCGGTGCCCGACACCACCCTCACGGCACTCCTCGACGAACAGGCCCGGCGCACCCCGCAGGCCGAGGCGCTCCGCTTCGAGGGCAGCTCCCTGACCTACCGCGAACTGCACGCCCGCGCCGACCGGCTGGCCCATGTGCTGCGCACGCACGGAGCCGGCCCGGAGAGCCTGGTGGCCCTCGCCGTGCCGCGCTCGCAGGAGCTGGTGATCGGGCTCCTCGCGGTGCTCAGGACGGGCGCCGCCTACCTGCCCGTCGACCCCGACTATCCGGCCGAGCGCATCCGGTTCCTGCTCACCGACGCCCGGCCGCTGCTGCTCCTCACCACCGCCGAGACGGCGACGCGGCTGCCGGACGGCCTGCCGGTGGCCTCGCTCGTCCTGGACGACGCGCATACCACCGGGCTGCTCGCCGCCCAGCCCGAAGGGCCGGTCGCCGGCCCCGCTCCCGTCGGCGACCACCCCGCGTACGTGATCTACACCTCGGGTTCCACCGGCCGCCCCAAGGGGGCCGTCGTCTCGCACCGGGCCATCGTCAACCGGCTGCTGTGGATGCAGGACCGCTTCGGCCTCGGCGCCGACGACCGGGTCCTGCAGAAGACCCCCTCCGGCTTCGACGTGTCGGTCTGGGAGTTCTTCTGGCCGCTGATCACCGGCGCCACCCTCGTCGTCGCCCGGCCCGAGGGCCACAAGGACCCCGCGTACCTGGCCGAGGTAATCCGTACCCAGGGTGTCACCACGGCACACTTCGTGCCGTCCATGCTCCAGTTCTTCCTCCAGGAGCCGGACGCCGTCCGCTGCACGGGCCTGCGCCGAGTCCTGTGCAGCGGCGAGGCCCTGCCCGGGGAACTGCGCGACCGGTTCCACCTGTCCCTGCCGGGGGCCGGCCTGTTCAACCTGTACGGGCCCACGGAGGCCGCCGTCGACGTGACCTGCGGGGAGTGCCCGCCCGCCACCGGTCCCGTGCCGATCGGGCGGCCGGTGTGGAACACCCGTACCTATGTGCTCGATTCCGCGCTGCGCCCGGTCGCCCCGGGCGTCCCCGGCGAGCTGTACCTCGCCGGTGTCCAGCTGGCCCGCGGCTACCTCGGCCGCCCGGGGCTGAGCGCCGAGCGGTTCGTCGCCGACCCGTTCGGCGGGCCGGGGGAGCGGATGTACCGCACTGGTGACCTCGCCCTCTGGGGAGAGGACGGCGCGCTGGTCTACCTCGGCCGCACCGACGACCAGGTCAAGATCCGCGGGCTGCGCATCGAACTCGGCGAGATCGAGAACGTACTCGCCCGACACCGGGCGGTGCGCGCCGCCGCCGTACTCGCCCGTGAGGACCAGGCGGGCGACAAGCGGATCGTCGCCTACCTGGTTTCGGCCGACGGCTCCGCGCCCGACATCGACGCCCTCCGCGGCGCTCTGGCCGCCGAACTCCCGGACTACATGGTTCCGTCGGCGTTCGTGCCCCTGCCCGGGCTGCCGGTGACCGCCAACGGCAAGCTGGACCACAGGGCGCTGCCCGCACCCGAACGCGCCGCCTCCTCCGGGCGGGTGCCGCGCACCCCGCGCGAGGAGATCCTGTGCGAGCTGTTCGCCGAGGTGCTCGGCCTGCCGCGGACCGGCATGGACGACAACTTCTTCGCCATGGGGGGCCATTCGCTGCTCGTCAGCCGGCTGATCAACAGGGTCCGCGCCACCCTGGGCGCCGAACTCACCATCCGCAGCATCTTCGAGGCACCCACACCGGCCCAGCTTGAGGCAAGGATCGCGGGCGGGGTCCGCGAGGAGAACCCGCTCGACGTGGTGCTGCCGCTGCGCCCGCACGGCAGCCGCCCGGCCGTGTTCTGCATCCACCCCGCCGGCGGCCTCGGCTGGTCCTACGCCGGGATCATCAAGCACCTCGACCAGGACGTCCCCGTGTACGCCCTGCAGGCCCGGGGGCTGGACGGCGTGGAGGCCATGCCGTCGAGCTTCAAGGAGATGGCCGCCGACTACATCGAGCAGATCCGCAAGGTGCAGCCGCAGGGGCCCTACCACCTGCTGGGCTACTCCTCCGGCGGTATCGCGGCCCATGTCATCGCCTGCGAACTGCAGGCGGCCGGTGAGGAGGTCGGCCTGCTGGGCATCCTCGACACCTACCCCGGGCAGACCCTTGCGGAGCTGGGGGATCAGGAGATCCTCGCCGATCTGCTGCGCTGGGTCGGCTACGACCCCCGCTACCTGGGCCGCAAACCGCTCACGTACGACAAGGTCATCGGGATCCTGCGCAAGCTCGGCAGCTCCCTCGCCAGCCTCGAACCGCACCACATCGAAGCCATCGGCCGGGTGTATGCCAACGGGCGCACGCTGGTCCACGAGGTCGAGCCCTCCCGGTTCCCGGGGGACGTGACGGTCCTGGTGGCCTCGCTCGACAAGGTCGACATCTCCCCGACGCCGGAGACCTGGCGCCCGTACGTGGGGGGTGAGATCAAAGCGCACTACCTGGAGCGCAGCCACAACGACCTGATGAAGCCGGCGGCCCTGGCCGAGATCGGCCAGATCCTCGCGGCGGAGCTGCGCAGCATCGAGGCCCGGGTCCCGTCCGCCGTCGGCGGAGCACCGGACCACCGCTCAACCGATCGTCATTCCAAGGTGGGTTGACATGATAAACGAAACTGCGCGCGCACTGCCGGACGCAGACCTGACGGAGCTGATCGAGGGCCAGGCCGCCCGCACTCCGCGGGCCACGGCGGTTGTCTTCGACGGCGAGTGGCTCACCTACGCCGAGTTCAACGCACGCGCGAACCGGCTCGCCCGGGTGTTGGTCGCCCATGGCGCCGGGCCGGAGCGCGTGGTCGCGGTCAGCCTGCCGCGCTCCATCGACCTCCCGGTCGCGCTGCTCGCCGTACTCAAGTCCGGGGCCGGATACGTGCCGCTGGACCCCGACTATCCGGCAGAGCGGGTCCGCTACATCCGCGAGGACGTCCGCGCCATCCTGCACCTCGACCAAGAACTGCTCGCCGCGGCCGAGAAGGAGATGGCCGACCAGCCGGACGGCAACCTCCGGGACGCGGAACGCCTCTGCCCCCTGCGGCCCGAGCACCCCGCGTACGTGATCTACACCTCCGGTTCCACGGGCCGTCCGAAGGGGGTCCTGATCACCCGCCGGAACGTGCTCAACTTCCTCTCCTGCATGGCGGACCGCTTCCCCATGACGGGCGCGGACCGGGTACTCGGGATCACCACCGTCGCCTTCGACATCGCCGTGCTGGAGTTCTACCTGCCGCTGATGACGGGGGCCGGGCTGCTGCTCGCCCCGCGGGAGACCGTCATCGACCCCGTCCGCCTCGCCGCGCTCGCCACCGCAGGCGGTGCCACGGTCGTGCAGGCCACCCCCTCCCTGTGGCAGGCCCTGACGGCCGAGCAGCCCGAGGCCCTGCGCGGGCTGCGGATGCTCGTCGGCGGTGAGGCCCTGGCGCCGTCCCTCGCGGACACGATGGGTGCCCTCGGCAGCCGGGTCACGAACCTGTACGGGCCCACCGAGACCACCGTCTGGTGCACCGCCGTGACCGTCCCGGACGGGTCGGTGCTGCCCAGCATCGGCGGCCCGACCTGGAACACCCGCATGTACATCCTCGATGAGCGGCTGAGCCCGAGCGGGGAAGGCGAGCTGTACATCGCCGGCGAGGGACTGTCCCGCGGCTACTGGAACCGGCCCGACCTCACGGCGGAGCGCTTCGTCGCCAACCCGTTCGGCGCGCCGGGGGAGCGGATGTACCGCACCGGTGACCTGGCCCGCTGGCGTCCCGACGGCGATCTGGACTACCTGGGCCGGGTCGACCACCAGGTCAAGATCCGCGGTTTCCGGATCGAGTTGGGCGAGATCGAGTCCGTGCTCGCCCAGCACCCGGCCCTCGCCCAGACCGCCGTGGTCGCCCGCGAGGACCGCCCGGGCTCCCCTCTCCTCGTGGCATACCTGGTTCCGGCGCCGGGCGTCGAGTGCCCTGCCGCCGACGAACTGCGCGACCTGGCCGCACGTTCCCTGCCGCACTACATGGTCCCGGCCGCCTTCGTCACCCTCGACCGCTTCCCGCTGACCCCCAACGGGAAGCTGGACCGGCGGGCGCTGCCCGCGCCCGACTTCGCCGCCACCGCGTCGGGCCGGGCGCCCCGCACTGCGCAGGAGGAGCAGCTCGCGGGCCTCTTCGCCGATGTGCTCGCGGTGCCCTCGGTGGGCATCGACGACGACTTCTTCCGCCTCGGCGGGCACTCGCTGCTCGCCACCCGCCTGGTCAGCCGGATCCGGGCCGCCCTCGGGGTCGAACTCCAGGTGCGTACGGTCTTCGAGGCGCCCACGGTCGCGGCCCTGTCGGAGCGGCTCGGCGAGGCCGGCACGGCCCGCCCGGCCGTGCTGCCCGCGGTCCGTCCGCGGCGGGTGCCGCTGTCCTCCGCGCAGCGCCGCCTCTGGTTCCTGGACCGCCTGGGCAATGGCGGTGCCGCGTACCACCTGCCCTACGCCCTGCGGTTGCGGGGTGCGGTGGACCGGGAGGCGCTTGCGGTGGCGCTGGGTGATGTGGTGGCGCGGCACGAGAGTCTGCGGACGGTGTTCCCGGAGGAGGGGGGTGTGCCGTGGCAGGAGGTGCTGGAGGCGGATGCGGCCCGGCCTGAGGTGGAGGTCGTGGAGGTCGCGGATGGCGGTGTGGAGGAGTTGCTGTGTGAGTACGCGGGTCGGGGGTTTGATCTGGCGGGTGGGTTGCCGGTGCGTGCGGCGTTGTTCGTGGTGGGGGCCGAGGAGCACGTGTTGCTGTTGACGGTGCATCACATCGCTGCGGACGGGTGGTCGTTGGTGCCGTTGGGGCGGGATCTGGCGGCGGCGTACGAGGCGCGGGTGCGGGGTGCGGTGCCGGGGTGGCCGGCGTTGCCGGTGCAGTACGTGGATTATGCGTTGTGGCAGCGGGATTTGCTGGGTGAGGAGGGGGATCCGGAGGGTCTGCTCTCGCGTCAGCTGGAGTTCTGGCGGGGTGTGCTGGCGGGTGCGCCGGAGGTGCTGGAGCTGCCGACCGACCGTCCGCGTCCGGCCGTCGCCAGTCACCGCGGTGGTAGCCACGCCTTCGAGATACCGGTCGGCCTCGGCGTGCGTCTTGGGGCGTTGGCCAAGGATTCCGGTGCCACGTTGTTCATGGTGCTCCAGGCGGGGCTTGCGGCGCTGCTGTCGCGGATGGGTGCGGGTGAGGACATTCCGCTGGGTGGTGCGATCGCCGGGCGTCAGGACGAGGCGCTGGACGATCTGGTCGGGTTCTTCGTGAACACGCTGGTGTTGCGTACGGACGTGTCGGGGGATCCGAGTTTCCGTGAACTCCTGGGCCGGGTGCGGGAGTGGGACCTGGCGGCGTACGCGCAGCAGGACGTGCCGTTCGAGCGGGTGGTGGACGCGCTCGCGCCGGACCGTTCGCAGGCGCGGCATCCGTTGTTCCAGGTGATGCTCGTCCTCCAGAACAACGCTGCGGCCGAGCTCCGGATCCCCGGAACGCACGCCGAGATGAGCCGTGTCGACACCCGTGCGGCCAAGTTCGACCTCGCCTTCGAGATGACCGAGCACCCCGACGGAAGGGTTGCGGGCCTGCTCGAATACGCCACGGACCTCTTCGACGCCGATACCGCCGCGGGCCTCGCCGCCCGCCTGGCCCGGCTCCTGGAGGCGGTGGCGGCCGACCCCGACGCCCCGGTCGGTGCGCACGACATCCTCGCGGACCGGGAGCGCCACAACGTCCTGACCGGCTGGAACGACTCGGTCGTGGCGCTGGAGCCGTTGACGGTGCCGGAGCTGTTCGCCCGCCGGGTGGCCGCCGATCCGGGTGCGGACGCGGTGGTCTCGGCCGACGGGGTGCTGTCGGCGGCCGAACTCGACGCACGGGCCGGCCGGTTGGCCCGCCGCCTGGCGCTGTTGGGGGTGGGTCCGGAGTCGCTGGTCGCGCTCGCCCTGCCCAGGTCCACCGTGGACCTGGTGGTCGCCGCGGTGGCGGTGTGGAAGGCGGGCGCCGCCTACCTGCCGGTGGACCCGGCGTACCCGGCGGACCGGATCGCGTACATGCTCGACGACGCCCACCCGGCGCTCGTGCTGGCCACCAGCGAGACGGTGCGGCAGCTGCCCGAGGGCGGCACCGAGGCCCTCCTGCTCGACGACCCCGGCACCTACGGCCTCGACGACCCCGGCACGGACGGCCCGCCGGTCGGGGCGCCCGCGGTCGCGGTGCGGGCCGCACACCCCGCCTACGTCATCTACACCTCGGGTTCCACGGGGCGCCCGAAGGGCGTCGTGGTCTCGCACGCGGGCGTGGCCAGCCTGCTGCACACCCAGACCGAACGCCTTGGTGTGGGGCCGGGCAGCCGCGTGCTCCAGTTCGCCTCGCCGAGCTTCGACGCGGCGTTCTGGGAACTGTGCATGGGCCTGCTGTCCGGGGCGGCCGTGGTGGTGGCCGGGGCCGCCGACCTCCAGCCGGGCGAGCCGCTGGCCGGCACCCTGAAGACGTACGGCGTCACGCACGCGACGCTGCCACCGGTGGTGCTGGCCGCGATGGAGGCCGCGGACGGCGTGCTGCCGGGCGGGACGCTGGTCTCCGCCGGTGAGGCACTCGCCGGTGAGGTCGCCGACCGCTGGTCGGTGGGCCGGGACCTGATCAACGCCTATGGTCCCACCGAGTCCACCGTCTGCGCCTCCATGAGCGGCACGGTGACCGCCGGCACCGCGCCGCCGATCGGCCGGCCCGTCGGCAACACCCGGCTGTACGTCCTCGATGCCGGGCTGCGGCCGACGCCGCCCGGAGTGCTCGGTGAGCTGTACCTGGCGGGAGCGGGACTCGCGCGTGGTTACCTCGGGCGCCCGGGGCTGACCGCCGAGCGGTTCGTGGCGTGCCCGTTCGGCGCGGCGGGCGAGCGGATGTACCGCACCGGCGACCTGGCGCGGTGGCGCCGTGATGGGCAACTGGAGTACGCGGGCCGGGCCGACGACCAGGTCAAGATCCGCGGTTTCCGTATCGAACCGGGTGAGGTCGAGGCCGTACTGGCACGGCACGAGACGGTCGGTCAGGTCGCGGCCCTGGTGCGGGAGGACCAGCCGGGCGTGAAGCAGCTCGTGGCCTATGTCGTCCCGAGCCCCGGGGCCGAGGCGGACCCGTCCCGGCTGCGCGGCCACGTGGGCGAGTCGCTGCCCGACTACATGGTCCCGGCCGCGGTCGTGGTGCTCGCCGCGTTCCCGCAGACCCCCAACGGAAAGCTGGACCGCCGGGCGTTGCCCGCCCCCGACCTGTCCGCCGCCACCAGCGGACGGGCGGCGAACGGGGTGCGCGAGGAGATCCTCTGCGGACTCTTCGGCGAGCTGCTCGGTCTGAGCACGGTCGGCGCCGAGGACAGCTTCTTCGACCTCGGCGGCGACAGCATCATGTCCATCCAACTGGTCAGCCGCGCCCGGCAGGCGGGCCTCGCCGTCACCGCCCAACAGGTCTTCGAGCACAAGTCCCCGGCGGGACTCGCGCGGGTGGCGGCGGGGGCCGGGGAAGCACCCGCCTCGGCGCTCACCTCGCGCAGCGGCATCGGCCGGGTGCCCGCCACGCCGATCGTGCACTGGCTACGCGAACGCGGCGGCCCCGTCGGCCGCTTCCACCAGTCCGCGCTGCTGCACACCCCGGCCGGTCTCACCCAGGACCAGCTGACCGGCGCGGTGCAGGCACTGCTCGACCGGCACGACGCCCTGCGTGCCCGCCTCGTCCGCGAGGACGACTGGGCACTGGAGGTACCCGAGGTGGGCACCGTGTCAGCGGCCGGGCTGATCCGCAGGACCGTGCTGCCGCCCGGGGCCTCGGACAAGGTGCTGCGCGCGGCCATCGTCGCGAACGCGGAGTCGGACGCCGGACTGCTCGACCCGGACGCCGGGGTGATGCTGCGGGCGATCTGGTTCGACGCCGGATCCGACCGGAGCGGACGACTGCTGCTGCTCGTCCACCACCTGGTCGTCGACGGCGTCTCCTGGCGCATCCTGGTGCCGGACCTCGCCGCTGCCTGCGACGCCCTTGCCAAGGGCGAGGCGCCGGCGCTGCCCGCGGTGCCCACCGCACTGCGCGCCTGGTCCGAGGCACTGAGCGAGGCGGCGCCCGGTCGCTCCGGCGAACTGGGCCTGTGGCAAAACCAGTTGGCCGGCGGTGATCCGATACTCGGGAGCCGGCGCCTGGATCTCACGCGGGACACCTTCGCCACCGAGAACACCCTGGAGCGGAGCCTGTCCACCGAGCACACCTCGGCTCTGCTGACGCAGGTGCCCGCCGCCTTCCACACCCAGATCAACGACGTCCTGCTCACCGCCTTCGCCGTGGCCGTCGCCGACTGGCGGGAACGGCGCGGCCGGGCCGGTGACCCGGCGGTGCTGCTCGACCTGGAGGGGCACGGACGGGAGGACGTCGTACCGGGCGCCGATCTGTCCCGTACCGTCGGCTGGTTCACCAGCCTCCATCCGGTGCGCCTCGACCCGGGCGGCGCACACCGCGCCGGGTTCTGGAACGGCGGGGCAGCCGTCGGCGAGGTGCTCAAGCGGATCAAGGAGCAGTTGCGCGCGGTGCCCGACGCAGGCATCGGCTACGGAATGCTCAGGTACCTCACGCCCGCCACGCTGCTGCCACACAGCTCCCCGCCGCAGCTCGGTTTCAACTACCTGGGCAGGTTCCCCGCCGCCGACGGCGCCGGGGAACCGTGGACCGCGGCCCCCGAGGCCGACGCGTTGGGCGGTGGCAGCGACCCGGGGATGCCACTCACCCACGAAGTGGAGCTCAACGCGCTCACCGAGGACGGCCCCGAAGGCCCCCGGCTGGTGGCGACCTGGTCGTGGGCCAAGGACCTGCTCACCGCGGCCGAGGTCGCGGACCTGGCCGACACCTGGTTCCGCGCCCTGGCCGTACTCGCCGACCACGCCTGTGTGCCCGAAGCCGGCGGGCGCACCCCCTCGGACCTGACCCTCGTCTCACTGTCCCAGGCCGAGATCGACCTGCTGGAAGCCGACTGGAGAACCTCGTAATGACGAAGCCGGGACTCGCCGACGTACTGCCGCTCACACCGCTGCAGGAGGGGCTGCTCTTTCACGCGCTGTACGACGAGCACTCCGCCGATGTCTACACCGTGCAGCTGGTCTTCGACCTGGAGGGGGAGCTCGACGCGGCTGCCCTGCGTGCCGCGGCCGAGGCGCTGCTGCGCCGCCACCCCAACCTGCGCGCCGGGTTCCGCCACGAGGGGCTCAGCCGCACCGTGCAGGTCGTTCCGCAGACGGTGGAGCTGCCCTGGACGGAGACGGACCTGTCGGCGGAGACGGACCCGGACCGGCAGAGCGCCGAACTCGACCGGCTGGTCGCCGCCGACCGGGCCGAGCGCTTCGACCTCACTCGGCCGCCCCTGCTGCGCTGCGCCCTGTTCCGGCTCGGCGAGCGGCGGCACAGCCTGGTCCTGACCAAGCACCACATCCTGATGGACGGCTGGTCCATGCCGGTCCTCGTTCGCGAGCTGTTCGAGCTGTACGCGAACCACGGTGACGAGAGCGCGCTGCCGACGGTCACCCCGTACCGCCAGTACCTCGCCTGGCTGAACGCACAGGACAAGGACGCCGCCGAGGCGGCCTGGAGCGAGGCGCTCGCCGGACTCGACGGGCCGAGTCTGCTCGCGCCCGCCGACGCCCCGCCGGTCACGGTGCCGCCGCGGCACCACACCGTGGAACTCCCGGCGAAGCTCACCGAACGCCTGCGCGCCCAGGCGCGGGAGCACGGGCTCACTCTGAACACCCTGCTGCAGGGCGCCTGGGCGCTGCTCCTCGGCAAGCTCACCGGCCGCGACGACGTCGTCTTCGGCGCGACCGTGTCCGGCCGCCCCCCGGAGATCCCCGGCATCGAGACCATGGTCGGTCTGTTCATCAACACGCTGCCGGTACGCATCGAACTGCCCCCCGCCGAGCCGCTCGCCGAGGCCCTGAAGCGGCTCCAATCCCGGCAGGTGGACCTGATGGCCCATCAGCATCTGGGGCTGACCGAGGTGCAGCGCGTCGCCGGGCACGGCACCCTCTTCGACACCATCGCGGTCTTCGAGAACTACCCCCTCGACACCGCCGAACTCCAGCCCGCCGGCGGCGATACCAAGCTCACCGGACTGCGTGCCACCGACGCCACCCACTACGCGCTCGGGGTCATCGCCGACGTGGCCGACGGCCGCCTGCGGATGCGCCTCGACTACCGCCCCGACCTCTTCGAGACCGAGGCGGTGCGCCGCGTCGGCGAGTACCTGACGCGGATCTTCGAGGCCTTCGCCGCGGACCCGACCCGGCCCACCGGCCGCTACGACATCCTCGACGACGAGGAACTGCACCGGATCGTCACGGAGTGGAACGAGCGCGGCGAACGGCCCGCGCCCGTCGCCCAGAACTCCCTCTCCACCCTCTTCGCCGTGCAGGCCGCCCGCAACGCCAGGGCCGTCGCTGTCACCTGCGGGGATGAGCAGCTGACGTACGCGGAACTCGACGCGCGCGCCAACCGGCTGGCCCGGCTGCTGGTGCGGCATGGCGCGGGACCCGAGCGGTTCGTGGCGCTCGCGCTGCCCCGCTCCGTGGACCTGGTGGTCGCCGTCCTCGCGGTGCTCAAGTCCGGTGCCGCCTACGTGCCACTGGACCCGGCCTATCCCGCGGACCGGCTCGCCTACATGCTGGCGGACTCCCGCCCGGCCCTGCTGGTGTCGCGCTCCGACGCGGGAGTGCCCGACGGTCTCGGCGACACCGAGCGGCTGCTGCTCGACGAGCCGGACACGATGGCCGCGCTCGCCGCCGAGCCGGACACCGACCCGGGCGTGCGCGTGCATCCGCACCAGAGCGCGTACGTCATCTACACCTCGGGTTCCACCGGCCGCCCCAAGGGCGTGGTGGTCCCGCACCAGAACGTCATCCGGCTCTTCGGCGCCACCCGGCACTGGTTCCACTTCGGCCCGAACGACGTCTGGACCCTCTTCCACTCGTACGCCTTCGACTTCTCGGTCTGGGAGCTGTGGGGCGCGCTGCTGCACGGCGGCCGGCTCGTCGTCGTGCCGCACGAGGTCAGCCGCTCCCCGGAGGACTTCCTGCGGCTGCTCGTCGAGGAGCGGGTCACGATACTCAACCAGACCCCTTCGGCCTTCTACCAGTTGATGCGCGCCGACCGTGAAGATCCCGAACTCGGCGACAGGTTGAGTCTGACGCACGTGGTGTTCGGCGGCGAGGCGCTCGACCTGTGGCGCCTGGCCGACTGGTACGCCCGCCATGACGACCGTGCCCCCGTCCTGGTCAACATGTACGGCATCACCGAGACCACGGTGCACGTCAGCCACCTTGAACTGGATGCGCCGGACGCCGCGGCCGGACCCGGGAGCATGATCGGCGGCGCCATCCCGGACCTGCGGATCTACGTGCTCGACACCGGACTGCGGCCCGCCGCACCCGGTGTCGCCGGGGAGATGTACGTCGCAGGATGCGGCCTGGCCCGCGGCTACCTGGACCGGGCCGCACTCACGGCCGAGCGCTTCGTCGCCGACCCGTTCGGCGCCTTTGGGGCCCGGATGTACCGCACCGGCGACCTGGCCCGCTGGACGGTGGACGGCACACTGGAGTTCGTGGGCCGGGCCGACGACCAGGTCAAGGTCCGCGGTTTCCGGATCGAGTTGGGCGAGATCGAGTCCGTGCTCGCCGGCCACCCGGCCCTCGCAGAGGTCGCCGTGACCGTCCGCGAGGACCAGCCGGGCGACAAGCGGATCGTCGCCTACGTGGTTCCCTCGGCCGGGCAGGCGGGCGAACTGCCGAAGGTGCGTGCGCACGCCGCTGAGAACCTGCCGCACTACATGGTCCCGGCCGCCTTCGTCACCCTCGACCGCTTCCCGCTGACCCCCAACGGGAAGCTGGACCGGGGGGCGCTACCCGCTCCCGACGTCGCGGACGCCTCCGGTGGGCGGGCACCACGCGATGCCCGTGAGGAGATCCTGTGCGGCCTGTTCGCCCAGGTGCTCGGCGTCGACCGGGTCACCGCCGACGACGACTTCTTCCGCCTCGGCGGGCACTCGCTGCTCGCCACCCGCCTGGTCAGCCGGATCCGTACGGCCTTGGGCGCGGAGCTCGCCATCCGCACCCTCTTCGAGGCGTCCACGGTGGCGCAGCTCGCCGAGCGGCTCGGCGAGGCGGACGAGGCGCGCACGGCGCTGCGGCCCGCCGACCGTCCGGGCCGGGTGCCGCTGTCCTTCGCGCAGCAGCGGCTGTGGTTCCTGGACCGCCTGGAGGGCGCGAGCGCCACGTACAACATCCCGTTCGCCCTGCGGTTGCGGGGTGCGGTGGACCGGGAGGCGCTTGCGGTGGCGCTGGGTGATGTGGTGGCGCGGCACGAGAGTCTGCGGACGGTGTTCCCGGAGGAGGGGGGTGTGCCGTGGCAGGAGGTGCTGGAGGCGGATGCGGCCCGGCCTGAGGTGGAGGTCGTGGAGGTCGCGGATGGCGGTGTGGAGGAGTTGCTGTGTGAGTACGCGGGTCGGGGGTTTGATCTGGCGGGTGGGTTGCCGGTGCGTGCGGCGTTGTTCGTGGTGGGGGCCGAGGAGCACGTGTTGCTGTTGACGGTGCATCACATCGCTGCGGACGGGTGGTCGTTGGTGCCGTTGGGGCGGGATCTGGCGGCGGCGTACGAGGCGCGGGTGCGGGGTGCGGTGCCGGGGTGGCCGGCGTTGCCGGTGCAGTACGTGGATTATGCGTTGTGGCAGCGGGATTTGCTGGGTGAGGAGGGGGATCCGGAGGGTCTGCTCTCGCGTCAGCTGGAGTTCTGGCGGGGTGTGCTGGCGGGTGCGCCGGAGGTGCTGGAGCTGCCGACCGACCGTCCGCGTCCGGCCGTCGCCAGTCACCGCGGTGGTAGCCACGCCTTCGAGATACCGGTCGGCCTCGGCGTGCGCCTTGGGGCGTTGGCCAAGGATTCCGGTGCCACGTTGTTCATGGTGCTCCAGGCGGGGCTTGCGGCGCTGCTGTCGCGGATGGGTGCGGGTGAGGACATTCCGCTGGGTGGTGCGATCGCCGGGCGTCAGGACGAGGCGCTGGACGATCTGGTCGGGTTCTTCGTGAACACGCTGGTGTTGCGTACGGACGTGTCGGGGGATCCGAGTTTCCGTGAACTCCTGGGCCGGGTGCGGGAGTGGGACCTGGCGGCGTACGCGCAGCAGGACGTGCCGTTCGAGCGGGTGGTGGACGCGCTCGCGCCGGACCGTTCGCAGGCGCGGCATCCGTTGTTCCAGGTGATGCTCGTCCTCCAGAACACCGGCGGTGTCGCCCCCGAACTGCCCGGTCTGTACGCCGAGTCGATCCCGGTCGGCACCGGCGCGGCCAAGTTCGACCTCGGCCTGGAGTTCACCGAGCGGGACTCCGGCGGCCTCGACGGCCTGGTCGAGTACAGCAGCGACCTGTTCGACCTCGCCACGGTCGAGCTGCTGGTCGAACGCCTGCTGCGGCTGCTCGCCGCCGCGGCCGCCGACCCCGGGGCGCCCGTCGGCGAACTCGACATCCTGACCGCGCAGGAGCGGCGGCAGGTACTGACCGACCAGGGCGATGCCGCGCGGGAACCCGCGCCGCTGACCGCCGCCGAACTGTTCGCGCGCCGGGTGGCCGCGGATCCGCAGGCGCCTGCGCTCGTGTGCGGTGACGAGACCCTCTCGGCAGCCGAACTGGACGTGCGGTCCAACCAGTTGGCGCATTTCCTGGGCGCGCTCGGAGTAGGTCCGGAGTCCCTGGTGGCGCTGATGCTTCCGCGCTCCTCGACGGACCTGGTGGTGGCGGTGCTCGCGGTGTGGAAGGCCGGCGGCGCCTACCTGCCGGTGGACCCGGAGTATCCGCAGGACCGCATCGCCTACATGCTCGGGGACGCCCGACCCGCCCTGGTGCTCACCACCACCGGGGCGGCGGGCGAGCGGTTGCCCGAGGACGCCGAAACCGTCCTGCTCGACGAACTCGACCTTGCGCGCTTCGCCGAGCAGTCCCCCGAGGCGGCGACGACGGCGGCGAACTCCGCGTACGTGATCTACACCTCGGGTTCCACGGGGCGCCCGAAGGGCGTCGTGGTCTCGCACGCGGGCGTGGCCAGCCTGCTGCACACCCAGACCGAACGCCTTGGTGTGGGGCCGGGCAGCCGCGTGCTCCAGTTCGCCTCGCCGAGCTTCGACGCGGCGTTCTGGGAACTGTGCATGGGCCTGCTGTCCGGGGCGGCCGTGGTGGTCGCGGGCGCGGAGGGTACGCAGCCCGGCGATCTGCTGGCCCGGACGCTGGTGTCGGCCGGGGTCACGCATGCGACCCTGCCGCCGGTGGTGCTCGCGGCGATGGAGGCTGCCGACGACGTGCTGCCGGACGGGACGCTGGTCTCGGCCGGTGAGGCGCTGTCCGCCGAGGTCGTCTCCCGCTGGTCGGCGGGTCGCCGCCTGATCAACGCCTACGGGCCCACGGAGGCCACGGTCTGTGCGTCGATGAGCGGTGCCCTGGTCGCGGGCGGGGCGGTGCCGATCGGCCGTCCGGTGCTCGGCGGCCGGCTGTTCGTGCTGGACGCGCGGCTGCGCCCGGTACCGTCGGGCGTGACCGGCGAGCTGTACGTGGCCGGCGCCGCTCTGGCTCGCGGGTACCTGGGCCGTGCCGCGCTGACGGCCGAGCGGTTCGTGGCCTGCCCGTTCGGCGCGGCGGGCGAGCGGATGTACCGCACCGGCGACCTGGCGCGGTGGCGTCGCGACGGGCAACTGGACTACGTGGGCCGGGCCGATGACCAGGTCAAGATCCGGGGCTTCAGGATCGAGCCGGGGGAGATCGAGTCGGTCCTTGCCGCCCACGAGGGCGTGGGCCAGGCGGCCGTGATGGTCCGTGAGGACCAGCCGGGCGTACGCCGCCTCGTCGCCTACGTGGTGCCGAGTGCCCCTGCCGGTGAGGGAACCGACGCTCGGACGACTGCGGCCGGAACCCTCGCGGTCGACCCCGCCGAGCTGCGGGCGCGGGTGGCGGAGGAACTGCCGGACTACATGGTTCCGGCGGCCGTCGTAGCACTCGACGCATTCCCGCTGACCCCGAACGGGAAGCTGGACCGCAAGGCGCTGCCCGCACCGGACCTGTCCACGGGCGGCGACGGGCGGGAGGCGTCCGACGCCCGCGAGGAGACGCTGCGCGGCCTGTTCCGGGAGCTGCTGAACCTGGACTCGGTCGGTTTCGACGACAGCTTCTTCGACCTCGGCGGCGACAGCATCATGTCCATCCAGCTGGTCAGCCGCGCCCGGCAGGCGGGCCTGGTCATCACCCCGAGGCAGGTCTTCGAGCGCCGCACCGTCGCCGCGCTCGCCGCCGTCGCCGGCAGCCTGGACCAGGTCGTCAGCGAGGGGCCCGACCTCGGTATCGGGGAGATCCAGCTCATGCCGACCGTGCACTGGCTGCGCCAACGCGGCGGCCCCATCGCCAAGTTCAACCAGTCGACGCTGCTGCAGGCGCCGGCCGACCTCACCGAGGAGCTGCTCGCCGAAGCACTGCAGGCGGTGCTCGACCACCACGACGCCCTGCGCATGCGCCTGATCCGGGAGACCGGCCAGTGGCGCCTCGACGTCCCCGCACGCGGCACCGTCAAGGCCGCCGAGTGGGTACTGCGGGTCGACGCGGCGGGCTGCGACCCCGCCGCACTGCGGGCACTCACCTCCCGTCAGAGCGAGGCGGCCTGGGCCCGGATCAACCCGGACGAGGGCACGATGCTCCAGGCGGTGTGGTTCGACGCCGGAGCCGGCAAGCCGGGACGGTTGCTGCTTGTCGCCCACCACCTGGTCGTCGACAACGTCTCCTGGCAGATCCTGGTCCCCGACCTCGCCGCAGCCTGCGAGTCCCTCGCCAACGGCAAGCAGCCGGACCTCCAGCCGGTCGGAACCTCGATGCGGCGCTGGGCAGAGCACCTGGTCGAGCTGGCCCACACCCCGCAGCGCGAGGCGGAACTCCCGCTGTGGGAAGAGATGCTGGAGTATCCGGACGAGCTGCTGGGCGAGCGTCCGCTGGACCCGGGGCAGGACGTCTTCGAGACGATGCGCTACCTGACCACCACCGAGCCGGCCGAGCACGTGGGCCCGCTGCTGACCTCCCTGCCCGCTGCCTACCACGCGGGTGTCAACGACGTACTGCTCACCGCGCTCGCCCTGGCCGTCGCCGACTGGCGGGCCGGCCGGGACGAGGAGGCCGCGACCGAGGTACTCGTCGATCTGGAGGGACACGGCCGTGAGGAGCTGGTCGAGGGGGTCGAGCTGTCCCGCACCGTGGGCTGGTTCACCAGCATTCATCCGGTGCGCCTGGACCCGGGCACACGTGGCCTGGCCGGCCTGGAGGAGGGCGGCCCGGAGGTCGGTGAGGCCCTCAAGCGGATCAAGGAGCAGCTGCGGGCCCTGCCCGACAGCGGCATCGGCTTCGGCATGCTGCGCTACCTCAACCACGGCACCCGGGCCGTGCTCAGCGACCTGATCGGTCCGCAGATCAGCTTCAACTACCTCGGCAGGTCCGCCCCGGCGGGCACCGGCGAGGCCGCGCCCTGGACGCCGGTGGCGGACGCGGAGATGGTCGGCGGCGCCGACCTCTCCGGCGGCCGGCCCGACCCGCAGACTCCGCTGACCCACGCCCTCGCCGTCAACGCGATGACCGAGGACCATCCGGACGGGCCGCGGCTGCTGCTCGTCTGGACCTGGCCGCAGACCCTGCTGCTCGAACAGGATGTACGCGATCTCAGCGCCTGCTTCTCGCGTGCCGTGCGGGCTCTCGCAGCCCATGCGGGGCACTCGGACATCGGCGGACTTACCCCCTCGGACCTCTCGCTGGTCCGCCTCAGCCAGAACGAACTCGACGCCGTCACCGCGAGCGTCGAGCCCCTCGACGCGGACGACTGGGACGACGAGGACGACTTTTCGGACGAATGGGAGATGGCCAAGTGAGCAAGCCTGCGGTGGAGGACATCCTCCCCCTCTCGCCACTTCAGGAGGGCATGCTCTTCCAGGCCCTCTACGATGAGGACGGACCGGACCTCTACGTCCACCAGCTCCTCCTGGACCTGGAAGGCCCGCTGGACGTCAGGGCCCTGCGCCGTGCCGCGCGGATCCTGCTCCAGCGGCATGCGAACCTGCGCGTCGGTTTCCGGCACGACCGCTCGGCCGGGCCGCTCCAGCTGGTGCACAGCAAGGTCAAGGTGCCCTGGGCGCAGGTCGACCTGAGCGGCCTCGACGAGGACCGGCGCACGACCGAACTCGCCCGGCGCGCCGACGAGGACCGGGCCCTCGGCTTCGACCTGGCCCAGCCGCCGCTGCTGCGCTTCACCGTCTTCCGGCTCGGCCCGGGCCGCTTCCGGCTGATGCTGACCAAGCACCACATCCTGATGGACGGCTGGTCGGTGCCGGTCCTCGTCCGCGAGCTGTTCGACCTCTACGGCAGCGAGGGCGACGCGTCGGTGCTCCGCCCCGTCACCCCGTACCGCGACTACCTCACGTGGCTCGCCGCTCAGGACCCGGACACGGCGCGCGAGGCCTGGACCGGCGCCCTGGAGGACATCGACGAGCCGACCCTGGTCGCCCCCGTGCACCGGGGCCGGGAACTGGTGCGGCCGGGCTGGCTGCGGCACGAGGTGCCCGCGGAGATCACCGAGGGCCTGCTCCGCTTCGCCCGCGGCCACTCGCTGACCGTCAACACGGTCGTCCAGGGCGCATGGGGGCTGCTGCTCACGGCGCTCACCGGCCGCGACGACGTCGTCTTCGGCGCCATCGTCTCCGGACGGCCGCCGGAGATCCCCGGCGTCGACACCATGGTGGGCCTGTTCATCAACACCCTGCCGGTGCGGATCAGGTTCCGGCCCGAGGAGTCGCTCGTGCAGGCGCTGACCCGGCTCCAGGGCGAGCAGAGCGAACTCCTCGCCCACCAGCACGTCCGGCTCAGCGACGTACAGCAGGTCTCCGGGCACCAGGAGCTGTTCGACACCACGCTCGTCTACCAGAACTACCCGGTCGACCCGACCACGGAGGAACTCGTGGTGGGCGGCGTGCGGTTCAGCGGGGTGGATGGCCGGGACGGCGCGCACTACCCGCTCAACCTGGCCGCCGGGCTCATGGACGAGGACCTGCACCTGCGGCTGTGCTACGCCCCCGACCTCTTCGACGAGGCGGCCGCCCGTGCCGTGCTCGACCGGCTGGTGCGGATGCTCACCGCCGTCGCCGCCGACCCCGGGCAGACCGTCGGCCGCCTCAACCTGCTCTCCCCGGCCGAGGGGGACCGGCTGCTGCGCGACTACAACGACGGAGCCGGTGACAGCGGCGTCACCCCGGCGACCCTGCCCGAGCTGTTCGAGGCCAAGGTGGCCGAGGCGCCCGACGCGCCGGCGCTGCTCTTCGGCGACGCCGTCGTCTCGTACCGCGAACTGGACGAGCAGGCCAACCGGCTTGCCCGCAGGCTGATCGAACTCGGCGTCGCTCCCGAGCAGTTCGTCGCCGTCTCGGTGCCCCGCTCCATCGATCTCATCGTCGCGCTGTGGGCGGTCATCAAGGCCGGGGCGGCCTATCTGCCGCTCGACCCCGAATACCCGGTGGACCGCCTCTCCTTCATGGTGGAGGACGCCGGGCCGGGACTGCTGATCACCACCACCCAGACCGCCGGGCTCCTCGACGGCCTGGCACCGGAGGTGACCCGGCTGGTCCTGGACGCCCCCGGCACCGCCGAGGAACTGGGGACGTACGACGGCTCGGCGGTCACGGACGCCGAACGCCGCGCGCCGCTCACCACCGCGCACCCGATGTACCTCATCTACACCTCGGGTTCCACCGGCCGCCCGAAGGGCGTCGTGGTCCCGCACCACGGTCTGGCCAGCCTGGTCGCCACCCAGGCCGCGGCCGTCCAGCCAGGACCCGGCAGCCGGGTCCTGCAGTTCGCCTCGGTGAGCTTCGACGCGGGCTTCTGGGACATCTCCATGGGCCTGCTGTCCGGTGCCGCCCTGGTCCTGGCCCCCGCCGACGAGCTGCTGCCCGGCGACCCGCTCGCCGCCCTGGTCCGCCGCCACCGGATCACCCACGCCACGCTGCCGCCGGTGGCGCTCGCCTCGTTCCCGGACGAAGAGGACATCCTCGCCGGGGCCACCCTGGTCTCCACCGGTGACGCCTGCACCCCGGAACTGGTCGCCCGCTGGGCGCCCGGCCGGCGCCTGCTCAACGGCTACGGCCCCACCGAGACCACCGTCGGCGCCACCATGAGCGGTCCGCTCGCCGTCGGTGGCACCCCGCCCATCGGGCACCCCTTCGTCAACTCGCGGGTGTACCTCCTGGACCGCTGGCTGCGTCCGGTGCCCGCCGGCTCCGTCGGCGAGATGTACCTCTCCGGTCCCGGTCTCGCCCGCGGATACCACGAACGGCCCGCGCTCACCGCCCAGCGGTTCGTCGCCGACCCGTTCGGCCCGCCCGGCTCCCGCCTCTACTGCTCCGGCGACCTCGGCCGGTGGCGGCCCGACGGCCAGCTGGAGTTCGTCGGCCGTGCCGACAACCAGGTCAAGGTCCGCGGTTTCCGTGTCGAGCTGGGCGAGATCGAGTCGGTGCTCGGCGGGCACGAGACCGTCGGCCACGCCGTGGTCGTCGTCCGAGAGGACGAGCCGGGCGACAAGCGCATCGTCGGCTATGTGCTCGCCGCTGGTACGCAGCGGCCCGAACCTGAGGCGTTGCGCGCACACATCGGCGCCGTGCTGCCCGAGTTCATGGTGCCGTCCGCCATCGCCGTCCTCGACGAGTTTCCGCTCACCCCCAACGGCAAGGTCGACCGCAAGGCCCTGCCGGTACCGGAACTCGCCGGGTCCAGTGGCGGCCGGGCTCCCGAGACCCAGGAGGAGGAGGCGCTCTGCGCGCTCTTCGCCAACGTCCTCGGCCTGGACGCGGTCGGCGTGGAGGACAGCTTCTTCTCGCTCGGCGGGCACTCGCTGCTCGCCACCCGCCTGGTCAGCCGGGTGCGCTCCGACTTCGGCGTGGAACTCGCCATCCGCGCCCTGTTCGAGGCGCCCACCCCGGCCGAGCTGGCCCAGCGGATCGTCGCGGCGGGCGGCGCCCGCCCGCCGCTGCGGGCCGCCGAGCGGCCCGAGACCGTGCCGCTGTCCTTCGCCCAGCGGCGGCTGTGGTTCCTCAACCGCATGGAGGGCGCGAGCGCGACCTACAACATCCCGCTCGCGATACGCCTGCACGGCACCGTCGACAAGGCGGCCCTCAACACCGCGCTCGCCGACCTGTCGGAACGGCACGAGTCGCTGCGCACCGTGTTCCCCGCCACCGACGGCGAGCCCCGCCAGGAAGTGCTGCCGCTGGAGCGCCGGCGCAGCGTGTTCACCTTCGCCGAGGTCACCGAGGACGCCCTTGAGCAGCGGCTCACCGCCGAGGCCGCCCGCGGCTTCGACCTGACCGGCGAACTCCCGCTGCGCGCCACGCTGTTCAGCACCGGGCCCGAGGAGCACGTGCTGCTCCTGGTGATGCACCACATCGCCACCGACGGCTGGTCCATGGCACCGCTGGCCGGCGACTTCGCCGCCGCCTACGCGGCACGCAAGGAGGGATCGGCACCGCGCTTCGAGCTGCTGCCCGTGCAGTACGCGGACTTCGCGCTCTGGCAGCGCGACCTCCTGGGCGACGAGGAGGACGAGCGCAGCGTCGCCGCCCAACAGATCGCCTACTGGAAGCGCACCCTGGCCGGACTGCCCGACCAGCTGGAGCTGCCGCTGGACCGGCCCCGTCCGGCCGTGCTCGGCAACCGGGGCGACGGCGTCCGCTTCACCCTCGACGCCCGGCTGCACGCCCGGCTCGCCCGGCTCGCCCACGACACCCGGGCCAGCATGTTCATGGTGCTCCAAGCGGGCTTCGCCGCCGTCCTCACCGCGGAGGGCGCCGGAACCGACATCCCCGTCGGCACCCCGGTCGCCGGACGCACCGACGACGCCCTCGACGACCTTGTCGGCTTCTTCGTCAACACCCTGGTGCTGCGCACCGACACCTCCGGCACCCCCACCTTCCGGGAGCTGGTCGCCCGCGTACGGGAGACCGACCTCGCCGCGTACGCGCACCAGGACCTGCCATTCGAGCGCCTGGTGGAGGTGCTCAACCCGGCCCGGTCGCTGGCCCGGCACCCGCTCTTCCAGGTGCTCGTCTCGGTGCACAACAACGCCGAGGCCGACTTCCAGCTCGATGGCACCACCACCAGCCCGTACCCCGCCGACTCCACGGTCGCCAAGTTCGACCTGGCCGTGCACCTCGGGGAGCGCTTCGACGCCGCGGGCACCCCGGACGGCATCGACGGAGTGCTGCAGTACAACACGGAGCTGTTCGACCCGGGCACCGCCGAGCGGCTCGCCGGACGCCTGGCCACCCTGCTCACCGCCGCCACCGACCGCCCCGACGCCCCGGTGGGCACCCTCGACGTGCTCACCGCCGATGAGCGCCGCGAACTGCTCGCCCACGGCGACGGCGGCGACGCCGGCGCCCCGACGGGCACTCTGTCCGAGCTGTTCGAGGCCCAGGTGGGGCGCACCCCGCAGCGTACGGCCGTCAGCACCGCCGCAGAGAGCCTGACCTACGAGGGGTTGAACTCCCGGGCGAACCGGCTCGCCCGCAGGCTGATCGCCCGCGGCGCCGGGCCCGAGAAGACGGTGGCGATCTGCCTGCCCCGCTCGGCCGATCTGGTGGTCGCGCTGCTCGCGGTGCTGAAGTCCGGTGCCGCCTACGTGCCACTCGACCCGGACCACCCGGTGGAGCGCACCCGGTTCGTGCTGTCCGACGCCGGCCCCGTGCTCGTCGTCACCGAATCGGGCACCGCCTCCGGGCTGCCGGCCGACAGCACCCCGAGGCTGCTGCTCGACGAGATCGACTCCCTCGACGACCTCGACACACTCGCCGACCTCACCGACGCGGACCGGCTCGCCCCGCTGGAGGAGGCGCACCCCGCCTACCTCATCTACACCTCGGGATCAACCGGCCGCCCCAAGGGTGTGGTCGTCGAACACCGCTCCGTCACCGACTACCTGAGCTGGGCGTCGGCCTCCTACCCGAGCGCCGCCGGGGCCGCGCTGCTGCACTCCCCGGTCACCTTCGACCTGACCGTGACCGCCCTGTACACGCCGCTGGTCACCGGCGGCCACGTACGGCTCGCAGCCGTCGACGACGCGCCGGACCCCGCCACCGACATCACCTTCCTCAAGGCCACCCCGAGCCACCTGCCGCTGCTCGCCACCCTCCCCGAGGCGCACGTGCCCTCCGGTGAACTCCTCCTCGGCGGCGAGGCGTTGGGGTCGCAGGCGCTTGCCGGATTTCGTACTCGCCACCCCGGCACCGCCGTGGTCAACGTGTACGGGCCGACCGAGGCCACCGTCAACTGCACCCAATACCGCATCGAGCCGGGCGCGGAGCCGCCCGCCGGGGCCGTGCCGATCGGACGCCCCTTCGCGGGCACCCGGGCGTACGTGCTCGACGCGTGGCTGCGCCCGGTGCCGTCGGGCGTGCGGGGCGAGCTGTACATCGCGGGCCGGAGCCTTGCGCGCGGCTACCTCGACAGGGCTGCCCTCACCGGGGAGCGCTTCGTCGCCGACCCGTTCGGGCCGGCCGGGACGCGGATGTACCGCACCGGGGACCTGGCGTACTGGAACCGTGACGGGCAGCTCGTGTACGCGGGCCGCGCCGACGGACAGGTCAAGCTGCGCGGTTTCCGTATCGAGACCGGCGAGGTGGAGGCCGTGCTCGCCCGGCACCCGGGCGTACGGCGGGCCGCCGTGGTGCTGCGCGAGGACACCCCCGGCGACCAGCGCCTGGTCGCCTACCTCGCCGGCGAGTTTGTGCCCGAGGCGGAGGAACTGCACACGCTGGTCGCCGAGTCGGTGCCGGAGTACATGGTCCCGGCCGCGTTCGTCGAGCTGGAGGAGCTGCCGCTGACCCACAACAGCAAGTTGGACGTGCCCGCGCTGCCGAAGCCCGGCTTCAGCTCCGTCGAGGAGTACCGGGCGCCCCGCACCGAACGCGAGGAGCTGCTGTGCCGGCTGTTCGCCGAGGTGCTCGGGGCGGAACTGGTCGGCATCGACGACGACTTCTTCGAACTGGGCGGACACTCCCTGCTGATCCTGCGTCTGGCCGGCCGGATCCGCGAGACCCTCGGCGCGGACCTCACGATCCGCACCCTCTTCGAGGCCCCGACGGTCGCCCGGCTCGAACCCCGGCTCGGCTCCGACACCCTCGACGACGCCCTGGACGTACTGCTGCCGCTGCGCACCGGCGGCGACCTGCCGCCGCTGTTCTGCGTGCACCCCGGGCTCGGCATCGGCTGGGTGTACTCCGGTCTCGTCCCTGCCCTGGAACGCGACCGCCCGCTCTACGCGCTCCAGGCCCGCGGACTCACCGGGCGGGGCGAACTGCCGGCAACCCCGCAGGAGATGGCCGAGGACTACCTGGCACGGATCCGCGAGGTCCAGCCGGAGGGCCCGTACCACCTGCTCGGCTGGTCCTTCGGCGGTCTGGTGGCGCATCTGTTGGCCACCAGGCTGCAGGCCCAGGGCGAGGAGGTCGCGCTGCTGGCCATGATGGACGCCTACCCGACCGGACGCAGGCGGGCCGAGTTCCAGGGCGACGAGTTCCTGCGTGAACTCGCCTCGCTCACCGGCCGGGCGCCCGACGACGGCACCGAGCTGGACCACGCTGCCGTGGCGAAGCTGCTGAGCGGTGGCGAGAACGCCCTGGCCGGTCTGGAGGCCCGGCATGTGGCGGCGATCGAAAGGGTCGCCGCGAACAACCAGGCCGTCGGCGACGCTCTGCGGCTCGGCGAGTTCCGGGGCGACGTGCTGTATTTCCTCGCCACGGAAGGCCGCGACGCCGACGCACCGCGCGCGCAGTCCTGGCAGGCCCATGTGACGGGGCGGCTTGAGATCCATGAAGTCGCCTGCAGCCACGACGAGATGACCCTTCCTGAGTCGATCTCCCAGATCGGCCGTGTGGTCGCGGACCGGCTCCGCGGCGAGTGAGGAGCAGAAGGTGAACCTGGCGATACAAGCCGAGGGGCTGCGCAAGCGCTACGGCGACCACGAGGCCCTGCGCGGCCTCAGCCTGCACGTCCCGGCCGGCACCGTGCTCGGCGTGCTCGGACCGAACGGTGCGGGCAAGACCACGACGGTACGCATCCTGTCGACCCTGGTCGAACCCGACGCGGGCACCGCCCGGGTCGCGGGCTACGACGTGCAGCGCGAACGGAGGCAGGTGCAACGATCCATCGGGCTCACCGGCCAGTACGCGGCCGTCGACGAGACGCTCACCGGCACCGAGAACCTGCTCATGGTCGGCATGCTCCAGCGGATGAGCAGGGGGCAGGCCAGGCAGCGGGCGAGGGAACTGCTCGAACGGTTCCGTCTCACCGACGCCGCCGACCGGCCCGCCGGTACCTACTCGGGCGGTATGCGCCGGCGGCTCGACCTGGCGGTCAGCCTGGTGGCCAGGCCCTCCGTGATCTTCCTCGATGAGCCGACCACCGGGCTCGACCCGGCGAGCAGGCTCGACCTGTGGGAGATGATCCGCGAGCAGGTCGCCGCCGGTGTCACCGTGCTGCTCACCACCCAGTACCTGGAGGAGGCCGACGCACTGGCCGACCGGATCGTGGTGATCGACGCGGGCCAGGTGATCGCCGACGGGACCTCCGACGAGCTCAAGCGCACGGTCGGCGGCGAACGTCTGGAGGTGGGCCTCGCCGACCCGGCCTGGCATCCCACCGCCCTCGCCGCCCTCGGCCAGGCGCTGCGCACGACGCCGGTGACCGGTGACGACGGGCGCAAGCTGTCCGTACCGATCACCGGCGGACTGGACGACGTCACCGAGGCCGCCCTCGCGCTGCGGGCCGCCCAGGTGCCGGTGACGGACTTCGCCGTCCGCCGCCCCTCCCTCGATGACGTCTTCCTCAGCCTCACCGGGCGCGCCCAGGACGGCGCGGGGGCGCCCGCGGCGGCCGGCACCCCTGACCAGGACCGGACCCACGAGAGGAGCGCGGTATGAGCGCCTCAGTACAGCCCATGGCGGGCGAACGGCCGCTGTCAGCGGTGAGCGACGGACTGATCTGCTTCGAACGGCATCTGCGCCACCTGCGCCGCAAGCCCGGCCAACTGGTCAACGCGGTGCTGCTGCCGACGGTCTTCGTGCTGCTTTTCGGCGTGCTGTTCGGCAGCGTCATCGACGTGCCGAACGGCGGCTACGCCGAGTTCATCATGGCGGGCATCTTCATCCAGGGCGTCATGAGCGCCGTTCCGGGCACCGCCGTCGGCACCGTGGACGACCTGCGCAACGGGCTTGTCGACCGCTTCCGTTCGCTGCCGATGTCGGGCGCTGCCGTCCTGATCGGCCGCACCCTGGGCGACACCGTGCTGCGCGCCCTCGGCTGCGTCGCCATGGCGGCCGTCGGCCTCGGCATCGGCTGGCGCACGCACGAGAACGCGGCCAAGGTCGCCGCCGGGTTCGGCATCCTGCTGCTGTTCGGCTTCACCATGGCCTGGCTGGGGGCGCTCATCGGCCTCTCGGTCGGCGACCCCTCGACCGCCTCGCAGGTGCCCTCGCTGCTCCTGATGCCGGTGCTGTTCCTGTCGAACGCCTTCATCCCGCTCACCGGGCTCCCGCACTGGCTGTCCGTGGCCGCCGAGTGGAACCCGCTCAGTTCCGTGGTCGGCGCCTGCCGCGAACTGTGGGGCAACCCCGCGGCAACCACCGCGCACTCCTTCCCGACCGATCACGCCGTGCCGCTCAGCCTGGCCTGGATGGTCGTCATCCTCGCGGTTGTCGCGCCCATGGCCGTTCGCAAATACCGTACCGCCACCGCTCGTTGAGCGGCGCTTACCGAGGGGAGACCTCTCATGCCCAATGCCGTCGTCGAGCCCCTGAAACCGGCCGAGGCAGGTTGTGAACCGCTTTCGTACGGCTCGTATCTGGAGGTCCCCGGCCTGCTGACGCTTCAGCGCCCGCGCACCTCGGCCCACGACGAGATGCTCTTCATCGTCACTCACCAGGCCATAGAGCTGTGGTTCCGCTGCGTGCTCCACGAGCTGGAGGACGTGCGCGAGGCCCTGACGGATGAGCGGTTCGGGCAGGCCCGCCGGGGCCTGCGCCGGGTGATGCGGATCGTTGCGCTGGTTCTCGACCACGTCGATGTGCTCACCACCATGACCCCGGCCGGGTTCAACGAGTTCCGTGACGTCCTCGGTGAGTCCAGCGGGTTCCAGTCGGTGCAGTTCCGCGAGCTGGAGATGCTCTCCGGCATGCGCGACCGCCGCTACCTCAACCTGCCCGGTGCCACCGCCGCCGAGCGGGAGCGGCTGCAGCTCCGCTTCCAGGACCCCAGCCTGCACGACGTCTTCACCCGGGCCCTGGAGCGCCGCGGGCTCACCCCCCAGCAGCTGTTCGCCCCTGACCTGCTGGAGGATGAGCTGCGCGACACGGCCGAGGACCTCTTGGAGTACGACGCGCTCTTCCACCGATGGCGTTACCAACACTGGCTCCTTGTCGTACGCGCACTGGGCACCCGGCCCGGCAGCGGCGGCAGTTCGGGCTCCGAGTTCCTCCGCTCCACCCTGGACAAGTGGTTCTTCCCCGAGCTGCACGACGCCCGCAGCCATGTGCACGCGGCACCGGGGGAGGAGCCGGCCACCGGTCCGCAGGGCGAGTCCGTCTACGGGTGCCCCATGGGCCACGGATCCGGACTGACAGGCTGAGAGGGTGGTCCGGGCCGATCGCGCACTGGCGACCGGTCCGGACCGTCCGGCACTCCTCACTCCGATAGGAATCTGATGCAGAACACGACCGTTGCACGCAGCCGCTTTGGGGCCCTGGTGGCCGGGCGGGCTCACCGGACCCCGCCCGCCAAGACCTGGGAGCGCAGAACGGGCTTCATCGCCTGTGCATGGATGACCGTGTTCGCCGGGTTCCACGCCTACTGGGCCCTGGGCGGCACCCTGGGGCTGCCGCCCGGTCAGTCCCTGGTCGACAACAAGCCGCTGTTCATCATCGACCTGATCGCCATCCCGATGAACCTGGTGGGCGCCATCGGCGCGCTCGCCCTGGTGCAGAACTGGGGCCTGGCCTTCCCCCGCTGGTTCGTCCTGGGCGGCGGCTGGGCCTGTGCCGTGCTGATGATCTGCCACTCGGCGCCCAGCATGGTGGATCTGGCGGTCTTCCTCATCGGGCAGCGCGACAAGCCGCTGACCGGCAACGAGCGCTTCAGCGTGCTCCTGTACGAGCCGTACTGGATGCTCGGCGGGATCCTGTTCACCTTCCTCGCGCGCGGATTCCAGCGGCGCACCCGGCGCTCCTACGCCGCGGCCCACGCAGAGGCGGTCTGACATGGCGGACAGGGCCTTGGACCGGCTGCTGCCCCGCTGGGACCATCGAGAGCAGCACGAGGTGGCCGTGCGCGCACCGCGTGAACGGGTGCTGCGCGCAGTGGAGGAGACGAAGTGGCGGGACCTGCCGCTGTGCCATGCACTGCTGATGTTCGGCTCCTTCGGAACCAAACGGGACAAGGGCCGGGAACCCTTCCTCACCTCCATGACGGCCGGCGGTTTCACCGAACTGCACCGTGACGAGCATGAGGTGGTGATCGGCGCGGTGGTCTGCATCGAGGAGCCGAAGGGGCCGGCCACCCTCGTGGCACCGGTGGACGAGGCCTTCGCCGCCTTCGACCGTCCCGGCCACTACAAGGTCGCCCTCGACTTCCGGGTCGTCGACGGGCGCCTGACCACCGAGACCAGGGTGATCAGTACCAGCGAGGCGGCCCGGCGCCGGTTCGCCCGCTACTGGGCACTCATCCGGCTGCCCAGCGGCTTGATCCGCCGCGAGTGGCTGCACGGCATCCGGCGGCGCGCCGAGGAGTGAGCTGCCCCTCCAGAAGCGCGTGAACCAAGGCACACACCCCACACTCCAGGCACCGACCGTCGACGAGACCGGAACCGCGAAGATGACCACAAGTACTGACACCGCCCCCGCCTTCCAGGGTGACCTGGACGCCGTGGACCTCACCGACCCCCGTACCTTCGTCACGGACACCGCGGACCAACTGCACGACCTGTGGCAGCGGTTGCGCACCGAACGGCCCGTCCACCACCACCGGCCCACCGGCGGCCGGCCGGCGTTCTGGGCGCTCACCCGTTACGACGATGTGGTGGCCGTCTACAAGGACAACGCACGCTTCACCTCCGAGCGCGGCAACGTGCTCGCCACCCTGCTCCAGGGCGGCGACACGGCGGCCGGCAAGATGCTGGCCGTCACCGACGGCAGCCGCCACCGCGCCATCCGCACCCTGATGCTCAAGTCGTTCTCGCCGCGCGCCCTCAGCCATGTGGTGGAGCAGGTCAACAAGCGCACCCGGGACCTGCTCGGCCAGGTCCTCGACCAGGAGAGCTTCGACTACGCGGAGGCGATCGCCGAGCACATCCCGATGGGCACCATCTGCGACCTGATGGCCGTGCCCCCGCAGGACCGCCAGCAGCTGCTCGACTGGAACAAGCAGGTGCTGAGCGCGGACAACAGCGACGGCAGCCCCGAGGACGCGTGGCTCGCCCGCAACGAGATCCTGCTGTACTTCTCCGACCTGGCCCGCCACCGCCGCAAGAAGCCCGGTGACGACGTCGTCAGCACCCTCGCCACCGCCGAGATCGAGGGGCGCCCGCTGACCGAGGAGGAGATCGTCTTCAACTGCTACAGCCTCATCATCGGCGGTGACGAGTCCAGCAGGATGGCATCGATCGGGACGATCCTCGCCTTCATCGAACACCCCGAGCAGTGGCGGCGGTTCAAGGCGGGCGAGGTCACCGTGGAGAGCGCTACCGAGGAGGTGCTGCGCTGGACCACGCCCGCGATGCACTTCGGCCGCCGGGCCAAGGAGGACGTGGAGATCGGCGGCCGGCTGATCCCGGCGGGGGACATCGTGACGCTGTGGAACACCTCAGCCAACTTCGACGAGACCACCTTCGCCGACCCGCGACGCTACGACCTGGGCCGCACCCCCAACAAACACGCGACCTTCGGTTTCGGCCCGCACTTCTGCCTCGGCGCCTTCCTCGGCCGCGAGGAGCTGAAGGCACTCCTCGTGGCGCTGCGCGAAATGGTGGGCGGCATCGAGTCCCGCGGCAGCGCCGAGCGGGTGTTCTCCAACTTCCTCTACGGATACAGCAGCCTGCCGGTGTCCCTGCGCTCTGCCTGGTAGTGCCCCGGCGGGCATCCTTCGGGCAGACGACTTTGCCCGCGGCCGACCGGCACTTGAGTGCCGGTCGGCCGCGGGCGTCGTCATGGACCGCCTCCCGCGCTACCCGTGTCTGGGTGCCCGGAAGACGTGGAACACCACACGGAGCACCAGCGCGCAGCTGACGAGGAGCACGTGATATCCCATCAGTTGATAGAGCGGCAGTGAGCTGGTGATCCGGGGCCCTTGGCCGATTCCCAGCAGCAGCACCCCGACCAGTGCGGTGACCCCGCCGAGGAAGGCAAGCACCACATCGTGCACGAGGCTGCGCACGAAGTGCCGGTCCCTCCCGTCGGCGAGCAGCCTGACCTGGACGCCGAGCTTGCCCTGCTCCAGATCGCTGGTGATCCGCTCGATCCGCCGCGGCAGCCGTCGCAGCACCGGGGCGAGCGTCAGGGCCTCCTCGGCGAGGGCGCGGCCGATGGACTCCGGCCGCAGTTTGCGCTCCATCTGCGCCGTGGCGAAGGTGCGGGCCTCGGCGATGATGTCGGCCCCGGGATTCAGCTGCGTCATCACCCCTTCCATGGTGGCCAGGGCGCGGAAGGTGGCCGCGATCTCCGGCGGCACCGTGAGTCCGTGCCGGGCCACGAGCCGGAACAGGTCGGAGAACATCTCGGTGTCCGGACGCGTACCCGGGGTGAGATGGCGGGCCATGAAGCGGCCGAGGTCCCTCTCCAGGAGCCGCTCGTCGGTGTCCTCACCCCGGTCGACCAGTTCGAGGAGCGCGTCCGAGAGCGCGACCGGGTCACCGCGGTCGATGGCGAGCAGCAGCTTGCTCAGCGCCTCCCGCAGCACCCGGCTGATCCGGCCCACCGAGCCGAAGTCGAGCAGCCCGAGCCCGCCGTCCTGCATCAGCATGATGTTGCCGGGGTGCGGATCGGCGTGGAACACCCCGCCGATCATGATCTGTTCGAGTATGCACTCCATGAGCTGCCGGACCAGCTCGGCGCGGTCCAGGCCACGTTCCTCGATGGCGGTGCCGGCCGCGTTGAGCGGTGTCCCGTTCAGCCACTCCAGGACAAGGACCCGCTTGCCGGACACCTCCTCGTGCACGTGGGGCATGCGCATCCGGGAGGTCTGCTCGGGTGTTTCGGCAGCGGCCCGTATCGCGGCCATGTTGCGGGCCTCGATGCGGAAGTCGAGTTCCTCGTGCAGGGAGAGGGCGAAGCCTTCCGCGAGGTCGACGGTGCCGAGGCCCCGACCCCAGGAGGTGTGCTCCTCGATCTTGCGGCTGACCCGGAACAGGATGTCGAGGTCGAGGTCGACCAGCTCCTGGGCACCGGGCCGCTGCACCTTGACCGCGACCTCCTCGCCGGTGGCCAGCCTGGCCCGGTGGACCTGGGCGATGGAGCCGGCGGCCAACGGTTCGGGGTCGAACTCGGCGAAGAATGTCTCGGGTTCACGGCCGAGTTCCGCGGTCAGCACCTGCTTCACCTCCTCCCAGGGGTCGGGTGTCACCTGGTGCTGGAGCTTGGTGAGTTCCGCCACGAACTCGGGTGGCAGCAGGTCGTAGCGGGTGGAGAGCACCTGTCCGAGCTTGACGAAGGTTGCGCCCCCGTCCTCCAGGGCAAGTCTCAGCCGCCGCGCCAGGTGCGCGCGCCCCAGTGCCGCCTCGGGGGCCTGCAGGCCCCGGCCGCGCAGTGCGTCGCCGAGGCCGTGCCGCATCGCGATGCGGCTCAGCTGGCCGTAGCGGCGGGTACGGGCCAGCCGGTCGCGTATCTGGCGGGGCCAGCGGACCATACCGGACAGGGAACCGGACGGCACCATGGCCTCGGACAAGGCGAGGAAACCCACCGTCGCCAGCAAGGTCAGACCTATCTGTACGGAGACCAGCGGAGTGTGGCGGGCCTCGCCCATGGCCGAGCCGATCAGGGCGCTGGCACCCAGGGCGGCCAGGCTGGCGAAGGCGGCGCGTGCCTTGCCGATTCTCAGGCCGAGCAGCCGCCTGGCTCCGACGGACAAGAGGGACACGGTGATGACGAGCGTGACGGCGGCGATGATCAGGAACAGAGTGAGCTCCATGCATGCGCGCGCCGCCCGGCCCCTGCTTCGGCAGGGGGTACCGGGCGGCGCCCTCCTCTCGGTGGGATCACGTGTTCCGTACGAGCGGACGGTCGGCGTCGTGGCTGCCGGGCGCTTCCACAGGTTCGTCGGTGGCCGGTTGGGGCTTGTGACCGGGCCACCAGGCGCGGCGGCCGAGCAGGGTGGTCAGCGCCGGCACCAGAAGCATGGCCATCACGAAGGCGGACAGCAGGATGCCGAAGGCGACCGCGAAGCCCATCTGCTGGAGCATGGTGTTCTTGGCGAGCATCAGCACACCGAAGGTTCCGGCCAGGATGACCGAGGCCGCGCCGATGGTCGGCACCGAGGCGGCAACAGCCCGTGCGGCAGCCTCCCGGGGGGCGCTGCCTCGTTCGATCTCCTCGCGCAGCCGGCTCACCATCAGGATGTTGTAGTCGGTGCCGATCGCCACCACGAAGAGGTAGACGATCACCGGCAGCGTGAAGAGCAGCCCGTCCTTGCCCTGGCTGTTCTGGAACAGCCAGACCGTGGCGCCGAGCGTGGCGCCGAAGCCGAGGGCGACGGACACCATCAGGTACAGCGGGGCGACCACGCTGCGCAGCAGCAGACCCAGGATGAGCATGATGGCGATACCGGCGACAGGGAAGACGACCTTGTAGTCGTGGTCCACCGCGGTCTGGATGTCGGCCAGCACCGCCGTGGTGCCGCCGACCACCGCCGTGGTGTCCTCGGGTGCGGCCTGGTGGGCGGTGCCCCGGAGCTGTCCGGAGACCAGCCCGATCGCCTTGTTACTGGAGGGCTTGTACTTCAGGACCACGTTGTACTGGGCGACCTTGCCGTCCTGCCCGAGCAGGGCGGGGGAGACCTGGCCGACCCCGTCGACCTTGCCCAACGCAGCGCCGAACGCGTCCAGTTGCCCCTTGGTCAGCTGCGGGCCGCTGTCCTTGCGCAGGTAGACGTTGGTCGGGTCGGACTGTCCGGCGGAGAACCCGCGCTGCATGTCCTTCATCGCCTTGACCGACTCGAGGTTGCCGGGCAGCGAGCTGGTGGTGTCGAACTCGGCGCGGAAGCCGAGCACACCCAGGGTGAGTACGGCTAGCACCCCGCCGGCGACCACGGCGACCACACCGGGGCGCCCGGAGGCGAGGGTGGCGACGCGGCCGGCGAGGACGTTCTTCGGCTGCTTCTTCCAGGATTTGGAGGGCCAGTACGCCTTGGTCCCCAGTAGCGAGAAGACCGCCGGCGTCAGGGTGAGTCCGGCGGCCAGAGCCACCGCGACGGAGATGGCGAGCGAGGGGCCCATGGTCCGGAGCATGCCCATGGTGGACAGCAGCAGCGCGAGGAAGGCGACGATGACCGCACCGGCTGCGGACGCCACGGTCTCGCCGACCAGGCCGACCGCGGTGACCATGGCCTGCTTGGGCTCCTGCCCCTGACGCAGGAGTTCGCGGTGGCGGAACAGCAGGAACAGGATGTAGTCGGTGCCGACGCCGAACAGCACCACGATCAGGAGCGCGGACACGGAGTCGTCGGCCTGGAGACCGCCGAGTTCGGTGGCCGTGGAGATCAGGCCGGTGGCGACCATGAAGGCCAGACCGATGATCACCACCGGAAGTACCGCGATCAGCGGGCTGCGGAAGATGATCAGCAGCAGGAGGACGATGAGGACCAGGGTGGCCGACATGATCATGGAGTCGGTGTCGCCGGAGGACTCCTTGGAGTCCAGCGCGCTCGCGGCCGAACCGGTGAAGCCGACCTGCAGATCCGTGCCCTTCAGCATCGGCCGAGCCTCTTCGCGGAGCTTCTTCACCGACTCCATCAGGCCCGGGTCATAGGCGTCCTTGGTGGTCGCGATGACGCTGGAAAGCGCGATCTCGCGGTTCGGGGAAACCGCGTCCGGGCTGGTCGCCACCCGCTTGATCTTGTTGATGCCGAGACGCTGGAGATCGGCGGAGACCTGGACGACCTTGTCCTGGTCGGCCTTGGTCAGTCTCGCCCCGTCGGACCGCTGGAACACCGCGATGGCCGCAGGCTGTTCATTGCGGGGGAAGGCATTCTCCTGGATTTTCTCTGCCTGGACCGACTCGTAGTGCGAGGGCAGGAATTCGGCCTGGTCACTGGTTGACTTCAGCTGGGGAGCGAACACGGCCAGCGCGATTGCAGCGATGATCCAGGCCGAGATGGTCAACCAGGGGCGGCGGACGACAGCTTGTCCGATCCGTCCGAACATGGGACTCCTTAGCGAACGTCTGACTCTTGGCTTTCCGGGCGGTTGGGGATGCGGCGCCTGGTCTGGGGGCGGCTCCCTGCGGGACGCGTCGCCGAAGCCGGCGTGAGGGCCTGTTGCGAGGGCCCCGCATGCCTTTGGGCGGACGACGGGACCCTCGCAACAGGCCGTGATGCAGCGTCGGGCGAGTCTAGGCGGGACTGCCGGGCCCGGCCCTGGTGGCTGGCAGCTATCTGCCAGGCACCGGGGCGCCTGACGGGCGCACGGCGGGGGTTTCGCCGCGCGAGTTTCTCCCGGGTGCGCCGGCGGGGCGCGGCTTGGCGGCGGCGAGGCGTGCACGAACTCCCGTCCTGTGCCTGGCGGTTTCCCGCAATCCGCGGGAGAGCCTCACCGGAGGGCGGATCCCGGTTCGCAATCCGGTGGCCGATGACCGATATTGCGGCAGGAAGTAAACGCCAATTGGCCGACCGGCGATTTCTGCTCCGATGACACCTTGATGCCAGCCCCGTTGAGTACTCCCCTCCAGGGGGCGGAGAGTCGTCGCTCGGATGCATGGAGAGCGCAGTGCCCCACCGTGTCCCGGAAAGGTTCCAATGAGCGTGCGAGAATTTCCCGTGGCCGCGGAAGACGCGCCAACCCCTTGGAAAACAGGGCTTCTTGACCAACTCGCCGTCGACAGACCCGAACTGCGCATGCGGCTGCGGGCGGGTCTGGAGCAGACCGAGAAACTGCTCCTGGCCACCACGGGTGACGCCGCCGATCCGCGGATCGCCGAGGCCGCCGGGCACCTGGCCCGCGCGGGAGGCAAGCGGCTGCGCCCGCTGCTCGTACTGCTCGGTGCCGAGTTCGGCGAACCGTGGTGGGCGGGCGTGACCGAGGCGGCCGTTGTCGCCGAGCTGGTCCACATCGCCTCCCTCCACCATGACGACGTCATGGATCGAGCCCCCACCCGGCACGGCGTCCCCAGCGTCCACGCCCGCTTCGGCACCCGGACCTCCGTGTTCAGCGGTGACTGGCTGCTCGCCCGGGGCGCCCGGCTGGCCGCCGACCTCAGCCCCGCGGCGTTCCGCCTGCACGCCGCGACGGCGGACCGCCTGGTCGAGGGGCAGCTTCTGGAGCTGGCCGGGCCGGCCGAGGGCGAAGACGAGGTCGGCCACTACTTCCGGGTCCTGTCGGGCAAGACGGCGGCCCTGCTGTCGATGTCGCTGGGCATCGGCGCCCTCCAGGCCGGCGTGCCCGAGCAGTACGTGGCCGCGCTGACCGGGTTCGGTGAGGAGCTGGGTTGCGCCTTCCAGATCGCCGACGACCTCCTCGACCTGCGGTCCTCGGCCGGAACCAGCGGCAAGGAACGCGGCACGGACCTGCTGGCGGGTGTGACCACGCTCCCCGTCCTCCTGGCCCTGGCGGGCGAGCACCCGCAGGACGCGGAACTGCGTGAACTCCTCGCCGCCGGTCCCGTACCGGAGGCGTCCGCAACCCGTGCCCTGGAACTCTTCGCCCGTTCGCCCGCGCTCGCCGAGAGCGAGGCCGCGCTGCACCGCCGCCTCGACCTCGCGCGGGCGGCCCTTGACGCGCTGCCCGAGCAGCCCGCCCGGCGTGCGCTGCTCTCGCTGTGCGACTACGTGGCCGTGCGGAGCAGCTGATCGGCCGGCCACCGTGCGGCAGCAAAGCGGCACACGCCGTCGTGGCAGCGAGCCCCGCCAACCAGTGGTTCAGGATCCTCGGTCCCGTGAGTGCCCAGCGCGACGGGCGCTGCGTCCCTCTCGACGGTGCCAAGCAGCGGACCACCTTCGCCGCTCTGGTGATCACGCAGGGCCAGGTCGTCACGGACGAGCGGCTGATCGGCCCTGCTCCGGGGTGGGAGCCCGCCCACCAACAGCACCAGTCGGCTCTACCGTATGTGTCGCGGCTGCGCACGCGTCTGGGACCTGAGGCCGGGCTCACCCGGCACGGCACCGGCTACCGCCTGGACCTCGGGGAGGCGACCCTCGACCGGGAGACCTTCCGGGGCCTGGCCGAGGCGGGCCGCGCGGCTCTGCGCAGCGGCCGGTACGCAGCGGCCGAGTGCAACCTCGCCAGCGCCCTCGCACTGTGGCACGGGCCGGCCCTCGGAGGGGTCACCGAGCAACTCGCTGCGGCGCAGAGGCCGTTCCTGGAGGAGGCCCGGTTCGCTGCCCTGGAACACCACATCGCCGCGGCGCTCGCCCTCGGCCGCCACGTCGACCTGGTCCCCGGCCTCACGGGACACGTCGCCAGCCACCCGCTGCGCGACAGGCCGGGTGCGGCCACGCCACGCGGCGCGCGGCCCCCGGTCGCCGGATCCGTCCCCCTCACCCCCGCAGCGACTTCCCGAACCCCGCCGCCAGCGGCATCCGCAGTCCCAGGGGCGGTGGTGCGGCGAGTGCGTCGGCGACCGGGCGGGCGTAGGCGCGGCCGAAGAGTGAGCCGCGGACGAAGTCCGTGGCCAGGGCGGCCACTTCGGCGCGGTGCTGGCGCAGGCCGTGGCCGTCGGAGTGGACCTCGAAGCGGCAGGTGTCGCGGTTGGCCTTCTTGGCGCGTTCGGCCAGGCGGAAGGAGAGTTCGGGGTCGGTGCGGGCATCGTTCGTGCCGTGGACGAGCAGGACCTGCCGACCGAGCAGATGCTTCACCGGTTCCGGCTCGCCCGTCGCGTTCTCGGGCAGCCAAGGGGCCATCGCCAGAACGGAGCTGACCGCCGCGTGGCCGCCCGCGCGGAGGGCGGCGCGGCCGCCCATGCCGTGGCCGGCGAGGCAGACGGGGACATCGCCGTAGCGTCGTACGACCTCGTCCACCGCCCATCGGGCGTCCGCCGCGAACTGCGCGTCGGTCGCGTTCCAGCCGCGGCAGCGGTATCGCACGACATGCGCGGTGAGCCCGTCCTCCCGGCCCGCCCGGGCCAGGGTCCGGGCCAGCGGGAGCTGGAGGGCGTACGAGAGGGGGGAGGGGCGGCGGTGCGAGTCGGCCTCGCCGTCCGGGAGCAGCAGAACCACGCCGCTGACCGCAGTTGGTGCTCCGGCCGTCCTGACGGCCCGTCCCAGCCTCGCAGCAGGCAGGGGGAGTGCGCGCTGTGCCATAACAGAACAGTGTCAGAAGGAGAGGTGTACTCCACCCGTATTCGCGGTCACTGTTACGCATCGGCAAGCGACAATCTACGCGCGTAGGCGCTAGAGTGCCCCAATGATGAGCCCGACCCTCCATGTGCCCGGCCAGGATCAGATCCGGCGTGCCCCCAAGGTCCTTCTCCACGACCACCTCGACGGCGGCCTGCGCCCGGGAACGATCGTCGATCTCGCCGCCGCGAGCGGATACGACGGACTCCCCGAGACCGAGCCCGACAAGCTCGGCATCTGGTTCCGCGAGGCCGCCGACTCCGGATCGCTGGAGCGCTACCTGGAGACGTTCGCCCACACCTGCGCCGTCATGCAGACCCGTGACGCCCTGGTCCGGGTGGCCGCCGAATGCGCCGAGGACCTGGCGGCGGACGGCGTCGTCTACGCCGAGGTGCGGTACGCCCCCGAGCAGCACCTGGAAGCCGGGCTGACCCTCGAAGAGGTCGTCGAGGCGGTCAACGAGGGCTTCCGGGAGGGCGAGCGCCGGGCCCGCCTGGACGGCCACCGCATCCGTGTGGGCGCACTCCTCACCGCGATGCGGCACGCCGCCCGGTCCCTGGAGATCGCCGAACTCGCCAACCGCTACCGCGACCAGGGCGTCGTCGGCTTCGACATCGCGGGCGCGGAGGCGGGCTTCCCGCCCACCCGGCACCTCGACGCGTTCGAGTACCTCAAGCGCGAGAACAACCACTTCACCATCCACGCGGGCGAGGGCTTCGGCCTGCCGTCGATCTGGCAGGCCCTCCAGTGGTGCGGCGCCGACCGGCTCGGCCACGGCGTCCGCATCATCGACGACATCGAGGTCGCCGAGGACGGCGCCGTGAAGCTCGGCCGGCTCGCCTCCTACGTACGGGACAAGCGCATCCCGCTGGAGCTGTGCCCGACCTCCAACCTCCAGACCGGCGCCGCAGCCTCCTACGCCGAGCACCCCATCGGGCTGCTGCGGAGGCTGCACTTCCGGGTCACCGTGAATACGGACAACCGGCTGATGAGCGGTACGAGCATGAGCCAGGAATTCGAGAAGCTGACCGAGACCTTCGGATACACGCTCGACGACATGCAGTGGTTCACCGTCAATGCGATGAAGTCCGCATTCATTCCTTTCGATGAACGTCTGGCGATGATCAATGACGTGATCAAGCCCGGATACGCCGAGCTGAAGTCCGAGTGGCTCTTCGAGCAGACCGCTACGACCAGCATTTCTTCCGCTTCCGCGGGCTGATCGGCACGCGTTCGGAAAGCGGCCGGGGCGGCGGATTCCCGGCCGTTTCCCGTATCCGGCAGGTTTGCGGGACGGGCAGTGGGCTGACTACGTTTCAGACCCCCCGCATTCCTCTCCCCAAGGATGAATTTCACATGAAGCAGTCTGCTGTCAGGACTCTCGGCGTCGCCGTTGTCGGTGCCGCTTTCGCCGCTGCCGCCGCGGGGACCGCCTCCGCCGCCGTGCTGCCGGCCGACGCCGCGGCCACCGCCCTGCCGGTCGCCGGCTCGGCGCTGGAGACCGCGACCCGGTCCCTGCCGGTCCAGGACACGGCCACCAAGTTCCTCGGCGCCGGCCGGCAGAAGCTCGTCGGCGACGCCACCACCCCGGTCAAGGGCCTGCTCGGCGGCCTGCCTGCGGGCGGCATGCAGACCAGCGGCCTGACGGCCAACGGTCTCCCGCTCGGCGGCTGACCCCCGTCCCGGGGCCGCTAACCCGGACGCACGCCTGTGGGCGGACACCCGGACCGGGTGTCCGCCCACAGGCGTGTGTTTGGGTACGCGGGTCACCAGGCGGTGGACGCCGCCGTCTTCTCGGACGGGAACAGCACCCACAGCGCCAGGTAGAGCAGGAACTGCGGCCCCGGCAGCAGGCAGGAGACCAGGAAGATGACGCGCATGGTTCCCGCGGAGGTGCCGAAGCGCCGTGCCAGCGCTGCGCACACTCCGCCGATCATGCGTCCGTCACGGGGGCGGGCAAGTGCGGCCATGGTGGGCTCCTTCGCGAACCGTTGCTGTGGGAGCCTCCGTTGTGCTCCCGATGCGTCCATGGTCGCCCGACGAACGGGGGCAAAGCGTCGCTCTACGGTGCGATACCGACCCTGGGAATCGTCGGGGTCGACCCCTGGGGCGCCTCGTCCCTGGGGTGGGGCAGCACCCTGATCCGCTGCTGCTTCCCGCGGCGCAGCCGCGCCCGGCACAGGGGTACGACCAGCAGGTGGGCGAGTGCCACACCGATGGTGTTCAGCAGCAGTGAGTCGACGTCGACGACCTGTCCCGGAACGCCGGTCTGCGCCAGTTCGATCGCCAGCGAGATCAGCGCCCCCGCCGCGACGGTACGGGCCAGCGAGGCCCACGGGGAGACGAACAGCCGGCCTCCGGCCATCGGCAGCAGGACGCCCAGCGGGGCGAGCAGCAGCAGCCCCTCACCGATGCGGCGGGCGGCCTCGGCCGGGCCGAGGGACAGGTCCGCTCTGATGCCGGCGAGCGGATGAAGATTCGAGGCGGTCGTCCACGGCACGTCGAGGGGTCGCAGAGTCAGCCACCCGACAAACAGCAGATGCGCGAGGAGGAGAAGGACCCCGGCCGCGCGGAAGCGGATGACAGTTTGACTGCCCGAACCTTGACGCACGCACCCCAAGACGCGCCGGGCGGCAGGATCGGTTCCGCCCGTCCGGAACCTGGCCGGGCGGAACCGATCCTGCCGCCCGGCCAGGTTCCGGACGGGCGGAACCTGGCCGGGCCCGGCGGAAGCGGGCCCGGGATGGCGCCTGGCCGGATGGCACCCGCCCCGGTCCCGAGCGGAAGCAGGCCCGGGATGGGACCCGGACCGGCCCGGTGGAAGCGGGCCCGGCCCGGGGCGGAACGTAGCCCGGCCCCGGCCGGAAGGGCCGGCCCCGCCGCGCTCCTCCCGGTCAGGCCCCCGTACCCGTCCCCGTACCCGTCACGGACCCCGTACCCGTCCCCGTACCCGTCACGGACCCCGTACCCGTCCCCGTACCCGTCACGGACCCCGTACCTGTCCCCGTACCCGTCACGGACCCCGTCACGGACCCCGGCGTCGGTACCGTCTTCGGCCGGGTCTTCGTCTCCGTGGTGCACAGATAGCCGTGCGGCCGGTAGCTCCCCGGCCCGCCCAGCACCACCCTGCCGTCCGGGGCGAGCGTCTCGCTCTCCGCGTACGTGCACACGATCTGCGCCAGCGCCTCGGCCGGCAGGTCCTCCGGCTGTTCACTGAGCCGCAGCGTGCCCCCGGGGTCGCCGCCGCGGGCCGCGCTGACCTGCAGGGTCGCCGGGACGGTGGTGGAGAACCCGGCCTGCCGCTCATCTGCGGGCGGCTTCTGCTCCAGCTCGTCCAGGAGGGCCTGCGCGATCCGGACCCGGTCCGACTTCGCCTCGTCGATCCGGACCGTACGGTCCACCGCGACCAGCTGCGAGGAGCAGACCAGATAGATCTGCATGGGGACGCCCCGGGGGGTCTGGGGCGTGACGTCGTCCGCGGACATGGAACACGGCACCTGCGACGGCGCGGCCCCTGCGTCCACCGGTACGGAGGTGGTCCTGATCCCGCAGCCCGCGGCCAGCACGGCCACGGTCACGGCAATGGCCGGCGCCACGGCCGAACGGCGCCCCCGGAGATTGCTGCCCCTCACGTCGCGTCGCCCTCCTCGTCCCGGACCCCCGCGTCGTGATCCCCGGCATTCCCGGCGCCCCCGGCAAAACCGGTGAGCGGCTCGGCATCGCGCGGCAGCCGCAGGACGAACACCGCGCCGTCGCCGTCCGGCGAGTTCGCGGCCGTGATGTCACCGCCGTGGATGTGCGCGTTCTCCATGGCGATCGACAGACCGAGTCCGCTGCCCTCGGAGCGCGGGCGGGAGGCACTGGCCTTGTAGAACCGGTCGAAGACGTGCGGCAGGACGTCCTCGGGGATACCGGGGCCGTGGTCACGGACCTCGATGACGAGTTCGTCGCCCTCGGTCCGTACCGCGACCCGTACCGGCGAACCGCCGTGCTTGAGCGCGTTGCCGATCAGGTTCGCCAGGATCACGTCCAGCCGGCGCGGGTCGAGGCGGACCATCATGCCGCGCTCGGCGTCCAGATCCACCGCGTCCAGCCAGGCGCGGACGTCGATGCAGGCGGTGACCTGGTCGGCGACGTCGACGGTGTCGAGGACGAGCCGGGCCGTACCCGCGTCGAAGCGGGTGACCTCCATCAGGTTCTCCACCAGGTCGTTGAGGCGCCGGGTCTCGCTCACCACCAGCTGCACCGCGGGCGCGATCATCGGGTCGAGGCTGTCCGCCTCGTCTTCCAGCACCTCGGTGACGGCGGTCAACGCGGTGAGCGGGGTGCGCAGTTCGTGTGACATGTCGGCGACGAACCGCCGGCTCGCCTCGTCCCGCGCGCTCATGTCCGCGACCTTCTTCTCCAGCGAACTGGCGGCCCTGTTGAACGTACGGGAGAGATCGGCCAGCTCATCGGTGCCGGACACCACGAGCCGGGTGTCGAGCTTGCCCTCGCCGAGCTTGCGGGCGGCGTCACCGAGCCGCTGCACGGGCCGCAGCACGGTCGTCGCCGCGGCCTGCGCGAGCAGCGCCGAGCCGACCAGGGCGAGCCCGGTGGCGATCCCCAGCGACCAGGCCAGGGAGTTCAGATCCTGCCGCTCCTGGTCCAGCGACTTCAGCATGTAGCCGGTCGGGCCACCGCCGATGATCTTCGTACCGCCCACCAGGTACGGCGTACCGCGGATGCTGACCCGCTGCCAGAACAGGTGGTACTCGTACTTGTTGCCCGCCTCGATCGGCTGCTTCTCGTTGACGGCCTTCTGCAGCGAGAGCGGCACGTTGTCGAGCGTGAAGGTGTCCAGGTCGGAGTTGCCGACGATCGGCTTGCCGGCGGCGCGCTCGTCGACGAGCAGCACGCTGTAACCGGGGGAACTGCTCGCCATCTGCGCGGCCGCGTTCTGCAGATCGTCCTTGGTGGGCCGCAGCGGCAACGACGCCGCCCGGCTCTGCATCTCCTGGCGGAAGTCCCCGAGCGCCGAGTCCTGGGTACGCGTCAGTACGGCCTCGCGGTTCAGCCAGTACGCGATCCCCGAGGCGGACACCGCGGCGGTCAGCGCCACCAGCGCGAACACGACGACGAGACGCAGTCGCAGACTCGTCCAGCGGAGCCCGGTGAGCAGGCTCCGCCTGGTGGCATCGCTCACTGAGGCGAATCCAGCCGGTAGCCCACACCCCGAACGGTACGGATCAGGGTCGGCGAGGACGGTACGTCCTCCACCTTGGCGCGCAGCCGCTGCACACAGGCGTCCACGAGCCGGGAGTCGCCGAGGTAGTCGTGCTCCCAGACCAGCCGCAGCAGCTGCTGCCGCGACAGGGCCTGGCCCGGCCGGCGGCTCAGTTCCAGCAGCAGCCGCAGCTCCGTCGGTGTGAGCTGCAGGTCCTCGCCGTTCTTGGTCACGGTCATCGCGGAACGGTCGATCACCACGTTCCCGAAGGACGCGGAGTCGGTGGACTCGCGCTCACCGCGGCGCAGCACCGCCCGGATACGGGCGTCGAGCACCCGGCCCTGCACGGGTTTCACCACATAGTCGTCGGCGCCGGACTCCAGCCCGACGACGACGTCGATGTCGTCGCTGCGCGCGGTCAGCAGAATGATCGGCAGCTGGTCGGTGCGCCGGATGCGCCGGCACACCTCGAAACCGTCGATGCCGGGCAGCATCACATCCAGCACGATCAGATCGGGCCGCTGCTCACGCAGCAGCTTCAGGCCGTCCTCTCCCGTCGCCGCGGTGGCCACACGGTGGCCCTGGCGTGACAGCGAGAGTTCGAGGGCCGTGCGGATGGCGTCGTCGTCCTCGATCAGCAACAGGAAAGGCACGCTGGTCATTCTGACCCATGGTGGAGCCCCAGTTCGACAGTTGGGGGCGACTCATACATCCCGCGCCCCGCCGACGTACCGACGGCAGGCTCTGTGACAGGCCTGTGACACTCGGGGGACAGCCCCATGAAACTGCCCCGGCAAGCTCATTGGCACCAGGAACGGACGGACTCCACCGATGGGGGGCGCGAGATGAACGCGATTCAGAGCACCACCGCAAGCGCAGTTGTCACGCGTCTCCACGATGTCGGCCGGAGTTCCGAGAAGTCCGGCGTCGGGGCGCGGGGGTGCGAACGCGCCGCCAGGCGTCAGCACACGTCGTACATGACGGTGGTCGACGCGCCCGTGGGGGGCAACGGGGGATCCGCGTACGGGGAGGTCATGGGGGAGCGGAAGGCCCCGGCACAGTCCGAGGACGCCGAAACGGCGTTCACGGCCTACGTCCGGGAGCGCCGCGCCTCCCTGTACGCAACCGCCTACCACCTGACCGGTGACCGGTTCGAGGCCGAGGATCTGCTGCAGAGCGCCCTCTTCTCGACGTACCGGGCATGGGACCGGATCAGCGACAAGGCGGCGGTCGGCGGCTATCTGCGCCGCACCATGACCAACCTGCACATCAGCGCCTGGCGCAGGCGCAAGCTCAACGAGTACCCGACCGAGGAGCTGCCGGAGACGGCGGGCGACACGGACGCGATGCGCGGCACGGAACTGCGCGCCGTGCTCTGGCAGGCGCTGGCGCGGCTGCCCGAACTCCAGCGCACGATGCTGGTCCTGCGGTACTACGAGGGCCGCACCGATCCGGAGATCGCGGCCATCCTCGACATCAGTGTCGGCACGGTGAAGTCCAGCATCTGGCGGTCGCTCCGCCGGCTGCGCGACGACGAGGTCCTCAGCTTCGGCCGTGACCAGGAGGAGTCCTTCGGCGAGCTGGTGGCCTGAGGGGACGGGGGAACACGGGGGATACGGGGCCGCTGCTTCGGGGGAGGCGGCGGAACACGGGGGAATGCTGCGGGGTCGGACGGGCCGGGGGGTCCTGTCCGGCCCCGTCGGCGTGTGCGCGGCCGGTGTTCCGGGCGCGAGGATGACGACCGGGCAGTGGGGGACCGCTACCCGACTACGACGGACGTGGCCGCGGGATCGGGACGAACAGGCCGGCGAGGGTGACCCTCGGACGGAGGGCCGTTCAGAGGATCGGAGAGGATCGGAGGACGGCCCTCCCCGGCGTCCCATCTTTCACGCATCGCCGCGCCGCTGTGCGGAAGAAGGCGCTTGTTAGTCTGAGGAGACCACGTCTGGCGTGGGCCTTCGAGGGAACTCATGGGGGACGAGTGAACAGTCAGGCAAGCGAGCAGATACCGACGACCGCAGGGGACGGTGCGTCGACCGCGATGCGGCTCAACCACATCCCGGCCGACCCGTCCTCACCCCCCGTGTACGGCCCCTTCGTGCCCGGCAGCAAGGATCTGGTGTCAACCCCGGCGCAGAAACGCGCCGCGGCCAACGCCATAGAGCAGCATCTCGAACCCGACACCAAGAAGTCGGGTGACTGGGCGCGGGAGGAGACCTCGGCCGCAGTCACGGCGCTCGCCGCCAAGGACGGCCAGGGATGGATCACTTCACGCGCCCTGAAGAACGCGCACAAGGCCTGGGGCGATCAGGTGCAGAACCTGATGAACCGACTCGGCGCGGAGAAGGGTGCCCTGCGCGGTGCCCATACGATCTTCCAGAACACCGAGTTGGCGACCGAGGGGCAGATCCGCTCGACCTCGCCGTTCGACGGTTACTGACGGCTGTGGCACGGGAAGACCGACGCGGCGTGTGCACGCGATGCTCCGGCACCGGTCGTGCTCCCCGTACCGGCCAGGACGCCCGTGGAGCGCGTGTTCATCGACAGCCGCAGTCCACACGCGCGCTGACGCAGGGCCGTCTCCATACTCGCAACATCATCAGGCATACCGGACAACGGGGATAAGGGCATGCCCACCTACCACGAGATCATGAGCACGGACCTGGCTTGTCTGACCACTGCCGCAGGCAAGTGGACGGACATGGCGGGTGAGTTCCACAAGCGCGAGGAACAGTACGACAGGGACGTCCACGGCATCACCATGGGGCAGAGCTGGCTCGGCCTGAGCTCCACCGCCGCCAACGCGATGTTCGACGTCACACTCAACGAGTACAAGGCCGCCCAGGCCGAGGCGAAGGCGATCGCCTCTCTGCTACGGGACGCGCACTCCCAGTTCACGGAACTGAAGGGCAAGTTGCAGGGGGCGAAGGACGGAGCCGTGGAGGCCGGGATGACGGTCTCGGACACCGGCAGGGTCACCTTCGACACGGCGAGTCTGAGCGAAGGCGCGCGGACCGCGTATCACCACGACCCGGACTACCAGACGTCGGTACGTGAGGCGGTCAGCTCATGGCAGCAGCAGATCGACCGCCTGGTCGCGGCGATGACGGACGCGGACTCCGGGGTGGAGATCGCGCTGAAGGCGGTGGTGCAGGACAGCGACGCCACGGACGGCACGATGAACGGCTTCAACAGCAAGCCCCTCGGCGACATCGAGGAGTACGAGGCACGCAACTCCGAGGAGATCGCGGAGCGCCTGATCGACGGCAAGAAGGTCTCCGACGCCGACCTCGAGGAGCTGGCCCGGTCGGTGCGGGACAACGCCGACGACAAGACCTTTGCCCAGTCCTTCCTGGGCAAGCTGGGCCCCGAAGGCACCGTCAGGCTGAGCGACGTCCTGTCCGACCGCGAGCAGCACGCGAAATCCTCCGACACCCAGTACACGGAGCTGCTGGGCGGACTGGCCAACACGGTTGCCACGGCCACCCACGTCCCCGGCTCGATGACGGACGCGGCACCGGGCTCCGAGAAGTTCCAGACCTGGCTGAACAGCGGCGACGGCGCGTTCTACCGGAAGTTCACGGAAGGGCTCAAGGAGGCCGGGGCCAAGAACTACGACTCGAAGACCAACCCGCTGTACGGATACCGCCCGTTCGTCGAGATGATGACCCACGCCGACGTGCCGTTCGACGACCAGTTCCTGAATCAGCTCGGCGACGACATGATCGCCGCCGAGAAGAAGAACACCGCCATGTTCGTGCAGTGGGGCGGCAACCACACCGAAGGCCGGGCCGACGCGCTCGACAGCCTTCTCGGCGTGATGAGCAAGAACCCCGACGCGGCCACCGCCTTCTTCGACCCGGAGCTGGACAAGGGGCAGTCGCATCTGGACTACCTGGTGGGCAGCGGCGACGGGGCGCGGGAGTGGCCGCAGACGTTCGTCCCGGCCGGCCCCGTGGTGATCACGGAGGAGGACCCCCTCAGCCGGCACGGCCTGGGGGCCGCGCTGGAGGCCGGAACGACGGGGCAGGAGCCCGGCACGCCTCTGGGCAAGCCCGGACCCCACAGCGAGGGCCAGGCCCGTGTCATGCAGGCGGTCATCGCGGTGCTGGACAAGGGAGCCGCGGGCGACACCGTTCCGGAAGGTCTCAAGGCGCCTCTCGGCCGCGCGCTGAACGACTACACGGCGGACACGCACGCCATTCTGGGCGGCTACGCGCCGAACAGCCCGGTCGGCCAGGGCGACATCGCCGGATCGGGCGACAGCGCCTCGATCACGAACAGCAAGGCGAGTCTGCTGCGGGTGATGCGCGGTGTGTCCGACGGTGTCATCGGCACGGATACAGAGGGGGACCCCGTACGGGTCTTCGACGCTCTGTACGAGGGGCAGCGTCTCTATGCGGCGGAATACCTGGACACCGGTCGGCACGTGCCCGAGAGCAGTCTGACAGAGAACGTGACCAGCTGGGACAACAGGTCGCGCCACGTAGGTCAGGCCTTCGGCGGTATGAACGCCATCGGCGCGGATATGGTGCTCGACGTCCGTGACGCCGAGATCGGGAAGATCAACGACCAGGCACGCTACGGGTATCACGTCCTGGGAGGGCTGGCCAACACGATCCCCGTTGTCGGCGACGTTGCCCAACGCGCTGTGGACGCCGCCACGTACGAGTGGTCCGGGGACGTCATGGCTGAAAAGGAGCAGGTCGCGCTCGGCGAAGTCAGCAGGAAGACGGCGGAGGGCATCGCGGGCACGAATGATCTCATCGATTCCTGGGCCGACACTCGGGGTGCCAAGGGCAGTGACGCCGCCGACAACGCCAAGGGTGAGGCGGGGCAGAGTTATATCACCGGCCTTGAGGAAGCGTATTCGGCCCTGCGAACCAGGAAGTGAGCAAGTGAGTACAGCAGAGGGCCGTACGAGGCCGGCGTGGAGGGTCTGGGCTGTCGTGGCCGTCCTGGTCCTGGTGGTTGGGGGGCTGCATGTCTATCGGAACACCAATGTGCTGACGGGGGACCGGCTGTGCGGAGGGCTGGTTTCCACGGCGAAGGCGAATGCGGTTCTTCCGGGGTCCGGTCGTCTCGATGCCGAGGGGGACGGCCTTGCCGACAACCTGCGGGACACGGCGTGCGAGGTCGAGAAGTCGTCCGTCGCGCTCGGCTCCGGAAAGGGCATCTTGTCCGTCCGGGTCGTGGAGGACCGTGGTGACTTCGCCTTCGCGGACCACGGGTGGCCGGACCCGTCGGAGGCGTCGTTCTTCTCCGGACCGGTGACCGGCGGGGTCTACAAGTACGAGGGATGGGTCCTGCTGCCCGAGAAGTGCTGGACGACCAAGCCGGTGTACCTCAGAGGCCACTCCAGCGAACCGATCTCCGACACTGTGGCGTTCGCCGCCCTGATCACCGATGCCGCGCGCGCCGTGGCGGCCCGGGCGGCATGCGGCGACCTGCCCGAGGAGCCTGGAACGCTCCTGCCGCCCCGCTCCGAGGCGGCCCGTCCGGTTTCCGAAAAGCGGGTGTGCGGTCTCGACGGCTTCTCCGTCCGCGGCCAGGTACCGGTGGACACCGAGGTGCTCGAAGCGGGCCAGACGGCGCCCGCTGATCTGTGGTCGTGCACGTTGTTCCTGGACGACGACTCACGTGACATTGTCCGCGAGGACGGCTTCATGACGTACACGGCTTCCCGGGACCCGCTACTCATCGCCGCCGTGAAGAAGGCGCCGGGCACGAGTAAAGGCGAGGCGCCGGACGGCCGGGAAGCCGATGTCGTCGATCCGCAAGGGATCGTTCTGCCCTGTGCTCAAGGCGATCTCTATCTGGCGGCTGAGTCAGGGCTGCAGTACTTGGAGGCACGTAAGCGTCACCCGGATCTTCCGCGGCGGGACGCCTACTTCGAGTCGTTCGTGAAGTCCGCTACCGAGACCTTCGACTGCGGCACAGCCGCGAGGTGACGGTACGACTGCCTCTTCCCCCGCCACCGAGGACCGCGCGGCCCCCGTGCCGGAGTGCCGGGGCCGTCCGCGCCTCCGGTAACTCGTCCTGGCCCTGGTGTCGCCGGGGCCGATCGGACGGCGGCGGTCGAACGGATCGAACGCGGGCAGAGGGCGGCCGGCCGTGAGGCTCTGAGGAACCTGGACCGAGCCGCACCGGGGCCAGTACTGCCGTGGCCACCAGGTCACGGCAGTACTGGCCCCGGCAGTGGCCGGCACCGGCTCACCCCACGGGCCTGTCCCTACTCCGGAACCGGCGCCCCCACCGGTGCCCGTCGGCACCGGCCCGCCGCCGCGGCGGTCAGTCGGCCCAGGGCCTCCTTCTTGCCGCACGGGTGCGCGCCCAGTGCCGCCTGCCGTGCCACGATGCGGCGCTCCGCGCGCATCAGCCGCCACCCCCGCCGCAGCAGGAACGGCACCGACTTGCGGCCCTCGCGCAGATCCCGCAACAGCCGGCGGCGGAAGGTCGTCGTCGGACGGCCGCGCAGGCACAGCGCGTCCGCGAGTACGCCCAGTTCCTGGCACCGTTCGACGATGTCCGCCGCGAAGATCCCCTCGGCCACGAACAATGGTGTGCGGTCGATGTGGAAGGCTTCGTGGCCGACGCGGGAGCTCGTGGAGATGTCGTACACCGGGACGCTCGTGCGCCCCGTGCGGCACAGCTCCGTGATCGCGGCGACTGCCGCGTCGGCGTCCCAGGACTGTGCGGAGTCCCAGTCGATGTCCGTGCTTCCGGGGACGAGCGGCAGCGTGGGGTCGTCGCCCTCCTTGTAGAAGTCGTCCAGGCGCAGCACCGGCAGATCGGTGCGGGCGGCGAGGGAGGACTTGCCGGAGCCGGAGGGGCCCGCGAGCAGCACGACGCGGGTCGGGAGTAGTTGGGAATTCACAGGACACGAGTGTGCGGCATTGACCCGCGCAGGGGATCCCCCGGAGGTCGGGTTGGTATCGAGCATCACATCTCAACTACTCTACGCACTCAAGTGATTACTCGATCGGCTCGATCAGGTGGGAACTCCATGGCACGTCACGCACTTTCCAGGTCCCGGCGCCGCACTCTGCTGCGGGCAGGTCTGACCATCACCGCGGTGGGCGCCGCACTCGGCGCGGGAGGTGCGGCGGCCCAGGCGGCGTCGCTGCCCCTCGTACCGGCCACGGGCGCCGACACCGAACTCGGCGACACCGGGCTCGGCGAGGCCGGTGAGGCGGCCACCGGCGCGGTGACCGGGGCGTTCGGGCACTCGCTCCGGAACGGCATCGCACCGGTGACGCAGCTGCGGCTCGACCCGCTTGCCGGTACGGGCACGGACCCGCTGAACAACGCGGTGGAGACGCAGATCGCCGACTTCAAGCCGCTCTCCACGGCCACCGTCACCGACCCGGTGACCAGCGGCGGCGGGCTGAAGGACCTGCCGGTGGCGGGGCAGGTCACACAATCGCTGCACGGCTGAGACGGACGCGGACGCGGCCCGCTCCTCCGGGGATCCGGAGAAGCGGGCCGCGTCCGTACGGCGCGTCAGTACGAGGACCCCGAGACGCCGAGCGCGCCCGTCGGGTGCCAGACCGTCTTCGTCTCCAGGAAGGCCGTCAGGCGGTGGGTGCCCGGATCGGCCGACCAGTCGAAGGCGGCGTCGCCGCGGTGAACCCGCTTCAGGTTGTCCGCCGCCGCGATCTCCAGCTCCTTCGCGAGCGCGGCGTCCGCCCCCGTGAGGTCGATGGCGTTCACGTCCTGGTGGGACGCGAGCGGGGCCGCGATCTCCGCCGTCCTCCCGGACAGGATGTTCACCACGCCGCCCGGCAGGTCGGAGGTGGCCAGCACCTCGCCCAGGGACAGGGCCGGCAGCGGGGCGTCCGCCGAAGCGACGACGACCGCCGTGTTGCCGGTCGCGATCACCGGGGCGATCACCGAGACCAGGCCCAGGAAAGACGACTCCTGGGGCGCCAGGACCGCGACCACGCCGGTCGGTTCGGGCGTGGACAGGTTGAAGAACGGGCCCGCGACCGGGTTCGCCCCGCCCACGACCTGGCCGATCTTGTCGGTCCAGCCCGCGTACCAGACCCAGCGGTCGATCGCCGCGTCCACCACGGCCGCGGCCTTGGACTTGGACAGGCCCTCCGCGTCGGCCACTTCGCGGACGAACTGGTCCTTGCGGCCCTCCAGCATCTCCGCGACGCGGTAGAGGATCTGGCCGCGGTTGTACGCGGTCGCGCCCGACCAGCCGCCGAACGCCTTGCGCGCCGCCACGACCGCGTCGCGCGCGTCCTTGCGGGAGGACTGCGGGGCGTTCGCCAGCCACCTGGCCTTGGAGTCGGTCACCTCGTACACCCGGCCGCTCTCGGAGCGGGGGAACTTGCCCCCGACGTACAGCTTGTAGGTCTTGAAGACGCTCAGACGGTTATCGGACATCGAGGTACGCCTCCAGGCCGTGACGGCCGCCTTCGCGGCCGAAGCCCGACTCCTTGTAGCCGCCGAAGGGCGAGGTCGGGTCGAACTTGTTGAACGTGTTGGCCCAGACGACGCCCGCCCGGAGCTTGTTCGCCACCGCGAGGATGCGGGAGCCCTTCTCCGTCCAGATGCCGGCCGAGAGGCCGTACTGGCTGTTGTTGGCCTTGGCGACCGCCTCGTCGGGCGTACGGAACGACAGCACGGACAGCACCGGGCCGAAGATCTCGTCGCGGGCGATGGTGTGCGCCTGGGTGACGTTCGTGAACAGCGTCGGGGCGAACCAGTAGCCGGAAGAGGGGAGTTCGCAGGGGGCGGACCAGCGTGCGGCGCCCTCCGCCTCGCCGGTCTCGGTGAGCGCGGTGATCCGGGCGAGTTGCTCGGCGGAGTTGATCGCGCCGATGTCGGTGTTCTTGTCGAGCGGGTCGCCGAGCCGGAGCGTGGACAGCCGGCGCTTCAGGGCGTCCAGCAGCTCGTCCTGGATCGACTCCTGCACGAGCAGGCGCGAGCCCGCGCAGCAGACCTGGCCCTGGTTGAAGAAGATGCCGGTGACGATGCCCTCGACGGCCTGGTCGATCGGGGCGTCGTCGAAGACGATGTTGGCGCCCTTGCCGCCCAGTTCGAGGGTGACCTTCTTGTCCGTGCCCGCGACCTGGCGGGCGATGGCCTTGCCGACCGCGGTCGAGCCGGTGAAGGCGATCTTGTCGACGCCCTCGTGCGCGACGAGGGCGGCGCCCGCGTCGCCGTACCCGGTGAGGATGTTCACGACACCCTTGGGCAGGCCGGCCTGGCGGCAGATGTCCGCGAAGAACAGTGCGGAGAGCGGGGTCGTCTCGGCGGGCTTGAGGACCACCGTATTGCCGGTGGCGAGCGCCGGGGCGATCTTCCAGGCCAGCATCAGCAGCGGGAAGTTCCAGGGAATGATCTGGCCCGCGACGCCGAGGGGGCGCGGGTTCGCGCCGTAACCGGCGTGGTCCAGCTTGTCGGCCCAGCCCGCGTAGTAGAAGAAGTGCGCCGCGACCAGCGGGAGGTCCGCGTCGCGGGTCTCCTTGATCGGCTTGCCGTTGTCGAGGGTTTCGAGAACGGCGAGCTCGCGGCTGCGCTCCTGGATGATCCGGGCGATCCGGAAGAGGTACTTGGCACGCTCGGAGCCGGGCAGCGCCGACCACTTCTCGAATGCCTTGCGGGCCGCCAGCACGGCCCGGTCGACGTCCGCGGCACCGGCCTGCGCGACCTCGGAGAGCACCTCCTCGGTGCTCGGCGAGAGAGTCTTGAAGACCTTGCCGTCGGCCGCGTCGGTGAACTCACCGTCGATGAACAGGCCGTACGAGGGAGCGATGTCGACGACCGCGCGCGACTCGGGCGCGGGTGCGTACTCGAATGCAGATGCCATGGGGATCAGTCCACCGTCACGTAATCGGGGCCGGAGTAACGGCCGGTGCTGAGCTTCTGGCGCTGCATCAGCAGATCGTTCAGCAGGCTGGAGGCGCCGAAGCGGAACCAGTGGTTGTCAAGCCAGTCCTCGCCCGCGGTCTCGTTCACCAGCACCAGGAACTTGATCGCGTCCTTGGACGTGCGGATGCCGCCGGCCGGCTTCACACCGATCTGTACGCCGGTCTGCGCCCGGAAGTCGCGCACGGCCTCCAGCATCAGCAGGGTGTTCGCCGGGGTGGCGTTCGTCGCGACCTTGCCGGTCGACGTCTTGATGAAGTCCGCGCCCGCCAGCATGCCGAGCCAGGAGGCGCGGCGGATGTTGTCGTACGTGGAGAGTTCGCCGGTCTCGAAGATCACCTTCAGCCGGGCGTCGGTGCCGTCCGCCCGCGCGCACTCGGCCTTCACGGCCAGGATCTCCTCGTACACCTTGAGGTAGCGGCCACAGAGGAAGGCGCCCCGGTCGATCACCATGTCGATCTCGTCGGCCCCGGCGGCCACTGCGTCGCGGACATCCGCGAGCTTGACGTCGAGCGCGGCGCGGCCGGCCGGGAAGGCCGTCGCCACGGACGCCACCTTCACGCCGGAACCGGCCAGCGCGGCGACGGCGGTCGCCGCCATGTCGGGGTAGACGCAGACCGCGGCGGTGTGCGGGGTCGTGCGGTCGGTCGGGTCGGGATGGACGGCCTTGGCGGCGAGGGCCCGGACCTTGCCCGGGGTGTCCGCGCCTTCCAGCGTCGTCAGGTCGATCATCGAGATGGCCAGGTCGATCGCGTACGCCTTGGCCGTCGTCTTGATCGAGCGGGTTCCGAGGGACGCGGCGCGCGCTTCGAGGCCGACGGCGTCGACGCCGGGCAGCCCGTGCAGGAAGCGGCGCAGCGCACTGTCGGACGCGGTCGCGTCGGAGAGGGGGGTACCTCCCTGCTCGGACGCAGCTGAGAGCCTGGGGGAGGGAGCTGTGGTGGGCATGGTCACCAGAGGAGCATATCTACGCGCGTAGCGACCTGTACAGGGGGTGGGGTCCTCCGAGCGTTGCGCAGTGCCCGGGCGGCCGCCCCGGCGCCCCTTGCGCGCGTCAGGCAGAATCGGGCTCATGACGAGCCCCACACCACCCGCCGAGCCGACCTACGCCGACCGGGCCTTCCGGTCGCCCGCCGGGATCGTCGGGGGTGTCCTGCTGCTTCTCCTCATCTGCTGGATCGGCGGTGACGCCGTGGTCCGGGGCGACGGCCGGGTCCCGTGGCTGGCGCTGGCCGGGCTGCTGACCGTGGTGCCGCTGGTCGCCGCGTTCACGCTGCGGCCCGTCGTGTACGCCAACGACCGGCGCATCCGGATCCGTAACCCGTTCCGGACGATCACCGTGCCGTGGACCGAGGTCGCGGATCTGCGGGCCGGATATTCGAGCGAGCTGCTCACCGAGGACGGCACCAAGTACCAGCTGTGGGCGGTTCCGGTGTCGCTGCGGCAGCGGAAGAAGGCCGCCCGGCGACAGGCCCGGCAGTCGGCGGACGACCCGTACGGCCGGACGTCCGTGCACGCCGATGTCCGCGACAGCAGGTCCCGCATGGCGACGGCCGACCAGACCATGGCGGACCTGAGCGAGCTGATGGAGCGGGCGAAGACGGGGACGGGTGCACAGCCTTCGGAGTCTTCGGCGTCCTCGGAATCCTCGGGTTCGGTGCGCTGGGCGTACGAGTTGATCGCCCCTGCGGTGGCGGGCGTGGTGCTGCTGGTGGTGCTGCTCGCGACCGGCTGAGACCGGCTGAGACGGATCGGAGTGCGCGCGTACGACGATCGGACGCCGGCCGTACGCACGCGGGTGGTCGTGGTCCCGGTCGCGAGGCAGCGCTGTCCCGCGGGTCGGCGGGCGCGGTCCGGGCTTCCCGCGACACGGCAGCCAGACGCCGACGCCCGGAGGGGACGGTCAGCACGCCGAGGCAGGTGATGACGAGGACGGCCCCGGTCCGGCGGCGCGCCCGGCAGACCGCGTCACAGGCCGTCCACCAGGCGGGCCGCCATGTCGCGGGCGCGCCGCATGCGTACGCCGTCGCCTTCGAGGCGCGCCCGCACGACGGCCCCTTCGGGCAGGAACGCCAGGCGTTCCGCCGTGGCCCGGGCCCGCTCGACCACGTTCCCGGCGCATGGCCCGCGCGGACGCGGTCCTAGTTCTCCGGGAGCCGGGCCCAGAAGTGGTTGACGATGTCGTCGATGTAGCGTCGCCCGACTTCGCCGGAGCCGGTGGTGCCGCCGGCCCGGCTGAGGGTGGCGGCCATGAGGGTCTGGTACTCGTGGTGCATGTCGCGCAGGGCGTCTTGCAGATCGCGGCGTTCCACGCCGACGAGGCGGGCGATGGCGCGGATGTGGGCCTGCCAGCGGGTGGAGACGGCTTCGGTGAGGAGGCGGACGAGTTCGTCCTCGAGGCCGGTGACGGCGATGAAGTCGCGTGGGGGGAGGTCGAGGAGGGCGCCGAGTTTGGCGGACTGCCGTTTGTCGCCGGTCCATTGGCTGGTTTCTTCCATGTGGTGGTAGGCGTCGAGGGTGAGGCCGGTGGCGCGGGCGACATCCTCGGCGGCCAGTCCGCGGGCGAGACGGTGTTCCCGCAGGGTGCGGGGGGCGCCCATGAGTTCGCTGGGGTTGCACCACAGGGCACCGGCCAGGGCGGTGAGTTCGTTGGTGGTGGGCAGCGCGGTGCCGCGTTCCCACGCCGTGATGTGGTCGGGGGTTACGTGGGTCGTGCCGTAGGAGGCGCGCATGCCGTAGGCGACGTGGCCGGGGGCCATCCCGAGTTTCTCGCGCAGGATGCGGGCGGCGCGCGCGTTGAAGGGGAGCGGTGGATGCACGGGCTGAGAGTAGGGAGTTACCCGGGGTGAACTCCATGGCCGTTGTCGCCCGCATCCCGGTTTGGCTGGATAGGTCGCCTGTGATTTTGGAGGAAGCCACAGGGGTGGTACCGGAAGGTCAACAAACGGATACCGCAAAGCGATTGAGATCACGTTTCTGCCGCGTATGATCCGCTCGCAAGGCGCCGTATGTGTGTTCGCACAACCGACTGACACACGCTTCCGGCGCCACTCCCATGTTTTCCCTCGCACCTGCAGGTCCAGGAGACGCAGTCATGCACACCAGCACGACAAATCAGGCCGAAGCGCCGACAACTAGATCCAGCGACCCGGTCGACCGGTTCTTCCGCATCGGCGAACGCGGTTCGACGTACGGCCGTGAGATACGCGGCGGATTCGCCACATTCTTCACCATGGCGTACGTCCTCGTACTCAACCCGATCATCCTCAGCAGTTCCGAGGACAAGTTCGGCGCGCACCTGGACGCCGGCCAACTGGCCACCGCCACGGCCCTGGTGGCTGCCGTGATGACCGTGATCATGGGCGTGGGCGGCAACCTGCCGCTCGCCCTGGCCGCGGGCCTGGGGCTCAACGCCGTCGCCGCCTTCCAGATCGCCCCCCTGATGGCCTGGGACGACGCGATGGGCCTCATCGTGCTCGAGGGCCTGCTGATCTGCGTACTGGTGCTGACCGGCCTGCGCGAGGCCATCATGCACGCCATTCCGCAAGCCCTCAAGCAAGCCATCAGTGTCGGCATCGGCCTGTTCATCGCCTTCATCGGCTTTGTGGACGCCGGGTTCGTCACCCGTATCCCGGACGCCGCCAACACCACCGTGCCCGTTCAGATCGGCACAGGCACCCTCACCGGCTGGCCCATGCTCGTCTTCTGTCTCGGCGTGCTGCTGACGGTCGTCCTCCTGGCCCGCAAGGTGCAGGGCGCCATCCTCATCAGCATCGTCGTGATGACCGTCGTCGCCGTCGTCATCAACGGGATCGCCGACGTCAAGTCCTGGGGTCTGACCGAGCCCTCGCTGCCCGACCACCCCGTCGCCGCACCCGACTTCGCGCTCCTGGGCAACTTCGATCTGCTCGGCTCGTTCGGTCAGGTCAGCGTGCTGACCGTCGTCCTGCTCGTCTTCACCCTCATCCTGTCCGACTTCTTCGACACGATGGGCACCGTCGTCGGCGTCACCGCCGAAGCCGGACTCCTCGACGAGCGCGGCCAGGTCCCCGGTCTGGGCCGCGTCCTGCTCATCGACGGCGTCGCCGCCGTCGCCGGCGGCGCCGCCTCCGCCTCGTCCGCCACCACCTACATCGAGTCCGCCGCAGGTGTCGGTGAAGGTGCACGTACCGGCTTCGCCAACCTCATCACGGGCGGCATGTTCGCTCTCGCCCTCTTCTTCACCCCCGTTCTCACCATCGTGCCCCTCCAGGCTGCTGCCCCCGCCCTCGTCGCGGTCGGGTTCCTGATGATGACCCAGGTCAAGCACATCGACTGGGACCGGTACGAACTCGCCATCCCCGCCTTCCTGACCATCGCCGTCATGCCGTTCACCTACTCCATCACCAACGGCATCGGCGCCGGCTTCCTCGCCTACGTGGTCATCAAGGCGTGCCTGGGCAAGGCCCGCGAAGTCCACTGGCTGCTCTGGATCACCGCGGCGCTCTTCCTCGTCTACTTCGCGATCGACCCGCTGGAGCAGCTGCTCAACCTCAAGTAGCCGACGTGGTGGACCCGGAACGGAGCGGGGGACGGCCCTCGACGATCAGCGGCGGAGCGTGTGAACACACCGCGCCCGCCTGATCGTCGGGACGTCCCCCGTCGGCCGCGGCGTGGCCGCGGCCCTGGCACGCACCGGCTTCACGTACCTGATGTGTACGTGAAGCCGTTCGTCGCGACCGGTCAGATACCGGCCGCCGCCGCCAGGTCCCGCTTGATCCCGGCGAGCAGCTCCGCACCCCGCGCACGGGCCGCGGGCAGCTCGTTCGTCGAAGCGACCGGCACCACGACCTCCAGGTAGCACTTGAGCTTCGGCTCGGTGCCGCTCGGGCGGACGATCACGCGGGCGCCCCGGAGGTGGTAGCGCAGCCCGTCGGTGGGCGGCAGCTGGGCGGTGCCCCGCGCGAGGTCCTCGGCCGAGGTGACGGGGAGCCCGGCGAGCGCGGTCGGGGGCTGCTCGCGCAGCCGGCGCATGGCGTCCGCGATGACGGAGAGGTCCTCCACCCGGACCGACAGCTGATCGGTGGCGTGCAGCCCGTGGTCGACCGCGAGGTCGTCGAGGAGGTCCAGGAGCGTACGCCCCCGCTCCTTGAGCACGGAGGCGAGCTCGGCGACGAGCAGCGCGGCCGTGATGCCGTCCTTGTCGCGTACGCCGTCCGGGTCGACGCAGTAACCGAGCGCCTCCTCGTACCCGTACCGCAGGCCGTCCACGCGGGCGATCCACTTGAAGCCGGTCAGCGTCTCCTCGTAGCCGAGGCCCGCCTTCTCGGCGATCCGGCCGAGCAGCGAGGACGACACGATCGACTCGGCGAAGACACCGGCCGCGCCCCGGTCCACAAGATGTGCGGCGAGCAGCGCCCCGACCTCGTCGCCGCGCAGCATCCGCCAGCCGCCGTCGGCGGCAGGGTCCGGGACGGCGACGGCGCACCGGTCGGCGTCCGGGTCGTTGGCGATGACGAGGTCGCAGTCGGTACGGCGCGCGGTGGCGAAGGCGAGATCCATCGCGCCTGGCTCTTCCGGATTGGGGAAGGCGACGGTGGGGAACGCCGGGTCGGGCTCGGCCTGTTCGGCGACGAGCACCGGGGCGGGGAACCCGGCGCGGTCGAAGGCGGCGGTGAGCACGGACGTACCGACGCCGTGCATCGCGGTGTACACGACCCGGGCGGTGCGCGGCGATCCGGCGGCGAGCACGGCGTCGGTACGGGCCAGGTAGGCGGCCAGGACATCGTCGCCGAGGATCTCCCAGCCGTCGTCGGGGCGGGCCACGCCGTCGAGCGGGCCGACCGCGGCGATCGCGGCGGCGATCTCGCCGTCCGCCGGGGGCACGATCTGCGAGCCGTCACCGAGGTAGACCTTGTACCCGTTGTCGCGCGGCGGGTTGTGACTGGCCGTCACCTCGACGCCCGCGACGGCGCCCAGGTGCCGGATCGCGTACGCCAGTACGGGCGTGGGCAGCGGGCGGGGGAGCACCGCCGCGCGCAGGCCCGCGCCGGTCATCACGGCCGCGGTGTCGCGGGCGAAGTCGGCGGACTTGTAACGGGCGTCGTACCCGATCACGACGAGCCCGCCGCCCTGCCCCTGTGCCTTCAGATACGCGGCGAGCCCGGCCGCCGCGCGGATCACGACGGCGCGGTTCATCCGCATCGGCCCCGCCCCCAGCTCACCGCGGAGCCCGGCCGTGCCGAACTGCAGCGTGCCGGCGAACCGGGCGGCGAGTTCGTCGACGTCCTCGGCGTCGATGAGCGCGGCGAGCTCGTCACGGGTCTCGGGGTCGGGATCCTCCGCGAGCCACGTCCTGGCCTGCGCGATGAGCTCCTGCTGCACGGTGTCCGCCTTTCTGCGGGATGGATGGGGTGGTGGGGTCCGTCCGGGGGCGCCGCCTCCGGACGGACCCCCGCTCCTTAACCGCCGGAGGGGCTTGCTCTGCCGCTCAGATCCGCTCGAGCACCCGGGCCAGCAACGTCCCCATCCGCGTCGCCGAATCCCGCCCCGCCTGCAGCACCTCTTCATGGTTGAGCGGCTCCCCGCTCAGCCCCGCCGCCAGGTTCGTGACCAGCGAGATGCCGAGCACCTCGGCCCCCGCCTCCCGTGCGGCGATCGCCTCCAGCACGGTGGACATGCCGACCAGGTCGCCGCCCATCACACGGACCATGTTGATCTCGGCCGGCGTCTCGTAGTGCGGGCCGGGGAACTGCACGTACACGCCCTCTTCGAGGGTCTCGTCGACCTCCTTGCACAGCGCGCGCAGCCGCGGCGAGTACAGGTCGGTCAGGTCGACGAAGTTGGCGCCGACGATGGGGGACGCCGCGGTCAGGTTGATGTGGTCGCTGATCAGGACCGGCTGCCCGGGGCGCATGCCCTCGCGCAGACCGCCGCAGCCGTTCGTCAGCACGACGGTCTTGCAGCCCGCGGCGACGGCGGTGCGGACGCCGTGCGCGACGGCGGCGACGCCGCGGCCCTCGTAGAAGTGCGTGCGGCCGAGGAAGACCAGGGCACGCTTCGCGCCGATCCGGTACGAGCGGATCGTGCCACCGTGCCCCTGCACGGCGGGCGCCGGGAAACCGGGCAGGTCGGTCACCGGGAACTCGGCCTCCGGAGCGCCGAGCGCGTCGCCCGCGGGAGCCCAGCCTGACCCCATCACGAGGGCGACGTCGTGGGTCTCGGCGCCGGTCAGCTCGCGCAGGCGGGCAGCGGCGTCGGCGGCGGCGGCGTACGGGTCGCCCTGGATGTCGTCCGGAATAACTGATGCGTTCACGCGGATGAGGGTAACCGGTGATTCCCTACGCGCGTAGATGCCCATGCATAGAGTCTGCACACGCTTCCTCGTACATTCACACAAAAGCGCTGGTCGACCGGGTCAGCAGGGGCGCTTGCGCAGTTCCATCACATAGTCGTGCGGTGCGCCCGCGGACTCCGCGGCGTCCGCGATCTCGCCCAGATAGCGGGCGGACGGCAGCCCGCCCTCGTACCCGTTCAGCACATACATCCAGGCCGGCTCCTCGCCGTCCAGGGTGTGCACCCGTACCCGCATCCGCCGGTATATGTCGAGGCCGACGCCCTCCCACCGATCCATGGAGTCCTCGTCCATCGGTGCGATGTCGTACAGCGCCACGAAAACCTGGGAACGGGGGGCCTCCACCACCGTGGCGAGCGCGCCTTCCCAGCCCATCTGCTCCCCGCCGAAGGTCAGCCGCCAGCCGTTGAGCCAGCCGGTGCCGCGCAGCGGGGAATGCGGTGCGCGGCGCGTCATCAGCCGCGCGTCGAGGTTGCCGGCGTACGCGGCGTAGAGCGACATGGGTCGAGGGTACGGGAGGCGGTGGCCGGAACGTCGATTCCTGTGAGGAAGACACCGTACGGGGGGTACCGCTCGCGGCCCGGGAACCCCGTCCCGGGAACCCCGGGCCACGTATGGAGGGCCCCGGGGCGAAGCACCTTGGCGCGTGCGGGACAATGAAGTACGTACTGCATTCCCCGGGGCGACCCCCCGGACCCCCGGCCGGGGCAGCAGACGGCCGCGGGATGACACACGCGAGGCGGACTTTTCGTGACCCGGATCGTGATCATCGGCGGCGGACCCGGCGGGTACGAGGCGGCATTGGTGGGCGCCCAGCTCGGCGCGGAGGTGACCGTCGTCGACTGTGACGGCCTCGGCGGCGCGTCCGTGCTCACCGACTGCGTTCCCTCGAAGACCCTGATCGCGACGGCAGAGGTGATGACCACCTTCGACTCTTCGTACGAGGAGTTGGGCATCATCGTCGCCGACGACACGCCGTACATCGAGCAGACGGCCCGGGTCGTCGGCGTGGACCTCGGCAAGGTCAACCGGCGGGTGAAGCGCCTCGCGCTCGCCCAGTCCCATGACATCACCGCGTCCGTCACCCGGGCCGGCGCCCGGGTGATGCGCGGCCGCGGCCGCCTCGACGGCCTCCAGGCCGCCGACGGCTCCCGCACGGTCGTCGTGACCGCCGCCGACGGCACGCAGGAGACGCTCACCGCCGACGCCGTGCTGATCGCGACCGGTGGCCACCCCCGGGAGATCCCGGACGCGCTCCCCGACGGGGAGCGCATCCTGAACTGGACCCAGGTCTACGACCTCGACGAGCTTCCCGAGGAGCTCATCGTGGTCGGCTCCGGTGTGACGGGTGCCGAGTTCGCGGGCGCCTACCAGGCGCTCGGCTCGCGCGTCACCCTCGTCTCCTCCCGCGACCGGGTGCTGCCGGGCGAGGACCCGGACGCCGCCGCCGTCCTGGAGGACGTCTTCCGCCGCCGCGGCATGAATGTCATGGCCCGCTCCCGCGCGTTGGCTGCGAAAGTTGTGCCGGGAACCACTGAGGGACCCTCCTCGCCGAAGGCGGGCAAGGAGGGACGGGTCGGCGACCGGGTCGAGGTCACCCTCGCCGACGGCCGGGTCATCTCCGGTTCGCACTGCCTGATGGCGGTCGGCGCGATCCCGAACAGCGCCGGCATGGGCCTGGAGGAGGCCGGGGTCCGGCTCAAGGAGTCCGGCCACATCTGGACCGACAAGGTCTCCCGCACCACCGCCCCCGGCGTGTACGCGGCCGGTGACGTCACCGGGATCTTCGCCCTCGCCTCGGTCGCCGCCATGCAGGGCCGGATCGCGATGTACCACTTCCTCGGGGACGCGGTGGCCCCGCTGAACCTGAAGACGGTCTCCTCGAACGTCTTCACCGACCCCGAGATCGCCACCGTCGGCTACACCCAGGCCGACGTCGACGGCGGCAGGATAGACGCCAGGGTCGTCAAGCTGCCGCTGCTGCGCAACCCGCGCGCCAAGATGCAGGGCATCCGCGACGGCTTCGTCAAGCTCCTCTGCCGGCCCGGCACCGGCATCGTGGTCGGCGGCTGCGTCGTCGCGCCGCGGGCGAGCGAACTCATCCACCCGATCTCGATCGCGGTCGACAACAACCTGACGGTCGAACAGATCGCAAACGCCTTCACGGTGTACCCGTCCCTGTCGGGTTCGATCGCGGAAGTGGCCCGTCAGTTGCACACCCGGAAGAACGCGGGCGAGGCGTAGCCGCAGTCGCGAAACCCCGCGATCCGCGGCGGTCCCCGCCCCGCGCCCGGCGCATCGCGGCAGCTCAGGCGGCTGTCCGGGCGCGGGGCGGCCGCCGGGCAGTCGTCGGCCGATCAGTACGGAACAAACAACGGGCCGCCTATACCACTTGGCGGCCCCCTGTATGCACAACTTCTGTTATTCGGTGCAATCTGCTGAAAACGCTCCGGCGTCACGTTACTGTCAGTTTCGTGTTCGCTGCAGAACGTCGTCAGTTGATCCTCGAAATGGTGCGCGCCAACGGGGCGGTATCGCTCCGTGAGCTCGCCCGCGTCGTCCAGACCTCCGAAGTGACCGTACGGCGGGACGTGCGGGCGCTGGAGGCAGAAGGACTCCTCGACCGCCGGCACGGCGGTGCGGTTTTGCCGGGCGGTTTTACGCGGGAGTCCGGCTTTCCGCAGAAATCCCATCTCGCCACCGCGGAGAAGACGGCCATCGCCGACCTGGCCGCGGGTCTCGTCGAAGAGGGCGAGGCCATCGTCGTCGGTGCCGGTACGACCACGCAGGAGCTGGCCCGCCGGCTCGCGCGGGTACCCGGCCTGACCGTCGTCACCAACTCACTGCTGGTCGCCCAGGCGTTGGCCCATGCCAACCGGGTGGAAGTGGTGATGACGGGCGGCACCTTGCGCGGCTCCAACTACGCCCTCGTGGGCAGCGGTGCCGAGCAGTCGCTCCAGGGGCTGCGGGTCTCGCGCGCGTTCCTCTCCGGGAGCGGGCTCACCGCGGAACGCGGCCTGTCCACGTCCAACATGCTTTCGGCGAGCGTGGACCGGGCCCTGGTGCAGGCGGCGGCGGAGGTGGTGGTCCTGGCGGACCACACCAAGCTCGGCTCCGACACCATGTTCCAGACGGTGCCGACGGATCTGATCACCCGCCTCGTGACGGACGAACCGCCCGGCCACGACGACCGCGCCGCCACCGAACTCCAGGCCTTGGCGGACCAGGGCGTGCAGATCGCGGTGGCCGGCGCGGGCAGCGGCCCCGCCCCGGCGGAGCCCCTCCCGCCGGGCCGCCAGCCCCGCCGCGACATGCCGCTCCCCGGCCAGCGCCGTACGCGCGGTGGCCCCGGAGGTCCGGGGCCGCAGCAACTACGGAGCGCGGCGGCGCTGGCGGAACAGGGGCAGGGGCCGGGGGACCGGGCGAGGGTGGCGGATCTACGGCGCAGGTGAGGGGCGCGGGGGGTTTTCTTCTCCTCGCCCCTTCGCTTCCCGTGACCGGGGGCGCTGCCCCCAGGCCCCTGCTTCTTGATCGCCGGAGGGTTTGATTTCTCAACCCCTCTCCGCGTTCGGCCCCTTCAGCCCCTGCAAGGTCAGCATCAGTAGCCGCCCCGCCAACTCCGGGTCGTCCGGCGACTGCTCGGCGGCCAGCGCGATCGCGTTCGTCAGCTGCATCAGGTCGTCGATGGACACATCCGCCCGCACGGCCCCGCTCGCCTGCGCCCGCGCCAGCAGCACCGAACCCGCCTCGCGCAGCGGCACATTGCACCGCGACAGCGCCGAAGTCTCGTCCCGAGACGTCGACATGAGCGCCTGGGCGAGCCCGCGGTACTCACCCGCATGGGTGATGATCGCGCCCAGCCACTCCACCAGCCCCGCACACGGCTGCTCCGCCCCCGCGAGCTCACGGGAACGGTCGATCAAGGACGCCAGTGCCTCCTGGAAGACGGCGCTCATCAGCGCGTGCCGGTTCGGGAAGTGCCGGTACAGCGTGCCGATCCCCACGCCCGCACGTCGCGCGATGTCCTCCAGGGACGCGTCCGTGCCGTGTTCCGCGAACGCGGTACGGGCCTCACCCAGCAGCCGGTCGTAATTGCGGCGCGCATCGGCGCGCATGGGCCGGGCCGACGTCCGTGCCGTGCTCATCGACATTGCGCAGTCCTCCCTTTTTTCCGCCCCGGGGTCCAGGATGCCATTGCGCATACGGAGGCGATCTCCGCATCCCGCGCCGAGCCGTTGTGCCGCTCGCGCCGCTCGTCCGGTGGTGATGGCGGCGGCCCTGCGAGCGGGGTGACGAACGGGGCCCCTGCGGAGTCGTGCGACTCCGCAGGGGCCCCGGTGGAACGTCGGGTACCGCTCGATCAGTCCTTGATCTCGCAGATCACGGCGCCGGAGGAGACCGAGCTGCCGACCTCGGCGACCAGTCCCTTGACGGTGCCCGCGCGGTGCGCGTTCAGCGGCTGCTCCATCTTCATGGCCTCCAGGACGACGACGAGGTCGCCCTCCTGGACCTGCTGGCCCTCTTCGACGGCGATCTTGACGATGGTGCCCTGCATCGGGGAGGCGAGGGTGTCGCCGGAGACCGCGGAGCCGGTCTTCTTCGCCGCGCGGCGCTTGGGCTTGGCGCCCGCCGCGAGGCCGGTACGGGCCAGGCTCATGCCCAGCGACGAGGGCAGCGAGACCTCAAGACGCTTGCCGCCGACCTCGACGACCACGGTCTCGCGACCGGTCTCCTCCTCCGCCTCCACGTCGGCGGCGGCGGTGAAGGGCTTGATGTCGTTGACGAACTCGGTCTCGATCCACCGGGTGTGGATCCGGAACGGGTCGCTGGTGAACGCCGGGTCGGCGACGACCGCGCGGTGGAACGGGATGGCGGTGGCCATGCCCTCGACGTTGAACTCGGCCAGCGCGCGCGCCGCCCGCTGCAGCGCCTGCTCACGCGTCGCACCGGTCACGATGAGCTTCGCCAGCAGCGAGTCCCAGGCGGGGCCGATGACGGAACCGGACTCCACACCCGCATCGAGCCGGACACCGGGGCCGGTCGGCGGGGAGAAGACGGTCACCGAGCCGGGAGCGGGCAGGAAGCCGCGGCCCGGGTCCTCGCCGTTGATCCGGAACTCGAAGGAGTGCCCGCGCACGGCCGGGTCGTCGTAGCCGAGCTTCTCGCCGTCGGCGATGCGGAACATCTCGCGGACCAGGTCGAGGCCGGTGACCTCCTCGGTGACCGGGTGCTCGACCTGGAGGCGGGTGTTGACCTCCAGGAACGAAATGGTGCCGTCCGTGCCGACGAGGAACTCCACGGTGCCCGCACCGACGTAACCGGCCTCCTTGAGGATGGCCTTCGACGCCGCGTACAGCTCCGCGTTCTGCGCCTCGGACAGGAACGGCGCGGGGGCCTCCTCCACCAGCTTCTGGTGGCGGCGCTGGAGCGAGCAGTCACGGGTGGAGACGACGACGACGTTGCCGTGCTGGTCGGCCAGGCACTGCGTCTCGACGTGGCGCGGCTTGTCGAGGTAGCGCTCCACGAAGCACTCGCCGCGGCCGAACGCCGCGACGGCCTCGCGGACCGCGGAGTCGTACAGCTCCGGGATCTCCTCCAGCGTGCGCGCCACCTTCAGCCCGCGGCCGCCGCCACCGAACGCGGCCTTGATCGCGATCGGCAGCCCGTGCTGCTTCGCGAACTCCACGACCTCGGCCGAGCCCTCGACCGGGTCGGGCGTACCGGCCACCAGCGGGGCACCGGCGCGCTGCGCGATGTGCCGGGCGGCGACCTTGTCGCCGAGGTCCCGGATCGCCTGCGGCGGCGGGCCGATCCACGTCAGGTCCGCGTCGAGGACGGCCTGGGCGAAATCGGCGTTCTCCGACAGGAAGCCGTAGCCCGGGTGGATCGCGTCCGCCCCGGAGTCCTTGGCTGCCTGGAGCACCTTGGCCATGTCCAGGTAGCTGGCGGCCGGGGTGTCACCGCCCAGGGCGAATGCCTCGTCGGCCGCGCGTACATGCAGAGCGTCGCGGTCCGGGTCTGCGTAGACGGCCACGCTCCCGATCCCGGCATCCCGGCATGCCCGAGCAACACGGACAGCAATTTCGCCACGGTTGGCGATGAGCACCTTGCGCACGATGGCTCCCTCCTTGAAACAAGCTGAGTTTAGGGACTACCGACACGGCCCTACGACCCGTCCCCAATGGTGAGCTTGCCCACACGGAGTGTGATTCGAGGCTTGCTCAAGTCGCGAAATCCCTTGTGGCACCACGGTACGCCGGGATCCATGACCGCACAGTAGCCACGAGGTGTGGTCCAGGTCTCTGTTCGTGCAAGCAGCCACGCCGGGTGTTTCTTTGTTGAGTCTCCACTAACGGGCGAACGATTCTTTGCCCGACGCACGAGAGCCGCGCCCACCAGGGCGCAGGGAAGGCGCGCCGGGGCGCGTCGGGGCGCGTCGGTGGTGCGGGGCGGAGTAAAGGGCGCCCGAACCCTTGTCCCGGGCGTTACCGATTAGTAGGGTCCGCGCTATCGCACGTACTGCAGGTAACAGGGGGTGAGCACCGTGGTGCGCAGGCCGGTGGCGTTCGTGGCCGCGATCGTGCTGTCCGTGGAGGCCGTGGGCATCGTGCTCATCAACGGCATCCTGGCGACGGTCGTCAAGAACCAGGAGATGTCACTGGCCGGGCTGGAATCCGACGCCATGTCCAGCGGTACCTGGGTGATGGGCGGCGTCTTCGGCCTGTATCTGCTGCTGTGCGGGCTGGTCCTCCTGCTGACCGGCGTCCGCGACCGGGCCCCCGGCCGGATCGGCCGCATCGCCCTCATCACCTGCGCCGTGGTGCACGGGGTGCTGGGCGCGCTGACGGTGGGACTGGTCGGCTGGGCGGCGTTCGGATTCATGATGGTGGTGCTCGGGCTGATCGTGCTGACGCTGGTGGCGTACGGGCCCCGCCCCGGGCCCGGACCCGAGGCCGTCCGGTCCGCGGACGACGCCGCGCCGAACGCTCCGGCCCCGATCTGACCCGTACGGCCCCACCGGTCTGTACGGCCCCACCGGTCTGTACGGCCCCACCGGTCTGTACGGCCCCACCGGTCTGTACGGCCCCACCGGTCCGTACGGCCCCCGCTCAGACCCAGAGCTCGGTGACGGAGATCCCCAGCTCGCCCAGCAGCCTGCGCAGCAGCGGCAGCGAGAGCCCGATGACGTTGCCGTGGTCGCCCTCGATGGAGTCGACGAACGGCGCGGACCGGCCGTCCAGCGTGAAGGCGCCCGCGACGTGCAGCGGCTCGCCCGAGGCCACGTAGGCGGCGACCTCCGCGTCCGTCGGTTCGCCGAAGCGGACGGTCGTGGAGGCGGTCGCCGAGGCCGTGCGTCCGGTCGCGGTGTCGATGACGCTGTGGCCGGTCCGCAGCACCCCGGCCCGGCCGCGCATGGACTTCCAGCGGGCGATGGCCTCCTCGCCGTCGGCCGGCTTGCCGAGCGCCTCGCCGTCGAGTTCGAGCACCGAGTCGCAGCCGATGACCAGGGCACCCGCCGCCTCCGGCCGGCCGGCCACCGCGGCGGCCTTGGCCTCGGCGAGGGCGAGCGCCAGCTCGGCCGGCGTCGGGGCGTCGAGCGCGTCCTCGTCCACCCCGCTGACGATCACCTCGGGCGCGAATCCGGCCTGCCGCAGAAGACCGAGACGGGCGGGGGACGCGGAGGCGAGCACGAGACGGCGCTGATCAGTCATACGCGCCATCGTAGAAGGCCGTCGTGGCAGGCAGGGGCGCAGCCGCTGTTCCGGTGCCACTCACCGCGCCTCGAGCGCGAACTCACCGCGTCCCGAGCACGAACATCGCGACCACCATCGCGAGCGCCAGCACCAGCCCCGCGCGCCGCATCATGTCCTGGACGTCGCGCAGTTCCTTCGGCGGCTTGTTCTCGGGGTCGGACCACAGCATGGGTCCGATCCTGCTGCTCAGGCGTGAGGCCGCGCCTGAGTACGGGTACTCAGGCGCCCTGGTGCGTACGGACCAGAATCGCGCCCGTACGCGCCAAAGGCCCCGGCCCGTACGGACCAGGACCTCCAGGAACGCGTGCGAACCCTCCCGCGACTACCCGGGCCAGTACGTCCGCGCCCAGGCGCGCGGCCCCGGCAGGTGGCGCTCACGCCGGGCGATGCGCCCCGGGTCGGACCACTGACCGGGCAGCGCCGACGTGAGGGACGGTGCGCCCGACGACACCGCGGACGTCGCCGCGCGCGCCCGGACCACCGCCAGTGCGGCAGCCAGCTCCTCCGGGGTCGGGTTGCCCCGTACGACCTTGATCATGGCCAGGACCCTTTCTAGAGGGGGATGTTGCCGTGCTTCTTCGGGGGCAGCGATTCCCGCTTCGTACGCAGCTGGCGCAGCCCCTTCACGATGTGCGCGCGGGTGTCGGACGGCATGATCACCGCGTCGACGTAGCCGCGTTCGGCCGCGACGTACGGGTTGAGCAGCGCGTCCTCGTAGTCGGCGATCAGCGCGGCGCGGGTGGCGTCCTGGTCCTCGGCGGCGGCGATGGCGCGGCGGTGCAGGATGTTCACCGCGCCCTGCGCGCCCATGACGGCGATCTGCGCGGTCGGCCAGGCCACGTTGATGTCGGCGCCCAGGTGCTTGGAGCCCATCACGTCGTACGCGCCGCCGAACGCCTTGCGGGTGATCACCGTGATCAGCGGGACGGTCGCCTCCGCGTAGGCGTAGATCAGCTTGGCGCCGCGGCGGATGATGCCGCCGTACTCCTGGTCGACGCCGGGCAGGAAGCCGGGAACGTCGACGAAGGTCAGCACGGGTACGTTGAACGCGTCGCAGGTGCGGACGAACCGGGCCGCCTTCTCGCTCGCGTTGATGTCCAGGCAGCCCGCGAACTGCATCGGCTGGTTGGCGACGATGCCGACCGGATAGCCCTCCACGCGCCCGAAGCCGGTGAGGATGTTCGGCGCGAACAGAGCCTGCGTCTCCAGGAATTCGCCGTCGTCCAGCACGTGCTCGATGGCGGTGTGCATGTCGTACGGCTGGTTCGCCGAGTCCGGGATGAGGGTGTCGAGCTCGCGGTCCTCGTCCGTGGTGGTGAGGTCCGCCTCCTCCGGGAAGGCCGGCGCCTCGGAGAGGTTGTTCGAAGGGAGGTACGACAGCAGCGACTTGACGTACTCGATGGCGTCCTTCTCGTCGCCCGCCATGTGATGCGCCACGCCGGACGTGGTGTTGTGGGTGCGGGCGCCGCCGAGCTGCTCGAAGCCGACGTCCTCACCCGTGACGGTCTTGATGACGTCGGGGCCCGTGATGAACATGTGCGACGTCTGGTCGACCATGACCGTGAAGTCGGTGATCGCGGGGGAGTAGACCGCGCCGCCCGCGCACGGTCCGACGATCAGTGAGATCTGCGGGACGACGCCCGAGGCGTGCACGTTGCGGCGGAAGATCTCGGCGAACAGACCGAGCGCGGCAACGCCTTCCTGGATGCGTGCGCCGCCGCCGTCGTTGATGCCGATGACCGGGCAGCCGGTCTTCAGCGCGAAGTCCATCACCTTGACGATCTTCTCACCGTAGACCTCGCCGAGCGAGCCGCCGAAGATGGTGAAGTCCTGCGAGTAGACGCAGACGGGGCGGCCGTCGACCGTGCCGTAGCCGGTGACGACGCCGTCTCCGTAGGGGCGGTTCTTCTCGATGCCGAAGCTCGTGGAACGGTGTCGGGCGAACTCGTCGAGCTCCACGAAGGAACCCTGGTCGAGCAGCAGGTCGATCCGCTCGCGGGCGGTCAACTTGCCTTTCGCATGCTGCTTCTCGACTGCGCGTTCGGAGCCCGCGTGCGTCGCTTCGTCGATGCGGCGCTGCAGGTCGGCGATCTTGCCCGCGGTGGTGTGGATGTCGATCTCTTCCGGCTCGGACATCGGGTGGCGGCTCCCTGCCTGGTCACGGGGACGACTGTGCGGCTGATCAGCTGCTGAACACCCACTGATCAGGTACTGAACACCTACTGATCCGTAGCGTATCGGCGTCGATTCGGTTCGGCAGTGCGTCGTTTACCACACCTAGTCTGGCTTGCATGACACCTTCGGATGCGCCTCACAGCCGCTGGTCGGACCTGGACCGGCCGCCCCTGAACGTCCCCGCGCTGCGCCGCGGGCTGCTGCGGCCGGGCGGACTGTGGACCTCGCTCGACGTCGTGGAGACCACCGGGTCCACCAACTCCGACCTCGCCCGGCGAGCTGCGCAGGGGCTCGCCGAGGGCGCCGTGCTGATCGCCGAGGAGCAGACAGCCGGCCGCGGCCGGCTGGACCGGACCTGGACGGCTCCGGCCCGTTCCGGCCTGTTCTTCTCCGTCTTCCTGGCACCGGGCGACATCCCCGTGCGGCAGTGGAGCTGGCTGCCCCTCCTCGCCGGCGTCGCGACGGCCACGGGCCTGGCGCGCGCGGCGGGCGTCGACACGGCGCTGAAGTGGCCCAACGATCTGCTGGTCACCATCCCCAGGGACTCCGACAAGCTCCGTCCAGGGGAGACCCGACTGGGCGAGGAACGCAAGGCGGGCGGCATCCTGGCCGAGCGCGCCGGGGACGGCGTCGTCGTGGGCATCGGCCTCAATGTCTCCCTGCGCGCCGACGAACTCCCCGTCCCGACGGCCGGCTCGCTGGCCCTGGCCGGTGCGGTCTCCACCGACCGGGAGACGCTGCTGCGCGGCGTACTGCGCTCGCTGGAGCACTGGTACGTCCAGTGGCGCGCGGCGGACGGCGACGCGGCGGCCAGCGGCCTGCAGGAGGCGTACGCGGCTGGCTGCGCGACCCTGGGCCGGGCGGTACGGGCCCAGCTCCCCGGCAACCGCACGCTCACCGGCGAGGCCGTGGCGATCGACAGCGACGGCCGCCTGATCCTGTCCACCGACGACGGTCTCCAGGAACCCGTGTCCGCGGGCGACATCGTGCACCTGCGCGGGCTCGGCGGCGGCCTGACGTGACACGTGCGAGGGCATGGGACCGTGCCTTCCCGGCCCCCCCACCAGCCGTAACCGTCCATGCCCCGGCTCACCCGGGAACATTCCGGGACGCCCTGGGGACGTGAGCCACGGCACACCTGCCGTATCGTTGAGGCGATCCACCGACAGATCGGCAGGGCAGTGCGCAGGGAACGGGCAGGAGGCGGCTGGTGACCGTCGACGACACGACCTCCGGCGCGGGCGCGGAGCCACCGTCGCAACCCTCGGGCCACCCGACACCGCATCACGATGTCGACCACACGGCGGAACCGACCGACGATCCCCTCGCGATCCGGCTCGAACAGCTGATCCTGGGTGCCGACCGCCGCTACACACCGTTCCAGGCGGCCCGTACCGCCGGCGTCTCGATGGACCTGGCGTCCCGGTTCTGGCGGGCCATGGGCTTCGCCGACATCGGGCAGGCCAGGGCGCTCACCGAGGCCGACGTGCTGGCGCTGCGCCGGCTCGCCGGTCTCGTCGAGGCGGGGCTGCTCAGCGAGCCGATGGCGATCCAGGTCGCCCGGTCCACCGGGCAGACCACCGCCCGGCTGGCGGAGTGGCAGATCGACTCCTTCCTGGAAGGGCTGACCGAGCCGCCCGAGCCCGGAATGACCCGCACCGAGGTCACGTACCCGCTGGTCGAGCTGCTCCTCCCGGAGCTGGAGGAGTTCCTGGTGTACGTGTGGCGGCGCCAGCTCGCCGCCGCCACCGGCCGGGTCGTGCAGGCCGCCGACGACGAGGAGATGGTCGACCGGCGCCTCGCCGTCGGCTTCGCCGACCTCGTCGGGTTCACCCGGCTGACCCGGCGGCTGGAGGAGGAGGAGCTCGGCGAACTGGTCGAGGCGTTCGAGACCACCTGCGCCGACCTGGTCGCCGCCCACGGCGGCCGGCTCATCAAGACCCTCGGCGACGAGGTCCTCTTCGCCGCCGACGACGCGGGCACCGCGGCCGAGATCGCGCTGCGCCTGATCGAGGCGATGACCCAGGACGAGACCATGCCCGCGCTGCGCGTCGGCATCGCGTTCGGCACGGTCACCACCCGAATGGGCGATGTCTTCGGTACGACGGTGAACCTGGCCAGCCGGCTGACCTCGATAGCGCCGAAGGACGCCGTGCTGGTGGACGGCGCGTTCGCACAGGAGCTGATCCGCACCGGCGACGCCCCGGCGTCCGAGGCGCAGGCGGCGGAGGAGGCCGCGATCGCGGAGAAGGAACGCCAGGACGGCGTGGAGCCGGTGTCCATGCCCACGTACCGCTACGGGCTGCAGCCGATGTGGCAGCGCCCGGTGCGCGGCCTCGGCGTCGTCGAGCCCTGGCTGCTGGCGCGCCGGGGCACGTCCTGAGCCCGCCCGGGACCCACCGCTCGCCACTCGCCCCGGACCGCTGTCCGGGGCGCCCCATAGGATCCCTCCGGTAACGATCGTTAACCGGAGGGTGCAGTCATGACCGTCACGTCCGAGCAGCGGTTCGGTGAATTCGTCGTCGTACGGGTCCACGAAGGGCAGGAACACGTCACCGAGCTGGTCCTCGACCGGCCGAAGGCGATGAACGCGGTGTCCACGGACATGGCCCGCTCGATCGCCGCCGCCTGTGCCGCGCTCGCCGCCGACCCGGGCGTACGGGTCACCGTCCTCACATCGAGCCATGAGCGGGCCTTCTGCGTGGGCGCGGACCTGAAGGAGCGGAACTCCTTCACCGACGCCGACCTGTTGCGCCAGCGCCCCACCGCCCGCGCCGCCTACACCGGCGTGCTCGAACTGCCGATGCCGACGATCGCGGCCGTGCACGGCTTCGCGCTCGGCGGTGGATTCGAGCTGGCCCTGTCCTGCGATCTGATCGTCGCCGACCGCACGGCCGTGGTGGGCCTGCCCGAGGTGTCCGTCGGCGTCATCCCGGGCGGCGGCGGTACGCAGTTGCTGCCGCGGCGGATCGGTGCGGCGCGCGCCGCCGAGCTGGTCTTCACGGCCCGGCGCGTGGCGGCGGCCGAGGCGCACGAGGCGGGACTGGTCGACGAACTGGTGGAGGCGGGACGGGACCGGGAGGCCGCGCTGGCGCTCGCGGGCCGGATCGCCGCCAACTCCCCGGTGGGACTGCGGGCCGCCAAGCGGGCGCTGCGGCTCGGTCACGGCCTCGATCTGCGGGCCGGTCTCGAAGTCGAGGACGCCGCCTGGCGGTCGGTGGCCTTCTCCGGCGACCGGGCCGAGGGCGTGGCCGCGTTCAATGAGAAGAGGAAGCCGAACTGGCCCGGCGAATGACGTTGAGTGTTCAACGGGACACGCAGTGAACACTCTCGACATCCCAAACTGATCAAATCACTGCAGATCTACATAAACTGTAGCGATGGGTGGTGATGATGCGCGCCTGCGGGCCGTGGTTTCGCTTGCGCAGACGATGGCGGCGGCACACACCCCGCGGGGGTCGTGGCGAGCGGCCGCGCTGGGGGCGTGCGAGGCGTTGGGCGGCAGCTTCGCCGCGCTCTCCGTGTGGGAGCGCGGGCCCGGGCGGCTGCGCGTGCTGGTGAACGCGGGCGAACGGGCCGAAGGGGAGGAGGAGTTCCCCGAGGAGGAGACGTACCCGGTGCACCAGTTCCCGGAGATCACCGAGTTCCTGCACGAACGGTGGGCCGGCGGCGGCGAACCGGACGCCTGGGTGGAGAGGGCCGACGGCCCGGTGGACGGGATGCCGGGCGCCGGGGTGCGCGGGTACGGCCGCGGGTACGGCCGGCAGCGGGTGGCCGCCCTGCGCCGGCGCGGGCGCGGCTGCTGCGTGGTCGCGCCGATCGTGCTGCACGGGCGGGCCTGGGGCGAGCTGTATGTGGCCCGCCCGGTGGGAGAGCCGGTGTTCGGGCGCCAGGACGCGGACTTCGCGACCGTGCTGGCCGCGGTCGTCGCCGCCGGGATCTCCCAGACCGAACGGCTCGAGGAGGTCCGCAAGCTCGCCTTCACCGATCCGCTCACCGGGCTGGCCAACCGCCGCTCCGTCGATGTGCGGCTCGACGAGGCGGTGGAGCGGCACCGGACGGACGGTGCGGTGGTCAGCCTGGTCGTCTGCGACCTCAACGGTCTGAAGCGGGTCAACGACACGCACGGCCATGCGGTCGGCGACCGTCTGCTGGAACGTTTCGGCTCGGTGCTGTCCCGTTGCGGCGCCATGCTGCCCGGTGCGCTCGCGGCCCGGCTCGGCGGCGACGAGTTCTGTCTGCTCGCGGTCGGCCCGGAGTCGGACGACGTGATCCGGGTGGCGACCGAACTCTGCGACCGGGCAGCCGAGTTGGAGCTCGGTGACGGGGTGGCGTGCGGGATCGCGTCGACCGGCGATCCGATCGGCCCGGTGGTGTCCGCGCGGCGGCTGTTCCGGCTGGCGGACGCGGCCCAGTACCGGGCGAAGGCGGCCCGCTCCACGGAGCCGGTGGTGGCGGGGCGCGACAGCGAGGTGGTCCGGCTGGCCGACGCGCCGCCCAGGTCCCCGCACGACCGCCGTCACCTGCGCGGCAGCCGCCCCTGACCGCGTGACCGGACCGGGGCGGGACCGGCCGTACGGCCTATGGCGACATGGCGGGATTCGTCCGTAGGCTTCTGCATGTGGATACGCACACCGTCGTGGTGGGGACGTCCGGTACGACCGCCCGGGACGTCATCGCCGTGGCCCGGGGCAACGCCCGCGTCGAGCTCTCCGCGGCCGCCGTGGGCGAGCTCGCCGCCGCCCGCGAGATCGTGGACGCGCTCGCCGCCGGGCCCGAGCCGGTCTACGGCGTCTCCACCGGCTTCGGCGCGCTGGCCGCCCGGTACATCGGCCAGGACCTCCGCGGCCGGCTCCAGCGCAACATCGTCCGCTCGCACGCGGCGGGCATGGGCCCGCGGGTCGAGCGCGAGGTCGTCCGCGCGCTGATGTTCCTGCGGCTGAAGACGGCAGCCTCCGGGCACACCGGTGTACGGCCCGAGGTCGCACGGACCATGGCCGACGTCCTCAACGCGGGCATCACCCCCGTCGTCCACGAGTACGGCTCGCTCGGCTGCTCCGGCGACCTGGCCCCGCTCGCCCACTGCGCGCTGACGCTGATCGGCGAGGGCGACGCGGAGGGCCCCGACGGCACCGTGCGCCCCGCGGGCGAACTGCTCGCCGCCCACGGCATCACCCCGGTCGAACTGCGCGAGAAGGAGGGCCTCGCCCTCCTCAACGGCACCGACGGCATGCTCGGGATGCTCCTCCTGGCCCTCGCCGACCTGAGGAACCTCTACACCTGCGCCGACATCACCGCCGCCCTCTCCCTGGAGGCGCTGCTCGGCACGGACAAGGTGCTCGCCCCGGAACTGCACGCCCTCCGCCCGCACCCGGGCCAGGGCGTCAGCGCCGACAACATGCTGCGGGTCCTCGCCGGATCCGGTCTCACGGGTCACCATCAGGACACCGCGCCCCGCGTGCAGGACGCCTACTCCGTGCGCTGCGCGCCCCAGGTCAACGGCGCCGGACGCGACACCCTCGACCACGCCGCGACCGTCGCGGACCGCGAACTCGCCGCCGCCGTCGACAATCCCGTCGTGCTGCGGGAGGGCACCTCCTCGGGCGGAGCCGGGAGCGGGGGAGGCCGGGTCGAGTCCAACGGCAACTTCCACGGCGCCCCCCTCGCCTACGTACTCGACTTCCTGGCGATCGTCGCCGCCGACCTCGGCTCGATCACCGAGCGCCGCACCGACCGGCTGCTGGACAAGAACCGTTCGCACGGGCTGCCGCCGTTCCTCGCCGAGGACCCCGGTGTGGACTCGGGCCTGATGCTCGCCCAGTACACCCAGGCAGCCCTGGTCGGCGAGATGAAGCGGCTCGCGGTCCCGGCCTCGGCCGACTCGATCCCGTCCTCCGCGATGCAGGAGGACCACGTCTCCATGGGCTGGTCGGCGGCGCGCAAGCTCCGTACCGCCGTCGACAGCCTCGCCCGGATCATCGCCGTCGAGTTGTACGCGGCGACCCGCGCCATCGAACTGCGCGCCGCCCAGGGCCTCACCCCCGCGCCCGCCTCGCGGGCCGCCGTCCAGGCGCTGCGCGCGGCGGGCGTCCAGGGGCCGGGACCGGACCGCTTCCTGGCACCGGACCTGGCCGCGGCGGACGCGTTCGTACGGGCGGGCGGGCTGGTCGCGGCGGTCGAGCCGGTGACCGGACCGCTGCTCTAGGTGTTCCGTCCGTGGAGGTTGGTGACGGGGTTCACGGTTGAGTGATCTTGAAATGGGTGAGGGCCTTCTGGCCTGGTGCGGATTGCGACATCTTCACCGGCGACCGGAAGGCCTCACGCCTCACTGTGATGCACCCCTGACTGAGACCGGTCGCCTGCGCCTGGCCCGCTGCGTGGTCGAGGAGGGCTGAGCGCGGCGGCGGGCTGCCGAGCGCTTCCAGGTCTCGCCCACAACGGCCCGGCGTCGGGCGGACCGCACCGCCCTGCTCACCACCGGGGAGGCCGCGCGTCGCCCGGCAGGAGGCGCTGGAGACGGCGCGGCGCGAGCCCGTACGTCACCGGGGCATCTCACGGACCGCCGCCACAGCTGCGCGGAGTCGTTCGGTAACAGCGTTGGCGTCTGTAACTTCCAGTCACAATTGGTGAGTTCACGAAACGGTCCGGAGTGCGGCCGGTGATGGGGAACTCGTGTCACTGCGACGGAAGTGTCCTGCCGGTCCCATGTCCGACGGAAGGCGACCGGGGAGACATCGCGAATCGCTGTCACGGTCCCCGGGCCCGCGTGGTTCCGGTGGATTTCCCTGCCCGTCCACGGTTTCCCGGCGATTCGGCAACATGCGGGAAGGCGGTCAATCGACCGCCGGGGGCGATGCGTGGAAGCCTCGGATCGGACTGCGAGAAGCGCCAGGTTGTTACTCCTGGGTATTCAGGCTTTATGCGATCTTGTTCAAAATTGAACAGAATGCCGAGGTGGAACCGGGCGGTGAATTGATTCGGTGCACGCCTTTTTGGCACGCGTGTCGAAGTGACTTCTCCGGGGCGGGTTCAATTTCCGGGGTGGGCGCGCAGTCGGACCGGGCCGGCTGTCCCGGCGGGGAGGGCCACGGAGGCTGTCCAAGGTGTCGGTATCGGCAGGTCGGTGACAGACCACGCTTGGGGCGTTCCGGGCACCCCGGCGGCGACCGTGATGGTGCCGGCAGTGGCTGGATGCGTCTCCACCCGGTCCAGCGGAACCGTGATGCCGACGCCGACCGCCTTGAGTGCGGCCTCCTTACGGGTCCAGCAGCGCAGGAACGCCTGGCGCAGCGCATCCCCGGTGAGCCCGTCCAGTTGCTTCACCTCGGACGGCGTGAGGGTGGTCGGCGCGAGCTCGTCCACGCGGATGTCCCGTGCCCGTTCGACATCGACGCCGACCGGCGCACCGGCCACGGCGAGCATGCCGCAGCCTGAGGTGTGGGAGATGCTGATCCAGCACATGACCTGCGGGTTCAGTATCGTCGGCGGGCCGTGCTCCGGATCCCCGCAGCCCGGACACGGCCTGCGACCCAGGTGGATCCGCTCCGGCGGCGCGCCCAGCAGACCGGCCAGGATGCGGCGCACCGACGCCCGGTTGCCGACGAATTCCGCGGCCCCGGCCGGGGAGCGGATGCGTCCCAGACGCCGCAATTCGGAGTCGTCCAGGAGGGCCAGGTCCGCGGTCAGGACAGTCGTTGCGCCCCGCCACCACCACACGGTCGCCCCGTCCGCTGCGCCCCGGATGCCCGGGAGCTCAGCGGCTTGTTCTGTGCTGATCTGAGGCACGGTCATATGCCGAGACGTTAGGTCGGCCGCCCCGGCCGCCCCGGCCGGCCGGCGACCGATGACAGCTAGTGGACAGCGACACGCCGCGAACATTGCTCGCTGTCATCGGGTGAGTGTGATCCGTGTCCGGGTGGAGGTCGGCCCCGGGGGGTTGCAGGGGAGTGCTGCAACTTGCTGACACCCGGCCGGTGGTTCGGGAGGGGTGGTCGGCGAGGTCCACTACAGAGAACGGACTTTATCGGGGTCGTGTCTGCTGCCCGGCGTTGACTTGGTTCGCGACCAGCCCATAATGTCGGGAGTTCAGAGTCAGGTGGCTTGACCTCTCACGGTCGGGCGCGCCGCGTCGTGAATTTATTTCCCGGCAGGTGAATAGACAATGAATTCACGGTGGTTAAGAAAAAGATATTGCGTTGTGAATCCCCCTGGGGGGGTTGGGGTTGAGGGAATGTGATTCCTGATGTCGAAGTCATTGACTTCATCCTCAACGGGGGGTGAGTATTTCTTTCGCTGAACATTACGGGGAAATGGTCGGTGCAATGAAGACTTCCACGTCTAGAACTTATGGCGAACACCTGATTCCGGTCGCGATCGGAACAGTTTCGGGGGGTATGGCAGCGGCCCGGCCGGGCCGCTGCCCGGCCAATACCGCCGAAGGCAACAACAGCATGGAAAGCGCGTTGCTTCAGGCCCGTGCGCTGATCGAATCGACGATGTCTCTCCACCGGACCAGGCCGGCACACGAAGCCCTTGTCATGCGTGCAGAAGATGCCGACGTCGGCGAAACAGCCGCCCGTCTTATCGGGTTGGCACGGCACTCCGTCTCCGCGTCACTGTTCGCCGACGGGAACGTCTCTGCCGTGTTCGAGGCGCTCGCCGCCCACGCGACCCCCTCCCGGGAGCGTACCGAGCGGAGCGGGGCCGGCGCCCGGGGCGGTCCGACCGTCCGACTGCTGTGCACGCCGCAGGCGGTGAGCAACGGCACGCCGAGCGCCGCCGACTTCCGGGGCACCCGGTGCGAGATTCGGGTTGCCGAGGGCGAGTTGCGCGGGATGCTGATCGTCGACAGCCGAGTCGCCCTCATACTGGCCTGTCCGGAGAGGGCGGGGCACGCCGCGGTCGTCAAGGACACGGCGTCGGCGCGCGCCCTGGACCTGCTTTTCGCCGGATCGTGGGCCAACGCCCGGTCACTCGCCGAGCACCAGCGCATGAGCGCGCGGCTGCGGACGGAGTCTGCGCGGCGCATCCTGGAACGGCTGCGTGAGGGCCGCACCGATGACGTGGCGGCGCGCGAACTTCAGGTGTCGCTGCGCACGTACCGCCGTCATGTCGCGGAGATCATGCGCGAGCTCGGGGCCAACTCCCGTTTCCAGGCCGGGGTCCGAGCCGTGGAGATGGGCCTGCTGCCCCAGCGCACCGACGCTCCCCTGCTGCAGAGAATCACGACGTCGTGACCGATCCCTATCCTGTCGGACGGCTCCGTCCCGACCCCGCCAAAGACGCCGGGCATCGCAACGAACAGCCCGCGGACGACCTGGAGCAGACGCTCATGGAGGTCCGCCGGCTGATCGAGGCGACCGTCGTCAAGCACCGCGACCGAGTCGTGCGGGACTCCCTGATCACCACCGTCACCGCCGACTGCGGCGAGTTGGAATCGGTCGCCCTGCGACTCGTGTCCGAGGCCGAGCGGACCATCGACATCGTGCTGGCCGACTCGGAGCACGTCGAGGCGATCCGCTCCGTGTACTGGGAGCTGGCGCCCTGCCGGAAGGACATCGAACTTCGACTCCTGTGCACCCAGGCGATGCTCGACGACGGCGTGGTCCAACTCCACATGCTGGAGGGCCTTCCGTACGAGGTGCGGGTGGCCAGGGTACCGATGCTTCAGGCGATGATCGTCGATGGGGCGGCTGCTCTCGTGACCTCGCAGTCGGTCATCGGACGGCGGGCCTCGGTGATCCGCGCCACGACCGTGACCCGCACACTGGGCACCCTCTTCGACGGGCTCTGGCGCCACGCGGTCCCGGTCGAGGAACGGATCGACTTCGGTGACCGCGTCCGAGCGGACGCGGCCCGGCAGATTCTGAACTGCCTGCAGGTCGGCATCACCGACGAGGCCGCCGCGCGCGAGCTCTCCGTCTCGGTGCGCACCTACCGCCGGTACGTCGCGGAGATCATGGCGCTCCTGGGGGCGAGTTCCCGCTTCCAGGCGGGGGTTCGCGCAGCCGAGCTCGGGTTACTTCCCAAGGGAAGGCAGACTGCCGCTCACGCACCCACCGGGCTGCGCAAGGGGGGAATCGGTCTGCCGGCCCAGCGTAGTTCGCGACGGCAGGACGTACCGGCCCGGGAATCCGTGCGGGAGGCGAGCGACACCGACGGCACGCCGTGCCCACGCAACGGCCCGTCCGGCACTGGCAGCTTCCTGTAGCCCTCGTTGCACCCGGTCGGTGGCGCCGGATACACATGGACGACACGAGCGGCGTCCGCGTCAAATGGACGTCCGAACGCTCCGAACCCCAAGAACTCCGACGGCCGTTGTCTTTTCTGTGCCGCCGGTGACCCGGTATGCGGCGCAGCGTTGGGGACCTCACTCCCCGGGCCCGCGGCGAACCGGCGAGCGGGGGTCCCGTCACCCGAACCTCACCCCGCCGGGTGCGGGCCCCGTTTCTGCCCATGTGTCGCGTGGAAGGTGTGGACAGTTGAACCCGACGCCGATCGGTCTGGTGTTCCCCGGGCAGGGGACGCAACGCCAAGGCATGGGCGATCCATGGCGGGACACAGCCGCATGGAGCCTGGTCGACGAAATCTCCCGGCACTGCGGCGAGGACATCGAGGAACTGCTGCTGCGCACCCCCACCGACGAGCTGCGCCGGACCGATCTTGCGCAGCTCTCGGTCTTCGCGGTGGCTGTGATGGCCCACGCGGAGGCCGTCCGGAGCGGGGCGCTGGACGGCGCCGTGGCGTGCGCGGGGCACAGCCTGGGGGAGTACGCAGCACTGGCGGCTGCCGGAGTGCTCACGCTGCCGGACGCCGTCACCCTGGTGGCGGACCGGGGGCGGGCCATGCGTGACGCCGCGGAACGCCGCCCGGGCACCATGGGCGTGCTCGTCGGGGCCGGACTCCGGGAGGTCGAGAGACTGGCCGCCGGGGTGCGGGCCGAGGGCCTCGACGTCTGGGTGGCCAACGTCAACGCCCCCGGCCAGGTCGTGCTCTCCGGCTCCGAGGACGGTGTCGGGAGGGCGGCGGAACTGGCTCCGGGCATCGCGGCCAAACTGATCCGCCTGTCGGTGGGCGGTGCCTTCCACAGCCCCTTCATGGCGCCCGCGGCCGAGCGTCTGGCCCGGACCCTGCAGGATGTGACGTTCGCCCCCGGGCACCTCGCGGTCGTTGCCAACGTGGACGCCGAGCCGCATTCCGGCGACGGGAACTGGCCGGAGCTGGCCGTGCGGCAGCTGGTGTCCCCGGTGCGTTGGGAGGAGAGCGTGCGGACCCTGACCGGACGGCTCGGTTGCCGGCGGCTGGTCGAGCTGGGACCCGGGCGCGTACTGACGGGCCTGATCCGCCGGATCGCTCCCGATGTCGAGGTGACCGCCGTGGACAGCCCCGCCGCTCTGGACCGACGTACCCCGACTAAGACCGACCGGCAGATGGGGGGCGGCGTCGCGGGGCCGGGCACGCGCATCTGCGGCGTTGTCGTCAATCACCAACGCTCCTTCCCCAAGCTCTCGGCTTCGCTCGAGCAGGGGAGACCCCATCTGCCTCAATCCTCCGCCTTGCAGCTGCACGCACCCAGCCCCGCTCCTTCTCCCGCCCCCCATTTGCCGGTCGGTCTAAGAAGACCGGTAGCCATGAACACCCTGAGCGACAACACCCGCAGCGGCCAGATGTGGTTCCGGCGGTACGCCCCGCCTGCCGCGCCGCGCATGCGACTCCTGTGCCTGCCGCACGCCGGCGGCTCCGCGAGCTTCTACCACTCCTGGGGAAACGCCTTCGGCGACGACGTCGAGGTTCTGGTCGCCCGGTATCCCGGACGCCAGGAGCGGATCGCCGAGCCCTGCTTGGAGACCATGGAGGAACTGGCCGACGCGGTGACCGCCGCCGTCCTGCCCCACCTGGACGTACCGCTGGCCGTCTTCGGCCACAGCATGGGGGCCTCGCTCGCCTACGAGGTGACGGTCCGTCTGGAACGGGAGCACGGCTTCGGCCCGAGCGTGCTCCTCGTCTCCTGCCAGCGGCCGCCCCACGGGCAGCGGCCGCGGATCGCGCATCTGGGCGGTGAGGAGTCCGTCCTCGCCGAGGTCCGCAGGCTCGGCGGCACCGACGCCGCACTGCTGGAGGACCCCGACCTCCGGAAACTCGTGATGCCTGCGCTCCAGGCCGACTTCGCCATTGTCGGGCGGTACGCCGAGCAAGGCCCCCGGCCCGCTGTGCCCGTGCGCTGCCCGGTCATCGGTTACGTCGGGGACCACGATCCCAACGTGACCGCGCAGGAGATGAGCGCCTGGTCCGGAGTCGCTCCGAAGGGCTTCGAACTGCGGGTGCTGCGGGGCGACCACTTCTACCTGGTGCCGCGGAGGGACGAGCTCGTCGCCGACCTGACATCCCGTCTGCGCTGAATCCGGACCCTGCCCGGCCCGGTGCCGGGCCGCCTCGGGCGTCCCCGTCCGTGCGGGCTGCGGCGGTCCCGCGTTCCGGCCCCGCGTCGCCTGCCGGCTGTGCGAGCCGCGGCCGCCGAACGATGCCGGCGTCGAGCGGTGAGGGGGCCGAACCATGCCGTACTCCGGCTGTTTCCGCTGCCCGCAGAAAGTCTGCAGCCTTACTTGGCAGCTTTTTGCAATGCGTCTTGCCGGAGTCGATAGTCGTGTCTTAGAAATCTTATGGAAGTTACTGGAATTGCCGCAGAGGCAATTCGCGAAAGGGGTATGGGCGTGGCTGCTGAAACGCGTGAAGAGCGTCTTGTCGTCATCAAGGAAATCGTCTGCGACATTCTTGAGATCGAGGAGGACGAAGTCTCGGAAACCAGCCTTTTCAAAGAGGACCACAACGCCGACTCGCTTCGCGCGATCGAGATCCTCGCGGCCCTGGAGAAGGAGTTCGGCGTGGTCATCAACCAGGCCGAACTGCCGCGGATGGTGAACCTCACGGGCGTGTACGAGGTCGTTTCGGAGCCGGCCGGCTGGTGATCCGGCCGCAGAGCCTTGCGGCGGCGCGCGCGTAGGTCGGACGTGGACAGGGAGGTAGGCATGTCGGCAGTGCACGACGCCGGTCCGGGGACAACGGGGCGGCACCGCGTGGTCCTGACGGGACTCGGAGTGGTCTCCAGCATCGGGCTGGGGGTGAAGGAGTTTCTCTCAGGACTGCGGGAGGGCCGCAGCGGGGCCCGGCCCATCACGGTGTTCGACACCGAAGGGTTTGCCCACGCGAACGGCTGCGAGATCGTCGAGTTCGATCCGCAGGACTGGATCCGTACCCTGGACGCGCAACATCTCGGCAGGGCGGCCCAGTTCTCGGCCGCCGCGGCCCGGATGGCCTTGGAGGACGCAGGGCTGGACGCCGCCGAACTGCGCGGCCGACGGGGCCTGATCTCCATCGGCACCACCGACGGCGAATCCTACGACCTCGATCAGCTGGTCGAGGCCGAACTCAAGGGCGGAGCCGGGTCGTTCGATCCGGTGGCGGCCCGGAGGATTCCCGCCGGGCGGCTCTCGGTCGCCATCGCCCAGGAGCTCGAACTGGCCGATGCCGAAGCCGTCACTGTCCCGACCGCCTGCGCCGCCGGCAACTACGCCATCGGCTACGGGTTCGACGCCGTGCGCTCCGGCGAGGCGGACTACGCGTTCTGCGGCGGCGCGGACGCCATGTGCCGCAAGACGTTCACCGGTTTCTACCGGCTGGGAACCATCGCGCCGGAGCGCTGCCAGCCCTTCGATGCCGACCGCAAGGGCATTCTCACCGGTGAGGGCGCCGGGGTGCTCGTCCTGGAACGGCTGGAGTCGGCCCTGGAACGCGGCGCCACCATCTACGCCGAGGTGCTCGGCTACGGCCTCAACTGCGACGCCCATCACCAGGTGGCGCCCAACCGGGCGAGCGTCGCGCGCTGCATGGAACTCGCCCTGGACAACGCGGGCGTGAAGCCGGCCGAAGTGGACCTGATCTCCGCCCACGGGACGGGGACCAGGGCCAACGACATCACCGAGGCCGGGGCGATCCGCGAGGTGTTCGGCACGCCGCCGCGCACCGTCTCCATGAAGTCGATGCTGGGCCACAGCATGGGCGCGGCCAGCGCCCTGGGCGCCATCGGCTGTGCGCTGGCGATCGCCAACCGCTTCATCCCGCCCACGATCAACCACGTCACCACTGACCCGGAGTGCGACGTCGACTGCGTGCCGAACCAGGCCGTCGAGGCCGACCTCAAGGTCGTCCAGAACAACGGCCTGGCGTTCGGCGGCAACAACGCCGTGGTCCTCCTCGGCCGGTACGACCGACCCGAGGAGGAAACATGCTGAGCCGTCCGATCATCGGGATGGGCGCCGTGGCCAGCACCGGGAGGGGAGTGCGGCCACTCTTCGACAACCTGTGCCGGGGCCGCACCGGGCGCGCCGAGCTGCGAGGTTTCGACCGCACCCGCTTCCGGGCGCAGCACGCCTACGAGGTGGACGACCGCCCGGCCGAGGGCCGGGACGTGCCCGCCCGCGCCACCGCGCTGTTGATCGACGCGATCGGGCAGGCGGCGGCCGACGCGGGCCTGGGCGAGGATCTCTCCGGCGTACCGATACTCATCGGCACGGGGCTGCGCGAGCTGCGCTCCCTGGAGCTCTGGTGGCGTGAGGGCACCGATCTGGACGACACCGGCCTGCACTTCGGCACCGCACTGCGCGAGCGGTTCAACGCCGATGTGACGCACACCTTCTCCAACGCCTGCTCCGCCTCGCTGTACGCCCTGGCGCTCGGCTCGGACCTGCTGGCGGAGGAAGGGGACCACGCGCCCGGCACGGTCATCGTCGCGGGCGTGGATGTGCTCACCGAGAGCATGTACGGCCTGCTGGAGCGTGTCCACCCGGCCCCGCCGGACCGGGTGCGCCCCTTCGACCGGGACCGCACCGGAGTCCTCATGGGCGACGGCGCCGCCGCCGTTGTGCTCAGCCGGGACGCCGGCGGCAGGCGGACGCACGCTCTGCTGCGCAGCGTCGCCGTCAACTGCGACGCGTTCCACGTCACCGCACCCTCCCCGGAGGGCATCGCGAAGGCGATGCGCACGGCGTACGACATGGCGGGCGTCAAACCGAAGGACATCGATCTGGTGATGCTGCACGGCACCGGGACCCTGCTCAACGACGAGGCCGAGGCGACGGCGATGGCCGATGCGCTGGGAGACGCCGCGACCGGTCCGTTGATGACGGCGATCAAGTCGATGACCGGTCACACCTCGGGCGCTTCCGGCCTGATGGGACTGGTCATGGGCGTCACCTCGCTCAACGAAGGACGCGTCCCGCCCACCGTCGGCCTCGAACAGCCGGTGGAGGAGGCCGCGGAATTCCGCTTCGTGACCGGTGACGCCGCGTCCGCGTCGATGAATGTGGCGCAGCTCAATGCGTTCGGATTCGGCGGCATCAACGCCGTCGCCATTGTGGAGGCCGCTCCGTGAGCGTCGTCATCAGCGGTGTCTCGGTCCTGATACCCGGAGCTGACAGTGTCAAGGCCCTGGCCGCCGGCCCCGAGCCGGGTGCCGGGCCGGTCGAACCGGCCGCCCTGGTCGGCAGGAAGGGCCTGCGTTACAAGGACCGGGCCACCCAACTCGGCTACTGCCTGACCTCTGCGGCCCTGGCCGACGCCGGTCTCCTCGGTGAGGACGACATGGCGGTCGGCGGGGACATCGGCGTGGTCGTCAGCTCCAACTACGGCAACCTGGACACCGTCGTCCGTGCCCTGGACACCTTGCGGGAGGGCACCGTCACCGCGACCAGCCCGATGGACCTGCCGAACGCGTCCAGCAACGTCATCGCCTCCTCGGCGGCCATCCGCTACGGCCTGCGCGGCCCCAACCTGATGGTGTGCAACGGCGCGACCTCCGGTCTGGACGCGGTCAACTGGGCCGTCACCATGATCACGGCCGGCCGCGTGGACCGGGTCCTCGTCGTCGGCGTGGAGCCGGACAACGACGTCGTTCGCCGACTGCTCGGCGGACGGCACGCCGTCGACGGCGGCGCCGCCGTCGTCCTGGAGGACGCGGGGGCGGCCCGTGCCCGCGGCGCGAGGGTCCGCGCCGTACTCGGCCGGTACGTCCGCACGGCCGGTGTCGGTGCCGTCCTGGAGCGGCTGGCCGCCTCCGGTGTGCCGGCCCCGGCCCGGTGGCAGCTTCCTGACGCGCCCCCCGCCGGTGTCGGCGCCGACCTGCTGCCGGGAGTGGAGCGGGCCGCCCTGCCCGAGCACTCCGGCCGCGGCTCGGGCGCGCTCGGGGTGCTGCACTGCGCGACAGCCGTCGGCCTGTTCGACGAGGGCGACTTCGGGCCTGTGTTCGCGGTCTGCGGGACCGACGAGGACGACGCCTCGGCCGGACTCGTGCTGCTGGCGCCCGGCCCCGGAGCCGTCTGATGGAGACGCCCGACAGCGTCGGCCCCAGTACGGTCCGGCGGCGCACCGCCGGCCTCGGCGGACCCCGGCTGCTGCTGATCCACGGGCTGGCCGAGAACGACAGCGTCTGGGACCGCAGCGCCGAACTCCTGCCCCCCGAGTACGAGGTGTGGTCGGCCCGGTTGCCCTGGAGCGCCGACGGAGTGCCGGACTGGGGCACCGACGGCGACCTGATCGGTCCCCTGGCGCGGGTGCTGGCCGCGGTGCCCGGTGGCCCGGAGATCGTGGTGGCGCACTCCATGTCGTCCGACGTCCTGCTGGACCTCGTCGACCGGGAGAGCCGGCGGGGCGGCGACGCCTTCACCCGCTTCGGGATCCGCGGCCTGGTGCTGGTGTCACCGTTCTACCGGCGCACCGCCGAGGAGTTCGACTGGGACACCATCAGCTACTACCTCAACGACTTCCACCTGATCATGGAGGAGGGCCTGCGGGTCCACTCCGGCGACCGGCTCCCCGCCACCCTGCGGGCAGCGATGGGGGAGCGGGTACGGGACCGGGTGGGCCCGTACGGCTGGATGCGCTTCTTCGAGCTCTACCTGCGTACCCCGCAGTTCCAGACGGGCCGGATCACCGTGCCCTGCCTGGTGCTGGGGGGCGAGAAAGACTTCGCGGCACCGCCCGGCGAAAGCATGGCGCTGGCCGCCGCGCTGCCGGACGCGCGAGCACTCGTCCTCCCCGGCTGCGGGCACTTCCCGATGGTCGAGGAAACGGAACGGTTCGTCTCCGAGACCGTCACTTTCGTCAACTCCCTTGGAACCGGTGCTCCACAGCGCGAGCCCGTCCCCGATACAGCTCTGGAGCACCGTCGATGACCATCGTCACCGAGACCGCCGTCAAGGCGCTCCTCGCCGAGACGACTTCCGTCCAGGTCCGCCCCCGCTACGAGGGCTCCAACATCTGCACCTGGATCGGCTTCAAGCACGTGAACTACATGGTCGAGGAAGCGGTCCTCGACCACTTCCGGCAGGCCGCCCTTCCGGCCCGTGGCCTGTACGAGGAGCACGGCCTCGGCCTCGACATCGTCGGGATCGACACCCGCATCCTGCACGCCTTCCACATGGACGACATCGCCACCGCCGAGGTCGTCCCGTTCACCAAGGACGCGGACGGCACTCTGGGCTTCAAGGTGACCGTGTCCGTGGAACGTGACGGGGAGGTCCTCAAGGCCGTCACCTCCAAGGTGCGTGTGTCACTGCGGATCGACACCTATCTCGACTCCGCAGGTGAGGTGCCCGACGGGCTCGCCCGCTTCGCCGTGGACCGGCTCGGGGCAGACCTGGAGCCCGGGCCGCTCACCCCGTTCACCTCCGAGGACACCGTCCTGGACGAGCTGCTGGAGGGCAAGAACGCCTACGGCTGGAAGTGGAACATCCCCTACCCGTACTGCCACTTCACCGAGCGCCTTCAGATGTCCGGTTACCTGCGGCTGATGGAGGAGGGCAAGGACCGGTTCGTCGCCGACCGCGGTATCTCCATCAAGACGCTGCTGGACGATCGCCGGTGGATCCCCGTCGTGCCGCGATCCGAGATCCGGATCCTCGACGAGGCGATGATGGAGGAGGACCTCTACACCACGTACGAGGTGGAGGATGTTTTCAAGGACTTCACCTACACCACCCGGATGAACTGGTACGTCGTCCGCGACGGCAAACTCCTCAAGACCGCCACGGGCACCATCGTGCACGGCTACGCGGTGATCCGGAACCGCCGCGACTGGAGTCTGGAGAACTTCGACCAGCACGTGCTGGATGCGCTCAACGGCACGGCACGGCGGCCGTGAGCGAGGCCTGGGGCAGCGAGGGAACGCCGCAGATCCTGCTGATCGAAAGTCACGGGCCGTGCGCCCCGGTGGACGCCGGCCTCCGGCGGGACGCCGCGGCACAGGCCCGGGCCGGGTACCGGGTGCTGATGTACCTGGTGGAGGACGGTTGTCTTCTTGCCCGGCCCGGGACCGACGACGAACTGGACCGCTTCGAGGCGGCGGGCGGCCGGCTGGCCGTCGACCGGTTCTCCCTTGTGCAGCGCGGACTTGAGCAGGTTCCGCTGCGCCCCCGGGCGAAGGTCTCGGGCATGGACGAACTGGCCGGCTGGATCACCGGCCCCGGCGTACAGGCGGTGTGGCACTGACATGGCGCGCACCATCCCGCGCACCGACGTACTGGTCACCCTCATGGGCTCACCGCACGAATCCGACCGGACCACCAGCGCGCTGCGCCTGGTCCAGGCGTTGCTGGAACAGGGCCGTGCCGTACAGGTGTGGACCTGTGGGAACGCCACCCTGCTCACGCAGAACGCGCTGGGCGAGGAGAAGCCGCGCAACCTGGCGGACTGGAACGGTGTGTATCCGTCCACGGCCGCCCTGGTGAAGGACATGCTGGAGACGTTCCCGGGCCGGCTGCACTGGTACGGCTGCCGGTTCTGCAGCGACGACCGGGGCGCGGCGGACCACCTGCCGCAGGTCGTCATGCGGCCACCGGCCGGCTACTGCGCCAACGTGGCCGCGGCCGACACGACCCTGCTGGTGGGGGTCATCTGATGGACGGCGAACCCACCGAGGGAACCGACATGCCGGGACGACGCACGCTGGCCATCGTGGAGAAGGCCTACCGCGGGGCGCTGGAGAAACAGTTCTTCGACACCCTGTACCTGGCGGTGGAGCTGCACCGTCAGCTCGGCGGGCTCGACCTGCTGCTGCGTGGCCGCGCCGTCACCTACGGAGTGCGCGCCGAACCGGTACCCGCCCTGCGGATCGGCGGCCGCACCCTGGACACCCTCAGCGACCCCCGCCGCGACCTGCGCGTCCTCATGGACGCCGGGGTCCGGGTCCACGCCGAGGAGTCGGCCCTGGCCGCACATGGGCTGGACCCGGGCCGGCTGCTGGCCGGGGTGCTGACGGCCGCCGACGGCAGTACGGCCCTGCGCTGGCCCGAGTACCGAATGGTCTGTTACCTGTGAACCGAAGGGAAGCGTGGCGGACATGAGTACCACCGCAACGGGCGCCGGGCGCCCTGTCATCACCGCGTGGTCCGCGGTGTCGCCGTTCGGCATCGGCCGGATCGCGTTCGCCGAGGGGGTGCGTGAGCGACGCCCCACCGCCGTCGTGCTCGACGACGCCGGCGCCGCCGGGCCCCGGGACGAGGCCTGCGTGGTCCCCGCCTTCGACGTCCGTAAGGCGCTCGGCAAGAAGGGCACCCGGTCCATGGACCGGGTCACCGGGCTGGCCGTCACCGCCGTCGGGGCGCTGCTCGACGACACCGAACGAAGCCGGGCCGTCGGCACCGGCGAGGGCGCCGCGCTGGCTCTGGGCACCACCACCGGCAGCGCCCAGAGCATGATGGACTTCACGCGGGAATCGCTCACCGGCGACCAGCCGTTCTTCGTCGACCCGGCCCGTTTCCCGAACACCGTGATGAACTGCGCGGCGGGCCAGAGCGCCATCTGGTACCAGCTGAAGGGTCCCAACACGACCATCGCGGGCGGCCGGACGGCAGGGCTGCACGCTCTCAACTACTCCCGCCGGCTGCTGGCCGCAGGCCGTGCCCAGACCGTGCTGTGCGGCGCCGCCGAGGAGTACTCCACCGCTCGCGCCTGGCTGGAGCACCACTCCGGTGACGGCGCGCGGACCGCGCCGCTGGGCGAGGGCTGCGCCGTACTCCTCGTCGAACCCGCGGCCGGGGAGGATGCCGGACAGCCGGTCCTGGCCGAGATCCTCGCCGTCGAACTGGGCGTCGTACTGGGCGACGACGTGGCCGGCAGCCTCATGGCCTGTCTGCGCGGCGCACTTCGCCGGTCCGGTGCCGACCTCGCGGAGATAGCCGCTGTCGCTCGCTCCGGAGCCCCCGGCGCGGAGGGCGAGGCCGAGACCGTGGTCGTCAGCGAGCTGCTGGCCGATGTGGAAGCGGCCGACCTCACTCAGGTCGGGCTGATCGGCGACACCGGCGCCGCCTCCGCCGCCTTCCAGACCGTCGCCCTGCTCGCTCACGCCGAGGACAACCCCGCAGTGGCCGGGAAGGTCGGCCTCGTCACCTCCGTCGACCGGACGGGGACCGTCGGCTGCGCCCTGCTCCGGCTGCGCTGACCGCCCGGCCGCCGGCCTGCCCCGCGGCCGAAACCGAAGACCGAAACGCTGAGAGAGGTATCACCGTGCTGGACAAGGAAGAACTGCGCTCGACGGTCGCCCAGGTACTGGACGTCGAGGTCGCCGAGGTCACCGATGACGCCCTGTTCGTCGATGATCTCGAGGTCGACTCCCTCATGGCCCTGGAGGTCGTGGTCGTCCTCGAGAAGAAGTACGGGGTGAAGCTGCCGGAGTCCGAGCTGCGGCAGATCGTCACCCTGCAGAGCGCCTACGACCTGCTGGCCGGAAAGCTGCAGGCCGTCTGATGGAGGCCCTCGCCGTGACGCGTGCGGGCGCCCCGGCCCCGCCTGCGACCCTGGCCGGTCCCCGGGCGGCCGGCCTGCTCTCCGGTGCCGTCGAGGTCCTGCCGCCGGAGAAGGAAGGGCGTACCTCCACCCGGTTCACGGTGGCCGCGGACGAAGCGGTGCTTCCCGGCCACTACCCGGGCTTCCCGATCTTCCCCGGCGTGTGCCTCGTCGAGTACGTCAACCTGAGCGTGCTCGCCACGGCACCCGCCGAGGAGCCCGCCCCGGAGCTCGTGGCCGTGGAGGCCACCCGGTTCACCGGGCCCGTGTACCCGGGCGACGAACTGACCGCCGACATCGACTGGAAGCCGGTGGACGGCATGGTGTGGCAGTGCCGGGCGAAGATCCGCTCCGGCCGGGGCGACGCGGCGTCGGTGCGCCTGCGCTACCGCCGTACCACGGACGGAGCGGGGACATGAGCGGACAGGCGGAGATCCGCGGCAGGCTGCCGCACCGCTACCCCATGCTGCTGGTGGACCGGGTCACGCACATCGATCCCGGACGCGAACTGACCGCCCTCAAGGCGGTCACCTGCAACGAGCCCTGGTACGCGGGCCTGGGACCGGACACCCCCGAGGAGGGTTTCGGATACCCGAAGCCGCTGCTCGTGGAGTCCTGGTGCCAGTCCGCGGGCGTCCTGGCCACGTGGGAGGAGCCCAACCCCGACGTGCTGGCCGGCCGGGTCATGCTCTTCGGCGGCATGACCGGGGTCGAGTTCCACCGCACCGTCCTGCCCGGCGACGTCCTGGAGCATCGCGTCCGGGTCGAACGCAGGGTGGACGACACCGTGATGTTCGAGGGCGAGAGCCTGGTGGGCGGCGAGACGGTGATGACCGTCGGCCGGATCGTCATGGCCTTCCGCCCGGCCGAAGTCCTGCGACCCGAAGCGAGCTGAGCGAAGATCATGCAAGACAACACCCCCCGGGTGGCACTCGTCACCGGAGGATCACGCGGCATCGGACGGGCGTGCGTGCTGGCCCTCGCCCGCGACGGATTCGACGTCGCCTTCTGCTACCGCTCCAACGACGAGGCGGCCCGGCAGTTGGAGAAGGAGGCCGCGGAACTCGGCGTACGCGTCATGGCCCGGCGGGTCGACGTCGCCGACGGCCCCGCCGTGCGCTCCTTCGTCGAGGAGGCGGAGGACACACTCGGCCCCGTCGACGCGGCGGTCACCGCCGCCGGCATCACCCGCGACAACCCTCTGGTGCTGATGGACGACGACCAGTGGCACCAGGTCATCGACACCAACCTCGACGGCGTCTACCACCTGTGCCGCGCGGTCGTGTTCTCGATGATGAAGCGCCGCACCGGGGCGGTCGTCAACATCTCGTCCGTCGCGGGGGTGTACGGCCATGCCAGTCAGAGCAACTACTCCGCCTCGAAGGCGGGCATCATCGGCTTCTCACGGTCGCTGGCCAAGGAGGTCGGCCGGTCAGGGGTCCGCGTCAACGCCGTCGCCCCCGGGTTCATCGACACCGACATGGTCGCCGCGATGAACGAAAAGGCCCGCAAGGACATCACCCGGACGATCCCGCTGCGCCGCATGGGCCAGGCCGAGGAGGTCGCCGACCTCGTCGCATATCTGGTGTCGGACAAGGCCGCGTACATCACCGGCTCCGTCCTGCAGATCGACGGTGGCATCACTGTCTGACCACCGGACCGCCGGGCAGTCCCGGCCGTCCGTTCCGCCCGGCCCGAACCGTGACCGGCGGCAGCACTCAGCATGTTTGGAGGCGGTGATGGCCCGACGGAGGCCACGCTGGTACTTCTCGTTCCGCAGCCCCTATTCGTGGATGGCCTACCGGGACCTGATGGCCGACCACCGGGACGTCGCGGAACGCATCGACTGGCTTCCCTTCTGGGAGCCGGACGAGACGGCGAGCGGCCACCTGGAGCAGGCCGGCATCCACCTGCCGTACGTGGCGATGTCGAAGGAGAAGCACCTCTACATTCTCCAGGACGTGCGGCGGCTGGCCCGCGACCGCGGACTGGAGATGGTGTGGCCGGTCGATCGCCGTCCCCGGTGGGAGGTGGCGCACCTGGCGTACCTGGTGGCCGACGAACTCGGCCACGGCCGGGAGTTCATCGCGCTCGTCTACCGGGCCAGGTGGGAGGAGGGCCGGGACATCTCCGACCCGGCCGTCATCGCGGAGATCGCCGAGCGACTCGGCCTGGACGCGGTGCGCCTGTCCACCGCATGCGACGACCCGGCCGTCCGCGAGCACGGCCTGGGAGCCCTCAACTCGCTCTACCGGGACGGTGTCTTCGGGGTGCCGTTCTTCATCGACGGCTACGAGAAGTTCTGGGGTGTGGACCGGCTGCCCGGCTTCGCCTCCTCCGTCCGTTCCAGCACCGCCTGAACAGTCTGCCCCGACCATTCCACCTACCGCCATCCGTAACCCGCAGAAGCGAAGGAGCCCGACATGGCGACCAACCCGTTCGAAGACGACAACGCGAGCTACTACGTCCTGGTCAACGAGGAGAACCAGCACTCGCTGTGGCCCGCGTTCGCCGAGGTGCCGGCCGGCTGGACCGTTGTGTTCGGCGAGGAGCCCAGGCAGGCCTGCCTCGACTACATCACCGAGAACTGGACCGACATGCGTCCCAAGAGCCTTGCGATGGCCATGGACGGCTGACAGGCCGTCGCAAGGGGTTGCGGCCCGGCGTTCGGCCGGCCCGCAACCCGCACAGAGGGTCCGGTTGGCGGGTGCGACGCCCACCGGGCCCTTTCTGCGGTCCCCGGGAGAACCACCCGGGCAGGTTCGGGCACGGCGCCACAGGCGCCGGCCGGCCCATCGCGCGGGTGCGACAACGCGCCTGCCGGGAGGGCCGGGTGTGGCCTTCGTGCCTCCTGGGCCGGGGGGTTACCGGGTCCGGTGCATGGGGGTGCCCGGTCTGCCCCGCAGTCTGGCCGCTGGTTTTGCCGCCACCGCCGGAGAGCCGCCAACCCGGCAAGAACCTGTCAGGGCCGTTGCCCGCGGTACAAACCCGGTGCGACAGTCCTGACATCCCCGCTGTCCCGTATGCCCTCAGGAGCCCGGATGAACGTGTTGAGCGCACCGGAGCGACGTTCGCTCGTGTCCTCACTCGCCGCCGACGACCCGGCACTGCGGGACCGGCTGACCGAGCGTCTGCGGTGCACCGAACAGCGCCTTCAGGAGCGCACCGCCCGCACCGACGACCCACGGGTCGCCGAACTCGTCGGTCATCTCGTGGCCACCGGCGGAAAGCGGCTGCGGCCCCTTCTCGTCCTGCTGGGCGACGGCGAACTGCGCGACCTGGTCGCCGCCGGACCGGCCGCCGGGACGTGGCAGCACCGCCGGGCGCTGGAACTCCTGCAGGACTCCGCCGCGCTCGCCGCGGCCGGAGCCATGATGTACGACCGCCTGGCACTGGCCCGTACAGCCCTCACGGCACTGCCGCAGACCCCGGCGCTCAGGGTCCTCGACGCACTCTGCGACTTCGTGGCCCACCGCACGGGCTGAACCAGCTACTGGAGGCCGAACATGCCGGGGTACAGCGGCACCATGCACGACTGCGTCGCCGGACTCGGACCTGCGGGACGAAATCTCGTCCGGTTGCTCGCCGTGCCGCGCGGCGAGCGGGCCCGGCGAGCGGTCCGCGAGCACGGAAGCCCCCAGGTGTGAACGGCTTCGACCCGTTCGTGTTCCGTGTACTCGGGCCGGTCGAGGCCGAGGCCGGCGGGCAGCCGGTCAACCTCGGCGGAGCGAAGCAGCGCACCGTCCTCGCGGCCATGCTGCTCGCCGGGGGCCGGCCGCTCTCCGACGACCGGCTCAAGGCCCTGCTCTGGGGGTGCGAACCGCCCGCCACCGCGACGGCCCAGATCTACACCTATGTCTCCCAGCTCAGAAAGCGCCTGCATCCCGGCGTCCACCTGGAGCGCCGTGCCCACGCCTATCGGCTGGAGACGCGCGACGCCTTCTTCGACTGGACGGCTTTCGAGAGCCTGGCGGGCCGCGGTCGCGCGGACCTGACGGCGGGGCGCTTCGCCGCAGCCGCCGACCACCTCGGGCAGGCGCTCGCGCTGCGGCGCGGGTCGGCGCTCTCCAACGTCACTGCCCATCTGACGGAGCGGGAACGCCCCTTTCTGGATGAGGCTCTCCTGTCCGCGCGGGAAGGCCGGATCGAAGCCGAACTGGCCCTGGGGCGCCACGACACGGTCGTCCCGCAGCTGATGCGGCTCGTGCTGGAGAACCCGCTGCGCGAGCGGCTGCTCGGCCAGCTCATGACCGCTCTTCACCGGTGCGGCCGACAGGCGGAGGCGCTCGCGGCGTACGAGCGCGGCCGCCGGGTGCTCCGTGACGAACTGGGCGTGGACCCGGGCCGGGCACTGCGCGACATCCAGCAGTCGGTGCTGACCGGCACCCTTCCGAGGCCCGCCGCGCGTGAGGTGGCGGTCATCGGTCCGGCCCTCGCCCTGCCGGACGGAGCGGCCGGCCCTCCGGCGGCGCGGGCGCGGGACCGCGGCGCCTGGAGCGGCGTCGTGCCCGCGATGCTGCCCGCCGATGTCGCGGACTTCACCGGCCGCCGTCCGGAGCTGGACGGCATCGCGGCAGCCCTGCGCGGAGCGGGATCCCGGCACGTCGTGGTGACGGGCGCCGCGGGTACCGGCAAGTCGGCCCTGGCTGTCCATGCCGCGCACCGGTCACGGCAGAGGTTCGTGGACGGCCAGCTCCACGCCGACCTGTCCGGGCAGTCCGGACGCCCCCGCGCCCCCGCCGAGGTGCTCGGCTGGTTCCTGCGGGCCATGGGTGTCGCCGAGCGGCACCTTCCGGCGTCCCCGGAGGAGCGCGGCCAGCTCTACCGCAGCCTGCTCGCCGACCGCCGGATGCTGGTGCTCCTGGACAATGCCGTCGACGACCGCCAGGTCCGTCCGCTGCTGCCGGGCGCGGGCGGCAGCAGCGCGCTCATCACCGGCCGGGGCTCCTTCGCCACACTGCCGGGAGTGCGCCCGATCACCGTCGGTCCGATGGGCCCCGACGAGGGCCGCCGGATGCTGAGCGCCATCGTGGGGGCCGAGCGGATCGAGGCCGAGCCCGAAGCGGCCGCCCGCATCGTCGAGTTGTGCGACCGGCTGCCGCTCGCCCTGCGGATCGTGGCGGCCCGGATGGCGGCGCATCCGCATTGGCGGGCCGAGGCGATCACAGCCCGGCTCGAACCGGAAGGGCGCAGGCTCGATGAACTGAGGATGGGTGACCTCGATATCCGCGCGGCCCTGTACCCCGGTCACCAGCGGGTGACCGGGCCCGTGCGCACGGCCCTGGGCGTCCTGGCGTCCGCCGGCCCCGACACCTTCAGCGCACGGCAGGCGGCGAACGTCCTCGGCTGTTCGGAGGAGGACGCCGAGGACGCTCTGGAGAGCCTGGCCGGCACCAGCCTGCTGGAGGTCGCCGACCGGGTCCCGCCGCGCTACCGCTTCATGCCGTTGGTACGCCTTTTCGCCCGCGAGCGAAGCCGCGGGGAACCGCTTTTCCCCGGCACGCCGGACGGCCGGCGACGGCCTGCCGTCTGCTGACGGGAAGCGGTCAGCCGCAACCGCCCGCGTGCCCCTCGTCGAGGCCGAACGACACCGTGGCGTCCCCGTCGCCGGGGTGCGGCAGCAGCGAACAGCTCAGGGAGTCGATGTAGGCGGCCAGCAGATTGCTCCACTGGGTGCCGGAGCCGATGTCCCGTCGGCCGAGAAGTCCCGAGGTGCTGACGGCGGTCTCGGGCCCGCCGAAGCCGTCCTGCTGCACAAGGTCCCTGATGGCGTCCTTGGCGGTCGCCTCGTCGGACACGCTCTGGTTGTTCAGGATGGTCATCAGGTTCATACCCCCCTGTTCCAGCCAGGACGTGATCTCCTTCTCCAGTTCCGCCAGCAGCTCGTCGCTGTCGTGGCCGTCAGCATCATGGGGCGTCCTGTCGCTCATAACCGCCTCCCTCGTCATCACGGATCCGATCGGTCAGTGCCGGAACATGATCCGGGAACCGTCTATGAATCCCCTATGGTGAGTGGCCTCGACGGCGTCGGAGCCGAGTCCGGTCCGTCGAAGGACGCACGGGGACGCCCGACAACCTGTTGCACCGTTGTGCACACACATCTGCCCATGTATTGGCAAATGTGCACGACTGCGATAAAGGCCGACGGGATCGGCGGAAAATTCAGACGGACAGGGCGCCGGCGCGGCGGACCGAGTAGCTGACGAACGCTGCGCCGATGCCCAGGAACGCCATGCCGCCGATCAGATACGGGGTGGTGTCGACCCCGGCCCCGGTGTCGGCGAGCCTCGGACCGGCCGAGGTGTCCACGGCAGCGGTGACCTGTCGGCTCTGCGCGCCCGGTGTGCCGGCCGACTCGTCCGTCGCGTTGGCGGACGGTACGAACCACAGGGCGGCCAGCAACGTGCCTGCAGCGGTGGCGGTCAGGAGCGGGCGACGAGCAGCGGCCACGGAATCGTTCCCCCTTGTCACAGCCGTGAGTCAGGCCTGTACGCAGATGCTAGTGACAGCAGCGGGTCGCAGGAAAGTCGCAAGGACGGGGAGCTTACGCTCCGGCACATGAGCACTTCTGAGACATCACGGTTTGTTCGACTTCGGGTCGAAATGGTGCTGGAGATCACGGACCCCGCCGCCCTCAGCGGTACCGCACTGGAGTCCATCTCCGCCGAGTACGGCGAGCCCGGCGGCGAACCCGCCGAGGAGCGCATGCGGGCCGAGGCCGCCGTACGGGAGGACGGCGCCGAGGCCCTCGCCTCCCTCGTCGACCCGTTCGACCTGGTCGGCGAGGTGCCGGGGGTCGAACTCACCCAGGCTTCCTGGAGCAGCGAGAGCGTCGATTACGACCCGGCCGACCCGGACGCCTGGGACCTCGACGAGGACGACGAAACGGACGAGGAAGCGGACGAGGAAGCGGACGACGAGGACGACGCGTACGAAGATCACGAAGCCGGGGCCGCCGACGGCATCCCGCACAATGGGGTGGACGACGGCGAGCACAGCGGCGTGAGCGGCGGTGCGGAGCGGCGGGTCTAGCAGGCAGTACGTGCCACGGCCCCGACCCGCTACCTTCCGCGGGCCGGGGCCGTGGCACGTACCGGTCGCACATACGTGACCGACGTCGGGAACCACCACTGCCGGGCATGCGTCGATGAGTGGTGTTCCCCACATCTCTCTTGGATGTGGAACGGAGGACCCTTTCCATGGGTTCTAGGAACAGTGACGGGTCTCGCCGATCGGCGGCGGTCCGCTCGGGGACTTTGGGGATTCGGCAACGTATGGAGAAGCGTGTGATGACGGGAAGCAAGCGGCGCAAAGGCCTGATGGCCGCGTCCGCACTGCTCGGCGGAGTTCTGGTGCTCACTGCCTGCAGCGGCGGCGACGCGAGCGGCAGCAGCGCCGACAGCTCGAAGAAGTCGCAGGCGGCCGAGGTCGACAAGGCCGCCGCCCAGAACGCGTCGGAAGCGCAGATATCCATCGCGCCGAAGAACGGGGCGACCAACGCGAGCATCAACAATGACGCCAAGGTCACCGTGGCCAAGGGCACGCTGTCCGAGGTCACCATGACCACGTCGGCCGGAGCGCCCGTCAAGGGCTCGCTCGCCGCCGACGGCCGCAGCTGGCAGCCCGACGTCCAGCTGGAGCGCTCGACCACGTACAAGATCAGCGCGACGGCCAAGGACTCCAAGGGCCGCGAGGCACACGAGAACACCTCCTTCACCACGGTGTCGCCCGCCAACAGCTTCATCGGCAACTTCACGCCCGAGGACGGCTCCACCGTCGGCGTCGGCATGCCGGTCTCGATCAACTTCAACAAGCCGATCACGGACAAGAAGGCCGTCCAGGACGGCATCACCGTGACGTCGAGCAGCGGCCAGGAGGTCGTCGGCCACTGGTTCAACGCGCAGCGCCTCGACCTGCGCCCCGAGAGCTACTGGCAGGGCGGCTCCACCGTCACGCTGAAGCTGGCGCTGGACGGCGTCGAGGGCGCGGACGGCGTCTACGGTGTCCAGCAGAAGACGGTCACCTTCAAGGTCGGCCGCAACCAGGTCTCGACGGTCGACGCGAGCACGAAGATGATGACCGTCACCCAGAACGGCAAGACGATCAAGACCATCCCGATCTCTTCCGGTTCCTCCGCCAACCCCACGTACAACGGGCAGATGGTGATCTCCGAGAAGTTCAAGGAGACCCGGATGAACGGCGCGACGGTCGGCTTCACCGACTCCGACGGCAAGGGTGAGTACGACATCAAGGACGTGCCGCACGCCATGCGGCTGTCCACCTCGGGCACCTTCATCCACGGCAACTACTGGAGCGCGCGGTCGCTCTTCGGCAGCGCCAACACCAGCCACGGCTGCGTCGGCCTCCCCGACGTGAAGGGCGCGGGCGACGCCAACCAGCCGGGCGCCTGGTTCTACAACAACTCCATCGTCGGCGACGTGGTCATCGTCAAGAACTCCCCGGACAAGACCATCACCCCCGACAACGGCCTCAACGGCTGGAACATGAACTGGGCCGACTGGAAGGCGGGCTCCGAGGCCTGACCCGACCCCACGCGTCCACCCCGGCGCAGCCCGAATCCCGCACGAAGGCGGCGGCACCCGGATCCCCTCGGATCCGCGGTGTCGCCGCCTTCGGCGTACGCGGGTGTTCAAGTACCACTTCTGTCCGACGGATGCGCAGGCAGCGGAGCTGTCTGTGCATCCGTCGGCCGTTCGGCTCAGAGGTGGCCGGCGGCGGCGTTCCGGTGGGCCGTGAGGTCGCTGTGGCGGACCTGGCGCAGGCCCACCGGATCGGTGTGTCCGCTGGTCCAGAGGGCGCTGAGGGGGAGGACGCCGGGCCCCGCGAGGTACGAGCGCAGTACGTACCAGGGTTGCAACGGCACCCGGCACAGCCCGTACAGCCAGCGCCGTACCAGTTGGCGGGGCCCCGGGCGCCCGGCGTCGGGCAGTCCGATCACCCGAATCCCCATGATCAGCTTGCCCGCGCCGCCGCCGACGACGGCCGTCAGGACCACCTGATTCAGGAACGAGAACGCGAGCGCCGGGCCGATCAGCAGACCGGCGGCCTCGGGAACGGTGGCCGTGTCCACGTACGGCCGGGCCAGTAGCCCCGCGGTGACCAGACAGAGGTAGCAGTCGAGCGCGACGGCGAGATATCGGCGCATGTCGCCCGCACGCGGCGGGATACGGGGCGCGACGCGCTGCCCGGGAACGGGCGGGATAGCGGGGCGGGCGTACGGCCCCGCAGGTCCGGGGCGCCCGTACCCCGACGGCGGCGGCCCGCCCGGTGAAGCAGACCGGGAACCGCTCCGGGTACGCCTGTGGCCCCGCGACGTCGTCATGACGGCATCATGTCTGATTACCTGTCACGGCGTGGTCAGGTCCGCACACCCGGAACCACTCACCGAGGCGCGCGTACCCGGTTCCGCCCCGTACCCGGTTCCGCCCCGTACCCGGTTCCGCCCCGTACCCGGTTCCGCCCCGTACCCGGTTCCGCCCCGTACCCGGTTCCGCCCCGTACGCCGTACCGCCCTTAGCGTCAGCACGACCCGAACGGCCACAACCGGTAGTGCGAATCCAGCCGGTACTCGCCGCCCCGCGTCACCGTGAGCCGCGTCCACTCGCCGTCCTTCCGTACGCATCCGCCGCCGTCGGCCCGCAGCCAGGGCGAGTACGCGATCCGCACCGTCACCGACCCGGCGGCGGGCATCCGTACCACCACGGAGGCATCGTCCCCGCGTACGACGGCGCCCGGGGCGGAGACCAGCGGGACGGCGCCCTGCACCCGGTAGATCCGCCAGTCCGCGTCGCGCCACACCGGCTCCAGCCAGTCCGTGCCGCGCCGGACGATCTCCGCCTCCGCCTCGGCCGGCCCGTCCGGCCTGCCGTTGTGCAGCACCACGAGACCCACGCCCCACCGGTCCAGCCAGGCGCGGTACGCCGCCGGAGTCGGCTTTCCCCCGTAGAACAGCCGCCCGCGCTCCACGTCGAGCTGACGGTTCCAGCCGCGCGCCATGTTCACATGCGGCGCGAGCGCGGCCGCCTCCCGGTGGTTGCGGGCCGGTACGACCTCCACCCGGGTCCGTTCGGCACCGAGCCTGCGCAGTTCGGCGACCACGCCGTCGGTGTGGGCCGCCCAGGCGGGCACGGTGGTGGAGACCCGCAGATCGTCATCGGTCTTGTCGACCAGCCAGCCGGTGTTGTACGCGAGCATCCCGACGAGCAGGACGGCCCGCACCCGCAGCGGCCACCCGCCCCGCGCCCACCCCGCCAGGACAGCCAGTGCCGCCGCGAGGAGCACGGGCGGGCCGGCCAGCCCCACCAGCCGCTCCACGTTCGTCCCGATGGGCGAGGGGATCAGGAAGGTCAGGACGACTCCGGCCCCGTACACCAGGCTCGCGAACCGGACCACCCGCCAGCCGCCCTCGCGCGGCGCCCCGAGCCACAAGGCCGCGCAGCCGGCCAACGGCACCCACAACCTCCCCATGGCCATCGGCTGTTCGCCGGTGAAGGGGAACAGCAGGGTCGTCGCGGCGACCACCACGAACGGCGGCACGAGGAGCACCGCCGCCCGCCGCCACTGCCGGTCGAGCCCGTACGCCCCACCCGCCACCACGAGGAACAGTCCCGCCACCGGACTCGCCGCCGTCGCCAGCGCCGTACAGCCCGCGGTGACGCCCGGCCGGTGCCGTACGTACAACAGCGCGACCAGCCCGATCGCGACGCCCAGCGCGAACGTCGTGCGCCCGGACGCGACGTTGCACCAGAGCGCCAACGACCCCAGCACCGACACCGCGGCCGGCCACCGCACCCCGGCCCGGACACAGAGCCGTGCCAGCGCCCACGACGCGCCGAGCCCGGCGGCCACGGTGACGGCCCGCACCCCGAACACCGCCATGAGCGGCGGCGCCAGCAGGCTGTAGTTGGCGGTGTGCATCCCGCCGTACCAGGAGAGGTTGTACGCGGACCCGGGATGCCGGGACGCGAAGGCGGCCCAGGCGAACTGCGCCGCCAGATCACCGCCGCCGGTGGCCAGCACCAGCGCCCACAGGACGTACAACGGCACGACGACCAGCACCGCGACGCCCGGAACCCACCACCGCGCCGCGTCCCCAGCCGCATCCGTGGCCGTATCCGTTTCCGCCGGGCGCGGACCGGCGTCGGACCGCTTGCTTCCCGGCTCGCCCGCCCGCTCGCGCGCCGCCGTTCTTCCGGTGGTCCCCATCCCGCAAACCCTAACGGGACGGTGGTGGAGCTGGCTGCACCACGGATCCGGGGGCCAGGCCCCTCGTGGCGGCGGATACCGCCCGTGAGGATGGACACACCGCAAGACGCACCGCAAGAAGCACTGCAAGAAGCACTGCAAGAAGCACTGCAAGAAGCACCGCAAGACACTGCCCCGGCCCTGGAGGTTTCCGTGAAAGCCCTGCTCTGGATCGTGCTGTGCGCGGCGATCGCCGCGAACGTCTTCCTGAACTTCTTCGTGGCGGACAACGGCCTGAACATCGCTCTGAGCGTCGTCTCCGGAGTGTTCGTCCTAGTGTCCGGAGCGGGGCTGTGGATGCGGCGCCGGACGGACGGGCAGCCATGAAATTGTCCATTTTGCGGACACGTAGACGATCTCCCGGAGCCACTGGGACAATCGAAATGCCACACCGGTTCGGTACGTCGCTTTCGTGAGCCGCAGCGCGCGCGAGTCCAGGCGACGCCCTCAATGGCGAGGGGGACCGCCGGTGCCCCGGGACGAGGGCACCTTCGCGCGCTTCGGGCACTCACGGAAGGTCTTGATCAGATGCGTGTCATTGAGCCGCTGTACGCGGAGATTCTCCGCCGCAACCAGGGGGAGAACGAGTTCCACCAGGCGGTACGGGAGGTCCTGGAGACCCTCGGCCCGGTTCTCGAACAGCGGCCGGAATTCGTCGACGCCCGGATCATCGAGCGGGTCTGCGAGCCGGAGCGCCAGCTCATCTTCCGCGTGCCGTGGTCGGACGACTCCGGCGACATCCACGTGAACCGCGGCTTCCGGGTCGAGTTCAGCAGCTCGCTCGGACCGTACAAGGGCGGGCTGCGCTTCCACCCCTCGGTCAACCTCGGCATCGTGAAGTTCCTCGGCTTCGAGCAGATCTTCAAGAACGCCCTCACCGGCATGCCCATCGGCGGCGGCAAGGGCGGCGCGGACTTCGACCCGAAGGGCCGCTCCGACGCCGAGATCATGCGGTTCTGCCAGTCGTTCATGACCGAGCTCCACCGCCACCTCGGCGAGTACACCGACGTCCCCGCCGGTGACATCGGCGTCGGCGGCCGCGAGATCGGCTACCTGTTCGGCCAGTACAAGCGGATCACCAACCGTTACGAGTCCGGCGTCCTCACTGGAAAGGGCCTGGGCTGGGGCGGCGCCCTGGTGCGCACCGAGGCGACCGGGTACGGCTGTGTGCTCTTCACCGCCGAGATGCTCCGCAGCCGGGGCGAGTCCCTCGACGGGCAGCGCATCGCCGTATCGGGCTCGGGCAATGTCGCGATCTACGCGATCGAGAAGGCCCAGCAGCTCGGCGCGACCGTGGTGACCTGCTCCGACTCCAACGGCTACGTCGTCGACGAGAAGGGCATCGACCTCGCCCTCCTCAAGGAGATCAAGGAGGCCGGCCGCGGTCGGGTCTCCGACTACGCGGAGCGCCGCGGTGAGCACGCCACGTACGTCCCCGGCGCCGGCGTCTGGAACGTCCCCGTCGACGTGGCCCTGCCCTGCGCCACCCAGAACGAACTGCACGAGGCCGACGCCCTGGCCCTCGTACGCAACGGCGTGAAGGCGGTCGCCGAGGGCGCGAACATGCCCACGACCCCGGAGGCCGTACGCGTCCTCCAGGAGGCGGGCGTCGCCTTCGCCCCCGGCAAGGCGGCCAACGCGGGCGGCGTGGCGACCAGCGCCCTGGAGATGCAGCAGAACGCCTCCCGCGACTCCTGGACGTTCGCCCACACCGAGCAGCGCCTCGCGGAGATCATGCGGCACATCCACGACTCCTGCTACACCACCGCGGAACGCTACGGCAGCCCCGGCAACTACGTGGTCGGCGCCAACATCGCCGGCTTCGAACTGGTCGCGGACGCGATGCTGGCGCAGGGTCTCATCTGACCCGTCCATCAGTTCTGTGACGGCCTCGGCCCGGCCGCGCTCCGCGGCCGGGCCGAGGCCGTCACCGGTCGCACCGGTCGCACCGGCCGGTCCCGCCTTGTGGCCCCTCTAGCGGTCGACGGCCTTGGGGACGAGGCCGTCGGCGACCAGGCCCGCAAGTACCGCCTGGCCCAGGGCGTGCACAGCGGACTGGGGGCGAACCATCACGGTGAACTCCTTGACCCGGCCCGCCCCGTCGAACTGGAGCAGGTCGATGCCGTGGATCTGCTTGCCGTTCATGGTGGCCCGGAAGAGCAGGATCGCCGACGGAGCTTCTTCGCCGTCAGTACTGGTCTCGGCCGTGCCCTCGAAGTGTCCGATGTAGCGGAAGTCCTCGAAGGTGCGCAACAGGACGCCGAAGAGTCCCAGCACCATGGGCTTGCCCTCGAAGGGTGTGAACTTCACGGGGCTGTAGAGGCGGATGTCGTCGGTGAACAGGCCATCCAGTTCAGCGAGTTGGCCCTTCTCCACGGCAGCGCGGAAGCGTTCAGCAGTCTCCATGACCTCTCCCGATACTCAAGGGTATGACTAATCATTTTCTTGAGTATGATGCAGTGTCGGACAAGGAAAAGGAAGGGGCTGCTTCGATGGCGTTGCGGCATGCGGTGCTGGCGGCGCTGCTGGACGGCGAGTACAGCGGATACCAACTGGCGAAGGTGTTCGACATCGGCGTCGCGAACTTCTGGCACGCCCTGCCGCAGCAGCTGTACGCCGAGCTGACCAAGCTGGAGAAGGAAGGGCTGGTCGCGGGTCGGCAGGTGGTCCAGGAGACCCGGCCCAACAAACGTCTGTTCCGGGTCACCGACGCCGGTCGCGCCGAGTTGGAGAACTTCGCCGCAGCCGTATCGAAGCCCTCGTTCATCCGCGACGACCTGCTCGTCAAGGTCCAGGTCGCCGACCGCATCGGCACGGCGCCGGTGATCGAACAGCTCGAAGGACGAGCGTCCGCGGCCGAGGCCAAGATCGAGCTTCTCGGCAAGCTGCTGCGGCAACTGCGCGGCGATGCGGACGAGGAGGAGTTCCTCCGCCGGGGCGAGCGGATCGGGCCGTACCTGACCTGCCTGCGAGGCCTGGCCTTTGAGCAGGAGCACCAGGACTGGTGCCTGCGGATCGCAGCCGTCCTCAGGGAAAGGCAGTCGGCTCATGCCGAACGGTGAATACCTGCGCTACGTCGCCTTGGGCGACAGCCAGACCGAAGGGCTCGGCGACGGGGACGACGCCGTCGGCCTACGCGGCTTTGCCGACCGGCTCGCCGACCACCTCGCGGCCGTCAACCCGGGGCTTCGGTACGCCAACCTTGCCGTACGAGGCCGTGTCGCCGGCCAGGTCCGCACTGAACAGCTGGGGCCCGCCCTGGCCCTGCGGCCCGACCTGGCCACCGTCGTCACCGGGGTCAACGACCTGCTCCGGCCCCGGTTCGACGCCGCAGAGGTGGCCGGGCACCTGGAAGAGATGTTCGCCGCGCTCACGGCAGCCGGGGCCCACGTGGTGACCGTGACCTTCCCCGACGTAGGGAAGATCGTGCCCCTTGCCCGGCCGATCAGGTCCCGCGTGTTCGACCTCAATACCCGCATCCGCGCTGCGGCCGCCCGTCACGGGGTCGCGGTCGCCGAAACCGGCCGACAGGCCGTCGCCACCGATCCACGGCTGTGGAGTGCGGACCGACTCCACGCCAGCCCCCTCGGTCACGAGCGGATTGCCGCAGCCGTCGCCCAAGCCATCCAACTGCCTGGAAGCGACGACGCCTGGATGCTCCCCCTGCCGCCACAGAGGGTCCCCACGGGCCGGCAAGCCGCAGGAGCCGAACTGCGCTGGGCGGCCGCATTCCTCGGCCCCTGGCTCGGACGCCGTTTGCGCGGTCAGTCCTCCGGCGACGGCCGCACCGCGAAACGCCCCCAGCTCCTGCCCCTGAGTGTCACGCCCGACTCCGCGGCGGACACCGGTCAACGGGAATCTTCGTAGGGACAGCATCGGCCCCGGGCGGTCTCCTCTCTCTGGGCGGGGACGGATGCCGGCAAGGCCGCGCATCAATGCACGGTGATCGACACGGATGGGACGAAGACGCTCTCGCGCCGCGCACCGAACAACGAGGCTGAGCCGCTGAAGCTGATGGGCGACGTCCCGGCACTGGCTGAGGACGCCCCGGCGACCTGGGCCGTCGACCACCGCAGCGCGGCCCAGATCGGCTCGGGTGTCCCATCCGAGAGAAAACAAGCGAAGACCACTTCGTAGTGTGAGAGCACGACGGCCGCGCCCGGCGCCCCATGCACACCGCGTCGACAGCCGCACCGTCCGCCGAAGACGTTGCTTCGGTGAGGTCTCGGCGGCGCCGGACGCCGGGTCGGCATGTGCCGGACGCCGCCGCCCGGTCGTTCCGTCGTCCGCCGAGGAACCGCGGTCAGCGGTCGGCCCGTTGGTCGATGCCCGCCTCGTCGGGGGGTCCTGGGGCGTCCAGGACGGAGGTCTCCACCTCGCCGACGCCCCACCCGTACGCGAGTTTGTGCACCTCCAGCACGAAGAAGGAGTCCGTGGTGACGATGCCGTCGATCAGGTGGAGGCGCCGCGTCATCAGGTCGGTGAAGTGGTCGGTGTCCCGGCAGATCACCTCGGCCATGACGTCGAACCGGCCCGCCGTCATGATCACGTACGCGGTCTCGGGGAGCTCCCGCAGCGCCCGGCAGACCAACTGGGCCATGCCGGGCCGCACCCGGATGCCGATCATCGCCATGCGGTCGAAACCGATGGTCAGCGGGTTGGCGATGCCGACGATCTGCAGGATGCCCGCATCCTGCAGCCGCTGCACCCGGTAGCGGACGGAGGAGGCCGGGATGCCCACGTCCGAGGCGATCAGACTGTAGGCGCGGCGTCCGTCGGTCTGCAGGATGGCGATGATGCGCCGGTCGATGTCGTCGAGCGGGCTCGCGGGGGACATACGGCTGCTCCGGAGGTCGCGTCCAGGGGACTGACCCGGACCGGCGGCCGCGCCCTTGATCCGGGAGCGGCCACCGGGTCCGGTCGGTCCAGGGTACGGAGCCCCTGCGGGCGCGCCGGTCACGGGCTCGTTCAGACGCTCATGACACCCGTACGCAGGTCGGACATGTCGAGCAGGGTGTGCTTGCCGCCGATGCGGCCCCAGCCGGTGCCGCGGCTGCCCGCCCCGCCGAACGGCATGTTGATGTCCCAGAAGCACGTGCTGTCGTTGACCACGACCTGACCGACGGCCATCTCCTCGACGAACCGGTACGCGGCGGCCATGCTGCGGGTGAACACCGCGCCCTGGAGGCCGAGTTTGTCGTCGTTGGCGATCCGCAGCAGCTCGTCGTCGGAGCCGCCGGTGATGATCGGGACGACCGGGCCGAAAGACTCCTCGCGGGAGAGGAGGCTGTCCTCGGGCACGCCGTCCACCACGGTGAACTCGTAGTAGAGGTCGGTCGGCTGCCCGGCGCGGCGCTGCCCGCCGAGCAGGATCCGCGCGCCGCGCTCCCGCGCGTCCGCCATGTGCCGGTCCATCTTGGCCGCGACACCCTCGTTGTTGAGCGGGCCCAGGTTCGTCGCCGCGTCGAACGGGTCACCGAGCACGACATCCTCGGCGGCACGGAGTACGGCCGCCACGAAGTCGTCGTGCGCGTCGGCGTGGACGACCACCCGCTCCGTGGCACAGCAAACCTGCCCGGAACACAGGTACGCGCCGTACACCGCGGCACGGGCCGCCGCGTCCAGGTCGGCGTCGGCGAGCACCACCAGCGGGCCGTTGCCCGAGCACTCCATGATGGAGCGCTTGAGACCGGCGGCGGCCGCGATCTTCGCGCCGGTCGCCGAGGAGCCGATGAAACCGATGGCGTCGATGCCGGGATGGCGCACCAGCATGTCCCCGGCCGCGCCCTCGCCGGGCAGGACGTTGACCAGGCCCGCGGGAACCCCCGCCTCGGCCATCGCTTCCATGGCCTTCAGCACGGTCAGCGGGGTGTTCGACGGCGGCTTGACGACGTGCGCGTTTCCGGTCGCCAGGCCGGGGGCGACGAACTCGGCGAGCATCAGCAGCGGGAAGTTCCAGGGGGTGATGATGCCCCAGGTGCCGACCGGCCGGTAGAAGGTCCACATCCGCTTGGTGTTGTCGGTGGACGGCATCGTCTCGCCGTGCAGGCGCACCGCGTCCTCGGCGTGCAGATGGAACAGCTGCGCCGCCTCCTCGATGTCGGCGACCGACTCGGCGAGCGGCTTGCCCTGCTCCAGCGTCTGCAGGCGGGCCAGCTCCTCCACCCGGGCGGACAGCGCGTCGCCGACGCGGTGGCAGATCTCCGCCCGCTTCCAGACGTTGACCTTCGCCCAGGCTGCCTGCGCCTCGTTGGCGGCCTTCACGGCGGCGTCGAGGTCCGTGGCGGTGGGGAGCGGGACGGTGCCGATGTGCGCGCCGGTGGCCGGGCTGATGACGTCGTAGGTCTCGGTACCGGTGCTTTCGGCGTAGCCGCCGTTGATGAAGAACGGGTGCACGGCAGACATGGGTGCCCTTCTGGTCTGGCGCCGGGAGGGCGCGAGGGAAGTGACGCACCTCACCATCGGTTGGGCAATCGAAGGGTGTCAATGGGTCTGAATCAACAATCTCAAGGCTGATCCACTGCTGAATGAGCAGGTTCAATCCATTGACATTGCGAAATCGTCAGCTCTACGGTGCGTGGCTCATAGGTTGTCGCTCTTCGCTCGAAGCTCCACGCGCTCTGCCTCTGCTTGCGGCCCGATGCTCTCTTTGAAGCTCCTCGCGCGCTGTCTGAAGCTCTCTCGTTCTCCGCCTGAAGCCCCCCCGCTCTCCGTCTGAAGGGGACACCCATGTCCGAGCAACCTGCCCTTGCCAAGAAGATGCGCTGGTACGACGGGTTCGCGATGTCGCTGACCATGCCGGCGGCGCTGATCGCATCGCTGGGGGCCTCCATCGGAGGGCTCGGCGCATGGGGCGCGATCGCCCTGTGGACGGTGTCGATGGTGCTGGCCACCGCCACCAACTGGATCTACACCGAGATGGCCGCGATGTTCCCCGAGTCGTCGGGCGGTATCGCGCACTACGCCACCGAGGGCTGGCGCAGCCGGATCCCTGCCGTCGGCGCCCTGGCCGGCATCGGCTACTGGCTTCCCTGGACCACCGCGCTGTCGGTGTACGCGGGAATCATCGGCTCCCTGGTGCAGGCGCAGTGGTTCCCCGGCCAGAACTGGACACTCGACCTCGGCGTGGCGGAGCTGAGCATGCCGATCGTGGTCGGTCTCGTCGTCATGGCGCTGCTGTACGGGGCGGCGATGTACGGCCTGCACGCGGCGATGTGGGTGGTCTACGTGACCGGCGGGGTGCTGCTGATCCCGCTCGCCGTCTTCATCGTGGGACCGTTCCTCTCCGGTGACTGGAGCACGGCCGGGCTGCACTGGAACCTGCACGGCATGAGCGGACTCCGCGAGGCCCTGGTGTGGCTGTACATCATGGCCTGGACCTCATTCGGCGTGGAGGTGTGCGCGACCTTCGCCCCCGAGTACAAGGAGACCGTGCGGGACACCTCCCGGGCGCTGCGCGCGGGCGTGCTGTTCTGTCTCGGCATCTTCATCCTGCTGCCGCTGGCGCTCTCTGGTTACGTCGGGGAGAAGACCATCGGCGACGACCCGACCGCGTTCTACGTCGGGGCCTTCCACGACCTGGTCGGCGGGGCCGCCGACCTGATGATCGTCTTCCTCATCGCCTCGCTGCTGCTCATCATGATCACCGGGCTGGCCGACGGCTCACGCGTGCTGTACAGCATGGGACGCCAGGGCGTCACGGTCCGTCAGGTCGGCGTGCTCAACCGGCGCGGCGTACCGGCCCGCGCGCTCACCGTCGCACTGCTGCTCAACGTGGTCGTGCTGGTGGTGCTCAAGACCCCGCTGGCGATCATCGTCACCGGTAACCTGGGCTACATCCTCACCCACATCCTGGCGATCTCCGGCTTCGCCCTGCTCCGCCGGGACCGGCCCGACCTGGCGCGTCCGATCCGGCTCCCGAACTTCTTCGTGCCGCTGGCCTGGGTCCTCACGGCACTGCTGGGCGTCATCCTGGTCGTCGGCGCCACCGGCTTCGCGATCACCGGCTACGGCGGCTACAAGGAACTCGCCATCGCACTCGGCGTGATGGCCGCATCGGTCCTGCTGTGGGAGTACCGCCGCCGCGTCCAGGACCGCGACGCTCCGGCACCCGCCGACGGGTCCGCGGCCGACGACGGGGCGGAGGAAACTCCCCGCGTCTGAGCATGCCGGTGCCTGAACGCGTCGGCAGGGGGAGCGGCCGGCGCGTCCTGGAGCCTCACCAACGGAGGTCCCCGCTCCTGAAGCCGCCTGCGCCCCGGGGTACCTCCCGCCCCGGGGTACCTCCCGCCCCGGGGGCACCTCCCACTCCGGGGGCACCTCCCACTCCGGGGGCACCTCCCACTCCGGGCATCCCGCACCCGGGCACGGAGATCCCACAACGGGCTCGCGCACCACAACCGTTGGGCGCCACTACCTCCTTTCCCCAGGCACCGCTCCCTTTCAGAGGAAGGACTTCGGCATGGCCGGATTCCAGGGCCGTACCCGTCTCAGCACCCAACTGCGCGCCATGTTCTCGGCGCACGAAGAAGCGGCACGCACCGGTGTGCCGGTGGAGGAGATCCAGGGCCGGCGGGCAGCCGCCGTGGCCGAGGGCGCGAGCCGTCGGCAGTTCCTGCGCGGCGCTGCGGGCGGCGTCGTGGTCGCCGCGGCCGGCGGACTCGGCGTCAACTCGCTTCTCCAGGCCCCGGCGGCCAACGCCGCCACCGCACCCAGGGTGGTCATCGTCGGCGCCGGCCTGGCCGGCCTGCGGACCGCACACGACCTGTACCGCAGGAAGGGCATCGCCGCCACGGTCTACGAGGGCAACACCCGGGCCGGCGGCCGGTGCTGGAGCCTGCGCAACTTCTTCGACGCCGGCCATGTCGTCGAGCACGGCGGCGCCTTCATCAACACCGACCACACCGCCGCCCGTGCCCTGGTCAGCGCGCTCGGTCTGCCGATGATGACCGTCAACGGCGGCAACCAGTCGCCGTACGGGGACAAGTACTGGATCGACGGCGCCCTCTACAGCACCAAGGAGGCCAACGCCGACTGGAAGGTGATGCAGCCGAAGTTCGCCGCCGAACTGGCCGCCGCGCCCTATCCGCAGACCTACGGCAACTACACCGCGCGCGGCCGCCAGTTGGACCAGATGACGGTCGACGAGTGGCTGGCCGCCAACGTCCCCGGCGGCCTCGGCAGCCGGTTCGCCAAGCTCATGCAGTCCAATGTGATCTCCGAGTACGGCCTCGACGCCAGCCGGCAGCCCGCGCTGAACCTGATCTACCTGCTGGGCTGGAACGTCCCGGGCTCCATCGCCCCGCTCCCCGGCGGCGACGAGAAGTATTCGGTGGTCGGCGGCAACGACCAGATCGTCACCGGGATGATCAACCAACTGCCGTCCGGCACGGTGCAGTACGGGAAGAAGCTGGTGGCGGTCAGGTCCAACCCCGACGGGACGGTCACCTGCACCTTCAGTGACGGCTTGGCCACCACCGACGTCACCGCGGACAAGGCCGTCCTCGCGCTGCCCTTCATGACACTGCGCGACTGCGACCTGAGCGGCGCCGGTTTCTCGGGGCTGAAGACACAGGCGATCCAGAAACTGGACCTGGGCGCCAACGCCAAGCTCCACGTGCAGTTCACCACCCGGCCGTGGGTCGCGCAGAAGTACGGAGGTGCCGCGTACACCAACCCCGACTCCGTGCAGACCGTCTGGGACGACACCGCAGGTCAGGCGCTGCCCCAGGGCATCCTGTGCCAGTTCCCCGGCGGCTCCCAGGTGACCGGCGGCTGGACGGGCGCGGCCTTCGACACCGCCCCGGCGGCGCAGGTCAGCACCTTCCTGTCCAAGATGGAACCGATCTTCCCCGGTGTCACGGCCGCGTACAACGGCAAGGCGTACCGCGACGCCTGGTTCCTCAACCCCTGGTCCAAGGGCGCCTACACCTGCCCCCGCGTCGGCCAGTACACCACCCTCTGGGGCGCCCAGCCCGCCCCCGAGGGCAACGTGCACTTCGCCGGTGAGCACACCTCCCTGGACAACTTCGGCTACCTCGACGGCGCCATCGCCTCCGGCGAACGGGTGTCGAAGGAAATCGCCCCCTGAGCCCGTCCACTGAGCCCGTCCCCTGAACCCACTCCCCGAGCCCGTCCCCCGAGCCCGCTACGGCCCCGGACCACCCTCCGGGGCCATGCGGAATCGCCGATCCGTGTGATCGAGTGTTTGCAGTGGCGGCACATGGACTCCTCCACAAGCGCGGTACCGGCCTGAAGGCGGATCTCACTGGTTGAAAGTCCCCGTTCGATCAGGACGCGAGCCAGTTCCGGCTTGGTCGCGAAGACGGTTTCCTCGCCCAGCCCGGCCGCCCCGCATCGCCCAGAGTCGGCAGTCCAGGACCGTGGGACGTACAGCTCCCGGTCCACCGCCGCGTGCCCGCGGGCGCCCGCATGGACGAGATAGACGGCGACCTGGGAGTTCTCGATCCGTCCGGCGGTGCCGGTGTACTGGCGCTGGACCCCGACGGTGCGGATGCCCTTCTTCACGTCGCCGGTCTCGTCCACGACCAGCACCGCCGCCTCGTCATGGAGATGTTCGACGACGTACTCGCGCACGTCATCACGCACGGCATCAGCGTCCCGGGACGCGCGGCACGGCAGGTGCTGCATACTGTGCGGAGTATTCTCCCCGGCCCACTCCGCGATCGTCCAGCAGTTCTTGCGCGGCAGGTCAGACAACAGCCCCAGCACCAACCGGCTGGCCCTCAAACGGGGTTCGACCCGGGCGAATCGGCCCGCGATACGGCCCATGGCCACCTCGAACGCCTCCCGCCAACGACCGGGATCTATGCCGTGACCTGCGGCCACCGTCTCTTCGTAAGTCCACACAACTCACGATGATCAACGGTGGCCGCACCCGTTCCCAGACCGCCCCACCAGCCAAGTCTGAGATGGACCAACATCGCATGTGCGGCATCCATCGCCGATGCCGCAGCATCCGCCACTTCCGTGGGCCCCGCGAGGGAGACATCCATGGCCAGCTTGGTCATAGCGGCTCTGGTGGTCTCGCTCTCCTTCATCAGGTCTTCGAGAAGCCCTCTCTCAACCCAGGAATCGGCAAACGGCTCGCTCCGACCCTCCTGGGTATCGAGCCACAACTGCTCCGCTACGTATCCGTCCCGGTTGATCCAGTAGGCGGGATCGCGATGGCCCCGCCCCGACGACAGCTTCTTCCGGAGCGCGGGCGAGCCGTGTCCAGCGCAGAGCTGCGCAGCCGTCTCCGGCCGGGCCGGGAATTTTCTCCCTCGCGTACGCAGGTGTGAAACAGCACGCACGGCACATCGCCACGCAGGTCGTTCGACGGCTCCGCCGGGTTCGTCTTCCGCTACCCCGACACCAGCTCCACTCCTTCCTTGAGACGACGTGACGGTACTGCCGCGATCTGCGGCATCACGCTCAAGCGATGGCGGCCGTCGACCGGGCGGACTCGACAGCTCGGTCTTGGCGGACCCGGTCGAGTTGGCGGGAGTAGAGGGAGTGGAAGAGGACCGTGTACGTCAGGCCGCCGACGAGTGGGCCGAGCAGCGCGGACACGTCCGCTCCGTTCAGCGCCGACGCGACAGGTCCGACGTACAGCGAGTTGAGGCACAGCAGCGCGGCGCCGGTGCCGAGGAGCTGGGCGGCAAGCCCGGCCACGTTGATGCCGCCGTGGTACCAGTAGGCGCTGGTGGGGGTCTCGTTGTGCAGCGCGGGGCCGCGGTAGTGGTTGCGGCGCAGGATGACGTCGGCGACGCTGATCGCGAGGCCGGGGCCGAGGACGGCGACGGTGAGTTCGAGGATTTCGTTGAGTGCGTCGAGGAAGTCGGTGATGAACAGCGCATAGACGGTGATGGCGGTGGCGGCGAGGCCGTCGAGCAGGACTGCGGCCCACTGGCTGATGCGGACGCCCACGGCCTGCAGTGCGAGGCCGGAACTGTACGTGGTGAGGATGTTGTTGGCGACGGAGCCGAGGACGATGGCCAGCAGGAGCAGTGGGTAGAACCAGCCGGGCACAATGTCTTTGAGTGAGGTCTGTGGGTCGGTCATGTCGACGGCAGTGCCGGCGAGTACGCCCACGATGCTGAGCAGGACGGTCGGTACGAAGCCGCCTAGCGTCGTCCACCATGCCACGGCTCGTGGGGACGCGTCGGCGGGCAGGTAGCGGGCGTAGTCGGCGCCGCTTCCCCACGACAGCGGGACGGACGCGATGATCGCGAAACCGATCAGCAGTGCGGCTCCGAGGTCGGCGCCGTGTGGTGCCCCTTCGGGGACATGGCCGGGTTCGGCGTGGGCGACGACGAAGCCGGCCAGAAGCACCAGCGTGGCCGTCAGTGTGGCGGTGAACAGCGGGCTGAGGCGCAGGATGAGGGCGTGGCCGTAGACGCTGACGAGCAAGGTCGTGCCGGCGAGTACGGCGACCACGGCTGCCTCGACCGCTGTCGTGACCGTAATGCCGAGGTAGTCGAGCAGCGCGAACCCGGCCAGCGCCCCCAAGCCGAGATTGACCGCCGCATACGCGACGCACACCGACCAGTTCGTGGCCAGCGAACCGACCCGGTTGCCGCGGATGCCGTAGGTCGCGCGCGTCAGCACGCTGCACGGGGTTCCGGACACCGGGCCGGAAATGGCGAGGATGCCGTTGAACGCCCAGAAGAGGTTGCCCGCCACGATGACGGCGAGGCTCTGCCACAGGTCGAGGCCCAGCAGTACGAGGGAGCCGCCGAGGACGACCGACAGGAAGTTCACGTTGGCGCCGGCCCAGACGAAGAGCATGTCCCGGGGCTTGCCGTAGCGCTCGCTTTCGGGGATGTGCTCGATGCCGTATGTCTCTACGTGGGCGGCGGGCGGGTGCTGCGCAGTGTCGGTGGTTCTGGCGGATTCGGGCGTGGTCACGGACGGTCCTTCCAGGCTCGGGAGACGGGCGGGCGGTAAGGAGGGAGCGCGTCTGCGGTACAGCCATGGCGGCCCGGGGTTCGAGGGCCGGGGGCGGCCGGGTGAGGCCGCACGACGTCTCCGGCCGCCGCGTTCATCGGATTCCTCCGTGGATACTCCGCCCTTCAGGGCGGAGAGGAAACGGACTCCTGCGGAGCAGGGCAAGGAGCGGAGTTTCGCCCCCGGGGCGAACAGCCGTGCTGTGACCCGCAGATTTGATCTTAACTCGCAGCACCGCTAGTTTGTGAGCGTGACCACGAGCTGTGTGAAGCGGGCGTTCAAGTACCGCTTCTGTCCGACCGATGCGCAGGCAGCCGAGCTGTCGCGCACGTTCGGTTGCGTGCGGAAGGTCTACAACCTGGCGCTCGCCGCCCGCACGGAGGCATGGGTGCGGCAGGAGCGGGTCAACTACAACGCAACGTCGGCGATGCTGACGGCGTGGAAGAAGACCGAGGAGCTGGCGTTCCTCAACCAGGTCTCGTCGGTGCCGCTCCAGCAGACGCTGCGGCACCTGCAGACCGCGTTCACCAATTTCTTCGGCAAGCGGGCGAAGTACCCGCGCTTCAAGTCGCGGAAGAAGTCGCGGAAGTCGGCGGAGTACACTACCAGCGGGTTCCGCTTCCGTGACGGGGCGCTGACCCTGGCGAAGATGACCGAACCGCTGGACATCGTGTGGTCCCGGCCGCTCCCCCAGGGGGCGAGGCCGTCCACGGTGACCGTTTCCCAGGACGCGGCGGGACGCTGGTTCGTCTCGTTGCTGTGTGACGACCCGTCCATCCAGCCCCTCCCCGCCACCGACAGCGCGCTCGGAATCGATGCCGGCCTGGACCACCTGCTGACCCTCTCCACCGGGGAGAAGATCGCCAACCCCCGGCACGAACGCCAAGACCGCGCCCGACTCGCCAAAGCTCAGCGGAAACTGTCCCGCAAGGCCAGGGGCGACGGCGCCAACCGGGCCAGGGCCCGGCGCAAGGTCGCCGAGATCCACGCGAGGATCGCCGACCGTCGCCGTGACCTGCTCCACAAGCTGACCACTCGTCTCGTGCGTGAAAACCAAACGCTCGTGATCGAGGACCTGACCGTGCGCAACATGGTCAAGAACCACACGCTCGCCCGAGCCATCTCGGACGCGAGCTGGAGCGAGTTCCGCTCCATGCTGGAGTACAAGGCCGCCTGGTACGGGCGCGAGGTGATCGCCGTCGACCGATGGTTCCCCTCGTCCAAGCTGTGCTCCGCCTGCGGCACCCTCGCCGAGAAGATGCCGCTGAACGTCCGTACCTGGACGTGCGACTGCGGAACGACCCACGACCGGGACGTGAACGCAGCGAAGAACCTTCTGGCCGCCGGGCTGGCGGTAACAGTCTGTGGAGCTGGTGTAAGACCTCAACGGAGTTCTCCGGGCGGGCAGTCGGCGACGAAGCAGAAACCCCCACGGCGCGAGCCGTAGGAATCCCCCTCGTTCACGAGGGGGAGGAAGTCAACACTGGGTCTTGCTCACTTCGCTGCGGTGCCGCGTCCTTCGAGCAGCGGGCGGGCCGGCTGCCAGGTGTCGCCGCGGCGGCGGGCCGCGATCCCGGACAGGGCTTCGAGCACGATCCGGTTGGCGAGCATGGCGGTGATGTCCGCGTGGTCGTACGGCGGCGACACCTCGACTACGTCGATGCCGACGACCGGGAGTTCGAACGCCAGACGCCGGACGGTGTCCAGGAGCTGTCGGGACGTCAGGCCGCCGGGCTCGGGGGTGCCGGTGCCCGGTGCCATGCCCGGGTCGACCACGTCGACGTCGATGGACAGGAACACGCCGTCGCACTCGTCGAGCGCGATGCCCATGGCCTCCTCGACGCACACGTCGAGGCCGCGTGTGACGATCTCGCTCATCTCGTACGAGCGCATGTCCTGGTCGGCCATCCAGTCCAGTGTCTCGGCATCGGGCCAGTAGCCACGCAGGCCCATCTGGAGGAAGCGGTCGCCGCGCACGGCTCCGGACTCCAGCAGGCGGCGCATCGGTTGACCGTGCCCGTGCAGGTGGCCGAACTCGATGTGCGCGGTGTCCGCGTGCGCGTCGAAGTGGATGACCGACACCCGGCCGAAGCCGTGGTGGCGGGCGACGCCGGTGATGTCCGGCAGCGCGATGGTGTGGTCGCCGCCGAGTACGAGCGGGATCGCACCGGAGGAGGCGATGGCGTGCACGGCCTTCTCGATCGCCTGGATACTGCTCTCGATGTCGCCCGCGAACATCTCCACGTCGCCGGCGTCCAGGACGCGAAGATCCGCGAGTGCGTCCACGCGCAACGGCAGCGACGGTCGCGAGGCGTCGGGGGCGAGGTAGTCGGTTGACCGGATCGCCTGCGGGCCGAATCGGGTGCCCGGGCGGTGGCTCACGCCTCCGTCGAAGGGGGCGCCGACGATCACGACGTCGGCACCCCGGTAGGTGTCCGGCTCGTCGAGGGTGCAGGTCTCGACTCCGTGGAACGTGATGTCCGGGCCGAACATCGTGCCGTAGCGACTCATGGTGCTCTCCTTGCACAAATCGCTGACTTTAAAGTCAGCATCAGGTGGGCTGACTTTAAAGTCAGGGAGTCGGCCGCGGCAAGAGGTGTGCAAGGATCGAATCCGTGAACAAGGCAACCGGCACCACCGCACCGACCGCCAAAAGCGCCGCCCCCGGCGGGGTCACCGGTGGCCGCGACGGCATCCTGCAGGCCGCGGTGGAACTCATCGCCCGGGACGGGTTCGACGGCGTCCGCATCGCCGACATCGCGGCCCACGCCAAAGTCTCCACCGCCTTGGTGCACTACCACTTCACCGGCCGCGACCGGCTGCTGACCGACGCGCTCGCCTACTCGCTCACCCGCGCCGAAGCCCGACTGGAAGGCCGGACACAGAGCTCCGACCGCGAAGCGCCGGCCGAACGCCTCGCCGACCTCATCGACTTCGGACTTCCGCTCACCCACGACGACGTCCTCGAATGCCGCCTGTGGAGCGAGCTGGAGATCCGCTCCACCGGGTCGGGCGAACTCACCGCCGCCCTCGCCGAACTGCGCCGCCGCGTCCTGGCCCCGCTCGTCGCCGCCATCGAAGACGGCCTGGACTGCGGCGACTTCCACGACTGCGCCCCCCGCGACGTGGCCACCATCGCCATGGCCCTCCTCGACGGCCTGACCAACCGGCTCCTCACCGACCCCGGTTCCCTGTCGCTCGACGACGCCCGCCGCCTGGCCGGACACCAGCTCGCGCTCGCAGTCGGCTATCGCGGCACCCTCCCCTTCCAACCCCTCCCCGGCCCAGGCCAGCCACCGCCCCAGCCCCCACCCAACCGGGCCACCCCCCGCCGCCGCCGCGCACCGCGAGCCCCCTCACATCCGACGAACACCTGAGCACCCCACCCACCGCACACGCCAGACCCACGACCTGCAGTGCCTCGCCGCTACCTCTGCAGCAGCCGTCGTCGTCGTCACCGACCGCCCCGCAAGCCCAGAGCCGCTGAGAACAGGGCATCACGGCCGGGCCACCCCCAGGGCTTCGGCGGGCCTCTCGGTGTTGTGGCGCGGCCGCGAGGCCGGCTCGGTCCCAGGCCATACCGGCCGTGGTGGTCGCGAAACGTGTGGGCGACGGGCGGACCCGACCGCCAACGTTCGCGCCACAGTCTCGCCAGCAGCTCGGGGGCGAGGTCAGGACTCACTTGTCGTCGGCCGGAGCGACACCGATCGGGCAGGAAACACCCGTGCCACCGATCCCGCAGTACCCGTTGATGTTGCGGTCAAGATACTGCTGGTGATATGTCTCGGCAGGCCAGAACGTGCGGCCCTCCGCCGGGAGGATCTCCGTGGTGATCTCGCCGTAGCCGGAGCCCGTGAGGACCTTCTGGTAGGCCTCGCGGGAGGCTGCCACGGCTGCTGCCTGCTCGGGGGAGTGGGTGTAGATCGCCGAGCGGTACTGCGTGCCCACGTCGTTGCCCTGGCGGAAGCCCTGGGTCGGGTCGTGGGACTCCCAGAACAGCTTCAGCAGCTCGGCGTACGAGACGGTCTTCGGGTCGAAGACGACGCGGACCGCTTCCGTGTGGCCGGTCAGGCCCGAGCAGACTTCTTCGTACGCGGGGTTCTGCGTGTAGCCGCCCTGGTAGCCGACGAGCGTCGTCCAGACGCCGTCCGTCTGCCAGAATTTACGCTCGGCGCCCCAGAAACAGCCCAGTGCGAAGTCGGCGACCTCCAGGCCCTCCGGGTACGGGCCCAGCAGAGGGTTGCCGAGGACCGTGTGGCGGGACGGGACGGTGAACTCGGGGGTGGGGCGGCCCTTCAGGGCCTCCTCCGGGGTGGGGAGCTGCGGGGTACGGCGGTGCAGGAACATGCGGGGGCTCCTCCGGGGTCGGTCTGCCCCCGCTACAACGCACGGGGGGCGTCATGGATTCCGTACGCGGCTACCGCGGCAGTGTCGCCGGGCTGCCGCCGTTCGCCTCGTAGCCGGCGACCGCCAGCGCCCGGTAGACCGTGTACTCGGCGGCCGGGTCGGGGCTCTGGGTCCACGGCAGGGCGCCCACGTGGCCGTCGATGTGGACGAACTGGTTCATCGCCTCCGACCAGCGTTCCATCCGGACGAGGAAGAGGACCAGCAGATGCCGGACGTGGGCGAGCATCGGGTCGTCCGCACGGGCCGCGTGCACCGCGAACAGGGCGCCCTCGACCGCCTTCGTCACCACCGCGCTGCGGTAGAAGCCCTGCACGAGATTGACCTCGGGCAGATGCTCGTACACCGCGAAGAGCGGCAGCGCGGCCAGCAGGGAGCCCTGCGGGGCGCGGGCGGCGGCCGTGGTGGCGAAGCGGTCGGCCGCCTCGCGGGAGCCGTGCCACTTCTCGCACCAGTAGTGCAGCGCGGCGATGTGCGCGCCCATGTGGGCGGGGGCCCGGTCGATCACCTTCGCCCAGAGCCGGTCGAACTCCTCGTGGGAGTAGCCGAGTCCGCGGGAGACGGCCAGTTCGACGATGTACGGGACCGGGTCGCCGGGCGCCAGCAGTGCCGCCTGGCCGCAGACCGTACGGGCCTCCTCCAGGATGATCCGGAAGTCGTCCGTCCCCGCGGTCGAGGAGCGCCACGCCTGCTGCACCAGGAACTCGGCGTGCACCGCCGCACCGCCCGCGTCCTTCGGCGCCTCGGCCCGCCACGCGCGCAGCCACGCACCACCCACACCGGGCTGCTGCGCCAGCTCCAGCGAGGCGGCACCGGCGAACGCCTGCACCCGCTGCCAGCGCACCTCGCCCTCCTTGGGCGTACCGGCCAGCAACTGCGAGGCCGCCCGCCAGTCCTGGGAGCGCTGCACGACGTCGAGCACATCGAGAAGATCCTGGTCGGGCCCCGGCAGCCGGATGTCCAGTTCCTCCTGGCGGGCGAAGCCGTACGTGTCCGGGTCGGCGGCGTCCGGCGAACCGGGCAGGACCTGTCGGATACCGCCGCGGCGGCGCAGCACGAAGGGACCGACGACCGCGGCGAGCATGCACAGCGCGAGCAGGAACCAGAGAATCTCCATGTCCCCATTGTCACCGGACGGCCCGGTGGCCCGGTAGGCGCCCTCGGGACGAACTACGCTCGGGCCCCATGAGTGACCAGCAGAGTTTCGAGACTCTCGCGATCCACGCGGGAAATACCGCCGATCCCCTCACCGGCGCCGTTGTTCCCCCCATTTACCAGGTGTCCACGTACAAGCAGGACGGTGTGGGCGGACTGCGTGGCGGCTACGAGTACAGCCGCAGCGCCAACCCGACCCGTACCGCACTGGAGGACAACCTCGCGGCTCTGGAGGGCGGCCGTCGCGGGCTCGCCTTCGCCTCCGGACTCGCCGCCGAGGACTGCCTGCTCCGTACGCTGCTCAGCCCCGGCGACCACGTGGTCATCCCGAACGACGCCTACGGCGGCACGTTCCGGCTGTTCGCGAAGGTCGTCTCGCGGTGGGGCGTGGACTTCTCCGTCGCCGACACCTCGGACGTGGCGTCGGTACGGGCGGCGATCACCCCGCGTACCAAGGCGATCTGGGTGGAGACCCCCTCCAACCCGCTGCTCGGCATCACCGACATCGCCGCGATCGCCTCAGTGGCCCGCGCGGCGGGTGTGCGGCTGGTCGTCGACAACACCTTCGCCAGTCCCTACCTCCAGCAGCCCCTCGCCCTGGGGGCCGATGTGGTGGTGCACTCCACCACCAAGTACATGGGCGGCCACTCGGATGTCGTCGGCGGTGCGCTGATCGTCAACGACCCGGAACTGGCCGAGGAGTTGGCGTACCACCAGAACGCGATGGGCGCGGTCGCCGGACCGTTCGACGCCTGGCTGGTGCTGCGCGGCATCAAGACCCTCGCGGTCCGCATGGACCGGCACAGCGAGAACGCGACCAAGATCGCCGATCTGCTGACCCGGCACCCCAAGGTCACCCAGGTCCTCTACCCGGGGCTGCCCGAGCACCCGGGCCACGAGATCGCCGCCAAGCAGATGAAGGCCTTCGGCGGCATGGTGTCCTTCCGGGTCGTGGGCGGCGAGGAGGCGGCGGTCCACGTCTGCAACCGGGCGAAGCTGTTCACCCTCGGTGAGTCGCTGGGTGGTGTCGAGTCGCTCGTGGAGCATCCGGGCCGCATGACGCACGCCTCGGCGGCGGGGTCCGCGCTGGAGGTGCCGGCCGACCTCGTCCGGCTCTCCGTCGGCATCGAGTCCGTCGACGACCTGATCGCGGATCTGACGCAGGCGCTCGGATAGTGCCCGCCCGGCGGGTCGGGGTCGCGCCTCACTGTCGGGCCCCGGTCCGCTCGTCGTCCGGTGATGCGTCCGGTGATGCGTCCGGTGATGCGTCCGGTGATACGGCTGGTGATGCGTCCGGCGATGCCCGGCCCCGTTCGCGCGGCACCACGTCAGGCACGGGCTCGGGCCCGGGCTCGGGTTCGGGCTGGGGCTCGGGCCCGGGTTCGGGCTCAGGTCTTCTCGTCGTCCAGCGATGCCCGGATCTGTTCGCGCAGTTCCGGGCTGTCGGTGTGCTCGTGGACGGAGACCGCGTGTTCCGCCGCAGCCCGTACGACTTCCTCTTCCTCGCCCGAGATGGTGAGTGAGCAGTTCGTGACGCTCGGATACTTGCGGCAGTCGGCGACTTTCCTGGTCATCACAGCCTCCTCGGCCGGTTCCCACGGCGCCCCGTTCCAGGATAGTTCGACGGGTCGCCCGGAACCCGTCCTCACCAGCCTTCCAGCGGCGGCGTCGTCTCGGCGGGCGGCACCTGCCACGGCTGGGCCGTCACCGCCCACACCAGGAACGCGACCACCGCGGCGCAGGTCAGCAGCAGCATCAGCCGGTGGGCGAGGCGCCGCCGGCGCAGCAGGCGGGCGCCGCGCTCGGCCGCCCGCTGGGCGAGACCGGCGGGGACCTGCGGGTGCGGACCGTCCAGCATGTGCCGGACCTCGTCCTCCCCGCTGCGGCTCACGGCGCGGTCTCCAGGGGCCGTTGCCATCCGCGCCGGGCCGTGGGGCGGCGGGTGCCGCGCAGCGTGGCGACCGAGCGGTTGCAGATCGCCCGGACCCGGTCCACCGAAAGCCCCAGCAGCGCCGCGGCCTGCTCCTCCGCGACTCCTTCGTACAGCCGGAGCACGAGGACCAGGCGTTCCTGCGCGGTCAGCCGGTCCAGCAGACCGCCGCGCGGGCGGTGGTGGCGCCAGACCTCGTGGGCGAACCGGACGGCCAGCTCCCGCCGGGTGCGGTCGTACGGGTCCTCGCCGCGCAGCCGTTCCCATTGTGCGTAGGTGCGTGCCAACGCGGCCGTGAGCATCCGCTGGGCCCGGGGGTTCGCGCCGGGCGGCCGCAGGGGTTCGCTGGTGAGCAGCGTCGCCGTGTGCAGCAGTCGGCCGGCCGCGCCCGCCACGAAGGTCTCGAACTCCTGGGCGCGGCGCCGCTCCCGGCCCGCCTGGCGCTCTCGCACAGTCCTCATCCGAGCCTTTGCGGGGGCTCCTGGTCAAGAGGCGTGCGCGCGGCAGCCCTTCAGCGGCTGCGGGCGCGGCCGGCTGCCGCTGTTGCGCTCATCCGGTCCGGGGAGCGTGGCGCGTGGCCTGCCGGGCGGCCAGTGCCGTGTTGAACCGGGTGAGCAGCGTGCAGAACGTCTCGCGCTCCTCGGGCGTCCACTCGTCCGTCACCTGCGTCATGAGTTCGCGGCGGGAGGCGCGGACCTCCTCCAGTCGTGCCTGGCCGCGCGGCGACAGCTGGAGCACGACGGCCCGGCCGTCCTCCGGGTGCGAGGTGCGCTTGACCAGGCCGGTGTCGACGAGCGGTGCGACCTGCCGGGTCACGGTCGAGGAGTCGATTCCCATGCCCGCGGCCAGTGCCTTGACGCCCATCGGACCTTCCCGGTCCAGCCGGTTGAGCAGCAGGTAGGCGGCACGGTCCATGGAATTGCGCACCTCGCCGACACCGCCGAGGCGGGTCTGCTCGGCACGTCGGGCGAATACCGCGACCTGGTGCTGCAGCGCATCGAGGACGTGGTCGGAACCCGTGGATTCGGGGGTGGCGCCCCCGGAAGGAGACGCAGCTGTCGTCATGTCCTGAGGGGGCATGGCCGGGGGCTCTCTTCGTGCGGTGTCGGATGGGTGGGGGACAGAGTACGCGGCCTTCGTGCAACGCGTACCAGCGCTGCACAAACCTGTGGACAACGGGGCGGGCCGGGATCCTACGAGGCGTCCGGCACCCCGCCGAGCTGCAAGACTTGCGGTATGAACTTCTCGGCGACCGGCTCTTTTCCCCCGCTGATTCTCGATGACGTCCTCGGGGCGCAGAAGATGCTCTCCGGTGTGGCCAGGGTGACCGCCATGGAAGGCAGCCGCCACCTGACGGAGCTTGTCGGCGCGCCGGTCCACTTCAAGTGCGAGAACCTGCAGCGGACCGGTTCGTTCAAACTGCGTGGTGCATACGTACGGATCGCCGGGCTGTCCCCGGTGGAGCGGGCGGCCGGAGTCGTGGCCGCGAGCGCCGGAAACCATGCGCAGGGTGTCGCACTCGCGTCTGCGTTGCTCGGCGTACGGTCGACGGTCTTCATGCCCGTCGGGGCGCCGCTGCCGAAGGTGGCCGCCACCCGCCAGTACGGGGCGCAGGTCCGGCTGCACGGCCATGTCGTCGACGAGACGCTGGCCGCCGCCCAGGAGTACGCGCAGGAGACCGGCGCGGTCTTCATTCACCCCTTCGACCACCCGGACATCATCGCGGGACAGGGCACGGTGGGCCTGGAGATCCTCGAACAGTGCCCCGAGGTGCGCACCATCGTCGTCGGGATCGGCGGCGGCGGTCTCGCCGCGGGCATCGCGGTGGCGGTGAAGGCGCTCCGGCCCGATGTGCGGATCGTCGGCGTGCAGGCGGCGGGGGCGGCCTGCTATCCGCCGTCGCTGGCCGCGGGGCATCCGGTGTCGATCGGCTCGCTGAACACGATGGCGGACGGCATCAAGGTGGGGCGCCCCGGTGATGTGCCGTTCGGCCTGGTGAAGGAGCTGGTCGACGAGGTCCGTACGGTCTCCGAGGACGAGCTGTCCAGTGCGCTGCTGCTCTGTCTGGAGCGGGCGAAGCTGGTGGTGGAACCGGCCGGCGTGAGCCCGGTCGCGGCGTTGCTGAGCGATCCGAAGTCGCTGCGCGGGCCGGTGGTCGCGCTGCTGTCGGGCGGCAACGTGGACCCGTTGCTGATGCAGCGCATCCTGACGCACGGCATGGTCGCGGCCGGCCGCTATCTGAGCCTGCGGCTGCGGCTGACCGACCGCCCCGGCGCGCTGGCCACGCTGCTGGCCGTGCTCTCGGTCGTCGACGCCAATGTGCTCGACATCGGCCATGTGCGGACCGATCCCCGGCTCGGGCTCACCGAGGTCGAGGTGGAGCTGCAACTGGAGACGAAGGGGCCGGAGCACTGCGAGGAGGTCTCGGCGGCGCTGCGTGACGCGGGCTACCTCGTGATGAGCTGACCTTTGTGTGTCGCGATGTATCGCGTTACGGTGCCGGCGCGCCGCCCGGTGACCGCGCGCGTGTTCGCCGGATGTATTCACCGGGCGTCGGCGTGTCGCCGTCGGACGCCTGGCCGATGGTGCACCCGGTCCGGGCGTCGCTGCTCCGGTCGCTGCTGATCCTGGTGGTCTTCCGCACACTGGCGGTGCGCAAGTACCGGCAGGTCGCGGTCTGAGAGATGCCGCACACGTGAGGGAGCCTCCGGCCCGCCGGAGGCTCCCTCACGTCAGTGGTGCCGGATCAGCCCGTGTACGGCTTCGCCGCGAGGATCCTCACGGTGGCCATCTTGCCGTTCGGCAGTTCGTACTCGGCGTCCTCGCCCATCTTCTTGCCGTTCACGCCGGTGCCGAGCGGGGACTGGGGGGAGTACGTCTCGATGTTCCCGGTCGCGTACTCACGCGAGGCGAGCAGGAAGGTCAGGGTGTCGTCCGGGTCGCCGTCGAAGGCGATCGTCACCACCATGCCGGGCTCGACCACGCCGTCGTCGGCGGGCGCCTCGCCCACCTTCGCGTGCTCCAGGAGCTGGGTGAGCTGGCGCACGCGCAGCTCCATCTTGCCCTGCTCCTCCTTGGCCGCGTGGTAGCCGCCATTCTCCCGGAGGTCACCTTCCTCACGGGCCGCCGCGATCTTTACGGAGATCTCCGTGCGCGCGGGACCAGACAGGTACTCCAGCTCGGCCTTGAGCTGGTTGTACGCCTCCTGCGTGAGCCAGGTGACGTTTTCGCTGGTCTGGGTCACAGGGTGCTCCTCGTCGGTACTGGGTATACAAAGCATCGCCCTACCCGTAAGCATGTGCCTCCACGGGTGGGCGAAACCACGAGCCTAACAATTCCCCGGGAAAAGGGGGAGAAGGTATTCTCCGGGGCTGCGTTTTACGCGGGTCAGCACCGGCAAGAGCGATGAAGCGCCGGCGTGCGGCGGTTAACGCGCCGCCCCGCCGTCGGTGGTGCAGCCCAGCAGCTCGACGCTGGTCGCCCTGGACGTCGTACGCAGCGACAGCACGCGGTCGACACGGTCGGTGCGGTCGTCGAAGCGGAAGTCCTTGCGGGCCACCTCGCTGCCGTCCTCGTGCCGCGCTCGGAGGGTGCAGTAGCCCTTGGCGTCCTTGTCCTTGCGCACCTCCAGGTGCACATCGACGCGCGCGTCCGAGACGACCTGGCGCTTGATCACCTCGGCGCTGATCCCCTGCCCGGTGATGTAGTCGTAACCGATCCAGCCGACCACCCCGAGCAGGACGACGCCCAGCACCGAGCCGATGATCCTGAGCCTGCGGTCCGCGCGCTGGTCCGCGGAGCGGCCGTAGCGGTTCTCCGGGAGCGCTTCGCGCACCGCCGTCATGATCGTTCCTCCTGTGCCGGGGATCGAGGAATTTTCCGCCCCCCGGTTCGGTCACTATAGAAGCCTGCCCACGCGCCCAAACACTGAGGATCGAGTCTTGACTGAGCAGCTACGACTGATGGCCGTTCACGCCCACCCCGACGACGAGTCGAGCAAGGGCGCGGCCACCATGGCCAAGTATGTGTCCGAGGGGGTGGACGTGCTGGTCGTGACCTGCACGGGCGGCGAGCGCGGCTCCATCCTCAACCCCAAGCTCCAGGGCGACGCGTACATCGAGGAGAACATCCACGAGGTGCGCAAGAAGGAGATGGACGAGGCCCGGGAGATCCTGGGTGTCGGCCAGGAGTGGCTCGGCTTCGTCGACTCGGGTCTGCCCGAGGGCGACCCGCTGCCGCCGCTGCCGGAGGGCTGCTTCGCCCTGGAGGACGAGGAGAAGGCCGCCGGCCGCCTCGTCCGCAGCATCCGCGCGTTCCGGCCGCAGGTCGTCACGACGTACGACGAGAACGGCGGGTACCCGCACCCCGACCACATCATGACCCACAAGATCACGATGATCGCCTTCGACGGCGCGGCGGACGCCGAGCTGTACCCCGAGTCGGAGTTCGGCCCGGCCTGGCAGCCGCAGAAGCTCTACTACAACCAGGGCTTCAACCGGCCGCGCACGGTGGCGCTCCACGAGGCGCTGCTGGCCCGCGGCCTGGAGTCCCCGTACGGCGAGTGGCTGGAGCGCTGGAAGGAGTTCGAGCGCGACGAACGCACGCTGACCACGCACGTTCCGTGTGCGGACTTCTTCGAGATCCGCGACAAGGCGCTGATCGCGCACGCGACGCAGATCGATCCCGACGGCGGCTGGTTCCGGGTCCCGATGGACATCCAGAAGGAGGTCTGGCCGACCGAGGAGTACGAGCTGGCGAAGTCTCTCGTCGATACCTCCCTCCCCGAGAGCGACCTCTTCGCGGGCATCCGCGACAATGCCTGATATGTACGCGACCCAGGCACTGACCCATCTCGTCCCTCTCGCCAAGGAGGTCGACGACAACAAGGTGACCCCCGGCGTCCTCGGCTTCCTCGTCTTCGCGGCGCTCGCCGCCGGCGTATGGCTGCTGATGAAGTCCATGAACCGGCACATGGGCAAGGTCGACTTCGTCGAGGCCCCGGACCCGGCGGAGGAGTCCGAAGCCCCGGTGGCGGCGGGGTCCGCGAAGCGGAAGTAGGCGCGGGGCGGTACCGGGACGTCCGGTGACCGCACCGTACGCCTGACGCGCGCCGCCCCGCCCCGTGCGCCTGACGAGCGCCGCCCCGGCCGGGGCGGCGCTCGTCAGGCGCCGGACGGGCTGGTGGCGGGCGGGACCGGTACGCCCATGACCTCCCGGGCGTGGCGCGTCGGTGTCAAGCCCAGGCGCCACGCCTGCCAGCCGTCCTCCAGGTCCACGCCGCGGTTCAGCACCACCCGGTACGCCTCGGCGCAGTCCTCCAGCTTGCTGTCCCGCGCCCGGTGGCCCGCCAGGAGCAGGTCGGCCAGTTCCTGCTGGGCCACCGCCGTGCCCACCTCGCTGCCGCCCGGCGACGCGTACGGCAGCAGCGTGCAGCGCAGGAAGCGGGCCCAGTCCGCGCCCCGCGTGTCGCCGTAGGAGCCGAACAGCTCCGCCGCCTCGCCGCACAGCTCCAGCGCCTGCGGGGCGCGGTTGTTGCCCGCGTCGATCAGGGCCAGCTCCAGGCACGTCCACGCTTCGCCGTGGGCGACCCCGATGCGCCGGAAGTCTGCCCGGGCGTCGGCCAGGAGCTGACGGGCGAAGCCGGAGTTGCGGAGGTTCCCGGTCTGCGCGGCCCGCTGGTCCCGGGTGACCCGGCCCGAGTGGTGCCGGGCGCACGCCAGCCCGTACACGTCCCGCATCCGGGAGAACATCGTGCGGGCCCGCTCCAGCTGCCGCACGGCCTGGTCGGTGTCGCCGTTCTCCTCCAGGGCCTGGCCCAGGTAGTACCGCGTCCACGCCTCGCCGCGCGCGTCCTCGTTGTCGCGGTGCCGGGCCAGGGCCAGGTTGAGCTCCTCGGCAGCCAGGGCCGGGTCGCCGTCGAGCAGCCGCGCGCGGGCCAGCTGGGTCAGCGCCCACGCCTCGCCGCGCTCGTCACGGGTGCGGCTGTACAGCTCCAGGGCCGTGCGCAGCGCGTCCTTCGCCCGCGCCACGTCGCCCATCCGCAGCAGGGTCTGGCCCAGCTGGAACCGCGTCCACGCCTCGCCGTGCAGCGACTCGCCCTCCCGGTGCAGGGCCAGCGCCGTGTCCAGGAGGGTCAGCGCCTCGGCCAGGTGGGCCCGGTCCCGTTCGACGGCGGCCAGGGCGTGCAGCGACCAGGCCCGGTCCTCGGCCTGCTCCTCGGAGGACTGCAACGCGATCGCCTCGCGCAGCCGCGCCGACGCCTCGGTCAGATTGCCCTGGTGGTGCAGGGTGATGCCGAGCGAGCAGAGCGCCAGCGCCGTACCCGCCTCGTTCTGCGCCTCGCGGTAGAGCCCGACGACCGACGACAGCGTGGTGCGGGCCTTGTCCAGCTCGCCGAGCTGACGGGCCGCGATGCCGGTGCGCCACTGCACGGACCGCTCCAGCAGCCCCTTGTCCACGGCCTGCGTCAACTCGCTGATCTCGCCCAGCCGGTAGAGGTCGCCGCGCAGCAGGCAGTAGTCGCACAGCGCGCCCAGCAGATCCAGCACGGCCCCCTGGTCGACGCCCTCCGCGTGCCGCAGCGCCGACGTGATGAAACTCGACTCGTCGTCCAGCCAGCGCAGCGCCGAGTCCAGCGAACCGAAGCCGTGCGAGCCGAACTGCCCGGCCCGGGTGGACATCTTGCCGTCCACCATACGGATCACCGCACCGGCCAGCTCCGCGTAGTTCTTGATCAGCCGCTCCTGCGCGGACGTACGGTCCGCCGCCGTCTCCTCGTCCCGCAGCCGGTCCAGGGCGAAGCCCCTTACGAGGTCGTGGAGCCGGTAGCGCGAGCCCCGTACGTGGTCCAGGAGCCCGGCCCCGGCCAGGGCCGTCAGCAGCCGTTCGGCCTCCTGTTCGTCGGCGCAGAGCAGCGCGGCCGCCGCCGCGGCGCCCAGGCTGGCCCGCCCGGCCAGCGCGAGCCGGCGCAGCAGCCGCCGCGCCTGCTCGGACTGGTCGGTGTAGCGCAGCCACAGCGCCCGCTCGACCGGCGCGAGTGGACCGTACGCGGCGAGATCGGCGGCGAGCACGCCGCGGGTACGTGCGCCGAGCGAGGAGCCCGCTATGCGCAGCGCCAGCGGCAGCCCGCCGCACAGCTCCACGACACTGTCGGTCGACCGGGCGTCGTACGGCTCCTCCTTCGTCGCCCCGGCCGCCTCGCGCAGCAGCTCCTCCGCGCCCGCCGCGTCCAGCGCGCCGACCGGCAGGTGATGGACCCGGGCCGGAATGCCGGCGGACAGCTCCAGGGGCTCGCGGGCGGTGACCAGGACGAGGCTGTCGGAGCGCTCGGGGACCAGCGTGCGGACCTGGGCCGCGTCGGCCGCGTCGTCGAGGACGATCGTCACGGGCGTGCCGGTCAGATGCTGGTGGTACAGCTCGCTCAGCCGCCGCACCTGCTGCTCGGCGGAGGCCCTCTCGCGGAACAGCAGCTGCTCGCGGGGCGCGCCCAGCCGGTTCAGCAGATGCAGCAGCGCGTCCCGGGTCGGCAGCGGCGCCTCCCCGGACCCACCGCCGCGCAGGTCCACCACGCACGCGCCCCGGAACTGGTCCTTCAGGCTGCGTGCCGCCCGCACCGCGAGCGTGGTGCGTCCCGCGCCGGGCGTGCCGTGCAGGATGACGACGGTCGGCTTGGTCTCCGTCGACGCGCGGGCCTCGCGCACCCACTGCGCGATCTGCGCCAGCTCGGCCCGTCGGCCGGCGAACGGCCCGTCGGCGGCGGGCAGATGGCCGAACGACTGGTCGAGGACCGCGCGCATGCGGGCCGCGGCGCTGCGGTCCCCGCCCCGCAGCTGCGGGGCGGTCCGCGACTGCACGGGGACCTTCTTCGCGGGTGTGCGCGACGACGCGGTGAGCATCCGCTGCTGGTCGATGAAAGGGCGGATGCCCCGTACCTCCAGCGCCGCCAGCCACTGCAGCCGCAGCTGTTCGGTGCCGCCGGGCTGGCCGAGCGCGCCCGCGCGGCGGTGGGCGGCGGGCCAGTGCGACGCGGTGACCTTGGCGACCGTCGCCGTGGCCCCCGCGACCGCGACGACGGCGCCCGCGCCGAGAGCCGGCCCCGTCGCCGTACCGAACGCGACATCGGCGCCGAAGGCGGCGATCGCGGCAACTCCCGTGACCAGTAGGGGAGTTCCGAGAGTTTCCCGGCTGAACCGCTGCGACAGCGGCTGCTGCCCGGCCTCCGCCGCGTCCAGCGCCTGGAGATACGCGGCGTACTCGTCGGCCGCGGCGGCCGTCAGGGAATCGAGCTCCGCCCGCCCGCGTGCTGTCAGCGCACCGGCGTCGGCCCGCCCGCCCGAGCGCAGTACCTCTTCCTCGATGGCGCGTACCAACAGCCCTTCGGCTTCCGCCCGATGGCTGTCCCGCATGTGAATCCCCCTCCGGATACGACGAAGAAACCCGCCTCGGCCGATGTCGCCGCCCAGTGTCCTGCGTACGGCGCGACGGCGCGAGGGGGGCGAGGCGGCCGACCGGGCCTGAGAGAGGATGTGGGTGTGCCGTCTCGCCCCAGAGGCTGTCGGGTGACCTCCGATCGGGCGGTCACGCCCTGGATCGGAGGTCACCCGACAGCCTCTGCACCGTGAGACTTCCCCGTACCCGAGCCGCCATGCCGGTGGGCCGGCAATCCGCCTTGCCGGTGGCGAAGGCCGGCTCGGGGCGTTGGGCCGGCCGGGCCGCGCGGCCGTGTGACGACCGTCACGCCGGTTTCTCGGGGTCCGTGTAGTCCGGACGCGGGGTGCCGGGCGTATGCCCGGTGAGACCGAGGAGATCCAGGAGCTGTTTGTTGACCGTCGAGGAGTTCGAAGAGTTTTATGCGCAGACGGTCGGCCGGCTGACGGGGCAGTTGTTCGTGATGCTCGGTGACCAGCACGAGGCGCAGGACGTGGTGCAGGAGGCTTTCGTCAAGGGATGGAGCCGACGGCGTCACCTCGACCGTGACGGGCAGCCCGAGGCATGGATCCGTACGGTCGCCTGGCGGCTGGCGGTGAGCCGCTGGCGCGGGCGGCGCCGCGCGGCGGATGCCTGGCGGCGCAGCGGTGCCCCGCCTCATGCGGAGGCGCCCGGACCGGAGTCGGTGGCGCTCGTGGAAGCGCTCCGGGATCTGCCGGCCAAGCAGCGCCGCACGCTGGCCCTGCACTACGTATGCGATCTGACGGTCGAGCAGATCGCCGCCGAGACCGGTCTGGCGGCCGGCACCGTCAAGACGCATCTCGCCCGGGGCCGGGCCACGCTCTCGCACCGCCTGCAGGATCCGCGTACCGAGGAGGGGCCCAGTGTCTGAACCCGACGACCCGTTGCGGTCCCTGCTCAAGGAGGCCGCGGCCACCGGCCGGTCCCGGGCCCGGTCCGCTCCGCCCTCGTACATCACCGCGCGCGGGCAGCGCGTGCGCAGGCACCGGATTCTCGTGCTGGCGGTCGGCGCCTGCCTGGTCCTCTCCGGTACGGGCGCGGCCGTGGCGACGCTCCTGCCCGACAGCACGGGCACCACCGTCCCGGCCACCACCCCCTCCGCCCCGCTGCCCTCGCCGCTGCTCTCCCCGCCCCGTACGAGCCCGTCGGCGACGGGCACCCCGTCTCCCGACCGGAGTACCTCGGGAACCCCGACCACCCCCGGCCGGACCGCCTCGGAGACACTGGCCACGCCCACCCGGAGCGCCAGCACGCCCCCCTGACATCCCGCGATATCCCGTATTCCGCACCCCGGACCGCGCCGACCGGGGCCGCTCGGCCCGTGCCCCGTGCCCCGTGCCCCGTGGCCGTGCACCGCCCGGAGGGGCACCAGGCGCGTACATCCGATCCAGGCCAGGAGATCCTGTTGTGACCCTTTCGACCCCCCAGCGGCCGCGTGAAAGCCCGCCCGCCCGGACCGGGACCGCTCCCGGCACGCCGTCACCGGGCACGACATCCTTCGGCCGGCGGTTCGTCCGGCTCTGCCGCCGGCTGGGGCCCGCCGACCGCGAGGTGCTGTGGCTGTACCTGCTGACCCGGGTGGGCATCTGGACCACCGCGTACTGCATGCGCTGGCTGTTCGCCGACGACCGTCAAAACCGTGCCCCCGCCTCGTTCTTCGCACCGTGGCAGCGCTGGGACTGGTGGCACTACCTGCACATAGCCCAGGACGGCTACTTCCCGGGCGGGTCCGGCCCCTGGATATCCGATTGGGACAACAGAGAAGCCTTCTTCCCCGGCTTCCCGTACCTGCTGCGGGCCGTCCACACCGTCGTCCCGAGCTGGCCCGCGGCCGGTGCGCTGATCTCCTTCGTCGCCGGCGGCGTCGCCGTACTGGCCCTGGCCCGGATCGCCCGGCTGCACCTGCCGCCCAGGGACGTGGATCAGCTGCCGCAGAACAACGCGGGAAGCGCGGGACACCCGCCCCAGGAGAACGCCGGACAGCGCGCCGCCCTCTTCTTCCTGCTCTCCCCGTGCGCGGTCTTCCTGGCCGCCGGCTACACCGAAGCGCTCTTCCTCGCCCTGGCCCTGCCCGCCTGGCTGGCCGCCCAGCGCCTCAACTGGGTGCTCGCCGCCGCCCTGACGTCCCTGGCCACCACCGTCCGGGTCAGCGGCCTCTTCCTCGCCGCGGCCCTCGCGGTCCACTTCCTGGTCACCGCCCGCACCCCCGCCCACTGGCGCCGTCTTCCCTGGCTGGCGCTGCCCGCCCTTCCGCCGCTGCTTTACAGCTGGTACCTGCACACGCACACCGGCGACTGGATGGCCTGGAAACACGCGGAGGAACGCGGCTGGTACCGCGACTTCCACGCCCCCTGGGAAGCCTGGCGGAACACCTGGCACGCGGCCTTCGGACACTCCCAGAGCACCGGGTACGCCCTGATGTCCCAGGCCGAACTCCTCACCATGGTGATCGGCATCGGCCTGTGCGCCGTCCTGATCCGGCAGCGGCGCTGGCCGGAAGCCGTGTACATCGCCCTGACCCTGTGGGCCCTGGGCACGTCCTACTGGTACACCTCCATCCCGCGCGCGACCCTCCTGTGGTGGCCCCTGTGGACCGGCCTCGCCGTCTGGAGCCTGCGGCGCCGCCACGTCAAGACCGCCTATCTCACCGTCGCGGCACCCCTGATGACCGTCTTCGCCGTCACCTTCCTCTCCGGACGGTGGGCGGGCTGACCCGGCCCCCGGCCCTGCACCCGTACCCCGGCACGTACCCCGCTGCGCACCCGCCCGTGAGGCGTCCCGTGGCGCCTGGGCATGCCCCCGCCGAGTGCGCAAGGATTGGGGCATGCCCAACCGACTCGCGCACGCCACGTCCCCGTACCTCATTCAGCACGCGGACAATCCCGTTGACTGGTGGCCGTGGGAGCCCGCCGCCTTCGAGGAGGCGCGCCGGCGTGACGTGCCGGTGTTCCTGAGCGTGGGGTACAGCTCCTGCCACTGGTGCCACGTCCTCGCCCACGAGAGCTTCGAGGACGAGGAGACGGCGGCCTTCATGAACGAGCACTTCGTGTCCGTGAAGGTGGACCGCGAGGAGCGGCCCGACATCGACGCCGTCTACATGGAGGCCCTCCAGGCGGCGACCGGCCAGGGCGGTTGGCCGATGTCGGTCTTCATGACGCCGGACGGTCAGCCGTTCTACTTCGGTACGTACTTCCCGCCCGAACCGCGCCACGGGTCGCCGTCCTTCAAGCAGGTGCTGGAGGGCGTACGGGCGGCCTGGGACGGGCGGCCCGACGAGGTGGCCGAGGTGGCGCGGAAGATCGTGCGGGACCTGGCCGGCCGGCAGCTGGACTACACGAAGGCCGGACTCCCCGGCGAAGCGGAACTCGCCGAGGCGCTGCTCGGCCTGACCCGCGAGTACGACCCCGCCTCCGGCTGGTTCGCCGGCGACACCCGGTTCCCGCCGAGCATGGTCGTCGAGTTCCTGCTCCGGCACTGGGCCCGGACGGAGTCCGAAGGGGCCCGGGACATGGCCGAGGGGCTGTGCGCGGCCATGGCGCGGTCGAGCCTGTTCGACCAGGTGGGCGGGGGCTTCCACCGGTACGTACTGCGCCGGCCCGACGGACCCCTGATCCCGCACTTCGAGAAGATGCTCTACGACAACGCGCTGCTCTGCCGGGTGTACGCCCACCTGTGGCGGGCGACGGGCTCGGAACAGGCCCGCCGGGTCGCCCTGGAGACCGCCGACTTCATGGTGCGCGAGCTGCGTACGGCGGAGGGCGGCTTCGCCTCCGCGCTCGACGCCGACAGCGAGGACGGCACCGGACGGCATGTCGAGGGCGCGTACTACGTGTGGACGCCCGAGCAGCTGCGCGAGGTCCTCGGCGATCAGGACGCGGAGTTCGCCGCCGCGTATTTCGACGTGACGGAGGAGGGCACGTTCGAGGAGGGCGCCTCGGTCCTCCGGCTCGCGCGGACCGGCACCGACGCGGACGCGGACCGGGTCGCCGGCATCCGGGCCAGGCTGCTGGCCGCCCGTGAGCCGCGCCCGCGTCCCGGGCGGGACGACAAAGTGGTCGCCGCCTGGAACGGCCTGGCGATCGCCGCGCTCGCCGAGACGGGGGCGTACTTCGGCCGGCCCGACCTGATCGAGCGCGCCACCGAGGCGGCGGACCTGCTGGTACGGGTCCACATGGGCGACGTCGCCCGGCTGGACCGGACCTCGAAGGACGGCCGGTCCGGCGGGCACGCCGGGGTCCTGGAGGACTACGGCGACGTCGCGGAGGGCTTCCTCGCCCTGGCCTCGGTCACCGGCGAGGGGGTCTGGCTGGACTTCGCCGGCTTCCTGCTCGACATCGTGCTCCAGCACTTCACCGGCGAGGGCGGGCAGCTGTACGACACGGCGGACGACGCCGAGCAGCTGATCCGCCGCCCGCAGGACCCCACCGACAGCGCCACTCCGGCGGGCTGGACGGCGGCGGCCGGTGCGCTGCTCTCGTACGCCGCGCACACCGGCTCTCAGGCCCACCGCGCCGCCGCCGAGGGCGCGTTGGGGGTGGTGAAGGCGCTCGGGCCGCGGGTTCCCCGGTTCATCGGCTGGGGGCTGGCGGTCGCCGAGGCGCTCCTGGACGGGCCGCGCGAGGTCGCGGTCGCCGGGTCCGTCGGCGGCGCACTGCACCGTACGGCGCTGCTGGGGCAGGCACCCGGCGCGGTGGTGGCGGCGGGGGAGACGGCGGGGACGGAGTTCCCGCTGCTGGCGGACCGGCCGATGGTGGGCGGGGCGCCGACGGCGTACGTGTGCCGGCACTTCGTCTGCGACGCTCCGACGACGGACCGGGAGGAACTGGCGCGGGCCCTCGGACCGGACCCGTCGCAGGACTGAGAGCGGAGCCGTACGAGGACGACTGCCGCAGCCGCGCGACGGCTGTGGTCGGAGCCCCGGCTACGCAGCAGGCGCCCCGGTCACAGAGTCAGGCCGCCTTCGAGCCTGTCCAGTGCCTGGTGGACCAAAGCGATCAGGTCGCCCTCCTGACCGTGCTCGCCCCAGTACAGCGTCACCTCGCGCAGCGCCCCCAGCACCGCCGCGACGAACACCCGGACCTCCAGATCGTCGGGGCTGCGCCCGCTGCGGTCCGCGAGTGTCCGGGCCAGCACCTTCGCCGTGTCCGACATGGTCTCCGCCACCCGCGCCCGGACGGCGGGGACCTCCACCATCAGCCGGGTGCGCTGCCGCAGCTCCTCCTCGTCGCCCGCGAGGAACGCCGTCAGCGCCTCGGTCATGATGAGCCGCAGCGAAACCAGCGGAGGCTCGTCGGCCGGCCGGTTGCGCAGCTCGGTTTCCATGACCGGGTCGTACTCGTCGGTGAGGACGATGTCCTCCTTGGTCGCGAAGTACCGGAAGACGGTGCTCGGCGACACCTCGGCCGCGTCCGCGATCTGCTCGATCGTCGTCGCCTCGTACCCCTGCTCGGAGATCAGCCGGTACGTCGCCCGGCGGATCGCGATCCTCGTCCGGAGCTTCTTCCGCTCGCGCAGCCCCGGCCGGGGCTGCGCGCCGGGGGCGGAAACGGAAGGGGGACGGGAGGTTGCTTCCATGGTCGTCATTGTCGGCCATGGAAGGGCGCCCGGGCCATGTCCGTACCCTTCGTCGCTCCCCGTCCGTACGCTCCCGCGAAGGCCCTCAGTGGTGGTTGTACGCCACCAGTGAGATGCCGACGTAGTGCACGACGAACGCCGCCAGGGTCAGCGAGTGGAAGACCTCGTGGAAGCCGAACCAGCGCGGGGACGGATTGGGGCGCTTGATGCCGTAGATGACACCGCCCGCGCTGTACAGCAGCCCGCCGACGACGACGAGCACCAGCACCGCGATCCCGCCGGTGCGCATGAAGTCCGGCAGGAAGAAGACCGCGGCCCAGCCCATCGCCAGGTAGCACGGCGTGTAGAGCCAGCGCGGGGCGCCGACCCAGAAGACCCGGAAGGCGATGCCCGCGACCGCCGCCCCCCAGACCGCCCACAGGAGCGGCGTCCCCGTCGAATCGGGGAGCAGGAGCAGGGTCAGCGGGGTGTAGGTGCCCGCGATGATCAGGAAGATGTTGGCGTGGTCGAGCCGGCGCAGCACCGCCTCGCCGCGCGGGCCCCAGGTGCCGCGGTGATAGAGCGCGCTCACACCGAACAGCAGGCACGCGGTCAGGACGTAGATGCCGCAGGCGATCCGGCCGCGGACGCTGCCCGTCAGCGCGATCAGCGCGATCCCCGCGACGATCACGGCAGGAAACATTCCGGCGTGCAGCCAGCCGCGCAGGCGCGGCTTCACCGGGGCGGTGTCGGGCTCGGCTGATTCCAGCCCGGTCGGCTCGGGCGCGGCGGCGGCAGCAGTCATCCCCGCATCGTACCTACGCAACCGTAGGTAACGGATGGGAGTGGCAATGCTCACGTGTGCGGCCCCCTGGACATATGGGCGCATCGGTCGGATGATCAAATGAGTGCGGTCGGCACCGGATGAGCGCCAGTGGGGTCGAAGCATCCGGGTCGCAGCCCCCACGGGGCCAACCAAACAGACATCCTCATCAAGGAGCGATCGTGGCGCGCGACATCGCGGCTCCCCTCACCGTCCCCACCAACCACCAGGAGCTCATTTCCTGGGTGAACGAGATCACAGCCATCACCGAGCCGGACCGGGTGGTCTGGTGCGACGGTTCGGAGGCCGAGTACGAGCGCCTGTGCGAGGAGCTCGTGGCCAGGGGCACCTTCACGAAACTGGACGAGACCAAGCGCCCGAACTCGTACTACGCCGCGTCGGACCCGAGCGACGTCGCCCGGGTCGAGGACCGCACGTTCATCTGCTCCGAGAAGGAGGAGGACGCCGGTCCGACGAACCACTGGAAGGCCCCCGCCGAGATGCGGGCCGTCTTCACCGGTGAGAAGGGCGTGTTCCGGGGCTCCATGCGTGGCCGCACCATGTACGTCGTGCCCTTCTGCATGGGCCCCGTCGGCTCGCCGCTCTCCGCGATCGGCGTCGAGATCACCGACTCCGCGTACGTGGCCGTCTCGATGCGCACCATGACCCGCATGGGACAGGCCGTCCTCGACGAGCTCGGCTCCGACGGCTTCTTCGTCAAGGCCGTCCACACGCTGGGCGCGCCCCTGGAAGAGGGCCAGGAAGACGTTCCGTGGCCGTGCAACACCACCAAGTACATCTCGCACTTCCCCGAGGACCGCGAGATCTGGTCGTACGGCTCCGGCTACGGCGGCAACGCCCTGCTCGGCAAGAAGTGCTACGCGCTGCGCATCGCCTCCGTCATGGCCCGCGACGAGGGCTGGCTCGCCGAGCACATGCTGATCCTCAAGCTCACGCCGCCGCAGGGCGAGGGCGAGGGCCCGAAGTACATCGCCGCCGCGTTCCCGAGCGCCTGCGGCAAGACCAATCTCGCGATGCTGGAGCCCACGGTCCCCGGCTGGACCGTCGAGACCATCGGCGACGACATCGCCTGGATGCGGTTCGGTGAGGACGGCCGCCTCTACGCGATCAACCCCGAGGCCGGATTCTTCGGCGTCGCGCCCGGCACCGGCGAGCACACCAACGCCAACGCCATGAAGACCATGTGGGGCAACTCCGTCTTCACCAACGTCGCGCTCACCGACGACGGCGACGTCTGGTGGGAGGGCATGACGGAGACCGCTCCGGCCCACCTCACCGACTGGAAGGGCAACGACTGGACGCCCGCGTCCGAGACGCCGGCCGCCCACCCGAACGCCCGCTTCACCGTCCCGGCCGGCCAGTGCCCGATCATCGCGCCCGAGTGGGAGGACCCGAAGGGCGTGCCGATCTCGGCCATCCTCTTCGGTGGCCGCCGGGCCTCGGCCGTACCGCTGGTCACCGAGTCCTTCAACTGGCAGCACGGTGTCTTCCTCGGCGCCAACGTCGCCTCCGAGAAGACCGCCGCCGCCGAGGGCAAGGTCGGCGAGCTGCGCCGCGACCCGTTCGCCATGCTGCCGTTCTGCGGCTACAACATGGGCGACTACATGGCCCACTGGATCAAGGTCGGCGCGGCCAAGCAGGACCAGTCGAAGCTCCCGAAGATCTACTACGTGAACTGGTTCCGCAAGAACGACGCGGGCAAGTTCGTGTGGCCGGGCTTCGGCGAGAACAGCCGCGTCCTGAAGTGGATCGTCGAGCGCCTGGAGGGCAGGGCCGAGGGCGTCGAGACGCCGATCGGCGTCCTGCCCGCCAGGGACGCCCTGGACACCACGGGCCTGGACCTCTCCGACGCCGACCTGGACTTCCTGCTCACGGTCGACAAGGAGGTCTGGCGCGAGGAGGCGGCGCTGGTCCCCGAGCACCTCAACACCTTCGGTGACCACACGCCGAAGGAACTGTGGGACGAGTACCGCGCGCTGGTCCAGCGCCTGGGCTGACGCCCCCGGGCGCACCCCGCGCGGGGTGCGCCCCCGCCCACCCCGCGGCCGGGTCTCTCGACATCCGCCCTGACCTGTGGGGTCAACGGCCCACCGCGGTACGGCCCCCGGAATCCCCTCACGGTTCCGGGGGCCGCTCTTTCCCGCCCCTTTTATGAAGAACGTCCGGACATCGCCCTCTACTTGCGCGCAACACCTCCACAACGCTTCGATGCTCCGTCACATCGCCTCCGGCCGAGCCGACCGGAGGGCCAACCGAGCTTGTGGGGGACTCAGTTGAACAAGATCCGGCACCATGGACGCATCGCGGCGACGCTGGCCGCGCTGACACTCACCACCGCGGGACTCACCGCCCTCGCCCCACCCGCCGCCCGCGCTGCCGACGGCCCCGTGGCCGGCGACACCGTGGCCAAGCTCCCGATCTCGTCGTACTCGGCGATGGTCGTCGACTCGGTGCACGAGCGGGTCTACCTCACGGACGACCGCAGGGACCGGACCGCGAACCAGGTCCACGTCTACGACTTCGAGGGGCGGAAGGTCGGTTCGCTGCCCACAGGCGCCGCGCCGTCCGGGATGGCCCTCAGCACCGACAGCGGGACGCTCTACGTCTCGCAGTCCTCGGGGATCCTCGCGTTCGACACCGTGACACAGGAGCGCACCGGCTTCACCTTCACCGCGTACGACGCGGGCTGCCCCCGCGATGTCGCCTTCGCCGGCGGCAAGGAGTGGCACACCGAGACGCCGTACTACTCGGGCTGCGACACGAACTGGACCTGGCTGTACGGCACGAGCGGCAACTGGTCCGTCGACACCGGCTGGAGCGCCGCGGGCCGGCTGCGGCTGGCGAGCGGCCCCGAGGCGCCCGACCGCGTGGTCATGGCACAGGTCCCCAGCACGGGGGAGCCGAACCCGTTCCTCACCACGTTCGACGCGAGCGGCGACACGCTCGTGCGCGGTCCGGAGCGCCGTTTCGCGGACAGTGAGGGCAGGGGCGCGCTCGACCCGAGGGACGTCGCCCAGTCCGCCGACGGTCGGCGGATCGCCGTCGCCGACGCCGCCTACGGCACCCGGCTCCTGGACGCCGCCGACCTGTCCGACGCGGCGACCGCGTACCCGCCGCTGCCCGAAGGGGCCAAGGCGTCCGCGGTCGCCTTCAGCGGCGACGGCACGTACATCGCGCGGGGTTCCGCCGCGACCGGGTCCACCCCCGACCTGCTGGTGCAGCCCGCGGACCCGACCGACGCCACGGCTCCGCTGGAGTTCGCCTTCGAGGGCGCGCTCGACGGGGACCGGATCGCGCCGCGCGGGCTCGGTTGGTCGAAGGACGGGGCGCGCCTCTTCGCCGTCACCACCAACGCGTACGGCAGCGAGTACTGGCTGCACGTCATCCAGCCCCCGGCCACCCAGTACGACTCCCGTTTCTCCGGCGCGCTCTCCACCACCCCGGGGGAGCCCGTCGTCGGTGAACCCCTCGGCATCCGGGGTCGGTTGGAGCTGGACGGACCCGCGCCCGCCAAGCCGGTCAGGGTGTCGGCGGTACGGCACGACGCGAACGGCGACCGCAGGCTCGCCCCCGTCGAGGTCGACGCCGACGGTTCGTTCACCGTTCTCGACGTTCCGTCGCTGGTCGGCGACGCCACCTACACCGTCTCCTTCACCGGGGACATCACCCACCGCCCGGCCGAGGACAGCACCCTCTCCGTCGCGGTCGCCAAGGCCCCGACCACCCTTGAGCTCAAGGCCCCCGCGGAGGCGACGAAGAGCGCGGGCCTGACGATCACCGGCACCCTGACCGGCCGCGGCCGCGCCCTCCCCACCGGGATCACCCTCTCCGTGCAGCGCACCGACAAGAAGGGCACCGGCACGCTGACCTCGGCGGCCGTCGCGGCCGACGGCACGTTCACGATCGACGACCTGCCCCGGGTCACGGGGGATGTGACGTACGAGGTCGGCTACGCCGGCGACGCCCTGCACAGCGGTTCGACGGCGTCGGCGACGGTACGGGTCCGCAACTGACGAGCGCCGTCCCGCTCAACAACCGGCGAGCACCGTCCCGCTCGACCGGAACGGCGGTCCGGGCCATCGCCCGGACCGCCGCCCCGTCGCACTACCCGTTCCGGACCCGGACGGGTGGCGCCCGGTCCACGCGCCTCGACGGCCCGTGGACCGGGGCCGTCAGAGGGCGCCGGCCAGTCGCGGCGAGGCGGTGGGAGCGGCGGCGGCGATCGCCGCAGTGTGGGCGTCCATGCGCTCGGCCGCGAGAATCGCGACGGCCGTGTCGGCGCGGGACGCGGCGACCACCAGCACGCGGCCCGCGAGGGCGTGGGCACGACGGTGGAGCGTGAGCGCGGGTGTGTCGGTGCGACCGGTGTGCCGGGCGGGCGGCGCACCGCGCAGCCTGGCCACCTGCTCGGCGATTCGGTCGCCCGCCACGCCGAGGCCCAGCTCGTCGGTGACCGCGAGGAGCGCGGCCAGGTGTCCGGCGAGCTGGATGTCCAGCTCTTCCTCGCGGGAGCGGCGTGGGAAGTCGTCGGCGTGGTCGGCCGGTGTGTGGACCGATTTGGTGCGGATCGGTTCGTACATGGATGGCCTCCTGATGTCGCTTGGAACCATCCTAGCTTGGAATCAGTCTAAAGTTGTCTGCGATCCGATATTATGAGCCGCCGCCATGGTCAGGGCTGGCTGTATCCGTCCAGGAAGTTCCCGATCCGCTGGACGGCGTCCATCAGATCCTCGGGCGAGGGCAGCGTCACGATGCGGAAGTGATCGGGCTCCGGCCAGTTGAACCCCGTACCCTGCACGACCATGATCTTCTCGGCCCGCAGCAGGTCGAGAACCATCTGCCGGTCGTCCTTGATCTTGTAGACCTTGGGGTCGAGCCGCGGGAAGAGATACAGCGCCCCCTTCGGCTTCACGCAGGTCACGCCCGGAATCTGCGTGAGCAGGTCGTACGCGACGTCCCGCTGCTCCAGGATCCGCCCGCCCGGCAGCACCAGGTCGTTGATCGACTGCCGCCCGCCGAGCGCGGTGGCCACGGCGTGCTGCGACGGCATATTGGCGCAGAGCCGCATGTTGGCGAGGATCGTCAGCCCCTCGATGTACGAGGAGGCGTGCGCCTTCGGACCGCAGACCGCCAGCCACCCCGAGCGGTATCCGGCCACGCGGTAGTTCTTGGAGAGCCCGTTGAAGGTGAGCACCATCAGATCCGGCGCGATCGTCGCGGTCGGGGTGTGGGTCGCTCCGTCGTACAGGATCCGGTCGTAGATCTCGTCGGAGCAGACGACCAGGTTGTGGCGCCGGGCGATCTCCGTCAGCCCGCGCAGCATCTCGTCGTCGTAGACGGCGCCCGTCGGGTTGTTCGGGTTGATGATCACGATCGCCTTGGTGCGGTCGGTGATCTTCCGCTCGATGTCGGCGAGGTCCGGCATCCAGTCGGCCTGCTCGTCGCACCGGTAGTGCACGGCCGTACCGCCGGCCAGCGACACCGAGGCGGTCCACAGCGGATAGTCCGGCGCCGGTACGAGGACCTCGTCGCCGTCGTCGAGCAGTGCCTGCATCGACATCTGGATCAGCTCGGAGACGCCGTTGCCCAGGTAGATGTCCTCGATGTCGAGATCGATGCCCTTGGTCTGGTAGTGCTGCATCACCGCCCGCCGCGCCGACAGCAGCCCCTTCGCGTCGCCGTAGCCGTGCGCCCCGGCGAGGTTGCGCAGTATGTCTTCGAGGATCTCGGGCGGGCACTCGAACCCGAACGCGGCAGGGTTGCCGGTGTTCAGCTTGAGGATGCGATGACCGGCCGCTTCCAGCCGCATCGCCTCCTCAAGCACGGGGCCCCGGATTTCGTAACAGACATTGGCGAGCTTCGTGGACTGGATGACCTGCATGTCTGGGAGCTTACGACCGTGTTTCACGGGCCGCCCGGGCTTTGCCCCCCGGTTGCCCCACTTGGGTAACCCCGGCGCCCCGCTTCGTCTTCCATAGCCATGCACCCACCGCTTCCGAACCGTGGGAACGCCGGTCGGGGGCCGGGACCAGGCTTGGAATGGGCCGGAACGGGGACGTGACGGACTCGCCCGGGTGAGATGCGCCACGTAAGCGGGGGCGTTCGGTGCGTGACGTATTGCCTCGTCGTCGGGTTGACCGTCGTATGAACAAGCCTTACGACTTCGAGATCGAGCCGGAGGTGCGGGCGTGGTTGGAGAGCCTGAGTGATCACGACTTCAAGAGGGTCGACGAAGTGGCCGGGATGCTTGCGGACCTCGGGCCCGAGCTGGGAGGCCCCTGGGCCGATCATCTGGAGGGGCCGGTCCGGGAGCTGCGGCTCCGACTCCGCGATGTCGCTCCTCGTCTGACGTACTGGATCACTCCGACACGCACGATCGTGCTCCTGACCGTGTTCCGGAAGACCCGGCAGCACGAGCAGGGCCAGATCGATCGTGCTGTCCGTGCCCAGAAAGTCTGCGAGAGCGCGCATCATGAACCGGTGACCGCGATGTATGAGAGGAAGGCGTGATGGCCGGACAGCACAGTCGCTGGATCCCCTCGGACCTCCGGACGGATGATCCGGAACGGATCGCCATTCGCGAAGCCCTGGCCTTCGGTAAGGCCCTCTATGACCGCCGAACCGCACTCGGGCTCAGTGTGGCCGAGCTGGCCCTGCGAACCGGCATGGACGAGGACGACATCGAATGCATCGAAGAGGGCGGGACAGCGCCGACACTCGAACTGCTGAGAAGTCTCGCGGCTGCCCTGGACGCGGACGTGCGCCTCACTTCCGGCCGTGATCTCGGATCGCTCTGGTTCGAAGCGCACGCGGCCTGACCGGGGGACGTATGGACGAGGAATGCTGGATGAGCGTCCGCGCCCGTACGAAGTCCGATGACCTCGGCGCTCCTGTCACTCCGGCAGTCGCGTGCCCCGGGGGAGGCGGATGTCGAAGTCGGCCGCCAGCACCCGGAGCACCTCGTCGCCGTCCGTCAGCTGCCGTTCCTCGCGGGTGCCGTTGCCCAGCGCGTGGGCACGGTGCACGGAGTGCAGTACCTCCGCGGTCGGCCGGCGTTCACCGGTCCAGCCGATGCGGGCGAGACGGGCGTCGAGGCCGAGGCCGGGAGGGCGGTGTCGGCTGTGACCGGCTTCGCGGTCGGATGTCATGTTCCGGCCGTAAGTGATCAGGTGGCTCGAAGGGCCAGCAGGTCCACCGCCCCCGTTGTGCTCTCGTTGCCCCGCCCGTCCGCGAGGAGGCGTTCCAGCAGGGACAGGTACGGCGTCAGCAACTCGTTGCTGACCCCCTGTTCCTCGGCCGTGCGCAGGAGTGTGGCACTGCCCGCGACCTGCATGGCGAGGTTGGACACGACCCCCTGTGTGTAGTCGCCTTCGGCCAGTTGCGCGGCGGTCGCGTGCACGGAGGGTGTCATGGCGACGAGCCAGTCGGCGAGCAGCGGGGCGAAGGCCGTCGGCTCGATTTTCTCCTTGCGGATCAGGGCGAACGCGTGCGCGACCCCGGCGAACATCCCGTACATCGCACTCAGCAGCGCCACATCGTGCAGGGCGGCGAAGCCGGCGTCCTCGCCGACGTAGGAGGTGCCGGCCGGTATGGCCAGGACGGCGCGGTGGGCGTCGAAGAGGGCGCGGGAGCCGCTGTAGAAGACGTAGGCGCCGGAGCCCGGGGTGCCGATCATCGGCGGGACCGCCATGATCCCGCCGTCCAGGAAACGGGCCCCGCGCTCGCGGGCCCAGGTGGCGCGGGCGCGGGCCTGGGCGGGGGTGGACGTGGTGAGGTCGACCAGATCCTTTCCGGCCAGGTCGATGCCGGTCAGGGTCTCGTCGACCGAGGCGTCGTCGAGCAGGCAGACGACGACGAGCCGGCTCGCCGCCACCGCCTCGGCAGCGGTCCCGGCCACGGTCGCCCCCGCGGCGGCGAGCGGCTCGGCCCGGCCGGGACCGCGGTTCCAGACGGTGAGCGGATGCCCGGCGGCGAGCCAGGCGCGGGCGAGCGCGGTGCCCATGGCACCGAGCCCGAGGAGAGTGAGCGGCGACTTCTCAAAGGCGTTGTCAGTCATGCCGATTAGGCTTGCCGCAGGCCCGGAAGTGATCAAGTACGCACTTCGAAGTGGGTGGTTACCGCCAGGTGAGCGAGCAGGTGGGAGGGGTGCACCATGGGGACCGTACGGAGGCCGGGGGCGTACGTCTGCGGGATCGATGCGGCCATGGATGTGATCGGCGGCAAGTGGAAGGTGCTGATCCTCTGGTCGCTCAACGAACAGGTGTGCCGCTTCGGTGAGTTACGCAGGATGGTGCCCGGGATCACGGAGAAGGTGCTCACGTCACATCTGCGGGAGCTGGAGGAGGACGGCATCGTGCACCGGAAGGTGCATGCGGAGGTGCCGCCGCGCGTCGAGTATGCGCTGACCCCGCTGGGTGTCGGACTCAACGAGGCGCTGGGGCCGCTCGGCGCCTGGGGGAGGGAGAACATCCTCGTGGACGCCGAGCGACCGCCGCCCTGACGGGCGCGTGCAGTTACTTGCCTTTGTCCTCGGCGAGCGTGTGCGCGACCAGGGCGTTGGCGTGCCCGTGGCCCAGGCCGTGCTCGGACTTGAGCCAGTTGACGATTTCCAGCGGTGTCTACCGCCCGCAGTTCGTCACCGGCGCCGGCAACGGCGGCCTGACCGCGCATCCGGGCGGCGATCGGTGGCGCGCGCCGTCATCGGTCCGTGGGCCGGTAGCTGAGAAGATCGCCCGGCTGGCACTCCAGCACCTCGCAGATGCGGGTGAGGGTCGTGAAGCGGATGGCCTTGGCGCGGCCGTTCTTGAGGATGGACAGGTTGACATTGGTCACGCCCACCCGGGAGGCCAACTCGGCCAGTGTCATGCCCCGTTCGACGAGGAGGCGGTCCAGGTGGACCTCGATGGCGTGGCTGTCCTCGGCATCGGGAGACATCAGACGGTTCCTTCGAGGTCCTCGCGCATGGTGACGCCGGCCCGCACGATCCGCGCGAAGGTGAGCAGTCCGAGCGCGGCGAGTATCGCCAGGTACGGGGGTGTCCAGTTGCCGAGCCAGGCACCGGGGGAGAACGGGGCCAAGTGGGTGAGGGTCGCGCTCAGCGCCGCCCTGGCGTTGGCCTCGATGATGCCGGCAGCGAGGCTGCCGCACAGCAGCCACCAGCCGAGCCGCCGCAGTCGTTGTGCGGTCAGCCGGTGGTGGACCCCGTCCCGCGCCGCCCCGCGGAGCAGTCTGTTGAGCAGGAGCAGTCCGCCTATCAGCAGCACGAAGGAGGGCAGCGAACCGAACGCGTCGAGGAACCGCTGGTAGGTGGTGCCTGGTGAGGCGCAGTACCGGGGGATCGCCATGACCTCCACACCGGCTCGGGCGTCGAACATGGCGGCGGTGTCGTCGGACCCGCCGGAGATCGAGTCCGCGGTGACGCAGACGCCCGCACCGCCCCAGCCCAGATGGACGTCCGTGTCGAACAGGCTGAGGATGAACCAGCCCACGAGGAGGCCGGTCAGCAGGCGCAGGACGCCCGATACGACGGTGGAGAGAGGTTCGAGCAGCTTCGAGTCCTCGGTCATGACAGCCCCCAGTTATCGATATTCGATGTTATCGAAAAACGATACACCCCACCTCTCGTCGAGAGAAGCCTCCACTGGAAGTCCGGCGCGGCGCGGTGCCGCGCCACGCCGCGCAGGAGAGCGAGGAGTTCCGGATCCGTGCCGAGGTGCAGCCGATCGACGTGATCCGCGCTTCAACCGGAACCGCCGCCGAACTCCTGGACCTCCAGGGCGAGATCGGTGCGCCGGGGGTCGGGGTGTGTGCGGACCTGGTGGTGCTGCGGGGCGACCCGCTGACCGGCATCGGGTTCCTGGCGGACGCGGTGAATGTGGCGGGTGCCGTTCAAGGCGGCCCCGGACGGCTTGAAACCGCCCCTTGTGAGGACCCCTCCGGTGCGCCAACATGCACATGTCAAAACCGAACGAACTTCGGTTGCAGGGGCCACTTGGACCCTGCACAGGTCACTGGAGGGGACCCCCACATGAAGAAGCCTCTCGTCGGCGCGCTGTTCACCGTTCTGCTCCTCGGGGCGGGAATCGCACCCGCGACCGCGGCCACCAGCCACGACGCGGCAGCCACCGGCACGGTCAAGGCACAGATCAAGCCCGAGGCGCAGATCAAGCCCAAGGCCGTCAGCTTCGCCGGAACCGTGGCGCTCAGCAACTGTTCCGGTTCCGTCATCCGTACGCCCGACTCCCAGCCCTCCGACCCCGCGCTCGTGCTCTCCAACGGGCACTGCATGGAGTCGGGCTTCCCGGGACCGGGCAAGGTGGTGTTCGACCAGCCGTCCACCCGTGGCTTCACCCTGCTGAACGCCGCCGGCAGCGGCGTCGGCACCCTGCGGGCGAGCAAGATCGCGTACGGGACGATGACCGACACCGACATATCGGTGTACCAACTCACCAGCACCTACGCGCAGATCGAGAGCCGTTACGGCATCAAGGCCCTGGAGCTCAACACCGCGCACCCCGTCCAGGGCACCGCGATCACGGTCGTCTCCGGCTACTGGAAGCGCACGTACGCCTGCAATGTGGACGGTTTCGTCTACCGCCTCCAGGAGGGCGAGTGGACCTGGAAGGACTCGGTCCGCTACACCTCCGGCTGCAAGACCATCGGCGGTACGTCCGGCTCCCCGGTGATCGACAACGCGACCGGCAAGGTCGTCGCCGTCAACAACACCGGCAACGAGGACGGCCAGCGGTGCACGGTCAACAATCCGTGCGAGGTCGACGAGAACGGCAACGTGACGGTGCGTCAGGGAATCAACTACGCCCAGCAGACCTACGGCATCGTGCCGTGCATCGGCACCGGCAACAAGTTCGACCTCAGCCGGCCCGGGTGTGCCCTGCCCAGGCCGTGAGCGTGTGAACCCCGTCGCCGCCGCGCCGCCCTTCGGGTGTCGCGGCGGCGGAGGGGACGGAGACCTCATAGGCCCTGGACCCTCACAGGCCCCGGACGCGGCCCGCTCCCCGTACCGCTCGGCCTGCCAGTGTCGGGGTCCGGTGGCCGTCCTCGACGAGCAGCCGGCGCGCGGTCACCCAGGGTGCCTCGCCGCGCAGGCGGGCGGAGTCCGCCACGGTGCGGCCGACATGCCCGGCGAGGGCGGGCTCGCTCACGCCCGAGATCTCGATCGTGTCCCACTCGATCGGCACGCCGTGGCAGCCGTCCGAGCCCAGCACCTCCAGGTGGTGCCGGATCCGTTCCGCCGTCGCGTCGTCCGCGAGCCGGGTGAGGACCGCCTCGGGCCCGCCCTCGCTCGCCCAGCTCGGCAGCATCGCGACGAGGGTCGTGCAGCCGGGGGTTCACAACCGCTGGGCCAACACCTTGTTTTAGCGAACATAGGCACGATTGAGTGAACGGTGTTCCGGTCTGTGGGTGTGCCTGGTGGGGTGTGCGTAATGTGTGTGACGCGATCTGGGACGCCGGGTGTGGCGTCAGCAGTCGGGGCCCCCGTATCACCAGTGTGATGGTTCGGGGCCTCCCCGTCGCCTCTGGCCACACCCACATGGCCAGATCGTAGGGATTCCGCCCACCTGGGACGGACCGCGTACGTGATATGCGTCGCCGACCAGGACGAGAAAGCGGAGGACCAGTGCGCCCAAGACCGTTCGGGGCGTGCCGGTGAGACAGGACTCACTCCTGCTCACTGCCCAGGAACGGTGTACGGGTAGGTGTCGAGGGAGATGTCGGCGCCCGCGTCGAGGGCGTCGTCGAGCAGGGCGAGGACCGTCGGCGTCGAGGACGCGGCGGGCGGTGGGGCGCGGGCCCGGCGCGTGTTCGGGGTGGATCTCTACGATCCGGCCGTCGTCGATGGCCACGTCGGCGCGGCGGGCGGGGGCGCCGGTGCCGTCGACGACGTCGGCGTTACGGATGACTAGGTCCATGGAGGGGCTCCAGATCAAGCCCCTCCGGCGATCGAGGAGCGGGGGTCCGGGGCAGAGCCCCCGGACACGGGAAGGGGCGGGGCAGGGGGATCAGAAGAACGTACGGATGTAGTCCGTGACCGTGCCGTCGGCCGCCACCAGCGGGATCAGCTGCCACTTGTCGAAGCTCGTGCACGGATGCGACAGGCCCATCCCCACCCAGTCGCCCACCTCCAGCTCCGCGCCCGGCTCCGTGCGCACCCAGGTGTGCTGGTCCGACAGGCCGCTGACCGTGACACCCGTCGCGGGGCGGACCGTGCCGTCGCGGCCGGACCGGACGACCTGGGCCTGCGGGAGGTCGAGGTCGTACGCCGCGTCCCGCTTGCCCGCGTTGAGGAACGCCTGCTCGGGGGAGGGCCGGGAGACCACCTGCGCCCAGAGCCGGAAGGCGGGCTGCAGGGCCCCCTCCTCCGGGACGCGGTTGAACGGAGTGAGGTGGCGGTAGTGGCCGTCGTCGTGCGAGACGTACGCCCCCGAGCGCAGCAGCTTGAGCACCGCACCGGAGAGGTCCGGGACGTCCGCGAACACGTCCGCCACCGCGTCGAACCACGCGCTGCCGCCCGCGCTGACCACGATCTCCTCGCCGGCCGCCACCGCCGCCGCGAACCTGCCCGCGCGGTCGAAGTCGACGGCCAGCCCCACGAGGCGGCGCAGCCACTCCCGTACCCGCTCGCCGGACGCCTCCGGCACCTCGCCCTCGTAACCGGCCACGCCCACCAGGCGCAGCGTCCCGGTCGCGGCCACCGCGTCGGCGACCGCCGCGCAGTCGGCCTCGGTACGGGCCCCGGTGCGCGCACCTTCGCCCGCGCCCAGCTCCACGACGACGTCGACCGGGCGGGAGGCGCCCGCCGCCCGCAGCGCCTCGTCCATCAGCTCCACGCCGCGCACCGAGTCGACGTAGCAGATGAAGCGGAAGTCCGGGTCGCGGTCCAGCTCACCGGCCAGCCAGCGCAGGGCCACGGCGTCGACGAGCTCGTTGGCGAGGAAGATCCGCCGGATCCCGTACGCCCGGTAGACCCGCGCCTGGTGCGGCACGGCGGCGGTGATGCCCCAGGCGCCGTGCTCCAGCTGGCGGGCGAAGAGCTGCGGGGACATGGACGTCTTGCCGTGCGGCGCGAAGGCGAGCCCGTGGCGCTCCGCGTACGTCTCCAGGAGGGCGAGGTTGTGCTCGACCGACTCGGCGGACAGGGCGAGCACCGGGGTGGTGAAGCCGCCCGTGAAGAGACTGCGCCGCTCGGCGGCGAGGGCGCCGACGGTCAGGCCCTCCGCGTCGGGCGGGAGCGCCTTGAAGCGGTGGTCGACCAGCTCGTCGGTGAGCCCGGCCGCATGTTCGGCCACGGGACGGTCGGCGGCCAAGGGAGCCTCCTCGCTCGAAGTGTCGTTGCAGCATATGCAACACCCATTGCGCGTATCGCTTGAGGCTGTCTAACATCCGAGCCGACGCCGGGTCAATGCCCAGTGCCGTGGGCGGCGAAGCTTGCCGGGCGCCGGAACGGGAGCGGAGCCGGAGCCGGTGCGGTGCCGGAACGGTGCCGGAACCAATGCCGGAACGGGAGCGGAGCCGGAGCCGGTGCGGTGCCGGAACGGTGCCGGAACCAGTGCCGGAACGGGCGCGGAGCCAGTGTCGGTGCGGTGCCGGAACCAGTGCCGGAACGGGCGCGGAGTCAGTGTCGGTGCGGTGCCGGAACCAGTGCCGGAACGGTGCCGGAACCAGTGCCGGAGCCGGTGCCGGTGCCGCTCCACCGAACCGCTGTCCCGTATCACTGAACCCGCCGAACCCGCCGACCCCCGCGAGGAGCCCCGAAGTGTCCGGAAGCCCGGCCAGGACCGCCGACGCCGACACGGCCGCCGATGTCGTGTGCCTCGGCGAGTCCATGGTGACGTTCCTGCCGTCGCAGCCCGGACGCCTCGCCGACGTACCCTCCTTCGGCCGCGGCATCGGCGGCGCCGAGTCCAACGTCGCCTGCGCGCTCGCCGCGGTTGGGCACCGGGCGGCCTGGGTCGGCCGGGTCGGCGCGGACGGATTCGGGGACCACCTCGTCGAGACGATCGCCGGGTACGGGGTCGACACCTCCGCCGTGCGGCGCGATGCGGCGCGGCCCACCGGGATCTACTTCCGTACGGCGACGGACCGGGCCACCGACGTGCACGAGGTCGCGTACTACCGGGCCGGGTCCGCGGCCTCCGCGATGTCCCCGGACAACGTCCCGTACGAGGCGCTGTTCGCGGGCCGCGTCCTGCACCTGTCCGGCATCACGGCGGCGCTCTCCGCCGACTGCCTGGCGCTGCTGCGCGACCTCACGGCGCCGCGCCCCGGCCGCCCGCTCGTCTCCTTCGACGTCAACCACCGCCCCGGCCTGTGGCGCGACGCCGACGCGGCCCCCGAGGTGCTCCTGGACCTGGCGCGCCGCTGCGACCTCGTCTTCGTCGGCGAGGACGAGGCGGAGGAGGCGTGGGGGGTGCGCGGGGCACAGGCGATTCGTGCGGTGCTGCCGGAGCCGGGGATGCTGGTCGTGAAGCGGGGGGCCGAGGGGGCGACGGTGTTCTCGGGGCCCCGCTTCTCGGGCGCCGCAGTGGCCGACACCGTCACCACCGTCCCCGCCCTCCACGTCGACGTCGTCGCCCCCGTCGGCGCCGGTGACGCCTTCGCGGCCGGGTTCCTCTCCGCCACCCTCCGCGACCTCCCCGTACGCGAACGCGTCCGGCACGGCCACCTCATGGCCGCCGCCGTCCTCACCGTTCCCGGCGACCTCACCGCCCCTCCGGCCCGCGCGCACGCCGACGCCCTTGCCGCACTCGACGACGGGGCCTGGGGGAGACTTCGTCTCGGCCCCGGGTGGACGGGGGACGACCAGGAGGTACGCAACACATGAGTCAGACCGTCGACCGGGCGCTGAGCATCCTGCCGCTGCTCGCCCAGGGGCCCGCCGACCTCGGGCAGGTCGCCGAGCGGCTCGGCGTGCACAAGTCCACCGCGCTGCGTCTGCTCCGTACGCTCCACGAACACGGGCTCGTCTACCGCCAGCAGGACCAGCGCTACCGCCTCGGCGCCCGCCTCTTCGCGCTCGCACAGGAGGCCGTCGAGAACCTCGACGTACGCGAGATCGCCCACCCCCACCTCGTCGAACTCAACGAGAGCTGCGGCCACACCGTGCATCTCGCGGTGTACGAGGAGTCCGAGGTCCTCTACATCGACAAGGTCGAGAGCCGCTACCCGGTCCGGATGTACTCGCGGATCGGGAAGCCCGTCGCGATCACCGTCGCCGCCGTCGCGAAACTGCTCCTCGCCGACCTCACCGAGCCCGAGCGGCGCGCCATCGCCGAGAAGCTCGACTACCCCATGTACACGTCCCGTTCGATCCCGAACGCGGGTGCGTTCCTCAAGGAACTCGCCGTCGTCCGCGAACAGAGCTGGGCCACCGACCTCGGCGGCCACGAGGAGTCCATCAACTGCATCGGAGCCCCCATCCGGGGCGCGGACGGGCGGGTCGTCGCCGCGATGTCGGTCTCCGCGCCCAATGTCGTCGTCACGGCCGAGGAACTCCTCACCCTGCTCCCCCTGTTGCGCCGCACCGCCGACGCCATCAGCCGGGAGTACTCCGGCACCAACCCACCCAAGAAAGTCTGAACAGCCATGACCGAGAAGATCGCCCTCACACCGAGCACCCACACCACCCCGCCCGCGAAGTTCTCGCACGGGGTGAAGAAGGGGAACATCCTCCAGGTCGCCGGCCAGGTCGGCTTCCTCCCCGCCGTAGCGGGCCAGGCCCCGACCCCCGCCGGTCCGACGCTGCGCGAGCAGACCCTCCAGACCTTCGCCAACGTCAAGGCGATCCTGGAGGAGGGCGGCGCGAGCTGGGACGACGTGATGATGATGCGTGTCTACCTCACGGACGTCGACCACTTCGCCGAGATGAACGAGATCTACAACACCTACTTCGGCGAGCAGGACCTGAAGGCGGCCCCCGCCGCCCGTACGACGGTCTACGTCGGCCTCCCCAAGGGCCTGCTCATCGAGATCGACGCGCTCGCGGTCCTCGGCTGATCCAGCTGATCCACTTGCCGCACCCGCTTCACCGCACCACCTCCTCCCTCAAGTCGGTCGGCAACATCCTGCTCGTCGTCGGCGCGGGCGGCATCTTCGGTGCCGTCCTCAAGGGCAGCGGCATCGCGGACGCGCTCGCCGACACCTTCAACGACGTCGGCCTGCCGGTCATCCTGCTCGCCTGGCTGATCTCCGTGGTGCTGCGCGTCGCGCAGGGCTCGGCGACGGTCGCGATCGTCACCACGGCCGGCATCGTCGTCCCGCTGGTCGAGGGCCAGGACATGTCGCAGGCGCACCTCGTCCTGATCATCATGGCGATCTCGGCCGGCTCGATCTTCGCCTCGCACGTGAACGACGGTGGCTTCTGGATGGTGTCGAAGTACTTCGGCATCTCCGAACGCGACACCCTGAAGTCCTGGACGGTCCTGGAGACGGTCCTGTCGGTCGCGGGGTTCGCGGTGGCGGCGCTGCTGAGCCTGGTGATCTAGCTCCGTTCTTGAAGGCAGACCGCGGTTGGTCCGCCGATGCGCGTCGCATCCCATCGCCCACGGCCTCATGCGGTCCGGCTGCCGTCTCGCTCGGCTTCGAGCCAGCCCAGCCGTGCCACTTGGAAGCCCAGCTGCATGCGAGTCTGCACCTTCGCGATATCCATCAGGTGCCGGACCCGGCGCGCCACCGTCCGCAGGGATGTGTTCAGCTGGGCGGCGATCGCGCGGTCGGTGAGGCCGGCTAGCGACAGGCTGAGGATCTGTGCATCCAGATCTTCGATTGCGGACGCGTTCTGCACGGCATCGGCGGAGCTGACGAACTGCGCCAGTTTCCCCCATTCGGACTCGAACAGCGCAATCAGCGCATCGAGCAGGCTACTCTCGCGCACGAGCAGGGCTCCCTCCTTTGCGGTGTTGGCCGGACCGAGGAGCGGAACAATGGCGAACTCGCGGTCCACGACAAAGAGTTTCAGTGGCAGCGTCTCAGCGATTCGGACCTCCTCGCCGGCGGCCCGCGCCTGGACGACCTCGGCGAACGACGTGGCTCCCTCGTTGAGTGTCGCGCGTTCGAGTATCACCCGGTAACGAACGCCGCGCGCGATGACCGCACTGTCGGTCAGGCTACCGGCTGAAATGACTGGCGCCTTGACGAAGTTCATGACCTCTTCCCGGGCGCCGAGTTGCATTTGACCGAGGCGCTTGCGGACGGTCTCGGTGCCGTGGATCACGTCGACGGCGCCCGCGACGCCGCGCCCGAGGGCGGCCGCGCGGTAGATTTCGTCGAGGGAGTCGAGTTCGAGTTCCGCCAACTTGAGCTCGTTCTGTCGCTGGACCAGGTGCGCCCGCAACGCCGCCGCCGGTGGGGAGGCCACGAACCGGGAGATATCGTCGTGGCTGCGCACGGTGAGCCCCCGGCCTTCGAGCATGCCGAGGATACGAATCACCTGGCCGGCTCCGCAGCCGACGGACTCGGCGAGCTCGACGGGGGTGGCGGAGGCTACCGAGATCAGCGCGCGGTAAGTGTCCGCCTGTTCGGGGGTCAGTCCCAGCACGTCTGACAGCATGATGCTCCTCCTCGTGATCCAGGGACACAAACATCTCTTTGCAAGGGGCCCGCCCCGCCGGGCGGCGGGACGGGCCCCTTGTGGTCGGTCTGTCAGGCCTTGTCGGGCCGTTCGGTGACGCGGATGGCGTTGACCAGCGACTTACCGCTGGTCGCCACGAACCGCACGTTGAGCACACCGTCGGTCACGGTGACCGTGTAGGTCCGGGTGACCGCGGCAAAGGAGCCGGCCTCGCGCGTGATGTCGAGGGACGGCAGTACCTTGACGTCCTCGGCGAGGACATCGAAGATCCGCTGGCCGGGCTTACTGCTCGACAGCTCGGCGAAGTCCAGCTCCACCGTGTAGACGCCGTCGGGGACGTTGTCGAAGCGGTATCCGTACATCCCCTCGCGCGCGTCTTGGAACAGCTTCGGATCGTCGGTGCCGGCGATGGCCTTCGTCGTGGACCTGACGCTCGATGGTCCTTCATAGCCGAAGGAGCCCGCCTGGTACTTCCGGTCCGGCTGCCAGGGGTCGCCGAGTGCGTCGACAGCGACGCCGGAGGCACCGGCGTCGACCGCGGCCCGGTATTGGGGCACGACGACCTTCACCGGAATGCTGATCACCGGTGTCCGGCCGCTTTCGGACTTCACCTGCACGGTGGTGGTGAGCACCTCGCCCGCGTGCCCGGCCGGGTCGACCGAGAGGGTGCCGGTGGCCTTCGCACCCGCGGCCAGGTCGCCGCTGGTCAGGCTGACCGACAGCCACGGAGCGTCCTCGACCACGGTGTACGCCGTCGGGGAGCCCGAGTTGGCCAGCTCGAAGGCGCGGGTACGCTGCTCGTCGGCGGGGAGCAGGAACTCGTACGCCTTCGTGGCGGCCGTCACCTTGCCGGTCTTGAGCGCCTCGGACGTCGTCACGACACCGCCCGCGTCGAGCGTCACCGCCTGCTCGAACGGCTGGTAGGCCGGGGCGGTGAGCCTGATCGAGGTTGCACCGGACGGCACCTGGAACAGGTATGAGCCGTCCGCTCGGGTCCTGCCGGTCACCACCGTGTCACCCGTGCCCACGGCGACCGTCGCTCCCGCGAGGGCCTCACCGTCGTTGGCGTCGAGCACCTTGCCCTGCACCACGCCGGACTTGCTGGTCCGGAAGTCGATGCTGAAGCCGTCGGAGAGCACACCGGGGGTGTCGTAGGAATACTGGAACGCATCGGTGCCCGTGGCGTTCTCCACGCCGATGGTGGCGCTGGAGCCCGATTCGAAGCCGACGCCGGTGATGTCCTTGTAGTGATAGGAGATTTTGCCGTCCTCGCCGATGACTGCGGAGAACGAGAACCTCTCGAACTGGGCCGACCATTGGGTGACGTTGCGCCACTCGACGACGAACGAGCGGTGCGGGGCGGTGCCGATGACGCCGGTGTAGACGCCCCCGGAGCTCGCATTCACGATCAGGTCGTCCCAGAACGGGTAGAGCGCCGCGTTGAGTCTGTAGGGGTGGGGAATGGGGGTGTTGACGTTGGTGGCCGACGAGGGGGCGTCGAAGGACAGCGCACCGTTCGTGGATATCCAACCGGAGTTGTAGGTCTCGCCGTACAACGGGACCGGGAAGGGCAGGGTGACCGGCAGGTACTCCGAGTCGCCGGTGAGGGTCGTCTTGTCCGTGCCCGCGACGTACTCGGTGTTGCTGGCGCCCTGGCAGGCGTACCCGAAGGCGTCCGTGCGGTCCGGCAGGGCGATGTCCGCGGTGGCCTCGGCCGTGACCTCCACGTGCGCGGTGCCCGCCGCGGCGCAGCGGATGCGGGGCGAGGCCGTCAGGTCGTACGTGCCGAGCGGCAGGGTCACCTCGTAGTGGCCCTGGGCGTTCGCGGTGGCGGTGACGGGGGTGTTCTTGACGGTGATCGCCGCGCCCGCCGCGGGTCCGGCTTTGGAGGTGACCGTTCCCGAGACCTTGACCGACGGCGCCTGCTCCAGCGTGAAGTTCCGGGTGGTGGTCTGCCCCTCCGTGATCGTGACCGCACCGGTGCCCGTGGAGTAGCCGAACTTGTTGACCGTGAGCGTGTAGTCGCCGACGGGCAGCCTGGGCAGCGCGAACGTGCCGTCGGCTGCGGTGTTGAGGGTGCGGTCCATCGGGCCGTCCACGTTCAACTTCGCCCCGGCGACCGGCGCGCCGCCCGAGGTGACCGTGCCACTCAGCGCGCCGGTCGGCCCTCGCGGTGTGGCAGAGACTGCCGCATAGGCGTTGAGCCTGCCCTCACCGAAGACGTTGTTCTTGGCCGCGGTGCCGCCGCAGGAGGTGTTGTTGGCGTCGATGGCGGTCTGGTTGAGGAACGCTTCGGTCTGTGCCACGTCGCCCTGGATGGTGGGGGACGCCGACCACATCAGTGCGACCGTGGCTGCAGTGTGCGGGGAGGCCATCGAGGTGCCGGATCTCGTGTTGTAGCCGCCGCCTATCGAGCTGGAACGCACGTTGACGCCCGGCGCGGCGAGGTTTGGCTTGATCGTCCCGTTCTCGCCGGTGCCCCGGGAGGAGTACAACCAGATGTCGTTGTTGATGTCGAACGCGCCGGAGCTGTAGCTGCTCACGTACGAACCGGGATAACCGCTGGAGTTGCAGATCGGTCCGGAGTTGCCATTGGAAAACGCCGGGAAGATGCCGGCGGCCCGCCAGGCGGCCACAATTTCCTGATACATGGGGTTGAAGCCGTCCCCACCCCAGGAGTTGTTCACCACGTCGGGCGCCAGATCCGGGCGCGGGTTGCCGCCCCTCAGATCCGTGGGCGCGATCATCCACTGCCCCGCGGCGAGCAGCGGGGCGGTGTTGCAGAGCTTGAATGTGCAAGCCTTGACGCTGATCCACTTGGCACCCGGCGCGACGCCGACCTTGTTGGTGCCGCCGTCGTCGCCGACCATGGTGCCCATGGTGTGCGTGCCGTGGCCGCTGGTGTCGCACGGCGCGGCAACGTCGCATTCCTGGGTCGGGTCGAACCAGTTGTAATTGTGGTCGTAGGTGCCGTCGGCATTGAGGCCGCGGTACTGGTTCTTGAGGGCCGGGTGGTCGTACTGGACGCCGGTGTCGATGTTGGCGACCACGATGCCCTCACCGCGCACCTCGAGTTCGTTCCAGACCCTCGGAGCGTCGATCCGGTCGAGGTTCCACTCGACCGCGTCGACCGTGGGCTCGGCCTCGCCCGCGGCCGGCGTGTCGAGCTTGATCGCCTCGTCCGAGTTGATCTGCGCGACCTCGGGCAGGGCAGCCAGCTTCTCGACAAGTTCCTGACCGCCGACAACCTGGATGGAGTTGTTGATCCAGAAGGAGGTGTGGTCGACTCCCGCCGACTTCAGCAGCTTCATCGCGTTGGCCTGGGACGTCTTGGCCTGCTTCTGCTTCGCCGCCAGGACGGCCGCCGCCTTCTCGGTCTTCGTCCGGGCCTTCGCCGCCGCCTGCAGGTCGGCGTCGCGGTCGAACTCGACCCAGAAGGTGGCCTTCTGCTCCTTCTGGAGCTGTTCGAGCAGCTCGGGCTCCACCTTGCGCTCGGCCGCGGGCTCCACCTTGCGCTCGGCCGCGGGCTTGTCCGTGACCGGCTGGGCGAACGAGGTTCCGCCGGCGAGCGGCACCAGCAAGGGTAAGACCATGGCCGCCAAGGCCAAACGCAGCAATCTGCTCTGTCTTGCCACAATGTATCCTTCCGAGAAACGACGAGTGTCGCCCGCCGTGGGATGTAGAAAACGCGGTGCGGATCACCGCCCGCGCCACCTGCCTTGTCGATTGGGCCTTCGGAGTCTCGACTGAGGCATGAGGCGAATCAAGAGCTGCCAAAGGCGCAAAAACGCCATGGCGCAAACGCGCCGATGAAGTGGCGGAGCCAGGCGTCGACCAAGGCGAACGACAGCGAAGGGCCCGCCCCGCCGGGCGGCGGGACGGGCCCCTTGTGGTCGGTCTGTCAGGCCTTGTCGGGCCGTTCGGTGACGCGGATGGCGTTGACCAGCGACTTACCGCTGGTCGCCGGGAACCGCACGTTGAGCACACCGTCGGTCACGGTGACCGTGTAGGTCCGGGTGACCGCGGCGTAGGAGCCGGCCTGGTAGGCGATGTCGAGGGACGGCAGTACCTCGATGTCCTCGGCGAGGACGTCGAAGATCCGCTGGCCAGGTTTGCTGCTCGACACCTCGGCGAAGTCCAGTTCCACCGTGTAGACGCCGTCGGGGACGTTGTCGAAGCGGTATCCGTCCATGCCCTCGCGCGCGTCTTGGAACAGCTTCGGATCGTCGGTGCCGGCGATGTCCTTCGTCGTGGACTTGACGCTTGATGTGCCCTCATAGCCGAAGGAGCCCGCCAGGTACTTCTGGTCCGGCTGCCAGGTGTCGCCGAGTGTGTCCACGGCGGCGCTGGAGGCACCGGATTGGAGTGCTGCCTGGTAGCGGGGCACGACGACCTTCACCGGAATGTTCATCACCGGTGCCCGGCCGCTTGCGGAGTTCACCCGCACGGTGGTGGTGAGCACCTCGCCCGCCGCGTACCCGGCCGGGTCGACCGAGAGTGTGCCGGTGGCCTTCTCGCCCGTGGCCAGATCGCCGCCGGTCAGGCTGACCGTCAGCCACGGGGCGTCCTCGACGACGGTGTACGCCGTCGGGAAGCCCGAGTTGGTCAGCTCGAAGGCGCGGGCACGCTGCTGGCCGGCGGGGACGGTGATGTCGTACGCCTTCGTGGCGGCCGTCACCTTGCCGGTCTTGAGCGCCTCGGACGTCGTCACGACACCGCCCGCATCGAGCGTCACCGCCTGCTCCAACGGCTGGTAGACCGGGGCGGTGAACCTGATCGAGGTTGCACCGGACGGCGCCTGGACCAGGTATGAGCCGTCCGCTCGGGTCCTGCCGGTCACCACCGTGCCACCCGTGCCCACGGTGACCGTTGCTCCCGCGAGGGCCTCACCGTCGTTGGCGTCGATCACCTTGCCCCGCACCACGCCGGACTTGCTGGTCCGGAAGCCGATGCTGAAGCCGTCGGAGAGCACACCGGGGGTCGCGTAGGAATACTGGAACGCATCGGTGCCCGAGGCGTTCTCCAAGCCGATGGTGGCTCTGGAGCCCGATTCGAAGCCGGTGCCGGTGATGTCCTTGTAGTGGTAGGAGATCTTGCCGTCCTCGCCGATGACTGCGGAGAACGAGAACTCCTCGGACCGGGCCGACTTGTGGGTGACGTTGCGCCACTCGACGACGAACGAGCGGTGCGGGGCGGTACCGATGACGCCGGTGTAGACGCCCGCAGCAGAGCCCCCATTCACGATCAGGTCGTCCCAGAACGGGTAGAGCGCCGCGTTGGGTGCGCTGGCGCGGGGGATGGTGGTGTTGGTGCTCGCCGAGGGGGAGGCGAAGGACAGCGCACCGTTCGTGGATATCCAACCGGAGTTGTAGGTCGCGCTGTACAACGGGACCGGGAAGGGCAGGGTGACCGGCAGGAGCGCCGTGTCGCCGGTGAGGGTCGTCTTGTCCGTGCCCGCGACGTACTCGGTGTTGTTGGCGCCCTGGCAGGCGTAGCCGAAGGCGTCCGTGCGGTCCGGCAGGGTGATGTCCGCGGTGGTGTCGGCCGTGACCTCCACGTGCGCGGTGCCCGCCGCGGCGCAGCGGATCTGGGGCGAGGCCGTCAGGTCGTACGTGCCGAGCGGCAGGGTCACCTCGTAGTGGCCCTGGGCGTTCGCGGTGGCGGTGACGGGGGTGTTCTTGACGGTGATCGCCGCGCCCGCCGCGGGTCCGGCTTTGGAGGTGACCGTTCCCGAGACCTTGACCGACGGCGCCTGCTCCAGCGTGAAGTTCCGGGTGGTGGTCTGCCCCTCCGTGATCGTGACCGCACCGGTGCCCGTGGAGTAGCCGAACTTGTTGACCGTGAGCGTGTAGTCGCCGACGGGCAGCCTGGGCAGCGCGAACGTGCCGTCGGCTGCGGTGTTGAGGGTGCGGTCCATCGGGCCGTCCACGTTCAACTTCGCCCCGGCGACCGGCGCGCCGCCCGCGGTGACTGTGCCACTCAGCGCGCCGGTCGGCCCTCGCGGTGTGGCAGAGACTGCCGCATAGGCGTTGAGCCTGCCCTCACCGAAGACGTTGTTGTTGGCCGCGGTGCCGCCGCAGGTGGTGTTGTTGGCGTCGATGGCGGTCTGGTTGAGGAGCGCTTCGGTCTGTGCCACGTCGCCCTGGAGGGCGGGGGACATCGACCACATCAGTGCGGCCGTGGCTGCAGTGTGCGGGGAGGCCATCGAGGTGCCGGAGATCGCGTTGTAGCCGCCGCCCGGCCAGGTGGAACGCACGTTGACGCCCGGCGCGGCGAGGTTCGGCTTGATCGTCCCGTTCTCGCCGGTGCCCCGGGAGGAGAAGCTCGCAATGTCGTTGTTGATGTCGAACGCGCCGGAGCTGTAACTGCTCACGTAGCTGCCGGGCGAACCGCTGGTGTTGCAGCTCGGTCCGGTGTTGCCATTGGAGAACGCCGGGAAGATGCCGGCGGCCCGCCAGGCGGCCACAATTTCCTGGTAGAAGGGATCGAAGCCGTCCCCACCCCAGGAGTTGTTCACCACATCGGGGGCCAGGTCGGGCCGCGGGTTGGCACCGTTGAGGTCGGTGGGCGCGATGATCCACTGCCCCGAGGCGAGCAGCGAGGCCTCGGTGCAGGTGATTGAGCAACCCCTGACGGCGATCCACTTGGCACCCGGCGCGACGCCGACCTTGTTGGCGCCGCCGTCGTCGCCGACCATGGTGCCCATGGTGTGCGTGCCGTGGCCGTTGTCGTCGCACGGCGCGGCAACGCCGCAACTGCCTGTCGGGTCGAACCAGTTGTAGTTGTGGTCGTACGTGCCGTCGGTGTCGAGGCCGCGGTACTGGTTCTTGAGGGCCGGGTGGTCGTACTGGACGCCGGAGTCGATGTTGGCGACCACGATGCCCTCACCGCGCACCCCGAGTTCGCTCCAGACCCTCGGAGCCTCGATCCGGTCGAGGTTCCACTCGACCGCGTCGACCGCGGGCTCGGCCTTGCCCGCGGCCGGCGTGTCGATCTTGATCTCCTCGTCCGAGTTGATCTGCGCGACCTCGGGCAGGGCAGCCAGCTTCTCGACAAGTTTCTGACCGCCGACAACCTGGATGGAGTTGTTGATCCAGAAGGAGGTGTGGTCGACTCCCGCCGACTTCAGCAGCTTCATCGCGTTGGCCTGGGACGTCTTGGCCTGCTTCTGCTTCGCCGCCAGGACGGCCGTCGCCTTCTCGGTCTTCGTCCGGGCCTTCGCCGCCGCCTGCAGGTCGGCGTCGCGGTCGAACTCGACCCAGAAGGTGGCCTTCTGCTCCTTCTGGAGCTGTTCGAGCAGCTCGGGCTCCACCTTGCGCTCGGCTGCGGGCTTGTCCGTGACCGGCTGGGCGAACGAGGTTCCGCCGGCGAGCGGCACCAGCAAGGGTAAGACCATGGCCGCCAAGGCCAAACGCAGCAATCTGCTCTGTCTTGCCACAATGTATCCTTCCGAGAAACGACGAGTGTCGCCCGCCGTGGGATGTAGAAAACGCGGTGCGGATCACCGCCCGCGCCACCTGCCTTGTCGATTGGGCCTTCGGAGTCTCGACTGAGGCATGAGGCGAATCAAGAGCTGCCAAAGGCGCAAAAACGCCATGGCGCAAACGCGCCGATGAAGTGGCGGAGCCAGGCGTCGACCAAGGCGCTCCAGTCGGCCAACTCCACCGTCATACGGGGACGCTGGACCCGGGAACGACGCGAACGAGATATCGGCATGTCCCACCCAGCGAGCGACACCCCCGCCAGACACCGACCACACCATCAGTTCATCCGAACCGGTCATGTGCGGAGGATCGGTCTAGCAGCCCCTCTCGTACGTACACGTGCGTACGTACACGTGCAGCAGCGCCGCCGGGGGAGCGGCGGCGCTGCTGGTCACTGGTGCCGGACGGGGTTACGGCAGGCCGTGGACGTGCGGGGCCACCGCGTTCGACCAGGCGTTGCCCGACTTGGCGTCCCAGTTGGTCGACCAGGTCATCGCGCCGCGGAGACCCGGGTAGGTCTTCGAGGGCTTGAAGGTGCCGCAGTTGGTGCCCGAGGCCAGGCATTCCAGGGCCGCGTTCACGACCGACGGCGCCACGTAGCCGCTGCCCGCACCGCTGGGTGAGGCGGGGACTCCGAGGCCGACCTGGGACGGGTCGAGGCCGCCCTCCAGCTGGATGCAGGCGAGCGCGGTGAGGAAGTCCACCGAGCCCTGCGAGTAGACCTCGCCGTCGCAGCCCAGCATCGAACCGCTGTTGTAGTACTGCGTGTTGACGACGGTCAAAATGTCCTTGATGCCGAGCGCCGTCTTGAAGTATTCACCCGCGGTGGACTGCATGTCGATGGTCTGCGGGGCCATCGTGATGACGAGGCCGGAGCCCGCCCTCTGCGACAGCGCACGCAGCGCCTTCGTCATGTACGTGGAGTTGAGGCCGTTCTCCAGGTCGATGTCGACGCCGTTGAAGCCGTACTCCTGGATCAGCGAGTAGACGGAGTTGGCGAAGTTCGTCGCGGATGCGTCGCTGTTGACCGAGACGGACCCCTTCTCACCGCCGACCGAGATGATGACGTTCTTCCCGGCCGCCTGCTTCGCCTCGATGTCGGCCTTGAACTGGTCGATGGTGTAGCCGTTCAGGCCCGCCGTGTCCAGGTTGAAGGTGACGGCACCCGGTGTCGTCGTGGCGTCGGCGAAGGAGACCGCGATGACGTCGTAGTTCGCGGGTACGTCGCTGAGTTTCTGCACGGTCGCGCCGTTGTTGAAATTCTGCCAGTACCCGGTCACCGCGTGCTTGGGCACCGAGGTGCCCGGGTTGGGGTTGCCGCCGCCGTCCTTGGCCGTACGGCCGCCGACCGTCGCGGACTTGACCGACTCACCGGCCGCGTTGGTCGCCGACACCGCGAACTGGTAAGCCGTGTCGGCGGCCAGGCCCGTGATCGTGGCGGAGGTCCCGGTGGACGTGGTGGCCTTCGCGCCGTCCTTGTAGACGGTGTAACCAGTCGCGCCGGGCACCGCGTTCCAGGACAGGGCCACGGAGGAGGACGTGGTCGCGCCGACGGCGAGACCGGCGGGCGCGGCGGGAATCTCCGGCGCGGGGTCGGTGCCGCCACCGCCGTCGGGGCCGCTGACCGAGACGTCGTCCACCAGGTAGGCGGCCTGCCCGTACCAGCCGTGCGTGTACACCGTGACCGACGTGGTGCTCGGACCGGTCCTGAAGCTGGTGGTGAGCTGGGTCCAACTGCTGGAGCCGGGAGACCAGGTCGACACGTCGGTGGTTCCGGTGCCGCTCGCGCCGAGGAACGCGTACCCGCCCTGCACCCAGGAGCTGAGCGTGTACGTCGAGTCGGGCTTCACGGCCACGGTCTGGGTGCACTGCGTGTTGTCCTGGCCTGCCGGGGTGGCCTTGAGGGCGGCGGTGCCGCCGTGCACGGGGGAGGAGACGGTGGTGCCGCTGCCGGCGGAACAGGTCCAGTTGGCGAGCCCCGACTCGAAGCCCGCGTTCTTGGCGACGTTGACATCGGCGGCCTGGGCGTTGCCGACGAGGCCGGTGGCGGTCAGTGCGCCGGCCGCGAGGACGGCCAGGGCGCCGCCGAGGAGCGGCCGGATGTGGTGCCTGCGGAGTCTGTGGCCGCTGATGGGGGAAGGTTCCACTTTGCTGCCTCCGTGGGGGAGTTGGGGGGTGCCGGGCGGGGGTGTCGGACGACGGTGGTCACCGCTGGCCGATAAGCTGGTCCAGACCAATCAAGTTGTCAAGACCTCTGGCAATGAGAACCGCGCGGACCGCGTCTCCCGGCCCGCTCTCCGCCCTCCCTGTCGGCCGGTCGCCGACCGGCCGCCGCCCCCCGTTACCTTTTCTGTGGCCCCGAAATGGGGCGCCTGGCCCCCGGGTCCGGTATGGCTGTGTGCCCCCTGTCGATGTCGATGACCTGGGGGGTGTTGCCGCCGGGCTTCGGGGCACCGCTTGACCGCTGATGAGGGGCCTGACGACTGCCTGGTCCGGTGCAACGCCGGACCGCTTCACGGGCGGGATGTCTGCGTAACGTGGTTGCCGGCGTGTGGTGCCGCAGGGACGGCCGGGACGGATGCGAAAGGCACGACCGAAGAGGGGCATCGCGCATGGCCGACACCGTCATCGATATCTCCGGCATAGGTCTGTTCCTCGGCCTGGACCTGGGCAAGGAGTTCCACCACGCCCGCGGCCTGACCGGGCAGGGCAAGACCGTCCACGACAAGAAGCTGCCCAACACCGAGGCCCGCCTGCGGGAGTTGTTCGACAAGCTCAGGGCCAAGTTCGGCACCGTCCTGGTGATCGTGGACCAGGTCGCCAACATCGGCGCGCTGCCACTGACCGTGGCCCGCGCGACCGGCTGCCGGGTCGCTTACCTGCCGGGACTCTCGATGCGCCGGGCCGCCGACCTCTACCCGGGCGAAGCCAAGACCGACGCCCGCGACGCCTTCGTCATCGCCGACACCGCCCGGACCATGCCGCACACCCTGCGCGTGGTGGACCGCGACGACGAGAAGCTGGCCGAGCTGACCATGCTCACCGGCTACGACAACGACCTGGCCGGCGAGGTCAACCGCACCTCCAACCGGCTGCGCGGCCTGCTCTCCCAGATCCATCCCACCCTGGAGCGGGTGGTCGGCCCCCGGCTGGGCTACCCCTACATCCTGGCCCTCCTTGAACGGCACGGCTCCCCGGCCAGGCTGAAGAAACTGGGCCGCACCCGCTGCGAGGCCCTGCTCAAGGCGCACGGCTCGCGCAAGGCCCGCCACCTCACCGCGGAGATCTTCGACGCGCTTGCCGAGCAGACCGTCATCGTGCCCGGCACCGAGGCCAGCGCGCTGATCGTGCCCGGACTTGCCGCCCAGCTCGCCGCCGCCCACACCCAGCGCCGCCAGGCCGAGCAGGAGATCGCCGCCCTGCTGGAGGCCCTCCCTCTTTTCCACCTCCTGACCTCCATGCCCGGCATGGGCGTCAGGACCACCGCCGCCGTGATCGTCGCCATCGGCGACGGCACCACCTTCCCCACCGCAGGACACCTCGCCTCCTACGCCGGACTCGCCCCCGCCACCAAGTCCTCGGGCACCTCCATCCGTGGCGAGCACGCACCCCACCGCGGCAACCGGCTCCTCAAACGCGCCCTCTTCCAGGCCGCGTTCGCCGCGATCGGCTGCAAATCCGACCGCTCCTCCCGCACCTACTACGACCGTCAACGCGCACGCGGCAAGACCCACACCCAAGCGATCCTCCGCCTGGCCCGCCAACGTGTGAACGTCATCCACGCGATGATCCGCACCGGGGCCCTCTACGAACCACGAACCCCCGGCGACATCGGCCTCGCGGCCTGACAGCACCACCGTCCCTACCTTCCTGACCCCATCACGCGCGCACCGGCACGGCCACCCCCGCCGTGCCGGCCACCGGGCTGCCCATCAGGCACCCGATCCGCCGGGAACGTCCCGCTTCGCGGGACGTTCCCAAAAACCAGCACCAACTCCCACGAACCGACCCTGACAGGGTTGACGAAACAGATAGGGGCACCCCCCCCGAGAGCCCCCGCGCACGTTCCGGAACGGCCTTGAGTGCCCGAGGGATTGACGTTTTGTTGACCCTGCGTGCCCCGTGCGGGTGACGTGGCCCGGAAGTCCGGACAGTGACGGTCCGGCCCTCGCCCGGTCGCCGGGCCGCCGGTTCCGCATCCGGCCTGACGTGCGGAAATGAATTCCAACCGCGGGTAATCGAAAGGTGGATTTCGTAACACTCCGCAGTGGTACAGAAGTTAACCGTTTCGGATTTGGTCCGATTTAGCACGGGGGCGTTGCCCGGACGCCTGGCACGCGTTGTCGTACTGGCCTCCGAAAAGTGTTCTCTGCCAGGTAAGACGTGGATAAAGTGCTGAGGCAGAACCGCGGAGCAGGAGCGATTGCGGCCCTACGTCATGACCGGCGTTCGGCCGGAGCCGAAACGGGGAACAGCGTGCCGACCGCAATAGCAGTGACCAGTGCTGATCTGGTACTACCTCCGACCGACCAGCAGACACCGACAGCCGCCCTGCTGCAGGCTCCCGACGCCCAGGCGCTGGAGATGGCCATCGGTGACATGCACGTGCTGCTCGAACAGCACGGGTACGTCGTCGCCGTCTACCCGACCGGCATCGCGCCCGCCCACGAGCGCCGCCTCTACTCCGTACGCTCCGTGCTGGAGAGCGACCGCATCGCGCTGCTCAAGGTGGACCTCCCCCCCTTGGGCGTCGCCGTACTCGTCCGGCAGCTGCGCCAGTTGTCCATCTGTGACTTCAGCCCGGGAGTGGTCGCCTCCGCCGCCCGGCTGCTGTCCCACTACATCCACGCGGGCGCCCTGCTGAACTCGGTCACCAAGTTCGACCGGGTCCCGGTCGACCTCAGGACGCACGCCACGTCCTGGGTGCCCGGCTCCCAGTTCGCCGTGGTCGCGGGACCGAACCCGCAGCTCATCAAGGTCGGCCCGAAGGCGGACCTGCCGACCGGCCCGGAGTTCGCCACCGACCTGATGACCGCCAAGGGGCAGTCGCAATCGGAATGGGTGAAGCGGACCCTCGCACCCGCCTGGCAGGTCCAGTCCATTCACGAGGCGCCGCTTCCGTCCGCTTCCCCGGCCTGGTGGGGAACCGGAAAACTGGTGGAATTCGCCGCCTATCTTCCAGACATCTCCGTCCTGTACCAACTGGTGTCCTCCGTACGTCGCGAGAACTGCCACTGGTGCGGAATGGAGCTCATCGGTGACCGCTGCGGGTTCTGCTCCTCCCCGCTGCCCGCGGCCGAGAACCGAATGCATCCCGCCGGTGTCCTCAGCCAGGGAGCGCCCGCACCACCGCAGTCCTAGCGCTTCCGCTTTCCTCCGTAGACGCCCTTCTGTCCGCTGCCCCACGCATCCGATTCGAACGAGGTTGTCCGGCCCATGAACTCCCGCCAGCGCCGCGGCGTGATACTCCTGCTTTTGTCGGTTCTGTGCGCCTTCGGCGCCTTCGCCGGCGTGCTCTCGGTGATCAGCGACGTCAACTCCAAGGTCGGCCCCGAGGTCTCGGCCTATCAGCTGAAATCCGACGTGGCGCCCTATACCGCCCTGTCCTCCGGACAGTTCGAGAAGATCTCGATGCCGAAGCGCTGGCTCTCGACCAACGCGGTGACCGATCTCTCCGAGGTGAACGGCAAGATCGCCGTCACCCAACTGCGCAAGGGCTCGCTGCTCCAGTCCGACATGATGCAGAAGCGCCCCGAACTGCAGCCCGGGGAGCAGGAGATCGCCATCATGATCGACGCCGCGACCGGCGTCGCGGGCAAGATCACGCCCGGCGCCACGGTCAACATCTACGCCACCTTCGCCGGTGAGCGCGACGGCGACCCCTCCCAGTCGAAGGTCATCGTCTCCAACGCCAAGGTGCTGGACGTCGGCAAGCTCACCGCCCTGGAGCCGAGCCGCGACGGCAAATCCAGCATGGGCACCGAGGCCGTCCCGATCACCTTCGCGCTCAACACGCTCGACACCCAGCGCATCGCCTACGCCGAGTCCTTCGCGGAGCACGTACGCCTCGCGCTCCTGGCCTCCGGCAGCGACGCCACCATCCGCCCGGGCGACCGCACCTACACGATCGACAAGGACAAGTGAGGATCGGATGACCACCAGGATCCTCCCGGCCGTCGGTGACATCGACGCGGCCAGATCCGTCACCACCCTGCTCAGCCAGCTCCCCGACGCGGAACCAGCGACTCCGGTCGGTGACTCGACGCAGCTCATCGACACTCTCGCCCGGCTCGCGGGCGAATCGCTCGACGATCTGCCCGAGGTCGTGCTGGTCCACGAGCGGATCGGCCCGGTGCCGGCCCTGGAACTGATCCGGGAGGTCTCCCTGCGCTTCCCCGCCATCGGGGTCGTGCTGATCACCGCCGACGTCACACCGGGCCTGTTCTCGTCCGCGATGGAATCGGGCGCGCGAGGCGTCGTCACCCTTCCGCTGAGCTACGAGGAACTGGTCAACCGGGTCCAGTCCGCCGCCCAGTGGTCCGTCGGCGTCCGTCGTCATCTGAGCGCCGGGGCCGATGTCTTCACCGGCCCCGGCGGTACGGTCATCACGGTCAGCGGTGCGAAGGGCGGCGTCGGCGCCACCGTCACCGCCGTACAACTCGCCCTGGCGGCCCAGACGTCCGGACGCACCGTCGCCCTGGTCGACATGGACCTCCAGGCCGGTGACATCGGCTCGTACCTCGATGTGCAGTTCCGGCGCTCCATCGTCGATCTGTCGACCATCACCGACATCTCGCCGCGCGTCCTGTCCGACGCCGTGTTCAGCCACGGCTCGGGCCTCGCACTGCTCCTGGCGCCGGGCGACGGCGAGCGCGGCGAGGAGGTCAGCGACCGGTCCGCCCGGCAGATCGTCAGCGCGCTGCGCTCGCGCTACGAGGTGGTGGTCATCGACTGCGGCAGCCAGCTCCAGGGCGCCAGCGCCGCAGCCATCGAGATGGCCGACACGGCGCTGCTGGTCACCACCCCCGACGTGATCGCGGTGCGCGGCGCCAAGCGCCTCGTACGTATGTGGGACCGGCTCCAGATCCGCAAGGCGGAGGAGACGGTCACCGTGGTCAACCGGTTCATCCGCAACACCGAGATCCAGCCGCAGCTGATCGAGAAGATCACCGGAACCCGGACGGCGAACACGGCCGTTCCCGCGAACTTCAAGGAACTCCAGAGCGTCGTCGACTCGGGCCGGCTGCACGAACTCGACTCCAAGAGCACCGTCAAACAGGCCCTCTGGGCCCTTGCGGGCGAGCTCGGCATCGTGAAGGTTCCGGAGAAGGCCGAGAAGAGCGGCGCGAAGAACGGCGGAAAGTTCAAGAACGACCGAGGCTCGATCGGACGCCCACGCATCGGCGGACGCGACGGCGACGGCCGGAACCGGGCGGCGACCAAGGGGGCAAGTTGACCAATGGCAGTTACCGAGACGACAGACACGGAGAAACGGGGAAGGCGCCACGGTGACCCGTCCCCGGGCGGGGGCGGGGGTGGGATGCGCGTTCGCCTCTTCGGCCGGGGGCGGGACCGCGGCCAGACCGCGATCGAGTTCCTGGGCGTCACCCCGCTGATCATCCTGCTGGCGGTCGCGCTCTGGCAGTGCGCGCTGATCGGCTACACCTTCTCGCTGGCGGGGAACGCGGCGGACCAGGCCGCGCACGAGGGGGCCGTCGCGCAGGGCCTGCGACGGCAGGCGTGCCGGGACGCGGCGGAGAAGGACCTGCCGCAGGCCTGGCGGGACTCGATGAGGCAGCAGCCGAAGTGCCGCATCTCGAATGGCATGTACAAGGCCGAGGTCAAGCTGCAGGTACCCGTCCTGGTGCCCGGCGTACTCAACTGGCCGTTCCGCGTCGAAGGCAACGGCGCGTTCCCGCTGGAGGCTGACCGATGAGCAAGCACCCGCCCGCACCCGGCCGAACGGCCACAGCCACAGCCACGGCCACCGTAACCGCCGCCACTACCGTCCGCCGCCGCGACCGCGGCCAGGTCGCCATCGAGTACCTGGGCTTCCTCCCCCTGCTGCTCCTGGTGGGCCTCCTCGCGATCCAGGCGGGCCTCGCCGCGTACGCCGCCAACCAGGCGGGGACCGGCGCCCGCGCGGCAGCGCGTTCGGGCAGCATGTCGTCGTGGGGCGGCTGCGACAGGTCGGCGGGCATGGACGCGATGAGCGACTGGACGGCCGAGCGGGCTCGCATCATCGACGAGTCGTCCTCCTTGGACGAGGTCACCTGCACCGCCCGCGTCGACGTGCCCGACATCATCCCGGGCGTACATATCTGGGGTCCGGCCGAACGCAGTTCCACGATGCCCCGCACCTGACCCCGCGGCGCTCGCGCCGCTGCCTGACGAGTGGCTCAACCAGCTAGTCGGAACGAGGAGTTACGCAATGAGTCTGCGGGCACGCATGACCGCCCCCGAGAAGAACGGCGGGGCGCGGGAGGACAGTCACATGGTGGCGTCCTACCGCGCCAAGCTGCTCGAAGAGATCGACCTGGCGGAGATGTCGTCGCTCGCCGCCGCAGACCGGCGAGCGAGGCTGGAGCGCGTACTCAGCCACATCATCAGCCGCGAGGGGCCGGTCCTCTCGACCGTCGAACGCGCCCAGTTGATCCGCCGGGTCGTCGACGAGGCCCTCGGTCTCGGCATTCTGGAACCGCTCCTCGAAGACGCGTCCATCACCGAAATCATGGTGAACGGCCCGGACCAGATCTTCGTCGAGCGCAGCGGCAAGGTCGAACAGCTCCCGATGCGCTTCAGCTCGCACGAACAGCTGATGCAGACCATCGAGCGCATCGTGTCGACGGTCAACCGCCGCGTCGACGAGTCGAATCCCATGGTCGACGCGCGTCTGCCGAGTGGCGAGCGTGTCAACGTGATCATCCCGCCGCTGTCACTGACCGGCGCGACGCTCACCATCCGACGGTTCCCCCGAGCCTTCACGCTCCAGGAAATGATCAGCGTCGGCTCGCTCGACGAGCAGATGCTGATCCTGCTCTCCGGACTCGTCCAGGCCAAGCTCAACGTGATCGTCTCCGGCGCCACGGGCACCGGGAAGACGACGCTCCTCAACGCGCTCTCCGGCCTCATCCCGAACAGCGAACGCATCGTCACCATCGAGGACTCCGCCGAACTCCAGCTCCAGCAGAGCCATGTGATCCGGCTGGAGTCCCGTCCGGCGAACGTCGAGGGCAAGGGGCAGATCACCATCCGCGACCTGGTCCGCAACTCCCTGCGTATGCGCCCCGACCGGATCGTCGTAGGTGAGGTCCGTGGCGGCGAGTCGCTCGACATGCTCCAGGCGATGTCGACCGGTCACGACGGTTCGCTCGCCACCGTCCACGCCAACAACGCCGAGGACGCGCTCATGCGTCTGCAGACCCTGGCCTCGATGTCCGAGATCAAGGTGCCGTTCGAGGCTCTGCACGACCAGATCAACAGCGCCGTCGACGTCATAGTCCAGCTCACCCGGCACGCCGACGGTTCGCGAAAGGTCACCGAGATCGCGGTACTCGACTCGCACGGCCGCGATCCGTACCGCATCGTGACCGTCGCCCGGTTCGATGCCCAGCCGATGGACGCCGACGGGCGGATCAACGGCGAGTTCAGGTACCTCCCGATCCCCCGCAAGATCGCCGACCGCCTCTACATGGCCAGCCAGCCCATCCCGCAGGCCTTCGGGGTCGCCGCATCCGCCGAACAGCTCGCCACCCGAGAGGCCAACTAGGTACCGTGCCATGACGAATCTCCCTCTGCTCACGATCGGCGTCACCCTGCTCTGCGGCGTCACGGGCGTCGCGGGCCTGCACGCCTACTCCGGCGGGAAGGCCGACCGGGACGCCCTGGTGGACCGCCTCTCGTACACCGGCCACATCCCGGAGACCGGGCGCCATCGCCGATTCCGCGCACTCGACGCCAGGCTGCGCAACACCGGTCTGGGCCGGAAGCTCGAACTGAAGCTGGCCGCCACCGGCCTCGACATCACACCGGGCGAGTTCTTCGTCTACTCGCTCCTCGCCATGGCCGGACTGTGGATGATCGCCTCGTCCATGCTCGCCAGCTTCTTCGGTCCGGTCGCCGCACTCATCGGCCTCTGGGGTACCAACGCCTTCCTGAACTGGCAGCGGACCAAGCGCACCGAACGCTTCATCAACCAACTCCCCGAACTCTCCCGTATCCTCGCCAACGCCACCCAGGCGGGCCTCGCGCTGCGTACGTCCATCAGCATGGCGGCCGACGAGATGGAGGACCCGGCGGGCGAGGAACTCGCCCGGGTCTCCCGACGCCTCGCCGTCGGCGAACCCCTGGAGGACGCGATGAGTGAGCTGACCGACCGGCTGCCCTCCCGCGAACTCGTCGTCCTCGTCACCACCCTCATCCTGTCGAACAGGGCCGGCGGTATGGTCGTCAGCTCGCTGCGCAACCTCACGGAGACGCTGGAGGAGCGCAAGGAGACCCGGCGCGAGGTCAAGACCCAGCTCTCCCAGGTCACCGTCACCGCCTACGCCGTCCCGATGTTCGGCCTGGGCGCCATGCTCCTGATGAACGCCGTCATGCCGGGCGCACTCGACCGCATGACCGGCGCCTTCATCGGCCAGGTCGCGGTGGTCGTCTCCATCGCCCTGTACACGATCGGATTCATCGTGATCCGCCGCATGTCCCGGATCGATGTCTGATGGGCGGGGCGCACATGGGCCTGCTGCTCGCCGGCGTCATGGGTCTCGCGGTGTACGGAGTCTTCGCCGGATTCCGCATGTACCGGCGCGACGCGAAGCTCCCCGGCGATCTCGCGATCGCCCTGGAGGTCGGCTCCACCCGCACCAGCGCGGTCGGTTCCGGCATCGACCGGCTCGGCATGCGCTGGGCCCCCGCGGTCCTGCGGATGATGGGACCCAAGGCCGTCAACAAGAAGCGCCGCCAGATCGACCTGGCGGGCAACCCCGGCGGTCTTACGATCGACCGCTACGCCGCCCGCCGCGCCGTCTACGGCGGCCTCGGCGCGCTCGGCGCCTTCACGATGCTCCTGCGCGGCCAGATCTTCTTCGCGCTGCTGCTGATCGCCTTCGGCATCTTCTGGGTCGAGGTCGGCATCTGGTCGGCGGTCCGTGTGCGCCGCGACCACATCGACCGCACGCTCCCCGACTTCCTCGACGTCCTCGCCGTCGTCGTCTCGGCAGGCATTGGATTTCGCCAGGCACTGGGACGCGTCGCCGAGAAGTACGAGGGCCCGTGGGCCGACGAACTCCGCATCACCCTGCGCCAGATGGACATGGGCGTCAGCCGCCGCGAGGCCTTCGAGCAGCTGCGCAAGCGCAATGACTCGGAGCAGGTGGCGATGTTCGTGACCACGCTCCAGCAGGGCGAGGAGCTCGGTGCGCCGATCGTCGAGACGCTGATCCAGATCGCCAACGACATGCGCCGCACCGACGCCCAGAACGCCCGCCGCAAGGCGGCCAGGGCCGTTCCCAAGGCGACCTTCGCCGTCACCACCTTCCTGCTTCCCGGAACGCTGGTGCTGTTGACGGTCGGCTTCGTCTACGGAGCCGACATCGACTTCGGTTTCCTCACGGGCGGATGACGTGAACGAGGCGGACGGTTGGGCAGGACGGTCGGAAGGAGGTGACAGGCACATGTCGTTCCAACTCGGTGGAACTCAGACGGGACTGAATGCCGAGGTGCGTCAGGCGATCGCCGATCCTGGAGCGCGTCCGGCGTTCGCGATCCAGGTCAACGCGCTCCAGGCGATGTGCCGCCAGGTCTTCGGCTTCCGGCTGGCGATGATCGCCATGGCCACACCGTTCGCGATCGGCCACACCGCGAAGGGACTGGCCTCCTGGCTGATCGGCTCGGCCATCCTCGTCACCTTCATGGGCAGTTACGTTCTGTTCCGCGACTGGGAACGCTTCGGCCCCGTACTCCTGCGCCACCCCTGGCTGCTCGGCATAGACGCCTTCTTCGGCGCCCTGCTGCTGATCACCGCCAGCCCCGAGTCCACCCTTGCGTACGTCACCGTGTGCACCCCCCTGCTGGCCGGACTCGTGTACGGCTGGCGAGGCGCTGCGGTCTTCGCCGCACTCCAGATCGTCATCGTCGTCGGCGTGTACGGCACCGACCCGAAGCTGCAGCCCGCCGACGCCACGGCGTTCCTGCTCCCCGGTTTCTGCGTGATCGCGGGCGCCGTCGGCGTCACCCTGCGTAATCTGCTCCTCCGCTTCGGGACGGCCAGCCAGGCACTCACCGAGACCAGGGCCCGCCTGGCCGTCAACGAGGCCGTGGAGGGCGAACGCACCCGGCTCGCCCGAGAGATGCACGACTCGGTCGCCAAGACCCTGCACGGCCTGGCACTGGCCGCCGACGGCCTGGCGGTCTCCTCCGACCGGATGGACCCGCTCACCGTCAAGCACCAGGCCGAACTGGTCGCCCGCGCCGCTCGCCGTGCGGCGGCCGAATCCCGGGAGCTCCTCTCCGACCTGCGCCGCGAGTCAGGACTCGACGGCGGCGTGGACGTCGTAGGCGAACTCCGCGCCCGCGCAGACGACTTCTCCCGCCGCCACGCACTCACGGCCACCTTCCGACTCCTCGACGACGTGCCGATCCCGCACGTCCCCCAGGTCGTCGCGCGCCAGCTGCTCACCGTCGCCTCCGAGGCGATGGAGAACGCCCACCGCCACGCCCACCCCACCTACCTCGTCGTACTCGTCGGCGTGAAGGGCGATGTCCTGCGCGTCAGCGTCTACGACGACGGGCAAGGTCTGCCCGCGGGCACGACGCTCGACGACCTCCGGCAGGCCGGACACTTCGGCCTCGTCGGCATGGTCGAACGCGCCGCGTCCATCGGCGCCCGCATCCGGATCGGAAAGGGCCAGGCGGCCAGGGGAACCGAAGTCCGCCTGGAACTCCCGATCGCCGCTCTCACCACCGCTCCGCAACCGCAGCAACCCGACTCAACCGCACAACGTCCCACTCCACCCTCACCCCCCATAAAACCCTGAGAGGAGGTCGCAGATGCCGGACGACGTCTCCCGCGCGTCGGGCCAGAACTGGGCCGTACAGCACCACGCGTCCCAGCACACGACCTCGCACGTCACCCCGCTCAACTCCGAGCCCGGTTCGCACGGGTTCCCTGTCCCCGTCCCCCAGCAGTCCGCGGCATCCGAGTCCATGCGTCATCCCTTCCCCGCGCCCCCGCCCGTTCCCGGTGCCCTGCGGGTTGTCGTCGCCGACGACAACCCGGTGGTCCGGGCCGGCCTGGGGGTCCTGCTCTCCGGCCGCGACGACATCGACGTCGTGGCCGAGGCCGCGGACGGCCGCCAGGCCTACGACATGGCCGTTCTGCACCGCCCGGACGTCGTCCTGCTGGACGTCCGCATGCCCGGTGTCGACGGCATCTCCGCCCTGCCCCACCTCGTCCAGGTCGCACCGGTCATGATGCTGACCTACAGCCGCGAGAGCGAGATCGTCCACGAGGCGCTGCGCCTGGGCGCGAGCGGCTACCTGGTCCATGGCGAGTTCACCGCCGACGAGTTGGTGCAGGCCGTACGCGATGCCGGGAACGGCCGGGCCCACTTCACCGCCACAGCAGCCAACGCCCTCCTGGCCCACATGCGCCAGGGCCCCGGCCCGCAGGGACGAGCGCTCCCGGAGGGCCTCGGCGCGGCCCTGACCACGGGTGTTCCCTACCCGGGGCCCGGCTACGACGGCCACGCCCCGAGTTCCGCTCAGCAACGCGGTGCGCCTGCACACGCACCCAAGCCCGAACCGGCTCCACCTGCGATGCGACCGGTCCACACCGCACAAGGTCTTTCGCATTTGCAACCAGCTGTGGCACAGTCTTCCATGACCGGGGGCCCGGAAGTGGCTCTCAACAGACGGCAGTACGGACTGAGTTCACGGGAGGTGGAGGTCATGGAGCTGATCGCGTCCGGCATGAGCAATCAGCAGATCGCCGCCACCTGCTTCATCAGCGAGAAGACGGTCAAGAACCACATCAACCGCATCTTCACCAAGCTGCACAGCGCCACCCGCAGCGAGGCCATCGCCCGCTGGCTCGGCACGGCCCCCACGGCGGGCCCGGGGGCGCACGGGACTGGTGGTCGCCGTGGCTGAGCGTCGCAGCGGGAGCGTGGTGGTACGTGCGGGGCGTGGGGCCCCGCACGTACCGGTGCCGGAGGCCCAACTGACGTTTTGGGCCCGGGAATGGGCCCTGGGACCCTCCGGCGAGCAGGGTGTGCCGCCGTATGTTTCTCACGTCGCCGGCGGCTCCGGCCAGGAGGAAGCCGGAACCGCGGGCGACACCCAGGAAACGTGCGAGTCGGCCGACCACCGGTCGGCCGAACCCGGAGGGGAATTCCATGTCGAAAATCACCCTGAAGACCGCCGTGCGCGTCAACGGCTGGGCCAACACCGCGGTCAGCGCGATCCAGAAGCGTTACGAGGCCAAGGACCGGGGTCAGACGGCGTTCGAGTACCTGGGCATCATCCTGGTGGTCGTGGCGATCATCGGGGCGATCATGGCTACGGGGATCGGCAGCGCGATCTCGGGTCGGATCTCCGACATGGTGGACCAGATCACGGCTGGCACGTGATCGCGAAGTCTCGGCGCGATGCAGGGCAGGCCTTCCCCATCTATGTAGTGATGGTGGCGGGCCTGCTCTTCCTCGTGTTCGCGTTCTTTGCCGTCGGCAAGGCGTCGGCCTTGCGTAATGGTGCCCAGGGGGCGGCGGATGCAGCGGCTCTGGCTGCAGCGCAGCAGGCTCGTGAGGACTTCGAGGGTCCGTTCCGCGCCTCGCTTCCTGAGGACTTGCTGGATGCGTTTCTCCAAGCTCACCCGATTCCTCCGGGGGCGTGCTCTGCGGCTTACAGCCTTGCCGCCGCGAACGATGCGCGTGTCGAAGACTGCCACCCGATGCGGGGTGGCTATACGGATCGGATCAAGGTCGATGTCGAGGGGCGCAAGCCGGTGGACTCGTCAGTGCTTCCCGGTTCGGAGAGGACATTCGCGAAGGCCACCGCCACCGCTGTCATCAAGTTTCGCTGCCGTTGGACGTCCGTGGACTACAACGACGACAGCATTCGGGACATGTTCTTCTTCAGGTGCGGCAAGGACTTTCTCCAAATCGCGCCGAGCAAGTTCCCGCCCTGGTCCGAGGTGAGCAAGATTCTCTACGACGTGCATCTGGTCGGCAATTGATGGCGAACTACGAGTAAAGGATCCAGAATCCATGAGCATTCGGCGCACTGCGAGGACCCGAAGGGTGGTGGCGGCGGTCTCGATGGCGGCGGCGTTGGCTCTGGTCGTCACCGGTTGCGGAACTGACGGTGGTGGCAAGAAGACTGACGACGCCAGCTCGCCACCGTCCTCCGAGCCTTCCAAGCCCTCCGAGGAGGACAAGGGGGCGAAGCAGGAGGACACTGCAGCCGGGGACAACGTGGACCCGAATGTGAAGCTCGCCGAGGCCAGGGGCGCAATGGGCATGCTGCTGGTCGTCAACGAGGTGAAGAGGGACTCCGGCGGTTTCGTCACCGTTCAAGGGGAACTGAAGAACCAAGGTGACGCCGCCGCCAATCCGGCTGCATGGGCAGGTTCCGAAACCGTCATCGTCAGGAAGAATCTCAACTCGGTCGGCGGCGCAACTCTGGTGGACAAGGTCGGCAAGAAGCGCTACTACATCCTTCGCGATACGGATGGCCGGTGCCTCTGTACGACCGGCATGTCGGCGGTCCAGCCCGGAAGGTCGGTCCCGGTATTCATGCAGTTCCCGGCGCCGCCGAGCACGACGACTGAAGTCGATCTCACCCTGCCGACGTTTGCCACCACCTCAGTGAAGATCTCTGGGTGAGGGCCGACATGACATACACCCGTACCAGGTGTAGGCCGGCGCATGCGGCCGGCATGGCTATTGCTGCAGCCGTACTGATGGCCGCCACGTCCGCCTTCGGCGCTTCGACTGCTCTGGCCGACGACGGACCGAGCGTGCCACCGGGGACTGAGTCATCCGCCGAGCCCCCGGTAGAGGTGGACGGTAACGACCCCGACCTCAGGATGGCTGAGGGTGGCACCCTCGCCCCCGCGAAGGTCCTCGACATCATCCAGGTCGTCGAGGACGAGGGCGGCGACGAGCGTCGCGAGGAGAGCAACGCGGACATCAAGTTCGCGCTCCAGGCAGAGGTCCTCTTCGGTAAGGACAGCGCCAAGCTGAGTTCCGCCGCCAACGCGCGTATCGCGGCCATCGCCGCCGAGATCAAGAAGCAGAACTCCACCAAGGTGCGCGTCTTCGGCTTCACCGACAATCTCGGCTCCTCGGCCCATGGTGACGTGCTGTCCAAGCAGCGCGCCAACGCTGTGCAGTCGGTGTTGGTCAAGCAGTTGGGCCCGAACGTCACCTTCGATATCCGCGGCTACGGCGAGCAGTACCCGATCGCCAACAACAGCACGGAAGAGGGCCGCAAGAAGAACCGCCGAGTGGAGGTCTCCTTCCCCCGCGGCACCTCTTCCTGAGGTACCTGCGCCCGCGTAGGGGCCCGGCACTGCGATCGCGTCGCGGAGCCGGGCCCTTGCTGTTACAGCAGGTGGTCGGCCTTGCCGGCCTTGATGTCGCGGATCATCTGCTGGAGCGCCTCGCGGCTGTCGGTGAGGTAGTGCGCCTCGGCGCCGACTACGGCGATGTAGCTGTTGCCCGCCTCGTCGGTTCCTATCCGGTAGCAGTTCGCTGCCTCTCCGCAGTACGGGGTCTCCCAGGTGATCTCAGGCATGGCGGGTTTCCCTAAAGGTCGTTGGCAATGGTGAGGATGAAGTCGCGGGATCGGACCGGGTTCAAGGCCACCGCTCGCATGGCCTCAAGCTGCGCCCGGTACTTGCGAAGCTGCTGGTCGGAGTCGTAGAACTCCGGCCCGTGGGTGCTGTCGAGTTCCACGGTGTCGAGTTCCGGCACAGGGCCCTCGGCGTATATCACCGACTGTCCGGCGCCAGGGAATCCTCCGGCACTGAATGGAATGGCGTGCACGGTCACGTCGTACCGTTCAGACGCGTCAAGGATGTGATGGAGCTGCCCCTTGGCCACTTTTGGCCCGCCGAATTGGGTGCGCAGAGCAGCCTCGTACATGATCAATTCGATCGATGGTGGGTCACCCTTGTCCAGGACCTGGCAGCGATCCAGGCGCAAGGCCATGCGCGCATCAACGTCGCTGGGGGCGAGTTGCGGAATGACGTGCTCGAAGACGGCGCGGGCGTGCTCCTCGGTGTGAAAGAGGCCCGGCATGTGCACGGTTAGGGAGATCTGCAACCGATGGGCGTACCACTCCATCTCGGCCACGTCGAGAAAGCTGGCAGGAAGAAGGTCCCGGTAGGCGGCCCACCAGGGCGAACGGTGTCGAGACGTCATGGCAGTCAGGGCATCGATCAATGCCTCGTTCCGGCAGCCGTAGGTCTCGGCCAGGGTGCGGACACGCTCAGCGCTGATCCCGGAGCGTCCGGATTCCATGTTCGGGATGTTCGTGCGTGGCACGCCGAGGGCGCGAGCCGCCACCTCTGTGGTCATGTCGGCGGCTGTGCGCATCTTCCGGAGCTCTGCTCCCAGGCGTCGCTGACGCTCGGTTGGTGCGATTCTCGGCGGCATCCTTCTCTCCCCTGCTGCCCGGAATTGCCAACAGTCTGCCTCCCAAGCCAGTTGAAGGTCCACCGACGCTCATCCGAGCCGGTAAAGCGTAGTACACGTACTCCTGGATGACCTACAGTGAGTGATGCACCGCTCACGCAGCGACGAGCTGAAGTGCATCACGCGGTCCTGCCCGCAACCTTCTTCCCTGGGAGGGGCGGTCCCGCGTCAGGGAGACAGGCCACTGCTCGTCCGCAGCGCAACAACGTGAGCCACCCGTGCGCGCCCACGCGAAAGAGAGATACCGCCAACTTGTCACCCGTATCAGGGGAGTCAGCCATGCACTCATCTCCATTCACCGCACTCTGCCCGGTTCTCGCCGAGGCGCGTAGGACGGGCCTGCATCCGCACCCGCACCCGAGCTCGACTGCACCCCGCGGCCCGCACCAGCAACTCCCAGAGCTCCCGGAGCCCTACCTGCGCTCCAAGGGCCGCTCCGCGCACGGTCTCTGGCTGAGCTTCACGCTGCCGGGCGATGTCCGTAGCGCGTTCATCGGGCGTACGGCGATCGCCGCCGCGCTGAAGGCGCACGGGCTGGCCCCGTACGTCTGGCCGGCCACGCACGCTGCGGCCGAACTCATCGCCGTCACGGCCAGGATGAGCCCCGGAAAGGAACTGTACGTATCCCTACGCCACCGGGATGACGCGCTCCGCCTCCTCGTCTGGGACCAGCATCCCCACCACCCCGAACCGGACATGGCCACACTCTGCGAGACGCGGCGTCGGCGGGCGCTCTGGTTGCTGGCGGCTGTCGTGGACGACTGGGGCGGGGAGTGGGGCGCCTGCGAGGCGAACGCGCCGCAGCGCGGAACCAAGTCCTGGGTGCGGCTGCCCCGTTGACATTGCCGGATGTGACGGCCTGGACCGGCCCCGCTCAAACCATGGGCGAGGTATGCCCGCCCGTGGCTTCAGGCTGTCCACCTCGCAGCCATCACCCCGACCCTTCGTTCCGTCGACCAGCTCCGCCATAGCACCGCGGCGCCGGTGCCCTCGCTCCCCTCGGCCACCCCACAGACAGTGACCCGCCGGGCCGCCAAGACACCGGGCGTCATCTGGCCGCTGTGGGAAGCGCGCCTGAGTCCGGTGCCGCACGTCCGGCAGCACCTGGGAGCCGCACTCTCGGTCAGCCTGATGGTGGTGAACAGCCGCACTGACCTCACTCCAGTGGCAGCTGAACTCGGCGGCCCTGCAACGTCGCCCGCGTCGCCGACTGGATCGACACCGCACCCGGAACACGACGCCGGGCCACGCGCTTGCGCACTCTGTGCTCAGCCACCGCGTGATCTGCCCAACATCACCAGCAGAGTCGCGTCGTTGGGTTTCGCGTCGAGGGCGCGATGCATGAAGAGAGGGCGCCGTGTCCCGGCGGGGTGGGTAAAAGCCGGTCCGTAGGGAAAGATGACAAGGCGCGGTCTATACCCGTGCTGTAGCGGGCTGGAGGGAAGTTCTCGTGAGACGAACGCCTGTAAACGCAGGCACCGAGATCGTAGGGTGGGCCATCCCAGGGGACAGCGGGCAATGGTCTGCCCCCCTGCAGTGCAAAACCCGGGACCTCTCGCTGCTCAACCCCGGCCTTCCCCACGTAGAGCCGCACGTCACGGCGTGGGCGCAGAAAGTGGGGCTGCTGTCTGCGGAAGCGGCTGAGCAGGCCCGCAGGGAGCGTCATATTGCCTTCGCCGGACGGGTCTGGCCATGGGCACCCCCGGAGCGGCTGGCAGAGCTGTCTCGCTTGGCCCTGTGGATGTTCGTCGTCGATGACCGCAGTGACGCCCGCGGGGACGATTCCGGAGCGGTCGACACAGAGCTGCAAGCCATGATGCGCATCGTCACCTGCGCACAGGACGTTGTGCCCGAAAAGGCGCCGGGGACCGTACGCGTCCTGGCGGAGATCGTGCCCCGATTGGCCGATCAGATGAGCCCCGCATGGAGCGATCGCTTCCGCCGGCATCTGGCGGAATGGATAAGCACCAACCGGGACATGATCCGGCGCCGGGAGGAACGCAGCGTACCCACGCCTCATGCCTACGTCGCCTGGCGCCGGGTCTCCGGAGCGGTCGGCTGGTGCTTCGACCTCACCGAATACGCACAGGACGCGGAACTCACCGAGCCGGTGTGGTCCTCGCCGGCCTGCCGACAGCTGCGGGATACCGCCGCCGACATCATCTGCTGGACCAACGACCTGTACTCCCTAGGCAAAGAACTACGCACCGGCGAAACCAGCAACCTCGTCGTGATACTGCAGCACCATCACCACTTGACGCTGCAGGACGCTGTCAACGAGGTGCACCGCCGGCTTTCCCTGCGAATCACCGAATTGCCTGCCGCAATGGTCAGTCTGCAGACCACCGCCCTCGCCATGAACCTGACGGTGCAGGAACAGGCCGCAGTTGACCGGTACGTGGACGGGATCCGCGCATGGGCGCGTGGGTTTCTCGAATACAGCCAGGAATCGGCACGGTACGCCGAGGCCTCCGTTCCCCCAGCAACGGCGGGGCTGCGGTTGTGAGCCAGGATTACTTTGGAACGGGCGACTGATCGATGTCCGCCCGACCGGCTCGGGAAGCGTCCTGAGCGCACCGGCAGCAGGACCGCCCCCGGTCCTGCTGCCGACCCTTCACCGGCTGGCGATACGCCCCGGAATCCCCGGCGACGATGGCCCGTGAAGCCGAACCCCGCGCCGGCGTTGCGAGATGCCACCGCACGATCGCCCGCATCCAATCCCCCCACATCTCTGCCGTGTATATGCGTGTTTCGCTAGGCTTCCCCGCATGCTGGCAGAGCAGGGGGAACAAAGTGTCGGAACGCTACCGCACCGGGAGGACCGCCGTCGTGGACGGACGCGATCGGGTGGGTAAGCCCCTGTACGAGCGCCAAAACGAGGTGGTCGCTGCTCGGAATGCGGTGGAGGGGATCTGCGCAGGCGGCGGGGACGGCGAAGGCAAGCACGGTGGGCTGCTGTTCTTCAGCGCTGCCGCCGGGCTGGGCAAGACGACCGTGCTGGCCGAGGTCCGGCGCATCGCCACTGCCCGCGGCTGCACTGTACTGTCTGCCCGAGGCGGCGAGCAGGAGCAAACCGTCCCCTTCCATGTCGTACGCCAGCTGCTGCAGCCCGTCCTCGCTTCCTGCACCGAGGCCGAGCGTCGCGAGATATTCGGCGGGTGGTACGAGATCGCCGGCCCGGCCGTTGGTCTGTTCGCTCAGCAGACCGGTACCGCCGCCCCGGACCCGCAGGGCGTCCGGGACGGTCTGGACTGGGTCGTCACCCAGCTGGCCGTGCGACGGGCACCGATAGTGATCGTTCTCGACGACGCCCATTGGGGTGATCTGGAGTCACTCGCCTGGCTCGCCGCGTTCGCGGTGAGAGCGCAGGAACTTCCCGTGCTGGTGGTCCTCGGCTACCGCCCGGACGAAGTGCCCACCGAGGCCGCGACGTTCCGCGAACTGATTGACGGCCGCAGCGGACGCCCGATCCCCCTGCACGTTCTCAGCCCGGAGGCAGTGGGCGAACTGGTGCGAAGTTCGCTAGGAGCGGAAGCCGACGACCTCTTCTGCCGCGAGTGTTGGGCGGTCACCGGCGGCAACCCCTACGAGGCCGTCGAGCTCATCGCCAAGGTCCAGGACCGCAGCCTCGTCCCGAACGCGGAGTCGGCCTCCCTGCTGCGCGAACTCGCTGCGAGCGCACGCGGCGCCGGACTGGTCAAACGGCTGGAGAGGCTCGGCCACGCCTCTGTCCGGCTTGCCTGGGCCGCCGCGGTGCTCGGCACCGAGATCTCCCCGGAGCTGGCCGCAGCAGTGGCCGGACTGCCACCGGCCGAGGCCCAGGACGCCGTGGACCGGCTACGCGTCGCCCGTATTCTCACCGGCAGCCGGACACTCGAGTTCATCCATCCACTCGTCGCCACCGCTGTGTACCAGGCCATCCCGCCGACCACCCGCACCGCGCTGCACGGTCAGGCCGCCTGGGCGGTGGCCGACGCGGGCCTGGGCGTCACGGCCGCCGCTCGGCATCTGCTCGAGACCCATCCCGAGGACGACCCGCACACCGTCCTTCAACTGCGCGCTGCCGCGCGCGAGAATCTCCGTCTTGGCGCGCCCGACGCGGCTCGACGCTGTCTGGAACGTGCGCTGCGCGAACCGCCGGCGCCCGAGGATCGCGCGGGCGTGCTCTACGAACTCGGCTGCTCTGCCCTGCTCACTGCCCCGGCCGTCACCGTCAATCACCTCACGGCAGCCCTGGAGCAGCCGTTCCTGGACCCCGCGCTCAGGGAGGACGCCACCTTCCGGCTGGCTCAGGCATTCGCCCACAACGACCAGCCCGCCAGAGCGGCCGCCGTCGCGGGCGCCGAGGCAGCACAGGCAAAGTCCGCTCGAGCGCGGCTGCGCCTGCAGGCAGCGCATTATCTGTGGCTGGCCTTCGACGCGCACGAGGCGCAGGCGTCCGAGCGCTCCCGTCGGCTCGTACGGCTTGCCGAGCACGTGCCCGGAAAGGACATCGAGGAGCGGGCCCTGCTGTGCGTTCGAACCTGGGACGCGATGTTGCGCGGGGAGCCGGCCGCGAACACGCTGGCCATCGCCGCACGTGCCCTGGGACTGAGCTACACCGACCCGGACTGGGGTTTCGAACTCCCGAGCCTGGCCGCGCTCAGCTACATGTACGCCGACGAGTGCGACCGCGCGGAAGAACTGTTCAGTTCGGCCATCGCAGAGTGCGAGCAGGTCGGGTGGAGTGGTGCCCACCTCTCTTTCGGCTTCACTCTCCTCGGCCTGGTCTGGTTCCGGCGCGGGATGCTCGTCGAAGCAGAGGACTGCGCGCGTGAGGGAGTGCGCCTGGCCGAGCGGGTGGGCCCCCGGGTGCCCGCCCAATGGTATGCCGTCGGACTGTTGCTGGACGTCCTGCTGTCCCGGGGCCGCGTCGAGGAGGCGCTTCGCGTTGCCGAGACGTACGACTTCGCGCCCCCCTACCCGAACGCGGTGGCCTTTCCCGACTCCCAAACCGTCTACGGACGACTGCTTCTCGCCCGTGGTCTGCGCGAGGAGGCCGTGGCACAACTCACCGCGGCCGGGAAACGGCTGGAAGCCAAGGGCATCCTCAACCCGACCTGGTGTCCCTGGGCGGGATACCTCGCCATCGCCATCGCCGAGGAGGACCCCCAGGGCGCCCGCGCCCTCGCAGCGGAGATGCTGCGTCGGGCAGAGCGCTATGGCACGCCCACCGCCATCGGTGAGGCGCTGTGCTTCGGCGCGGCGGTGAACGAGGACGGGCAGGCGCTGCCCCAGCGAGAGCGCGCGGTGAAGGTACTGAGCCGGTCCCCCAACCGGCACGCGTACGCTGAGGCGCTGATTGACCTCGGCGCGGAGCTCAGGCGCGACGGCCGCACCGACAGGGTAGCCGAGCTGCTGTTCGAGGGTATCGAGCTGGCGGACCGATGTGGTGCCGACCAACTCGCTGAGCGAGGCCGTGCGGAGATGGCCAAGGCGGGGCTGCGGCTGCATCGGCAACGCACTTTGGCGCAGCGTCGGGTGAGCGCCGCAGAGCAGGGCTGACCTCGAGCGAGGCAACGGGGTCGGCCCCCTGAATGGGGCCTGTGTGATGTCGTGCCCGGCACCGCGAGCGCGTCGCGGTGCCGGGCCCTTGCTGTTACAGCAGGTGGTCGGCCTTGCCGGCCTTGATGTCGCGGATCATTTGCTGGAGTGCCTCGCGGCTGTCGGTGAGGTAGTGCGCCTCGGCGCCGGTGACCGCGATATAGCTGTTCCCCGCTTCATCGGTGCCGAGGGAGGGGCGGTCCCGCGTCAGGGAGACAGGCCACTGCTCGTGTGCAACACAACAACGTGAGCCACCCGTGCGCGCCCACGCGAAAGAGAGACGCCGCCAACTCGCCACCCGTATCAGGGGAGTCATTCGCCGCCGCCCTGAAGGCGCACGGGCTCGCCCCGTACGTCTGGCCGGTCACGCATGCGGCCACCGAACTCATCGCCGTCACGGCCAGGATGAGCCCGGGCAAGGAGCTGTACGTGTCCCTGCGCCACCGGGACGACGCGCTCCGCCTCCTCGTCTGGGACCAGCATCCCCACCACCCCGACCCGGACATGGCCACACTCTGCGAGACGCGGCGTCGGCGGGCGCTGTGGCTGCTGGCGGCTGTTGTGGACGACTGGGGTGGGGAGTGGGGCTCCTGCGAGGCGAACGCGCCGCAGCGAGGCACCAAGTCGTGGGCGCGGCTGCCCCGTTGAAATTGCCGGATGTGACGCCCTGGCCCGGCCCCGCTCAAACCATGGGGCCGGTCCGGCCGGTTGCCTCGTGGCACGCCATCGGAACATGGGGGCCAAGAACGGACGTGACACTCTGGGGGCCAGGTGTCACGTTGCAGAACAAGGGGGCTACCCCGGCGGGTTTCGAAGCCGCTCCCGGTGTGCATGGGGTGAGGGTGACGAGAGGGGCGGCGCTCCCGCCGACCTCAGCGGAACGGCGTTCAGCGCGTCGATGACCGCGCTGACCGTGGCGCCCAACCCGGTCACGGCCGGTAGCGTGGTGCCTTGCAACGCAACGCCCCAGTAGTGGACTTGACGGGTCCAGGGCCGCTGACCTGCAGTTATGTCAGCGCCTAGTGGCACGCCCCGTCGCCATACCGCCGCGCATTCCCGCAGATCAGGCCCCCTTTTCGTGGACTAGGGCTGCCTCGCTTCTGTGGAACCCCGGCGTCAGGGGTTCAGTCAAAGGATGTCGGTCGTCTCCCGTTCCATAAACGTTCAACCAGCGGTCCCTGCCTGCATCGTGTGCCGTCCCTAAGGTCCTTGAAGATTTCGAAAGAAGGGTCTCATGGACATATTCCCGGCAATCCGGGCTCGCGGGATCACCAAGGTTTTCGGCGACGTCGTCGCACTCGACAGCATCGATCTGGATGTGGCGCAGGGGCAGATTCACGGCTTGGTCGGGCCGAATGGCGCCGGCAAGACGACATTGCTCGGCCTCCTGTTGGGCCTGGCCGTCGCCGACAGCGGCCGCCTCGAGATCCTGGGTACTCCGGTCGGGCGGGCGCTCGCCGTTCCCGACGGTGTCGCCGGTTTCGTGGACGGGCCTGGTCTCTACCCCTCGCTCACCGCCAGGCAGAACCTTGCCGCGCTGGCCGCTCTTCGTGGCTACGACGCGCGGACAACGGGGATCGACGACGTGCTCGACCAGGTCGGGCTCGCCGAAGTCGCCGATGACCGTGCCCGCGGCTTCTCCCTTGGAATGCGTCAGCGGCTCGGGCTCGCCGCCGCCCTGCTCACCAAGCCCCGGCTGCTCGTGCTCGACGAACCTTCCAACGGCCTCGACCCGGCCGGCAAAAAACACGTACACGGTGTCCTCACCCGGCTCGCGACGGAGGGAACCAGCGTCGTTCTCTCGAGCCACCGCATGGACGACCTCGAGGCAATGTGCTCCGAGGTCACCATCGTCGCCACCGGACGGGTCGTCTTCTCCGGCCCGCTGAGCAAGCTGGCCGCCGAGAACCGCGAACTCGACTACCGGCTGCTGACCTCCGACCCGCAGGCCGCCCGCCGGCTCGCTGTCGATCTGGCCGGGATCCGCGTCGTCGACGCTGGGGCACGGCACGACGCCGAGGTGCTCGTCGTGCGCGCAGTGGTGCCCGCCCTCGACGAACTGGTGGTGCGGCTCGTGCACGCGGGCATCGCGGTGCGCGAGCTCGCACCCGTGGTGTCGCCGCTCGAGGCCGCGTTCCTCGCCCTCACCGAGCAGCAGCAGGAGGCCGGCCGATGACCGCGACCATCGCCACCAACAGCCTTGACAGTGCCCGCCGCGTCTCGGTTTCGCGCGCCTACCGCTTCGAACTGGTCAAGTTGGTCTCGCAATGGCGGATCCGCTTGCTGGTCCTCGCCTGCTGGATCGCGCCGGCTCTCTTCGTCGCCGCGGTGAGCCAGCAGAGCACGCTCCCCACCGACACCCTCTTCGGTCGCTGGATGCACGCCACGGGGTGGGCCGGACCGCTGGTGATGCTCGGTTTCGCGGGCTCCTTGGCGCTCCCGCTGCTGACCTCGGTGGTCGCCGGCGACGTGTTCGCCTCCGAGGACCGGCTCGGCACCTGGCGCCACCTGCTCGTGGCGGTCCGGTCGCCCAGTCGGATCTTCGCCGCGAAGGCACTGGCCAGCCTCACCGTCATCCTGCTGCTCGTGGCCGGGCTGGCCTGTTCCAGCGTGGCCGGCGGGGTCGTGGCGGTCGGCAACCAGCCGCTGGTCGGCCTCGACGGCCACCTGCTGACACCGGCGGACGCCGCGGGGAAGGTCCTGCTCGCTTGGGTCTGCGTGCTCGCCCCGACCCTGGCCCTCGCCGCGATCGGACTACTCGGGTCCGTCATGCTGGGGCGGTCCCCGATGGGACTGCTGCTGCCCGCGCTCGTCGCGCTCGCGATGCAGCTCGCCCAGATGCTGCCGCTGCCCGTTGCCGTGCGCCTCGCCCTGCCCGGCTACGCCTTCATCGCCTGGAACGGTCTGTTCACCAGCCCGGCACAGCTCGGCCCGCTCCTGATCGGCATCGTGGTCAGCCTGGTGTGGGCCGTGACCGCGACCGCGCTGGCTTACCTGCTTTTCCTGCGGCGCGACTTCACCAACCTGAGCTACGACGGCTCGGGTCGCCGCGCGGTCACCGCCGGAGTCCTGCCGCTGGTCGGACTGGGCGCCCTCACCGTCGCGGTGGTCGCCGTGGCGACCCCGTCGATGGGCTCGGGAATCGAGCAGGACAAGGTCCAGCGGTCGGTCGCCACTGCCTTCGCGCACCTTTACCGCATGCAGACCAAGCAGCTCAACCGCCCCGCCGTCACCGAGGCGCAGCTGCGGGCCACGGCGGTGTGCAACAAGGGCGGCGGCCAGGTCGCCCCCGAGGGGCCGGGCAACGACTGGCGCTGCGTCGTCACCTGGCATCTTCCCGGCGTCAAGGCCACAGGGACGGCCATCTACCAGCTCGACGTCACCGCAGACGGGCGGTTCGTCGCCGATGGCGACGGACCGAAGGAAGTCAACGGCTACTTCCTGGTGCGGACCCCGATCGGGGACGCACCGAACCCGCTATGGCAGTTCGACGGCAACGTCGAACTGCTCTCCACCACCCCGAAGGGATAGTTCATGCAGGTAACACGGCAGCGTCGGATCAACGAGAAGGCTCAGATCAGCCTTTTCGGTAGGCGCGTCGGCCGCCGGACCACTCTGGTAACGGCGGGCATCGCTGTCGCCCTCGCCGTCACGGGCACCGCTGTTGCCCAGACGCACCAGTTCGGCACCGACCAGGTCGGCCAGGTCACCGCTAACGGCCAGGTCGTCTCCGCCGACCAGTACATCGCCCCGTACGGCAGCCGCACCGTCATCAACGACGGCAAGATCATGTCGTCCTCGGTCAGCCCGGACGGCACCCACCTCGCGGCCTCGGTCGCCTCCGGTGCGCCGGCGCTGGTCGTCATGGACCTCAAGACCGGGCAGGTGAAGCAGCGCGTCGGTAACAACGCGGCGGCGGACCTGCGCATCAGCGGCAACGACGTGGGCCAGGAAGGCCCCACGTACTCGCCCGACGGTTCGCACCTGTGGCTGGGCCAGACCGACGGCTACACCAAGTTCACCGTGAACCCGGACGGCAGCGTCGCCAACCCGACGTCCATCAAGATCCCGGCCGACGGCTCCAAGCGCGCGGTGGTGGGTGCGGCGGTGTTCTCGGCCGACGGCTCCACCGTGTACTCCGCGGTCAACGGTCAGAACCGGGTGGTCGCCATCGACGGGGCGACCGGGACCATCAAGCAGAGCTGGACCGTGGGCAACGCCCCCCGTGGCATCGCCATGGTCGGCAACAAGCTCTACGTCAGCAACGAGGGCGGGCGTCCGGCCAAGGCCGGCGACACCACGATGAACTCCTACGGCACCCAGGTGCCGGCCGACCCGGACACCGGTGCCACCACCACCGGCACGGTCAGCGTCATCGACCTGGCGGACCCGTCCGCCGCCGTCGGGAGCATCGACGTCGGTCTGCACCCGACCGCGGTGTACGCCAAGAACGGGGCGGTGTTCGTCACCAACACCGCCGACGACAACGTGTCGGTCATCAACACCGCCAACGACAAGGTCGTGCAGACCATCGCCACCCGGCCGTGGCCGGAGGCGTCGGTGGGCTACGAGCCCAACGCGGTGACGCTCACCGACGACGGTCGCCTGCTGGTGACGCTCGGCCGCGCCAACGCGGTCGCCGTCTACCGGTACACCTCCCCGCAGGAGCCGGCCAGCTACGTCGGCCTGCTTCCGACGGACTACTTCCCCGCGGAGATCACCACCGTCGGCAAGAACGTGGTCGTCTCCAACACCCGTGGCATCGACGCCCTTCGCCCCGGCCGCCCCGGCGGGCACAGCGTCTACGACACGACGTCGAGCCTGACGCAGTTCACGCTGCCGGACGACGGCGTCATCAAGTCCGAGACCGGCAAGGTCTTTACCCAGAACGGCTGGCACGGCGGCTCGGTCACCCGGGGCACGGGCGACGCGAAGCCGGTGCCGGTCCCGGTGAAGCTCGGCGACCCCTCGACGATCAAGCACGTCTTCCTGCTCGTCAAGGAGAACCGGACCTACGACCAGGTCTTCGGTGACATGCCGGAGGGCAACGGCGACCCGTCGATTACGCAGTTCGGCGAGAACGTGACTCCGAACCAGCACGCGCTGGCCAAGCAGTTCGGGCTGTACGACAACACGTACGACATCGGCACGAACTCCGCCGAGGGTCACAACTGGCTGATGCAGGCCGACAACCCGGAGTACACCGAGTCCTCGGCCGGTGAGTATACGCGCAGCTACGCTTCCGAGAACGACGCTCTCGGCCACCAGAAGTCCGGCTTCATCTGGACCAGTGCGCAGGCGGCTGGGAAGTCCGTCAAGGACTTCGGCGAGTTCCAGTCGTTCCAGAGCAAGCCGTCCGGCGCGTCCTGGCAGAACACGTACTGCGACGCCAAGAACATGGACGCGACCGGGCAGCAGAGCGCCTACCACATTCAAGCGGGCTCGGCGATCCCGTCGCTCAACAAGGTGTCGGTGCCCGGCTACCCGATGGCGTCCGACATCAGCGTCCCGGACGTCTACAAGTACCAGATCTGGAAGCAGGACTTCGAGAAGAACGCTCCGGCGAACCTGAACCTGATAGCGCTCCCGAACAACCACACCGGTGGTCCGACGAGCTCGGCCGCCGCGGTCGCGGACAACGACCTCGCGGTCGGCAAGATGGTCGACACGATCTCGCACAGCAAGTACTGGAAGGACTCGGCGATCTTCGTGGTCGAGGACGACACCCAGGCCGGCCTCGACCACGTCGACGGCCACCGTGCCCCGGTCCAGATCATCAGCCCCTGGGCGCAGCACGGCAAGGTCGACAGCCACTACTACTCCCAGATCACGATGATCCGGACCATCGAGCAGATCCTCGGGATCCACCCGATGAACCAGAAGGACAGCGCGGCCAGCCCGATGCGTGGGGCGTTCACCCAGCACGCGGACTTCACGCCGTTCACCGCTCTGCCCAACCGGACCTCGCTGACTGATGGTCTGAAGACCCCGCCTGCCTGCGGCCTGGACACCCCGGCGCCGCAGAACCCCAGTGCGGCGGCCGCGCCGTCGGCGAAGGTGCCGGCGGACAAGCAGGAGGTCGCGGCGAAGTGGGAGGACTGGAAGTCGCATCAGCGGCTGACCGGGCCCAACGCCGTGCTCGACTACGCGAACCCCGAGCAGATGAACCACTTCACGTGGTACGAAACGCACAACTGGACCAAGCCGTACCCCGGCGAGAACAAGATCTTCGCGCCGAAGGACGTGCCGGGCGCCTACATCCCGTCGGCGGAGAACGACGGCTGACATAGGCTGATCGCGAAAAGGAGCCCCTGACAGGCGTCACCGCTGGCCAGGGGCCTCTCCTGTTGCCGGCGAGCACCGCGCGGTCGGTATCGGTGAAGGTGGGCTTGCCTACCTGGCGTTGCAGAACGAGCAGTTGGTAGCGCAGGGTGAGAATCTCGATGTCCTTGTGCCGGTCGCTCGTCGGTAGCAGGCGCAGGAGGGCGAAGGTGTTGGTGGCAGCGAGGTAGGCCAGGCGCAGCAGCACGACCGATCACGATGCCGTCCGCCTCTGTCCAGGTGAAGACAGCGGGTGCCAGCAGCTGTATCGGAGATCGCCAAGCAAGGCTGAGACCTGGGCGGATGGCTTATCGGCACCCGCAGTGCTGCGGCGCGGACGTGGCCCACTGCCCGATCGCCGCGTACGAGCGGGCCCCGGCCAGCACCGCCGAGGCCGCGTCCAGGAGCACCTGAGCAGCGGATGCCCCTAGGAGCGTGGGTCAGTAACGGGCAACTGGCCGGGTGGCCGGATCGGTGGGTCGATCGCAGTCGCCCGGCTGGTGGCTTCGGGACTGGCGAGTGGGGCGGTTGGCCTGGGCTGGGATTTCGGCCTTGGGGAGCCGGTCGGCCCCGCTGGTCAGGCGATCGTGGTGGCGAGCGCGGCAGCGTCGGCGTGTCGGAAGATCTTGCGGAGGTTGTGGCAGGCGGCCAGCACTCGCCACTCGCCGCAGGCACCGTCTTCGCCGCGTAGTGAGACGCGCTCCTAGCTAGGGAAAGACATGCACACGACCATCAGCCCGTTCACGCTCGTGTACTGGAAGGAGAAACAGCCTGCCGGGCGCACGAAATTCGGTTGGCGGGGTACTTCTCCGGAGCTCGGCGACATCCAGGTGGTGTACCCGGCGGGTCGGGACGTGCCGAACGTGATCGTCACGGATGTGCGCGGTGGTCTGATTCCCACGGCCACGTTCGAGACGCGTGGTGCGCACACGGACGTGCTGTCGATGCCGACCCTTAACCGCGCAACGCTCCGGGTGGGCGACGGACTCGTGCGGATGAGCCGGAACCGGTGGGCGCCGACGCACCGGGGGCGCTCCCTGCACATGACGTATCTGGGCGACGCGTACAGGCTCACGGCGATCAACCGCCGGGCGTACAAGCTGTCCCGACAGCCCGACACCGAAGACCCCGGTGCCGTTATCACGGTGCGGCAGTCGGGCCTCGGAAGCGGCAGGAAGGTAACTGTGCAGGCGGTGGGCCGGGTCCTGCCCGCCGACGTCTCCCTCGCGGCTCTCTTCTCCGGGGTCGACCGGTCCGTGCTCACCCGGCGCGGCGCTGTACGGGCGGGCTTCTCGAGAATCTTCAACTTCTGGGCCGAGTCCCAGTCCTGAGCGACTACCAAGTGAGTCTGTGTGCCTTCGTTCGACATTTCCCGCTCCCGTTTCCGGCTGGCCGACGAGCATGTGATCGTGCTCTCCGAACTGGCGGCAGGGGGCGAGGTACCCGACGAGTTCGCGGCGACCCGGAAGGAGCTGCTGGACTGCGGTCTGATCGATGAGGACGGGAAGCTGTCCCCTCTACTGCTGCCGCTGATGAAGACGGTCCTCACCCCGGGGGTGGTCATCTCGCTGGAGGCCGCCGGCCGGCAGGGCAAGCTGCACCACGGCATACTCATCGGCGAGGAGCATGCCGTCGCGCACGAGGCATGGCCGGGCGTGACCGAGGCCGAGTACTCCTGCGTCGAGCCGAAGATGCTGGTCTGGAAGCTTGCCGACATGGTGAACCTCCAGCAGTCCTCGGGCGTACGCAGCGCGTGCGCTTCAAGCTGTACGTGTCCCTGCGCCACCGGGACGACGCGCTCCGCCTCCTCGTCTGGGACCAGCATCCCCAGCACCCCGAACCGGACATGGCCACGCTCTGCGAGACGCGGCGTCGGCGGGCGCTGTGGCTGCTGGCGGCTGTTGTGGACGACTGGGGTGGGGAGTGGGGCGCCTGCGAGGCCAGCCCACCGCAGCGAGGCATCAAGTCGTGGGTTGAGCTGCCCCGATGAGACTCGCGACGATGGTCCCGACGCTCGGCTGGGATGGGTGTCTGCCGTACGGGGGCAGGGCCGTCCGGGTCATCGACAGGTGCCCGGCGTCGTCTTCCCTGTTGGATCGACGCGTTGAAGCGGATCGAGCAGGGGTGGACGCGTGCCGGGTTGGCGTACGTATTGGGTGCCGAGGGACCGCCCAAGTGAACAGCGAGCGCAGGTACTCCTCCATGGCCGCCGCGAGCAGGGGGTCGTACCCGGGATCGTGCTCCAGGTCCGTCCAGCCGAGGAGGCTCCACACGGCGGGCTCTTCGAGGACATCCCCACGCCGTGAGCCGGCTCCCCGGCCCGCCTGGGCCACCACCCAGAGGCAGGGTGCTTGCGGCAGGCCACCGGGTAGCGGGCCGAGCGGCATCCGGCTTGGCCTGCTAGCGGTGGCCGGGCGCCCGGCCGAGATGGCGCCCGGGTCGGAATCGCGTGACCATACAGGCCGTTGCCTCGCCTGCCCGGCCCGCGGGCGAAGCCTGGCCCGTCACCCGTCGAAACGGTGGCGGGATGCCTCGATGTGACGGAAGTGCCGGCGGGTCCAGTCACACATTCCCCCGACGGTCGACCGGAGAGCCCGGCCCGGCTCGGTGAGGGTGTACTCGACCCGCGGTGGCACGGTGGGGTGCACGGTGCGCTCGACCAGACCGTTGCGCTCCAGCATGCGCAGATTCTGGGTGAGCATCTTGTGGCTGATGCCCTCGACCTCTCCGCGCACCTCACTGAAACGCAAGGTGCGCTCACCGAGGGACTCAATGATCAGAAACGCCCACTTGTTGGCGACGTCCGAGAAGATCTCCCGCGCCAGGGAATCCGCGCGGGTCAGGTCCGCCTCGTCCGGCGAGTCGTTGAGCTGCTTGGTCACCATGAGGTTCCCCAGTCACTGAAAAGTGCGTTCTTCCATGTCAGCGGCCACTCTCCTACGGTTACTGAGTAACCACAAGAGACCAAGAGGGTCTTGGTCCGGTGAAACCGAGCCCACGGGCTTTCATGGCGAGGAGTCAGCATGGCCGTCACCCTGGTGAACCCCGAAGGACTGCCGAAAGTCGACCTCTACCGGCAGGTGTCGATCGCATCCGGAACGAGACTGGTCTTCATCGCCGGACAGGTCGCCTGTGACGCTGACGGGGTCACGATCGGCGAAGGGGATCTCGCCGCTCAGGTCGAGCAGTGCTATCTCAACGTCGGCACGGCCCTGGCCGAGGCCGGAGCCTCCTTCGACGACGTGGTGAAGCTGACGGTGTACCTCGTCGACTGGACCCCCGACAAGATGCCCCTGCTCCTGGACGGGGTCGCCAGGGCGGCCACGAAGCTGAAGACCACCTCGGCCCCGCCGCTCACGGGGGTGGGCGTCGCCGCACTGGCCGGACCCGACCTCCTGGTCGAGGTCGAAGCCACCGCGATCACCGGTTGAACAGGCTCTCCTGCCACGCTCGGCAGCGATCCCCTGCGACGCCACGATGTCCACAGGATCACCGGGAGCCGGGGCCACCACGCGGAGCCTTGGCCGTGACCAGCAGGCCGGCGAGCAGGCCCGCGAGCAGCGTGAGGCCGACCGCCCACCAAAGGATGACGGAGTAGCCGCCCAGGACCGCCCTGTCCGTCTCCCTGACGACGCCGGACATTGTCACCGGAAGGTTCTGTCGGCTGAGCCGGATGCCTTGCTCGGCTGCTTTGGTCAAGCCCTCTGACGTGTGATCCAGCCGGGCGGAGACCGCCGAGGCGAGGATGCCGCCGAACAGGGGCGAGGCGGCCCAGCCGCCCGACCGCTGGGCCGCGTTGACCATCGCCGAGGTCCCGCCGGAGTCCTGCGGGTCTACCCCGCCGGTCGCGGTGGCGAAGAGCGGAACGAAGGCCAGGCCCAGACCGAAGCCGATGAGGTCGCCACCCAGGGCACCGGGGCCTCGGTGTCGGCGTCGAGCACGGCTGCCGTCCAGGTCCCGCCCACCAGCCGGGCAGCCGCCACCTCGCGTGCGAACCGCTTACGGAATTCCGGGTGCTGGGCGTGCTCGGCCTGCACCACCTTCACAGCCACGGTCCGTCCGGCTTCCGAGCGGCCCAGGTACACCAACCCCATGCCGCCCGCGCCCAGACGGGCTATCAGGCGATACGGGCCGATGCGCATAGGGTCCTCGGTGATCAATTGGTACACGGCAACAAAGTAGTTGAGGAGCCCGGACCCCGGTGTCGAATCACGGTGAATGAATCCGCGCTCGGCCGTACCGCGCGGCCGTACCGGCAACTCCCGCAGTTCCCGCAGCCCTGTCTGCGCTCCAAGGGCCGCTCCGCGCCTGGCCTCGCGCTGAGCTTCACGCTGCCGGGCGATGTCCGTAGCGCGCTCATCGGGCGTACTACGATGGTCGCCGCGCTGGAGGCGCACGGGCTCGCCCCGTACGTCTGGCCGGTCACGCACGCAGCGGGCGAACTCATCGCCGTCACGGCCAGGATGAGCCCGGGAAAGGAGCTCTCTGTGTCCCTGCGTCACCGGGACGACGCGCTCCGCCTCCTCGTCTGGGACCAGCACCCCCACCACCCCGAACCGGACATGGCCTGGTCACCAGCACGGCCTGGCCGCCGCGATGCAGGGGGACAGCACTGGCTTCGAGACACTGCACACCTACTTCCTCGACCGCCTCCTGCCGGTGTGCACCCAACTCCTCGACGCTCCGCCGCCTCTGGCGAGATCCGCTCCGGCCTCGACGCCTACCAACTCATGCGCGGCATCGGAAACCTCGGCGTCGGCGCCGACAGTGACCCCGCTACGACGCCCGCCGGCTGGTCGCACTCCTCGTCGCGGGACTCCGCCAACCGCACTGATGGGGAACGGTTGAGCAGCAGAGTCGGGGCTGCGGTTACTGTCGGCTGGGGCTGGGGCTGGGGCTGGGGCTGGGGCTGGGGTTCGCGGACGCGGTGGCACATACCGTGCCACGGGATGCGACGATCGCGCAGGCCTTGGCGTCGCCGGGTTCGGGTGCTCCCACCATCTTGGTGTGGGCATCATGGCCGGACTGCTGGCGATACTCCTCAGTGTGTCCGCCGTTGTCGATTACCTGAACCCGATCGTTCTCGGAGGTGCCACTCATCTTGGCCCAGGCCGAGCGGCATCGGCCGCTGTAGCGCAGCTCGACCAGGATTCCGTGGCCACGGCCGGTGAAGGCGCTGACGGCGTCGTTCTGGCAGACCGTGGTTGTCGGCTCCACGTGCACGCAGGATGCGCCGTTACAGGACGCGGTCGGCGAGACCTGGGTAGCGGACGGTGACGAAGAGGACTCGGCCCCATTGCCGGGTTCCCGCGTCTGCCTCTGCCACACGACGACAATCACCGCTACCACCGCCACCGCCACCGCCAAGGAGCCGAAGACCACCGTGCCGCGCCCACGACCGCCCGGGTCGTTGTATGTGACCGGCGCGTTGTAGGTTTTGTTGATGTCGCGGCCGGCCAGGTCGACGTGCGCGCCGTCCGTTGCCTTGGCTCGCTGGTCGTTTCTCCCCGGGACATCCTGACCGGTCACTGCTGCCCCCGGGTGTCCTGGTCGCGACCAGCCAGGGTGATGCGCGCGTTGCGAGACCCCTTGGCACGCTGGACGATCTCCTCGGAAACCTCCTCTCCGTCTGCCGTTCCACCACCTCCAGAGCGCAGGTCACGGCCGGCCAGGTCTACCTGGGCACCGCTGGTTGCCTTCGCCCTCTGCCGCACCTGCCGACGAGGGCTCTCTGTTGGTGGTGTGGTGCCCTGGCCCGCCCACCAGTTAACTGCCCCAGCGACTGCGGCCGCGGCGACGCCACCGAAGGCGAGCGCCACCACCCACCGGTCATCCTCCGCGGGTGGCAACCACCCGAATGGGACCGCCCTGACCAGCCACACGCACAACACGAACGTGACCACCGACGCCGTCCCCGCCACCAGCCACCGCACCAGACGCGACATGCAGGCTCCCCTCACTCCTGTCTGTCATACAGATTCCACTGCGAGGACCTTCCGACACCCGGCGGTGAACACCTTTGCGAGGACCAGCAGCGTCACACTCGTCTGCTCGGACTTCATCGGCAAGCGGCCGAACGGCGTCACCGACCCCGGCCGCGCGGGAGCGTTCGCGGTCGGCGGCCAGGGGGTCGGGCAGGTACGGCTCCGGTCGATCAGGCCCGCGCGGAAGCTCTTCCTGGCCGTCGACCACCGGTCGGGGACCTTGGTTCCTGCGGTCCCGACCCTTTCGCATGCCCTTCCTCAGACGCCCACGGCTCGCACCCGGTCCCCGCAGAGTTTGTTGATGTCGTCCACGTCCGATGTGACGACGACCCGCGGACCCGCGTAGCTCAATGCCGTCGCGGCCACGACGGAATCGATGGCGTACTTGTGTCCGTGGAGGTTCGCATTGCGAAGCAGGTCGATGGCCTGCCACGTGATCGCCTCGGTCACAGGTAGCACTTCGAGACGGGATACGTGCCACCGAAAGCGGTCCATTCGGACCTTTGAATGCCAGGTCTCGATCAGCGTCAGGTTGCTGACAGCGACCAAGGTGTCCTTGGACTGAGCAGCCCGGACGAGTCCGACGATCCGGGGATCATTGTCGATGAACCGGTTCAGCCCCTCGGAGTCGAGGAGGAGGATGCCGTGGCTCAGCCGGCCTTGTGGACGTCCCACCCGGATTCCCCCTCCGCTGCCGACTCGACGCGTTCCTGCATCGACAGACCTTCGGCTTCCCGGAAGATTTCCGCAGCCCAGTCCTGGATTTCCTGGTTCGGTGGACCGATCTCCGCTTCCTTGGCCTGGAGCAGCTCCTCCAGCAGATCGCGCTGTATCTGCCGTTCCACGGCCGCACTGATGTAGGCCGAGAAGCCGCGGGCTCCGACCCGTGCCTTCACGGCGGCGATCCGGCCGGCAGGCATGGAAACGCTGACCTTCTGGGCGGGGCCCTCGTCGGGACCGTATTCCGCAGGGGTATCCATGAGTCCGATGGTAGCAATTGATGTGGTAAATCTCTCGCCGGGCGTCTACTGCCCCAGTGCGCGAGGGAGCGCCCCGGGGGCGGTGGTCGACTGGTGTCCTGCTAAAGCAGATGGTCGGCCTTGCCGGCCTTGATGTCGCGGATCATCTGCTGGAGCGCCTCGCGGCTGTCGGTGAGGTAGTGCGCCTCGGCGCCGACTATGGCGATGTAGCTGTTGCCCGCCTCGTCGGTTCCTATCCGGTAGCAGTTCGCTGCCTCTCCGCAGTACGGGGTCTCCCAGGTGATCTCAGGCATAGCGGGTTCCCCTAAAGGTCGTTGGCAATGGTGAGGATGAAGTCGCGGGACTGGACCGGGTTCAAGGCCACCGCGCGCATGGTCTCAAGCTGGGCCCGGTACTTGCGAAGCTGCTGTTCGGAGTCGTAGAACTCCGGTCCGTGGGTGCTGTCAAGTTCCACGGTGTCGAGCTCCGGCACAGGGCCCTCGGCGTACATCACCGACTGTCCGGCACCGGGGAAGCCTCCGGCACTGAACGGAATGGCGTGCATGGTCACGTCGTATCGTTCAGACATTTCGAGGATGTGGTGGAGCTGTCCCTTGGCTACTTTCGGCCCGCCGAACTGGGTGCGCAGGGCAGCCTCGTACATGACCAGTTCGATCGGAGGCGGATCAGCCTTGTCCAGTACCTGGCAGCGATCCAGGCGCAAGGCCATGCGTGCATCAACGTCGGCGGGGGCGAGTTGCGGAATGACATGCTCGAAGACGGCGCGGGCGTGCTCCGCTCTGGAGGCGCACGGGCTCGCGCCGTACGTCTGGCCGGTCACGCACGCTGCGGCCGAACTCATCGCCGTCACGGCGAGGATGAGCCCGGGAAAGGAGCTGTACGTGTCCCTGCGTCACCGGGGCGACGCGCTCCGCCTCCTCGTCTGGGACCAGCATCCCCAGCACCCCGACCCGGACCTGGCCACGCTCTGCGAGACGCGGCGTCGGCGGGCGCTGTGGCTGCTGGCCGCTGTTGTGGACGACTGGGGTGGGGAGTGGGGCGCGTGTGAGGCAGCCCCGCCGCAGCGAGGTATCAAGTCCTGGGTTTCGCTGCCTCGTTGACGTCCGCGATCGGCGGTTGGTGCCGCGCTTGGCGGGGTGGATGCAGAATCTGCCCCGCTGTGGCGTACAAGTGGTGACGTCCTGCGGCGGGTTCCCCGGTCGACGACCTGGTGACGCGGGGTGACTCGGCAGTGGGGGCTATGACTCGAAGGACGTGCGCCGGGCGCCCGTCAGCGTCGGGCCCTGCGCTGTCGTTTCGCTGGTGATTGGTATCGCGTCGTACTGAACTCCCGCCCATATGGCTGTGTTCCGAGTGGGGCGGGAGCGCTTAATTGAGGCTCGTCGTGATGGCGTCGGTCATGCCGGTTGTTCGGTGGGAGGCGAACCTTGTGGTCAGCTCCTCCTGTCAGTGCCGGAACAGCCGCCAGAACGCCAGGGCGGTCTCCTCGGCAGGGGCAGGGGACTCGTCGGTGACCCAGGTGGCGATCACTCCCATCAAGGCGCCCGCCAAATACGCGGCATGCACCTCGGCCCGTACGTCGTTGAACCCGGCGGGGCGGCGCCCCTCCCGGAACGAGGCGGCGAGTTCTGCGGTCAGTCGTTCCCGCATGCGCGCCGCGAACAGCGCACATCCCTGAGTGCCCAGCATGCGTCGATACAGGGTCGCACTGTCGGCGATGTGTCGGAACAGCGCGTTGAGCGGCTGGGGTGCATCGTCCCGGCGCGCGTCGAGCGGACACAGTGCCGCCGCGCGCGCCACATGCGTCATCGCCTCTTCCATGGCGTCGGTCAGCAGCGCGTTCACGTCGGGGAAGTGCTGGTAGACGGTGGCCCGGTTCACGCCGGCGCGCTTGGCGACTTCCGACATGGTGATCGCGGCGGGGTCCTTGACCGCGGCCAGTTCCAGGATCGTCGTCCGCAGCCGGGCCCGACTGCGCTGGGCGCGAGGGTCGTCCAGGTTCATGCGGCTAACACTAGCCGACATCTGTCGCTTTTCTAATCGATAGATGTTGGTTAGTGTTCCTGGCATGCGAATCGAGATCTGGGCAGACGTGGTCTGCGCGTGGGCATACATCGGCAAGCGGCGCCTGGAGAACGCGCTGTCCGGTCCGGAGCCTGCCGAAGCCCGGGCCGAGGTGGTCTGGCGTCCCTTCAGGACCGACCCGACCACACCGGACCAGGCGAGTCCCATCGAGGAAGCCTGGCGCGATCCGATGGTCGACGCCGCGTTGCGGCAGTGCGCGCCGGGTCCGTCACCGGCGGAGAACTGGGTCCGCATCTCGCGCGTCGCGGCGGATGAAGGGCTGGGGCCGAAGTGGGGAGCGGCCTGGCGGGCCAGTAGCCACGACGCCCACCGGCTCCTCCAGCTGGCCTTGGAGCGCGGCGGCGCCGTGCTCCAGAACGAGGTGGCCGAGCAGGTGATGAAGGCGTACTTCATCGACGGCGAAGACATCAGCGACCGCCACCGCCTCGAGGCCATTGCCGTCCGCTCCGGATTCGCCGAGGGGGCGGAGCTGTTGGACACGGACGCGGGCGACCGCGAAGTACGAGAACTTCTCCTGATCGGCAAGGCGCGGGGCATCACGACCTCACCGACGATCGTGGTCGGCGACCGGGCATTGGCCGGCGCCCAGCCGCCCGAGGCGATCACGGAATTGCTCGCCGGGGGCGATCGCGGTCGTACGGTGCCCGAGGAGGTCCGGCGCCTGCGCTGGGCGGAGTCCCTGCTGGACCAACGCGACCCGCTCGGCGCCCTCACTCTGCTGAAGCCCTTGCTCGACGGACACGCGGACGACCTGAACGTCCGTCGGATCGCGGCACGTTGCTACTTCCACTCCGCCCAGCTGGCGCGCGCCCACGACGTGCTGAAACAACTGATCACCGATGCGCCGGACGACTCCTACGCGCGCCTCATGTTGGGCCGCACCCTCCAGCGTCTGGGAAGGGAGGACGAGGCTGTTCCGCACCTGAAGGTGGCTGCCGTCATGACGCCCGAGTACGCCTGACCGGCCGACATCGGCGCCGCCCCGTCCCCGCCGCGGCGTGCAGCTGCTCGGCCGGCGCCGAGTGAGGACTTCCCCTGTCCCATCCCGGTCACCGTCGCACTCGCCTTGGTGGGCGACCTGCTGGTGCGGATCGGTCCGATGGGTGCCACGTCCGCAGGCAGGCTCGCCCTGCGGAGCGGCAGGGCGAGCGCGGGAGCCCGCGTCAGCGGACGACGTCGAAGACGTTCTTCTGCAGACCGTTGGAGTACGCCTCGTGCTCGACCAGCTTCAGCTTCTGGGTGTCCTTGTCCGTGTCGCTGAACAGACGCTTGCCCGCGCCGAGCAGCAGCGGGAACACAAGCAGGTGGTAGCGGTCGATCAGGCCGGCGTCCGAGAGGCTCCGGTTGAGGGTGGCGCTGCCGTGGATGATGATCGGGCCGCCCTCGGTCTCCTTCAGCGCGGCGATCTCGTCGAGCGAGCGCAGGATCGTGGTGTCGCCCCAGTTCGAGACCAGGGCGTCCTCGGCGAGGGTGGTGGAGACGACGTACTTCGGCATCGCCTTGTAGTCGACGAAGTCCTCCATGCCCGGCCAGACCGGGCTGAACGCCTCGTAGCTGACCCGGCCCATCATCATCGCGGTGGCTTCCTGCTGCTCACGGCCCTTGATCTCGAATGCCTCCGGGAGGAACTCCATGTCCTTGAAGGTCCACCCCGAGTTCCGATAACCGGGCTCCCCGCCCGGGGCCTCCACTACGCCGTCGAGCGAGACGAAGGCGGTGCTGATCAGGGTGCGCATCTGAGATCTCCCAATGTCGTGCGGTTGGTTCGCAGCAGTTCGGACGGTGCAAACGTCGACCGGCTTCGCGGCTGCGGTGCACCAACTGTCTATGACGAGCTGACCGCCGATCGTGGAGAAACTCATCGGTCACCACCGAAACGATCAATGATCGGTGCCCCGATGCACCGGCCCTGGCGGACGTACTGGGGCGTACGGGCTCACCGGGGGCCGGCGCCGTCGGTCGGGGCCTTGGCCGTGACAAGGAGGCCGGCGAGCAGGCCCGCGAGCAGTGTGAGGCCGACCGCCCACCAAAGGGCGACGGAGTAGCCGCCCAGGACCGCCCTGTCCATTTCCCTTACGGTGTCGGACAGCGCTGCCGGAAGGTTCTGTTGGCCGAGCAGGACGCCTTGTTCGGCTGCTTTGTTCAAGCCTTCAGGAGCGCCTGACGTGTGATGCAGCCGGGCGGCGACCGCCGAGGTGAGGATGCTGCCGAACAGGGGAGAGGCGGCCCAGTTGCCCGACTGCTGGGCCGCGTTGACCATCGCCGAGGTCCCGCCGGAGTCCTGCGGACAGATGCCGCCGGTCGCGGTGGCGAAGAGCGGTACGAAGGCCAGGCCGAGACCGAAGCCGATGAGGAGGGTGCCGGGCAGCACCTGGGTGGCGTACGCACTGTCGGTGTCGATGCCGGTCAGGAGCGCCAGGCCGATCGCCGTCAGCACCAGCCCGGGCACGATGATGCTCCGGGGCGCCAGTCGGCGGTACAGGCGGGCGGAGACCTGGGTGGAGGCGATGGCGACCGCACCGGCCATGGGTAGCAGGGCCACGCCGGTCTGCGACGGGGCATAGCCGCGGGCACCCTGCAGATACAGGGTCAGGACCAGGTACTGGATGAGTACGCCCGAGCTGATGAAGGTCAGGGCGAGGCAGGAACCGACACGGTTGCGGTCCTCGAAGACGTACCGCGGCAGGAGCGGGCTGGTCGTCCTGGTCGTCCTGGTCTGCGACCAGGCGAAGAGCACGAGCATGCCGAGTCCGCCCACGAGGAGGACCACGACCAGGAAATCGGCCCAGCCGCGCGACTCGGCCTGGTGGAATCCGTAGACGAGGGCGGCAAGCCCGACGGAGCCGAGCAGCACCCCCGGTACGTCGGGGCGGGCCGGGGTGCGGACCTGGGTGTCGCGCACCAGGGCGGCCGCACCGATCGCGGCGATCACGGCGAGCGGGACCCCGGCGTACAGACACCCGCGCCAGCTCAGATTGACGACCAGCCAATTGTTCGCGAACGTGCCGATCGCAATCCCACCGCCGACGATCGCCGCGTAGATCCCGAAAGCCCTGCCCCGCGCCTTCGGATCGGTGAAGCCGGCCGACACCAGGGCCAGCACGGCCGATGAGATCAGCGCGGCGGACGCGCCCTGCAGGACCCTGGCCCCGATGAGTACGCCGAGGGAAGGGGCCGATCCGCCGATCGCGCACGCCACCGCGTAGCCCGCCGAACCGATGATCAACGTCCGTTTGCGGCCGAGGAGATCAGTGATGTGTCCGCCGAGCAGCAGCGATATGCCGAATGCCAGCCCGAAGGCGGTGATGAGCGAGCTGCCGTCGCCGGTGGAGAGGTTCAGATCGGCAGAGATGGACGGCAGCGCCAGGTTCAATGACGTCGTGCCGATCAGCACCAGCAGCTGCGCCAGCGCGGCCACCGTCAGTCCCCACCATCTCCTGGGGATCCGGGCATCGCCCGGGGCAGGGGGTATGGGCGGGCCGCCGGGCACCGGGCCCGCGGACGGTGCGAACGCCGGCGGCGCCGGGCGATGGTCCGCCGGGGTCGTCGGGGTGTACGCGGGAGGTGGGGGAAGCGGCTGGGGCTGCGCGGGACGCTGAGCCTGGGCAGGGATGCGCGGGTCCGACTGCGTGACCCGGACCTCCGGGGCGAAGTCCAGCAACTGGGCGGCATGGCGCCCGAGTTGGGCGAGCACCGAGCCGGGTAGCCATTCGCCGTCCTGGTCGGTGGCCGTGCGGGCGGCCACGTCGGCGGGTGTGGGCCGCTGGGCCGGGTCCTTGTGCAGGCATTCCCGTACGAGATCGACGAGCGACTCCGGTACGCCGGTCAGGTCCGCCTCCTCCTCCGCGATCCGGAAGAGGTGCGCGTTCAGGCCGGTTTCCGTGGCGCCGAAGAGGAGGCGGCCGGTGGCGGCGTAGACCAGGACGGCGCCCAGGCAGAACACATCGCTGGCCGGGGTGAGTTCGAGGCCGCGTACCTGCTCGGGGGACATGAAGCCGGGGGAGCCGATGAGCATTCCGGTACGGGTGTGCAGGCTGTCCTCGGCGAGGCTGTCCATGGCCCGCGCGATTCCGAAGTCGATCACGCGCGGGCCGTCCACCGTCACCAGCACGTTGGACGGCTTCAGGTCGCGGTGGATCAGGCCCGCCGCGTGGACCGACTGCAGAGCCACTGCCAGGCGGTTGGCGAGGGTGCGGACCGAGTGCTCGGGCAACGGCCCGAAGTCCTTGGCGACCACGGTGGTCAGATCGGGCCCGGGGATGTACTGGGTCGCCACCCAGGGCACCGGGGCCTCGGTGTCGGCGTCGAGCACCGCTGCTGTCCAGGTCCCGCCCACCCGCCGGGCAGCCGCCACCTCGCGGGCGAACCGCTTACGGAATTCCGGGTGCTGGGCGTGTTCGGCCTGCACCACCTTCACGGCCACTGTCCGTCCGGTTTCCGAGCGGCCCAGGTACACCAACCCCATACCGCCCGCGCCCAGACGGGCTATCAGGCGATACGGGCCGATGTGTGTTGGATCCTCGGTGATCAATTGGTCCACGGCAACAAAGTAGTTGAGGAGCCCTGGCCCCGGTGTCGATTCACGGTGAATGAATCCGCCGCCGCCGTACCGCCGCACCCGTACCGGCAACTGCCGCAGCTTCCGCGGTTCCCGCAGCCCTGTCTGCGCTCCAAGGGCCGCTCCGCGCGCGGCCTCTCGCCGAGCTTCATGGCACGCCACCGGAGCACGGGGGTCAAGAACAAACGTGACACTCCGGGGCCCATGTGTCACGTTCCAGAACAAGGGCCCCTACCCCGGCGGCATTTCGAAGCCGCTTTCCGCGTCCGTGGGATGAGGGCGACGAAGCGCGCGGCGCTCGTCGGTGTCCGGCTGTCAGTCCCCGCGCCTAGGGTGCTCGCATGATCAGCTGGATACAGGGCTCGTTCCGCGGCCACGAGGTGAATGTCGTCCTCGCCCGCGGCATCCCCCTCGACACGCTCACCCAAGGCCTTCGCGACCGGCAGCGAGAACCGCTCGCCTCCGGCGAAGCGGACGGATGGGCGTGGGCGGTGCACGACATGCTCACCTGGGATACGGAGGACTACGACGCGGAGGACTACGACGACGTCGACTACAGCGCCCTGTGCCCGGACGGCGCAGAAATCGTCGTGTTCGTTACCGAACCCTGCAGTGCCAAGGGCTTCCCGCCCGCCTTCGAGTACTACCGGGACGGACGCCTGACCCTCGGGTTCAACTTCGAGGACATCCAGCAGCGGGTGGGGGCGAACCCGGACCATCTGTCTCCGGAACTCCTGGCCGCGGGCCTCATCGGCCCCCGCGCGGAATGCGGACAAGAAGACGACCCCGGTCACGACTGTTGCGACCACGATGACGACGATCGCGAACGTCTGGTGCAGGTGATCGCCGACTACTTCGCCCTGCCCTCGCCGCCCCTGTCACCGGAGGTGACGTCGAAATGAGCTGGCTGGCCCCGAACACGTTCGCCACCTTCTGCAAGGGCCTGACCTTGCCCACCATGTCCGCCATCTTCACCGAAGCGGGGCTTCCTGCCCTCGCCACCGGCGAATCGTCCGGTTGGGCATGGGCGACACACGACGCGTACAGCGCCCCGGGCGGGGCGTCCGGCTGGGGTCTGGCGCGCGACATCACCGGCTATCGCTATGCGGACCGGGTGAGCCATCCGGATCGCGTGGAAACCGTGTTCCTGGCATCCACGCCCGCATGCGAGTGCCCGCACGGGCAGAACTACATGGTCCCGCACTGCGCCGAGCACCCGTTCCAGTTCATCTACAGCCGCGGCGGGTTCGAGATGACGTACTTCAACTTCGGCCGACGCCGTGAATCACGGCGTGCCGGAGGCACGGCCGACCTGCTCGTACGCGAACTGCTGGACGCCGGGATCGTCGGACGGGACGTTCCGAAGTACGACACCGATCCCGGCTTCAACGCCGACGGCACCCACACGGTGCGGATCATTGCCGACCACTTCGGGCTTCCCTCACCACCGCTCGGTCTCGGGCCCGCGGGCTCATCGACCGCCGCGGCTGCCGGCCCCCAGCCGTAGCGGCCGAGGCCGAACAGTCGACCCGGTACCGGCCGACGTTACGCCGGGTGGCCGGCGACGGGTGGCTCGGCGACCCCATCGGGATAGTGCCGGCCCGCTTCCACGCAGCGGCGCAGGTCCGCTTGCTCCAGCCGGCCGGCGTCGAGCACGGCGACCCGGTCGGCCCTCGGCGCTGTAGAGGAACTCCATCCACAGGCGGGCGGCCGCCGGGTGCGGGGCCTCCTTGTTGATGGCCTGGCAGTAGTACTGGGCGTAGACGCCGTCGCCGGGGACAACTCCGCCACCGCGGCACCGCTGGAACGCCACCGGGGGCCGGCGCCCGCCTGAACCACCGGCATCGGCGGTTCCGTGTTCCGGCGGCAGGGCGTACGTTGACGTTCGGTCAACGTCGTGGACAACCTGTGGATGCACGACCCCGCGTCACGTACGGCACGCCGGGCAGGAGCTGGTGCAGGAGTGCGCGGCTCGAACGGCTCGCACTCAGCGGGAGCCGCTCCAGGGGGCCGGGGCGAAGGTCCACAGGACCTCGGCCGGAGACGGGCCCGAGTTGCGCCAGTTGTGGGGCTCGCGGCCGGGGAACGTGAGGGTGTCGCCGGCCGTCAGCGTCTCCGTGCGCCCCGTGAACTGCACGGAGACCTCGCCGGTGACGACATGGAGAACCTCGACGTCGCAGTTGATCGTGTAGAGGTCGTCGCCACCGTTCGCGCCGGGTTCGAGGTGCGAGCGCAGGACCTGGACCTTCGACTGCGCGCGCGGTGTGATCAGGCGGTCGACGACGCCGTGGCCACCCATGTTGATGTTCGGCGCCTCCTCGAGGCGCACGACCTCGGTGTCGGCGTCCTCGAAGAGGGAGCCCACCGGCAGGGAGAGCACCTGACACAGGGTCACCAGGGTCGTGACGCTCGGCGAGGTCTCGTCGCGCTCGACGCGGCTGATGAAACCCCTGGTCAGGCTGGTCGCGGCGGCGACCTGTTCGATCGTGAGCCCCTGCGCCTTGCGGCATGCCCGAAGGCGCGCTCCGACACGGACCGGGCTGGCGGAGGGCGTCGGGTGCAGCGCTTTCATGAAGTCCTCGCCTCGCTCGGCCGGCTCACAGATGGCTCTTGACAGGGTGGTTACCCGCAGCCACACTACCCGGAATGAAAGTTGCCCCCTAAGCATTCTTTGTTGTTTATAGGTAACTCTCCGAGTCATAGATCCTGGGGTCCGAAGACCCCGGTCGAACCCCTGCTCCTGCCGGATATCCGGCCTCCCCAGCGACGGGACGAAGACGATGTCCTCATCAGAGATCGCGCCGCATCGTGAAAGCGCGATCGAGCAGCACTCGATCGACTATGTGCCCAGCTCCGAGCGCCACGGGAGGGTGTGGCACCAGGGACCGTTCTGGTTCACCGGCAACTTCGTGCTCCCGACCATGGTCGCCGGCTTCGTCGGTGCCTCGATGGGCCTGAGCGTCGGCTACAGCGTGCTGGCCATCCTCCTGGGCGTCGGCTTCGGCACCTTCTTCATGGCGTTCCATGCCAACCAGGGGCCGCGCATGGGCCTGCCCCAGATGATCCAGTCGCGAGCGCAGTTCGGCAGCCGCGGCTCCACCGTGCCGTTCGCCGCGACCGTGTTCGTCTACGTCGGGTTCCTCGTCTTCGACACCGTCCTCGCCGAGCAGGGCATCGGACTGGTTCTGCCCGGCGGCAAGCTGTTCTGGTACCCGCTGCTGATCGCGGTCTCCATCGTCATCGCCGTGGTGGGGCACGACCTGCTCCACTTCGTCCAGCGCTGGCTGACGTATCTGCTCATCGTCGTCTTCGCGATCCTCACGATCGTGGCCATCGTCCACTTCTCCTCGAACCCGATCGCCGTGGACGCCCCTGCCGCGACGGCCGGCTGGGACTCGAAGGCGTTCCTGGTGCAGTTCTCCCTCGCTGCCGGTTACAACATCAGCTACTCGGTGTACGTCTCCGACTACACGCGCTATCTCCCGGCGAACGCCCCCGCACGCAAGCTGATCACCGCCGTCTACTCGGGCGCCACGTTCTCCGCCGTGTGGCTGATGTCGCTGGGCGCGATCCTCGCCAGCTATCTGCCGAACCCCGACCCGATCCTGGCCCTGCGCGAGGTCGGCGACCTGCTCTTCCCCGGCTTCGGCCTGATCGTCGTGATCACCTCGGTCCTCGCCCTGATCTCGATCATGGGCGTCAACGCGTACGGCGCGATGCTCACCGGCACCAGCGCGATCGACGGCTTCCGCAAGGTGCGCCCGACGGTGCGACTGCGGGTCATGGGTCTCGTCATGGTCGGAGCCGGATCACTCGTCGTTGCCCTGCTGATCCCCGACGACTACATCGGCAGCTTCAACAACTTCGTCCTGCTGATGCTCTACTTCCTGGTGCCGTGGACCGCGGTCAACCTGGTCGACTTCTACTTCGTTCGCCGCGGCAAGTATGCGATCGCCGAAATCCTGGAGCCGGACGGCATCTACGGCCGCTGGGCATGGCGCGGCGTCACGGCATACATCGTCGGTTTCATCGCGATGATCCCCTTCTTCTCGACGAGCTTCTACGTCGGCCCCGTGGCGGAGGCGCTCGGCGGCGCGGACTTCTCGTTCGTCATCGGTCTGATCGTCTCCGGCGTGTTCTACCGGCTGTTCTCACGGAACCTGGACCGTGACGCGGAGGCCGAGGCCCGTGCGGAGAGCGAAGCCGAACTGGAGGGAGCTGCCCGGTGACACCGCAGCCCACATCCCCAGCGCGCCCGACGGTCACGGTTGCGAGCTGCCAGATCGCTCCGCGCGTCGGCCGTGTCGAGGAGAACCGAGGGCGGATCCGTGCGGCGATCGAGGAGGCGGCCGGGCGGGGTGCGAACATCGTGGTCCTGCCCGAGCTGGCCAACTCCGGCTACGTCTTCGAGGCCGCGGACGAACTGCTCTCGGTGGCCGAGCCACTGGACGGCGAGACGATCAGGGAGTGGGAGACGCTCGCCGCCCGGCTGGGGCTGGTCATCGTCAGCGGCTTCGCCGAACTCGGTGCCGACGGCCGCGCGTACAACTCCGCCGTGCTCGTCGACGAGACGGGACTGCGCGCCTCGTACCGTAAGGCCCATCTGTGGGACGGCGAGAAGACCTGGGGTTTCACGCCCGGGGACGCGCGGCCGCCCGTGGTCGACACACCGTACGGACGTATCGGGGTCATGGTCTGCTACGACCTCGAATTCCCCGAGTGGGTGAGACTGGTGGCCCTGGACGGGGCCGAGCTGCTGTGCGGACCGGTGAACTGGCCGCTGTACCCGCGGCCGGAGAACGAGCGTCCAGGCGAGATCGTCCGTATCCAGGCGGACGCCGCGGTCAACCGCATGTTCGTCGCGGTCGCCGACCGCACCGGCACCGAACGGGGTCAGGACTGGCTCGGCGGCAGTGTGATCGTCGACGCCGACGGCTATCCCGTCACCCCGCTGCGTCTGGGCGAGGAGGCGATCGTCACCGCGACGCTCCAACTTGCCGAGGCGCGCTGCAAGGCAATCAGCGAACACAACGATGTGCACGCGGACCGCCGGCCCGGACTGTACGCACACCGAGGAACGAAGCAACCATGACGCAGACGACGGTCGCGATCGTCCAGCAGCCGCCCGCGCTGCTCGACTTGGAGGAATCGGTACGTCTTGCCGCGGGCCACATCACCGAGGCGGCACAGGCGGGCGCGACGCTCGTCGTGTTCCCCGAAACCTGGCTCACCTGTTATCCGGCGTGGGTGTTCGGCCTCGCCGGGTGGCGGGACAGCACGGCGCAGCGCTGGCACGCGCGGCTGCTGGAGCAGAGCCCGGTACTCGATCCCGAGGGCGGGGACGACAGCCTCTCCCCGATCCGAGCGGCAGCCCGCGAGAGCACCGGTCGGAAAGCGCCGAACCAAGGATGTCGTGCGGGACGTACGCGTACGCATGGGCGGCGCGGCGCGGCTGCCTCCGGCCGGGGCGGAGCGGTTGACCTGTATGCCCCGCTCGGATGGCAGGCGGGGCGCAGTCTCGCATAGCGTGACAGTCGGCTACGCAAGGTGGTCGAGCGCGTCGGGCGGGAGACGGACACCGATGGAAATCCCGAATACGAATCCGGCTGAACACCCCGGCCGGGGCGGCGGCCTCCCGCCCCGTGCCCCCTCGACCCGCGGAGGCCGGACGTGAAGCTCGGTCTGCACTACTGGAACTACTCGACACCGGCCGACCCCGCCCTCATCGCGCCGACCCTCGCGGAATCGGTGCGCATCGCCGAGCAGGCGGGGATCGCGTCGTTCACCGTGATGGACCACTACTTCCAGATGGAGACCGGGCAGACCGTCGCCGACGAACCCATGCTGGAGGGGTACACCACGCTCGGCTACGTCGCGGCGGTGAGCCAGCGCATGACGCTCGGCCTGATGGTCACGGGGGTGATGTACCGGCACCCCGGACTGCTGGCGAAGATCGTCACCAGCCTCGACGTGCTGTCGGGCGGCAGGGCCAGGCTGGGCATCGGCGCCTCCTGGTACGAGCGGGAGCAGTACGGGCTCGGAGTGCCCGTGGTCCCGGTCGCCGAGCGTTTCGAGCGGCTGGAGGAGACGATCCTGATCTGCCTGCAGATGTGGAGCGACGACAACGGCCCCTTCCACGGCCGTCATTACCGGCTCGCCGAAACGCTGTGCGTGCCCGAGCCGATCGGTGAGCGCCCGTCGATCATGATCGGCGGCGGGGGCGAGCGGAAGACGCTGCTCCTGGTCGCCAGGTACGCGGACGCCTGCAACCTGTTCGCCACCGACCAGGAGGAAGTGGCCCACAAACTCGATGTGCTGCGCGCCCACTGCGCCGCGGAGGACCGGGACTACGACGCCATTACGAAGACCGTGATGTACAACGGCCCGGTGCTGGACCGGCCGGACGTGTTCCTCGCCGACGCGGAGGCGTACGCGAGCCTGGGCATCAGCGAGATCCAGGTGCTGCCGGACCGGCACCCGGTCAGCTTCACCCACCAGGTTGCCGAGCACCTCGCACCCGCGATCGCCGGGATCGGGTAGCCGAACGCCGCGCGACGCGGGTTCGATCGCGGCTCGTTGCCGGGGCAAGGCGGTCAGCGGCAGCAGCCCGGACCGGCACTGCGCAAGGCGGACGCGTCCTAGCTCCCGGTGGTGCCGTCGACGATCTCCCGGATCATGTCGAGGTGGCCGTTGTGCCGGGCGGTCTCCTCGATCAGGTGCAGGACGACCCAGCGCAGATCCGGGTAACGGCCGTCCCCGTGTGGACGTTTGGCCAGGGTGTCCAAGTCGTGGGAGGCGACCAGTTCGCGGTAGCGGGCGGTCCGTGCCTCGTACTGCGCCAGCACATCGGCGAGCGGCATGTCCACCGCGATGCGCATCTCGCGGTCGGGGTCCTCGTCCGTCCAGGGACCTTCGTCCTCACCGCCGAGGAAGGCCACCTCGAACCAGTAGTACTCGACCCAGCTGAGATGGTTGATCAGCCCGGCGATCGTCATCAACGGGGAGCCGGGCAGCGGGGCCCGGCGGGCATCGTCCGGTGAGACGCCCTCGCACTTCGCGCGTGCGGTGTCGCGTACGTAGTCGAGGAAGGTGACCAACTGGGTGCGCTCGTCCCATGCGGGAGGCGAATCGGTGCGTGTCATCGCCGTAAACCATGGGCGATTCACTGGCCGTTGTCCATCGGATATTCCAAGGGCGACGGACACCGGCCGGTGGCCCCGACGCGGTTGGGGCCGCCGAGGAGTTCCCCGCGCGGACCGCGGTGGTCACGGACAGCGCAGGCCGTGGTGTCCAGCGCCCGCGACCGGCGGGCCCCGCTCATTGGGGCCCGATCCTGGGTCCGTGGGCCCACGCCCGGGCAGGTGGGGCTCATTACGCTCGTACGTGACCGATCGTGAGCACATCCGACCCGGCGCCTGTCCCGGGCGTCCGTCCGGCGCGCCCATAAGCACCTTGATCTGCACCCTCCACCTGTATCCGTTCCCTGGGGTGATGTATCGATGAGTAACGGTTTCTTCTACTCGTACCACCTCGGCTGGAGCCGTCCGGACGCCGAGTCGCTGTTCGGCGATCTCGACGCTGCGGGGCTGCGGCTCAGCCACCCCGTCACGCGGCGGGTCACGCTCCTGGGCCCCGGGCCCGATCCGTGGGGCACTCCCTCGTGGGTGACCAGGGAACAGCTCGTCCTCCTGGCCGGCCTGCAACGGATCGACACGGTCGACTTCCTGCTGTGGGTGAGCAGCGGAACCGACGTCCCGGCGCGCATCCGGCGGATGAGGGAGGGAGTCGTCGCGGTCGAATTCGGATTCGGGCTGCTGACGCGGGACGAGCAGGAGGTGGCCGCCCGGGCGATCAGGGAGGCGATAGGGCGGGCCTCCGTGCTGTGCATCGGCTTCGTCGTCGACCGGGAGGGCGCTTCCGCGGCGACCGACTGGAGCGGTGTCGTCATCAACGGCACGACGTTCTTCGACAGTTGGCCCGACACGCTCGCCGTGCGTCATGAAATCGCCGCGAGGCAGCCGCAGTTGTCCAAAGTGGCGTCGTTCGACCAGTCGCCGTGGATGCTGTTCGGGAGCGAGGTCCCCAGCCGCTAGGGGCCGTGCCCGGACAAGGCCTGCCGGGAGGGGCGCCAGTGGGTCAGAGCCATCCGCGCAGCGCCATGAACCCCAGCAGCAGCCCCACCGCGAACACCCCCGGCACCACGGCGAACACCGCGGGCATCACCACCGGCCCCCACGCCCCCGGCCCCGCCACCGTGGCGTGCTTCGCCGGGTCCGCCGGGTCGTAACTGACCCGGACCGGCGCCCCGACCTCGAAGCCGAACGGGCCCGGGGCGTGGTCGGTGAACTCGATCTCGCGGCCGTCGCGGGTACGGAACGCGAAGACGTACTCGGTGACGTAACTCCGCTCCGTGCCCGGCCCCCGGTCGACCGTCCGGCGGTCCGCGCACCGGCCCTCGGCGCGCTCGCCGCGGCGGACCAGCCGCAGCACCCGGCCCAGCCGCAGCGCCGACCGGACGGCGAACGCGCCGAGGAGGAGGCCGAACAGAAGCAGGAACGTGGCCGTGCCACCGGGCAGGATCTGCATGAACAAGCGCCCCTGATCCGCTACTTGAGCGTGATCGACTCGACGAACGCGTCGAGGTCCGACCGGCTCAGCGAGCCCTTCACCGCATTGATCCGGACCAGGAACGGCACGTCCTTCGAGTCCATACCCGCCACCAGGACCGCGGTCATCCGGGTGCCTTGCGCCGGGGTCTGTTCCTTGCCGCTCGACGTGAACTCGTAATCGATCCTGCGCGCGCCGAGGGCACCGTCGTCGCCCGCGAGCTGTACGTCCGAGGTCTCCTTGCGGGTCGCCCCGAGCCCGATACCCGCGCCCGCCGCGGCCGCCGCCTCATCGGCGTCGTCCACGCCCGAGGCGAAATCGAGCTGCACCGAGACCATGCCGGTGCGCAGCCCGCCCTCCTCCTTGAGCGCGACGGCGGCGTTGGCCTCGGCGCGGTCGGCCGCGGGCTGCTCCTTGTAGCCCTTGTTCGCCGGGTAGCCGACGGAGAGGCTGCTGGTGTCGAGCCTGTCCCAGCCGTCCGGGAGCGCGGCGGCGTCGTCGCCGCCGCAGCCGGTGAGCAGGGCGAGGCCCATGACGGCGGCAGCAGCTGCGCCGATTGCCCGGGACATCTTCATCGTCGTCATCGCCTATCGCCTCATCGTCGTGCGTGCTTGCCGCGCACCGTAGCCGTACCCGGTATGCCGTGCGTGCTTGCCGCGCACCGTAGCCGTAACCCGGTATGCCGTGCGTGCTGCCGCGCACCGTAGCCGTACCCGGTGTACGGACTACTTCGCGCAGTAGCTGTACGGAAGGTACGAGCGCTTGTCGCCCTGCGGAGCCCCGAGGAACTGCGCGTCCGTCAGTGTCTGCTCCTTGTGCTCGTCCGAGATGGAGAATCCCAGACTCATGCCGAGGGAGACCTCGAAGCCGAACTCCTGGGCATCCGTCTCGCCGTGGTACTTCATGGTGCTCGACAGGCCGTCCTCGAACATCAGCTGATCGAACGGGTCCGTTCCCGTGGGCTTCTGCTGCAGGGAGTGGTCGCCGAACATGTACTCGAACGGGGCGGTGTTGTTGCCGGAGCCGTCCAGCCACTGTTCGGCGACGGCCCGTTTGTTCTCGGTGGCCTTGTCCGTGTCCTTGCCGAAGACGATCGAGTTCGTCCTGACCTCGATGCCGGTCTCGCCGGAGGAGTCGGAGCCGCTGACCTTGCCGCCGCGCTTGTCCTTGCCCTTCTTGCCGTTGTCGCCGCTGATGTCACCCTTGCCGGACGTCGAGTTGTTCTCGATGGTCTGGGTCATGTCGATGCGGACGATCTTGCCGGTCTTCTGGTCGCGGGTGACGGTGACCGCCCCGGTCCGGCTGTCCTTCGCAAAGGCCCCACCGCCGAGCGGACCGGCCGAACCGCTGACCTTGCCCTCCAGGTCGAGCTTGGCGGTGTACGTGTACGACTCGTTGCCGCTCACGTCGTCCTTGGTGATGGTCACCTCGGGGGAGAACTTGGCCTTGCCGCCGAGCTTGGCGCCGAGCTTCGTCTCGTCGCCCGCGCTGATGGAGAGGCCGCCGTCCGCGTACGCGTTGAGGCCGATCGTCGAGTACGAGATCTTCTTGTCGCCGATCTTGTCCTCGACGTCCTTCTTCTTGTCGGCCCACTTCATCCCGGAGTACCAGCCGCCGCCGTAGCCGCCGCTGTACTTGGTGGAGGTCTCCCACATCTTCATTTCCGCGATGTCGTCCCGCATCTTCTGGGCGTCCTCCTCGCTCTTGAAGACCCAGGTGTCACCGTTGGTGATCTTGATGCCGCCGCCGACGTCCACATCGGCCTTGCCCAGCTTGCCGAGCTTGACGCCGGGGGTGCTGGCGGTGACGCCGGCCGAAGCGGCGTCGGTGAACGTCATGTAGACCAGCTTGTCGTTCTCGTCGACCTTGCCGTCGTTGTTCACGTCTGTCTTGGCCTGGCTGACCTTCTGCTGGAAGCCGTACTCGTTGCCCCACTCGAACCAGCCGATCTTGACCTTGTCGCCGACGGTTTCGGAGATGCTGGAGACCTGGCACATCTTGGGCTCGTAGTCGGCGTCCGTCTTCGGCTTCGCGGTGGTGTCCCTGCCGCCGGTGGAGCAGCCGCCACCGCCGCCGCCCAGCGAGCTGATCGCACAGCGGATGCGTTCGCCGATCTGCCCGCCTACCCCCGCCATGGCCATCGCGCCGATCATCGTGACGACGAGGACGATCACCCCGAGGTACTCCGTGGCGGTGGCCCCGCCGTCCCGCCAGGAATACGGGTGGTACGGCGCCGGGGCGGGCTCTTCGTCGCGGTCGTCCAGCAGCCGGTCGACGGCCAGCCCCGCGGCCGAACCGGTCGCCAGCGTGACGACCGGCATCAACGTGCCCTCCAGGCCCATGAGATGCCAGGACACGGCGAATCCGTAGGCGAGCGCGGCCAGCGGGACACCCAGGGAGGCGAGCAGGGTCAGCGGCCGGGACTCGCGCTGCTCGTCGGGCAGGACACGGGCCGAGGCCAGGACCGTGAGCACGGTCGTGATGACGTTCGGCACGTGCAGCAGGCCCAGGCGCCAGCCGAAGCTCGCCAGCCGCTCGTCGGTGGCGAGCATCTCGACGAGCCCGCGCGACACCAGATATCCGGCGGCGATGTAGACCAGAGCACCGGCGGCCCAACTACGGGTCAGGGCGAAGAACACGCCACTGCTCGCGCCGGAACCACCCCCGCCGCCCGGCGGTATGCGGCCCGCGCTTCCGCTCTCCCAGCCCCCGCCACCACTCACGGTTCTTCCTCTCCGACGCCTACTTGACATGCCTTTGCCCGCAGTTCCGCAATTCGGGTGTGGCGTGAGCGTACGGGTGTACGAGCCGGGTGACCTGGGTCCTTGGCCCCAAACCCGGGCCCAACGGGCGAGGCCGCGCACCGCCCGCGGGGCCGAGCTCCGGCCGTAGCCGGTGCGGTCCGTGGCCGCAGCCCGGTGCCGCTGCCCGCCCCGTGACGGCCGAGGTCACCGCTCCGGCCGTAGCCGGTGCGGTCCGTGGCCGCAGCCCGGTGCCGCTGCCCGCCCCGTGACGGCCGAGGTCACCCGCTGCGGAGATAATCGGCAGCATGCCCGACGACGATCTGGCCGCTCAGGCCACCGCTCCCGCACCGCGGCTCGTGCGGCTGGGCGGCCACCGAACGCAGCCGCAACCGCCGCAGCCTCCCGTCCGAGGCCGTCTCGCCGCGGCCCTCACGGCAGCGGCACCCGCCCTCGGGGCGTACGCGGCCGTGCGCCTGATCGGTCTCGTCGTCCTCGCCGCCGCCGCGTCGAACGCCGACAAGAGCGCCTTCCACCTCCTCGGCGAACGCTGGGACTCCGTCTGGTACCAGCGGATCGCCGAGAACGGCTACGGCTTCACCGCCACCCTCCCCGACGGCGGCATCCACTCCGACCTGGCCTTCTTCCCGTTGCTGCCCGCTCTGGAGCGCGGCCTCACCGAGCTGACCCCGCTCTCCCTCGCGGGCGCCGGACTGCTGGTCGCCTGGGCCGCCGCGCTCCTCGCAGCCTGGGGGATCTTCGCCGTCGGGGCGCATCTGTACGGCCGCCGGACCGGGGTGGTGCTGGCCGCGCTGTGGGGTGTGTACCCGACGGCGTTCGTCCAGTCGATGGCGTACACCGAAACCCTGTTCACCGCCTTCGCCGCCTGGGCGCTGTACGCCGTGCTGACCCGGCGCTGGATCGTGGCGGGCGCCCTGTGCGTCCTCGCCGGACTGACCAGGCCCTCCGCCGCGGCACTCATTGCCGCCCTCGCGATCACCGCCGCGGTCACGCTCGTACGGGAATACCGGGCCGGCCGGTCGGACGGCATCGTGCGCCGCAACGCCCGGATGCTGACCGGTACCGCACTCGCGCCGCTGGGCTGGCTCGCGTACGTGGTGTTCGTCGCCGTACGGGAGGGCAGCCCGTTCGCGTACTTCGACGTCCAGGCGCAGTGGGGCAACAGCATCGACGGAGGTGTGGCGCTTGCCTCGTTCATCCTCGGACTGCCGCTGCCCGGCGCGCTCGGGCTGGGCGCCGCGCTGGCGGGACTGGGATGGGTGGTGTCCCTGTGCGTACGGCAGCGCCAGCCGCTCCCCGTACTCGCCTATTGCATAGCCGTCGTCGTCATCGCGCTGATCGGCTCCGGGTACTTCGGGTCCAGGCCGCGGCTGATGATGCCCGCGTTCCCGCTGCTCCTCCCGGCCGCCGTCGCGCTGCTGCGGCTGCGCGCCACGGCCCGCACGGTGACGGTCGTCGCCGTGCTCGCGGTGGCTTCGGCGGCCTACGGGGCATGGACGCTGCTCGGCTCCGGCCCGCCGTAACGACCTCACCCGCTCTCTGCCGCGGGTGAGGCCGTGAGTGCGAACCCCGGCCGCCCGGCGCCCTCAGCCCCGGCTCTCCTCCGTCTGGACGATCGCCACCCGGACCCCCGGCCGGATCCCCCACTTCTCCATCGCCCCGGCCTCCGCCTCGACCACATGCCGGGCCCGCAGCCGGGGCATGCCCAGCCGGCCGGGCTTCATCGTGTGGACCGCCACGACCCTGAACTTCCGGTCCAGATAGGCCACATCGATGGTGAACCGCATCCGGAAACTGTGCACACTCCCGCACGGGGTGATCAGCAGGGCGCCGTCGATCCCGTCCTGCCCGAGCAGCCCGCGACTCCGGGTCCGGTACGAGGCCGCGATCCGCAGCGGTCTCTCCTCCCCCTGCCCACCCTGCGCGTCGGTGACCGTCAACGTCCCCTTGCCATTGCGCCATTGACCCATGGCGATGAAGGTAGCGCCAGGTGGCGGCCGCTGGGTCCGGAACGGTGCGCAGTGGGCCCCAGGGCCCATGACCCGTGCCCGGCGCCCGCCTAGGGTCGGCTCCGTGGACGCCATGCTGACAGTGCTCGCCGCACTCTGGGGCGCAGCGGCCGGACTGCTGGTCCCGCGCGCCGCCTACCGGTTCTCCGTCGAACCGGAGGACCCCTGGCGTGACGCCTGCCCCGAGGGCCACGCCCTGACCGGGGCCGTCCGCGGCTGGCTCGGCTCCACCCGGTGCGCGCAGTGTGCGGCGGTGCCGGTCACCACCACCCCGGGCGACGCGCCGGGAGACCCGGGCGACGCGCCGGACCGCACGCCGCCCACCGTGCGCTACGCCCCCGGCGTCCTCGCCCCCGTCGTCACCGCACTCTCCTGCGCGCTCCTCGCGGCGGCCACCGGGCTCCGCCCCGAACTGGCCGTCTGGCTGCTGCTGGCACCCGTCGCCGTACTCCTGGCGACCATCGACCGCCGCGTCCACCGGCTGCCCGACCGGCTGACCCTGCCCGCCGCCGGGGCCGTCGCCGTACTCCTCGGTGCCGCCGCGCTGCTCCCCGAGCACGCCGGATCCTGGCTGTCCGCCCTGCTCGGCGGAGCCGCCCTCGGCGGTTTCTACTTCCTGCTCTTCCTCGTCAACCCGAACGGAATGGGCTTCGGGGACGTCAAGCTCGCCCTGTCGCTGGGCATGGCCCTCGGCTGGTACGGCTGGGCCGTGGTGTTCGCCGGAGGCTTCGCCGGGTTCCTGCTCGGTGCGGTGTACGGGTTCGGGCTGATGGTCCTGAAGCGGGCCGGGCGCAAGACCGGCATCCCGTTCGGCCCGTTCATGATCACGGGCGCGCTGCTGGGCATGCTGCTCGGCGCACTGGCCGCCTGACCCCGCCGCACTCCGGCCTGCCGTACCCCGGCCTGCCGCACTCCGGCCTGCCGCAATGCGGCCTGCCGCAATGCGGCCTGCCGCACTCCGGCCCGCCGCAATGCGGCCCGCCGTAATGCGGTCGCGCCGCCCGGCATCCGGCTGACACCATTCCCGTATGTCCGGAGCACCCGAAGAAGCGGCAGCCGAAGCAGAACGTGCACGATTCGAAGCCCTCGTCTCGGAGGCGGCCACCGTCTCCGTCGACGGCTGGGACTTCTCCTGGCTCGACGGCCGGGCCACCGAACAGCGCCCCTCCTGGGGCTACGCCCGCGCCATGGCGGACCGCATGGGACGGGCCGGGGCCGCGCTCGACATCCAGACCGGCGGCGGCGAGGTCCTCGAGTCCGTGCCGAAGCTGCCGCCGCTCACCGTCGCCACCGAATCCTGGCCGCCGAACATCGCCCGCGCCACCGCGCTCCTGCACCCGCTCGGCGTCGCCGTGGTCGCCGACCCGGACGAGCCGCCGCTGCCGTTCGGCGACAACGCCTTCGACCTGGTGGTCAGCCGGCACCCGGTGACCACCTGGTGGACGGAGATCGCGCGGGTGCTCACCCCCGGCGGCACGTACTTCTCGCAACAGGTCGGCCCGGCCAGCGTCTTCGAGCTCGTCGAGCACTTCCTCGGCCCGCAGCCCCCCGAGGTACGCGGCTCCCGCGACCCCGAGCAGGCGCGGGCGGCGGCCGAGGCGGCCGGGCTGGACGTCGTCGATCTGCGGGCGGAGACCCTGCGCACCGAGTTCTTCGACATCGGCGCCGTCGTTTACTTCCTGCGCAAGGTGATCTGGATGGTGCCGGGCTTCACCGTCGAGGAGTACCGGTCGCGACTGGCCGAACTCCACCACCGGATCGAGACCGAGGGGCCGTTCGTCGCCCACACCACCCGATTCCTGATCGAGGCCCGCAAACCGGAGTAGGCCGCGCCCCTCTGTTTTCGCCCGAAGAGTGCGACCCTTGGCTGTGAGCGCACGGGAGGGAACCGGCCATGTGGGTGGGGAACGAAGACGAGGCGCCGTGTGTCCCGGAGCACGGCAGGGCCGACTGGCTCAGAGGCGTACGGATCGTCGGAGTGCTCGGTGTCTTCTACCGGCCGGAAGGGCGGATGGGGGAGCCGGAGGCGGTCGAATTCCTGTTGGCCGACGGCCAGTCGGTGCTCCTGACCTGTGCCTCCGACGGGACCCTGCATGTCGGCGCCGGCACCTGGCCCCGGTTGCCCGGCTGGTGCGTACCGTCGGGACAGTGGGAGTTCGCCGCCGTGCCGAACCTGCCGCAGCCCCCCGACGGCGGCTGGACCGTCACCCGCACCGAGGAACGCGGGGACGGGCGGGGCGAGGTGTACGAGGCCGTCATCCGCTGCGAGGGCGGCAGCTTCGTGGTCGTCGGCGGCGACACCGTGGCGATCCGCTTCACCAGGGGCCACCGTGGCGCACCGGCGACCACCTGAGCGCGCCGTCCCCTACGCATCCGCCCTACGCGTGCGCCCCCACCGTCACCTCGCCCACCGTCAGCGCCGCGTTCCCCTCCAGCACCTCACCGACCCGTGCCACCTCCGCCTCCAGCTCCCGCAACTGCCCGGCCGTCAGGGGCGCCAGCGGCTCCACGGTGACCGCGATCCGGCGGCCCGAACGCCGCTGGTGCCACACCCCGGCGGCCGTGCCGTCGACCAGCAGCACCGGGAAGTTCCCCGCCTGGCCGCCCGCCAGCGCCCGTGTGTTCGCCGCACCGGGGAAGAGCTTCTCGCGCGGCCGGGACGCGATGACGAACGCGTCGAAATAGGGGAGCAGCCGCACCCCCCGGACCGGCTCCGCCGAGAAGTCGGTGTCGCCCGCCACCACCCAGGCCCGCCCGCCCTCGTACGTCACCTGCTCGATCTCCCCGCGCGCGGCCGTTCCCGCGAACAGCTCCGCGGCCCAGCCGGGAGACAGCGCCAGCCACTTCGCGAAGTGCGCGGGCGTGGCGGGTCCGTACGCGTGCAGATAGCGGCGTACGAGACCGGCGAGCGCCTCGGGTCCGTCGAGCGGTACGACGTTGGGGCGGGTGTAGGTGACCTTGCGGCCGCGATCCGGTGCGAAGCACAGCACGCCGCGGTGACCCGCCAGATGCATCACCTGCCGCCAGCGCGGCCACATCCCCTGGAACGCGGGCATCACCGGATCCCCCGCCCACGCCCCGGCCCGCTCCACCACCGCCGCGGAGAGCTCGTCGACGGTCAGCTCGGCCCCGGTCAGCGCCTCCTCGATCGCGGCGAGCACCGCCTCGACCTGCTCCGGTGTCATCCGGGCGTCCTTGGCGAACGGGTTGCGCCCGGTCGGCAGCGCGGACAACGCGCCCGTCCACAGCGGGAGTTCGGCCATCGGCAGCAGATGGACGGTGCCGCGCGGCCCGAAGGTCTTGACCAGGGTGCGGTCCTTCCACAGCGCTTCGCGTACATCGGCACGGGTCACGCCCGTCGTCCGCAGCCCGACGGAGAGCTCGGCGGCCGACAGCACCTGGGCGTGCGCGGCCGGCAGCGTACCGACCACGTCGGCGGGGGCGAGGCGGCCGGGAGCGGTGAGTCCCTGGCGCGCCATCCGGCGGGCGTTCGCGGCGGTCCAGGTCACGGTTGCGGTTCGGCTCGTCATGACGGTGAAACTAGCGCCCCGTCAGGTCAGGTTCTGTCCCATACTCGGCCCATGACCTCTGCGAGACGTACCGCCCGGATCCTCGCCGCGGCGGCGGCGGCGCTCGTCCTCGTCCCCGCGCTCGCCGGCTGCGGCACGGAGCGGGCCGGGTCCGGGGCGGCGGAGGGGCCAGGCGCGAGCAGCGGCCCGCGCTCCGGGGTCGCCTCCCCCTACGACGAACCGGTCGACGGCGGCGACGCCTCGAAATACCGGGAGAACCACGCCTTCCAGTCCACCGCCGAGCTGACCCCGGCCGACCGGGCCAGGGGCGAAGCCGAGGTGAAGAAGGTCAAGGCCGGTCTGGCCGGGATCGCGGAGGGCCGCAAGACCACCGAGTCCCAGCTCCGTGAGGCGCTCACCGGTCTGGGATACGCCCCCCGAGCGATCACCACCGGAATCTTCGGCCCGCACGGCAGCACGTTCATCGTCGAACTCGGCCCGATCTGTCTGGAGGGGGCGCTCGACGGCCCGGTCAACGGGCTGGTCACGGCCGAGGCCCACGGCCGGTACCTCGAAGGAACCGGCTGCGTGAAGCCGGTCGGCGGCCACTGAGCGATCGGCGGGACGTCAACCGGAGAACCGTGCTCGCACCGGAGTCCGATGAATCCGGAGAGTAATTTTGGAGTGGCGTGGCACGCAGCATCACTTACGAAGGGTTATGGTGGAAGCCCCCCCTCGGGCCGGTCCGTATCCCCCCCACGGACCGGCCCGTTTTTTGTGCCCAGGCTCTCCGGCCCGCACGAGGCCGCAGCACCGACCGCGCACCGACCGCGCACCGGCCCCCGCACCGACCGCGCACCGACCGCGCACCGGCCCCCGCACCGACCGCGCACCGACCGCGCACCGGCCCCCGCACCGACCGCGCACCGGCCCGCGCGGTCGGCCCTCCCCGTCGGCCCTCCCCGTCGGCCTTCCCCGTTGGTCCCGTCAGCTCCGTCCGGCCCAGATGTTCGTGCCCGCGGTGTCCACGGCGAAGTCGTCGATCTCCTTCAACTCCTCGGCGGACAGCGGCGGTCCTGCGAGCGCCGCGACGTTCTCCTCCAGCTGCTTCACGCTCGAAGCGCCGATCAGCGCCGAGGTCATACGGCTGTCCCGCAGCACCCAGTTCAGCGCCAGCTGGGCGAGCGACTGACCGCGCCGGCGGGCGATGTCGTTCAGCCCGTTCAGCCGGCGGAGCACCTCGTCGGAGAGCAGGCCCGGGTCCAGGGACTTGCCCTGGGTGGCGCGCGAACCCTCCGGGATGCCCGTCAGGTACTTGTTCGTGAGCAGGCCCTGCGCGAGCGGCACGAAGGAGATGCAGCCCATGCCGGCCGCCTCCAGGGTGTCGAGCAGCCCGTCGTCCTCGATCCAGCGGTTGATCATCGAGTAGGACGGCTGATGGATCAGGGCGGGCACGCCCATCTCCTTGAGCAGCCGGGCCGCCTGCGCGGTCTGCTCCGCGTTGTACGAGGAGACACCCACGTACAGCGCCTTGCCCTGCTGCACGGCGGAGGCCAGCGCCCCCATCGTTTCCTCCAGCGGAGTGTCCGGGTCGAAGCGGTGGGAGTAGAAGATGTCGACGTAGTCGAGCCCCATCCGCTTCAGCGAGGCGTCCAGCGACGACAGCAGGTACTTGCGGGAGCCCCATTCGCCGTAAGGGCCGGGGTGCATGTCGTAGCCGGCCTTGGTGGAGATGATCAGCTCGTCGCGGTAAGGGGCGAAGTCCTGCCGGAACATCTTGCCGAAATTGAGCTCGGCGGAGCCGGGCGGCGGCCCGTAATTGTTGGCCAGATCGAAGTGGGTCACCCCGAGATCGAAGGCGCGGCGCAGGATCGCCCGCTGGGAGTCCAGCGTGCGGTCGTCGCCGAAGTTGTGCCAGAGGCCGAGGGAGATGGCCGGGAGCTTGAGACCGCTGCGGCCGGTTCGGCGGTACTCCATGGAGTCGTAGCGCGAATCGGCGGCCCGGTAGAGGTAGGGAGAATCAGTCACGTTTCTCTCCCTATCACGGACTTGTGACAGGCTCGGTTGGGCCGGTGTGCCGCCTGCGCAGTAATGTGGCGGCCTCGGGGACTGCCACGGCACGGCGGGGCGATGGACTCTGCGGAACGGTGCGGCGATCCCCCAGGGGGACGACCCGGGCCCCCGGGCCATGGGGCGGGCGGGCCCGCACAGAACCGAGAGGTGAACTCAGTGAACTTGCGCGACCTGGTGTACGGGCTCTACGCGCGCCGGGTGGAGGCCCGCCTCGACCTCACCCAGGTGCCCAAGCACATCGGTGTCATCCTCGACGGCAACCGGCGCTGGGCGAAGGCGTCCGGCGGTACGGCCGCGCAGGGGCACCAGGCAGGCGCGGACAAGATCCAGGAGCTGCTCGGCTGGTGCAGCGAGACCGATGTGGAGGTCGTCACACTCTGGCTGCTCTCCACAGACAACTTCGACCGGCCCGAGTCCGAGCTGACGCCGCTCCTCGGCATCATCGAGAACACCGTGCGCGACCTCGCAGCGGACGGGCGCTGGCGCGTCCATCACGTCGGCACGCTCGATCTGCTGCCCGCCCGCACCCAGACCGTCCTCAAGGAGGCCGAACAGGCCACGATCGGTGTCGACGGGATACTGGTCAACGTCGCCGTCGGCTACGGCGGACGCCAGGAGATCGCCGACGCGGTCCGCTCGCTGCTGCTGGACCACTCCGCCAAGGGGACGTCCTTCGAGGAGCTCGCGGAGATCGTCTCCACCGACCTGATCTCCGAGCACCTCTACACCCGGGGCCAGCCCGACCCGGACCTGGTCATCCGCACCAGCGGTGAGCAGCGGCTGTCCGGCTTCATGCTCTGGCAGAGCGCGCACTCCGAGTACTACTTCTGCGAAGTCTTCTGGCCGGCCTTCCGCCGCGTCGACTTCCTCCGCGCCCTGCGCGACTACGCGGCCCGCCACCGCCGCTACGGCGGCTGACGCCGCCCGCCGGGCTCACAGGACGCCCGCCCCCGTCGTGGCCCTATCAAGCCCGTCCGGCGTTTGAGGACGGAACCGTGCGGGTGGTGTGCCCGAACCCGTGTGCCCGGGGCACCACTCCCAGCTCACCCGTCCGCCCCAGGGCGGCATGGCTTCGCGTGTTCGAGGGAATACCCCAGACAGGTCGACGTCCGGTCACCAACCAGGCGGACGTCGTGTCCAAGTGAGCGGCATGGAGTCCGCTCGCCCGGGAGGCCCTTTGCACACGAAGGACCGTACATACAGTGCGTCCGACGCGGAGGGCCGGCGCTCGGCTCGTGCATCGGGGTCGCAGCCCGGTCCGTCCTCTCCCATTGGGATGCTCCGCGACGCCGTCGCACCCCAACCTCGTCCGAGGGGGTACGTCCTTCCGTGGTGACCAGCACGAAGCGCCGCATGCTCGACAGGCGCACCTATGTTCTCGACACCAGCGTCCTGCTGGCCGATCCGAACGCCATGGCCCGGTTCGACGAGCACGAAGTCGTGCTCCCGATCGTCGTGGTCACGGAACTGGAGGCCAAACGGCACCACCCGGAGCTGGGGTACTTCGCCCGCCAGGCCCTGCGCCTGCTGGACGACTTCCGCACCAGGTACGGCCGGCTGGACGCCCCGATCCCGCTCGGGGATCTGGGCGGGACCCTGCGCGTCGAACTCAACCATTCCGATCCCGGCGTACTGCCCGCCGGCTACCGGTTGGGGGACAACGACTCACGGATCCTCGCGGTCGCGCGCAACCTCCAGGCCGAGGGGTACGACGTCACGGTCGTCTCCAAGGACCTGCCGCTGCGCATCAAGGCGTCCTCGGTCGGCCTCCTCGCCGAGGAGTACCGCGCCGAACTCGCCATCACCGACTCCGGCTGGACGGGGATGTCGGAACTGCCCCTCGCCGCCGAGCAGGTGGACCTGCTCTACGGAGAGGAGACGCTGTACGTACCCGAAGCCGCCGAACTGCCCGTGCACACCGGACTGGTCCTCCGGTCCGAACGCGGCAAGGCGCTCGGCCGGGTCACCGCCGACGGCAATGTGCGCCTGGTGCGCGGTGACCGGGAGGTCTTCGGCATCCACGGCCGCAGCGCCGAACAGCGGATCGCGCTCGACCTCCTCCTCGACCAGGACGTCGGCATCGTGTCGCTCGGCGGCCGGGCCGGCACGGGCAAGTCGGCGCTGGCGCTCTGCGCCGGTCTCGAAGCCGTCCTGGAGCGCAGGCAGCACCAGAAGGTGATGGTCTTCCGCCCGCTGTACGCGGTCGGCGGACAGGAACTGGGCTACCTCCCCGGCACCGAGGCCGAGAAGATGAGTCCCTGGGCGCAGGCCGTCTTCGACACGCTCTCGGCGGTCGCCGGACGCGAGGTGATCGAGGAGGTGCTGGGGCGCGGCATGCTGGAGATCCTGCCGCTCACCCACATCCGGGGCCGCTCGCTCCACGACGCCTTCGTGATCGTCGACGAGGCGCAGTCCCTCGAACGGAACGTCCTGCTGACCGTGTTGTCCCGGATCGGGGCGAATTCCCGGGTGGTGCTCACGCATGACGTGGCCCAGCGGGACAACCTCAGGGTCGGCCGGTACGACGGAGTCGTCGCCGTGGTCGAGAAGCTGAAGGGCCATCCGCTCTTCGCGCACGTCACGCTCACCCGCTCCGAGCGCTCGCAGATCGCCGCGCTGGTGACCGAAATGCTGGAGGACGGGCACATCTGATACGGGATACGACAGTTGGTGCCGCCCGGCGAGCGCAGCAGCTTAGCCGGGCGGCATCGTGCTGCGGTGGCATTTCCGTAAATCACTTGCTCCAAACGGGGTGTGACCTTTCACACGCAACGGAGAATTGCTTCCCGGCGTGCCGTTCCGGCAGAGTCTTGCTTCCGTCAGGCCCCGCATACGGCACACCCGCACCTCCAGAGGTGCCACACAACTCAACAATCGCCGTCCGTATGCCGCCCGCGAGCACCACGCGGCACTCCCCCCGGGGAGTCGCCCATCGGGCCCGTGCCTCCCGTGACCCAAGCAGTAGGGAGGCCAGTGCCAGGGGCACGATTGCGTCCGCGAGGTCACCTAAGCGGGCGATGCTGGAAGGACACCGTGTGAGCCGGATCTCGGTCCGGGGGTTCGCCGTGGCATCCGCCACCGCCGTAACCACCGTTGGCGCCGTCGTTGGCGTTGCCTCGGGCAGCACTCCCGCTGTCGACGACAACAACTTCGAGGCGACCGCAGCCGACACCACGCTGCTCGCAGACATCCCCGCGGGCCAGCAGGCCCAGGTGCAGACCGCCTCGCTGACCCAGCAGGCCGACGCCCAGGCGTCCGCGGCCGACGCGGCGGCGAAGAGGTCCGTGGAGGAAGCGGCCCGCATCCAGGCCGCCAAGGACGCCAAGTCGAAGAAGCAGGCGGCCGAGGCCAAGCTGGAGAAGGAGCGCCAGGACAAGAAGGACGCGGCCGAGCGTGCCAGCCGTTCCCAGGTCCGCAGCGCTTCCACGTTCGCCCAGCAGAGCTCGTACACCGTGGCCGAGGTCCAGGCGATGGCGCGGCAGATCGTTCCCGCCGACCAGTTCCAGTGCTTCAGCAACATCGTGAACCACGAGTCGACCTGGAACTACCGGGCGAGCAACCCGTCCTCGGGTGCCTACGGTCTCGTCCAGGCGCTGCCCGGCTCGAAGATGGCCTCCGCCGGCGCGGACTGGCAGACCAACCCGGCCACGCAGATCAAGTGGGGCCTCAGCTACATGGACGGCCGCTACAAAAGCCCGTGTGGTGCCTGGTCCTTCTGGCAGGCCAACCACTGGTACTAGAACCTGCCGGGATTCCTGTCCCGACCTCGCGAAGCCCCTTGCCGTCCTGCGGCGAGGGGCTTCGCGCGTGTACGGTCGGTCCGGACCGCTCGGCGGGGGAGCGGTGGGGAGAGCTGACGGGGGAAAAGGAACGATCGTGTCGAAACTACCGGGGTGGCTCGGCCCTCTGGGCGCCGAACTGACCGACCTGGGCGAGCGGCTGGAGCAGCGCAGGGTCGAGGCCGAGGGGGGCGAGGCCGAGCACGCCGAGCCGCCGGTGCCCGCCGCCGTACGCGCGAGAGCCGGCGCCTTACCGGACGAGGCGGACCGGCCCGCCGGTAGCGCGGCCGGTGACCGGGTGCCGCCACCGCCCGCGTACGCCCCCTCCGTGGCCGCCCGGCCCGATCCGGTCGCGGCGATCCCCTGGGGCATGCGGGTCGCGGCCGAGGCCGGCTGGCGGCTGCTCGTCCTGGCGGGCACGCTCTGGGTGCTGATGCGGGTGATCAGCGCCGTACAGCTGGTCGTTCTGGCCTTCGCCGCCGCGCTGCTCGTCACCGCGATGCTGCAGCCGACCGTCGCCCGGCTGAAGGGGTACGGTCTGCCGCGCGGACTGGCCACCGCGGTCACCGCGATCCTGGGCTTCGTCATCATCGGGCTGGTCGGCTGGTTCGTCGTCTGGCAGGTCATGGACAACATCGACACCCTCTCCGACAAGGTGCGGACGGGTATCGACGACCTGAAGAACTGGCTGCTCGACAGCCCCTTCCATGTCACCGAGCAGCAGATCAACGACGTCGCGAAGAACCTCAGCGACACCATCGGCACCAACACCGAACAGATAACCTCCGCCGGACTGCAGGGCGTCACCGTGATGGTGGAGTTCCTCACCGGGACGCTGCTGGCGATGTTCTCGACGCTCTTCCTGCTGTACGACGGGAAGCGCATCTGGCACTGGGTGCTGAAGCTGGTGCCCGCGCAGGCCCGGCCGGGTGTCGCGGGTGCCGGGCCGCGGGCCTGGCGGACGCTGACCGCCTATGTGCGGGGCACGGTCGTCGTGGCGCTGATCGACGCGATCTTCATCGGGCTCGGGATCTGGTTCCTGAAGGTGCCGATGGCGGTGCCGCTCGCCGTCTTCATCTTCCTCTTCGCCTTCATCCCGCTGGTCGGCGCGGTGATCTCCGGGGCGCTCGCGGTAGTTGTCGCGCTCGTCACCGAGGGCGTGTTCACCGCGCTGATGGTGCTGGTCGTGGTGCTCGCCGTGCAGCAGATCGAGGGTCATGTGCTGCAGCCGTTCATCCTGGGACGCGCGGTACGGGTGCATCCGCTCGCCGTCGTCCTCTCGGTCGCCGCGGGCGGCATGATCGCGGGCATCGGCGGAGCGGTCGTCGCGGTGCCGCTGGTCGCGGTCACCAACACGGTCGTCGGTTATCTGCGCGCGTACGGGCAGGAGGAAGCCCTGCGGCACGCTCCGGACCCGCGCGGGGCGTCCGCGCTCGATGTCGCTCCGACACCCGCGCCGGGCTCGCCGCCCAAGGACATCGGCCACGGCGACGACGAGGAGAGCGGCGACAAGACGGCCAAGTGAACGGGCGACAAGACGGCCCAGGCGAACAGAAGAAGGGCCCCGTGGACGGTCGGTCGTCCTCGGGGCCCTTCTCGTACAAGGGGTACCGCTGGTCCTACTCGGCGAGCACGGCCTCGGCTTCGAGGGTCACGCCGACCGCCTGGATCACCGAGGCGATCTTGACGGCTTCCTGAATGGTCTCACGGTCCACGCCCGCCTTGCGCAGCACCTGCTCGTGGGAGTCCAGGCACTGGCCGCAGCCGTTGATCGCGGAGACGGCGAGCGACCACAGCTCGAAGTCGACCTTCTCCACGCCCGGCTTGCCGATGACGTTCATCCGCAGGCCCGCGCGGAGCGTCCCGTACTCGGGGTCCGACAGCAGGTGCCGGGTCCGGTAGAAGACATTGTTCATCGCCATGATGGCGGCGGCCGACTTCGCGGCGGTGTACGCCTGGGCGGAGAGGTTGGCCTTCGCCTCCGGCTCCAGCTCGCGCAGCACCTTCGGCGAGCGCGAGGCGATCGCGCAGGCGAGAACGGTGCCCCACAGCTGCTGCTGCGGGAGGTCGCTGTTCCCGATGACCGAACCGAGGTTCAGCTTCAGGTCCTTGGCGAAGTCCGGAACGGCGGCCTTCAGTTCGTCGAGTGCCATGTCGCTGTCAGCTCACTCGCCCGCGAGGAGCGCGACCGGGTCGAGGGTGTTCTCGCCCTTGGTCCAGTTGCAGGGGCACAGCTCGTCGGTCTGCAGGGCGTCCAGGACCCGCAGGACCTCCTTGGGGTTACGGCCCACGGAACCGGCGGTCACCATCGTGAACTGGATCTCGTTGTTCTGGTCGACGATGAAGACGGCGCGCTGGGCGAAGCCGTCCTCGCCCTCGATGCCGAGGTCACGCATGAGCTCGTGCTTCGAGTCGGCCATCATCGGGAAGGGCAGGTCGGTCAGGTCCGGGTGGTCCTTGCGCCAGGCGTGGTGCACGAACTCGGAGTCACCGGAGAAGCCGAGGATCTGGGCGTCCCGGTCGGCGAACTCGTCGTTCAGCTTGCCGAAGGCGGCGATCTCGGTGGGGCACACGAAGGTGAAGTCCTTCGGCCACGCGAAGACGATCTTCCACTTGCCCTCGTAGGTCTTGTGGTTGATCTGCTCGAACTCCTTGCCGCTCTCCAGCGAAACACAAGCAGTCAGGTCGAACTCGGGGAACTTGTCACCGACAGTGAGCACGCGCTCTCCTTGCAGCGTAGGAATTCCCTTTTACGGGAGTTCCTGAGGGTTGGACGGCCTCCACCATGACACAGAGGGCATTGATCGCGGAAATAGCTATACTTGGTCATGATGATCGGAGGTGCCTATCAGTGGCGCAGAGCAACCAGGGCAATCGCCCCAAACAGCCCAGTCTGTCGCAGCTGCGCGCCTTCGCGGCCGTGGCCGAGCATCTGCACTTCAGGGATGCGGCGGCAGCAATCGGGATGAGTCAGCCCGCGCTCTCCGGAGCCGTGTCCGCGCTGGAGGAGACGCTCGGTGTCCAGCTCATCGAGCGTACGACGCGCAAGGTGCTGCTCTCGCCGGCTGGGGAGCGGCTCGCGGTTCGGGCCCGGGTGGTGCTGGAGGCCGTCGGTGAGCTGATGGAGGAGGCCGAGGCGGTCCGGGCGCCGTTCACCGGAGTGCTCAGACTCGGTGTGATCCCGACCGTCGCCCCGTATCTGCTGCCGGCCGTGCTGAGGCTGGTCCACGACCGCTACCCGGAACTCGACCTCCAGGTGCACGAGGAGCAGACCTCCTCGCTGCTGGAGGGGCTGGCTGCGGGAAGGCTGGACCTGCTGCTGCTCGCGGTGCCGCTCGGGGTGCCGGGAGTGACCGAACTTCCGCTCTTCGACGAGGACTTCGTGCTCGTGATGGAGCGGGACCACTGGCTGGGCGGGCGCACCGGCATTCCGCGCGAGGCGCTGCGCGAGCTGCCGCTGCTGCTGCTCGACGAGGGCCACTGCCTGCGCGACCAGGCGCTCGACATTTGCCGGGAGGCGGGGCGTACGGAGGGCGCACCGGTCACCACGACCGCCGCCGGGCTCTCGACGCTGGTGCAGCTGGTGGCCGGCGGGCTCGGGGTGACGTTGCTGCCGCGTACCGCGGTGACGGTCGAGACCGCCCGCAACGACGCGCTGGTCACCGGGTACTTCGGGGAGCCCGCACCGTCGCGGCGGGTGGCGCTGGCGATGCGGACGGGGGCGGCGCGGCACGAGGAGTTCGAGGAGTTCGCGGCGGCGCTGCGGGAGGCGATGAGGGCGCTGCCGGTACGGGTGACGGGGAAGGTGTGAGGGAGGCGGCCTTGGGGGCCGCACCCCTTGCGGTTGCCGCGTCGTCACTCGGTGCGCAGGCCGTCCGGGCGCATCATGTGCCACGGGGGCGGCAGTGACAGCAGAGTGACGAGCAGGATCAGGTCCGCGCCCGCCCCCCGCCATCGGCAGGAACGGCCACCACCGCCGCGGCGAGCCGGTCCAGCCGGGCGGAGGCCAGTTCCAGCCAGCGCAGATCGGCTTCGAGGTGGAAGAGCGCGTGGTCGCAGATCAGCTGATCGGCGAGGTCGCCCTTGCGCTTGCGGTCGGTGAGGATGCGCATGAGACGCAGGTGCTCGGCGCGCTGGGTGTCCAGCAGGTCCTCGGCGCTGCGGCCGGTGAGCAGGGCGAGGACGACCTTGGTGTAGAGCGTCGACTGGAGGTACGGCTCGGGCTTCTCCGGCTGCGCGAGCCAGGCGCCGACGTCGGTGATGCCCGCCTCGGTGATGGCGTACCGCTTGCGCTCGGGGCCGCTCCCGCTCTCGATGCCGTCGACCTCGACGAGGCCGTTCTTGAGGAGCCGGGACATCGTCGAGTAGACCTGCCCGTAGTGCAGGGGGCGGTCGTGGCCGAACTTCTCGTCGAAGGCGCGCTTGAGGTCGTAGCCGTGGCGGGGGCCGGACTCCAGGAGCCCGAGCAAGGTGTGGCCGATAGACATGCGCAGCACTGTACGCGGCGTGTATACCCCCGGTGTATACCCGGGTCCCGCCCCCGGACCTCAGGCGCCGGGCGGGCCCGGCGCGTCCTTCGGGGGCCGCCCCCTGCGGGGGATCGGACCCGCCGGGCCAGGCAGGCGGCCCGCCTCCGCCAGCGCCCTGCGCAGCAGGAACTCGATCTGGGCGTTCGCGCTGCGCAGCTCGTCAGCGGCCCAGCGGGCCAGCGCGTCATGCACCGCGGGATCCAGCCGCAGCAGCATCTGCTTGCGCTGCGGCGAAGTCCTGCGGGCCGGCGGGGTCTGTTCGGTCACTGGTAAAGAGTGCCCGTGTTCAGGACCGGCTGCGCCGCGCGGTCGCCGCACAGCACCACCAGCAGATTGCTGACCATGGCCGCCTTCCGCTCCGAGTCCAGCTCGACGATGTCCTGTGCGGCGATCCGGGTCAGCGCCATCTCGACCATGCCGACCGCGCCCTCGACGATCTGCTGCCGGGCCGCGACCACCGCGCCGGCCTGCTGGCGCTGAAGCATGGCGGAGGCGATCTCGGGCGCGTACGCGAGATGACTGAAGCGCGATTCGATGATCCGTACACCGGCGGCCCGCACCCGCGCGGTGAGCTCGGCGGCCAGCTTCTCGGTGATCTCCTCCGCGTTGCCTCGCAGCGAGAGGCCGCCCTCCTCGTGGGCGTCGTACGGGTACTCGATCGCGATGTGCCGGACCGCCGCCTCGGTCTGGGTGGCGACGAACTCCAGGAAATCGTCGACCTCGAAGAGCGCCTGCGCGGTGTCCTCGACCTTCCAGACGACGATCGCGGCGAGCTCGATCGGGTTGCCGTAGGCGTCATTGACCTTCAGGACCGCGGTCTCGTGGTTGCGGACCCGGGTGGAGATCTTCCGGCTGCTGGTGAGCGGATTGATCCAGCGCAGCCCGTCGGCACGGATCGTGCCGACGTACCGGCCGAAGAGCTGGATCACCCGCGCCTCGCCCGGTGCGACCATCTTCACACCCGTCATGCAGAAGAACGAGGCGATGGTGAGCAGGATCCCGAAGATGCAGACCGGGACGCCCACTCCGTTGTTCCCGTTCGAGCCGACGACGCCGCCGATGATGGCCAGACCGATGCCGACGATCACCCCGATCACGGTCAGCAGCAGGCCGACGCCGCCGGGGATGCTGTGCGCCGTCACCTCTCTAACCTGCGGTTCGGGCATCTCGGGGGCGTCGGGCGTGAGGTCGGCGGTCAGCGTGGACACAGCGTTCGGATTGCCTTGGTCGGGCATGGAATCCCCCGTTTCGAAAGACCGGACGTAGCCGGCGGAGACCGACTCGATGATAGCAATGTGATTACACATTACCGGGATTCGCAACCCTGAGCGCCTCTCATGAGTCGGTTCCATTAACAACGGGTGCTGATTGTCACGTCCGGAAAAGACCGCATCGCTTGCTTTTTGTCCCGGCCGACGGTGTTAGCTGGCGGGGCTGAGCTGATCTGGTCAAGCAGAGAATCGGGAGCAACACAGAGATGGGTCGAGCGGATGCGCGACGAGCCCAGCGGCGTGGGTCGCGGCGGGCTGCGAAGAGCGGCGGCATACGCAGACTCTTCACCTGGCGGAAGATGCTGGGCACGTTCTTCGGGTTCTGCCTGCTGATCATGGGCGCCTTCGTGGCGCTGTACCTGTACGTGGACGTACCCAAGGCCAACGCCCTGGCCGAGCGGCAGAGCAACGTCTACCAGTACAGCGACGGCACGCTGCTCACCCGGACCGGCAAGGGGGTCAACCGTCAGATCGTCGACCTCGCCGAGGTCCCCAAGGCGGTGCAGCACACCTTCGTCGCGGCCGAGAACAAGACGTTCTACAACGACCGGGGCATCGACCTGAAGGGCACCGCGCGAGGCATCCTCAACACGCTCTCCGGCAAGGGCAAGCAGGGTGGCTCGACCATCACCCAGCAGTACGTGAAGAACTACTACCTGACGCAGGACCCGACGATCAGCCGGAAGCTCAAGGAACTGGTGATCTCCCTCAAGATCGACCAGAACACCAGCAAGGACGACATCCTCGCCGGATACATCAACACCGCCTTCTACGGGCGCGGCGCGAGCGGGATCCAGGCCGCCGCACAGGCCTACTACGGGGTCGACGCCAAGGACCTCAACGTCTCGCAGGGCGCCTATCTTGCCGCGACGCTCCAGGCCCCCAGCCAGTACGACTGGGCGACGGCGACGCCGACCGGCAAGAGGCTCGTCAAGGACCGCTGGGGCTACACGCTCGACAACATGGTCGAGATGCACTGGCTCGACAAGGCCGAGCGCGACACCCTCAAGTTCCCGGTCCCGGACAAGCTCAAGCCCGCCCCCGGGATGGAGGGCCAGACCGGTTACCTCGTCGACGCGGCCAACAAGGAGCTGGACAAGCAGGGCATTACCGCGGAGATGCGGCAGGCCGGCGGCTGGACCTTCACGCTCAACATCGACAAGAAGCGGCAGAAGGCGCTTGAGAAGGCAGTCGACCGGCAGCTGGAGTCCAAGCTGGACCGCAACGGCAACAAGGTCGACGCGACCGTCCAGGCGGGTGCCACCTCCGTCGACCCGAAGACCGGCGCGGTCGTCGCGCTCTACGGCGGCGTGGACTACGTCAAGCACTACATCTCCAACGCCACGCGCGAGGACTACCAGCCCGCCTCCACCTTCAAGCCGCTGGTGCTCGCCTCCGCGCTGGAGAACGAGTCGAAGACTCAGAACGGCGATCTGATCGGCGTCAACACCCGCTACGACGGCACCAGCAAGCGCCCGGTCGTGGGCAGCGACACGCCGTTCGCCCCGGAGAACGAGGACAACCGGAGCTACGGCAACGTCACCGTGCAGACCGCGATGAACAAGTCGATCAACTCGGTCTTCGCGCAGATGGTCGTCGACGTCGGCCCCGCCACGGTGAAGAAGACCGCACTGTCGCTCGGCCTGCCCGACAAGAACTTCCCCGAGCGTCCCGCCATCACGCTCGGCACGATGAACGCCTCGACCTGGGACATGGCGGGCGCGTACGCCACGCTCGACAACCACGGCCGGAAGGTCACCCCGTTCATCGTGAAGTCCGCCAAGCACCGCGAACGGACGGTCGAGCCGGTCAAGGGCATCGGCGACCAGGTGATCAGCCGCAAGTCCGCCGACACCGTGACCTCCGTGCTGCAGGGCGTCGTGGACAGCGGCTCCGGACAGGCGGCCAACACCTCGGCCTACGAGGCGGCCGGCAAGACGGGCACCTCGGAGAACAACAAGGCCGCCCTGTTCGCGGGCTACACCCCGGAGCTCACCACGGTCGTGGCGCTCTTCGGTGAATCCCCCAAGGACGGCGGCGGCCAGGTCAGCCTGACCGGTACCGCCAACTCCGGCCGTGCCAACGGCGGCGGCTTCCCGGCGCAGATCTGGGCGGACTACACCCTCGGGGCGTTGGGCGGCGGCTCCACTGCCCGGTTCGATCTGCAGGACGTCGAGCGCGGCGAGGTCACCCTGCCGACCACCCCGCCGGCGACCACCTCGCCGTCGCAGAGCCCGGACCCGTCGTCGTCCCAGCCGTCGACCCCGCCGGAGCAGAGCCCGAGCGACCCGCCCAGCGAGTCGGCCAGCCAGTCGCCCGAGCCGCCGCCGAGCCAGTCGCCGGACGTGCCGCCGCCGAGCGAGTCCCCGGTCCTGCCGGGCGACGGACTGAGCTCCGGGCGGCCGGGCAACAACCAGGCCAACAACTACCCGGCCAGTCAGTGAACGCATGAGTCAGTGAACGCATGAGTCAGGGGCGGTGCCGGCCGGCACCGCCCCTGACCCGTGTGATCGCGTACGACGGGGTCAGCCGCCGTTGACCTGCTGGGCGATCCGGTCGCCGAGGTCCTTGTCCACGTTGCGCCAGTACTGCACCGCCCGCTTCAGGACCGGGGCGCTCACACCGTCCAGCAAATGGCCGGAAATGTTCGACACCAGCCGATCGCGGGCCGCGTCGTCCAGGACCTTGCGCACCATCGTGCCCGCCTGGCCCCAGTCGTCGTCCTCGCGGTGCAGCTTGTACGCCTCGTGCACCATCTCGCCCGCCGTGGTCCAGCCCGCCGGGTCGCCGAAGCGCTCGGTGTCCGCTGCCGGACCGCCGTACGAGTTCGGTGCGTAGACGGCTCCCGTACGCGTCGGCTCGTACCGCATGGGGCCGTCCTTCGCGTACGAGTTCCGGCCGAACCGCGGACGGTTCGGGGGCAGCTGCGCGTAGTTCGGGCCGATCCGGTACCGGTGGGTGTCCGGGTACGAGAAGAGCCGGCCGAGCAGCATCTTGTCGGGCGACGGTCCGATGCCGGGCACCAGGTTCGACGGCTCGAACGACGCCTGCTCGATGTGGACGAAGAAGTCCTCCGGGTTCTCGTTGAGCGTCATCCGGCCGACTTCGATCTCCGGGTAGTCGCCGTGCGGCCACACCTTCGTGAGGTCGAACGGGTTGAACCGGTAGTCCGGCGCGTCCTCGAACGGCATGATCTGGACGTACAGCGTCCAGCTCGGGTGGTCACCGCGCTTGATCGACTCGTACAGGTCGCGGCGGTGGACGTCGCCGTCGCTGCCCGCGATCTCGTCGGCCTCGGCCTGAGGGTAGAAGTCGATGCCCTGGTCGGTCTTGAAGCGGTACTTGACCCAGAACCTCTCGCCGCCCGCGTTCACCCACATATAGGTGTGCGAGCTGTAGCCGTTCATGTTGCGGTACGTCTTCGGAATGCCGCGGTCGCCCATCAGCCAGGTGACCATGTGCGCGGACTCGGGGGAGAGGGTCCAGAAGTCCCACTGCATGTCGTGGTCACGCAGGGCACTCTCCGGGCGGCGCTTCTGCGAGCGGATGAAGTCCTGGAACTTCATCGGGTCGCGCACGAAGAAGATCGGCGTGTTGTTGCCGACCATGTCGTAGTTGCCGTGCTCCGTGTAGAACTTCAGGGCGAACCCACGAGGGTCGCGCCAGGTGTCGGGGGAGCCCTGTTCGCCGGCGACCGTGGAGAAGCGGGCGAGCATGGCGGTCTGCTTGCCCGGTTGGAAGAGGTCCGCCTTGGTGAACTGGCTGACGTCGTTGGTCACCTTGAAGAAGCCGTAGGCGCCGGAACCCTTGGCGTGGACCACGCGCTCGGGGACCCGTTCACGGTTGAACTGGGCCATCTTCTCGATGAGGTAGTGGTCCTGGAGCAGGATCGGTCCGTCGGATCCGACGGTGAGCGAATGTTCGTCGCTCTCCACCGGGATACCGGCGTTGTTCGTGGTGTAGGGGGTGTTCTTGGTCTTCGATTCCTCAGGCACGAGCGTCCTCCCGTCGGTGGGGGTTTCGGTCAGGTCGTCTCGTTCACGACTGAAGTCAACTCCGCCGACAGGAGGTCGGCAACATTTGGCTACCGTCCGTGCAGGGCTCCTGCCCGTGCCTGGTCCGGTGCCTGTCCGTGCCTGGCGCGAACCCTTCTCCCCGCCCGGTCCGGACTCCTTCTTTCCGCCTCTTCTACTGGCCCCGGGCCGGCATCTCGAACCAGACGACCTTGCCCGTCGACAGCCGCGTGGCCCCCCACCGCCGGGCGAGCCGGTTCACAAGGAACAGGCCGCGGCCGCCCTCGTCCATGTCGCGGGCCCGGCGCTGCCGGGGCAGCTGCGGGGCGTCGTCGCCGACCTCGCAGCGCAGGATGTCGGTACGCAGCAGCCGCAGCGTCACCGGCCGCTCCGCATAGCGCACGGCATTGGTCACCACCTCGCTGACCAGCAACTCCACCGAGTCGGAGAGATCGTCGAGCCCCCAGCGGCTCAGCGCCTGGCGGGCCAGCCTGCGGGCCCGCCCCGGAGCGGTCTCCTCCGGTTCCAGGTGCCAGTACGCGACATCGCTCGGCGCGATCCCGTCGAACCGGGCGGCGAGCAGCGCGATGTCGTCGTCCCGGTCGCCGGGGCCGAGCATGTCCAGGACGTCGTCGCACAGCGCCTCCAGCGGCGGCGAGTGGTCCGGGCCGGTCAGCCGGGCGGTGGCGGCGAGCCGTTCGCGCAGCATCTCGATCCCGGTCCAGACGTCCCGCAGCCGGGACTCCACCAGACCGTCGGTGTACAGCAGCAGCGTGGCGCCCGCGGGCGCGTCCAGCTCGACGGCCTCGAAGTCCACACCGCCGACGCCGATCGGGGCGCCCGACGGCACCCTCAGCACCTCCGCGCGGCCGCCCAGGTGGAGCAGGACGGGCGGCGGATGCCCGGCGTTGGCGATGGTGATGCGGTGCGCGACGGGGTCGTAGACCGCGTAGAGGCACGTCGCCATGCGGTCGCTGCCGAGCCGCTGCGCCTGTTCGTCGAGGTGGTGCAGCACCTCCTGCGGAGGCAGGTCGAGCCCGGCGAGGGTCTGCGCGGTGGTGCGCAGCTGGCCCATGATCGCCGCCGAGGTCATGGAGTGGCCCATGACGTCCCCGACGACCAGGGCGACCCTGCTCCCGGGCAGCGGGATCGCGTCGTACCAGTCGCCGCCGACCCGGGCCGTCTCGGCGGCCGGGAGATAGCGGGAGGCGAGCCGGACGCCGGTCGGCTGCGGCAGCGAGTCGGGCAGCATGGTGCGCTGGAGCTCGTCGGCGATGTACGCCTCGCGGCCGTACAGCACGGCCTTGTCGATGCCGAGCGCGGTGTGCGTCGCCAACTGGGCGGCGACCAGCAGGTCATTGGCCTCGAAGGGCGACCGCTCGGTCCCGCGCAGGAAGACGGCGGCGCCGATCACCCGCCGCCGGCCGCGCAGCGGGGCGAGGATCGCGCGGTGCCCGGTGGGTACGGCCCGGCCGGCGCCGAGCAGTTCGGGCAGCGCGGCGCGGGCCGCCGCGGAGTCCCCGAAGACCGGCCGCACCCCGCGCAGCACCTCGGCGAGCGCGCCGCCCGAGCGGACCTCGCACAGCTCGGCCGCGGGCGGCAGATCGCCGTGCGGATCGATGGCGGGCAGCCGCAGGCGTTCGATCTCCGACGGGGTTTCCGCCGCCTCCTCGTTCAGCCGCAGCCGGTCGGACCGGCGCAGCCGCAGCACGAAAGGGGAGACCGGCCGCTCGTCACCGACCGGGAGCGGGTCGCGGAGGTAGACCAGTATGGCGTCGGAGAACGTCGGCACACTGGCCCGGCACAGGCCGAGCACGATCTCGTCCAGGTCTATGCCGCGGGCGATCCGCCGGGTGGCCGCCCCCACGAAACGCAGCCGGTCGCCCTCGCGACGGGCCGCGGCCTGGGGGTCGAGTCCCGCGGGGCCGGGGGGCGCCGCGGCCGCCGGATTCGCTCCGGCGCCCGGCGCCGTGGCGGGGCCGGGAATCGCGGCGGTGGCAGGGGGAGCGGCCGACGCGGCATCCTGCTGCCGCGGCCGGGTGCGTTCCTGCGACCGGGCGGCGAGAGGCTGCCGGCCTTCGTGGGAGGTGGGATGCTCCGTCACGCGTGGGGTTCCGTCCGTCCGGGCCGGTTGTATGAGGCAATCACCTCGTGGGGCGCTACTGTGCCCCGGCAGGAGCAGCGATAACAACGGCTGTCACCGGATGCCCCCGAAAGAGGGGCCGAAACCGGATGCCTGCAGGGTGATTCACCGACTACGTTTCCGATGATGGGGCGGGCGACAGCGAGCACGTCTCCACCCCCTCGTAGTGGCTCATACGATTCGTACGACTGATGTGGCTCATACAGCTCATGCAGTGCGTGATGCTCGTGCGATGACTTACGGTCAGGTCCGGTGCCCCGCCCGCAGGGTGGAGTGATGCGCCCCTCCGGAGGGTGATCCTACGTTTGCCCCCCTGGGGTGCATCAAGGGTCTCACGACGTCATGGGGGAGGGGGTACGGTCCCAGTCACCCGGGAGCGCCGGAACGCGCCACTGCGGATCGGGCCGCCAGTTCTCCCAGCCGTCCCGGAACGGTGCGCCCCAGTCCCGGATCACCTCGACGGCCGCGCGGCCCGCCTCCCGTACGCGTCGAGCGGTTCGCGGGGCCAGCAGGCCGACCCGCTGTGCCTGGGCGAACTCGTCCTCGTCGAGCCAGGCCCAGCTGTGGTCCGGGTAGACGGAGATGTCGAGAAAGTGATCCTCGGAGTCGACACCGCCCGCCCAGCGGGTGCGCGGTTCCTCCAGGTTCACGTACCAGCTGCGGAACCTCCAGCCGGAATCCCAGAACAGCCACACCGACCAGGGATCACCGGGACGGGCGAGCTTCAGCACGCCGTTGCCGAGCCAGGCGGAGCGGACGGTGGTGCGCGGGGCGGTGTACCGGGTGGCGAGCGGCTCGTCGTGCACCTCGGTGCCGTCGGCCAGCACCGGCTTCACGCACTCGGTACCGGGCGCCACCCACACGGCGAGCAGATCGTCGGTGTCCTGGACGACGGTGACGGGCCGACAGATGTGGACCGGGCGCGGGACGGGCCCCGGCGCGGCCTCCCCGGGCAGCGGACCGTTGCCGCGATAACGCCACAGGATCTGCTCGCCCGGCGCCCAGTGCGCGATGTATTCCGTACCTGCCATGGGCAGATCCTAGCTTCGCCGTTTCGCCTGGGTTGAGACGTTGTCGTTGACCATTAACTGTTGGGTGGCCGCGGCATTTTTGCTGCCTGGGCATGGCGGAGTCCCGTCGCGGTGGTCGGGTTCTCCTGGGTCTTTCGGATCGTGGGTGGGCCGGGGGCGGCGGGTCGGCCGACTGGTCGGGGCAGTGCGACGAGGCGGTGGAAAGCCGTCCGTCCGAGAGCCGCCGTACTCCGCCTCCGCCCTCATTCCAACCGAAACGGCGAGGCCTGGTCAGCCCGCAGGGCAGGCCATAGTGCCTCACGGTGGGCTATTTCGACCGGTAGCAAGCCGATTCGACGGTGACTTCCAGGAGGTCCGGGGCGTTTCCGACTTTGCTCGCTTTGTGCAACCGTACGTCGACTGCGAATTCACCGCTCTTGGACTCCGCGACGATCTGCGGGCTATTGGCCTTGCTGCTGTCCATGCCGTCCCGGACGATCTTCCAGCCGTCTTTCGGGAGCTCGGCCCGCAGGCGGTCCATGCCCTTCTGCATATCCGCAAAGGGAGCCTTGTAGATGCTCCAGGGATGACGTGCGCGGTAGACCTCCTCGTCGGAGCCGTAGTCCGAGCAACGCGACGTCATCGCACCCGTCTCCGTGACCTTCCCCTTGACGTCGAGGATCTCGAGAATCCGACTGGATGTCCTCTCGACGCCCGCCTTCACGGTATCGCTGTCCTGTGCCTTCACCGCCGCCTCTTTTCCGTTCGAGCATGCCATCGCCAGCACGCACGTCGCGATAATGAACCCGAGTTTCGAAATTCGCCTATTCAAGTTGTACCTTGTCATATTGGCTGGCGATGATGGCTGACTGATTGCGTATGCTGAGAGAGCCGTCGTCGAAGAATCCGGTGTGTCCGCCGGAGTCGCTCTCCATGATGTTCCCGCCGAAGGATTCGTCGGTGGGAATGACTCCGTTGTCACCGAGCCCCATCAGTCGACCGCCCTGCCGGACCACCTGATCGTCCCAGGGGGCGCCCATTGCCCAGACATGGTCGGCTCCGACACCCAGGTCCGCCGCGTGATCCGCCTGGACACCGGGACTGCCCGCAAAGACGAAGTCGTTGGCGGCCTCAGGGTCATTCCAACTCCCCGACTGTGCCGAGACGCCGACCACCGTGCTGCCGTAGCTGTGCCCGATGACAGTGGTGTGCGCGCGAGTACCGTCGGCGGTCTGCTGCGCGGCTCCGTTCCCCTGCAAGAAGTCGTAGAGTCGTGGGCCGCCCTCGTCCGCGTACTGCCCGCGTGTCGCCTCCGAAAGGATGCCGTCCGGCGCGTTGTAGTCGAGCCACGTGACGGTGGAGACGTTCTGGCCGGGAGTGAGGCGGTGACTCTCGACCCAGAGTCGTTCGCCACGGCCGAGGTCCCCATGAGTATCCCCGCCGCCGCCGATGGATTCTATGCCTGCGAACGTACCGGGGACGTAGACGCCTACGTGATCGGCTGTGTCCGGATTCCCGTTAGCGAGGATGACCTTTCCGTCCCCGAGACCGGTGGGATCGAAGCCGAGCAGGTACGCCTCGGGAAGCCCATCTTTTCCTGTGCGGTCGAAGCGATCCTGGATGGCGTTCATTCCCTTCATCACGCCCTCCATCCTGGCCTTCTCGTTCCCGTACTTGTCCTGCCACTCCCGCCATTCCGGGGTGATCACGGCAGCGGGGTAGCTGCCGCCGGTGTTGGGGCCGTACTTGGTTGGCTCTTTCGGAATGGCGTCCAGCTCCAGCTGGTATGTAGCCTTCGTCTCGTTCAGAACCATTCGGTTCGCCTCGTCGCGAACGCCGGACGGGAGGCCGTTCATCGATCCGATGGAATTCGGATGGACGGCCAGATAGTCGGCCCGCTGCTCCGAGGTGAGATTCTTCCACCACTCCGCGTTCTCCTCGGGCGTGGCTTCCTTCGGCGGGGCCTTGATGCTGTCCAGGTAAAGGTCGGCGGCCTTGAGTACCCCACCCCGGTCGGACTTCACGTCCACCCAATCCCGGTCCGAGACCACGAGGTCGTCGTCGGCCTTGAGGGCGCGAAGCTTCGGCGCCCACTTCGCGTCTGCGTCAGTGGCTTCCTTCAAAGCATTTGCTACCCGGTTGGCATAGCCGAGGGCCGCGCCGTAGTGGGGGTTCGGGTGGATGTTCACCGCCTGGCGCTCCAGGGCGTCGGACGTCGGGCTACCCCAGGCGCTACCGGTCACTGTGCCGCCCTCGGCATCCTTGTCCTCGCCCGGCTTCCTGCCCGCCGGGAAGCTGACTGAACCGTCTGTGTTCACCGTGCAGTGGTTCGCCCGCGCGTCCTCGAGCGCTGCGTCCAGCTTCCGCTTCGCCGCCGCCATATCGAATGCGAAACCGTTCAGCGCGGTGCTCACCAGCCCGCATTCGGTCTGCATGTAGTGGAAGTTCTTCGACAACTCGGCCAGCTCCCGAAGGGCGGCCTTCGCCGCCGCGCCCTCGAGTTGGTTACGTATCCCCGCGGTGATCTGGTTGTCGATGGTGTCCTTGGCTGCACTGGCCATCTCGTCCGTCGCCCGGTACGCGTCTGCGGCATCTTCGAACTTCGACGGCTTGAGCGCTTTCAGCGTCGCAAGATCCATGCCCCCGGATCACTTCTCCTTGGACTGGCCGCCGACGGCCTGGGTGTCCGTGTACTTGATCGCGTCCAGTTCGGACTTCAGCGACTCATCGGTCTTCGACAGTTCATGCCCTGAAGACTCAAGCAGCCCACCAAGGGACTTGCAGCGCTCGCGCACATTCTTCACATACTTGCTCCAGGAGGTATACAGCTCCTTCTGTGCCGCCACGCCCTGGCAGCCGGATGCGTCGTCCAGCCCCGTCTGCCCGTCTTCAAGTTTCGTCAGCGCGGGGCCGATCGGCTCAGCGAGCCCCTTGGTGGCCTCGCCCGCCTTCACCCATGCCCTTTTGTCTGACTTCAGGTCGGCTGAGGCGTTGGCCCCGGGTGTACCGCCTCCGGAATCGGCCGGATACTGGTTCAACTGCATTTGCGTCGACCGTGTTGCTGCGTCTGCCTTGAGTTGCTCCCACTCGTCCCATGCCATCAGCGCATCCTCCCCGTGTTCCCGTACCCCGTAGCTCTGGTGCCGAGTCCAGGGACGCTCGAGGGCCCAACTCGCGCCGTGATCCCTGGATTGTCAAGCGCAATCAAACGCGCATGCATCGCGCACCTGCGGCGGTTACTGATTTCGGCGTTTCGGGGTCTGGATTTGTGTCGGGAGGGGTGACGGGGTCCGTCCGGGCTGGTACGCCGGAGGTATGCGGTATCCGGACGGGGGCGGGCTGACCGCCGAGCAGCGCAGGCGCCGGGAAGAGGTACGGATGCGGGCCGTTGACCTCTTCGATGAGGGCGTGGAAGTCCCGTGCATCGCCCGGGAGTTACGGGTGAGTGAGAAGTCGGTCTACCAGTGGCGCCGCACCTGGAGGACGGGCGGACGCGAGGCGCTGCGTTCCAGAGGCCCCTGCGGCTACGACTGTCGGCTCGGCCCACACCTGCAGACCAAGCTCGCGATGTGGCTTGATGAGGGGCCGACCGCGCACGGCTGGGCGGACGACCAGGTGTGGACCGCCGCGCGGGTACGCACGCTGATCGGGCGGAAGTTCCACCTCTCCTACAGCGTCTCCGGGGTCACTCGGCTGCTGCACCGCATGGGCTACAGCGTGCAGATGCCCGCCCGGCCCGCCGCCGAACGCGACGAGGACGCGATCACCGCATGGCGGGAGGCGACCTGGCAGGAGGTAAAACCCTCCGGGCGGCGACCGGCGCGTTCATCTGCTTCGAGGACGAAGCGGGCGTGACCGGTCGGCCGCCCAAGGGCCGCACCTGGGGCCGGCGCGGCATCACCCCGAGGGTCAAGGTGCCCGGCCGTAGCCGGGGACGTCTCTCGGTGGCCGGTCTGCTGTGCTACCGGCCGGGCCTGCCCGCCCGTCTGTGCTACCGGCTGCGTCGGCATACCGGCCGCAAGGGCGAGCGTCGCTCGCTGGGCGAGGCGGACTACATACGCCTGTTGGATGGCGCCCACCAACTGCTCAAGGCCCCGCTGATCGTGGTGTGGGACCGGCTGAACACCCACATCTCCAAGACGATGAAGGCACTCGTTGCCGAGCGGGACTGGCTGACGGTGGTCCTGCTGCCCGGGTATGCGCCCGACCTCAACCCGGTCGAGGGCCTGTGGGCGCACATCAAGCGGAGCCTGGCCAACCTGGCCGCCCGCACCCTCAGCGAGCTGGAGACTCTGCTCCGCAGGCGGCTCAAAGCGCTGCAGTACCGGCACGGCATCCTCGGCGGATTCCTCGCCGGGACGGGCCTCGCTCTCGACAGACCGGACAGACCCTAATACGCCGAAGTCAGTAATGCCTTGGCATTGGCGACCCATGCTCTGGACGTCTCGGTGAGCTCCGCCCAGCGGTTGGGTGCCACTTGAAGTACGTCTGCACTTGCGCTGCGCTGATAGCGGGAGCCGTGGCGGCGCGTACTTGCAGCCGGATACGGAGCCACCTCGGGACGCTCCGGTGCCGTGCGATGCACCGCACCGGACGCCGGGCCCCGTCCGACCCTGATCAGCCGGACGGGCTCCGGAGATGCCACAGCCCCCTCGCTGCGACGCCTGTCACGGGCGGGTCATGCGCAGCACGTCCAGTGCCTCGTCGAGCTGTTCCACCGTGAGGTCGCCGCGTTCGACATATCCCGAGTCCAACACCACTTCGCGGATCGTCCGGCGTTCCGCGAGGGACTTCTTGGCGACCTTCGCCGCCTCCTCGTAGCCGATGTACTTGTTCAGCGGGGTGACGACGGACGGCGAGGACTCGGCGTACTCCCTGGCCCGTTCCACGTTCGCGGTGATCCCGTCGATCGTGCGGTCCGCGAGCAGCCGGGAGGCGTTGGCCAGCAGTCGTACCGACTCCAGCAGGTTCTTCGCGATGACCGGAAGCATTGCATTCAGTTCGAAGTTGCCGGCCGCGCCCGCGACGGCGACCGTCTGGTCGTTGCCCATCACCTGGGCCGCGACCATCAGGACGGCCTCGGGAATGACCGGATTCACCTTCCCCGGCATGATCGACGAGCCCGGCTGGAGATCGGGCAGGCTGATCTCGGCCAGACCGGTGCGCGGTCCGGACGCCATCCAGCGCAGATCGTTGGAGATCTTGGTGAGCGAGACGGCGAGGGTACGGAGCTGGCCCGACGTCTCGACGAGCCCGTCCCGCGCGCCCTGCGCCTCGAAGTGGTCCCTGGCCTCGGTGAGCGGCAGCCCGGTGACGCGGGCGACCTCGGCGATGACGGCGGCGGAGAAGCGGGGCGGGGTGTTGATGCCGGTGCCGACGGCCGTGCCGCCCAGCGGCAGTTCGGCGAGGCGCGGCAGGGAGACGCGCAGCCGCTCGATGCCGTACCGGATCTGCGCCGCGTAGCCGCCGAACTCCTGGCCCAGGGTGACGGGCGTGGCGTCCATCAGATGCGTACGACCCGCCTTCACGACCGTCGTGAACTCGGCGGACTTGCGCTCCAGTGCGGCGGCCAGATGGTCCAGCGCCGGGATCAACTCGCCGGTGACGGCGGCGGTCGCGGCGATGTGGATGGAGGACGGGAAGACGTCGTTGGACGACTGCGAGGCGTTGACGTGGTCGTTCGGGTGGACCTCGCGGCCCAGGCGCTCGGTGGCGAGGGTGGCCACGACCTCATTGGTGTTCATGTTGGACGAGGTGCCGGAGCCGGTCTGGAAGATGTCGATCGGGAAGTGCGCGTCCCAGCGCCCGTCGGCGACCTCCTCGGCGGCCTCCTGGATGGCCAGGGCGATGTCCGGGTCGAGCACCTTCAGCTCGGCGTTCACCTTGGCCGCGGCCGCCTTGATCCGGGCCAGGGCCTCGATGTGGGCCCGCTCCAGGCGCTGCCCGGAGATCGGGAAATTCTCCACCGCGCGCTGCGTCTGGGCCCGCCACTTGGCGTCCACGGGCACCCTCACCTCGCCCATCGAGTCGTGCTCGACGCGGAAATACGTAACTCCTGTGGGGTACTGCGGACCGAACTGTGACTCGTCCATGGGGTGCAACCTCCTGAAAAAGTTGAGCACTTGTCTTGTTCTGTCTATTCCCAAGTCGCCTACCGACCAGTAAATACCGGGGGTAACCACAAACCCGGGGAGACTCAATGAGGCGCACCAGGCACAGACTTCGCTGTACGGTCGCGGCCGCCGCGGCCATGGCGGCGGCACTCGGCGGTATGGCCGCCGCCGCAGGACCGGCCGGCGCGGCGGACCGGACCGCTACCACCACTACCGCATCCACCCCCCTCTCGCCCGAGCTGGAGGCCATCCGCGCCGCCGAAGCCACCCGGCTGTACGGCGACCCGGCCGAGCGCCCGCTCGCCGACCGCAAGACGGGGCTGATCTCGCTCGGCGACAGCGAGATCTCCGGCGAGGGCGTCGGCACGTACGAGGCGGGCACCAACGGCCCCGACAACTGGTGCCACCGCTCGCCCGACTCCGCCATCCACCGCACCGGAATCCCGGCCGACGTCACGTACAACGTCTCCTGCTCCGGCGCGTACACCGGCAACATCGTGATCGGCGGATCGAAGCAGTACGCCGACGAACTCGTGCAGAGCGACAACCTCGCCATCAAGGCCCGCAACACCCGCATCAAGATGATCCTGCTGGTCGCGGGCGCCAATGACGACCTCCAGTTCGGCCCCGTCATGACGGACTGCGTCCAGCGTTGGGTGTTCTCCCAGGGGGCCTGCCAGCCGAATTACGAGGGCGGCTGGCAGGCGCGCGTCGACGGACTCGTCCCCAAGGTCGAGAAGACGGTGCGCGATCTGAGGACCGTCATGTCCGACGCCGGCTACGGCAACGGCGACTACAAGCTTGTCGTCATGGGTTACCCGAGCCCGATCGGCCCGGACTTCTACGACAACCCGGACTTCCCCGGCAAGCTTCCCGGCGGCTGCGCCGGATACGACTCCGACGCGGCCTGGGGCCGTAACGTGGCGGTCCCCGCCTTCGAACGCGGCATGCGCAAGGCCGCCGCCGACACCGGAGCCGTCTATCTCGACAACTCCCGGCTCTTCCACGGCCACGAGGTGTGCAGCGAGAACACCTGGGCCCGCGGCCTCTACATCGACCTGTCGAACTTCCCGCCGGACTCCAACTCCGTCCGGCAGTCCTTCCACCCGAACGCGCGCGGCCACGCCGCCTTCGCCTCCTGCCTCACCCAGATCTACAACTCGTCCCTGCGCGAGGCGAGCTGCGCCGACCCGGCCAGCACCGGACAGCCGGTGCTCCAGGCCACGGCATGGGACGACGCCTTCAACCCCCTGAAGAACGAGGCCACGGGCACCTGCGTGGACGTTCCCGCCTCGGTGACCCGCAACAACACACAGATCGGCGGCTGGGACTGCCACGGCGGCCGCAACCAGGGCTGGTGGTACGACTCCGGAACGAAGACCATCCGTACGGAACTGAGTCACGACCGGTGCCTGGACGTGCCGGGCGCCGACTACAGGGCGGGCGCCACGCTCATCCTGTACAACTGCTCGGGCGCGGCCAACCAGCAGTTCGTGAAGCAGTCGGGTACCCTGCGCCCGGCGGCCTCGACCGGACTGTGTGTGACGCTCGCGGCGGCCAAGGACCCGCTCAAGCTGCAGAACTGTGACGGCGGCGCGAACCAGCGATTCGCGTAACTCCGTCATACGGAACGGGGCGGGGCGGCCCGGGCTTTCACGACCCGGGCCGTCCCGCCCCGCACCCCCGGCCCTGCGTCAGCCGGAGGTCACGAACGCGCCCAGGACGGCGGCCAGGTGGCCGGGGTCGGCGGCCCCGCACAGCTCGCGCGCCGAGTGCATGGACAGCCCCGGCACCCCCACGTCGACCGTCGGCACACCCAGCCGGGCCGCGGTGAGCGGGCCGATCGAGGTGCCGCACGGCATCGCGTTGTTGGAGACGAACGGCTGCCACGGCGCCGCCGCCCGCTCGCATGCGGCCGCGAACACCGCCATGCCGGTGCTGTCGGTGGCGTACCGCTGATTGACGTTGACCTTGACCGTGGCGCCGCCGTTGGGCAGCGGGTGGTGGCCCGGGTCGTGCCGTTCCGCGTAGTTGGGGTGGACCGCGTGCGCCATGTCGGCAGAGACGCAGAAGGAACCGGACAGGGCACGGGACCAGCCCTCGGTGCTGCCGCCGCGCGCGGTGACCGAGCGGCCGAGGACCCGTTCCAGCAGCGGGCTCTGCGCACCGGTGTGCGAACCGCTGCCGACCTCCTCGTGGTCGAAGGCCGCCAGGACGGGGATGTACGAGGGCTCCTCGGCCGCGGTCGCCGCACCCGCCAGAGCCGTGACGCCGGCGTGCACCGACACCAGGTTGTCCAGCCGCGCGGACACCACGAACTCCCGGTCCGCGCCGAGATACCCGGGCGGCTGGATGTCATGGAGCATCAGGTCCCAGCCGAGGACGTCCGCCCGCTCCACCTCTGCGGCCGCCGCGACCCGGCGCAGCAACGCGCCCTCCTCGGGCGCCCCGAGCGCCCACAGCGGGGCGAGATGGCGCTGCCGGTCGAGGGCGAGCCCCTCGTTGACCGTGCGGTCCAGGTGGATGGCCAACTGGGGCACCCGCAACAGCGGTTCGTCGATCTGGACGAGCCGGGACTCGACCCCGCCGCCGGGGCCGCGCAGCGCCAGCCGCCCGGAGATACCGAGATCGCGGTCGAGCCAGGTGTTCAGCGGCACGCCGCCGTAGACCTCCACGGCGACCTGCCGCCAGCCCGCGGACCCGGTGTCGGGAGTGGGCTTGACCCGGAGATTCGGGGAGTCGGTGTGGGTGCCGACGATCCGGAACGGGGTGTGGGCGGGGGCGCCCTCGGGGACGTACCAGGCGATCAGGGCGCCGTCGCGGGCGACGTAGCTGCCGCCGGTCGTGCCCGTCCAGTCGGCCGTGCCGTGCAGTTCACGGAAGCCGGCCTTCTCCAGGCGCTGGGCGGCGCTCGCCACCGCGTGGTACGGGGAAGGGCTGGCCCTGATGAACGACAGCAGGTCGTCGGCGTGGCTGCGGTGGGGAAGCGGCGTCATACGGCGTCCGCCTTTCCGATGTTCGACGGTGAGAGTGAGGGTGGATCAGAGTGGGGGGTGGCGTCTGATTCCTGGTTCCCAGGGTGGTTTCCCGGTTTCGCAGGGCGGATTCCCGGTCTCCCGGGTCGGCTTCCCGGTTTCCCGGGGCGGCTTCCCGGGTCGATGGAAGTGCTTCGGTACGTCAGGAACGTTCGACAATCCACCGCAGCGGCGGGGCGACGTGCAAGCCCGGGACGCGGCCCGCTGCGTGAAAGCTGCGGTGCCGGAGCGGCCCCGGGATCCGGGCCGGTGGTACCGGCCGGGCATCCGCGCCGGGCGTGCCGGTACGGGGCCGGGCGACCGGTCGCGTACGGAGCGTCCGAAGATTGGCTGAATACCGTCGTACGTGATCCCTCACGGCACCGGCCCGCCGCGATCGGCGCCGGAGCGGCGAGCGGGCACCCGATCGTGCCCTGCGCACCCGCGCCACCCGGATCAGGAACACCACGGCGATCACGATGGCCACCGCGTGCGACCAGGCGACGACGGTCAGCGGGGTGTGGCGGTCGAGCGCCGCCGCGACCACGATCATGCCGACGCCGAACCCGAGGTTCTCGACGGTGGCGGAGAGCCCGAACGCGTGACCGCGCGAATCGGCGGGGAGCGTCTGCAGATGCCAGGTGTACGAGACCTCCGTGAGGCCGTCCCGTACTCCGACGAACCGCACAGCGCGCTGCGCATCCAGCACCCGTCCCTGGTCCGCTTCCTGGCCCGCCACTTCGACGAGACCTGGGCCCGCGCGGTCCCGGTCCGCCCGGAACGCATACCGCTGCGCACCCCGGTCGTCACCTCCGACCTGCAACGGACCATCCTGCACGCGGTCGTGGGCGGCGAGACGGACGAGTCGATCGCCCGCCGGCTCGGCATGAGCCGCCGCAGCGTCGCCGAACGCGTGCGGAGGGTTTCCGAGCAGCTGGGCAGCAACAGCCGCGCCCAACTCGGCTACCTGGTCGCCACGTCGGGACTCCTGAAGGAGTGAGGAGTGAGGAGTGAAGAGAAGCGAGGGCGTGTTACGGAGGATCGCGGAACGGCGCGGGGCGTCCCGGCCGATGAAACGTGCCGGAACGCCCCGCGAGAACCGTGGCTACGGAGGGACGAAAGGACTGCCCCCGTCAGGCGAGACCCGGGCCCCGCACCGGGATGCTGGTGAACGTCGGCGCCGGGGCGGGCTCGGTGAAGAAGTCGTTGCCCTTGTCGTCGACGACGACGAACGCGGGGAAGTTCTCGACCTCGATCCGCCACACCGCTTCCATGCCGAGCTCCTCGTACTCGACGACCTCGACCTTCTTGATGCAGTCCTGCGCGAGGCGCGCCGCCGGACCGCCGATCGAGCCCAGGTAGAAACCGCCGTGCGCGTCGCACGCCTCGGTGACCTGCCGGGAGCGGTTGCCCTTGGCGAGCATCACCTTCGAGCCGCCCGCCGCCTGGAACTGCGCGACGTAACTGTCCATGCGGCCGGCCGTCGTCGGGCCGAAGGAGCCGGACGCGTACCCCTCGGGCGTCTTTGCCGGGCCCGCGTAGTAGACCGGGTGGTCCTTCAGGTACTGCGGCATGTCCTCGCCCGCGTCCAGCCGCTCCTTGATCTTGGCGTGCGCGATGTCGCGCGCCACGACCAGCGGACCGGTCAGCGACAGCCGGGTCTTCACCGGGTGCTTGGTCAGCTCGGCGAGGATCTCGTCCATCGGCCGGTTCAGGTCGATCTCGACGACGTCACCCGACTCGTCGAGGTGCTCGTCCGTGGTGTCCGGCAGGAAGCGCGCCGGGTCCTTCTCCAGCTGCTCCAGGAAGACGCCCTCGGCGGTGATCTTCGCGGTGGCCTGGCGGTCCGCCGAGCAGGAGACGGCGATCGCCACGGGCAGCGAGGCGCCGTGCCGGGGCAGGCGGACGACGCGCACGTCGTGGCAGAAGTACTTGCCGCCGAACTGGGCGCCGATACCGATCTTCTGCGTCAGCTCGAAGACCTTCTCCTCCAGCTCCTTGTCCCGGAAGCCGTGCCCCGTGGGAGAGCCCTCGGCGGGCAGCTCGTCCAGGTAGTGCGCGGAGGCGTACTTGGCGGTCTTCAGCGCGAACTCGGCCGACGTACCGCCGACGACGATCGCCAGGTGGTACGGCGGGCAGGCGGCCGTACCCAGCGAACGGATCTTCTCCTCCAGGAACTTCATCATGGAGGCCTCGTTGAGGACCGCCTTCGTCTCCTGGAAGAGGAACGACTTGTTGGCCGAGCCGCCGCCCTTCGCCATGAAGAGGAACTTGTACGCGCCGCCGTCGGTGGCGTACAGCTCGATCTGCGCGGGCAGATTCGAGCCGGTGTTCCTCTCCTCCCACATGGTGAGCGGAGCCATCTGCGAATAGCGGAGGTTGAGATTGGTGTACGCGTCGAAGATGCCGTGCGACAGGGCCTCTTCGTCACCGCCCTCGGTGAGTACGTTCTGCCCGCGCTTGCCCATGACGATCGCGGTGCCGGTGTCCTGGCACATCGGCAGGACACCCGCGGCGGCGATGTTCGCGTTCTTCAGCAGGTCGAGCGCGACGAACTTGTCGTTGGAGGACGCCTCGGGGTCGTCCACGATTCGCCGCAACTGCGCCAGGTGGGCCGGGCGCAGGTAGTGGGAGATGTCGTGCATGGCCTCGGCGGCCAGCGTGCGCAGCGCCTCCGGGGAGACCTTGAGGAACGTACGACCGTCGGCCTCGAAGGTGGAGACACCCTCGGAGGTCACCAGACGATACGGCGTGGTGTCCTCTCCCAGGGGGAGCAGATCGGAGTACGCAAACTCTGGCATTACGGCCATTCCTCACTCGGCAGACAGTGGCTGTCCTCCCTTGGGCAGCGCACCCACCAGACTAGAACGCCGCGCGGACACCGGGGCTGTGAGGTAAGGCTCAGTTCGCCGTTCGCGCGGGGGTGGCGGCGCGGGGCGACACGGCGGAGGCGGGGCGGGGGCTAGTTGCGATCTATCGCGTTTGGGTACGCTGGGCCGGTGGACCTCGAAAAGCACCCCCAGCAGCCCGTAGCGCCGGCGGAACCGGCCGGTATCCGCGCCTCCGACGCGGACCGCGACCGGATCGCGGACATCCTGCGCGAGGCCATGGCCGAGGGCCGGCTCACCGCCGAGGAACACGCCGAGCGGGTCGACGCGGTCTACCGCGCCAAGACCGTCGGCGAGCTCGAACCGCTGGTACGGGATCTGCCCGCCCCGTCGGGTACCTCCCGTCCGGCCGCCGCGGCCGACGCGCACGGCCAGGAGAGCCCGACGGGCCCCGCCGAGAACCTGGTGGCGATCTTCAGCAGCTCCACCCGCCGGGGCCGTTGGCGGGTCGGCGGCCGTACGCACGCCTTCGCGCTCTTCGGCAGTGTGGAGATCGATCTGACCGAGGCGCTTTTCGGCCAGAGGCTCACGGTGGTCAACGCGACCTCCATCTTCGGAAGTGTCGAGATCAAGGTCCCCGAGAACATCTCGCTGCGTGGCAGCGGCACGGGCGTCTTCGGTAATTTCGAAGTCGCCACGCTGGAATCCGCCGACCCCGAGGCGCCCGTGGTCGTCGTCAATGGCTATTCGGTGTTCGGCAGCGTCGAGGCGAAGCCCAAGCGCGGGAAGTTCATCGCGGATCTCCAGGACCGGCTGCGTAAACACTTCGGCTAGGAGTCGGCCAGGAGCCGAAGTGGTCCGCCCGCTCCGCCCTTCTCTCCTTCTCTCTCCCGAACTCCTTCCTCCCTTCGAGAACAAGCCAAATCCCTGATCGATCGCAATTGCGTGGCCCGGAACCGGGGCCACGCAGTGCATAGGCGCACGTACAGCGGGTAGGGACTGCTGCATCGTCTCTCGCTCGCGAAGCCGTAAGCCGTCGTCAGGAGTAGACCGTGCTGCAACTGCCGCATCAGCCCCTGCAGGTCGCCGCCGCCCCTCCCCAGCGCACCCCCGCTCGGGAGGACCAGGCCGGCCCCTGGCACTCGGAGGCGGTGTGCCGCCGGGACGAGGCCGGGCTGTTCTTCGCCCCGTCGAAGGAGCCGACTGCTGCCAGACTCGCGCGCGAGGAGTCCGCGAAGCGGGTCTGCGCGCGCTGTCCGGTGATGGTCGAATGCCAGGAACACGCCCTTATACAGCCGGAACCGTACGGGGTGTGGGGCGGCCTCACCGCCGCCGAACGCCGTGTGGTGCTCGCCCGTCGCAGACGGCGCGAGATGGAGCTCAAGGCGTCATCCGCCTCCTCCGGCGCGGCGGGCCGCATCGCAGCGGCGGGCTGACCGGGCGGTACCGGCGGGACCGGACTGGCCGGTCCCTTCGTGCCGTCGTCCATGTGTTTCTGCACGTGCCCGTGCGGGTATGTCCGCCCGCGTCCGCGCCCGTGTACGTCCGTACGCAGTTGTGCACGTCGCACGCGCCCGTGCAGGCCCGTGTGCACGTCCGTACGCGCGAAGAGGCGCCCCCACGTACGCGCGAAGAGGCGCCCCCACGTACGCGCGAAGAGGCGCCCCCACCGCACACGGGGGCGCCTCTTCGCGTTCCTCCCCGGACCCGGGGCGGGGGCTACTTCGCGCGGTCGAAGTCGATCGCGCTGTAGGCGCGCAGCTTCGACAGCCGGTGCGTCGAGTCGATCTTCCGGATCGTGCCGGACTTGGACCGCATGACGATCGACTCGGTGGTCGCCGTCTCCGCGCGGTACCGCACGCCGCGCATCAGCTCACCGTCCGTGATGCCGGTCGCGACGAAGAACACGTTGTCGCCGCTGACCAGGTCGTCGGTGGACAGCACCCGGTCCAGGTCGTGCCCGGCGTCCAGTGCGCGCTGCCGCTCGGCCTCGTCCTTCGGCCAGAGCTTGCCCTGGATGACACCGCCGAGGCACTTTATGGCGCAGGCCGAGATGATGCCCTCGGGGGTGCCGCCGATGCCCATCAGCAGGTCGACGCCCGTGCCTTCGCGGGCGGCCATGATCGAGCCCGCGACATCGCCGTCGGAGATGAACTTGATCCGGGCGCCGGTCTCCCGGATCTCCTTGACGATGCCGTCGTGGCGGGGGCGGTCGAGGATGACGACGGTGACGTCCTCGGGGGCGGAGTTCTTCGCCTTCGCGACGCGGCGGATGTTCACCGAGACGGGCGCATTGATGTCGACGAAGTCGGCGGCCTCGGGGCCGGTGACCAGCTTGTCCATGTAGAAGACCGCGGACGGGTCGAACATGGCACCGCGGTCGGCGGCGGCCAGCACGGCGATCGCGTTCGGCATGCCCTTGGCGTTCAGGGTCGTGCCGTCGATCGGGTCGACCGCGATGTCGACCTCCGGGCCGGTGCCGTCACCGACGTGCTCGCCGTTGAACAGCATGGGAGCTTCGTCCTTCTCGCCCTCGCCGATGACGACGACGCCGTTCATCGAGACGGTGGAGACGAGGGTCCGCATGGCCTTCACGGCTGCGCCGTCGGCGCCGATCTTGTCGCCACGGCCCACCCAGCGCCCCGCTGCCATGGCGGCGGCCTCGGTGACCCGGACCAACTCCAGGGCGAGGTTGCGGTCGGGGGCCTCCGGGGAGACCTCGAGCTGAGACGGCAGATGATGCTCGGACATCGGAGCGCACCTTTCTGTACGACGACGACCGGAAGAGGGTGCTGTGACTCTATCGCCAGGTCGACAAAATGAGCAGACCGGGTCACGTTTGAGCGGCTGCCCCGGGCTCCGGCCTCCTGGACCGGATGCGACCATGGACCCGTGGCTAGCAAGCGAGGCAAGCAGACAGTGCGGGACATGTTCCTGTCGATGGCGGTGATCTCCGCCGCGGCGGGACTCGTTTACATTTTCGTTCCGCACGACGAGAACGCCAACCCGGTCAAGGCGGTCGACTACCGGGTGGAGCTCCTGACGGCGCGGCGCGCGGCACCGTACCCGGTGGCCGCCCCGGACGGACTGGCCAAGGAGTGGAAGCCGACCTCGGTCAGTTACGACCGGGAGGCGGGTGACAGCTGGCACCTGGGCTTCCTCGACCCGGAGGGCAAGTACGTCGCGGTGGAGCAGTCCAGCTCCCTGGCGAAGAAGTACGTGACCGAGGTCAGCCGTGACGCCAAGGACACCGGGCGTACGCAGCAGGTCGCGGGCGAGACGTGGCAGCACTGGAAGGGCGACAAGTACGACGCCCTCGTGCGCCAGGACAAGGGCGCGACCACGGTGGTCACGGGCTCCGCCTCGACGGAGCGGCTGGCCGAGATGGCCGCCGCACTCAAGTCGTCCTGACGTCCCTGACGCCGTACGCGCACCTACGGATCCGGCCCTGGAGCAGCACGCGTGCTGCTCCAGGGCCGGATCCGTACGGAGGGGGCGATCAGACGGTCGTGACGACCTCGTCGTAGGCGAGACGCGGCAGGCGCGGGAACCAGGCGTCCTCGCCCGGCTTGCCGATGTTGACGACCATCAGCAGCTTGTGGTCGCCGTCCAGGAACTCCTTCTCGATGCCCGCGGCGTCGAGGCCGGTCATCGGGCCCGCGGCCAGACCGGCGGCGCGGACGCCGATGATGAAGTACGCAGCCTGCAGCGCGGCGTTGAGCGTGGCGGACGACTCGCGGACCGGGCGCTCGGAGAAGAACGCGTCCTTGGCCTGCGGGAAGTGCGGCAGCAGGGCCGGGAGCTCCTCGTGGAACTCGTTGTCGGCGACCAGGATGGCGACGAGCGGGGCGGTCCGGGTCTTCGGCTGGTTGCCTTCGGCCATGTGCTTGACGAGGCGCTCGCGGCCCTCGTCGGAGCGGACCAGGATCACGCGCAGCGGCGACTGGTTGAAGGCGGTGGGGCCGTACTTGACCAGGTCGTAGATCGCCTGGACCTGCTCCTCGGTCACCGGCTCGTCGGTGAAGGTGTTGGCGGTGCGGGCCTCGCGGAAGAGGAGGTCCTGGGCGGCGGGGTCAAGAACGAGCGACATGGTGCGTATTACCTTCCGGGCGTGCTGGGGGGTCAAGCAACGTCGATCACCGTAACGGAGAGGTAGGTTAACTTTCAACTAAAATGGGAGCGGGGTGATCCGTTCCACAGGGCAACCAACAGGGCGGTCCACAAGGCGGTCCACAAGGCGGCCCTGTTGCGCGGCTCTGTCGCGCCGATGCGTACCCGCCCCCGCCCGGGCCCCCGCCAGGGCCCGGACCCGCGCTCCGGCCGGGCCTGTCCAGGCTGCCTCAGCCGTTGCTGCTGCCGTTGCCGGCTGTCGGTTCGCCGCCGTTCTCCGCGGGCGCCGCCAGGGCCGCGTCCAGCCGTGCGCGCGCGCCTTCGAGCCAGTGCCGGCACACCTTCGCCAGCTCCTCGCCCCGCTCCCACAGCGCGAGGGACTCCTCCAGCGTCGTACCGCCCGCTTCCAAGCGGCGTACCACCTCGATCAGCTCGTCACGGGCCTGCTCGTAGCCGAGCGTGCCCGTGGCACCAGCCGCCGCCGTGGTCCCGTCGTCCGTCATGCGCTCCACCCTACGTTCCGCCCCGTGAGGAGCCTTCGGCCTCGTCCGTCATCACCTTCGGGGGCTCCCGCCCCCGGCCCACCGCTCATTCGCTCACCCGCACCGCGAACTCGCCCCCCGATACTCGCGCCCGCAGGACATCGCCCACCGGCCCGGCGTCGGCCGGAGCACGCACCACATGGCCGTCCGCCCGCTGCAGCACCGCGTACCCGCGCTCCAGCGTCGCCGCGGGGGACAACGCGACCACCCGCGCGCGGGTGTGGGCGAGCTCCGAGTCCGCCCGGTCCAGCAGATGCCCCAGCACCCGCCGCCCCCGCCCGATCAGCGCGTCGATCTCCGAGGCCCGCTCGTCCACCATCCGCAGGGGACGCTCCATCGACGGCCTGCCCAGCGCGTGCGCCAGCCCCCGCTCCTCCCGGTCCAGCAGCCCCCGTACCGTCCGCAGCGCACGGTCCCGCAACTGCTGCACCCGGTCCAGCTCCTCGCCCACGTCGGGCACGATCTTCTTCGCGGCGTCCGTCGGCGTGGAGGCGCGCAGGTCCGCGACCAGGTCGAGCAGCGGGGAGTCGGGCTCATGACCGATCGCCGACACCACCGGCGTACGGCACGCGGCGACCGTACGGATCAGCTGCTCGTCCGAGAACGGCAGCAGGTCCTCCACGCTGCCGCCGCCCCGCGCCACGACGATCACGTCGACGTCCGGGAGGTCGTCCAGCTCCTTCACGGCCTGCACCACCTGATTCACCGCGTGCACCCCCTGCACCGCGGTGTTGCGCACCTCGAACCGCACCGCGGGCCATCGCCGCCGCGCGTTCTCCAGGACGTCGCGCTCGGCGGCCGAGGCCCGCCCGCAGACCAGCCCGATCAGCTGCGGCAGGAACGGCAGCGGCTTCTTCCGGTCGAGCGCGAAGAGCCCCTCCGAGGCCAGCGACTTCTTCAGCCGCTCAAGGCGGACAAGCAGCTCACCGATGCCGACGGGCCGTATCTCCGTGGCCCGCAGGGACAGCTGGCCGCGGGGCGCGTACCACTCGGGCTTGGCAAGGACGACGACCCGCGCCCCCTCCGTCACCACGTCAGCGATCCGGTCGAAGACCTGGCGGAAGCACGTCACGCTCACCGAGATGTCCTGCGAAGGGTCGCGCAGCGTCAGAAACACCACGCCCGCGCCCGGCCGCCGCGACAACTGGGTGATCTGCCCCTCGACCCAGACCGCCCCGAGCCGGTCGATCCACCCGCCGATGAGCCGCGAAACATCACCGACGGGCAGCGGAGCTTCCGCGGACGTTTGGAGAGCCATGCGAGCGAGCGTATCCGCCCCCACCGACAATCAGCCGCTGACGACAGCAGCGTTCCCGGCTCCGGCACGGCTGCCGCTCCCGGACGATGACGGCAGCCGCTCGCGGCTCCGGCACAGCTGCCGCACCCGGCCGATGACAGCAGCCGTACTTGGCTCCGGCACGGCGGCCAAGCCCCGCCGACGACAGCAGCGTCGCCCCGGATCTCCCCGCCTCTCCCCGCCGACGACGGCCGCGTCCCCTGCCTCTCCCCGCCCCGCCCCTACCCGCCCCTCCCCACCGACGACACGGCAGCCACTCCACCTCGTCGCAGCGGAACACAACCCCTCAGGCCGTGCGTCGCCCCAATTGCAACGCCAGCACCACCAGCCCCACCCCCAGCCAGCACACCCCCACGACCTGGGCGCTCGCGGTCGCCTCCACGATCACCGCGATCAGCACGCCCGCACCCAACACCGGCACCAGCACATGCCGCCACCAGCTCGGCGGCCCCTCCATCCGGCGTACGGCGAACCAGCCGACCACCGACGCGTGCAGCAGCACGAACGCCGTCAGCGCACCGATGTCGACGACCGACACCAGACGGTCGAGGCCGTCGGCGCGCCGGGCCGCCCACACCGCCGCCACCAGCGTCACCACCGCGGCCAGCAGGATCGCGACCCGCGGCACCCCGGACCGCGGATCGACCTTCGACAGCAGCGCGGGCAGCCGCCGCTCCCTGGCCATCGCGAACAGCAGCCGCCCGGCGGCCGCCTGCCCGGCCAGCGCCGCGAAGGCCGCCCCGATCGCCTTGCTGACCGCCACCAGATCGTGCAGCCAGGTCCCGACCGCGGAGTCCACCGTGTAGTAGAACGCCGAGCCCTGCGTGGCCGGATCGGCGGCCAGCTCCGCCGACGTCATCGGCTCCAGCAGCGCCGCCAGGTACCCCTGCGCCACGAACAGCACACCCGCGAGCACCAGACAGAACAGCACCGCCCGCGCCACCTTCGACGAGCCCCCCGTCACCTCCTCCGCGAACGAGGCGATCGCGTCGAAGCCCAGATACGACAGCACGGCCACCGACACCGCCCCCAGCACCGCCGACAGGGAGAAACCGGAATCACCCGTGAGCGGAGTCAGCCAGCCGCGCTGCGCCCCGTCCCGTACGAGAACCACCACCGCCGACACCAGGAACACCAGCAGCACCACGATCTCCATCGCGAGCACCGCGAAGCCGACCCGGGCGGCGGCCCGCACGCCCCAGAGATTGAGGAGTGTGGTGACGACGACCGCCAGCGCCGTCCACACCCACTGCGACACCGACGGCACGAGCGCGTTCAGCGCGATTCCGGAGAAGAGATAGGCGACGGCCGGGATCAGCAGATAGTCGAGCATCGCCATCCAGCCGGCGATGAACCCCGGCCCCTCCCCGAGCCCCCGGCGCGCGTATGCGAAGACCGAGCCCGCCAGCGGGGCGACGCGCACCATCTGGGCGTAACTGAAGGCCGTGAACGCCATCACCACGGTCGCCGCGACGTAGACCAGCGCGACCGCACCGCCCGATTTCGCGTCGAGCGTGCCGAACACACCGACGGGCGCCATCGGGGCGATGAAGAGGAGCCCGTAGACCACCAGGTCCCGGAAGCCGAGCGTCCGCCGCAGCCTGCCCGCCTCCTGGTGCGCACCCCGCACCTCCACGCCTCCGCCACTGCCCCCGTTGCCGCTGCCGGTCCCCGCCATGAGCCCTCCGTCGATCGCGTACGGATCAGTCTCGTGACCCCGTCGATCTTCCGCGCGTCCGACGCGGCCTTACGATGGTGCGCATGACTGCTACGACACCCCGCCGCGTCCTGCTCGCCGCTCCCCGTGGCTACTGCGCGGGCGTGGACCGTGCTGTGATCGCCGTGGAGAAGGCCCTGGAGCAGTACGGCTCCCCGGTCTACGTACGCCACGAGATCGTCCACAACAAGTACGTCGTACAGACCCTGGAGAAAAAGGGCGCGATCTTCGTCGAGGACACGGCGGAGGTGCCCGAGGGCTCGATCGTGATGTTCTCCGCGCACGGCGTCGCGCCGACCGTGCACGAGGAGGCGGCCGAGCGGAAGCTCGCCACTATCGACGCGACGTGCCCCCTGGTCACCAAGGTCCACAAGGAAGCCGTCCGCTTCGCGCAGGAGGACTTCGACATCCTCCTGATCGGCCACGAGGGCCACGAGGAGGTCATCGGCACCTCCGGCGAGGCCCCCGACCACATCACGCTGGTCGACGGACCCGAGGACGTCGCGGGTGTCGAGGTGCGCGACCCGTCGAAGGTCGTCTGGCTCTCCCAGACCACGCTCTCCGTCGACGAGACGATGGAGACGGTCGGCGCGCTCAAGGAGAAGTTCCCGCTCCTGATCTCGCCGCCCAGCGACGACATCTGCTACGCCACGCAGAACCGCCAGATCGCCGTGAAGCAGATGGGCGCGGACGCCGACCTCGTGATCGTCGTCGGCTCCAAGAACTCCTCCAACTCGGTCCGCCTGGTCGAGGTCGCCCTCGGCGCCGGCGCCGCCGACTCCCATTTGGTCGACTTCGCGGACGAGATCGACGAGGCCTGGCTGGAGGGTGTCTCCACGGTCGGCGTCACCTCGGGCGCGTCCGTTCCCGAGGTCCTGGTCGACGGCGTCCTGGCCTGGCTCTCGGAGCGCGGCTTCGAGGATGTGGAGATCGTGAAGGCGGCCGAGGAGTCCATCACGTTCTCGCTCCCCAAGGAGCTCCGCCGCGATCTGCGCGCCGAGGCCGCGGCACTCGCCGGGGAGTGACGGCTTAGCGCCGACGGCCTCCCGCTCCGGGACTCCGGCTCAGGGTCCCGTTCCGGGACTCCGGCTCAGGGTCCCGTTCCCGGTCCCGCTCCGGGAAGTGGGCAGGGCCGCCTGCCCGTACCGTGGATTGCATGCAGATCTTCGGCGTGGACATCGGCGGATCCGGGATCAAGGGCGCTCCCGTTGACCTGGACCGCGGAGAGCTGGCGCAGGAGCGCCATAAAGTACTGACGCCGCACCCGGCCACGCCCAAGGACGTGGCCGGGTGCGTGGCTGAGGTGGTCGGTCATTTCGACTGGTCGGGTCCGGTGGGCATCACCTTCCCGGGCGTCGTCACCAGCGGTTGCACCCGTACCGCGGCCAATGTCGACAAGGGCTGGATCGACACGGACGCCCGCGGACTGCTCGGCGACCGGCTCGGCCTCCCCGTCACCGTTCTGAACGACGCCGACGCGGCCGGCATCGCGGAGATGACGTTCGGCGCGGGCCGCAGCCGCAAGGGGACGGTGATCATGCTGACGCTCGGTACGGGGATCGGCAGCGCCCTGTTCATCGACGGCAAGCTCGTCCCCAATACCGAGCTGGGCCACCTGGAGCTGAACGGCCTCGACGCCGAGAAGCACGCCTCCACCAAGGCCAAGGAGGACGAGGAGCTGAGCTGGCACCACTGGGCGCACCGGCTGCAGAAGTACCTGGCCCACGTGGAGATGCTGTTCTCGCCCGAACTCTTCATCATCGGCGGCGGAGTCAGCCGCAAGGCCGACAAGTTCCTGCCGCTGATCGAGCACGTACGGGCCGAGATGGTCCCGGCGGAGCTGCAGAACAACGCCGGCATCGTGGGAGCGGCGATGGCGGCGGCGGACAAGGCGTAGGACGGTGTGCCCCGTCCCGGCCCCCGCTCAGCGCTGGGGGCGACGGGGCGGCTGCGCGGCCCGGGCCGTCTGCGCGGCGAGCAGCATCCGGCGCTGACGCTGCCGCTGCCGCATCAGCCGTACCTTCCGCACAGTCGCGATGAACCCGGCGATGAGCGTTCCGCCGTACAGCCACCCGGCGTGTACGGCGAGTGCGGTGACGAGCGCCATGGTCTGACCGGCGAATCCGCCGGGGCCGCCGGAGATCGGAATGACCCCGACGGCGAACGCGATCGGCACGATGATCGGGGCGGTGACCAGGTCCGCGGGCCGCACCCACAGCGCGGTCAGCGCGCTGACCGGCAGGAACAGCACACCGAACACGGCCGACGAACCGTCGAGCAGCAGCTCGTCGAGGCACGCCAGTACGAACATGGAGGCGGCGGCGAAGAGCCCCGCACCGATGCCCGTCAGCCGGGGGTTCGGCAGCCTGCGCAGCGCGAGAACGGCGGGCGGCACCGGCCGGGACCGGCCGCCCTCCGGCTTCGCGTCCATCACCCGATAGACGGCGGCGGCTTCGTCGATGGTGCCCTGCGGGGACAGCGGGGCCTGCTGAGACTGCCTGCGCTGCGGGGGACGTGTCCTGTGCTGCTCCACCGGGACAACGTAGGTCGCCGGGCAGGAGGAAACGGGTGCGGGACACGCGCTTTCGGTGACCTTGGGGGTGAGTTCGATGCCACACGGCCGAACGCCGACCGAAACAGCGCCGGGATCGGTGCCGGGGACGGTGCCTGGAGCCGGTGCTTGGATCGGTACCTGATCCGGTGCCTGATCCGGTGCCTGATCCGGTGCCTGAGCGGACCCGTGGGTACCCGGTTGCGCCCGCCCGTAAACTGGAGAATCGGCCCACCCGGGCCGACGTGTTCCACCACCTCGCCGAACCCCTCCTCCTCACTCCTCAGGAAGTCGCCAACGTGTCGCTCACGATCGGAATCGTCGGCCTGCCGAATGTCGGCAAGTCGACCCTGTTCAACGCCCTGACCAAGAACGACGTGCTGGCGGCCAACTACCCGTTCGCCACGATCGAGCCGAACGTGGGCGTCGTCGGCGTCCCGGACGCCCGCCTGAACAAGCTGGCGGAGATCTTCGGCTCGCAGCGCCTGCTCCCCGCGACGGTCGACTTCGTCGACATCGCCGGCATCGTGCGAGGCGCTTCGGAGGGTGAGGGCCTGGGCAACAAGTTCCTCGCGAACATCCGCGAGTCCGACGCGATCTGCCAGGTCATCCGCGCTTTCAAGGACGAGAACGTCGTCCACGTCGACGGCAAGGTCTCGCCCAAGGACGACATCGAGACGATCAACACCGAGCTGATCCTCGCCGACCTCCAGTCCGTCGAGAAGGCCGTCCCGCGCCTCACGAAGGAGTCCCGCCTCCAGAAGGACAAGGTCGCGGTCCTCGCCGCGGTCGAGGAGGCCCAGAAGATCCTCGAGTCCGGCCAGACCCTCTTCTCCGCAGGCATCACCGCGGGAACGGAGAGGGGCAAGCTCCTCCACGAGCTGCACCTCCTCACCACCAAGCCCTTCCTCTACGTCTTCAACGTCGACGAGGACGAGCTGGTCGACGAGGACTTCAAGAACGAGCAGCGCTCCCTGGTCGCCCCCGCCGAGGCGATCTTCCTCAACGCCAAGATCGAGTCCGAGCTGATCGAGCTCGACGACGACGAGGCCCTCGAACTCCTCCAGTCCATGGGCCAGGAAGAGCCCGGCCTCGCCACCCTCGGCCGCGTCGGCTTCGACACCCTGGGCCTGCAGACCTACCTCACCGCAGGCCCGAAGGAAGCCCGAGCCTGGACGATCAAGAAGGGCGCCACGGCCCCAGAGGCGGCCGGTGTCATCCACACCGACTTCCAGAAGGGCTTCATCAAGGCGGAGATCGTCTCCTTCGAGGACCTGGTCGAAACAGGCTCGGTCGCCGAGGCCCGCGCCAAGGGCAAGGCCCGCATGGAGGGCAAGGACTACGTGATGCAGGACGGCGACGTGGTGGAGTTCCGGTTCAATGTGTAATTGCGCCAGTACTGTACGTTAATGCGACTCGTTTGACGTGCGGGTCCGGGGTCGAGTCCTCTTGTGAGCTCGGCCCCTTCGTCGTTCCCGTGCGAACTTGGTGCCGCCCTCCGGGGTGCCTCGCGGGCGGCGCCTGTGCTGTTCGGTGAGCGAGGTGGTTTCTGGCGGCTGTGTATGTGCAGTAGCTGGTGCCGCACTGTTGGTGGGCTGCTGACGCGCTGACGTAATGTTTGCGTCAGTGGGCATGCTCTTCCCCACGCCTGCTCTCAACGCCGAGGATCAGCGTGTCCTCGGTGAGATCGAAGACCTTCGTCACTCGTTGCGCCTACAGGTCCGGTCCACTCCGGCGAAGTGGACCGAGTGGCTGCGTAAGTTCCTGACCGCGGACGCGGTGGCGGCCTCCAACTCGATCGAGGGCTTCAAAGTGTCCACGGTCGACGTCGAGGACCTTCTGGAGGGCGAGCGGGATGTCGATGTCTCCGAGGAGGACCGCGAGGAGACGCTCGCTTATCAGCGGATGATGACCTACATCCAGACGCTGCACGATGTCGCGGACTTCCGTTACAGCAAGGAGTTGCTCAACGCGCTCCACTGGATGCTGCAGGGACACCGGCACGCCACGCGCAAGCCGGCCGGGCAGCGGCGGCGCGGAGCGGTGTACGTGACGGACGCCCGCGACCCCAGCATCGCGGCCTACACGGCGCCGGACGCGGCCGATGTGCCTGCGTCGACGGGTGAGCTGGTCGAGTGGCTGAACACGGACGACGGCACCCACCCGCTGGTTCGGGCCGCCATGGCGCATCTGCACCTCGTTTCCATCCACCCGTGGGCGGATGGAAATGCGTCGGTACGTCTTGGCCAAGGCGATTGTTCAGCGCGGTGCGGGAGCTGAACCACAGGCGCAAGCGGGCGCGGGCCGCTTTGCCACCGACGGCCCACAGAACCGGCTCGGGCGGCGGCACGAGCAGCACCACAGCACTGACCGGGCGATCACGCGGGTCTCCGGGGGCATCTCTGTCGGGAGAGGCCCCCTCCCTGCTTCCGCGCCGGGTGTGGCTGTTGCCGGAAACCGGTCAGGTGCGTGCTGGTTCCTGGGAGCGCGTGGTGGGAGAGGCGGCGGATTCGGGTTCCTCCGGCGTACTGGTCGATCCGCCCTCGTGCGCTCGGCTTTTCAGGTGACTGGCAGTCAGGATGCTTGTGTCATATTCGATTTATGTGGGTCACTTGAGTAACCGAACCGGTGGGCCGCCCATCCCTCTCCGGGGGAGCGCGGAACCGTTCTGTTCGCCGACCGTCCACGCATGACGGACCTCGGCATCTTTTGCTCCGGATGGCCGCGATGGGCGCCCCTGTAGAGGACTTGGATCCGACCAGTCGTCCCTGCCGAACAGCGGCAGGGGCTGGTGCGGCAGCCCCCGGCCTCTGCAAGTGAGCGGTGCGCGAACCGTACGCGCACACCGAGTACCTCGCCATCGAGGCCATGCGCGTGGTCGTCGGCCCGCGACATGGCTCATCAAAGCTCCATGCACCCTGCGCGGCGACGGCCGTTGGAGGTGTCTTCCCCCAGTAGGCACCTTTCGGACGTTTCCCCGAGTGCGCCCAGCGGCGCACTTGCGGGACCGGTCGCGCAGGAGGCGGGCGAGGTCGGCCGGGGCCGGACAGCGGCCCAGTGGTCCCAGTTGTGGCCATGGGTCCTGATCCGGACCCGGCTCGGAGCCAACTCCCGTAATTCGGGTGTTCAGTTCAAACACACGGAGGACGACCATGCCAATCAGTCCGAACCAGGGCTCCACCGGCGGCAATACCACCGTCACCGTCACAGGCACCAACCTCACGGGCGCCAGTGCTGTGCTCTTCGGCACCAAGCCCGCCACCGCCGTCACCAACGTCTCACCCACCCAGGTCACCGCTGTCTCGCCGTCCGGCTCCGGCACGGTCGGCGTGACGGTGACCACCCCGGGCGGAACCAGCAATCCGATTCCGTTCTTCTACGTCGGCGCCCCGTTCAAGTCCGGTCTGAGCGTGAGCTCGGGTGCCACCGCGGGCGGCAACACCATCGTCATCAGCGGCACCGGCCTGTCCACGGCCACGGGAGTGTCCTTCGGGGCCAATTCCGTCACGCCGACGGTGCTGTCGGACAGCCAGATCAGCGTCGTCGTGCCCGCGGGCGCGGCAGCCGGGCCGGTGAGCGTCAGTGTGACGACCGCCGGAGGCACCAACAACGGTCTGTCGTACACGTACATCGACGTCCCGACCATCACCGGGATCACTCCGGCTTCCGGACCGGCGTCCGGCGGAACGGCGGTGACCATCACGGGCACCAACCTGACCTCGACGAGTCAGGTCACGTTCGACTCGGTGCCGGCACCGTTCTCGGTCATCAACGCGACGACGGTGTCCGCCGTCACCCCGCCCGGGGCCGTCGGTACGGTCGACGTCGGTCTCTCCAACCCGGCGGGCAGTGCCACGGACGTCGGCGCCTTCACCTATGCGGCAGGCCCCGGCATCTGATCCGCCACGGCTGCGGTGCCGACTGCCGACGCGGAACAGTGCCCGGCGCCGGTACCGCCTCCGGACGCATGTTGTCCGCCCGGACCGGGACGTTCCGTGCCCGGCCGGGCGGGCAACCCACTCGGCACTACTTGCTCGGCGCCGCCCGGCCAGGAGGTCCGGGCGGCTCCGCGATCCTCGATCCTCGCATTCCGGTCGCTGTTCAGGATGGCTCGTTCAGGGCCGCTCGTTCGGAACGGCTCGATCACGTCCCGCCGACCACATCACCCCGACAGGAGCTCGATGTCCCACGCTACGCAATCGTCGACGGCTGCGGCGGCGCCCGTCATCACCACGAGCGGCACTCTCTCGGGTGCTGCCGGAACGGCTGTCGCGCTGACCGGTACCGGCTTCACCGGCGCGACCGCGGTCACCTTCGGCGGTACTCCCTCCGCTTCGTTCACCGTGGTGTCCGCGACCGGGATCACCGCGGTCGCCCCGGCCGGTGCGGGCACCGTCCAGATCACGGTGACCACGCCCGATGGAACCAGTAACGGCATCGGCTTCGCCTACACGGCCGCGGCGCCCACGATCAGTTCCCTCGCACCCGACCAGGGGCCGGTCGAGGGCGTGAACACCGTCGTGTTGACCGGAACCGGCTTCACCGGCGCCACTTCGGTCCGTTTCGGTACCGTGGCCGCCGCGTTCATCACCGTCTCCGCCACGCAGGCCACCGCGATCGCCCCCGCCGCGCCCGCCGGTACCGTGAATGTCACGATCACCACTCCGGACGGCACCAGTGCCGGGATCCCCTATACGTATGTCGCCGCCCCGGTTCTGGGCAGTGTGGCTCCGGCCCAGGGACCGCTCGTGGGTGGGAACACCATCACCTTGTCCGGGACCGGCTTCACCGGAACGACGTCCGTCCACTTCGGTGGGAACGTGGCGGCTTCGTTCGCCTTCGTCTCGGCGACTCAGCTGACCGCGGTCGTCCCCACCGGCGGCGCGGGCCCGGTTGCCGTCACGGTCACCACGCCCGGTGGTACCAGCAGCCAAGCCGTCTCCTACTTCTACCTGGGCGCACCGGCTCTCAGCAGTGTCGTCGCCGGGTCCGGTCAGGTGGGTGGCAGCAACGTCGTGACGCTGACCGGGGCGAATCTCCTCCAGGCCACGGCGGTTCGCTTCGGCGCGACGGCGGCCACCTTCTACACCATTTCCTCGGCCACTGAGATCAGAGCGACGGTGCCGCCCGGTGTCAGCGGCTCGGTCCCGGTCACCGTCACCACGCCCGGTGGCACGAGCAACGGTTTGACCTACCTGTATCTGACCGCCCCGGCAGCCAGCGGTCTGGTACCCAACCAGGGGCCGTCGGCGGGCGGGAACACGGTGACTGTCACCGGTTCCGGACTGGCGTATACCACCGGAGTGCTGTTCGGAAGCGCGCCCGCCGGCTTCACGGTGGTCTCCGACACCCAGTTGATGACCACGCCGCCGCCCAGCGGGGTAGGCGCGGTCACCGTCAGGGTCGTCACCCCTGGCGGCACCAGTGTCGGTCTTCCGTACACCCGAGTTGGCTCGCCCGGCATCTGAACGGTCTGGTTGGTCCGGTTGGCTCGGTCGGTGGGGAAGCCGGCCCTGGGGCGGGTCTACGCCTCGCACCTGATCGAGAAGGGGGCCCGCTACTTCCAGCCGTAGGCGGGCAGGGCGCTGCCTGTCGTGACAGGGCGTCCGGGAGCCGGGAGAGGGAGCGTACGTGTCCGCCTACGGCTGCTCGACCCTCAACTCCCGTACGCCCACCGGCTTCTCCGCGTCCCGCGAATCGACCGTCAGGCGTACCCGGCGGGCCACCGAACCCGGCCGGTACCGCTGCCAGTCCGTGCCGTTCACCGATGTCTCCAGGCGGTACGAGACGACGCGTGCGTCCGTCCACTCCGGCTCCATCGAGGTCACCGGGGCCGCGCGCCCCAGGTCCACCGTCAGGCTGCCCGTCGCACCGTTCGGGGACCAGGTCGTGGCCGGGCTGCCGTCCACCGCGGCGGCCGCGTACAGGCCGGGGGTCTCGGAGCTCGCCGTCGCCGGGCGGCAGCGGGCCGCGTCCGTCGTCCGGGCGAGGTCGGGACGGCGGGTGGCGAGGGCGAGTGTGCCGGTGAGGAGGCGGGGGCCGGTGGGGGTGTGGACGGTGAAGGGGGCGCCGGCGGTCAACCGGACCGTCGTCGTCAGGGGGCCGATCGCGATGTCGTACGTACGGCCCCGGTAGCGCAGCCCCGTCAGCGTCACGCCCCTGCTCAACTGCGGCGGCAGCAACGGATCGAGGCGCACCCCGTCCTCCCGCAGTCGAAGGCCCGTCAGTCCGTGCGTGAAGACCTGGAGGAATCCGCCCTTCCCGGTGAGGAAGTCTTCCGCGGGAGTCCCCGACAACGGGTCCTGTGCGCCCGCCTTCGCGCCCCGGGCCTCGCTGAAGAGGGCGTACGGGCCGCGCATGAACGGGCGCACGGCGCGTTGGAGATAGGTGTACGTCGCGCAGCCCGCCTCCCCGATCGCGGCCGCGTCGATCGCATGGACCGAGTCCGTCATCGCGGGGCCGTCCGGATCGGTGCGCTCGGCGTAGTAGTCGAGCGTGGCCGCCCGGGCGCCCGGCTCCATCGGCCATTCGAGCGGGTAGATCAGCAGCACCGTGTCGGCCTGCTTGATCGTCGAGCCGTTGTAGCCCGCGTACTGGAGGAAGAGCTTCCGTTTCGGGTCGTACGGGATGCGCAGCCCGTCCGCGACCCGCGTCCACTCGGCCGGTGCGGCATGCCGGAGCAGCCGCGCCGCCCGGGTGGCGTTGCGCAGCGCGGTGGCCGCGACCGCGTTGGTGAAGACCCCGTCGGTGACGCCGTTGCTGTACTCGTCGGGGCCCGCGACGTCCTTCACCGAGTAGCTGCCGTCCGCGTCGGCGGTGGCCCGAGAGGCCCAGAAGTCGGCGATCCCCCGGAGCAGCGGCCACCCGTGCCCGGCCAGCCAGTCGCGGTCCCCGGTCGCCAGGTAGTACTGCCAGACGGCGAACGAGACATCGCCCTGGAGGTGGATCTGGGTGAGGCAGTGCGGCGGGTCCCAGCTCTGGCACTCGGACCACAGATCGCCCTTGCTCGCGCTCGTCCACGGGTAGAACAGGCCCCGGAACCCCAGCTTCCGGGCGTTGGCGCGGGCGGCGCCGCGCGTGCGGTAGCGGTACTCGACGACCGAACGGGCCAGCTCGGGGCGGGTGGCGAGCAGCCCCGGGTACATCCAGATCTCGGCGTCCCAGAACACCATGCCCGCGTAATTGTCGCTGGTCAGACCCGCCGGAGCGATGCTGTCGCGGGAGCCGGCACGGGTGGACGCCAGCAGGCCGTACTGCGCCGATCTCAGCCACTTCTGCAGTTTTGGACTGTCCGGTACGGAGATGTCGGCCGCCCAATCCCGCCGCCAGGCGGCGGCGTTCGCGGCGAGGACGGCCGACCAGCCGCGTCCGGCCGCGCGCCGCGACGCCTCGCGGGCGGTGGCGCGCGGGGCGGACGAGGTGAGCGCGGTGTCCACCCCCACGTACTTCTCGAAGGTGTACGTGCGCCCGGCGCGCACCCGGGGCGTGCTGCGGAGCTGGTTCGCGCCGGGTGACTGCGGCTCCGATCCGCCGGTGCGCAGGGTCTGGACAATCGCGCCCGCCGTCCCGGTGCCCTGCGTGCGGAACGTTCCGTCGGCGTTCACCGTGATCCGGCGTGCGCCCCGCGGGTCAAGGCGCCCGGTGACGGTCGCGGTGCCGCTCCAGTGCGGTGTCATGCGCAGCCGTACGGCGCCGGTGTGCACGTCGGAACGGTCCGCGAGCACCTCGTACGTCAGGTCGGTCGCGCGCCCGTCGGCCGTGGTCCAGCGCAGCGACGTACGGACCAGGCCGCAGCGCAGGAACACGGTTCGGCGGTAGTGCGAGATCCGGTCCGGGGGAGTGCCGGAGCCGTAGGTCTCGTTGCCGACGCGGACGTCGAGGGTCGTCCAGCTCGGCAGTGCGGCGATCACCTCGCGGCCTTCGGCGAGGTTCTTGTCGCGCCCGAACAGGCCGGAGACGAAGGCGCCGTCGTAGCGCGGGGTGAACAGCGGCCAGCCGGTCTTCCTGTCCGACGCGGCGTATCCGGCGCCGGTTTCAGGCACTCGGTGGGCCAGATATCCGTTGCCGACATATGGGTCGTAACCGTCGGCCTCGCCGAACCGGGTGGAGGCCGGTGCCCAGGCGGGGTCGGTGTCCTGGCCGCAGCTCGCGGCGGCGGGCGGGAGGGGAGCGGCCGCGTAGGAGAGGGGTGGCAGCGGCGCGATCAGGGCGCCCGCGACCAGGGACGTCAAAGACGCGAGGGACGTGAGGAGACAGACGCGCGAGAGGCTCACCGTACGAAGGTATGGACGCGCGCGCCGAGCGGTGCCGCACGGCGCGCGGCGGGCGGGTGAACGGCGGGCGCCACCGGTTCACCGGCCTGCCGTCGGCTCGCGAGGCCCGCTTTCAGTGCATTCTCGCGAGGAACGCCGGGGCTTCGGTCCCGGGATCGCCGTTCTCATCGCTGCTCGGTGGCGGGTCATGCATGAGGCCGTAATGAATCATCACTTCGAGTGAAACTCTGGCCCGTGCTTGCGGTGCACAACCGACGGTTGTCACGCTGTTGCAGACTGTCAACCTGTTGGGAGTGGCCTGTGACTTTCGGTGAGCAGCCCGCCTATCTGCGTGTTGCAAGCGATCTGAGAGAGAAGATCGTCAACGGTTCGCTGCCGCCGCATACGCGCCTGCCCTCGCAGGCGCGTATCCGCGAGGAGTACGGAGTCTCGGACACCGTCGCGCTGGAGGCGCGCAAGGTGCTTATGGCCGAGGGGCTGGTCGAGGGGCGCTCCGGATCCGGTACGTATGTGCGCGAGCGCCCCGTTCCGCGCCGGATCGCCCGCTCCGGCTACCGGTCCGGGGCCGGGGCCAGCCCGTTCCGTCAGGAGCAGACGGCGGAGGGGGTGTGCGGGACGTGGGAGTCCCGCAGCGAGCAGGAGAGTGCGAGCGGCGAGATCGCCGAGCGCCTCGGCATCGAACCGGGCGATCGGGTGATGCGTACGAGATACACCTTCCGGGAGGCCGGAGAGCCGATGATGCTCTCCACCTCCTGGGAGCCGCTCGCCGTGACGGGGCGTACGCCGGTGATGCTGCCGGAGGAGGGCCCGTTGGGTGGCTGCGGGGTGGTCGAGCGGATGGCCGCGATCGATGTCGTCGTCGACAACGTGGCCGAGCAGGTCGGCGCGCGCCCGGGGCTGGCGGAGGAGCTCCTGGCGCTCGGCGGTGTTCCGGGGCATGTGGTGATGGTGATCGAGCGGACGTATTACGCGTCGGGTCGCGCGGTCGAGACCGCGGACGTGGTGGTGCCCGCCGACCGCTTCCGGGTCGCCTACCACCTTCCGGTCCGGTGACCGACGGGCGCAGGGCGTTCTCCGGCGCCCGTGCCGGCAGGCCGGCCCCCTGCCGGGCCCCATGACCGAGGGGCTGTCGCCGACCGTCATGGCTTGTCATGTCCCGCTTCTAAGGGGGGCGCATCCAATCGGGTGCGCCCCCCTTTTCATGGCCGGATGGGTACCTCTTTGTGTAATTACGTATTCGTTGAGTGAAGGTCAGGCGTAGGGTCGGGCATATGCGTACTGCGGTTTCCTGGGGATTCTTAGAGACGTACATGCCGTTCGAGGGAGGGGCGCAATGCTCGGGAGGGGCGCGATGACCGACGGTGGTGCCGAGCTCCCTTGGCTGGTGATAAGGGAGGACGACAACGGCAATCGCTACCGCGTCGGCAGATATGCCACGCAGGGCGAGGCCCAGCAGATCGCCGACAAGCTCGATACCCGCGGTCACAAGCAGCTCTACTGGGTGGAGCGCATCGGACAGGGCGCCCGGCCGTAGGGTGCCGGGCCGAGGGGGCGGTGGGTGGCGCCTGTCCGGCTAAGGTCCTGCCTGACGTGGGTTCCAGACGGCGAAGGCGGAGTGATGTCGGTCCTGATCGACACGGTGGCGTGGGTGCGTGTGGAGGGCGGCAGGATTCTCTGCGCGCGGCCACGGGGGAAGGACGTCTTCTACATCCCCGGTGGCAAGCGGGAGGGCGCGGAAAGCGATCTGGAAACCCTGCTCCGCGAGATCAAGGAGGAGTTGACGGTGCTCCTCGCGCCGCACACCGCGGTACACGTGGGTACGTACGAGTCCGGGGCGCCCGATCTGCCGAGCGGCGCCGTGGTGCGTATGAGCTGCTACACCGCGGACTACGAGGGGACGTTGGCGGTGAGCAGCGAGATCGAGGAGATGGCCTGGTTCTCGTACGCGGACCGTCCGCTCGTTCCGCCGGTTGATCAGCTGCTCTTCGACGACCTCAAGGCGGCGGGCGAGCTGAACTGAGCAGGGCCCGAAGGCCGTTGCACCTCTCCGGGCGGGTCCGTCCGGGGGCCGCGCTCATGGCGCGCCCTCCGATGTCGGGTGCTGCCCGGGTGGATGGCTGCGGCGCGCACCGGTGGCCTTGTGCGCCCCTCTCCCTGTGTACATCTGTTCCTGTGCGCACCCATACACCCGTACGCCCCACGTGTCGATCGCGGTGATAGTTCGCCCTGAATATCGGGTATGTGCTGATTAACCCCCGTAAAACAGGACACTCTCCGCTGCTGGTCTTGGGAAGTGGTCGGCGTGATCGACACCGAAGGCGATTGCGCCGAGTGGACCTTTCCGGCTGTGCCGGGCGCGGTGCGTTCCGCGCGGCATGCCGTCCATGAGGCGCTGCGCGGCTGGGGGCTCGACGACGCCGTCGGGGACATGACGGTTCTGCTGGTCAGCGAGTTGGTCACCAATTCCCTGCAGTACACGGCGGGCCCCATCGGCGTGCGGCTGCAACGGCCTCATCTCAACGGTGACGCCCCCGCCGCCCACCCCGGACTGCTCGTGGAAGTCTCCGATCCGCTTCCGGATCCGCCCACCGAACGCAGTGCCGGACCCGATGACGAGGGGGGCAGAGGACTGCAGCTGGTGGCCTGTTCCGCACGCCGCTGGGGGACCCGGCGGGGAAAGAGCGGCAAGACGGTGTGGTTCGAGCTGCCCCTGCCTGGTTAGGAGTGGGGTGGGACACACAGCGATCACCAAAGGTCGGTCCGGAGGCCGGACGGAATCTGGCCGAAAGCGACTGAGACCGTGCTGTGATCGTGAACGCCGTGTCGGTTGGGACCATAGTGCTGAATACTGCGGGCAGGACCGGTCCGGTGTGTGAGCTGGAGGGGACGGTCGCGTGAGCGAAATACCTGGGACAGCGGGCGACATTGTGTGGCAGAGCAGCCCGCCTGGCTCGATCTACGACTACATCAGGGTCGCCTCCTTCTCGATCGGGCCCGATGGCCTGATCGAGCAGTGGAGCCGCCGGGCCGCCGGCCTCTTCGGCATTGCCGCGGACAAAGCGGTGGGCATGGATCCGGTCGAGGCGTTCATGCCTGCCGACCTGCGCACGGACGGCCGCCGCCGGATCGGCGAGATCCTCGACGGCAAGGAGTGGACGGGCCTCGTCCCCTTCCGGATACCGGGCGACGACCCGGTGCACGGGCTGGCCGAGATCTATGTGATGCCGAGCGAGACCGGGACCGGGGAACGGGCCGCGCTCTGCATCGTCGTGGACGTCCGCGCGCTGCGCCACATCGAGACGGACCTCGCCGCGTCACAGGCGATATTCGGTCAATCTCCCTTCGGTTTCGTGCTGTTCGGTATGGACCTCACGGTCATCCGCGCCAACGAGCGCTTCGCGACCGTCTTCGGTGGCCGGGCCACCGACCACCGCGGCCGTACGGTCGACGACTACCTCTCCCGCCCCGAGGCGGACCGGCTCACCGCCACGCTGAAGCGCGTCCTGGAGACCGGCTCCTCCGTCACCGACCTCCAGCTCGTCGGCACCGCGCCCGGTGACACCGAGAACCGCCACTGGTCGATGAACCTCTACCGCGTGCACAGCGGATCGGGCCGGCCCATCGGCATCGCCGGACTGGCCACCGACGTGACCCGACGGCACATCGCCGCCCGCGAGGCCGCCAGCGCCCGCCGCAACCTCGCGCTGCTCAACGAGGCCAGTGCCCGCATCGGCAACTCCCTCGACCTGGAGACCACCGCCCGCGAACTCCTCGACGTCGCCGTACCCGGCTTCTGCGACCTCGCCTCCGTCGACCTCTACAAGGGGCTGCTCACCGGCGACGACGCACCGCCCGGCCGCTGGGACTCGCTCCGCCAGGAGTCCTTCGGCGGCTCCGCCGAGCTGCGCCGCGTCGCCCTCGCCAGCGCCGTGTCGGACGGCTTTCCCGCCACCGTCACCGTGCCTGCCCCGGACACCGCCGCATCCGGCATGTGCGCCGGCCGGCCCGCGCTCGGCGCCGTACACCGCTTCCCGTACAACTCGCCCTGTGCCATCGCCCTGCGCACCGGCCATGTCGAGGATGTGCCCGGCGACGACCGGGGCTTCGTCCAGTCCATGCTCGCCGTACCGATGGTCGCCCACGACGCGGTGGTCGGCCTCGTCCAGTTCGCCCGCACCAAGGGCAGCGAACCCTTCGGCGAGCGGGACCGTGCCCTGGCCACCGAACTCGCCGCCCGAGCCGCGGTCTGCATCGACAACGCCCGCCTCTACCGGCGCGAACACGAGCGCGCCCTGATCCTCCAGCGCAGCCTCCTGCCCCCTGGCGACCCCGTCGCCGCGGGCCTCGACATCGCCTGCCGCTACCTCCCCGGCAACACGGCCACCGAGGTCGGCGGCGACTGGTTCGACGTGATCGAACTCCCCGGCCACCGCACCGCCCTCGTCGTCGGCGACGTCATGGGCCGCGGACTGCGTGCCGCCGTGGCCATGGGCGAACTGCGCACCGCCGTACGGACCTTGGCCCTGCTGGACCTGGAACCCGCCGAGGTGCTCTCCGCGCTCGACGAGGTCGCCCGCGGGCTCGGCACGCCCGGCGGCGGCACCTCTTCCTCCTCCGGCGGCTCGGGCGGCGGCGCCCAGTGGCCCTCGCGGGCCGCCCACAAGTCCCGCGAGGCGGACCTCTCCGAGGTGTACCTGGCGACCTGCGTGTACGCGGTCTACGACCCGGTCACCCGGCGGTGCACCTTCGCCAACGCCGGTCATCTCCCCCCGGCCGTCGTAGAGCCGGGCGAGCCGGCCATGCTGCTCGACGTCCCGCCCGGGATGCCGCTCGGCGTCGGCGGCGAACCCTTCGAGGAGGTCGAGGTCGAACTGAAGGAGGGCGCCCTGCTCGCCCTCTACACCGACGGCCTCGTCGAGTCCCGCGACCATCCGCTCGACGAGGGACTGGACGCCCTGCGCGGCGCGCTCGTCGAACCGGGCCGGCCGCTCGAAGACGTCTGCGATCACGTGCTGACCACCCTCGATACCCGGCACGGCGAGGACGACATCGCCCTGCTCATGGCCCGCATCCGGGGGCTGCCGGTGGACGCCGTCGGGGACTGGCGGCTGCCCCGCGAACCCCGCTCCGTCGGCCGCGCCCGCGAACTGGCCCGCGGCCAGCTGCTGGCCTGGGGCCTCGACGATCTGGTGGACACCACCGAACTGCTGGTCAGCGAACTGGTCACCAACGCCCTGCGGTACGGGGAGGGCGAGATCCGGCTCAGGCTGCTGCGCGACCGTACGCTCGTCTGCGAGGTATGGGACGCGGGCCTCGTCCAGCCGCGCCGACGGCGGGCGCGCGACACCGACGAGGGCGGGCGCGGGCTCCAGCTGGTCGGCCTGCTGAGCGTGGGCTGGGGATCCAGGCGGACACCGCGCGGCAAGACCGTCTGGTTCGAACTGGCGCTGCCCGACGGGGAGCCGGCCGCCGAGCCCACGGTCGAGCAGCTGCTGAGCATGTTCTGAGGAGAAGGGGTCAGGAAGCCGCCGGGGCCGTCGTCATGACGCTGTCTTCAGGGCGGCGAGCCGGGCCTCGACCTCGGCGCTGTCGCCCAGGGCGTCCAGCTGCTCGAACTGGGCGTCCAGGGACGACTCGGCGAGCTCCTGCTTGCCCAGCGCCCGCGCCTCCTCGCGCCGCACCTTGTCCTCGAACCGGCTGAGCTCACTGGTCGGGTCGAGTACGTCGATGTTCTTGACGGAGTCCATCATCCGGTTCTGTGCCTGGGCGGACTTGGCGCGTGCGACGAGCTCGTCGCGCTTGGACTTCAGCTCCGTCAGCTTGGTCTTCATCTGATCCAGGCCGGACTTGAGCTTGTCCACCACCGCGGTCTGCGAGGCGATGGTCGGCTCCGCGGTCTTCGCCTCCTTCTCCGACTGGAGTTGACGCCCGAGCGCGACCTTGGCCAGATTGTCGAACTTGTCCGCCTCCACGCCCGCCCCGGCCGCCCGCAGCTCGTCGGCCTTGCGGCTGGCGGCGAGCGCCTTGCCGCCCCACTCCTCGGCCGCCTCGACGTCCTCGCGGTGGTCCTGTTCCATCAGCCGCAGATTGCCGATGGTCGCGGCGATCGCCTGCTCGGCCTCCGAGATGTTGGCCGTGTAGTCGCGGATCAGCTGGTCCAGCATCTTCTGCGGATCCTCCGCCTGATCCAGCAACGCGTTGATGTTGGCCTTCGCCAGTTGGGTGACGCGGCCGAGAATGGTCTGCTTGGTCATGGCGCCTCTCCTGTGGGTGAATGCGTACGTGTGCTGCGTTGAGCCGCGGGCCGTGCCGACCGTTCAGAAGCGGCCGCCGCCGCCCCGCCGGCCGCGCGTGCCCCCACCGCCGAAGCTGCCGGGCCCGCCGCCCCCGCCGAACCCTCCTCCGTACCCCCCGCCGCCGCGGCCGCCCCCGCCGCCCAGGAGCCCGCCGAGGATGATTCCGCCGAGCACCGCGCCGCCGACCCCATCGCCTCCGCCGCCCCGCACATCGCCCGGACCGCCCCGGCCCCCGTACGACCGCACATCCTGCTCGGCCAGGCTCCGGGCCTGCCCGGCCAGCGCGTCCGCCTGCTGCGCCTCGGCCAGCGCGCCCTGCGGATCGTCGCTCCCGGCCAGTGCGCGGGAACGGTCGAGCCGCCGCTGGGCCTCCGCGAGGCGGGTCCGCGCCTGGCTGCCCACGGCCCCGCGGTTGGTGGCGACGTAGTCGGCGGCGGCGGCGATCGCCGAACGCGCGGTGAGCGTCGCCTGGTCCAGGAGGGAACGGGCCCGGCGATCGCCCTGTTCCTGTTCGCGGGCGCCGGCCAGCGCCGCGTCGAGCACCGTGTCCGCCTCCTCCACCCTGCGCAGCGCGTCGATGGGGTCGTACGGACCGGACCGCAGTTCCTCCCGCACATCTGCGAGCACCGACTCCGCACGGGCGATCCGTCCCCGCAGGTCCGCCGTCGGGACCCCCGCCCCGGTGCCTTCGAGCAGTCCGCCCGCATCGGCCAGTTCGGTCTCCATCCCGGTGAGGGCGGCGGGCAGCCGGCCCGCCGCCTCCGCGAGTTCCCCGCTGCGCCGGTCCACGGCGTCGACGAGGGTCGTCGCCTGGTCGACGGCGCCCTCGGCGGCCCGTACGTACACCGCTGCCGCGGCGTTGTCGCCGCCGTCCACCGACTGCCGGGCCCGGTTGAGGGCGGAGGTGGCGAAGACGAGCCGGTCCTTGGCCTGTTCGACGGCTCCGGCGACGGGCGCGGCGGCCGACTCCGCGTACCGGCCGCGCATCGCGATCAGGGCGGCCTCGGCGGTGGAGACGCGGCCGGCGAGGCTACGGAAGGCGGTCTCGGCCGTGGCCAGGACCTGCGGAGCGTTGCGTTCCAGGGCGCGCAGCCGGTCGAAGTCCTCGGACACGGCGTCGAGGCGGGAGTCGGCGTCCGTGCAGCGGCTGATGATTTCGTCCAGCATCCGGCGCCGCGTCGCATCGTCCTCGGGAAAGGCGTCGTCCAGTTGCTGGCGCAACCGGAACGCGGCGGTCAGCTCGCCCTTCGCGTAGCCGACGGCCTCCGTGAACGGGGCCGCGGCCTCCTCCCCGAACTGGGCGGTGGCGAAGCCCAGTTCCTCCTCGCTGGTGCGCACCGCGTCATCGGTTTCCACCAGCGTCTCCTTCGCCCGGGCATCGAGCTCCGGCAAGGGAGTCGGCTGCCGCGGCCCGCCCGGTCCGGCTGAAGCCGGTCCCCAGCCGGTCGCACCGGGCGTGGTGCGGGTCGTGGCCCGCTTCCTGCGCCGGGTGTACGCATAGGCGGCGACCACTGCCGCCCCGCCGACGACGACCACCGGAAGAATCAGGTCCACGGCGCTCGTCCCGCCGGAAGTCCCGGTTTCGGGATCGGGGGCGCCGGGCGTGAGCGTCGGCGTGGGCACGGCCTTGCCGGCCAGTACGGCGGAGTATCCGTTCGCGGCGCCGATCGCCGCGCCGGCCCAGTCGTGTTTCCGGAGCGCGGGCTCGACGGCCGTGCTCGCCACGTCCTGGAGCTGGGCGTCGGTGAGGCGTGAGCCCTGTTCGACGGTGTAGGCGTACTGCCGGACGTGGGTGGCGACGGCGAGCAGGACGTCGTCGCGGCCGAGGCCGTTCCGGTCGGCCGTCGCATCGGCCCAGCTCTGCGCGGACCGGCCGGAGAAGTCCCGTACATACACGACGAAGAGCTGGATGCGGCGTTCGTCGTACAGCCGGTCGAGTGCTGCCGCGACCTGGTCCTTGCGCTCGCCGAGCGCCCCCACCCGGTCGGTGATCTGCCCGTCCCGGGACAGGGTGACGGGATCGTCGGCGCGAGCGGTCGGTGCGGCGGGCAGGGCCAGCCAGCACACCGCCAACAGCACGGTGAGAAGGGCCCGGCCCGGTATCGGTATCCGGGTACGGCTCACGAGCGGCATCACGTTTGTGAGGCTATGTCCACCCTCGGTGACCCGCGACCCGGCGACCGGGCGCGGAACCAGGGGGGCGGAACCGGGCGTGGAACGGGGGCGATGCCGTTCATACTGCGACGGCACACCGCAGGACTCAGGGGGTTGTGAGCTGCTGTCGGTTTGTTGAGCTGAAGTGAGTTTTAGTGAGCAGGAGTGGGTCCTGTCGGCGGCTTCATGGGGTGGGAACGGGGGTTCTGGGGCCGAATGGGTGACCTTGGCGGCTGGTGCTCGTTGGGCTGGGTAGCGGGTGTCCGGTCTCGTGGGAGGGGGTGTTGTGGTGGGTGGTGTGCGGGAGCTGGCGGCGCCGTTCGTGGTGCCCGGGCCGTGCGGGGTGGCGGTCCGGGACCGTCTCAAGCACCTCACGCCCCAGGACGAGAAGGTTCTGCGTGCTGTCGGTGAGCATCAGGGGCGTCTGGCTTCCCGTGATCTCAGGGCCCGTTGCGCGGATGGGTTGGATCACGGCGCGGAGGCCTGGGCGTCGCGTAAGCGGGACCTGACCGGGGTGTCGTCGTCGCGGATCGCCGGTGCGATCACCAAGGCCACGCATGATCAGTGGGCGCAGGCCCGGCGTTGCCAGGCGGCGTATGTCCGGACGTTGGAGGCCGGGATCGGGACGCTGCGGCATCGCCTGTCCCTCCCGGTCGGCGCGAGGGGAACGAAGCGGGCAGCCGGTGGCTACCGTTCCAAGGGTGAGTGGTTCCACAAGTCCCGCCGTCTCGCGGCGTTGGAGGCGCGGCATGCTGCTGCGGTCCGTGACCGGCAGGCCGGACGTGTCCGGGTCGTGCGGGGCGGCAAACGCCTTCTCAACACTCGCCACCACCTCGCCGACGCCCACCTCACCGAGGAACAGTGGCGAGAACGCTGGGAGGCGGAACGCTGGTTCGTCGCCGCCGACGGCGAGTCGGGGAAGCGGTTCGGGAACGAAACGATCCGTGTCACCCCGGACGGCGAGGTCAGCATCAAGCTGCCCGCCCCGCTCGCGCACCTGGCCAACGCCCCTCATGGCCGGTACACCCTCACCTCGACCGTGGCGTTTGCGCACCGGGGGCAGGAGTGGGCCGACCGCATCGCCGCGAACCGGTCCGTCGCCTACCGCATCCACCTCGACGTGGATCGTGGCCGCTGGTACCTCACCGCGTCCTGGCAACGCCCCGTCGTGAAGACCATCCCGCTGGCCACCGCCCGCGCCCGCGCCCGGGGCATGATCGGCGTCGACACCAACGCCGACCACTTCGCCGCCTACCAGCTCGACCCGCATGGCAACCCCGTCGGCGACCCACGCCGCTTCCCCTACGACCTGTCCGGCACCACCACCCATCGCGACGCACAGATCCGCCACGCCCTGACCCGCCTGATCAACTGGGCCAAGCAGGCCGGTGTTACCGCGATCGCCATCGAAGACCTCGACTTCACCACCGAGAAGACCCGCGAGAAGCACGGCCGCAGGAAACGGTTCCGGCAGCTGATCTCCGGCATCCCGACGGGGAAGCTCAAGGCCCGGCTGGTCTCCATGGCCGCCGAACACGGCCTGAGTATCGTCGCGGTCGATCCCGCCTACACCTCGATGTGGGGTGCCCAGCACTGGCAGAAGCCACTGGCCACCCCGCACCGCAGAATGTCCCGTCATGATGCCGCCGGTATCGCGATCGGACGACGCGCCCTTGGACACCCGGTCCGGGATGGGGTATCCCCTGCTCGAACGGAGTTGAGAGCTTGGGGAAGGACGGCACCGCCCCCACACGACCGGAGTGATCGTGTGGGGCATCGGACCGCCCAGGCCGGGCCAGGTGTACGGGGGCGTGACGGAACCCGCCCACCCGCAACGGACCACGCCCCTGGAGGCGTGCCGCCGAACGGGACGCGAAAGCGGGGACCGAGTGCATCCAACACCGTTCGGGATGCGCCCAGTACACATCAGTGGGTCCAGGACCCACTCATACACACTGGCTAGGAACGGTAGTACTCCCACTGCGTGAGGGTGCGCTCGACACCGTCCGCCGTGGGGATGGGTCCTTCGGGACCGATCTTGGTCCAGGTGTAGGACTGCAGCCCGATCCAGTCGTCGCCGCGGGCGGCCTCGATGAAGAGCGCTCGACAACCACTACCTTGCTCGTCCGGGCGCGGACGAGATTCAACTGCACCTCTTTCTGGACTACGCGAGCAACGTCGAGCTCTATCCCGCGTTCCAGGAGTACTTCTGAACCCATCGGCCACCGCTGCTGGCCATCTGGGGCCGCAACGACCCGTTCTTCCTGCCCGCTGGTGCCGAAGCCTTCAAGCGTGACATCCCCGGCGCCAACGTCCGACTGCTGGACACGGGCCACTTCGCGCTCGAGACGCACACGGGTGAGATCGCCGCGGCCATCCGCGGATTCCTCACGGACTGACCGCGCGGTCCGGACCAGGGTGCGGACCAGGTCGTCGAGGCAGTCCTGAATGGCCGTCAATTCCTCGTGCAGTGACATGACTTGCTCTCACTTCCGCAGTCGCGGTTGGTCATGTTCATGCGCCTGAGAGTGTCGCGCGTCACACCCCTGTTGGGAAGGGTGCGGGCCCTTCCGGTCTCCCAGGGGCCCGCTCCGCCGCACGGGTGACGTTCGGGAGGGGCTGCGCCGTGTCTGCGCCGCCTCTCGCGCGGGGGCGCCTTCAGTGGAGGGACGGAATCGGTGTGATCAACTGCATATGCCACTAAACAGCACAATCCGGTCCACCCCGGTGCGGGTGGACCGGGCCGGCCTCGGAGGTATCAGCCATGTCCCACGTCGGCGTCCCGCGGGGGACGGCCCGAAAGCGCCGCTCGCTCGCGCTCCTCACGACGGGTGTGCTGACGCTCCCCGTGCTGGCCGGCTGCACCTTTGACGACAGCGACACCACCGCCGCCGCAGCCCCTCAGGACATCGCGGTCGCGGCCCGGGACCTGGTCGCGGCGGGCGGTACGGCCACCTGGGCGATCGATGCCGTGCCCGCCACTCTCAACGTCTTCCAGGCCGACGCCGACGCCGCGACCACCCGCATCACCGGCGCCCTGCTGCCGACGCTCTTCCCGCTGGACGCCCAGGGCAGGCCGCAACTCGACACGGACTATCTGGAGTCCGCGAAGGTGGTCGAGCGCGAGCCCAGGCAGGTGGTGCTCTACCGGATCAACCAGCGGGCGGTGTGGAGCGACGGCCGGGCGATCGAGGCGGCGGACTTCGTCGCCCAGTGGCGGGCGCTGAACGGCAAGGACTCGGCGTACTGGACCGCCCGCAACGCCGGCTACGACCGGATCGAGAAGATCGAGCGCGGCGCCGACGAGCAGGAGGTACGGGTCACCTTCGCCAAGCCGTACGCGGACTGGCGCTCGCTCTTCTCCCCGCTGTACCCGAAGGAGGTGACCGGCACCCCGGGCACCTTCAACGACGGGGCGCGGACCACCCTCAAGGCCACCGCGGGACCGTTCCGGCTGCGCGGCGTGGACGCGCAGACCGGCGAGGTCACGCTGGAGCGCAATCCGCGCTGGTGGGGGAGGTCGGCCAAGCTCGACACGCTGGTCTTCCGGGCCGTCAAGCCGCAGGACCGTACCCAGGCGCTGACCGAGGGGAAGGTCGACGTCGCGGACATCGACGCCGCCGCGGCGCAGCGCATCGTCCAGGCGGGCCGCGACAAGGGCGGGAACGGGCAGCCGCTCGCCCAGGGCCCAGGATCCGGGACCGGCCCGGCCGCCGCGCTGCGCTCCTGGGCCGAGGCGCACGGCTCGGACGAGAAGGCCGCGGCGGCCGCGCAGGCGGCCAGGGAGAAGAACCGGACCGCCGCCCAGGCGTACGCGGCCGAGCAGGGCAAGCTGCGCGCGTACGTGGTCCGCAAGTCGCTGGAGCCCGCCTACACCCAGCTCGCGCTGAACGGCGAGTCCGGGCCGCTCGCCGACGACCGGGTACGCCGGGCGGTGGCCCGGGCCCTGAACCGCCAGGAGCTCGCCGACACCGTACTGAAACCCCTCGGCCTGCCCGCCGCACCGCTCGGCAGCCACGTGGCCCTGGCCGGGCAGCCGGCGTACAAGGACAGCAGCGGCGCACTCGGCGGGCACGACACCGACGAGGCGCGGGCGCTGCTGGCCGACGCGGGCTGGACGCGGGAGGGCGCGATCAAGAAATTGGACGGCACCAAGGCGGGCAGCGAGGCCAAGAAGAAGGGCGCGAAGGACAAGGACGCCACCGCCGGGAAGGACGACAAGGCGGCCACGCCCGAGAAGCAGGGCAAGCCCGACAAGGGGCCGGGCGGCGCCACCGGTGCGTACGCCCCCGCGGGCACCGCGGCCCCCGCCCAGGCCCCCGACGCGCGCCGCGGCCCGCTCGGCAAGGACGGCAAGACGCTGACCCTGCGCTTCGTCCTGCCGTCCGGTCCCGGCTCGGAGCCGCTGCGTGCCGTCGGGGACAAGATCTCGGCGATGCTCGATTCGATCGGCATCGGTACGTCGATCACCAAGGTCGCCGACGACAGCTACTTCAAGGACCACATCGCCTCCGGCGACTACGACCTGGCCCTGTACTCCTGGCCCGCCACCGCCTACCCGGCGACCGACGACCGCCCGATCTTCGCGAAGCCGGTACCCGCCACCGACGGCTCGCTGCTGGTCGAGCAGAACTACACCCGCGTCGGCACGGACCACATCGACCAGCTCTTCGACCAGGCGGCCGCGGAGCTCGACGAGGGGGCCGCCCGGGATCTGATGAAGCAGGCGGACGCCCGGATCTGGGCCGCCGCCGGATCGATTCCGCTTTACCAGCGCCCGCAGCTCGTGGCGACGAACAGAAAGCTGGCGAACGTCGGCGCCTTCGGCTTCGGGGCACCCCACTACCAGGACATCGGCTTCAAGAAGCCGCAGTCCGCCGGAGCCCCGGCAGGCAAGAAGAAGTAGCAGGTCAGAACGGAACCGGAAGCTCAGAACTGACTCAAGTCCCTTGCCCGCCGGACTCCCCGGCGGGCAAGGCCGGTGCAACGTGGACCCGAGCCGATTGCCTCCCATACTCCCCCTACGGGATCTTGCGGAGCCCCACGGATCCCCCCACGGATCCCCCCACGGATCCCCCCACGGATCCCCCCACGGATCCCCCCACGGATCCCCCCACGGATCCCCCCACGGATCCCCCCACGGATCCCCCCACGAATCCCCCCACGGATCCCTCCGCATCCCCCTTTTTCCCGCCCTCAGCAGCCCCTTTTCACACCCTGCGCACCCACCCGGCGCAGTCCGGGCACCGAGGCGGGCAACGAGGTAAGGACTGCCGAATTCCGGTTGAAGAGTGGCTGAAGAGCGGTCTCGCGGATCGGGCCGGGAAGCCCCGGACGCGCCAGCCCCGTACCATGGGGGGTAGCCGTGGCGCGTCCGCCCGGCGGGCGTACGAGGACCCGAGAGCGACTGAGACGCCTGATCCCACGATCCGAGAGAAGCGCAAGCCACCCAATGCCCACGCGCCACGACATCCGTAACGTAGCCATCGTCGCCCACGTCGACCACGGCAAGACCACGCTGGTCGACGCCATGCTGAGGCAGGCCGGCACCTTCGCCGCGCACGCCGCCGAGAACCTCGACGAACGCATGATGGACTCGAACGACCTGGAGCGTGAGAAGGGCATCACGATCCTCGCCAAGAACACGGCGGTGAAGTATCACCCCAAGGACGGCGGGGACCCGATCACGATCAACATCATCGACACCCCCGGCCACGCCGACTTCGGCGGCGAGGTCGAGCGCGGTCTGTCGATGGTGGACGCGGTCGTGCTGCTCGTCGACGCCTCCGAGGGCCCGCTCCCGCAGACCCGCTTCGTGCTGCGCAAGGCGCTCTCCGCGAAGATGCCGGTGATCCTCTGCATCAACAAGACGGACCGCCCCGACTCCCGGATCGCCGAGGTCGTCGACGAGACGTACGACCTGTTCCTGGACCTGGACGCGGACGAGGACCAGATCGAGTTCCCGATCGTCTACGCCTGCGCCCGTGACGGCGTCGCCTCGCTGACCAAGCCGGAGGACGGCATGGTTCCGCCGGACAGCGACAGCCTGGAGCCGTTCTTCAACACGATCCTGGCGCACGTCCCGGCCCCGGAGTACGACGACGAGGCCCCGCTGCAGGCCCACGTCACCAACCTGGACGCCGACAACTTCCTCGGCCGTATCGCGCTCTGCCGCGTCGAGCAGGGCGAGCTGCGCAAGGGCCAGAACGTCACCTGGATCAAGCGCGACGGCACGATGTCCAACGTCCGCATCACCGAGCTCATGATGACCGAGGCGCTCACCCGCAAGCCGGCCGAGAAGGCGGGCCCGGGCGACATCTGCGCCATCGCCGGTATCCCGGACATCATGATCGGCGAGACCCTGGCCGACCCCGAGAACCCGATCGCGCTGCCGCTGATCACGGTCGACGAGCCGGCCATCTCGATGACCATCGGTACGAACACCTCGCCGCTCGTCGGCAAGGGCGGCAAGGGCCACAAGGTCACCGCCCGCCAGGTGAAGGACCGCCTCGACCGCGAGCTGATCGGTAACGTCTCGCTCCGCGTCCTGGACACCGAGCGTCCCGACGCCTGGGAGGTCCAGGGCCGCGGCGAGCTCGCGCTGGCCATCCTCGTCGAGCAGATGCGCCGCGAGGGCTTCGAGCTCACGGTCGGCAAGCCGGAGGTCGTCACCAAGCAGGTCGACGGCAAGACGCACGAGCCGATCGAGCGCATGACGATCGACTCCCCCGAGGAGCACCTCGGCGCGATCACCCAGCTGATGGCGACCCGCAAGGGCCGTATGGAGACCATGACGAACCACGGTTCGGGCTGGGTCCGCATGGAGTGGATCGTCCCGTCCCGCGGCCTGATCGGCTTCCGTACGGAGTTCCTGACGCAGACCCGCGGCACGGGCATCGCGCACTCCATCTTCGAGGGCCACGAGCCGTGGTTCGGCGAGCTGCGCACCCGTCACAACGGCTCGCTGGTCGCCGACCGCGCGGGCTCCGTGACGCCGTTCGCGATGGTCAACCTCCAGGAGCGCGGTGTCATCTTCACCGAGGCCGGCACCGAGGTCTACGAGGGCATGATCGTCGGCGAGAACTCCCGCGCCGACGACATGGACGTGAACATCACCAAGGAGAAGAAGCTCACCAACATGCGTGCGGCTTCCGCGGACACCACGGAGAACGTGGTGCCGGCCCGCAAGCTCTCCCTGGAGCAGTCCCTGGAGTTCTGCCGCGAGGACGAGTGCATCGAGGTGACCCCGGAGACGGTCCGTATCCGCAAGGTCGTCCTGGACCAGAAGGAGCGCGGCCGCGCCGCTTCGCGCGCCAAGCGCTGACCCGCGCACCCTCGCCCGGTCACCTGAGGCCCGGCCTCCCGCACACCGTGCGGGAGGCCGGGCCTCTGTGGTGAGGCGGGAGCAGCACCGCGACGGACGAGCTCACGAAGACGGTCCGGTACCGGTTCTACGCGGGTAGGCTCAAGTGCGTCGGGGTACTTGCAGGGATACCTGTGCGACCGGGGCGCCGAGTGGATCGAGCAGGCGCAAGGCGCGGTGATGTGAGCGTGCCGTCCCTCGGATGCGCAACCCGTATTTGTGAGCCGAGTGTCCGGTTATCGGGCGTCGCTCTCCGGAACATGTATCAACGGTCCGTTTCGGGGGTGTCTGTCTGGGATCGCTTTGTCCGTATTTCGGGTCTACGCGTGCGATTGATGTTGTCAAAACGAGACCCTTTAAGTGTGGTTTACAGCCCGGCTGTACTTAATAGTTGGCTCGATGAGCTCGGGTCAATGGGTCACGCACTGTGGGGAGTGCCGACTCACGAGCACACTCGGGTACTTGGGTGTCATTGCCGTCAGGGGTGTCGGCAAACGGCCAAGGCCCTTCTGGTAGATCAGTGGACTCATGAGGAGGAAACCCATGCGTGGTGCCAAGAGCGCCAAGTGGGTCGCGGGAGCGGCAATCATCGCCCTGGCTGCGACCGCTTGCGGTGGCGGGGACGGCGACAAGAAGGACGACGCCGGAAAGGGGGCAGGCGGCGGCACGTTCCGTATGGGCATCACCGAGCCGGTCTCCATCGACCCGGTGAACGCCCAGGAGTCCGAGGGCATGGTCGTCGCCCGGGCCCTCTTCACCCAGCTGTACGACGTGTCCACGGACGGCAAGCTCATTCCGAAGCTTGCCGAGTCCGGCACGTCGGAGGACGGCAAGTCCTGGACGTTCAAGATCAAGGCCGGCACGAAGTTCACCAACGGTGAGGTCGTCGACGCCGAGTCGTTCATCCGTGGCTGGACCCGTGTCGCCGCGAAGGCCTCGGCCTCCGACGTCTCGTACCACATGGCCGGCATCAAGGGCTACGACGACCTGAAGGGCGGCAAGAGCGACAAGTTCGCCGGCCTGTCCGCTCCGGACGCCAACACCCTCAAGGTCGAGCTGACCGAGCCGGACTTCGAGTTCGACAAGAAGACCGCCCACGCGGCCTTCAGCCCGGTCCCGAAGGTCGCCGGCGCCGGTGACAACAAGTCGTTCAACGACGCCCCGATCGGCAACGGCGCCTTCAAGATGCAGGGCTCCTGGCAGCACAACGGCTCGATCACCGTCGTCCGCAACGACGACTACGGCCTGACCAAGGCCAAGCTGGACAAGGTCGAGTTCAAGATCCTGAACCCGGCCAACGGCTCCCAGCTCGAGTACACGGGCTTCCAGTCGGGCCAGTTCGACTACGCCCGTATGCCCACCCCGCAGCTCCCGGTCGCCAAGGCCAAGTACGAGCCGCAGGGCCAGTGGTACTCGGCCGAGTTCTCCGGCATCAACTACCTGGTCGTCTTCAACCAGACCAAGCCGCTGAACAACGTCGACGCGCGCAAGGCGATCTCGTACGCGATCGACCGCGAGGCCATCGCCAAGTCCGTCTTCCAGGGCATGATGAAGCCGGCCACCGCGTTCCTCCCGCCGTCCTTCGGCGACACCTACGTGGCCGATGTCTGCACCTCCTGCGTCAAGCAGGACAAGGCCAAGGCCAAGGAACTCGCCGCGAAGGGCGGCCTGAAGCCGGGTACGACCATCAACTTCGGCTACAACACCGGCGCCGGCCACGAGGAGTGGGTGCAGGCCATCGCGGCCCAGCTGAAGGACGTCCTCGGCCTCAACGTCAAGCTGGACGGCAAGCCGTTCAAGGAGGCCCTGGCCGCTCAGCAGGAGAAGAGCGCCAACGGTCTGTGGCGTTCGGCGTGGACCGCCGACTACCCGACCGCGGACAACTTCCTCTCCCCGCTGCTGAGCACCGCCGGCATCGGTGAGGACAAGGCGACCGGCAAGGCGCAGGGCGACAACCGTGGCCGCCACTCGAACCCGGCGTTCGACAAGCTGCTCGACCAGGCCCGCTCCGAGAAGGACGCCGCCAAGCGTGCCGACCTGTACAAGCAGGCCGAGAAGATCGCCATCGACACCGACCAGGGTGTCATTCCGCTGTGGCAGCGCAGTGGGTACCGTCTGGTGAACAACAAGAAGTTCAACAACATCAAGATGGACTTCTTCGAGGACCCGACTCTCGCGGAGATCTCGGCCAAGTAAGAGCCTCCTCCAGCAGATAGGCGAAGGCCGTGGAGTCGGAGTAACTTCTTCGGTTTCCACGGCCTTCGCTCCGTCCCGGGCGCACCCCCTACCAGCGCCCGGCAGCGGCCGCTCTCCCGATCGGATGACGCCGCCCACCCCACGCTCAGTATGTGAAGGAGGCATCGTGGGCAGATATGTGATCCGCCGGCTCGGGCAGATGATCGTCGTCCTCTTCGGTGCGACCGTTGTTCTCTTCTGCTGCCTGTTCATCCTGCCCGGCGACCCCGTGGGTTCGCTCGGTGGTGACAAGGCTCGCGACCCGGCCGTCGTGGCCGAACTCCGGGAGCGCTACGGTCTCAACGACCCGCTGCCGGTGCAGTACGGCCACTTCGTCCAGAACCTGGCCAAGGGCGACCTCGGTGAGGACTTCACCCAGCGTCGCCCGGTGACCGAGATCCTGAAGCCGAAGCTCGCGAACACCGCCGAGCTGGCTGTCACGGCCATCATCATCGACATCGCGATCGGCGTCTTCGCCGGTCTGATCGCCGCGTTGTTCAGATACTCGTTCTGGGACGTGCTGATCACTCTGCTGACCACGCTGGCCGTCGGATTCCCATCCTTCATCATCGGTATGGTGCTGCAGAAGTTCTTCGTGGTGGACCTCCAGTGGTTCCCACTGATCTCCGACGGCTCCTTCAACTCCCTGATCCTGCCCGCCTTCACACTGGCGATCCTGGACGCGGCACTGGTGGCGAGACTCATGCGCGGCACCATGCTCGAGGTGCTGCGGGCCGACTACGTCAAGACGGCCGTCGCCAAGGGTCTGCCCCGGCGGACGGTGCTCGTCAAGCATGTGATGCGCAACTCGATCATCCCGGTCGTCACCTACCTCGGCATCTCCTTCGGCGGCCTGCTCGGCGGTGCGCTCATCACCGAGGCGATCTTCAACTGGGACGGCATCGGGCTGGCGCTGGTCCAGGCGGTTCAGCAGCAGAACAACCCGATCATCATCGGCGTGGTGACCTTCGGTGTCGCCGTGTTCGTTCTGCTCAACCTGATCGTCGACCTCTTGTACGCGGTCCTCGACCCGCGCATCCGTCTCGCCTGATCCCAGGCAGCCCGTTCTAGGAGTCACACCCATGACTGAGCTCACCAAGAGCACAGCGGAGGCGGGGACCGCTCAGAAGGCGGCCGCTTCGGCCGAGGCCGAGCCGGCGATCGCCCGCGTCACCCAGTGGGGCGAGATCCGCCATCGCTTCCTGGCCAACAAGCTGGCCGTGGTCGGCCTGGTGCTGATCGGCCTGCTGTTCCTGACCGCCGCGTGCGCACCGCTGCTCGCGCCGTTCGATCCGCTGGCGCAGGACCTCAACAACACCCTGCAGTCGCCGGGCAACGGGCACCTGCTCGGTACCGACGCGCTCGGCCGCGACCAGCTCTCGCGCATCATCTACGGCGCCCGCATCGCCGTGGTGATCGGTCTCGCCTCGATCTTCCTGGCGTGCCTGATCGGCATGATCATCGGTTCCCTCGCCGGGTACTTCGGCAAGGCCACCGACTCGGTTCTGATGCGCATCGCGGACGTCTTCTTCGCCTTCCCGCTGCTGATCGGCGCCATCGTCATCATCATCGCGATGGGCCGCGGCGTCGCCCCGGTGATCATCTCGCTGGGAGTCTTCTCCTGGCCGACGGTCTCCCGACTGCTGCGCAGTTCGATCCTGTCGGTCCGCGAGGCCGACTACGTGCTCGCCGCCCGGGCTCTGGGCGCCAGCACCTCGCGGATCATCATCCGGCACATCATTCCCAACTCCATCGCCGCGGTGATGGCGTACGCCGCCTTCAGTGTCGGCACCGCGATCGTGGCGGAGGCGGCGCTGTCCTTCCTGGGCGTCGGTGTCAGTCCCGAAGTCGCGGAGTGGGGCAACATGCTGGCCTCGGCCCGCGATTTCCTCGGGGTCAAGGACTACCTGTGGGTCTACCCGTCGATCGCCCTGGTCCTCACGGTCCTTGGTTTCGTTTTCGTCGGCGACGGGCTGCGTGACGCCCTTGACCCGAAGCTGCGCTGAGAGGGCGGCACCACTACATGACTACTTCACACGTCACCGCGGAAGTGCCGAACCAGCGCTCCGACGACGCCGAGACGCCTGTGCTCGAAGTGCGCGACCTGCACGTCGAGTTCAAGACCCGCGAGGGCATCGTCAGGGCCGTCAACGGCGTCAACTACGACGTCCGGGCCGGTGAGACGCTCGCCGTGCTCGGCGAGTCCGGCTCCGGCAAGTCCGTGACCGCGCAGGCGATCATGGGCATCCTCGACTCGCCCCCCGGGCGGGTCGCCAAGGGCGAGATCCTCTTCAAGGGGCAGGACATCCTCCAGCTCCCGGAGAGCGAGCGGCGCAAGCTGCGCGGCCCGAAGATGGCGATGATCTTCCAGGACGCGCTCTCCGCGCTGAACCCGGTCTACTCGGTCGGCAACCAGCTGGGCGAGATGTTCCGGGTCCACCAGGGCATGTCCAAGAAGGACGCCAAGGCCAAGGCCATCGAACTGATGGACCGGGTGAAGATCCCGGCCGCCGGCAGCCGGGTCAACGACTACCCGCACCAGTTCTCCGGCGGTATGCGCCAGCGCATCATGATCGCCATGGCGCTGGCCCTGGAGCCCGACCTGATCATCGCGGACGAGCCCACCACGGCGCTCGACGTGACGGTCCAGGCGCAGGTCATGGACCTGCTGGCGGACCTCCAGCGCGAGTACAACATGGGCCTGATCCTGATCACCCACGACCTCGGCGTCGTCGCCGACGTCGCGGACAAGATCGCGGTCATGTACGCGGGCCGGATCGTCGAGCAGTCCCCGATCCACGAGCTGTACAAGCGCCCCGCGCACCCGTACACCCGCGGCCTGCTCGACTCGATCCCGCGGCTCGACCAGAAGGGCCACGAGCTCTACGCGATCAAGGGCCTGCCGCCCAACCTGCTGAAGGCGCCCGCCGGTTGCGCCTTCAACCCGCGCTGTCCCAAGGCGCAGGACATCTGCCGCACCGACGTCCCGGCCCTGCTGCCGGTGACCGAGCCGGACGGCACCGAGCTGGTCGGCCGCGGCAGCGCCTGCCACTTCTGGAAGGAGCAGATCCATGGCTGAGCCCAGCAAGAAGGACGCCGCCGTGGACGACGCCCTCCCCAACGTCACCGAGGTGGAGACGGTCGACGCCGCCACGGAGGCGGAGGCCGTGGCCGCCCTCGACGCGAAGGTGGACCGCGGGGAGCCGATCCTGCAGGTGCGCAACCTGGTCAAGCACTTCCCGCTGACCCAGGGCATCCTGTTCAAGAAGCAGATCGGCGCGGTCAAGGCCGTCGACGGGATCTCCTTCGACCTGTACCAGGGCGAGACGCTCGGCATCGTGGGCGAGTCCGGCTGTGGCAAGTCCACGGTCGCCAAGGTCCTGATGCTCCTGGAGACCGCCACCTCCGGCGAGGTCTTCTACAAGGGCCAGGACATCACCAAGCTGTCCGGCAAGGCCCTCAAGGCCGTCCGCCGCAACATCCAGATGGTGTTCCAGGACCCGTACACCTCGCTCAACCCCCGTATGACGGTGGGCGACATCATCGGCGAGACGTACGAGATCCACCCCGAGGTGGCGCCGAAGGGCGACCGCCGCCGCAGGGTCCAGGAGCTGCTGGACGTCGTCGGGCTCAACCCGGAGTACATCAACCGGTACCCGCACCAGTTCTCCGGCGGCCAGCGCCAGCGCATCGGCATCGCCCGCGGCCTCGCGCTCAACCCGGAGATCATCATCTGCGACGAGCCGGTCTCCGCGCTCGACGTGTCGGTGCAGGCGCAGGTCATCAACCTGATGGAGAAGCTCCAGGACGAGTTCAACCTGTCCTACCTCTTCATCGCGCACGACCTGTCGATCGTCCGGCACATCTCGGACCGGGTCGGTGTCATGTACCTCGGCAAGATGGCCGAGATCGGTACGGACACGGAGATCTACGACCACCCGACGCACCCCTACACCCAGGCGCTGCTGTCGGCGGTCCCGGTCCCCGACCCGGAGGCCCGCGAGGGCCGCGAGCGGATCATCCTCACCGGTGAGGTCCCCTCGCCGGCGAACCCGCCGTCGGGCTGCCGCTTCCGTACGCGGTGCTGGAAGGCCCAGGACAAGTGCGCCACGGAGCTGCCGCTGCTGGCGGTCCCCGAGCGCTTCAGGGGCTCGGACACACCGGCCGCGCACGAGTCGGCCTGCCACTTCGCCGAGGAGAAGGACGTCGTCGGCGCGGCTTCGTAGGACGGCGCGTGCGACCTCCGTCGTACGGCACGTGTGACACGGAAGGCCCGGAACCTGTCGAGGTTCCGGGCCTTTTGCCGTCCTGGGCGGGCGCGACCGTTTCCCGGCCCTGGCCTTGGGGCCACCCGGGTGGTTCCGTGGTGCCCGAATGGGTGGAGTGAATGTGCGCAATGTGATCTATGAGGTGATATTTGACCCCAAGTGAGACGGAGAACTACGAGGAGGCACTCCATGCGCGGAGCCACACAGGCCAAGTGGGCCGCATGTGCGGTGGCCGTCGCCCTGGCGGCGACGGCATGTGGCGGCGGGGGCAGCAGCGGCGGTGGTGGCGGTGGGGCCAATGGAATCGTGAGTTCCTCCTGGGGCGACCCGCAGAACCCCCTCGAACCCGCGAACACCAACGAGGTGCAGGGCGGCAAGGTCCTCGACATGATCTTCCGGGGACTCAAGAAGTACGACCCGAAGACCGGCGCGGCCACGAACGTGCTCGCCGAGAAGATCGACACCAAGGACAACCAGAACTTCACGATCACCGTGAAGGACGGCTGGACCTTCAGCAACGGCGAGAAGGTCACCGCGAAGTCGTTCGTGGACGCCTGGAACTACGGCGCCCTGCTGAAGAACAATCAGAAGAACGCGTACTTCTTCGGTTACATCGACGGATACGACAAGGTCCACCCGAGGACCGGCAGCGCTTTGGCGCACACGCTCTCCGGCCTCAAGCTCGTCAACGACAAGACCTTCACCGTCAAGCTGATGCAGAAGTTCTCGCTGTGGCCCGACACCCTCGGCTACCCGGCGTTCGCCCCGCTGCCCAAGGCCTTCTTCACCGACCACGCCGCCTGGGTGTCCAAGCCGATCGGCAACGGCCCGTACACCATCGACAAGTACACCAAGGGCTCGTCGATGAACCTGCGCAAGTGGGACAAGTACCCCGGGGACGACAAGGCGCAGAACGGTGGCATCGACCTCAAGGTCTACACCGACAACAACACCGCCTACACCGACCTGACGGCCGGCAACCTCGACCTCGTCGACGACGTACCCGCCTCGCAACTGAAGAACGTCAAGGCGGACCTCGGCGACCGGTACATCAACACCCCGGCCGGCATCATCCAGACCATCGCCTTCCCCTTCTACGACAAGAAGTGGGACACCCCCGGCGGCATCAAGGTCCGCCAGGGCCTGTCGATGGCGATCAACCGCGATCAGATCACCAGCCAGATCTTTCAGAAGACCCGCACCCCCGCCTCCGACTGGACCTCCCCGGTCCTCGGCGCGGACGGCGGCTTCAAGGAGGGGCTGTGCGGCGCGCCCTGCGAGTACAACGCGGCGAACGCCAAGAAGCTGATCCAGGAGGGCGGCGGCATCCCCGGTGGCCAGCTCAAGATCTCGTACAACGCGGACACCGGCTCGCACAAGGAGTGGGTCGACGCCGTCTGCATCAGCATCAACAAGGTGATGGGCAACAACAAGGCGTGCGTCGGCGGTCCGGTCGGCACCTTCGCCGACTTCCGCAGCCAGGTCTCCCAGCAGAAGCTGACCGGCGCCTGGCGGGCCGGCTGGCAGATGGACTACCCGCTGATCCAGAACTTCCTGCAGCCGGTGTACTACACCGACGCCTCCTCCAACGACGGCAAGTGGAGCAGCAAGAAGTTCGACGACCTCGTCAACAAGGCCAACGCCGAGTCCGACAAGGCCACGGCGGTCTCGACCTTCCAGGACGCGGAGAAGGTCCTGGTCGAGCAGATGCCCGTCATCCCGCTCTGGTACCAGAACGGCAGCGCCGGCTACTCGGACCGGGTCTCCAATGTGTCGCTGAACCAGTTCAGCGTCCCGGTGTACGAGCAGATCACGGTCAAGTGATCCGTTGAGACCGGGTGGCCGGTGCCAGGGACCAACGCACCGGCCACCCGGCTTCCGCATCCCTCGGCCCGTTACTCCCCAGCCCGAGCCTTTGCCCCGCGACCCCCGGAGCCCTTCATGGGACGTTATGTGATCCGGCGGCTGCTGCAGATGATCCCGGTCTTCTTCGGCGCCACGCTGTTGATCTTCCTCATGGTGAACGTGATGGGCGACCCCATCGCGGGCCTTTGCGGCGAACGCCAGTGCGACCCGGCGACCGCAGCCCGACTCCGCTCGGAATTCGGCCTCGACAAGCCGGTCTGGCAGCAATACGCCACCTACATGGGCAACGTCTTCACCGGCGACTTCGGCACCGCGTTCAACGGGCAGAAGGTCACCGAGCTGATGGGCAGCGCCTTCCCCGTCACCATCCGGCTCACCGTCGTCGCGATCGTCTTCGAAGTCGTCATCGGCATCAGTCTCGGCGTCGTCACCGGTCTGCGCCGGGGCCGCCCCGTCGACACCACCGTGCTCATCCTCACCCTGGTCGTCATCTCCGTCCCGACCTTCGTCACCGGTCTGCTGCTCCAGCTCCTCCTCGGAGTGGAGTGGGGCGTCATCAAACCGTCCGTCTCACCTCAGGCGCCCTTCAACGAGCTTCTCGTCCCGGGACTCGTCCTCGCCTCGGTCTCCCTGGCGTACGTCACCCGGCTCACCCGGACCTCGATCGCCGAGAACGCCCGCGCCGACTACGTCCGTACCGCCGTCGCCAAGGGACTGCCCAGGCGCCGCGTCGTCATCCGGCATCTGCTGCGCAACTCGCTGATCCCCGTCGTCACCTTCATCGGCACGGACGTGGGCGCCCTGATGGGCGGGGCGATCGTCACCGAGCGGATCTTCAACATCCATGGCGTCGGCTACCAGCTCTACCAGGGCATCCTGCGCCAGAACTCCCAGACCGTCGTCGGGTTCGTCACCATTCTGGTCCTCGTGTTCCTGGCGGCGAACCTGATCGTCGACCTGCTGTACGCCGTTCTCGACCCGAGGATCCGCTATGCCTGAGCAGACACCGGACGAGGCGATCTCACCGGCCGGCGCGGGAGGCGTCATGGACCTGGCACTGGAGGAGGGCGCTACCCTCGAAAAGACGCCGGGCGGTCCCGAGGGCACCGGGCCCGCCGAGAAGCCGCGCAGCCTGTGGTCCGACGCCTGGCGGGACCTGCGCCGCAACCCGGTCTTCATCATCTCCGCCCTGATCATCCTCTTCCTGGTGATCATCTCTATCTGGCCGTCGCTGATCGCCGACCAGGATCCCCTGAACTGCGATCTGAGCAAGGCCCAGGAAGGCTCCCAGCCCGGCCACCCCTTCGGCTTCGACGGACAGGGCTGCGACGTCTACACCCGTACCGTCTACGGCGCCAGGAACTCCGTCACCGTCGGCGTCTGCGCCACCCTGGGCGTCTCCCTGCTCGGCGGCTTCCTCGGCGGCCTGGCCGGATTCTTCGGCGGCTGGTGGGACTCCATGCTCTCCCGCCTCACCGATGTCTTCTTCGGCATCCCCGTCGTCCTCGGCGGCCTGGTCTTCCTCTCCGTCGTCACCAGCTCCACCGTCTGGCCGGTGATCGGTTTCATCGTGCTGCTGGGCTGGCCGCAGATCGCCCGCATCGCCCGGGGCTCCGTGATCACCGCCAAGCAGAACGACTACGTACAGGCGGCACGCGCGCTCGGCGCCTCCAACACGCGGATGATGCTGCGCCACATCACCCCGAACGCCATCGCGCCGGTGATCGTCGTCGCGACCATCGCGCTCGGTACGTACATCTCGCTGGAGGCGACCCTCTCGTTCCTCGGCGTCGGCCTGAAACCGCCGGCCGTCTCCTGGGGCATCGACATCTCCGCCGCGTCCCAGTACATCCGCAACGCCCCGCACATGCTGCTCTGGCCCGCCGGTGCGCTGGCGATCACCGTGCTCGCGTTCATCATGCTCGGCGACGCGGTGCGCGACGCCCTCGACCCCAAGCTGCGCTGAGGAGCCCGCTGCCATGTTGCTCGAAGTGCGCGATCTGCACGTGGAGTTCCACACCCGCGACGGCGTGGCCAAAGCCGTCAACGGGGTCAACTACTCGGTGGCCGAGGGCGAGACGCTGGCCGTCCTCGGCGAATCCGGCTCCGGCAAGTCGGTCACCGCGCAGGCCGTCATGGGCATCCTCGACATGCCCCCCGGGAGGATCAGCGGCGGCGAGATCCTCTTCAAGGACCGTGACCTGCTGAAGATGAAGAAGGACGAACGCCGGAAGATCCGCGGCCAGGAGATGGCCATGATCTTCCAGGACGCCCTCTCCTCCCTCAACCCCGTGCTCAGCGTGGGGGAGCAGCTCGGCGAGATGTTCGTCGTCCACCGCGGAATGTCCCACAAGGACGCCAAGCGGAAGGCCGTCGAACTGATGGACCGGGTCCGCATCCCGGCCGCGAAGGAACGCGTCGGGAACTATCCGCACCAGTTCTCCGGCGGCATGCGCCAGCGCATCATGATCGCCATGGCGATGGCGCTGGAACCCTCGCTGATCATCGCCGACGAACCCACCACCGCCCTCGACGTGACCGTCCAGGCCCAGGTGATGGACCTGCTCGCCGAGCTCCAGCGCGAACTGAACATGGGCCTGATCCTGATCACCCACGACCTCGGCGTGGTCGCGGACGTCGCCGACTACATCGCCGTGATGTACGCGGGCCGGATCGTCGAGACCGCCCCCGTCCACGAGATCTACCGGGCACCCGCTCACCCGTACACCAAGGGCCTGCTCCAGTCGATCCCGCGCCTGGACCAGAAGGGCCAGGAGCTGTACGCGATCAAGGGCCTGCCGCCCAACCTGCTGCACATCCCGCCCGGCTGCGCCTTCCATCCGCGCTGCCCGATGGCCCAGGAGATCTGCCGGGGCGAGGTACCGCCGCTGTTCGAGGTGGCCGCAAACCGCGAGAGCGCCTGCTACTTCTGGAAGGAGACGCTCGATGCACGCTGAACCGGGGAGCACCCGCGCGGGCGGCGAACCCATTCTGGAGGTCCGCGATCTCGTCAAGCACTACCCGCTGACCCAGGGCATCTTGATCAAGAAGCAGATCGGCGCCGTCAAGGCGGTCGACGGGGTCTCCTTCGACCTGGCGGCGGGCGAGACGCTCGGCATCGTGGGGGAGTCGGGCTGCGGCAAGTCGACCGTGGCCAGGATGCTGGTCCATCTGGAACAGCCGACGGCCGGCGCGATCAAGTACAAGGGCGAGGACATCACCAAGCTGTCGGGGCGCGCCCTGAAGGCCGTGCGCCGAAACATCCAGATGGTGTTCCAGGACCCGTACACCTCGCTCAATCCCCGGATGACGGTCGGCGACATCATCGGGGAGCCGTACGAGATCCATCCCGAGGTGGCGCCGAAGGGCGACCGGCGCCGCAGGGTCCAGGACCTGCTGGACGTCGTCGGGCTCAACCCGGAGTACATCAACCGCTATCCGCACCAGTTCTCCGGCGGCCAGCGCCAGCGCATCGGCATCGCCCGCGGCCTGGCCCTGAACCCCGAGATCATCGTCGCCGACGAACCCGTCTCCGCCCTCGACGTCTCCGTGCAGGCGCAGGTCGTCAACCTGCTGGACCGGCTGCAGACGGAGTTCGGACTGAGTTACGTCTTCATCGCGCACGACCTGTCGATCGTCCGGCACATCTCCGACCGGGTCGGCGTGATGTACCTGGGCCGGATCGTCGAGATCGGCACCGACGAGCAGATCTACGAGCACCCCACGCATCCGTACACCCAGGCGCTGCTGTCCGCCGTGCCGGTGCCGGACCCGATGGCGCGCGAGCACCGGGAGCGGATCATCCTGCACGGTGACGTCCCGTCGCCCGCCAACCCGCCTTCCGGCTGCCGCTTCCGCACCCGCTGCTGGAAGGCGCAGGAGCGGTGCGCACTGGAGGTGCCGCTGCTGGCGGTCCCGGCGGTCTTCCGGCTGACGGACATCCCGGCCAAGCACGACTCGGCCTGTCACTTCGCCGAGGAGAAGCAGGTGGTGCCGCCGGAGGGGCTGCTGGAGACGCCGGGGGAGCTGCCGACGGAGCCGACGGAGGAACTGCCGGGGGAGTCGCCGGAGGGGCTGCCCAGGGGGGCCGACGAGGCGCCGGAGGAGGGCGGGACGGGCTCCCCGGGCGCCGTGGGGCGCAAGGACGGGCCGTCGCCGTCCGGGAGCAGCCGGGCCGGCTGAGCGCGGACGCGTCAACGCGCGGGCAACTCGGCCGTCCCACCTCCGATATCCGTCCCACCTCCGATATACGAACGCGCCACGATGGTCGTCGTACGGCCGTGCGGGTGCTGTGAACCGGCCGGGGGGCTTTCAAGTCCCTCCGGCCGGTTGCCCGTTAAGGCACCATCCGGGCGACCCTCTTGTCCGGCGGGCGGCGGCCGGGGGAGTATCGCTCGCGTGATAGTCACGCGCGGAGCAAGGATCACCGGCGCTGTCCTCTGTGCCCTGCTCGCGGTGATCGTCGCGGGCTGGCTCGTACGGGATCTCCAGGCCGTCGACGATCCGGGGCAGTTGTGGAAGTACTGGGCGGGCTACTACGAGATGTACGAGATGCGACCGGCCGTGCTGCCCACCACCTCGGCCGACGACGTGATGCTGCTCGTGGCGTATGTGGTCGCCGCCGTCGCGGCCCTGCGGTCCTCGGTGGCCGGAACGGTGCTGGTCGCCACCGGAGTGGTCACCCTCGCCATGCGGCTCCCCGGACTCTGGAACATCGGTGAGTCCCGGATGGACGCCGCGTACTCCGACGACCTCCGCACCCGCGCCCTCGTCTGTGCCTTCGTGGCCCTCGCGGCGGGCATCGCGCTGATCATCACCGCGGGGGCCGGGCGCAGGACGCCGCGCGACTTCTCCGAGGCCACCCCGGGCCGTCCGGGGCAGGGCGCCGGAGTGACCGCCTTTCTGCTGCTGGGCGCCGCCGGAGCGGTCCTGATCGCCTGGGAGATCCGTCAGGCCGTGCGGTTCCCCGAGTTCTACCCCGACTGGTACCTGGGCGGGAACCGGGCGATCCAGGCGCTGACCGACCCTCCGCCGGGCTGGAGCAGTGCACTCGTCGCGCTGCTCTGTCTGTACGCGGGGACGAGCGCGCTCTGCCGCGCCGTGCACGCACGGCCGTTCGGCATGATCGCGGCCGGTGCGCTGCTGTCCGCCGGCGTGCTGGGAGTGGCCCGCGCCGTGCACTACGAATTCCTCGATCACTTCGGTGATTTGCCGACCGAGGAGCAACTCACCGTACTGACCTGGTTCTTCGAAGTCGTCACCGGTGCGGTGGTGCTCATCGTGCTGGCCCGCCGGGGCACCGCGGACGCCCCCGCCCAGCCCCACCAGGGCTATGGGCAGGGGTACGGCTATCCCCGGCCCGGCGTCTTCGGCCCGCCGCCCCCGTCCCAGCCGCCGCCGGGCTGGTGACGGATCGCGGCAGTCGGTCCATCGACTGCCGCCCGCCGGTCGACGCCTGCCGGGGCGTCCTGATCAGATCACTCGTACAGCCCCAACGACCGCTTCAGGAAGTCCACTTGGAGCAGCAGCAGATTCTCCGCCACCTGCTCCTGCGGCGTCATGTGCGTCACCCCGCTGAGCGGCAGCACCTCGTGCGGGCGCCCTGCCGAGAGCAGCGCCGACGACAGCTTCAGCGAGTGCGCGACCACCACGTTGTCGTCCGCCAGACCATGGATGATCATCATCGGCCGGACCTGGTCCGCGGCCCCGGAGAGCCCCTCGTCCGTCAGCACCGAGTTGCGCGCGTACACCTCCGGCTGCTTCGCCGGGTCGCCGAGGTAGCGCTCGGTGTAGTGGGTGTCGTACAGCCGCTGGTCGGTCACCGGAGCGCCCACCACCGCCGCGTGGAAGACATCCGGCCGCCGCAGCACGGCCAGCGCCGCCAGATAGCCGCCGAACGACCAGCCGCGGATCGCCACCTTGCCGAGATCCAGCGGGAACCGCCCGGCCAGCGCGTGCAGCGCCTCGATCTGGTCGTCCACCGTGAGGGCGAGATTGTCCTTGACGGCCTTCTCCCAGCCCGGTGAACGCCCCGGCGCGCCCCGGCCGTCCGCGACGACCACCGCGAAGCCCTGATCGGCGAACCACTGTGACGTCAGATGCGGATTGTGGGCGGCGAGCACCCGCCGGCCGTGCGGTCCGCCGTACGGATCCATGAGGACCGGAAGCGGACCGTCCGATTCCGTATACCCGTCGGGGAGCAACACGGCGCACGGAATTCGCCGTGCGCCCCCTTCGGTGAGACGCACCCGTGCCGACAGGACCGGCTCCTGTTCGAAGCTCGTCACGGTGGCGATCCGCCTGCCGCCCCGGAGCACCTCGGCACGGGCCCCCGGCCGGTCCAGGGACTGGGAGACCAGCACCGTCACCCCGCCCGCGCGGACCGCCGAATGCACCCCCGCCCCTTCGGAGATCCGCTCGATGCCCAGCTCGTTGACCCGGTACACATGGCTCTCGCCGATCTCCGGCTCCGCGGCCTCCTCGCCCGCCGACGCCGACACCAGGACATCCGAATCACCGATGTCCAGGACCGCCTGGAGCTGCAACTGCGCCCCGGTCAGCAGCCGGTCGCCGACCGCGAGCACCCGCGCCCCGCCCTCGTCCGCGATCCGCACAAGCCGCCCGTCCGGTGCCCAGGCGGGCACGCCGGGGAAGATTTCCAGCCAGACCGGGTCCTCGTCGGCATGCACCGTCCGCGTCGTCCCGGTCTCCGTGTCCACCGCGAGGAACAGCTGGCTCTGCTGGTCACGAGCCTGTACGAGGAGCAGCGGAGCCCCGTTTGACGACCAGTGCACCTGAGCCAGATACGGATGGCGTGCCCGGTCCCAGACCACTTCGGTACGGCTGCCGTCCAGGCCCGTCACGAAGAGCCGCACCTCGGCGTTGGGCGTCCCCGCCGCCGGGTAGGCGACCTCGGCGGGCCTGCGGTCCGGGTGCGCGGGATCCGCGATCCACCACCGCTGTACGGGACTGTCGTCGACCCGGGCGACCAGCAGCCGGTCCGACTCCGGCGACCACCAGAAGCCCCGCGAGCGCTGCATCTCCTCGGCCGCGATGAACTCCGCCAGACCGTAACTGACGTTCTCCCCCTCCGGCTCCGCGAGCGCCCGGTCCCCGTCGCCGTCGGCGCCCACGACGCGCAGCGCGCCCTTGGACACGTACGCGATGTGCCGCCCGTCCGGCGAGGGCCGCGGGTCGATCACCGGACCGGGCACCGGCAGCGCCCGCGCCGTACCCGCCCGCAACTGCGCGACGTACACCTTCCCGGAGAGCGCGAACGCCGCCAACTCGGCCGCCGCGTCGACCGCGTAGCCGACGATCCCCGAGGAGCCCTCACGGCTGCGCTCGCGCCGGGCCCGCTCCTGCGCCGACAGCCGCTCCGCCGAACCGCCCAGCAGTGTCCCGGGATCGGCGACGACGCGCTCCTTCGGCGCCCCGCCCGCCGGCAGGTCCAGCACCCACAGCCGGCCCGCCCGGTCCGTGCCCGAGCCGGACCGCAGGAAGATCACCCGCTCACCGTCGGGTGAAACGGTGAACGCACGGGGGGCGCCGAGGGTGAACCGCATGGTCCTGGCGTGCTGGCGGGGAAACGAGATCTTCTGCGAAGTCATGGGCTCGAACCTAGTCCCCGACCACCCGGTCGTGCGCCCCTCGTGCTGCTGTGCCCCGATCAATGCGGTGCCACGGATAGTTATGATCCGTAGCGCTTGGTGGGTATGAACCTGCTGGCTCCATGTGTGCTGCCCGTCCCGACCGTACTGATGGAGGTGAACCGCCGTGGCACTCTCGATTTCGGCGGTGGTGCTGCTGGCGATCGTCGTCTTCCTGCTGATCCGGAAATCCGGACTGAAGGGCGGACATGCGGTGGTCTGCGCGCTGCTCGGTTTCTATCTGGCCAGCTCGTCCATTGCGCCCAGCATCTCGAACCTGACCACGAATGTGGCCGGCATGATCGGCAGCCTCAAGTTCTGAGCCCCGGTTACGCGCCCCGGTTCGTCGTCGGCCGGTGTGCGGTCAGGCCCCGAGGCGCTCGGCTCGTAGGGTGGTCCCTATGACGGACCATCCCGCCCGGCGTCTGCTTCTGGTGCACGCGCACCCCGACGACGAGTCGATCAACAACGGCGCCACCATGGCCAAGTACGCGGCCGAGGGCGCCCAGGTGACCCTGGTGACCTGCACACTCGGCGAGGAGGGCGAGATCATCCCGCCCGCCCTCGCCCATCTCGCGGCCGACCGGGACGACACCCTGGGCCCCTACCGCCGGGGTGAACTCGCCGCGGCGATGAAGGAGCTGGGAGTCACCGACCACCGCCTCCTCGGCGGCCCCGGCCGCTTCCGCGACTCCGGAATGATGGGCGCCGAGCAGAACCACCGCCCCGGCGCCTTCTGGGACGCGGACGTGGACGCCGCCGCCGGGTACCTCGTGGAGGTGATCCGCTCGGTGCGCCCGCAGGTTCTCGTGACGTACGACCCCGACGGCGGCTACGGGCACCCCGACCACATCCAGGCGCACCGCGTCGCGATGCGGGCGGCGGAGCTGGCCGCCGACCCGGCGTACCGCCCGGGACCGGACGCCCCGGACGCCCCGCACACCATCGCCAAGATCTACTGGAACCGGGTGCCGCGCTCGGTGGCCGAAGAGGGCTTCGCGCGCCTGCGGGAGACGGCGCCGGACGCCTTCCCGAGGATCGCCGCCCTCGACGACGTACCGGGTGTGGCCGACGACACGAGGATCACCGCGCGGATCGACGGCTCGGCCCACGCGGCCGCCAAGAGCGCCGCGATGCGGGCCCACACTACTCAGATCGTCGTGGACGGCCCCTTCTTCGCTCTCTCCAACGACCTCGGCCAGCCCGTCTTCACCACCGAGTACTACGAGTTGGTACGCGGCACCTCCGGGGCCCCTCAAGGCGCCCGCGAGGACGACCTGTTCGCCGGAGTGCCGGAAGCAGGCGTACCGGAAGCGGACGTACCGGAAGCAGGCGTACTGGAAGCGGACGTACCGGAAGCAGGCGTACCGGAAGCGGACGTACCGGAAGCGGACGTACCGGAAGCAGGCGTACCGGAAGCAGGCGTACCGGAAGCAGGCGTACCGGAAGCGGACGTACCGGAAGCGGACGTACCGGAAGCGGACGTGCGTGGAGCCGACGTATCGGGAGCCGAACGATGAGCGACGGCAAGCAGCGCACACCACGCACCGGTACGCCCGCCAGGGACACCGCGGCCACCGGCCTCGCCGCGCCCCTCAACCCCGGGCGGATCGCCGCCTATGCGGGCCTCGCCGTCCTCGGTGCGCTTGTCGGGATCGCCGGGGTACTGGTCCAAGCGGCCTGGTTCCCCGCCGGATTGCTGCTCGCGCTGGCCGCGTGCGCCGGACTGTTCTACGGCGGGCGCTGCGTCTTCGGCACCCAGCTCGGCGCTCTGGCCCCGGCCGCGGGCTGGCTGATTTCGGTCATTGTGCTGCTGGGTGGACGGCCGGAAGGAGACTATGTCTTCGGCGATGAACTGGGCCTCACCCTCTTCATGCTGGGCGGGATGGCTGTCGCTGTGATCTGTGCCACCATGTCGCGGTCGCCGCGAACGGATGCCGACAGCGGCCGACCTGGCAAGTAATGTGCCACGTCCGATCCCGTAATGCCCCTTGTCCGTCCGGCGGTCGCGCAGTCGATTCCCCCGGCCGCGAGGTGTCTGTCGGCGGCGGCCAGTAAGGTGGTTCGCGCGCCGAGCCGTCCCCTGGCCTGCGGCATGGGGGAAGTACGGGCGGCGGAGCCAATCGGGAGAACCTGCTTTGAGTCGTGAAACTGACAGTTCGCCCTCCGGGCCTCAGGGGCGTGGAGGAGCCGCGTACCCCTCGGGGACGCCGCCGTACGGATCCCGCCAGTATCCGTCGCTGCACCCTTCGCAGGACGCCCCGGAGGGGGCCCCGAAGCCTGCGGATCCGCCTCAGTCCGAGGAACCGAGGACCGAGACGACGCTGACGACGCGCATCCGGATCAACATCCCGGGGTCGCGTCCCATCCCGCCCGTCGTCATGCGTACGCCCATGGGCGACGCCGACGCCACCGAGGCCGAGCGCACGAGCAGCATCCCGCGCCCCGCCTCGCCGGCGTCGAGCGGCGCGTCGGACACGGCCGACACCGCACCGGCCGCCGAGGCGAGACCCGGTTCGGCGAGTGCGGAACCGGCCGCCGAGAAGCCGGCCAGGGAGAAGAACGGCGGCGACTGGTTCGCCCCGCGCAAAGCCCCCACGAACACCTCGGTCGTCGGCTCCGCCGCGCCCGGTGGCGCCGACGGCACCAAGGGCGCGGCGCACACCCCGCCGCGCGCCGAGCTGCCGTACTTCTCGGACGGGCCGCAGCGCACGGGCGAGCAGGACGCGCCCCGCCCCGGCAGCGCCCTCGACGAGCTCAGCCCCCGCGCGCCCGGCGGCCCGCGCCCCACGCCCGACCTCGGCGTGCACACGCCCGGCCCCTCCGGACCGACCACGGGCGTCACCGGCACTTCGGCCCTGACCCCGAACCTCGACGGGGCGGGCGGCTTCCGCACGGCGGGCCCCGGAGGTTCGGCGGGCCCGAAGGGTCCCGGCGCCCCCGGTGGCGTGCCTCCGCGGATGTCCGACGACACCGCGGTGCTGACGCCCCAGTCGCCGGGCCCGGCCTCCGCCGGCCGGGGCGGCAACGTCTCCGGTGACACGCTCACCAGCGGCATCCCCGTCGTCCCGCCGGAGCACCGCTCGCCGTTCCCGCCCCCGTCCCTGTTCACGGGCGCGGGCGGCCCCGGCGGCGGGCATTCCGGCCTGACGCCCGGTCTTGCGGACGACGCGATGGGCACCGGTCCGGCCGGGCCCGGCGGTCCCGCCGGCGCGTCGCCCACTCCTGCCGCGCGTCCCGCTCCGGCGGCCCCGCCCGCGAAGAAGAAGGGCCGCTCCAAGCTGGTCCTCCTCTGCGCCGGTGTCGTCGGCCTGCTCGGTGTCGCGTACGGCGCCGGGCTGCTGATGAACCACTCCGACGTCCCCAAGGGCACCACGGTCCTCGGCGTCGACATCGGCGGCGGCACGAAGGAGGAGGGCGTCGCGAAGCTGGACGCCGCACTCGGCAAGCGCGCCGAAACCCCCCTCCAACTGTCCGTGGACGGCAAGAAGACCGAGCTCGCACCGGACAAGGCGGGGCTCGGCCTGGACAGCCAGGAGACCGTGCGCTCGGCCGCGGGCAGCGACTACAACCCGCTCTCCGTCATCGGCTCCCTCTTCGGCAGCAAGCGCGTCGTCGACCCGGTGATCCCGGTGGACGAGGAGAAGCTCGGGGTCGCGCTCACGGACCTGGCGGGCGTCTCCGGCTCGGCCAACGACGGCACGATCCGCTTCGAGCCGGGCAAGGCCGTCGCCGTACCCGGCAAGACGGGCAAGGCGCTGGACGTCAACCAGTCGCTGATCTCGGTGCGTGACGCGTACCGGGCCCAGGTGGAGACCGGCCGGACGAACCCCGTCCAACTGCCCGTCACCAGCCGCGAACCCACCATCAGCCAGGCGGAACTGGACCGGGCGATGAAGGAGTTCGCAAAGCCCGCGATGTCCGGCCTGATCACCATCAAGGCCGGTCCCAAGCAGATCCAGTTCGGCCCGGCGCGGTCGCTGCCGCAGATCCTCACGATGGTGCCGGTCAAGGGCCGGCTCGTCGAGCACTACGACAAGAAGGCCATCGACACCCTCTGCGACGGCGTCTTCGACGGCATCATGGTCACCAAGGCCGACGGCAAGAAGCACCAGCTCAGTGCGGACGACGTGGCGCACGCCATGCAGACCGCGCTGCTCGGCAGGAACCCCGTCGAGCGGACCGTCACGATCGACCTCGGCGGCAACGGATAACCGCACCGGCACACCCGTACACCCGTACATCGCCCCCGTCCGGACCCCGGCCGGGGGCGGCGCCGTGTCCGGGCGGGCGCACCACCCACAGGTGCTTCTGACGCCCGCCCGTCCGCCCCCGCCATCCACAGGTGCTTCTGACGCCCGCCCGCCCCCGCCACCCACAGGTGCTCCCGACGCCCGCCCCCGCCACCCCCACCGGCGTCCGGTGTCACGCGCTCCGCATGACATCTGTCATCCGGATTCCACGACCCACGGCCCTGCCGAGCCCACCCCCCGCTCCGCCACGCTGGACGCATGACAACGACAGCCCCCGAGACCACCGGAGCCAAGACCGCCGTGGTCCGCTTCGACCGGGTCAGCAAGGTGTACGGGACGGTGCGCGCCGTCGACGGACTCACCCTCGATCTGCACCCCGGCGAGACCGTGGCGCTCCTCGGCCCCAACGGCGCCGGAAAGTCCTCCACCCTGGATCTGCTCCTCGGCCTGCGCACCGCGGACTCCGGTTCGGTCCGGGTCTTCGACACCACCCCGCAGGGCGCCATCGCCGCGGGCCGCGTCGGCGCGATGCTGCAGAGCGGCGGCCTGATGGAGGATGTCACGGTCGGGGAACTCGTCCGCCTCGCCTGCGATCTGCACCCCAGGCCCCACCCGGTGGGCGAGGTGCTGTCCCGCGCCGGCATCGCGCAGATCGCCGACCGCATGGTCAACAAGCTCTCCGGCGGCCAGGAGCAGCGCGTACGGTTCGCGCTCGCCACCGCCGGGGCCAACGACCTGATCGTCCTCGACGAGCCGACCACCGGCATGGACGTCACGGCCCGCCAGGCCTTCTGGGCGACCATGCGCGAGCAGGCCGAGCAGGGCCGCACCGTCCTGTTCGCCACCCACTACCTCGAAGAGGCCGACGCGATCGCCGACCGCGTCCTCGTCCTCCACAAGGGCCGGCTGCTGGCCGACGGCACGGCCGCCGAGATCAAGGCGAAGGCCGGGGCCCGCCGGATCTCCTTCGAGCTGGAGGGCCCGGTCGACGAGGCGGCCCTGCGCGGCCTGCCGTTCCTGTCCACCCTCGACATCAGCGGCAACGGGGTCCGCATCCAGTCGCACGACGCCGACGCGACCGTCCACGCGGTCTACGGGCTCGGCCTCTACCCGCGCGAACTCGAAGTCGCGGGACTCGGCCTGGAGCAGGCCTTCGTCGCCATCACCGAGGCCGAGGAGGCCAAGACCCCGTGCTGAATTTCTTCTCGTGGGCCCTCATCCGGCTCGAAGTGACCCGCACCCTGCGGAACAAGAAATTCATGTTCTTCTCGGTCATCTACCCGTCGGTGATCTACCTGTTGATCTCCGGCACCCGGAACACCACGGACAAGGTCCCCGACAGCGACCTCACCCTCCAGGCCTTCTTCATGGTCTCGATGGCCTCCTTCGGCGCGCTGACCGCCGTCCTCATGGGCAACAGCGAACGCATCGCCAAGGAGCGCGAGAAGGGCTGGGTCCGCCAGCTCCGGCTCACCGCACTGCCCGGTCGCGGCTACGTCCTGGCGAAGATCGCCGGTGCGGCGATGGTCACCCTGCCCTGCATCGTGGTCGTGTTCCTGGTTGCCGCCACCGTCAAACACGTACGGCTGGACACCTGGCAGTGGTTCGCGCTGACCGGGGTCATCTGGGCCGGTTCGCTGGCCTTCGCCGCGCTCGGGGCCGCCATCGGCTACATCGCCAGCGGCGACGCGGTCCGCCCGATCACGATGATCATCTACTTCGGGCTCTCCATCCTCGGCGGTCTGTGGATGCCCAGCGCGACCTTCCCACAGTGGCTCCAGAACATTTCCGAATGGCTGCCCACACACGCGTACGCTTCTCTCGGTCAGGCGATCGAAATGGGCGGGTCGCCGCACGGCAAGGACGTCGCCGTCCTCTGCGTCTACTTCCTGATCTTCGCGGGCGGAGCGGCCTGGCTCTACCGGAAGGACACCCTGAAGGCGTGAACGACGAGGAGGAGTACGTGGGTGCCGGGCGCCCGCCGACGAGCCGCCGGCAGGTCGGGATCAAGCTGCTCTGGATCGGTGTCTGGCTCGCGTTCATGAGCGCCCCGGTCAAGGACCTGTCCGACGGCCACCACACCCCGTGGGGCACCGCCCTGGGCATACTGGGTCTGCTGGTCTTCGTCGGCACCTATCTGGTGCTGGTCTTCCGCCACACGTCGAAGGCCCTCGACCGGCGCGTCGTCCAGTCCTCGATCGCCTTCCTCGGCGCCCTCGCCGTCACTCTCTCCCTGACGCTCGGCACCGCTTGGCTGGTCCTCTTCGTGTACGTGGCGGTCTCCGTCGGCGCCACACTGCCGCTGCGGACCGCCCGCTGGCTGATTCCCGCGGTCGTCACCGTCCTGGTCCTCCTCGGCCTCACCGACGACCACCCCCGCGAGATCATCACCGCCCTGGTCTTCCCGTCGCTCCTCGGCGGCTTCGCGATGACCGGCGTACGGCAGATGATCCGAACGATGATCCAGCTCCGCGAAGCCCGCGCGACCGTCGCCCAGCTCGCCGCCAACGAGGAGCGGCTGCGGCTCGCCCGCGATCTGCACGACCTGCTCGGCCACTCCCTCTCGCTCATCGCGCTCAAGAGCGAGCTGGCCGGGCGGATGCTCCCCGACCATCCGGAGCAGGCCGCCGCGCAGGTCGCGGACATCGAACGGGTCAGCCGCCAGGCCCTGGTCGACGTACGCGGCGCCGTCACCGGCTACCGCCGTCCGACCCTCCCCGGCGAACTGGCCGGAGCCCGTACCGCACTCGCCGCCGCGGGCATCACCGCCGACGTCCCCGCCGAGGCTCCCGAGGACGTTCCCGAGAAGCCGGAGGAGGTGCTCGCCTGGGCGCTGCGCGAAGCCGTCACCAATGTCGTACGCCACAGCGGCGCCCGGCACTGCACCGTCACCCTCGTCCCGCGCCAGACCCTCGACGGCCGGGTCCTCGAACTCACCGTCGCGGACGACGGCGTCGGCGCCTCGGGCACGGAACCGGGCAACGGCCTCACGGGCATCACCGAACGCCTCGCCACGGTCGACGGCACGCTGATCGCCCCGGCCGGCAACTCCCGCTCCGCATCCGGTAAAGGCTTCACCCTGACCCTGACCGTTCCGCTCGGATCCGGCCTAGGATCCACGGAATGAGCATGATCAGACTCCTCCTCGCCGAGGACCAGTCCATGGTGCGCGAGGCTCTCGCGGCACTCCTCGGCCTGGAATCCGACATCGAGGTGGTGGCCCAGGTCGCCCGCGGGGACGAGGTGCTCGCCGCGGCCCACGAGCACCGCATCGACGTGGCGCTCCTGGACATCGAGATGCCGGGCATGACGGGCATCGACGCGGCGGCGGCGCTGCGGCGCGAACTTCCGGCCGTGAAAGTCGTCGTCGTCACCACCTTCGGCCGCCCCGGCTACCTGCGCCGCGCCATGGAGTCGGGCGCCGACGCCTTCCTGGTGAAGGACGCCCCGGCCGCCCAACTGGCCTCGGCGGTACGGAAGGTGCTCGCCGGGGAGCGCGTCATCGACCCCACCCTCGCGGCCGCCGCGCTCGCCGACGGGGCGAACCCGCTCACCGACCGCGAACGCGATGTGCTGCGCACGGCGGCGGACGGCTCCACGAACGCGGAGATAGCCGCCGCACTCCACCTCTCCCAGGGCACGGTCCGCAACTACCTCTCGACGGCGATCCAGAAACTGGCGGTCCGCAACCGCGCGGAGGCGGTCCGCATCGCCCGCGAGAAGGGCTGGCTGTAGAGCGTCGAGAGAAAGGCAATGGGGGCGTTCTCCGCTCGGTTCACCGAGACCACGACCCGCACGGACCGGCCGTCGTCTTCGCGGCCTCGGCCTGGACGCCGTTCGTCACGGCGGTCAAGGGTGACGGCCTGCGGCGCTGAGGAAGACGTACGTACGGGGGCGGTACGGACTCGGGGTCCGTGCCGCCCCCGGCGGGTGGTCGCATCGCGGCGTCGTGGGCCGCCGGTCGGCCGTCAGCCGTTCTTGGGGGAGTCGAGGTGGGCGAAGACCACCACATTGTCCTCGTAGTCCTTGACGGTCTTGTTGTACGCGCCGCCGCAGGTGATCAGGCGGAGTTGCGCGGACGGGGTGTCGAAGTAGACGCGCTTGTCCGGGAAATTGGCCTTGCTGAACGTCTCGACGGTGTCGACCTTGAACGTGGCGACCGAGCCGTCGGCACGGGTGATGTCGACCGTGGCACCCGGCTTGAGGAACTGAAGCTGCAGGAACACGGCCGGACCGGTCATCGTGTCGACGTGGCCCGCGACGATCGCGGCGCCGCGCTCGCCGGGGGTGACGCCGTCCTTGAACCAGCCCACCAGGTTGGGGTCGTTGGCGGGCGGCGGGGTCAGCCGGCCGTCGGCGCCGACGGCCAGGCCGGTGAACGGTGCGTTGACAGCGAGCGACGGAATCTGGAGCCGCTTCGGTACGGAACGGGACATCGCCGGGCCGACGGGCGCTTCCGACGGGGTGACGGGAGGGGGCGGGGCGTGGGAGCCGAGGACCTCGGGCACGGCGGGCGCGACAGCGGCGGCGGGCGGGGCCGGGGGCTTGTCGTCGACCGAGGGGTTGATCGAGTTGTAGATGAGGAGCATGCCGAGCCCGGCTGCCACGGCAGGCCACGTCAAGGCGCGGCCTAGTGTGGATCCGGGGGCGGTCCGGGAGGGGGCGGAGCCGGGTGACTGCGGGGCGGCTGCCATGGGGACGTGCCTTTCACTTGCACTTGCGTGGTGTTGAGGGGGGTGTGCCGGGGCTCGACCGGTAGGGGCCGGACAGGCTGCGGGGCCGGACGGACTGGTGGGGCCGGATAGGGCGGTGGCGCCGGTGAAACGAAGGCGCCGCGACCGCCGCCCCGAGGGACGACGGCCGCGACAACGTAACGACCGGCTGAGGGCTGGGCCCGGTCAGGCGATCGCGCCACCCGAGGACTGACGGCGGCGCAGCTTGTACGCGCCGGCGCCGATGCCGCCGAGCAGCAGCACCGAACCGGCGGCCAGGCTGCTACCGGTCATCGCCATCCCGCCGCCGCCGGTGTGCATACCACCGTGCGGCTTGCCCTCGCCACGGCCTTCGTCGCCGCCGCGGCCGCCTTCGTCGCCGCCGCGGCCGCCTTCGTCGCCGCCGCGGCCGCCTTCGTCGCCGCCGCGGCCGCCTTCGTCGCCGCCGCGGCCGCCTTCGTCGCCGCCGCGGCCGCCCTCGTCGCCGCCGCGGCCGCCCTCGTCACGGCCGCCCTCGTCGCGGTCGCTGGTGAGGGTCGTGGCCATGAAGCCGCCACCGGTGTGCATACCACCGCGCGGCTTGCCCTCGTCGCCGCCGCGGCCACCTTCGTCGCGACCGCCTTCGTCGCCGCCGCGGCCACCTTCGTCGCCGCCGCGACCGCCTTCGTCGCCGCCGCGGCCGCCCTCGTCGCCGCCGCGGCCACCTTCGTCGCCGCCGCGGCCACCTTCGTCGCCGCCGCGGCCGCCCTCGTCGCCGCCGCGGCCGCCCTCGTCGCCGCCACGACCACGCTCGTCGCCTGCGACGACCTTGGCCATGAAGCCGCCGCCGGTGTGCATACCACCGCGCGGCTTGCCCTCGTCGCCGCCGCGGCCACCTTCGTCGCCGCCGCGGCCACCTTCGTCGCGACCGCCTTCGTCGCCGCCACGGCCACCTTCGTCACGGCCGCGGTCACCGTCGCGACCGCCTTCGTCGCGTCCGTTGTCGCGGTCGCCGGTGACGATGCCGGCCATGAAGCCACCGCCGGTGTGCATACCACCCTGCGGCCGGCCCTTGTCACGGCCGCCGTGGTCGTCGCCGCGGTCGCCGCGGCCCTCGTCCCGGCCGCCGCGGTCGTCGCCGCGGCCCTCGTCCCGACCGCCGCGGTCGTCGCCGCGGCCCTCGTCCCGACCGCCGCGGTCGCCGTGGTCCTCCCGGCCGCCGCGGTCGCCGTTGTCGTCCCTTCCGTGCTCGTCGCCGCGCGACGACGAGGAGCCTTGGTCATGTCCCGAGTCCGCCGCCGTGACCATGGCGTAGGCGGAGGGACCGGTGATGGCGAGGACCGCTGTGACAGCGGCCGAAGCGAACAGTGTGCGGGCAGAGCGCATCTGAACACATTCCTTCCGCCGCAACTGCGCAGAGTGACGGGCTGTCGACTCAGTGTGGGGCAGTGGCGACGTGATCCACCGTCAGCCGGAATGGGGGTTCGCGCCAGCGGGGAGCGCCGTAGTGGAGCCAGGTCGTGGGCCCTTCGAGTGGCGAATCGTCGATAATCACCCGTTGGACTGCATGCAGCGCCGGGCGGAGGTTTGGGCGGCGACGGTCCACTCGTTTGCCGAGTTTTCCGTTCGACTGTCCGGGCGTCTTCGCGGTCCGCGATGGGTCTTTCGGTTGGCATGAACGCCCGTTGAAGGCAAGGGAATTGGGGCGAGGACCGCAGTGTGCCGGGTCGCGGTGGGGCTTCGCCCCGGACCGCTCTGAGGGGCGGAGCCCTGGCCGAGTCGACCGCGCTGTGCCTCGCTGACCGCTCCGGCCGGCTGGGATCTCCCGGACGCGTGGGCCGGGGCACCGGCCGGCCGAGCTTCTCACCGACCACGACGACGCGCTGCTGGCCGCGTACGACGAGAACGCGGCGCCGCTCCCCTACCGCAGGCTGCGCGAAGGGCTGACGGTACAGACCGGGCAGGCGCTGGTGCGTCCGGTGTTCTTCGGGTCGGCGATCACCGGAGTGGGGGTGGCCGCCCTGATCAGCGAGGTCAGGGAGCTGCTGCCCGCGAGCTCGGGCGATGCCGAGGGGCCGGTGTCGGGCACCGTCTTCAAGGTCGAGCGGGGGCCGGGCGGCGAGAAGATCGCGTACGTCCGGATGTTCTCGGGCACGGTACGGGTCCGAGATCGGGTGCCGTTCGGCCGGAGCGACGGACACGCGGGCAGCGGCGGCGGGGCGTGGTGAGGGGAAAGTGACCGCGATCAGGGTCTTCGACCGCGGTTCGGTCCTGCGCGAGGCGGCGGTCGGAGCCGGCCGGATCGCCAAGCTCCGGGGACTCGGCGACATCCGGGTCGGCGATACGGTCGGCGAACCGGACACGACCGGGCCGGGAAATTGGTTCGCCCCGCCGACACTGGAATCGGTCGTGGTCCCCTGCGCTCCGGAGAGCAGGGGCGCGCTGGCCCCAGCAGAGCCATTCCCATGCCGTCTTCGACAAGAGCATGTCGAGCACCGCCGGGGAACCGGGTCGTGGTCCTCGGCGTGCGGCAGGCCGAGGGGCTGGAGTTCGACGCGGTACTGCCGGCCGACCCCGCGGCCGTCCTCGACCGTTCGGTGCGCGGCCCGAACGACCTGTACGTGGCCCTGACCCGGGCCACGCAACGCCTGGGCATCGTGCACGAGGGCCGGCCCCCGAGGTACTGGCGACGGCGGTGAGGGAGCGGGAGTGAGAGAGCGGCGTTGAGCGAGGGGGCGCGGACCGGGGTCGCGGACCGGGGCGCGAGAGGGCCCGCGCACCCCGCGGCGCTCAGTTCAGCATCGCCCGCGCCGCCTGCGCCTTCCGCCGGATCGCTTCCGCCGCCTCGGGTTCGACTTTGTCCACGACCTCCGCGTACTCCTCCATCTCCGCCGCCCCGCGCAGGAACTGCCCGCTCTGTACGAGCAGTTGCGCCCGCTCGTACCGCAGCCGCGCCGGGTGCGAGGGCAGCAGCAGCGAGAGGTCCACCGCCCAGAGCGCCACGTCCGTCCGTTCCGGGCGGGTTGCCGCCCACGCCCTGATGTTGTTCAGGATCCGCAGCACGATCTCCAGCGGCCGCGCCGGCACCAGCATCGACTCGCCGAGGGGCTCCCCGGTCGCCCCCGCCACCAGCAGCTCCGCGTCCTGCCCGGTCATCGGGCGGCCGCCGTCGAACGGATCGGCCAGCACCCGCTCGGCCGGATCGCCGAACCCGACGACGAAATGGCCGGGCAGCGCCACCCCGTACACCGGAGCGCCCGCCCGCCGCGCCACCTCGATCCACACCACGGACAGCAGGATCGGCAGCCCGCGCCGCCGCCGCAGCACCTCGTGCAGCAGCGACGACTCCAGCCGCTGGTAGTCCGCCGACGAGCCCGCGAAACCGCACCGCTCACCGAGCAGTTCCGCCAGGGCCGAGGCCCAGGCCCGGCCGCCCCGCACCCCGTACGGGAGCCGGCCCGCCAGCTCGTCCAGCTCGATCTGTGCGGCGTCGGTCCCGTTCGTGTCCAGCGCCGGGTCGGCCACCGCGCCCAGCAGCAGGCAGAGCAGCGCGAGGTCCGGCCGCTCGGCGCGCGCCTCCTCGGCGAACCGCCGGTACAACTCGTCCCGGCCGGGGCGCCCCGGCCCGTCGGGCCCGTGAGGACTCATCGCGCCTCCCTGCCCCGTCACGCCGGCCGGAAGTGGTGATACCGGTGATGGACCGCGAACCCCATGCCTTCGTACAGCGCCCGCGCCCCGTCGTTGTCCGTCTCGACCTGGAGCCACGCCGCCGAGGCGCCCTCGTCCAGGGCCTTGCGGGCGAGCGCGGTCATCACGGCGGAGGCGAGCCCGCGCCGCTGGTGCGCCGGGTCCACCTCGACGGCCATGAAACCGGCCCACCGCCCGTCCACCACGCACCGCCCGATCGCGGCGGGCGCGGCGTCCTCGGCGTCACCGGGCACGGCGGCGAACCACACCGACGGGCCGCCGCGCAGCACCTGAAGGACGTGCGGCCCCGGCGTCTCGAAGCGCTGATAGCGGGAGAGCCACGCCTCGTCGAGGTCCCGGCTCAGCCGCACCCGGGACACATCGGCGTCCAGATCACCGACCGGCGCCAGCGCGGCCACTTGTACCTCCGCCGTCACCTCGCGCCGCCACCCGCGCTCCTCCAGCTCGGCGCAGAGCAGCTCCTGGGTGCCCTCCGCACCGGTCGCCGTCTGAATGTACGCGGGCAGCTCCCGTTCCCCGTACCACCGCCGGACGCGCCCGAGCGCCTCGTCGAGCGGCATGCCCGGGTCGCCGAGCGGCAGCACCGAGTTGGCGCGCCGGGTGAACCCCCCGGCGGCGCGCAGCCGCCAGTCGCCCAGCGGCTCGCTCTCCACCGGCGGCCAGGCGCGGGCACATACGGGCGCGAGTTCGTCGAAGGAGGCCGCGGGACCGCGCCGCCGGGCGGGGGCGGCGGGCACGATCTTGCCCGCCACCAGTGTCGATTCCGGGATGCGGACGGAGTCCCCGCTCTTCGTTGTGATCGACAGCACACCGTGGTCCCACGATGTGAGAACGCCAACCGTGTCAGTGAATTTCGCCCCTTGCGGGCCGTTCGCCGACGTACGCCGGACTGATACCCGTTTGCCCACGTCAGCCGGTGCAATTCGGACTTCGAGTTGTCCGCCGATGGTGAATTCCACAGCTCTCTCCGCCCCTCCTGTTCGGTTCGTGCCCGCGAACGGAGATACTAGGGGTGGGCATCGACGACGCCGCGCTCCCGCGCGAGAGCCAACGCCCTACCGAGGAGGAACGACAGCGTGACCTACGTCATCGCGCAGCCTTGTGTCGACGTGAAGGACAAGGCCTGCATCGAAGAGTGCCCCGTCGACTGCATCTATGAGGGCCAGCGGTCCTTGTACATCCACCCGGACGAATGCGTCGACTGTGGAGCCTGCGAGCCTGTGTGCCCGGTCGAGGCGATCTTCTACGAGGACGACACCCCGGAGGAGTGGAAGGACTACTACAAGGCGAACGTCGAGTTCTTCGACGACCTCGGGTCGCCCGGTGGTGCCTCCAAGCTGGGCCTGATCGAACGCGACCACCCGTTCATCGCCGCGCTGCCGCCGCAGAACCAGTAGTCAACGGCAGGCAGGTGCGCCGCCCCGGTCCCGTACGGCTCGTCAGCGTACGGGACCGAGGCGTTTTTGCCGCCGGAGCGGCCCGAGCACCCCTCGGAATCCCCGTACGAGAAAGCAGAGATCCGTGTCCGCAGTCTCCTCCCGTCTCCCGGTCTTCCCCTGGGACAAGCTCGCGCCCTACAAGTCGACGGCCGCCGCCCACCCGGACGGCATCGTGGACCTGTCCGTCGGCACGCCCGTGGACCCGGTTCCCGAGCTGATCCAACAGGCGCTCGTCGCCGCCGCGGACAGCCCCGGCTATCCGACGGTGTGGGGGACCGCCGAGCTGCGCGACGCGATCACCGGCTGGGTGGAGCGGCGGCTCGGCGCGGTCTCCGTGGCGCACGAGAACGTCCTGCCGGTCGTCGGCTCCAAGGAGCTGGTGGCCTGGCTGCCGACCCAGCTCGGTCTCGGCGCGGGCGACAAGGTGGCGTACCCGCGCCTCGCCTACCCGACGTACGAGGTGGGCGCCCGGCTCTGCGGCGCCGAGCCCGTCGTCTACGACGACCCCGCCGAGCTGGACCCGGCCGGCCTGAAGCTGCTCTGGCTCAACTCGCCGTCCAACCCGACCGGTCGCGTCCTGTCCAAGGAAGAGCTGACCCGGATCGTCGCCTGGGCGCGCGAGCACGGCGTGCTGGTCTTCAGTGACGAGTGCTACCTGGAGCTGGGCTGGGAGGCCGAACCCGTCTCCGTACTGCACCCGGACGTCTGCGGCGGTACGTACGAGGGCGTCGTCGCCGTTCACTCGCTCTCCAAGCGCTCCAACCTGGCCGGATACCGCGCGGCTTTCATCGCGGGCGACGCGGCCGTGCTCGGCGAGCTGCTGCTGATCCGCAAGCACGGCGGCATGATGACGCCCGCCCCGGTCCAGGCGGCGACGATCGCGGCGCTCGGCGACGACGAGCACGTCGCCGAGCAGCGGACCCGGTACGCGGAGCGGCGCGCGGCCCTGCGCGCTGCGCTGGAGGCACACGGCTTCCGCATCGAGCACAGCGAGGCGAGCCTGTACCTGTGGGCGACGCGCAACGAGCCGTGCTGGGAGACCGTGGCGTACCTGGCGGAACTCGGCATTCTGGTGGCGCCGGGCGACTTCTACGGGCCGGCCGGTGACCGCTTCGTACGCGTGGCGTTCACGGCGACGGACGAGCGGGTGGCCGCAGCGGTCAAGCGGCTGGCCTGACAGCCGGCACCACATGCGAGGGGCCTCGGGAGTGCACTCCCGAGGCCCCTCGCATGTGGTGCGCCGGCCGGTGGCCGGTGCGGGTCAGCCGATCGGCAGGCCCTGGGTGGGCAGGCCCTGGGTGGGCAGGCCGCCCTGGGTCGCGGCACCGGCAGCGCCGCCGAGGACCTCGCCCGCGCTGCCCGCGGCACCGCCCGCGGCGCTCTGCACGGCCGGAGCGGCCTGGGCGCGGGCCTTGCCGACGGTCTTGCCCGCGGCCGGGAGGGCCGTCCCGACGATTTTGCCGCCGGTCTCGCCCGCCGCCTTGGTGCCCTGCTGCGACGCGCCGTCGACCGTCTTGCCGAGGCCGGCGCCGTCGACGGTCGTCAGACCGCCGAGCTCCGGGGCCTGCGGGAGCTCCGCGGCACCTGCGGCTCCGGCCGCACCGACCACGGGGGCTGCACCCGCGGCGATCAGCAGCGCGGCACGGGCGATCCGGCGGGTCAGGGGGAGGGACATGATGCTCCTTCGACGGAATGAGGAAGATGATGAACCGGTCTGTCCGTTGATCGGACGCAGTGACAACCGTCGTAAGGGTGGGGGAGGTTGCGGTACGCCGAGGTAAAGAGTCGGCAATGCGTCACATAATCCGCAATGGACGAACCCGGGCGGACGCCGCATTCCCGGAACGGCCGATGAACCGTCACTTCTCTTTGTACGCAGGGGAATTGGGGATGGGGGAGAGGGTGTCGGGAGGTGTTGCGTGCGTGGGTGTTCCGGAGGGGCCGGACAACACCTCCGGGTGACTCTTCGCACTGCCGAACGACTACGGCAGGGGACGACTACGGCAGGGGGCGGCTACGAAATGGGGGCGGCTACGAAATGGGGGCGGCTACGCCACCGGCCGACCACCGCACCGGCCGCCTACGGCGCGAGCCCCATGCGGACCTCGGTGGTGCCCGAGCCCTTGCCGTCCGTGCCGCCCGTACCCACCGTCCGCCAGCCGTCCCCGGCCTTCCACAACCGGCCCGCGTACGCGACCTCCTCCAGGTGGAGCGCCTCGGACCGTGCGACCGCCCAGTGCGCGAGTTCCCAGCCGCGCCGTGACGGGTCGTCGTCCCCGGAGGCGCGGGCCGCCCGCACCGGCACCGAGACCGTGCGCGTCGCCGTCGCCGTCGCCGACGCACCGGCCGCCCCCTTGTCGTCCCGCTTCGCGGACGGACGCTCCGCGGGCAGCACGTCCTTGCCGAAGGCGCGCACCAGCTCGGCCCGCACCTTCGCCGCGTCGGCCTTCGCGGCCGTCGTCCGCGGCGGCGTGCAGTTCAGCGTGGCGGGCGTACGGCCGGTCAGCGCGGCCGCCAGCAACGCCGCGTCCGGCTCGTGCTTCGCGTACGCCTGCGGGAAGCCACTGCGCTGGACCCGCTGCGCGGCGACCGTCAGCGGCAGCCGTGAATAGCCGGGAACCTCGGCCAGGTGCCGGTAGAACTCCCCGGCGGAGTAGACCGGGTCCAGGATCTGCTGCTCGGTGCCCCAGCCCTGCGAGGGACGCTGCTGGAACAGTCCCAGCGAGTCCCGGTCGCCGTGCTCGATGTTGCGCAGCGCCGACTCCTGCAACGCGGTCGCCAGCGCGATCGTCACCGCGCGCTCCGGCATCCCGCGCGAGGTGCCGACCGCGGAGATCGTCGCGGCGTTCGAAGCCTGCTCCGGGCTCAGCCGGTACGTCCGGCCCTGGCCGGCCGAACCATCGGCGGACTCCACGGTGCACCCTTCGGTGAACCGGCTGCCGGATACGTATTGCACGGTCAGATAGCCGCCCAGCGCGGCGAGCACGCCAAAGGCCGCCGTGAAGCGCAAGAGGCGGGAGCGGCGGGTGTGTCGGCGGGCGGGGGAGACTTTCCGGGGCACGGGGCCACCGTACTGGAGTGCCCGGCCGGGTCCGAGGGCCCCAGGGCCCCATCCGGCGGATCGGGGTCGGACAGGCCCAGCCCCTCGCGGGCGGTTCCGTTCGTCTAGGGTCGGTTCCATGCCCGAAAGCACGCTTGATCTCACCCTGGACGGCCCCGCGCTCACCGCCCGGCTCGTCGACTTCCCGTCGGTCAGCGGTCAGGAGAAGGACCTCGCCGACGCGATCGAGTCGGCGCTGCGCACCCTGCCGCACCTGACCGTCGACCGGCACGGCAACAACATCGTCGCGCGGACGCACCTGGGCCGTGCCGAGCGGGTCGTGCTCGCCGGGCACATCGACACCGTGCCGATCGCCGACAACGTGCCCTCCCGGCTCGACGACGACGGCGTGCTGTGGGGCTGCGGCACCTCCGACATGAAGTCGGGCGTCGCCGTGCAGCTGATGATCGCCGCGACCGTGCCCGAGCCCAACCGCGACCTCACCTTCGTCTTCTACGACAACGAAGAGGTCGCCGCGCACCTCAACGGACTCGGTCACATCGCCGCCGCCCACCCCGACTGGCTGGCGGGTGACTTCGCCGTACTCCTGGAGGGCTCCGACGCCGAGGTCGAGGGCGGCTGCCAGGGCACCCTGCGGGTCTTCCTCCGTACCGAGGGCGAGCGGGCCCACTCCGCGCGCGGCTGGATGGGATCCAACGCCATCCACGCCGCCGCCCCGATCCTGGCCCGCCTCGCCGCGTACGAACCGCGCCGCCCGGTCATCGACGGGCTCGAATACCACGAGGGCCTCAACGCCGTACGGATCGAGGGCGGCGTCGCCAACAACGTCATCCCCGACGCCTGCACCGTCGTCGTCAACTACCGGTACGCCCCCGACCGCACCGCCGAAGAGGCGCTCGCCCACGTCCACGAGGTCTTCGCGGACTGCGGTGTCGCCGAATTCGTCGTCGACGACCACTCGGGCGCGGCCATGCCCGGCCTCTCCCACCCCGCGGCCAAGGCATTCATGGCGGCGGTCGGCGGCACCGCCAAGCCCAAGTTCGGCTGGACGGACGTCTCCCGTTTCAGCTCCCTCGGCGTCCCCGCGGTGAACTACGGCCCCGGCGACCCGCTCCTTGCGCACAAGCGCAACGAGCACGTGGCGGTCGACCGGATCACCCACTGCGAGGAACGGCTCCGCTCCTGGCTCACCAGCTGACCCACGGCATTCCCCTCGTCGTAACCTCCGTCGATCTACCCTGACCTGACACAGATGGTCATCGGTGATGGTCATCGATCGTCGGAGGGAGCAGGTCATGGGCAACCCCGAGGGAGCGCACGTCCCCGAGGAGCAGCGGCAGGGGCCGGTGCTCCGCCGCAGGGAACAGGTACAGCCCGGCACCACCGACCAGCGGCTGCTGGACACCGAGGGCGACTCCGAGTGGGTGCACACCGACCCCTGGCGGGTGATGCGCATCCAGTCGGAGTTCGTCGAAGGGTTCGGCGCCCTCGCCGAGCTGCCGAGCGCCATCAGCGTCTTCGGATCGGCCCGCACCCCGGCCGGCGGGCCGGACTACGAGGCGGGCGTACGGATCGGCAAGGCCCTCGTCGAAGCCGGCTTCGCGGTGATCACCGGAGGCGGCCCCGGAGCCATGGAGGCGGCGAACAAGGGGGCGCGTGAGGCCAAGGGCATCTCGGTCGGGCTCGGCATCGAGCTGCCCTTCGAGTCCGGCCTCAACCCGCACGTCGACATCGGCGTCAACTTCCGCTACTTCTTCGTCCGCAAGACGATGTTCGTGAAGTACGCACAGGGCTTCGTCGTCCTGCCGGGCGGCCTCGGCACCCTGGACGAACTCTTCGAGGCCCTCACCCTCGTCCAGACGGGCAAGGTCACCCGCTTCCCGATCGTGCTGTTCGGCACCGCGTACTGGAGCGGGCTCGTGGACTGGCTGCGGGACACGGTGGTGGCACAGGGCAAGGCGTCCGAGCACGACCTGCTGCTGTTCCACGTCACGGACGACGTGGACGAGGCGGTCAACCTCGTCACGAAGGAGGTCGGCCGGGTCGGCCACTAGTGCCGTGACCGGCGGATCAGGGCCGGATCACAGGCCCCTCTGGAACCGGGGCTCCGCACGGGCGTTCTCAGGCCACCCCGGCGATCGAGGAGCGGGTCCGGGGCGGAGCCCCGGTCGTTCAGGCCAGTCCGCGCCGCGCGACCGCCGGCTCCCGGTGGCCGGCGATGGACGCGACCATGTCCAGCACCTGCCGTGTCTGAGCCACCTCGTGCACCCGGTACACCCGCGCCCCCAGCCACGCCGACACGGCCGTCGTCGCGAGCGTCCCGAGCAGCCGTTGCTTCACCGGCCGGTCGAGCGTCTCGCCGACGAAGTCCTTGTTGGACAGCGATACGAGGACGGGCCAGCCGGTCTCCGTCATCTCGTCGAGCCGACGTGTCGCCTCCAGGGAATGCCGGGTGTTCTTCCCGAAGTCGTGACCGGGGTCGATCATGATCCCGTCCGGCCGCACCCCGAGCCCGATCGCCCGCTCGGCCAGCCCCGTCGTCACGCGCAGGATGTCCGTCATCACGTCGTCGTACGCGACCCGGTGCGGCCGGGTCCGCGGCTCGGCGCCGCCCGCGTGCGTACACACCAGACCGGCGCCGTACCGCGCGGCGACCTCCGCGAGCTTCGGGTCGACGCCGCCCCACGCGTCGTTCAGCACGTCCGCGCCGGCCTCGCAGACCGCCTCGCCGACGTCGTGGCGCCAGGTGTCGACGCTGATCACCACATCCGGGTGGCGGCGCCGCACCTCCGCGACGAACCCGACCGTGCGACGGGCCTCCTCCCCGGCGGTCACCTCTTCACCGGGGCCCGCCTTCACACCCCCGATGTCGACGATCGCCGCGCCGTCCGCGATCGCCTGCTCGACCCGGGCGAGCGCGGGCTCGTCCCGGAAGGTCGCGCCCTGGTCGTAGAAGGAGTCCGGGGTACGGTTCACGATCGCCATGATCACCGGCTCGTGCGCACCGAATTCACGCCGCCCAAGCCTGAGCGCACCGCTTCGCATCCCGTGTATCTCCTCTGGTAGATCGCCCGTGGGTCGCCTGCGACCCTAACTGTCGGTACCGCATGGCACGATCGGACTCGGACAGGTTTCCGCTCTTGGGGAGATGCGCGTGTTCTGGTTCTTGTTGCTGGCGATGGTGGTGGTCGTGGCCGCGGTCACCCTCGCGGTGGTCGGCGGAGGGAAGAGTGCCGTCCTGCAGGACGCGGCGCCCGAGCAGCTGACCGACCCGCTGCCCGCGACGCGTCCGGTCGGTCGCGCGGATGTCGAGGCGGTGCGGCTGCCCGTGACCGTACGCGGCTACCGCATGACGGATGTCGACGAGGTGCTCGGCAGACTCGGCGCCGAGCTCGCCGAGCGGGACGCGCGGATCGCGGAGCTGGAGTCGGCGCTGGCCGGGGCGCAGGCGACCGCGGTCGGCGGCCCCGGTCTCCTCAAGCGGCCGGAGGACCGGGCGCAGCCGGCCACGGAGCGCCCCGAGGAGCGTCCGAAGGCACCGTGGGAGGCGCCGGGCCAGGACCCGCGGCAGGAACCTCGGCAAGAACCCCGACGGGAATCTCGGCAGGAACCTCAGCAGGAACCCCGACAGGAATCTCAGCAGGAACCACGGCAGGAACCACCGGAAGAACCTCAGCAAGAACCTCGGCAGGACCCTGGACAGGGCTCTTGGCAGGACACCCGGCCCGATCCGTGGCGAACCCCCGGACAGAACCAGCGACCCGGAGAGGAGCCCCGCCGATGAGCGGCGGCGCACAAACGGCCCCGGACGGCGGACTGCGCTGCCCGTGGGGGCTCTCCACGGAGGACTACCTCGCGTACCACGACACCGAATGGGGCAAGCCCGTCCACGGCGACGATGCCCTGTTCGAGCGGCTCTGCCTGGAGGCGTTCCAGTCCGGCCTCTCCTGGCTGACGATCCTGCGCCGCCGCGAGGGCTTCCGCTCCGCTTTCGCCGGGTTCAAGATCCCCGCCGTGGCGGAGTTCACCGACGCCGACAAGGAGCGGCTCCTCGCCGACGCCGGGATCATCCGCAACCGGGCGAAGATCGAGGCGACTTTCGCCAACGCCAAGGTCCTGGCCGACTGGCGCCCCGGCGAGCTGGACGACCTGATCTGGTCCCACGCCCCCGATCCGGCCGGCCGCCCGGCCCCGCGCACCGTCGAAGACGTCGCCGCGGTCACCCCGGAGTCCACGGCGCTGGCCAAGGCCCTCAAGAAGCGCGGGCTGCGGTTCGTCGGACCCACGACGGCCTACGCCCTGATGCAGGCCTGCGGCCTGGTCGACGACCACCTGGCCGACTGCGTGGCGCGCGGGGGAGCGGGGGCGTAGACCCGGTCGGGGCGGCTACCGCCCGAGGTACTTCGGCTTCTCCTTGTTCAGGAACGCCTGCACCGCGATCGTGTGGTCCTCGGACGCGCCCGCCTTCGTCTGGAGTTCGTCCTCCTTCTCCAGCGCCTCGCTCAGGGTGTGAGCGGCGCCGTAGGCCAGGGACTCCTTGAGCGCGGCGTACGCCACCGTGGGACCGGACGCCAGGGCGCGCGCCACACCGGCGGCCTCGGCGGCCAGGTCGGCGGCGGGCACCAGCTTGTTCACGATGCCCAGCTCGTGGGCGTCCTTGGCGGAGATCGACCGCGGGAAGAGCAGCAGGTCGGCGGCGCGGCTCTGCCCGATCAGGCGGGGCAGCGTCCAGGAGACGCCCGAGTCGGCGGTCAGGGCGACCCCGGCGAAGGACGTGTTGAACGAGGCGGTGTCGGCGACCACCCGGTAGTCGCAGGCCAGCGCGAACCCGAAACCGGCCCCGGCCGCGACACCGTTCACCCCGGCGACGACCGGCTTGGGCATCTCGGTGATGGCCCGCACGATCGGGTTGTAGTGCTCCTGCACGGTGCTCAGCGCGTTGCCGCCGCCGGACTCACGGGCCTCGGCGAGCTTGCCGACGTGCTCCTTCAGATCCTGGCCGACGCAGAACGCGCGCCCGGTCGCGGTGAGCAGAACGGCCCGTACGGCGGTGTCGGCCGCCGCGGACTTCAGTGCGTCACGGAGCGCCACCTTGGCCTCGGTGTTCATGGCGTTCATCGCGTCGGGACGGTTGATCGTGATCGTCGCGAGTCCGTCGTTCACTTCATAGCGCACGCTGTCCGCCATCTGGTCGGCCATTTTGCTGTCCCCTCTGCACCTCGGGCTATGCCTGTCCAGGCAAGCATGGCCGAATCGGGCCGGAGCGAACATGTGACCTGCGTCTAACAATTGCGCTCCGATGAAGGGGCGCGGGGGGCGGAGTATCGCAGCTCGATCGCCGAATTGGGTGGTTTTGAGAGAGCGCGTTGCGCAAGCGATGCCGACCGATGTTGGTCATCGGGGTCTGTGATGCGGGATAATGGCCATGAAGCAATGTGTTCGATGCCGGTGACACAGCGCCTGTCATGGGGCCGCCGGTTGCGATGAGCTGGTTTCAGGAAGGGGAACGAGCATGGCGGCCATGAAGCCGCGGACGGGCGACGGCCCGCTCGAGGTGACAAAGGAGGGGCGGGGCATCGTCATGCGCGTTCCGCTCGAAGGCGGCGGTCGGCTTGTCGTGGAGCTGACTCCGGACGAGGCCGATGCACTCGGCGATGCCCTCAAGAAGGTCGTCGGCTGAGCAGAGGCGCCCACACTTCTCCACTGCCCCGACACGATGCCCGTGCCGGGGCAGTGATGCGTCCGCAGCCGGTGAATTCGAGCCCGTCCGGCGATTGAGGACACCGCCGGTTCAGCCCGGGCAGGGGCACGACCCGGACCCCGACCCCGGCTCCGCCCCCGTTCTCCGGGGCGTCAGCCCCTTCGCACCGCGCACAGCAAGCCGTCGCCCACCGGCAGCAGCGTCGCCATCAGCTCCTGGCTCTCCCGCACCGCCCGCAGCAGCTCCCGCAGCCGCAGCACCTCCGCGGGCTGCGCCGCGGAGTCGACCGTACGGCCGTCCGCGAAGACCCCCTCGAAGCAGACCAGACCGCCGGGCCGCAGCAGACGCAACGATTCAGCGAGACAGTCCAGGCTCTCCAGCCGGTCGCCGTCGCAGAACACGAGGTCGTATCCGCCGTCCGCGAGCCGCGGCAGTACGTCCAGGGCGCGGCCGGGGATGAAGCGGGCCCGATTGGCGGCGAACCCCGCGGCCCGGAACGCCTCACGGGCGAACTGCTGGCGTTCGGGTTCGGGGTCGACCGTGGTCAGCACCCCGTCGGGCCGCATGCCGTGCAGCAGATAGAGCCCGGACACGCCGGTCCCGGTGCCGATTTCGGCCACCGCTTTGGCGTCCGTCGTGGCAGCGAGCAGGCGCAGCGCGGCGCCGGTACCTGGCGACACCGAGCGAAGCCCTGCGTCCCGGGCCCGGTCCCGGGCCCAGCGCAATGCTTCGTCCTCGGCGACAAAGGCGTCGGCGAACGCCCAGCTCGTCTGCCGGTTGGCGGTAATGACCCTCTCCTGTCCCCGTAGTTGGCGCAACGGTGACTGTATCCGCTGCGCCCGGGAACCCGCAGATGGGACCGGGCGTTATCCAAGGGCAGGGGAAAGCACATGGAATCGGCCCGCGGATCGGGTCCGGAGGCCATGGGCCGGCGGTTCCCGGGGTGATTCCCGGCCCCAGCAGGAAAAAGGCTTATCCGGAGCTAACGGGCGAGGTGGCTATGGTAGAGGCTCCGCTGGACACCACCAGAGCCGATAGGGGAGGTGCGGCTGCGCCTGTGGATCGGAGAGGAGTGCTGCGGCGCTTCCTCAGGTCGGCGGGTGAGCCGAAATCCGTGACCAACATCGCTGACCGTTCTTCCAACGATTCCGCACCGACCGCGACCTTCGCCTCTGATGCGGACTCCCAGGCGTGGACGCCGCCCTCATGGGAAGAGATCGTCAGCACGCACAGCGGCCGTGTCTATCGCCTCGCCTACCGGCTGACGGGCAACCAGCACGATGCGGAGGACCTCACGCAGGAGGTCTTCGTCCGCGTTTTCCGGTCGCTGTCCACCTATACGCCGGGCACCTTCGAGGGCTGGCTGCACCGCATCACGACCAACCTGTTCCTGGACATGGTCCGTCGTAAGCAGCGGATCCGCTTCGACTCCCTCGGTGACGACGCCGCCGAGCGGCTGCCGAGCCGTGAGCCGTCCCCGCAGCAGGTCTTCAATGACACGCATTTCGACGCGGACGTGCAGCAGGCGCTGGACACCCTCGCGCCCGAATTCCGTGCCGCCGTCGTGCTCTGTGACATCGAGGGCCTTTCGTACGAGGAGATCGCCGCGACGCTGGGCGTGAAGCTCGGCACCGTGCGCAGCCGTATCCACCGCGGTCGCTCGCACCTGCGCAAGGCGCTGCAGCACCGTTCGCCCGAGGCCCGTGCCGAGCAGCGCTCGTTGGCGGGCGCGATCCTGGCAGGGGAGGGCGGAACGGCGTGAGTGGCACAAGCCCGACCCCCGCGGAGCAGCATCTGGGGGACCGGCTCGCCGCGCTTGTCGACGGCGAGTTGAAACACGATGCCCGTGAGCGGGTGCTCGCCCACCTCGCGACCTGCGCCAAGTGCAAGGCCGAGGCAGCCGCACAGCGGCGCCTGAAGAGCGTCTTCGCACAGTCCGCCCCGCCTTCGCCGTCCGAGGGGTTCCTCGCCCGGCTGCAGGGCCTTCCCGGGGGACCGGGGGGTGACGACGACGGCCAGGGAAGACCATTCGGCGGCTCCGGGCGTTTCGCCGACGGGCTTTTCCCGGTGATTCAGCAGCCCGGCAGCCGCACCGATTCGCCGGGGAGTTCACCACTGGGGAGTTTCGGCTTCGCCCCGGCCCCGCACGGCTCGACCGCCGTACTGCCGGGTGGGCCATCCTCCCGGTCGGGCTTCCGGATCCATGAGGTGGGCCGCGAGCCGGACCGGTTGCCGTGGCGTGGCCGGAGGTTCGCCTTCGCCGCGGCCAGCGCCGTATCTCTGGCGGCCATCGCCCTGGGCGGTGCGCTGCCGACGGGCGCGGGCTCCAACACCCCGGCCCGCGCCTCGGGCGCCGGAAACGCGGTGACCCCGCTCGACGCCGCTTCGCGCGGCGAGAGCAGCGGCTCGGTGAGCCGTCGCAACGGTGGCGGCCAGGGCACGCTCGCCGCTACGGAGGCGGGCGACCGCGCGACCGCCGTCGCCCCGCCGTCCGTGCCGCAGGGCACACCGGCGGCGCTTGCCACGGCCCCCGCGCTGCTCTCCTCCGGAAACCTCGCGCCCGGCGATCTCTCGTCCGGAGGCCTGGCGTCCGGGACTCTCACGCCTGTGACCCTGGCGTCCGGGACCCTCGGGGGGAACACCTTTGGCGTCCAGGTCCTGACCAATGTGTCCGCGCCATCGCTGATACGCCCGACCGGCACGTCCCCGCTCTTCGCACGGGTGCCCGGGCGGCTCGCCCCGCAGCCCCCGGCCCCCTCCGCCCCGCCGTCCTGGGCACAGCCGTCGGCCTCGGCCCTCCCCACCCCCGCCGACCGCGGTCTGCCGCTTTCCTCCCGGCGCTGACCGGGGTCTGCGCAGACTTTCGCAAACCTGGTTGAATTCCGGGAGCAGTTCCGGGAGGGACGCCCCTGCGGGGGCGTGCAGAGGCCAGTTGCGGCAGTTGCGGGGAGAAAATGGAAGACGGGAAGTCCACCGGGCCGAAGGTGAAATGGTGGAGCCGGCCCGCGCCGGGGCATACCACCCGCACGGCGCCGGACGAGCCGTCACCCGTGCAGGGCGCGGCACCCACGGCCGACACGACGGCCGTGACGGACATGGCGGAAGCGCCCGCGCCCGAGCCCATGGCGTCCGTACCGGCCGCGCGGCCCACGGCACCGCTGCACCAGCCCGACGAGTACAGCACCCCGCCCTACGGCGGACCCGGCCCCTGGGCACCCGCGCCACCCGTACAGCGACCGGTCCCGACCCCCGCGCACGGCACCCCCGTCCCCGCGCAGTGCGCCGGGACGAACGGCGCAGGCATCCCCACCGGCCCTGCGGGCCCCACCGCGCCCACAGCACCCGGCGCGCCCGCCCACCCCACCACCCCCGGCTTCACACCCACGCCCACGCCCATGCCCACGCCTCCTCCCTCGCTCCCGCAGCAGCAGCCGCAGCAGCCCCAGTCGACGCAGTGGCTCCAGTACGACCCCTGGGGTGCGCCCCGGCAGGCGCTGACGAACCCGGGCCCGCCGCTCGGGGCCGACACCGGCCGCAAGAAGAACCGCCGCGGCTCCCTCCTCATCGGCGCCGTGCTGCTCGCACTGGTGGCGGGAGGCATCGGCGGCGGCATCGGCGCCTACATCGAGCGCAACGGCGGCCTCACCCAGGTCGAGCTGCCGCAGACCAGCCGGAACAGCGGGGGCCGCGCCCCCGACAGCGTCGCGGGCATCGCCGCCAGCGCGCTGCCCAGCGTGGTCACCCTCCACGTCAGCGGTACCACCGAATCCGGCACCGGTACGGGCTTCGTGCTCGACAAATCCGGTCACATCCTCACCAACAACCACGTCGTCGCCCCGGCCGGGTCCTCCGGCGAGATCACCGTGACGTTCAGCGGTGGCGAGACCGCGCGCGCCGAGATCGTCGGCAAGGACAGCGGCTACGACCTGGCGGTGGTCAAGGTGACCGGCGTCTTTGGCCTCAAGCCGCTGCCTCTGGGCAACTCCGACAATGTGCAGGTCGGCGACCCCGTGGTGGCCATCGGCGCCCCCTTCGACCTGTCCAACACGGTGACCTCCGGCATCATCAGCGCCAAGGACCGGCCCATCACCGCGGGCGGCGAGAAGGGCGACGGCAGCGACGTCAGCTACGTCGACGCGCTGCAGACCGATGCCCCGATCAACCCGGGCAACTCCGGCGGTCCGCTCGTCGACACCGATGCCCATGTCATAGGCATCAACAGTGCCATCCGCGCCGCCGACAGCGGTTCGAGCGCCGAGGGCGGGCAGGCGGGATCCATCGGTCTCGGCTTCGCCATCCCGATCAACCAGGGCAAGCGGGTCGCCGAGGAGCTGATCAACACCGGAAAGGCCACCCACCCGGTGATCGGTGTCACGCTCGACATGAAGTACACGGGGGACGGCGCCAAGGTCGGCACGAAGGGAGCGGCCGGCAAGCCCGCGGTGACGCCGGACGGCCCCGGGGCCAAGGCCGGGATCCAGCCCGGGGACGTCATCACCGAGGTCGACGGCCAGCGGGTGCACAGCGGCGAGGAGCTGATCGTGAAGATCCGTGCGCACCGGCCCGGCGACCGGCTGGACCTCGGTCTGACCCGAAGTGGTAAAGACCTGTCCATCTCTTTGACTCTTGGTTCCGCAACCGGCACGTGACGGCGACGGGACGCTACCGCGCGGACAGTTTCGGCGGGTACCGTGGTCCGGGTCCGGACCTCGACCGACACGGTCTCGGAGAACACAAGGAGCAACAGGGTGTTCAATGACATAGGCGCACTCGAGCTGGTGACGCTCGCGATCCTGGGTGTGCTGATCTTCGGCCCGGACAAGCTGCCCAAGGTCATCCAGGACGCCTCGCGCTTCATCCGCAAGATCCGTGAGTTCTCGGAGAGCGCCAAGGAGGACATCCGTACGGAGCTCGGTCCGGAGTTCAAGGACTTCGAGTTCGAGGACCTCAACCCCAAGACGTTCGTCCGTAAGCAGCTCATGGACGGCAACGACGATCTGGGGCTGAAGGAGATCCGCGAGAGCTTCGACCTGCGCAAGGACCTGGCCGAGGTCACCGACGCGGTGAACGGCCGGGAGAGCGCGGCCGTGGAGTCCGCGGACTCCGACGGCGGCGTGTCGGGCGCCGCGGGGATCACCGCCGCCAACGGCTCAGGCGGTGCTCCGGACCTGCTCAAGAAGCGTACGCAGCCTGCGAAGGACGACCACCCGCCGTTCGACGCCGACGCCACCTGACGGCAGTCAATCCCGAGTCGTCCGGGCGGTATGGCTATTCTCCATCTGTCCGGTTGTGAGGACGCCCGTGGGGGGCGGGCCGCTCCGGACCCAACGGATCGAGGAGGCGGGCCGGGCATATGGAGACGACCAGTCGGGCGGGCGCGGAAGACGCGCCGGGCACAGTCGCCGCAGAAGGGGTGTCGGCGGCCCGGACTGTTGTCGACGGTTATCTGGCAGCTCCGTTTCCCTGGTACGCACTGGACGAGGCATTCACCGGACCCCGTTGGCTGATGCAGGTCGGCACCGCTGCGGACGGAACCGTGCAGCACGGTTCCCTGGGCCACGGTGACGAACCGTCGGCACGGGCCGACGCGGGCACCGAGAAACAACGATTCGCCGTTGTCGTGACGGTGGGCAGCAGTCCGGTGCGGCGCAGCGGCGACGGTACGGGGGTGCTGGACGCGACCACGGTCTCCTCCGCGGCCTGGCTGGCCGGGTCCGGTCTGCTCGCCTATACCTGGCCCCCGCAGCTGGACCACTCGCTGCGCGACGACTGGCTGGATCAGCAGACGGAGACGGCGTTCGAACTCGCCGACGATCTGAACGGCCCCGCGTGGTCGACGCTGTCACTGCCCGTGGACGGCGTCCCCGTGCCGTTCCACTACCGCGAGTCCGAGTTCGGCTGGGTGCTGGCCGGGTCGGCGCACGGCGGGGTGCACATCGGGGCGTACGGGCGGGGGATGAGCGCGTACGGACTGGGCTTCTCGGTCGTCCGCGACATCGCGACGTACGCATAACGAGAGGCGACATCGCGACGTACGCGTAACGAGAGACGTACGCGTAACGAGCGGGGCCGGCGGTGACCGGCCGAGGCTGGTCGCCGCGTCGACCCCGATCACCGACCGGGCTCGAAGGCGGCCTCAGCCACCGACCGGGCTCGGGGGGCTCGAAGACGGGCCGCAATCACCGACCGCGCTCGGTTTCGCCGGACGGGCCTGACACATCACGCCCGTCCGGCGATCGAGAGCAGTCCCCGACGTCTCAGAACTTGTTGCGCGGGGTGATTCCCAGCGACATGCCCGACAGACCGCGCTGACGGCCCCCCAGCTTGTCCGCGATGGTGCGCAGCGCCTTGCCGGCCGGGGAGTCGGGGTCGGACAGGACGACCGGCTTGCCCTCGTCGCCGCCCTCGCGCAGCCGTACGTCGATCGGGATGGAGCCGAGCACGGGCACCTCCGCGCCGACCGTCCTCGTCAGGCCCTCGGCGACCTTCTTGCCACCGCCGGTGCCGAACACGTCGACCATCTCGTCGCAGTGCGGGCACGGCAGGCCCGACATGTTCTCGACGACACCGACGATCTTCTGGTGGGTCTGCACGGCGATCGAGCCGGCCCGCTCGGCCACCTCGGCCGCCGCCTGCTGCGGGGTCGTGACGACCAGGATCTCGGCGTTCGGCACGAGCTGTGCGACCGAGATCGCGATGTCACCGGTGCCCGGCGGCAGGTCGAGCAGCAGGACATCCAGATCGCCCCAGTACACATCCGCGAGGAACTGCTGGAGCGCACGGTGCAGCATCGGTCCGCGCCACACCACCGGGGCGTTGCCCGGGGTGAACATGCCGATGGAGATGACCTTCACGCCGTGTGCCGACGGCGGCATGATCATGTTCTCGACCTGGGTCGGCTTGCCGTCCGCGCCGAGCATCCGGGGCACGCTGTGCCCGTAGATGTCCGCGTCCACGACACCGACCTTGAGGCCGTCGGCCGCCATCGCGGCCGCCAGGTTCACGGTGACCGACGACTTGCCGACGCCGCCCTTGCCGGACGCGACCGCGTAGACCCGGGTCAGAGAGCCGGGCTTGGCGAACGGCACCTCGCGCTCCGCCGTGCCGCCGCGCAGCGAGGTCGCGAGCTCCTTGCGCTGTTCGTCGCTCATCACGTCGAGCGTGACGTCGACGCGGCTGACGCCTTCGACCTTCGCCACCGCTTCGGTCACGTTCTTGGTGATCGTCTCGCGCATCGGGCAGCCGGAGACCGTGAGATAGACCGTGACAGCGACTGCACCGTCAGCGTCGATCTCGACCGACTTCACCATGCCGAGCTCGGTGATCGGACGGTGGATCTCGGGGTCGTTCACTGTCGCCAGTGCCTCAAGCACCGCGTCTTCCGTAGCCATACATCGATAGTACGGGGGGTGCGCGCAGCGTTCCTTGAAAGGGTGGTGGCGGGCGACGGGAGGGCGGGTGCGCGCAGCGCTCCTTGAAAGGGTGGTGGGCGGCGGGAGGGCGTTACGGCGCCCGCCACTACGCGTGAGTAGCCACCGTCAGCGGTCTTCGTCACTCTCGCCCGGGAACAGGACGCGGCGGTCGTCCAGCTCCCTCACGAGGTCCTCGAGTTCGGAGCGGATCCAGTCGCGGGTGGCGACCTCGCCGAGGCCCATCCGCAGGGAGGCGATCTCCCGGGTGAGGTACTCGGTGTCCGCGATGGAGCGCTCGTTCTGCTTGCGGTCCTGCTCGTAGGTGACCCGGTCGCGGTCGGCCTGCCGGTTCTGCGCGAGCAGGATCAGCGGGGCCGCGTACGAGGCCTGGAGGGACAGGATCAGCGTCAGGAAGATGAACGGGTACCCGTCGAACCGCCAGTGCGCGGGCGCGAAGGCGTTCCACAGCACCCAGACGATGATGACGAGCGTCATCCAGGCGATGAAGCGCCAGGTGCCCAGGAAGCGGGCGATCCGTTCGGAGAGCCGGCCGAACGACTCGGGGTCGTATTCGGGCAGTACCCGCCGCCGCGGGGCCTTCGGCTGGTCCAGCCGGTAACGGGGCGGGCGCGCGATGCCCGAGGCACCCGCCGGCGTCCCCTTCGCGCGGTCCTCACCGACCATGGGCGGCCTCCTCCGCACCGTGGAAGTCGGTCTCCCGCCAGTCCTCGGGCAGCAGGTGGTCGAGCACGTCGTCGACGGTCACCGCGCCGAGCAGTGAGCCGCTCTCGTCCACCACGGGCACCGAGACCAGGTTGTACGCGGCCAGATAGCTCGTCACGGACGTCAGCGGGGTGTCCGGTGCGAGGGGGATGAGATCGCTGTCGACGATCGAGCTGACCAGGGCGTACGGCGGATCGCGCAGCAGCCGCTGGAAGTGCACGGTGCCCAGGTACTTGCCGGTCGGTGTCTCGTCCGGCGAGCGGCACACGTACACCTGGGCGGCGAGCGCCGGGGACAGATCGGCCTGCCGGACCCGCGCGAGCGCGTCGGCGACCGTCGCGTCCGGGCGCAGGATGATCGGCTCGGTGGTCATCAGACCGCCCGCGGTCCGTTCCTCGTACGACATGAGGCGCCGCACATCCGCCGCGTCGTCCGGACGCATCAGGGTGAGCAGCCGCTCCTTGTCCGCCTCGGGGAGTTCGGACAGCAGGTCGGCCGCGTCGTCCGGGTCCATGGCCTCCAGGACATCTGCGGCGCGCTCCTCCTTGAGCTTGCCGATGATCTCCACCTGGTCGTCCCCGGGGAGCTCCTCCAGGACATCGGCGAGCCGGTCGTCATCGAGCGCGGCGGCGACCTCGGCCCGCCGCTTCGGTGAAAGATGGTGCAGCGCGTTGGCCACGTCCGTCGGGCGCAGCCGTTCGAACGTGGCGACCAGGGACTCGGCGCCCTGCCCGCTCTCCTCCAGCGAGAACCCGCTGACCGCCGACCACTCCACCGTCAGCGTCTCGCCCTTGCGCCGGAGCGCGCCGCCCTTGCCCTTGCGTACGAAGTACTTGTCGATCTCCCAGTCCCGGCGGGCCGGGAGCTGCTGGATGGCGACATCGAGGACGGTGACCTCCTCGCCGGTCTCCACGAGTCGTACGCGCCGGTCGAGGAACTCGCCGAGCACCAGACGTTCGGTGGGCCGCTGTTCGAAGCGCCGCATGTTGACCACACCGGTGGTGATGACCTGACCGGACTCGATCCCCGTGACCCGGGTGATCGGGAGGAAGATCCGGCGGCGGCTGAGCATTTCGACGACCAGGCCGAGCAGCCGGGGCGGCCGGCCACCGACCCGCAACATCGCGACCAGGTCGCTGACGCGGCCCACCTGATCGCCGTTGGGGTCGAAGACCGGGACGCCGGCGAGATGCGAGACGAAGATCCGGGGGGCGCCTGCCGCCATGGTGCGCCTCCTTCTTCCGTGTACGACTTCTCTGTCCGGTCCGTTTGACAGCTAATTAACCGTTATGACGGGATCAGGCTAGCCCGTACCGCTCCGGGCTGCCCCGGTGGACCCGTCCGTACGGCTCTCTGCTGGACGGCGCGTACGGCACAGGTACGCTGCCGTCTGCCACCCCCGCCCCGCAGATGAGAGGCAGTGCGCCCGTGACCTCTTCCGCCCCGTCCGTCCGGATCCGTCGCCGCCGGACCGCCCTCGCCGTTGTGCTCTGCGCGGGGCTGACCGCCGCCCTCGCGGCGTGCGGGGGCGAGGATCCGGACCAGGGGACCAACGGCGTCGGCAAGCTCGCCGCCACGGAGATCGAGAAGAAGGCACAGGCCGCCGCGGCCTCCGCCGACGCGGTGCGCCTCGCCGGGACGCTGGTCAGCAAGGGCGGCACGTACAAGCTCAATATGCAGCTCAGGGAGAAGGGCGGCACCGGCTCCGTCACTTCGAAGGACAGCACCTTCGAGCTGCTGCGCATCGGTGACGAGCTCTATCTGAAGGCGGACTCCGGGTTCTGGAGCCACGACGAGAAGTCCGGCGAGGAGTCCGGCGCCGACAGCGACGCGGGCGGAGCGGCCGCGGACAAGCTGGAGGACAAGTACGTGAAGGTGCCCGAGGACGACCCCACGTACAAGCAGCTGCGCGGCTTCACGGACAAGAAGACCCTGCTCGACGGGCTGCTCGCCCTGCACGGCACCCTCAACAAGGGCGACCGGGAGAAGGTCGGAACGACCCGGACCGTGCAGATCACGGGCGGCAAGGGCGAGGGCGGCACGCTCGACGTCTCGCTGGAGGGCACGCCGTATCCCCTGCGCTTCGCGCGCGGCGGCGGCGGGGGGACCGTGACGCTGTCGGACTGGGGCAGGGAATTCCCGCTGGAGGCCCCGGCGAAGGACGACACGGTCGACTACGGAAAGCAGCTGCCCAAGACGTCCTCCTGAGAGCGGCCCGCGGGAGCCACGGATCGCAGGAGCCCCGGCCCGTACGGCCCGGGGCTCCGCCCGGCGGATCGGGGGGCGGGCAGGCTCCGCCCCCCCCCGCAGCCCTCGCGGCGCCCCGCCTCAGCCCTTGCGGCCCCGCTTCAGCAGTCGCGGCAGCCCGGCCGGCACCGGTCGGCGGGTGGTCGCGGACGTCGGGAGCGGCGGTGCCGCCAGTGAACCGTCCGGCAGCTCCGTACGGAACTCGCCGGGGGTCAGCCGCAGCACCCGGCACTCGCGCGCCCACCGCTCCGTCATCTGCTCGGCGTCCGGCGCGTTCAGCCGCTTGCCCTTGAGCTCGGCGACCGCGGCCTCCCACTCCTCGGAGTGCGGCGCGAGCTCCGACACGGCGGCCGTCCAGGCGATCAGCCGGCCGCCCTTGTCCTTGCTGCGCACGGTCACCTCGGCGGCGGACCCGTCGGCGAGACCGGCCGGCAGCGGCTGCTCGCCGGGGCCGTCGCCGACCAGATGCGCCGCACCCTCGTGCCATACGTGCCACAGGGCGCGCGCGGGGCCGGTGCCCCGCACCCAGATGAGGCCGGACTTCTTCGTGGCCTCCTCGACCAGGGCCCGGCCCAGCGGCACGTCAGTCGCAGCAGCAGTCATACCTGAACTCTATTAGAGCCAGCCGTTGCGCTTGAGCGTGCGGTGGATGGAGAAGCAGACCACTCCGATGACGCCCAGCACCATCGGGTAGCCGTACGTCCAGCGAAGCTCGGGCATGTGCTTGAAGTTCATGCCGTAGACGCCGCAGATCATCGTCGGTACGGCGATGATGGCCGCCCAGGACGTGATCTTGCGCATGTCCTCGTTCTGCGCGACGGTCGCCTGCGCCAGGTTGGCCTGGAGGATCGAGTTCAGCAGTTCGTCGAAGCCGATGACCTCTTCGTGCACCCGCGCCAGGTGGTCGGCGACGTCACGGAAGTACTTCTGGATGTCGGGGTCGATCAGCCGCATCGGCCGCTCGCTCAGCAGCTGCATCGGCCGCAGCAACGGTGATACGGCCCGCTTGAACTCCAGGACCTCACGCTTGAGCTGGTAGATCCGGCCCGCGTCCGAGCCGCGCGGGCTGCCCTTCGCGGGAGTGGAGAAGACCTCGATCTCCACCTCGTCGATGTCGTCCTGGACGGCGCCCGCCACCGCGATGTAGCCGTCGACCACATGGTCGGCGATGGAGTGCAGGACCGCGGAGGGCCCCTTGGCCAGCAGCTCGGGGTCGTCCTGCAGCCGGTGCCGCAGCGCGCGCAGCGAGCCGTGGCCGCCGTGCCGCACGGTGATGACGAAGTCCCGGCCGGTGAAGCACATCACCTCGCCGGTCTCCACGACCTCGCTGGTCGCGGTGAGTTGGGCGTGCTCGACGTAGTGGATGGTCTTGAAGACGGTGAACAGCGTGTCGTCGTACCGCTCCAGCTTCGGCCGCTGGTGGGCGTGGACGGCGTCCTCGACGGCGAGCGGGTGGAGACCGAACTCCCGGGCGATACCGGCGAATTCCTCCTCGGTCGGCTCGTGCAGGCCGATCCAGGCGAAGCCGCCCTCCTCCCGCACTTCGAGCATCGCCTCGTGCGGTGTGCGGCAGGAGCCGCTCTCCACGCGCCGTCCGTCGCGGTAGACCGCGCAGTCGACGACCGCGCTGGAGGCGGACGGGTCGCGGGTGGTGTCGTAACTGTTGTGCAGGGCGTTGCTCTTGCGCAGGGACGGGCGCACGGCGGCGCGCAGGTCGCGGATCATCGACATGGCTGGCTCCTTCACGGAGGGCCGTCGTCGGGCACGTGGAACAGCCCGGAATGGGGACGTGTGCTCACGTCCGCAAAGCGGGCGGCACCGCGGCGGCACGATGACGGCGTTCGCTACAGACAGGCAAATTCGCTACAGACAGGCAAGGGGGGCTCTTCCGCCGTGCGCAATGCCTTGGGCCTTGACCGAGAAGGCTTCAGATCACCGAAGAGAGGTGAGATACGGAAGAGCGGTTGGTACTGCATGGTCGACTTCGATCCATGGCAGCCCCACCTCCTCCAGTCGGTCCCCCGTGGGGGATGACGTGTCGTCGAGACTGAGAGCGACGCTTCTGCGTGCTGCCCCGACCAACGGCCAAGACTATCAGCCGACTGAGGGTCAATCCTTTACTTTGCCCGTTCCATACGCGTCCTATGCTCGCGGGATGGGAGAAATTCTTGCTCTGGTCGAGGCCCGGCTGCTCGCGGCCCTCGGAGAGCCCGACGCGCGCGCGGCGGTGACGTTCCTCGGAACGGACCGCATCGAGGTGCTCCGCTTCGTCGACGGTGACGTGGTGCGCTACGCCACGCTCGGCATGTCCGCACAGCCGATGGCCGACCCGACCGCGACCCTCGCGGACCCGGTGAAGGGGCCGCGCGCCGAGCTGATCCTCTCCGTGCGCGCCGGACTCGCCGACACCGACAAGGTGCTGCGCCCGCTGGCCGTGCTGGCGGCCTCCCCGCAGGTCGAGGGGGTGATCGTGGCCCCCGGCGCCTCGCTGGACGTGGGCGAACCGCTGTGGCCCGGGGCGCCGTTCAGCTCCGTACTGGTCGCCGAACCGGGGGGTCTGGTGGAGGACCTGGAGATGGACGCGCCCGTGGAGCCGGTGCGGTTCCTGCCGCTGCTGCCGATGACGCACAACGAGGCCGCGTGGAAGCGGGTCCGGGGCGCGCAGGAGCTTCAGGAGCGGTGGCTCTCGCACGGTACGGACCTGCGTGATCCGCTGCGCGGCTCCGTGAACCTGGACTGAGACGTACGCCATGGCCGGCCGGGCATACGGGAAGCTCCGCCGCGCGGCCAGGAGGGGGAGCCGCGGGCGGGGCGGAACGGGGGGAACGTCGGCGCCGTGGTCAGTTGGCGAAGACCGTGACACCGTCCTCGGTGGCATGCTTCGGCTCCAGTTCCTCCGCCTCGTGGGTCAGCGCCGTACGCCGGATCCAGACGACGACCGCACCGACCACGGCCGCGATCGCGGCGACCACGAACGGGATGTGGATGTTGCTCCATTCCTCGATCTTCGGGGCGAGGTACGGGGCGGCGGCAGCGGCGAACCAGCGGACGAAGTTGTAGCCCGCGCTCGCCACCGGGCGAGGCGCGTTCGACACACCGAGCGCCAGCTCCGTGTAGACGGTGTTGTTCATGCCGATGAAGGCGCCGGAGACGATCGTGCAGACGATGGCGGCGGTGTGGTTGCCGTATCCGAGGATCAGCAGGTCGGCGGCGAGCAGCACCAGCGAGGCGCCCAGCACCTTCAGTGATCCGAAGCGCTTCTGCAGCCGCGGGGCGACGAGCACCGAGAAGACCGCGAGCAGCAGACCCCAGGCGAAGAAGACGGCGCCCGACCTGTACGGCGTCATGTTCAGCACGAACGGCGTGAACGCCAGGATCGTGAAGAACGCGTAGTTGTAGAAGAACGCCGAGGTCGCGACGGAGGCCAGGCCACCGTGGCCGAGCGCCTTGATCGGGTCGAGCAGCGAGGTCTTCTTGGCGGGCTTGGGCTGTTCCTTCAGGAACAGCGTGATGCATATGAAGCCGATCGCCATCAGCGCGGCCGTGCCGAAGAACGGGTAGCGCCAGCTTGCGTCGCCGAGCAGGGCGCCGAGCAGCGGTCCGCAGGCCATGCCGAGACCGAGCGCCGACTCGTACAGCAGGATCGCCGCGGCGCTGCCGCCGGCCGCCGCACCGACGATCACGGCGAGTGCGGTCGATACGAAGAGCGCGTTGCCCAGACCCCAGCCGGCCCGGAAGCCGACGAGTTCGGCGACGGACGACGAGGTGCCGGAGAGCGCGGCGAAGACGACGACGAGCGCGAGGCCGGTCAGCAGCGTCTTACGGCCGCCGATCCGGCTGGACACGAAGCCGGTGACGAGCATCGCGACGGCGGTGATCAGGAAGTACGAGGTGAAGAGCAGCGACACCTGGCTCGGCGTCGCCTCAAGGCCCTTGGCGATGGACGGCAGAATCGGGTCCACCAGGCCGATTCCCATGAACGCGACGACAGAGGCGCCCGCCGTGGCCCAGACGGCCTTCGGCTGGCGCAGGATGCTGCCCGCTCCCTGATCGAACGGATCCTCTCCCTGCATGGGCTTCTCGCTCTCCACTAGATCGTTGTGTTATGCAGAATAAGTTAGAGTGCCTAATGAGTGCAAGTTACATCTAAATGCCCAGGTGGGGGCCACGCTGCGGACGGGTGATCTTCCTTGACGCGGCGACGGTCGAGGAGGACCGTTGGTCGCTATGAGGGGCGAACCCAGTTGCCCGAAGTGTGGAGGCCGGGTCAGGGCGCCCGGTCTCTTCGCCGACACCTGGCAGTGCGCCGTGCACGGCAGTGTGCAACCGCTGCAGCCGGCCATCCCGCCCAGCGTCGAGGCGCTGGCGGCGGTGGTGCGCCGGGCCGAGGTGCCGGTGTGGATGCCCTGGCCGCTGCCGGTGGGCTGGCTGTTCACCGGTGTGGCGAGCGCGGGGGACGACCGCAGTGGCGGTCGCGCCACTGTCGTCGCCTGTTCCGGTCCCGGTCCGGTCGGCGGCATCGGCGAGCTGCTGCTCGTCACCGAGGAGCTCGGCGTCGGACTCGGGGCGCGCTACGCGGGCATCGACGGCCCCGACCCCGGTCCGCACCTGGACGTCGACGGCCCGCCGGACGTCAAGATGCTCGCCGCCGGCCGGCCCACCCCGCTCTGGCACGTCAAGGGAGCGCCGGAGGACCGCGCGGTCTTCGCGGGCGAGGCGCGCGGGCTGTGGCTCTGGGCGATCGTCTGGCCCGAGCAGTCCGGTCTCCTGATGTACGACGAGCTGGTGCTCGCCGATCTGCGCGAGGCCGGGGGCGAGATGGACCTGGTGCCGTGCGGGGCGCTCACCCCGCGCCTGATCAACTGAGACCGACCGCATCGGCGCGCGACCGGACCTGAGGCCCGCGGGGCCGTCCTGCGCGCCCGGGCCGCGCTCGAATGCCGGTTATCCTGGGACGTCACCCTGTCCGGCCCCGAGCATTGGAGTACGCGTCGTGCGCATCGACCTGCACACCCACTCCACCGCTTCGGACGGCACGGACAGCCCCACCGAGCTGGTGCGCAACGCCGCGGCCGCGGGGCTCGACGTCGTCGCCCTCACCGACCACGACACCGTGCGCGGTCACGCCGAGGCGATCGCCGCCCTCCCCGAGGGGCTCACCCTCGTCACCGGCGCGGAGCTCTCCTGCCGGATCGACGGTGTGAGCCTGCACATGCTGGCGTACCTCTTCGATCCCGACGAGCCCGACCTGGCCCGCGAACGCGAGCTGGTACGGGACGACCGGGTGCCGCGCGCCCGGACGATGGTGGGCAAGCTCCAGGCGCTCGGTGTCCCGATCGAGTGGGAGCAGGCCGCGAGGATCGCCGGGGACGGATCGGTCGGCCGGCCGCACATCGCCGCCGCGCTCGTCGAACTCGGCGTCGTCGGGTCGGTGTCCGACGCCTTCACGCCCGCCTGGCTCGCCAACGGCGGACGCGCGTACGCCGAGAAGCACGAACTCGACCCCTTCGACGCGATCCGCCTGGTCAAGGCCGCCGGTGGCGTCACCGTCTTCGCCCACCCGCTCGCCGTGAAGCGCGGCGAGGTGGTGCCGGAGTCTTCGATCGCCCGGCTGGCCGCCGCGGGCCTCGACGGCATCGAGGTGGACCATATGGACCACGACGAGACGACCAGGGCCAGGCTGCGCGGGCTCGCCCTGGAGCTGGGGCTGCTGACGACCGGGTCCAGCGACTACCACGGCAGCCACAAGACCGTCGGGCTCGGCGAGTACACCACCGACCCCGAGATCTACGGCGAGATCACCCGGCGCGCCACAGGAGCCTTCCCGGTGCCGGGCGCCGGTGGAGCCCGCCCCGCGTAACGACGTACGGGTAACGGGGCGCGCGCAACCGCGCACGCGGAGGTCCGCGTCGCGGCAGGGGTGTGAGGCCCTGGACCGCTCCGCCCCGCGGACGGACACGTAACGCCACTCGCTCCGTCCGCGCGTCCCGTCTCCACCTTCACTTTCCACTTCCACTTCCACGCACCCGGCCGTCAGGCCGCCGTCATGGCTTCGGGGTGCGCCCCCTTCAGGCAATATCCCGCTCTCTTCTCGCAAGGCTCACTGTGTTCGACGTCGCTGTCTTCGGATCCCTTTTTCTCACGCTTTTTGTGATTATGGATCCGCCCGGGATCACCCCGATCTTTCTCGCCCTCACCGCTGGACGACCCGCCAAGATGCAGCGCAGGATGGCGCTGCAGGCCGTGGCCGTCGCCTTCGGTGTGATCGTCGTCTTCGGCGTGCTCGGCCAGCAGATCCTCGACTATCTGCATGTCTCCGTGCCCGCCCTGATGATCGCGGGCGGACTCCTGCTGCTGCTGATCGCGCTCGATCTGCTCACCGGCAAGACCGACGAGCCCACGCAGACGAAGGACGTCAATGTGGCGCTCGTACCGCTCGGCATGCCGCTGCTCGCCGGGCCCGGCGCGATCGTGTCGGTGATCCTCGCGGTGCAGCATGCCGACAGCGTGGGAAGCCAGCTCGCGGTCTGGTCGGCGATCATCGTCATGCACATCGTGCTCTGGCTGGCCATGCGCTACTCGCTGCTGATCATCCGGGTCATCAAGGACGGCGGCGTGGTGCTGGTGACCAGGCTCGCCGGCATGATGCTCTCCGCCATCGCCGTGCAGCAGATCATCAACGGCGTCACCCAGGTCATCCAGAACGCCTGACGGCGCCGGCGGACACCACAGCGCCCCCGTACGGAAGACTTCCGTGCGGGGGCGCTTCGTCTTTGAGCGTCGTTGTGCGTTACGAAGCCGAGGTTTCGGCCGGGCGGATATAGATGCGCTGGCCTATGGCTGCGGCCTGCTGCACGATCCGGTTGACGGAGGCGGCGTCCACGACGGTGCTGTCCACGGCGGTACCGTCGACATCGTCGAGTCGCATGATCTCGAAGCGCACAAGGCTTCCCTTCGTCTGATCCTCCTGCTGGAGAACTACTGGGAGGACGGGTGACCCCGTCCACAAGGATGAGAGCGCCCGACACCGCTGTCCTGCGCTCTACGAGATGTTCAACGGCTTGCCTGCGGCAAACATTCCCTACGCTAAGGAAATTTTTTGGATGTCTAAGTATCAGCAGGTCACCGAGCACGCGCCGACAAGGTCCACGACGAGGCCCACGACGAGGCTCACGACGAGGCCCGAATGAACGAGGCAGAGATCCGCGAGCGCCTGGACCGCACCAACGAGCTGCTCCAGCGCGTGCTCGCCGAGGTGTCGAAGACCCCCTCGACCCATGCGATCTTCGTGGACGCGGGCTATGTGTACGCTGCCGCCGGACTGCTCGTCACCGGCACCGAGGACCGCCGCTCCTTCGACCTCGACGCGGAAGGACTGATCGAGGCCTTCATCGACAAGGCCCGCACGATCTTCGCGGACAGCAGACTGCTGCGCGTCTACTGGTACGACGGAGCCAGGCGACGCATCCACACCGTCGAGCAGCAGTCCATCGCCGAACTCCCCGACGTCAAGGTCAGACTCGGCAACCTCAACGCCAACAACCAGCAGAAGGGCGTCGATTCACTGATCCGCACCGACCTCGAATCGCTCGCCCGGCACCGCGCCATCAGCGACGCGGCACTGGTCGGCGGCGACGAGGACCTGGTGTCCGCGGTCGAGGCGGCGCAGGGGTACGGGGCCCGGGTGCACCTGTGGGGCATCGAGGCGGGGGAGGGGCGCAACCAGGCCGAACCGCTGCTCTGGGAGGTCGACAGCCAGCGCACCTTCGACCTGGACTTCTGCCGCCCGTACGTCACCAGACGCCCCGTCACCACCTACGAGGAGGACACCCCCGCGCCCTCGCGCGAAGATGTCCGCTTCGTCGGCGCGCAGATCGCCGCGGCCTGGCTGGCCGCCCGGGGCCGGGAGTCCCTCGCCGATCTGCTGCCCGGACACCCGTACTTGCCGGGTTCGGTCGACCAGGACCTGCTGGTCGAGGCCGAACGGCTGCTGCAGCACTCGCTGCGCGGCCACGCGCATCTGCGACGGGCCCTGCGCGACGGCTTCTGGCAGCACCTCCAGGCGCAGTTCTGAGCCCGCTCGCGCTTGTCGGGCTACAGGCTGTTCCAGAAGGCTACGAGCGCGGCCGCCGTCTCCTCGGGGCGGTCCGTGTTGGGGGAGTGCTCGGCGCCCGCGATCCGCGTACGGCGCGCACCCAGCCGCTGCGCCATCTCGTCGAGGAGCGGTACCGGCCAGGTGTCGTCGCGCTCGCCGGAGAGCACATGGACGGGCAGTGGTACGGCGGCGAGTTCGGCCACCCTGTCCGGCTCGGTCGCCAACTGGCGACCGGTGGCGATCAGCTGGGCGGGCCGGTGGCGCAGCCAGCGTCGGCGCAGCGCCTCGCCGTCGGTCGCCGCTTCCTCGGGCGGGTCGAGCGCGCGCATCGCCTCCCACACCTCGGCCATGGTCAGTGCCGCGAGCGCATCGCTGAGCACCTTCACCTTGAGCTGCTGGGACTCGGCGACCTCGGCGGGTCCGGACGACATGAGGGTCAGTGAACGGAACGGCGCGGCGTCGAGCAGCACGGCGGCGCGGGCGATCTGCCCGCCGAGCGAGTGCCCGACCAGATGCACGGTGCCGTCGCCGGGGGCGCCGAGAGCGGCCGCCTGCGCGAGCACGTCACGAGCCAACTCGCCCTGCGCATACGTCTCCTGACGGTCCGTCCCGTCCGTCTCGTACTGTCCGCGACCGTCCACGGCGACGGTGCGGTACCCGGCTGCCGAGAGGGGTTCGAGGAGTGCGATGAAGTCCTCCTTGCTGCCCGTGTACCCGGGCAGCAGGAGGGCGGTGCCACGTGGCACGGTGCTCGGCGAGGCGTCCAGTACGGCGAAGTCCCCGCGCGCGGTGCGGAGCTGGCGGGCATGGGCGCAGGGGGGCGGGGTGAAGGTGTGCGGCCGACTCATGGGACGAGGTTATGCCGTGAAACGCCGGACGGGCTTGAGGATGCCCTCAAGCCCGTCCGGCGAAAATCATGCTCCTGGGGTACCTTCCGTGCCGTTGAGGCTGTGGAGGGGCGAGGAGCGGGTCCGGGGCAAAAGCCCCGGCTCAACCGGCGTCGCGCACTCAGCCCTCGGTCTTGACGGCAGTCGCACGCGGCGCCCGCCGCCTCCGCGGCTTCGCCTCGCCCTCGGCGGCCGGGGCCTGCGCCACGGTCTCCGTCTTCGGCTTGGCGGCCGCACGGGTGCGGCGGCGCGGCTTGGTCTCCGGGGTGGGCTCGGAGATCGGCGCGATCTGGAAGTCGACCTCGTCCTCGACGGGCCTGACGACGCGGGCGCGGCGACGCGGCTTCGTCACCGTCTTCGCCTCGGGCACCGGATCGGCGATGGGGGCGATCTGGAAGTCGACCTCCTCCGCCACCGGCTTCACCACGGCGGCCCGGGCGCGGCGACGGCGGGGCTTGACCTCGGCCTCGGCCTCGGCCTTGACCTCGGTCTTCGTCGTGACGGCGGCGGCCGGAGCCTCCACCGTGCTCACAGCGGCCTCGGCCGCGACGTCCGCGGCACCGACGCGGGTGCGGCGGCGACGGCGCGGCGTACGCGGCTCCGACGCGGCGTCCTCGGCCACCTCGGTGGACGGCGCGGGGACCGTAGCGGTGGTCTCCTCGACGGCGGAAACGGCGGAGCCGCCCCGCGTACGACGGCGCTGACGCGGCGTCCGCGGCGCACGCTCCTCGCGGACGGGCGCCGACGACGCGGCGGGCTTGCGGCCGCGGCCGCCCGTCTCGCCGAGGTCCTCGACCTCTTCGGCGCGCAGACCCGCACGGGTCCGCTCGGCACGCGGCAGAACACCCTTGGTGCCGGCCGGGATGTCGAGCTCCTCGAAGAGGTGCGGCGACGTGGAGTACGTCTCGACCGGGTCGTTGAACTTCAGGTCGAGCGCCTTGTTGATGAGCTGCCAGCGCGGGATGTCGTCCCAGTCGACCAGCGTGATCGCGATGCCCTTGGCACCGGCACGGCCGGTCCGGCCGATGCGGTGGAGGTACGTCTTCTCGTCCTCCGGCGACTGGTAGTTGATGACGTGGGTCACACCCTCGACATCGATACCGCGGGCCGCGACGTCGGTGCAGACGAGCACGTCCACCTTGCCGTTGCGGAATGCACGCAGCGCCTGCTCGCGCGCGCCCTGGCCCAGGTCGCCGTGGACCGCGCCGGACGCGAAACCGCGCTTCTCCAGCTGCTCGGCGATGTCGGCGGCCGTGCGCTTCGTACGGCAGAAGATCATCGCGAGTCCGCGGCCGTTGGCCTGCAGTATGCGGGAGACCATCTCGGGCTTGTCCATCGAGTGGGCCCGAAAGACGTGCTGCGAGATGTTCGCGACGGTCGCGCCCTCACCGTCGGGCGAGGTGGCGCGGATGTGCGTCGGCTGCGACATGTAGCGGCGCGCGAGGCCGATGACGGCGCCCGGCATGGTCGCCGAGAACAGCATCGTCTGGCGCTTCGGCGGCAGCATGGTGATGATCTTCTCGACATCGGGCAGGAAGCCCAGGTCGAGCATCTCGTCGGCCTCGTCGAGCACGAGCGAGCGGACGTGCGAGAGGTCGAGCTTGCGCTGTCCGGCCAGGTCGAGCAGGCGGCCCGGGGTGCCGACGATCACATCGACACCCTTCTTGAGGGCCTCGACCTGCGGCTCGTACGCACGGCCGCCGTAGATGGCGAGAACGCGGACGTTACGCACCTTGCCGGCGGTCAGCAGGTCGTTGGTGACCTGCTGACAGAGCTCGCGGGTGGGGACGACGACCAGCGCCTGCGGCGCCTCGGTCAGCTGCTCGGGCTGGGCCCGGCCCGCCTCGACGTCTGCGGGGACGGTGACGCGCTCCAGCAGCGGCAGACCGAAACCGAGGGTCTTGCCGGTGCCGGTCTTGGCCTGGCCGATGACATCGGAACCGGAGAGCGCGACGGGGAGCGTCATCTCCTGGATGGGGAACGGGGACACAATGCCGACGGCCTCAAGGGCCTCGGCCGTCTCGGGAAGAATCCCGAGGTCTCGGAACGTAGTCAGGGTGCTGCCTCTTCTGTGAGACGCGGTCCGAGGCGAACGCTGGGGGTCGTACCGTGCCGGGGTTGGTCATCCGGCCGTGGATGGGCCGGGTGGCGCGGGACCACTGCCGTCGCTCGAGCGCTCGTGCCGCTGAGGGGGCCCCTCATCTGCGGTCGTACATGGCGTACGCCTCGCGCGGAGGGCTGTCGGGTCGGAGCCGATCGGGCCACCGACCGGGCATCCTCATTAATGTTCGCGCCACACGAGTACGTCCAAAATACTCAGTAGGCGCAATACCACTGTACCCCGGATTCGCGCATGTGTGTTGGGCGAATTCGTCGGAACGGTGTGAGGTCACCGGCTGACCAGGCCCTTCCGTACCCTGCCCGGCGGGCTATTCTGCGCTCCATGGAGACGCCTGACAACGCCAATGAAGCCCCCGTTCTCACCGGAATCGCCGCCCAGGACTGGGCCACCGCATCCGTGGAGCCGCAGTACCGGGCAGCGGTCGTGGACCTGCTGGGAGCACTCGCGTACGGGGAGCTGGCGGCCTTCGAGCGGCTCGCCGAGGACGCCAAACTAGCGCCGACGCTGGCCGACAAGGCGGAGCTGGCGAAGATGGCCTCCGCCGAATTCCATCATTTCGAGCGGCTGACGGACCGGCTGACCGCTATCGATGTGGAGCCGACGGGCGCGATGGAGCCGTTCGCGAAGGCGCTCGACGACTTCCACCGCCAGACCGCGCCGTCGGACTGGCTGGAGGGCCTGGTCAAGGCGTACGTGGGCGACTCGATCGCCAGTGACTTCTACCGTGAGGTCGCCGCCCGGCTCGACTCGGACACCCGCTCCCTCGTCCTCGCCGTGCTCGACGACACCGGGCACGGCAACTTCGCCGTGGAGAAGGTGCGCGCGGCGATCGAGGCCGACCCGCGGCTCGGCGGCCGGCTCGCGCTGTGGGCGCGGCGGCTGATGGGCGAGGCGCTCTCGCAGGCCCAGCGGGTGGTGGCCGAGCGCGACGCGCTGTCGACGATGCTCGTCGGGGGCGTGGCGGACGGGTTCGACCTGGCGGAGGTCGGGCGGATGTTCTCGCGGATCACCGAGGCGCACACCAAGCGGATGGCCGCGCTGGGACTGGCGGCGTAGCCGGTTCACCCGGGCCGTCCGGTCGTCCGCCCGCACGGGCGGGCGCCGGACGGTCTCAGGCCGCCGCTGATCGGCTCAGATGGCGGCTGCGCGGGCGGACCAGCAACGAGAGCGTCACGCTGCCGATCAGCGCCGCGCCGATCAGCGTGGCCACGACGTGGCCGGGGCCCAGCACCGAGTGCATGAGAAAGGCGCCGAACAGGGCTCCCAGCGCGCCGGTGGTGAGGACGGCACGGCGGGACGGCAGCCGGTCCGGCAGCGAGTGGAGCGCCACCCAGGCGAGAGCGAGTCCGAGCACGACGGAGCCGAGAGGTTCCAAGATCACAGATGATCACCTCGCGTGTTGCGGGGCGGGTAGATCGGTCGATAGCGGTACTACCCGTGAGGTGCGGAACACAACCCTCCTCGGACAGGATTCGCACAGGAATCGCCCGGCCGACGCAAACCCGCCCGGCGGAAACGTGTCGACGCAGAGCCCGCCCGGCGGAAACGACGGACGGAACCCTCAGCGGAACGGAAAGCGGCCCGGTGGGGTTTCCCACCGGGCCGCTCACACGACCACTGCGTCGAGCGTGTCGCCTACAGCGCGCCGAAGCCCACGCGCCGCGTGCTGGGCTCGCCGATCTCCACGTACGCGATCCGGTCGGCCGGCACCAGGACCTTGCGGCCCTTCTCGTCCGTGAGGCTGAGCAGCGGCGCCTTGCCGGTGAGCGCCTCGGCGACCGTGCTCTCGACCTCTTCGGCGGAAAGCCCGCTCTCCAGAACGATCTCCCGGGGCGTGTGCTGCACCCCGATCTTGACCTCCACGGCTATGTCCCTCCGACGGTCAGTCCCTGCGCGGTGAACCGCGCCGTACGCAGCACACATTAGCCCGCTGAGGGGAGCCGTCAGGGGTCGGTGGGCAACGCCCGCAGCGAACACGGACGCCGGGCGCGCCCGCCCGGCACCGTCAGTGCTGATCGATGCCGTGCAGCGGGAAGCCCGCGATGCCCCGCCAGGCCAGCGAGGTGAGCAACTGCACCGCCGTGTCTCGCGGGATCGCGGACCGGCTGGAGAGCCAGTAGCGGGCGACGACCTGGGAGACACCGCCCAGACCGACCGCCAGCAGCATGGACTCGTCCTTGGACAGTCCCGTGTCACCGGCGATGACGTCGGAGATCGCCTCCGCGCACTGCAGCGAGACCCGGTCGACGCGCTCGCGCACTGCGGGCTCGTTGGTCAGGTCCGACTCGAAGACCAGCCGGAAGGCGCCGCCCTCGTCCTCGACGTACGCGAAGTACGCGTCCATCGTCGCGGCGACGCGCAGCTTGTTGTCGGTCGTCGACGCCAGTGCCGTACGGACCGCCTGGAGCAGCGACTCGCAGTGCTGGTCGAGCAGGGCCAGATAGAGCTCCAGCTTGCCCGGGAAGTGCTGGTAGAGCACCGGCTTGCTGACCCCGGCGCGTTCCGCGATGTCGTCCATCGCGGCGGAGTGGTACCCCTGCGCCACGAATACTTCCTGCGCGGCGCCCAGCAGCTGATTGCGTCGGGCGCGTCGAGGCAGTCGAGTGCCTCGCGGGCGCGCCGCCTCGGTCTGCTCGATGGCTGTCACGCCGCCTCCCAAATTTGTGATCGGACACAGCTTTTCCGTGCACGCTGCACCACACAGCCATCGTACTTTCGGGTAACCCGGGTACGCGCGGCGCGGACGCAGAATTTCACGGACCGGACGACTGCGGTAGCCACAGATTCGTCGACCAGTGGGGCAAAGCGGGGCGTACTAGCGGTAATCGTCTTCATCCTGTGTGACAACACGAGCCTGCTCGGCCGCATCCGCCACATTGGCACGGTCGCGGTCGATGTGGGTGAGCGGTTCGTCGCGCCGCTGCTGGAGATCGGTCCGCTGCTCGGCGGCGTCCGCCCGGGGTGTCTCCTCGTCCGGTTCGTCCGGCTGGACGTCCTCGAAGGTCTCCGGGTCGCTGGGGTCGACCGACATGGTGACTCCCTTCCTTGCTTCGAGCCTAGGAGCTAGCCCCTCAAGCCGCTATGCGGTCTGTGACCGCGAACACATGAACCGCGGTGTGATCGTCTCGTAACATTGCCGCATGTCTTCGACCGACCTGCCGGGAGTCCGCGCCGCCGCAGTGGCCCCGACGGTGAGCACCGTCAGGGCCGCGGAGGGGGAGGAGCTGCGCTCCGTCGCGCTGCCCGGACTGACGTTGACCATCCGGTCCCGGCCGCCGGGGCGCACCGGCCTGCCGCCCGCGCTCTACGTGCACGGGCTCGGCGGCTCCTCGCGGAACTGGTCGGCCCTGATGCCGCTGCTCCAGGACGTGGTGGACGGCGAGGCGGTCGACCTGCCCGGTTTCGGCGATTCGCCGCCGCCGGACGACGGCAACTACTCGGTCACCGGTCATGCCCGCGCCGTGATCCGGTTCCTCGACGCGGCGGAGCGCGGGCCCGTCCATCTGTTCGGCAATTCGCTGGGCGGTGCCGTGGCCACCCGGGTCGCCGCGGTCCGCCCCGATCTGGTGAGCACCCTCACCCTCGTCTCGCCCGCGCTCCCCGAGATCCGGGTGCAGCGGACGGCCGCGCCGACCGCACTGCTCGCCGTTCCGGGCGTCGCGTCGCTGTTGGCCCGGATGACCAGGGGCTGGACCGCGGAGGAGCGCACGCGCGGCGTCATGGCACTCTGTTACGGCGATCCGGCGCGCGTCTCCGAGTCCGGCTTCCGTGAAGCGGTGGCCGAAATGGAGCACCGGCTGGAACTGCCGTACTTCTGGGACGCGATGGCCCGCTCGGCACGTGGCATCGTCGACGCGTACACGCTCGGCGGTCAGCACGGACTGTGGCGCCAGGCCGAGCGGGTGCTCGCACCGACCCAGCTCGTGTACGGCGGCCGGGACCAGCTCGTCTCGTACCGGATGGCACGCAGGGCGTCCGCGGCGTTCCGTGACTCGCGGCTGCTGACACTGCCCGACGCGGGGCACGTGGCGATGATGGAGTATCCGGAGGCGGTCGCCCAGGCGTTCCGGGAACTGCTCGACGAGCGCGGCAGGAGCTGATCCGGGGCGTGGGACGACATAGCCGAAAAGGCCCCGAACCCGCGGGCCCCGATATCGAGGCCGCTCTCGCGAATGAGGGCGGCGGTCGCGGGAGCGTCCACCCGGGGCCCGGCAGCGGGCGGCGCCGGCGGGTGGCCGACGCGGCGGCCGGGTCCGACGGGCACACCCCGTTCCAGCAGATCGGCCACGTCCGCGGTGGCCACCCCGAACAGCGTGAGCCCGGCGGCGGCTGGGGGACCGGGCCGCAGCAGACGGTGCCCCGGCGTCAACCACCGGTCGGCACCGGGCCGCTGATACCTGGGCCGCGACGCGAGTTCGTCGAGGCGTTCGACGCGCCACCGGCTCCGCCCGCGCCCCGTGGGCCCGCCGTCCCGCCGGCCCGGTCGGCCGATCCGTACGGCTCGGTCGGCGAGTGGGCCGAGCAGCCACCGCGCGGCGGCGCCGCCGCGCCGGCTCCCACCGAGAAGGGCCGGGACGGCAGGGGAACCCGGGGCCGTACGTTCACGGGCATCGCGGCCGCCGCGGTGACCACCGTGCTCGCGGTGGTCGTGGCCGGGCAGGTCGCCCACGACAGCGGCGGGACCAGCGCCGCACAGCCCACGGGCGTCGACCGGGACGGCACCGACGGCGCCTCCCGCTCGGACGACCGGCCGACCCCGAAGGCGGCGCAGGCCAAGCCTCTTTCGTACGCGGAAAAGATGGTCAAGGCCTACCCGCTCTCCCCGGAACTGCACGGCTCCGGAAAGTTCGAGGCGGTTCCGGGGGCGGCGAAGGCCCCCGGGAGGGGGCACAAGTACCGCTACCGGATCGATGTCGAGAAGGGGCTCGGCCTCGACGCCGCGCTTTTCGCCCGGGCCGTCCAGGAAACGCTCAACGACGACCGCAGCTGGGCGCACGACGGCGCCATGACGTTCGAGCGGATCTCCTCCGGCGATCCCGATTTCGTGATCACCCTGGCCAGTCCCGGGACGACCGGCGACTGGTGCATGAAGTCGGGCCTGGACACGACCGAGGACAACGTCTCGTGCGACTCCGCGGCGACCGAGCGCGTGATGATCAACGCCTACCGCTGGGCGCAGGGATCGTCGACGTTCGGGTCGGACAAACTTTTCGCCTACCGCCAGATGCTGATCAACCATGAGGTCGGTCACCGGCTGGGTCACAACCATGTGAGTTGCCGCACGCCGGGAGCGCTCGCCCCTGTGATGCAGCAGCAGACGAAGTCCCTGGACATCGACGGGATCAAGTGTCGGCCCAACGCCTGGGTGCATCCAGTGGATTGACATTGTCAGTTGTGTTTACAGAGCGCACGTGCAGTGTCGAACGGGCGCCAGAAACGCACGGTTGGTGTCAGTTCTGATCTCGTCGCAGGGATCACCGAGCGGCGGTCTCGCGGTCGTGTTCGTGCAGCTCCGTTACGCGTTTCGGACTGAGCCGGCTCCAGGTCAGCGCCTCGCGCTGGGGCAGGCGCTCGCGGCGGTGCGCCGAGCAGCCCGCAAGGAGCTGGCCGCAGCTTGACCCTGTGTGATTGAACGCTCCCATAGCGCGACAGAACGCCATCGGGGCGGGAAAGTTACGACGGTTCACCCCTTTCGGTGGTGCGACGGACAACCGTCCGTCGCACCACCGGCGTATCCGCTTACGGTCGTCCCGCTGTGAGTCGCCATTCCAACGGCGGCCGCCCACAAGGGAGATCGGGGGTGCACTCGTGCGGATCGGACTTCTCACCGACGGTGGTTATCCGTATGCGACCGGTGAGTCCAGGCTCTGGTGCGACCGTCTGGTGCGCGGACTCGAGCAGCACGAGTTCGATCTCTTCGCGCTCAGCCGCTCCGCCGAGCAGGAGGAGCAGGGCTGGGTCCCGCTGCCGACGCAGGTCGGCCGGGTACGGACGGCGCCGCTGTGGACGGCCGACGAGGACATCCCGGGCACCCGCGCTCCCAAGGGCCTGCTCGCCCGGCTGATGACGGGCGGCGGCGGACGCTCGTACGGGCGGCGCGAACGACGGCGCTTCACGGCGCACTTCACGGCTCTCGCGACCGCGGTCTGTGCGGCGGGTGAGGCGCGTGCGGCTGGGACGGTGCCTGAGGCGGGGGAGGTGCCTGAGGTGGACGGCGGCGGGGGCGCGAGCGGGGGCGCGGTTCCCTGCGAATGGAGTGAAGAAGGACGTGCGGGGCGCATGACCACCGGTGCGGCGGACGCGCAGTTCACGGAGGGGCTGTACGGGCTCGCCGAACTGGCCCGCGAACACGGGGGACTTCCCGAGGCGCTCCGCTCCGAAACCGCCGTACGCGTACTCGAAGCCGCCTGCCGCGCCCCGGGCACCGGGCGCACCGTCCAGACCGCCACCGTTCCTGACCTCCTCGCCTTCGCCCGGGAGCTCGACCGGGTGCTGCGCCCGCTCTCCCTCGACTGGTACGACGAGGAGAGCCTCGGCGCGGTCGACCTCTGCCACGCCACATCCGGCGGCGCCGCCGCTCTGCCGGGTCTGCTGGCCAAACGCTTCTTCGGGGTCCCGCTGCTGGTCACCGAGCACGGCGTGCGACTACGGGCGCACTACCTCGCCGCAACCGACACGCCTCTGAGCGCGCCGGTACGCGCCCTGCTCGCCGGCTTCCACGGACGGCTCGCCACCGAGGTGTACCGGCAGGCCGCGATCCTCACTCCCGGTGACACGCACGCCCGCCGCTGGCAGGAACGGTGCGGTGCCGAGCGCGAGAAGCTGCGCACCGTCTACCCCGGCATGGAATCGGACCAGTTCACGGCGCTGGGGGAGAGCGGCGACAGCGGTCCCGACGACACCCTGGTCTGGGTCGGCCGGATCGAGCCCGCCAAGGACCTGATCGCCTTGCTGCACGCCTTCGCGGAGGTACGGAAGGCCGAACCGGACGCCCGGCTACGGATCATCGGCGCGGCGGCGCAGGGTCCGGAGGGCGCCACGTATCTCGCGCACTGCCGGGCGCTCGCCGCCCAGCTGTTCCCCGACGAGGCCGCGGACGCGCACGCCGTCGGCGACAACCCGGTCTCCTTCGAGGACATCGGCGGCGCCGAGGTGCCGGGGCTGCCGGAGGCCTATGGGGCGGGCGGGGTCGTCGTCCTGTCCAGCGTGGTCGAGGGCTTCCCCATCGGTCTCGTCGAGGCGATGTTCTGCGGACGGGCGACGGTGTCGACGGACGCCGGCGCGGTGGTCGAAGTCATCGGCGGCACCGGGCTCGTGGTGCCCCCGCGCAATCCGAAGGCGCTCGCCGACGCCTGCCTCGCGCTGCTGCGCGATCCGGAGCGCCGCGCACGGCTCGGAGCGGCGGCGCGCGCCCGCGCGCTGGAACTCTTCACCGTCGAACAGAACCTCGCGGCATATCGCGGCATCTACCTGGAGCTGATCTCGCACGCCCCGGTGTGCCGGGAGGCCGACGCGGTGGACGCCGACGGCGGACCGCGCCCCTTCGCCACCCCGCCGGAGGCGCATGTCCTGGGCCCGTGGGCGGCCCCGGGCGCCGGCGCGGCACGACCGCTGGACCGCGCACCCCGCTGGGCCGCCGAGCCCCCGGCCGTCTGCGCGGGAGCGCGGGGAGCGGGTGGCGGCGATGCGTGAACCGGGAACGGACCGGCCGGGCCGCAGCGGCGGGGCGGGACGGTCCGAGGGAGTCGGCGACGATCACGGAGGAGAGACGATGGGCCGCCCGACCGAGGTGTCCGACGCACCCGCCCCACCGTCCACCGGCGGGAGCTGGGACGTTCGCTCCCGGGCCCTGGTCTCCGGGAGTTTCCTCTCCGGGACCGCTGTGGAGGAAGTCACCACGAAGGAAGTCACCACGAAGGAAGTCACCACGAAGGAAGTCACCGCAGAGGAAGTCTCCGCGGAGACCACCGCCGCGGAGACCACTGTCGCGGAGACCACCGCCGCGGAGACCACTGTCGCGGGGACCACTGTCGCGGAGGACACCGCTGCGGGGACCACTGTCGCGGAGGACACCGCTGCGGGGACCACTGTCGCGGAGGACACCGCGGTAGAGGTAACCGCCGCAGAGAACACCGCCACTGAGACCACCGCCGCGGAGGTGGCCGCCACAGAGGAAGGGGCTACGGAACAGGCCGAGCCGACCACCGAGGAGCGGGCTGCCGCGCCCCGGGCCCCGGAGATCGCGCGTGCCGCTCCAGCGCGCAAGCGGACCGCCTCGCGCCGTGGTCCCGTTGACCCCGTGAGATCGCTGATGCACCGCCATCGCGAGCTGTGCGAGCGCGCCGTCGATCCGCTGGAGATCGCCGCCGGGCTCGAAGCCCACGGCGTCACCGACCGCTCCGCCGCCCGCTACCGGCACCGCGACGTCTTCTCGCTCGCCGAGGAACTCTTCGCCCGGGTACCCGCCGTGGCGGGGGAGCCCGCGACAGGGCTCCGCGCGCCGGAGCGCGACACCGGGACACGCGCCGCCTGGTCGCTCCGCGCGCTGGTGCCGGGCGCCGCCTGCATCGCGACCGCGAGTGCTCTGAGGCTCACCGAGGGGACGCTCGGCGGTCAGGGACGGCTCGCGATCGCCGTCACCGGAGCGCTTGTGGCGTTCGTCGGCCTCGCCCTCAGCCTGCGCAGCGGCCCCCTGCACGCCGTGGGCGGCTCGTCGGGGACCGCCCATGTGTACGGCTGCTGGCTCCTCGGTTATGTCCTGTACGGCGACGCGCTGCTCGACCAAGTGCTCAGCGGCGGCCCCGAAGGCTCCTGGGCGGTCACCCCCGCACCGCTGCTGGGGCTGGCGCTCTCCGTTGCCCCGGCCGCCTGGTGCGCGCACCTCTTCTCCGTACACGCACACCGCAAACTCATCGGAAGCCGCGCACTGGAGGAGTTCGCCGCAGGTGTGCGCCCCCTGCTGTTCGGAGCCGTCGCGCTCCATCTGTGTGCCCTCGCCGGACTGCTCTACGTCGCGCACCTGGGGTACGGGGGCGGCGGCCCCTTCGTCGGGGCAGCCGCGCTCGGTGTGCTGCTCCTGCTGGCCCGGCTGCTGGCCGTGCACGGCTTCCCCGAACCCGCCACCTTCGGACTCGCCGCCGCCTGCGCCGTCGAAGCGCTGGCACCTGCCCTGGTCCTGGCCGGGCGGCTGCCCGGCCTGCACTTCCTCGCCCGCCCCGTCGACGCCCTGGTCATGGCGGCAGGCACCGGAGCCGTACCCGCCTTCGCCTGTGGCGCCGCCGCGCTCGGGCTGCTGATCACCACCGCCGTCTTCCTGTCCAGGGCATCCGCCCACGTAAGAACCACCCCCCCATAAGAGCCACCCCCATAAGAACCACCCATATGCCCCGCGGAGCCGACGCCGCGGGTCCGTTCCCCGTACCGCACCACACGTCACTTCCTCAAGGAGACACCGGACATGACCCCCCAATCCCCCGCACCGGCAGCCCGCCGTCGGCACCGAGGGGGCACGCGATGAGGGTGCTGCTGCTCGGAGCCAATGGATTCCTCGGCCGGTTCGTGGCCGACCGCCTGCTCGCCGACCCCGCCGTGCATCTCACGGCGCTCGGCCGCGGCGACGACGCCGACGTGCGGTTCGACCTCGCCGGCGGCAGCCCCGGCGCGCTGACCCGCTTCCTGGACGCCGTCCACCCCGGCGTCGTCGTCAACTGCGCGGGCGCCACCCGCGGCGGGGCCCGCGATCTGACCCGCCACAACACCGTCGCCGTCGCCACCGTCTGCGAGGCGATGCGGCGCAGCGGCTGTACGGCCCGGCTCGTCCAGGTCGGCTGTTCGTCGGAGTACGGGCCCTCGCAGCCCGGCTCATCGACCGCGGAGGACGCGATTCCGCGCCCCGGCGGCCCGTACGGCGTCAGCAAGCTCGCCGCCACCGAACTCGTCCTCGGCTCCGGCCTCGACGCGGTCGTGCTGCGGGTCTTCTCCCCGGTCGGCCCCGGCACCCCGGCCGGTTCCCCGCTCGGCAGGCTCGCCGAGGCGATGCGCCGGGCCATGCAGTCCGGTGACGGCGAGCTGAAGCTCAGCGGCCTCGGCGTGCAGCGCGACTTCGTCGACGTACGCGATGTCGCGCGCGCCGTGCACGCCGCCTCGCTCTCCGCGGCGCAGGGCGTCGTCAACATCGGCACCGGCCGCGCCGTGCGGCTCCGGGACGCGGCCTCCGTCCTCGCCAGGGTCGCCGGATACGCGGGCGCACTCCACGAGCTCGACGCGCCCCCGCCCCGGCTGCCCATCGGTGCCCCGCGGTCCTCGACCGAGTCGGTCATCGAGCACCCCTCGGCGACCCCGTCCCCCTACCCGGACGGCTGCGGCGCCTGGCAGCAGGCCGACGTCCGCACCGCCCGGGACCGGCTCGGCTGGCGGCCCCGGATCAATCTGGAGGAGTCCCTGGCCGACATCTGGATGGAGGCGGCGTGCCGTATCTGACCTCCACCGGCACCACTCGCCGGGCCGGCGGCGCCGAACAGCTCGGCTTCGGCGTCCCCGGTTACGCGCACCCGCTGCTCGCCCCCACCGAGTGGGCCGAGCTCACTTGCCCCGGCACCCCGCTGCACTGGGCGGTCCTCAACATCGACGACGGCCCGGGAGCCCGCCCCGACCCGCACTGTCTGGAGGCCGCGGGCCGGCTCCGCAATGCCCGGGAACGGGCTGTGCACGGCGAGACCCCGCAGGACTCCGTCCGGGCGGCGGGCGGCCGGCTGCTCGGCCATCTCGATCTGGCCTTCGGCAGCCGCCCTTTCGGAGAGCTGATCGCCGACGCGCAGTCCTTCCTCGACTGGTACCGCGTCGACGGCTTCTATCTCGGCCGGTGCCCGGCCGGCCGCGCCGAACTCCCGGCCGTCCGCCGTCTCACCAGCACACTCGCGACGCTCCTCGAACACGACGAAGGCGCAGAGGAGCATGGGCCGCTGGTGCTGGGGCTGGGCACCCATCCGCATCCGGGCTACGCCGAGGCCGCCGACCAGCTTGTCACCTTCTCCGGCCCCTGGACCGACTACCGCTGGTCACAGGTGGCGGAGTGGACTGCCGCCTATCCGCCGAAGCGGTTCGCGCACTTCGTCCACGGCGTTCCGCGCACCCATCTCGAAGAGGCCATGCGCATCGCCCGCTGGCAGGGCGCGGGCACGATCTTCTTCACGGACCGGGACGGACAGCACGGACTGCGCGGACTGCGCGGACGGGACGGACTGCACGGACTGCACGGACCGCACGGACAAACCGATCCATTCGCGGCGCTGCCCGGGTACTGGGACGAAATCGTCTCGCGGATCGGACCGGGTATCTCGGAATGAGAAGGAGCGTGGCAGTGTTACGGCAAGAACAACCGTACGTAGCTGAAGTACGTAGAAACCGACCACCTGCATTGTTGAGGTTCCTGTGTCGCTGCCACCCCTGGTCGAGCCAGCTGCTGAGCTCACCGTCGACGAGGTCCGCAGGTACTCCCGCCACCTGATCATCCCGGATGTGGGGATGGACGGGCAGAAGCGGCTGAAGAACGCCAAGGTGCTCTGTGTCGGCGCCGGCGGTCTCGGTTCGCCGGGCCTGATGTACTTGGCCGCCGCCGGTGTCGGCACGCTCGGCATCGTGGAGTTCGACGAGGTCGACGAGTCGAACCTGCAGCGCCAGATCATCCACAGCCAGGCCGACATCGGCCGTTCCAAGGCCGAGTCCGCCAAGGACTCGGTGCTGGGCATCAACCCGTACGTGAACGTGGTCCTTCACGAGGAGCGGCTCGAAGCCGACAACGTGATGGACATCTTCGCCCAGTACGACCTGATCGTGGACGGCACGGACAACTTCGCCACCCGCTATCTGGTCAACGACGCAGCCGTACTGCTGAACAAGCCGTACATCTGGGGCTCGATCTACCGGTTCGACGGCCAGGCGTCCGTCTTCTGGTCCGAGCACGGCCCCTGCTACCGCTGCCTCTACCCGGAGCCGCCCCCGCCGGGCATGGTTCCCTCTTGCGCCGAGGGCGGCGTGCTCGGGGTGCTCTGCGCCTCCGTCGGCTCCATCCAGGTCACCGAGGCCATCAAGCTGCTCGCCGGTATCGGCGACCCGCTGGTCGGCCGGCTGATGATCTACGACGCCCTGGAGATGCAGTACCGCCAGGTCAAGGTCCGCAAGGACCCCGACTGCGCGGTCTGCGGCGAGAACCCGACCGTCACCGAGCTCATCGACTACGAGGCATTCTGCGGCGTCGTGTCCGAGGAGGCCCAGGAGGCGGCGCTCGGCTCCACGATCACTCCGAAGCAGCTCAAGGAGTGGATCGACACGGACGAGAAGATCGAGATCATCGACGTCCGTGAGCCGAACGAGTTCGAGATCGTCTCGATCCCCGGCGCCCGGCTGATCCCGAAGAACGAGTTCCTGATGGGCAACGCCCTCCAGGACCTCCCGCAGGACAAGCGCATCGTCCTGCACTGCAAGACCGGTGTCCGCAGCGCCGAGGTCCTCGCGGTCCTCAAGTCGGCGGGCTTCGCCGACGCGGTGCACGTGGGCGGCGGCGTGATCGGCTGGGTCAACCAGATCGAGCCCGAGAAGCCGGTGTACTGAGCCGGCGCACTGAGCCGGCGCGTACCGAACCGGTGTACTGAACCGTTGGTGTACCGAGTCCTTGGTGTTCCGAGTACGAACGCTGGTGTACCGGGTACGAACGCTTCGAAGGGGCCGGTCCGCATGTTGCGGACCGGCCCCTTCGGTATCCCCGGGGATCCGCGTTACGAGCAGGTCCTGCCGTCCGCCGGGACCTTCCCGTCGAGGAAGTACGCGTCCACGGTCGACGTCACGCACGCGCTCTCACCGTACGAGCCGTGCCCCTCGCCCTTGTTGGTGAGCATGATGCCGACGCCCTTGCCCAGTTCGTCCGCCATCTTCCGCGCACCCTCGTAAGGCGTCGCGGGGTCTCCGGTCGTGCCGATGACCAGGATCGGACCGGCGCCCGGAGCGCTCGCTTCCGGGTTCTCGTGCTCGCCCTCCACCGGCCACTGCGCACACCAGCCGGCCGTGTCCCACGCCAGGAACGGTCCGAACACCGGGGACAGTTGCCGGAACTCGGGCAGCATGGCCCGGGCCTCGGCCGCCGTCGGTCGGAGCTTGCTGTCCGCGCAGGAGACGGCGCGCTGCGAGTGGTTCTGGGTGTCGTAGTGGCCCTTCTCGTCCCGGCCGTTGTACGCGTCGGCCATCTGCAGCAGCATCGTGCCGGTGCCCCTCTTCTCGGCCTCGTCCAGCGCCTGGGTCAGATACGGCCAGCTGCTCTTGGAGTAGAGCGGCATGACGATGCCGGTGATGGCCAGCGACTGGTTGAGCTCACGGCCCGAGGCGGTCGGCAGCGGCTTCCTGTCGATCCGCTCCAGCAGCCGGGCGATGCGTTCGGTGCCCGCCTTCGGGGCCTGGCCGCGGTCCTTGAGGTAGTTCTCCAGCGCCCGCTGGAATCCTGTCGCCTGGTTGCGGGCGTGCCCGATCGCGTCCGCGGTCGGGTCGACGACGGCGTCCAGGACGGTGCGGCCCACCTTCTTCGGGAAGAGGTGCGCGTAGGTGCCGCCCAGCTCCGTGCCGTACGACATGCCGAAATAGGTGAGTTTCTGGTCGCCGAGCACCTCGCGGATGAGGTCCATGTCCCGGGCGGCGTTCGTCGTACCGACGTACGGCAGGACTTTGCCGGAGCGGCGCTCGCAGCCGGCGCCGAAGTCCGCGCCGTCCTTCATGAACGCGGCCTCCTCCGCCGCCGTGTCCGGAGTCATGTCGACCTTCCGGTAGGCGTCCTCCGCCTCCTTGTCGGTACGGCAGTTCACCCCCGCGCTGCCCGCGACGCCGCGCGGGTCGAAGCTCACCAGGTCGTAGCGGGCGTTGAGCTTCTCGTACGAACCGGCGGCGCGCGGCAGTATCGAGACGCCCGAACCACCGGGGCCGCCGAAGTTGAACAGCATCGAGCCGAGGCGCCGGCCCTTGTCCCGGGCCTCCTTGCGGATCAGCGCGATCCGGATGGTGTCGCCGTCCGGCTTCGCGTAGTCCAGCGGTACCTCGACGGTCGCGCACCGCCACCCGGCCCCGGGAGCGCTGCCGCCCGCGGGGGCCTTGCAGCTTTTCCAGACCGGCCGCTGGGAGGTGAGCGTGGCGGGCAGGGCGGGCGTGCCGGGCTGCCCGCCCGTCGTGGCGGACGACTTGCCGGGCGAGGACGCCGCACCGTGGTCCGTCCTGTCGGCCGGTTTGTCGTCCGTACCACTGTCACAGCCGGCGAGCAGCCCCGTCAGCAGTAGTGCGGCGCCGGCCAGCGCCCCGGCGCGTGCGTGTCCTACCACGTGTACGTCCTCCCCATGTACCTGTACGTACTACGTACAGAAGGTGCGCCCATGCTAGGGCCTGTCAGGCCGTTCACGGCCGGGGCCTACTTGCAGACGGTCCCGGCCGCCGGAACCCTGCCGTCCAGCAGATAGCCGCCCACGGCGTTCTGCACACAGGCGTTGCCACTGTTGTACGCGCCATGCCCCTGGCCCTCGTACGTCATCTGCACACCAACACCCTTGCCCAGCGCGTCGGCCATCGCCTTCGCGCCCGCGTAAGGGGTCGCCGGGTCGCCGGTGTTGCCGATGACGAGGACGGGGGCCGCGCCCGGGGCGCTGACGTCCGGGGTCGTCCAGGCGCCCGCCACCGGCCAGCCGGTGCAGGCCAGCAGACCCCAGCCCAGATAGTCACCGAAGATCGGCGAGGCGGACCGGAACTCCGGGAGCTTCGCCATGGCCTGGTCCGCGGTGAACCGCTGCTTGGAGTCGGCACAGTTGATGGCGGTGTTGGCGGCCATCAAATTGTCGTAGTGCCCGTCGGCCTCACGGCCGTTCAGCGAGTCCGCGAGGGCGAGGAGCAGCGCGCCGTTGCCGCCGTCGGCCTCGTCCACGCCCTGCTCCAGCAGAGGCCAGGTCTCCTTGGAGTAGAGGGCGGCCGCGATGCCGGTGAGGGCCAGGGTCTGCGTCAGCTGCCGGGACCCGATCCCCGGGATCGGCTTCTTCTCCAGCCGGGTGAGAAGGCCGGAGATGCCCTGCTCGACCTCCTTCCCGGTGGAACCGGGGAGCTTGCAGGCGGCGCCGCGGTCCACGCAGTCCTTGGCGAAGTTGTCCAGCGCGAGCTGGAACCCCTTGGCCTGGCCGAGCGAGGACTGCTCGGAGTCCAGGGTCGGGTCGACCACCCCGTCCAGCACCAACCTGCCGACGTTCTTCGGGAACAAGTGGGCGTAGACGCCGCCCAGCTCGGTGCCGTACGAGATGCCGAAGTAGTACAGCTTCTTGTCGCCGAGCACCTGACGCATCAGATCCATGTCGCGGGCGGCGTTGGTGGTGCCGACGTAGGGGAGCTCCTTGCCGGAGTTCTTCTCGCAGGCCGACGCGAACGTCTTGATGTCCTTGACGAAGGCATTCACGTCGGCGCTGCCGTCCGGGGTGGCGTCGGTCTGGTAGCGGGCGTCGAGCTGCCGGTCGGTCTCGCACTCCACGCCCGCGCTGTTACCGACCCCGCGCGGATCGAAGCTGACCAGGTCGTAGCGGGCGCGGAGCTTGTCGTAGTCGGTGCCGAAGGCGGGCAGGGTGGCGACGCCGGAGGCGCCGGGGCCGCCGAAGTTGAAGATGAGGGAGCCGATCCGCTTGTCCGCGCTTTTGGCCCTGGCCCGGATGAGCGCCAGCTCGATCGTCGCGCCGCCGGGGTTCGCGTAGTCGAGCGGGGCCTTCATGATGGAGCACTCCCAGGGCGCGCCGCCGGGCAGGGGCGACGGCGCCTTTCCGCTGCCCTGCTCGGGGGACGGGGCGGGGCAGGGCTTCCATGTCAGCTTCTGGGAGGCGAGGTCGCCGGAGCCGCTGCTCGCCTCGGCGGCGTTCGCGGCGAGCGGGGAGTTCTGCGGCCCGACCGGGCCGCCCTTGTCGCTGCTCTCCGAGCAGGCGGTGAGGGGAAGGAGCACGGTGACGGTGGCGGCGAGAGCGGCGGCACGCAGGGCAGGGGAGGTCCTCATGGCCCCATCGTGCGGCGGGAACCGGACCGCTGCACGAGCACCGGTCCAAGCGGGTGGCCGAGGGGCGCCGGGATCGCCCGACCGGCCTTGCGATGGCGCGACCGGCCTCATGGGCGGCGGACGCCGACCGGCCCGAGAACGAGCTCGCAGGACGGCTGAGGACCTGTCAGCGCTCGCTCGCGGCCGTACGGGCGTCGGAGTCCGTCTTCGTCCTGCGGGTCGGGGCTCGCCCTAACGGGTCGGAGCAGCCTCTGCGGGTCAGAGCTCGCTCTTGCAGGTCGAAGCGGCCTCTGCGGGACAGATGCCCTTGCGGGTCGGAGCTCGCCCTTACGGGTCGGAGCTCGCCCTTACGGGTCGGAGCTCGCCCTTACGGGTCAGAGCTCGCCCTTACGGGTCAAGTGGTTGAAGCAGAGCCAGCCGGGAAGCACCGGCAGCCACAGCGTCAGCAGCCGGTAGAGCAGAACGGCCGGTGCCGCGACCTCCTTCGGCAGGCCGACCGCGATCAGCCCGAGTGTCAGCGCGCCCTCGACCGCACCCATTCCGCCCGGCGTGGGCGCCGCCGAGCCCAGCGCGTTACCGGCCAGGAAGACCACCGCGATGCTCGCGTAACTGAGATGCGGCACATCCGGGCCGCTGAACGCCCGTACCGACGCGTCCAGACACATCACGAACAGGCCGGTCAGCAGCAGCATCCCGCCGATGCCTGTGAGCAGCTTCTGCGGCCGCTGCACCACGTCGATCATGCGCGGTACGACTCCGGCGAACAGCGACCGCACTCGTGTCACCACGAACTTCCGCAGGAACGGAACCGCCGTCACCACCAGCACCAGCACGGCGACCGTCAGCAGCCCGGCAATCACGGTCCTGGAGGGCGTGAGCGAGGACGGGGTCCTCTCCGTACCGGTCAGATAGCCGAACGCCGCCAGCAGCAGGATGTGGCAGCCGAGACCGAACAGCTGCGAGGCGCCGACACTCGCCACGGCGAGCCCCGGGCGTACGCCGGCACGCTGGAGGAAGCGGGTGTTCAGCGCGACACCGCCCACCGCAGCCGGGGCGACGATCTTCACGAACGACCCGGCGACCTGCGCCAGCACGGTCTTGCCGAACGGCACCCGCTCCGGCACGAAGCCCAGCAGGCTCATCGCCGCCGCGACATAACTGAGGGCCGAGAAGCCGACCGCGGCCGCCACCCAGCCCCACTCCGCCTGCTCGACGACCGCACCGAAATCCGCCTGGGTGACCTGCGAGATGAGGAAGTACGCGGCGATCGCGCCGGCGATGCAGCTGACCAGGGTGCGCGCCTTGATGCGCTCCAGCCGGACCGGTTCGACCGGTGCCTGCGGCCGGATCAGCAGCACCTGCTGCCGCATCTGGGAGAGCAGATCCTCCTCGCGCGCCTCTTCCAGGGCGTCTTCCATGGCCCGTTTCTTGGCCTGCTTCTGGATACGGAGCGACTTGCGGGCCGCCTTGTGGTCGGTACCCGTGGCGGCGGTGGCAGGCTCCTGCGCCGCCGCGTGTTCGAGTGCCCGGGCCCGCTTGGCCGCGTCCGACGCGTCGAGCACCGCCTCACGCTCGCGCTGCGAGCGCTCCCGGGCGAGCCGGCGCAGGGTCGCCCGGGTGGAGCGGCTCAGCGCGATCGGCTGGAGCAACGGCAGACAGTCCGCCACGGCATCGGGCCCCAGCACCTCCAGCGCACCGGCCACGGCCCGCTCGGCGCCCACCCGCAGACCCGTGGTGGTCAGCAGCTGGGCGACGTCCATCCGCAGGACCAGATCCCCGGCCGCGATCTCGCCGCCGCGCAGATCGGTGACGAACACCTTGCCGGAACGATCCACCAGGATGGCGTCACCGGTGAGCCTGCGGTGGGCGATGCGTCGCGACTGGAGCGCCTTCACCTGATGCCAGGCGCCGCGCACCAGCTCGTCGGTGATCTCCGAGTCCTCCAGCGCGTCCAGCGAACGGCCGCCGATGTGCTCGTACACGAGCATCACGGCGTCGGGCCCGAGCTCGGAGGTGGCGATCAGTTTGGGCGCGTTGGCCCCGGCGGCGATCGCCGCGTACGCGAGCAGCGCCTCCTGCTCCAGCGCCTGGCGCAGCGACTGGATGGAACGGCGCTGGGTGATGCCGCGCAGCGTGAGCCTGCGCCACACCCGGTAGAAGAAGCCCTGGGCCTGCTGCTCGCGGTCGACGACCGTCACGTCGAGCGGTGGCCCGTCCTCCAGGGTGACCAGATAGCCCCGCCCCCGGTCGTTCTGGTCACCGGAGTCGGGCGCGTCCTCGGCGCGCATCGCGGTGACCGGGTGGAAGCCGACATGGCGCAGACCGGCCATCAGGTGCTGACCGGTCGGCCGTACGTTGGGCGAGCCGACCGTGTACAGCGTGCCGTACGCCACGGTCCAGCCGATCAGCACGGTGAGGACGATCGAGAACGGGGTCGTGTAGCCGCCGACCAGCATGGCGAACGCGTCGAGCAGCAGCACCACCCACAGCACGACCCGCCAGCGCGGCCGTCTCGCCATCCCGACCGCCGTCATATAAGCGATCACGGGCGCGAGATAGCCGTGTACGGGATCGGTGAGCGCGTCACCGGGCTGCGGCTGGGTCAGGGCGTCCTGGATGGTGCCGGGGGCGGACTTGGCCACCCAGAGGTCGGCGGCGAGCGTGACGCCGTGCGCCAGTACGGCGGCGAGCACGCCGTCCGCGATCCGTAGCCCGTCGCGTTTGATCAGCCGCTCGATGGCGAACGCGACCGGAACGAGCAGCACGGCGATGCTGGACACCAGCCCGGCCATCTTGATCAGGATGTCGGGCGCCTGGCCGGTGCCCTTGTTGATGTCCTGTTCGAGGCCGGTGGTCGTGCCGTGGGCGAACGCGGCGATGAAGAACAGGATGACGATCGCGAGGACGCCGATGAGGAGCCGCATGAGATCGGAGGGGCGGTGCACCCGGGCGGGGAGCAGCGGCTCGTCGCCCGAGACGCGCTCGGCCTGTTCCGCCGCGGAGGTCGAGAGCGTCGAGCCGGTCAGGTGCTCGGGGACGTCCTGCCGCCCGACACCTGGAGTTGTCCGCTGCGCGCCGGATGCGTCGTGCTCCGCCTGCTTCGCCGGCTCCGTACCGGGCGTACCTCGCTCCGCTCCGGGCTTTTCGGCGGGCCCGTCCGACACATCCGACATGTCCGAGTGCGGCTCGGCGTCAGGGGCGTCCGCCGCCTTCGGTGGCTGCACGCCCTGCTCCTTCGTCGCCTCTGATTGGTCTTCGTGTTCTCGTATCACCGGTCACCGCCTGCACGATGGTGGCACGGCCCGGCGACAGAGGAGGGCGTCAGGGTGCACTGCGCGGACACGCGAAGCGCAACATACGCTCCTTTGCTTCCGCACGCACGCCCCATGAACGGGCGCCCGCGGGCCGGGCCGGGCTGTCGGTGGTGTACGGCAGGATGGGTCGGATGAGCCAACACCGGATGAGCCAACACCGGACGAGCGGCAACGGGACGAGCGACGACCGGGCGATCGACGAGCTGCCGGAGTACGCGGAGCGGGTCCTCGATGTCGCCGAGCTGATCCCGCCCGGCCGTGTCATGACGTACGGAGATGTCGCCGAGTGGCTCGGCGACGGCGGCCCGCGCCAGGTAGGCCGGGTCATGGCGCTGTACGGGGCCGCGGTGCCGTGGTGGCGTGTGGTGCGCGCCGACGGGGCGCTGCTGCCCGGCCACGAACTGCGGGCGCTGGACCGCTACCGCGAGGAGAGCACCCCGCTGCGCGAGGCGTCGCGCGGCGCGGAGGGCCATCTGCCGCGCCTCGACATGAAGCGGGCGCGGTGGGACGGCGTCACCGGTCGCGCGGTCGGTGACGCCGACGCGGACAGGGACAGGGGCGGAGGTGCTCACATCTGACAGCTTCGGCCATTCGGGTGCCCAATGGGCGGCGCCGGGCCCGGCGCGTGATGTGGAACACGACGCGGTGCGCGACGGCACCCCCGAGGTATGTGCCACCTGAGACACCCGTGACGCCTGTGGCACGCGCGAGGTGTGTGACACCTGCGATATCTGTGACACCTGCGACACCCGTGGCCCCGAACGTGACGAGGTACGCAGCGGACTCGCCCCGCACCGCGCCCCTGCTGGCGTAGCGTCGTCAGTTCGCAGCACGTACCGCACTCTCATCACCGGTACACCCAGTACACGCACGTAAAAGCCCCGTGCGCGCACGCACAACCCACGCACATCCAGTACACCCGACATGTACACCCAGTACACCCAGTACACCCACCAGGACCGGCGACCCACGTGAGCACCTCCTCCACCACCCGGCACAGTCCGCACCGTCAGGCACGGCAGCGGACCGCGGGCGCGTACCGGCTGGTGCGCACCCCGCCGGGCTCCGTGGACCCCCCTCTCCTGGACGCGGCGCAGCGCGCGGTGGTTGATCACCCCGGCGGCCCGCTCCTGGTGCTCGCCGGACCCGGCACCGGCAAGACGACCACGCTCGTCGAGGCGGTCGCCACCCGTGTGACCTCGGGCACCGACCCGGCCCGCATCCTGGTCCTCACCTTCAGCCGCAAGGCCGCCGTGGAGCTGCGCGACCGGATGGCTGCCCGGCTCGGTGCGGCCCGCGGTCCGCAGGCCACCACGTTCCACTCCTTCTGTTACGCACTGGTCCGCGCCCATCAGGACGCCGACCTCTTCGCCGAACCGACGCGGCTGCTTTCCGGGCCGGAGCAGGACGTCACCGTCCGCGAGCTGCTCGCCGGCCAGCTCGAACTGGAACGGGACGGCTTCCCGCACATCCGCTGGCCCGACGAGTTGCGGGCCTGTCTGACCACGCGCGGTTTCGCCGACGAGGTACGGGCGGTGCTCGCCCGCAGCCGCGAGCTGGGCCTGGGCCCGGACGCGCTGGCCGACTTCGCCCGCCGTACCGGCCGGCCGGACTGGGGCGCCGCCGCCGCCGCGTTCCTCGCCGAGTACCTGGACGTGCTGGACGCGCAGGGGGTGCTGGACTACGCGGAGCTGGTGCACCGGGCCGTCCTGCTCGCGGAGCGCCCCGAGGTGTCGGAGCTGCTGGCCGGGCGGTACGACGCGGTGTACGTGGACGAGTACCAGGACACGGACCCGGCGCAGGTACGGCTGCTGCGTGCGCTGGCCGGCAACCGGGGGAGCGCCCCGGGCGCCGGGGGCGGCCGGGACCTGATCGCCTTCGGTGACCCGGACCAGTCGATCTACGCGTTCCGGGGCGCCGATGTGAACGGCATCCTCGACTTCCCGGACATGTTCCGGCGGGCGGACGGCGCCCCGGCCCCGGTCGGCGTCCTCACCACCTCGCGCCGTTCCGGCAAAGAGCTGCTGGCCGCCACCCGGATGCTCACCCGCCGGATGCCGCTGACCCGGCTGCCCTCGGCGAAGGTCCGCGCCCACCGGGAGCTCGTCGCGGTCCACGAGGGCGGCAGCGTGGAGGCGTACACCTATCCGACCGCCTCCGCCGAGCTGGACAACATCGCCGATCTGCTGCGCCGGGCGCATCTGGAGGACGGCGTCCCGTGGCAAGAGATGGCGGTGCTCGTACGGGCCGGAGGCCGCGTGATCCCCTCCGTGCGCCGGGCCCTGACGTCGGCGGGCGTCCCCCTGGAGGTCGACGGCGACGATCTCCCCCTGCGCCACGAACCGGCGGTGGCCCCGCTCCTGACAGCACTCCGCGCGGTCGCCACAGCGGCCCTGCGCCGGAGTGCGCCGGGCGCGGAGGCCCCCGCTCCCGACCAGGAACCCGATCGCGATCCCGACCTCGATCCCGATTGCGAACCCGACCTCGATCCTGATCGCGGTCCCGACCTCGATCCCGACCGGGAACCCGGCACTCCCACGGAGGAACCGCCCGCCCCCGATGCGCCCCCCTGGCTGGACACCGAGACCGCACTGACCCTCCTCACCTCCCCTCTCGGCTCCATGGACGCGGCCGACCTGCGCCGGCTCGGCCGGGCCCTGCGCGACGAGGAGCGGGCCGCCGGGAATCGCGTACCGGCGCCCTCCGGCGACCTGTTGGCGCGCGCGCTCGCCGAGCCCGAACGGCTCGTCGCGCACGATCCGGCGTACGCCCGCGGTGCCCAGCGCCTCGGTGCGCTCCTGCGCAAGGCGCGCGAGCTCCTCGAAGGCGGCGGCACCGCGGAGGAGGCGCTGTGGGAGCTGTGGGCGGGTACCCCGTGGCCGGGGCGGCTGGAGCGTGCCGCACTGCGCGGGGGCGCGGGCGGCCGCAACGCCGACCGCGACCTCGACGCCGTCTGCGCGCTCTTCGACACGGCGGCCCGGGCCGAGGAACGTACCGGCGGACGGGGCGCGCTCAACTTCCTGGAGGAGGTCGACGCCCAGGACATCGCCGCCGACACCCTGTCCAGGCGCGCGGTGCGCCCCGAGGCCGTACGGCTGATGACCGCGCACCGTTCCAAGGGCCTGGAGTGGCGCCTCGTCGTCGTCGCCGGCGTGCAGGAGGGGCTCTGGCCGGATCTGCGCCGCCGCGGTTCGCTGCTCGAAGCGGACCGGATCGGCCGCGACGGCCTGGCCGAGCCGCTCACCCCCGGTGCCCTCCTCGCCGAGGAACGCCGCCTCTTCTACGTCGCGGCGACCCGGGCCCGCGAACGTCTCGTCGTCACCGCGGTCAAGGCACCCGCCGACGACGGCGATCAGCCCTCCCGCTTCCTCACCGAACTCGGCGTCGAACCGCGCGACGTCACCGGCCGGCCGCGCCGCCCGCTCGCCGTCGCCGCGCTCGTCGCCGAACTCCGCGCCACCACCGTCGACCCCGACGCCTCCGACGCCCTGCGCGAGGAAGCCGCCCACCGCCTCGCCCGCCTCGCCGCGCTCACCGACGACGAGGGCCAGCCGCTCGTACCCGCGGCCCACCCCTACCGCTGGTGGGGCCTGTACGAGCCGACCCGTTCCACCGCCCCGCTCCGCGACCGGGACCAGCCCGTGGCCCTGTCCGGCAGCGCGCTCGATCAGCTCGCCAACACCTGCGCGCTCCAGTGGTTCCTCGGCCGCGAGGTGAAGGCCGACGCCCCGGCGACGGCCGCCCAGGGCTTCGGCAACGTCGTCCACGTCCTGGCCGACGAGGTGGCATCCGGGCGCACCCCCGCCGATCTGGCCGTCCTGATGGAGCGGCTCGACTCGGTCTGGGACGGCCTCGTCTTCGACGCCCCCTGGAAGTCCCAGCAGGAGAAGGAACAGGCCAGGGCCGCCCTCGAACGCTTCCTGCGCTGGCACGTCATGGACCGCGCCGGGCGCACCCCCGCCGCCAGTGAGCACGACTTCGACGTGACGCTGGAGGCGGGAGAGTACGAGGTACGCATCCGGGGCTCCATGGACCGCGTCGAACAGGACGCCGACGGCCGGGCGTACGTGGTCGACTTCAAGACCGGCAAACAGTCCCCGACCAAGGACGAGGTTGCCCGCCACCCCCAGCTCGCCGTTTACCAGCTGGCCGTACGGGAAGGTGCGGTCGACGAGATCTTCGACGGGCGGCGCCCCGTGCCCGGCGGCGCCGAACTCGTACAACTGCGCCAGCCCGCCCCCAAGAAGGAGGGCGGCGACGCCCTTCCCAAGGTGCAGGCCCAGGAGCCCCTCTCCGGTGAGTGGGTCCCCGACCTGCTGGCCACGGCTGCCGGACGGGTCCTGGACGAACGGTTCACGCCCACGACCGGCCAGCACTGCACGCACTGCGCCTTCCGCGCCTCGTGCAGCGCACAGCCGGAGGGCCGGCACATCCTGGAGTGAGCCGGGTCCGGAGTTCTGGGCGGCCCGCACGTTGTCAGTGCGTCCGGTTAGCCTCGGTCGGGTGTCCTCGCATATCACTGATCCCGAGCAGCTGAAGGAGCTTCTTGGGATCCCGTTCACCCCGGAGCAGACGGCCTGCATCACAGCGCCGCCCGCCCCGCAGGTGATCGTGGCCGGAGCCGGGTCGGGGAAGACCACGGTGATGGCGGCGCGCGTGGTGTGGCTGGTGGGGACCGGACAGGTGGCCCCCGAGCAGGTCCTCGGACTCACCTTCACCAATAAGGCGGCGGGCGAACTCGCCGAGCGCGTCCGCAAGGCCCTGGTCGCGGCCGGGGTCACCGATCCGGACGCCATCGACCCGGACAACCCCCCGGGCGAGCCCAGCATCTCCACGTACCACGCCTTCGCCGGCCGGCTCCTCACCGAGCACGGACTGCGCATCGGTCTCGAACCCAGCACCCGCCTCCTTGCCGACGCCATCCGCTACCAGCTCGCCGCCCGCGTACTGCGCGAGGCGCCCGGCCCCTACCCGGCCCTGACCAGGTCGTTCCCCACACTGGTCAGCGATCTGCTGGCCCTCGACGCCGAGCTGGCCGAACATCTCGTACGCCCCGAACAGCTCGCGGAGTACGACACCGACCTGCTCCGTACGCTCGAATCGGCCCGGCTCACCAACGCCGAGCTGCGCAAGATCCCCGAGACGGCCCAGGCCCGCCGGGAGCTGCTGCAACTGACCCGCCGTTACCGCGAGGCCAAAAGGAGCCGTGACCTGCTCGACTTCGGCGACCAGATCGCGCTCTCCGCCGAGCTGGCCCTCACCCGCCCGGAGGTCGGCGCGATCCTGCGCGACGAGTTCCGCGTCGTGCTGCTCGACGAGTACCAGGACACCTCGGTCGCCCAACGCCTGCTGCTCTCCGCCCTCTTCGGCCGTGGTCCGGAAGGCGGCGGTCCGGAAGGAGTCCCCGAGGGCCGCGGTCCGGAAGGCGGCGTCCTCGAAGCCACGGCGGCGACCGGGCACGCCGTCACCGCCGTCGGTGACCCCTGCCAGGCGATCTACGGCTGGCGCGGTGCCTCCGTGGCCAACCTCGACGACTTCCCGCTCCACTTCCCGCACGCCGACGGCACCCCCGCCACCCGCTACTCCCTCAGCGAGAACCGCCGCAGCGGCGGCCGGCTCCTCCACCTCGCCAATGGCCTCGCGGCACCCCTGCGCGCCATGCACGAGGGCGTCGAGGCCCTGCGCTCCGCCGCTGGTGCCGAGCGCGACGGCATCGTCCGCTGCGCCCTGCTGCGTACCCACACCGAAGAGATCGACTGGCTGGCCGACTCGATCGCCCACCTCGTCACGACCGGCAAGGCGCCCGGCGAGATCGCCGTCCTGTGCCGCACCGCGGGCGACTTCCCGGAGATCCAGGCGGCGCTGGTGGCCCGTGACATCCCGGTCGAGGTCGTCGGCTTGTCCGGGCTGCTGCACCTGCCCGAGGTCGCCGACCTCGTCGCGGTCTGCGAGGTCCTTCAGGACCCCGGCGCCAACGCCTCCCTGGTCCGGCTGCTCACCGGCCCCCGCTGGCGGATCGGCCCCCGCGACCTGGCGCTCCTAGGTCGCCGCGCCCGCCTCCTCGTCCACCGCGCGGCCCACGGCGACGAGGAGGACTTCGACGCCGACCGCCGCCTCGCCGAGGCCGTCGAGGGCATCGACCCGGCCGAAGTGATCTCGCTCGCCGACGCGCTGGACACCTTCCTCGAATCGGGCGGCGGCGTGGACGACGGGCTTCCGTTCTCCACCGAGGCCCGCATCCGCTTCGCCCGCCTGGCCGCCGAACTGCGCGACCTGCGCCGCTCACTGGCCGACCCCCTGATGGACGTGCTGCACCGCGTCCTCGCCACCACCGGCCTGGAGGTCGAGCTCTCCGCGTCGCCGCACGCCCTGGCCGCCCGCCGCCGCGAGACCCTCGCCAACTTCCTCGACGTGGCCGCCCGCTTCGCCGCCGTCGAAGGCGAGGCCACCCTCCTCGCCTTCCTGGGCTTCCTGCGGACCGCGGTCCAGTACGAGAAGGGCCTGGACAACGCCCTGCCCGGCGGCGAGAACACCGTCAAGGTCCTCACCGCGCACAAGTCCAAGGGACTGGAGTGGGATGTCGTCGCCGTGCCCGGCCTGGTCACCGGCCAGTTCCCGAGCAGCCAGTCCCGCGACGCCTGGACCGCCCAGTCCAAGGTCCTCCCGCACGCCCTGCGCGGGGACGCGGCCACCCTCCCCGTCCTCCACTCCTGGGACGCCAAGGGGCTCAAGGGCTTCAAGGAGGAGATGAAGGAGCACCAGCACACCGAGGAGCTCCGCCTCGGATACGTCACCTTCACCCGGCCCCGCACCCTGCTGCTCGGCTCCGGCCACTGGTGGGGCCCGAGCCAGAAGAAGCCGCGCGGCCCGTCCGGCTTCCTGCACGCGCTGTACGAGCACTGCGTGGCCGGACACGGCGAGATCGAGGCCTGGGCGGACGAACCGGCCGAGGGCGAGGAGAACCCGGCGCTCGCCGAGAGGGACGCCGACCACGCGTGGCCGCTTCCCCTCGACGACACCGCGCTGACCCGCCGCCGGGCCGCCGCGGACACGGTGATGGCGCATCTGGAGGCCCTGGCCGCGACGGGCGGTGCGCTGCCGGATGCGTACGAGGCGCTGCCCGATGCCCCGGAGCCGTACGACGGCCCTGATGGCGCCCCGTACGACGACGGCTTGTTCCCCGACGACGACCTGTTCGCCGGCGACGCCACGTTCCCTGGCGACGAGGCGTTCCCCGACGGGGCGTTCTCCGACGGGGCCGACGACTGGGACGCCCTGTCCGCGGAGCCCCCGCAGCCCCCGGCCCCCGCCTCCACTCCCCACGCCCCCACCCCCCATCTCCCCGCAGCCCACGCCTCCGCTCCCCCCGCCTCCACTCCCCACGCCCCCACGCCCCATGTCCCCGCAGCCCGTACTCCCGAGCCCGCCGGGAAACGCGCCCTCACCCCGGAGGAATCCCGCACGCTCGCCTCCTGGGACCGTGACCTCGACGCCCTCACCGGCGAACTGCGCCGCGCCCGCGCCACCGTGCGCGACGTCCTCGTGCCCGCCTCGCTCTCCGCCACCCAGCTGCTGCGTCTCGCCGACGACCCCGAGGGCTTCGCCCAGGAGCTGGCCCGCCCGATGCCGCGCCCCCCGCAGGCCGCGGCCCGAAGAGGCACTCGTTTCCACGCCTGGGTGGAGTCCCGTTTCGAGGAGCTGCCGTTGCCCATGCTCGGGCCGGACGAGTTGCCCGGCGGCGACGAGAGCGACGCCGAGATCGCCGACGAGCGCGACCTCGCCGCACTCAAGGAGGCCTTCGAGCGCACCCCGTACGCCCGCCGAACTCCGTACCGCGTGGAGACGCCTTTCCAGATCACGCTGGCCGGCCGGGTGATCCGGGGCCGGATCGACGCGGTGTACCGCACCGGGGACACGTACGAGATCGTCGACTGGAAGACCACCCGCACCAACACCGCCGACCCCCTCCAGCTCGCCGTGTACCGCCTGGCCTGGGCCGAGCTGCACGACCTGCCGCTCACCGCCGTCACGGCCACGTTCCTGTACGTACGCAGCGGCGAGACCGTCCACCCCACCCGCCTCCCGGGCCGGGCGGAGCTGGAGCGACTCCTGCTGGACGAGCCACCCTCCACAGGCCGATAGGCTCAACCACATGAGCGAGACCCCGGACAGCGCCGTCCGTACGTACACCGAACAGCACCGTGCAGCCTTCCTCGACGACCTCGCCGAGTGGCTGCGCATCCCGTCCGTATCCGCCCAGCCGGTCCACGACGGGGACGTACGACGCAGCGCCGAGTGGCTGTCCGCCAAGCTCAAGGAGACCGGTTTCCCGGTCACCGAGATCTGGGAGACGCCCGGCGCTCCCGCGGTCTTCGCCGAGTGGCCGTCCCACGACCCGGACGCCCCGACCGTCCTCGTCTACGGGCACCACGACGTGCAGCCCGCCGCCCGCGAGGACGGCTGGGACACCGACCCGTTCGAGCCGGTGATCCGCGACGGCCGCATGTACGGACGGGGCGCCGCGGACGACAAGGGGCAGGTGTTCTTCCACACCCTTGGCGTACGGGCCCACCTCGCCGCCACCGGCCGCACCACCCCCGCCGTCAACCTCAAGCTGCTGATCGAGGGTGAAGAGGAGTCGGGCTCCCCGAACTTCCGCGCCCTGGCCGAGGAGCGGGCCGCCCGGCTCACCGCCGACGCCGTGATCGTCTCCGACACCGGCATGTGGGACGAGACGACGCCCACGGTCTGCACGGGCATGCGCGGCCTCGCCGAGTGCGAGATCGAGCTGCACGGCCCCGAACAGGACATCCACTCCGGATCGTTCGGCGGTGCGGTCCCCAACCCGGCGACGGCCGTGGCCCGGCTCGTCGCCGCACTGCACGACGCGGACGGCAGGGTCGCGATCCCCGGTTTCTACGACGGCGTGACGGAACTCACCGACACCGAGCGCGCGCTCTTCGCCGAACTGCCCTTCGACGAGGCGACCTGGCTGCGTACCGCCAAGTCCCGAGCGGCGTCGGGCGAGGCCGGCCACTCCACGCTGGAACGCATCTGGGCCCGCCCCACCGCCGAGGTCAACGGCATCGGCGGCGGATACCAGGGCGCCGGCAGCAAGACGATCATCCCGTCCTCCGCCCTGGTGAAGCTCAGCTTCCGGCTGGTCGCGGGCCAGGACCCCGACCACGTCCAGCAGGCCGTCCGGGCCTGGGCCGAGGCGCAGGTTCCGGCCGGTGTCCGGCACCGGATCACCTTCGCGCCCGCCACCCGCCCCTGCCTCACGCCGCTGGACCACCCCGCCCTGCAGGCCGTGGCCCGCGCCATGGGACGGGCCTTCGGCCAGAAGATCCTCTTCACCCGCGAAGGAGGCTCGGGGCCCGCCGCCGACCTGCAGGACGTGCTCGGCGCACCCGTCCTCTTCCTGGGCATCTCCGTACCGTCCGACGGCTGGCACGCACCCAACGAGAAGGTCGAACTCGGCCTTCTGTTCAAGGGCGTGGAGACAGCGGCCCACCTCTGGGGCGAATTGGCCGCCGCACTCCGCTGAATCCTCTGAACACCCGATCCATCCCGGGGGAGTAGGAAGCACCTGTGAGCACCTTCGACAACGCCACCACAGACCGGCCCATCGGTCTCACGGCGCCCAGCGGCATCGACCGTGCGGCGCACCACCGCCTCGACGAGGCCTGGCTGTCAGCCGCGTGGAGCCACCCGACCACCCGTGTGTTCGTCGTCTCCGGCGGGCAGGTGCTGATCGACGACACGGCCGACGGCGGTACGGAGATCGTCATGACCCCGGCCTTCGAGGCCCCGGTCACAGAGACCCACCGCTACTTCCTCGGCACGGACGAGGACGGCATCAGCTACTTCGCGCTCCAGAAGGACTCCCTGCCCGGCCGCATGGACCAGCCTGCCCGTCCGGCCGGACTGCGCGAGGCCGGGCTGCTGCTCGGCCCCCGCGACGCCGGCCTGATGGTGCACGCGGTGGCCCTGGAGAACTGGCAGCGCCTGCACCGCTTCTGCTCGCGCTGCGGCGAACGCACGGTCATCGCGGCGGCCGGCCACATCCGCCGCTGCCCGGCCTGCGGCGCCGAGCACTACCCGCGTACCGACCCGGCGGTCATCATGCTGGTGACGGACGACCAGGACCGCGCGCTGCTGGGCCGCCAGGTGCACTGGCCCGAGGGCCGCTTCTCGACGCTCGCGGGCTTCGTCGAACCGGGGGAGTCGATCGAGCAGTCCGTGGCCCGCGAGGTCTTCGAGGAGGCGGGCATCACGGTCGGCGAGGTCGAGTACATCGCCAGTCAGCCCTGGCCGTTCCCGTCCAGTCTGATGCTCGGCTTCATGGCACGCGCGACCTCGTCGGAGATCGACGTGGACGGCGAGGAGATCGAGGAGGCCCGCTGGTTCTCCCGCGAGGACCTGACGGCGGCCTTCGAGTCGGGCGAGGTCATGCCGCCGTTCGGCATCTCGATCGCGGCCCGCTTGATCGAGCTCTGGTACGGCAAGCCGCTCCCGAAGCCGGGCACGGTCGGCTGACGTACGGCTGGATACGGCCCACGGCACACGGCCCACGGCACACGAGAACGCCCTCTCCGGTCGCGCACCGGAGAGGGCGTTCGCGTACGGCGTTCCCGTACCGCGTTCCCGCACTGCGGGAGCTGCCGGATCAGGCGGCGAGCGCCTGCTTCACCTGGGCCAGGGACGGGTTCGTCATGACGGCCTCGACACCCGTGGAGCCGACCACCAGGACGGTGGGAACGGTCTGGTTGCCCCCGTTGGCCTTCTCGACGAAGGCCGCGGACTCCGGGTCCTGCTCGATGTTGATCTCGTTGTACGCGATGCCCTCGCGGTCCATCTGGCCCTTGAGCCGACGGCAGTAGCCGCACCACGTGGTGCTGTACATCGTCACAGTGCCCGGCATGTCTTCGCGCTCCTCTGTCTCGTCAGTCTGTCTCATCCGTCTCATCCGTCATGCGGAGAGACCGGAAAGTGCGTCACCGCACGGAAGGGCAACGTACGTGAGGCAACCACCATTCCCGCGCCCCCCGTATCGGGCGGCAGACCGCCCCCTGTATCAGGCCGCCCCCCGCATTAGTACGACAGATGCGGCTCCCCTGTGGACAACCTCCGCACCGGCCTCTTCCGACCTGGCAGCATGGCGGGGTGACAGCAGCAACGCATTCCTCCCTCTTCCCGCAGGTCCCCGAGTCGGCCGACGCCGTGCTCGACGGCCTGGACCCCGAGCAGCGCGAGGTCGCCACGGCCCTGCACGGCCCGGTGTGTGTGCTGGCCGGAGCCGGTACGGGCAAGACGCGTGCGATCACGCATCGCATCGCCTACGGGGTGCGCGCCGGAATACTCCAGCCGACGAGCGTGCTCGCCGTCACTTTCACCAACCGGGCCGCGGGCGAGATGCGGGGACGGCTGCGCCAGCTCGGCGCGGGCGGGGTGCAGGCGCGGACGTTCCACTCCGCCGCCCTGCGCCAGCTCCAGTACTTCTGGCCGAAAGCGGTCGGTGGCGAACTGCCGAGGCTGGTGGAGCGTAAGGTCCAGCTGGTCGCCGAGGCCGCGGCCCGCTGCCGCATCCGCCTCGACCGCAACGAGCTGCGCGATGTCACCAGCGAGATCGAGTGGTCCAAGGTCACCCAGACCGTGCCCGCCGACTACCCGGCCGTGGTCGCCAAGACCCAGCGCGACGCCCCGCGCGACCCGGCCGAGATCTCCCAGATCTATGCGATGTACGAGCAGCTGAAGCGCGAACGCTCGGTGATCGACTTCGAGGATGTGCTGCTTCTCACCGTCGCCATCCTTCAGGACCGCCATGACATCGCCGACCACGTCCGTCGCCAGTACCAGCACTTCGTCGTCGACGAGTACCAGGACGTCAGCCCGCTCCAGCAGCGGCTGCTCGATCTCTGGCTCGGGGACCGGGACACCCTGTGCGTCGTCGGCGACGCCAGCCAGACGATCTACTCCTTCACCGGAGCCACCCCCGACCACCTGCTGAATTTCCGCACCCGCCACCCCAACGCGACGGTGGTCAAGCTGGTCCGGGACTACCGCTCCACCCCCCAGGTCGTCCATCTGGCCAACGGGCTGCTCGGCCAGGCCCGCGGCCGCGCCGCCGAGCACCGGCTCGAACTGGTCTCGCAGCGCGAGCCCGGCCCCGAGCCTGCCTATACGGAGTACGCGGACGAGCCCGCGGAGGCCGAGGGCACTGCCCGCCGCATCCGCGATCTGATCGCCGCGGGCGTCCCGGCCGGCGAGATCGCCGTGCTCTACCGGGTCAACTCCCAGTCCGAGGTCTACGAACAGGCCCTGGCCGACGCGGGCGTGCCGTACCAGCTGCGCGGCGCCGAGCGCTTCTTCGAGCGGGCAGAGGTACGGGAGGCGGGCGTCGCCCTGCGCGGCGCGGCCCGCGCGGGGGGCAACGACTCCCTGCTCGACGACGCGGAGGGGCTGTCGGCGGAGGTGCGCGCGGTGCTCTCCACCAAGGGGTGGACCACGGAACCGCCCGCGAGCTCCGGCGCGGTGCGCGACCGCTGGGAATCCCTGGCAGCCCTGGTCCGGCTCGCCGAGGACTTCGAACAGGCCAAGCCGGGCGCGACGCTCTCCGACCTGGTGGCGGAGCTCGACGAGCGGGCCGCCGCCCAGCACGCCCCTACCGTCCAGGGGGTCACTCTCGCCTCGCTGCACTCGGCGAAGGGCCTGGAGTGGGACGCCGTGTTCCTGGTCGGTCTGACCGAGGGCATGATGCCGATCACCTACGCCAAGACCGATGAGCAGATCGAGGAGGAGCGTCGGCTGCTGTACGTCGGTGTCACCCGGGCGCGCCTCCACCTCTCGCTGTCGTGGTCGCTGTCCCGCTCGCCCGGTGGCCGCGCCGGACGCCGTCCGAGCCGGTTCCTGAACGGACTGCGCCCCGGCTCGGGGGCCCTCGGCGCGCGTGGCGCGGCGGGTGGCGGCGGCGGGATCGAGCGGGGACTCGGACCGGTCGCCAGGCGCGGCACGCGCGGCCCTGCCCGGTGCCGGGTCTGCGGCAGGACCCTCACCGACGCGGGCGAGATGAAGCTGATGCGCTGCGACGACTGCCCCTCCGACATGGACGAGGCGTTGTACGAGCGGCTGCGCGACTGGCGGGCGGTCCGGGCGAAGGAGATCGGTCAGCCCGCGTACTGCGTCTTCACGGACAAGACGCTGATGGCGATCGCGGAGGCGGTGCCGGGCAGCGCGGGCGAATTGGCCGGGATCTCCGGGGTCGGCGCGCGGAAGCTGGACCGGTTCGGGACCGCGGTACTTGCCATTTGCGCAGGTGAGACGGTGGAGGAAGGGGTCGGGGACGCCGTTGACGAGGTGTGAGAAAAACTCGTCGAAAAAATAGTTTGCGCCCGCCCCAGTCATCACCATAGGTTCTTAACCACGGGAACAGCGACTTCTCTGAAGCCCTGGCCCTGTGCTGTACTTATCCGAATACGTAGGACCGGTTCACCGGTCCCCCCGAGACGCCGAGAGGAGGCGATTGAAGTGATCAGCATCATCGAGACCAACAAAGTGACCGATCTCTCGGTCGTCTCCGCCTGCTCGGTCGTCTCCGCCTGCTCGCTCGGCCTCGCCTGCTCTTCCGAGTCCGCGCTCCGTGGCACCGGTGTGTCCGGCATTTCTGCCGCCGCCCCGCTGTCCCTGGCGAGCCTCCCCGTGCGGGAGCGCAATGAGCGACCGACCCAGGCACCGGCAGCAGCAGTAGCGAAGGGACAGGCCCAGGCCTATGCCTTTGCGGCCGTCGGTGCGGGAGCGGAATCCGGCGCCAAGAAGCAGATGACGCACCACCACACGATGTGGGCCTTCCGTGGGCCTGAACCCTGGAGTGATCCAGCCTGATTCACCATCAGGCCGGCGCCTTCAGGGCCGCGGAACCCCACTCGGGATCCGCGGCCCTTTTGTTTTGTCCAAACGGACGAGACGACGCGAAGGAGCCTCGGGACAAGCAGCACCCGGTACCAGCCGCCCCCCGGCCAACAGGCCGGAACGACCAGACGAGGACACCACCCACCGTGCAACTCGAAGCGCACGCCCCGTCCGTACCGACTTCCGACACGATCCCGCCGCCCGGCCTCACGGAGGACTCCGCCTTGATCCCCCTCACTGCGCTCACCGCGCTCGACGACGCCATCGAGAACCTCGGCGTGCCCGTCCCCTGCCGCTCCTATGACCCGGAGGTCTTCTTCGCCGAGTCGCCGGCCGACGTCGAGTACGCCAAGTCCCTCTGCCGCACCTGCCCGCTCGTGGAGGCCTGCCTCGCCGGCGCCAAGGAGCGGCGCGAGCCGTGGGGCGTCTGGGGCGGTGAGCTCTTCATCCAGGGCGTCGTCGTCGCTCGCAAGCGGCCGCGTGGCCGTCCGCGCAAGAACCCGGTCGCGGCGTGACCGCCGTGCTGGGGGTCACGGCCCCCAAACTTATGAAGCGCCCCGGAACCATCGACCGTCCCCACACCCACGATCCCCGAAATCAGGCTCCGATGTCCGTCCCCACGAATGAGCCCGTCGGCTCCGCAACACCGAACGTCACGATCACCGGCGCGAACGACTCGCGTCAGAACAGGACCCGCGAGATGCAACTCATCCCAGAAGCCCTGGCTCGTGCGCATATGCACGACCGCCTGAGGGACGCCGACGCGCAACGCCAGGCCGTCCGCCTGGTCACCGCCCGCCGGATGCAGCGCCGGGCCGAGCGCGCCTCGATGCGCGCCCGCCGTGCGTTGGCCATGGCAGTCATGCACTAGTCGGGCCGGACATCAGTACCACCCCGCTGCCGGGCAGCCGCTCTGTCCGGGAGCAATCAGTACCCATAGTGAGTACCCCTTCCGCGGGGCCGGTCCGAACGGACCGGCCCCGCGGTCGTGCTGCGCGGATCTGCTGCGCGGTCGCGTTGTGCCGTGCCGCGCGGCACAGCAGCGACGGAGTTATCGTCACAAGGTGAACGAGGAGACTCATCACCGGATTCAGCAACCCCCGCAGAGGGACGCCGCGGTGGTCGCGTGTGCACTGTGCGGCACCTCCGCCGACAGCGAGACCACACCGCCGACCTGGATCTGCTCCGTGGAGAACGGCAGACACCAGTACTTCTGCGAAGAGTGCGGCCGCACCCACATCAGGGCGATCGAGAGCCGTCTCGACTTTGCCTGGTGGTGAGGCCCCGGGTATGAGGGCCCGGGTTCGGTACCGGTGCCTGAAGGCTCTGCCCTACGCGTCGCCCGCCAACTCCTGCACCACGGGCTCATGCTCATCCGCCGACAGGAACCCCGGTACCCAGGATTCGAGTTCTTCGCGCAGGCGCACCGTCGCACCCAGCTGACACAGCACCCCGATCGTGCTCAGCGTCACCCGATGTATCAGCAGATAGGCGGGCGGCAGATTCAACTGCTTGCCCAGCTGATGAGCGGGCGAGCGAGGATCCGCGATCCGCGCCGCCTGATTGCGTATCCAGCTCCGGGTGAAGGCGAACTCCTCCACCTGCGCCGGTTCGATGATCGGGAGGAGATAGTCGAGCACCGCAGCAGGGTCGAGATCGATCGATTCCTTGACGAACCCCTCCTCGCGCAGCAGCTCGTACACCGCCCTCGCGTCACCCGCTAGCGCCAGCCGCAAGGAATCACCGATCGTCTGCGGCAAACCACCCGGCAGCCGGTCCACCGTGCCGAAATCCAGCACCCCGAGCCGCCACTGCCCGGCCTCGCCGGCCTCGCCTTTCCCACCGATTTCGGCGGTCTCGTCGTCCGGGGACAGCAGCCGGAAGTTGCCCGGATGCGGGTCAGCGTGCAGCAACCCGGTGCGCGCCGGGCCCGAGAAAAGGAAACGCGCAAGCAACTGACCGGCCCGGTCCCGCTGTTCCGGCGTGCCCTCCGCGATCACATCGGCCAGCGGAACACCGTCCATCCACTCCGTCACCAGCACTTGGTCGGACTGGTGTACGACACCGGGGATCACGACATCCGGATCGGCCGCGAACTCCTCCGCGTGGACCCGCTGCGACCGTGCCTCCTGTTCGTAGTCCAGCTCCTCCGAGACCCGGTCACGCAGCTCCGTGATGAGTGGCTTGATGTCCATTCCCGGGATCAACGGGCCGAGCAGCCGGGCGAACCTGCTGAGCTGGGTCAGATCCGAGAGCAGCGCCTCACCGGCGCCCGGATACTGCACCTTCACCGCGACGTCCCGCCCGTCGTGCCACACCGCACGGTGGACCTGACCGATCGAGGCGGCGGCCGACGGCTTGTCGTCGAATTCGAGGAACAGCTCCCGCCAGTCCTCGCCGAGCCGCTCCTCCAGCACCGCGTGCACCGTGCCGCTGGGCAGGGGAGGCGCGGCTTCCTGCAGTTTGGTGAGCGCCGCCCGGTACGGTCCGGCGACCTCCTCGGGCAGTGCCGACTCGAAGACGGACAGGGCCTGACCCAGCTTCATCGCCCCGCCCTTCAACTCCCCCAGGACCTTGAAGAGCTGATCCGCGGTGCGCTGCTGGACCTCCCGGGCGACCAACTCCGCGGACTTCCCGCCGATCCGCTTGCCCAGGCCCCACGTGGCACGGCCCGCGAACCCCAATGGCAGGGCGGCCAACTTGGCGGTACGGGTGACCGCTTTCCGGGGTAGATCAGACATGAGCCCCTCCAAATCCCAGACTGCCGTACCGCCTGCGACGGTTACCCGGCCATTGTGTCGTGTACCGCGGAGGCGCGCTCCCCCTCAGTGTGCCCAGCCGCTCCGCAGTAGCAGTCGGGATGCGCCCCGATCCGCTCGGACCGCCAGTCCAACAGCGGTAGCGCGGCCTCCCAGCGGGCCCCCGTACTGGTCGGCAGCTCCCCGTCCAGAAAGGACAGCGCGTGGGCGGCCGCCAGACCGGCCACCGCCGTCGCCAGCGCCAGGTCGCAGGCCTGGACGGCGGCGCGCCGCCCGGACCGCCACTGCGAGAGCATCCTGGACCAGTCCTTGTCCCGCTCCACACGCTTCAGTGCCAGACATCCCGCGCACGCCGTGCCCCCGGGCAGGACCAGCGGCCCGACCACCCCCGTCGCCTCCATCACCCCGGCATAGAGATGGGGAGTCCCCGAAGCGATCCACGGCTCCGCCGGGCGCGGGTCGGGGACGTACACCGCGAGGCCGTCACGAGGGGCGACCACGATCAGCGACAGCCCCGGCTCGCAACCCGCCGAGACCTCCGCCGTCTCCGCCGTCCGGGGAGCCGGACCGGCGGCGGATCTGCGCACCAACTGCCGGGCCGCGGTGGCCCTGCGCTCCCCGACGGCGGCCGCTGGAAGCCCACCGGGTGACACGTCCCACGGCTCGGTGCACCCGCCGTCCAGGACCTCCACCCGGCCCACCCCGGAGCCGGACAGCACCGCCGCGATCGTGGCACCGACCCGCCCCGCACCCCGCACCTGTACCCGCATCGCCCGGCGGGCCGCCAACCGCCGCATCCCGCCACCCGGCTCGGGATGGACGACTGAGAGCGACGCCAGATCAGGGCGGTACCGCTCCATGGCATCGGGCCGGTTCCGTAACGCATCGGTCTCCGGGCCGGCGGCCCGCACATCGTCGATCAGGCCGGCGTCCAACAACCGGCGGATCAATGTGTCCACTTGATGGTCCGACAGATCTAGCGCGCGGGCCTCTTCACACAGCAGTGGCAGGCCGCGCGTACCGTCGAGCAGTTCCAGAAAACAGCCCGTGGCGATATCCATCGGGCCGAGCTTCACCGCGTGAGCGGCGGTCACCCCGAATTGCACGGTGCCCTGTGCGCACCACGCGCGGCGCAGTGCGGGCTTCAACATCGGATACACGCCTTCCCCCCGGTCTGTGTTCCATGATCTCTGTGCGTGGGCTGTGGCCCGGATCTCCGCGAGATCCGTTGTCAGAATGCAGGTCGGCGGCGAAGTGTGCAGAAAGTTATCCACAGGCATGGGGTATTAGTCGTTCAAATGGTGCATGGCGTGGGGTGGATCGCGCGCGAACCGTCCCGGAGACGGGACTTCCCCCACTGACACCGGGTAACGTCGTGGCGTGCCCGCCGACCCGTCACCCGGACTCGCCGGGGAGACCCCCGCGCGCAGTGCCGGAACCCCTCAGCGCAGCGCGGTGAATCGTCCGCCCCGCGCCTCGGCGACGAGCGCGGTCGAGGTCCGCAGGAGCACCCGCCGCAGCAGAACCGTCTCCGCGTACCGGGAGGGTGACCGCACCATCGTGCTCATCCCCGCCCGGATGTCCGAGGCCGAGGAGCAGCGCTGGGTGAACGTGATGCTCGACAAGCTCGCGGCCCAGGAGAGCAAGCGCATCCTCGGTGACAGCGAACTGACCGAGCGCGCCGAGCGGTTGTCCGCCCAGTATTTCGAGGGGCGGGCCAGACCCGCGTCCGTGCGATGGGTGACCAATCAGAACACCCGATGGGGGTCCTGCACCCCGGCGGAGGGCAGCATCCGCCTGTCGCACCGGCTGCAGGGCATGCCCGAGTACGTTGTCGATTACGTACTGGTCCATGAGCTTGCCCATTTGCTCGTCCCCGGCCACGGTCCGCGCTTCTGGCGGCTGCTGGAGGCGTATCCGCGTACCGAACGGGCCAGGGGCTACCTGGAGGGTGTGGTGGCGGCCGACCGGCTGCCGCATCTGCCCGCCGCGCGCGGTGAGTGACTGTCAGCGGTTCTGTACCGGGTCTGTACCGACTTAGCTCAATGTCGGAGTTTGCGGTTAGCCTGACGCGACGCATTCACATTCGGGATGGGGGACGGTCGTTACGCATGGCCAGGGAATTCCAACGCGGCCACAAGGCCAAGATCAGCGATCTCACACCGGGGACGGACCTGTACGTAGGTGTGCAGATCGCCGGCCCGGGACTGACCTTTGACATCAGCTGCTTCGGCCTCGATGCCAATGAGCAGCTCTCCGACGACCGGTATTTCATCTTCTTCAATCAGCCTAAATCACCCGAGGAGTCCATTCAGCTCCTCGGCGCCCAGGCCGGTGACACCGAGTCGTTCCGCGTCACGCTGGAGCGCATTCCGGCGAACATCCACAAGCTGTCGTTCACCGCGACGGTCGACGGCGCCGGGCAGATGTCCCAGGTCGGCCCCGGTTACATCAGGATCGTCGCGGGTGGCGAAGAAGTCGTCAGGTACGCCTTCAACGGTTCGGAGTTCACCACCGAGCGTGCGGTGATGCTGGGCGACTTCTATCTGAAGGACGTCTGGCGGTTCGCCGCCGTGGGTCAAGGCTTCGACGGCGGCCTCGACGCGCTGCTGAAGAACTTCGGCGGCGAGGTCGCCGAGGAAGCGCCCGCCGCGCCTCAGCCGCAGGCCGCCGCCCCGTCGTTCGCCCCGCCTGCCCAGGCGGCCGCACCGGCACCCGACCCGTCCTTCGGTGCCCCGGCCGCACCACAGGCCCCTCAAGCACCGCAGCCCGCCCCGTCCTTCGGTGCCCCGGCCGCACAGGCCCCGGTTCCCACGCCGCAGCAGCAGATGCATGCCGCGCCGACGATAGCGGCCCCGATGGCACCGCACGGCGGCATGGTGCCGCCGCCCGCCCCCGCCCCGGCGGCTCCCTACGGACAGCCCGGCCAGCCGCCCCAACAACCGCAGTTCGGGCAGATCCCAGGACAGCAGCCCGCGCCCGTCGCTCCGTACGGCCAGCAGACTCCTGCCCCGTACGGCCAGCAGCCGCCCGGTATGCAGCTCCCCGGTATGCCCCAGGGCGTGCCGCAAGGGGTGCCGCAGGCCGGGGCCGGGCTGCAGGCCGCGCTCCAGCCGTACAAGGAGACGGCCACCGGGCAGCGTTGGACCCCGCAGAACCAGCAGCTCATGCGGGTCGACCTCACCATGGGCGGTACGCCCGTGCTCGCCCGCCAGGGCAGCATGGTGATGTACCAGGGCAAGGTCGACTTCAGCTACAAGGGCGCCGGTTTCGCCGGCCGCGTCGTCGGCAACGCGACCGGCCAGGAAATGCAGCTGATGCGCTGCACCGGCCGCGGACAGGTCTTCCTCGCCGAGGACGGCGCCCATCTGCACGCCATCGAACTGCAGGGCGACGGCATCTGCGTCTCGGCGGAGAACGTCCTCGCCTTCGACGAGTCGCTGCAGCACGAGGTCCGCAGGATCGAAGGCCACGGCATCCCCGGCGGCGCCCTGTTCACCATGCAGTTCCAGGGCACCGGAACGGTCGTCGTCAAGACTCACGGCGTCCCCGTCGTCCTGCCCGTCACCCCGACCACCTTCGCCGACTGCAACGCCGTCGTCGCCTGGTCGTCCGCGTCCCAGGTGATCATCTCCAGCCAGGTCCGGCTGCGCCGCAACGCGTACCCGGGGCACAGCGGCGAGACCGTGAACCTTCAGTTCCGGGGCGCCCCCGGCAACTTCATCGTCGTCCAGCCCTACGAGGTCTGAGGGAGCCCGTCATGAACCAGCAACTCGCGGGCTACGCCCCGACCCCCGTCACGGCCCGTATGGAGAACCACGGGCACACGATGCTCAAGGTCGCCATGGCCACCGGCCAGGACCTCTACGCCCGCACCGGCTCGATGGTCGCGTACGAGGGCTTCATCCAGTACGAACCCAACCCGCCGGCCGTCCGACAGATCGCCTCCCAGTGGATCACCGGCGAGGGTGCGCCGATCATGAAGTGCTCCGGCGACGGACTGCTCTACCTCGCCGATTACGGCGCCGACGTGGTCGTCATCAACCTCAACAACGACTCCCTCTCGGTCAACGGCACCAACGTCCTCGCCTTCGACGGACATCTCACCTGGGGCGTGGAGCGGGTCAAGGGCCTCGCCAAGTTCGTCGGCCAGGGACTGTGGAACGTCTGCATCTCGGGCACCGGCTGGGTCGCCATCACCTCACGCGGCACCCCGATCGTCGTCGACTGCGGACGCGGCGAGGACGAGACCTACGTCGACCCGGACGCCCTCGTGGCGTGGTCCCCGAACCTCAAGGTGAAGGGCAAGCGCAGTTTCAAGGCCTCCTCGCTCATCGGGCGGGGCAGCGGCGAGGCGTACCAAATGGCTTTCTCCGGCCAGGGCATCGTCGTCGTACAGCCGAGCGAGGACAGTACCGACCGCCTGCGGATCCGGAACTGAGGGGGAGGGAGAACACACCATGCAGAGTCCGCTTTTCAGCTACACGGAACAGCAGTCCCAGGACCGGTACACCGTCCAGAACCCGCAGCTCCTGCGGGTCTCGCTGACCGGTCACGACGACGTCCTCGCCCGCAAGGGCGCCATGGTCGCCTACCAGGGGCTGATGGAGTTCGACGGCGAGTACCAGTCGCACGGCCAGCGCCGCGCCCGCGCGAGCACCGGCGAGGGCCTGGAACTGATGCGCTGCTCCGGGCAGGGCACCGTCTACCTCGCCAACCTCGCGCAGTACATCCACGTCGTGGACGTCGACCGCGACGGCATCACGGTGGACAGCGCCTACGTCCTGGCCCTCGATTCCTCGCTGCACACCGAGGTCATCGCGGTGGACAGCCAGTACGGCATCTCCGGCACCGGCAAGTACCAGCTCAACATCTCCGGCACCGGCAAGGTCGCCCTGATGACCTCGGGCCAGCCGTTGATGATGCAGGTCACGCCGGACAAGTACGTCAACGCCGACGCCGACGCGATCGTCGCCTGGTCCAGCGCGCTGCGCGTGCAGATGCAGGCCCAGACGCACTCCTCGGGCGTCTGGCGGCGGCGTGGCAATACCGGCGAGGGCTGGGAACTCAGCTTCCTCGGCCAGGGCTTCGCCCTGGTCCAGCCGAGCGAGGTGCTGCCGCCGCAGAACCACGAGATCGGCCAGGGCATCCGGGCCCAGTACGGCATGGGCCAGCAAGGAGCCCACGGCCAGAACCAGAATAACGCCTGGAACTGAGCCGCCGCGCACCGGCACCACATGAGTAAGGGGCGGTCTCCAGGAGACCGCCCCTTACCCGTGCTACATGTCGTGCCTACCGGCGCTGCTCCAGCGCGGCGCGGGCGCGCGTCATCAGGCGTACGACCGATGTGTCGGCCACCGACGCGACCTCGTCGTACGCGAACCAGCGCAGGTCCAGCGACTCGTCACTGATCTGCTCCGTCGCGCCCGACGGCGCCAGCGCCGCGTACTGCACGTCCAGGTGCCAGTGACAGGGCGCGGGGATCCGGTGGCGGTCCAGCGTCACCGGTCCGCCCGCGAGCAGAGTCAGGCCGCTGACGCCGGATTCCTCGGTGGCCTCCCGCAGGGCCGCGGCGGCCAGCGTCGTGTCCTGTGGTTCGCAGTGGCCGCCCATCTGCAGCCACATCTGCAGCTTGCGGTGCAGAGTGAGCAGAACCCGGCCCTGGTCCGGATCGATGACCAGTGCGCTGGCCGTCAGGTGCCCGGCCTCGCAGGCCTTCCACATGCCGTCGGAATGCTGAGCCAGATGATCCAGATAGACCTGGCGCAGTTCCTCCTGGGCCGGGTCCACCGGGTTCTCGTACCCCTTCAGTACGAGAACGGCGTCGTCGTACAGGCTCACTGGTCGGTGTCGCCCTTGCCGTCGCCGTCGCTCTTTCGGTCGTCCGTTCCTCCGGAGCCCGGCTCGCTCGTGCCGTCCGCTGCGGCCTCGGGCTGCTGCGGACCCTTCGCGGCCTCGCCGAGCATCTTGTCCAGCTCGGAGAAGTCCAGCTGCTCGTGGTGCACGAAGCCGTCCGGATCGTCGAGGTCCTGGGCGGTCGGCAGCATGTCGGGGTGCGCCCACAAGGCGTCGCGGCCGTCGAGACCGCGGGCGTCCGTGAGCGACGCCCACAGGCGCGAGGCGTCACGCAGCCGCCGCGGACGCAGCTGGAGGCCGATGAGCGTGGCGAACGTCTGCTCGGCCGGCCCACCGGAGGCGCGGCGCCTGCGCATGGTCTCGCGCAGCGCGTCGGCCGAGGTCAGACGAGACTTCGCGGCCTCGTGCACCACGGCGTCCACCCAGCCCTCGACCAGTGCGAGCGCCGTCTCCAGCCTGGCCAGGGCGGCCTTCTGCTCCGGGGTGTCCTCCGGCTGGAACATGCCCTGCTGAAGCGCGTCCTGCAACTGCTCGGGCTGCGACGGGTCGAACTGACCGACCACGTCCTCCAGCTTGCTGGTGTCGACCTTGATACCGCGCGCATACCCCTCGACGGCGCCGAACAGATGCGAGCGCAGCCACGGAACATGGGCGAAGAGCCGCTGGTGGGCGGCCTCGCGCAGGGCGAGATAGAGCCGCACCTCCTCCTGCGGCACGCTCAGGTCCTTGCCGAACCTCTCGACGTTCAACGGCAGGAGTGCGGCCTTGCCCGCCGGGCCGAGCGGCAGCCCGATGTCGGTCGAACCGACCACCTCGCCCGCCAGCACACCGACTGCCTGCCCGATCTGCTGGCCGAACATCGCGCCGCCCATCGACCGCATCATGCCGATCAGCGGGCCCGCCATCGCCTGCATCTCCTCGGGCAGCACGTCACCCATGGCCAGACCGACGCGCTCGGCCACCGGGTCGACCAGCTTCTGCCAGGCGGGGAGGGACGCCTCGACCCACTCCGCACGGCTCCACGCCACGGTCGAGACCGAACCGGAGGGCAGCGACGTCACCCCGTCCAGCCAGAGGTCGGCCAGCCGCAGCGCCTCGTCGACCGCGGACCGCTCGGACGGGCCGACGCTCACGTCCTTGGTGCCGTCCGGCGTGCCCTGCGAGACCGTCTGGCGGGCGATCTGCTTGGCCATGTCCCAGTTCACGGGACCGCCCTCGTAGCTCAGCATCTGGCCGAGCTGCTGGAAGGCCGCCCCCAGGTCGTTGGGGTTCATCGTGCCGAACATCGCCGCGAACGGGTTGTCCCCGCCCGCGCCGGGCCCGAAGCCGAACGGGTTCGCCGGCCCGCCCGAACCCTGCCCACCTCCGGTGGGGTCCTTCTTCTTGCCTTCGTCGCCGTTCTCCGGCTCCTCCGGCGGAAGGCCGAATCCGAATGGGGTGTCACTCACGGGTTTCCTCGGCTCGTAGGGCCGCCGGCTCGAACCGACGGCGACTGCCCGACATCACCATCCAGCGTAGACACCAAAAGTCCGCTTGGGGCCTCAGTGCTCCGCCGGCTCCCGGCCTGCGGCAGGATGGAAGCCACCTGGTACGTACGCGTCATTCGGGTACGTACTGAAGTCAACCGCTGGAGACGCCCGGTGAGTTCCCCAGATCCTCAGGTTCGCGCAGCGCGAAACCTGTCCGACCCCTCGACCGAGAACAAGCCCGCAAAAAACCGCTCCAGGAGCCGCGGCCCCGTCGTTGCGGTCACCGGAGCCGCTGGGGGCGTCGGTGAGCTGCTCACCGCACGCCTCGCGGCATCCGAGGAGATCAAGCAGGTCATCGCCATCGATGAGCGCCGCGGAGAGGTCTCCGAGGCGACCTGGCACATCCTCGACGTCCGGGATCCCGCCATCGCGGAGAAGCTGCGCGGCGCCGACGTCGTCGTGCACCTGGCACTCGATCTCGACCTGGAGACCGACCCCGCCGCCCGCACCGCTTACAACGTGCGCGGCACCCAGACCGTGCTGACGGCGGCCGCGGCCGTGGGGGTCCACCGGGTCGTCCTGTGCACCTCGGCCATGGTCTACGGGGCGCTGCCCGACAACGACATCCCGCTCGCCGAGGACGCCGAACTGCGCGCCACGGCCGAGGCCACCGGCGTCGGCGACCTCCTGGAGATCGAGCGGCTCGGCCGACGCGCGCCCCGCGCCCACCCCGGACTCAACGTGACCGTGGTCCGGCCGACCGTCCTGGTCGGCGGTACGGACACCGCGCTGACCCGCTACTTCGAGTCGCCGCGCCTCCTGGTCGTCGCCGGATCGCGCCCCACCTGGCAGTTCTGCCATGTCGAGGACCTGGTCACGGCCCTGGAGTACGCCGCGCTGGAGAAGATCGACGGCGAGTTCGCGGTCGGCTGCGACGGCTGGCTGGAACAGGAGGAGGTCGAGGAGCTCAGCGGCGTCCGCCGGATGGAACTGCCCTCCGCCGTGGCCCTCGGCGCCGCCGCCCGGCTGCACCGGATCGGCCTCACCCCGTCCCCGGCGGGCGATCTCGCGTACACGATGCACCCCTGGGTGGTCAGCGTGAGCCGGCTGCACGACGCGGGCTGGCGCCCGGGCTGGACCAACGAGGAGGTGCTCGCCGCGCTCCTGGAAGAGGTGGAAGGCCGGCACACCGTCGCCGGACGTCGCCTCGGCCGCAAGGACGCGACCGCGGCAGGTGCCGCCGGTGCGACCGTGGCGCTGCTCGGCACCGCCGCCCTGGTCCGCCGGGCCCGCAAGGCCCGCCGCCGCATCTAGGCTGTGGCCTCTCGTCCGGATCAGGGGCCGGGCTCGGCCCTGGGGCCGGGCGGGCCGCGGACGTCCGCGCACCGAGGGACGTCTGTAGGAGGATCCAAGGTCAGGGGCGGTCCGCCGGTGGATAACGCTATTCCACGATGTCGGTGCCGTACGGCACCATGGGGCCATGGCTCCCACCCATGACCACCCCGGCGAGCGGGCGGCAACCGACCCCATCCGGCTGCTGGCGATTCGAGAGACGCCGCTGTCGGTCGACGAGATCTTCCGGGCCGTCGGGGACGACGCCGCGGGCGGCACGGCGCTCTTCGTCGGCACGGTGCGCAACCACGACGGCGGTCAGGACGTCGGTGCGCTCGGATACTCCTGCCACCCCTCCGCGCAGGACGAATTGCGCCGGGTGGCCGAGAAGGTCGCCGCGGACTTCCCGGTCCGGGCACTCGCTGCCGTCCACCGTGTGGGTGACCTCCAAGTGGGCGACCTCGCCGTCGTCGTCGCCGTCTCCTGCCCGCACCGTGCGGAGGCGTTCGAGGCGTGCCGCAAGCTCATCGACGACCTCAAGCACGAGGTTCCGATCTGGAAGCACCAGCGGTTCTCGGACGGCACCGAGGAGTGGGTCGGCGCCTGCTGAGTGCAAGCCGATCGGGTGGTTGTCCGCCCCGATTTGCGTAACCGCACCCCTGCCGTGAGCGTTGATCCTGCAGATGGTTAATCTGCTGATCGTGCAGTTGCGGTCGCTCACGGGGTAGGGAGGTCGTAATGGCGGCACTCGCTTGGTTGTTGATTCCGCTTTTCGCTGCGTTCGGCGCTGCGATATGGGGAAGCTGGGCCACCCGTAATCGTACGGCCGGTGATGTTTCAGAACTCGCCGGCTATGCCAGGTTCCGTGAGGCGATGGAGAAGTCGCACTCCGGTTCCGATGTCCTCTGACTTTTCAGCGAACGTACGCAATCGCCAATCCGCATAGCGGCGCCGACCGCGGACGCTCTCCGGCACAGCGCCACACCCCGTTCCCCGCCCCGTACGGACCGGCCCCGACAGTGCACTGACAGACCCTTCCCGTACTGTCGTTCCATGCCACGCCGCACCGCGACGATGCTCGCCTCCACCCTCATCCTCATCGCGCTGCTCTGCGCAGTGTTGCTGATCAAAGTGCCGTATTCGGAAATGTCTCCCGGCCCGACCGAGAACACCCTCGGCAAGGTCGACGGCCAGCCGGTCCTGCAGATTTCCGGGCACAAGACGTACCCGACGTCCGGCAACCTCAACATGACGACGGTCAGGGTCACCGGCGCCGACTACAGAATGAACCTCGTCGAGGCCGTGTACGGCTGGCTGGCCCACGACAGCGTGGTCGTACCGCACGACACCCTGTACCCCGACGGCAAGACCGAGCAGCAGTCGACGCAGGAGAACGCCGAGGAATTCAGCCAGTCCCAGGAGAGTGCCAAGGTCGCCGCCCTGAACGAGCTGCACATCCCGGTGTCCTCACGCGTAGTGGTCTCCACGGTCATCAAGGACAGCCCCGCCCAGGGCAAGCTGCACGCCGGCGATGTGATCAAGCAGGTCGACGGCACGGCGGTGAAACAGCCCGAGGACGTCGCGAAGCTCGTCACCCGCCACAAGCCCGGCGAGGACGTCACGTTCACGATCATCCCGGCGAAGACGGCACTGGAGGCCGAGAAGGCCGGCAAGGAGCCCGAGGGCACCCGGAAGATCGTCATCACCACCGCGAAGGCCCCCAAGGAGAACCGCGCCATCGTCGGCATCCAGGCCGGGACGGACCACACGTTCCCGTTCCGGATCGACATCAAGCTCGCCGACGTCGGCGGCCCGAGCGCCGGCCTCATGTTCTCCCTGGGCATCATCGACAAGCTGACGCCCACCGACCTCACCGGCGGGAAGTTCGTCGCGGGCACCGGCACGATCGACGACAAGGGCAAGGTCGGCCCGATCGGCGGCATCAACATGAAGCTGGTCGGCGCGCGCGACGCGGGCGCCCGGTACTTCCTGACACCGGACGAGAACTGCAAGGCCGCCGCCACCGACATCCCGAGCGGACTCACGCTGGTGAAGGTGAAGACGATCGACGACGCGAAGAAGTCGCTGGAGAAGATCAGGGCAGGGAACACGGCCGGCCTGCCGAGCTGCTCGGCGGGCTGACCGCGCCCTTCAGGTCCTGTCCGGCCGATCAAGGCCGGACAGGACCTCGGCGGGACGCTGCGGGGTCAGGCCTCGAAGGTCGCGGCCAGTGCGTCGGCCAGCCCGGGCACCAGTCCGGCGCCGGTCCGTACCTCGCGCGGGGCGTCCTTCTCGCGAAGCCGTACGGCCGCCTCGCGCGTACCGTCCCGAAGGACGGCCACCGTCATCCGCACCTCCTGGCGCTCCGGGTGCTCGGCGACCCACTTGGTCAGCTGGGCATCGCTGAGCCCCTCCGGTACGGAGGCCTCGGCGGACGGCGGCAGCATCAGCCGCTCCACCGTCATCGCGCATCCGATCACCGCGTCGGGCCAGGCGATCGTGGCGAGGAACTCGTCCAGGGCGGTCCCCGGCGGAAGTTCCTCCTGCTCGATGGGGGTGAGTGAGGCGGTCGGGGAATCGGAGCTGTCGAGACCGAGCTGGGCGGCGAGGCCGGGCTCCTGGGCCCGCAGCCGGGCGGTGTCGACGAGAGCGAAGAGCCGGGCCGGCTGGTCCCAGCCGAGACCGGAGATGTACTCGTCGATTTCGAGCACGGCGACGGTGAGAGGGCTCGCGGCCATCGGGGGGCCTGAGGGGGAAACGTTGGGCATGACCAACATCCTGCCTCCTTCCGCCCCGGGAGCGGGAACTAGGTAAAGCCTCAGTAAGTTGCATAGGTGGGCTCTACGATCGCTGGGCCCGCTTCACACGACCCGCGAACTTCGAGGTGCGCACGTTGGCTTTCCAGATGCCGGACCGCGGCGGAGGCCCGACCGGGCCACGGATCAGAGTCGGCCGCCCGTCCCGGCGCGCCCGTACCCTGCTCATGACACTTGGCGTCCTGGCGGTTCTCGCCATGGCGTTCGTCATGTTCGCCGGGTTCTGGACGGACTGGCTCTGGTACCGGTCGGTCGCCTATTCATCCGTCTTCACCACCACCCTGTGGACCAAGATCGGGCTGTTCCTCGTCTTCGGACTGCTGATGGCGATCGCCGTCGGCCTGAACATCTGGCTCGCGCACCGGCTCCGGCCGCCGCTGAGCGCGATGTCCCTGGAACAGCAGAGCCTGGACCGCTACCGGATGAGCCTCGCCCCGTACAAGAAGTGGGTGCTGCTCGCGATCACCGCGCTCGTCGGACTGATCGCCGGAGCATCCGCCTCCGGCCAGTGGCGTACCTGGCTGATGTACGTGAACGGCGTGGCGTTCCACCAGAAGGACCCCCAGTTCCATCTGGACGTCTCCTTCTACGCCTTCGACCTGCCCTGGTACCGCTTCCTGCTGGGCTTCGGCTTCGCGGCCACGGTGCTTTCGCTGATCGCCGCCGCGCTGACCCACTATCTGTACGGCGGGCTCCGTATCACCAGTCCCGGCGCACGGGCGACCGGCGCGGCCACCGGCCATCTGTCGGTGCTGCTCGGCGTCTTCGTCTCACTGAAGGCCGTGGCGTACTGGCTCGACCGGTACGGCCTGGCCGTGAAGTCCAGCGACTTCAAGGCCACGGACAACTGGACGGGCCTGCGGTACGTCGACGCCAACGCCTACCTTCCGGCGAAGACCATCCTGTTCTGCATCGCCGCGATCTGCGCCGTGCTCTTCTTCGCGACGCTCTGGCGCCGCACCTGGCAGCTCCCGATGATCGGCTTCGGTCTGATGGTGCTCTCGGCGATCCTGATCGGCGGGCTGTACCCGGCGATCGTGCAGAAGTTCCAGGTCCAGCCGAACGAGCAGGCCAAGGAAGCCCCGTTCATCCGGAAGAACATCGAAGCGACGCGTGACGCGTACGACATCAGCAACGCTCAGGTCGACGACTACGCGGGCAAGAGCACGACGAACGACGACGCCAAGCTGCGCGCGAGCGCGGATACCGCCGCCAGTTACCGCGTGATGGACCCCAACGTCGTCTCCCCGGCCTTCCAGCAGCTCCAGCAGAAGAGGAACTACTACCAGTTCCCCAAGACGCTGGACGTGGACCGCTACAAGGACGCCGCAGGCAAGGACCAGGACACGGTCATCGGTCTGCGCGAGCTCAACCTCGACGGCATCCCCAAGCGCAACTGGATCAACGACCACTTCACCTACACCCACGGCTACGGCGCCATCGCGGCCAAGGGCACGACGACCGGCAAGAACCCGAATGGTTCACCGGACTTCACCGAGTCCGGTCTGCCGACCTCGGGTGAGCTCGGCAAGTACGAGCAGCAGATCTACTACGGCGAGAAGACCGAGCAGTACTCCATCGTCGGCGGGCCCCAGAAGGAGCTCGACTACGAGGAGGACGGCGAGAAGACCACCAGCTACCAGGGCAACAGTGGGGTCAGTCTCTCCAACGCCTTCAACCGTGCCGCGTACGCGGTGGCGTTCAGCGAGCCGCAGATCCTCTACTCGGGGGCCATCGGCGACGGTTCGCGGATCCTCTACAACCGCACGCCCAAGGAGCGCGTCGAGGCCGTCGCCCCGTGGCTGACCATCGACGGCGACGCCTACCCGGCCGTGGTGAACGGCCGTATCCAGTGGGTCGTCGACGCGTACACCACCACCAACGGCTACCCGTACGCCTCGCGTACGACGCTCGGTGACACCACGGCCGACTCGCTGACCACCAACCAGCGCGCGGTCGTCGCCCAGCAGAACCAGGTCAACTACATCCGCAACTCGGTGAAGGCCACCGTCGACGCGTACGACGGCAAGGTCAAGCTCTACGAGTGGGACACCGAGGACCCGGTCCTCAAGACCTGGCGCAAGGCGTTCCCCGGGACCGTCGAGCCCAAGGCGGACATCCCGCAGGAGCTCAGGGAACATCTGCGGTACCCGCAGGACCTGTTCAAGGTGCAGCGCGAGCTGCTCACCCGTTACCACGTCACCAACCCCGCCCAGTTCTACAGCGGCAGTGACGCGTGGCAGGTCCCGGATGACCCGACCAAGAAGGAGTCCGGTGCAGTCCCGCCGTACTACCTGAGCATAAAGATGCCGGACCAGCCGGCCCAGAAGTTCTCGCTGACGACGACGTTCACCCCGAAGGGGCGGCCCGACCTCGGGGCGTTCATGGCGGTGGACGCCGACGCGGCCAGTAAGGACTACGGCACGATAAGGCTGTTGAGAGTCACCACCACGGTGAAGGGCCCCGGCCAGGTACAGAGTGAGCTCAACGGCAACGGCGACGTCGCCGAGTTCGTGAGGAACCTCAAGGGAACCGACTCCGACATCGAGTACGGCAACCTGCTGACCGTGCCGCTCGAAGGGGGCTTCCTCTACATCGAGCCGGTGTACACGCGCGGTGGCACGCAGAACTACCCGCTGCTGCGTAAGGTCGCCGCCTCGTACGGGTCGAAGACCGTCTTCGAGAACAGCCTCGGGGAGGCGCTCAACGCGGTCTTCGGGGTGACGGGCCCCGGCACCACCCAGCCACCGGAGACCACCCGGCCACCGGGCGAAACGACGCAGCCGCCGGCCACCGGTGACGCGGCGCTGAAGAAGGCGATCGCGGACGCGCAGAAGGCCTACGCGGAAGGCGAGGCGGCCCTGAAGAAGCAGGACTGGAGCGCCTACGGCAAGGCCCAGGCGGATCTGCAGGACGCCCTGCAGCGTGCGGCGGCCGCCCAGCCCAAGTCGGGCAGCTCGAACAGCGCCGACGGAGCGAACAGCGCGAGCAATGCGGACAGTTCGAATCATGCGGACAAAACATCCGAAGCTGGTAGTGGTGGCTGAGTAACTCGGTAAAGGCTCCCCCTCGCGCCGTGGTACGGTTTGAACACAACGGCGCGGGGTGGAGCAGCTCGGTAGCTCGCTGGGCTCATAACCCAGAGGTCGCAGGTTCAAATCCTGTCCCCGCTACTGAAAGATGAAGGCCCGGATCCTTTCGAGGATCCGGGCCTTCGTCGTGTCGCGGCGACATTCTTGTGCGGTGTGTGTGAAGGGCGGTTCGTAGGGCGCGAGTTAGGCCCGGACGTGTTTGACTTATCTCTCTGTGGGCATGTCGACAAAACGCTGAAGTGACCTCACTGGCCGCGATATACCAGGTGTACGCGGGTTGCAGGTGGTGCGACGATGGTATTTATGGGGGACAGGGCAACTCTGTTGGAGACAGGGCGGTTTGTGCAGCGCCGCGCTCATCGGCCGGATAGCGTGATGAATGCGGCTTTTGGTGTAGCCGCCGTGGAGAACGACGAGACCGCCGAGAACACCGGGGCCTCCGGGAACACTGAGACCTCTGGGATCATTGGGACGACCGAGACCGCCGAGACTGCGGGGTGTGCCGCGACCGTCGAGAGCGCAGAGAACGCAGAGGGCACGGCGAGCGCCGGGGCCATCGGGAGCGCCGGGGCCATCGAGGCTGCGGAAGGCTCCGGGGTCCGGGAAATCCCGGCGACCCGGGAGAACCCGGAAGTCCGGGAGGGTCCGGAGGTCCGGGAGAACCCGGAAGTCCGGGAGGGTCCGGAGGTCCGGGAGAGTCCGGAGAGCGCCGAGAGTGAGGCGCGCCACCGTCGCGCCGCCGACGCCGGGGACACCACGTCGATGAGCGTCCTCGGGGCCCTGCTGCTGCGCCGCGGCGATCTGGACGGCGCCGAGCCTTATCTGCGCGCGGCCACCGCCGACGGCGACCGGGCCGCGGCCAACAACCTCGGCGTCCTCCTCCACCAGCGCGGATACGTCGACGACGCGGCCGGCTGGTGGCGTATCGCGGCCGTTGCGGGCTCCGCCGCCGCCGCACACGCCCTCGGCCGCCACTACCGGGAGCGCGGCGACGAGCCCGGTGCCGAGTACTGGCTGCGGCAGTCCGCGGAGCAGGGCCACGCGCTCGGCGCGTACGCCCTCGCCGACCTGCTGGAACACCGCAGCGACGTCGGCGCCGAGCGCTGGCTGCGCGCCGCCGCCGAGCAGGGGCACCGGGAGGCCGCGTACCGCCTCGCGCGCATCCTGGACCGCAACGCCGCCGACGACCCGCACGACGCTTTCGGCCGCCCGGGGCTGGCCCCCGGTCCCGGCCCCGGTCCCGGCCCCGGTCCCGGCCTCGGTTCCGGGGCAGGTACCGGTACTACCGGTCGTCCGGGTGTCACCGGCCGCTCCGCGGCGCGCCGGGACGACGGCCCCGTGGCAGGTCCGGCGACCGGGCGCGTGGGCGAGGCCGAGCAGTGGTACCGGCAGGCCGCCGCGCGCGGCCACCGGCGTGCCGCCCTGCACCTCGGCGCCATCCTCGAGCAGCGCGGCGAGCTCAAGGAGGCCGGCCGCTGGTACCTCATCTCCGCGAAGGCGGGCGAGGCACGGGCCGCCTGCGCGCTCGGCTTCCTGCTCCGGGACGCGGGCGACGAGGAGAGCGCCGCCGTGTGGTGGCTGCGCGCCGCCCAGGACGGCGACGGGAACGCCGCCAATGCCCTGGGCGCCCTGCACGCGGCCCGGGGCGAGCAGCAGACCGCCGAGCGCTGGTACCGCGCCGCGATGGACGCGGGCGACGTCAACGGCGCCTACAACCTGGGGCTGCTCTGCGCTGCGCAGGACCGTACGCCGCAGGCCGAGCAGTGGTACCGCCGCGCCGCCTACGCGGGCCACCGCGAGGCCGCCAACGCGCTGGCCGTACTCCTGCTCCAGGCGGGCGACGCGACCGGCGCCGAACCCTGGTTCTCCAAGGCCGCCGAGGCGGGCAGTGTGGATGCGGCCTTCAACCTCGGCATCCTGCATGCCGGACGCGACGAGGACCGTGCGGCGCTGGTCTGGTACGAGCGTGCCGCGGCGGCCGGCCACACCGAGGCCGCGCTCCAGGTGGGCATGGCCCTGCTGCACCACGGCGAGGAGCAGGAGGCCGAGCGCCATCTGCGCTGCGCGGCGGGCGGTGGCAGCGCCGAGGCGGCCTTCCGGCTGGCCGGGGTGCTGGACTCACGGCAGCCGCCGCCCGGCCCTCCCGCGCTCGGCGAGCCGATGCCGGAGAAGACCGAGTGCGAGGAGTGGTACGAGCGGGCCGCCGAACAGGGGCACCGCCGTGCCCAGGTGCGGGTCGGCATGCTCGCGGCGGCCCGTGGCGACGTGGACAGCGCGGCCCGCTGGTACCGCGAGGCCGCCGAGGCGGGCAGCCGCAACGGCGCTTTCAACCTCGGGCTGCTGCTCGCCCGCGAGGGCAGCGAGCGCGAGGCCGCGCTGTGGTGGAGCCGCGCCGCCCGCGACGGGCATGGGCGGGCCGCCCTGCGCCTCGCCCTGCTGGCCGCCCGTCGCGGCGAGCTCACCGAGGGGCAGCGCTGGTGTGCGCGGGCAGTCGAATTGGGCCCGGCAGAGGTCGCCGAGCGCGCCGCCCGGCTGCGCGAAGCGCTGCACCAGGAGCTCACCGCGTAGGACCGAGCGGTCGAGGCGGCGCGAGGCCGAGCGGCAAGGCCGGGTGACGCGAGCCGGTACGGCTCTGGGTGGGGCAGCCGGCTGGGGGCAGTCGGGTGCGGTGAGCAGGTCGGGTGGGGTGAGTGGCGGTACTCGGCGGCGGCGCGCCGTGGAAGCGGCAGTTCCGGTACGTCCCCACCCGGCGCAGGAACTGATTTGCGCTGGTCCGGAGCGCTGACGTACTGTGGGGACCACAACGACGCGGGGTGGAGCAGCTCGGTAGCTCGCTGGGCTCATAACCCAGAGGTCGCAGGTTCAAATCCTGTCCCCGCTACTGAATGCAGAAGGCCGGATCCTCCAGAGGATCCGGCCTTCTGCGTATGCCCGTGTGCGCGAGTCAGAGCGAGTGGCCCACCGCCTCCGCGTACATCGCCCGGTCCACGACCTTCTCCTCCGGCACCGGGGCACCCTTCGAGACGCCCGCGTCCGCGTACGCCTGCTGCAGCCGGTCCGTCGTGCCCTTCCGTATCTCCCAGTCCATCCGCATCGACGGGGTCGACCGCAGCGTGGCCTCGTCGGTCTTCATCAGCTTCGCCAGTTCGGCGACGAACGCGGGGTCGGCCTTGTAGTCGCCGGCGAAGTAGGTGTTCACTGTGCGGATGTAGGCGCGGAGGAAGGCGACGCCGGCGTCCGGGTCCTTGTTCAGCAGCGTCGGTCCGAAGAGCAGGCCGCCGAGCGGTTCACCGAGCGGCTGGCCGCCCAGGAACGCGTACTTCTTGTCGCCGTCCACCTTGCGCCAGACCGGGTCGAGCAGCCAGGCGGAGTCCACGCCACCGTTCTCCAGCGCGGTCAGCACGTCCGCGGAGCCGAGCTGCTGGAAGCCGATCTCGCCGAGGCCGCCGCCGTGCTTCTTCAGGGAGGTGTCCATCGGGTAGGCGATGACCGAGCCCTTGCCGATCATCGTGCCCATCTTCCGGCCCGCCATATCGACGTGATCGGCGCTCTCGCCGTCCTTGAGGCGCACCCACAGGCCGCTCTTGGAGGTGGGGTCGGGCGAGAAGTTCGCGGCCACCCACCTGATGTCGAAACCGCCGTTGATGCCGTTCATCACGGCCGCCTCGGGTGCCGCCCACTGGGCGTCCACATCGCCCTTGGCGAGCAGCGGCAGGGCGTCCGGGGTGGGCAGCACCTTCAGCTGGACGTCCAGCCCTTCCTTCGCGAATTCACCCTTCGCCACCGCGACCTGGAGCGGAGCGACGTACTCCGCGCTCAGGGTGCCGGTGGCGACGGTGAGCTTCCGCTTCTTCGCCAGGGGCCGGGCCGCCGGGGCCCCCTTGTCGCAGCGGGCCGGTTTCCGGTCGGGGGCGAGGTCGGCCGGGTCGCTCCAGCTGCCGGCGCCGCAGCCCGCGACGGGAGCGACGGTGCGCGGCGCGGCGGCGCGGTCGTCGGTGGAATCCTTCCCGGCGCAGCCTGCCGCGCCGAGCAGGGACGCCGTGATGAGTGCGACGGTGCAGGTCCAGGGGGTACGTGTACGCACAGTGCCTCCGTACGAAGAACGTGGGGTGAGCTGTTCAGGACTGGCCGCGGCCGCGGTCGCGGGGGGCCCATGGGGTGAGCAGCCGTCCGGCGATCCGCACCACTTCGGAGAAGACGACACCGAGGACCGCCACGCACACGATGCCGACGAACATCACGTCGTTCTGGAACAGCGCCCGTGAGTCGAAGATCAGATGGCCCAGCCCGTCGGCCGCCGCGATCTGTTCGGAGGCGACGATGACCAGTACGGCCACCCCCGCCGCGATCCGCGCCCCGACCAGGACCGCGGGCAGCGACGCGGGCAGCAGTACGTGCCGGAACATTTGCCAGGGCGAGGCGCCGAAGACCTGACCGGCGTCACGGTGGCCGACCGGGACGGCCAGCACGGCCGCCATGGTGGAGATCCAGACGAAGAAGAAGACGGTCGCGGCGACCAGAGCGATCTGCGGCCCTTCGCCGAGGCCGAACATATTGAGGAAGACCGGCAGCAGGGCCAGCTTCGGTACGACGTACAGGGCATCGAGCAACGGTTCCAGCGCCGCCCGTACGAGAGAGAGCGAGCCCATCAGCAGCCCGAGCGCGTATCCCGCGATGGTGCCGATCGCATAGCCGCCGAGGACCCGCTTGAGCGTGGCCCACACATCCGGCCACAGCTCACCGGCGCCCGCCCGGTCCCAGCCGTCCGCCAGGATGGTCGAGGGGGCGGGGTAGACCCGTGCGTCGATCCAGGACTGTGTCGCGGCCAGCTGCCAGAGCAGCACGAGCAGCAGCGGTACGGCGACGGCGAGCGCGATCTCCAGGGCGCGGCGCCTGCGGTGGGTGCGTACCGGATGCAGCTCCTGCGGGCCCGGCCTGCGGATCAGCACCCCGTCATCGGGTTTCGTGGCGTGCACGGTGGTGCTCATGCCGGAACCGCCTCCCGCCGTACCTCGCCGCGCAGCAGTTCCCACAACTCGCTCTTCAGCGCGGTGAATTCGGGCGCCGACCGGACCTCGCCGGTGCGGGGCCGGCCGAACGGCGGGCGGCGCTCGGCGATGATCCGCCCCGGTCTGGCGGACATCACCAGCACCCGGTCCCCGAGCACGATCGCCTCTTCGAGGCTGTGGGTGATGAAGAGGGTGGTGGTACGGGTGGTCTGGGTGAGGTCGAGCAGCTCGTCCTGGAGGATCGTGCGCAGCTGGGCGTCGAGCGCCGCGAACGGTTCGTCCATCAGCAGCATCTCGGGCTCGACGGCGAGGGCGCGGGCGATCGCGACGCGTTGCCGCATTCCGCCGGAGAGGGCGGCCGGATAAGCCCCCGCGAAGTCGGAGAGCCCCATCCGGGCCAGCCAGTCGCGCGCCCTGGCGTCGGCCTCCTTGCGCGGTACGCGTTGGATGTCGAGGCCGAACCGGACGTTGGCCAGCACGGTCTTCCAGTCGTAGATCCCGTAGTCCTGGAAGATCATCGCCGCCGGGCGGGGCGATGCCGTACGGATGGACAGCTCGCCGGAGCTGGGGCGGAGCAGTCCGGCGGCGATCCTGAGCAGCGTGGACTTGCCGCAGCCGGACGGGCCGACGATGCAGGTGAACTCGCCCGGTGCGATGGAGAGATCGACGGGGCCGAGGGCGGGCAGGGCCTTGGCGCCGCGCCCGAAGGAGCGGGTGAGCGCGTCGGCGCGGAGTTTGGGTCGGGTGGCCGAGGTGGACGCTGGAGCTGGAGCTGGAGCTGGAGCTGGAGCCGGAGCTGGAGCCGGAGCCGGAGCCGGAGCTGGAGCTGGAGCTGGAGCCGGAGCAGGAGCTGGAGCCGGAGCAGGAGCAGGAGCAGGAACCCGGCCAAGGGCTGAGGCCGGGGCCGGGGGTGTGGGTGGGGTCGGGTGCGGATCTCCCACGGGTCTCTCCTCGCGCGTATCGAGGTGCGGATCCGCCGCGGGGCGGACGTGATCGCCGACGACGATATGACGACCCATCAGATTCGGGAAGAGGGTGCGCGCGTGGTGGGTCCGGGGCGGGTGTCACCCCCCGGTGGCTGTTCATGCGGAAGGCCCCGGTGCGCGTGATGCTTGCACCGGGGCCTTCCGTGGCAGAACTCAGCTCGTCGCGGCGCAGTTCGGGCAGATTCCGCGGTAGGTCACCTCGACGTTGGAGACCGTGAATCCGAACCGCTCGTCGCTCGGCAGATCCGCCAACGGGTCGCCGGCCGGGTGTACGTCGCGGATGGTGCCGCAGCGCGCGCAGACGAGGTGGTGGTGGGGGCGGTGCGCGTTCGGGTCGTAGCGCTTGGCCCGGCGATCCGTGGAGACCTCGATGACCTCACCGAGCGTCACCATCTCGCCCAGGGTGTTGTAGACGGTGGCGCGGGAGATCTCGGGCAGCTTCGCAACGGCGCGGGCATGGACCTCGTCCGCCGTCAGGTGCACATGGTCCCCGTCGAGGACCTCGGCCACGACGCGCCGCTGGGCGGTCATGCGCCAGCCGCGTCCGCGAAGTCGTTCCAGCAGGTCACTCATAAGCACAAGCCTAACAGTGGGGGGACCAGGTCCCGAACCGATGTGACTTTGGATGTTCGCTTGACTTGGACTATGTCCATTGTAGGATCGGGACTGGCATAGGCCAAGGGACAGGCTGTGCAGGACATGACGAATGTGCAGGAACGACGCAGGAGGCGCACGTGACGCAGGGACCGCTCACCACGGAGGCCGGCGCGCCGGTCGCCGACAACCAGAACAGCCAGACCGCTGGCGTCGGCGGTCCCGTGCTGGTGCAGGACCAGTCGCTGCTGGAGAAGCTCGCGCACTTCAACCGTGAGCGCATTCCGGAGCGCATCGTGCACGCCCGCGGCGCCGGTGCGTACGGCACGTTCACGCTGACCCGCGACGTCTCGCAGTGGACGCGGGCGAAGTTCCTCTCCGAGGTCGGCAAGAAGACCGAGACGTTCCTCCGCTTCTCGACCGTCGCGGGCAACCTCGGCTCGGCCGACGCGGTGCGTGACCCCCGCGGCTTCGCGCTGAAGTTCTACACCGAAGAGGGCAACTACGACCTCGTCGGCAACAACACCCCGGTGTTCTTCATCAAGGACGCCATCAAGTTCCCGGACTTCATCCACACCCAGAAGCGCGACCCGTACACCGGCTCGCAGGAGGCGGACAACGTCTGGGACTTCTGGGGTCTGTCGCCCGAGTCCACCCATCAGGTGACCTGGCTCTTCGGTGACCGCGGCATCCCGGCCACGCTGCGTCACATGAACGGGTACGGCTCGCACACGTACCAGTGGAACAACGAGGCCGGCGAGGTCTTCTGGGTCAAGTACCACTTCAAGACCGACCAGGGCATCAAGAACCTCCCCCAGGACGAGGCCAACAAGCTCGCCGGTGAGGACCCCGACAGCCACCAGCGCGACCTGCGCGAGGCGATCGAGCGCGGCGACTTCCCGTCCTGGACGGTGCAGGTCCAGATCATGCCGGCGGCCGAGGCGGCCACGTACCGCTTCAACCCGTTCGACCTCACCAAGGTGTGGCCGCACGCGGACTATCCGCCGATCGAGATCGGGAAGCTGGAGCTCAACCGCAACCCGGAGAACATCTTCGCCGAGGTCGAGCAGTCGATCTTCAGCCCCGCGCACTTTGTGCCGGGCATCGGTCCGTCCCCCGACAAGATGCTCCAGGGCCGCCTCTTCGCGTACGGCGACGCCCACCGCTACCGCGTCGGCATCAACGCCGACCACCTGCCGGTGAACCGCCCGCACGCCACCGAGGCGCGCACCTACAGCCGTGACGGCTACCTGTACGACGGCCGCCACAAGGGTGCGAAGAACTACGAGCCGAACAGCTTCGGCGGCCCGGCCCAGACGGACCGGCCGCTGTGGGAGGCCACCCCGGTCGCGGGTGAGATCGGTACGCACGAGGCCCCGAGCCACGCCGAGGACAACGACTTCGTGCAGGCCGGAAACCTCTACCGGCTGTTCTCCGAGGACGAGAAGGCGCGGCTGATCGACAACCTCGCCGGGTTCATCGCCAAGGTGTCGCGCGATGACATCGCCGAGCGTGCGATCAACAACTTCCGCCAGGCGGACGGCGACTTCGGCAAGCGTCTGGAGGCCGCGGTCCAGGCCCTGCGCGGCTGACAAGGACGCCTGTCGTCGGCGGTGGGCCGGTTCCCTCTTCGGAGGGGACCGGCCCACCGGTCGTTCACGGGGGTCAGCCGACGAGTTCGGCGTGAGGGCGGCGCTTGGCGGGTGTCCAGCAGCGCAGGATGTCACGGACCGAGACGATGCCGACCGGCCCGTGGTCGTCCAGCACGATCAGGTGGCGGAACCCGCCGTGCGTCATGGCCTCCGCGGCCTCTGCCAGGGTCCAGGTGGGGGCGGCGAAGACCACGTCGGTGGTGGTGTGGGCGGAGGCGGTCTCGATATCGGGATCCCGGCCCGAGCCGACCGCGTTGAGGATGTCGCGCTCGGTGAGAATGCCGAGCCCGCTGGTGTCCCGGTCGAGGACGACCGCGGCTCCGACGCGCCGGACCGACATCAGCCGGGCGGCCTCGCGGAGCGTATGGGCGGGTCCGATGGTGAGGACCAGCGTGCTCATGGCGTCACGGACGAGCATGAAATGAGCCACCTCCTTCGTGAAGCGACTGTGTGAGCCGATTCACAAGTTCACAAGCGGGGGGACTCTCAGAGTTGCATCGATGCGGGACCGCGACAAGGGGGGACGGGATCATCCGAGGGGCGTGCGGTGGTGCGCGCCCCCCGGGGCGTGATCCGGATCAGTAGCGCTGGTTCAGATAGCCCAGCAGTTCGTGGTGGAGCAGCCCGTTCGAGGCCGCCGCGTTACCGCCGCCGGGGCCGGACACCCCGTCCAGGCTGGTGAACTCCCCGCCCGCCTCCTGCACGATGATCGCGTTGGCGGCCATGTCCCAGAGCGAGAGCTCCGGCTCCGCGCAGATGTCGACCGATCCCTCGGCGACCATCATGTACGGCCAGAAATCCCCGTACCCGCGCGTGCGCCAGCAGGCCCTGGTCAGATCCAGGAACCCGTCGAGCCGGCCCTGCTCCTCCCAACCGCTCAGCGACGCGTACGCGAACGAGGCGTCCGCGATCCGCTCCACCTTCGACACCCGCAGCCGGGTCGCGGAGGTCAGGCTGCGGCCGGAGAACGCGCCCGCGCCCTTCGCCGCCCACCAGCGCCGGTTCAGCGCGGGCGCCGACACCACGCCGACCACCGGCTGGAACCCTTCCTCACCGGCCTCCATGAGCGAGATCAGCGTCGCCCAGACAGGTACGCCGCGCACGTAGTTCTTGGTGCCGTCGATCGGGTCGACGACCCAGCGCCGCGGGCCGGTGCCCTCGATCCCGAACTCCTCGCCCAGGATCGCGTCGCGCGGGCGGGCCCGATGGAGGTGACCACGGATCAGTTCCTCGGCGGCCTTGTCGGCCTCGCTCACGGGCGTCATGTCCGGCTTGGTCTCGACCTTGAGGTCCAGAGCCTTGAACCGGTCCATCGTCGCCGCGTCGGCGGCGTCCGCCAGTACATGGGCGAGGCGCAGATCATCGTGGTAATCGGGCATGCCGTCACAGTATCGACCGCAGGTGAACAGAGCTACCGGACCTCGGGCCGCGCGGACCATTGACAGTCCACGGGAGCGCATCAACTCTGGGACGCGGAGCCCTTGGCGCGGGAGGCGACGATGCCCACGGCGCGAGACGCATTGCTGGACGCCGCCCTCGCGGCGCTGGCCACCCTGCCCTGGTCGGCGGTGCGCATGGTCGATGTCGCGTCCGCCGCCGGGGTCTCCCGGCAGACCCTCTACAACGAGTTCGGCACCAAGGACGGCCTGGCCCGGGCCCTCGTCCGGAGCGCGGCCGACGGCTATCTGGCCGGTGTCGACCGGGCGCTGGGTTCGGCGGGCGGTACGGGGGACAGGCTGGCCGCCACCGCCGCCTGGACCGTCCGCGCCGTCCGCGCGAACGCCCTCGTCAGGGGATTGCTCACGGGCTGCTGGGGCGACCGATTACCCCATCCCGTACGCCCGGCCACGCCGACCGCCTCGCGCGTGCCCGCCCAGCGGCGCGCCGACGCCGGGACACCGACGCCCGCCGAACTGCTCGGCGAGGCCCGGGAACGCGCGGTGGCCGCCCTCGACGAGGGACGGCCCCCGCCCGACATCGAGGCACTGACGGCGACCTGCGAGACCGCGCTCCGGCTGGCACTGAGCTACGCGTTGGTGCCGGCCCTCCCGGGGCGGGAGACCGGGACGGGGCGGGAGACCGGGAGGGGGCCGGAGACCGGGAGGGGGCGGGAGGGGGATCCGGCGCCGCTGGTGCGCGAGCTGGTGGAGCGGCTGCCCGTGGGGTGGAGGGCGGTCGGGCGCAGGGCCTGAGTACGGGCCAGGGCCTGAGCACGGGCCGGGCCTGCGTACGAGGTCAGTGGGACGAGCCCGAGAGCTGCAGCCCGATCACACCGATGATCACCAGGGAGATCGAGATCAGCTTGAGGGTGGAGACCACGTCGTCGAGGAAGACCATGCCGTAGATCGCGGTGCCCGCGGCACCGATGCCCGTCCACACGGCGTAGGCGGGGCCCACGTCGAGCTTTTTCAGTGAGAGCGTCAGCAGACCGAAGCTGCCGAGGGCGAAGACGCAGAACGCGATGGTCGGCCAGAGCCGGGTGAACCCGTGCGAGAGCTTCAGGCAGACGGCGAAGCCGGTCTCCAGCAACCCCGCGACCACGACCAGCAGCCACGCCATCGTCAGTGCCCTCCCACGTCGGTGACCGCCTTGCCTCGCTGGGTGCGATTATGCACTTACCGGTGGCAGCGGACGGCAAACGTGCCCGGGTCAGTCGCCTTCGCGTCGCTCCCGGGTGGAGAGCAGCCGCCGCAGCGAGTCCAGCCGCGCCGGATCGGCGTGGCCGTCCGCCACCCAGGCGTCCAGGGCGCATTCCGGTTCGTGGCCGTCGTGGGTGCAGCCGCGCGGGCACTCCTCGGTGCCGGGCTCCAGGTCCGGGAAAGCGTGGATCACCCGGGACGGGTCGATGTGGTTGAGCCCGAAGGAGCGCACGCCCGGGGTGTCGATCACCCAGCCGCGGTAGTCGGGCAGGGGGAGCGCCAGTGCCGATGTGGTGGTGTGCCGGCCGCGGCCGGTGACCGCGTTGACGACCCCCGTCGTACGCCGCCGGTCCTTCGGTACGAGCGCGTTGACCAGCGTCGTCTTTCCGACGCCGGAGTGCCCGACGAAGGCGGTGACCCGGTCGTGCAGCTGCTCGCGGACCCGCTCCGCCGCGTCGCCGTTCTCCAGCTCCTCGCGGCTGGTGACGATGAACGGGACGCCCAGCGGGGTGTACGCCTCCAGCAGCTTGTCCGGGGAGGCGAGGTCGGACTTGGTGAGCACGAGGAGCGGGGAGAGTCCGCCGTCGTACGCGGCGACCAGACACCGGTCGATCATCCGCGGGCGGGGTTCCGGATCGGCCAGCGCGGTGACGATCGCGAGCTGGTCGGCGTTGGCGACGACCACCCGCTCGAACGGATCGTCGTCGTCCGCGGTCCGGCGCAGCACCGAGCGGCGCTCACCGATGCGGACGATGCGGGCGAGGGTGTCCTTGGCGCCGGACAGATCGCCGACGAGGGAGACGGTGTCGCCCACCACGGCGGCCTTCCGGCCCAGCTCGCGGGCCTTCATCGCCATGACCGTACGACCGTCGACGAGGCAGGTGAGGCGGCCGCGGTCGACGGTGAGGACCATGCCCTCCTCGGCGTCCTCGTGCTTCGGGCGGGTGTGCGTACGAGGACGGTTGCCCTTCGGGTTGGGGCGGGTCCGGATGTCGTCCTCGTCGGGGTTCTTGCCGTAGCGGCGCATTTCTCAGGCCCCGAGCATTCCGGTCCACATCTGCGGGAAGTCCGGCAGGGTCTTGGCAGTCGTCGCCACGTTCTCGATCTCCACTCCGGGGACGGCAAGGCCGATGATCGACCCCGCGGTGGCCATCCGGTGGTCGTCGTACGTATGGAAGGTACCGCCGTGCAGCGGTCGCGGGCGGATGTGCAGCCCGTCGGCGGTCTCGGTGACGTCGCCGCCGAGCTCGTTGATCTCCTTGGTGAGCGCGGCGAGCCGGTCCGTCTCGTGCAGCCGCAGGTGGGCGACGCCGCTCAGGGTGGACGGGCCGTCGGCGAGGGCCGCGACCGCCGCGATGCCCGGGGTGAGCTCGCCGACCTCGCCGAGGTCGACGTCGATGCCGTGGATCCGGCCCGAACCGGTGAAGGTGAGCCCGTGCTCGGTCAGCTCGCAGCTGCCGCCCATCGCGGTGAAGATCTCCCGCAGCGCGTCGCCCGGCTGGGTGGTGCGCTCGGGCCAGTCGGGGATGGTGACCCGGCCGCCGGTGACCAGCGCGGCCGCGAGGAACGGCTGGGCGTTGGAGAGATCGGGCTCGACGGTCAGATCACGGCCGAGCAGGGCGGAGTGGGAGACCCGCCAGACGTTCGGCTCGCCGCCCGTCTCCGGCTCGTCGACCTGGGCGCCGACGGCCCGCAGCATGTCGACGGTCATCCGGATGTGCGGCATGGACGGGAGCCTGGCGCCGGTGTGGCGCACCTCCACGCCCTGGTTGTAGCGCGGCGCCGACAGGAGCAGCGCCGAGACGAACTGGGAGGACGAGGAGGCGTCGATCGACACCGCTCCGCCGTCCAGCGCACCGCCGCCGTGGACCGTCATCGGGAGCGAGCCGCGTCCGTCGTCGTCGATCCGGGCGCCGAGCACCCGCAGCGCGTCGATCACGCCGTTCAGCGGGCGCTCGTACGAACGGGGGTCGCCGTCGAAGCGGACCGAGCCGTCGGCGAGGGCCGCGACCGGCGGCAGGAAGCGCATGACCGTCCCGGCGTTGCCGACGTCGATCGTGGTCGGGCCGTGCAGCCCGGCCGGGATGATCCGCCAGGCCTCGCCGGCTCCGTCCGGGCCGCCCGCGACGGAGGAGCTGGACGACACCGTCTCCTCGATGCCGACGCCCAGGGCGCGCAGCGCCTCGGCCATCAGCAGGGTGTCGCGGGAGCGCAGCGGGCGGCGCAGCCAGCCGGGCTCGGCGGCGAGAGCGGCGAGGACGAGCGCGCGATTGGTGACCGATTTCGATCCGGGCACGGTGACGGTCGCGTCGACAGCTCCACTCGCATGCGGGGCGGGCCAGAGGGCGGGGTGCACGGCACTTTCGGTCATGAACCTCACTTTAGTGGTTCACCGCAAACCCGAATCTCGATCAAATAAGACGAAACCGGTATGTAACGCAAGCGTGGTAGGTGCCACCGGCCGATTACGGCCCTCACATGCCCAGCAGCCAGCGCCCGCCGCCGATCAGCGAGCACAGCGACACCGCGTGGAAGAGGAACAGCCAGAGCGCGGCCGGTACGTCCGTCAGTCGCGACAACTGGTCCGCGTCCGAGTCCGGCGCACCGCCGTGCCGCCGCTTCGACTGGAGCTCGAAGGCCGGGCGTACGCCGCCGAGCAGCAGGAACCACACCACGGTGTACGCGAACAGCGACTGCACGGCCGGCGAGGCCAGCCAGGACACCAGCAGGAAGGCCGATCCGGTGAAGATCACCGCCAGCGCCCCGTACACATTGCGGATCATCACCAGCATCACCGCGAGCAGCGCGGTGGCCAGCCACAGGAACAGCGTGATCCTGCCGTTGACCAGCAGCCACGCCCCGCCCAGGCCCAGCAGCGGCGGGGCGGTGTAGCCCGCCGCCGCGGTCAGGATCATCCCGAGGCCGGTCGGCTTGCCGCGGCTGACCGTCAGCCCGCTGGTGTCCGAGTGCAGCCGGATGCCGGACAGCTGCCGCCCGGTGCACAGCGCGATCAGTCCGTGGCCGCCCTCGTGCGCGATGGTGATCGTGTTGCGGGTCAGCCGCCATATGAAATTCGGCACGACGGCGATCAGCGCGAGCGTGCCGGTCACCACCACCAGCCACTGCTCGGGGAGGGGCTGTGTGCCGAAGACGCGGTCCCACAGATTGCCCAGATCGGTGCTGTCCATGGTGGGGGCGGCTCCTTGCGGTATCGGCGTCCTGCCGGTGTGACGGTCGTGGCAGTCTGGCACTTATGTGCGGACGGTATGCAGCGAGTCGGCGGCCCGAGGACCTGACCGGACTCTTCCGGGTCGAGAAGTGGGAACCGGCAAAGACCCTGGCGCCCGATTGGAACGTGGCGCCGACCAAGGAGGTCTACGCCGTACTGGAACGCCCATTGAAAGACGCAGACGATCAACGTCCGGTTCGCCAGTTGCGTGCCCTGAAGTGGGGGCTCGTGCCGTCCTGGGCGAAATCCCCCGAGGGCGCCGCACGCATGATCAACGCCCGTGCGGAGACCGTCCACGAGAAGCCGTCCTTCCGCCGCCCCTTCGTCTCCCGGCGCTGCATCCTGCCCGCCGACGGCTACTACGAGTGGGTCACCGGCGTGGATGAGCGGCAGCTGGAGGAGAAGGGGAAGAAGAAGCGGCCTCGGAAGCAGCCGTACTTCGTGACACCCGCCGACGGATCGGTCTTCGCGATGGCCGGGCTGTACGAGTTCTGGCGCGACCGGACCCTGCCGGACGACCACCCGATGGCCTGGTGGGTGACCTGCTCGGTGATCACGACCGAAGCGGAGACCACCCCGCTCGCCGTCGCCCCCGCCGAGGGCCCGGCCGCGCTCGCCGACATTCACCCCCGGATGCCGCTGATGCTGACCCCGGACCGGTGGGACGCCTGGCTCGACCCGTCGTGCACCGACGTCGAGGAGCTGAAGGGGCTGCTCGCACCGCCGCCGGGCGGGCTGATGCGGGCCTACCCGGTCGCCACGGCCGTCAGCAACGTCCGCAACAACGGCCCCGAACTGCTGGAGGAGCTGGCCGCGCCGGAGGCGAGCACACTCTTCTGACCGCTCACCGGGAAGGATGGGGCGCGTGAGTACCGCAGAGACAGGCCGTGAGCGGCAGACCGAGACGGTCGACACCGAGGCCGGGCCGGCCAGGATCACCTGGCTGCCCGCGAGGACGGCGAACAGTGCCACGCCCGCGAAGGCGGCGAACAGCGCCACGCCCGCCGAGAACGCGAGTGCCCGGCTGGTGCTCGCCGTCAGCCACGGCGCGGGCGGCGGCGTCGAGACCCGTGACCTCCGGGCCCTGGCCGCCGCGCTGCCCGCCCACGGGGTGACCGTAGCCCTGGTGGAGCAGCCGTGGCGGGTCGCCGGCAAGAAGGTCGCGCCCGCCCCGAAGACCCTGGACGCCGGGTGGCGGGGCCTGTGGCCCGCGCTGACCGCCGCGGGGCTGCCCGTCGTCGCGGGAGGGCGCAGCGCCGGAGCCCGGGTGGCCTGCCGGACGGCGACGGAGCTCGGCGCCCACGCCGTCCTCGCGCTCAGCTTCCCGCTGCACCTGCCGGGCAAGCCGGAGAAGTCCCGCAAGGACGAGCTCCTCGGGTCCGGCGTACCCACGCTCGTCGTCCAGGGCGGCAACGACCCGTTCGGGCGGCCCGCCGAATTCCCTCCGGGCGAGTACGAGCTCACCGAGGTGCCGTACGCCGACCACGGGTTCGCCGTACCGAAGAAGTCCGGTCTGACCGAGGATCAGGCCATGGAGATCCTGACCACCGCCGTGACCGGATGGCTGTCCGCCCTCGCGTGACGTACCCCTGACCCCCCCCGGGAATGTTGAGCCAGTGGCCACTGTTGTGGGTGTCATCGGTACATCAACGTCGTATGTGGAGAGGGAGTCCGTCGCATGGGTTCGACCATCTGCCCGCGTCGCTCGAACGCCGCTGACCTGGAGTGGACGGTCCTGCATGCGGCCAAGACCACTCCCGAGCGGGCACTGAGCGGATCGGATCGACAGCCCGCCTCGAAGCAAGGTCGACTATTCTCCGATTCGAGCGGGTCCGGTTTCGGCTCCGCCACAGCGTTGGAGGAGGTGGGTCCGGTCACTGGGACCGACACAGGGACCGACGACGGCCGCGCGCAGGAGACGACCGCCGAGCGCAACGCGCGCTTCGAGCGGGACGCTCTGGGCTTCCTCGACCAGATGTACTCGGCCGCGCTGCGTATGACGCGCAACCCCGCAGATGCCGAGGACCTGGTCCAGGAGACCTATGCCAAGGCATACGGCTCCTTCCACCAGTTCCGTGAGGGCACGAACCTCAAGGCGTGGATGTACCGCATCCTCACCAACACGTTCATCAACTCGTACCGCAAGAAGCAGCGCGAACCCCAGCGCAGCGCCGCCGAGGAGATCGAGGACTGGCAGCTGGCGCGCGCCGAGTCGCACATGTCGACCGGTCTGCGCTCCGCCGAGTCGCAGGCGCTCGACCACCTGCCCGACTCGGATGTCAAGTCCGCTCTGCAGGCGATCCCAGAAGAGTTCCGCATCGCCGTGTATCTCGCCGATGTCGAGGGCTTTGCCTACAAGGAGATCGCGGACATCATGGGGACTCCCATCGGTACGGTGATGTCCCGACTGCACCGGGGCCGCCGCCAACTGCGCGGCATGCTGGAGGACTACGCCCGTGAGCGCGGGCTCGTCCCGGCCGGTGCCGGAGAGTCGGACGATCGGAAAGGCTCGGGCTCATGAGCTGCGGAGAGCCGCACGAGACGGACTGCTCAGAGGTCCTCGATCATCTGTATGAGTTTCTCGACCACGAGATGCCCGACAGCGACTGCACCAAGTTCGAGGTGCACTTCGAGGAGTGCTCCCCGTGCCTGGAGAAGTACGGCCTGGAACAGGCCGTGAAGAAGCTGGTGAAGCGCTGCTGCGGCCAGGACGACGTGCCGAGCGATCTGCGTTCCAAGGTGATGGGCCGGATCGACCTGATCCGCTCGGGGCAGGCGGTGCCCGAGCAGGACGTGACGGCGTCGGAGTCCGGTCAGCCGACCGCCGCCACGGAGTGATGCCCGGCGGGTGCCACCTGTAGTGGCGCCCCCGTATCAACCGCGTCCGCGCCCTATCACCCGAACGTGCTAATCGGGCTCGTTGCCCGTCGGCCGGACGCACAACTCGCTAGCGTGGCGCCTCCATTGGGCATGTGGGGGAGGCGGGCGGGGCGGGTGAGAGCCACACGCGGGGCGGCGCGCGGGTACATCCTGGCGGCCGCGGCCGGTGCCCTGTTCTGTGTGCTCCCCGCGCTGCGCCCCGGCGCCGGGACCCCGTGGGTCACCGTCGGACTGCTCACCGGCCTCTACCTGGCCTGCGAACTCCCCGGGCGCTGCCCCTTCTTCGGCAGCTCCGTGCCGATCCGTGCCGGATCGTTCTTTCCGCTGCTGCTGGCCGCCGCCTTCCTGCTGCCGCCCGCCGCGGCCGCCCTGGTCGCGATACCCGGCTCGCTGGCCGGCCGGGTGGAGACCCCGCCCGCCACCGCACGGCGTGTCTGGCGGGCCGCGCAGCTCGCCGTCACTGTCTGGGCGGCCTCGTCCGTCCACGGTCTGCTCGGCGGGACCGCCACGCTCGGCGCCGCGGGCCGTGGCTCCGACCGGCTCCCCGACCTCCCGTACGCGCTGCTGCCCGCCTGCGCCGCCGCCCTGGTGTTCAGCCTCGTCCTGACCGCGCTGGACGGCTCGATCCTGGTCGCCGCAGAGCGGCTGCCCGTCCGGCGCGCCTGGAACGGACTGCCGGCCCGCTCGCTGGGACCGCATCTGGTGCACGGACTCGCCGGGCTGATGATGGCCGTCCTGTGGCGCGGCCCGTACGGACCGCTGTCCGCGCTCATCGTCCTGCTGCCGATGTACATCTCCTGCTGGGCCTTCGCCCAGTACCACCGCGAGCACGCCGCCCACCGCGCCACCATCAGGGCCCTGGTGCAGGCCGTCGACATCAAGGACACGTACACCCGTGGGCACAGCGAACGGGTCGGCCACGCCTGCGTCCTCATCGCCCGCGAACTGGGCATGGACCAGGGCCGCCTGGAGGTCCTCCGGTTCGCCGGGATCCTGCACGACGTCGGCAAGCTCGGCGTCCCGACCCGGGTGCTCCGCAAGGACGGACCCCTCACCCCGGAGGAACGGCGGGTGATCGAACTGCATCCGGAGTACGGGCACGAGATCGTCCGCGGCATCGGCTTCCTCGGCGAGGCGCGGGCCGCGATCCTGCACCACCACGAACGGCTCGACGGCAGCGGCTACCCGTACGGCCTCAGTGGGCGGGAGATCCCCGAGTACGCCCGGGTCGTCGCGGTGGCGGACGCCTTCGACGCCATGACGTCGACCCGGTCCTACCGGCGGGGGCGGCCGGTGCCCGTGGCGCTGGAGGAGCTGAAGCGGTGCGCGGGCACGCAGTTCGATCCGCGGATGGTGCGGGCGCTGGTGCGGGCGCTGGACCGGCACGGCTGGTCGGCGGCGACGACCGTGGTCACGGCGGACGAGGCGATTCCGCGGCCCCGGCGGGAAGGCGAGCCCGGCCCCGCGGCTCCCGCCGGCGGGCTCGACCAGGCCGCCCCGGGTCCGCGGCCGGCCGCGGACCGTCCCCGATGACCCGGTCCGCCCGCGGCCGGCGGACGGCGCTGCCCCCCGCCGTCCTCGCCGTCCACGGCGCCGCCGCCGTGCTCGCCGCCGCCGGGCTCGGCCACACCCTCTGGGAGGGCGTCCACGAACCCGGCCACGCCCTCGCCTTCGGAGTGCTGATCACCGTCGGCGAACTGGCCCGCTGGGGGGCGCTGCCCGGCGAGCGAGAGCCCGCACCCCTCGGGGCCGCCGGAGCACTCGCGTACGCCCTCATCGGCCGCAGCGGCGGCGCGCCCACCACCCACGGCGTCCTCCAGGTGATCGCCGTGCTCGCCGCGGCGCAGCTCGTCGCCTGCGTCCCCCAGGTGGCGCGCGGCAGCGGACCCGCGCCCGACCGGGTGGCCCGCCGCATCCTGACCGTCACCTTCGCCGCCGCGTGCTTCCAGCCGCTGTACAACTCCGGCCGCTTCCCGGACAGGTTCGGCGAAGGCCCGTACTACGTGCTCCTCATGCTCCTGCTCCTCGCCCTGACCGCCCTGTGCGACGCCGTGCTCGCCGCCCTGCTGCTGCGCTCGCGCACCGGCCATCCGTACGGGCCACTGCTCCGCGACGAGCTGCGCGCGCTCATCGGCATCGGCTCGGCGGTCTGCGCGACCGGCGTCGTGATGGCCCTCGGGGTCGCCGTCGCCGGACTGTGGGCGCTGCCCGTGCTGTGCGTACCGCTGCTGCTGACCCAGGTCTCGTTCCGCCGGTTCGTCGCCGTGCGCACCACCTACCGGCAGACGATCACCTCGCTCGCCCGGTCCACCGAGATCGCCGGGTACACCCCGCCCGGACATGCCCGCCGGGTCGCGACGCTCTGCACGGCCGTCGGCCGTGAACTGGGGCTCTCCGGGAACGAGCTGACCGTGCTGGAGTACGCGGCCCTGATGCACGACATCGGTCAGCTCTCCCTCGTCGACCCGGTCCCGGACGGGGCGACGGCCGCCCTGCCCACCGCCGAGCAACGCCGGATCGCGCTGCTCGGCGGGTTCGTGGTGCGGCAGACCGGGGTGGACACCGAGATCGCGGTCGTGGTGGAGCGGCAGGCCGACCCCTACCGCGAGCAGCCGCTGTCCGCCAGGATCGTCAGGGCCGTCAACGCATACGACGACCTGTGCGGGGAAAGTCTCATCGGGCCGCTGGGTGCGCTGGAACAACTCAGGCTCGGGACCGGTCACGACTACCAGCCCGAGGTCGTGGAATCACTGGCCCGAGTCCTGGCCCGGGGCGGTCTGACCCCCGTCCCGCCTGGGTAACCCATGGGTAATGAGCGGGCGTCCGGCCCGGCATGGTTGGATGCGAAGAAGAGCGGAAAACGAGGGTGTCCAGTCGGGACAGGCGGGAATCGTGAGGATCTTCGGGAAGGTACGGCATCGGCCCTCCGCCTCTTGGCGGCAGGCCACGGACCGCGCGTTCACGCTGATCGGCGACGGCCGGTACGAGGACGCGGGCGCGCTGCTGACACGTGCGGCGGACCTGGAGCCCTGGCTCTCCGAGTCATGGTTCAACCTTGCGCTGCTGCACAAATTCCGGCATGACTGGGAACAGGCGAGAGCCGCCGGCCTCCGGGCCGTCGCGCTGCTCGACAAGGAATCCGGCGCTCCCGACTGGTGGAACGTCGGGATCGCCGCCACCGCGTTGCAGGACTGGCCGCTGGCGCGCCGCGCCTGGCAGGCGTACGGCCTGAAGGTGCCGGGCACCGGCCAGCACACCTCGGCGGCCAACAGCGAGCCCGTCGGCATGGAGCTGGGCAGCGCCGCGGTACGGCTGTCGCCGGAGGGCGAGGCCGAGGTGGTCTGGGGGCGCAGGCTCGATCCGGCCCGGATGGAAGTGCTCTCCATCCCGCTGCCGTCGTCCGGCCGCCGCTGGGGCGAGGTCGTTCTGCACGACGGGGTGCCGCACGGCGAGCGGGTCACCGCGGCCGGGCCCTCGTACCCCGTCTTCGACGAGATCGAGCTGTGGGCCCCGTCCCCCGTCCCCACTTGGGTGGTGCTGCTCGAAGCGGCCACCGAGGCGGACCGGGACGCGCTGGAGCAGCTGGCGTCCGACGCCGGGTTCGCCGCCGAGGACTGGTCGTCCTCCGTGCGGCTGCTCTGCCGGGCCTGTTCGGAGAGCCGGATGGAGAGCGACGAGGGCGACGGCGAGCACCTCGATCCGCACGACCACAGCGAGCCCGGGCATCCGGGCCCGCTGAGGCATCGCACCGCCGGTGAGCTGTGGGTGCCCGAGCGCGAGTGCGGGATAGCGGCACCGGCCGGGCTGGTGCGCGGACTGCTGGACGGCTGGGTCGCGGACAGCCCGGACAGCCGTGAGTGGCGGGATCTCGAAGAAGTCTGCTGACCGGTGCCCGTAGGCTGTACGGGCACCGATCGCGGTGCACGGGTGCCCGGGTCCCGGACCTTCGGATGCCCGGGTTTCAGGTTTTGAGGAAGGCGTACGGCGGACATGGCGCAGCAGGAGACGGACGAGCAGATCAGGGTCGACGACGAGGGTTTCGTCGTGGACACGGAGGACTGTGAGGCGCGCGAGGCGGCATATCGCGAGCGCGGCACCTCCCGTCCGATCACGGTCGTGGGCAACCCGGTGCTGCACAAGGAGTGCCGCGACGTCACCGAGTTCGACGACGAGCTGGGCCGGCTGATCGACGACATGTTCGCGAGCCAGCGGACGGCGGAGGGCGTGGGCCTGGCCGCCAACCAGATCGGTGTCGACCTGAAGGTTTTTGTCTACGACTGCCCGGACGACGACGGTGTGCGGCACGTGGGCGCCGTCTGCAACCCGGTGCTGGAGGAGCTGGCCCCCGAGGACCGGATCCTGGACGACTCCAACGAGGGCTGCCTCTCCGTCCCGACGGCGTACGCCTCCCTGGCCCGCCCGGACTACGCGGTGGTCCGCGGCCAGGACGCCAAGGGCAATCCCGTCAGGGTCCGGGGCAACGGCTACTTCGCCCGCTGCCTCCAGCACGAGACGGACCACCTGTACGGATACCTGTACATCGACCGGCTCTCGAAGCGGGACCGCAAGGACGCGCTGCGGCAGATGGCGGAGAACACGCCGCGCTACGAGACCGTGCCGAACGACTGAGACGTCGGCCGCTGCCGCCGGGCGGGCCCGGTCTCCCTCGCGAGGGAGACCGGGCCCGCCCGGCTTCTTCTCCTCGACGGGTCATCAACCGCCTTTCGTCCATGTGTTGTTGACGCGCGTTGACTTGTCCGACAAGCTCTCTCACCACATCTCCGTCATGATAGGGAGCCCCCATGCTCAGACGCACCGCACGACTCCTGCTCGGTCTTGTCATGACCATGGCTTTCGCCTTGGGTGGTGCCGTGGTCACCGCCGGCACCGCACAGGCCGACGGCTGCTACACCTGGACCCGCACCCTGTCCCCGGGCGCCACCGGCAACGACGTCGTCCAGCTCCAGATCCGGGTGGCCGGCTACCCCGGCTACAACTCCGTGCTCGCCGTGGACGGCTCCTACGGACCGGCCACGACCGCCGCCGTCAAGCGCTTCCAGGCCGCCTACGGACTCGCCGCCGACGGCATCGCGGGCCCCGCCACCCAGGCCAAGATCTACGAGCTCCAGGACGAGGACTGCACCCCGGCCCACTTCAGCTATGCCGAGCTCAACCAGTGCAATACGACCTGGGCGGGTGGTGCGGTCGCGGCGGGCACGGCGAAGGCCAACGCCCTGAGCACCATGTGGAAGCTGGAGGCACTGCGGCACGCGCTCGGTGACCAGTCGATCCGGATCACCAGCGGGTTCCGTTCCACCTCCTGCAACAGCGCGGTCGGCGGCGCGTCCAACAGCCGCCATCTGTACGGCGATGCGGCCGACCTCGGAGCCGGACCGCACGCCCTGTGCACCCTCGCCAAGGAGGCCCGCAACCACGGCTTCAACGGGATCCTCGGCCCGGGCTACCCCGACCACGGCGACCACGTCCACGTCAACCAGGGCCCCAGCCACTTCTGGTCGGCGCCGAACTGTGGAATCTGACGCACGAGGGCCCCGTGCGCCGGTCCGTCCGAACCGGCGTACGGGGCCCTTCCGTGTCGCGCGTCAGGCGGTCTTCGCCGCGAGCCGCGTCGCGCCCGTCGTCTGGACCGCGGCGCCGTCAGACGGAGCTGCGAGATCGCGTTGCGCAGGGTCACCGCGCCCGCCCCGGTGTCCAGCTGCCAGCGCTGGGTGCGCGCCGTTGCCGAGCAGGTTCCGAGCGACAGTTCGGCCCCGACCTCCAGGGGCGCGCCCAGGTACTTCTTTCCGCGCACCGCGTCCAGGCACTGGCCGGTCTCGGCGGAGCGCACCGTGTAGTACCCGTCGGCGGTGGCCGTCAGCGTCCAGGAGGCCGCGGCGCCGCGGACCAGGGACACGCCCGCGTCCGCGGCGGGGGCTAGCGCCCGGTCGCCCGCGGTCAGCCGGTACGTACCGTCGGCGAGCGGGGTGCGGTCGGTGTTCGACCAGCCCGGCGCGTGGCCGATCTTGCGGGCCAGCGCCTCGAACCCGGCGTACGTCGGGCTCGGCTTCGGGCCGCCCCAGGTGGCCTGCGCCAGGAAGCGCAACGGCATGAACGTCTTCGCCTCGACCTCGTTCTCGGTCTCGGCCGCGGCGCTGTCCGGCCACAGGCTGATCTTGGCCCCGGTGAGGTTCGCCGCCGTCGCGGGAAGCGTCTCGCCCTCGAAGCGCAGGGGCGTCCAGTCGCTCTCGTAGAGCTTCTGCGTCTGCGTCGTGTAGCCGCCGCGCACGAGGTAGAGCGCGTACGCGGAGTTCATGACCTGACGGCCCTCGGCGAGCAGCGCGGACGGCTTCTGGATGGCGCCGCCGCCCAGCCAGTGCTCCACAGTGATGTCACGGTTCAGCGGGACGACGCCGTTCCTGCCCGCCAGACCGTCGTTCCAGATCCGCAGCGACCGGCCGTCGGCCCGCACGTGCGCGTCGACCTGGTTGATGAAGTCGACGAAGAGGTCGTCGGGGGTCGCGCTCGCGCCGAACTTCGCAGTCGCCGCGGTCTGCAGCTGCGGATAGTTCGGGTACGAGGAGCCGATCATGTACTCGTCGGCGCCCATGTGCCACAGGAGCGGGTGTTCCACACGCTCAGCGCCTCGTCGACCATCGAGGTGTAGTACGTCAGGGCCTCGGGCCGGGAGATGTCGAGCCGGGGCGGGGAAGCGACCCCGTTCCTGTCCTTGAGCTGGAGCTCCGGGTGGTTCTCCAGATAGGTGTCCATGTGGCCGGGGGAGTTGATCTCCGGCACCAGCTCGATGTGGTATTTCTTCGCCAGCGCGACCAGGGTGCGGACCTGGGGCTTCGTGTAGTAGCCCCAGAACGCCGACGCCGGGTCGGTGTCGCTCTTGACCTTGACCTCGATCCACAGCTGGTTGAGCTTCTGGGCGGCCATGTCCTTCATCAGCCGCTCGAACCACGGGATCGAGACGTTGATGTAGCAGGCGCACACCCCGACCCCGCGCTCCCGGTACGCCGGCACATCGGTCGCCGAACCGCGCGCGGCCCGGCCGTCGTCGTTCAGCAGCTGGAGCACGGTCCGCGAACCGTAGAAGACGCCGGTGGAGGTCGCGGCAGTGACGGTGACCCGGTCGCCGACGTCGAGCCGGTAGCCCTCCGCGCCCAACGAGCCCTTCAGGGACGGGTCCTGACGCAGCACGATGTCACCGGAACGGGCGGCTGCCCGGCCCTGCGACACCGACGCCGTTCCCCGCAGCTCACCGGCGAACCGGCGCGCGTCGGCGGCCGTACGGCTGTCCCGAGCCCCGTCCAGTACGATCCTCGCCCGGTCGGGCAGCGTGAACTCGCCCTCGCCGGCCTGCCATTGCCGCAACGAGGGCAGCACTTCCGGCGGCGCCGCGGCGGCGGGGGCGTCGTCGGCCGAGGCGCTCTGCCAGGGCAGCAGCGCGGCTGCGAGCGCGGCCACCACGGCCCCGATGGTTTTTCGTCCTGCCATCCGCATCGTCATGCGAGCGACCCTCTTGGACACGGTGGCTGTGGTCCATGGACAGTCGTGGCGAGCGGTTGGACGAATGATCCGTCCTCTGCCCCAAGGGCGCGGCAGGAAAGCACCGTTCGATCCCGTGCTTGTCGAACTGGTACTCCGGAGCGAAGGCTGAACCCGCCGGACTGTCCTCCGGGATATTCGAAGAACAGCCCGACGTGGTAGTGCGATCAGAAATCCTCGTCGAGGTCCACCGAGCCCTCGACCGCCACCTGGTAGGCGGACGGGCGGCGCTCGAAGAAGTTCGTCAGTTCCTGGACGCCCTGGAGCTCCATGAACGCGAACGGGTTCTCGGAGCCGTACACCGGGGCGAAGCCCAGGCGGGTCAGGCGCTGGTCGGCGACGCACTGGAGGTACTCGCGCATCGACTCCGTGTTCATGCCCGGCAGACCGTCACCGCACAGATCGCGGCCGAACTGCAGCTCGGCGGCCACGGCCTCCTTCAGCATGTCGGTGACCTGCTGCTGGAGCTCGTCGTCGAAGAGGTCCGGCTCCTCCTTGCGGACGGTGTCCACGACCTCGAACGCGAAGTTCATGTGGCAGGTTTCATCCCGGAAGACCCAGTTCGTCCCCGTGGCGAGACCGTGTAGCAGACCCCGCGAGCGGAACCAGTAGACGTACGCGAACGCGCCGTAGAAGAACAGCCCCTCGATGCACGCCGCGAAACAGATCAGGTTGAGCAGGAAGCGACGGCGGTCGGCCCTTGTCTCAAGGCGCTCGATCTTCTCGACCGAATCCATCCACTTGAAGCAGAACTGCGCCTTCTCGCGGATGGACGGAATCTCCTCGACCGCGTCGAACGCGGCGGCGCGGTCGTCCGGATCGGGCAGATAGGTGTCCAGCAGCGTCAGATAGAACTGGACGTGCACGGCCTCCTCGAAGAGCTGCCGCGAGAGGTACAGCCGCGCCTCGGGGGAGTTGATGTGCTTGTACAGCGTCAGCACGAGGTTGTTGGAGACGATCGAGTCACCCGTCGCGAAGAACGCGACGAGCCGGCCGATCATGTGCTGCTCGCCGGGGGACAGCTTGGCGAGGTCGGCGACGTCGGAGTGCAGGTCGACCTCCTCCACCGTCCAGGTGTTCTTGATCGCGTCGCGGTAGCGCTCGTAGAAGTCCGGGTAGCGCATGGGGCGCAGGGTCAGTTCGAAGCCCGGGTCGAGCAGGTTCTTGTCGCGCGTGGTCTTCTCGGAGTCGGTGGAGCTCATCACTGGCAGGCCTCGCAGGACTCGGGGTTTTCGAGGGAGCAGGCGATCGCGTCCGCGTCGGGCGCCGAGGCCTGCTGTACGGGAATAGGTGCGGTGGCCGCGGCCTGGCCGGAGGCGGCGCGGGCGATCCGAGTAGCGGGGCGCGAGCGCAGGTAGTACGTCGTCTTCAGCCCCTGCTTCCAGGCGTACGCGTACATCGAGGAGAGCTTGCCGATCGTCGGCGTCTCCATGAAGAGGTTCAGCGACTGGCTCTGGTCGAGGAACGGGGTACGGGCCGCCGCCATGTCGATCAGTCCGCGTTGCGGGATCTCCCACGCCGTGCGGTACAGGGCCCGCACGTCCGCCGGGATCCAGGTGAAGCCCTGCACCGAACCGCTCGCCTCGCGCAGCGCCTCGCGGGTTCGCGCGTCCCACACGCCGAGCTGCTTCAGCTCCTCCACCAGATACGCGTTGACCTGGAGGAACTCACCGCTGAGCGTCTCGCGCTTGAAGAGGTTGGAGACCTGTGGCTCGATGCACTCGTACACACCCGCGATCGAGGCGATCGTCGCCGTCGGCGCGATGGCGAGCAGCAGCGAGTTGCGCATCCCGGTCTTCGCGATCCGGGCGCGCAGCGCGTCCCAGCGCTCCGGCCAGTTCAACTCGGTGGCGTAGTGGTCGGGGTGCAGCACACCGCGCGCGGCCCGCGTCTCGGACCAGGCCGGCAGCGGACCGGACCGCTCGGCGAGGTCGCAGGACGCCTCGTACGCCGCGAGCATGATCCGCTCGGAGATCCGCGTGGAGAGCGCCCGGGCCTCGGGGGAGTCGAACGGCAGCCGCAGCCGGAAGAAGACGTCCTGCAGACCCATCGCACCCAGGCCGACGGGGCGCCACTTCGCGTTGGAGCGGCCGGCCTGCTCGGTGGGGTAGAAGTTGATGTCGACGACCCGGTCGAGGAACGTCACGGCGGTACGGACGGTGGCGTCCAGCCGCTCCCAGTCGATGTCACCGTCGGCGACGAACGCGCCGAGGTTGACCGAACCCAGGTTGCAGACGGCCGTCTCGCCGTCGTCGGTGACTTCGAGGATCTCGGTGCACAGATTCGACGAGTGGACGACGCGGCCCGGCTCGGCGGTCTGGTTCGCGGTCCGGTTGGCGGCGTCCTTGAACGTCATCCAGCCCTGGCCGGTCTGTGCCAGGGTCCGCATCATCCGGCCGTACAGCTCACGGGCCGGCATCGACTTGCGGGCCAGCCCCTTGGCCTCGGCGGCCCGGTACGCGGCGTCGAACGCGTCGCCCCACAGGTCGACCAGCTCGGGCACGTCGGCGGGCGAGAACAGCGACCAGTCGCCGTCCGCGTCGACCCGGCGCATGAACTCGTCCGGGATCCAGTGCGCCAGGTTGAGGTTGTGCGTACGCCGCTGGTCCTCGCCCGTGTTGTCGCGCAGTTCCAGGAACTCCTCGATGTCCGCGTGCCAGGTCTCCAGGTAGACGGCGGCGGCGCCCTTGCGACGGCCGCCCTGGTTGACCGCGGCGACGGAGGCGTCGAGCGTCTTCAGGAACGGCACGATGCCGTTGGAGTGCCCGTTGGTGCCACGGATCAGCGAACCGCGGGCGCGGATGCGGGAGTACGAGAGACCGATGCCGCCCGCGTGCTTCGAGAGCCGCGCCACCTGGTGGTAGCGGTCGTAGATCGAGTCGAGTTCGTCGAGCGGGGAGTCCAGCAGGTAGCAGGAGGACATCTGCGGGTGCCGGGTGCCGGAGTTGAACAGGGTCGGCGAGGACGGCAGGTAGTCGAGCCGGCTCATCAGCCCGTACAGCGCCGCGACTTCGTCCAGGGCGCGCTGCCCCGCTTCTGAATCGGGCCCAGCGTTCTCGGCGAGCCCGGACGCGACCCGCAGCATGAAGTGCTGGGGCGTCTCGATGACCTGGCGGGTGTGCGGGTGGCGCAGCAGATAGCGGCTGTGCAGGGTCCGCAGCCCGAAGTAGCCGAAGCGGTCGTCGGCGCCGTCGGCCAGCGAACGTTCCACCAGCGCGTCGAGGGCGGCCGCGTGCAGCGCGACGAACTCGGCGGTGCGGTCCGCGATCAGGCCCTCGCGGTGCCCGACGGCGACCGAGGCGGAGAAGGAGACGGCGCCCTGGCCGGCCGCCTCTTCGGCGATGGCGAGGGTCAGGAGCCGGGCGGCGAGCCGGGAGTAGGCGGGGTCCTCGGAGATCAGCCCGGCGGCGGCCTCGGTGGCCAGCGCGCGCAGTTCGGCCTCGTCCGCCCGGGCGCTGCGGCCGCGCAGCGCGGCGGCGGCGACGCGACCGGGGTCGGTGTCGGGCAGATCGACGGTGAGGTCGGTCAGGGTCCGCAGCAGTGCGGTTCCCGGTCCGTCGTGTGCGGTTGCCGCGGACTCGGCCGCTTCGGACACGGCGGCTGAAGCCGGATCGGCTGGCGCGATGGTCACGTGGTGCTCTCCCTCGCTCGGCTCGGGGCCGGCGGGGAACGGGGCAGCCGGGCAGAGGCGGGCCCGGGACGGGGCAGCACTCCGTACGGCGTCCACCGGCCCAACCGCGAGGCCCGGACGTCTGGCATCCGGTTCGGTCGAGCCGGATGCACTGTCGGCAGGTCCTCGGACTTACTCGGGGTGCGCAAAAGCGCACCGAACACACCGTTGCGGGACAGTTCCGGATTCGCACCGGATTCCCCTGCGGCGACAGCGAGCATGAGCATACATGTGGGGGCCGCCCGATGAGGCAGCCCCCACATGTTGTGTCGTGCAACAGAACTCGGGACGCGTGTACGGCCCGCCGCCGAGCGCACGGACGGCCCGCCGCGCCCCGCTGGAGGGGGCTCGACGGGCCGTCGTACGGCTGTGGGAGCGGCCGTCAGTGGCCGCCGCCCGGTGCCCCCGCCGTGGCCGGCGGGAGCTCCACCTGGACGCCCTTGTCGCCCGCGTCGGCCGTGTAGTCGGCCGGTGAGGTCTCGTCGACCCCGACGGGTGCCTTCACGGCGTTCAGGACGAAGGTGAGCGCCACCGTCACCACCGCGTTCAGTACGAACGCCGTGAGGCCGATGTAGCCGATCTCGCCGATGCCCGGGATCTCCTTGGACGACCCGCCGAAGTGCGCCTGGGTCGGGCTGGCGACGCCGTACGCGGCCACCGTCCCGTACACCATGCCGACCGCCCAGCCCGCGAGCAGCGCCCAGCGGTGGAACCAACGGGTGAACAGGCCGCCGACCAGGGCCGGCATCGTCTGGAGGATCCAGATCCCGCCGAGCAGCTGGAAGTTGATCGCGACCGTCTTGTCCATAGTGAGGACGAAGGCGAGCGCGCCGACCTTCACCAGCAGTGAGACCAGTTTGGAGACCCGGGTCTCCTGCGCGGGTGTCGCGTCGGGCTTCAGGAAGTCCTTGTAGATGTTGCGGGTGAACAGGTTCGCCGCGGCGATCGACATGATCGCGGCGGGCACCAGCGCGCCGATGCCGATGGCGGCGAACGCGACACCCGCGAACCAGTCCGGGAACATGGTCTCGAACAACTGCGGGATGGCCAACTGGCCGTTGTCCACCTTGATTCCGGCGGCGATCGCCATGAAGCCGAGCAGCGCCAGCAGGCCCAGCATCAGCGAGTACAGCGGCAGGATCGTGGTGTTGCGCCGGATCACATTGCGGCTGCGGCTGGAGAGCGTCGCCGTGATCGAGTGCGGATACATGAACAGCGCCAGCGCCGAGCCCAACGCCAGGGTGGCGTACGTCCACTGGCCCGTTGCCCCGGGCGCGAGGCCTGCCACCGGTTTGCCGGCTGCCTCGTTGACGGCGGCGAACTTCTCGCTCGCCCCGGCGAAGATGTTGTCGAAGCCGCCGAGCTTGATCGGGATGTAGATGATCGCCACCGCGATGACCAGGTAGATCAGCCCGTCCTTGACGAACGCGATCAGCGCGGGCGCCCGCAGACCGGACGAGTAGGTGTACGCGGCGAGCACCGCGAACGCGATCAGCAGCGGCAGGTCCTTGATGAACCAGTGGGTGTTCTCGCCGCCGCCGACGCCCATCACGTCCAGCACCGCCTGGATGCCGACGAGTTGGAGCGCGATGTACGGCATCGTGGCGAGGATGCCCGTGACGGCGACCGCCAGCGACAGCCCCTTCGAGCCGAAGCGGCCGCGGACGAAGTCCGAGGTGGTCACGTAGCCGTGCTTGTGCGAGACCGACCAGAGTCGCGGCAGGAAGGTGAAGATCAGCGGGTACACGAGGATCGTGTACGGCACGGCGAAGAAGCCGGCCGCGCCCGCCGCGTAGATCGCCGCGGGCACGGCGACGAAGGTGTACGCGGTGTACAGGTCGCCGCCGAGCAGGAACCAGGTGACCCAGGTGCCGAACGACCGTCCGCCCAGGCCCCATTCGTCGAGGCTGGCCTCGTTCTCGGCCTTGCGCCAGCGAGCCGCCAGGAAGCCCATGACCGTGACGGCCGCGAAGAAGAAGATGAAGACGCCGAGCGCGACGCCGTTCACGCCGTCCTTCATGCCGACGCACCCCCCTTGCGGGCGCGCTGGTCACGCTGCCACAGCTTGTACGCGATCATCGTGAGCGCGGTGGAGATCAGCACCCAGAGCATCTGGTACCAGTAGAAGAACGGAATGCCGATGAAGGTGGGGTCCACCTTCGCGTACGAACTCACCCAGAGCATCGCCACGAACGGCGCGATGAGACAGAGGGCGATGACCACCCGCACCGGTGTGACGGTCGGTGGATTTCCTTCTGGGTCTGCTGGCATGCGGCGACTCCGTCCCCTCGTTGATCACCTGATGTAATGCGCAGGAAATCTAGGGGAGGCTTCCGGTCACCGTCACCCCCTGTCCGCATTGCGGTCCGGCAACGGTCCCGTGAGCAGGGCGCGAATGTTCGGAATATCGCCAAACGTACGAGAGTTGGTCCGGAACAGGACGTGCGAACGGCCCCCGTGGAGTGGTGGATTCCACGGGGGCCGGCGTGGCTGTGCGTACGGGGTGCGGTGACCGGAAGCAGCCGGTCGCCGTGACGGGTTCAGTCCGTCGGCCGCTTCAGACGGGCCACGAACTTGTACCGGTCGCCGCGGTAGACCGAGCGCACCCACTCCACCGGTTCGCCCCGTCCGTCCAGTGAATGCCGCGAAAGCATCAGCATCGGAAGGCCCACATCGGTACCGAGCAGCCCGGCCTCGCGCGGTGTGGCGAGTGAGGTCTCGATGGTCTCCTCGGCCTCGGCCAGCCTGACGTCGTACACCTCGGCGAGCGCGGTGTAGAGGGACGTGTACTTCACCAGCGAACGGCGCAGCGCAGGGAAGCGTTTGGCCGAAAGGTGCGTGGTCTCGATCGCCATCGGCTCACCGCTGGCCAGCCGGAGGCGCTCGATCCGCAGTACGCGGCCGCCGGTCGTGATGTCGAGCAGCCCGGCGAGCGTGTCGTCGGCCGTGACGTAGCCGATGTCCAGCAGCTGGGAGGTCGGTTCGAGTCCCTGCGCGCGCATGTCCTCGGTGTACGAGGTGAGCTGGAGGGCCTGGGAGACCTTCGGTTTGGCGACGAAGGTCCCCTTGCCCTGGATGCGCTCCAGCCGTCCCTCGACGACCAGTTCCTGGAGGGCCTGGCGCACGGTGGTGCGCGAGGTGTCGAACTCGGCGGCCAGGGTCCGCTCGGGGGGCACGGGAGTGCCCGGCGGCATGGTGTCCGTCATCTCCAGGAGATGTCGCTTCAGCCGGTAGTACTTCGGGACGCGCGCCGTCCGCGTGGTCGCGCCCGTCTCGTTCTCCGTACTGCCCCCGTCGGCACCCATGGCCCGCCTTCCCGACTGCTGCGTTGCTGCCGTCACCGGCTCCTCCGTCTGTCGCGGCTCACATGGTGGCACGGCCCGGTCACGGGTCGTCGCCCTCCCTCAGATGTCGGTCCTGTAACGGACGCGAGTGCACTTCTTATACACCCTTGACACCCCTAAAGGTCTAGGCCAAGCTCCCGGTGCTGGTCTAAACCATTAAAGACCAGGTCCAGCCCCAGCAGTACTCGTCGAATGTCTTCGCGGTGGGCGGGGTTGCAGTATCCCTGAGGAGGGTTTGGCGTGAAGCGCAAGCTCATCGCGGCGATCGGCGTCGCGGGCATGATGATCGGCCTGGCGGCGTGCGGGTCCGACGACGGTGGCAGCGACAGCGGTAAGAGGACCGGCCCGGACAGCAAAAGAGGGTCAGACGCTCACCGTCTGGGCCATGGACGGCTCCACGCCTCCCGGCTGGACCAAGGACCTGACCGCGGCCTTCAAGAAGAAGACCGGCGCCACGCTGAAGTTCGAGACCCAGAAGTGGGACGGCATTCAGCAGAAGATCACCACCGCTCTCTCCGAGTCGACCCCGCCGGACGTCATCGAGGTCGGCAACACCCAGACCCCCGCCTACGCGGCCACCGGTGGCCGCGCCGACGTCGGTGCCTTCATCGGCATGGGCTGGGAGGCCGGCACGGCCATCGCCGCCAACAAGGACATCGAGAGCGACATCGGCTACTTCACCATCCCGGGTGAGACCGCCGACAAGCCCGAGGGCGTCTTCCTTGGTGGCTCCACTCCTGCCTTTGCTCGGCCCCGGCCTCATGGCGACCTCGCTCTTCGGCTTCATCACCGCCTGGAACGAATTCCCGCTCGTCCTCATCCTCAACAAGAACATCGAGTCACAGACCCTGCCGCTCTGGCTCTCTCAGTTCCAGACCGCGTTCGGTGACGACTGGGGCGCCACCATGGCCGCCTCCTCGCTCTTCGCGATCCCGATCCTGGTCCTCTTCATCTACCTGCAGCGCAAGGCCGTCAGCGGCCTCACCGACGGCGCCGTGAAGGGATAACGCACCTCCATGACCACCCTGATATCCACCACGGACACCGTCACCCGCGACGCCCTCGCCGTCCTGCAGCCCGGATTCACCGGCACCACCGTCCCGGACTGGGTGCTGCGCCGGGTCGACGAAGGTCTCGCCTCTGTCGCGCTGTTCGGCCGCAACATCCGGACGGCCGAGCAGGTCGCCGCGCTCACCGCCCAGCTCAGGGCCGAGCGCGCGGACATCCTCGTGGCGATCGACGAGGAGGGCGGCGACGTCACCCGCCTTGAGGTGCGTACCGGCTCCTCCTTCCCCGGCAACCTCGCGCTCGGCCACGTCGACGACGTGGCGCTGACCCGCGCGGTCGCCCAGGAGCTGGGGCGCCGGCTCGCGGAGTGCGGCGTCAACCTCGACTGGGCGCCGTCCGCGGACGTCAACTCCAACCCGGGCAACCCGATCATCGGCGTACGGTCCTTCGGCGCCGACGCCGCGCTCGTGGCCCGGCACACCGCCGCGTACATCGAGGGCCTCCAGGCCGCCGGAGTCGCCGCCTGCACCAAGCACTTCCCGGGGCACGGCGACACCGCGATCGACTCGCACCACGCGCTGCCGCGCATCGACGTGGACCTGGAGACGCTGCACGCCCGGGAACTGGTGCCCTTCCGGGCGGCCATCGCGGCGGGTTCCAAGTGCGTGATGAGCGCGCACATCCTGCTGCCGGCCCTCGATCCGGACCGCCCCGGAACGGTCAGTCCGCGGATCCTGACCGGTCTGCTGCGCGAGGAGATGGGCTACGACGGCCTGATCGTCACCGACGCCGTGGAGATGCAGGCCATCGCCGGGACGTACGGCATCGAGCGCGGCTCCGTCCTCGCGATCGCCGCGGGGGCCGACGCCCTGTGCGTCGGTGGCGGACTGGAGGACGACGGCACGGTGCAGCGGCTGCGCGACGCGCTGGTCGCGGCGGTGCGCAGCGGTGAACTCGCCGAGGAGCGGCTCGCGGACGCGGCCGCACGGGTACGTGCCCTCGCGTCCTGGACGCAGGGGGCCAAGGAGGCCGGTTCGGGGCCGGGCGCGGCAGAGCAGGAGGGGACCGCACCCGGCACCGGAATCGGCTCGGACATCGGCCTGGTCGCCGCCCGCCGCGCGGTGCGGGTCACCGGCTCCGCGGGACCGCTGACCGAACCGGCGTACGTCGCGGCGTTCACCTCCGCCTCGAACATCGCGGTCGGCGACGAGACCCCGTGGGGCGTCGCCGCGGAGCTGGGCCGTCTGGTGCCGGGCACGTCGACCGACACGTACAGCGGCGAGACCGCGGAACCCGTGGCCGAGGTGCTGCGGGCGGCGAGGGAGCGGCGCATCGTCGTGGTCCTCCGCGACGCCCACCGTCACGCCTGGATGGCCGGGGCGATCGACGCCCTGGTGGCGGCGCGCCCCGACACGGTCGTGGTCGAAATGGGCGTCCCGCAGGCACCCCCCAGGGGCGCCCTGCACATCGCCACTCATGGCGCGGCCCGCGTCTGCGGCTTGGCGGCAGCCGAGATCATCGCCGGCGGCACGCAAGCCCACGGGGCCTGAGCTCCGAGACCCCGAAGCGGAATCAAGCCCGTCCGGCGATTGAGGACAGAGCCCGTCCCAGGACGGGACAGGGCATACGAGAGGGCCGGGGCACCCACCACGGGTACCCCGGCCCTCTCGCCGCGTCCGGGACGCCTACAGGCCCTGCCACAGCGGCTTCGTCGCATACGTGGCGCGGAAGTAGTCCGCCAGCCTCAGCTTCGACGCCGCGGCCTCGTCCACCACCACCGTCGCGTGCGGATGCAGCTGCAGCGCGGACGCGGGCACGATCGAGGCCACCGGCCCCTCCACCGTCTGCGCCACGGCGTCCGCCTTGCCCTCGCCGGTGGCGAGCAGGATCGGGTGGCGGGACTCCAGGATGGTGCCGATGCCCTGGGTGATCACGTGGTGCGGCACCTGCGTGATGTCATTGTCGAAGAAGCGCGCGTTGTCGATCCGGGTCTGCTCGGTGAGCGTCTTGATCCGGGTACGGGACGCGAGCGAGGAGCACGGCTCGTTGAAGCCGATGTGCCCGTCGGTACCGATGCCGAGGAGCTGCAGGTCCACCCCGCCGGCCTCGGCGAGCGCCTTGTCGTACGTCTGGCAGGCGGTCAGGACGTCCTCGGCGGAGCCGTCGGGGCCCATGAAGGACGCCTCGGACAGGCCGAGCGGTTCAACGACCTCGCGCAGCACCACGGAGCGGTAGGACTCGGGGTGGCCCGCCGGCAGCCCGACGTACTCGTCGAGCTGGCAGATACGGGCGCGCGAGGCGTCCACGGCGCCGGAGCGGACCTTGGCCGCCAGCGCCTGGTAGATGGGCAGCGGGGTAGAGCCGGTGGCAACGCCGAGAAGGGCGTCGGGCTTGCGGCTCAGCAGTGCGCCGATGGCCTCTGCGATGAGTTCGCCGCCTGCCTTGGCGTCCGGGACGATGACAACTTCCACGCGGGGCCTGCCGATCTGAGGAGTCGAGTCAATGTGGTATAGACCAATCGCGGTCCAATCTAGCAGAAGCAGGTAACACGGACACGTCAGCCTGGCCCGTCCGGCCGCACCCCGCCGACGGGTGCCTGTCCGCCGCCTTTTGCCGGGGGGAGCGAGCGGTCGGGCCGGATCATGTCCGGCGGGATGTCCGTACAGCATGCGGGGCCGCGCCGCATCCTCGGCCGGGGCGCGCCCGGGCTCCGCTAGGTGGTCGCCGGGATCGCGCAGTGGCGTCGAACCGGACGTCCGGGACGCCCTGGTCAGCGCGGCCGGCAGCTCCGGCATCGGCCCTGTCCGGCCGTGGAAACACCCGCGGGCCGCGGCGCCGGGACGGGACCCTCAGCCCGTTCGGCACCGCAGCCCGGAGTAGCACTGGCCGGCGGTGTGCGGTGCCCCCGGCCGGGGAGAGGCACCTGCGCGGTCAGGGCAGAGAGCGCGGGTACCTCGATCCACTCTCCTGTGCGGGGAGAGCGGAAGCTCTGTCTTGAGCATTGTGGACTAGACCATTCGTCCGTGTCCATCCGCAGGAGCGCCGCAATTTCCGGTGCTCCTACTCCTTGCACGTGCGGCCGGGCCGCTCGGTTCGAAACCCGTACCCATCCGCGGGTACGCTCGCACACGTGCCCTCCATGAACGACCTCGTCCGCCAGCACACAGCCCTCAGTGACACCGACCTGGAGTGGCTGCATCTGCTGGTCTCGGAGTGGCAGCTGCTCTCCGACCTCTCCTTCGCCGACCTTGTGCTGTGGGTCCCCACCCGCGACGGCACCCGCTACGTCTCCGTGGCCCAGATGCGGCCCAACACCGGCCCCACCTCCTATCAGGACGACATGGTCGGCCACTTGGTGCCGCGCGGCCGTCGTCCGCTGCTCGACGCGGCGCTGGACGAGGGCCGGATCGTGCGCGAGGGCGACCCGGAGTGGCGCGAAGAGGTTCCCGTGCGCGTCGAGTCGATCCCCGTACGCCGTGAGGGCCGGGTCCTCGGCGTCATCGCCCGCAACACCAACCTCCTGACCGTACGCACGCCGTCCCGGCTGGAACTCACCTACCTCCAGTCGGCCTCCGACCTGGCCCAGATGATCGCCGCCGGGACCTTTCCGTTCCCCGACCAGCAGGTCGACATGGACGCGTCGCCGCGCGTCGGCGACGGGCTGATCAGGCTCGACGCCGATGGGGTCGTCCAGTACGCCAGCCCCAACGGCCTCTCCGCGTACCACCGCCTCGGCCTCGCCTCCGACCTGGTCGGCCAGCACCTCGGCGGCATCACCGCCGAACTGGCCCCGTCCCGCGGCCCGGTCGACGAGGCCCTGGTCAAACTCGCCAGCGGCTACGCGCCCCGCGAGTTCGAGGTCGAGTGCGCGGGCGGAGTGATCCAGCTCCGGGCGATCCCGCTCAAGCCCAAGGGGGTCCGGATCGGCTCCCTGGTCCTCCTCCGGGACGTCACCGAACTGCGCCGCCGCGAGCGGGAGTTGATCACCAAGGACGCCACCATCCGGGAGATCCACCACCGGGTGAAGAACAACCTCCAGACCGTCGCGGCCCTGTTGCGGCTCCAGGCCCGCCGGATGGACTCGGCGCAGGGCCGCGAGGCGCTCAACGAGGCGGTGCGGCGCGTCGGTTCGATCGCCATCGTCCATGAGACGCTGTCCCAGAATCTGGACGAGCGGGTGGAGTTCGACGAGATCGCCGACCGGGTCATCGCGATGGTCGCCGAGATCTCCCCGGGCAAGGTCACCTGCCGACGTACGGGCCGCTTCGGCATACTCGACGCCGAGGTGGCCACACCGCTCGCGATGGTGCTCACCGAAGTTCTGCAGAACGCCCTGGAGCACGCGTTCACCCTCGCCGAGTCCGGCACGGTGGAGGTGTCGGCGGTACGCGGCGGCTCCTCCGCCGAGACGCGGCTGCTGATCACCGTTCAGGACGACGGCTGCGGTCTGCCCGAGGGTTTCGACCCGCAGCACGCGGGCAATCTGGGGCTCCAGATCGTCAGGACGCTGGTGGAAGGCGAGCTGGGCGGGACCTTCGGGATGGTCCCGGCATCCGAGCGCGGCACTCAAGTCGTCCTCGACATCCCGGTCCGCGCCGAGAAGTAGCCCCGGCGGCCGGCCGGCGCGAACACAGCAGTGAGCCCGGACCGTCGATCACGGTCCGGGCTCACTGTTCATGCATGCGCTTCGGGGGTACTGCGCGCTGCGACTCGGGGGGCGGGGTTGTGCGTACGCTCTGTACGCGCCGCCTGGCTGAGGCTCGTAGCGGTGGCGTCGGATCAGGCGCTGGCGTTACGCGCCCGGTTGCGAGCCGCACGGCGCTTCATTGCGCGGCGCTCGTCCTCACTGAGGCCACCCCAGACGCCGGAGTCCTGACCGGACTCGAGCGCCCACTGCAGGCACTGCTCCATGACGGGGCAGCGACGACAGACGGCCTTGGCTTCCTCGATCTGCAGCAGCGCAGGACCGGTGTTGCCGATGGGGAAGAACAGCTCGGGGTCTTCCTCACGACAAACGGCGTTGTGACGCCAGTCCATGGCTGCTACCTCTCCTTGGTATTACATCAGTTGCTTGTGAATGTGAACGCTTTCACGAATCCCCCCGCAGGTGTAGGGCCGACGCCCAGATGAACTGGTTGTGGTCCTGTGAAGTGAGGAGGGGTTCTGGCTCTCAGTGGAGGCCGTTGTTGCGGGCCGTCCCGATCGCCATGTAGAGATTCGCAAACCTCAGCGGCGGATACAACCCCTTCTGGAAGTTTTTTTTGATTCCTCGGTGTCGACTAGGTCACAGCCGTACTTCTATGGGGTGGAGTCCAGCCCAAACGTTCGAGTTAAAGGACTTTGGCCCCTTCCACTCACACAATCACACGCAGTGCACGGCGTACGCCTGTGAACGTCACGCTGGTACGCACTCCCAGGTGGTCACCGTCCATCTGGAAGGGCAGTGGCGCCTTTGAATGCAAGGTGAAGTCCGTGAGGTCATGAAGTGAAACGGCATGCTTGCCGCGAGGGCCCTTGTCGGGGCTCGAAGTGAGCAGCTGGGTGCCGTAGCGGGCGACCGCCGCAGTGGACAGCCGCTTCAGTCCGAGCACGTCGAGGCCGGTGTCGAAGGTGGCCTTGGGGGACGCGTACATGGGGCGATTCCCCAGGTAGGTCCAGGGGGCGGTGTTGGAGATTATCGACAGCGCGAGGTCGGTGACCGGTTCCTGCCCGGGCGTCTCCAGTGTCATCAGCCCGTGCCGCCGGTGCGGCTCCTCCAGGAATTGCCGGACCACCTGGCGTACGTACAGCGCATGCGTCGAGCGCTTGCCGCGTTCGCGCTGCTGTTCGACCCGGCCGACCACGCCCGCGTCGAATCCGAGCCCGGCGCAGAAAGTGAACCAGCGCTCGGGAACCGACTCGTCCTCGGTGCCCGGGGTACCGGCCGCCAGTCCGAGACCGACCGTGCGTTCGGTGCGGTTGGCGAGCGCGTCCAGGATCGCGCCGGTCGCCTCCACGGCGTCGTTGGGCAGACCCAGGGCGCGCGCGAAGACATTGGTGGAGCCGCCGGGAACCACCGCGAGGCTCGGCAGCCTGTCCAGGTCGGGGCCGTTGTGGAGCAGACCGTTGACCACCTCGTTGACCGTGCCGTCGCCGCCCAGGGCGACCACCAGATCGATCTCTCCGGAGTCCGCGGCCTGCCGCCCCAGGTCCCGGGCGTGGCCCCGGTACTCCGTGGTCACGGCCTCCAGCTTCATCTCGCTGGCCAGCGCGTGGATGAGCACGTCGCGCGTCCGCGCACTGGTGGTGGTAGCAGCTGGATTGACCACAAGGAGTGCGCGCATGACGGCCAGACTACCTACCGCGCGGTATCGCTCTGAAGTCCTGTCCCATGACCTTCACGCTCGGTGACGGCCCGGGCGCGTTCCCACCCCGGCTTCGCTTTCGCGGCGCTGGGATGCCAACCTGCAAGGGTGAGTACTCAGCAGAACACGCCCTCCTCGTCGTCGCCGTTGCCGTCGGCCGAACCGGCGAAGCCGAGCAGGATCACGCTCGTGGCCGGACTCACCGCCCTGGAAGGGGCGGCGCTCGTCCTCGGCGGGATCTACATGCTGGTCATGGGACTGCTCGGCCGCCCCGAGAGCCCGCAGCAGGCGGAGATGGGCGGCCTCACGCTGATCGCGCTCGGCCTGATCCCGCTGATCGCCGCGCGTGGCCTGCTGCGGCGGCGCAGCTGGAGCCGTGGCCCCGCGCTCATCACGCAGATCATCGCGCTCCCGGTGGCCTGGACGCTGCTGAGGTCCCACGGCGCGCTGATCCCGGCCGGGATCGTCCTCGCCGCGATGGTCCTGACGGCGCTCTACCAGCTGGTCAGGCCGACGACGATCGACGCGCTCGGCATCCGCCGCCCGGGCACCTCCTCGGAGGCCGCGTCCGGCGGCACCGCACCGGACGCCTGAGCCGGGACCTGGGTGAGGCGGGACCCGGGTGAGGCGGCCCACAGCCGCCGGCCGCCGTCCGGGCCGCACGAGCGTCGACGCTCCCGCTTCTCCCGCGCCCGCTCGCATCGGTCCTGGCGCTACTCCTCGACGAGCAGCCGCTCGCGCAGCTGCGCCAGTGTGCGGGCCAGCAGCCGCGAGACGTGCATCTGCGAGATGCCGACCTCCTGCGCGATCTGCGACTGGGTCATGTTGCCGAAGAAGCGCAGCAGCAGAATCCGCTTCTCGCGCGGCGGCAGGTCCTCCAGCAGCGGCTTGAGGGACTCCCGGTACTCGACGCCCTCCAGCGCCTCGTCCTCGGAGCCCAGCGTGTCCGCGACCGCCGGGGACTCGTCGTCCGTGTCCGGCACGTCCAGCGAGAGCGTGCTGTACGCATTGGCCGATTCCAGGCCCTCCAGGACCTCTTCCTCGGAAATGCCCAGTCGCTCCGCCAGCTCGTGCACCGTCGGCGAGCGGCCGTGCTGCTGGGAGAGCTCGGCGGTCGCCGTGGTGAGCGAGAGCCGCAGCTCCTGGAGCCGGCGCGGCACCCGGACCGCCCAGCCCTTGTCGCGGAAGTGGCGCTTGATCTCGCCGACGACCGTGGGCGTCGCGTACGTCGAGAACTCGACGCCGCGGTCCGGGTCGAACCGGTCGACCGACTTGATCAGGCCGATCGTGGCGACCTGGGTCAGATCGTCCAGCGGCTCGCCGCGATTGCGGAACCGGCGGGCCAGATGCTCCACGAGCGGCAGATGCATCCGCACCAGCCGATTGCGCAGCTCCGCCTTCTCGGCCGACCCGTCGGGAAGCTCGCGCAGTTCGATGAACAGCGCCCGCGCCCTGCTGCGGTCGTGTGGATCGTGGTGCCCGTGCTCGCTCATCTGGCCTGCCCGCTCCGCCTGCGACTGCTCCACCGCGATCGTACGGCCCGCAGGCCCGTCCGCCCCGTCCTCCGGATGGGGCAGGGCCTGCTGCTCCGGGATGCCTGCTGCGCGCACCACCCCTGGTCGCATCGTCTCGTCCCGCACAGGACCGTCCCCGTTCCCGTTGCTCACGCCGGCCCGGGTCCCGCGCCGCGCTGTTTGTACAGGCTGATGCTGACCGTACGGTCATCGGCCACCGAGGAGTCGACCTTTCCGGCCAGTGCGGAGAGCACCGTCCAGGCGAAGGTGTCGCGCTCCGGCGCCCGGCCGTCCGTCGTCGGCGCCGACACCGTCACCTCGAGAGAATCCTCGACGAGCCGGAAGACGCAGCTGAGGACGGAGCCCGGCACGGCCTGTTGAAGCAGGATCGCGCAGGCCTCGTCGACCGCGATGCGAAGATCCTCGATCTCGTCGAGAGTGAAGTCCAAGCGCGCTGCGAGACCGGCCGTGGCCGTACGCAGCACCGACAGGTAGGCACCCGCAGCGGGCAGCCGGACCTCTACGAAGTCCTGATTCCCGGGCTCGCCTGCGATCTGGGACACCCTCACCTCCAAGGTGGCACAAACTCGTTCGAGGATCCGGGAAGGGTGCCCCGGAGCCATGCGGTACGTCTTCGGTTCTGGCCCGGCGACGCTATCGCGATCCATGATGCCGTGTCGCCGGGCCCCAACCCACGACTGTCACTCATGGTAAGCCCATGAGTACAGACAGTGGGTAGGGGTCTGCGGTGGTCAATTACGAACAACCGGCGCCGGTTTGACGTACCCAGACCTCAGACGATCGAACCGTCCTCGAAGCACCAGCGCCAGCTCTCGCCGGGTTCGAAGCTCCGCATCACCGGATGGCCGGTCTCCTTGAAGTGCGCCGTGGCGTGCTGCAGCGGCGACGAATCGCAGCAGCCGACATGGCCGCAGGCCAGACAGAGCCGCAGCTGTACCGGGTGGCTGCCCGCCGCGAGGCAGCCGAGGCAGGTCTCGCTGAGCGGAGCCGGTTCAGGTCGCGGCAGCTCGGACACGTGCGGGCATTCACTCATGATTGTCAGGTTACGACGGATGCGAGGACCGTGAAATGGACGTATTACCGCTGGTGGCACTGGTCGCTGTCAGTGCGGCTGTGGCGGGGGCCGCCCGCCGCACCCCCGTACCTGCCCCCCTGCTGCTGGTCGCGGCGGGGCTGATCGCCTCGTATCTGCCCGGGGTGCCGACGTACACCCTCAACCCGCACGTCGTGCTGCCGCTGCTGCTGCCGCCGTTGCTCTACACGGCGGCCGTCGACAGCTCGTACCTCGATCTGCGGGCCAATCTCCGGCCGGTCGCGCTGCTCTCCGTCGGTTACGTCCTGTTCGCGACCGTCGCGGTCGGGTGGCTGGCGTACCGCCTCGTGCCCGACCTGCCGCTCACCGCGGCGCTGGTGCTCGGCGCGGTCGTCGCCCCGCCGGACGCGGTCACGGCTGCCGCGATCGCCCGCCGGGTCGGGCTCCCCGGCCGCGTCACGACGATCCTGCAGGGCGAGTCCCTGGTGAACGACGCCACCGCGATCACCGCCTACCGGGTGGCGCTCGCCGCCGCCGTCGGCGAGGGCATGAGCTGGGCGGCCGGGATCGGCGAATTCCTCCTCGCGGCGGTCGGCGGCGTCGTGGTCGGCCTGGCGCTGATGGTGCCGCTGCACTGGCTCCGTACGCACCTCAAGGAAGCCCTGCTGCAGAACACGCTGTCGCTGCTCATTCCCTTCGTGGCGTACGCGGCGGCCGAACGCGTGCACGCCTCCGGGGTGCTCGCCGTGGTCGTCGTCGCGCTCTATCTGGGCCACCGGTCCTGGCAGGTCGACTTCGCGACCCGGCTCCAGGAGGCGGCCGTCTGGAAGATGGTCGCGTTCATCCTGGAGTCCGCGGTCTTCGCGCTCATCGGGCTCCAGCTGCCCTTCGTACTGAAGGGGCTCGGTACATACGCGGTGGCGGACGCCCTCTGGTACGCGGTGGCCGTGTTCCTCGCCGTCGTCCTGGTCCGCTTCCTCTGGGTCTATCCGGCGACGTACCTGCCCCGGTGGCTGTCCGGGCGGATCAGGAACCGCGAGCCGGAGACGAACTGGAAGGCGCCGTTGATCGTCGGCTGGGCCGGGATGCGCGGGGTCGTGTCGCTCGCCATCGCCTTCTCCATCCCGTTCGTCACCTCCGACGGGCACGCCTTCCCGGCCCGCAACCTGGTGCTGTTCCTGACCTTCACCACCGTTATCGGCACCCTCGTCATCCAGGGGCTCAGCCTGCCGCTGCTGGTGCGTGTCCTGAAGCTGCCGGGGCGCGACGCGACGGCGGAGACGCTGGCCGAGGCGCAGGCGCAGAGCGAGGCGTCCACGGCCGCCGAGACGCGCCTGGAGGAGCTGCTCACCGACCGGCGCAACTCTCTGCCCGGACCGCTCACCGACCGGCTGCGCACCGTCCTGGAGCGCCGCCGCAACGCCGTGTGGGAGCGGCTGGGCGCGGCCAATCCGGTGACCGGGGAGTCGGCGGACGACACGTACCGGCGCCTGGCCAGGGAAATGATCGACGCCGAGCGCGAGGTCTTCGTACGGCTGCGGGACGAGCGGCAGATCGACGACGAGATGCTTCGCACCCTGCTCAGACGGCTCGACCTGGAGGAGGCGGCGGCCTACCGGGAGGAGTCGGACGCGCCTTAGGGATGTGCCTTCAGGGCATGGGCTTACAAGGAGCGCATGCACCTATGAGGGGGTGACTACGGCCGGCCGGTGATGACGGCCGCGACCGTGGTTCCCGTAGGGAACGCGCCCTCCTCGGCCAGTGCGGTGAGCGCGTAGAGCAGCTTGGCGACATAGAGCCGCTCGACGGGCAGCCCGTGCCGCTGCTCGAAGTCGTCCGCGAAGGCGTGCAGCTGCGGGGGCGTACGGGCGTAGCCGCCGAAGTGGAAGCGCTCGTCCAGGGACCAGGACCCGGCCGGTCCGCCGAACGCCTCCTGCTGCAGTTCCCGTACCGCGTCGCCGAGGAAGCCGCCGCGCAGCACCGGGATGCCGAGGGCGCGCTGCCCGGGTGCGAGACCGGCGGCGAGACCGGCGAGCGTGCCCCCGGTGCCGCACGCCACCGCCACCACATCGGCTTGGCCGCGCAGTTCGCGGCCAAGCTCCGTACAGCCCTGTGCGGCCAGGGCGTTGCTGCCGCCCTCCGGGATGACGCAGCACTCCCCGAAGGCGCTCAGCAGCCCCGCCAGGACCTCTGGATCGGCCTTCGCGCGGTACGTCGCGCGGTCCACGAAACGCAGGGTCATCCCGTCGGCGGCGCATCGGGCGAGCGAGGGGTTGAGGGGGCGGTCGGCCAGTTCGTCACCGCGCACGACCCCGACGGTGGGGAACCCGAGCAGGCGGCCGGCGGCCGCGGTGGCCCGCAGATGGTTGGAGTACGCGCCGCCGAAGGTCAGCACGGTGCGCCCGGCGGCGGCCCGCAGGTTGGGGGAGAGCTTGCGCCACTTGTTGCCCGGAGGGTACAGGTCCACTGGTCCGAGTACGGCAGTGTCCCAGTCCATGTCGGTGTGAATGAGATCGTCCCGCTTCAGCAGCAGCCGAAGGCCCCGGTGGGCGAACCGGTCGTCGTGGACTTCTTCCAGTGGGGAGGGCGGACGGGGCTGGAGTGCAAGGGCGAGATCTACGGGCTGGCTCACCCTGCCATTGTCACTGTGACCGTCGGCTGGGCCTTCACGGCCCGGAAGCAGTCGACATCGCCGCCTAAGCCGCACTCGACCGCGGGGAACTGGACGTGGCCGAAACTGGCTGTCTCGGCGGGCCGGCCGGGAGCCTGGCCGTGAAGTCCTCGAACCAGGCAAGCACCTCGGGGTGGGTGACCGCGCCCTCAGCGGTCACATCAGCGGCGCGGGCTCCCTGGATGATGCGCTTGACGGGGACCTCCAGTTTTTTTCCGGTCAAGGTGCGGGGCACGGCTGCTATTGGAACGATGGCGTCCGGGACGTGCCGGGGTGAGAGCTTGTGTTTGATGGACGCCGCGATAGTGCCCCGGAAGGTGGCGTCGAAGGATTCTCCTTCGGCGAGGACGACGAAGAGGGGCATGAAGTACCGGCCGTCCGGCAGTTCGGCGCCGATGACCAGACTGTCCACGATCTGGGGAAGCTGCTCGACGACGGCGTAGATGTCGGCGGACCCCATCCGCACACCCATGCGGTTGAGGGTTGAGTCCGAGCGCCCGGCCACCACGACCGACAGGTCGGGGTCGATCGTGACCCAGTCGCCGTGCCGCCACACTCCGGGATAGACATCGAAGTAACTCGCCAGATAGCGCTGGTTCTCAGGGTCGTCGACGAAGTGCAGCGGCATCGAGGGAAGCGGTGCCGTCACCACCAGTTCCCCCTGCGATCCGACGAGCGAGTGTCCGGAGGCGTCCCAGGCGGCGAGGGCAACGCCGAGCGCGGGACACTGGATCCGGCCGGCCCGCACCGGCAGGAGCGGGGAACCCCCGGCGAGGACCGAGCAGATGTCGGTTCCCCCGCAGATCGACTGCAGCCACGCGTCGGGGGCGAGACGGTCGTAGACCCAGCGCCATGTGCTGCCAGGAAGCGATGAACCGGTCTGCAGGACGGACCGCAGAGCGCTCAGGTCGCTCTCGGCCGCTGGGTGCGCATCCGCTTTCTCCGCAGCTACCAGGTAGGCCGCTCCCACGCCGACCATCGTCGCGCGCGTCTGTTCGGCGACCTTCCACACGCCGTTGACATCGGGGTACGTGGGGCTGCCGTCGTACAGGACGATCGTGGCGCCGTGCAGCAGGCCGCCGACCATGAAGTTCCACACCATCCAGCTGGTGGACGTATGGAAGAAGTAGCGGTCGTCGCTCCGCAGGTCGACGCCGAGGCCCAGGGACTTGAGCAGTTCGACGACGATGCCGCCGTGGCTCTGCACGATGCCCTTCGGTACACCCGTGGTGCCGGATGACCACAAGATCCACAGCGGGTGGTCGAAGGGGACGTCGGCGAAGCTGAGTTCGGCCTGGTTGTCGAGCAGCGCGGACCATGGTTGCTGCACCACCTCGGGCCGCCGGCACCACGACGTCGACGTGGCGGATGTATGGAGGTGGTCGACCGCGATCAGATGCCGGACCGTGGGCAGCCCGTCCACCAGCTCGGCGACCGCCGGACGTCGGTCGAACTCCTTGCCTCCGTAGGAGTAGCCATCGGCGGCCACCAACACCGTCGGCTGCGCCTGCTGCAATCGAGCGAGCACGCTGGGCGTGCCGAAGTCGGGCGAGCACACCGTCCACACCGCGCCGACAGCGGCACTGGCCAGCAACGCGACCACGGCCTGTGACGTATTCGGGAGGTAGCCGGCAACGCGGTCGCCAGGCCCCACGCCCATCTCCCGAAGGGAAGCGGCGACAGCGGCGACGTCGCGTCCGAGCTGCCGCCACGACGTCTCCACGGGAACGCCGCCCTCAAAGACGCTGATCAGGGCCGGGCGCGCGTCGGTGGTACGGGCGAAGCACTGCTCGGCGAAGTTCATCCGCGCTCCCGTGAACCAGGTGGCTCCGGGCATCGACGCGTCGGCCAGCACCTCGTCGTAGCCGCTGACGGCGTCGAGGCCGTAGAACTCCCATACCGCCGCCCAGAAGACGGACAGGTCAGTGGTGCTCCACCGCCACAGCTCCGGGTAGTCGGAGAACGTCAGTCCCCGCGTTTCACTCAGCCAGCGCATGAAGCCGGCGATGTTGGAGCTTTCGGCAGCCGAGCGGCTGGGGGACCACAGCAGGTCGGTATCTGTGCTCATCAGCGCCTCCGGGGGCGGGGTCGTGCGGGTGGGGAACGGTGCACAGCGGCCGGGCTGCAGGACGTGCCTACGAGGATCGACCGAGCTCGCGGACGAACGCCTCCGCCTGCGGCCACTCGCCGTAGCCGGAGGCCGGGTTGAGGTGTCCGACCGGGCCGAGGTCGACGAGGCGGCTGCCCCATGCCCGGGCGAGGCCGGCGACGCGATCGGCGTCGGCCAGGGGGTCGTTCGTGCTCGCGGCGACGATGCTGGGGAACGGCAGGGGTGTCCGTGGCACCGGGGTCCAGCCGTTGTCGCGCAGGGCGTCCAGGGTGGGATAGCCGTCCGGCAGCGGGGTCTCGAAATCGGGCGGCGTCGCGAGCAGTGCGCCCCTGACCGGACGCCGGTGTCGTTGCGCCCAGTGGACGGTGGTCATCACCCCGGCGCTGTGGGCGACGAGTACGACCGGGCCGGAGATGTCCGACAGCACCTCGTCCAGTGCGGCGACCTGGGCGTCGCGGCTCAGCCTGTCCTTCTCCAGCGGGGGAACGGTCCGGGCGTCGGTGATCTTGCCGGTGAGGGCGATCTGCCAGTGGTCCGGCACGTGATCGCGCAGTCCGGGGACGATGACGACTGTCGGCCGTGCGGTGAGGCTCATGACTGCAGCTCCGGGGTCTTGGGCGCCAGGTCGGGGAGCAGCCCCAGGCGGCACAGATCTTTTTCGTAGGAGAACTTGCCGATCGTGAAGACCACGCCGGTCACGAGGGCTACGAGCGGGATCACCTGCAGTGCGCCGAGCAGGCCCAGGTGGTCCGCGAGCATGCCCGTCACGGCGGGCCCGGGGGCCAGCCCGAACAGGCTGTTGGCCAGGGTGAGGGTGGCGAAGGCCGTCGCGGCGATGGCAGCGGGGGTCAGGTTGGCGACCATGGCGGCCGCCGGACCGGCGGTGCCTGCGGCCACCAGGGTCCCGGCCGCGATCAGTACGAGTTGCAGCAAGCCGGTCGGCAGATGGAATCCCGCCATCAGCAACACGAGCGACCCAACGCTGCAGGCGATCGCTACGTGCCACTTCCGGGTCGAGGCCTTCCGGCTGAGGCGGTCCGCGACGATCCCGCAGAGGATCATGCCGGTGCCACCGATCAGCGCGAAGACTCCGGCGACGAGGCCGGCTTCACCCGGAGGCATGGCGTAGTACCGGTTGAGGAAGCTGGGCATCCAGGCGAGCAGGGACATGGCGATGAACATCTGCAGTCCGCTGCCGATGTACGCGCAGACCACGGAGACCGAGGAGAACAGTCGCGGCAGCTGGGTTCGGATGGGGGGACGTTCGCCGGACGTGGCGTTGTCACGGCTCGTCGAGGCCGAACCCAGCCTTTTCTCCGTGACCACGAGGCCGTAGACGGCGGCCAGCGCCAGCCCGAAGAATCCCATCGTGCCGAATGCCCAACGCCAGCCGTACTCCTGGGCGATGGCGCCGCCGATCGACACGCCGAGCACGGATCCGAACGACCCGCCGGCGATGAAGGCTCCGGAGAGCGTGGCCCGCACGCCCACAGGGAACACGCTCAGGACCACCGCGATGCCGACACTCCCGTAGGCCGCCTCTCCGACGCCCACCATGAACCGGCCCAGGAACATCTGGCCGTAGCTCGCGGCAATGGCGCAGCCCAGGGTCGCCAGGCTCCACGCTGTCGCAGAGAGGACGAGGATCCTGACCCGGCCCCAGCGGTCCGCCAACAGCGACAGGGGGAACGTGAGCACACCGACCATCAGGGCAACGACGCCGCTGAGTGTGCCCAACTCGGCGTCGGAGATCAGCCATTCCGCCTTCAGCAGGGGAAAGGCGGCGTTGAGGACCTGTCGCGACATGTAGTCGGACAGCAGCAGCCCGAAGCTCAGGGCGAACACCAGCCAGGCGTAGCTACGGGATACGGCCGGCGCGGCAGAAGACGTGTCCGGGACCGATGTGCCGACGGTGTGAAGTCCCATGGGCGTCACCTTTCGTCTCTGGTCAGGGCTCAGAACGTGGCGTCGCCGACGATCCCGGCGCGCTCCATCTTGCGGACGCCGGGCCAGTAGTCCTGGACGGCGTAGTGCTGGGTGGAGCGGTTGTCCCAGATGGCGACGCTGTTCTTCTGCCAGCGCCAGCGCACTTGGTACTCGGGGACGGCCGCCTGGCTGATCAGGTAGTGCAGAAGGTTGCCGGCGCCGGGCGCGTAGTCCTGGCCGAAGCGCACGTTCTCGGGTGTGTGGTAGTTGACGAAGTGCGTGGTGAAGGCATTGACGAAGAGGATCTGCTCGGCGGTCTCCGGGTGGGTGCGCACCACCGGGTGCTCCGGGTCGGGGAAGCGGGCCTTCAGTTCGTGGCGTTGCCCCGCCTGCATGGCGGCGCCGAAGGTCGCCTCGATGCTGTGCCGCGCGCGCAGGTCCGCGATCTGGGTCTTGATGTGCTCGGGCAGCCTGCGGTAGGCCTCGGCCATGTTGACCCAGATCGTGTCACCGCCCACCTCCGGTGTTTCCACGCAGCGCAGCACGGCGCCCATGGGTGGGGTCGCGCGCCAGGTCGCGTCGCAGTGCAGGGCGTTCTCGTAGTGCTCGGGTTTGCTGTCCAGATCCTTGTAGATACGGACCAGGCCCGGGTGGTCGGGGTCGCTGCCGGCCACCGGGTGGTCCTCCAGCGGACCGAAGCGCGCCGCGAAGGCGACGTGTTCGGCGCGGGAGATGTCCTGGTCGCGCAGGAAGAGGACCTTGTACTGCAGCAGCAGTTCCTTGATCTGTGCGAACAGGTCGTCGTCGCGCGAGGCGTCGCCGAGGTTCACGCCGAAGAGTTCGGCTCCGATGGTGCAGGTCAGCGGCTCGACCCTGATCGAGGTACGGCGGACGCCGGTACGCGCCACGGCCGGCACGCCTTCCCTCGGGTGAATGGTCTGGGGCATCGTTCTCACTCCTCGGTAACGTGACGTGGGGGACGTGCCACGGGGGACGTGTCATGGGGGCGCTCGGTGCTCGGACACGGCGTACTCAGACGACGAAGACGGAAGATCCCGTGGTCCGCCCTCCTTCGAGATCGCGATGTGCCTGCACGGCGTCCTGAAGGGCGTAGCGCTGGTTGGTCTCGATCGTGATGCGGCCGGACGCGACATGTCCGAACAGCTCACCGGCCAGTGCGGCCCGTTCCCCCGGCTCGGCGATGTAGTCGGCCAGCGCGGGGCGGGTCACGAACAGCGAGCCGTGGATGGCCAGTTGCATGGCGTCGAGCGGCGGGACTCCGGAGGCCGTACCGAAGCACACCAGCAGGCCGCGGCGCTGGAGCGAGGCCATGGATCCGGCGACGGTGTCCTTGCCGATGCTGTCGAAGACGACCGGGACACCCTTGCCGTCGGTCAGTTCACGCACCCGCTCGGCCACGTTCTCGCGCCGGTAGTAGACGATGTGCTCGCAGCCGTGGGCGCGCGCGACCTCGGCCTTCTCCTCGCTCGAGACCGTGCCGATCACGGTGATGCCGAGCAGCTTCGCCCACTGGGAGACGATCAGGCCGACGCCGCCGGCCGCCGCGTGGAGCAGTACGGTATCGCCGGACTTCAGCGGGTGGATCCGGCGCAGCAGGTAGGCTGCGGTGAGGCCGCGCATTGTCATGGCTGCGGCGGTCTCGCAGCTGATGTCGTCCGGCAGCTTGATGAGTGAATCCGCGGGCATGACCCGCTCCGTGCTGTAGGCGCCCAGCGGGCTGCCGGTGTAGGTCACCCGGTCGCCCTCGGCGACATGCTTCACGCCCTCGCCCACGGCCTCGATCACACCTGATGCCTCCACGCCGAGCCCGGCGGGCAGCGGAGCCGGGTACAGGCCGGTGCGGAAATACGTGTCGGCGAAATTGAGTCCGACGGCGACGTGCCGGATCCGTATCTCGCCCGGGCCCGGGTCGCCGGTGGTGACCTTTTCCCACCGCATGACGTCGGGGCCACCGGTTTCATGGAAGCGAATGGCGTGTGCCATGACGTGCTCCGTTTGCTCGTGTGCAGGGCTGAGTGGGGTGGTGCGGGGCGGCGGCAGGGTCCCCGGGCCGCCGCCCGTGGGGTCGGGTCAGCTCGTGACGTCGCGCAGCATGGAGCCGCGCCGGCCGGGGCGGCGGTTGGGCACCATGCCGAGCCGGGCCAGGGTCTCGTCGGCATCCGCGTACCATTCGCCGATCCTGTAGATCTGCTTCGCCTCCTGCCCGGTGGCGATCTCACGGCCGAGCGCGTCGGCGATCCGGACCATCTGCTCGACCTGCTGCACGGAGGACATCCGCTCGCCCTTGTGCTGCCACAGGTTGTCCTCGTTGCCCACCCGCACATGCGCACCCAGGGCGATCCCGACCGCGCCCATCGGCGCCACCGCGCGCATGGATGCCTCGATGGTGAGCACGGCGCCGTCCGGGACGCGACGGATGAACTCGATCAGGTCGGCCGGGTGCCGGCCGGCGAACCCGCCCCCGATGGCGACGTAGTTGAGCACCAGCGGGCCGTTGTAGACGCCCTTGCGGATCAGCCGCTCCACGGTCTCCAGCTGTGCCATGTTGGCGAGTTGGAAGTGCGGCTGGATGTCCTTGGCCCGGAGCCGCTCGAGGTGTTCGAGATAGAAGTCCGGCCCGGCCTCGACCACCATGTCCCGGTAGGCCTTGTAGTACGCCGGCTTGGCGATCGAGGTGCCCTCGATGTCCTCGTCGTCGAAGAGCTCGACGATGTTCATCTGGTTGGTGTTGATCGCGATCGTCACCTGGTCGGGCCTGGGGGTGATCTCGGCCAGCATGTGGCGGGTGTCGTAGCTGAGCCACTTGGCGTCGCCGCCCTCGTCCTCGGGGGCGAAGGAGATCGATCCGCCGATCTGCAGGACCATGTCCGGTACGGCCTCGCGCAGCCGGGCCATCAGTTCGTTGAACATGGAGATGCGCTTGGAGCCGTGGCCGTCCAGCTCGCGTACGTGGATGTGGAGCACCGTGGCGCCCGCGTTGTAGCAGTCGACGGCCGCCTGTACGTGGTCGTCCATGGTGAGCGGGAGGTCGTCGACGTCGCCGGGCAGCCACTCCGGCCCGTAGGGCGCGGCCTGGATGACCAGCTTCTCCTGGTTCTCCGGATACAGGGAGTCGTCGAAGAAATGCATGGTCCATCTCCTTAGTCGGGTGGGGCTTTACTTGTTGCGCTGCCGGCGATGCGGGGCCTGGAGGGCATGCGAGGAGCGGACGCGAGAGTGCGGAAGGGATTCCCAGGCTCGCTGGTGGCTCGGATAGGATCAGTGGGCCTGGGGGAGGCGCATGCGGCGGCGGACAGTGTTCCTGCTCACCCTCGTGGGATCGGCCATGTCCCTCGCGGTACGCCAACGTTAAGGGCGGGTTACGGCACGCGCTTGACCGAAGGTGACAGAAGACTTGCCGCTTGGGGACATGCCCCGGCCTCGCGCACGGTCACCGGTGGTCACCCCTCGCCGGAGAGCTGCTTCCTGGTCCCGCGCACCCGCGACTCCCTCGGGCTGCAGCCGAACCGCTCGCGGAACCAGCGCGAGAAAGCGCTCGGTGCGGAGAATCCCAGCAACCCGGAGATGTCCGTGAACGAGCGGCGCGGGTTCGCGACGAGCTGCTCCGCGAGCTGGACACGTGTCGCGTTGAGGACGGAGGAGAACGTCTCGCCCGAGGCCGCCAGGTGCCGGTGGACGGTTCTCCGGTCGATGCCGAGACTGTCCGCGACCTGCTCGATCGAACAGCGCCCGGTGGGCAGCAGGACTTCGATCAGCTCGCGCACGCGGTCCAGCATGGTGGTGTCCCTGGAAACCGCGATGGACTCGAAATACTGCCGGGCGTAGGTCCGCAGCAGCGGGTCCGACATGGGATTGGGAGCTTTGAGATCGCTGGCGTAGAAGACGATCCCGTTGAACTCCCGGCCGAATTCCACGACGGGGCCGAAGACGCGCCGGTGGGTACCCGGATCCGCCGGCGCGTCGTGCGTGAAGCACACGGACAGCGGCTGCCACCGGGCACCAAGAAAACTGCGGAGAACCCCGTGGAAGGCACCCACGGCCAGCTCGGTGGCCTGGCGGGTGGCCATGGCCTCACCCACTTCGAGGCTCACCTTGAGGTTGGCCAGGCCGCTCGCCTCGGAGAGCCGACTGTGGAGCATCTCGTTGTACATGTACTCATGACGGACGAGAAGTTCGAGGGCGCTGCGGACGTCGGGCTCGTCGCGCAGGACCAGGCTGATGGGTCCGAGATTGGAGAAGCGGCGTCGCTCGGCGAGGAGCACGCCGAAGTCCCCTCGATGTGAGGCCGTCGCCGAGAGTTCGAGCAACTGGATGACCGCCGCGCCGGGGATCCATCTGTCCTGGACCGCGAGGCCGACAGGGTCCAGGCCCACACGCTTCATCAGAGCTCGCGGATCGATGCCGAGCGACTGGCTGACCTCGACATAGCTGTTCAGCGCTGCATTGCGGACAAGAGGCTTCATGGGCGCACTCCAGGGGGCTCTGTCCCCAAGTGATAAGTGAGATGTCACGTCACGTCAAGTAATGGGTCGCGTCGTGACCTAGCGTTGCACCACCGCGGTGGAGCTTCTCCGCCTGGATGCGGCGTCCCGGCCGGTCGGAAATCCAGCGGAGGACACCATCGCAAATGGCCCCGCCGTTGACCAGACCCAGAAAGCGGCACGGAATGACCGACGAATCACCGGAATCCCCGGCAGATCAATGGAATCACCGGCAGGTCGAAGAAATCACCGGCAAATCGATGGATTCGCTGCACCGGCGGCGGATCGAGACATCGGACTTCGCGAGGAGCGGAGAATGAGGGAGGCCGCCATGACAGACGTGAGAAACGTTTTGCGCCGACCCTGTACCGGGCCGGCCGTGTGGAAGGGCCCGGACCTGATCGACTCGGGGGAATGGGTCCTGCGGCTCTCACCTGCGCAGATCGACGAACTCGAAGCAGCTCTGCGCGCGGTGCGCGAGCGGAGCGTTCCACTGCTGAAGGTCACCGCCGGTGACTTTCCGCTGCCGACGCTGGCCGGCGAGCTGGCACGCATCGCCGACGTACTGGAGAACGGACGCGGTTTTGTCCTCGTCAAACGCATTCCGGTCGAGCGATACAGCCAGGCGGCGGCGAGCACGATCTTCTGGGGAGTGGGCCGACACCTGGGTATGCCGGTCTCGCAGAACGCGTCGGGCCATATGCTCGGCCACGCCCGGGACACCGGCCGTAGCCTTGCCGACCCGGGGACGCGCGGATACCAGACCCGGGCGAGACTGCCGTTCCACACCGACGGGTCCGATGTCCTCGGGCTGCTGTGCCTGCGCGCGGCCCGCTCCGGCGCACGGACCGCCGTCGTCAGCTCGGCAGCGGTCCACAACGCCGTCCTGGCACGGCGGCCGGATCTGGTCGATCGGCTGTACCGCACCCACTTCCTCGACCGTCGGGAGGAGCAGGCCCCCGACGAGCTCCCGTACACCGCGGTCCCGCTCGTGTCCTGGAGCAGGGGCAGGGGCAGCATGCGCTACAACCGCTGCTATCTCGAATCCGCACAGCGCTTTCCTGACGTTCCCCGCCTGGATCCGGCGGACGTGGAATTGTTCGACCTCGTCGACGCACTGGCAGCATCATCGGAATTCCGGCTCGATGTCGACTTCGAGGTCGGCGACCTGCTGTTCGTGAACAACCACACCGTTCTTCATTCCCGAACGGAATACGAGGACTTCACCGAACCCGATCTGAAACGCCACCTCCTGCGCCTGTGGTTGGCCCTGCGGCAGGGAGGCGGCGGGGTTTCACCTCGCGACGTCATAGCGACACAGAGCAGCGCATGCCTCGGCGGATTCCGCCACCACCGGTGACCGCCACCGCCCGTACCCCCACCAGCCCGGATCGAAGAGGGAACCGAATGAACAACCTCGCCACACTCCTGGCGAAATCCGCCCGGTCCAACGGTGACCGCCTCGCCGTTCGCCAGGATGACATCGCCCTTACCTATGCCCAACTCAACGACGCGAGCGCCCGGTTCGCCGCACTGTTGCAGACCAAGGGTGTCCGGACGGGCGATCGCGTCGCATTGGTTCTGCCCAACGTCGCCTGTTTCCCGGTTGCGTACTATGGCATTCTCCGCTGCGGTGGTGTGGTGGTGCCGATGAATCCGCTGTTGAAGGCGCGTGAAATCGCCTTCGCTCTCCGGGATTCCGGATCCCGGCTCGTGGTGACATCCCCTCACTTCATGAGCGAGGTCGCAACGGCCGCGGCCGAAGTCGGGGCCGACTGCCTGGTTGCCGACCCAACGATGCTCGACACCCCGGAGAAGGGCACCGAACCCATGCACCGGGTCGCCGACCGGGCGGCTGATGACACCGCCGTGATCCTCTACACGTCGGGCACGACAGGAACCCCCAAGGGTGCCGAGCTGACCCACCGCAACCTGATGACCAACGCGGCCACCGCTGCCGAGACGCTGCTCGACGTCGGGCCGGACGACGTACTGTTCGGGGGCCTGCCGCTGTTCCACGCCTTCGGGCAGACCTGCGCTCTCAACACCGCCGTCGCTGCGGGTGCCACCCTGACCTTGCTGCCCCGGTTCGAGCCGGCCAGAGCGCGGGAGATCATGCACCGGGACGGGGCCACCGTCTTCCTGGGCGTCCCTACGATGTACACAGCCCTGCTCACCACCGGAGTTCCCGACGGCTGCGCACTCTCACGCCTGCGTCTGGCCGTTTCCGGCGGTGCGTCCCTGCCGGTCGAGGTACTGCACCGTTTCGAACAGCAATTCGCCGTCACGGTACTGGAGGGCTACGGCCTCTCGGAGACTTCGCCGATCGCTTCATTCAACCCTCTGCACCGGCCACGCAAGGCCGGCTCGATCGGCCTCCCGATCCGCGGGGTCGACCTCAAGCTCGTGGCGGCCGACGGCAGTTCGGTGGGGCCGGGCGACGTGGGCGAGATCGCGATCCGCGGCGAGAACGTCATGAGGGGCTACTGGAACCGTCCGAACGAGACCGCGGAAGCGGTCCGGGACGGGTGGTTCCACAGCGGCGATCTGGCCCGTGTCGACGAAGACGGCTACTACTTCGTCGTCGACCGGAAGAAGGACCTCATCATCCGTGGCGGATACAACGTCTATCCACGTGAGATCGAGGAAGTGCTCTACGAACACCCGGCCGTCGCCGAGGCCGCAGTGGTCGGCGTGCCGCACGAGATCCACGGGGAGGAGGTGGCCGCCGTCGTGACCCTCCAGGACGGCGCCCAGGCCACGGCCGATCAGATCCGCGACCACGTCAAACAGCGGGTGGCTGCCTACAAGTATCCGCGGATCGTCACCTTCACCGACGCGCTCCCCAAGGGAGCAACGGGCAAGATCCTCAAGCGGGAGATCGTCGTCGAGCAGAAGGCCCCCGAGGACTGAACCGACCATCCCCCAGTGAGGGTCACTCACGGGACGGTTGCTCACGGCCGGAGGGCCGCTGCTCGTACGCTGTGAGTTCTTCGGCGAGGATCGGAACGCCGATGTTGCAGGCATGTATGCCGAGCACGGTGGCCAGCTTCAGCACTTCGAGGATCTCTTCCCGGGTCACGCCGAGCTCCAATGCGGCTCGTATGTGGCGTCTGACCCCGGGAGCGTACATATGGGTCGAGGCCGCATCCACCGCAATGCACAGCAATTCGACGACCTTCGGCTCGAGGACCCCGTTCCTCCAGGGCATCGTTGCCGTTTTCATGAACTCCTCGGTCCACGTGGGATCCCATGCGTACAACTGGTCCCACAGGGGGTTCCAGCTGCCATTCGCCCGCATCCGGTCAACCGTCGAAGAACTTTCCATGGTGTGCCCTTCCCCTGAGATCGTTGGCCGAGGCAACAGTAGGCCTTGGGGCGTCCCGTGACTTGACCTCAGGGGGCAGGTGATTTTCCACTTCGAGACAAATTTCAGATCGTTCGGCAGAGGCGCATCCAGCATCGTGGCATGGACGTTCCTGCTTTTCGCTGAGTCTCCGGCATGGCCGATTTTTTTGCGCGTGGGGGACCGGGCCTGCATCCGCTTGTACGGAATGTCGATGTCCGGGCCATTTCCCAAGGAGTTGTTCGAACCGAGTGCGAGCGTATCCGGTCAATTCCGCGAGCGATGAGGGGGTTCAGTCCTGGGCGAGCCACAGGTCGGGGCCGAACACCTCGTAGTGGATGTCGGCCGCGGGGACACGCTGGGCCAGCAGCTGGGTGCGTACGGCACGCATGAAGGGCAGCGGGCCGCAGAGGTAGGCGTGGGTGCCGGGGGCGATCGCGAGGCCGCTCAGGTCGACGCGTCCGGTGCGGTCGGCCCGGTGGCCGGGCTCCGGGGCCTCGTACCAGAAGTGGGCGGTGGCGTCGGGGAGTTTGCCGGTGAGCTGGGCGTGGTCGGTGCGCATCGGGTGGTCGGCGGGGGAGCGGTCGCCGTGCACGACGGTGACCGGGGCGCGGTGGCCGGTCGCCGCGAGGTGTTCCAGCATCGAGAGCATCGGGGTGCAGCCGATGCCCGCCGAGGCGAGCAGGAGCGGGGCGTTTGAGGAGTGGAGCACGAGATCGCCGTACGGGGCGGAGACCCGCAGCCGGTCACCGGCCCCGACCTCGGTGTGCAGGTGACGGGAGACCTCGCCGTCGGGCGAGCCGTCGCCGTGCACCCGCTTGACGGTGATCGAGCGCAGCGGCGAGCCGGGGGCGCTGGAGAGGCTGTACTGGCGTATCTGGCGGGCCCCGTCGGGGAGTTCCACCTGTACGGAGACGTACTGGCCGGGGCGGAAGTCGGGGGCGGGGGCGTTGTCGGCCGGGCGGAGCTGGAAGGTGGCGACATCGGCCGTCTCCTCGATCCGGGCGGTCACCTCCCACTCGCGCCACACATCGCCTGCGACGACGCCCTGCTGCGCGTACAGCCGCTCCTCGATCGAGATCAGGGCGCCCGCCATCAGCCAGTAGACCTCGTCCCAGGCGGCGGCGACGTCCGGGGTGACCGCGTCGCCGAGCACCTCGGCGATGGCGGCGAACAGATGGGTGTGCACGATGTCGTACTGCGCGGCGGTGACGCCGAGCGAGGCGTGCTTGTGGGCGATCCGGCCGAGCATCACGTCGGGGCGGGTGTCCGGGTGCTCGACCAGATGGGTTGCGAAGGCGGCGATGGAGCCCGCGAGGGCCTGGCGCTGGGCGCCGGACGCCTGGTTGCCGCGGTTGAAGAGATCGCGCAGCAGCTCGGGGTGGGCGTCGAAGAGCTTGCGGTAGAAGAGATCGGCGATGTCTCCGATGGCCGCTCCCACGGCGGGGAGGGTGGCACGGACGGTGGCGGTCGAGGACTCGGAGAGCATCGGTGACTCCTGATTCTTGAATTGGTATGTGAGATGCGTATTTTTGGGCAGGGGGAAACGGGGTGGTGACGCCCGTGGTCCGGCGTGGGTGTGGCGTGGGCGTGGGCGTGGTGCGTGCGGTGGTCCGGTCCCGGCTCAGTCGGTGCCCGGGCGGCCCCTGCTGATGCCGATCAGCAGTGGTCCGGTGGGGGAGGTGACGAGTTCGGCGACGGTGATCGGATCGAGCGAGGCGTAGAAGGCATCCTCTGCCTGGCGCAGGGCGCCGCGCAGCCGGCAGGCCGAGCGCAGGGGGCAGGGTGTGGCGCCCTCGCACTCGACGACGTCGCCCGGCCCCTCCAGCTCCCGGACGAGTTCACCGATCGAGGCGGACCGGCCCGCTCCGGTGAGGCTGAGCCCGCCGCCGCGACCCCGGCGCGCCTCGACGAGGCCGAGGTGCTGGAGCTTGGCGACGACCTTCGCGGCGTGGGTGTACGGCACCTGCATGGTCGCCGCCACCTCCCGGGTGGTCGGCGGGTCCTCGTTCTCCACGACGGCGAGGCGCATCAGTACGCGCAGCGCCACGTCGGTGAATCTCGTCAGCCGCATGGCGGCCACGCTAGATAATTTGCATCAATGATGCAAATTAAAGGCGCTCACGGGCACCGGGTGGGCATTGCTCAGCGTCGTGCCCAGCCCAAAGCCCGAATAGTCACACTCTTTTGTGTAATGGCGTGCCGACTCTCCGTGCTGAAAGGCTTCTTCGTGCAGGTCAGCCGATGATCGAGAGGACGTCAGATGTCCGTTGGTGAAGAGGTTCAGAACGCGCCGGTGCCGCCGCAGCAGAGTCTGGGCACGGCGGCGGCGCGGAACCTCGCGACGACCACCAAGTCCGCTCCGCAGATGCAGGAGATCACCTCACGGTGGCTGCTGAAGATGCTGCCATGGGTGCAGGTGCAGGGCGGCACGTATCGGGTGAACCGCAGGCTGAGCTACTCGGTGGGGGACGGCCGGGTGACCTTCGTGCAGACCGGTGACCGGGTCTCGGTCATCCCTGCCGAGCTCGGAGAGCTTCCCGCCCTGCGGGAGTTCGGCGACGAGGAGGTGCTCGGTGAGCTGGCCCGCCGGTGCGAGCAGCGCGACGTCGCCGCCGGCCAGGTACTGGTCAACTCCGGGGATGCGGCGGACCGCGTCTTCCTGCTGGCACACGGCAAGGTCCAGAAAATCGGCACCGGTCCGTACGGGGGCGAGACGGTGCTCGGGGTCCACGCCGACGGAGCCTACTTCGGCGACCACGCCCTGCTCGACGGCGACGCCGTCTGGGAGTACACCGCCCGTGCCGTCACCGCCTGTACGGTGCTGACGCTGCGCCGGACCGATGTCCTGAACCTCGCCGAGCGCGCGGATTCGCTCCGCACCCATCTTGCCGCGCTGCTCAGCATCCCGGAGCAGCGCACCAACAAGTACGGCGAGGCGGAGATCGACCTCTCCGCCGGCCATGTCGGCGAAGCCGTCGTCCCGCACACGTACGTCGACTACGAGGCGGCGCCGCGCGAGTACGAACTGAGCGTCGCCCAGACCGTGCTGAAGGTACACAGCAGGGTCGCCGACCTCTACAACCAGCCGATGAACCAGACCGAGCAGCAGTTGCGGCTCACGGTCGAGGCGCTGCGTGAGCGCCAGGAGCACGAGCTGATCAACAACCGGGAGTTCGGCCTGCTCAACAACTGCGACTACGGGCAGCGCCTCCAGCCGCACGACGGGGTGCCCAGCCCCGACGACATGGACGAGCTGCTCTCCCGCCGCCGCGGCTCCAAGCTCTTCCTCGCCCACCCGCGGGCCATCGCCGCGTTCGGCCGCGAATGCAACAAGCGCGGTCTGGTGCCGGAGAGCGTGGACGTCGGGGGACACCACGTGCCGGCCTGGCGGGGCGTACCGATCTTCCCGTCCAACAAGATCCCGGTCACCGACGCCCGGACCACGTCGATCATCTGCATGAGGACGGGTGAGGCCGAGCAGGGCGTCATCGGGCTCCAGCAGACCGGCATCCCCGACGAGATCGAACCCAGCCTGTCGGTCCGCTTCATGGGCATCGACGAGCAGGCGATCATCTCCTACCTGGTGACGGCCTACTACTCCGCGGCCATCCTCGTGCCGGACGCCCTCGGCGTACTGGAAAACGTCGAGGTCAGCCGCTGGCGGTAGCCGCTCGGGGGCCCGGACGGCAGGGTCCGGGCCCCCGCCAACCTCCGCCCCGGGCAGCCGTGCACTGGGGCGGCATCGGGAGGACGCCCCAGTGAAGACCCATCACGCACCCCAATCACCGACACCCCGCGCCCCGGGCGACGACGACCCGGCCGCCCTCGCGACCCGGAGCGACGAGGCCCCCGCCCTCCTGGAACAGACCCGGACCCTCGTCGATCCCGAACTGCGGGCCGCCGTCGACTCCTTGCCCGGATCGATCCGCCGCGTCGCGATGTACCACTTCGGCTGGCAGCAGGCCGACGGCACCCCGTCGTCGGGACAGGCGGGCAAGGCGATCAGACCCGCCCTCGTCCTCGCCGCCGCCCGCGCGCTGGGCGGCGACCCGCGACAGGCGGTAAGGGCGGCCGTCGCCGTGGAGCTGGCCCACAATTTCACCCTGCTGCACGACGACGTCATCGACGAGGACCGGACCCGTCGGCACCGGCCCACGGCCTGGGCGGTCTTCGGCATCCCGGACGCGATCATCGCCGGCGACGCCATGCTGGCCCTCGCCCAGCGACTGCTGGCCGAGGACACCGGTCCGGCCGCGGCCCGCGCTTCGGCGCGGCTCTCGACCTGCGTCATCGAGCTCTGCTCGGGCCAGCAGGCGGACTGCGCCTTCGAGGACCGCGACCCGGACGAGGTCTCGCTCGACGAGTGCCTGACCATGGCCACCGCCAAGACGGGCGCCCTGCTCGGCTGCGCCTGCGCGCTGGGAGGGCTGTACGCCGGAGCGGGGGAGCGGGCGGTCGGCTCGATGGACGGATTCGGCCGGGAAGCGGGCCTGGCCTTCCAGCTCATCGACGATCTGATCGGCATCTGGGGGGATCCGGCACAGACCGGGAAGCCGGTGGGGGCGGATCTCGTCGCACACAAGAAGTCCCTGCCCGTGGTCGCCGCGCTGACCTCCGGCACCCCGGCAGCGGCCGAACTCGCCGCGCTCTACCGGGGAGCCATGAACACCCCCGGTGACGTGAGCCGCGCCGCCGACGCCGTCGACCGGGCCGGCGGCCGGGACTGGGCGCAGGTCTGCGCGGCGGACCGGATGGCCCGCGCCGTCCACCACCTGTCCCGGGCGGTCCCCGACCTGGCTCCGGCGGGCGATCTCCTGACCCTGGCGGAGTTCGTCACCCGCCGGACGCACTGAGCGCGGAAAGGAGGAATCGGCACACACGATGGCACCGGAGGGGGGCACCAGGAAGGGGGCGGAGAGCCGATGACGGCGAAGGGGGCGGAGAAAGGAGAACAGGGCAAGGTGCCGAGGTCACAAGGCTCGTGAGACGAAAAGGAGGGCGGCAGAGCGACTGTCATGGGCACGGGCTACAGTCCGTGCCCATGACAGACGAGTCATGGGCAGGGTGGTACCGGGACCGACAGGGTTCCGACGCCGTCATCCTCACCACCGACGGACAGCAACTCCGCCTCCGGATCAGGGGCATCGATTTCGAGGGCGAAAGCTTCGACGGTCTCGCCCCGGTGGCCGGCGCGCCGCCGACCGACGGCCTGTTCGCCCTGGTGGACGGTGCGTTGGGCGACTGTGTCCTGGAGTGGGACCTGCCGCTCCCGGTCCTCTGGGACGGAGCCGTTCATCAGGCCACGCTCAGCTGCCTGTTGTCGTTGCGCCGCCCCGATCCGTATCTCTACCTGGAGCTGCAGTTCGGCGGGGCCGCGTACGGATCCCGCCGCGCCGAGAGCGACTTCGCCTCCGCGCTCGCCACGATCCAACGCGTCCTGCCACCGGGGGTGCGCCTCCAGACCTGCATCGCCTGCGCCTTCTCCGATTACTTCCCGGCCCCGGGCCGCGGCCTTTCCGGCGGCCTCGCGTGCTTCCGGGGCGCCAAGGACGCCTACCGCGGGGCGGCCGGTGAGGGCGATGTCCTGGACCTGTGGGACCGGCGGACCGGATTCGTCCAGGAGGTCTGGAGCTGCCGCGAGTACGAACCCCGCCCGGACCATGGTGCCGGTACGGGGCATCGGGGCGCGTTCCCGCTCGAACTGGCCTGACGTTCTCGGCCGGCCGGAGCGTTGCCTGCCTGCCTGCCTGCCTGCCTGCCTGCCTGCCTGCCTGCCGACTGACTGACTGACCGGTCGGCCGGTAGGCGTCAGCATGCCGACAAGGTTTTGCCGTAACTCTATTGTTCTACTACCATGCGAACAATGGAGGTTTTCGTGATGCGTAAGAATCTGGGCAGAGCCGCCCTCGCCACCCTGCCGTTCCTGCTCGCGCTCGTTGCCGATCTGGTGCTGTTCGCCGTCTTCCGGGACCGGCTGCCCGAACAACTGGCCAGCCACTTCCAGGCCGATGGCCGGGAGAACGGGCACATGAGTCAGGTGTGGTTCGGCGTGGCCAACGTCCTGCTGTTCGCCGTGACCGGTGCGCTGTGGGCCCTCACGGTGGTGCGGGGAATGTTCTACGGGCGGGCTTACCGCTGGCTGATCGCCGGTGGGTATGCCTTTGCCGGATTCCTCGGCTGGGTGATGGCCGCCGTGCTGCTCGCCAATGTGGATGCCGGTGACGTCGTGAACGGGGAGACGCAGGGTGCGTCGTTCCCGATGTGGCAGCTCGCCGTCGCCCTGGGGGTCGCCGTGCTCGCCGGAGGACTGGGGCTGGGCCTGGCCGCGCTCGGTCCCGCACCGGAGCAGCCGGCTGTGACCGGGCAGGCCGGCGACGGAGCGCGGATCTCGCTCGCCGACGGGGAGGTCGCCGGATGGGCGCGCAGCGCCGGGGGCTGGTGGCGGCCGCTGATCGCCCTCGTGCTCGTGGCCGGCGGGGTGGTGCTGCTGCTCGGCTCGGGCTGGGTGGCCGCGTTGCCTCCGCTGATCCTCGGTGTGCTGCTGGCCGTGTTCGCCCGGCCGTACGTCGTGGTGGACCGGCGCGGCATCACCATCTCGGGGATGCTCCCCTGGCCGCGTCTCAGGGTGCCGCTCGACCGGATCGAGACCGCGACCAGTCGCGACATCAACCCCCTTGCGGAGTACGGCGGCTGGGGCTACCGGATCCGCCCGGGGCGGAGCGGTCTCTTGATCCGCTCCGGTGAGGGAATCGTGGCGACACTGGCCGGCGGCCGGGTGTTCGCGGTGACCGTCGACGACTCGGCGACCGGGGCCGCGCTCCTCAACACCCTGATCGACCGGCGACAGGCGGAGCGCTGACCATGCTCTTCCGGGTCGATCCCACTTCCACCGTGCCGCTCGGTGATCAGATCGCGGCGTCCGTGCGCCGCGCCGTCGCCGAGGGTGCGGTGGTGCCGGGCGAGCGTCTGCCCGCCGCCCGCATGCTTGCCGAGTCCCTCGGGGTCAACGTCCATACGGTGCTGCGCGGTTACCAGCAGCTCCGCGAGGAGGGACTGATCGAGCTGCGCCGGGGGCGCGGCGCGGTCGTCACCGGCGGCGCGTCCCCGCACCGGGCCCGGCTTCAGGAGCGCGTACGCGAGGTGGTCGCGGACGCGCGCGAGCTGGGGCTGACGGAGGACGAACTGCTGGCCCTCGTCCGTACCGCACTGGGCAGCTCGTAGACCGGCGCGGGCCGTCCCGGACCCGGTGCGGCGGGCGTTCCGCCACCCGTCGAAGGCGCAAGGGGCCACCCCGTCCTACGAGGTGGCCCCCCGTGGTGCTGGGGGAGGGAGTGCGGTCTGGAGGCGTTGCCTGCCAGTGCGGCCGCGAAACCGTTCTGCCACAGCAACCGCGGCCCGCTCGCCCGCACGCCGTGACGGACCGGCATCCGGCTGCGCGGCGAACGAGTCACGACCGCCGCCGACTTGCGCCAAGAGTGACGACCGTCGTCCTCGTACGCCGGGAGTGACGGCCGCCGCCCCATTACGCCGAGAGCGAGGGCCGGTACCGGCCCGGTCGCCCCTCGGGCAGAGTCGGCCCCATGAGGCTTCTGATGCTGGGTGGTACGGAATTCGTCGGCCGCGCCGTCACCGAGGCGGCGCTCGCGCGCGGCTGGGAAGTCACGGTGTTCCACCGCGGCCACCACGCGCCCCCGCCGGGCGTGACGGAACTCCTCGGCGACCGCACCACCGGCGAAGGACTTGCCACGCCGGCCGAAGCGGCAGCGGCAGCCGCCGGCCGCCGCGCGGGCGGGTACGCCTGGGACCTGGTCGTCGACACCTGGAGCGGCGCCCCCACGGCCGTACGGGACGCGGCCCGTCTGCTGGCCGGCCGGGCCGGGCGGTACACGTACGTCTCCAGCCGCTCCGTGTACGACTATCCGGCCCCGGCCGGACTGCCCGAGGACGGCCCGCTGGTGGCCGGTGCCTCGCCCGACGCGGACGGGGACGTCCCGTACCCCCTCGCCAAACGCGGCGGCGAACTGGCCGCGCTCGACGCCTTCGGCGACCGGGCCCTCCTGGCCCGCGCGGGACTGATCCTGGGCCCCTGGGAGAACGTCGGCAGGCTGCCCTGGTGGCTCTCGCGGATCGCCTGCGGAGGGACCGTAGCGGCCCCGGGCACTCCGGATCTGAAACTTCAGTACATCGACGCCCGTGACCTGGCCAACTGGCTCCTGGACGCGGCGCGTGACGGACTGTACGGGCCGTACAACCTGGTCAGCCGTCCGGGTCACGCCACGATGGGGCAACTGCTCGACGCCTGCGTACGCACCACCGGCTCCGACGCCGCGCTCCGCTGGATCCCCGCCGAGGTGATCCTCGCGGCAGGTGTGGAGCCCTGGAGCGATCTGCCGGTCTGGCTGCCGCCGGGTGAGCTGTACGACACCCTGCACCAGGGTGACGTCGGCAAGGCGTACGCGGCCGGGCTGTACTGCCGGCCGGTGGAGGAGACGGTCGCGGACACCTGGAAATGGCTGGAGGGACTGGGCGGCGAAGCGCCGCACCGGCCCGACCGGCCCCCGGTCGGCCTGGACCCACGGGTGGAGGCCCGCCTGCTCGCGGAAACGGCCTGACGCGCGCCCGCGCGCATGCTGTACCCCGACGCGGCCCCGGAGTATCCGGGCGTATCGGGCTCAACCCGGCGTGGTGTGGTATCGCGGAGGTTCTGCTCGCCGCCGGATCGGCGGCCACGCTGATGGCCCGTAGGACGCGTCGACGCGGCTAGCGTTGGCCCATGGCCGAACTGTTGCTGCACCTCACCGAAGGCCCCCTGTGGGAGGCGGCCCGCGGGATCGGGACGTACGAGATGTCCACCCGCGGCCGCACCCTGCACGAAGAGGGCTTCATCCACTGCTCGCTGCCACACCAGCTCGACGGCGTTGCCGAGATGCTGTACGGCGCCGGGAGCCGGGCCGGGGCACCCGACCAGGATCTGGTGGTCCTCGTCATCGATCCCGCCCGGCTCCCGGTCCCCGTACGGTACGAGCCCGTCGCGCCCGGCGGCGAGGATTTCCCGCACGTCTACGGCCCCGTCCCGGTGGACGCGGTCGTGGAGGTGCGCCCCTGGCCGAGCAAGGAAGGCGACCCCGCATGAACCCCGCACCCCCCACGGACCCGGCCGCCCCGATCGTCGCCGTCACCGGCGCCGGTGGTGCGGTCGGCGGCCGGGTGGCGCAGCGCCTCGTGCGCGCCGGAGTACCCGTGCGGCTCCTGGGCCGCGACCCGTCCCTGCTGCCGGAACTGCCGGGCGCCGTCGCCGCACCGCCCGCCCCCTACGGCGACGGGGAGGCCATGCGCCGCGCCCTCGCCGGGGCACACACCCTGTTCCTCGTCTCGGCGCACGAGAGTCCCGACCGGGTGCGCCAGCACACGACGGCCGTGGACGCGGCGGTCGCCGCGGGCGTCGAGCGGATCGTGTACCTCTCCTTCCTCGGAGCGGCCCCGGACGCCACGTTCACCTTCGCCCGGGACCACTGGCACACCGAGGCGCACATCCGGGTCGCCGAGGTCCGCTACACCTTCCTGCGCGACAGCCTGTACCTCGCCGGGATCCCGGCGATGACCGGCGCCGACGGGGTGCTGCGCGGTCCGGGCGGCGACGGCCGGGTGGCGGCGGTGGCGCACGAGGACATCGCGGACGCCGCGACCGCCGTGCTGCTGGCCGACACCGAGACCGACACCATGCGTCACGACGGGGCCACGTACGACCTCACGGGCCCCGAGGCGTTCACCCTCGCCGAAGCGGCCGAGGAGCTCGGCAGGGCCACCGGCCGGACCGTCACCTACGTACCGGAGACCCGCGAGGAGGCCTACGCCTCACGGGCGCACTACGGCGCGGAGGACTGGGAGGTGGCCGGCTGGGTGACGTCGTACGAGGCCATCGCCACCGGCGAGATGTCCACGGTCTCGGACACCGTACCGAACCTCACCGGGCATCCGGCGATGGGCCTGGCCACGTATCTGAGGGAGCATCCGGACAGCTACCGTCATCTGCTCGGGACGGACTGACCTCCCGCCGGGCGATCCCGGAAGAGGCCGCCCGCCTCTTCGCCCTGCTGAGCGCCCACCCGGCCGGCTGGCCGTCCCTGTCCCTGTCCCTGTCCCCGTCCCCGTCCCCGTCCCCGTCCCCCCGTCGTCCCTCCGGCGCCTCTCCGGTGTCAGCCTTCGTCGTGCGCTTTCTGCAGCGCGGCGATGTCCAGCTTCTTCATGGTCATCATCGCCGCGGTGGTCCGGGCGGCCTTCTCGGCGTCCGGGTCGCCGATCAGATCGATCAGCGGCTCCGGGACGACCTGCCAGGAGACGCCGTACCTGTCCTTCAGCCAGCCGCAGGGCCCCTCTTCGCCCCCGTCGACGAGACGGTTCCAGTAGTAGTCCACCTCTTCCTGGTCCGAGCAGTGGATCTGGAACGAGATGGATTCGTTGAACTTGAACTGCGGCCCGCCGTTCAGCCCGACGAACTTCTGGCCGTTGATCTCGAACTCGACCGCCATCGCCGATCCGGCAGGCCCGGGGCCCGCTTCGGTGTAGCGGCCGATCCTGCCGAGCCGGGAGTTCTTGAAGACCGAGAGGTAGTACTCCGCCGCCTCCTCGGCCTGGCCGTCGAACCACAGACATGTGGTGAAGCCCTCGTTGGTCATCGCTGTCTCCTGTCGTGAGCGCGTGCCGGTCGTCTGCACATGTCCACCCATACCGACTGATCCCGTCCCGGAAACTCATCGATCGCAATTTGAGAGGTATCGGCGGCGTCCTGTCGAACGGAGATCCGGACCCGTCGAGCACCGGCAGGTTCATGGCGGTACCGGAGGTGCTGTCGGGCCGTACGGCCTGGCGCCGGGTGAACGCGGGGCCCATGCCGGGCGTCGACCCTACGCCGACCGCAACGGAATCGCGCAGTCCGCCGCCTCCGCGGCCGGTCGCGCGTCCCGCCTCCCGGACCACATCCGGGGCGCTGTCCCGGCCACCCTCGTGCAAACAAATTTGCATGAAGATCGGCTGATGCAATGTATCTTGGCATTGCTCGTCAGTCACCCCATCACTCACCCAAGGAGAGTGGAATCCGTGGCCATGCACTCAGCGACCCTGGCGATCAACGAGACGATCCAGGCCCGCAAGACGGCAGGCGAGAAGGTGCTCCACCTGGGCTTCGGCGAAGCCGGGCTGCCCGTCCCCGACGGCATTGCCGCCCTTCTGGCCCGGGCCGCCGGCCGCAACAGCTACGGCGCCGTCGTCGGCTCGTCGGAAGCGCGGGAGGCCGCCGCCGGATGGTTCGGCCGCCGCAGCCTCCCGACCGAGCCGGACCAGGTGCTGTTCGCCCCGGGCAGCAAGGCCCTGCTGTTCGCGCTGCTGGCCGCGCTCCCCGGCGACCTCGTGCTGCCCTGTCCCGCTTGGGTCAGCTACGCCGCCCAGGCGGCCATCGTGGGCAAGCGGGTCATCGACGTGCCGATTCCGGCCGAGTGCGGCGGCGTCCCGGACCCCGCGCTCCTGGAGCAGGCCCTCACCCGGGCCCGGACCGCCGGCGCGAACCCCGGCGTGCTGCTGCTGACCGTGCCCGACAACCCCACCGGCACGATCGCGCCCCCGGAGTACGTCCGTGAGGTGTGCGCCATCGCCGAGCGCCACGGCCTCGCGATCGTGTCCGACGAGATCTACGCCGAGCTCTGTCACGACGGACAGCCCGCCCCCAGCGCCGCCGCGTACCTGCCCGAGCGCACCGTGGTGACCAGCGGACTGAGCAAGTCGATGGCCTTGGGCGGCTGGCGCATCGGATTCGCCCGCGTCCCGGACAACCGGTGGGGCGCCGGCCTCATGCGCGACCTGGTCGGCATCGCGAGCGAGGTGTGGTCCAGCCTGGCCGCCCCCATGCAGGCCGCCGCGGCGCACATCCTGGCCGACCCCGACGAGGTCACCGGCCACATCGCCGCCGCGCGCCGCCTGCATGCCACGGTGGCCCGCGCGGTGCACGGCGAGTTCACCCGTGCCGGTGCCGCCTGCCGCCTCCCCCGGGCCGGCTTCTACCTCTACCCCGACTTCGAGCCGGTTCGCGACGACCTCGCCCGCCGGGGCATCACCACGGGGGCCGAGCTGGCGAACGTCCTGCTGGAGCGGTACGGCGTGGGGGTCCTGGCCGGGGAAGCCTTCGGCGACGAGTCACGCGGACTACGCGCCCGGGTCGCCACCAGCCTTTTGTACGGGGAGTCGGCCGACGAGCGCTGGACCGCCCTGCGCAGCGACGACCCGATGGAGCTGCCATGGATCGCGGGTTCCCTGAACCACCTGCGCGATGCCCTGACCGGCCTCGGTCGGGGCTGAACCGGCCGGCCCACGTCAACGGAAGGAATTTCCCCGATGGACAAGACGGGTGCACGTCCCGCAGGACGCGCTCGTCGCCTGGCCACGTCACTTTGCGCGCCCCGGAGCCGGGATCGGTCCGGTTCCGGGGCCGTCCCGTGCGCGCCAGCCGGCACCACGCATCGGCTCCCGGCGGCTCGGACCGAGTCCGCGGACGCATCACCACCGCGCGGTGCACACGAGGAACGGATCCACCGTCACACCCGCGGGGGCGCACATGGGGAGAGAATTCTCTTATGGCCTCCACGTCTCCCTCCGCTCCACAGACATTCGACGAGCTTCTCGCCGAGCTTCGCAGCCGGGCGACCTCGCTCACCCCCTCGCAGCGGCGTCTGGCCGACCAGGTCATGGCCGACCCCGAAGGGGTGGCCTTCATGACCGTCTCCGAACTCGCAAACTCCGTAGGCGTGAACGAGGCGACCGTCGTCCGGTTCGCCTCCAGCCTCGGCCTGGACGGTTACCCCGGCCTGTCCCGCCTGTGCAGGCAGCAACTGCGTGAACAGGCCCAACTGCTGCACCGCTACAACAACCTGGAGCAGCTCGCCGCAGAGGGCGGCGACCCGCTCGAACGGGCCGTCGCGTTCGACCAGGCCAACATCGCGCGGACCTTCGCCCGTATCCCGTCCGCCACTTGGCAGGAGGCCGTATCCACGCTGGCCAAGTCGTCGAGCGTCCACGTGATGGGGCTGCGCAAGTGCCACGCTCCGGCCTACCTCCTGGGCTACCTCCTGGGGATGCTGCGCGAAGAGGTCCATACCGTCACCGCGGCGGCCGGGAACCTCACCGATGAACTGCGCCGTGTCGGACCCGACGACTGCTTCGTGGCCGTCTCCATCCACCGCTACAGCGCCGAAACCGTCAAGGCGTTGCGATGGGCCCGAAGCCGTGGCGCCCGCTGTCTGGCCCTGACGGACAATCCCGCGTCACCCCTGGCGACCACGGCCCACTACACCTTCTACGTCGATGCGGCCGGCCCTTCCGTGCTGCGTTCCATGACCGCCTTCACCTCTCTCGCCCAGGCATTGGCCACCGGCGTCGCCCAGGAGCGGGGCCTGGAGGCGCGGTCCACATTGCTGCAGGAGGAAGAGCTGCTGGGGCAGTTCGGCGCCTACGTGACGCCCGAGGACTGACCCGAGCCGGTCCGGCGACGGGACGGCGATGTGTCTGCTTCACCTACGAGGATCAGCTCGTGCGTACGAGTCAGGGCCGGCGCATCAGGCACCGCAAGGTCTTGGCTCGTCGTGGTTCGTGAGCCGTATGCCTCGGCCGGCCTCGGTGCCTACCTGGTCGGCCTCGCCGAACCCGCCCGCAGTTGTGTGCCCGTGCTCGCAGTTGCGCTGGTGCCGGCGAGCGGCGCCGCAGGTCGTACTCGGTGGTGGTGCCGTCGTCGGCGTCGGAGAATCTGGCGGCCGAGCTTGTCGTACGCCTTGGTGATGGTTTCGCCGGTCGGCGAGGTGGTCTTTACTGCCTGCCGCCGTCTCCGCTGCGGCAAGAGTCGCCTGTACAGGCAGAGTCTTCCGCGTACCCGCACCCTCTGAAGTCAGCGAAGCGACCGGACCACTCCGCGTCTCGGTCGGCACAGTTGCGCGAGCTCCGCGAGACGTCACCCTCTGCGTGCGCGCAGGCACACCATGTGGACAGAGCATCGCACGCATGTGCGATGCTCGCCGCATGGTTCAGCGTCTCCTCTTCGCCCTGGCCGGCCTCGTCTGCACGGCGCTCTTCCTCGGCTCGGCCGTACTCGGTGCTTGGGCCGAGGACCACGGACACGTCTGGCTGAGCCGCGCCTGTGTCGTCGGTGCCGGGTCCGGGCTTGTCGGGGCAGGTGGCTGCCTCCTGTTCGCCGTCACGCCCCGAGCCTTGCGGCGTGCCGTCTTCCCTCATTGGCCTGCTGATCGCGATCGGTTGAAGCTTCCGGAGGACTGGCGCGGCTGAGGGGCCGTCGGCCGGGCGGAGGGGGGTCATGGGTGCGTTGCTCGCCGGAACGCTTTGGGGATTCTCTGTCGCACCGAGCAGGTTTGCGGGCGGACTGCCGGCGCGGCTGCGGATCAGGGCGAAGCCAGCAGCGCTGCCTCATTGGGCCAGCAGAGGAGACATCTCCCGCTCGACCAGGGGTTTGAGCAGGTTGAGCGCCGCGCCGCGTGTGGGCGCGAGGGGACTCGGGACCCTGCTGGGAGGAATGACACCGCTCTCGACGATGCTGCGGAGAACGGTGGCCACCTCGGCGTCGTCGGTTTCGGCCAGGGCAGCTGCAAGACGTAGAGCATCCGTCCGGGGCCCCGTGGCCCAGCGCTCGGCCAAGTGCCGGATGCGTGTTCTCGAGGCGCTGTGCTGGGTTGCTGCCGCGAGGGCGGCGAGGGTGAACTGTACGGCTTCGTCCTCGCTGTCCCAGCGGCCCAGGAGGTACGGTGCTGCGGCTTCGACCGCATGGCGGGCGGCGAGTTCGTCCGCTGTCTCCTCCAGTGGAAGGCCCAGGGCGACTCTGCGGTCGGCCCCGGAAGCAGCCAGGCGCTGCCCGATGGTGGCTGCTTCGAACAGGAACGTGGTGAAGACGGCTCGATGGGCGGGACGAATGTCCTCGAGGGCTGCGAGACCGACCAGCAAGGGAATCTCGTCGGCGGTGTGCGGGTAGCAGGTGCCCTGATGCATGACCGAGTCGGCCAATTCGAAGATGACTTCGCGATCGTCGGAGAAGCCGTCGGCCTCGCCGGTGAGCCACCAGGCAGTTCCGTCAGGCAGCTTGCCCTGCTGAGCTTCCTGATCGCGGGCAACTTGTCGCGCACACTCAAGCACGGGTGGGAATGGACGTTCGATGGTGGTGCACTGGAGCGGGGTGGCCGGAGCTGGTTCCTCCGTCGGTGGAGGGAAGCTTGAGATCACGTCGCGCCGAATGCGATGGGCGTGCTTCTGGTCGAGTTCATGGACCAGCCCCTGGTGGTCGAATCTGGGCAGCATGGTCTCTCGGTTAGCGAGGGATCCGCCGTTCCAGAAACCACCGTGCGCTCTACCGATGGCCTCGACAGCTGCCTTCTCGCAGTCGTGCTGGTGGAACTCCGAGGTCGGGTTGGGGGCTTCTTCGTCCACGAGGCTGTCGACGCTCCACCAACCCTCCAGCTCAGGCCGGGAGAACTCGGGCTTGCCGAACAGGCGGTTCCCGGGGTCCAGATGCGGAAGATATACCGGGCGCACGGTCACCCACCGGTGTCCGCGTTGAGTCAGTGCCGAAGCCACTGAACGAGCGTCCGCTTCACTCGGAGCGGCGACAGAGTAGTGGACCACCATCTCGGAAGCCGGCCAGGAGGTTGGCCCGTCGACGCCATGACGTGGCGCAAGTTCGTTCGGCATGTGGCGAAGCATAGGCAGCAGATCGGACAACGGACCGCCCGGCACCATGCGCCGGAGGCTCATTGCAGGAAGGGGCCGGGTCAGAAGGAAGGTTGCCAGCCGTTCCACTGAGTTTTGTGGCCGGGGCTTGTCAATCTGGATCCGCCGTTCCCCAGTGCGCCCGACTTCCGGGCTGTGGACTTGCTGGCCCAGCACCGGTTCGTAGAACGGTTCCGGCCCCGGGTCGTGTCCACGACTCTGGCGTTGGCCTGGGTCGCCGCTGGCAAGCGCGCCGCATACGTCACGGATGGCGGCGACCTGTCCGGGAGCGTGCATTTCGCTGCCGACATCGCTCTGTGCCAGGCCGCTGGCTGCGTAGTCACCGGGATCGACGGCGGCCCGATCGGACAGGCAGGCCGCGGACTTGTAGTGGCCGCGGACGGCGAAACCCACCAGCTGCTGATGTCGATGATCCGCAGTTGAAGCCGAGCAACAGATAGAGCAGCTGCGGCCGCACTCTTCCAACTGATGGGCAAGCGTTTCCCGGTTCGGCGCTGATCCTGGGGAGCGATCGCGGAGGGTTGCTGAAGCAGGATCATCTTGCGGAGTAGTTCGAATCCGGCTCGTCCGTAGAGCTGCCTTTTGATCTTTTTGATGCGGTTCACGGAGCCTTCGGTCCCACCAGAACTCCATTGCAGACTGGGTCCTGCTGTGACGGCGTCGAGGTCTCGAAGGAGGTGGAGCGCGAAGCCGGTGAGGCCGGCCGGCCCCGCCTTACCGAGGGCAACGGCGAGCGCGGCGTCGCGGACGAATCCGGCGAACTTCTGACCACGCTGGTGGGCAGCGGCACTGATCACGTGGACCGCGGTCCGCGTGAAGCGGATGGTCTTTTCCTGGTCGCGCTTTGTTGCCTCCTGGTCGAAGGCGCGGCGAATGTCACGCAGCAGCCGCGTCTTCAGCGTCGTCTGCTCGTCCTGGACCACCTCGTTGCGCGTCATCGCCAGGCAGGCGGCACGCACCTGCGCGGGCCAGTGGCCGCCGGCCAGATCGGAGACGACGACCAGTGGCTCCCACGTGTCCGCCGCGCGGTCCTCGACCGGCATCCGCGGCACCAAGCCCGCGGCGGTGCTTCGCAGTGGGGTCAGCCAAGCGGTCAGCCGGTCGCGCAGCGCGTTCAGTTCGGGCACCGAGTAGCGGGAACGGAAGGGAGTGATCCGTTCACCGGGCTTCCGCTTCTGCATGCGGACGACGACCGCCCGGTCGCTCCAGGCGGCGGAGAACGAGGCGGCCGAGCGCGAGGGCCGCAGGCCCGTCGAGCTGCCGCACATGGTGATCCATGACCTGCGGCATTTCTACGCCTCCGCGCTCATCGGCGGCGGGGCGAGCGTCAAGCAGGTACAGCTCGTCCTCGGCCACGCGTCCGCGGTCATCACCTTGGGGATCTACGCCCACTTGTGGCCTGGAGAAGAAGACCGCACCCGGTCCGTCATGGACGCCGTTCTCGGCGGCCCTCGGACCGGGTGCGGAAAGGTGGGCTCTGCGACCCGCGAGTGCGCGGGTCAGGCGGCCCGGGGCCTGGATCAAGCCTTCTTGGTCTCCCAGAAGATCTTGTCGATCTGAGCGATGTAGTCCAGCGCCTTCTGGCCCGTCGCCGGGTCCGTGGAGGCCTTCGCGGCCGACAGCGCCTTCAGGGCGTCGTTGACCAGCTGGTGCAGCTCCGGGTACTTCTCGAAGTGCGGGGGCTTGAAGTAGTCGCTCCACAGCACCGAGACGTGGTGCTTGGCGAGCTCGGCGCGCTGCTCCTTGATGACCACCGCGCGGGCCCGGAAGTGCGGGTCCTCGTTGGCCTGGTACTTCTCCTGGACGGCCTTGACGGACTCCGCCTCGATGCGGGCCTGGGCCGGGTCGTACACGCCGCAGGGCAGGTCGCAGTGCGCGCTGACCTTCACCTTGGGGGCAAACAGGCGGGAAAGCATTGAGCTGTCCTTCCTCGTGATCGTCTTCTCAGGTGGGACATTACTCCGTGAGTGACGGGTTTTAGCGGCTGCCCCCATGGGCTTAGGCCAAAAGTCCAGGGTGCGGATGGGTCCGGTGGCCGAATGTACGAAACGCTGTACGGGACGGTGTACTGGACGGACCGGGGAGATGCCGGAGAGATGCGGGAGGTGCCGGAGGTGCCTGAGCTGACGCAGGAGCAGCGGGGGCGAGGGCTGGCCGGGCGCGTGCCCTTCCAGGTGGTGGAGGTGACGGGGCCGTCGATGGTGCCCACGCTCCATCACGGGGACTGGCTGCTCGTGCAGTACGGGGCGACGGTGCGCCCCGGGGACGTGGTGATTCTGCGTCATCCGTTCCAGCAGGATCTGCTGGTCGTCAAGCGGGCCGCCGAACGCCGCCGGGGCGGCTGGTGGGTGCTGGCCGACAACATCTTCGCCGGCGGCGACAGCACGGATTACGGGACGGTGCCGGAGGAGCTCGTACTGGCCAGGGTCCGGGCGCGCTACCGGCCGCTGAAGAAGGATCAGCGGTCGGTGTGGGGCGTGGTGACCTGGGCGGTCTCCGCGCTGCGGCCGGTGTCGGCGGCGCGTTCCGTTTCCAGGCGCTTGCGGGCCCGGTAGGCGGCCACGTTGGCGCGGGTCGCGCAGCGGTCCGAGCAGTAGCGGCGGGAGCGATTGGTCGAGGTGTCGAGGTAGGCGTTACGGCACGGCGCCGCCTCGCACAGGCCGAGCCGGTCCACTCCGTACGAGGTGAGGTGGAAGGCGAGGCCCATCGCCGCGATGGCGGCGTACCCGGCCGTCGCGTTCGACGGGTGGTCGGCCAAGTGCATGTGCCAGTCCGGCTTGGCGTCCTCGTCGCGTACGCCGTGCCCGGAGATCTGCGGGCTTACCGGGAACTCCAGCAGCAGTGAGTTGAGCAGGTCGACGGCGAGCGTCTCGTCACCGCCGTCGGCCGCCTCGAAGACCGCGCGCAGCCGTGCCCGTACGGACCGGAAGCGGGTCACATCCGCGTCGGTCGCCCGCCGGGCCGCCTGCTGGTTGAGACCGAACAGCTCACGGACCGCCTCGACGGAGGTCAGGGAGTCCTTGTTCCGGGTCGGCTCCTCGGTGTTGACCAGACGCACGGCATAGTCCGAGTAATAGGCCAGTTCCACTTGTAGTCCTTACGGCGTCGGTCTAAAGTGATGCAGCGAATGATGTAATGGGCTTTTCGGGTTCCAGGGTATTACATGGGAGGTTTCTTGTGGCGGAGACATCGACCGGCACCGACTGGGCGGCCTGGCAGGAGAGCTGGGACCGCCAGCAGGAGTGGTACATGCCCGACCGTGAGGAACGGTTCCGGGTGATGCTGGACATGGTCGAGGCCGTGGTGGGCCCCAGGCCGAGAGCGCTCGATCTCGCATGCGGTACGGGAAGTATTACGGACCGGCTCCTCAAGCGGTTCCCCGAGGCCACCAGCACAGGCGTCGACCTCGACCCGGCGCTGCTCGCCATCGCCCGTGGCCACTTCGACGGCGACGAGCGCGTCACCTTCGTCACCGCCGACCTCAAGGACCCCGGCTGGGCAGGGCAGTTGCCGTACGAGTCGTACGACGCGGTCCTCACCGCCACCGCCCTGCACTGGCTGCACACCGAACCGCTCACCGCGCTCTACCGGTGGATCGGCGGACTCGTCAGGGACGGCGGCGTGTTCATGAACGCCGACCACATGATCGACACCGAGACGCCCCGTATCAACGCGGCCGAGCGCGCCCACCGGCACGCGGCCATGGACCGTGCCAAGGCCGCGGGCGCTCTCGACTGGGCGGACTGGTGGGCGCTCGCCGCGAAGGACCCGGTCCTCGCCGGGCCGACCGCCGAGCGATACACGATCTACGGCGAGCACGCGGACGGCGACATGCCGTCCGTGCGGTGGCACGTCGAGACCCTGCGCGAGGCGGGGTTCGGCGAGGCACGCGCCGTCTGGGCGTCCCCGTCGGACAGCTTGGTGCTCGCCCTGAAGTAGCTGCGAGGGCGAAAGAAGGGGGTGTGGAGAAGGGGCGGTACGGACCTGGTCCGTACCGCCCCTTCCCAGGTGTTCCTACAGCACCTTCGACAGGAACGACTTCGTCCGGTCGTGCTGCGGGTTCGTCAGTACGTCGCGCGGGTGGCCCGACTCGACCACCACGCCGTCGTCCATGAAGACCAGCGCATCGCCGACCTCACGGGCGAAGCCCATCTCATGGGTCACGACGACCATCGTCATGCCGTCCTCCGCGAGCCCGCGCATGACGTCCAGGACATCGCCCACCAGCTCCGGGTCGAGCGCCGACGTCGGCTCGTCGAAGAGCATCAGCTTCGGCTCCATGGCCAGGGCGCGGGCGATGGCCACCCGCTGCTGCTGGCCGCCGGAGAGCTGGGAGGGGTAGTTCTTCGCCTTGTCGGCCAGGCCCACCCGGTCCAGCAGCCGCTCCGCCCGGGCCCTGGCCACGGCCTTCGCCTCGCCCTTGACCTGGACCGGGGCTTCCATGACGTTCTCGATCGCCGTCATGTGGGGGAAGAGGTTGAAACGCTGGAAGACCATGCCGATGTCCCGGCGCTTCAGGGCGACTTCGCTGTCCTTGAGCTCGTAGAGCTTGTCGCCCTTCTGCCGGTAGCCGACCAGCTCGCCGTCGACGTACAGCCGGCCGGCGTTGATCTGCTCCAGGTGGTTGATGCACCGCAGGAACGTCGACTTGCCGGAGCCGGACGGGCCGACCAGGCAGAAGACCTCCTGGGGGGCGACCTCCAGGTCGATGCCCTTGAGGACCTCGACGCTGCCGTAGGACTTGTGGACGTCCTCGGCCTTCACCATCGCGTGGGTGCTCATGCGATGCCTCCCTTGGAGCGGGCGGAGCGGCGGCCGAGCGTGGCGCGCAGTCGCTGGAGCGGGGTGGGCGGCAGGGCGCGGGTCGAGCCGCGTGCGTAATACCGCTCCAGGTAGTACTGGCCGATGCTGAAGATCGAGGTCAGCACCAAGTACCAGGCGGCGGCGAGGAAGTACATCTCCACCGGGGACCCCGATGTCTGCCCGATGTCCTGCGCCACCTTGAACAGATCGAGGAATTGCACTGCCGAGACGAGCGAGGTCGTCTTCAGCATGTTGATGACCTCGTTGCCCGTGGGCGGCACGATCACCCGCATCGCCTGCGGGACCACAATCCGGCGCAGGGTCTTGGAGTGGCTCATGCCGAGCGCATGGGCGGCCTCGGTCTGGCCGTCGTCGACCGCGAGCAGACCGGCGCGGCAGATCTCGGCCATGTACGCGGCCTCGTTGAGCCCGAGCCCCAGCAGCGCCGTCAGCAGCGGCGTCATGAAGCTGGCCCAGTAGTCCTTGTAGAGCGGTCCGAGGTTGATGTACTCGAAGACCAGACCCAGGTTGAACCAGACGAAGAGCTGGACCAGGACCGGGGTGCCGCGGAAGAACCAGATGTAGAACCAGGCGATGGAGCTGGTCACCGGGTTCTTGGACATCCGCATCACGGCGAGCAGCAGACCGCCCGCGATGCCGATGGCCATGGAGAGCATGGTCAGCTCGAGGGTCTTCCACACGCCGGTGACGATCCGGTCGTTGAAGAAGTAGTCGGGGATGGTGCCCCAGTTGATCTTTCCCTGCGAGAAGGCGTACACGATCCCCACGAGGAGGGCGATCGCGACGGCCGCGGACACATAGCGCCCCGGGTGCCGGACTGGGACGGCCTTGATGGCCTCCGGTCCGGCAGCGGGCGGCGGAGTGTCGGCGGGGCCGTCCGTCTTGCTGACGTCAACAGTCACCGATGGTGCCTTTCAGTTCCCCCGTTGATGAGCGGTACGGAACGCGGGTCAGGAGCCACCGTTGATCTTCGCGTCGTGGTTGGCGCCGGCCTCGACGCCCCACTTGGCGATGATCTTGTCGTACTCACCGTTCTTGATGATCGCCTGCAGAGCGGCCTGGATGGCGTCCCGCAGCTTGTCGTTGCCCTTGGCGAGCGCGATCCCGTACGGGCCCGCCTCGACCTGGTCGCCCACGATCTCGAAGTACTTGCCGTCGCCGGAGTGCTTCACCGAGTACGCGGCGATCGGGAAGTCCGCGGACACCGCGTCGACGCCCTTGGAGCGCATACGCGTCTCGGCCTCGGGGTTGGTCGGGAAGTCCTCGATCTTCACGGTCTTCTTGCCGGCCGCGGTGCACTTCTTGGCCTGGGCCTTGGCGAGGTCCTGCGAGAAGGTGGCGGTCTGCACGCCGATCGCCTTGCCGCAGAGGTCGTCCCACGTCTTGATGCCGTTGTCGGCGCCCTTGTTGGTGTAGATCGAGACACCGGCGGTGAAGTAGTCGACGAAGTCGACGCCCGCGCCGACCTTCTTCTTGGTGTCGCCGTCGATGCCGTTCTGACGGTCCTTGGTGTCCGTCATGGCCGACATGGCGATGTTGTACCGCTTTGCCGCGAGACCGGCGATGAGGTCGGCGAACTTGCCGTTCTGGAACTCGAACGTCACCCCGAGCTGCTTGCCGAGGGCCTCGGCGATGTCCGGGTCGATGCCCACTGTCTTGCCCGAGGCGTCCGTGGACTCGACCGGCGCGTACGCGATGTCGGAGCCGACCATGATCTTGCCCTTGGCCTTGATGTCGGCCGGCAGCAGGTTGGCGAGCGGTGCGGCGGACTTGGAGGAGTCCGTGCTCTTCTTCGTGTCGTCGCTCTTCGTCTGGTCGCCGCAGGCGGTCAGCAGCATGGTGCCGGCGACCGCGATGGCGCCGACCGCTGCAATCCGGGACTTCGCGGCCGTACGACGAGTGGTGCTTGCGGTCATGATCGGGTTCCTCCGGCAGATGAGGGTGGCGATGCGAGGCGGTGCGGACACACGACGTCGGATGCCGCCGCCCTGTTCGATTAGGGCATCTTGCCATTCGGACTGGCCCATTCAGGGGGCTGGTCATGTCAAAATCAGGTAACGGGCGATCCCCGAACCTCGAGGGCCGGTACACCAAGGCCGGACCATCTGCGGGGTATTCATCCTCGCGCCGGAGGATCTGCGGCGCGTCTCGGCAGGTGGGCGTTTTTCGTCGCTTGGTCGACTTGTCCAGGTATTCGACTATGAGCCACGTCACCGCGCCGATTTGAACTCGTCCGTAATGCGGTCCGTCCGGTAAGAAAGACCTTTACACCCCTCATCCGGGGCTCAGGGCGCGTGTGCGGCGCGCCCGCGCGTACGTATCTCCCCCTGCCGGGGCGGGCCAACCGCCCGGCGCAGGTGACGTACGCGGTGCCCGCCCACCCCTCCTCAACCAGGAGTGGCCACCCTCAAACGATGAAGACTTAAGGGGTCAACACCATGGCAGCGGAGATCGTCAATCCTCGCAGCGACAGCACGACTGACAGCACGACTGACAGCACCACAGAAGGCACCACCGAAGCGCCGTTCGACCCGGCCTTCGCACTCCACCGCGGCGGCAAGATGGCTGTGCAGGCCACCGTGCCCGTCCGTGACAAGGACGATCTGTCCCTCGCGTACACGCCCGGCGTCGCCAAGGTGTGCAGCGCCATCGCCGAGAATCCCGAGCTGGTCCACGACTACACCTGGAAGTCGCAGGTCGTCGCCGTCGTGACGGACGGCACCGCGGTGCTCGGCCTCGGTGACATCGGCCCCGAGGCGTCCCTCCCGGTGATGGAGGGCAAGGCGATCCTGTTCAAGCAGTTCGGTGGCGTCGACGCGGTGCCGATCGCGCTCGCGACCACCGACGCGGACGAGATCGTCGAGACCGTCGTCCGGCTCGCGCCGTCCTTCGGCGGCGTGAACCTGGAGGACATCTCGGCGCCGCGCTGCTTCGAGATCGAGCGCAAGCTCCAGGAGCGGCTCGACATCCCGGTCTTCCACGACGACCAGCACGGCACCGCCGTCGTGACGCTCGCGGCCCTGCGCAACGCCGCGAAGCTGTCCGGCCGGAGCCTCGGCGACCTGCGCGCCGTGATCTCCGGCGCCGGTGCGGCCGGGGTCGCCATCGCCAAGTTCCTGCTGGAGGCGGGGCTCGGCGACGTCGCCGTGGCCGACCGCAAGGGCGTCGTCAGCCGGGACCGCAAGGACCTGACGGACGTCAAGCGCGAGCTGGCCGAACTCACCAACCGGGCCGGGATCTCCGGTCCGCTGGAGAGCGCGCTGGCCGGTGCGGACGTCTTCATCGGCGTCTCCGGCGGTACGGTCCCCGAGGCGGCCGTCGCGTCGATGGCGCCCGGCGCGTTCGTCTTCGCCATGGCCAACCCGAACCCCGAGGTCCACCCCGACATCGCGCACAAGTACGCGGCCGTCGTGGCGACCGGGCGGTCGGACTACCCGAACCAGATCAACAACGTGCTGGCCTTCCCCGGCATCTTCGCGGGCGCCCTCCAGGTCCGGGCCTCCCGGATCACCGAGGGCATGAAGATCGCCGCGGCGAACGCGTTGGCGGATGTCGTGGGCGATGAGCTCGCGGCGGACTACGTGATCCCGTCGCCGTTCGACGAGCGCGTCGCGCCTGCGGTGACGGCCGCCGTGGCCGCGGCGGCGCGGGCGGAAGGCGTGGCCCGGCGCTGAGCCGGTGGCGGGGCGGGGCGGAGTGAGGAACGGGCGAGGGGTGCCTGCGGCCGGCTTCGTCCCCCTACCCGCCCCTTCCCGTGTCCGGGGGCGTTGCCCCCGGACCCCCGTTCCTCAATCGCCGGAGCCCGCGCGCGGTGCGCGTCACACCCGTGGCCGGTTACGCCGGTCCGTGCCCCGGCCTATCGTCGAGGCCATGTTCGCCGCCTACGCATCCCGTATCGACCGCGACCAGCCCCTGAACGGCCTTGAGCTGGGTGAGCGCCCCGCCCCCGAGGTGCGTCCCGGCTGGACCACCGTCAGCGTCCGGGCCGCCTCACTCAACCACCACGACCTCTGGTCCCTGCGCGGCGTCGGCCTCGCCGAGGACAAACTGCCGATGATTCTCGGCTGCGACGCCGCGGGGATCGACGAGGACGGCAACGAGGTCGTCCTGCACTCCGTCATCGGGCAGACCGGGCACGGGGTCGGCCCGAAGGAACCCCGGTCCATCCTCACCGAGCGCTACCAGGGCACCTTCGCCGAGCAGGTCACCGTCCCCAGCTGGAATGTGCTGCCCAAGCCGAAGGAGCTCACCTTCGAACAGGCCGCCTGCCTGCCGACCGCCTGGCTCACCGCGTACCGGATGCTCTTCACAAACGCCGGCGTGCGCCCGGGCGATTCGGTCCTCGTCCAGGGCGCGGGCGGCGGCGTCGCCACCGCCGCGATCGTGCTCGGCCGGGCCGCCGGGCTGCGGATCCACGCCACCAGCCGCGACGAGGCCAAGCGCAAGCGCGCCATCGAACTCGGCGCGATCGAGGCGTACGAGCCTGGCGCGCGGCTGTCGGAGCGCGTCGACGCGGTCATCGAGACCGTCGGCGCCGCCACCTGGTCCCACTCCGTGAAGTCCCTGCGTCCCGGCGGCACGCTCGTCATCTCCGGTGCGACCAGCGGCGACCGGCCCTCGCACGCCGAGCTGACCCGGATCTTCTTCCTGGAGCTGAAGGTCGTCGGCTCGACCATGGGGTCCAAGGACGAGCTGGAGGACCTGCTGGCGTTCTGCGCGACGACCGGCGTACGGCCCGTGATCGACGAGGTGCTGCCGCTGGACCGGGCCCGCGAGGGGTTCGAACGGCTGGCCGCGGGCGACCAGTTCGGAAAGATTGTGCTCACCTGCTCTTGAGGTGTTCGGGGTGAGCTGTTCTCATCTGCGCCATGCGAATGCGGACGCGAATGGGCAGCGTACTCACCTCGATCGTCACTTCGGCCGTGCTCGCGGCGGGGGCCCTCGCCCCCGCCGCCGACGCACGGCCCGCACCACCGGACCGGACCGGCATCCCCCGCCTCACCGACGACGAGGGCCGCACCCTCACCCTGCGCGGATGGAGCGTCGCGGACAAGGCGAACAGCGGTGACCAGGCGCTGACCGCCATCACCGAGAAACACTTCCGCGATCTGCACGCGAAGGGCTTCGACTTCGCCCGGCTGCTCATCTTCTGGGACGACCTGGAGCCGCGCCGGGGCCAGTACAGCACCGCGTATCTGCGCAAGATCGACCGGGTCCTGGACTGGGCGCGGAAATACGACATCCGGGTGGTGCTCGATGCCCACCAGGACGTCTTCGGCCCGGCGTTCGGCAGTCGGGGCATCCCGGCCTGGGCGACCCGTACCGACGGTCTGCCCTTCACCCCGCACCCCGACGACTGGTTCTCCGAGTACTTCGAGCCCGCCGTGCAACGCGCCTTCACCCATCTCTACGAGGACCCCGATCTCCAGCGCGCCCAGGCGCAGATGTGGAAGGTCGTCGCCGACCGCTACGCGCACCACCCCGCCGTCCTCGGCTACGACCTGATCAACGAGCCGATGGGGGAGCTCCAGGAGGGGGAGGACCTGCCGACGGCTGCCCGGCGCATCGAGGCCCGTCAGCTCACCCCGATGTACAACAGGCTGGCCCGCGCAATTCGTTCGGTGGACCGCTCCACCTGGCTGTTCGTCGAACCCACCCCCGCCGTCGGCGAGGGTGTCCCCACCGGGCTGGGCGTGATCAAGGACCACCGGACCGTCTACGCACCGCACTTCTACAACACCGCGATGGAGGCGGGCGCCGACTACGACCCGTCGGCGGGCTGGATCGAGTCGTACGAGGCCGCCGTCACCACGTACCCGGAGCAGCGGCACATTCCGGTCGTCGTCGGCGAGTGGGGCCCATTGAACAACACACTTCCCCAGATGGGCCGTTTCTACCAGGACGCGATGGCCTCCCTGAGCCGCTACACCTCGGGCTGGGCCGGCTGGGCGTGGTGCTACGGCGGCGGTTACTGCGCGCTGGACAAGGACGGTGCGTTCGCGAAGAACAAGGAGCGGACCGCCACACCGTACGCACCCGCCGTCGCCGGAACCGTCCACTCGGACACCTACGACGACACCACCGGCGTCTACCGGCTCTCCTACACGGCGGGCCGCCGCGGCAGCACGGAGGTCTCCCTGCCGCCGACGCCCGGGGAGTGGCGGGTCTCGGTGGACGGCCGTGCCACGGTCCGGAGGCATGGGGGAGAGGTGAGTGTCCGGGCCCGCGAAGGGGCTCGCGTCACGGTCACGGTGACGCAGGCGGCGCGCGGCTGAGCGGTCCTCGCGGCATTCTTGGTGGTCCTCGCGGCACCCTTGTTGAGCGGCGCCGCGACCCACGCCGAACGGACCGACGCCGCATCGATCACGGAGGAGCATCTGCTGCTCGCCGTGCTGGACCAGCACGACGGCAGGGCCTCCTTCGCCGTCACCGCGCTGGGCCTCGCCGACCGGCGCGCGGCGGTCGAGGCCGATCTGGCCACCGCACGCCGCCGTGGCGGGCTGACCCGAGCCGATACGGACGCACTCGCCGGTATCGGCATCGACGTCACCGAGATCGTCGCCCGTGTCGAGGAGGCCCATGGGGTGGGTGCGCTGGACAGGGCCCGGCGGCGCGGGGCGGGACGTCGCCCGTTCACCCGCGGGTCGAAGGACGTCCTGGCGAGGACACTGCGGATCGCGGTGGGGCGCGGAGATCGCTTCATCGGCGACGAGCATCTGCTGCTGGCGCTCACCGCCTGCCCCGGTGTGGCCGCCGACGTACTCGCCGCCCATGGCGCGACGTACGAAGCGGTGGACCGCGCGCTGTACGGGGACGGGGGCGGGGACGGGGGCGACACCGCCCCGTCCGTCATCTGAGGGCCGAGAGCCGGTGAGCCGGGGCGGGGCCCCGGTTCACCGCTCCCCGCCGTCGTCCTTCCTCAGCAGTGCCCCGATGTGGGCCGCCGCCGTGGACAGCTGACGGCGGGCCTCCGTCAGCTGCTCCTCCGTGACGCCCCGGTCCCGGGCCGCGTCGCGGATGTCGTCGCGGAAGCGGTCGAGCAGGCGGTCCAGGTCGCGGGCCGGGTCGCCGGTGCGGGCGGTGTCCTTGCCCCACTCCGGGTCGGCGTCGGCGGGCTCCGGCTTGATGTACGGGGGCCAGCTGCCCGTCCTGGCGAAGTTGCCCAGCTGGCCGGTGATTTCGGCCAGCCCCTCCCGTACGCCCGAGGGCCAGTCGCCCCGCGCGAAGTGCTCCTGGACCTGGCGGGCGGCGTTCTGCATCTGCTCACGCGCCGTGTCCTGGGCCTCCTTGGCCTGACGGCGGGCCTGCTGGGCGTCCTCGCGGGCGCGGCGGGACTCGTCCTTCGCTCGGCGGGCCTGCTCCTTCCACTCCTGCTTGGCTTTGCGCAGCTCCTCCTTCGCGGCCCGCCACGACTCCTTGTCGCCGAAGTCCGTGAAGTCGCCGAAGGGGAAGTCCCGGTCGCCCCGGCCGCCGGTGGAACCGGCGGAGGTCTGCCTGGTCTCGTGCGCCGCGGCCCGCATCTCGCTGCGCAGCTTCCCGGCGGCGCCGCGGACGTCGTCCCGGATCTCGGTGGCCAGTTCGGAGACGGACTCCCTGATCTCCAGCTCCAGATCGGCCAGCTCGCCCGTGCGGCCCGCCAGCTCGGCGCGGCCCGCGTCGGTGATCGAGTAGACCTTGCGACCGCCCTCGGTGACATGGGTGACGAGGCCCTCGGCCTCCAGCTTGGCCAGCCGCGGATAGACCGTGCCCGCCGAGGGCGCGTACAGCCCCTGGAAACGCTCCTCCAGGAGCCGGATCACCTCGTAGCCATGGCGAGGGGCCTCGTCGAGCAGCTTCAGCAGATAGAGGCGGAGGCGGCCGTGGGCGAATACGGGGGGCATGTCAGAGCACCTTTCCGGTCGGCTCGGCTTCGTACGCGTCGTCCTCGGCCGGTGGGCGGCGCAGCAGGGCGATCGAGCCCGAGACGGTCGTCGCCCGCAGCTGCCCGGTCCCGGCGCCCAGCGTGCCGGTGATCTTCTTCGCCCCCCACTGGCCGCTGACCCGCAGATCCTCGAAGCCGTTGGAGACGGCGCCGCTCGTGGTGTTCGCCTCGACCGTCGCGTCCGCCGGGTGCGGCAGCCGGATGGCGACCTCGCCGGACACCGTGGTCAACCGGATGTCCGTGGGCTTCCCGCTCGGGTTCAGGTCCAGCACCATGTTCCCGCTGATGGACTCCGCGCGCACCGAGGCCCCGGCGCCCTCGACGACCGTCAGGTCGCCCGAGGCCGTCTGGAAGCGCAGGTCGCCGGTGACGGCCTGGGCCTCCACGCTGCCGGAGACCGTCTCGGCCCGGACCGGACCGGCGAGCCCGACGAGCGTGGAGTCGCCGCTGACGCCCCGAACGTCCGTACGCCCCCGGATTCCGGACACGACGGCCTCGGCGCCGACCACGCCGACCTCCACCGCCGACCCGGCGGGCACGGCGAGTGAGACGACCGCGCTGCGGTGCCAGCTCTTGCGGTCGAACCAGTTGAGGAAGCCGTTCCAGGGCAGGCCCTCGTACGCGACCGTGAGGGTACCGCCCTCCTGGGTGACGATCAGCGGCGGGCCCTCGATCGCGGAGACCTCCAGTCGGGCGGTCGGTTCATCGGTACCGACGACATTGACCGCGCCCCCGACGATGCGCACATTGAGCGACGTCACAGGATCGTCGAAGGTCAGCTTCCGGGGCTCGGCGATGGCCCATGTCGACACAGGCATGGATCTGACCTCCAGGGGAGCACGGAATGACACAACATATCGCGTCTCTTGCGGAACACGATATATCGCGGATCGGGGAAGTCAAGGGGTTGTGAGCTGCTGTCGGTTTGCTGAGCTGAAGTGAGTTGTAGTGAGCAGGAAGTGGGTCCTGTCGGTGGCTTCATGGGGTGGGAACGGGGGTTCTGGGGCCGAATGGGTGAGCTTGGCGGCTGGTGCTCGTTGGGCTGGGTAGTGGTTGTCGGGTCTCGTGGGAGGGGGTGTTGTGCTGGGTGGTGTGCGGGAGTTGGCGGCACCGTTCGTGGTGCCCGGGCCTTGTGGGGTGGCGGTCCGGGACCGTCTCAAGCACCTCATGCCCCAGGACGAGAAGGTTCTGCGTGCGGTCGGTGAGCATCAGGGGCGTCTGGCTTCCCGCGACCTCAGGGTTCGTTGTGCGGATGGTCTGGAGCACAACAAGGAGACCTGGGCGTCGCGCAAGCGGGACCTGACGCCGCTGTCGTCGTCGCGGATCGCCGGTGCGATCACGAAGGCCACGCATGATCAGTGGGCACTGGCGCGGCGTTGGGGGATCGGCGCAGCGGCGGCGGATGGGTGCGTGCGGGGACGGCTGCTGCCGGCGCTCGGGGCGATCGGGCTTGCCTACGAACGGATCAGGGCGCCGGAACCGGGGCGGGCGCGAGTGACTACTCGTCCTCGTCGTCGAGGCGGGCCAGCCAGGTGGCGAGGCGCTCGACCGGCACCTCGAAGTCGGGGTTGAGATCGACGAACGTACGGAGCTGCTCGGCGAGCCACTCGAAAGTGACCTCTTCCTCGCCTCGCCGCTTTTCCAGCTCCTCGATACCGCGGTCGGTGAAGTACATGCCCGAAAGCCTAATGCCTGGTGACAGCACTGCGGTGGCCGGTGCTGCGGTCCGGCAAGGTCCTGGTGCGGTCCGTGAGGGACGCGCCGACCGGCCGAGAACCGGCCGGCGGGGTGGCGGCGTCATGGTCCATGTATCTCGCATCGGCCGCGTACTGCCGTTAGCCTGCGGGTAGTTGGGGGAATGGGGGAGTTCATGGGCGACAGTGGGGCCCGCATCACGCGCATCGAGATGCCGGACGGCACACCGGTCTGGGCGCGGATCTCCGGGGCGGAGGAGCTGGCGAAGCCCGCCCGGGGTCCGGCGTTCACGGACATCGGGTACGGGGACTTCGCCGAGCAGGTGCAGGCCCGGGTCGAGAGCCTGCAGGCCGTCGTGACCAGCGTCGCGCGCTCGCTCGCCGAGCCGCTGCGGGCGGTGCGGCCCGACGAGGTCAGCGTCGAATTCGGCATCGAGCTCACCGCGAAGGCGGGCAAGGTCGTCGGCCTCCTCGCCGACGGCGAGGCCAAGGGCGGCATCAAGGTCACCCTGACGTGGAACGGCGGGGGCCCGCCCGCCGACCCGGCGATCCCGGCGCAGAGCGGGGCGCGCGGGGCGGGACAGGCCGCGCCGGAGCACGGTTCCGGGGCGCGGGCCACCGGGCACCCGGTGGGGTCGACGCCACCGCGCCCCGTTCCGCACATGCCGCCCCCGCCCGCCTCGCCACCCGTGCACCCGCCCGCCCCCACGACGCCCCCGTCCTCCTCGGCGCCCCCGGGCGGCCCGTCCGCGGGCACTCCGGGCACCGGCCCGTCCGCGGGCACTCCGGGCACCGGCCCGTCCGCGGGCACTCCGGGCGCCGGGGCATCCACCGGCGCACCGGCGCGTCCGGACGGGGCCGGGACCGGCGCCGGAAGCGGGTCATGACGCAGCCGCCGGGCAGGGGCGCAGGGGGCGGCTCGGAGGGTGCCCACCGTGCGCTGGTGGGCCTCGTGATGGCGGCGACCGTACGCATCCATCGGCCGGAGCGCGGGTATGTCCCGGACGGATCCGACAGAGGCTTTCTGGGGAGCGGCTTCTTCATCGCCCCGAGCTGGGTCCTCACGTGCGCGCACGTGGCGATGGAGGGGGAGGGGCGTCACGTGAACGTGGTCTTCAAGCCGGACCCCGGCAGCGCCGAGACCGCGGTCGAGGGCACCGTGGTCGCCGCCCTGCCCGAGAGCCGGTCCGGTGCGTCCGGGGCGGGCGGCTGGCCCGCGCCCGACCTCGCGCTCATCCGGCTGCTGCGGCCCGTCGCGCACCCCTGTGTGTACGTCACCGAGCGCCCGGCGGGCATGTTCGGCGGCGGCTCGGTCCTCTACGCCGGCTGGACCGACGGCGGGTCGGGGCAGCTGACCCGGTTCAGCGGGCGGTGCCAGGTGATGGGCACCTTCGGCGACTGGGCCGAGGACGACGAACAGATGCGGCTCGACGGCGACCGAATGTACCCCGGCCTGTCCGGCGGACCCGTGGTGGATCTGGCCCGTGGCGAGGTCGTCGGCGTACTCAAGTCGCGTTCCGACGGCGCGACCGGCGGGACCTCGATCGGCGTCGAGCGGCTGCGTACGCTGCCCGTGCCGCCCGGCGCGGTCGCCGCCGAGTCCGACGACCCGTACCAGGCGGTGTTCCACGCCCACGACCGCTACCACGCCGACCGGCACACCAGCTCCGTCGGTACCGAGCGGACCTGGGCCGACGTCCAGCGTGAACTGGGTGCCGGAGCCGGGCTCGCCCTCAGCCCCCAGCAACGGGCCGACCTGCTCGGCCGGCTCGCCGAACTCCCGCCCCCGCTCAGCACCCGCAGCCTCCTCGGCCTCCTGGACCGGCTGCCGGACACCCACCCGAGCGAGTACCACGCCGCCCCGCGCGGCTGGCGCGACGGCCTGGGGGCGCTGTACGACGCCCCCGGAGGCGACGGCGCGCTGGAACTGATCCTGCGCTACTGCATGAGCGCCATCTCCGCCGAACGTCCCTACGTCCTGCCGTCCACCCAGGACGCCGAGGCGTCCCTGTGGGACTGGGTGAAGCGGATGGCGGAGGAGCGGCTCTCCCGCAAGTTCCGGCACGAGCTCGCCGGGCTCCGGTACAACGACCGGCACGCCCCCGGCCGGGAACACGCGCGCACCCCGGCGCCGACGCTCGAACCCGCCAGGACCCGCAGCGCCCCGTTCGTCCTGCTGGAGCTGGAGCCGCGCGGCTGGGAACCGGACCGCTACGACTGGCGGATCGGCGTCGACCGGCACGCCGGCGACGTCCTGCCCGTCGCCGAGGACAGCCGGGGCACCGCACTGGACGCCCTCCCCGCCCGGCTCGCCGGCCCGTTGGCGGAGGCGTTCCGGCGGTGCGACGAACCCGACAGCCGCGCGATGCTCCAGGTCGTCGTCGACCGGAGCCTGATGGAGCTGGAGGTCGACGCGTGGCGGGTACCGCCCGACGGGCGGCCGCTCGGGGTGCTGCGCCCCGTGGTCATTCGCTGCCGGGACCGCGGTCGGTGGCCGGCCGACGACGGGACCGACGAGCGCGAGGCGCGCTGGAACCGGACCGTGTCCGCCGCGATGCGGGCCGCCGTCGTCGATTGCGAGGACGGAATGCGGGTACCCGTACCGGTGGTGGAGGAACTGCGCGGACTGGCGTACGAGACCGTCCCGGTGCTCTGCCGTCCTGGCGACCCGGCCCATCCGGAGGCCGCAGCCGGTCTCGGACGGGTGCTCGACGCCGGTTTCGGAGTGGCCCTGTGGCGGCGCCGGGCGGCCGAACCGGTCGCGGTCTGCACGGAGTTCCACCGGAGCGCCGCCCGATCCGTCACCGAGGCCGGCACGGCCGATCAGCTGCCGCGGAAGATCCACAGGCTGAGGCAGGGGGTGCACGCGGGGCGTGCGGAGATGTTCTGGTCGGACGGCGTCGCCCTGCTGTACCAAGATCCACATCATCCGCTGCCCGGCTCCGGCGACGAGTTCTTGGAGGCGCCGTGAACGACCGGGCCGGCCGGCCCCTTACGGGGCATACGGCGGATCGTTACCGTGATGGCGTTCGACTGCTGCCCCCTGGCGGACGAGTGACGACGAGGAACACGCTATGAGTGAACCCAGCGAGTGGCTCATCTACCGAGGGGCCGGCGAGCCGCACGAAGGCATCGAGCAGTTGCCGCCCCCGCCGCCCTGGCGGGACTTCGCGGGCCGTGGCGCCCCGGCCCCCGGCGAGCAGGACGGGGACGGCTCCGCCGACCGCCGTCTCGGTGGCTACCGGCACATCGCCGAACTCCACCGGCCGGGCGCCGAAGAGCTCGAAATGATCAATGCCGCGCTCTATCTGCGGCGTCCGCTGCTGGTCACCGGCAGCCCCGGCGCCGGAAAGAGCACGCTGGCGCACTCCGTCGCCCACGAGCTCGGGCTCGGCCGGGTCCTGCGCTGGCCGATCGTCAGCCGCTCGGAGCTCCAGGACGGCCTCTACCACTACGACGCGATCGCCCGGCTCCAGGACGTGCAGATCGCCGCGCACAGCGCGGCGGCCGGGGCGAGTGGCGTCGAATCGGCACAGAGCGTCGGCAGTTACATCCGGCTGGGGCCGCTCGGCACCGCGCTGCTGCCCTCGGACCGGCCGCGCGTCCTGCTCATCGACGAGCTCGACAAGAGTGACATCGATCTGCCGAACGACCTGCTCAATGTGCTGGAGGAGGGCGAGTTCGGCATTCCCGAGCTGGAGCGGATCGCCGACCGGCTGCCCGGCGGAGAGGCGGAGGTCCTCGACGACGACGGCAACAAGGTGACGGTGCGGGGCGGCCGGGTGCAGTGCCGGGCCTTCCCGTTCGTGGTGCTCACCAGCAACGGCGAGCGGGACTTCCCGGCGCCCCTGATGCGCCGCTGCATCCACCTGGAGCTCGGACGCCCCGACCACCAGCGGCTCGCGACCTTCGTACGCGCCCACCTCGGAGACGAGGCGGCGCGCTCCGGGGACGATCTCATCGCGCACTTCCTGGAACGCTCCCGGAGCGAACTCCTCGCCACCGACCAGCTGTTGAACGCGATCTACCTCACCGACGCCGCCGCCCCTGCCGGCCGCGACCGCCTCGCCGACCTGCTCATCCAGCGACTCGACCGGCCGAGGTGATGCGCTGATGTCCAGGGGCGCGCCACGCCACGGCCCGGACGAGGAAGGCGGCCACGACAGCGGCGCGGGCGAGGCTCCGGAGTCTCGCGACCACGACGTCCTGGACGGAGCCGGTACGTCGGGCGACGCATCGGTTACGGGAGGTACACCTGCGACGGGCGACGCATCGGCGGTGGGAGGCGCACCGGTTGCGGGCGACGGGTCGGCGGCGGGAGTCGAACCGTTTGCGGGCGACGGATCGGCGGCGGGAGTCGTACCGGTTGCGGGCGACGCACCGGTTGACGCGCCGGTTGCGGAAGGCGCACCGCCGTACGACGGCGGTCTGCTGCCCGCGTTCGTCGCCCGGTTACGGGAGGCCGGGCTCGACCCCGACGTCGAGCAGCTCTGCGACGCCCTCTGGCTGGCCCGTTGGACCCGCGACCCCGACGCGCCGGACGACGAGAGCGCCGAGGCCGCGCCACCGCTGCCCGCCGACCCGGCGCAGGAGGGCCGGCCGGGCGGACGTCCCGCGCAGCCGGAGGCCGGGGGCGACGAGGTCCCGGACCCCGCGCCGGACGGCGACGACGCCGTGCGGCAGCAGGACCACGGGGACGCGGACCGGCGGATCGCCCTCTACCCCGTACCCCGTACCGCGCCGTCCGGCGTCCCCCGCCCGGACGACGCGGCCGGGCGGGGGCGGAGCACCGGCCGGGGCGGCCGGGCGAGCGCCCTCACCCTGGGCGTGCCCGCCGCCCCCGCGCTGCCCGCACCGCTCGAACTCCAGCGGGCCCTGCGTCCGTTGCAGCGCTATCGACCGGCCGTACCACCACTGCGCCGCACCCTCGACGAGACGGCGACCGCGGAGCTCAGCGCCCGGGCCGGCGGGATGATCATGCCGGTGTTCCGGGGCGCGTCCCGGGGCGAGGCGCTCCTGCAGTGCGTCATGGACGCCTCGTCCTCGATGCTGGTATGGGACCGGCTGTTCGGTGAACTTCAGCAGATCTTCGGTCAGTTGGGTGCCTTCCGGGATGTCCAGGTCCGCTATCTGCACCAGGGGCCCGACGGCGCGGCAGCGGTGAGCCGCAGCCCCGATCCGGCCGCCGCGCCGCTGAACTCCGCGGACCGGCTGAGCGATCCGACCGGCCGTCGGATCACCGTCCTGGTCAGCGACTGCGCCGGTCCGCTCTGGCGCAGCGGCCGGGCCCACCGGCTGCTGCACCAGCTGGCCGGGCAGGCCCCGGCCGCCGTGCTCCAGCCCCTGCCGCAGCGGATGTGGAACCGGACCAGGCTGCCGGTCACCTACGGTTCGCTGTCGCGGGGCGAGGGGCCCGGCGGAGCCGCCGTGCTGAAGGTCACGGAGCACGCCGGATCGGGGCCCGCCGTGCACCCGGGCGCGCTCGCGATCCCCGTACTCCCGCCGGTAAAAGGCGCGTTGGCGGCCTGGGCGAGACTGCTCTCCGGCACCGGCGCCGGGCAGATCTCCGGCGCCGTCGGCTGGGTACGGGCCGATCAGCCGGCGGCGGCCGCACAGCGCCCCGGCGACGGGCTGTCCTCGCTCCAGCTGGTCAGCCGCTTCCGTTCGGCGGCCTCCCCGGCCGCCGGGCAACTGGCCGTCTACCTCGCGGCGGCCCCGCTGTATCTGCCGGTGATGCAGCTGGTGCAGCGCACGATGCTGCCGAACTCGGGACCGTCCGAACTCGCCGAGGTGCTGCTGAGCGGACTGCTGACCCGGAGCAGGGGCCAGGACGGCAGCGGCGCCGGCGAGGACGGCGGTCAGTGGTACGAGTTCGCGCCCGGCGTCCGCGAGGCGCTGCTCGGCCCACTGGGCCGTGACGAGGCACTGCTCGTACTCAAACACTGCTCGCAGTACATCGAGCAGCGGTTCGGGAAGGGCGGGCCGAATTTCCCGGCCCTGGCCTTCGCCCAGCTCGGCGAGGGCCGGTACGGGCCGTCGCGGCCCACCCCCACCACGGACACCCTGGCGAACGGCGCACCCGACGAGGACATCGAAGAGGGTGACGAGAACGGGGAGGGCGGCGCAAGCGGCGGGCCGCGCGTCCCCCACCCCTTCGCCGAGGTCGCGGTCCGCGTACTGGAGCGATTCATGCCCCTGCCCGAGCAGTTCGTCGTCCAGGTCGACCGGGACGGACACCGCGGCCCCGTCCAGACACCGAACGCGGCGGTGGAGAGCGCCCGCGTCCTGCTGCGGCACTTCGAATCGGACCACATGGTGCAGTACCTGATGGACGCCGTGCAGCTGCTGCGGGGCGCCACCGAGCGCGAGGAGCAGCCGGACGCCGACCCCGAGCTGTGGGCGGAGTACTCGCGCTGCGTCCTGCGCCTGTGGGAGGTCCAGGGCGATGTCGAACTGCTCCGTGAGGCCGAGTACGCCGCCGAACGGGCCGCCGCACACCCCGGTGCGGTACGCGAACGGGCCGTACTGGCCAAGGTGTTGCACGCCGCGGCCGACGACCGTCGGCGCCGCGGCGACCGGCGCGGCGCGCTGGAACTGCTGCGCCGCGCCGACCGCGAGTACACGGCCGCCTGCTCGGACCCGGGGCTGGAACCCGCCGAGGCCCTCCGGCTCACCCTGGAACGGGTCCGGGCCCTGGAGGCGCAGTGGCGGCTCGACGGCGACACCGCCCTGCTGCAGGCCGCGTGCGGCATGCTGGAGGCATTCGCCGACGTCTGGCCCGACCAGGAGAACCGCCCCGCCGCCCTGCCGCTGGCGCACGGCCGTACGCTCCTGAAACTGGCCGGTGCCACCGCCGACGCCGAACAGTCCCGCGTCTACGCCGGTCAGGCCGCGCGCTCCTTGCGTACTGCCTTCGAACAGGGCGGCGGGCGGCACACCATGGGCACCGAGGTACGCATCCTGCTGGACCTGGTGGACGCCCTGCTCGGTTCCGGTGAGGAGCCGGACGAGGCGGGCGCCCTGATCGAGCATGCCCTGGAGACCGTACGGGAACAGCGGCTGCGCGCCTCGCTCCAGACCCGGGCGGCCCGGGTCCGTGTCGCCCGCTACGAGCACACCGGAAATCCGGACGAACTGGTGGCGGCGGCCGACTGGTTCGCCCGCGCCGCGCGCGGCGTCCCGCGCGACTCGCAGGCCCACGCCGATCTGCTCGCCGAGTGGGGCGGCACCCTGCTGCGCCGCGCCCAACTGCCGGACGGGCGCGCGCACATCGGTGCCGCGGTGCGGGTGCTGCGCGACTGCCGTACGGAGACGGCGGCGGGCGGCAGACGCCAGGCCGAGCGGCTGCTGATGCTGGGCCGGGCGCTGATGCTGCGGCACCGGGCCACCGAGGACCGGGTCGACCTGCGGGAGGCCGAGCACCTCTTCGGTCTCGCGGCCCAGGAGGCGACCGACCCGCTGACCGAGGCGCGCTGCTGGCTGGAGCTGGGCCGCTCCCACCTCGACGCCTCCCGGGTGCTGCACCGTCCGGCCCGGCTCGACGAGGCGGCCGAGGCGTTCCGGGACGCGGCCGAGGCGGCCGGGACGGCGGAAGCGGAGCTGGACACTCCACAACAACTCCAGCAAGCCGTGGAGTTGGGTGCTACAGCCAACCACTGGCGGGGTATGACATACGAGAGGGCGGGCCGCCCCCGGGCCGCACGCGAGGCGTACCGGGCGGCCGTCCGGCAATGGAGCAAACTGCCGGACGGCGGCGGCTCGGCGGGTGAGTCGACCGCCGAGCGGCTGGCGGAGCTGGAGCGCTGACACCGGGCGGCGAGCATTCGGGCGGAGCGCCTCCGGCTGTGCCGCGAACCGGGCGGTGCGCGCCGTGTACGACCGGTGTACGACCGACGCCGGTCGACGACGGGCTCAAGAAGGCGTATGTCGGCTTGTGCGGGGCATCGGTACAGAGGCGACCGGTGCGGGCGGCGCGGCTCGCGCGGGCCGCACGGCTGCGCGAGCGGAGATACGTGTGTCAGGGACGTGGGCCGGGCGGGATGCGCTCAACGGCGAGCGAGTCACCGCGGGCTCGATGCGGCAGTACGTGGTACGGGGAGGCGTGATGAGCGAGTCGATACGCGACGGCGGTCCGGGCGGCGGGGCGTCCGGTGGGCCGGATGCGTTGCCCGATCTGCTGGAAATCGATCTGGAGGCGTTGCGGACGATGGACCACCCGGTGCTCAGCGAGGTGGTCGCGGACCTGCGCGGCCGGGCCGAGCAGCCGCGGGAGATGCTGTGGGGATTCCAAAGCGCCTTCTGAGGCGGGGTGCCCCACGGCTCCGCAGGACGGGGCCGGATCCGGAGTCGCAGCCGCACGGTTTCGGTCCGGGTCCCGGTTGAACAGGACATCATGGCCCTGGACGGGTTTGCCCGCACGGCAGCCCAGGGATACTCGCCTCGGGCCGGCAGCGGGGGCCGTCCCGGCGGACGTACGGCACGGGGGTGCGGGAGTGTCTCGACAGACGACGCCGTGCACACCCCGGCGCCCCGGCGACGGCGCCCACGGCCGGCTTCCCGTTCCCTTCGGGCAGTTCATCGTCAAGGCGCACGGCCGCTGCAATCTCGCCTGCCGCTACTGCTACCTCTACGAGGGCCCCGACCGGACCTGGCGGACCCGCCCGGCCGCCGCCGCACCGGCCGTCCTGGACCGCACCGCCGCCCGGATCGCCGAACACGCGGCAGCCCACGGACTGCGGGACGTCGCCCTTGTGCTGCACGGCGGCGAACCCCTCCTCGCGGGCGCCGCCCGGCTGGCCGCCTTCACCGACCGGGTGCGCGGCCTGCTGCCCGACGGCTGCACCCTCCACACCACCGTGCAGACCAACGCCACCCTGCTCACCGACACCCGTATCGCCACCCTCGCCCGGCACGGCATACGCATCGGCATCAGCCTCGACGGCGGTCTGGCCGCCCACAACACCCAGCGCACCGACCACGCCGGACGCCCCTCCTGGCCCGCCGCCTCACGCGGCGCCCGGCTCCTCGCCGAACGGCACCCCGACGCGTACGCGGGCATCCTCACCGTCGTCGACCCGCGGACCGGCCCGGTCGAGCTGTACGAGTCGCTGCTCGCCCTGCGCCCACCGGCCCTCGACCTGCTGCTGCCGCACGGCAACTGGACGAACCCCCCGCCGGGACTCGCCGCCGCGCAGCCGGCCCCCACGGGGCCCGGACCGGGGCGCCCGACCCCGTACGGCGACTGGCTGACCACCGTCTTCGACCGCTGGTGGCAGGCCGGCCGACGGGAGACCCGGATCCGGCTCTTCGAGGAGTGCATCGCCCTGCTGCTGGGTCTGCCCGCCGCCACCGAATCCCTCGGGCTCGACCCCCTCAACGCGATCGTGGTCGAGACGGACGGGACGATCGAGCAGGTGGACTCCCTCAAGTCCGCCTACGACACGGCCGCCGCCACCGGACTCGACATATTCCGCCACACCTTCGACGACGCCCTGCACCACCCCGGCGTCGCCGCCCGCCAGGCAGGAGCCGACGCGCTCGCCGCCGTCTGCCGCGCCTGCCCACTGCTGACCGTCTGCGGCGGTGGCCACTACGCGCACCGCTACCGCGCAGAGAACGGCTTCACCAACCCGTCCGTCTACTGCGCCGATCTCGAACGGCTGGTGCGCCACATCGCGGGCCGGCTGTCCGACGCAACCGCAGGAGCACACCGATGATCCCCCCACCCGTCCCCCCACCCGTCTCCCCACCCGTCTCCCCGCCCCGCGCCCCGCTCCCGGACCACATGCTGCGCCAACTCGGCCGCACCGAAGGCGACGCCGACACCCTCCGCGTCCTCGTACGCGACCAGGACACCCGCCGGCTCCTCCTCCTGCGCGCTCTGCTCGACGCGGCGGAGGCCGCCCCCACGACCGTCTGCCCGCCCCGCGCGCTCGACCGGCTGCGCCAGGACTGGGCGCTGCTGGAGACGGCGGAGCGCACCGACCGGACCGCCGTGCGCACCGTCCTGTTCCACCCCTTCACCGGCCCCTGGGCCCAACGCTGCCTGCGCGCCTTGTCCGGTACCGTCTCCGCTCCCGAACTCCTGGCCGGACTCGACCACTTGAGCGCCGTCGCCGCCGCGGCCGCGATCCGTGCGGGAGTCCCGTTCGCGGCCCGGCTCACCGCACACGACGGGCTCGTGCCGCTGCCCACCCTGGGCGCCCTCCACACCGTCCCGGGCCGGGTCGACATCGCCTTCACCGAGGGTGAGTTGACGGTACGTGGGACAGGCGGCCGGCCGCTCCTCACCGTACGCATCCAACCGGACGGAACGGCCGGTTCGGCCGACCCGCGCTGGCTGCCCGTGCTGGCCCTGCCCGCCGTACGGCCCGGCGCCGGTCCCGTACCCCTGGACGACGTCGACCCGTACCGCACCGAGGGCGGCGGCCTCCGGCGCCACGGGCTGAGCGCCGCCATCCACCTCGACGACCACGAACGCAAGATCTGGGCCGAGCTCTGGTCCGCAACGGAGCCCCTGCTCCGCATCGGCGGCGAACACCGCCTCACCGAAACGGCCGTCCTCCTGCGCTGCCTGGTACCGCTCGGCCCACCACCCGGCTCCGGGCCCACCGGAGAGAGCGCGGCCCACTGCAGCGGCACCAGGCGCGAGGCGTTCGGCGCCGTCCTCAGCAGCAGACCGGCCGCCGCCGCCCACTTCGCCGCCACGTTCGTCCACGAACTCCAGCACACCAAACTGGCCGCGCTCGGCTCCCTCGTACCACTGCACCACGAGGACACGACACCACGTCACTTCGCCCCCTGGCGCCCCGACCCCCGGCCCTTCGACGGCCTGCTCCAGGGCGCCTACTCGCACCTCGCGCTCGCCGACCACTGGCAGCGATCCGCGCTCGGCGCGTGGCGTGTCACCCACCGCGACCTGGCCTGGTCCGAACACGCCCGCTGCCGCGAACAGGTCGGGGCCGTACTGCCGGTGCTGGCCGGATCGGCTGCACTCACCCGCGAAGGCCGGGTCCTCGTCGACGAGATGATCACGGTCTACCACCGTCTGGACGATTGTCCGCCCCCCACGGGGCATCTCGCGCGCGCGCAGGCGTACGTGTCCACCGCGAAGGTGATATGGCAGCAGAGGAACGGCTCGCGAAGGCAGTGAGTGACCCCGCGATATCGATCGGAGCGACCATGCTCCGGTGTATGTTGACAAGGCTCGTACCGAAGCAGGGAGATGGTTGAATGCCCGGAACGCGTAAGCAAGTTGGGGCAACCGGGGCGCAGACCGTCACCATCAGTTTCGCCGGTTTCAACCGCGCCTGGGCGGCGTGGATCGCAGACCGTCTGGAGCGACGTGGCGTGACGGTCGTCCAGCAGCGCTGGGACCCCCCGGTGGAACTCCCGCTGGAGGAGGCCCTGCGGGATCTGACGCTGTCGCGCGGCCGGGTCCTGGTGGTCCTCAGCGACTGGTACTTCCAGCTCGGCCCCCGCAGCCACGACGAGTGGAGCAGGGCGCTGCGCGAGGTCGTCGCCCCCGACCCCGACCGCTTCGCCGCCGTGTCCGTCACCACGTCCGCGCTGCCCGGTGCGACCTCGGTCCTCGGCGCCGCCGACCTGACCAACGTGGGCGCCGACGAGGCCGAGCGGCGGCTCCTCGTCCGCCTGGGCCTGGACGCCGACCCGCTGCCCCATTCCGCGGAGACCGGGCCGGGACTGCGGTATCCGGCCGACACCCCCGAGGTGTGGGGCGGGGTGCCCCGGCGCAACACCCGGTTCACGGGCCGCGAGGAGCTGCTCAGCAAGGCGTACCGGGCGCTCCAGGACGCCGGACCGGGAGCCGGGGTCGTGACTCTGCACGGCATGTCCGGCGTGGGCAAGACCCAGCTGGCCGCCGAGTACGTCTACCGCTTCGGCTCCGAGTACGACGTCGTCTGGTGGGTGCCGGCCGACCGCCGCGCCCTCTACCGTCAGAAACTCGCCGAACTCGCCCCCGAACTGGGCCTGTCCACCGGCGCCGAGTACGGCGAACGGCTGCGCGCGGTACGGGACGCGCTGCGCCGCGGCGAACCGTACTCCCACTGGCTCCTCGTCCTCGACGGCGCCGACGAACCCGAACACATCTGGGACCTGGTGCCGACCGGCCCCGGACACGTCCTGATCACCTCCCGCAACCCGGAGTGGAGCGAGCACAACAGCAACCTCGTCGAGGTCCCGGTCTACGCCCGCGAGGAATCGGTCGCCTTCATCCGCCGCCGGGCCCCGCGCCTGACCCCGCCCGAGGCCGACCAGCTCGCCGAAGCCCTCGAAGACCTCCCGCTGCTCCTCGACCAGACCGCCGGCTGGCTCAACGACTCCGACATGTCGGTCGAGGAGTACATCGATCTCCTCGAAGGCGGCATCGACCAGGACGTCGTCAAGGTCTCCGCGGACTTCCCGCTCGCCTTCCAGACCGCCTGGTCGATACTGCTGAACAAGCTCAAGGACACCGTCCCCGAATCCGTCGACCTGCTGCGCCTGTGCAGCTTCTTCGCACCCGGCTCCATCCCCGTACGGCTGCTGAAGGAAATGCCCCCCGGCGAACTGCCGGAACAGCTCTCCGGCCTGATGAACGACCCGTTGCTGTGGAACAAGGCCATCGGCCAGCTCCGGCAGTACTCCGTGGTCCGCCTGGAGTCCCACGAATCGGTCGCCGACGAGGCGTCGTCCGGCGAATCGCTCTACATGCACCGCATGGTCCACCAGATCATCGGTAAGGACATGCCGGAACGGGACCGCCAGGAGTTCATCGACGTGGTCCGCCGGGCCCTCGCGGCCGCGGACCCCGGCCGGCCCACCGACACCCGTCTGTGGCCCGCCTACGCCGAGATCACCCCGCACCTGAAATGGGCGGACGTCCTCAACAGCACCGACCCGGCGGTGCAGACCCTGGTGCTCCACTGCCTGCGCTACATGTACCTCTCCGGGGAGTACCGGGCCGGCATCAAACTGGGCGCACGCGCCATGAAGGCGTGGCAGGAACTCCTGGGCGACGACTACTCCAGGGTCTGGGACCTCAGGTACCACTACGCCAACCTGCTGCGGGCCGTCGGCGACTACGTCGGCACGGAAGCCATCGAACGGGCCGCGGTCGAGCATCTGCGCGCCGAACGCGGCCCGCAGGACCTGGAACACCTGCGTGCCGCCAGTGGCCTCGCCGCAGACCTGCGGGGCCTCGGCCGGTACGACGAGGCGCTGGAGATGTCCGGCTGGATCCTCGGCACCTACCGCGAACTGCTGGGCGACCAGGACTCGCGCGCGCTCAACGCGCAGAACAACCTGGGCGTTTCGCTGCGTCTGCTGGGCCGGTACGAGGAGGCCCTAGAACTCGACCGGCGCACCCTGGACGCCCGGCGCAAGCTGTTGCGCCCGCGGCACAGCTGGACGCTCTACTCCGAGATCAACTACGCCACCGACCTGCGCCTGCTCGGACGGTACGGCGAAGCCCTGTCGCTCCAGAACCCGAGCGTCGTGCTGCACCGGCGGGTCATGGGCCAGGACAACCCGCAGACCCTGCGCGCCGAGCACAACCTCGCGCTGTGCCAGTACCGCTCGGGGGAGCGCGCCAAGGCGGCGGACCTGTTCACCCGGGTTCTGGAACGCTCCGAGCGGGTGCTGGGCGAGAACGACCCGCTGACGATGATGTTCGCCGCCAGCCAGAGCTTCTTCGCCCGGGAGAACGCCGACATCGACCAGGCCAGGGACATAAGCGAAAAGGTGGTCGCAGGCTACGTGGACATGCTCGGCGAGGGACACCCCTACGTGGCGGGGACCCGCGCCAACCATGCGCTGATCCTCCGTAACGTGGGGGAGCGGGACCACGCGCACACCCTCCTGGAGGAGGCGCTCGCCGACATGACGGAGGCCGTGGGCGAGAACCACCCCTGGACCCTCGGCTGCGCGGTCAACGCCTCGGCGCTGCGCAACCTGGTGGGCGACCCGGAATCCGCGGCCGCGCTGACGGAATCGGTCGTCGTCCGCGCCACCGAGGTTCTCGGCCGGACCCATCCGCTGACGCTCTCCGCCCGGATCGCGCACGCCGCGGACCTGCGTGGCATGCGCGACCGGCAGCGCGCGGACAAGGTCGAGACGGAGGCGTTGGAAGACCTGAAGGCGACCCTGGGCGACCAGCACGTCCACACGGTCTCGGCGCGCTCCCGCAACCGTCCGTACTGGGACTTCGAACCGCAGATGATCTGAGACCGACCGCACACGCCGAAGGGCCCGGCCCCGCGAGTTGTTCGCGGGGCCGGGCCCTTCGGGTCTTTCGTCCGGATCGTGCCTGACGAAAGACCCTGGGCGTGCGTACGGCGACCGGTCAGGCGTCGAAGACCTCGGCGACCAGCTGGGCCTGCTCGGCCTGGTGGCGCTTGGCCGAGCCGACCGCCGGGGACGAGCTGTGCGGCCGCGAGATGCGGCGCAGGCGCTCACCGTGCGGGACGTCGGCGCCGACGGCCAGGTCCAGGTGGTCGATCAGGTTCAGGGCGATGAACGGCCACGCACCCTGGTTGGCCGGCTCCTCCTGGGTCCAGAGGTACTTCTCGGCGTTCGGGTACTTGGCGATCTCGGCCTGCAGCTCGGCACCCGGCAGCGGGTACAGGCGCTCCAGGCGGATGATCGCCGTGTCCGTGACGCCGCGCTTCGTACGCTCGGCCTCCAGGTCGTAGTAGACCTTGCCGGCGCAGAAGACGACCTTGCGGACGTCGTTCGGGTTCACCGAGTCGTCGCCGATCACCGGGCGGAAGCCGCCGGTGGTGAACTCCTCCACCTTCGACGCGGCCGCCTTGAGGCGAAGCATCGACTTCGGGGTGAAGACGATCAGCGGCTTGTGGTGCGGGTTGTGCACCTGCCACCGCAGGAGGTGGAAGTAGTTCGACGGCAGGGTCGGCATCGCGACCGTCATGTTGTTCTGCGCGCACAGCGTGAGGAAGCGCTCCGGGCGGGCGGACGAGTGGTCCGGGCCCTGGCCCTCGTAGCCGTGCGGCAGCAGCAGCGTGACGCCGGAGGTCTGGCCCCACTTCTGCTCGGCCGAGGAGATGAACTCGTCGACGACGGTCTGCGCGCCGTTGACGAAGTCACCGAACTGGGCCTCCCAGATGACCAGCGACTCCGGACGGGCCAGCGAGTAGCCGTACTCGAAGCCCATCGCCGCGTACTCGCTGAGCAGCGAGTCGTAGACGTTGTAACGGGCCTGGTCGTCGGCGAGGTAGAGCAGCGGGGTGTAGTCCTCCCCGTCCACCTGGTCGACGAGGACCGCGTGCCGCTGGCCGAAGGTGCCGCGGCGGGTGTCCTGGCCGGCGAGCCGGACCGGGGTGCCCTCCATCAGCAGTGAACCGATGGCCAGGGTCTCGCCCATGCCCCAGTCGATCGTGCCGTTCTCCACCGAGGCCGCGCGACGCTGCATCTGCGGCATCAGACGGGGGTGGACGGTGATCCGGTCGGGGATGTTGACCTGCGACTCCGCGATGACCTTCACGACCTCCTGGGAGATCGCGGTGGTCACGGCGACCGGGAACTCGGGCTGGACCTCGGGGGTCTGTGCCGGAGCGGGCAGCGAGGTGGCCTCGCGGACCTCCGCGAAGACCTTCTCCAGCTGGCCCTGGAAGTCCTGGAGCGCCTGCTCGGCCTCTTCCAGCGTGATGTCGCCGCGACCGATGAGCGACTCGGTGTAGAGCTTGCGCACCGAGCGCTTCTTGTCGATCAGGGTGTACATCTGCGGGTTGGTGAACTCCGGGTTGTCGCCCTCGTTGTGACCGCGGCGGCGGTAGCAGATGAGGTCGATCACGACGTCCTTGTTGAACGCCTGCCGGAACTCGAAGGCGAGCCGGGCGACCCGGACGACGGCCTCGGGGTCGTCGCCGTTGACGTGGATGATCGGCGCCTCGATCATGCGCGCCACGTCGGTGGCGTACATCGAGGAGCGCGAGGACTCCGGGGCGGCGGTGAAGCCGACCTGGTTGTTGATCACCACGTGCACCGTGCCGCCGGTGCGGTAGCCGCGCAGCTGCGACATGTTGAGCGTCTCGGCGACGACGCCCTGGCCCGCGAAGGCCGCGTCGCCGTGGAGCGCGACGGGCAGGACGGTGAAGTCCGTGCCGCCCTTGTTGATGATGTCCTGCTTGGCGCGGGCGATGCCCTCCAGGACCGGGTCGACCGCCTCCAGGTGCGAGGGGTTGGCGGCCAGCGAGACCTTGATCTGCTCGCCGTCCAGACCGGTGAAGGTGCCCTCGGCGCCCAGGTGGTACTTCACGTCGCCGGAGCCGTGCATCGACCGGGGGTCGAGGTTGCCCTCGAACTCGCGGAAGATCTGCGCGTACGACTTGCCGACGATGTTCGCCAGCACGTTCAGCCGGCCGCGGTGGGCCATGCCGATGACGACCTCGTCGAGGCGGGCCTCGGCGGCGGAGTCGATGACCGCGTCGAGCAGCGGGATGACGGACTCGCCGCCCTCCAGCGAGAACCGCTTCTGGCCGACGTACTTGGTCTGCAGGAACGTCTCGAACGCCTCGGCGGCGTTCAGCCGGCGCAGGATGCGCAGCTGCTCCTCGCGCTCGGGCTGCTGGGCGCGCGGGCGCTCCACCCGGTCCTGGAGCCACTTGCGCTGCTTCGGGTCCTGGATGTGCATGAACTCGATGCCGGTGGTGCGGCAGTACGACTCACGCAGCACACCGAGGATGTCGCGGAGCTTCATCATCGACTTGCCGGCGAAACCGCCGACCGCGAAGTCCCGCTCCAGGTCCCACAGGGTGAGGCCGTGCTCGGTGATGTCCAGGTCGGGGTGCTTGCGCTGGCGGTACTCCAGCGGGTCGGTGTCGGCCATGACGTGGCCGCGGACCCGGTAGGAGTGGATCAGCTCGAAGACCCGTGCGGCCTTGGTCACGTCGTTGTCGTGCGAGGCGTCGATGTCCGTGAGCCAGCGGACCGGCTCGTACGGGATGCGCAGCGACTTGAAGATCTCGTCGTAGAACTCGTTCTCGCCGAGCAGGAGCTGGGCGACGATCCGCAGGAACTCGCCGGAGGCGGCGCCCTGGATGACCCGGTGGTCGTACGTCGAGGTCAGCGTCATGACCTTGGAGATGCCCAGCTTGTTCAGGGTGTCCTGGGAGGTGCCCTGGAACTCGGCGGGGTAGTCCATCGCGCCGACGCCCATGATGAGGCCCTGGCCGGGCATCAGGCGGGGCACGGAGTGCACGGTGCCGATGCCGCCGGGGTTGGTCAGCGAGGCGGTGACGCCGGTGAAGTCGTCCATGCCGAGCTTGCCGTTGCGGGCGCGGCGGACGATGTCCTCGTAGGCCTGCCAGAACTCGAAGAAGTTGAGCGTCTCGGCCTTCTTGATGGCCGCGACGACCAGCTGGCGGTCGCCGTTCGGCTTCACGAGGTCGATGGCCAGACCGAGGTTGACGTGCTCCGGCTTGACGAGGGTCGGCTTGCCGTCCTTCACCGCGAAGGAGTGGTTCATCGCCGGCATGGCCTTGAGGGCCTGCACCATCGCGTACCCGATGAGGTGCGTGAAGGAGATCTTCCCGCCGCGGGCACGCTTGAGGTGGTTGTTGATGACGATGCGGTTGTCGAAGAGCAGCTTCACCGGAACGGCGCGGACGGACGTGGCCGTCGGCAGCTCCAGCGAGGCGTTCATGTTCTTCGCGACGGCGGCCGACGGGCCGCGCAGCGTCACGTACTCCGGGCCGGCCGGGGCCTCGGTGGCCGGAGCCGCCGCAGCCTTCACCGGGGCCTCGGCGGGCTTCGCGGCCGGCGCGGCCTTCGCCGGTGCTGCCGGGGCAGCGACGGCGGGGGCGGCCTGTGCGGGCGCCGGAGCCGCGGGCGCCGGGACCTGCGCCCCAGGGGCCTGGGGCGTGGTGGTCGGTGCGGTGGCGGCCGGGGCCGGGGTCACCGCAGCCCCAGCGGCTGCGGCGCCGGGAACGGGCTTGTCCGCCGTGCCGGACGTACCCGGCTTGTAGTCGGCGAAGAAGTCCCACCAGGCGCGATCGACCGAATTGGGGTCCTGGAGGTACTGCTGGTAGATCTCGTCGACGAGCCACTCATTGGGGCCGAAAGCCGCAGCCGGGTCGGAACCCGGGCTGGCTTGGTCGGTCGAGATGCTCGAGTTACTGGGGGACTGAGACGACACGGCGGCAACCGCCCTCTTCCGCTTCACAAGGTGATGGACAGCGGAAATCAAGGCTACGCCTCCCGAGCCGTTCCATGCAGGCCGGGCCGGTCTTCGTCGTGCAAGTCACATCAGAAGGCGGGTTTCGGCGCAAGAAATGGCGGGAAATAACCATGGTTCCGCTGCACTTCGGGTACGCAGGGCCGCAGCTACGGCCCCTTGGACCGTACCCCTGAAAGAGAACACGCAGAACGTGCCCTTCCGGTTCGAACCCTATGTCAACCTCGCGGTTGCGGGATCCCCGGAAGAGTGACCTGGATGCGGCAGCCGCGTGCGGATTCGGCCACACCGATGCGGCCGCCGTGCAGATCCACCGCCCAGCGGGCGATCGCCAGGCCCAGACCCGTACCGCCGTCGCTGCCGGGACCGTGCGGGGACGGCACCTCGCCGCGGTTGAAACGCTCGAAGACCCGGTGCCGCTCGGCCTCCGGAATGCCCGGCCCCTCGTCCAGGACCTCCAGCGCCAGGGACTCCGGCCCGGCCCCGCGCCGGGCGAGGACGGTGACCCGGCCGTGCGGTGGGCTGTGCTTGACGGCGTTGTCGATGAGGTTGGCCACCACCTGGTGCAGCCGTTCCGCGTCCGCGTGCGCGGTCAGCTCGGGCGGCGACACGTCCAGATGCAGATGGACGTCCTTGCGGGTGTGGTTCCCGGAACCGGAGGGCAGCCGGCGGTGCGAGGCGGCGAGGTTCGCCTCCTTCAGCACGCCCGAGAGATACGGCCACACCTCGAAACGGCGGGCCTTCAGCGTGACCACACCGTTGTCCAGACGGGACAGGTCCAGCAGCGTCTCCACCAGCCTGCCGAGCCGTTCGGTCTGCCTCAGGGCCGTGCGCATGGTCTCCGGATCGGCCGAGGACACCCCGTCCACGACGTTCTCCAGCACGGCTCTCAACGCCGCGATGGGTGTCCGCAGCTCATGGGACACATTGGCCACCAGCTCCTTGCGGTGCCGGTCCACGGCCTCCAGATCGTCCGCCATGAGGTTGATCGTCTGGGCCAGGTCGCCGAGCTCGTCACGCCGCCCGGCGCCGCTCACCCGTCTGGTGTAGTCGCCGTGCGATATCGACCGGGCCACGGTCGTCATCTCGTCCAGCGGCGCCGTCAGGCCGTGCGCCACGAACTGGGTGATCAGCAGGGTCGCGATCACCGAGAACACCGTGATGAAGCGCAGCTCCGTCCTGGTGCGCAGGGCCACCATCAGCAGCCCGGTGGTGATGAACACCGAGACCACCACGAGCGTGCCCAGCTTGGCCTTGACCGAAAAGGGACGCAATCCGGAACCGGTCCGGGTCATGGCGACGGGGTCTCCAGGGCGTAGCCGACCCCGTGCACGGTACGGATCCGCTCCGCACCGATCTTCCGGCGCAGCGCCTTGATGTGGCTGTCGACGGTACGGGTGCCGGAGGCGTCCGCCCAGTCCCAGACCTCGGCCAGCAGCTGCTCCCGGGAGAGCACCGCACGCGGCGTATTGGCCAGGCAGACCAGCAGATCGAACTCGGTCGGCGTGAGGTGGACGTCATCGGCGCGCACCCGGACCCGGCGCTGCGCGTGATCGATCTCCAGCTCACCGAGGCGCAGTATGCCGCTGCGCGGAGTGACCGCGGCCAGCGCCGCACGCTCGACCCGGCGCAGCAGGACATGCACCCGGGCCGCCAGCTCGCGCATCGAGAACGGCTTGGTCATGTAGTCGTCGGCGCCGACCCCGAGGCCGACCAGCATGTCGGTCTCGTCGTCCCTGGCGGTCAGCATCAGCACCGGCACCGGCCGCTGGGCCTGCACGCGGCGGCAGACCTCCAGGCCGTCGAAGCCGGGAAGCATGATGTCGAGCACCATCAGATCCGGCTGCCACGCCTCGGCCGCGTCCACTGCCGCGGGGCCGTCGAGTGCGGTCTGCACCAGAAAGCCCTCGGCCCGCAGCCGGGCGGAAATGGCATCGACGATCGTGACGTCGTCCTCGACCACCAGCACCCGGCGCTGCGCGCCCGGGGTGGCCGCGACACCGTTGTGGGTGGTGTGTGTCTGTTCCATCGCCCCGCCCCTGCCCGTTCTCACGGGGGCCATTCCCCCGGACGCACGGTCTTCGCTTGTGAATGTCATGGGTGATCCCGTCACCGGTCAGCAGCGTAAAGGCAGCGGAGTGCTCTCGGCTACGCAGGGTGTATCGGCTTGGGTGCGACGAAGTGGCGGAGTGTCGGCCTTGTGGCGCTTGGCCCCCGGGCGTCCGGGGGCCGTGGATACCCGGTGGGGGCTCTCAGTCTGTCCGAAGTGCGAGATGCACCACGTCGGGAACACCTCGGGCAACGGGGATCTCTTCGGTCCTTACCCCGCCGAATCCGGCATTCCGCAGGCTCTGTTCGAAGTCGGCGGACGGCTGTGCGGACCAGACCGCGAGAACGCCGCCCGGCGTGAGCCGCTTCCGGCAGTCCGCCAGACCGGCGGGGGAGTACAGGCTCGTGTTGTCCTCGGTGACGGTCCAGTCCGGCCCGTTGTCGATGTCCAGGCACAGGGCGTCGTAACGGTCCGTAGTCGTGCGCAGGTACGTGACGAGATTCGTCGTCAGGATCGCGGTCCGCGGATCGGCGAGCGCCGCACCGGAGATCCGCGCCAGCGGCCCCTTCCGGTGCCAGTCCACGATCGCCTGCTCCCGCTCGACGACGGCGATCCGCCCCCACCGCGGCTCGGCGGCGGCCCGCACGAGCGAGAACCCGACCCCGAGCCCCCCGATGAGCACCGACGGCGCCGTCCGGCCCGCGGGCAGCGCGGCCAGCGCCGCGTCGATCAGTAGCCGCTCGGACCGCCCGTCCGAGGTGTCCATGAGGAAGCATCCGTTGGCGATGATCTCGAAGTCGTCACCCCGCTCCCGCAGGACGACCTCGCCGCACGGTCCTTCCCGGCGGTCGAGGGTGACGGGGGCGAGGGTGCCGAGGCCATGGATCACGGGGCTGTGGAACGTGGGGCCGTGGATTTCGGGCATGGTACGGGTCTCCGGTGGATGACGGATGCGGTTGACGGATAAGGCCCCCGCCATCCTGGCCGGTCGACGAGGCCGGAGGCCAATCGATTGCCTGATCCGTGCGGTTGGCCGGTCGGCGTGGTCGGGGGTCGGTGGATCGCCGGATTGCCTGATCCGTCCGACACGGCCGGTCGGTGCCGCCGGAGGCCGGCGGACTGCCGGATCCGTCCGACCTGTTCCCGTCTGTCCGGGGGCGCGCGAGGTCGCGCGTTACGCGCCCTCCGGGCGTGCGCCGCGCACCGCGAGGAGGACCGCGCCGACCGCGTACGCCGTCAGGGCCACCGCCCACGCCCCGGCCTGCGAGCCCGGCTGCATCGGCCACGCCCACACCGCCGCCGCGCCGCCGTGGGTGCGGGGTGCCGCCAGATGGACGGCGCCGCCGTAGACCGTCATCGGCAGCCAACTCAGCCGGGCACCGATCAGCGCGGCGGAGGCCACGGCCACCCCGGTCGCGCCGAGCACGTTGCGCACCATGGCCGGCCCGCCGAACGCCTCCGGGTGCCCCGGGACCGCCAGCGCGAGCGCCACGGTCGTCAGCACGGTCAGGGCCAGCAGCCGGCGCGGCCACCAGCGGCGTACGGCGGTCCGGTCCAGCTCGTCGCTGTCCGCGTGCAGGCTGGTGCCGATCGCGGCGGAGGCGAGCAGCGGGGCCAGTACGACGACCGGGATGCGGGCGGTGTGGTCGGAGTACGGCCTGGTTTCCAGCCAGTGGGCCGCGCCGGCGGCCACGAGAACGATGCCGGTCAGGGCGACGGCGGTGAGGGGAAGGGCGCGGGAGCGGATATAGAGGACAGGGACGGGCGGTGCGGCGTGGATCGGATCGGCCGGTGGCTCAAACGTCTCCAGATGGTCGAAGGATCTAGCCGCCAGCGCCCTGTGGGTAGTCGGCGGGCTCGGCTCCCCGTACGTCTTCGGTTTCGCTCTCGTGCTGACCGCGCTGGGGGCATTCCCTGGCGCTGGTGCTCGGCGTGGCCTGCTGGCCACTGCTGCGCAGGGCCGGGGCCCGGTGACCGGGGGTGCGGTGGTCAGGAACGTGGGGCCTTCTCGCCGTGCACCGCGAGGTACTCGGCCGCCAGCCAGGGAGCCAGGTCGTCGATGAGCATCGCGAGAACGGCCGGGTCGGCGGACGGGGTACGGCCCGTGCGCGCGGCCGTCCGCATCTGTTCGACGCGCTCCGGGTGGTCCGGGTAGTAGCCGGCGAACACCTCGGCGGACTCGGCCAGGTCGCTGGTCCAGCCGCCCCACCGCGGCATGACCAGCGTGAAGCCCGACCGGACGATGCGCCGGGCGGCGCCGCGGCTGAGGCTTCGGCGTTCGGCGTCCGTGGTGGCCTCGGCGGCCCGTCGCTGCCAGCGGGGGATCGAGAGATGCAGGTCCCCGTTGGTCTCGCGGGCGAGCAGCGGGGTGGGGCGGTAGCGCGGCAGCCGCGCGGCGAGGTCCTCGCCCAGCAGTGGGGTGCACAGGCAGGCGAGGAAGAAGCCGAAGTCGTTGCGTTCGAGTTCGCTCGTGACGGTGTCGGCGGCTCCCAGGAGGATGCCGACGCCGTCGATCTGGCCGAACGAGCCGTCCAGCTCGGCCTCGATGGTCCGGGCCGCCGCCAGGTCGGCCTCGGTGGGCTCGGCGCGCAGGACGAGCAGCAGGTCCAGGTCGCAGACGCCGGGAACGGCCGTGCCGCGCGGAATGCTGCCGTAGATGTACGCGCTGTGCAGCCTGGCGCCGCCGAACGTCTCGGCGATCCGGGCGCGGGCCGCGTCCACCACGGGGGCGAACACCGCCGGCACCCGGGTCAGCGAGCCTTCCCGCCGGATCGTCCCGTCCGGATTCAGCCCCCGGCCGCCGCTGTCGTCGCCGTAGTCGTTCATGCGGTCACTCTGCCCGCGTTCCGGCCGGTTGCCGACCGGTTTTCGCAGGCCGGGCGGCTCGGATCGACGGAGGCCGGAGCGGCTCGGATCAAAACGGACGCGCGCAGGGTTCACCGCTGCGTGCATGTGCGCAGGACCGGACCCGGCCTGCCGGGCGTGCGCACAGCGTTCAGCTGATCGCTCACAGCGAACACACCGCGGGGAACAATGAGCGGCTCACAAGCATTGAGTCTGCATAGCTCAACTTGACTGCCGAAGGGGAGATCATGGCTACCGAGTCCAATGCGGTCACTCCGCTCGCCCTGCCCGTGCTGCCGCTCGACGACGAGGTCGTGCTGCCCGGGATGGTGGTGCCTCTGGACCTGTCCGACGCCGATGTACGCGCCGCCGTGGAAGCCGCACAGGCCGCAGCCCGCGAGGGCGGCGGCAAGCCCGAGGTGCTGCTTGTGCCACGGGTAGACGGTACGTACACCGGCACTGGTGTCATCGGCACCGTCGAACAGGTCGGACGGCTTTCGGACGGGGATCCGGGCGCGCTCATCCGCGGCCGTGGCCGGGTGCGGATCGGGGCCGGGACCAGTGGTCCGGGCGGGGCGCTCTGGGTGGAGGGGACGCGGGTCGACGAGGCTGTCCCCGATCCACTCCCCGGGGCCGCCGCCGAGCTGGTCAAGGAGTACAAGGCACTCGCCACGAGCTGGCTGAAGAAGCGCGGTGCCTGGCAGGTCGTGGACCGGGTCCAGCAGATCGAGGACATCTCCGCGCTCGCCGACAATTCCGGTTACTCACCCTTCCTCACCACCGCCCAGAAGGTGCAGCTCCTGGAGACCGTCGACGCGGTCGCCCGGCTGAAGCTCGCCATCCAGTGGCTCGGTGAACACCTCGCCGAGCAGGATGTCGCCGAGTCCATCGCCAAGGACGTCCAGGAGGGCGTCGACAAGCAGCAGCGCGAATTCCTGCTGCGGCGCCAGCTCGACGCCGTACGCAAGGAGCTCGCCGACCTCAACGGCGACCCGGAGGACGAGTCCGACGACTACCGGGCGCGCGTCGAGGCCGCCGACCTTCCCGGGCACGTCCGCGAGGCCGCGCTCAAGGAGGTCGACAAGCTGGAGCGTTCCTCCGACCAGAGCCCCGAGGGCTCCTGGATCAGGACCTGGCTCGACACCGTCCTGGAACTGCCGTGGACGGAGCGGACCGAGGACGCCTACGACATCCGCGGCGCCCAGCAGATCCTCGACGCCGAGCACGCGGGCCTGCAGGACGTGAAGGAGCGGATCACCGAGTACCTGGCGGTCCGCAAGCGGCGTGCCGACCGCGGCCTGGGCGTCGTCGGCGGGCGGCGCGGCGGTGCCGTGCTGGCGCTGGTGGGGCCGCCGGGCGTGGGCAAGACCTCGCTCGGTGAATCCGTCGCGCACGCCATGGGCCGCAAGTTCGTCCGCGTCGCGCTCGGCGGGGTGCGGGACGAGGCGGAGATCCGCGGTCACCGGCGTACGTACGTCGGCGCCCTGCCGGGGCGTATCGTCCGGGCCATCAAGGAGGCCGGTTCGATGAACCCGGTCGTCCTGCTCGACGAGATCGACAAGGTCGGCTCCGACTTCCGGGGCGACCCGGCGGCCGCCCTGCTCGAAGTCCTCGACCCGGCGCAGAACCACACCTTCCGCGACCACTACCTGGAGGTCGAACTCGACCTCAGCGACGTCGTCTTCCTGGCCACGGCCAATGTGCTCGAAGCCATCCCGGAAGCCCTGCTCGACCGGATGGAACTGGTCAGGCTCGACGGCTACACCGAGGACGAGAAGGTCGTCATCGCCCGTGACCACCTGCTCCCGCGCCAGCTGGAGCGGGCCGGCCTGGCGAAGGACGAGGTGACGCTCGACGAGTCCGCGCTGCGCAAGCTGGCCGGCGAGTACACCCGCGAGGCGGGCGTACGGAACCTGGAGCGGGCCGTCGCCCGGCTGCTCCGCAAGGTCGCGGCACAGCACGAACTGGGCGACCGGGAGCTGCCGTTCACGGTCACCGAGGCGGATCTGCGCGGTCTGATCGGACGGCCGCACCACGTCCCCGAGTCCGCCCAGGACCCGGCCGAGCGCCGCACCGCGGTGCCGGGCGTGGCCACCGGGCTCGCGGTGACCGGCGCGGGCGGCGACGTGCTGTTCGTGGAGGCGTCGCTGGCCGACCCGGAGACCGGGGGGTCCGGACTGACCCTCACCGGTCAGCTCGGCGACGTCATGAAGGAGTCCGCGCAGATCGCGCTGAGCTTCCTGCGGTCGCACGGCGCGGAACTGGAGCTGCCGGTCGCGGATCTGAAGGACCGCGGCGTGCACATTCACTTCCCGGCGGGCGCGGTCCCGAAGGACGGCCCGAGCGCCGGCATCACGATGACGACGGCGCTGGCCTCGCTGCTCTCCGGGCGGCTGGTCCGTACGGATGTGGCGATGACCGGTGAAGTCTCGCTGACCGGGCGGGTGTTGCCGATCGGCGGCCTGAAGCAGAAGCTGCTGGCCGCGCACCGGGCCGGAATCACGACCGTGGTGATCCCGAAGCGGAACGAGGCGGACCTGGACGATGTCCCGGCCGAGGTCCTGGACACCCTGGAGGTCCACCCCGTGACGGATGTGCGCCAGGTGCTGGAGATCGCCCTCGCCCCGGCCGCCGCGGCCAGGCCCGAGGAGAGGATCCCGGCCGCGGCGTAGCGGCCACGGCGTGACGGACGTGGCCTCACGTGCGCGACCGGTACGAACGGCCCGCCTTCCCGGCAACGGGTGGGCGGGCCGTTCTCGCGTTCCGGCCTACGGGTCCGGGGCGGGCCATTTCCGTGTTCCGGCCGGAAAGCGCGATCAGGGGCGGTAGACGGTCCCCGGGACCGGTTCGGCGGGTGCCATCAGCTGGGGGACGGTGACGAAGGTGTAGCCCTGCTTCTTCAGCGCGTCGATGATGCCGGGCACGGCGGGCACCGTGCCCTTGTAGATGTCGTGCAGCAGGATGACGCCGTCCTTGCTCGCCTGGTCCAGGATGCGCTTCTTGATCAGCGCCGAGTCGTTCGTGGAGTAGTCCTTGGCGGTGGCGCTCCACAGGATCTGGGAGAGCCCCAGGTCCTTGCTGATGTCCGAGACGGTGTCGTCGGTGCGGCCCTGCGGCGGACGCATCAGACGCGGCTTCTTGCCGGTGATCTCCGCTATCGCGTCCTGCGTCTTCTCCAGCTCGGCGCGTATCTCGGCGGGCTTCCTGTCCGTCAGGATCTGGTGGGTCCAGGTGTAGTTGGCCACCTCGTGCCCCTCGGCGGCGAGCCTGCGCACGGTGTCGGGGTACTTCTTGACGTGGTTCTTGCCGAGCAGGAAGAAGGTCGCGTGCACCTTCTTCTCCTTGAGGATGTCCAGGAGATGCGGGGTGTCCTCGCCCGGTCCCGCGTCGAAGGTCAGCGCTATGCACTTCGCCTTGCGGCAGTCCACCGGACCGAAGGAACCCTTGGCGTCGGAGCCCGCGTCGCCGCGCGCCGAGGCCGGCGCGGTGGTCTGCATGGAGCAGCCGCTCAGTGTCAGGGTGAGCGCTGTCACAAGGGCGGCGGCCAACCCCGTACCGATCGACTTCGTCTTCATGGACAAGGCGGGTCACTCCTCCGTGGCTGAACAAGGCACGCGATGTGCGGCAGAGGAGGACTGTACACACGGGGTATACACCGAGTGCATAGGGGTCCTTGGTTCAGCCCGGAGGGCGAAGTTCCTGGTCGGGGGCGTGAACAGGGTGGAGCCCCCGGTGACTGGGTGCGTCACCGGGAGCTCGGCCGTGCGACGGGGGTGACCGGTGCGGGCGCGGCGGGCTCAGCCGTTGGCGAGCGCCTGTACGCGGTCGAGGGCGCCGTTGAAGTGGTTGTGGTCGCCGACGTAGGGGCCGGACGAGGTGTACTGCCACATCGTGTAGTAGCCCCAGCCGGCCGGGAGTTCGCCGACCGTGGAGCTGTAGCGGGCCACCCACAGCGGGTTGGTGGTGCCGAAGCTCGAATTGTTACCGGTGCAGGTCTGCCACCAGCTCGTCGCGGTGTAGATGACCGCGTCACGTCCGGTGCGTGCCTTGTACGTGTTCACGAAGTCGCGGATCCAGGACACCATGCCGGCCTGGGTCTTGCCGTAGCACTGGGCGCCGTACGGGTTCCACTCGATGTCCAGCACGCCGGGCAGCGTCTTGCCGTCCCGCGACCAGCCGCCCCCGTGGTCCACGAAGTAGTTGGCCTGGGTGGCGCCGCTCGTGGTGTCGGGGGTCGCGAAGTGGTACGCGCCCCGGATCATGCCGACGTTGTATGAGCCGTTGTACTGCTGGGCGAAGTAGGGGTTCGTGTAGTACGTCCCCTCGGAGGCCTTGGTGTAGGCCCACTTCACGCCGCTGTTCCAGAGGGTCGCCCAGTCGACGTTGCCCTGCCAGCCGGAGACGTCGACGCCTTCGGTCTGGACGGCGAGGGTTTCGCCCGGCAGTGCGCCCTGGCCGTCGTGGGCGATGACACCCATGCCCATCGTGGCCGTGCCCCGGGCGGGCTTCTTGGCCGCCGCGGCGGCGTCGTGGGTGCCCGCGGCGCTCGCCGCGCCGGGCAGGGTGAGGAGGAGGGAGAGGGCTGCGAGCAGGGTCCCGGCTGCCGCGAAGCGCGAGCGACGGGATGTTCTGGAAGCGGATCTGAGCACCGGCATGTGAGTGCCTCCGAGGGCCTTGGTGGGGGGACGTGCTGATCCCAGGGGCACGGGGAGTACCCCTGTCGGCATGACATGGTGTGAACATGCCATGTATGACGCTACGCACGTAGACCCGTGCTGCGGAAGGGGGCCTGGGGGCTGCCGTTGGTCTACGCCTGCGAAATACTGGCCGAGCTGCGGCGATGACCAGCGGCGGAAGAAACTTTCAGTGGCAGGAAAGCTCACGAGGGGTGTTGACGTGCACGGGAGCGAAAGCGGTAGTGAACCCGGCGCCACCGGAGAAAGTGGTGTGGACCACGCATTCCTTGCCCTGGAGCGGGAGTTGGCCGTCTTTCTGCGCCGGGCGCGGGCCAACTCCGGCGAAATGGCGCGCGAGGTCCACCCCGAACTGGAGGCCGCCGCCTACGGACTTCTCGTACGGCTGGAGTCGGCCGGGCGGCAGCGGGCCACCGAGCTCGCGGCCTACTTCGGGGTCGGCAAGGCGACGATGAGCCGTCAACTACGGGCCCTGGAGAACCTCGGACTGGTGGCGCGCGAGCCCGATCCGGCCGACGGCCGGGCCTTTCTCGTCCACCTCACCGCCGAGGGGCTGGCCCGCTACCGCAGCGTCCGCGACGCCCGCCGCGACCGCTATGCGCGCAAGCTCGCCGACTGGGACCGGGCCGAGGTGGCCGAGCTGGCCCGGCTGTTGCACCACTTGAACGCCCGCGCGGAGGGCTGATCCCCGGCCCCGGCCCGGGCGCCGTCCCCCGCTCGGGCTCCGGCCGCCACCCCGGCCCCGGTTCGACCCGGGTCCCGGCCGCGGCCCGTCACAGCAGCGCGTAGACCGCCGTCGCGTCGTCATGCGTCTTGCCGCGGCGCAGAAACGCGCGTTCCGTGTCCGCGTCCTCCAGCGCCCTGACCCGGTCGATCAGCGCCTGGGGCCGCTCCTTGTGGAGCATGCCGAGGCAGTCCGCCCAGTCGCCCTCGCGGAACATCTCCGTCCATCGGGCCGCCCCGTCGGTCATCGCGGCCAGCGCCCGCACCCGGTCGAGCGGGGTGCGCCCGTTGACCGCGCGGGCCGCCACGGCGGGATCGGCGGCGGCCGTGAAGAAGCCGCCCTCCTTGTTCCGCACCGTGGTGTCGGCGATCGCGTCACTGGCCAACGAGCCCGGCGGCAGGCGGTCCAGCCGGTCGTCGAGGAGGGGACGCACGGTCCCGTCGGGCGCCTCGAACAGCAGTACGGAATCGGAAAGCACCAGGTGCTCGATCTCGCGTTCGTCCCAGCGCGCCACGACGACCGTCGCCTGCGGCGTCCGCACGTGAGAAAGGTCACACGTGGAGCGGTGTGCGCCAGCGGTGCGTCGGATGGACTCGGCCAGGATCTCCTGGAGGGTCAGATCCCGTCGCGATCCAGACAGTTCGACCAACGCGCCACCCAGCCGTGCGGTGAACCAGGGGACCGAGTGCACACAACCGTCGTCACCCGGTGGCGGAGTCACTCCGTCGAGCAGGACCAGCGTCCCACCCTGGCCGGAAGCGGGCAGCGCGGTCGCGGCCCAGTCCTCGTTCGGGCGGTCGGGGCTGCCGGGGGCGGTCGCGAGTTCCATGCGCATGCAGTCAGTCTGCACGACGCCTTCACGAGCCCTGCACGGTCCGGTATTGGCCTGTACCGGCAGGTCAGGTGGATGCCAGGAGTGGAAGGAATGGCTCCGTACGGCGTGCGGGCGGGCATCCTGCCAAAGCCCGGGCGGAAGTTCCAGCCGACGGGCCAGGTGTGCCGGACGCGCTCCGAGGGGAGACTTGTTCGTCAACTCGGGAGTGATGTTCACTCGTTCAGGTGGCGGAGTGGTTGATGCGCGCCCCCCTCTCAAAAGCACTGGAATGGTCAGAAGCCGTACCAGCGGTCGGGGGCGCTCGTTCACATGTGACCGTGCGTCACCTCTGCTTCAAGGGCGGACGAGTCAAGATTGCGAGCACCGGTGCAGAAGAAGCGGCCTCGGAGCAAGGGCAGTAGGCACAGCGGTTCCGGGGTGACGTCTCCGGCACCCGCCGAGAGCGAGGGCACCCGGCGCGCAGTGCGCGTACGCAGCCGGCTGGTCGCCGGTGTCGCGGTCGTCGGTATCACCGTCATCGCCGCGGGCGCGCCCGCGGCCCTCAGCGCCTCCGCCGACCTGAACGACTCCCAGCGGCTGGTCACCCTCGCCGAGCTGAACCAGCAGGCCATCGCGCTGGCCCACGCCCTCGCCGACGAACGGGACGAGGTCACCACCTACATCGCCGCCGGCCGCGACGAGGCGTCCGGCCCGGCGGGCGACGGCAAGGGCGACACCGGCAGCCGGAGCGCCCGCGTCGACCAGCGGGTGGACGAGATCAGGGACGCGGCCCCGGCCGCACTGCGCCGCGACCTCTCCACCATCCCCTCCCTGCGCCGCGCCGCGCTCAGCGGCAAGGGCACGGCGCTGGCCGCCCATGAGACGTACTCCGAGGTCATCGCCAAGCTCCTCGACCTGGCCGACGAACTCGCCGAGAAGACCCCGCCGCGCGCCGCCGAGGCCACCCGCGCCCCGCTCGCCCTCGGCCGGGCCACCGAGCAGGCCTCCGCCACCCGCGGGCTGCTCCTCGCCGCGCTCGCCGTGCCCCGTACCTCCACGACCCCGCAGCTCGACCCGGTCACCGGACTGCCCGTCCCGACCCAGGACCAGGGCAGCAGCAAGGACGACCGCACCCGTGACGAGCTGAGCGCCGCCGCCCAGCAGGCCCGGGTCCGCGAACTCGCCTCGCTCGCCGACTTCGACCAGGCCGCGGGCTCCACCGCCCGCGACAAGCTGTCGTCCACCGTCACCGGGCCCGAGGTCAACAGCGCGGAGAAGTACCTCAACTCCCTCACCGATCGTCCCGAGCTGTCCGAGTCCGACCAGCGGACCAGCAGCAAGAAGGTCGAAGCGGCCCTCTCCGCCCGGATCGACCGGATGCGGGGCGTCGAGTCCGCCCTCGGCACCGCGCAGGTCCAGCACCTGGAGCAGCTCCGCGACGACGACGTCACCGCGCTCGAACTGCGGATCGCGCTGCTCGGCGGCTGCCTGCTGATCGCCGTCGGCGTCTCCACCGCCGTGGCCCGTACCCTCACCCAGCCGCTCGCCGTCCTGCGGATCGGCGCCGCACGCCTCGCCGCGGACCCCGACAACGCCGAACCGGTCCGCTACACCGGCCGCAACGACGAGTTCGCCCAGGTCGTACGGTCCATCAACGCCCTGCACGGCCAGCTGCACGGACTGCTCCACGAGTTCAACGGCCGCTTCGAGAGCCTGCAGACCGAGCACGGCGAGCTGATCGCCGGCCGCGAGGCGCTCACCCTCCAGCGCGCCGAGCTCCAGGTCATGACGGCCGACCTCACCGCCCAGCTGGAGCGGCTGAGGAACACGGTCCACCACACCTTCGTCAACCTCTCGCTGCGCACCCTCGGCCTCGTCGAGCGCCAGCTCGGTGTCATCGAGAACCTGGAGGAGCGCGAGCACGACCCGGAGCGGCTGGCCACCCTCTTCAAGCTCGACCACATGGCCACCGTCATGCGCCGGCACAGCGAGAACATGCTGGTCCTCGCGGGCGCCGAGCACGGGCACGGGCACGCGGGCCCGATCCCGCTGGTCGACGTGTTGCGCGCGGCCGTCTCCGAGATCGAGCGGTACGAGCGGGTCACCATCCAGTCCCTGCCACCGCACGCCCAGATCGCCGGTTTCGCCGCCGACGACCTCAGCCACCTCGTCGCCGAACTCCTGGAGAACGCGACCTCCTTCTCCCCGCCGGACTCCCATGTCCAGCTCTCCGGCTGGCTGCTGGAGACCGGCGAGGTGATGCTCTCCGTTCAGGACGAGGGCATCGGGATGTCGGCCGCACGGATGAGCGAGCTCAACACCCGGCTCGGCGACCCCACCCTGTTCGACGCGGGGGAGCGGGACGACAAGGGGATGCCCGACGCCGGACTCGGCCTCCAGGTCACCTCGCTGCTGGCCGCCCGCCACGGCGTACGCGTCCAGCTGCGCGACAACAAGGGCAACGGGGTCACGGCGGTCGTCGTCCTGCCCCAGGCCCTGCTGCCGAAGGCGCCGCCCGCCGCCACGCCACCGCCGCTGAAGGTCCCCGGCGACGCACCCGCGCTGAACCTTCCGGGGTCGGTCGCCGAGGCCAACTCCAACGCACTGCCGACGCGCACGCTCGCCCTGCCCGGCGACCCGCTGATCGCCGCGGCCGAGCAGACGATCCGCGAGTCCGGGGCGGCCGTTTCCGAGCCTCTTTCCGCGGCCGTCTCCGCGCCCGTCTCCGAGCCCGTTTCCGCGCCTCTTCCCGAGCCCGGGTACGCGATGGACAACGCCCCGGCCGCCGAGGCCGAGGCCGAGACCACGATGCAGGTCCGGCTCCCGGCGGTGCCGGAGTTCGACGACGTCCCCGAGTTCAGGGCCCCCGACCCGTACGCCATCGGCCCCGACCGCCACGAGCGCGCCGCCGACGAGTTCCCGGCCCCGGTCCCGGCCCCCACGCCCGTCGCTGACGCCCTGCCCGGCCCCCGCACGGCGGCGCCGCAGGAGCGCATCACGGACAAGGGGCTGCCCAAGCGCACCCCCAAGGTCGTCAAGCCGACCACGGCATCCAGCTCGGAGCGCAAGGGCAGCCTGGACAAGGAGGCGCTGCGCCGTCGGCTCGGCGGCTTCCACCAGGGCGCGAAGAACGGCCGCCGGGACGTCGAGGCGGAGATCGCCGAGATCACGGCGACCCAGCCGTTCCCCGGGGCCGCGGCACACGCAGGCCGCCCCGCGCATACCGAGCACAGTGACCCGGCCGACCGTAACGACGGCCGAACCGATGAGGCGGGGGACACAGTCGAGGAGGCACGCAGTTGACTGCGCCCAGCACATTCGGGCTGAGTACCGAAGCCCGGAACCTTCACTGGTTGCTGAGCAATCTGGTGGAGGAGGTGCCAGGGGTCCACTCGGTCACCGTCGTCTCGTCCGACGGACTGATGCTGCTCTCCTCCGACCCCGGCCATCTGCTCACCCAGGAGCCCACCGGCCGGCAGGACGGCCCCCGGGGCTCCAGCGCCGACCTGGCCACCATCGTCTCCGGCATCGGCAGCCTCACCGTCGGCGCCGCCAAACTGATGGACGGCGGCGGCGTCAAGCAGACCATGGTCGCCATGGACGAGGGCAGCGTCTTCGTCATGTCGATCAGCGACGGCTCGCTGCTCGGTGTGCACGCCACCCCGGACTGCGACATGAGCGTCATCGCGTACCACATGGCGCTCTTCGTCGGCCGAGCCGGACACGTACTCACCCCCGAACTCCGCAGTGAATTGCGCAAATCGATGGAGAGCACCCAGTGACGCCCGCTGCTGAACCCGCCCGCAGGCTGCCCGTCCGCGGGTCCGACCGAAGGCCCGCACGGGTCCGCCCGTACTCCCTCACCCGCGGTCGCACCCGTTTCGGCCACGTCCTGCTCGTCGAGACGTTCGTCGCCGCGCTCGAAGCGCCCGAGGAGCGCCGCGAGCTGACCAACGGCAACCTGGCCACCCGGGTCATGCCGGAGCTCCAGGCCATCGTCGAGATCTGCCGCCGGATGCGTACGGTCGCGGAGATCTCCGCCCTGCTGAAGATGCCGCTCGGTGTGGTCCGGGTGCTGATCAGCGACTTGGCCGACCAGGGAAAGATCCGCGTGTACGGGACCGGTCACGGCACCGGCCAGCCCGACCGCGCACTGCTCGAAAGGGTGCTCAATGGACTCCGCCGTCTCTGAGTCGCCGCTCTTCGCTCCGCGCCAGCCGGGAGCCAGGGACCAGGCCGAAGAATCGCTGCAAGCCTGGCAGTTGGACCACACCAGGGCCCCCATCGCCACGAAGATCGTGGTCGCGGGCGGGTTCGGCGTGGGCAAGACGACCTTCGTGGGGGCCGTCTCCGAGATCACCCCGCTGCAGACCGAAGCGATGATGACCCAGGCCAGCGAGGAGACCGACGATCTCACCGCGACGCCCGACAAACTCACCACGACCGTCGCGATGGACTTCGGCCGGCTCACGCTCGACGACGACCTCGTCCTGTACGTGTTCGGCACACCGGGCCAGCAGCGCTTCTGGTTCATGTGGGACGACCTGGTGCGCGGCGCGATCGGCGCGGTCGTGCTCGCCGACACCCGGCGGCTCGCCGACTGCTTCCCCGCACTCGACTACTTCGAGAGCTGCGACCTGCCGTACATCGTCGCCGTCAACCACTTCGAGGGAACGCCTGGGTTCGAGGCGGAGGACGTCCGGGAGGCCCTGACTGTCCCGCCGCACGTGCCTGTTGTGATCATGGACGCGCGTAACAAGATCACTGTCGTCGAGTCGCTGCTGGCCCTCGTGGGCCACGCCCTCGACGCCACCCCGGCATAGGAGGGTGTTGAAGTTCTTGGCCGGGCCGAGAACTCCAACACCCTCCCAGCTCGCACGCAACACGTAACGGAGAACCGCGATGCGGAAGATACTCATAGTCGGAGCCGGCCAGTCCGGTCTCCAGCTCGCCCTCGGACTGCAGTCCAAGGGCTACGAAGTCACCCTGATGTCCAACCGCACCGCCGACGAGATCCGGTCCGGCCGGGTCATGTCGACCCAGTGCATGTTCCACACCGCGCTCGAGTACGAACGCGACTACCAGCTCAACTTCTGGGAGTCCCAGGCCCCGCGCATCGAGGGTCTCGGACTCTCGGTCGCCGCGCCCGACTCCTCGCGCGCCGTCGACTGGGTCGGCAAGCTGGACGGCTTCGCCCAGTCCATCGACCAGCGCGTGAAGATGGCCGGCTGGATGGAGACTTTCGCCCAGCGCGGCGGACAGCTCGTCATCCACGGTGCCGCCGTCTCCGACCTGGACTACTTCTCCCGTACGTACGACCTGGTGATGGTCTCCGCGGGCAAGGGCGAGCTGGTCTCCATGTTCGGCCGGGACGCGTCCCGTTCGCCGTTCGACGCCCCGCAGCGCGCCCTGGCCGTCGCGTACGTCCACGGCATGGGCCCGCGCCCCGAGCACCCCGAGTTCGACGCGGTCCGCTGCAACCTGGTCCCCGGCGTCGGCGAGCTCTTCGTGATGCCGACCCTGACCACGTCGGGCCGTGCCGACATCCTGTTCTGGGAGGGCGTCCCGGGCGGCCCGCTCGACGCGTTCCAGGGCATCAAGGACCCCTCCGAGCACCTCGCCAAGACGCTGGAGCTCCTGGAGCGGTTCCTGCCGTGGGAGTACGCCCGCGCCACCAAGGTCGAACTGACCGACGCCAACGGCACCCTGGCGGGCCGTTACGCCCCGACCGTCCGCAAGCCGATCGGCCGGCTGCCCAGCGGCGGTCTGGTCCTCGGCGTGGGGGACGTGGTCGTCGCCAACGACCCGATCACCGGCCAGGGCTCCAACACGGCCTCCAAGTGCGCGAACTCCTACCTGAACTCGATCCTCGAGCACGGCGACCGCGAGTTCGACGCGGAGTGGATGCAGGCCACGTTCGACCGGCACTGGGAGACCACGCAGCACGTCGTGAAGTGGACCAACGCGATGCTCGGCGTACCGCCGGAGCACGTACTGAACCTGATCGGCGCCGCCGGCCAGCTCCAGCCGGTCGCCGACCGCTTCGCCAACGGCTTCAACAACCCGGCGGACTTCGAGAACTTCTTCTTCGACCCGGAGAAGACGAACGCCTACCTCGCCGAGGTGTCCGGCGCCGCGTCGGCCGCCTGACCGCGGCAAACGGGCCGGGTCCCGTCGGGTTCCCCCCGACGGGACCCGGCCCGGTCGTCATGTGCGGCCCTCGCGGCCCGGGGCCTACTTCCCGGGCGCCGAGGACGAGCCGTACCCCGCGTCCGACCCCGCGGACGCGCCCTGCGGAAGCCGCGGCGCCTCGTACGCGGACAGCGGCACGCCCTGCGGGTCCGGCCGTACGGCGCCCAGCAGCGGGTTCGACGCCACCGGTGAGACCTTCACCTGCGCGCCCGGCCGGGGCGCCTGCACCACCAGACCGTTGCCGACGTACATCGCCACATGGGTGGCCTTCGGGAAGTAGATCACCAGGTCACCCGGGCGCAGCGCGTTCACCGGCACCTTCGGCAGCTGCCGCCACTGCTCCTGCGAGGTCCGCGGAATGACCCGGCCCGCCTTCGCCCACGCCTGCGAGGTGAGCCCCGAGCAGTCGAACGAGTCCGGCCCCTCCGCGCCCCACACGTACGGCTTGCCGACCTGCTCGATCGCGTACTTCACCGCCTCGTCGCCCGCCCGTGACGGCGGCCTGACCGAGGACAGCGCGCCCGCGGCGACCAGCGCGCCCTGGGCCTTCGCCGTGCCCTGCTGCTCCAGCCGGGACAGGTCGGCGAGCTGAGCGGCGGAGAGCTTGGCCAGCTTTGCCTCGACGGCCTTGAGCCGCGACTGCACCGCGTCCCGCTGCTTCTTCCGCTTCGCGACCAGCACCTGCTGCTGGTCCAGCACCTTGCGCGACTTGGTCGCCAGCTCGTCCGCGCGCTTCTCCGCCCCGGCGAGCCGCTTCACGGTCGCCGCCCGACCGGCCGCCGCCCGCCGCATCACGTGCTCCTGGTCGAGGAGGTGCTCGGGATCGGGGGCCAGCAGCAACCGCACGTACGTCGAGAAGTCCGACTGCCCCTGGTACTGCTCCCGGGCCAGCTGCCCCGCCGCGTCCCGGCTGCCGGCCAGCGCGACGCGGGCGGCGGCGAGCGAGGCACTTAGCTTCTTCGCCTGCGCCGTACGCTTCTTCAGCTCCGCCGCGGTCCCGTTGTACGACTCGGTGGCCTCCTCGGCCTGCCGGTACAACTTCTGCAACTCGGTCAGCAGCTGTGCGGCGCCCTTGCCCGCTGCCGCGGGCGCCGGAGCGGGAACGGCCGTGGGCGCGACGGACGGTTTCGCGGCACCTCTCGCCTCCGGTCCCGGCTCCGTGGGTGTGGCGGCTGCCGGCGAGGCTACGACGAGCGTGGCCAGCGCCGCGGTGCAGACCACGCGCAGAACTCCGCCTGGCATGGCATCACCTCCGGTGACGGGGCGAATCACGGCATGCCCCATAAGTGAGCACAACGAATCAATACGGTCACCCGGTGTCAGGAGATTCAAGGACCCCGCGGTGTGGCGACCGGTGGATTCGCCCGGAAGGCGGTGAGCGGGTGCGGAAGCCGGGTGCTTCGGCTGCGGCCTGGCGGGTGGATCAGGGACGGGCTGCGGTTCTCTCGTAACGGGTGGCGAGACAGCCCCGCTGCTTCGGACTCGATGGACCTCGAGCGTGTCCTTGCGGGCTCGGGGGCCGGTGCTGTCGAGTGGAGCAGCGCGGAAAGGCGCACCATGGTAGGGCGCGAGTACGACATGGAGTACCTGCCAGGAGTTCGCCGGTGGCACGTGGACAGTTGCGGATCTATCTCGGGGCGGCCCCCGGGGTCGGGAAGACGTACGCCATGCTCGCGGAGGGGCAGCGGCTGCGTTCACTGGGCGCGGATGTCGTCGTGGGCTTCGTCGAGCCGCATGGGCGTCGCCCGACCGCGGCCATGGCCGACGGTCTGGAGACGATTCCCCGGCGTACCTTGGCCCATCGTGGTGCGGCGTTCTCCGAGATGGATCTGGATGCGGTGCTGGCCCGCCGTCCTCAGGTCGCGCTGGTGGACGAGCTGGCCCACTCCAATGTTCCGGGGGCCCGCAATGCCAAGAGGTGGCAGGACGTCGAGGAGCTGCTCGACATCGGCATCGACGTCGTCACCACGCTCAACGTCCAGCACCTCGAATCCCTCAACGACGTGGTCCGGCAGATCACCGGGGTCAGGCAGCGCGAGACTCTGCCCGACGAGGTGGCGCGTCGCGCCGATCAGATCGAGCTGGTCGATCTGCCGCCCGAGGTGCTGCGCCGCCGTATGGTGCACGGCGACATCTACCCACCGGACCGCATCGAATCCGCCCTCACGCACTACTTCCGGGTCGGCAACCTGACCGCGCTGCGGGAGCTTGCCCTGCTGTGGCTCGCCGACCGGGTGGAGGAGGGATTGCAGCGCTACCGGGCCGAACACGGCATCTCCGTTCCTTGGGAGACCCGGGAACGGATTCTGGTGGCCCTGAGCGGTGGCCCGGAGGGCGAGACGCTCATCCGCCGCGCCGCGCGGATCTGCGCTCGTACGCCCGGCACCGAGTTGCTGGCTCTCCACGTGGTCCCGGAGGACGGGCTCACCGGCATTGACCCGGCTGCACTGAACGCGCAGCGCACCCTTCTGGAGTCGCTCGGCGGCATCTACCACCAGACCACGGGCGAGGAGGTTGCCGACGCCTTGCTCCAGTTCGCCGAGGCGGAGAACGTCACTCAGATCGTGCTGGGCGCGAGCCGGCGCGGCCGTGTCGCCTCCTTTCTGAGAGCAGGCGTGGGAGAGCGGACGGTCAAGCGGTCCGGCCCCATCGACGTGCACATCGTCACCCATGAGGAGGCAGCAGGGACCGCTGTGCCGACGCTTCCGCGTCCGAGTCGTGGCACGGGCCCACGGAGGTACTGGACCGCGCTGGCCGGCGCCGTGGTGCTCCTGCCCGTACTGACGCTCCTGCTGACCGCGCTCCGTGGCCACCTCGGCCTCGCCGGCGACCTGGTGATCTATCTGCTTGCCGTGGTCGGGGCGGCCCTGGTCGGTGGTCTCTACCCCGCGCTGTTCGCCGCGGTCGCCGCGGCGCTGCTCGTCGACTACTACTTCACGGCACCGGTGCACTCGCTGGCCGTCGAGCGTGCCGACGAGATCGCCGCACTCGTGGTCTTCATCGCCACGGCCGCTCTCGTCGGCACGGCAGCCGGAACAGCCGCACAGCGTACGCATCAGGCCGTACGCGCGACATCGGAGGCGAAGGCGTTGAGCCGCCTGGCCACCGCCATGATGCGGGGCCAGGAGCTGCCGGCACTGGTTGAGCAGATCCGGGAGAACTTCGGCCTCAGAGCGATCAGCCTGCTCGAAAGGGATCCCGAGGCATCCCCCGTGCCTCGCTGGTACGTGGTCGCCAGCGCCGGGGAACGGCCGCCGGAAAAGCCCTACGAGGGGGATGTGGAAAGCCCGGTCGACGACAACCTCACGCTGGCCGCCCGCGGCAAAGGACTGAGTACCGAGGACCAGCGTGTCCTCGCAGCGTGCGCAGCCGAACTGGGGCTGGTCCACGAACGGGGGCGTATCGTCGGGAGCGGCGGTGCCACCGACGCTCTCGCAGCCGCCGAACGTACCCGGGCATCTCTGCTCCTGGCAGCAGGCCGCGATCTGCGTGCTCCCTTGCGCACCGCCGAAGAGGCGCTCCAGCGCTTGCGGCAGCGTGCCGACGAGCTGGGTCCCGAGGAAGCGCAGCTTCTGGACGCGGCCCGGGCGGCCGTGTACCGGGCGGCGCAGTTGGTCACCGATCTCGACGATCTGAGCCGTCTGCATGCCGGGGCCCTCGACCTCTACCTTCGCCCGGTCGACCTCGACGAGGCACTGGGCGCCGCCTTGGACGACCTCGGGCCCGGTGGGCACTCGATCGTTCTGCGCCTGCCGGAACAGCTGCCTGACGTGATCGCCGACGCCGCACTCCTCACCCGCGCCCTGACCGCGCTCGGGGCCGACGCACTGCGGCACAGCCCGCCGGACCGGCCCCCCGTCTTCACCGCCGAGGCCCGGGGCGACCGCCTGGTGATCCAGGTGAAGGACGGGACGCACGGCCCGGGCCCGGAACCGGGCACAGCCGCCCCCCGGGCATCGAGTACCAGGGGCGACAGTCTGGCTCTGCGGCTGTCGCGCGACCTCACCGAAGCCATGAACGGCACCCTGGAGACGACCATCGAGGACGGCGGAGCCGCCTTCTCGGTGGCGCTCACTCTTCCGAGCGCCGCGCCCGGCGGCAGCGTGACGTTCGGCCATGCCGGGTGAATCCCCACGCTCCACGTTCACCTGATCGGCCTGCGGAGCATCAGGCCACTCTCGAAGGAGACTGATATAGCGTCAAAAACGAGCCTTCGCGCCATGTTCCGGCCAGGGTGAACAGTCCCGCCTCTGATACCTCTGTGAGGTGATTCGCGTATGCCGGACGTAGCGTTCATCGGCCTCACGGTCGTGGTGTTCGCACTCATTGGTCTGATCGCAAAGGGGGTCGGACGTCTGTGAGCGCGGAAAACATCGTGGGCTTGATCATTGCCGTATGCCTTGTGATCTACCTGGTCGTCTGCCTGCTCCTCCCCGAGAAGTTCTAGGCGGAGAGGCCGGATGAACGACACTCTCGCGGGATGGCTCCACGTGCTCGCCCTGGCGGTCGCGCTGGGACTCTCCTTTCGACCGTTGGGCGGCTACATGGCCCGCGTCCTGACCACCGATCACCATGGGCGGGCGGAACGTCTGATCTACCGGGCAGGCGGAGTGAACGGCGACGCCGACCAGACGTGGCCGGTCTACCTGCGCAGCATCCTGGCCTTCTCCGCAGTGTCGGTAGTGTTCCTGTACGCATTCCTCCGCCTGCAGAACCATCTCCTGCTGTCTCTGGGAATGAAGCCGGTCAGCACGGACCAGTCGTTCAACACCGCGGCATCCTTCGTCACCAATACCAACTGGCAGTCGTATTCCGGCGAATCGACCATGGGACACCTGGTCCAGATGGCGGGCCTCGCGGTGCAGAATTTCGTCTCGGCGGCTGTGGGTATCGCCGTCGTCGCCGCACTGATCCGGGGCTTCGTCAGGAAGAAGACCGATCGCGTCGGAAATTTCTGGGTCGACCTGACTCGGATCGTGCTTCGCGTTCTGCTGCCCCTGGCGTTCGTCTTCGCGATCGTTCTGGTGGCCGCCGGTACCGTTCAGAATTTCCATGGAATCCACGACATCACCACGATCGCAGGCGGACACCAGAGCATCACCGGGGGCCCCGTCGCCTCCCAGGAGTCCATCAAGGAACTGGGCACCAACGGCGGTGGTTTCTACAACGCGAACTCCGCGCACCCCTTCGAGAACCCCAACGCCTTCACCAACCTGATCGAGATCTACCTCATGCTGGTCATCGCGTTCTCGCTGCCGCGGACTTTCGGGACGATGGTCGGCGACAACCGACAGGGCTACGCGATCGTTGCCGTGATGGTACTGATCTGGGGTGCCTCGGTCGCCGTCGTGACCGCCAACGAGCTGCACAGCGTCAGCAGCACGGCCGGTCACGCGGCCGGCGGAATGATGGAGGGCAAGGAGACGCGGTTCGGGATCTGGGCCTCCGCCCTGTTCGCCGCATCGACCACCCTTACATCGTGCGGAGCGGTCAACTCCTCCCACGACTCGTACACGCCGGGCGGCGGCGGAATGACGATCTTCAACATGATGCTGGGGGAGATCGCGCCCGGCGGCACCGGATCCGGGCTCTACGGAATCCTGATCCTGGCGATCGTCACGGTCTTCGTCGCCGGACTGATGGTCGGCCGTACGCCCGAGTACCTGGGCAAGAAGCTCCGGGGCCGGGAGATGAAGCTGGCCTCGCTCTACATCCTGACCACACCGGCGCTCGCCCTGGTCGGTGCAGGGCTGGCCATGGCGCTACCGGGGGAGAGGGCCGCCATGCTCAACTCCGGACCGCACGGCTTCTCCGAGGTCCTGTACGCCTTCGTGTCGGCGGCGAACAACAACGGCTCGGCGTTCGCGGGGCTGAGCGCGAACACCGTCTGGTACAACACCGCGCTCGGTGTGGTCATGCTCGTCGGCCGGTTCCTGCCGATGGTGTTCGTCCTGGCGCTCGCCGGCTCGCTCGCCGGGCAGCAGCCCGTTCCGGTCACCGCGGGCACCCTGCCCACTCACCGGCCCCAGTTCGTCGGTCTGCTGACCGGAGTGATCCTCATCGTCGTCGGTCTGACGTACTTCCCCGCGCTCGCACTCGGCCCCCTTGCGGAGGGTCTGCACTGATGTCCACGACCGCCACTTCGGCTCCCACCCCGCCCGGCGGCGGGCGCCGGCAGCACCGGGTCTCGGGCGGACTGCTCGATCCCAAGCGGCTTCTGACGTCCTTCCCCGAAGCCCTGCGCAAGCTGGATCCGCGCTCGATGGTCCACAAACCCGTCATGTTCGTGGTGGAGGTCGGCGCAGTCCTGACCACTCTGTCAGCCATCAGGACACCCGGTGTCTTCGCTTGGGTGATCACGGCATGGCTCTGGCTGACGTCCGTCTTCGCCAACCTCGCCGAAGCCGTGGCCGAAGGACGCGGCAAAGCCCAGGCGGAGACTCTGCGCCGCACCAGGACGACGACGACGGCCCGCCGTCTCACCGGCCGGCGGCCCGGCGCGATGGACGCAGCAGAGGAGGAGGTTCCGGGCGTCGACCTCCGTCCGGACGATCACGTGGTCGTGGAGGCCGGGCAGGTCATCCCGGGCGACGGCGATGTGGTCGAGGGCATCGCGAGCGTCGACGAGTCGGCCATCACCGGCGAATCGGCACCGGTGATCCGCGAGTCCGGCGGTGACCGGTCGGCGGTCACGGGCGGAACCAAGGTGCTCTCGGACCGGATCGTGGTGAAGATCACCTCGAAGCCGGGGGAGACCTTCATCGACCGGATGATCGCACTCGTGGAGGGGGCCGCCCGGCAGAAGACACCGAACGAGATCGCGCTCAACATCCTGCTCGCGTCCCTCACGATCGTTTTCCTGATCGCGGTGGCGACCCTGCAACCCTTCGCCGTCTTCGCAGGGGCCGAACAGACCATCGTCGTCCTCGTCGCCCTCGTCGTTGCCTTGATCCCCACGACGATCGGCGCGCTGCTTTCGGCGATCGGCATCGCGGGCATGGACCGGCTCGTGCAGCGCAACGTGCTGGCGATGTCCGGGCGCGCGGTGGAGGCCGCCGGCGACATCAACACCCTGCTGCTCGACAAGACCGGCACCATCACCCTCGGCAACCGTCAGGCCGCCGAGTTCCTGCCGGTGGACGGGGTGACCACCGAAGAACTCGCGGATGCCGCCCAACTGTCGTCGATCGCCGACGAGACGCCCGAGGGCCGCTCGATCGTCGTCCTCGCCAAGGAGCAATACGCGCTGCGCGGCCGTAGCGAGGGCGAACTGGCCCAGGCACAGTTCGTCCCCTTCACCGCTCAGAGCCGGATGAGCGGTGTCGACATCAGTGATCCTCAGGACAGTCGGTCACTGCGCAAGGGAGCCGCGACGGCAGTGATGCGCTGGGTCCGTGACAATGGCGGCCACCCCACGGCAGAGGTCGGAGCCATCGTCGACGGAATCGCCGCGAGCGGCGGCACCCCGCTGGTCGTCGGCGAAGTGACTCGGCATGGCGAAGCTCGCGGCGCCCGGGTCCTCGGCGTCATCCACCTGAAGGACGTCGTCAAGGAAGGCATGCGCGAACGCTTCGACGAACTGCGCCGCATGGGCATCAGAACCGTCATGATCACCGGCGACAACCCGCTGACCGCGCGCGCCATCGCCCAGGAGGCGGGGGTGGACGACTTCCTCGCCGAGGCCGCGCCCGAGGACAAGATGGCCCTGATTCGGCGCGAACAAGAGGGCGGCAAGCTGGTCGCGATGACCGGCGACGGTACGAACGACGCGCCCGCTCTCGCCCAGGCCGATGTCGGCGTGGCGATGAACACCGGTACCTCGGCCGCCAAGGAGGCCGGGAACATGGTGGACCTGGACTCCAACCCGACGAAGCTGATCGAGATCGTCGAGATCGGCAAGCAACTGCTGATGACCCGCGGCGCGCTGACGACCTTCTCGATCGCCAACGACGTCGCGAAGTACTTCGCGATCATCCCGGCGATGTTCGCGATGGTCTACCCGGGCCTGGACAAGCTCAACATCATGCGCCTGCACAGCCCGACCTCGGCGATCGCCTCCGCGATCGTGTTCAATGCGCTGATCATCATCGCGCTGATCCCGCTCGCGCTGCGCGGTGTGCGCTACCGGCCGTCCTTCGCCGCGAAACTGCTCAGTCGCAACATTTGGATGTACGGGCTCGGCGGGCTGGTACTGCCCTTCGTAGGCATCAAACTGATCGACCTCCTCATCCAGTTCATCCCCGGACTGCGCTGACAGACGTCCCGACGAAAGAAGAAGGCGATCCCACGGTGCGCACCCACCTTCCCCCCGTACTCCGGCACCATCTGACCGCCTTGCGGATACTGCTGGTGTTCACCCTGCTCACCGGCATCGCCTATCCGCTGCTCGTCACCGCCATCGCCCAGACCGGTCTCTCCCACCAGGCCAACGGCTCCCTACTGACGACGAACGGCAAGCCGGTGGCCTCCTCAATGATCGGCCAGAACTTCACACTGCCGAAGAAGAATCCCCGGGCCGCGCAGGAGCCGCTGCGCCCCGACCCCACGTGGTTCCAGCCCCGCCCGTCCACGGGCGGCTACGACCCCATGAACTCAGGCGCCTCCAACCTTGGACCGAACAACACCGATCTGATCGAGACCGTCCAGGACCGCCTTGCCGCCGTCGCCGCCTTTGACGGAGTTCCGTTCTCGTCCGTCCCCCCGGACGCCGTCACCGCCAGCGGCTCCGGCCTCGACCCGGCGATCTCCCCGACCTACGCCTACGAACAGGTCGACCGTGTCGCGAAGGCCCGCCACCTCCCGCCGGCCAAGGTCAGAATGCTGGTCGCCCAGCACGTCCGGGGACGTGTTCTGGGCTTCCTGGGGCAGGAACACGTCAATGTAGTCGAACTCAACCACGATCTGGCCAAGCTGGTGTGACCACCATGCAGGGGGTCGTCAGTGGCGCGGGTTGAACCGGAGCCGGACACCGGCTCATCCGACGGGCCCGCGCTGTCAAGCGTGGGCACGGCCGAACGTGTCGAGTGCCGCCCCGACTTCACCTTGCGGAAACCGGCAGCCTGAGCCGGGGACGGCTTCACCGGGGCCGTGTAGCGCTGCGCGACCAGGCGGGAGACAGCTGCGTTGCCCGCCGCGCGCTGCAGGCGTTGCAGGCTGCGGGGGTCGGGGGCGGGGCGGTCGCCCGGTGGGCGGTGGGGTGGGGGTGCTTGCGAACGTGACACTTCGGGCGTGAGTGTCACGTTCTCGCGACGGGGGTACCCCCACGGCCCGACACGGATGCGGGGTCCTTCTCCGGGACCGCCCTCATCCGCCCTCCCGGCCCACCACTTCCCCGGACATTCGGCACTCGACGCACTCCGGCCCTGCAGCCGACCCAGATTGCACGGTGGATTCCGGGGGCACGGAGCCCGCGGGTGGCGGAGGCGGAGGCGGCGCCGAAGTGGTCCAGTGGATCAGGCGGATTGCCCCTTCAGGCAGATTCCCGTGCACTGCAAGGCGCCCGTCCATGCTGCGACCGACACGGTCACTGTCGCCGCGATCCGGCTGTGGCTCCGATACCGGGCCCTAGCCGATGGCTTCCGACTTACCGGGACCTACCGCAGGACGGGGAGGTTGGCGGATGTGTCGGGGACGCGATCGATATCCCCGTAGCAGTCGTGCATCTGTGCCCAGTTCACCACCTGGGCATGGAAGCGCCTCGTGGCAGCCAGGACGAACGCCACCGGTCCTGACCTCGTGCAGACCCTAGGCAACCGGGAACGCGTAGAAGATCCGGTCGCGTTGGATGACGGCGCTCGTACCGGACACCAGGACCCGGTACGGGGCGGTGACCGTGGGGCCCTTCGGGTCCTGGGCGCCGATGTCCTGGAACTTCCACAGCCGGCGGCCGTCCTTTGCCGTGAACGCGGTGACCTGGGACGCGTCCGCGGCCAGCAGTGTCCTGCCGGTCGTGCTGAGGGTCACCGCGGGGGCGGCGGCGCCGGGGGCGGCCTCGGTGGACCGTCGCCAGCGCAGTCGGCCCGTCTCCCGTTCCACCGCGCCGACTTCCTGGTTGCGGTTGGTGGTGTGCAGCAGCGTGCCGGTGGCCACGGGGGTTCCGTACGGGGTACCCGTGGTGCCGTTCAGCACCCACTTCGGCTTGCCCGCGGGGAGTTCGAACGCCTGGAGGTCGTCGCCCACCGCCGCGTACAGCACGTCCCGGTCGTCGCCCAGAGCCGCCGCGTCCGGTGTGATCAGGCCGAACGACCGGCTCCACAGCTGCTTCCCGGTCTTCTGGTCGAAGCTCCGGAAGACGGCCTTCCCCTTCGCGGCCTTCACGTCGCCGGGGGTGAGCGTGGCCGGGCTCTGGCGTACGACGAAGTCGTCCTGCCCGGTCGCGATCAGCCGGTACACGGGGGCGGCGGGTCCGCGCCCGGTGGATACGGGGGTCCGCCACAGTTCCTTGCGCTGGAGTACGTCGTACGCGAAGAGGTACGACCTGACGACCTGGGTGTCCTTGCCGCGCTTCTTGCCCTTCTTCGGGGGCGGGGCCTTGACCGTGACCTTGTGGGCCCCGGTGAACCAGACCACCGGACCGGACGTGCCGACGATGTGCGACACCACGAGCCCCGGCGTGTCGGTGAACTGGTCCACGTAGCCCGCCCGGTGCACGACCTTGCCGTCCTTCGGCGACAGCCACAGGAACTCGGTCGGACCCGCGACGAAGCAGAGGTCCTTCCCCGCGGGCAGGGCGGCGCGCCCCTTGGCGGCGTCCGCGCTCTCCCAGACCCGGCGGCCGGTACGCAGATCGATGCCGGCCGCGCCCTGCTCGCCGGTCACGACCAGCAGCCGGTCGTTCCAGAGGGTGGCGGTGAGCGGCGGCGGTTCGGCCGCCGGGTGCCGGTACACCCAACGCGGCTGCGGCGGCAGCCCCGCGACGGTGGCACCGCTGTGGCTCGGTGCGGGCTCGGGGCCGTCGGTCGTGCCTCCGTCCCCGGACCCGAACGCGAGCACCCCGCCTCCGCCGACCACCAGCCCGGCGGCCCCGGCGGCGAGCCCGACGAAGAGGCCGCGCCGACCGAGCGTGGGGGAGGCGGAGGCGGAGGCGGGGGACGGTGCGGGAGTTACCGGGACCGGAAGCGGGTGGGGCGGCATCGGCGCGACGGGCGGGAGCACGGCAGGGAGCCCGGCGGCGGACCCGACGGAGGGGCCGGTGGAGGGTCCGGCAGGCGGGCCGGCGAGTTGACGCGGGACGGACAGCTGGGTCGTCGGCCGGTCGGTCGTCGGTACGTGGCGCCCGATGTCCCCGAGCTGCGTGGTGCGGGTGTCCCCGGCAGGCGCGGGGGAGGTGGTGGCCGCGGGTTCCGGGGTGACGACGGGCGCATCCGCCGGCTGCCCCGCCTCGACCAACTCCCGTACGCGTACGCCCTGTTCCGCCAACTCGGCCAGCAGTCGCTCCGGCAGCCAGCCGCCCTTCGCCAGGCCCGCCGCCCCTTCCAGGGCCAGCTCCGTCGCCACCGTTCCCGCGGTCGGCCGGTCGGCCGGGTCCTTCGCCAGGCAGCGGGCGATCAGTTCGCGCAACTCCGTCGGGACCGCGCCGAGTTCGGGGTCCGTGCGGGCGATCCTTTCGGCACCCTCGGCGGCCGGGCCATCGGCGAGCGGGGTCGTACCGGTCGCCGCGTACGCCAGCAGCAGGCCCAGCACGAAGAGGTCGGAGGTCGGTCCGGGCTGCTCGCCCTCGACCTGTTCCGGGGTGAGGTAGGCGAGCCGTACGGACAACTGCCCGCCGGGGCGCGCCTCGGCGGCTGCCGCGGCGGCCAGCGGGCCGAACGCGGTGAGCCGCGGCCCGTCCTCGGCGAGCAGCACCGTCCCGGGGGCCAGGCCCTGGAGTACGGCTCCGGTGGCGTGCACGCGGGAGAGGGTCTCGGCGATGCCCGCGCCCAGTATCCGCACGGCACGCTCGGGAAGCGGGCCCGTGACCTCGATCGCCTCGGAGAGCGTCAGCGCGGGCAGGTAGGGGCCGGCCGTCCACAGCAGGCCGTCGTCCGTGTCGTCCGCCGGGGCGTCGAGGTGCTGGACCCAGCCGCCGGCCAGCCGGTCCGCCGTGCGGGCCTCCGCCTGGAAACGGCGCCGGAAGGCGGGCAGCGCGGCGAGTTCGGGACGGGCGACGGTGAGCAGGACGGGCCCGCCGGTGGCGCCCCCGTCCCGGCCGGCGGCCACGCCGTGTGCGATGTACTGCACAGTGCTCGCGGTCTCGCGGAACCGCGCCAGCGCGGTGTACGGACCGATGCGGCGTGGATCGTCCTGACGCAGCGCCTCCATGGCGCACCCCCTTGCTGACCGTGCCCGGCACCAGAGCGTCGATCTTAGACCGCCCCCGATTGCCGGTCGGTCCAACCCGGCCGCACCGGGCCCCGTACCCTCAGCCCGGCTTGGACCAGGGCCACTTGGGGCTGTGTCGCACCCGGCCCTCCGGGGCGTACTCGTACACCCAGCCGCGCGGAATTCCCAGCCGCTTGGAGTGGCCGGCCGGTACGCGGCGGTACGCGTACACGGTGGCGGGCCCGCCGTCGGCGGCCGGTACCGGGACCTCGTACCACTTGGGCGGATGGCCGGTCGGGCCGACGAGGACGGGCAGTACCCGCCCGTCGAGAGGGCCGCCGCTGAAAGGGGTGTTCTCGCTTCTCACCGTGCCAGTCTGACCGATCAGTCCTCGGACCTGTCCGAAGGCAGCAGATGGGCCGCTGCGCCGACGACCGGGATCAGCCGCTTTGCCAGCCGTCCGGCCGGACCCGCCGCGGTCTCCAGCGGCAGCAGCTCCGCCACCGCCGACGCGGTATCAGGGTCCGTCGCCGCCGTCGCGGCCAGCAGCGCGATCAGCTGGTCGACGAGCCAGTCGCGCAGATCGGCCGCGGCAGGCTGCTTCCCCTCGTCCAGCCACATCAGGGACGCCGCCTCGACGGCCGCGATCCACGTGCGCACCATCATCCGCAGCCGGGGCCCGGCCCCGTCCCCCGCACCGGCGTCGCCCCGGCCCAGGTGCAGCAGGATCTGCTCGGCCGCCGCCCGCCGTACCTCGTCGACGATCGCCGTCGTACGGGAGGTCTCGACGACGCTCCCGCCGCGCAGCAGCGCGCTGAAACCGGTGTCGTGCTCGTCGACGAACGCGAGATAACGGTCGAGCACGCGCAGCACCCGCTCCGTGGGCGGGCCCACGGGCGGCTCGCTGAAGCACAGGATCAGCTCCTCGGCGGCGGACCTCAGCGCCGCCTCGTACAACTGCTGCCGCCCGCCCGGGAAGTAGCGGTACACGAGCGGGCGGGAGACCCCCGCGACCGCCGCCACCTCGTCGAGCGAGACCTCGTCGGGGGCCCGGTGCGCGAACAGGCTGAGGGCGGCGCCCAGGAGCTGGGTGCGGCGCTCCTCGACGCTGAGCCTTCGGTACGCACGGGTCGGCGGCGCGGCAGTGGTCATGCCATGAAGCCTAAGACCAACACGCAAATGGGGGGCGGCATCGGCTCAGGCGAGCAGGCCCGAACTCTTCCACAACCTGCGCCCCACCCCGTTGAGTACCCCGATGTCGTCGAAGAAGTCCGTCAGCCGCTTCGCGCCGCTCTGCATGACCTCCGCCCGGTGGCCGCTCGCCTTCACCTGGGCGACGGCCTCGCGGCGGTCCAGGCCGACGTTCTCGTACACCTGCGGGTTGACGAAGCAGACGGAGAAGACCCGGGCCGCCTCGCCGCAGCTCACCCGGGTGAGCTCGCGCTCCCAGCGCGGGGCCGTCACCATCTGGCGGCGCAGCTCCTCGCGGGCGTACCGGACGTGCCGCGCCTCCTCGACGACATGGATGCGGGTCACGCCGCGCACCAGCGTCTGGACGCGTTCGTCCGGGAACGTCAGCCGCTGCATCCAGTCGAGGATCTCCTCGCCGAGCAGCGTCGCGGCGAACGAACCGGGCGTGGTGGAGACGGTCTTCAGCACGCGTGCGAGGTTGTGATAGACGCGCGGTACGGGGTAGTCGGGCGAGCCGCCCCACGTGATCATGCGGGCGAACATCATCGAATGCCGGCACTCGTCGGCTATCTCGGTGAGCGCGTAGCGGACGTGGTTGCTGGTCACCCGCTTGTCGTAGATGTGGCGGACCAGCAGCTGCATGAGGATGATCTCGAACCAGATGCCCAAGGAGGCCAGCGACGCCGCCTCGTGCCTGGACAGGTCCATCCGCTGTTCCTCGGACATCCGCCGCCACAGCGGCGTGTCGTAGAGCGAGACGAGCTCGGGCGGCCAGAACCACTTGCCGTCCTCGATCGCCGCGTCCCAGTCGAGTTCCTTGTCCGGGTCGAAGGAGTGCTTGGCCGAGGAGGCGAGCAGCCGCTCGGCGGTCTCTTCGCGGTCCCGGAGCGGGCCGAGTGCGTCGCGGAGCAACTGCACGTCGCGTTCGGTCACTGTCGTCATGGCTGGAGGCACCTCACCCAGGGGTTACCGGCGGTCACTCATTATGAGACTCCCTGTCAGCAATGTCGTCAATCCCTTCTGTGCGACTTGTTGACCCGGTGTCTACCAACGTGTGAACCTGCCAACTGACGTAAGCGCCATGGAACTTGTCGGAGCCTGCAAGGCGAATAGGAGCCGTCCGTGTCGACACACGACCTCTACACCACCGCCCCGGACACACCGCTCTGGCAGGTGCCCGCCTCCGGCGCGGCCCGCTTCAGCTGGGATTACGACGACGGCCGCGAACGCCTGCTTGCCCTCTACCAGAAGGGCAAGGACAAGCAGTGGGACGGCAACAAGCGCATCGACTGGTCCCTGGAGGTCGACCCCGCCGACCCGCTCGGCACCCCGGACGACGTCCTCACCCTGTACGGCACGCCGTACTGGGCGAAGATGACCGAGAAGGACCGGGGCGATCTGCGTACGCACTACACCGCCTGGCAGTTCAGCCAGTTCCTCCACGGTGAACAGGGCGCCATGGTCTGCGCGGCCAGGATCGTGGAGTCCGTCCCCGACCTGGACGCGAAGTTCTACTCCGCGACCCAGACCATGGACGAGGCCCGGCACGCGGAGATCTACAGCCGGTTCCTGCACGAGAAGATCGGCATGCTCTACCCGGTCAACGACAACCTCCAGGGGCTGCTCGGCGACACCCTGCGCGACTCCCGCTGGGACATGCCGTACCTCGGCATGCAGGTCCTCATCGAGGGCCTCGCCCTGGCCGCGTTCGGCATGATCCGCGACACGACGACCAAGCCGCTGCCCAAGCAGATCCTCGCGTATGTCATGCAGGACGAGGCCCGGCACGTCGCCTTCGGGCGGATGGCGCTGCGCGACTACTACAAGCAGCTGAGCGACGCCGAACTGCGCGAACGCGAGGAGTTCGTCATCGAGGGCTGCTATCTGATGCGCGACCGGCTCAGGGGCGTCGAGGTGCTGGAGAACTTCGGCATCGGCAAGCGCGAGGCCGAGGAACTCTCCGAGCAGTCGTCGTTCCTGCAGCTCTTCCGCAAGCTGCTGTTCAGCCGGATAGTGCCGTGCGTCAAGGACATCGGCCTGTGGGGCGAACGGCTTCAGAAGGCGTACGTCGACATGGGCGTCCTCGAACTCGGCGACTCCAACCTGGACCTGTTGATGAACCAGGACGAGTTGCTGGCCGAGCAGTTGGACCGGGAGCGTTTCGCGGCGGAGGAAGAGGCCAGGGTCGCCGAGGTCGAGGAGGCGATAGCCCAGGGCGGAACGAGCCCGTCGGGGGACTGAGGGCGAAGCGGCCGGCCGGCGGAGCCGCGGGGCTCAGAGCCCTGGGTCTCGGAGTCACGGGTCTCAGAGTCACGGGTCTCAGAGTCACGGGTCTCGGAGTCACGGGCCTCAGAGCCCCGGGTTTCAGAGCCCCGGGTCTTGGAGTCGCGGGTCTCAGAGGCGCGAGACGAATTCCCGCACCAGCTCTGCCACCTGCTCCGGCACCTCCAGCAGCATCGCGTGCGTCGCCCCGATGCCCTCGGCCGTGACACCTTCCCGCTCCGCCACCAGTACCGCCAGATCCCGGGCCAGGCCGTGGCCGTACGCTCCCATCAGCTCGTCCAGCCACTCCAGGCCGGGCGTCGGTGGCACCCGGTGCAGCGCCCGGACCAGCAGCAACGGACAGGGGACGCGGCGGAACAGCGCGAACAGGTCGAGGGCGTCCAGGGCGTCCAGCATCTCCAGGGCGCACTCCCGCTCCGGCAGCAACTGCCAGCCGCCGTCCGGGAGTTCCCGCACGCTCGCGCGGAACGACGCCTCGGCCCGTTCGTACGGGATGCCCAGCCCCGTGCTGTACGCGGCCTGCTGCTCGACGTACTCCGCGGGCATCCGCTGCCCCGCCGACGCCCGGGCCATGTCCCCGATGTCGGCCAGCCGCCGCGTCACCTCGTCGGGGTCCAGCCCCGGGTACTGCGTGGGTGTGCCCCACCAGAATCCGTCCAGGTTCACCGCCCCCGGCACCCGGTCCGGCCGCTCGGCGGCGTACAGCGCGGCGACCATCCCGCCCAGCGAATGTCCGACGGGAACCACGCCACCGGCGACTCCCAGGGCGGCGAGGGTCTCGTCCAGGTCGCGCAGCACCGCGTCGAACGACCACGACGCGGCGGCACTGCGGCCGTGCCCCGGCAGGTCCACGGCGAGCACCCGGTGACCGGTGGTGAGGTGCGGGGCGACGGCGTCCCAGTCGGCGAGGGAACGCGAAGCCGCGTGCAGCAGTAGAAGGGCGGGCCGGCCGTCGTCGGGGCCGCCGTCGTCGGGGCCGCCGTGGTCGCGTACGTGAAGAACGGTCATGGAGCCACGGTAGGACGCGAAAAGCGGCCCGAGATCGTTCGACAGCACGATGGAACGGGGCCCTCGCGACGGCCATGATGGATGTACGCCACCTACCGGCCCCGCAAGGCCGGCACGTAGGACGGGTCAGCCCGCCCCGCCCGGCCGGCCCGGCCGCACGGTGATCAACGCGTTCTCCACCGCACGGGCCATCCCGAGCAGCGGGACGTCCGCCCCGCGCTCCGCCACCAGATGGAGCCCGACCGGGCAGCCGTCCGCCGTGAATCCGGCGGGCACACTCGCGGCGGGATGGCCGCTGAGGTTGAACGCCCAGGTCAGGGCGGTCGAGTAGAGCTCGCCCGGGCCGTCGTGGCCGTGCGGGCGGTTGGGGGTGGTCGGGGTGAGCAGCAGCGGAGTACGGGCGAACAGGGCGTCGAGCCGGAGGTCGTTCTCGCGCCGGATCTCCGCGGCGGCCAGGGACGGCTCCCCGCTCCGGACCGCCTGCCACGCCTCCCGGGGGTCGAGCAGCTCGCACGTACGGTCCACGAGCCGCACCACCCCGGCGGCAACGAGCCGCTGCACCGCGTGCCGGACGACCGACTCGACTTCCGGGTCGACCTCCGCGTACCCCAGACGGGGGCTGAACACAGCAGGGAGCGGAAGGATCGGAAGGTTCGGAAGACGAGGAAGGCGAGGAAGGTTCGGAAGGCGCGGAAGGTGCGGAAGGTTCGCCGCCGCCGGGACGCCCGCCGCCGTCGTCGGTTCGCAGCCGCCCAGAACGTAGCGCAGGTACGTCTCGGCATGAGCCGCCGAACGGGTCAGCACCCCGGCCGACGCGAGACCGGAGCGGTCGGGGGAGGGCAGCAGGCCGTTCGTGGTCTTCAGCCCGAACACCCCGCACCACGCCGCCGGAATCCGTACCGATCCCGCCCCGTCGCTGCCGGTCGCCAGCTCCACCAGGTCCGCCGCGACCGCCACCGCCGAGCCGGCCGAGGAGCCGCCCGGCGTGCGGTCGGGGCGCCACGGGTTGACCGTACGGCCGTGGGCGCCCAGCCCCCAGGTCTGCCAGGGCGTACCGGGGCCCGGCACCGAGGTCGCGCCGACCGGGACACCACCGGCCGCGATCAGCCGCCGGGCCGCGTACGAACGGATACCGGTCCGCCCCTTGACGGCGAACGGCATCCCCTCCAAGGGGAGTTGACGGGCCCGTTCCGCGTCGGCGAGCGCCCTTGCGGGCCACACCTCGATGAACGCGCACAGGCGCGGATCCTCCCGCCCGATCCGCTCCAGCGCCCGGCCCGCCTCGCCCGCATCCGCCACGCGGTCAGTCTCGCAGGGCCGCCTCCATGACGGAACGGGCGATCGGGGCCGCGCTGCCGCCGCCGCTGATGTCGGCCCGGTTCGCGGCGGCGTCCTCGACGACGACGGCGACCGCGACGGCCGGCTGCCCCGCGTTCGGCGCCTGCGCCCAGGAGATGAACCAGGCGTAGGGCCTGCCCGAGTTGTCGATGCCGTGCTGGGCGGTGCCGGTCTTGCCGCCGACCGTCACCCCGTCGATCGCGGCATTGGACCCGGTGCCCTGCTCCACGACGTCGACCATCATCCGCCGCAGCTGCGTGGCCGTGCGCGGGTTCATGGCCCGGTGGTAGGTGCGCGAGCCGTTGCGGTGGACGGTCGAACCGCTCTTCGTGGTCGTACGGTCCACCAGATGCGGGTACTTGAGGTCGCCGCCGTTCGCCACGGCGGAGGCCACCATCGCCATCTGGAGCGGTGTTGCCGACGTGTCGAACTGCCCGATCGACGAGAGCGCCAGCTGGTCGTCGCTCATCTTCGTGTCGAAGTTGCTCTTCGCGACCCCCGACGGGATCTTCAGCCCGGTGTCGTTGAAGCCGAACTTCTGCACGGAGTCCACCATGCCCTTCAGCCCGACGCGCACCCCGAGTTCCGCCATCACGGTGTTGCAGGAGACCCGGATCGCCTCGGCGAGCGGGGCGTTCTCGCAGCCCTGCGCCTCGTTGGGGAGCGTGGTCGTCGTACCGGGCAGCACATAGGGGGACGGGGTGTCGGTCTCGGCGTCGGGATCGGTGACGACGCCCGCGTCGAGCGCCGCAGCCGCCGTCACGATCTTGAAGGTGGAGCCCGGCGGATACGTCTGCCGGAGCGCCCGGTTGAGCATCGGCTGGCTCTTTGCCGCGTTCAGCCGCTGCCAGGCGTCGGTGACGGACGAACCGGTTCCGGAGAGCCGGCCGGGATCGTACGAGGGGGTGGAGACCAGCGCCAGGATCCTGCCGGTCGACGGTTCGACGGCGGCGACCGCGCCCCGCCGCCCGCCGAGTCCGTCGTAGGCGGCGCGCTGCATCGAGTCCTTGATGGTCGTGACGACATTCCCGCCGGGCTGCTGGCTGCGGGTGATCTCGTTCCACAGCGGGAACGGGGCGAGCATCGAGTCGGTGCCGGACAGGATGCCGTCCTCGGCGTGCTCGATCAGGGTCGTGCCGTACGTCTGCGAGGCGTAGCCGGTCACCGGCGCGTACAGCGGGCCGTATCTGTAGGTGCGCTCGTACGTGAGCTGCTCGCCGGTGTTCCGGGAGCCGGTGACGGACTTGCCGCCGACCAGGATGTTGCCGCGCGGCTGGTGGTAGCGGGCGATCGTGAGGCGGCGGTTGGCGGGGTTGTTGTCCAGGCTGTCGGCGTCGAGGACTTGGATGCGGGCGGCATTCAGCAGCAGCGCAACGAGCAGCAGAAGCAGGAGCGCGGCGGCCCGGCGGATGTAGCGGATCACGCCCTGACCTCCGGGGCTCGTGACGGGTACGGGATCGCGGTGCGCGGGTACGGGATCGCGGTGCGCGGGTACGGGATCGCGGTGCGCGGGTACGGGATCGCGGTGCGCGGGTACGGGATCGCGGTGCGCGGGTACAGGATCGCGGTGCGCGGGTACGGGATCGCGGTGCGCGGGTACGGGATCACAGTTCGTCCTCCGTCACCGGCGCGATGATCCCGGTCTCCACCTGGCCGGGGTGCGGTCTGCGGGCCTGGTCGCTCACCCGGATCAGCAGCGCCACGATGATCCAGTTGGTGACGACGGACGAACCGCCCTGCGCGAGGAACGGCATCGCCATGCCCGTCAGCGGGATCAGCCCCATCACCCCGCCCGCGATCACGAACACCTGGAGCGCCAGGATCGAGGCGAGACCGATCGACAGCAGCCGCCCGAAGGGGTCGCGCAGGGCGAGCCCGGCGCGGTAGCCGCGGGCGACGAGCAGCGTGTACAGCAGGAAGACCGCGGTCAGCCCGGTCAGGCCGAGCTCCTCGCCCGCCGTCGCCAGAATGAAGTCGGACTTGGCGGCGAAACCGATGAGGATCGAGTGGCCGAGCCCCAGCCCGGTGCCGAGCATCCCGCCCGCGGCGAACGCGAACAGCGACTGGGCCAGCTGGCTGGGACCCTGACCGGCATTGATGGAGGCGAACGGATCGAGCCAGTCCTGGACCCGGCTGTGCACATGCGGTTCGACGGAGCCGACGGCGAACGCGCCGACGGCGGCGAGCAGCAGACCCACCGCGATCCAGCCGGTCCGGCCGGTCGCCACGTACAGCATGATCACGAAGAGGCCGAAGAAGAGCAGGGACGTACCCAGATCGCGTTCCAGGACCAGTACGCCGACGCTGAGCAGCCAGATCGCCACGATCGGGCCGAGCACCCGGCCGGTGGGGAGCTGGAGTTTCCAGAAGGTACGGCCGGTGTAGGCGAGGGCGTTGCGGTTCGCGGCGAGGTAAGCGGCGAAGAACACCGCGAGCAGGATCTTGGCGAACTCGCCGGGCTGGAAAGAGAATCCGCCGACCCGGATCCAGATCTTGGCGCCGTTCACCGCCGGGAAGAAGATCGGCACGATCATCAGGGCCAGGGCGGTGGCGACCGAGAGATAGCCGTACCGCTGGAGCACCCGGTGGTCGCGCAGGAAGACGACCACCGCGATGAAGAGCGCCACGCCGAGCGTCGACCAGATCAGCTGGGTGGGGGCCGCTTGGTCCTTCGGGGTCTCCAGGTCGAGCCGGTAGATCAGCACCAGGCCGAGACCGTTGAGCAGTACGGCGATGGGCAGCAGCAGCGGATCGGCGTACGGGGCACGTAACCGGACCGCGAGATGAGCGACGAGGGCGAGCAGCCCCAGGCCCGCGCCGTAACCGGCCACATCGGGCGGGACCGCGCCGTTCCGGGCCAGGCCGACTGCGGCGTAGCCGTAGACGGGGATGAGGACGGCCCCGATGAGGAGCAGCAGCTCGACTCCGCGCCGCTTGGGCAGACGTAGATCGGGCGGGGGTGCGTCCGCCGTCGTTGCGGTCATGCCACGCAACGTAGCAAGAGGTGGTGTCTATTTCCCTTATGTCATAGCGGGTATGTCCGTCGGGATGAGGGGCCGACAACCGATGCAGGCGTGCCGGCCGGCGTGCCCGGCAGACGTGCCAGGCCGATGCGCCAGGCCGATGCGCCAGGCCGATGCGCCAGGCTGATGTGCCCGGCCGATGTGTTCGTGCGGTCTGTCCGGCGGCGGGCGTCGGCGGTCACGGGACGCTGAAGCACCGTCACCTCAGCGCTGCCGCCCGGATCCCGGATCGTCCCGGCGCTCCGCCGACTCGTCGTCCGGTCGTGCGTACGCGGGAAGCGTCAGCCGGGCCACCGCGCCACCGTCCGGGGCGTTGCGGAGGACGAGGTCGGCGCCGATGGCCGCGGCCTGCCCGACGGCGATGGTCAGCCCGAGACCGTGTCCCTTGCCGCTGCCCTCGGTACGGAACCGCTGCGGACCGTCCTCCAGCAGATAGTCCGGAAAGCCCGGTCCGTGATCGCGCACGGTGACCGTCGGCCCGTCGACCGTCAGCACCACCGGGGGGCGGCCGTGCTTGTGCGCGTTGGTGATCAGGTTGCCCAGCACCCGTTCCAGGCGCCGCTTGTCGGTCTCGACGCGCACCGGCGCCCGGGGCCGCCCCGGGCCGGTGTCCACGAAACGGATCCCGGTGTCCGTTCCGGACGCGCGCACCACGCGTTCGACGAGCGGCGCCAGTTCGTGCACATCGAGTTCGACCTGTTCGGTACGGGCGTCCAGCCGGGAGATCTCCAGCAGATCCTCCGTCAGCGCCCGCATCGCCCGGACCCGGTCCCGCACCATCTCGGACGGGCGCCCCGGCGGCAGCAGTTCGGCGGCGGCCGACAGTCCGGTCAGCGGAGTGCGGAGCTCGTGTGCCACGTCCGCGGTGAACCGCTGCTCGGTCAGCAGCTTGCGCTGGAGCGTGGACGCCATCGTGTCCAGCGCCCCGGCGACGATCGCCACCTCGTCCTGCGGGCGCGAAGGGTCCGCCGTACGCGGGTCGCCGACGCGGGCGTCGAGGTCGCCGGCACTGATCCGGCGCGCCACCCGGGCCGTCTGGTGCAGCCGCCGGGTGACCCGGGTGACGGCGAACGCGCCGACGAGGACGGTGGCGCCGGTGGCCAGCAGGGAAGAGCCGATGATCGCCCCGTCGAGGTCGTTGATCGTGCGGGCGCTCTGGCTGTAGTCCACCTGCGTGGCCAGTGCGCGGCCGTTGACCGGAGCCGCCGCCCACATGGCAGGACGCCCGTTGTGATCGGCGACGAGCGTGCCGCGCCGGCCGTGCGCGGCCAGCGCGCGCAGGGAGGCGGGCAGCCCCGGCGGATCGATGCCGGAACCCGGCGGGAGCTCCTCGCCCGCCTCGTACGCGGTGCTGACGTCCGCCAGCCGCGACAACGCCTCCTCGCGCGCCTGCCCGACGGTCGCACGCGTCACGTCGGTGTGGACCAGCACGCTCAGCAGTGCGGCGAGGGCGCAGCACATCACGGTGATGAAGACGGCCGCCTTCCAGGTGAGCGTCGCGGTCCAGGAAGGCATCCGCGGTCCGCGCCGCTCCCTGCTCCGCTGTCCGGGCCCGCCCCGATCGGCCCCGTGTCGCCCGGTCCGGTGCCGTCTCATCGGCGCTCCGCGGACACACCGACGGCCCCGAGGGCCGCCGCCGTGCGGCACCGCATTTGGCACTGCGGACGCATGACAGCCTCCTTCCCATGGCCCATGCCTCATAGACCTTATTCGGAAGGAAGTCTGTTATGCCCATTTGGTGCTGGTCAGTGCTGGTACGGATTCTGGCCCTGTCCGCCCGGCGCGTATCCCGGCTGCCCCTGCGCCGGTGCCTGTCCCTGCCCCTGCGCCTGCCCGAACGGGTTGCCGTTCTGCGAGGCGGCATGCTGCGCCAGCAGCTGTTCGGCCTGCTCCTTCGGGATCTGCTGCTCCCCGCCGCAGAACGTGCACTGCGTCGCGAACTTCGTCGAGAACGGGAACAACGGCACGAAGAACAGCGTGAACTTGGTGACCCGCTTGCGCAGCGTGTGGGCGGCCGGATTGCCGCACCAGCCGCAGACAATCGTCAGGATGGCCAGTTGGTACAGATAACCCCGCGTACCGAAAATGATCACGTTGTGGGTCCCTTCCCCGTATCACCCAGAAGAGCCTGCCGACAGAGCGCCAGCAGCTTTTCGTCCTCGTATGTGTCGTGGCTGCCGTATCCGCCGTCCATCGCGTTGTGACGGCGTACGGAGGCGAGTTCGGCGCGCAGCGCGTGCGCCATGTCCGACCCTGCACCAGCGACCCCCGTCCGCGCCAGGGCTTCCGCCACCCGGACCCGAACATGACGATGCTGCTCCCAGGCCGTCAGGAGCACCGGCACGGACTCGTCGGCCCGCCCGGACACGTCCCACAGCGCGACCGCCGCGTCCACCCGCAGCCACGGCTCCTCGTGTCGGAGCAGCGCGCGCAGCCGGGGCGCGGTCACCGCCGCCCACGTCCCGAGCCTGCCCAGCGCGTTCACCGCGGAGCGCCGCTCGTGGACGCGCTCCGCCTGGAGGCCCTCGATCAGTACCGGCAGCACGGCGTCGGCATCCCCGTCGACCGCCCACAACGCCTCCGCCGCCTCGGTCGCCGAGGTGGACCCGGGACGGCGCAGCAGCGTACGCAACTCCGGTACGGCACTGTGCGCGGCGGGCCCGAACGAGCCGAGCGCCCGCAGCGCCGCCGTACGCAGCCACTCGCCCCGGTACTCCGGCGCGCCGCGCAGCACCCGCAGCACCTCCGGCGTCGCCTCGCCCGCCCGCAGCGCGGTCAGCCCCGCGAGGAGCGGGCCCGCCAGGTCGTGCGCCGCCTCGTCGAGACGGACCTCGCCGAGCCTGCGGCGCAGCGCCGTGGCCAGCGGGGCCGCCGCCGCGCCCAGGTGGCCGATGGCGAACCCCACGTCGTGCGGCACTTCGGGCCGTTCCAGCGCCGCGGCCAGCGCGGGCACGGCTCGCGCGTCACCCAGCCGGGCCAGCGCCTTCACCGCACTGCCGAGCCCCGCGGGGCCGCTCGGCCAGTCCTGCACCCAGGCATCGGGGTCCGCCGCCACCCGCGCGGCCAGCGCGTCGGCGGCGGGCGCGGCCAGCCCGAAGAGATCCTCCAGCACATGCGCGGCCGCTCCGGCCAGCCAAGGCTCCGGCGTGGCGAGCTGCTCACCGACGAGCCGGACCAGCTCCTCGTACGAGCCGCGCCAGACCCGGATCAGCCCGCTGCTCATCCGCAGCGCGTCGATGCGCTGCCGCCGGTCGGGGCTGCGCAGCTGGTCCGACAGCAGCGCCGTCCGCTCGGCGACCCGGTCGTCCAGCCCGACGTGCAGCGTCCGCAGCAGATCCGCCGTCCAGGGGGCGGTGCGCCCCGAGGTCTCCTCGTCGGACAGCGCCCGCAACTGCCCCACCAGCGTCACCGGCGCGGCCCGCTCCTCGGCGGGCGGCTCCCCGGCCCCGGCCGACTCGGTGTGCGCGTCGAGGGCCGCGACCGCCTCGGCCTGGGTGGCGGCCGCGCCGGTCCGGTCGTCGGCCGTGGTGGCCGCCCCGGACCTCCGCGCGGGCGCGGAGCGCAGCTGCCGCAGCAGCCCCGTCACCACCCGTACGACATCACCCGGCAGCGCGTCGGGCGCGCACCGCGCCAACTGGGCCAGGGCGGCCAGCCGCAGCCCCGGCGGGAACCCCTCACCGGCGAGCCGGGACAGCCAGCCGGCCGTCTGCCCGGCCAGCCCACGGTGGCGCAGAGCGACCCGCCCGGCGGCCTCGACCAGGGCGAGCCGCACCTCCTCGTCCATCTCCACCGGCAGCCGTTCCCGCAGCAGCGCGAGCACCCGCGCCGGGCGGTTGTGGAGGGTGGCGAGCGCCAGGGGAGCGGAGAGCCGTACCCCCGGGTCCTCGTCGGCCATCAGCTCGCAGAACACCCCGGCGCCCGCGGTGACGGCCGTCGCCGCCATCGCGTAGTTCGCCGCGCCCTCGATCTCCTCCTCGTCGATCTCGTCCTCGTCGTCCCCGTCCAGATCGATGCCGCCGATGCTGGTCAGCAGCTCGACGATGCTGCCCCGGTCCTGAATCCCCGGATCCACGACCAGCTCGAACAGAAAAGGAATGGAGGCCAGCGTGCAGGCGTACACATCGCCCTGGTGGTGAACGGCCCCGTACATACCGTCCAGCGCCGCCTCGCGCTCTGCCGGATCGTCGGACGCGAGGCCCCGCAGCATCTCCGGCACATCATCGGCAGGCCCGTAGGCATGCTCCATCGAGGCCCAGTCGACCTCGTCGATCCCTGCGAACACGCCATCGCCTCCCCACGCAACTCCACGAAGCAGTGTCTGCGAGGAGTGTGCACCACGGTTCGGACGCTCCGCCCTGCGCATGCGGTCTTTTCCTTACGGACATGACAAGATCGTCCGCCATGCGGTATGTGGCCGCAGGGGCGAATTCCGGCCGCCTCGACGGCCCGTACGACACGCCTCGCGCTCCGGCCCCGAACTTCGTGGCAGACCACCGTGCTGCTCCGGCCCCAACCTCGTGGCAGACCACCGTGCTGCTCCGGCCCCAACCTCGTGGCAGACCACCGTGCTGCTCCGGCCCCGAACTTCGTGGCAGACCACCGTGCTGCTCCGGCCCCGAACTTCGTGGCAGACCACCGTGCTGCTCCGGCCCCGAACTTCGTGGCAGACCACCGTGCTGCTCCGGCCCCGAACTTCGTGGCAGACCACCGTGCCGCTCCAGCCCCGACTCCCGTGGCAGACCACCCGCGCCTGCCGCGGAGCACCACTACCGCTACCGCGCGGTCGGCAGCGGTTGCGCCTGGTCCGGATCGTTGAGCGGCCCGAGCAGATCCCCATGCCGCTCCAGCCGCGCCGCCATGTCACCGGCCAGGAAGACCAGCGTCCCCGGCGTCCGGCACGCCTCGATCTCCGCCCAGGTGACGGGCGCCGAGACGGTCGGTTCGGGCCGGGCGCGCAGCGTGTAGGGGGTCGCGGTCGTCTTCGCCGCCGCGTTCTGGCTGAAGTCGACGAACACCTTCCCCGGCCGCAACGCCCGCGTCATCCGGTGCACGACCTGCTCCGGAAGCTCCCGTTCCGCCTCGACGGCCAGGTGTTTCGCGTACGCGGACACCCGATCGGCGGGGGTCGGCTCCAGTGGTACGAGCAGGTGCAGCCCCTTCGACCCGGAGGTCTTCCCGTACGCGGACAACCCGTCCGCCGCCAGCCGCTCGCGCAGCCACAACGCCACCGCACAGCACTCCACGACGGTCGCGGGCGCACCGGGGTCCAGGTCGAACACCATCCGGTCGGCGATCCCGGGCGCTTCGGCCCGCCACTGCGGAGTGTGGAATTCCACCACCAGGTTGGCCGCCCACATCAGCGAGGCCAGATCCTCCACGACCACCTGCCTGGCCTGCTTGTCCTCCTGGTGCGGCACCGGGGTGGTCCGTACCCAGGACGGCGTACCCGGCGGCGGATTCTTGGTGAAGAAGAGCTGCCCGTCCGGCCCGTCCGGGTAGCGCAGGAAGGACACGGGCCGGCCGCGCAGCTGCGCCAGCAGGGCTTGTGCGGCGGTGGTCGCGTAGTAGTGGAGCACCTCTCCCTTGGTGGTTCCCGTGGCCGGATACAGCACCTTGTCGAGGTTGCTGAGCGCCAGCCGCCGCCCCTCCACCTCCGTGATCGGCGTCATACGATAAGAATCACATGTTTCATGGATCTATAGGTATCTATGCGGACGCAAGGGGTGAACGGTGAGGTCCATTTGGAACGGCGCCATCTCCTTCGGGCTGGTCAGCATCCCGATCAAACTGGTCAACGCCACCGAGAACCACTCGATCTCCTTCCGTCAGATCCACCTCGCCGACGGCGGCCGGATTCGCTACCGGAAGGTCTGCGAGATCGACGAGGAGGAGGTCACCGCGGCCGAGATCGGCAAGGCGTACGAGGACGCCGACGGCTCGGTGATCCCGATCACCGACGAGGACCTCAGCGCGCTGCCGCTCCCCACGGCCAAGACGATCGAGATCGTCGCCTTCGTGCCGGCTGCCTCGATCGACCCGCTCCAGATGGACGCGGCGTACTACCTCTCCGCCAACGGAGTACCGGCGGCCAAGCCGTACATCCTGCTGCGTGAGGCGCTGAAGCGGAGCGAGAAGGTCGCCCTGGCGAAGTACGCGCTCCGCGGCCGCGAACGGCTCGGCATGCTGCGGGTGGTCGACGATGTGATCGCCATGCACGGCCTCCTGTGGCCGGACGAGATCCGCAGCCCGGAGGGCGTCGCCCCGGACGCCGAGGTCAAGGTCCGCGACGCCGAACTCGACCTGGCCGACGCGCTGATGAACACACTCGGCGAGGTCGACATGGACTCGCTCCGCGACGACTACCGCGAGGCGGTCGAGGAACTCATCGCGGCGAAGGCGGAGGGCCGGAGCGTGGCACCGGCCCAGACGGCGGAAGCCGGCGGCAAGGTCATCGACCTGGTCGCGGCGCTGGAGAGCAGCGTCCGGGCGGCGAAGGCGGCTCGGGGCGAGGAGCCGACGGCCCAGTCCGAGGAAGCACCGGCGAACGCCCCCGTGGCCAGGGTCACTTCGCTCGCCGGCCGCAAGAAGTCGGGCGGAACGGGAGCGAAGAAGAAGGCCACCGGGTCAGCCAAGAAGACGGCCGCGAAGAATTCGACGCCGAGCAGGGCGCCCGCCAAGAAATCCGCCGCGCGGTCGACGACGAAGAAGTCGGCCGCCAAGTCCTCGGCTGTCCCGGGGACTTCGGGGATTTCCGCATCCGCCGCATCCTCCGCGTCCTCGGTTTCCTCGGCGAAGAAGTCCACCGCGAAGTCGGGCGCCAAGTCGGATGCGAAGCCGAAGCCGACGCCGAAGCCGAAGCCGACGGCGAAGAAGGCATCCCCCCGCAAGCGCGCCTCGGCCTGACGAGGTTCACAGAGGGAGTGCGGAACGGCGCGAATCCGGTCGGCCTGAAACCGCTCATCCGCCGCACGTATTTCCGGGCCACGGAAAAACTCTGACAGCCCTGTCAGCAGGGTAATTTGACGAATACGCCGCCATTGCGAAACAGGGGTTTCGTGTGCGGGTGGTACGGAGACCGTGAGAGAAAGGCGGAGGCCTGTGAATAGGACTCTGATTTCCGGTGTTATCGCCGGGGCATGCATGATGGCAGCCTCGGTTGTCACAGGAGCGGCGCCGGCGAGCGCCAACCCCAATGATTGCCCCAATGGTTACGTATGCGTGTGGGGCGACAGCAACTACGAGGGACGTTTCCTCTTCGTGCCGGGAACGAACCGTGCCAACGTCGGCAGCACGATGAACGATCTGACCACCTCCCTCTGGAACCGCACCGGTTCCCGGGTCTGTTTCTACGACAACGACAACTACGGCGGATCGGTCCTGGCGATCGTGAGCCCGGGCGAATCGCGCGGCAATATCGGACGGACAGCCAACGACCGAATCACCTCATGGCGAGCCTGCTAGGACCTGTCTGACGGGTCGGTGACGGCCGGGGCCGGTGCGGCGATGATTACCTGCACCGACGACAGATCAAGCACACGATGTCGTCGGACACGCCCTGGCACTCGCGCCGTAGATCTCGCGGAACAACTGGCCCTTCGGTCACCCTGGCGATCACGTGCCGCGGCACACGCCTGATTCCCGGGAGAGGGGCCGGTCGGCTCCGCCCGGTACGAACGGCTGCCCCGGAGCAGCGGCTCCGGGGCAGCCGGGGTGCAAACCCGTACGTCAGCGCAGACGGTACGAGTTCACATATCCGGGCGCCGGTGTCCCGACCCCCGTCACGTCCTCGTACCCCTTGACGGCGTACGGCACCTTCGATCCGTAGGCGCTCGGCAGCGACGACGCGGTCTTGGAGCCGAAGTACGAGGAGAAGGGGCCGGAGTTGCGGAACACCGCGTCCGGCGGCGGCAGCGTCTCGTCGTGGGTCGACTTGTGCGGCGCGTTGTCCAGGCCGGAGACGGCGAGAACGGCATCGCTCAGCGCGGCGGGCGCGGAGGCGGTGGAGGCCGGGGCGCAGTAAGTGTGCCCGTCCTTACGGTAGTTGCGCAGCTGAGTGCCGAACGCCCGCTCGGTGGCGGCGACATCACCGGTGGCCGACACGTAGTGCTGGTTGGCTCCGGTGACGGTCAGCCCGTTCGACTTCAGCCACCGGCTGACCTGGTCGATCTGCTGCTGCGTGGCCCCGAACCGGGCCTGCGCCTGCTCGGCGCTCAGATACTGCCCGTACGAAGCGGACTGCGGGTCGGACACGGCGGCGGCGCAGGTGGCCAGCCCCTTCGCGTCCCGCCCGGCCAGAAGGTGTCCGCGCTGTGCTCCAGGCCATCCGTACAACGGGCCCTGAGGTCACGGGAAGCGAGCGCGCCCTGATACGCGCCGACCTCGCGCAGAACCTTCTCGCCCTGGGGCGTGAGGTGCTTGAGACGGTCCCGGACCGCCACCCTGCAAGGCCCGGGCACCACGAACGGCGCCGCCAGCTCCCGTACACCACCCACCACAACACCCCCTCCCACGAGACCGGACACCTGCTACCCAGCCCAAGGAGCACCAGCCGCCAAGGTCACCCATTCGGCCCCAGAACCCCCGTTCCCACCCCATGAAGCCGCCGACAGGACCCACTCCTGCTCACCACAACGCACTTCAGCTCAGCAAACCGACAGCAGCTCACAACCCCTCATGTAAGGGGCATGCATTCACCAAGAATCGACCAAGTGAGCGTGACGATGGGGTACTTGGCGTGAATTCTCCGAGATCACGCACGAGGCGTATCGCACTCCTGTGCGCTACCGACCCGGGGAACCCGGCACCGGTGCCTGTCGGTGCCTGTCGGTGCCTGCCGGTGCCGAGGGCGAGGGCGAGGGTCACCCGAGATCCCTCACGAACGCCTGCCAGGCGCCCCGCCCGAAACCGATCACGGGCCCGGCGGGGCGCTTGCTGTCGCGGACGGGACGAGGTGGGGGAGGTTGGCGGCGATCTCGACCCGGGCTCACCGCTCAGGGCCGCGCTTCACCGGCACGCTGTACCTGCCGGCCGTCGGGGAGCTGATGGTGATCGGTGAGAGAGGTGGGCCGACGGTCGACAAGGCACCCCGTCGGCCCGATGCACCGCCATCCGCGCCGCCGAGGGTGCGACGACCGGGCCGTGGGTCACTGCGGGGCGGCATCCGCGTGCGCCATGCCGGTCTGAACCGGCCGGGCGGCCGGTGCGGACACGCCATGGCCGGATCGGCACCGTTGCCTCGCTTGCCCGGTCGAGTCGGCCCTCGTCATCTCGGATCGACGGCTGCGGGAAACGCCGACTGATCACCGACCGCACGTCTCCGCGCCTATGCTCGCTGGATGGAGCAGAGCGAAGTGGTGAAGCGTGTGGTGGGAATCCTCACGGAGGCGGGGGAGATCCGTCGGCTCCTTGAAGAGAACATCGACCGTGACGACGTGGAAACCGATTCGAGCGTGGTGACCGCGCTCCTGAACGAGACGATGCCCCGGATCACGATCCCCGAGGACGCCTCGATCGAAGAGGTCGCGGTCCTGGTCGGCCGGGAGGTCGGCGGTGCGGTGGAGCAACTGGTCGGCGCGTTCACGCTGGCCTTCGCGATGCTGGCCCAGGTGCACGACTCCGGACAGACGGACGTGTCCTCCGCCGACGTACTGCAGGATCTGGCGCTGCGAGCGGAACAGATCGGTTCCGGCGGACCGGACGACCCGGACTCGTAGGCCGTGCCACCGAACCGGCGGTCGCGCGCAGGCTCGTCGACCGGCGACGGTCAGACCTTGATGACGGTGACGAGCCCGCCGCACAGAACGGTGAGGTCCTCGGGATCGGGAGGCCGGCCGGTCACCTCGCGATCGCGCGGCACGGCCTTGGCCAGTGCCTCCAGGGCCGGCGTGCCACCCGGCGCGGCAGGCGAACGCGTCACGAGGCACTCGCCGCGTCGGCCTGCTGCTGCTCGCGGGCACGTTGCAGCTGATCGCGCTTGGCCTGGATCTCCTTTTCGCTGACCGGGCCGTGGTCGGCCTCGGCGACCGCGATGAGCTCGTTCAGGTTGTCCCGTTCGATCCACACCGGCGGCCAACTTTCCAAAAGAAGTTCTGCAAAAATACTTTTGGAAAACCTCTGATGGTTCTACTCTCCCGTCATGGTCAGCGACGAGCAGAGACGCGTACTCGATCCCGAGCAGGATGCGGCAGCCCTGAAGGCCCTCACACACCCGCTACGTATCCGGTTGCTCGGGTTGCTGCGGCAGGACGGCCCAGCCACCGCGAGTGAGCTCGCGGTCAGGACCGGGGAGTCATCCGCTTCCACCAGCTATCACCTGCGGGTTCTGGCGAAGTACGCGTTCGTCGCCGAGGCCGAGCACCGTGACGGGCGGGAGCGCCGCTGGCAGGCGGTGCACTCCGTGACCTCCTGGAGCAACAAGGCAATGGAGGACTCGCCGGGCAGCCGCGCCTACGTCAGCTTGTCGCGCCGGGCCCAGATCCAGCACCTGGAGGCTTCTCTCGACCGGTACGAGGCCGACATCGCCGATGGGCGGCTGGGACAGGAGTGGGTGGAGCCGTCCGGAATCAACGACCTGATGCCCCGCCTGACCCCCGAGTCGCTCACCGAACTCTGGGACGTGCTCGACCGGAAGCTGGATGAACTGACCAGCCGCGATGCAGAAGATCCGCGCGCAGCGCAGGTCGTACTCCTCACCGCCGGATTGCCTTTGGCACCGCGCGGCCACGGCGCCGCGGCGGACACCTCTGCCCCTGCGGGGACAGAGGCCGAGGGCGCGTCATGACCGGACCGCTGGACATACGCACCGCACGCCGCCGCTACATCACGGTCTGCGTCCTGTTCTGGCTGCCACTGGGACTGAGCATCGCTCCCCAGATCCTGCTGTTCACCGAGCGCGGCATGACCATGGCGGCCATCGCGGGCTTCTTCGCCGCGCACTCGCTCACCGCTGCCGCGCTGGAACTGCCCACCGGAGGACTGTCCGACGTCCTCGGACGCCGCGCTGTTCTGGCTTCGGCCGGCCTGCTGAACCTGGCCGCCTTAATCCTCGTGGGCCTGGGCACTGCCCCCTGGCTGCTCGGCCTCGGTATGGCCCTGGTGGGCGCGGGCCGTGCCCTGTCCAGCGGACCGGCCGAAGCCTGGTACGTCGACACCGTCCAGGCGCACTCCGGCCCCGACGCCGAACTGCGCACCGGGCTGGCCCGCGGCGGCTCCGCGACATCCGCCGCGCTCGCCACGGGCACCCTGCTCGGCGGTGCCCTTCCCTGGCTGCTCGGACTCGGCCCCGATCTCGGCGCCCGACTGAGCGAGGCAACGTCCGAGCTGGTGCTGCCCCTTTCCGTTCCGATGCTGCTCGGTGCAGCAGTAGAGATCGCCTTCGTGTTGTATGTCCTGACCGCTCTGCGGGAGCCGCCCCGACCGGCGGCCACCTTGCGCGTGGTACTCCGAGGCATCCCGTCCACCGTCGTGGGCGGACTGCGGCTGGGGGGCCACGATGCGCTGGTCCGCCGGGTGCTCCTCAGCGCTGGGGCCGCCGGCAGCGCCCTGGCCGCGATCGAACTGCTCACGCCGGGCCGTGCCGCGGCCCTCACGGGCGCATCGGAGTCGGGGGCGGTGCTCTTTGCCGCACTCGCCTGCGCCGGATTCATCTGCTCGGGTATCGGCAGCCACCTCTCACCGTTGACCGCCCGGCTTGCGGGCAGTGGCGAGCGTGCGGTCATGGTGAGCCTCGGCGCGAGCGCGAGCGGCCTGCTTCTGCTCGGCGCCACCGTGGCGTTCACAGGCGTGGGCTCCGTGGTCCTCGCGGCCATCGGCTACGGCCTGGTCTACCTCGGGCTCGGCGCAGCCGGGCCGAGTGAGAACGAGCTCTTGCACCGCCGTGTCGCAAGTTCGGGCCGGGCCACCGCGCTGTCCGTCCAGTCTCTCGCGCTGCAACTGGTGGCAGCGCTCACGGGCTTGGTTATTGGTGTCCTTCCGTCAGGCCCGCTGCCGTGGCTGCTGGGAGGCGCCGCGTTGCTCGCAGGAGCTCTCCTGTGGATTCACCGCAGCGGGCCCACACCCCCGACTCCGGCGGCAACGCCTCAGCCACACCCACACACTGTGTCGTCCTCCCCGAGCACCGTCGACTCCGACCGTTCTTAGCCAGTGTGCAGGAGTGGGGCTTGGACCCACTGCTGTGTACTGGGCGCATCCCGAACGGTGTTGGATGCACTGGGTTGTCGCTTTCTCGTCCCGTTCGGTGGCACGTCTCTGGGGGCGTGATCCGTGGCGGGTGGGCGGTTTCCGTCACATCCTCGGATACCTGGCCTGGCCGGAAGCGATCGGCGTCGCGCTCGTGGGGCTGCCGATGCTCGGGGTGTGCGGATACGTGCTCGGCCTGGTGGCCGCCGCCCGCGCAAGTCCAACGCGGCGATCGCACGCCAACTGGTCGTCTCCGAGGCGGCGGTGGGCAAGCACATCGGCTCGATCCTCATGAAACTGGACCTTCCCCCGGCGGACGACACGCACCGACGGGTGCTGGCGGTGCTGGCGTTCCTGCGCTCGTGAGGCCCGACGCGTCCACGGCCGGCGAACGTCGGCGCGCGCACCTTTACTCCGGACAGCTGGCCCAACTCCTCGGACACGCCGCCGATACGGCCGCGGCGCAGCACCCTCCGCAAGGCTGGGACAGCCCTGCGGGTCCCTCCCGCCGGGCACCTTTCAGCAGCCCGTACGGAGGAGCTCGATGCACCGTCGTCCCACCACCCCCCTGACCGCCGCCGCTCTCGCCCTGCCCCTCGCGCTCGGCATGGCCGCCTCCCCGGCCTCGGCCGCCCCCGCGGACAAGCCCCAGGTCCTGAGCAGGTTCACGCAGACCGGCGCGAGCAGCTACCACACCTGGCTGGCCGCCCGCCGGAACCAGTCCGCATGGAGGGCGTACGGCTTCGACTGGTCCACCGACTACTGCACTGCTTCCCCCGACAACCCCTTCGGCATCCCCTTCCAGAACTCCTGCGCCCGGCACGACTTCGGCTACCGGAACTACAAGGCCGCCGGCACCTTCACCGCCAACAAGGCCCGCCTGGACAGCGCCTTCTACGCCGACCTCAAGCGCGTCTGCGCCAACTTCAGAGGCCTGAAGAAGACCTCCTGCGCCGCCGCTGCCTGGACCTACCACAAGGCCGTCGACGATTTCGGCACCGCCGCTTTTCCCGCCGCGGTCACGCGCTGAACCTGCGTGAGTACGGCCCGCGGACGACCGGGGCACGGACATCGCCGGTGCCCCGGTCCGCGGTGCTCTACGGACCGGGGCTCGCCAGAGGCGGCGTCACGGCCGGTTCGATGGTCGACCGGACATAGATCCGAGTGGTGCCCCCGGCAGGATTCGAACCTGCGCACACGGCTCCGGAGGCCGTGGGTGTCCCGCGCGGTTTCGCAGTTCAACGGATTGGTTGACGAGTCGTCAGGCATCTCGTCCCGCGCATATCCCGCGACTTGGAAATGCACTGAAATGTGAAATATCAGACCTTGATGGCGGTAATTCGACTGCCGCGCAGCGCGGTGAGGTCTTCCGGATCGGAGGTGAGCGCGGTGACGGGGCCGGGTGAGGCCAGGGCGGTCGCGCCGAGCATGGCGTCGATGGCGTACTTGTGCCCGTGCGGCCCGGTTCCGGCCAGCAGGGCCGCAGCGTGGCGGGCGATGGATTCGGTGACCGGCTCGCGAGCCGAGGCCGCCGTCCTGCAGGCCCGTGCCCGTGCCCGCGAGGCTATGGCGGTAGGCGGTAGGCGGTAGGTGGTAGGCGGTGTGGCCTGAGGGGTGCCCGCGGTTTGATCCCGGTTCGATATCGGAGATCGCCCGAAGTTGACACTTAGGTAAGGCATGCCTTAGATATTTATTCTTGACTCACCCTTTAGGAAGGCTTTGCCATGAGACGCGTGCTCCCCCGTCGTATCTCCACCCTGGCCGTGGCGGCCCTGCTCGTGCCGCTCGCCGCAGCCTGCGGTACGGACAGCGCGGACGACTCGGGGGCCGGCTCCGCCGCCACGAAGCCCAAGAAGGCGGCTGGGCCGCTCGTCGTCTACTCCGGTCGCAGCGAGGAGTTGGTCGCCCCGCTCCTCACCCAGCTGGAGAAGGCCACCGGCACCCAGGTCGAGGTCCGTTACGGCGACAGCGCCGAGCTCGCCGCCCAGCTCCTGGAGGAGGGGGACCGGACCAAGGCCGACCTCTTCTTCTCGCAGGACGCGGGCGCCCTGGGGGCGCTCGGCAAGGCAGGCCGGCTCGCCCCGCTGTCCAAGGAGTCGCTGGACCGGGTCGACCAGCGCTTCCGCGCCGAGGACGGCAGCTGGGTCGGCGTCTCCGGCCGCGTCCGGGTGATCGCGTACAACAGCGACAAGGTCGCGAAGGCGCCCGACAGCGTGCACGACCTGACCAAGGCGGAGTGGAAGGGCAAGGTCGCCTACGCCCCCACCAACGCCTCCTTCCAGGCGTTCGTGACCGGGATGCGCGTCCTGGAGGGTGAGGACGCGACCCGCACCTGGCTCAAGGACTTCAAGGCCAACAGCCCTCAGGTGTACGAGAAGAACGGCGCGGTCCTCGACGCGGTCGACGGCGGCAAGGCCGAACTCGGCCTGATCAACCACTACTACTGGTACGAGAAGGCCGCCGAGGAGGGCGCGGAGAAGCTCAAGGCCGCGCTGAACTTCCCGAAGAAGGGCGACCCCGGCGCCCTCGTCAACGTCGCCGGTGTCGGTGTCCTCAAGGGCAACGACCGCAGCGCCGCCGCGCAGAAGGCAGTGGACTTCCTCCTCTCGAAGGAGGCCCAGACCTACTTCGCCGACGAGACCCACGAGTACCCGCTGGCCGCCGGCGTCACCAGCAAGGACGACCTGCCGGCGCTCGGCTCGCTGGACACGCCCGCGATCGACCTCAGCAAGCTGGAGTCGCTGGAGGCGACTCTGGAGATGCTGCGGGAAGCCGGGATGGTCTGACCGGCATGACCGTCGCAGGCACCCGGGGTCGCCAGGAGACCCCGCCGGCGGCCGCCCGTCACATCCCCCGCCCGGACGCCGCCCCCGCGCGGTCCGGGCGCAGGCGTGCCGGGCGCAGGCAGCCCCTCGTACTCATCGCCCTCGCCTCGGTAGCGGCGGTCCTGGCCCTGCTGCCCCTGATCTACCTGGGGGTACGGGCCTTGGAGCGCGGCCCCGCGTACGCCTGGGGCATCGTGGCCACCGACCGTACGGCGCAGTTGCTCGGCCGCAGCGTGGGGCTGGCCGTCGTGGTCGTCGCCGCCTGCCTGGTACTCGGCGTCTCGCTGGCCTGGCTGACGGTCCGCACCGCGCTGCCGGCCGCCCGCACCTGGTCGGTGCTGGCCACCCTGCCGCTCGCCGTGCCCAGCTATGTCGCGGCCTTCGCCTGGGTGTCCGCGCGTGCCGAACTCGCCGGGTTCGGCGGGGCCGCGCTGGTGCTCACCCTGGTCAGCTACCCGTACGTCTACCTCCCGGTCACCGCCGCCCTGCGCGGTATCGACCCGGCCCAGGAGGAGGCGGCCCGGTCCCTCGGCCACGGGCCGTGGCGCACTTTCCGGCGGGTCACCCTGCCGCAGCTGCGGCCCGCCGCGGCAGGCGGCGGACTGCTGGTGGCGCTCTATGTGCTCTCCGACTTCGGGGCCGTCTCGATCATGCGGTACGAGACGTTCACGCTGGCCATCCACACCTCGTACAAGGCGAGTTTCGACCGGACCCCGGCCGCCGCGCTCAGCGTGGTGCTGGTGCTGATGACGGTGCTGCTCGTCGCCGCCGAGAGCCGCACCCGCGGCCGCGCCGGCCACGCCCGGACCGGCACCGGCACCGCCAGGCCGTCCGTCCCGCTCCCGCTCGGCAGGCTGACGGTTCCCGCGCTCGGCTGGTGCTCCGCCGTCGCCGCCGCCGGGGTCCTCTTCCCGCTGGGCACCCTGGTGTACTGGCTGGCCGTGGGCCGCTCCGGCATCTGGGAACCGGAACGGCTTCTGACGGTCGCCGGCACCACCCTGCTGGTCGCGGTCCTGGGCGCCACCCTCACCACGGCCCTGGCCCTCCCGGTCGGGGTGCTGGCCGCCCGTCACCGGGGGCGCGCCGCCCGGCTGCTGGAGCAGGCGGCGTACGCGGGCCACGCCGTACCCGGGATCACCGTCGCCCTGGCGGTGGTCTTCCTCGCCGTGCGCTACGCCTACCCGCTCTACCAGGAACTGCCGCTGCTCGTCGTCGCGTACGCGGTGCTCTTCCTGCCCGTCGCCGTCGGCGCGACCCGGGCGGCGGTCCTGCAGTCGCCGGCTGTGCTGGAGGACGTCGCCCGCTCGCTGGGCCGCGGCCCGCTCCGTGTCCTGCGGGAGGTCACCGTGCCGCTGGCAGCACCCGGGGTCACCGCCTCAGCCGCGCTGACCTTCGTCGTCTGCATGAAGGAACTCCCCGCCACCCTGCTGCTGCGCCCCACCGGGATGGACACCCTCGCCACCCGGCTGTGGACGGAGACCGGGACCGGCTCGTACGCGGCCGCCGCACCGTACGCGGCCGTCCTCATCCTGATCGCGGCCGTGCCCGCGTACCTCCTCGGAAGGCACCGGACATGACCGGCCTGCGCATCACCGGACTCACCCACGCGTACGTCTGCGGCGCGCGGGTCCTCGACGGGCTCGACCTCACCGTGCCCGCCGGGCAGCTGGCCGCCGTCCTCGGGCCCTCCGGCTGCGGCAAGACCACCATGCTGCGGATCGTCGCCGGGTTCCTGCGGGCGGACGCCGGGACGGTCGAGGTCGGCGGGCGGACCGTCGCCGGCCCCGGTGTCCAGCTCCCGCCGGAACGGCGGCGGATCGGGATCGTGCCGCAGGAGGGCGCCCTCTTCCCGCATCTGAGCGTGGCCCGCAACGTGGGCTTCGGCCTGACGGACGGGCCCCGCGCCGAACGTCGCAGGCGCACCGAGGAGATGCTCGACATCGTCGGCCTCCCCGGCTACGGCGAGCGGATGCCCCATGAGCTCTCCGGCGGCCAGCAGCAGCGCGTCGCGCTCGCCCGGGCGCTGGCCCCCGCCCCCGCGATCGTGCTGCTCGACGAGCCCTTCAACGCGCTGGACAGCGCCCTGCGCGCGGGAGTCCGCGCCGATGTCCGCGCCGCGCTCCGGGCCGCGGGTGCCACCGGGCTGCTGGTCACCCACGACCAGCAGGAGGCGCTGTCCACCGCGGACCTGGTCGCGGTGGTCCGCGCGGGCCGCCTCGCCCAGTGCGGAACCCCGCAGGAGGTCTACCGCACCCCGGCCGATCCGTGGGTGGCCGGCTTCGTCGGTGACGCGGTGCTCCTGCCGGGCACCGGGCAGGGGGACCTGGCGGAGACCGCGCTCGGTCCCGTACCGCTGGACACCCCGGTGCACGGCGCGGGCGGAACGGTCATCCTGCGGCCCGAGCAGCTCGCGCTGACGGCGCCCTGCGACGGCAGCCCGCGCGGTGTCGTGGTGGACATCTCCTTCCGCGGCCCCGACACGGTGGTGGCGGTGGCGGTACCCGGCCTGGAGGCCCCGGTGGAGGTGCGTGCCCCGGGCACGTTCACCCACCGCCCCGGCGACCCGACCGGCCTCGCCGTGACCGGCACGGCCGTTCTGCACGTCGCGGGTGCGGACCCCGCGGCGGGTGCCGCGGCGGGGGTGTGAGCCCGGCGCCGTGTTGTGAGCGCGCTGGGTGCGGTGCTGCTGTTCGCCGCGACCGGGCGCTACCCGTACGAGGGGCCGACCTGACAGGCCGTCACTCTGAAAATTGAGCGAGGTCTTTGCAACGGGAACTCCACATACGTGAGGACCCCGCGATCAGCGCAGGCGCTGATCGCGGGGTCCTCAGGCACTTCAACCGAAGTGCCCCCGGCAGGATTCGAACCTGCGCACACGGCTCCGGAGGCCGATGCTCTATCCCCTGAGCTACGGGGGCGTATCGCTGTGTTGCTCGGCGACGGGAGAAACACTACCAGCTTCCGCCGGGTGTCCGTGAACAGGTATTTCGGCGCTGCCGGGGGTGCCTGCGCGGGCCGCCGGGGAGTGCGAGGGCGGGAACGTCCTGCGTACATCCGGCCACCTTCCCGCACCACTCGTCCCGGGTCGGAAATGGGCAAAACCCGGACGCAGCCCCTACACCCCGCCTACCCTCGAAGGGTGTCAGGGGCATGTGGCCGCGTGCTTGTTGTAGACGACAACAAGGTCATCCGGCAGTTGATCAGGGTCAATCTCGAGCTTGAGGGCTTCGAGGTCGTGACCGCGGCCGATGGTGTCGAGTGTCTGGATCTGGTGCATCAGGTCCGCCCCGACGTGATCACGCTCGATGTCGTCATGCCCCGGCTGGACGGTGTGCAGACCGCCACCAGATTGCGATCGGATCCGCGGACAAGCCATGTGCCCGTGGCGGTCATCAGCGCCTGCACTCCCTGCGAGGTGGACAGCGGGGCCGCCGCGGGGGTCGACGCGTTCCTGGCGAAGCCGTTCGAGCCGAGCGAGCTGGTGCGGCTCGTACGGCAGTTGCTGGCCCGGGAGGACCCGCCGGCGCTCGACGGCAGGCAGGGCGCCGGGAGGGCGGAGAGCGCCGCCGGGTGACCGGATGGCGAAACCGGGTCGCGAGGCAGCCCCCGTCCTCCCATACGCTTGTCCTGTGACCCCCGCCGATCTCTCCAGGACCGTGCTGCACGCCGTGCGCCGCGCGGTCGACGAGGACGCCCTGCGCGCGCAGGTGCCCGCGCGCGTGCGGGTGGAGCGGACACGACCCGGCGGGCGTGGGGAGTACGCCTGCGCCGTTGCCCTCCAGCTGGCCGGGCCCGCCGCGCTGCCGGCCCGGGAAGTGGCCGAGATCCTTCGGGCCCGGGTCCAGGGGGCGCCGGGAATCGGTGGCGTCGAAGTCACCGGGCCGGGGTTCCTGAACTTCACCCTCCGCGGCCCCGACCCCGTCGACGCGGTCGTCCGGGCCGTCGAAGCGGGCGGTACGCGCTACGGGCACGGGGACGGCCTCCTCGGCGTGACCGCCTCGTTCGCACCCGCCGATGAGCTGCGCGCCCGGGTCGTCACCGGGACCGTCGAGCGGCTGCTCCGGGCCCAGGGGGCCGAGATCGGGGAGCGGACGGCCGGCGGGGAAGCGCTGCATGTGGTGCCCGTGCCCGCCGCCGACCGCGATCTCTTCGAGCGGCTCGGGAGCGACGCCGCGCGCTGGGCGCTGTTGCGGGCCGCCCCGCACGACCGCGCCCGGTGCACGGGAAGCGACGAGCTCCTCGTACAGCAGGAGAGCAACCCACTGTTCCGGGTGCGGTACGCCTACGCCCGGACCCGTGCCCTGAGCCGGAACGCCGAGCAGCTCGGCTTCCGTGCCGCGTACGAGGAGAGCGTGGACGCGCCCGCGCTCGGAACGCTCCTCGCCGATCACCCCGAGGTGCTCGCCGTCGCCGCCCTCCACCGCGAGCCCGACCGGGTCGCCCGGCAGCTGGAAGCGGTCGCGCAGGCATTCTTCGACTTCCACGACCGCGCCCGCCCGCTCCCCGTCGGTGACGAGAAACCCTCGGCCGCCCACCGTTCCCGGCTCGCCCTCGCCGAAGCCGCCGGGACGGTGCTGGCAGGCGGCCTGTCCCTGCTCGGCATCAGCGCACCAGAAGTCCTCTGAGAGACCCGAGAGAGCAGAGCAACACGATGAGCCGATCCGCACACCCCGCCGGGCCCCGTCACGCCGACGTCATGACGGAAGGGCACTACACCGCCCCGCCCGCCGACCTCAACGCCCTGGACGCGAAGGTCTGGGCCCGTACCGTCACCCGCGACGAGGACGGTGCCGTCACCGTCGGCGGGATCGAAGTGACGCGGCTGGCCGAGGAGTTCGGCACCCCCGCCTACTTCCTCGACGAGAGCGACTTCCGGGCCCGCTGCCGCGCCTGGGCCGACGCCTTCGGGCGGGACGCCGATGTGTTCTACGCCGGAAAGGCGTTCCTGTCGCGCGCCGTCGTGCGCTGGCTCAAGGAGGAGGGACTCAACCTCGACGTCTGCTCCGGGGGCGAGCTGACCTGCGCGCTGGACGCCGGAATGCCCGCCGAGCGCATCGCCTTCCACGGCAACAACAAGACCGTCGAGGAGATCGAGCGGGCGGTCACCGTCGGCGTCGGGCGGATCGTGCTCGACTCCTTCCAGGAGATCGCCCGGGTCGCGCACATCGCGCAGCAGCTCGGCAAGCGGCAGCGCGTACAGATCCGGGTGACCGTCGGCGTCGAGGCACACACCCACGAGTTCATCGCCACCGCCCACGAGGACCAGAAGTTCGGGATCGCGCTGGCCGGCGGACAGGCCGCCGAGGCCGTACGCCGGGCCCTCACCCTCGACGGCCTGGAACTCATCGGCATCCACTCGCACATCGGCTCGCAGATCTTCGACATGGCCGGCTTCGAGGTCTCCGCCCGGCGCGTGGTGCAGCTGCTCGCCGAGGTGCGTGACGAGCACGGCGTCGAGCTGCCCGAGATCGACCTCGGCGGCGGTCTCGGCATCGCCTACACCTCCGAGGACGACCCGCGCGAGCCGCACGAGATCGCCAAGGCGCTCGGCGACATCGTCACCCGTGAGTGCGAGGCGGCCGGCCTCGCCACCCCCCGGATCTCCGTCGAGCCGGGGCGCGCCATCGTCGGCCCCACCGCCTTCACGCTGTACGAGGTCGGCACCATCAAGCCCCTGGAGGGGCTGCGTACGTACGTCAGCGTCGACGGCGGGATGTCGGACAACATCCGCACGGCGCTGTACGACGCCGAGTACAGCGTCGTGCTCGCCTCGCGGACCTCCGACGCCGAGCCGATGCTCGTCCGGGTCGTCGGCAAGCACTGCGAGAGCGGCGACATCGTGGTCAAGGACGCGTTCCTGCCGTCCGACCTGGCGCCCGGCGACCTGATCGCCGTGCCCGCCACCGGTGCGTACTGCCGCTCCATGGCGAGCAACTACAACCACGCGCTGCGCCCGCCCGTCGTCGCCGTGCGCGACGGGGAGGCGCGCGTGATCGTGCGGCGCGAGACGGAGGAAGATCTCCTGCGTCTGGACGTCGGCTGATGCCGTTTTTCCCGGGGTATGCCCCCAGGAACCCATAGATGTCTCAGGATCCGGACGGGTGGCAGGAACGCCCGTCCGGTGAGTGAGACTGGACCACACATCAAGAGGTAGAGGAAACGAGGTCGGATGATGCGTACGCGTCCGCTGAAGGTGGCGCTGCTGGGCTGTGGAGTGGTCGGCTCAGAGGTGGCGCGCATCATGACGACGCACGCCGACGACCTCGCCGCGCGCATCGGCGCCCCGGTCGAGCTGGCCGGTGTCGCCGTGCGCAGGCCCTCCAAGGTGCGCGAAGGCATCGATCCGGCGCTGATCACCACCGATGCGACAGCCCTGGTCAAACGGGGTGACATCGACGTCGCCATCGAGGTCATCGGGGGCATCGAGCCCGCCCGTACTCTCATCACCACCGCCTTCGAGCACGGCGCGAGCGTCGTCTCCGCCAACAAGGCACTGCTGGCCGAGGACGGCGCCGCACTGCACGCCGTCGCCGAGCAGCACGGTCGGGACCTCTACTACGAGGCCGCCGTGGCCGGTGCCATCCCGCTCGTACGGCCGCTGCGCGAGTCCCTCGCCGGTGACAAGGTCAACCGGGTCCTCGGCATCGTGAACGGCACCACCAACTTCATCCTCGACCGGATGGACACGAGCGGAGCCGGCTACTCCGAGGCGCTCGACGAGGCCACCGCACTCGGCTACGCGGAGGCCGACCCGACCGCCGACGTCGAGGGCTTCGATGCCGCCGCGAAGGCCGCGATCCTCGCCGGCATCGCCTTCCACACCCGGGTCAGGATCGGTGACGTGCACCGCGAGGGCATCACCGAGGTCACCGCCGCCGACATCGCCTCCGCCCGCCGCATGGGCTGCACCGTCAAGCTCCTCGCCATCTGCGAGCGCGCCGCCGACGGGCAGTCCGTCACCGCGCGGGTGCACCCCGCGATGATCCCGCTGAGCCACCCGCTGGCCTCCGTCCGCGAGGCGTACAACGCGGTCTTCGTCGAGGCCGAGGCGGCCGGGCAGCTCATGTTCTACGGCCCCGGCGCCGGCGGTTCGCCGACCGCGTCCGCGGTCCTCGGCGACCTGGTCGCGGTCTGCCGTAACAAACTCAACGAGGCCACCGGCCCCGGCGAGTCCGCGTACACGCGCCTGCCGGTCAGCCCCATGGGCGAGGTCGTCACGCGCTACCACATCAGCCTCGACGTGGCCGACAAGCCTGGCGTACTCGCCCAGGTCGCGACGGTCTTCGCCGAACAGGGCGTATCGATCGATACCGTCCGTCAGCAGAGTAGAAATGTAATCAGCGGCGACGCGGTCGCCTCCGCCGAGGGCGGCGGCGGGCGACGGGAGAGCGGCGAGGCATCTCTCGTCGTCGTCACCCACCGCGCGCCCGACGCCGCCCTCTCGGCGACCGTCGAGGCGCTGCGCAAGCTCGACACCGTGCGCGGTGTCGCCAGCATCATGCGTGTTGAAGGGGAGTAAGGACCCATGACCAGCAAGGGCACCCACCAGTGGCGCGGCATCATCGAGGAGTACCGGGACCGCCTTCCGGTCACGAGCACGACGCCCGTCGTCACGCTCCGTGAGGGCGGTACGCCGCTCGTCCCCGCTCAGGTCCTCTCCGAGCGCACGGGCTGCGAGGTGCAACTCAAGGTCGAGGGCGCCAACCCGACCGGGTCCTTCAAGGACCGCGGCATGACGATGGCCATCACCCGGGCCAAGGAGGAGGGTGCGCAGGCCGTCATCTGCGCCTCCACCGGCAACACCTCCGCCTCCGCCGCCGCGTACGCGGTGCGGGCCGGCATGGTCTGCGCCGTCCTCGTGCCGCAGGGCAAGATCGCGCTCGGCAAGATGGGCCAGGCGCTCGTGCACGGCGCCAGGATCCTCCAGGTCGACGGCAATTTCGACGACTGTCTGACGCTGGCCCGCTCGCTGTCGGACAACTACCCGGTGGCGCTGGTCAATTCGGTCAACCCGGTCCGCATCGAGGGCCAGAAGACCGCGGCGTTCGAGATCGTCGACGCGCTCGGCGACGCCCCCGACATCCATGTCCTCCCGGTCGGCAACGCGGGCAACATCACCGCGTACTGGAAGGGTTACAAGGAGTACGCGGCGGACAGTATGTCCACGCACACCCCGCGCATGTGGGGCTTCCAGGCCTCCGGCTCCGCGCCCATCGTCCGCGGCGAGATCGTCAAGGACCCGTCGACCGTCGCCACCGCGATCCGGATCGGCAACCCGGCGTCCTGGCAGTACGCGTTGGACGCGCGAGACGAGTCGGGCGGATTCATCGATGAGGTGACGGATCGTCAGATTCTGTCCGCCTACCGGCTGTTGGCCTCCCAGGAGGGCGTCTTCGTGGAGCCCGCTTCGGCCGCTTCCGTCGCCGGTCTGCTGAAGGCCGCGGAACAGGGCAAGGTCGACCCGGGCCAGAAGATCGTCTGCACGGTCACCGGCAACGGCCTCAAGGACCCCGACTGGGCCGTCGCGGGCGCCCCGCAGCCGGTCACGGTCCCGGTCGACGCGGCCACCGCCGCTCAGAAGCTGGGCCTCGCGTAACCACCGGGACACCGGCCCCGGGCAGGGGCGTGGGACGGGAACGCGGGCGGCGTCACCGCTCGCCCGTACGACTCCGACTCCACGCCCCCGACGCCCCGGCCCACTGCCGCGGGAAGCCCGGTCGTCCGTCGGCAAGAAACCAGCTCAACCGTCCTTTTTCGGGGCGGAGAGCGCATAGGAGGCGGGCGACACGCATCGTGCGCCTCCTGTGCGCCCTATGTCGCGACAGAACCTTCCTTCGATAAGCTGTACCCAACCGACTCCGCCGCATCTGCTGCGGCGCACGGGTCGTTGTGGCCGTCGGTTTCCCCGGAATCCCACTCCCCGCCGTCACGACGTCCCGCCACCGTCGAGAAAAACGCTTCACCACCCCCGCCGCCTCACAAGGAGAGTCGTCCAACCGATGGCCGGTCCCGCCTTCCGAGCCGCCGCAGTCCGGGTGCGCGTCCCTGCGACCAGCGCCAACCTGGGTCCGGGTTTCGACGCCTTCGGCCTCTCATTGGGGCTGTACGACGACGTCGTCGTCCGCGTAGCCGACTCCGGACTGCACATCGACATCGCGGGTGAGGGTGCGGACACGCTGCCCCGCGATGAGAGCCACCTTCTCGTACGTTCCCTGCGCACCGCCTTCGACCTGCTCGGCGGACAGCCCCGCGGCCTGGAGATCGTCTGCGCCAACCGCATCCCGCACGGGCGCGGTCTCGGCTCGTCCTCCGCCGCCATCTGCGCCGGCATCGTCGCCGCCCGCGCCGTGACGACCGGCGGTGACGCCCGGCTCGATGACGCCGCACTGCTGGAGCTCGCCACCGAGATCGAGGGCCACCCCGACAACGTCGCAGCCTGCCTGCTCGGCGGTTTCACCCTTGCCTGGATGGACGGCGGATCCGCCCGTGCGATCAGGATGGATCCCGCGGATTCCATCGTTCCGGTGGTTTTCGTCCCCAGTAAGCCGGTCCTGACCGAGACAGCCCGCGGGCTGCTGCCGCGCACGGTCCCGCATGTCGACGCGGCCTTCAACGCCGGCCGCGCCGCACTCCTCGTCGAGGCCCTGACCAGCCGGCCCGAGCTGCTGCTCACCGCCACCGAGGACCGGCTGCACCAGGAGTACCGCGCCCCGGCGATGCCGCAGAGCGTGGAACTCGTGAACCGACTGCGCGCCGACGGCGTACCCGCGGTCATCTCCGGTGCCGGGCCGACCGTGCTCGCACTGGCCGAGGACGGTGCGGCCGACAAGGTCGCACGGCTGGCGGGCGAGGGATGGGCGGCCAACCGGCTCGCTCTCGACGCCCCGGGCGCGAGTGTGCTGCCGCTCGCCCCGTAGCCGAGAAGTGATTGCCGGTAAGTGAGAGGGGGAATGTTTGTCGGAGCCGGTAGTGTTAACCTCAAGTCAGCAGCCGACGTCTACGTGGCGCGTTGCTCCGTGTCCCTTTCCGGGACCACCAATTCTTCCGGGAGCCTCCCCAACTGCCTGAGCAGCCTGCCTGAGCAGTTTCGTGCACGCTCCGGAACCGGCACGACACCCCTCGCTAGTCCAGGAGTGGGCCGAGCAGGGGGATGCTCGCGCCGGACCCTTGCACACTTTCATCTTTCCGCCGTACCCGCGGCGGACCACCGCCCCGGCCCGGTCCGCAAGAAAAAGACCGCAGTCGGACAGCACAACCGGTCGCCGAGCCAGAAGGCCGACGTCCGCTCCAGGGAAGGACCCTTCGTGAGCGACACCACCGATCTGATGGGCGTGACTGCCGACAAGACCGTCGACAGCGCCGCGCCCGCCGAAGGTGCTGCCACTGGCACCACCGCACGGCGCCGCCGCTCCGGCACCGGCCTTGACGGCATGGTCCTGGCCGAGCTGCAGCAGGTCGCGTCCGGCCTCGGCATCAAGGGCACTGCGCGGATGCGCAAGGGCCAGCTGATCGAGGTCATCAAGGAGGCGCAGGCAGGTAACACCGCCGCGCCCAAGGCCGCCGCGCCCGCCGCGGATGCCGAGACCAAGCCGAAGCGCCGTGCCACGTCCAAGGCGCGCACCGGGGACGAGTCCGCGGCCGCCGCGCCCGCCGAGAAGGCCGCTGCCCAGCAGCAGATCGACATTCCCGGCCAGCCGGCCAGCGACGACCAGCCCGCGGGCGAGCGCCGTCGGCGCCGTGCCACCGCCCAGGCGGGCAGCCCGGAGACCAAGGCGGAGAGCAAGCCGGCCGCCGAGGCCAGGACTGAGGCGCAGGCCGAGCCGAAGGGCGACGACCATGCCGACGCCAAGGCCGAGGCCGCCGCCGACACGGCCGAGGGCCGCCGGGGCGACCGCCAGGACCGCGGTCAGCGCGGAGAGCGCGGTGACCGGGGCGACCGCCAGGAGCGTGGCGAGCGCGGGGAGCGCCGCGACCGGCAGCGCGACCGCCGCGGCAAGGGCGACGAGCAGGGCGGTGGCCAGGGCCAGCAGGGCGGCCAGCGCCCGCAGCGCCAGGGCCCGCAGGGCGGCGGCCCGCAGGGCGGCGGCCCGCAGGACGACGGCTACGACGACGAGGCGGGCGGCCGTCGCGGTCGCCGGGGCCGCTACCGCGACCGCCGTGGCCGCCGTGGCCGGGAGGACTTCGCCAGCGAGGTCTTCGTCTCCGACGACGACGTCCTGATCCCCGTCGCGGGCATCCTGGACATCCTCGACAACTACGCGTTCATCCGGACCTCCGGCTACCTGCCGGGCCCGAACGACGTGTACGTCTCGCTCGCCCAGGTCCGCAAGAACGGCCTGCGCAAGGGTGACCACGTCACGGGTGCGGTGCGCCAGCCCAAGGACGGCGAGCGCCGCGAGAAGTTCAACGCGCTGGTCCGCCTCGACTCCGTCAACGGCATGGCGCCCGAAACCGGCCGCGGCCGCCCGGAGTTCCAGAAGCTGACCCCGCTCTACCCGCAGGACCGGCTCCGTCTGGAGACCGACTCCAACGTCCTGACGACGCGGATCATCGACCTGGTCGCCCCGATCGGCAAGGGCCAGCGAGGCCTGATCGTGGCCCCGCCGAAGACCGGCAAGACCATGATCCTGCAGGCGATCGCCAACGCGATCACGGTCAACAGCCCCGAGTGCCACCTGATGGTCGTCCTGGTCGACGAGCGTCCGGAAGAGGTCACCGACATGCAGCGGTCGGTGAAGGGCGAGGTCATCTCCTCGACCTTCGACCGCCCCGCCGAGGACCACACCACCGTCGCCGAGCTGGCCATCGAGCGCGCGAAGCGTCTCGTCGAGCTGGGTCACGACGTGGTCGTCCTGCTGGACTCCATCACCCGCCTCGGCCGCGCGTACAACCTCGCGGCCCCCGCCTCCGGCCGCATCCTGTCCGGTGGTGTCGACTCGACCGCGCTCTACCCGCCGAAGCGCTTCTTCGGTGCCGCGCGCAACATCGAGGACGGCGGTTCGCTGACCATCCTGGCCACCGCGCTCGTCGAGACCGGCTCGCGCATGGACGAGGTGATCTTCGAGGAGTTCAAGGGCACCGGCAACATGGAGCTCAAGCTCGACCGGAAGCTCTCGGACAAGCGCATCTTCCCGGCGGTGGACGTCGACGCGTCCAGCACCCGTAAGGAAGAAATCCTGCTCGGCAGCGACGAGTTGGCGATTGTCTGGAAGCTGCGCCGGGTGCTGCACGCGCTCGACCAGCAGCAGGCGATCGAGCTCCTCCTGGACCGGATGAAGAAGACCCAGTCCAACGCGGAGTTCCTGCTCCAGATCCAGAAGACGACGCCGGCTCCGGGCAACGGCAACGACTGACCGCCGTACCGGATCGGCCGATTGCACACAGGGCCGCCCCCGCCACTTCGGTGACGGGGGCGGCCCTGTGCCGTCGGGTCGCGCGGGTGTGACGCAGTCGAATCGGTCCTTTCGGTCGATCCGAGACCTTCGCCACATGCCGGCCACCGTGACGGGTACCGCCGCAACGGCTGTAACGGGCAAGAAACCGCAGGTGAGCGCCGGATCGCCGGCCGATCGCCCATGCCGTGCATCCCCTTTGTCCCCCTGCCGTCCTCATCCGGACGTGACAGGTCGCTGTGCAACCCTTCTTCGGGCCGCGGCGTCGTACGAAGTACCGACAAGTCGCCAAAGCCAGTGGAAAAGCCGAGGAACCAGTGCCCGAACACCGATACGGGGAGGGCCGGTCCGGGAACAGCTGACGACCGGAGGAGACGGATGACGGAGCAGAGCGGGAGCGGCGGCCGAATACGCCCCACCGGCAAACGCCGGAAGAAGCCTTCCCGTCGCCGCAGGGCGACGGTGATCGGTGCCTGGACCCTGGCCGGCGCCGTGGTCGTCGGCGGTGGTGGGCTCGGATACGCCTACTTCGAGCTCAACGGCAATCTCAAGGCCGTCGACATCAACGCGGCGCTCGGCAAGAACCGCCCCGACAACGTCGACAACGGCTCCGAGGACATCCTCGTGCTCGGCTCGGACTCCCGCTCCGGCGCGAACTCCGCGTACGGAGCCGACGAGGGCACGGCCCGCTCCGACACCGCGATGGTCGTCCACCTCAACAAGGGCCACAAGACGGCCTCCGTCGTCTCCATCCCGCGCGACACCCTCATCACCCGCCCCGACTGCACCAGCGACACCACCGGCAAGACCGTCGCGGGCCGGCAGCGCGCCATGTTCAACACGGCGTACGAGGTCGGCGGACCGGCCTGTGCGGTCAAGGCCGTCGAGTCGATGTCCGGCATCCGCATGGACCACTACCTCGAAGTCGACTTCACCGGCTTCAAGAAGCTCATCGACGACCTGGGCGGCGTGAAGATCACCACCACCGAGGCGATCCACGACACCAAGAGCCATCTGAATCTGGAGCCCGGCACCCACACCCTCGACGGCGAGCAGTCGCTGGGCCTCGTCCGCACCCGCAAGAGCATCGGCGACGGCAGCGACCTCGGCCGCATCCAGCTCCAGCAGGCGTTCGTCAAGGCGCTGATGGAACAGGCCAGGAGCGTGGGCGTGTACTCGAACCCGAAGACGCTCTTCGACCTCGCGGACACGGCGACCAGGGCCATCACCACCGACTCCGAGCTGGGTTCGGTCACGCAGCTCACCGGCTTCGCGAACGGCCTCAAGGGGCTCGGCCCGAAGAACGTCCACATGGTCACGCTGCCCGTCCAGTACGACCCGGCCGACCCGAACCGCGTCGTGCCGCTGGAGAAGTCCGCCCAGCAGGTCTGGGCGGCGCTCAAGCAGGACAAGGTGATCCCCGCCTCCGCCACCGAGAAGTCGGCGGGCGACAAGGGCACTGCGGGCCGCATCCTCCAGTGACCGGGGGTCGGGCAGGCCGGGAGCACGGGCCGGAATGCGAACCGGGAACGCGGACCGGGAATACGTGCGGCCCGCCCCCGGTTTTGGGAGATACGGCCGGTCCTGGCAGACTGGTACGTCGGCCCCGGTTCACGGACGCGCAATCCGCGCGTACGACCCGGTGCCCTCCCGAATCTAGGAGAAACCCTTGAAGCGCGACATCCACCCCGAGTACGTCGAAACGCAGGTCAGCTGCACCTGTGGCGCGTCGTTCACGACCCGGAGCACCATCGGCGGCGGCAGCATCCGCGCCGACGTCTGCTCCGAGTGCCACCCGTTCTACACGGGCAAGCAGAAGATCCTCGACACCGGTGGCCGTGTGGCCCGCTTCGAGGCCCGCTTCGGCAAGGCTGCCGGCTCCGCCAGCAAGTAGCGAGCCACTGCGCCGGTTCTCGGCGCCCTCTTCCAGGGGGCGTCGAGACCGGCGCTTTTTCCGGCCCGGGGTACGGGGCCGTCCCCCGTCCCAGCCCGGACAGCATCACGCCGTCCAGCAGGCACGTTCGAATGAAGGAACCAGGAGCCCGAAGATGTTCGAGGCGGTCGAGGAACTGATCGGTGAACAGGCCGATCTTGAGAAGAAGCTCGCGGACCCGTCCGTCCACGCCGACCAGGCCAACGCGCGTAAGCTCAACAAGCGCTACGCCGAGCTGACCCCGATCGTCGCCACGTACCGCTCCTGGAAGCAGACCGGGGACGACATCGAGACGGCCCGCGAGCTGGCCGCCGACGACCCCGACTTCGCCGCAGAGGTCAAGGACCTGGAGAAGCAGCGCGAAGAGCTCACCGAGAAGCTCCGCCTCCTCCTGGTCCCGCGCGACCCCAGCGACGACAAGGACGTGCTCCTGGAGATCAAGGCGGGCGCGGGCGGCGACGAGTCCGCCCTGTTCGCCGGAGATCTGCTGCGGATGTATCTGCGCTACGCCGAGCGCGTCGGCTGGAAGACCGAGATCATCGACTCCACCGAGTCCGAGCTCGGCGGCTACAAGGACGTCCAGGTCGCCGTGAAGACCAAGGGCGGCAACGGCGCCACCGAGCCCGGCCAGGGCGTGTGGGCCCGGCTGAAGTACGAGGGCGGGGTGCACCGCGTGCAGCGCGTGCCGTCCACCGAGTCCCAGGGCCGCATCCACACCTCCGCCGCCGGCGTGCTCGTCACGCCCGAGGCCGAGGAGGTCGACGTCGAGATCCACGCCAACGATCTCCGTATCGATGTCTACCGCTCCTCGGGCCCCGGCGGCCAGTCCGTCAACACCACGGACTCGGCGGTCCGCATCACCCACCTGCCGACCGGCGTCGTCGCCTCCTGCCAGAACGAGAAGAGCCAGCTCCAGAACAAGGAGCAGGCCATGCGCATCCTGCGCTCGCGGCTGCTCGCCGCCGCCCAGGAGGCCGCGGAGCAGGAAGCCTCGGACGTACGACGCAGTCAGGTGCGTACGGTCGACCGATCCGAGAAGATCCGGACATACAACTTCCCGGAAAACCGGATCTCGGACCACCGCGTCGGCTTCAAGGCGTACAACTTGGACCAGGTGCTCGACGGCGACCTGGACACGGTGATCCAGGCATGTGTCGACGCCGACTCCGCCGCCAAGCTCGCCGCCGCATAAGCAAAGCCCGCCCCGCCCGTAACCCGTACGGAGAACCGCGATGAACCTGCTGCTCGCCGAGGTGGCCCAGGCCACTCAGCGGCTGGCCGACGCCGGTGTGCCCTCCCCGCGATTCGACGCGGAGGAACTCGCCGCGTTCGTGCACGGCGTCAAGCGGGGCGAGCTGCACCTGGTGCCGGACGCGGACTTCGACGCCCGCTACTGGGAGGCCATCGCCCGCCGCGAGGCCCGCGAGCCGCTCCAGCACATCACCGGACGCGCCTTCTTCCGCTACCTGGAACTCCAGGTCGGCCCCGGCGTCTTCGTCCCCCGCCCGGAGACCGAATCGGTCGTCGGCTGGGCGATAGACGCCGTCCGCGCGATGGACGTCGTCGAACCGGTCGTCGTCGACCTGTGCAGCGGATCGGGCGCCATCGCCCTGGCCATGGCCCAGGAGGTGCCACGCTCCCGGGTGCACGCCGTGGAGCTGTCCGACGACGCCCTCAAGTGGACCAGGAAGAACGCCGAGGGGTCCAGGGTCACCGTCCACCGGGGAGACGCGCTCACCGCCCTCCCCGAGCTCGACGGCCTGGTCGACCTGGTCATCTCCAACCCGCCGTACATCCCGCTCACCGAATGGGAGTACGTGGCGCCCGAGGCCCGCGACCACGACCCGGAGATGGCCCTCTTCTCCGGTGAGGACGGCCTCGACACCATCCGCGGCATCGAACGCACCGCACACCGCCTGCTGCGCCCCGGCGGCCTCGTCGTCATCGAGCACGCCGACACGCAGGGCGGCCAGGTGCCGTGGATCTTCACCGAGGAACGTGGCTGGGCCGACGCGGCCGACCACCCCGACCTGAACAACCGGCCCCGGTTCGCCACGGCCCGCAAGGCCATGCCGTGACCGGCGGCCACCACCCGCACGACCCGTACCCGCCCTACCCGTACATGCTTGAGGAGGCCGGCTGATGGCACGGCGATACGACTGCAACGACGCGACCGACCGTACGACGGGTCTGCGTGAGGCCGCGTCGGCCGTCCGCCGCGGCGAACTGGTCGTGCTGCCCACCGACACCGTGTACGGCATCGGTGCGGACGCCTTCAGTTCCGAGGGCGTCGCCGACCTGCTGGACGCCAAGGGCCGCGGCCGCAACATGCCGACCCCCGTCCTGATCGGCTCCCCGAACACCCTGCACGGGCTGGTCACCGACTTCTCCGAGCAGGCCTGGGAACTCGTCGACGCCTTCTGGCCCGGCGCCCTCACGCTCGTCGCCAAGCACCAGCCGTCGCTCCAGTGGAACCTCGGGGACACCCGTGGCACCGTCGCCATCCGCATGCCGCTGCACCCGGTCGCCATCGAGCTGCTCACCGAGGTCGGCCCGATGGCCGTCTCCAGCGCCAACCTCACCGGCCACCCGGCGCCCGAGGACTGCGACGCCGCCCAGGAGATGCTCGGCGACTCCGTCTCCGTCTACCTCGACGGCGGCCCGACGCCCGGCATCGTGCCGTCGTCGATCGTCGACGTGACCGGCAAGATCCCCGTACTGCTGCGCGCGGGCGCGCTCTCCGTCGAGGAACTCCGCAAGGTGGTACCCGACCTTGAGGTGGCCAATTGACCGCCCCTGAGGGGCGTGGCATAGCGGGGCAGGCCGACACTTTCCGCATCCTCCACGTCAGCACCGGCAACGTCTGCCGCTCGCCGATCACCGAGCGGCTGACCCGGCACGCCCTGGTGGACCGCCTCGGCGACCCGCGCCAGGGCGGACTGATCGTGGAGAGCGCGGGCACCTGGGGCCACGAGGGCGCCCCCATGGAGGCCAACGCCGAGATCGTCCTCGCCGATTTCGGCGCCGACACCACCGGCTTCGTCGGCCGGGAACTCCTCGACGAGCACGTGATCCGCGCCGACCTGGTGCTCACCGCCACCCGCGACCACCGGGCCCAGGTCATCTCGATGGGTCACTCCGCCGGCCTGCGGACCTTCACCCTCAAGGAATTCACCCGGCTGGTCCGGGCCATAGACCCCGCCACGCTGCCCGCCCCGCGCGACGAGGGCGTCGTCGAACGCGCCCGCGCACTGGTCCGCGCCGCGGCGGCGCTGCGCGGCTGGCTGCTGGCCCCCACTGCCGAGGCCGACGAGGTGTACGACCCGTACGGCGCCCCGATCACGTTCTTCCGGTCCATCGGCGACGAGATCAATCAGGCCCTGGACCCGGTCGTCACGGCGCTGACGGGTATCAAGGCCGGCCACTGAGGACGGGGCTCTGCCGCCTGCCCGGACGGCCGGAGGCCGGCGCAGCGGGCCGAAGCCGGGGAGGCCCCCTGGGGCCGAGCGGTGCGAGGGGCGCGTCGGGAGTGGTGCTCGACCAGGCCCTGGACCCGGTCGTCACGGCGCCTACCGGCGTACCGGTCCCGCACTGGGCCGCAGGCCGCTTCAGGGCACTCCGACGGCTGTACGACCCGGTCCCGCACTTGGGGGCCGGGCGGGTGTACGACGTCGCCGTACAGCGGGCAGGGGGCCCCTTCCGGGCCTACATTTGAAGCTGACCCAAGCGCACCCCTCCCCAGGCCCGGAGTTCCTCGATGCCGGTCACCACTCCTGCCGCACCCCCCTCCGACGCCGGGACCGCCCTGCCGCAGGACTTCGGCGCCCTGCTCCGGGAAGACCCGGAGATCGCCGCCGTACTCCTGGGCGAGCTGCACCGGCAGTCGACCACCCTGCAGCTGATCGCCGCCGAGAACTTCACCTCGCCCGCGGTCCTCGCCGCCCTCGGCTCACCACTCGCCAACAAGTACGCCGAGGGCTACCCCGACGCCCGCTACCACGGCGGCTGCGAGCAGGCCGACGCCGCCGAACGCATCGCCTGCCGGCGGGCCACGGCGCTCTTCGGCGCCGAACACGCCAACGTCCAGGCGCACTCCGGCTCCTCCGCCGTCCTCGCCGCGTACGCGGCCCTGCTGCGCCCCGGCGACACGGTGCTCGCGATGGGACTCCCGTACGGCGGACATCTCACCCACGGCTCGCCCGCCAACTTCTCCGGCCGCTGGTTCGAGTTCATCGGATACGGGGTCGACTCCGAGAGCGGCCTGATCGACTACGAGCAGGTGCGCACCCTGGCCCGCGCGCACCGCCCCAAGGCGATCGTCAGCGGCTCGATCTCGTACCCCCGCCATCCCGACTACGAACTCTTCCGGGACATCGCGGACGAGGTGGGCGCGTACCTCATCGCCGACGCCGCGCACCCGATGGGACTGATCGCCGGGGGAGCGGCGCCGAGCCCGGTGCCGTACGCCGATGTGGTCTGCGCGACCACGCACAAGGTGCTGCGCGGTCCGCGCGGCGGGATGATCCTGTGCGGTGCGGAGCTGGCCGAGCGGATCGACCGGGCGGTCTTCCCCTTCACGCAGGGCGGTGCGCAGATGCACACCGTCGCCGCGAAGGCCGTCGCGTTCGGGGAGGCGGCCACGCCCGCGTTCACGGACTACGCCCATCGCGTGGTGGCCCATGCCCGGGTGCTGGCCGCCGGTCTGGCTGCCGAGGGCTTCGAGATCACCACCGGCGGCACGGACACCCACCTGATCGTCGCGGACCCGGCCGCGCTCGGCGTCGACGGCCCGGTCGCCCGCGCCCGGCTGGCGGCGGCGGGCCTGGTGCTGGACACCTGCGCGCTTCCGTACGGGGACGCCCGGGGCATCAGGCTGGGCACCGCGGCCGTCACCACCCAGGGCATGGACGACGCCGACATGGCACAGCTGGCGGCGCTCTTCGGAGCGGCGGTGCGTGAGGAGGGCGACATTCGGGCGGAGGTCCGGGAGCTGGCCCGGAAATACCCGCCCTATCCGGCGCAGACGTGACCCATGCAACCATCGGCCCGTCCTCCGTGTCCCAACCATGAGCCCCACCTCGTTAAGGTGTGGGCTGAGATGGCCGGCGAAATCTGTGGGGCAGCCCGTGCGTGATTACCTGCTGACGCTCTGTGTCACGGCCGCGGTGACCTATCTGCTGACCGGCCCGGTGCGTAAATTCGCCATCGCGGTCGGGGCGATGCCCGCGATCCGTGCGCGTGACGTCCACCGAGAACCGACACCGCGGCTCGGTGGCATCGCCATGTTCGGCGGGCTGTGCGCGGGGCTGATCGTCGCGGCGCATCTGTACAACCTCGACTGGGTCTTCAAACTCTCCAGCGAGCCGCGGGCGTTGCTCTCCGGGGCCGCGCTGATCTGGCTGATCGGTGTGCTGGACGACAAGTTCGAGATCGACGCACTGATCAAGCTCGGCGGGCAGATGATCGCCGCCGCGGTCATGGTGATCCAGGGCCTGACGATCCTGTGGCTGCCGATCCCCGGCGTCGGCACCGTCGCGCTCACCCAGTGGCAGGGCACCCTGCTCACGGTCGCCCTGGTCGTCATCACGATCAACGCGGTCAACTTCGTCGACGGTCTGGACGGTCTCGCGGCGGGCACGGTCTGCATCGCCTCCGCGGCGTTCTTCCTGTACACGTACCGGCTCTGGTACGGGCACATGATCGAGGCCGCGGCCCCCGCGACGCTCTTCACGGCGATCCTGATGGGCATGTGCCTGGGCTTCCTGCCGCACAACATGCATCCGGCCCGGATCTTCATGGGCGACTCGGGTTCGATGCTGATCGGCCTCGTGCTGGCGGCGGGCGCGATCTCCGTCACCGGGCAGGTCGACCCGGACACCATGAAGCTCTTCGCGGGCAGTGAGCGCGAGGCCACCCACGCGATGCTGCCGGTCTTCATCCCGCTGCTGCTGCCGTTGACCATCATCGCGATCCCGGCCGCCGACCTGGTCCTGGCGATCGTGCGGCGTACCTGGAACGGGCAGTCGCCGTTCGCGGCGGACCGCGGCCATCTGCACCACCGACTGCTGGAGATCGGCCATTCGCACAGCAGGTCCGTGCTGATCATGTACTTCTGGTCGGCGCTGATCGCCTTCGGTGCGGTGGGCTACTCCGTGCACTCGGCGTCCCTGTGGATCGTGCTGGTCATCATGGGGCTGAGCGCGCTGGGCCTGGTCCTGCTCCTGCTGCCCCGGTTCACCCCGCAGGCGCCGTACTGGGCGGAACGGTTCCTACCGCCCCGCTACCGCCGGCGCCGCGGCAAGGGCGAGGTGCCCGACACCCAACCAGCGGCTCCGGACGAGGCCCAACAGCGGCCCCTGGACAGGCAGATGGGGCAGGAGGGGCGCGAGCCCCAGGAAAGGGCCCCGATCGTCGTGGGGGTTTCCGGCGTCAACGGGGCGACCGCGATCGGCCCCCGTTCGCGTCTTTCGGACAGAAACGCGGCTGATTCGACGCGTTGACGATTCGGTCATCAAGGGGCAATACCAGACAAGGCGTTGAGTTGCCTTGCTCACACGTGCAGGTTCACCCATACGTGTGATAGCGGGCACACTTTCTTGGTAAAGACCTCATCAAATAGTTTGTGATACCGTTCACGAAGCCCGGTGACGGAGTTGAAGGACCTGAGTGCCACGGTCCATCGGCCCGAGGCCTCGACTCGGACCGGGCCTACGCTCGTCCATGACGACACACTGACCACCCCCTGCAAGCGGAGCTGCCGCCATGCCGTCCAACGACGTCCGGACTCTCCTTCAAGCCGCCGTGCCCACCGCTGTCGTCGGCGCTGTTGCCGCCGCCGTCAGCGCTGGCGTTGCCGGCGGCAAGGGAGCCCTGGGCGCGGCCGTTGCGGCGATCGTGGTGATCCTCTTCATGGGGATCGGACTCGGGGTCCTGCAACGGACCGCGAGGTCCCTGCCCCACCTGTTCCAGGCGATGGGGCTGATGCTCTACACAGCTCAGCTTCTCCTGCTGTTCATCTTTGTCGCCGCGTTCAAGAACACCACGATGTTCAACCCGAAGGCCTTCGCGATCACGCTGGTCGCGACGACCCTCGTGTGGATCGGCGCACAGGCGCGTGCGCACATGAAGGCCAAGATCCTTTACGTCGAACCTGAATCCGACAAGGGTAAAAAGCCCGAGAACACGGGGTCGAAGGCGTGAAGGGTAGGGGCGGAATAAGTGCAAGTCCCGGACCCTGCTATCGTCCGGTTCCAACTGCGGCACTGCGGGCGCGGGCATGTGAGCTGACGCCTGCTCGATCGCGAGGCTCAATGCCTGACTGCCGCTCACACATCCGTAACACCAGTCCAGTGCCGAACCGCGGCTGCGCGCCGCGCCGACACAACGAGGTTGCCGTACCTATGCGCCACGCTGAAGGAGCCCGCGGTGAGTGCTGACCCGACACAGGTGCTCGCCTTCGAGACCGATTGCCACATCTTCTCCGGTTGTGGTTTCCCGGGTCCTGGCTTGCACTCTTTCCTGTTCGAGCCGATCTTCGGTGACGCGAACAGCAACGTCTACTTCAACAAGACGATGCTGCTGGCGCTCCTCGGTACGGTCATCATCGTCGGCTTCTTCTGGGCTGCCTTCCGTAAGCCGAAGGTCGTTCCGGGCAAGCTGCAGATGGTCGCCGAGGCCGGCTACGACTTCGTCCGCCGTGGCATCGTCTACGAGACGCTCGGCAAGCGCGAGGGCGAGAAGTACGTCCCGCTGATGGTGTCGATCTTCTTCTTCGTCTGGATGATGAACCTCTGGTCGATCATCCCGCTCGCCCAGTTCCCGGTGACGTCGATCATCGCGTACCCGGCCGGCTTGGCCTTGATCGTCTACGTCCTCTGGATGAGCATCACGTTCAAGAGGCACGGCTTCGTCGGCGGCTTCAAGAACCTGACGGGCTACGACAAGTCGCTCGGCCCGGTTCTGCCGCTGGTCATGGTCATCGAGTTCTTCTCGAACGTCCTGGTCCGCCCCTTCACGCACGCGGTCCGACTCTTCGCGAACATGTTCGCGGGGCACACGCTGCTCCTGCTCTTCACCATCGCCAGCTGGTACCTGCTCAATGGCATCGGTATCGCCTACGCGGGCGTCTCGTTCGTGATGGTGATCGTGATGACCGCCTTCGAGCTGTTCATCCAGGCTGTTCAGGCGTACGTCTTCGTGCTCCTGGCGTGCGCCTTCATCCAGGGCGCTGTCGCCGAGCACCACTGATCGCGCCTCCCATACCCCCAGTCGTCCGGTGGCCAACCCCCACCGGTCCGTGAAAGAGAAGGAAGAACTGGCATGTCCCAGACCCTTGCCGCCGTCACCGGTTCCCTCAGCTCCGTCGGATACGGCCTGGCTGCCATCGGCCCCGGCGTCGGCGTCGGCATCATCTTCGGTAACGGCACGCAGGCTCTCGCTCGTCAGCCCGAGGCTGCCGGCCTGATCCGCGCCAACCAGATTCTCGGCTTCGCCTTCTGTGAGGCGCTCGCCCTGATCGGTCTGGTCATGCCGTTCGTCTACAGCTGACGAACTGCGACTAGTCCGTTCCGACGAAAGGCACTGATGTGAACCCCCTGGTTCAGCTCGCGGCGGAGAAGCCTGAGAATCCGCTCGTTCCGCCGCTCCCTGAGCTCGTCATCGGTCTGATCGCCTTCGTCATCGTCTTCGGCTTCCTCGCCAAGAAGCTCCTCCCGAACATCAACAAGGTTCTGGAAGAGCGCCGCGAGGCCATCGAAGGCGGTATCGAGAAGGCCGATGCGGCCCAGACCGAGGCCCAGAGCGTTCTTGAGCAGTACAAGGCTCAGCTCGCCGAGGCTCGCCACGAGGCCGCGCGCCTGCGCCAGGAGGCTCAGGAGCAGGGCGCCGTGATCCTGCAGGAGATGCGGGCGGAAGGCCAGCGGCAGCGCGAGGAGATCATTGCTGCCGGCCACTCCCAGATCGAGGCCGACCGCAAGGCCGCGGCCTTGGCGCTGCGTCAGGACGTGGGCAAGCTCGCCACCGACCTGGCCGGCAAGCTCGTCGGCGAGTCCCTCGAGGACCACGCCCGGCAGAGCGGCACCGTCGACCGTTTCCTCGACGAGCTCGAGGCGAAGGCCGAGGCCGTCCGATGAACGGCGCGAGCCGCGAGGCACTGGCTGCCGCACGTGAGCGTCTCGACGCGCTGACCGACAACACGTCGGTCGACGCGGCGAAGCTCGCCGAGGAGCTGGCCGCCGTCACGGCGCTGCTCCAGCGCGAGGTCTCACTGCGACGGGTCCTCACCGACCCGTCGCAGGCCGGCGAGGCCCGGGCCGAGCTGGCCGGACGTCTGCTGCGCGGTCAGGTGGGCGGCGAGGCCGTCGACCTGATCTCCGGCATGATCCGCTCCCGCTGGTCGCAGTCGCGTGACCTGGTCGACTCGGTCGAGGAACTGGCGAACATCGCGGACCTCACCGCCGCCCAGCGCAGCGGAGACCTCGACGACGTCGAGGACGAGCTGTTCCGGTTCGGCCGGATCGTCTCGTCCGACAAGGAACTGCGCGCCGCGCTCACCGGCCGGTCCGGATCCACCGCTGCCAAGAGCGAGCTGCTGCGCAGCCTGCTCGGCGGCAAGGCACGGTCCACCACCGAGCGCCTGGTCGTGCGGCTGGTGACCCAGCCGCGTGGACGTAGCCTTGAAGCGGGACTCGAGTCCCTCTCCAAGCTCGCCGCGGAGCGCCGCAACCGCATGGTCGCCGTGGTGACCTCGGCAGTACCGCTGAGCGATCAGCAGAAGCAGCGCCTCGGCGCCGCGCTGGCGAAGATCTACGGCCGGCCGATGCACCTGAATCTCGATGTGGACCCCACGGTCCTCGGCGGGATCGCGGTGCAGGTGGGTGACGAGGTCATCAACGGCACCATCGCGGAGCGCCTCGAAGAGGCGACCCGTCGCATGGCCGGCTGACGAGCACAGCGCAGCAACAGAACAGAGCAAGACCAGCGGCCCGGTTGGGCCGTGCAGAAATTGCAGAAGATTCCTGGGGGTCGGCCCCCAGACCCCCTTAAGAAACTTCGGGCCCAACAAGGAGAGCAGGGAACCCAGATGGCGGAGCTCACGATCCGGCCGGAGGAGATCCGGGATGCGCTGGAGAACTTTGTCCAGTCGTACAAGCCGGACGCGGCCTCGCGCGAGGAGGTCGGTACGGTCAGCGTTGCCGGCGACGGCATCGCGAAGGTCGAGGGTCTTCCCTCGGCCATGGCGAACGAGCTGCTGAAGTTCGAGGACGGAACCCTCGGTCTCGCCCTCAACCTCGAGGAGCGCGAGATCGGTGCGATCGTTCTCGGCGAGTTCAGCGGTATCGAAGAGGGCCAGCCGGTGCAGCGCACCGGTGAGGTGCTCTCCGTCGGTGTGGGCGAGGGCTACCTCGGCCGCGTCGTCGACCCGCTCGGCAACCCGATCGACGGTCTCGGCGAGATCGCGACCGACAGCCGCCGCGCCCTCGAGCTGCAGGCCCCTGGCGTCATGGTCCGCAAGTCGGTGCACGAGCCGATGCAGACCGGCTACAAGGCCGTCGACGCCATGGTGCCGATCGGCCGCGGCCAGCGTCAGCTGATCATCGGTGACCGTCAGACGGGTAAGACCGCTCTGGCCGTCGACACGATCATCAACCAGCGCGACAACTGGCGCTCGGGCGACGTGAACAAGCAGGTGCGCTGCATCTACGTCGCCATCGGTCAGAAGGGCTCCACCATCGCCTCCGTGCGCGGTGCCCTCGAAGAGGCCGGTGCGCTCGAGTACACGACCATCGTCGCCGCCCCGGCGTCCGACCCGGCCGGCTTCAAGTACCTGGCGCCGTACACCGGTTCGGCCATCGGCCAGCACTGGATGTACCAGGGCAAGCACGTCCTGATCATCTTCGACGACCTCTCGAAGCAGGCCGACGCCTACCGCGCCGTGTCGCTTCTGCTGCGCCGTCCGCCGGGCCGTGAGGCCTACCCGGGCGACGTCTTCTACCTCCACTCGCGTCTGCTGGAGCGCTGCGCCAAGCTCTCCGACGACATGGGTGCCGGTTCGATGACGGGCCTCCCGATCGTCGAGACCAAGGCGAACGACGTGTCGGCGTTCATCCCGACCAACGTCATCTCCATCACCGACGGCCAGTGCTTCCTGGAGTCCGACCTGTTCAACGCCGGCCAGCGCCCGGCCCTGAACGTCGGTATCTCGGTCTCCCGTGTCGGTGGCTCCGCCCAGCACAAGGCGATGCGCCAGGTCTCCGGCCGACTCCGTGTCGACCTCGCCCAGTACCGCGAGCTGGAGGCGTTCGCCGCCTTCGGTTCCGACCTGGACGCGGCCTCGAAGGCGTCGCTGGAGCGCGGTAAGCGCATGGTCGAGCTGCTGAAGCAGCCGCAGTACGCTCCGTTCCCGGTCGAGGAGCAGGTCGTCTCCGTCTGGGCCGGCACCACCGGCAAGATGGACGACGTCCCGGTCGAGGACATCCGTCGCTTCGAGAGCGAGCTGCTGGAGTACCTGCGCCGTGAGCGCAAGGACCTCCTGACCAGCATCGCCGAGGGCGCCAAGATGTCCGACGACACGCTGCAGTCGATCGCCGACGCGATCGCCGCCTTCAAGCAGCAGTTCGAGACCTCGGACGGCAAGCTTCTGGGCGAGGGCTGATCGATGGGCGCTCAGCTTCGCGTTTACAAGCGCCGCATCCAAGCCGTCACCGCGACCAAGAAGATCACCAAGGCGATGGAGATGATCGCCGCCTCGCGCATCGTCAAGGCGCAGCGCAAGGTGGCGGCGTCGATGCCGTACGCGACCGAGCTCACCCGCGCGGTGACCGCGGTGGCGACCGGCTCCACCACCAAGCACCCGCTCACCACCGAGGCCGAGTCCCCGGTCCGCGCCGCGGTTCTGCTCATCACGAGCGACCGCGGTCTGGCCGGCGGCTACTCCTCCAACGCCATCAAGGCGGCGGAGCGGCTCCGGGAGCGGCTCGCAGGTGAGGGCAAGGAGGTCGACACGTACATCGTCGGCCGCAAGGGTGTCGCTTACTACGGCTTCCGCGAGCGCAAGGTCGCAGACTCCTGGACCGGCTTCACCGACAGCCCGTCGTATGCGGATGCCAAGAACGTCGCTGCGCCGCTGATCGAGGCCGTCCAGAAGGACTTGGCCGAGGGCGGCGTCGACGAACTGCACATCGTCTTCACCGAGTTCGTGTCGATGATGACGCAGAACGCGGTCGACGACCGGATGCTGCCGCTTTCGCTCGACAAGGTTGCTGAAGAGAGCGGTACGAAGGGCGAGATCCTTCCGCTGTTCGACTTCGAGCCGTCGGCCGAGGACGTCCTCGACGCCCTTCTGCCACGCTACGTCGAGAGCCGTATTTACAATGCACTGTTGCAGGCAGCCGCTTCCGAGCACGCCGCCCGCCGCCGCGCGATGAAGTCGGCGACCGACAACGCCGGGGATCTGATCAAGAGCCTCTCCCGGCTTGCCAACGCGGCCCGCCAGGCCGAAATCACCCAGGAAATCAGCGAGATCGTCGGCGGTGCAGGTGCTCTGGCCGACGCGTCCGCGGGGAGTGACAAGTAATGACGACGACAGTTGAGACGGCCGCTGCCACGGGCCGCGTCGCCCGGGTCATCGGCCCGGTCGTCGACGTGGAGTTCCCCGTCGACGCGATGCCGGAGATCTACAACGCCCTGCACGTCGAGGTAGCGGACCCGGCCGAGGCCGGCGCTCGTAAGACGCTGACCCTCGAGGTCGCCCAGCACCTGGGCGACGGCGTGGTCCGCGCGATCTCGATGCAGCCCACCGACGGTCTGGTCCGCCAGGCTCCGGTGACCGACACGGGTGCGGGCATCACCGTCCCGGTCGGCGACATCACCAAGGGCAAGGTGTTCAACACCCTCGGTCAGATCCTGAACGAGCCGGAGGCCGAGGCGCAGATCACCGAGCGCTGGCCGATCCACCGCAAGGCCCCGGCCTTCGACCAGCTCGAGTCCAAGACCGAGATGTTCGAGACCGGCCTGAAGGTCGTCGACCTGCTGACCCCGTACGTCAAGGGCGGCAAGATCGGTCTGTTCGGCGGTGCGGGCGTCGGCAAGACGGTCCTCATCCAGGAAATGATCATGCGTGTGGCGAAGCTGCACGAGGGTGTGTCGGTGTTCGCCGGTGTCGGTGAGCGCACCCGTGAGGGCAACGACCTCATCGACGAGATGACCGACTCGGGCGTCCTGGACAAGACCGCGCTGGTCTTCGGCCAGATGGACGAGCCGCCGGGCACCCGTCTGCGGGTCGCGCTGTCCGCCCTGACCATGGCGGAGTACTTCCGCGATGTGCAGAAGCAGGACGTGCTGCTCTTCATCGACAACATCTTCCGCTTCACCCAGGCCGGTTCCGAGGTCTCCACGCTGCTCGGCCGTATGCCGTCCGCAGTGGGTTACCAGCCGACCCTGGCCGACGAGATGGGTGTGCTCCAGGAGCGCATCACCTCGACGCGTGGTCACTCGATCACCTCGATGCAGGCGATCTACGTCCCCGCGGACGACCTGACCGACCCGGCCCCGGCCACCACGTTCGCCCACCTCGACGCGACGACGGTTCTCTCCCGTCCGATCTCCGAGAAGGGCATCTACCCGGCCGTGGACCCGCTGGACTCCACGTCCCGCATTCTGGACCCGCGCTACATCACGCAGGAGCACTACGACGCGGCCAGCCGTGTCAAGGGAATCCTGCAGAAGTACAAGGACCTCCAGGACATCATCGCGATCCTCGGTATCGACGAGCTGGGCGAGGAGGACAAGCTCGTTGTCCACCGTGCCCGTCGCGTCGAGCGCTTCCTGTCGCAGAACACCCACGCCGCCAAGCAGTTCACCGGCCTGGACGGTTCGGACGTGCCGCTCGACGAGTCGATCGCCGCGTTCAACGCGATCTGCGACGGTGAGTACGACCACTTCCCGGAGCAGGCGTTCTTCATGTGCGGTGGCCTCGAGGACCTCAAGGCCAAGGCCAAGGAGCTCGGCGTCTCCTGAGCCCATGGCTCACCGAGGGGGACGAGCGCGTCCCGTCCCCCTCACCACGCCCCGTAGAATTGACCCAACACCCGGCATGAACGGCCGGGTGGTGACCCGAGGAGCCACCCTTGGCTGCTGAGCTGCACGTCGAGCTGGTCGCCGCGGACCGCAGTGTCTGGTCCGGCGAGGCCACCCTGGTCGTCGCGCGCACCACGTCCGGCGACATCGGCGTCATGCCCGGTCACCAGCCGCTTCTGGGTGTGCTGGAATCGGGCCCGGTGACGATCCGTACGAGCGACGGCGCGACCGTGATCGCCGCTGTGCACGGCGGTTTCATCTCGTTCGCGGACGACAAGCTCTCGCTGCTCGCGGAGATCGCGGAGCTGGCGGACGAGATCGATGTCAAGCGCGCCGAGCGTGCGCTGGAGCGTGCGAAGTCGGACACGGACGCCGCCTCCGAGCGGCGCGCCGAAGTGCGACTGCGTGCGGTGGCGGTGCGCTAGCGCCCCGCGACAACGTAGCTTTACCCTCAGCCGCGGCCCGGGCTGGAGACCACTCCAGACCGTGCCGCGGCTGAGGCGATGCAGGTGCGGTTGTAGTTCTGGCGGTATCCGTTACTCGACGACGCGAGGAGGTCGGTGGAGATGTTCCTCGCGCTGTGGGTGGGCGGGCTGGTCGTCGCACTGGTCGTGGTTGGACTCTTCGTCTTCGGTCTGCGCCGGCGGCTTATTCAGCGCTCCGGTGGGACCTTCGACTGCAGCCTGCGATGGAATGTGCCGGAGGAGCCCGATCTCTCGGGCAAGGGCTGGGTGTACGGGGTCGCCCGGTACAGCGGAGACCGGATTGACTGGTTCCGGGTCTTCTCGTACGCTCCGCGGCCGCGCCGGGGCCTGGAGCGTTCCGCGATCGAGGTGGTCGCACGTCGGCTGCCCGAGGGCGAGGAGGAGCTGGCGCTCCTGTCGGACGCTGTGGTGCTCGGCTGTCTTCATAGTGGGATCCGCCTGGAGCTGGCCATGAGCGAGGACGCGCTGACCGGATTCCTCGCCTGGCTGGAGGCGGCTCCGCCCGGCCAGCGGGTGAACGTGGCCTGAGCCCGAGGTCCGTACGACGTGGCCCGTACCGCAGCCGACGAAGAACCGGGGAGACAGGGGGCGGACCTGTCTCCCCAGCTGCTTTCCGGGGGTGTGCGCGATACTGAGTGGGGGTGGTCGGTGGACTGCAAACCCTGCGCCGTCCTGAGCACGCCTTGTCATGGCGCACTCACCGCAGTGTGCTGGGTGAGATTAGGAAGTCAAGAGGTCCAGACCAAAGATCGAAACTAAACCTCAGATGCCCAACTCCTGTGCCAGCACCGCCGCCTGGACCCGGCTGCGCAGTCCCAGCTTGCCCAGCAACCTGCTGACGTGCGTCTTCACCGTCGCCTCGGCCATCGAGAGCCGGACCGCGATCTCGGCATTCGACAGCCCCGCGCCGAGACAGGCCAGCACCTCCCGCTCCCGCCGGGTGAGGGCGTCGAGCACCGCCGGATCGGGCGCGTTCGCCGGCCGTACGGGGGCGGCCCCGGCGAACTCCGCGATCAGACGGCGCGTCACGGCCGGGGCGATCAGCCCCTCGCCGCGTGCCACCGTACGTACCGCTTCGAGCAGATCGCGCGCCTCGGTGTTCTTCAGCAGAAATCCCGCCGCTCCCGCCCGCAACGCCCCGAAGACGTACTCGTCCAGATCGAAGGTCGTCAGCACCAGCACGTCCGCGAGTCCCTCGGCCACCACCTGCCCGGTCGCCGACACCCCGTCGAGCCGAGGCATCGACACGTCCATCAGCACCAGATCCGGCCGCAGCTCGCGTGCCAGCCGCACCGCCTCCTCGCCGTCCCCGGCCTCGCCCACGACCTCGATGTCCGGCGCACTGCGCAGAATGAGCACCAGCCCCGCACGGACGGCCGACTGGTCCTCGGCGACCACCACCCGGATCGTCATGCCCTCACACTCCCTTCCGCCACGGGCAGTTCGGCCCGTACCCGCCAGATCCCCGTTCCGTCGCCGGTGCGCACCGGACCCGCCTCGATCGCTCCGCCGAGCAGTGCCACCCGCTCCCGCATGCCCACCAGACCGGCCCCCGAGCCGGGCGCGCGCGGCCCGGCACGGTCACCGAACACACTGCTGACCTCCACGGCGAGCAGCGGCCCGGCCCACCCGAGCCGCACCACCACCGGGCCGGGCGCGGCATGCTTGAGCGCGTTCGTCAGCGACTCCTGGACGATCCGGTACGCGGCCAGCTCGACCGGCGCGGGCAGCGGGCCACGCTCGTCGCGGGCGTCCTCGAAGACGCAGGTCAGACCGCTCGCCGCGGCGTTCGTACGGGCCTGCTCGATCAGCGCGTCCAGCGAGGCGAGCGTCGGCGAGGCGCTCGGCTCCGAGTTCGCGCCACCGGTACGCAGCAGCCCGATCAGTCGGCGCATCTCGGCGAGACCGTCGACGCTGTTCTCGCGGATCACGCCCAGCGCCTCGCGCGAAGTGTCCGGCTCGTCGATGGAGAGCGCGGCGGTGGAGTGGATCGCGATGGCGGAAAGATGGTTGGCCACCATGTCGTGCAACTCGCGGGCCATCCGGGCGCGCTCCGCGGTCACCGCCTGCGTGCGGTCCATCTCGGCCAGCAGCGCGGTCTGATCGGCGCGCAGCAGGGCGGCCTCGGCGGCGTCCCGGTGGTTGCGGACGCTGACCCCCGTGATGGCGGGCAGGAAGGAGACCATGCCGGTGACGACGCCGATGAGCAGCGCCTGAGGATTACGGAACCACGCCAGGAACCCGATGGTGACCGCGACCGTGATCAGGAACGTGGTCACCGGGATACGGCGGGCGGCGGACGGTGTCCCGTACAGCACGGCCGCGTACATCAGGTCGGTGAACATCAGCACCGTCGCCAGATTCCCGACCGTGAACTGGTCCGCGACCAGCGCGAGCGTGCCGATGACCAGAGCTGTCTGCGGGGCGTTCCTGCGTACCAGTTCGAGCCCCGAGACGACGGCGAGCGGCAGCAGGGAGACCCACGGCGCGACGAAGGTCCGGTCGCCCTGCATGTGCAGCCCGAGCACCCACAGGAACAGACCGCCGAAGAGACCGATGGCGGCGATGAGCACGTCGTGGCGGTGCGGCCGGGTGAAGGAGAACACCCTCCCATCCAACACGGCGGCCCGGCCCCGGACCTCCCTACCGGGGGTGAGGAACGTGTACATCGAAGGATGCAGTCGCGGTTCGTCACTGCCGACGACGATTTTGGGCACCTCGGCCGGAAAGCTGGAAGCAACGGGAAGGAGAAGTGCCGTGATCGTCACGCTGATCGTGCTCTGCGAAGTCGCCTTCTGGGTGCTGCTGGCCGCGGGGCTCGCGCTGCGGTACCCGGCGAAGATGCCGCGCCTGGGCGCGGCCGTACTGCTGTGCGAGCCGCTGCTGGAGGTCGTGCTGCTGGTGGTCACGGCCATCGACCTGAAGAACGGGGCCGAGCCCGACTGGAAACACGGGCTCGCGGCGGTCTACATCGGTTTTACGGTGGGACTCGGCCACTCCACGATCCGCTGGGCCGACGCCCGGTTCGCCCACCGCTTCGCGGGTGGCCCGCCGCCGGTGAAGCCGCCGAGGTACGGGATGGCCCGGGCGGCGCACGAGTGGCGGGTCGCGGCACGCTGGACGGTCGCGGCGGTGGTGGCCGTGGCGCTGCTCCAAGCGGCGGTCTGGTACGTGGGCGGGGACGGCGACGTGACGTCGCTCCAGGCGTGGCAGCAGAAGATGCTGTTCGTGATCGGGATCAACGTGGTCATCGCGGGGAGCTACACGGTGTTCCCGAAGCGGGAGAGGGCGGGCCGCTGAGAGGTCGGACGGGCTTGATCTTCAAGCCCGTCCGGCGCTTGATGACAACAACCGCTACCGCTCGCCGCCCGGCACCCACAGCACGTCGCCGACCTCCTTGTTCGCCGTCCTCGCGAGGATGAACAGCAGGTCGGAGAGCCGGTTGAGATACGTCGCCGTCAGCGTGTTCATCACCTCGCCGTGCACCTCCAGCGCCGCCCACGTGGACCGTTCCGCCCGCCGGACCACCGTGCACGCCTGGTGCAGCAGCGCTGCCCCCGGCGTACCGCCCGGAAGGATGAAGCTGCGCAGCTTCTCCAGCTGTTCGAGGAAGTGGTCGCAGTCCGCCTCCAGCTTGTCGACGTAACTCTGCTCGACCCGCAGTGGTGGATACTTCGGGTTCTCGACGACCGGCGTCGACAGATCCGCGCCCACGTCGAACAGGTCGTTCTGTACCCGGACGAGGACCTTCACGACATCCTCGGAAAGCTGCCCGAGCGCGATCGCCGTACCGATGACGGCATTGGCCTCATTGGTGTCGGCGTACGCGGAGATCCGCAGATCGGTCTTGGCGGTCCGGCTCATGTCGCCGAGGGCGGTGGTGCCCTGATCGCCGGTACGGGTGTAGATACGTGTCAGATTGACCATGTGGCCAGCCTAGTTGGGCACCGGTGCTACGGAAGACGCGTGTGCCCACCGTCACGGCCGACAGCGCGAAGGTGAGCGCGGCCAGTACCCCGTACAGCACAGCACGGTCGTCCCGCGGTAGGTGATTGTTTGTCGTGCCGGGCGTAACCCTGGACGTGATCACTCGTTTGATATGACGAACCGGTGTGCGGGGTCCGTAGCGACTCGGCGCATGTCCGTCATGTGAGACGTCAACCGCTCCTCGGCCTTGCCGGTCGGAGTTCAGCCGCCCTGACCGGTGTCGGGCTCAGGTTGACCAGCTCAAGTCATCAGTTCAAAGAGGTGCCTCGATGACTACGTTCGATGTGAGCGAGCCCACCCACCCTGTCGTGCTTCCTCAGCGGCAGGCTCTGGAATCTGCGCCTGCAGACAACCCTGGGAGCAGGGACGAAACGGGGCGCGGACCCCGTCGGCGGTCGTCCGACGGCGCTGGCATCGGACATGAGCGAGGGGAGACTCCCGGCAGCCGCACCAGGCGCCGGGAGCGTCACCCCGAGGCCGCGAATGCGCAAGCCGCGTCCGCTGCTGAGGGAGTACACGCCGTCCGTGAGGACGGCACCGTCCGAAGAGTTGCAGCCGGTGACTCCCGGGTGCCCGTGCTTGACTGCCACGGGCGGCCGCTTATGCCCACGCACCCGGCACGAGCGAGGAGGCTCCTGAGCCAAGGGCGCGCGGCAGTGATCAGCCACATGCCATTCGCCATACGCATGAAGGATCGGACGCTCGCACAGTCCGAGGGGACCGGTGTCGAAGTGAGGGTCGATCCCGGGAGTAAGGGCACGGGCATCGCGGTCACGATGGAGCAGAGCGCACCCAGTTCTGCAGCGGTTCCCAAGAGCGTCCGGCGTGGCCTGTTCGCCATTGAACTCAGGCACCGCGGCAGTCACATCAGCAAGCGCATGCAACAGCGCGCCGCCTACCGACGACGCCGCCGCAGTGCGAATCTGCGCTACCGTCCTGTGCGTTTCAGGAACCGAGCGAGGAAGGACGGGTGGCTTCCCCCTTCAGTTCAGCATCGGATCGACACCACGGTTTCTGTCGTCCGACGGCTGGGACGGTTGTTTCCTGTGAATGAGATCCACGTGGAACGCGTCGCCTTTGACACGCACGCCTTGTCGGCGGGACATCCGCTGGAAGGCGCCGAGTACCAGCAAGGCACCTTGTGTGGCTTTGAGATACGTGAGTACCTTTTGGTGAAATGGGGCAGCACATGTGCCTACTGCGGTGTGACTGGCGTCCCTTTGCAGATTGAGCACATCTGTCCTCGCGCGCGAGGTGGGAGTGACCGCGCTTCCAACCTGACCCTGGCGTGCGGGCCGTGTAACCAGGCCAAGGGCTCGAGAATGCCGGCCGACTTCCTCGCCGACAGCCCTGAACGGCTTGCGAGAATCGTTGCGCAGGCCAAAGCCCCGCTGAGGGATGCTGCAGCCGTGAACGCCACGCGTCGTCTTCTCCACGTGGCGCTGACTGGGCTCGGCAGGCCGGTGCGGGCCTGGTCCGGAGGGCGGACAAAGTACAACCGGATCCGCTCCAGTCTGCCCAAGACACATACGCTCGACGCTTTGTGCGTGGGCGAACTCGCTGAATCCACGAGCTTGGTCAGCCACCCGAATGCTGTTCTGGTCGTGATCGCGACCGGACGCGGCGTCTACGCGCGCACCACTCCGGACAAGTTCGGCTTTCCGCGGCTCCGCCGCCCCCGGCAGAAGCAGCACCATGGATATGCCACCGGGGATCTGGTCGCCGCATCTCTTCCCTCAGGCAAGTACCGGGGCCATCACGTGGGGCGCGTGGCTGTGCGGGCCACGGGGCGCTTCAATATCCGTACGGCCTCGGGGCTCGTCCAGGGTGTCCACCACCGCCGTCTTCGGATGCTGAAGCGAGCGGACGGCTACGGCTACGGCACTCGCCCCGAAGACTCTTTCACCGGGTGATGCGCCTGCTGGAAATGTGATGTGCGTGACGTATGACGTGACGCGCATCTCTTCGCCTCCCCAGGGCCCCTCACGGGTACTAATCTCCGCCGGAGAGCATGTGAACAACCGTTAGGACCGGCCGTGCAGGGACCAGCTGCAGAGGCGAACAGAAACCAAGGGGTGCAGACGTGGCCAGGAAGCTCGCCGTCATCGGAGCCGGACTCATGGGATCCGGCATCGCGCAGGTCTCCGCCCAGGCGGGCTGGGACGTCGTGCTGCGTGATGTCACCGACGAGGCTCTGACCCGTGGACGCGACGGCATCAAGGCCTCGTACGACAAATTCGTCTCCAAGGGGAAGCTGGCGGCGGCCGACGCAGATGCCGCGCTTGCCCGCATCACCACCACCACCGACCTCGACGCGGTCGCCGACGCGGATGTCGTCGTCGAGGCCGTCTTCGAGAAGCTGGAGGTCAAGCACGAGATCTTCCGGACCCTCGACAAGATCGTCCGGGACGACGCCGTGCTCGCCTCCAACACCTCCGCCATCCCGATCACGAAGATCGCGGCCGTGACGGAGCACCCCGAGCGGGTCGTCGGTGTGCACTTCTTCTCGCCGGTGCCGATGATGCAGCTCTGCGAACTCGTACGCGGCTACAAGACCAGCGACGAAACCCTCGCCACCGCACGGGAGTTCGCCGAGTCCGTCGGCAAGACCTGCATCGTCGTGAACCGCGACGTGGCCGGTTTCGTCACCACCCGGCTGATCTCGGCGCTCGTCGTCGAGGCCGCCAAGCTGTACGAGTCGGGCGTCGCCTCGGCCGAGGACATCGACATCGCCTGCAAGCTGGGCTTCGGCCACGCCATGGGCCCCCTGGCCACGGCGGACCTGACCGGCGTCGACATCCTGCTGCACGCGACGGACAACATCTACACCGAGTCGCAGGACGAGAAGTTCGCGGCGCCGGAGCTGATGCGCCGGATGGTGGATGCAGGTGACATCGGCCGCAAGAGCGGGCAGGGCTTCTACACGTACTGATCGTTTTCGGTCCTCCGGTTGCCTGATCTGCCGTCAGTCAGGCCCGGAGACCGGGGGGAGTCACCCGGAATCAGCGGATCCGCACGGTTCCGTGCCGGGCCTGGGTCACTCCACGGAGTGAATTCGGTATCGGTTCGCTTACAGACGGCAACTTCCCTGTCACTGCCGCAGTCAGTTGTGGGAGAGGCAGAACAGACAGACGAACCTTTCTACGGAGTAATCCCGGGGAGCGCATATGCACATCAGGGGCGACCACGCCGAGCTGGTCGTCGGGGGCCGCCTCGATGTCCGAAGCGCGGCGGACGCCCGTACGGCCCTGCACTCGGCCCTCGACGACGGAGTCGGCGACCTGGTGCTCGACCTGACCGAGCTGGATTCCTGGGACGCCACCGGACTCGGCGTCATCATGGGCGCGCACCGCCGGGCCGGACGGGCCGGACGACGGTTGGTGCTCCGCGGCGTGCCGCCGCAGATGCAACGCCTGCTGGTGGCGACCCGACTGCACCGCATCCTGGCCATCGAAGGCGGCATCGCCGCGGACTTCCTGCCCCGCGTGTAGGGCCCGGCCGCGCGGCGTGAGCGGGGTGCACATTCCGCACGAGAACGCGCGCTTCGGGCGGCGTGGCACCCCGACTGTGCGGGGGCATCGTGCGACGGTTTAGGGTTCGGCCGTCCGCCGATTGACGGAACCCACCGGGCGGACACCGGACCAGAAGCGACAGCAGGGCGTGCGAGGCCGGGAGGGGCAATCGTGCGCGACGCGTCTGGGGGCTTTGGCGATGGACCCGACACACCGGGGGCCGGAAGAGTACGGCCGGGACGACGACGACTTCGGCGAGGCGGACGGCCGACGCCGGCCGTCCCGCGACGCGTCCCCGGGCTCTCAGCCGCGTTCGGGCAGGGGAGGCCCCGTGGCGCCGGAGTTCGGCCAGCAAACGCCGCAGCAGGCGCGCGTCGTCCGGCTCATATCGGGCGACTACCTCCTCACCGTCAACCCGGTCGACGGCAGCGAGGTCGAGCTGTGCCCTCCGGGGGAGCAGCCCGATTCGCCGGTCCGGCGCACCGCGGCCGAGCGCACCGACCGGGAACGCGCCACCGCGCCGCCCGTGCCGCCGGGGCCGCCCGCTCCGCAACTGCCCCTCCTGGAGCGCGCGGAAGAGCGCGAACGGCTGGTGCGCCTGCTGGCCCGCGGCCGCTCGGTGCGGCTCACCGGACCGGCCGGATCCGGGCGTACGGCACTGCTGGACGCCGTGGCTGCCGACTGCGCGGACCTCGCGCCGGACGGGGTCGTACGGCTCAGCGGCCACAAGCGGACCGCCACCGACCTGCTGTACGGGCTCTTCGAGGCCGTGTACGAGGCGCCGCTGCACCGGCCCGACCGCGCCGGTCTCCTCGACCGGGTCCGGACCATCGGCGCCGTCGTCGTGCTCGACGACCTGGAATTCGGCGGGGCCGCTCTGGAGGAGCTGCTCGATGCGACGCCCGAGTGCGCCTTCCTGTTCGCGACGACTCCGGATGTCGCCGCACCCACCGCTGACTCGCACCTCGAAGAGGTCTTCCTCGCGGGCATCGGACGCGGCTCCTCGCTCGAGTTGCTGGAGAATGTCGTCGAGCGACCGCTCACCGACGAGGAGGCGAACTGGGCGGGAGACCTCTGGTTCGAGTCGGAGGGGCTGCCGCTGCGCTTCGTCCAGGCGGGCGCCCTGCTGCGCCAGCGCGACCTGCTGCGCACCGACCCCGAGGCGTACGACGGCCTCGACCTCCGGTCCGCGGACGCGCCGTTCGGGCACGACGAGGACGTCGACGGCGTCCACATACCGCTGCCCAGCCTCGGCGAGGGCGCGGCGCCCGCCGCGCTGCTCGCCTCGCGGCTGAGCGGGCCCGCCCGCGACACCCTGCGCTTCGCGGTCGCACTCGGCGGCGAGGTGCCCCACCAGGCGCATCTGCCGGCGCTCGTGGGGGACACCCACGCCGACGCCGCGCTCGGTGAACTGGCCGGCTGCGGACTGCTCTCCCCGGCCGGTCCCCGCTACCGGCTGGCCGCCTCAGTCGCCGCCCAGCTGGCGGCCGCCGGATACGCCGAGGACGCCATCGACCGGGCCCGGACGGCGGCCCAGCACTACGCCTGGTGGGCCGGTCACCCCTCGGTCACCCCCGCACGGGTGACCGCCGAGGCCGACGCCGTCGTCGCGGCCATGGCGCAGCTCGTCCCCGGCGAGGGGTCAAGGCAGACCAGCGCGGCCGTGCTGCTGGCCCGCAGCGCCGCTCCCGCCTTCGCCGCCGGACTGCACTGGGGTGCCTGGGAAAGGGCCCTGCGGCTCGGTCAGGAGGCGGCCAGGATCGTCGGAGAGGTCGCCGAAGAGGCTTATTTCCACCACGAGTTGGGTGTTCTCGCGCTCTGCACCGGCAATCCGGACCGGGCCAGGGCGGAGCTGGAGACCTCGATCAGCATGCGCGGGGCGCTCGCCGACAAGTCCGGTGCGGTGGCCGGGCGGCGCGCGCTCGCCCTGGTCGCGGACCGTTCCGGCGGCCCGCTGCCGGACGTTCTCGCGCCGGTGGGCGACGAGGTGCCGGTCCCGTGGCCGGACGAGCCGGTGCGGCCGCCCGTCGGTCCGACGGCAGGCGTGACGCAGACCCTGTCGCGGCCGTACGAGGAAGCCACCGCGGTGATAGCCCGGCAGAGCGCCCCCTCGGCCGCCGGAGGTGCGCGGGGAGGCCGCCTGGCGGTGCTGGGCAAGGTCCGTCGCAATTCCGTCGCCGCGGGCGCCGGCGTGCTCCTGGCCGGTGTGCTCGGGACGGTGGTGGTGCTGGGGCTGACCTCCGGCGGCGATGCGCAGGGGAACCCGGGGGTCACGAGCGAGGAGTCGGTGAGCCGCGACGACAGCGGGAACGAGGTCCCGGCGGACGGGCCGACGGACGGTTCGGCCCCCGCGGGCCCGGCGGCCGGCGGCGCCGCGGTGACGCCTGGCCCGTCGGGCAGCGAGGTCACGCCGAGCGGGAGCGGTACGCCGTCCGGTGGTTCGGCGGAGCCGGGCGAGACCTCGTCGTCGGCCGAGCCGTCCAGCGGCAAGCCGTCGCCGGACGGGCCGACCGGGCCGGGCACGTCGCCCAGCCCGACGGAGTCCACGTCGACGAAGCCGAGCAGCCCGCCCCCGAGCCCGTCGGACACCGAAGCCCCGAGCCCGACGGACACGGCGACCGAGCCCGAGCCGACCGAGCCCGACACGTCCGACTCGGCGAGCGGGCCCTCCTTGACGTTGTCGTCACCGGCGGCGGCAGCGAGCGGGGACAGCGGCCCCACGGTGGTCTGAGCCGCCCCCGGGGACGCTGAACGCCGGACGCGACGTGCACGTCCGGCGTTCGAAGGAGGTCTCAGAACAGCCGCAGCTTGTCGTCCTCGATGCCGCGCAGCGCGTCGTAGTCGAGGACCACACAGCCGATCCCGCGGTCCGTCGCCAGCACCCGCGCCTGCGGCTTGATCTCCTGCGCCGCGAAGATGCCCTTCACCGGGGCGAGATGGGGATCGCGGTTGAGCAGCTCCAGATAGCGGGTCAGCTGCTCCACGCCGTCGATGTCGCCGCGCCGCTTCAGCTCCACGGCCACGGTCTGCCCGTCGGCGTCGCGGCACAGGATGTCGACGGGGCCGATCGCGGTGAAGTACTCACGGCGGATCAGGGTGTAGCCCTCGCCGAGTGTCTCGATCCGGTCAGCGAGCAGTTCCTGCAGATGCGCTTCGACGCCGTCCTTGATGAGGCCCGGGTCGACACCCAGCTCGTGGGACGAGTCATGGAGGATTTCCTCCATCGTGATGATCAGTTTCTCGCCCGCCTTGTTCACCACGGTCCAGATGCCCGCGGTGTCGTCCATGCCCTCCTTGAGGGTGCAGGGCGGTGACATCCAGTTCAGGGGTTTGTACGCCCTGTCGTCGGCGTGGATCGACACGCTCCCGTCCGCCTTCACCAGGATCAGACGGGGAGCGGAGGGCAGGTGGGCCGTGAGCCGGCCGGCGTAGTCCACGGAGCAGCGGGCGATGACGAGACGCATGGTCGGCAACGCTACTCGACGACGGGTGCTCCACGCGATTCTCCCCCTGCCGCCCGCGATCACCCGGACCGACGGCTTTCGGTCTTGCCCCTCTTTGCTCCCCTTCGTTATTGGCCGGTTGTGTTCCCAATCTCCTGGTGCGGCCAGGACTGCACCCTTACCGTGTAAGCAGGAGGTCGCCGTGTGTGCACGCTGCGTCGCCGTCCTCCTTCCCTGCCCGTAAGGCCCCGGCCCGTCGTCGGGGTCGCGAGAGGAGAACCCATGTCGCTCGACGTCTCACCGGTGCTGTTGGAACAGGCCGAGCGAGGCGAGGTCGACGAAGCCGACTTCGTCGACTGCGTCCGGACCTCCCTGCCCTACGCCTGGGAGATGATCAGCTCTCTGGTGGCTCAGCTGAAGGTCGACGGCGGAGAGTTCGCCGACAACCAGACGCCCCCGCCGGACGAGCAGGCACGTGGTCAGCTGCTGCGCGCGCTCGCGAGTGATGCGATACGCGGCGCTCTGCAGCGGCACTTCGGGGTGCGTCTGGCATTCCAGAACTGCCACCGCGTCGCGGTGTTCCCGCTGGATGCCTCGGTCGACGAGCGGCTGGCCCGATTCACCTCGGTGAGGGGTCAGTTGCTCAATCAGTCGCCCGAACTGCGGGACTGCTAGGACCTGTTGCCGCTCCGGGCCGCGGGAGGTGCAACTGGCTCCGGGGCGGCAGCACCGTTACTCCTTACGATGTGTCATGTGAGCAGCGGCAGTACTTCGGTGCCCAGCCGCGCTACGTTCTCCTCCGTGGCCGCCAGATCTCCCGAACCCTCCACCAGAAGCGCGAAGCGGGTGATGCCGGTCCGCTCCGCGGTGGCGGCGAGCCGGTCGGCGGCGAGCCGGGGCGGGCCCACCGGATGAAGGCCGCACAGCAGCTCCGTATAGGCGACCGGGTCGCGCATCACCCGGTGCCGGCCGTCGACCGTCACATGGGCGTCCAGGCCCTGCCGCAGCCAGCCGGGCATCGTCTTCACGAGCGTCTCCACGGCGTCCTCGGCACGGTCGGCGATCTGGGCCACCCCTGCGGACACATGTCCGGCTCCCCGGACGCTCTCGGGCGAGCGCCCCGCGGCGAGCGCGGCGGAGCGCCACAGGGCGACCATCTCGGCCTTCTCCTCGTCCCCGCAGTGCATCCCGAGCAGCATCGGCAGACCGTTCTCCGCGGCGATCCGCACCGTCTTCGGCGAGGTGCACGCGACGACCACCTCGGGGCCGCCGGGGCTCTCGGCGCCGTCCTGGCCGAGCAGTTCGTCGGCCCGGGGGACCACCGCCACCTCGCGGAAGCCGTAGCGCTCCCCGTGGCCCGCGACCCGGGGCCGGGTCAGCCAGTCCAGCAGCAGCTCCAGGGACTCCGGGAAGCCCTTCTCGTACGCCTCCAGGCCCCCGCCGAACACCTCCAGATCCACCCAGGGGCCGCCCCGGCCGACGCCGAGCATGAATCTGCCGCCACTGGTGAGGTGGAGCAGCGCGGCCTGTTCGCCGAGCGCGACCGGATGCTGGGTCGGCAGCACGCTCACCGCCGTACCCACCCGGATTCTCCGGGTGCGGCCGAGCAGCAGCGCGGCCAGCGTGACGGCGGACGGGCAGACCCCGTACGGCACGAAGTGATGTTCCGCCAGCCAGACGGAGTCGAGGCCGGATTCCTCCGCGACCTCGGTGGACCGGATCGCGCGGTGCAGCGCTTCAGCCGGCCCCTGTCCCGGAAACTGGGCTGCCAGTACGAACGTTCCCACACGCATCGCCAATTGCCTCCTTGCGGCCGACGCGGGCTCTCCCCTACTTGCAACAACGTCTGACACGTGCCAAGGGCACGGTCCACCGGCAGGTTGTTGCGATTTTCCGGTAACTCACCCCGTCCGGGGCGCCCCCCCCGGACGGTGCCGGACACGGGGCTCGGCCGAATGGCCCTACGCTGGACGGAACTGCCCAGCCTGCCCCGTGAGGTGTCACGTGTCCCCGCGCCGCAACCGCCCCCGAGGCGGCGAGAGTCCCCACGACAGCACCGCGGAACCGGGCGCCCGGTACGGCGGTGGGGGACGCACCGAGGAGTGGCGGGGCGAGGAGTGGACGGTACGCCCGGTCAGCGGCGCGAGCGCGCTCGGCAAGCGCTACCGCTGCCCCGGCTGCGACCAGGAGATCGCGTCCGGCGTCCCGCACCTGGTGGCCTGGTCCGAGTACGGCGGGATCGACGACCGCAGGCACTGGCACAAGGCCTGCTGGAACGCGAAGGACCGCCGCACCACACAGGTGCAGCGGTCCAGGAACGCGCCTCGCTACTGAGCCCGGCGACCGGCCGGGCCAGTCGCGGGCCGGGCCGGGGCGCGGTCAGACGTCGCGGTTCTCCAGCGTGACGTACGCGCCGAGCATGGCCACGGCGGTCACCCCGAGCATGATCCACAGCGGGTCCCAGCCGGACGGCCCCGATCCGGTGACCGAGGTGTCGTAGAAGGCACTGAGCTGGCTGGGGATCGAGTACTCGAAGAGTGCCCGCTGCAGGTCCTCCAGCGCCTTCGTGAACATGAACAGGGCCAGCACGAGTGGCAGTAGCACCACCCCGATCATGATCGTGATCGCACCCGCGGAATGCCGGATGAGCGCGCCGATCGCCAGCGAGAGCAGCCCCAGCGTCGCCATGTAGAGGCCGACGCCGACCGTGGCGCGCAGCCATTCGCCGCCGGTGGGCTCGCTGCCGTCCAGCATGGCCGACTGCACCGCGGCGACCGCCGTGGTCACCACCGTCGTGATCGTGAAGGTGAGCAGGAAGAAGACGATCGCCTTGGCGGTGAGCACCCGGGCACGGCTGGGGCAGGCCGTGAGCGTCGTACGGATCAGGCCCGTGCCGTACTCGGAGGCGATGGTCATGACACCGAGCGTGATCACACAGATCGAGCCCAGGAGCACGCCGAAGAATCCGAAGCTCAGCTTCGGGACGCCTTCGGTGTTGGCGTCGGTCACGCTGAGCAGGACCGCTGTCGTCACGCCGAAGCCTAGGACCAGCACGATCATGATGCCGAGCGTCCACATCGTGGAGCGCACTGAACGGATCTTGGTCCACTCGGAGGCGAGCGCGTCACCGAGGGTGGCGGCGCGCAGCGGGATCGGTGAGGCGTAGAGCCCGGCCGCGTCGTCCTGCCAGTGCTGCCGCGGGGCATCGGCTGGGGCGGGGGTCTGCTGGTACGGCGCCTGCGGGGGCGGCGGTGTCGTCATCGGGCGTCCTCGCTGGTCTCGCTCTTGGTCGGGTCTGCGGGGTCTGCGGGCGCTGCCGGGGCAGGTGCGGCCGGGGCAGGTGCGGCCGGGGCAGGTGCGGCCGGGGCGGCCGGCGCCGCCGGGGCTGCCGCGTACGGGTTCTGTCCGGGCGGCGGCGGGGCGTACCAGCCCTGCTGCGGCATCTCCGGCACGGGCTGCGGCCCGTAACCGGGCGGCCGGCCGTACCCGTACCCGTCGGGCACCGGCTGCTGCAGCCCCACCTTCTGGTCCGCCGTCGAGCGGTAGTCCACGGCGGACTGCGTCATCCGCATGTACGCCTCCTCCAGCGAGGCCTGGTGCGGCGAGAGCTCCCACAGCCGGACGTCGGACTCGTGGGCCAGATCGCTGATCCGCGGCAGCTGCAGACCGGTGACCCGCAGGGCCCCGTCCGGCTCCGGCATGACCTGGCCGCCCGCCTCGGTGAGCGCGGCGGTCAGCTTCTCCCGCTGCTCCCGCACACCGTCCGCGACCCGCACCCGGGCGAAGTCGGCCGAGTTGGCGGAGATGAACTCCTTGATGCTCATGTCGGCGAGCAGCTGCCCGCGGCCGATCACGATCAGATGGTCGGCGGTGAGTGCCATCTCGCTCATCAGATGGCTGGAGACGAAGACCGTACGGCCCTCCGACGCCAGCGTCTTCATCAGATTGCGGACCCAGAGGATGCCCTCGGGGTCGAGGCCGTTGACCGGCTCGTCGAAGAGCAGCACCTTCGGGTCGCCGAGCAGCGCCGCGGCGATGCCGAGCCGCTGGCCCATGCCGAGGGAGAAGCCCTTGGACCGCTTGCGCGCGACGTCGTGCAGACCGACGACGCCGAGCACCTCGTCGACCCGGGCGGCCGGGATACCGGCGAGCTGGGCGAGCGAGAGGAGGTGGTTACGGGCGCTGCGCCCGCCGTGCACCGCCTTCGCGTCCAGCAGCGCACCCACCTGACGCGGGGCGTTCGGCAGGCTGCGGAAGGGGTGGCCGCCGATCGTGACATGACCGGAGGTCGGACGGTCCAGGCCCAGCATCATGCGCATGGTGGTGGACTTGCCCGACCCGTTGGGACCGAGGAATCCGGTGACGGCGCCCGGCCGCACCTGGAAGGAAAGGTTGTGCACGGCCGTCTTCGCACCGTAGCGCTTGGTCAGGCCGACTGCCTCGATCATGCTCCAGCCCCATCGACTTCTGTCTGTCGTCGGGGCCCGGGCCGTTCGGCCGCACACCCCCGTAAGAGTTAGGAGGATATCCAGGCCTTGACGGTTCCGCCCAAGCCGTTGCGCGAGCACATCCCCGCGTCGGAGCGGACGGAGCGCTTCCGGGGGCGGGACACGCACTCCGGAGCACCCCGGTCACAGACCCCCGAGCGCCCCGGTCACAGACCCCCGAGCACCCCGGTCACAGACCCCCGAGCACCCCGGTCACACACCCCCGAACGCTCCGGTCACACACCCCGGAGCGCTCCGGTCACCCGTCTCGCCCTTCGCTCACGCGTCGCGCTTCTTCAGTACGAGATAGCCACCGACCAGCGCGGCCACCACCCAGGCGAGCAGAATGCCGAGTCCGCCCCACGGACCGTACGGAGCGGGATTGCTGTTCATGGCGTCCGGAACCACCTGCATGATCTTGGACCCGGCCTGGTCGGGGAAGTAGCGGGCGACCTTCTTCGCGCCCGGGACCGCCGACAGGATCTGGGAGACCAGGAAGAAGAACGGCATCAGGATGCCGAGCGACAGCATGGAGCTGCGCAGCATCGTCGCCACGCCCATGGAGAAGATCCCGATGAGGCCCATGTAGATGCCGCCGCCGACGACCGCGCGCAGGACGTTCTCGGCGCCGATGTCGGTGTGGTGATCGCCGAGGAGGGCCTGTCCGAGGAAGAACGAGACGAAGCTGGTGACGATGCCGACCACCAGGGCCAGCACACCGGCCACCGCGACCTTGCTGAAGAGGAACGAACCACGCTGCGGCACGGCCGCCAGCGAGGTGCGGATCATGCCCGAGCTGTACTCCGTACCGACCACGAGCACACCGAAGACGACCATGGCCAGCTGGCCGAGGACCATGCCGGAGAAGCTGATGAGCGTCGGGTCGAAGGTGGCCCGCTCCGCCACGGGCAGGTCGTTGAACTGGGCGTTCATCAGGGCACAGAGCGCCGCGCTCATCGCGACGGTGACGACGAACGCGGAGATCAGGGTCCAGACGGTCGACGAGACCGTACGGATCTTGGTCCACTCGGAGGTGAGGACCGCGGGTACCGATGCCATCGTCGTCACGCCCCCTTCCCGGTGCCGGAGGGCGTCTGCCGACTGTACGGATCGTCCCAGTGCGGGCCCACGGGAGGCGGTGACTCGGCGAGGTCGGAGTGTGCGTGGTACTCCACCGAATCCGCCGTCATCTGCATGAACGCTTCCTCCAGGGAGGCCCGCTGGGAACTCAGCTCGTGCAGCACGATCTGATGCCGGGCGGCGAGCTCGCCCAGCGCCTCGGTGGTGGCGCCGTCGATCTCCAGCGTGCCGTTCCCCGTCTCGACCACGACGAGCCCCTCCTGGTGCAGCACGTCGCGCAGCCGCTCCTGCTGCGGGGAGCGCAGCCGTACGTAACTGCGGGAGTTCTGGTGGATGAAATCGGCCATCGAGGTGTCGGCGAGCAGCTTGCCCTGACCGATCACGATCAAGTGGTCGGCGGTGAGTGCCATTTCGCTCATCAGATGCGAGGAGACGAAGATCGTCCGGCCTTCTGCGGCGAGTGCCTTCATCAGATTACGGATCCAGTGAATGCCTTCGGGGTCCAGACCGTTGACCGGCTCGTCGAAGAGCAGCACCTTCGGGTCGCCGAGCAGCGCCGCGGCGATGCCGAGCCGCTGGCCCATGCCGAGCGAGAAACCCTTCGACTTCTTCTTCGCCACCGCGGTCAGGCCGACGGTGTCCAGGACCTCCGCGACCCGGCTCTGCGGGATGCGATTGCTCTGGGCGAGGCAGAGCAGGTTGTTGTACGCGCTGCGCCCGCCGTGCATCGACTTGGCGTCCAGCAGCGCACCGATGTACTTGAGGGGTTCCTCGAGGTCGCGGTAGTGCTTGCCGTCGATGCGCACCGAACCGCTGGTCGGGTTGTCGAGGTCGAGCATCATCCGCATCGTGGTGGACTTGCCCGCCCCGTTGGGCCCCAGAAAGCCCGTCACCATTCCGGGTCTGACGCGGCACGAGAGCCGGTCGACGGCAACCTTGTTGCCAAAGCGCTTGGTGAGGCCATCGAGCTCGATCATGCGTTCACGCTAGAACGGCCGCGCGCCCGGCGCCACCACAAAGGCGGAACCGGGCGCGCGAGGGTTGCACGGGCCGTACGACTGCGTACTCCGGGGTCAGCGGGTCTGCTGAGCCGGAACGCCGCGGGTGACCGGCTCGTCGTCGGCGGGGGTGCCGGCGGCGGCCACCGCGGCACCGGTCAGCGTCGCCAGCATCTCGCGGACGTTGGTCAGCTGGGCGTTGATCGAGTCGCGGCGGTTGGTGAGCGCCGCCAGCTCGCGCTCCGACTCGCTGCGGATCCGGTCGGCCTTCGCGTTCGCGTCGGCCACGATGTCCTCGGACTGGCGCTGTGCCGTCTCCACCGTCTGACGGGCCCGGCGCTCGGCGTCCGTACGGAGCTTCTCGGCCTCCAGTCGGAGCTGCTCGGCGCGGTGCTCGATCTCGGCGAGACGCTTCTCGGCCTTGGCCTGACGGGACGCGAGGTCGCGCTCCGACTGGTCGCGGCGCTTGGCCAGGTTGGTCTCGAAGTCCGCGGCGGCCTGGGCGGCCTTGGCGCGGGTCTCCTCGAAGAGGGCGTCCGCCTCCTCACGCTTCTGCGCGGCGTCCTTCTGGGCGTCGGCACGCAGCGTGCCGGCCTCGCCCTTGGCCTTCTCGACGATACGGACGCCCTCGTCCTCGGCCTTCGCCTTGCGCTCGGCGGCGAACGACTCGGCGTCGTTGCGCACCTGCTGGGCGGCCGACTCGGCGAGCTCACGGTGCTGCTCGGCGGCGCGACGGGCCTCCTCACGCAGGTCCTTCGCCTCCTCCTCGGCCAGGCGGAGGATCTTCTCCACACGGGCGCCGAGACCGGCGTACGACGGCTCCGCGTCGTTCACCTGGGCCTGGGCGTTCTGCGTTTCGAGGTGGAGCTCCTCGATGCGCTTTTCCAGAGACGTGATGCGGCCGAGAGCACTATCACGGTCGGCGACGAGCTTGGTAATGCGGTCATCCACCTGACCGCGGTCGTATCCACGTCGCACGAGCTCGAAGCCGAAGGGGGAGGAAGGGTCGCTCATGGGGTTCCTGTCGAATGAGACCGGTGAGGTGTTAGGGGGAATCCTAGGGGTGCGGACGGCGTGTCATCGAGCTGATGCCCTTTTGATCTGGAGAATGACACCCCTTTCGAGTGGCTGACCCACCGTAACCCTTGCCGCTCGGAGAGTTGAACGCTCCTGACGAAGCACGGGAGATGACGGGGCGACTAGCCATCGGACGACTTGCCACTCGAACGAGTGCCCGCCGAGGCCCCGGCCTTGACGCCGCCGTTGGAAGCACCGCCCTTGCTGCCGGCGGCCGGTGTCTCGAACGACTCCAGTGCCTCCAACACGTCCTGGACACGGGAGATCTCGGTGTTGATGTCCTCGCGCCGGCGCACCAGCAGATCGAGCTCGCGCTTGCCCTCGTCGACCGTGCGCTTCGCCTCGGTCTCGGCGTCGGCCCGCAGCTTCTCGGCCTCGCGGATCAGCGTGGCCTTCTTCTGCTCGGCCTCCTTCAGCAGCGACTCGGCCCGCTTCACCGCCGCGATCCGGACCTTGCTCGCCTCCGAATTCGCGTCCGCCAGCAGCTCCTTGGCCTTGGCCGCCGCATCGTCGCGCTGTTCGGTCGCCGCCTTCATCAGGTTGTCGACGCGCTCGCCCGCCGTCCTCATCTGCTCGGACGTCTCCCGCCGGGCCCGGTCGTGCAGCTCTTCGATCTCGCTCTCGATCCGGGCCCTGAGCTCCTCGGCCCGCTCCCGGATGGCCGTGGCGTCCCGGCGCGCGCCGACCAGCAGCTCGTCCGCGTCCGTACGGGCGTGCTCCACCAGGGAGTTGCCCTCGACGGTCGCCTCCGAGGTGATCCGCGCGGCCTCCTTGCGGGCCACGCCGACCATCGTGTCGGCCTGTTCCTCGGCCTCGGTGGCGGCGCGCAGCGCCTCCTCCTGCGCCTTGTTCATCAGCTGGTCCGCCTGCTCGGCGGCATCGGCCCGGCGCTTCGCCGCGACCTCCCGCGCCTCGTCCAGCAGCCGGTCCGCCTCCTCGCGGGCCTGAGCACGCATCAGCTCGGCCGCCGACTCCGCCTCGGCGCGCACCCGCTCCGACTCCTCGCGGGTACGGACCGCGTGCTCCTGCGCCGAACCGACGGTGGCCGCCGCCTCCGCCCGCAGCCGCTCCGCCTCGTCCGCGGCCTCGCCCGTCACCCGGGCAGCCTGCTGCGTCGCCTCGTCGACCAGCCCGTTCGCCCGCTGCGTCGCTTCCTCGACGAGCCGGGTGGCCTGCTGCGTCGACTCCGTACGGACCCGCTCGGCCTCGCTCGTCGCCTCGCCGACCAGCCGGTCGGCCTGGGCCGCGGCGTCGGCACGCATCCGGTTGGCGTCCTCGCGGGCCTCGGCCCGGCTGCGCGCCGCGTCCTGCTCGGCGGAGGCCAGCGCGTCGGAAGCCTCGGTACGCATCCGCTGGCTGTACTCCGCGGTATCCGCGCGCAGCCGCTCCGACTCGGCGATCGCGTCCGCGACGGTCCGCTCGGCCATCGCCTTCGCGGCCTCGGACTCCTCCTGCGCCTCCCGGCGGATCCGGGCCGCGTCCTCGCCCGCCCGCTCGCGCTCGGCGTGCGCGTCGGCGCGGAGCCGGTCCGCCTCCTCCTGCGCCTCGGACTTCGTCCGCTCCGCGACATGCTCGGCGGTGGAGCGCAGCCCGGCGATCTCCGCCTCGGCCTGCTCCTGCAGTCCGCTGACCGAATCCCGAACCTGCTGGGCGGTCTGCTCGGCCGCGGAGACCAGCTCCGTCGCCCGGCTGTCCGCCTCCTCGGCCAGGCGGCGCGCCTCCGCCTGTGCCTCCTCGACCCGCTTGCGGGCGGAGGCGAGCAGCTCCTCGCTCTGCTCGCGGGCCCGCTCGCGCTCCTGGTTCGCCTCGGTGCGCGCCGCGTCGAGGGTCTCCTCGGCCTCCCGGCGGCGCCGGTTCGCCTCCTCCTGCGCGGCGGCCAGCGCCTCGGCGGCCTCCGTGCCCACCCGCTCCGCGGCGGCAGCGGCCTCGGCCCGCACCCGGTCGGCGCTCTCCTGCGCCTCGGACTTGAGCCGCTCCGCCTCGGCGACCGCCTCACCGCGCAGCCGTACGGCGACGGACTCGCCCTCCGCACGCGACTGCGACGCATCCGCCGCGGCCTCGTTGCGCAGCCGCTCCGCCTCGGTCTCGGCCTGCTCCCGCAGCGCCCGCAGCCGCTCGGCGGCCTCCGCGCGCAGCCGCTCGGACTCCTCGTTCGTCTCGCGCCGGATGCGCTCCGCCTCGGCGCGCGCGTCCGTGAGCTCCTGCTCGGCGGTGGTGACCTTGGTCTCGGCCTCGGTGTGCAGCCGGGTCAGCTCCTCGGCCGACTCCGCCTGCCGGGCCGCGACCGCGCGCTCGGTCTCCTCGCGCAGCCCCGCCGCCGCCTGCTCGGCCGCGGCGGTGGTGGACCGGGCCTGCTCCTCGGACTCCGTACTCAGCTGCTCGGCCTCGGCACGGGCCCGCTCCAGGGCCTCCTCGGCCTGCTTGCGCAGCGTCCCGGCCCGCTCGGCCGCTTCGGTACGGACCCGCTCGCTCTCCGCGCCCGCGGTGCCGCGCAGCTCCTCTGCGTCCGCCTTCGCCTTGGCCAGCAGCTCCTCGGCGGTCTTCGCGCCCTCCTCGATCTGCTGGACGGCCTCGCGCCGGGCCTCGCCGCGGATCCGCTCGCCCTCGGCGACCGCCTCGGAACGCAGCTGCTCGGCCTCGCCGCGCAGCCTGCGCGCCTCCTCCTGCAGCTCGACCGTCTTGGCCCGGTACTCCTTGGTGTCGTCCTTGGCGGCGCCCTTGAGCTGATCGGCCTGCTCGGCGGCCTCACCACGCAGCCGGTCCGCCTCGGCCTCCGCCTCGCGGCGGATCCGGTCGGCCTCCTCGCTCGCCGCCCTGGTGGTGGACTTCGCGTCCTCGGACGCCTTGGTCAGCACCTCCTCGGCGGCCCTGGCGGCCTTGGCGAGCTGGGCCGCGGCATCCTCGGCGGCCGCCGTGCGGGCCTGCTCGGACGCCTCGGACTTCAGCCGGTCCGCCTCGGCACGGGCATCGGCGAGCGCCTGCTCGGCCTCCGCCTTGAGGGTCTCGGCGCCCTTGGTGGCCTCGCCGACCAGCCGGGCGATCTCCGATTTGGCCGTACGGGTGCGCTGCTCGTTCTGCGACTCGGCGGCGGCCAGCCGCTTGACGGCGGCCTCCTTCGCCTCCGAGGTGACCTTCTCGGCCGCCAGCCGGGCCTCGCGCAGCTGCGTCTCGGCCTCCTGCATGCGCTGCTCGGCGGCCCGGTTCAGCTCGGCGGTCCGCTGCCGGTTCTGCTCGGTCTCCGCCGTCGTCGACGCCCGCAGCTGCTCGGCGTGGCTGGTGGCCTCCCGCGCCTGGCTGGACGCGGCGTTCAGCAGCCGCTCGGCGTCCTTGCGGGCACGCAGCAGGATTGTCTCGGCCTCGGTACGGGCCGACTCCGCCTCGGAACCGAGCCGCTGCCGGGTCTGCTCCGCCAGCCGCCCCGCCTCGGCGCGCGCCGCCGCCAGGGACTGCTCGGCCTCCGTACGGGACTCCTCCAGCAGCCGGCGGGCCTGGGACTCCGTCCTGGCCCGGAGCTGCTCGGCCCAGGCGACGTTCTCGTTGACGTGGGACTCGACGGTCTGGCGGCGTTCGGCCAGCTCCTGGTCGAGCTGCTGGCGCCGCTGCACGGCCTCGTTGTGCAGCTCGGCCTGGAGCCGCGCCTGGTGCTCGGCGTGCTCCTGCAGGATGCGCTGCGTCTGCGCGCGGGCGTCACGGAGCTCCCGCTCGGCGTCCGTCCGCAGCTGCTCGGCCTGGATCTGGGCATTACGGAGCAGCTGCTCGGCCTGGTAGCCGATGTCCGCGCTGTCGTAGGCGGGACGGGTCGCGAGATTGCGTCGAGCCTCGTGCAGCTTGGCGCGCAAGACCTCGACCTGGTAACCGAGGTCCTCGGCGTGCTGGACGGCCTTCTCCCGGTCGGTCTTCAGCCGGTCCATCTCGGCTTCGAACCGCGAGAGATGGTCGTCGTCAGCTCGGTGGCTCTCCTGGCGTTCGTAGCCCCGCACTGCGCGGTCCCATCCTTCCCCGAGCTCTCAACTTCTTCCCCAAACTCTCAACTTCGTTCGAGCAGGGGATGCCCCACTGAGCAGGGGAGACCCCAACCCTGGTCGCAACTCTCCAACGAGTACCGTTCACCGGTGAACGGTCCCCCGGGGAATGGTGACAGATCAACGGCTGGGGACGCGGCGCGGCCCCGACCCGGCCCCGGCCCGGAACTGCCCACTCTACCGGGCCGGGTATCCGGAGGTCAGTGCTCCGCTGCGGACGTGACCAGTTCGGTCAGGACGCCGTGGCAGTCCTTCGGATGGAGGAAGGTGATCCGGGACCCCATGGACCCGGTCCGGGGCTCCTCGTACAGCACCCTGACCCCCTTCTCCCGGATGTCCGCCGCGTCGGCGTCGACGTCCGCGGTGCCGAAGGCGATGTGGTGGACGCCCTCACCGTTCTTCGCGAGCCACTTGCCCACGGCCGAGTCCTCCCGGGTCGGCTCCAGGAGCTGAAGGTAGGAAGCACCGCCGTCGGACGTATCGTTGATCTTGAGCATGGCCTCCCGTACGCCCTGCTCCTCGTTGATCTCGGAGTGGAACACCTCGAACCCGTAGGTCGAGCGGTAGAACTCGACGGTCCTGTCCAGGTCGAAACAGGCGATCCCGATGTGGTCGATTCGCGTCAGCATGCAACCAGTGCAGCGCTCCACCGATGGTTACGCAACGTGCGCGCGATCACACCGGCTGCGGGATGACGGGCGAGGTACCGCTCAGTACATTCGTGTAAACCCTCGTTCACTCCTCATCCCAAGGGGCCGTGCCTCATGTCAGGAACGACCGGTACCACCTCAGTGATCGTCGCGGGCGCGCGTACGCCCATGGGCCGCCTCCTCGGCTCGCTGAAGAGCTTCTCCGGGGCCGATCTCGGCGGCTTCGCCATCAAGGCCGCGCTGGACCGGGCCGGCATCGGCGGCGACCAGGTCGAGTACGTGATCATGGGCCAGGTGCTGCAGGCCGGTGCGGGCCAGATCCCGGCCCGCCAGGCCGCGGTCAAGGCGGGCATCCCGATGAACGTCCCCGCGCTCACCGTCAACAAGGTGTGTCTGTCCGGGCTCGACGCGATCGCGCTCGCCGACCAGCTGATCCGCGCCGGTGAGTTCGACGTCGTCGTCGCCGGGGGCCAGGAGTCCATGACGAACGCCCCGCATCTGCTCCCGAAGTCCCGGGAGGGCTACAAGTACGGCGCGATCGAGATGCTCGACTCGATGGCGTACGACGGTCTGACCGACGCCTACGAGAACATCCCGATGGGCGAATCCACCGAGAAGCACAACTCCCGGCTCGGGCTGAACCGCGCCGACCAGGACGAGATCGGCGCCCTCTCGCACCAGCGCGCCGCCGCCGCCCAGAAGAACGGCATCTTCGAGGCCGAGATCACCCCGGTCGAGATCCCGCAGCGCAAGGGCGACCCGGTCCTCTTCTCCAAGGACGAGGGCATCCGCCCGGAGACGACCACGGAGTCCCTCGGTAAGCTGCGCCCGGCCTTCACCAAGGACGGCACGATCACCGCGGGCACCTCCTCGCAGATCTCCGACGGCGCCGCCGCGGTCGTCGTCATGAGCAAGGCCAAGGCCGAGGAGCTGGGCCTGGACTGGATCGCCGAGATCGGCGCCCACGGCAATGTGGCGGGCCCGGACAACTCCCTCCAGTCCCAGCCGTCCAACGCCATCAAGCACGCCCTGAAGAAGGACGGCCTGGAGGTCGCGGACCTCGACCTCATCGAGATCAACGAGGCCTTCGCGGCGGTCGCCGTCCAGTCGATGAAGGACCTCGGCGTCACCCCCGACAAGGTGAACGTCAACGGCGGCGCCATCGCGCTGGGTCACCCGATCGGCATGTCCGGCGCCCGCGTGGTGCTGCACCTCGCGCTGGAGCTGAAGCGGCGCGGCGGCGGCACCGGGGCGGCGGCGCTGTGCGGCGGCGGCGGTCAGGGCGACGCGCTGATCATCCGCGTGCCCAAGTAGGACCCGGGGTTCCCGGGCAGGAACGGCCCGGCCGAGCCGTACGTAGTACGTAATGCACGGCGTACGTCATGCACGGTGCAGTACGCGAAGAGCACGCAGCGAGTGAACGGAGCGGTGATGGTGGACGTCCCCACCCTGGTCGAGCAGGCCCGCGCGGGCCGGCCGAGGGCCGTGGCCCGGCTCATCTCCCTGGTGGAGGGGGCGTCGCCGCAGCTGCGCGAGGTGATGGCGGCCCTGGCGCCGCTGACGGGCAACGCGTACGTCGTCGGCCTGACCGGTTCGCCCGGTGTCGGCAAGTCGACATCCACGTCGGCGCTGGTCTCGGCGTACCGGCGGGCGGGCAAGCGGGTCGGCGTCCTGGCCGTCGACCCGTCCTCGCCGTTCTCCGGCGGCGCGCTCCTCGGCGACCGGGTCCGGATGTCGGAGCACGCCTCCGACCCGGGCGTCTACATCCGCTCCATGGCCACCCGCGGACATCTGGGCGGCCTCGCCTGGTCGGCCCCGCAGGCGATCCGGGTGCTGGACGCGGCGGGCTGCGAAGTGATCCTGGTGGAGACGGTCGGCGTCGGCCAGTCCGAGGTGGAGATCGCCTCCCAGGCCGACACCTCCGTCGTCCTGCTGGCGCCCGGCATGGGCGACGGCATCCAGGCGGCGAAGGCCGGAATCCTGGAGATCGGCGATGTGTACGTCGTCAACAAGGCCGACCGGGACGGCGCGGACGCCACCGCGCGCGAGCTCAACCACATGCTGGGTCTCGGCGAGTCCCGCGGTCCCGGCGACTGGCGCCCGCCGATCGTGAAGACGGTCGCCGCCCGGGGCGAGGGCATCGACGAGGTGGTCGAGGCGCTGGAGAAGCACCGGGCGTGGATGGAGGAGCACGGCGTGCTCGTCGAGCGGCGCACGGCCCGTGCGGCCCGCGAGGTCGAGACGATCGCCGTCACGCGGCTGCGCGAACGCATCGGCGATCTGCACGGCGACCGCCACATCGGCGCACTCGCCGAACGCATCGTGGCGGGGAACCTCGATCCGTACGCGGCGGCGGACGAACTGGTGGCGGGGCTCACCGAAGGCTGATCCCGATCCGGTGCGGACGGGTCCGGGGCGGCGTGCGGGCCGCATCGGGGGCGTCCGCGGCTTGCCCCGGCCCGGCCCGGCGCCTGTCCGGGCCGTCGGGCCGCTCCGGGTTCCTCGGGCCGCTCCGGGTTCCTCGGGGTGGCCGAGTTCCGGTGGGCCGGGCCCTGTTGGAGACCTCCGGTCACGACGGCCCTTCCGGCGGGCGCCGAACCCTGGAACCGCCGTCCGGCGTCGCCCGTCCTTGATGGCTGATGGTGCGTCAGCCGGGGCCCCGGCGTGCGGTTTCCGTGCCGTTCGGCGCTGCGGTTGATGACGTGCTCGTGGCAGGATTACCGCCGGACGCGAGCACGGGGCGTCCGGCGTTTCATGCGTGACGACGGGGGGAATGGCGCATGCTCGGACCGTTGCGGGACGACTCGCCCAGGCGGATCGGGAGCTACGGGATACGGGCCCGGCTCGGCGCGGGCGGCATGGGGGAGGTCTTCCTCGGCGCCCCGGACGGCGGCGGCGACCCGGTCGCCGTCAAGACGGTACGCCGCGACGTGGCCCAGGACCCCGGCTTCCGCAGCCGCTTTTGCCGCGAGATCGCCGTCGCCCGGTCCGTCACCGGCCCCCATGTCGCGCCGCTGCTCGACGGGGACGCCGACGCCGAAGTGCCCTGGCTCGCCACCGAATACGTCGCCGGACCGACCCTGTCCGCCGCCGTCCGCGGGGCGGGGGCCATGGCCGAGGCCGAGGTGCGGATGCTCGGCGCCGGACTCGCCCACGCGCTGACGGCCGTCCACGCGGCCGGAATCGTCCACCGCGACGTCAAGCCCGGCAACGTGCTGCTCGCCTCCGACGGCCCGCGCCTGATCGACTTCGGAATCGCCCGCGACGCCGGCGCGACCCCGCTCACCACCACCAGCCGCATGGTCGGCAGCCCCGCCTTCATGTCCCCGGAACACGTGGCGGGCAGCGGACGCGTCGTCCCGGCGTCCGACGTCTTCTGCCTCGCCTCCGTGCTCTGCTTCGCCGCCACCGGGCGCGATCCTTTCGGTGACGGGCCGGTCGCCGCCGTGCTCTACCGGGTCAAGTACGTCGAGGCCGACCTCGGTGACGTGCCCGAGGCGCTGCGTGCCGTCCTGGCGGACTGCCTGGTCGCCGACCCTGCCGCTCGTCCCACCGCCGCGGAACTCGCGCAGCGGCTCGCCCCCGACGCGGCCGCGCGATGGCCGGAGCCGGTGGTGCGGCACATCGCCGAGTACGAGCGGGAGCTGGCCCGGGTCGTCGCCCTGGGCGGACCGCTGCTGCCGGGATACACGCCGACCGAGGTGGCCGCCGGAAGTCCTTTGGCCTCCCACCAACTGCCCACCCAGGGAGCGGGCTTCACCCCCGGCCTGCGCATCGCGCCCACCCAGGGCCCGGGACTCGCCCCGCCCCCGCGCCGCTCCCGGCGCACCCTGGGCGCGGTCCTCGCCGCGCTGATCGTGCTGGGCGCGGCCACCGGGTCCATCCTGGCCTGGCGCAACAACCGCACCACCCCCAACGGGGCCTCTCCCGGCGGCGGTTCACCCGCAGCCACCGAGATCGTGGCGGGCGTGGGTGAGAACGGCGGCCCGGACGCCTCGGGCACGGTCCCGTACGGCCGCGACGTCCGTCCTGCGGGGTGGACGAAGTCCTGGCAGGGGAAGTTCACCGGGTCGGCGATCGGCTGCTCCGCGGGCCGGGACGTCGTGGTCTGCCGGAAGACGGACGGTACGTACGAGGCGTTGTCGGCGGCGGACGGGCACCGGATGTGGACGCTGGACACGGGGGAGACCTCGAAGGTGGCGGGCTGGGGGCCGACCGGTCAGTTCTTCATGCCGGCCAGTGCCACCCGCCCCACCGCGTACGACGACACCGTGTTGCTCGCCGCGGGTGACCGGCTGCAGTCGCTGGACGCCCGCACGGGGAAGGTCCGCTGGGAGACCCGGTCCGGTGGCGCGCACAACCTGGAAAGCGCGCCGCTGGTCGTGGACGGTCTGGTCTTCGCCGCCACCACATGGTCGTCCGAGGGCGCGGAGCTCGCTGCGTACGACCTCGGGACCGGCGCCGAGAAGTGGCACAAGCCGCTGGCCCCGCAGGATCTGGCCAAAGCCGAGAGGGGTAACTTCTGGCCGGTCGCCACCGACGGCAAGGTGGTGTACGCGATCGGTGAGGACGGGCCGAAGGCGTTCCGGCCGAAGGACGGCACGCTGCTGGGCACCGCGGGCGGCGAGGGTACGAAACCGGGCTGCGGGGATCTCCGGCTGCGGGGCGATTTCGCCTACTGTGCCACCTACGCCTCCAACGGCAGCTCTTCCGGCTTCGGCACCGACATGAGCGTGCTGCGGTTCGCGGCGGGGACCCTCAAGGCGCAGGGGCGGGTGCCGGTGGACTCCGCGCTCGTCGCCGAGGCGACCCCCACCGCGGTCCACGACCGGGTGATGGTCCTTCGCCGGAGCAGCGAACACGAGACGGACGTGCACGACGAGCTCGTCGTCGTCGGCCGCGACAACGGCCGGACCCTCGGCAGGTTTCCACTCGGCGCAAAGGCGGAGGAGGGCATGAGCAACCCGGCTTCCAACCCGTTGATCGTCGCCGACACCGTGGTCTGGGCGGACAGCACGACGCTGTACACCGTCCCGATCCGCCCCGACGGCACGTTGGGCGCACTGGGCAGGACTCGCCTGGCGGGCGCCCCGGGCCCGAGCCGCACACCGGAATACGACATGGCCAACGGCATCCAGCTGGACAAGGAACTGAACGACCCGCAGGTGCTGCCGGTCGGCGGCGTCGTGCATGTCGTGTACGACGACGGCACCGTGGTTTCGGTGCCGCTGCCCAAGTGAACCGTCGCACGATGAAGGAGACCGCGCAGTGATCGAGCCGCTTCCACCCGGCCGGGCCAGGCTGATCGGCCCGTACCAGCTGCTCGGACTGCTGGGCGCGGGCGGTATGGGCGAGGTGTATCTGGCCCGGCCGGCCGGTGGGACGGACACTCTCGATGGCCTGGTCGCGCTGAAGACCGTACGCGCCGATCTCGACCTGGACGACGGTTTCCGGATCCGCTTCCGTCGCGAGATCGACGCGGCGGGCGCCGTGCGCAGCCCGCACACCGCATCCCTCGTCGGCGGCGATGCGAGCGGCCGGCTGCCCTGGCTGGCGACCGAGTACGTCCCCGGGCCCTCGCTCGCCGAGGCGGTGATCCGCGGCGGGCCGATGCCCGAGCCGGTGGTGCGCGAGATGGGCGCAAGTCTCGCCTGCGCGCTCGCCGACATGCACGCGGTACGCGTACTCCACCGCGACCTCAAGCCGGGCAATGTGCTGCTCGGCGCCGACGGGCCGAAGGTGATCGACTTCGGGATCGCCCAGGCATTCGATGCCACCCAGCTCACCCGGACCGGTGTGGTCGTGGGCAGCCCCGGCTACATCTCGCCCGAGCACGTCAATGGCTCACGGTCGCTCGTACCGGCGTCGGACGTCTTCTGCCTCGGTGCGGTGCTCGCCTTCGCGGCGACCGGTCGGGGCCCGTTCGACGACTCCGACATGGCCGCCGTGATCTTCCGGATCGCCCAGGGCGAGGCCGAACTGTCGGGCGTACCACCGCAGTTGCGTGCAGTGATCGAGGAGTGCCTGCGCAGCGACGCCGAGGCCCGGCCGACCCCTCGGCAACTGGCCGACATGCTGCTGTCGGGCGACCGGGCGGGCGCGGCGGCGGGCGGACCGTTTCCCTGGACGGAAGCGGTACGGGGGCAGCTCGCCGCGCACGCGGCGGGGGCGCGCGCCGTCGCGGAGGCGGCTGCGCCGGCCGCTGCCGTACCACCGGTCCCGTCCGGTGCCCCGCGCCCCGGCGGGCCCGCCCTCGCCCCGACGCCCGTCGTGCCGGTGGCCGTACCGGGTGACCGACAGGGCAACAAGGGACTGTGGATCGCGTTGGCGGCAGCGGCCACGGTGGTGTGCGTGGTGCTGGGGGCGGTGCTGGTGCCGGGTCTCTTCGAGGGGGACGGCGCGGGCGACGGCAAGGCGGGCGGAGCCGGTGGCGGCGCGCAGCCGACAGCTTCCGCCTCGGACGCCGCGCGGACGCAGGCCGGGCCCGCCGTCATTCCGGGCGCGGACGCGGGTCGCACCGGGGACTTCGGCCCGGCCGCCACCGATGTCTCCAGGAAGCCGGCGGGCTGGCAGGCGTGGAAGGCCAAGATCGAGGACGGATCGGTGGAGTGCGTACTGGCGGACACGTCCCTGGTCTGCAGCGGCCCGCAGCGCATCACCGTGCTGGACGCCGCGAACGGCAGGCAGCGCTGGCGGACCGAGCTGGGCAGGGCGGGCAGTGGACCGGCCTCGGTGGCCGCCGTCATCGGCACCACCGTGTACGCCTTCGAGGACGGCGCCCTGGTGGCGCTCGGCCTCGCCGACGGCGCCGAGCAGTGGCGGGAGCCGCTGGCGGCCGGTGCCCGGGTGACCGACTCCGTCCAGTCGGGCGGAGTCCTGTACTACGCCACGAGGGCCACCGGCACGGGTGCGGCCCGGATCCTCGCCCACCAGCTCACCGGCAAGCAGACTCGTAAGTGGGACAAGCCGTGGGACGACCCGGCCGACGACGGGGAGCTGTCCTTCGCCGACGGCCGGCTCGTCGCGGTCGGCGACGGCGTCACCGTCCTGGGGAGCACGGACGGCGCACGGCTGGGAGCCGTCGCCGCCGGTGACATCACCTGCCGTGCGCCGGTCCTGAAGGGCAGGGAACTCCTCTGCTCGGGCCCGGACGGCCTGACGGTCGTCGATGTGACGGCCCCGCAGAACCGCCGGTCGATCGCCGCCGGCGTGGACATCGCCTTCCGGCCCGCCGTGTCACGCGACGGCAAGGTCGTGGTGAGCAGTCGGCACCGGGTGTACGCGTTCGGCCTGGCCGACGGGAGGCAGTACTGGGCGACGTACGACGACAGCGGCGGGGGGCTGGATGTCTGGGGCGCGCCCGTCCTCGCCGGTGACAGTGCCGTTGTGGTGGGTGATCAGGGGATCGGCGCGTTCGCCATGGGCTCCACGGGGGAGGCGGACAACACGGGCTCGCGGCTGCCCACCGAGTGGCCCGGTGGGCAGGGAGCCCGGCACGACCCGGCGTCGATCTCGTACATCGCCCGGGGCGACGTGGTGTTCCTGGGCTTCGGCGACGGGACGGTCATCTCCGTTTACGCGCCCTGAGCTCTCCCCGGTCCCTGCTAGTCGTCGTCCCCGTGGCGGTCGTCGCCGTCGTCCGACCGGTCCGCCGTGACCTTGGCCGTCTTGGCGTCGACGTTCAGCTCGCGCTGCTTGCCGTCCTTGCCCCGGACGTCGACCTCCCAGTGCAGCGCCCCGCCGCTCCGGCCGTCGTGGTCGTCCAGGTCGATCGACGTGACCGTCCCCGGCGTCGCCCGGAGCGCGGCGTCGACGGCCGCGTTCAGCGAGACGGGGGCCGACCCGGGCGCATGCCGGTCGCGGTCGTCATCGTCGTCGGAGACGTGCTTGCCGAGCACCTTGCCGTTGCCCGCGTCCACCGTCACGTCGTGCCAGGCCCTGTCCGAGCCGTACACGTCGACCTCCCAGACCAGTCCGCCGTCCTCGTCGTCCAGCTCGGCCTCGGTGACCGTCCCCGGGACGGCCCCGACGGCCGCCGCGACCGCGTCGCCGACGGTGACGCGGGCCGTGCTGCCGCTCGCCGCGCTGCTCCGGGTGTCGCGGTCGTGGCTGTCGTCGTCCGCGAAAGCGACGGCTGTGGCGGCTCCGCCGCCGGCGAGCACGGCCGCGGTGACGGCGGAGATGGCGATCTTGCGCTTCATGAGGGTTCCTCCCGTTCGGTGGCCGGTTTCGACAGGGACCACACTGCCGGGGTGATGCTGAACGCAGCCTGAAGCCACCTGAAGCCGTCTTCAGGATCGATTTGCGACCCTGGGTGCATGCGCCTGTTGATCGTGGAGGACGAGAAGCGGCTGGCGATGTCCCTGGCCGGGGGACTCACCGCCGAGGGTTTCGCCGTGGACGTCGTGCACGACGGCCTCGAAGGGCTGCACCGGGCCACCGAGGGCGCGTACGACCTCGTCGTCCTCGACATCATGCTGCCCGGGATGAACGGCTACCGGGTGTGCGCCGCCCTGCGCGCCGCCGGCCACGATATGCCGATCCTGATGCTGACGGCGAAGGACGGCGAGTACGACGAGGCGGAGGGCCTGGACACCGGCGCCGACGACTACCTGACCAAGCCCTTCTCGTACGTGGTGCTGGTGGCCAGGATCCGGGCGCTGCTGCGGCGCCGGGGCGGCGGTACGGCCTCGCCGGTGGTCACCGTAGGCGCTCTGCGCATGGACACCGCCGCCCGCCGGGTGCATCTCGGTGCGGCCGAAATCGCCCTCACCACCAAGGAGTTCGCGGTGCTGGAGCAGCTGGTGCTGCGGGCCGGGCAGGTGGTGAGCAAGGCGGACATCCTGGAACACGTCTGGGACTTCGCCTTCGACGGCGACCCGAACATCGTCGAGGTGTACGTGAGCGCGCTGCGCCGCGAACTCGGCGCCGCGGCCATCCGTACGGTGCGCGGCGCCGGATACCGGCTGGAGGCGCTGTGAGGTCGGTACGGGCCAGGGCCGCGCTCGGCGCCACGGTGGTGGTCGCCGTGGCACTGATCGGCGCCGGGCTGGCCGTACTCCTCGTCCTGCGCGCCAACCTCACCGACCAGGCGGGGCTGCAGGCCGAGGTGGTGGCCCGCGAGGTGGCCGGGCAGCTGGCCCTCGACGTGCCGTACGACCGGCTGGAGATGCGCGCGGAGGAGGACAATCCGGTCCAGGTGACCGACGAGGACGGGCGCGTGGTGGCCGTCTCCAAGGACCTGGAGGCGATCTCCGGCACCGGCACGGACCAGGTCACTTTGGCCAAGTCGCCGGCCACGGGGAGCACCACGGGTTCCGACGGCTTTGACAACGGCGGCGATGACGACGACGGGCGGCACAGCGCCCCCGGCCGCGGCGAAGTCGACTCCGGCGACCCGGACTTCGGCAACGGCACCGCCACCGTCGACGGCGACACGGCCGACTACCGCTTCGCGTCCGTGCGGGCGACCACCTCCGCCGGTGTGACCCTGACCGTCCACGCGGGCGCCCCGCTGGCCGCCGAGCAGGAGGCGGTGGGCAGTGTGCGCGACGCGATGCTGATCGGGCTGCCGGTGCTGCTGCTCGTCGTCGCCGGGGTGACGGGGCTGGTGACCCGGCGGGCGCTGCGGCCGGTCGAGGGCATCCGGCGCGAGATGGCCGCGATCACCGCCTCGGAGGATCTGAGCAGGCGGGTGCCCGAGCCCGGTTCGCGCGACGAGATCGCCCGGCTGGCCCGTACCACCAACGAGACCCTGACGGCCCTGGAGGCATCGGTGGACCGCCAGCGGCGCTTCGTCGCCGACGCCTCGCACGAACTGCGCAGCCCGATCGCCTCGTTGCGCACCCAGCTGGAGGTGGGTGTCGCGCATCCGGAGCTGCTGGACGTGCCGGGCGCGGTCGCCGACACCGTACGGCTGCAGGCGCTGGCGGCCGATCTGCTGCTGCTGGCCCGGCTGGACGCGGGGGAGCGGTCGGGCCGCACGAAGCTGGACCTGGGCGCACTGGTCCATGAGGAGGTGTCGCAGCGCATCGGCGACCGGATCCCGGTGGCGGTGTCCGTGCCGGAGTCCGGCGTATTCGAAGTGGCCGGTTCCCGTGGGCAGTTGGCGCGCGTGATCGGCAATCTGCTGGACAACGCCGAGCGTCACGCGGAGCACGCGGTGACGGTCTCGGTGCGTGGCGAGCGGGGCGGCGTGGTCGTCGCGGTCACCGACGACGGGGCGGGGGTGCCGCCCGAGGAACGCGAGCGGATCTTCGAACGGTTCGTACGCCTCGACGACGCCCGTACGCGGGACGAGGGCGGCGCCGGTCTCGGCCTCGCCATCGCCCGCGACGTCGCGGTCCGGCACGGCGGCCGGCTGACGGTGGACGGTGTGCGGGAGGGCGGCGCGCGCTTCGAGCTGTGGCTGCCGGCCGCCGACTGACCGCCGACCGCTCAGGCCGAGCGCTCAGCCCTGCCGTGGACCGCTCAGGCCGAGCGCCCCGGCAGGCCGCCGCCCCGCCGCGGGTCACACCTTGCCGCGTCGGCCCCGCAGATGATCGGCGACGGGGGCCAGCGCCGCGTGCAGTTCCGCCAGCGCCTGAGGCGTCAACAGGTCCATGAAGTGCTTGCGCACCGACGCCACGTGGTGCGGAGCCACCTTCCGCATCGTCTCCGCGCCGTCCTCGGTGAGGACCGCGTACAGACCGCGCCGGTCGGACTCGCAGTTCTCCCGGTGGACCAGGCCCGCGCTCTCCATGCGGGTGATCTGGTGCGAGAGCCTGCTCTTGGACTGCAGCGTCGCGGCGGCGAGATCGCTCATCCGCATGCGCTGGTCATCCGACTCCGAGAGATTGACCAGGATTTCGTAGTCGTTCATGGTCAGCCCGAAGGGCTGGAGGTCCTTCTCCAGCTGGTGGGTCAGCAGCCTGCTGACGTCCAGGTGGGTACGCCAGGCGCACTGCTCCGCGTCGTTCAGCCAGCGGGTGGCCGTCTCGGTCTCCATGTGTGGATTCTACCTAAAAAGTTGAAAGCCGGACGAAGTGGGGGAGTGTGACGCCCGGCACTCACCCGGAGGTGGATTCGGATGCGGGGTGCGGACGTGCGACGTCACATTCCGTAGACTACCGTTCACAAACCGAAGCGGCGTTGGAGATCCCCGAGCTGACCGGGCATGCGGGGTGCGGACCCGGGTTGACCGCCCCCGCCCGGGACCCCCGGCTGCTGCGGCACCGCCCCCGTCGGCTGCTCGGGCATCAGGATCTCGGTCGACTGGAGCAGCACCGTACCCGCGCCGACGAACTCGAACTGGTGCTCCTCCCCCGAGGTCCCGCCGATCCCGGTCAGCGACCGCAGCCCGCCCAGCACGCCCGTCATGTAGCCGTGGTCGTAGTGGTGGCACGGCGAGGGGCAGTCCGCCCAGCCCACCAGGGCCTGCGGATCGACCCGCAGCGGCGGCTCCATGAAGACCACCGGACCGTTGGACGCCGCCACGAACTTCCCCGTGCCGATCAGCGTGAGAAAGCCCGGCACGATGGACTGCTTGAGTGCCAGCGTCGGCTGGTAAGCGAGGAGAATGCCGGACCGGATCGTCAGATTCCCGTCCTGAAGGTCGTACGAGTTGACGTCGAAGGCCCGGTCCGCGAGCAGCATTTTGCCGCTGCCCTCGGCCACCACCCAGTCGCTCGCGTGCAGCGGCGAGTGGAAGCTCGTACGGATCAGCCGCTCGAAGCGGCCGTGACCGACGCCGTTGAACTCGATCCGCCCGTAATAGGCGATCATCTTGCCCTTCTGCAGGAACCACTGGCTCCCCTTGAGCTCCACGCAGAAGGTGTAGGAGTCGACGTTGTCGTCCGACGGCAGCGTCATCGGGTCGAAGACCACGGGCGTGCTCACAGCTTCTCCTCCGAGGCCTGGACGTACACGGCGCCGCTGCCGCTCAGTTCCAGCTGGAACGCCTCGCCGGAGCCGCGCCCCACCATGTCGCGCCAGCCGAGTGCGGTGGAGAGCTTGTTGCGCACGTCGCCGTGGTGCGCGACGTACGCCTGCGGGTCCACATGCACCTCGCGGCCCGGGACGATCGGCAGCTCGATCACCCCGCCGTGTGCCATCACGGCGACCGCGCCATGCCCCTTGAGGGTGGTGGTGAACAGCCCCTGCCCGGTCACCTGACCGCGCACCATGCCCATCACCCCGCCCTGCGAACCCATGAACATCGTGCCCTGCTGGAGCGTCCCGTCGAAGGCGAGCAGCCGGTCGGCCTCCACGTACAGGGTGTCGCCGGCCAGGTTGATCACCTGGATGTGATGACCGCCGTGGCCGAACATCACCGTGCCGTTGCCCTCGACCGTCATCAGCGGGGTCGCCTCATTGGCCACCCGGCGGCCGATCATCGACATCACACCGCCCTGGCCGCCCTGGATGTTCGGGGTGAACGACACATCGCCCCGGTAGGCGAGCATGGCGCCGCGCTGGCTGTACATCCGCTGGCCGGGAACGACCGTCGCCTCGACCATCTTCGAGTTGATCTCGCGGAACGGCATCAGACATCGCCCCCGATGGTGTTCCGCTCGCTCGGCTGGACGTAGACGATGCCCTCGCCCTCGAAGCGGATCTGGAAGGACTCGCCCGAGCCCTCGCCCATCAGCGTCCGGAAGTTCACCCCGGACTGGAAGTGCTGTTGCACGTTCCCCTGATGGGCGATGTAGGCGCCGGGGTCGACGAACAGCGGGTACGAGGCCGAGACCCGCAGCGCCACCGCCGCACCGTCCGACATGATCGCCACCTGTCCGGTGCCTTCGACGGTGGTGGTGAACAGGCCATTGCCGCTTGCCCCGCCGCGCAGGCCGGTGAAGGTGGTGCCGGTGCGCAGCCCGGCGTCGGCGCAGAGCAGATTGCTCGCCTCGACGCAGAGCTTGTCGCCGTGCAGCGAGACGAGACTGATCTCGCTCGCGCGGTCGGCGAAGTAGCAGGTGCCCTGCCCCTTCACCTCCATCACGGCCATCTGCTCGCCGGTCAGCCGGCGGGTCACCATGCCGCGCAGGCCGTCACCACCGCCGGTCATCTTCTTGAACGCGATCCGGCCGTCGTACGCGACCATCGAACCGTTCTTCGCCTTCACGGCGTCGCCGGCCAGGTCGACGGCGAGCGTTCTGCTGCCTTGGAGTCGGAACATTGCCACGGAGCGACGTTAACCGCAGGAGCCCGGCCAGGACAGGGCCCAGGGGAGGAACGGGCCCCCCTGGACGGCCCCTGATACGCATCCGGTACGGGACCCGTACGCAATCAGGACGTACCCGTACTGGTACCCGAGGCCGGGGCGGCGACACGTGACCGGCGACATACGCCCCCGGCACCGACCGCCGCCCGAGCCGATGCCACAATGGATCGCGCTTGTGCCTGTATTCACAAGCTGTCACGATCCTCCCACCGAAGGTGCCCTCGTGGACGTCAAGACCGCTACCGCCCTGCACCGGCTGCGCCTCATCTCGGTTCCCGAGGCGCTCTCCTTCCCGGCGCTGATCATCTTTGGCTCGATCCTCAGCCGGGTCTCCGACATCGACTTCCTGATGATGCCGCTCGGCATCATCCACGGTGTGCTCTTCGTGATCTACGCCGTCCTGCTGCTCGACGTCTGGTCCAAGACCAAGTGGCCGCTGAAGCGCGTCGCGTTCTTCTTCCTGCTCGCGCTGGTGCCGTTCGGCGGGCTGTACGGCGACAAGGTGCTGGGGCGCTACGAGGCCGACGGCGCCATCGCCGCCCGCGCCCGCCGGGAAGGCGTGGTCAGCGCATGATCGTCGCGTTCTCGGTCAGTCCGCTGGGGGTCGGTGAGGACGTCGGTGAGTACGTCGCCGACGCCGTCCGGGTCGTCCGTGAGTCCGGGCTGCCCAACCGCACGGACGCCATGTTCACCTCCATCGAGGGCGAGAGCTGGGACGAGGTCATGGACGTCGTCAAGCGGGCCGTCGCCGCCGTCGAGGCCCGCGCCGGACGTGTCTCCCTCGTGCTGAAGGCCGACATCCGCCCCGGTGTCACCGACGGTCTGACCTCCAAGGTCGAGACGGTCGAGCGGTACCTCGCGGACTGACGCCCGTACCGCCCGAAGAGCCCCCTTGCCGCACGGCAGGAGGGCTCTTCCGTCGTCCGGGCGTACTCAGGCAGGCACCGCCAGCGCGATGCCGAGCGGCGTCCGCTCGTACAGCACCTGGTGTCCGTATCGCCGCGACGTCAGCAGCCCCGCCGCCCGCAGCACCGACAGATGCTCCGACACGGAGGACGGCGCCAGGCCCAGCCGGTGGGCCAGGGCGCTCGTCCCGGCCGGTTCGTCGAGCGCGCACAGCACATCGGCCCGCGCCCGCCCCAGCAGCCGGGCGAGCGTCTTCGGCGTGCGGTCCGCGGGCTCCGTCCACAGAGCGCCGATCCCGCGCGCCGGGTAGATCACCGCGGGTTGCCAGGGCGGCTCGTACCCGCTGACCACATCCGGCCAGGCGAAGACGCTCGGCATCAGGACGAGGCCCTGACCGCCGAGCACCCGGGAGTGCCGGCCTTTGATCCCGACCAGCGTGAGCGTCGAATCCGCCCAGCTCAGCTGCGGGCTCAGCTCACCGAGCAGCCGTGCGAGGCCGACCGCGGCGAGCCGGCGCGAGTGGTACGCGATGTCCGCCTCCAGCAGCGCGCGCAGTCGCGGCCAGTCCGGTTCGACCAGCACCCGCCACGCCTGCTCCAGCAACGCGGCCAGCTCCTGCTGCGCCCGTGCGGGGTCGGCGAGCATCGCCCGCCCGGCGGGGGAGTCCCGGGTACCCGGCAGGCACGCGAGCGTCAGCGCCAGGTCCTCGCGGACCAGCCGGGGGTCGATGGCACGGACCCCGGCGATCTCCTCCTCGAAGGAGGCGTAGGGCCCCAGCGGTGGCGGGGACAGGAAGTCCGGACTGTGTCCGCTCTCCGGCATCAGCGACCACAGCGGCCGGAGATCGAGCCCCGTGGCGGCGCTCCGGATACGCCTCAGCCACGGCTCGTGGTAGCCATGCCGAGCGGGGCGCAGGAGGGTACGTACCGCCTGCTGCGTCTCCCAGATCGGAGAGATGGCGAACCTGCAGCGGAGCAGATCGCTCTCGTCGAAATGCAGATGGAACGACATCGGCCGCCTCGTCAAGATTCGGTTTGGGCCGAAAGTCTACGGAACGAGGGCGTGGCTCCTTCAAGCTGCGCCCATGCCGAGCAACAGCCCCGACCTGGTGGGCGGCCCCCACGACGCGGCGGACACCCCGAACGGCCCGACTCCCCACGAACCGTCGGCCGCACGCCGCCGAGCGGACACCCACCCCGCCGGACCGGAGCCGTCGCCGGCCCCCTCCCCGGAGCGCGCCGACCCCATTGACCCGAACCCGTCGCCCGCGCTCCGGGCCCCGGCCGCCGCGGACCCCGGCACGTCCCGCGGCTACCGCGCCGTCTTCGCCGTACGGGAGTTCCGGACCGTCTTCGCCGCCCATCTGCTCTCCCTGCTGGGCCTGATGGTCAGCGAGCTGGCGCTCACCGTCCTCGTCTACGAACTCACCGACTCGCCGCTGCTCAGCGCCCTCACCTTCGCGCTCGGCCTGCTGCCGTACCTGATCGGCGGCACGCTCCTCGCCGGGGTCGCCGACCGCTACCCCGCCCGCCGGGTCCTGGTCACCTGCGATCTGCTCTGCGCGGGCTGTGTCGCCGTCATGGTGCTGCCCGGCACCCCCGTCGGCGGGCTCCTCGCCCTGCGCTGCGCCGTCGCGCTCGTGTCGCCCGTCTTCACCGGCACACGGATGGCCGCGCTCACCGACATACTCGGCGAGGGCGATCTCTATGTACTGGGCCGCTCGCTGCTTCGGATCGTCTCGCAGAGCGCGCTGCTGATCGGCTTCGGCGTGGGAGGCGTGCTGCTCACCGTGGTCTCCGCGCGCGAGGCGATCGCGGTCACCGTCGTGACCTTCCTCTCCTCGGCGGCCCTGCTCCGCTTCGGCACCCGGAACCGGCCCGCCCGGACCGGCGACGGCGGTGACGGGGGCAATCTGCTCAAGGACTCGCTCGCAGGAGCGCGCACGGTCTTCGCCGACCGCAGGATCCGCGCGTTGACGCTGCTTTTCTGGGTGCCGCCCACGTTCGTCGTGGCACCGGAGGCGCTCGCCGCACCGTACGCCGACGAGATCGGAGCCGGCCCGGCCGCGCTGGGGCTGCTTATGTGCTCGATGCCGATCGGCAGCATCGTCGCGGAACTGTACGTGGGCGGCGTGCTCACACCGCGCGCCCGCTCCCGGATCGTGCTGCCGGCCGCCGTGGCCGGGCTCCTGCCGCTCCTGCTGTACGGGCTCCGTCCCGGCCTGCCCCTGGCCATGACCGCGCTCGCACTGGCCGGGATGGGGGCGGCATACGTCATCGGCCTCGACCAGTGGTTCGTCGAAGCCGTACCCGAGGAGCTGCGGGGCCGGGCGATGACCCTGCAGACCGCGGGGCTGATGACGGTCCAGGGCATCGGCATGGCCCTCGCCGGGCTGGCCGCCGAATTCCTTCCCGTCCATCAGGTGGTCGCCGGATCCGCTGTGATCGGCACGGTGTGCACGCTCCTGCTCGTCCGTGAGGTCGGCAGAACGGCATCCGCACCCCGAATTCGGACCGAAGTTCGAGACAGTGATGACCAGCATATGACCAGTGGGTAAGGTCGGTGCCGTGCCGAAGCCGCTCAGTCTCCCCTTCGATCCCATCGCCCGCGCCGACGAACTCTGGCAGCAGCGCTGGGGTCCGGTGCCCTCGATGGGGGCGATCACCTCGATCATGCGCGCCCAGCAGATCCTGCTCGCCGAGGTCGACGCGGTCGTCAAACCGTACGGACTGACCTTCGCCCGTTACGAGGCGCTGGTGCTGCTCACCTTCTCCAAGGCCGGCGAGCTGCCGATGTCCAAGATCGGCGAGCGGCTCATGGTCCACCCGACCTCCGTCACCAACACCGTGGACCGGCTGGTCCGCTCCGGACTGGTCGCCAAGCGCCCCAATCCGAACGACGGCCGCGGAACCCTCGCCTCCATCACCGACAAGGGCCGCGAGGTCGTCGAGGCGGCGACCAAGGACCTGGTCGACATGGAGTTCGGGCTCGGGGTGTACGACGCCGAGGAGTGCGCGGAGATCTTCGCCATGCTGCGGCCGCTGCGGATCGCGGCCCATGATTTCGAAGAGGCGTAGAACGGCGTTTCGAGGGCCCGGCCCGCTGCAAGATCGCCCCGGGCGTCCGGTTACGCTCGGTTCCATGAAACGCAGTGTGCTGACCCGGTACCGGGTGATGGCCTACGTCACCGCCGTCATGTTGCTGGTGCTCTGCACCTGCATGGTCTTCAAGTACGGCTTCGACATGGGCAAGGATCTGACGCTCGTCGTCTCCCAGATCCATGGTGTGCTCTACATCATCTACCTGATCTTCGCCTTCGATCTCGGCTCCAAGGCGAAGTGGCCGATGGGCAAGCTGCTCTGGGTGCTGATCTCCGGCACCATCCCGACGGCCGCGTTCTTCGTCGAGCGCAAGGTCGTCCGCGAGGTCGAGCCGCTGGTCGCCGGCGGTTCTCCCGTCACCGTCGAGGCCTGAGCCGCCCGGCCGGGCCCGGCCCGCGCCGCATCACCCGAACCGCCCCGTGCAAAGCACCGGGCGGTTTGCCATCGACATTTACTAGGACGTCCTAGTAAATTCGATTGTATGGACGCTGACGCGATCGAGGAGGGCCGCCGCCGCTGGCAGGCCCGTTACGACAAGGCCCGCAAGCGTGACGCGGACTTCACCACTCTCTCCGGAGACCCTGTGGAGCCCGTGTACGGCCCCCGCCCCGGGGACACGTACGAGGGATTCGAGCGGATCGGCTGGCCCGGCGAGTACCCCTTCACCCGGGGGCTCCACCCGACCGGCTACCGCGGCCGGACCTGGACCATCCGCCAGTTCGCCGGCTTCGGCAACGCCGAGCAGACCAACGAGCGCTACAAGATGATCCTCGCCGCGGGCGGCGGCGGGCTCAGCGTCGCGTTCGACATGCCGACGCTGATGGGCCGCGACTCCGACGACCCCCGCTCGCTCGGCGAGGTCGGGCACTGCGGTGTGGCCATCGACTCCGCCGCCGACATGGAGGTCCTCTTCAAGGACATCCCGCTCGGCGACGTCACGACGTCCATGACGATCAGCGGACCCGCCGTCCCCGTCTTCTGCATGTACCTGGTCGCCGCCGAGCGCCAGGGCGTCGACCCGGGCGTGCTCAACGGCACGCTCCAGACCGACATCTTCAAGGAGTACATCGCGCAGAAGGAGTGGCTCTTCCAGCCCGAGCCCCATCTGCGCCTCATCGGCGACCTGATGGAGCACTGCGCCCGCGACATCCCCGCGTACAAGCCGCTCTCCGTCTCCGGCTACCACATCCGCGAGGCCGGGGCGACGGCCGCGCAGGAGCTCGCGTACACGCTCGCCGACGGTTTCGGTTACGTGGAGCTCGGCCTCTCCCGCGGGCTGGACGTCGACACCTTCGCGCCCGGTCTCTCCTTCTTCTTCGACGCGCACCTCGACTTCTTCGAGGAGATCGCCAAGTTCCGCGCGGCCCGCCGGATCTGGGCCCGCTGGATGAAGGAGACGTACGGCGCGAAGACCGACAAGGCGCAGTGGCTCCGCTTCCACACCCAGACCGCCGGTGTCTCGCTCACCGCCCAGCAGCCGTACAACAACGTCGTACGCACCGCGGTCGAGGCGCTCTCCGCCGTCCTCGGCGGCACCAACTCGCTGCACACCAACGCCCTCGACGAGACCCTCGCGCTCCCCTCCGAGCAGGCCGCCGAGATCGCGCTGCGCACCCAGCAGGTGCTGATGGAGGAGACCGGCGTCGCCAATGTGGCCGACCCGCTGGGCGGTTCCTGGTACGTGGAGCAGCTCACCGACCGGATCGAGGCCGACGCCGAGAAGATCTTCGACCAGATCAAGGAGCGCGGCACCCGGGCCCATCCGGACGGACAGCACCCCGTCGGCCCCATCACCTCCGGCATCCTGCGCGGCATCGAGGACGGCTGGTTCACCGGCGAGATCGCCGAGTCCGCGTTCCGGTACCAGCAGTCGCTGGAGAAGGGCGACAAGCGCGTCGTCGGCGTCAACGTCCACCACGGCTCGGTCACCGGCGACCTGGAGATCCTGCGCGTCAGCCATGAGGTGGAGCGTGAGCAGGTCCGGGTGCTCGGCGGCCGCAAGGACGCCCGCGACGACACCCGGGTGAAGTCGGCGCTGGACGCGATGCTGGCCGCCGCCCGCGACGGCTCCAACATGATCGGCCCGATGCTCGACGCGGTACGGGCCGAGGCGACGCTCGGCGAGATCTGCGGGGTCCTGCGCGACGAGTGGGGCACCTACACGGAGCCGCCCGGCTTCTGACAAACGGCCGGCGGCGCAGGGAGGAAGGCGGCAGCGGCCCGCCCCGTCAACCGGAGGCCGCCGCCCCCAGCCCCGCGAGCAGCAGTACGGTGAAGCGCCGGGCCCAGTCCGCGTCGACGGGTTCGGCGCTCACCAGGGCCCGGTGCACGACCGCGCCGGCGATCACGTCGAAGATCAGATCGGCGGTCGTGGCCGCCGCCGTCTCGTCCTGCTCGATGGGCAACTCTCCGCGTTCCTGAGCCCGTTGACGCCCCTGGAGCACCAGCCGCTTCTGCCGGTCCACGATCGAGTCGCGGATCCGGGTCCGCAGCGCCTCGTCGCGCGTCGACTCCGCGACCACCGCCATCAGCGCCGTTTGGGTCTCCGGCCGCTCCAGCAGCGCGGCGAACTGCAGCACCATCGCCTGCACATCGGCCGACAGGCTGCCCAGATCGGGCAGTTCCAGCTCGTCGAAGAGAACCGCGACGGCGTCCACGACCAGTTCGTTCTTGCCCGCCCAGCGCCGGTACAGGGTCGTCTTGGCGACCCCCGCCCGCGTCGCCACATCGCCCATCGTCAGCCTCGACCAGCCGAGGTCCACCAGGGAGGCTCTGGTCGCCTCCAGGATCGCTTCATCGGCCGCGGCGCTGCGCGGGCGTCCCGTTCGAGGGGGTTCGGGGTGGCTGTGGCTCAGCATGCCGTGACCATACCCGCCAGTAAGTAGTGCCGACCGACCCCGTTCGCCGTGACCTAGATCACCGGACGCACTTGTGCGCGAGGAGTGCGGGGCAGTTACGCTACGGGGCGTAGCGTAAGGATGATGGTCGTACCGTCGTGACGCCACGACCGAACGACAGCCACAGGCACCGGGTGGGGACCCGGCGCCGAACCGGGTCTTTCAGGGGCCCTCGGGTCGCGTCCGTCCGGGCACCCCCGCACGCCGGCGGGGGCTACGGACGGGTGTGGTTCCCGTACCGCTTTCCGTATCGGTGCGCCAAGGGGGGAGGATGTACGTATGCAGCCTAGGAACATGTCCATGAGCGGCGTCGTCGACCTCGCCGCGGTGAAGGCGGCCGGCGAGGCCAAGGTGAAGGCGGAGCAGGCCCGTGCCGAGGCCGCCCGGCAGGGTGGTGGCGGTGCCGTACCGCCGTCCGCCCTGGTGATCGATGTCGATGAGGCGGGCTTCGAGAGCGAAGTCCTGCAGCGCTCCACGGAAGTCCCGGTCGTCATCGACTTCTGGGCCGAGTGGTGCGAGCCGTGCAAGCAATTGGGACCGCTCCTGGAGCGCCTGGCCCAGGAGTACAACGGCCGTTTCGTGCTGGCCAAGGTCGATGTCGACGCCAACCAGATGCTGATGCAGCAGTTCGGCATCCAGGGCATTCCGGCGGTCTTCGCCGTCGTCGCCGGGCAGGCCCTCCCGCTCTTCCAGGGCGCGGCCCCCGAGGCCCAGATCCGACAGACGCTGGACCAGTTGATCCAGGTCGCCGAGGAGCGGTTCGGTCTCACCGGGATCGCGGTCGACCAGGACGCGGCCGCCGCCGAGGGGGCCGGTCAGGCCCCGGCCGAGGCGCCCGCCGGGCCGTACGACGCGCTGCTCGAAGCAGCCGTACAGGCCCTGGACGCCAGTGACTTCCCCGGCGCCGTCCAGGCGTACAAGAGCGTCCTCGCCGACGACCCGGCCAACACCGAGGCCAAGCTCGGTCTCGCCCAGGCCGAACTCCTCGCCAGGGTCAAGGACTTGGACCCGCAGCGGGTCCGTCAGGATGCGGCGGAGAAGCCGGCCGAGCTCGCGGCGCAGCTCGCGGCCGCCGATCTGGATCTCGTCGGCGGTCATGTCGAGGATGCCTTCGGGCGGCTCGTCGAGACGGTGCGCCGTAATTTCGGTGACGACCGGGACGCGGCGCGGGTGCGACTGCTGGAGCTGTTCGAGGTGATCGGCCCCGATGATCCGCGGGTCGTCGCCGCGCGTACGGCGCTGGCGCGGGTCTTGTTCTGATGTGACAACACGGCCGTGGTACCCCCGGGGTGCCGCGGCCGTTTTCGTGATCGGGGCGATAAGAGACGACTCTGCTTTACCGAATCTTGATAAAAGTGTCGTCTGTTACTCGCAGTAAATCACCCCTCGGGATCTGTCCGTATAACGGCCCTGATTCTCCCTTTCGTCCTTCCGTTCGGCGCCACCCTGTGTGGCTGGGTGGTATCACCCGGTCGCGCGTCGGCCATCGGGCCGTTACTAGTGAGTAACGAACCCCTTGTGCGACGGGCGCGAATGCACCACGATCGGCCAGGCTCGGTCCAATAACGCCGGCCCGGCTGCCAGTCGGGCGCGGCGGCCCTGTTGGGTCCCCGCCGAGTGGGTCGGCGGCAGTGGCGCCGGCTCCGGACAGGGGGGTTCCTGCCGTCCGGCAGGGCCTGTCCGAACAGGTTGCGCGAACGCGTGGCCAGTGGTTGTCGCTCGGGGGTGATCGCCGGCGATTCGGACGCGGTTCCTGCCTCCGTACGCGGGCGCTCTCCTTTCCGAGGACGTAGCACTTCTCCCATCCCAGGACGGGCCCAGGGCCCGGACCGGAGATGTACGTCCGAGAAGGAGGAAAAAATATGAGTTCCCAGGTTCGTGGCGGCACCAGATGGAAGCGTTTCGCTCTGGTCATGGTGCCGAGCGTCGTCGCGACCGCGGCGGTGGGTGTCGGTCTCGCGCAGGGCGCCCTCGCGGCGTCGTTCAGCGTGTCCGGCCAGAGCTTCAAGGTGCACGCGGACAAGCTCGTCGGCCACGACTTCGTCCAGTACGGCAGCATCGCCAGCGGCGAGGCCGGGTCGCACCCCGTGGCCGTGTCCGGCTTCAGTGACGCCACGATCACCAACATGTGCCAGTCGGTGGTCACTCCGGACCTTCCGTTCGGCATCGGCACTGTCACGCTGCAGCTGAACGCGGGTACGAACCCGAAGAAGCCGGTCAGGGCGACCAATCTGTACCTGGATGTCGCCGAGCTCGACGCCGACGCGTACTTCGAGAACATCGACATCGGTGTGGCGGCCGGCTCCATCGGCAAGCCCGGCATCCAGCCCGGCACCAAGAAGGCCGTCAACCCGAACGGCTTCGCGCAGCGCTCCGAGACGGCCGTGCTGAAGGACGTGAGGCAGAAGGCGTGGGCGACCACCGCCGGCACCTTCAAGCTCAGCAACCTGAGCCTGCGGTTGAAGCCGGGCACCAAGGAGTGCTACTAGCACTCGCCCGGGCGGCCGGAGCGCCCCCGGGGTCTCCGGCCGCCCACCTTGTCTCTTCTCACAGCAGTACCGGTTCCAGGGAGCTGTTTTCCATGAGCCCCGAGTCCACAGGGCAGAACGAGCACTACCTCCGCGTCTTCTGGCGAGGATTCCGCACCTGGCGGGGTAACCGGCCGTTCTGGGCGGGCCTGTTCACCATGGTGGGTGGTCTACCCATCGCGTACTTCCCGTACGCCAACATGCACCTCGGCAACGTCACGCTGGCGATGTCCACGACCGCCGGTGCCGGATCTCTGATCATTGGGATCCTGCTGATCACGCTGGGCCTCACGATGTGGTTCCACCACATCGTGAGAGTGTTCGCCGGAGTCGCCGCGATCCTGCTCGCGCTGGTCTCCATACCGGTCGCCAACATTGGCGGGTTCCTGATCGGCTTCCTGTTCTCCCTGCTCGGTGGAGCGCTCTCCATCTCCTGGGCACCGGGCGAGCCGACGCCCGACTCCGTGGATGCCGGTGCGGAAGACCGGATGTTCAAGGGCGCCGGTCCCGGGACACCCGAGCCCGGACCCGAGTTCCACAGCACGGCAGCGGTGCCTCAGCAGCAGCCGGCGCAGTACGACACGACAGTCGAGGCCGACGGCGGGAGGCATTGTGCGGGGTGACGAGACGCAGCTGAACTCGACCGGGGACGACCTCCGGACGAGAAGCGGACCGCGCCACGCGGCCCCCAGGAAGTCGCTGCTGACGAAGCTGCACATACCCGCGGGCAAGGCATTCGCACTCGCCGCGATGCCCACGGCCGTCTTCGTGGGCATGGGGCTCACCCCCAAGCTCGCGCTGGCCGACGACAACTCGGACATCCCCTTCGCACCCGGCCCCTGCGTGACCCGCTCCGACGAGCCGAGCGAGTCGCCCTCCCCGTCCGCGTCGGAGACGAAGTCGCCGTCCCCGTCCGCCACCCATTCCGCTGACATGGGCGACACGTCGACCCCGCAGCCCTCGACGACCCCGTCGGCGAGCGACGCGGTGAAGCCGGAGGCGAAGTCCGCCGACGCACCCGCGACCTCGCCGAGCGCCTTGCCCAGCCCCACGAAGTCGACGAACCCGCTCGACCCGCTGGGCGTCGGCGACGCGCTGGGGGACCTCTTCGGCGGACCGGACAAGGAGACGGCGAGCCCGTCCCCGAGCGAGAGCACCGCGTCCCCGAAGCCCGCGGACAGCGCCACGACCGAGCCCACGGAGAAGGCCGCGGACGCGGAGAAGGCCGAGCCCGCGGAGAAGGCCGTGGACGCGGTGAAGGAGACGGCCGACACGACGGCCGCCGCCATCCGTGATGCCGCCGACAAGGCCGGCAAGACGGTCAAGGAGCTCGACGACAGCGTCAAGGGGCTCGACGCCAAGAAGGACGAGGACATCCCGGACGGCGCCAAGGAGCGCTTCCCGTGTCCGACCGCGGACCCCGAGGCGCTGGCCGCGGCCGACCTGGAAACGGGCATCCCGCTGCTCCCGACCGACCCGTGGATCCTGGACAGCTCGCTGCTCACCCTCAACGGGCTCGACTACAAGGGCATCGTCGAGGTGAAGACGCAGGACGGCACCATCAAGAAGGTGCTGAAGTTCACCGCGAGCTCCATCGACATCAGGGACCTCCACCAGCTGACGGTGGGTCCGAACGGCACCACAGCGCATGTCCAGGCGCGCAAGGGCTCCACGTCCACCATCCGCAACGGCACGGTGACGATGTACACGGAGGAGCTGAAGGGCAACCTCTTCGGCCTCATCCCGGTCACGTTCAGCCCTCGGACGCCGCCGCCGGTGAACGTACCCTTCGCCTTCTTCACCAAGGTCAAGGTGACCCAGGCAGGCCAGTTCGGCGGCTCGCTCACGGTGCCCGGGCTGCACAACTACTTCACCGGCGGCAACAGCTAGCAGCCGGTACCGACCCGTTCGGGAGCCGCACGGGACCGTGGGCCGCACTCCGGAAGGAGTGCGGCCCACGGTCCCGTCGTACGGGTGCCGGTCGCGTCAGTCGCGCGCCCCGCCGCCGACGTGGTGCACCCGCACCATGTTCGTCGTGCCCGGGATGCCGGGGGGCGAGCCGGCCGTGATGACCATCGTGTCGCCCTCGTTGTAGCGGTCCAGCTTCAGGAGCTCGCCGTCGACCAGGTCGACCATCGCGTCCGTGTTGTCCACGTGCGGGACGACATGGGCCTCCACGCCCCAGCTCAGGGCGAGTTGGTTGCGGGTGGACTCGTCCGTGGTGAAGGCCAGGATGGGCTGCGCCGCACGGTAGCGGGACAGACGGCGGGCCGTGTCACCGGACTTGGTGAAGGCGACCAGTGCCTTGCCGTTCAGGAAGTCCGCGATCTCGCAGGCGGCACGGGCCACCGAACCGCCCTGGGTACGGGGCTTCTTGCCCGGGACCAGCGGCTGGAGACCCTTGGAGAGCAGCTCCTCCTCGGCGGCGACGACGATCTTCGACATCGTCTTGACCGTCTCGATCGGGTACGCGCCCACGCTCGACTCGGCAGACAGCATGACCGCGTCCGCGCCGTCCAGGATCGCGTTGGCGACGTCGGACGCCTCGGCGCGGGTCGGCCGCGAGTTGGTGATCATCGACTCCATCATCTGGGTCGCCACGATCACCGGCTTGGCGTTCCGCCGGCAGAGCTCCACCAGGCGCTTCTGCACCATCGGGACCTTCTCCAGGGGGTACTCCACGGCCAGGTCGCCACGGGCGACCATCACACCGTCGAACGCCATGACGACGCCCTCCATGTGCTCGACCGCCTGCGGCTTCTCCACCTTGGCGATGACGGGGACCCGGCGGCCCTCCTCGTCCATCACCTTGTGGACGTCCTTGACGTCATTGGCGTCCCGTACGAAGGAGAGCGCCACCAGGTCGCAGCCCATCCGCAGGGCGAACCGCAGGTCGTCGACATCCTTCTCGGACAGGGCCGGGACATTGACCGCCGCACCGGGCAGGTTGATGCCCTTGTGGTCGGAGATGACGCCGCCCTCGATGACGATCGTCCTGACCCGGGGGCCGTCGACCGCGACGACCTTCAGCTCGACGTTGCCGTCGTTGATCAGGATCGGGTCGCCCTTGGCGACATCGCCGGGCAGGCCCTTGTAGGTCGTGCCGCAGATCGACTTGTCGCCGGGGACGTCCTCCGAGGTGATGGTGAACTCGTCCCCGCGGACCAGCTCGACGGGGCCCTCGGCGAACTTCGCCAGGCGGATCTTCGGGCCCTGGAGGTCGGCGAGCACACCGACCGCACGACCGGTCTCGGCGGCGGCCTTGCGGACCCGGTCGTAACGACCCTGGTGCTCCTCGTGGCTGCCGTGACTGAAGTTGAAACGGGCCACGCTCATGCCGGCCTCGATCAGAGCGACGAGCTGCTCATGGGAGTCGACGGCGGGACCGAGTGTGCAGACGATTTTGGAACGGCGCATGAGGCGGATCCTATCGGTTTGTTTCGTTGCGGAATATTCCGTCTGGTGGAAGGTACAAAGGGGCGCGGGGGTGCTCAGTTGTAGGCCTGTCCGACGAGCGCGAAGGTCTGGACGGCGATCTCCAGTTCCTCGTCCGTCGGCACCACGGCGACCGCGACCCGTGCGTAGTCCGGCGAGATCAGCCGCGGTTCGCCGGACCGTACGGCGTTCAGATCCGCGTCCACCACCAGACCGAGCTCCTCGAGACCGGCGATCGCAGCCTCCCGTACGGGCGCCGAGTTCTCTCCGACCCCCGCCGTGAACACCACGGCATCCACCCGCCCGAGGACCGCCGAATAGGCGCCGATGTACTTCTTCAGCCGGTGCACATAGATGTCGAACGCCAGCGCCGCACGCTCGTCGCCCTCGTCGATCCGGCGCCGGATCTCCCGCATGTCGTTGTCACCGCACAGCCCGACCAGGCCGCTCCTCTTGTTCAGCAGGTCGTCGATCTCGTCCGTCGACATCCCCGCCACCCGCCGCAGGTGGAAGGTGACGGCCGGATCGATGTCGCCGGAACGCGTACCCATCACCAGCCCCTCCAGCGGCGTCAGCCCCATCGAGGTCTCCACGCACCGACCGCCCGCCACCGCCGACGCCGAGGCGCCGTTGCCCAGGTGCAGCACGATGACATTGACCTCCTCGGGCGCACGTCCGAGCAGCTCGGCGGCCTTGCGGGAGACATACGCGTGCGAGGTGCCGTGGAAGCCGTAACGCCGGATGCGGTGCGCGTCGGCGGTCTCCACATCGATCGCGTACCGCGCCGCGTACTCCGGCATCGTCGTGTGGAACGCCGTGTCGAAGACCGCCACCTGCGGCAGGTCGGGACGCAGGGCCCGTGCGGTACGGATGCCGACGATGTTCGCCGGATTGTGCAGCGGGGCCACCGGGACCAGGCGCTCGATCTCCTCCAGCACCACGTCGTCGATCACCACGGGCTCGGTGAACCGCAGCCCACCGTGCACCACCCGGTGACCGATCGCCGCCAGTGCGGGGGAGTCCAGGCCCAGCCCGTCGGCCGCCAGCTCATCGGCCGCCGCCTTCAGCGCGGCCTCGTGGTCGGCGATCGGACCGGTCCGCTCGCGCGGCTCGGCGCCTCCCCCGACCAGTGGGGTGTGCACCAGCCGGGAGGTCTCCTCGCCGATCCGCTCGACCAGCCCGACCGCGAGCCGGGCGCGGTCGCTCATGTCCAGCAGCTGGTACTTCACCGACGAGGAGCCGGAGTTGAGGACCAGCACGCGGTACGCGCCCGTGGCAGAGCCCTCTGTCGTCGGGGTGGTCATCCGTTCACTCCTCGCCCTGCGCCTGGATCGCCGTAATGGCCACGGTATTGACGATGTCCTGGACGAGCGCACCCCGGGACAGATCGTTGACGGGCTTCCGCAGCCCCTGGAGCACCGGTCCGACGGCCACCGCGCCCGCCGAGCGCTGCACGGCCTTGTAGGTGTTGTTGCCGGTGTTCAGGTCCGGGAAGATCAGCACCGTCGCCTGCCCCGCCACCTCGGAGCCGGGCAGCTTCGTCGCGGCGACGCTCGGCTCCACCGCGGCGTCGTACTGGATCGGGCCCTCGATCATGAGGTCCGGCCTGCTCCTGCGGACCCGCTCCGTCGCCTCGCGCACCTTGTCGACATCGGCGCCCGATCCCGAAGTGCCCGTCGAGTACGACAGCATCGCGATCCGTGGCTCCACACCGAACCGGGCGGCGGTGGCGGCCGACTGCACCGCGATGTCCGCGAGTTGCTCCGCGTCCGGGTCCGGGTTCACCGCGCAGTCGCCGTACACCAGAACCTTGTCGGCGAGGCACATGAAGAAGACGGACGACACGATCGAGGCGTCCGGCTTGGCCCTCCCGTCGCCCGCCACCGCCCTGCCTGACGAGCTTCGCTCGGCCCCCTTTGTTTTTATGATCTCGAACGCCGGGCGGATCGTCGCCGCGGTGGAGTGCACCGCCCCGGAGACCATGCCGTCGGCGAGTCCCTCCTGCACCATCAGCGTGCCGAAGTAGTTGACGTCCGCGATGACGTCGTACGCCAGCTCCACCGTGACCCCGCGGTGCGCGCGCAGCTGCGCGTACCGCTCGGCGAAGACCTGGCGCAGCTCGGCGGTCTGCGGGTCGATGAGCTGCGTCCCGGCGAGATCGATGCCGAGGTCCGCGGCCTTCTTGCGGATGACGTCGGCGTCGCCGAGGAGGGTCAGGTCGCAGACGTCGCGGCGCAGCAGTACGTCGGCGGCGCGCAGCACCCGTTCCTCGGTGCCCTCCGGCAGGACGACGCGGCGCCGCACGGCGCGGGCCTGCTCCAGCAGCTCGTGCTCGAACATCATCGGGGTGACGCGGCCGCTGCGGGCCACCTTGATCCGGTCCAGCAGCGCCCCGGTGTCCACGTGGCGCTCGAAGAGGCCCAGCGCGGTCTCCGCCTTGCGGGGCGTCCCCGCGTTCAACTTTCCTTCCAGGGCGAAGAGTTGCCCGGCGGTCGGGAAGGAGCCGCCGGCCACGGAGAGGACCGGCGTACCCGGTGCGAGCCGCGCGGCCAGCTTGAGTATCTCCTCGCCGGGGCGTTCGTCCAGGGTCAGCAGCACACCGGCGATGGGCGGGGTCCCGGCGCTGTGCGCGGCCAGCGAGCCGACCACCAGATCCGCCCGGTCCCCGGGCGTGACCACCAGACAGCCCGGCGTCAGCGCCTTCAGCATGTTCGGCAGCATCGCCCCGCCGAAGACGAAGTCCAGCGCGTCCCTGGCCAGCCCGGAGTCGTCGCCGAGCAGCACCGTGGCGTCGAGCGCCGCGGCGATCTGGGCGACGGTCGGCGCGGAGAGCGCCGCGTCGTCGGGCAGGACCGAACAGGGGACGGGCAGCCGGGCCGCCAGCCGCTCCGCGATGGCCTCGCGGTCCTCGGCCGCCACCCGGTTCACGATCATCGCGAGGACGTCGCAGCCCAGGCCCGCGTATGCCCGGTAGGCATTGCGGGTCTCGGCCCGCACGGACTGGGCGGTCTGTCCCTTCCCGCCGACCACCACGATCACCGAGGCGCCGAACTCATTGGCGAGGCGGGCGTTGAGCGCCAGCTCGTCGGGGAGCTGGGTGGCGGCGAAGTCGGTGCCGAGCACCAGCACCACCTCGTACTTCCGGGCCACCTGATGGAAGCGCTCGACGAGCCGGGAGACCAGCTCGTCGGTGCCCTGCTCCGCCTGGAGCGCGGACGCCTCGTGGTAGTCCAGGCCGTAGGCCGAATCGGGGTCCTGGGGGAGGCGGTAGCGGGCCCGCAGCAGTTCGAACAGCCGGTCGGGTCCGTCGTGGACGAGCGGCCGGAACACCCCGACCCGGTCCACTTGACGCGTCAGGAGCTCCATGACTCCGAGATCGACGACCTGGCGGCCGTCTCCCCGGTCGATCCCGGTCACGTACACGCTGCGCGTCACGCGTGCTCTCCTGTCCAGATTGCGGTTTGGGATGGTATTGCCATGTTGACGATACCTGCGGGGGCCCGGGCGTCGCCCGCCGGGCGAAGGGCCCTGAGTCAGGGGGCGTACGGCCCGACCAGGGCCTCACGGATCCGCTCGCCGGAGGGCCTGCCGCATGCCTCGCCGGACGCCTGCCCGGACGGCCTGTCGCATTCGGCGGAACACCCGTGCGGGGATCCGGGGAGCGACGGGGAGCGGCGGGGGGCGCGAGGTCCAGACCTGGCGTGGGACAATCGACGTGGCTCACAGTACGGGGGATTCTCGCGGGGGATTCTGTGGTCGCCCCCGAATCGAACGGCACCAGCGAGCAGGAGATACAGCACGATGCGCATCGGAGTTCTCACCGCAGGCGGAGACTGCCCGGGCCTGAACGCAGTGATCCGGTCGGTCGTGCACCGAGCCGTGGTGGGGCACGGAGACGAGGTCATCGGCTTCGAGGACGGGTTCAAGGGACTCCTCGACGGCCACTTCCGCCCCCTCGACCTCAACGCGGTCAGCGGCATTCTCGCCCGCGGCGGCACCATCCTCGGCTCGGCCCGGCTGGAGCGCGACCGGCTGCGCGAGGCCGCCGAGAACTGCGCCGAGCTCAGCCGCCGTTACGGCATGGACGCCCTCATCCCGATCGGCGGCGAGGGCACCCTCACGGCCGCGCGGATGCTGTCGGACGCCGGAATGCCCGTCGTCGGCGTTCCCAAGACGATCGACAACGACATCTCCGCCACCGACCGCACCTTCGGTTTCGACACGGCGGTGGGCGTCGCCACCGACGCCATAGACCGTCTCAAGACCACCGCCGAGTCGCACCAGCGGGTCATGGTCGTCGAGGTGATGGGCCGTCACGCCGGCTGGATCGCGCTGGAGTCCGGAATGGCGGGCGGCGCGCACGGCATCTGCCTCCCCGAGCGCCGGTTCAAGGTCGAGGACCTGGTCAAGATGGTCGAGGAGCGCTTCGCTCGCGGCAAGAAGTTCGCGGTCATCTGTGTCGCCGAGGGCGCGCACCCGGCCGAGGGTTCGATGCCGTACGCCAAGGGCGAGATCGACCAGTACGGTCACGAGCGCTTCCAGGGCATCGGCAACCGGTTGGCCATCGAGCTGGAGACCCGGCTCGGCAAGGAGGCCCGGCCGGTCATTCTCGGGCACGTGCAGCGCGGCGGCACGCCGACCGCGTACGACCGGGTGCTCGCCACCCGCTTCGGCTGGCACGCGGTGGAGGCCGCGCACCGGGGCGACTTCGGCCGGATGACGGCGCTGCGCGGCAACGACATCAAGATGGTTCCGCTCGCCGACGCCATCACCCGGCTCAAGACGGTGCCCGCGGACCGGATGGACGAGGCGGAGTCGGTCTTCTAGACCCTTCCGGTCTTTCCCGGCCCTTCCGGTCTTTCCCGTCCCTCCCGGCCCTTCCGGTCTTTCCCGTCCCTCCCGGCCCTCCCGGCCCTTCCGGTCTTTCCCGGCCCTTCCGGTCTTTCCCGGCCCTCCCGGCCCTCCCGGCCCCTGACGGGGCGCGGCGGCTTCGCAAGAGCTGACCGGCGGCCCTGACAGTCCCCCCGTGGGCGGTCAGGGTCGCTTGGAAGCCGGGTGGTTCAGACGGTCGTCCCCCGTACCCCTGCGGCCTGCCAGAACCGTTCCACGATCTGCGTGAGGAACGCCCGCCCCGCGTCCCCCGTCGCCCCGGCCCGCTCCGTACCCGTGCTGCTCCAGCTCAGCGTCGACACCATCAGCGCCTGATAGTCGGTGTGCAGCTGTTCCAGTACGTCCTGCAGGAGGCCGCGCTCCAGCGGCACCAGCTTCGCCACCGTCCGGACATGGGCCTGCCAGCGCGTCGTCACCGCCGCGCGCAACAGGTCCGCGAGCTCCTCGTCCAGGCCGGACACCGTCACGAATCCGGCGGCGGTCAGCCCCAGCACCTCGCTGAGCGCCGCGGACTGGCGTTCGTTGCCGCGCCAGCGCCCCGACTCCTCCATCCGCAGATACGCGGAGGTGGTAAGCCCCAGCAGACGCGCCAGCTCCTCCACCGCCAGCTCCCGGGCCACCCGGTGCTCGCGCAGGGTGCGCGCGGCGGTGATCAGCTCGCCCGGCGAGCACCACAACACCCCGGCCAGCGCGGTGAGTTCGTACTCGCTGGGGACGGCCAGCCCGCGTTCCCAGGCGACCACCGTCTCGGTGCTGATACGGAGTCCATACTGCGCTCCGAGACCGTACGCGACATGGCCGGGAAGCATCCCCAGGGCCACGCGGAGTCGGCGCGCGGCGGGGGCGTTGAAGGGCGGGGAGGGGTGCACGGCCCCACCGTAGAAGTCCATATGTCCTCTGACTACGGTGTGTTCCACCGATATCACGACTCGTATGAACGTCCTAGTACTGCAACCGTATGCTGCCCGTCGTCGACCGGGGCTGGATCGAGGTGTGCCCTGTCATTTCCTGGACCGCTCCCGACGGGAGGCACGGCTTCCACCACGGCACGCCCCTTGCAGGGGAGGAACCGCCGGTGCTCCCGGCCGACGCCGACAACTGGGAGTACCCCGACAGCGGCGAGTGGATCGGCTGTCCGACGCTCGCTCCCACCGAGGAGGGACGTCCGATCCTCTGGTGAGCCGAGGACGGTTACTGCTCCCGCATGCCCCACGGAGAGCCATACGCGCTGAGCAGGTCCAGGAAGGGGCGGGCGGGGAAGGCCTCTGGGCCGAGGACTCCCGAGCCGGTCCACGCGCCCGTGGCCAGGAGCTCGAGGGCGACGACCGGGTTGACGGCCGTCTGCCACACCACCGCCTGGGAGCCGTACTCGGCCATCGACCACTGGTTGTCGACCACGTGGTAGAGGTAGACCTCGCGCGGCGCGCCGTCCTTGGTGCCGCGCACCCAGGTGCCCGCGCAGGTCTTGCCGTGCATGCGCTCGCCCAGCGTCGCCGGGTCCGGCAGGCAGGCGGCCACGACGTCGCGGGGCGACACACCCACCGGACCCGCAGCGCTCGGCACGGTCACCAGGTCGGTGCGGTCCAGGCCCAGGAGGTGCAGCGTCCTGAGGGTCTGGATGAACTCCTCGCCCAGGCCGTACTTGAAGGTCACGCGTCGTGCATCGATCCAACGGGGAACAAGTAGAACCTCCTCGTGCTCCACGTTCACGCACTCGACCGGGCCGATGCCCTCGGGGAAGTCGAACACCTCCGGCTCGCTGAAGGGCGCGGTGGTGAACCAGCCGCGGTCCGCCTCGTAGACGACCGGCGGATTGAGGCACTCCTCGATGGTGGTCCAGATGTTGAAGGAGGGTGCGAACTCGTAGCCGTCGACGGTGAGGTTCGCGCCGTCGCGGATGCCGATCTCCTCGATCTCGTCGAAGAGTTCGTCGGCCGCGTACCGCGCGAAGACATCGGACAGCCCCGGCTCCACACCCATGCCGACGAGGGCCAGCGCGCCCGCCTTCTCCCAGTCGGCGGCCTGCGCGAACTGCGTGTCGCCGAGCATGACCCCGCACTCCTCGTGCGGCCGCTCGGGGTGCGGGCGCGACAGAGACATCGCCATGTCGAGGTAGGTCGCTCCGGCCGCGAGCGCCGCCTGGAAGAGGGGCATCACGAACCGCGGGTCGGTGGCATTGAGCAGGACATCGCACCCGTGCCGCGTCAGCAGCGCCGTCACCGCCGCCTGATCGGACGCGTCGACGTGCTCGGCGCGGAAGCGGCCCGCGGCGCCCGCTAGGGCGGCGACCGCCGCCTCGGCCCGGCTCAGGTCGTAGTCGGCCACGACCATCTCGTCGAAGAACGAGCGCCTGGCCGCGATCTTCGTGATCGCGGTGCCCACACCGCCGGCTCCCACAAGCAGAACACGCATGACACGGACTTCCTCTCTCTGGAGACGGGGCGTGCCCGCGCGGACCGGAAGTGCGGGCGCCCCTGCCGGGAGATCCAACGCCGCGTGCCGGGATAAGGTCAATGGTGTTGGCATAAGACTCCGGGGCGAGGCGAGGAGGCGGCGGTGGCGAAAGCTGTGGTGCCCGAGGAGAAACGGCGGCGCCGCCGTCCCACCAGGGGCGGCACCGTCCTGTCCGAGCAACTGATCGTCGAGACCGCCCTGCGGATGCTGCGTGAGCACGGCAGCGCTGGACTTACCGCCCGCCGTCTCGGCCTGGCCCTGGACGCCGACCCCAGCACCCTCTACCGGTACTTCCGCGGCATGGACGATCTGACCCTCGCCATCGGCGACGCCCTCATCGGGCAGGCCCTGCAGGGCTGGCGACCCACAGGGGAGTGGCGGTCGGATCTGCGCGGCCTCGGGCTGCGCATCCACGCCGTGTACCTCGGTCATCCGCATGCGGCACTGCTGACCGCGAACCGGGTCACCGGCCGGGCCCACGAGCTGGCGGCCGACGAGGCCATCCTTGACGTACTTCGCACGGCGGGGTTCCCGCTGCCGGACACGGTACGGATCTACCACGCCTTCATCGACCAGACCCTGGCCTTCGCCGCGCTCGACGCCGCCTCGCTGGCCCTGCCACGCGAAAGCCTCAGCGCCGACGAGAACATGTGGCGCTCGACGTACGCCCGCCTGCCGCGCACCACACACCCCCGGATTGCCGAGGCGGCGCCCCTCCTGGCGACCCGCATGGTCGACAGCGCCTATCCCACGGCCCTGGAGATGCTGCTGGACGGCGCCGCAGCGCAGTGGGAGACACTGCGAGCGCGGCGATAGAGGATCGTCCGGGGTCGTCGCGGGGCGGACCCGCCCGTCGAGGCCGATCCTCAGGCCCTTTTGAGCAGACGTTGCATACCGTCCTGCACGCGGTCAGCGCCCCTGGGCCACCCACCGGTAGTGCAGCTCCGGGCGCCCGATCTGACCGTACTGAGGACTGCGCACCGCGCGCCCCACCGTCACCAGATGTTCCAGGTAGCGGCGTGCCGTGATCCGCGAGATGCCCAGCTCCGTCCCGGCCGCGCCTGCCGTGACCCCGTCCGGCGCGGCCCGCAGGACCCGGGTGACGGCCTCCAGCGTCGGGCCGCTCAGCCCCTTCGGCAGCCGGTTCGGCTGCGGTGCGCGCAGGACGCCGAGCGCCCGGTCCACCTCGTCCTGGCCGCTCGCCTCACCGGCCGCCGCGCGGAACTCGGCGTAGCGGACGAGCCGGTCGCGCAGGGTGGCGAAGGTGAACGGCTTCAGCACGTACTGGACGACGCCGAGCGACACCCCCTCCCGGACCACCGCCAGATCACGCGCCGACGTCACCGCGATGACATCGGCCGAGTGCCCGGCCGCGCGCAAGGAGCGGAGCAGTTGCAGACCGTGTCCGTCCGGCAGGTACAGATCCAGGAGCAGCAGATCGACCGGTGTACGGTCCAGCGCCCGCACCGCCTCCGCGCGCGAGTGCGCGACCGCGGCCACCGTGAATCCGGGGACGCGGCCCACGTACAGCTGATGGGCGTCCGCGGCTACGGGGTCGTCCTCGACGACCAGTACCTGGATCACGCGGTGGCCTCCTTCGTCGTGCGCGTCGTGCGGCCGCCGCCGACCAGGGGCAGCTGTACCGTGAACTCCGCACCGCCGTCCGGGCCGCGGTTCAGTGCGACCGTCCCGCCGTTGCGGTGCACCGCCTGCTGTACGAGGGCCAGCCCGATCCCCCGGCCTGCGCCGTGCGTCGACCAGCCCCGGTCGAACACCTCGGCGGCGTCGTCCGGATCGATCCCGGCCCCGGTGTCGGCGACCCGCAGCAGCAGCTCACTGTCCCCGGCGAGCGCGGTGACGGTGACCCGGGCACGAGCGGCCCGCCCCGGCCCGGCCGCTCCCCGCTGGGCGGGCACGGCCGCACCGGCCCCCGTACTACCGGCAGCACCAGGCCCCGCACCGGCCGCACCGGCCTCCGCGCCGGCAGCACCAGGCCCCGCACCGGCCGCACCGGCCTCCGCGCCGGCAGCACCGGCCCCCGCGCCGGCAGCACCGGCCTCCGCGCCGGCAGCACCGGCCCCCGCACCGGCAGCACCGGCCTCCGCGCCGGCAGCACCAGGCCCCGCGCCGGCAGCACCGGCCCCCGCGCCGGCAGCACCGGCCTCCGCGCCGGCCGCACCGGCCCCCGCACCGGCCCCCGCCCCCGACGTGTCCGTCGCCGCCTCCGACGCCGCGTCCACCGCGTTGTCGATCAGGTTGCCGAGAATCGTCACCAGGTCCCGATGCGGCAGCGTCGTGGGCAGGGCGCCGTCGTCGATCAGACTGTCGTCCGCGAGCACCAGCTCCACACCCCGCTCGTTCGCCTGCGCGGCCTTGCCCAACAGCAGCGCCGCCAGCACCGGTTCGGCGACCGCGTCCACCACCCGGTCGGTGAGGGCCTGCGCCAGCTCCAGTTCCGCGGTGGCGAAACCGACCGCCTCCTCGGCCCGGCCCAGTTCGATCAGCGAGACGACGGTGTGCAGCCGGTTCGCCGCCTCGTGCGCCTGCGAGCGCAACGCCTGCGTGAACCCCCGTTCGGAGTCCAACTCACCGGACAGCGCCTGGAGTTCCGTGTGATCGCGCAGCGTCACGACCGTGCCGTGCTGCTCGCCGCCCACCACCGGACGGGTGTTGACCACGATCACCCGGTCCGCCGTCAGATGCAGCTCGTCGACCCGCTCCTCGGCGGCGAGCAGCGCACCGGTCAGCCGCGCCGGCAGATCCAGTTCGGCGACCCTGCGTCCGACCGCACCCGGTTCGAGACCGAGCAGCTCCCGGCCCGCGTCGTTGATCAGCGCGATCCTGCGCTGCCCGTCGAGCATCAACAGCCCCTCGCGCACCGCGTGCAGCGTGGCCTGGTGGTAGTCGTGCATCCGGCTCAGCTCGGCGGCGTTCATGCCGTGCGTGTGCCGCCGCAGCCGGGCGTTGATCACATACGTACCGATGCCGCCGAGCGCCAGCGCCCCCCCCGCCGCCAGCCCCAGCGCGCCGAGCTCCGCCCGCACCTGCGAGGAGACCCGCTCGACCGTGATGCCCGCGCTGACCAGACCGGTGATCCTGCCGCCGTCCCGGACCGGGGTGACGACCCGGATCGAGGGACCGAGCGTGCCGGTGTACGTCTCCGAGAACGTCTCGCCACGCAGCGCCTGCGCGGTGTGCCCGAGGAACTCCTCCCCGATCCGGTCCGTGTCCGGGTGCGTCCAGCGGACCCGTTGCGGGGACATGATCGTGACGAAGGCGATCCCGGTGTCCCTGCGGACCTTCTCCGCGTACGGCTGGAGCACGGCGGACGGGTCCGGGGTGCGGATCGCCTCACGTACGGACGGCGAGTCGGCGATCGCCAGCGCCGTCGCCCTGACCTGCCGGGTCGCGGTCTCCTTCGCCTGTCCGCTGCCGGAGACGTACGCGAAGAACGCGCACCCCGCCACCACCGCGGCGACGAGCACCACCTGCATGGCGAAGAGCTGGCCTGCCAGGCTGCGCGGGCGGGTACGGGGACGGGGGAGACGCATGGCACCAGTCTGCCTGGCCGAAAACATATGAACGAAATGCACGTAACCGTGACGGGCGTCACAAGCGGAGGGATAGTCGCCGGGACCCCCAGGGACGGGGGAGCGACCAGGACGAACCGAGGAGACCCCCGTGGGAGTGGCAGCCGCCAAGCGGGACCGTACGCATTATCTGTATATCGCCGTGATCGCGGCCGTGGGGCTCGGCATCCTCATGGGCTTCGTGGCCCCGGACGTCGCCGTCGAGCTCAAGCCGATCGGCGCCGGGTTCGTGAACCTCATCAAGATGATGATCTCGCCAATCATCTTCTGCACGATCGTGCTGGGCGTCGGATCGGTCCGCAAGGCCGCCAAGGTCGGCAAGGTGGGCGGCCTCGCGCTCGGCTACTTCCTGGCCATGTCGGTGGTCGCGCTGGCGATCGGCCTGATCGTCGGCAATGTGCTGCACCCCGGCGACGGTATGCAGCTCTCGCAGTCGGTGAAGGATGTCGGCCACACGGCGGCGGACAACGCCGCCGAGGGGCCGGTCGACTTCCTGCTCGGCATCATCCCGACCACCTTCGTGTCGGCCTTCACCGGTGGCTCGGTGCTCCAGACCCTGCTGATCGCGCTCCTCACCGGCTTCGCGCTGCAGGCCATGGGCACGGCCGGTGAGCCGGTGCTGCGCGGGGTCGAGCACATCCAGAAGCTGGTCTTCCGCATCCTGTCCATGATCATGTGGGCGGCCCCGGTGGGCGCGTTCGGCGCGATGGCCGCCGTCATCGGCGAGACCGGCGTGGACGCGCTCAAGGCGCTCGCCACGATCATGCTGGGCTTCTACGTCACCTGCATCCTGTTCGTGGTCCTGGTGCTCGGCACCCTGCTGCGCCTGGTGACCGGGGTGAACCTCTTCCAGCTCCTGAAGTACCTGGGCCGCGAGTTCCTGCTGATCCTCTCCACGTCCTCCTCCGAGTCGGCGCTGCCGCGCCTCATCGCGAAGATGGAACACCTGGGCGTCAGCCGCCCGGTCGTCGGCATCACCGTGCCCACCGGGTACTCGTTCAACCTCGACGGCACGATGATCTACCTGACCATGGCGTCGCTGTTCATCGCCGAGTCGATGGGCCAGCCGCTGGGGCTGGGCCAGCAGGTTTCGCTCCTCCTCTTCATGATGATCGCCTCCAAGGGCGCGGCCGGTGTCTCCGGTTCCGGTATCGCCGTGCTGGCGAGCGGGCTCCAGTCGCACAAGCCCGCTCTGGTCGACGGCGTCGGCCTGATCATCGGCATCGACCGCTTCATGAGTGAGGCTCGCGCCCTGACGAACTTCGCGGGCAACGCCGTCGCCACGCTGCTCATCGGCACCTGGACCAAGGAGATCGACAGGGAACGGGTCGAGCAGGTACTGGCCGGCTCCATCCCGTTCGACGAGAAGTCGCTCACCCAGGACGCCGACCACGGCGACGGCACGGGCACCGTTCCTCAGCCGCGGGACGGTGGCCAGGAGCCCGCCGTGGCGAAGGTCTAGGCGCAACACCCAGCACACGTGAAGGGCCGTCGCGGGAACTCCCGTGACGGCCCTTCGTGCTTGCCTTGACGTCCGCGTAAAGGTCTACCGTCAAGGACATGCGCATCGGGGAGCTGGCCGAACGGGCCGGAACGACCACACGGACTCTGCGGTACTACGAGTCCCGCGGACTGCTGCCCGCGCGGCGGGCCGGCAACGGCTACCGCGCGTACGACGAGGACGATCTGCGGCTCGTCCAGCAGATCCGGACCCTCCAGGACTTCGGGTTCGAACTGGAGGAGACCCGCCCGTTCGTCGAGTGCCTGCGCGCCGGCCACCCGGCCGGTGACGCCTGCCCCGCCTCGCTCGCCGTCTACCGGCGCAAGCTCGGTGAGCTCGACGCGCTCATCGAACAGCTCCAGGAGGTACGCGTCCACGTGGGCGCCCAGCTCGCGAAGGCCGAGCTGGAGACCGAGGCGGAGCTTCCGGGCGGCCCCGAACCACGTTGTGAACTGGGAGGATGACAGATGATTCAGGCAGAGGGCGTGGCCGAGGTCACGGACACCACTTTCGATACGGAGGTCCTCGCGGCCGACCTCCCCGTACTGGTCGAGTTCACCGCCGACTGGTGCGGCCCGTGCCGCCGGCTCGCCCCTGTACTCAGCGCCGTCGCCGCCGAGGAGTCCGGGCGCATCAAGATCGTCCAGATCGACGTCGACCGGAACCCCGGCATCGCGAGCCGGTACGCGGTCCTGTCGATGCCGACCCTGATGGTGTTCCGCTCCGGCGAACCCGTGAAGTCGATGGTGGGCGCCCGCCCCAAGCGCCGGCTGCTCCAGGAACTGGAGGACGTGTTCGAGGCGGTGTGAGGCGGGCTGCATACGCCCGAAAAAATTCGGCCGCCGATTTCGTACGGCGATGTCGAGAACCGGTGACTGGCTACGTCCCAGCAATGAACGCGACCAGAATGGGTCGCACCAGCACCGAGGAGAAACACGATGGCCAAGTACTTGCTGCTCAAGCACTACCGCGGCGCCCCGGCAGCGGTCAACGACGTGTGTATGGACCAGTGGACACCGGAGGAGATCTCGGCCCACGTCCAGTACATGCAGGACTTCGCGGACCGGCTCGAGAAGACCGGCGAGTTCGTCGACGGTCAGGCGCTCGCCCCCGAGGGGACGTGGGTCCGGTACGACGGCGAGGGGCGCCCGCCGGTCACCGACGGCCCGTTCGCCGAGACCAAGGACCTCATCGCCGGCTGGATGGTGATCGACGTCGACAGCTACGAGCGCGCCGTCGAACTGGCCGGGGAACTCTCGGCCGCACCCGGGGCGGGCGGGAAGCCGATCCACGAGTGGCTCGAGGTGCGCCCGTTCCTGGCCGCGTGCCCCACCATCACGGAGTGACCTCTCCGATGAACGAGGCCCTGCTCAGGAGCCTCACGCCGAGCGTGCTCGGAATCCTCGTCCGCCGCGGAGCCGACTTCGCGGCGGCCGAGGACGCCGTGCAGGACGCGCTCGTCGAGGCGGTCCGCGTCTGGCCGGCCGACCCTCCGCGGGACCCGAAGGGCTGGCTGGTCACCGTGGCCTGGCGCCGGTTCCTCGACGCGACCCGGGCGGACACCGCCCGCCGCCGGCGTGAGAACCTCGTCGACGAGGAGCCGGCGCCCGGGCCCGCGCCCGCGGTGGACGACACGCTCCAGCTCTACTTCCTGTGCGCCCACCCGTCGCTGACGCCGTCGTCCGCGGTCGCGCTCACGCTGCGCGCCGTCGGCGGGCTGACCACCCGCCAGATCGCCCAGGCCTACCTGGTGCCCGAGGCGACCATGGCGCAGCGCATCAGCCGGGCCAAGCGCACCGTCTCCGGCGTGAGGTTCGACCAGCCCGGCGACGTCGCCACCGTGCTGCGCGTCCTCTACCTGGTCTTCAACGAGGGCTACTCCGGTGACGTCGACCTCGCCGCCGAGGCGATCCGGCTCACCCGGCAGCTCGCGGCCGCGATCGACCACCCCGAGGTGGCGGGGCTGCTCGCCCTCATGCTGCTCCACCACGCCCGGCGCGCCGCCCGGACCGCGCCCGACGGCAGCCTGGTGCCGCTCGCCGAGCAGGACCGCGGCCGGTGGGACACCGAGTCGATCGCCGAGGGCGTCGAGATCCTGCAGGCGGCCCTCGCCCGCGACCGGCTGGGCGAGTTCCAGGCCCAGGCCGCCATCGCGGCACTCCACGCCGACGCGCCCACCGCCGAGGAGACCGACTGGGTGCAGATCGTCGAGTGGTACGACGAGCTCGCGCGCCTGACCGACAGCCCGGTCGTCCGGCTCAACCGCGCGGTGGCCGTCGGCGAGGCCGACGGACCGCGCGCCGGTCTGGCGGCGCTCGCGGCGCTGGACGACACGCTGCCCCGCCACGACGCGGTGGCGGCGTACCTCCACGAGCGCGACGGCGACCTGGCGACGGCGGCGCGCCTGTACGCCGAGGCGGCCCTGAAGGCACCCAACCTCGCCGAACGCGACCACTTGACCCGCCAGGCCGCCCGGCTCAACGCCCGCGGGTGTCGCTGACGGGCCGGGCGGCTCACGCCCTGCCGGCGGGGAAGCTCGGCGGCGACGACAGGCGAGCCGGAGGCCCGCACCGGCTGAGGCGGGGGTCGCTGCGTCCGAGGAGCCGGTGTCGTACGGGCCGGGCTACACGGTCCACGGCCGGAGTTTCTCGGGGTTGCGCACCGCCCAGATGTGCGTGATCCGGTCGTCCACGAGGCCGAACGCGGCCACCGTCACGGTGACGCCGCCGTGCTGGGCCACCAGACCGGGCCGGCCGTTGACCGAACGTTCCAGGAGCGTCAGGCCGGGTGCCATGTCGCCGATCTCGATGACGTATTGGGCGATGCGCTTGCCGCCTGCGACCGGGCGGAGCACCGTACCGACCCGGCCGCCGCCGTCGGCGATCATCGTGGCGTCGGGGTCGAGCAGGCCGACGAGGGCGGCGATGTCCTTGGCCACCCATGCCTGCTTGAAGTCCCTGATGACGTCCGACTGTCGGGTCGTCGGAGCCACCGGAGCCGCTGCCGCACGGATACGACGGCGGGCCGACGACGCCAGCTGCCGGCACGCCGCCGGCGTGCGGCCGACGATCGCGGCCACTTCGGCGAAGGGGTACCGGAAGACGTCGTGCAGGATGAACGCGACCCGTTCGGCCGGGGTCATCGATTCGAGCACGACGAGGAAGGCCATGTCGACCGACTCGTCCAGGGTGACCCGGTCGGCCGGGTCGGCCGGGTCACCTCTGCCGTCACCCGGCCGCCCGCTCATCCACTCGGTACGGTCGGGCAGCGGCTCCGGGATCCACTCGCCCACGTAGCTCTCGCGCCGCGCCCGCGCCGAGCCGAGCATGTCGAGGCAGATACGACCGGCCACCTTCGTCAGCCAGGCACCGGGGGACTCGATGGCCTCCTGCTGCTGCCGGGACATGGCGTACCAGCGGACGTAGGTCTCCTGTACGGCGTCCTCGGCCTCGGCCAGGGAGCCGAGGAGCCGGTAGGCGAGATTGATGAGTTGCCGACGCTCGCTCATGATCGCGCTCAGGCTCGCATCGGGTCGGCCGAGTTCGGGCTCGGATCGGGTGGTCATGGTCTCGACGATTCCCTTGTTCGAGTCTGTTTTCACCATGTTCGACGAGACACCGCAGCGAAAGGCCGGTGCGCCGCCTCACATTCCCGGTGGCTACGTCGTCGGACCGGTGGGACGTCGGGGCGGCAGCCACGAGGAACCACTGTCGACAAGCAGAGTTGAGCAACAGAAGGGATGGGCTCACCATGCCCATAGGGACGACGGCACAGCAGCGCAGCCTCACGTTCATGAGGTACCTGCGAGCCGCGATCGCCTTGCAGACCGCGGCCATTTTCTTCCAGGCGGTCACCGCCGGGCTGCTGTTGTCCACGTCGTACGGAGAGACGCTGCACGGTGCCGGGGCGCGTGGGATGTACGCCGCGTCGATGTTGTACGTACTCACCGCGATCCTGGTGTGGCGGCCGGGCGGCGGCTCGCCCAAGTCCATCCTGGACGCGTTCGGATTCCTGGTCCTCGCGTCCGTGCAGGTGGTCCTGGGCATCGCACATGTGCCGTCCCTGCACGTCCCGTTGGGAGTCCTGATCTTCGGCCTGAGCGTCCTCCGGTTGGGCCAGGTGCTGGCCGGCCGCCGCACTCACGCGAATCCCGCGACATGACGGCCGACTGCCCGTCGGGCTGGTGGGGTCGTCGACGTCGGGAGTGTCAGGGGCGCTTGAGCATGCCCCGGAGTTCGGCGACGAGGCCGCGGACGTCGCGTTCTGCGTCGGCTCCGGCGGCCTGCTTGCTTGTGGTGTCCGGGGTGGGTGTGCGGCAGGGGCGACGGAGGCCGTCGGGGAGTGCTCCGGAGTCCTGGTCAGGAGGCCGTCAGCGCGTGAGGTGGGCGCAGGGGGGGAGGGCAGGGCGGTCCTTTGTGCGGACGGCGGGCAGCCAAGCCGTGGCGGGGGCCGTCGCTGCGCCGTCGGTGCGTGAGAGGCGGACACGGAACCAGAGGGTGGAGCGCTGGTCCTCCTCGTTGATGATGGGCTGCCCCTTCGGCAGCTGACAGTCGGCGTCGAGGACGTCGCCGTGCCAGACACGGGTGTCCACGACGTTCCCGGCCGTGTAGGACCGCCGCGGGTCGATCGCGAGGCCCAGGCTGCACTGCGGGTCACGGTCCGAGCGGTCCTGGCAGCCGCGCTCGGCGTTGAAGACCCGGATCGGGGCGGGGCTCCGCGCGGAATGTTCCCCTCCCGTGCAGGCCCAGAACACGGCGACCGCCGTCGCGCATCCGGCGACGGCGAGCAGGATGGCGGAGCGCAGGCGGAGCCGGGTGCGGGACTGCCCGGAGGGGCGGCGCCCGGGCTCGCTCCCGGCCTCGTGGGCTCCGATGCGTTCGAGGAGGCTCCCCGCCGTGTGCGGGGCGCGGGCCTCGTGCGTGGGAGCGAGGCAGTCGGTGGCCACGGCCCGCCAGAACTCCGGGACGGCACCGGCCATCCGTAACGGCGCCCGGCCCTCCGCGTACTGCTGCACGGCCGCACCGCGCGCGGTCGGTGTGGCGCCGGGGAAGGGGAAGGCGCCGTGGGCGAACACCTCGTGGATGACGATGCCGAGCGCCCAGATGTCGGCGCTGGGCCGGATCTGGACGCCCCGCTCCCCGAGCGGCTGCCGCCACCGCTCGGGCGGAAGGTAGTCCAGGGTGCCCATCGGGGCCGTCCAGCCGTGGGTGCCGGTCAGTTCGATGGAGAAGCCGAAGTCCGAGAGCCGGACCTCGCCGTCCCGGCCGATGAGGATGTTCTCGGGCTTGAGGTCGGCGTGCACCCAGCCGCTGCGGTGCATGTGGTCCAGGGCCTCGCAGATGCCGGTGACGAGCCGGGCGCCCTCGGCCTCGGTCACCGCGGTGGCGAGCAGTTCGCGCAGGCTGCACCGGGCCCGTTCCATGACGAGGACGATCGCGCCGTCCAGGGACGGCCGGTCCGGGGTGCTGAGCACCAGGAAGTCGAGGAGCCGGACGAGCTTCGGATGGCCGGCCCCACGTCCCAGTTCGAGCTCCCGGCGGGCGGCCTCGGCCACGGTGCGCGCCTGGCGGGGTGCGAGTCCGGCGGTCGGCATGACCTTGAGGGCGACCTCGTTCTCGTCCGGCCGTTCCCCGGGCCGGTCAGTCGCCCCGTCCGCCGGCCGCCCCGTGTAGACGGTGGCCCAGCCGCCCGCGCCGATCGGTTCGCCGACGACCCACGGGCCGACCCGGTGGCCCGCGGGCAGGAATTCCGGCTCGCCGCTGTCGGCCAGGGCTGCCTGCACATGCATCGTCACCGCGTCCTAGTGTCCGCGCCCGGCCGGTCCGGTGCGCGGCGGTAACAGGGTGAGGTGCTCCTCCCGTACGATCCCGAACTTCAGGGCGAGCCCGACGACGGCCTCGCGCTTTCCGCTGCGGCGGTTCGCGCGGTCGGTGTCGCCCGCGGCCGCGGGGACGCCGATGCGCAGTTTCTCGTCGGTGAGGTAGTCGATGTGCGACGTGACCGCGCGGGCCGTGAGTCTGGCACATGCGCCGTGGCCCCTGAGCCGCTCGACGATCTGCGGGGTGGTCGGTACGGCGGCCGGTGACCGGTCGCGCAGCCACGGCTCGCAGAGCGCGACGAGCACGAGGAAGTAGGTGGCGCTCTCGTCCAGGGAGTACGCGGTGAGGGTGCGGCTCTCCCAGGACCCGCCGCCGGGCGCGTGCGCGTCCAGAAAGACGTGATCGGGGGCGAACACCTGGAAGGAGAGCGGGGTGTCACGACGGGAGGGCAGCACCACCCGGGCGAATTCGAACGGGATGGGTGCGCCGATGCGGCGCGGCGGGACGCGCAGGTACTCTCCCGCCCCTTCCGGGTTCTCGACCAGGTAGCCGTGGGTGGTGCTGAGGTTGCTCAGCTGCCAGTGGTCGTCCGTCGCGCGGATCTCTCCGGCCAGCCGGGACACCGCCTCGTCGGCGAGGCGGAGTTCGACCGGTGTGCGTGCCGAACCGCGGCCGAATCTGGCGTGCTCTCCGGGGCCGAGCCGCAGGGTCACCGCGTCGCCGCCGTTTCCCTCCTGCAGGTGGACGACAATTCCGCTCACCGCTCCCCCGTCCCGCGCGCCGACCGTGACCATTGCCCGACGGAGGGATGTTACCGCCTGCATACGGCTGAGCATGTGCGGTATTCGGACACTTCGGCGCGCAGCGGTGACGACGGGAACGGGGGCGGACGGAGCACGGAGCTTGGGGCGCGGGGTGGGTCAGGGAGCGGGAGCACGAGTGCTCCCGCTCCGGCCGCACGCAGCAGGTGCCGCCTGCTGATCGGATGCATGGTTCTTTCTCCGGAGGGACCCGGGTGGGGTCAGTTGACGGCGGGACCGGACGTACGGTTGAGCCAGGCCCAGTCGGACCAGGTCGAGAAGCCGGTCTGCCATTTGTGGTAGACGCCGGCGTTGCTGGTCGCGAGGACTTCGATGCGGCCGTCGCCGTTGGCCACTGCGGTGATTTCCGTGCCGCCGGTGCCGAAGGACTCCCATTGGCCGTACGGGGCGTTCACCCCGTTCTGCCAGAGGTGCTGGGCGACACTGCCGTTGATCGCGAAGACCTCCACCCGGCCGTCAGCGGTCAGTTGACTGGTCAGCTGGGCGTCGGCGGGGCCGCCGGTCGGTTCCCAGTCGGACCAACTGGTGGGGTCGGTCTGGTACTTGTGGAAGACTCCGACGGGGCCCGAGGCGAAGACTTCGAGGCGTCCGTCCTGGTTGTGGTCCACGGTCAGGTCACGGCCCCCTTCGCCGAAGTTCTCCCAGGCGGACCAGCGGCCGTTGACGGCGGTCTGGTACTGGTGCTGGAACACATCGCCGTTGATCGCGAAGGCCTCAAGACGCCCGTCGGGTGCCTTCTCCATCTCGATCCGGCTGTTCGCGGGGCCACCGCCCGCGGATTCCCAGTCCGACCAGCCGCTGTTCGGTGCGGTCTGGTACTTGTGGAAGATCCCCACGGGTCCGGAGGCGAACACTTCCAGGCGTCCGTCCGCGTTCGCACCCACCGCGATGTCCCGGCCGCCGCTACCGAAGTTCTCCCAGCCCGACCAGCCGCCCGAAGGAGCGGTCTGGTACCGGTGCTGGAACACGTTGCCGTTGATCGCGAAGACCTCCAGGCGCCCGTCCATGTTCGGGCCGATCGCCAGCTCGGCACCGCCCGGACCGCCCAGGAACTCCCACTCCGACCAGCTGCCGTTCACCCCCACCTGCCATGCGTGATGGATGCCGTCGGCACCCGCCGCGAAAACCTCCAGACGGCCGTCCGCCGAACGTGCCGACACCACCCGCCCCGACTCCGCCGGATACACCAACGGCGTGGGACGGGGGCGGGTGCCCGGTGTACAGGGCATGCTGATGCCGCGTTCCGCCAGGTAGGGGATGGGGTCGGTGCTCCTGCTCGCACCCGCGTCTACCCAGACCCGCAGGTGGAGGTGGGGACCGGAGGACTGGCCCTCGCTGCCCATCAGGGCGATCCGCTGACCCGCCACGACGCGGTCGCCCACCTGGACGTCCCGCTGGTACATGTGGCCGTACTCGGTGATGGTCTGGTCGGGGTGCAGGACACGGATCCACTGGCCGTAGCCGGGTTCGTAACCCGAGATGGTCACCTTGCCGTCGCCGACGGCGTAGATCGGGGTGCCGTAGTCGGCTGCGATGTCGATGCCGTTGTGCGACGAGCTGTATCCCTGGGAGATGAATCCGGTGGTCGGGCAGGCGGCGGCGAACCCGGTGACCTGGGCGGTGGCCTGCGCAGGAACCTGGGCGGCGGCTGAGGCGGTCACGAGCAGGCCCGAAATCAGGGCCACGACCGTCGCGAGCACGAGGCGCGGTGCGCACCACGGCGAGCCGGCGTGCGACATGTGACGTCCCCCCGTCACGCTTTGCGCAGGCGGGCGATGACGCCGTTGATGTCGCGCTGCAGCATGTCGTGGCGGATGAAGTGGCCCCCGGGCACCTCGTACGACTCGTGCGGGATCCCGGCTCGGTCGAGCAGCCCGCGGAACTCCCGCTGCCCCGCGAGCACCTGGTTCTCGTTGATGGTGTCGAACCAGTTGATCGGGTTGGGGCTGGTGCCGGCGACGAGGAAGACCCGCTTGTTGCGGTAGCTCTCGATCCGCTGCACGGGGTTGTCGGCATTCACCCGCGCTTCGTCCCAGAACGGCGCGCCGTAGATGGTGCCGCCGTTCAGGTCCAGGGCCGCGGATGAGGCGTTGGCCCAGTGGGCGACGAGGCCGCCGTCACGGCGCAGGCTGGCCGGGCCGGAGTGGGCGCTGACGGAGGCGAAGTGGCCGTAGTACTTGGCGGCGTACTTGAGCGCACCGAAGCCGCCCATGGAGAACCCGCTCACGGCCCGGCCGTCGTATTCGGCGAACGTACGGAAGTTGGCCTCGACCCAGGGCAGCAGCTGGTTGATGTGGAAGTGTTCCCAGTTACGGGGGCCGACGTTGGAGCTGACGGGGTTGGAATACCAGCCGGCGTGACCGCCGTCGGGCATGACCACGATGATCCGCTTGCCGGCGGTCCAATCACGGATGCGCTCGCGGTCGAAGGTGATGAAGTCCTGGTCCGTGCCGCCGCCGTGGAAGAGGTACAGGACGGGGTAGGTGCGGCCGCTCCAGTGGTAGTCGTCGGGCAGCAGAACGTTGACGCCGGGGTTCCAGCCGATCGCGGAGGTCTGGAACCGGTAATACCACATCCGGGGGTCGCCCTCGTTGTGCTCCACGATGTGCAGGCCGAAGCCGTCACCGGCTGCCGCGGCCGTCGATGCCGACGCGAGCACGCCTCCGGTGCCCAGAGCCATGGCGGCGGTGAGCCCGCCGGCGGACTTGAGGAGACTCCTGCGGGTAGGGTGATGTGCGGTCAACGTGTCCTCCTTGGAAGCGCCATGACGGTCTGTCCGACCGCTGGGTGACAATCGCTTGGGACGGTAGCGACCGGCCTCCGGGCGGAGAACCCGGAACCTTACGGAATGACAGAGCCGGCCCACCCCACGGCACGTGGTACGTGGCCAACAAGACCGCCTTCACCGGCTGGACGCAGAATCAGTACCGCGAGTACGACGTCGCCTTCGTCCATGTGTGGGGCAACGCCGACACCCTGGGCCACACGGTGGGCGGTGAGGGCCTGCGTGGGCGAGTTGGGACGGCCCGGCTCGTTCGGCTGTGAGTCAGGTGACGGCGTAGACGGTCGGCAGCCGTTGAAGTGGTTGTCAGGTTTCAGACACTGCCGGTTCCGGTCAGCCGGAAGGTCTTCACCAGCCGTAACGCGGCTTACACACTGGGTTCGCCCGCGGATGCACCTGCGGGTGCCTCGAAAAGGAGCCCCTGTGAAGAAGACCCTCTCCCTGGCAGCCAGTCTGGCAGTCGCCGCGACCTGTGCGCTCGGTGCGGCGCTTCCTGTGCACGCCGCCGACAGGACCGCGACGACGAGCGTCACCAGCCAGGCACTGCAGTCGGCCATCGACAGCTCCACGGCGACCCCGCAGGCCAAAGCCCTTGCCGAGCGGATCCTGGCCGAACTGCCGGCTGACTGGGAGTCCCGCGCCCAGGCAGCCGCTGCGAAGTACGGCATCGACGACTCGCGGTGGAGCGCGATCCGCGACAGCGTGATCAACCCCGACGACCACCAGTGCCAGTCGACGGAGCTCAAGACCTGGGCCCGCAGCCTTCTCATGGGCGCCGAAGACCCGTTCACCATCTTTATGCTCTCGATCTTCGACGGCTTCAACCTCCCGACCTACGACGCGCTGATCTTCGGCGAGGAGTCAAGCTCGAACACCTTCGGTGTCGACGGCGAGTACACCCAGAAGCTCCCCGCCGAGATGAAGAACCTCAAGCGCTTCTGGGACATCAACTCGGCGGACATCCAGCTGATACCTCTGCACGGGGCCGATGTCTTCTCCAGCCCCGAGCGGGTCGCCCGTACGCTCGCCGCGCTGTACGGAGGGACCCCCGAGGACCAGCTCGACCTGGCCGACATGTTCATCGAACTGGTCAACATGGAACCGATCCTCAAGGGCGGCGCCAACCCGATCTTCAGCTTCAACGCATTCGCCTACACCGAGGACCGCGAACCGGAGCCGACCGGCATCTCCGACCGGATCATCGTGGGCGACGGCATCCTGCAGGGCATGGACGCCGTGGGACTGGGCGATGTCGCGCCGCGGGCGATCGTGGGCCACGAGTTCGGCCACCACGTGCAGTATGAGGACGACCTCTTCGCAGGCGACCTCAACGGCCCCGAGGCCACCCGCCGTACCGAGCTCATGGCAGATGCCTTCGGGACGTACTACGTCACCCACGCCCGCGGCGAGGCGCTCAACACCGCCCGCGTCCTGAAGGCCCAGAAGTCCTTCTACGAGGTCGGGGACTGCGGCTTCGACAACCCGGGCCACCACGGCACGCCGAACCAGCGGCTCGCCGCGTCCACCTGGGCGGCTGACGTGGTCAAGGACGCCCCGGACCAGGGCCACATCCTGCCGTCGCTCAAGTTCGCCGGGATGTTCGATGCCAAGCTTCCCGACCTGGTCAAGCCGGACGCCGTCGGCTGACGCACGGTCCGGCGGCAGTACGGCGGGGCACTCGTCCCAGTGCCCCGCCACTCGCCCGGAGCGGGTTGGCCCGCCCCGGGCGCACGCCGGGCGAGAGCGGCATGCCGGCAGAGAACGCGAGGGAGCGCTTCGCCAAGGCTGCGGTGCCTGGACAGGTTGCGGTTCAGAACCAGCCGCGGCGGCCGGCCTGGACCCCGAGCTGGAACCGGGTCTGGGCGCCGAGCACTTCCTGCAGTCGGGCGATGCGCCGGGACACGGTCCGCTCGCTCACCCCGAGCTCACGGGCGATCGACTCATCGGTCAGCCCGGCACCGAGGTAGTTCAAGAGCTGTCGCGCGTCGTTCCTCCGACTGGTCTCGAAGTCGACGACCTCGCGGACGGAAGGAAGCGGGACGGCCATCCGCCAGTACGACTCGAAGACTCTGACAAGCCCGTCCAGCAGGCCCGACCGGTGGACGATCACGCTGTGGTGTCCCACCCGGTCCGGCGCGGTGACGGACAGCACGGCCAGACGGTCGTCGCAGACCAGGGCGTTCAGCGCGACATCGTGGAAGACCCGTGCCTGCTCCCCGCGGGCGACGCACGCGTGTGCCGCCTCCAGGGCCTTGGGTACCTGCAGGATGTCGGCGCTGTACACCACCCGGTAGACGATCCCGCGGGACATGGCTTCCAACGCTTCCGTGTCCACCTCCGGCACACGCTCGCCGCCACCCGCCGGCCCGATTGACAGAGCGCGCACCTCCGACGTGGCCTCACGATGGATCCGCCGCTGGATCGCATCGGGGCTGGAGGAGGTGTCGACGACCTCGACGTAGTCCGATCCCGACGTGTGGTCGAGCCAGAACCGCGACAGGAGCGTCGCACTCTCGTAGGCGTTCCGGGCTTCGCGTGCGCGCCGTTCGGCGACGGCCTCGAGCGCCGCGCGCGGTGGCTGCGCGGTCAGTCTGTCGTCGGCGCGCGACACCAGGCCGATGCGGGTGAGTTCGTCGATCGCCTGCGGGAGCTCTTCGGCGGGCGACCCGACCGGTCCCCACCGTCCGACGAGCTCGGCCAGGGTCTGCGGACCGTACTCCACGAGCGCGAGGTAGGCGGCTTCGGCAGTCGCGGAGAGTCCGAGGGACTGCAACGGGCGCGTCCTGAGTATGTCGCCGTGCGCCCCAGGGGCAGTGACGGACACGCAGCCTCCCTCGGGCCGGTCGGCGGTCTCTTACGGATCCGTACGGGGCGGATCGCCGGAAGGCCCGCCGCCAACGTTCAGCGGATCAGGGCGAACCGTGACGATGAACGGCCGCGACACGCACCCCCACTGGCCCATCCCAGGGCGCTCCGCGCATCCGCTGAGGCGCCGCCAGCGTAGCACCGTGTGATCACGCGACCCGAACGCTCGACATCGACACCAGCCCGGGGATCGCGAGCCGTTACGCGGTGCTGTCGACGCCGACCCTGATGGTGTTCCGTTCCGGCGAACCGGTGAAGTCGATGGTGGGCGCCCGCCCCAAGCGCCGGCTGCTCCAGGAGCTGGAGGACGTGTTCGAGGCGGTGTGAGGCGGGGCGTTCGTATCTCCAGGCGGCCGTCTGCGCGGTGCCTGCGCAACTCGACGCGTTCAGGGGGTTTTCATCAGGTCGCGAAGGGTGCCGACCAGTGCGTGGATGTCACGTGCGACGGGCGGGTCGGCGGGGGCTGTCGGGGCCGGGCCCAGCGCTGGTGTGCGGCAGGTGCGGCAGAGGCCGTCGGGGAGTGCTTCGGATGGGCCGGGTGTGCCGCATTCGGTGCATTCCACCATCAGGCGGCGGACGGGAGTACCTGGCGCGGCCGGTGTTGGGGTGGTGGGCAGGTCGGGTGGGATCTTGTCGTTGAGGCGGCGGCGGACGAAGCCGATGGGGGAGTCGACCTGGGTGGGGAGGCCGGAGGTGAGGGCGTGGGTGAGGTAGTCGGTGTCGACGCCCCGGGTGAACCACTGGGCGGCCAGGGATTCCAGGACGGTGCAGTCGGCGGCGGAGAGGGCCAGGCGCGGTTCGATTCGGCCCAGTTGGGCCAGGGCGAGGTACGCGGGCGAGGGGTGCCCCGGGGTGGGTTCGGGGGTTCGCTGCTGCGGTACGGCGGGTACGGGACCGGGCGAGGTGGGCTGCGCCGCGGGCCCGGCCGGTGTCACGGGGGCCGGGGCCTGCGATTCTGCTCCGGCTTGGGGAGCGGGCGCTTGCGTGGGGATCCGGGGCGGCGGCTGGGGAGCGGTTGCTTCTTGGGCGGCCCGGTTGTTCTCGGCGTCCAGGAAGGCGCCCCACCATTCGTTGTCACGGGCGGTGCGGGACCAGAAGGTTCGGGTGACCCAGCGGACCTGGCCGCGTTCTTCGACCCGGCATTGGGCGTGCCGCAGGTGACCGGCCACTCCCAGTGCCCTGAGGGCGCTGCCGACGGCCATCTGTCCGTACAGGGGGATGTTCTTGGCCAGCGACTTGATGTCCATGGCCGCACCGTCGGGCAGATGGTCGACGTACCCGGCGATGTAGCGCTCGCGCTCGGGCAGCAGCGCGAAGTCGTCTGCGCGCGACGGGCATTGGTCCGGTGCGGATCGCTTTCCGTAGCCGCGGTTGGCCTTCGCGTACGGGCGCGAGGATGCGGGCGTACGCAGGGCAGGGCTAAGGTTCTCGGTAGCCACAGGATCGCCTTTTCCGATCTTGGGGTGAGACCCCGGCCCGGTGCTCTAACACCGCGTCGGGGTCGTTTCGTTGGGGGCACCGTAAGCAGCCGCGACAGCGCGCCGCAAGCTGGTCAGGATTAGTCGTACTTGCTGGCCGTGACGGGTAAGGGAGGTTGGGGACGTTTCCCCAACCCCCTGCTTTTTCCCACCGGTTGAAAGAGAGCGCTCGAATCCCGGACCCCGGGTCCCGACACCCGGATCCCGAAGCTCAAGCGTCGGAACCGGTCCCCTCCTCGTACCCACGAAAGAGTGAATCAGCCGGTCCCGGCCCTCGAACCCCGTCCCTCGAAACCCGGAACTCGGGTTCTGGGCCGCAGTGTGGTGGCGCTGCTCGACCGACGGACCCGCACGCCACCACTGCCCATGAATTGCGGATCCGTTTTGCTGAGGGACGGCCCTCTCTCCTCGATCCCAACGGACGTACGCTGAAAAGGAGGTGATCCCATGCCGCTGTCGGAGAACATTCGCAGCTTTCGACGCCGTGTCGGCCTGAGCCAGGAACAGCTCGCCGAGCACGCGGGCCTTTCTCTGGGTGTCGTTCGAAAGGCCGAGCAAGGCGGAAGCGTGCGGGTCGAGACACTTCACATACTCGCCAGGGCGCTTGGCACCACCACGTCCAGCCTCTTCGAGACCGCGGCTCCCGAGCCGGTCCGTGGGGACGAAGGCGACAGCGTCCGCCTCATGGAACTGCGCCGCGCGCTCATGCCGCCGGTCGGTCTCTCCGAGGACCTCGTAGAACCTGAAGGGGCAGTCGGCCTCGCTTCCATCCGGCGGGACATCGACGACTCGCACACCCTCTACCAAGCCGACCGTTACGACTCCGTCGCGAAGCGCCTGCCGGGCATCCTTCGCGCCGCAGAGGCCGCCGTCGTGCTCAGCGACGCGGGGGAGCCGCGACGGAGAGCCACCATCGTCAGGGCCAGTGCCTTCCTCCTGACGGGCAAGTACCTCACCCAGGTCCGGCGCTACGACATGGCCTACCACGCCCTCTCGCAGGGCATCAGGGATGCGAGAGAGACCGGTCAGACTCTCCTTGCGACCACCGGGGTCGTCGGTATGGGCTGGCTCCTTCTGCGGCAGGACAGGTTCGACGAAGCCGAGCACCTCGCCACCGTCACGGCCGCCGAGGTGGAGCCGCGCATGTCGAACGCCCTGCCTGGCCAGCTCGCCCTCTGGGGAGAGCTGTGCCAGCGCGTAGCCGCTGCGGCGATGCGGAACAACCGTCCCGAGGTTGCCAAGGAAGCCCGGCGCATGGCTGCGACCGCAGCCTCGGCCTTGGACGTCGAGCACGTCGACTTCCGGGAGCACTGGACCACCTTCGGGCCCGTTACGGCTGAGATGAAGGCGATCGAGGACCTCTCCCTCATCGGGGACGCCCGCGGAGTGCTCAGCCGGGCCGACGAGGGAACTCTGAGTCGTAAGGCGCTGAAGAAGTTCGGCCGGCCGAGCGCGAACAACTGGGACCGGCACCGTCTCGACGTCGCCAGGGCCCACGCGATGCTCGGCTCCCACCAGGACGCCATGGACGAGCTGAACACCATCAGGAGGGCTTCTCCCGAGTGGCTCAGACACCAGCAAATGGCTCGCTACATCATGAGTGACATTTTGGCGGGTCGGAAGCGTACCCTCACCGCGGACATGCGTGACATGGCAGTTCACCTGGGCATCTCCGGGTAGCAACTACGGGGCGTGGTGCCTCTTCCTCGGCAGCCAGGAGAGTGCCACGCACCGTGCCTGGTTCGACACACTGTGCCGGCATAGCGTCTTCGGCATGGCGAACAACCAGCAGGCCGGCCCCCGGATCGGGGCGGTAGTCAAGGACACAGAGACCGACCGCTTCGGCGTCGTGATGGCCGCCATCGGCGGGCTCGTCCAGCTCCGCCCGATCAGCGGCGGACTGTCGTGGGAAGTCGATCCGGACGGCATCGAGACGCTCTCCTCGCGACAGGAGCTGACCGTACGACTCGCCGCCCTCAATGCCGAGTCCAGGCGCGGAGAATGAGCGGGCCCCGGGCCATCGTGAGGCACGTCCAGTGGACCCTCGCGCCGAACCAGGAGCCGGATGCCGAACCGCAGACGTACGCCATGCTGTGCGTCGTCTGCGGAGAGTCCTCCGCCGCGGCGGAGGACTGGGACGCCCCGCAGGAATGGACCCTCTCCCACTCGGGGCGTAACCCCTCCCATCACACGTACCGAGAGCTGATTACCAGACCCTGGAGAACCTGGATGAATTCCTGACAAGGGTCAATTTCCTGCTTGCTGCCCCGTCGGACGTGGCCGAGCCGGCGGGGAAGCAACGGCGCAATACACGGTGTCGCCGGTCAAGTGCGGCGCGATAGCCTGTTGTTGTACAGCACATCGAGACCTGTGGCGCGCGAGGGGGACCGTGGAGCGGCGCGATGTACAAGGGCACTATGAGGAGCTGGCCGCCGAGTACGACGAGCACTGGGTGTACGGGCCGGACCACATCCCCTGGATGTCGGCCCGCATCGCTGAAACGCTGAGGCTCACTGCCGACGACCGTATCGCCGACATCGGTTGCGGAACAGGGTTGTTCACGCGCGAAGTGGCGAAGGCCGTCCGGCCGAGCCGTCCCGTTCTCTGCGTCGATCCCTCGGAGGCGATGCTTCGTCGGATCGGGGTGCCGCCTCCACCCGGTCTGGTACCGGTTCTTGCCTCGGCCGAGGACATGGCCGAGGGGAATGCAGACCTGCCCCATGGCCGGATCGATGCGATGTGGCTGAAGGAATCGGTACATCACCTTTCGGACCCGGCCCGGACGTTGCGCGGCCTCGCGGGGCGGCTGGCGCCCGGCGGGCGACTGCTCGTGGTCATGCTCCCGGCCACGATCCAGTACCCGTTGTTCGATAGTGCTCTCAGACGCTTCGAAGAGCTGCAACCCGACCCGTCGGACATCGTGGAGCACCTGACATCCGCCGGCCTGGAGGCAGGTCTCTCCTACGTCGAACACGAGTTGCGCATCGACCGGGACAGGTACTTCGGCATGGTGCGCGCTCGCTACATGTCCTTGCTCTCCACCTTCAGCGACCACGAGATCGAAATGGGGATCGAGGAGATGCGTGCCTCCCACCCCGAGCCCGTCCTTGTGTTTCCCGACCGGTTCGCCTTTGTCCTCGGGGAACTGCCGGATCAACGAGGTGAAGGCGAGTGAGTACCGTGGTCGACGAGCGGCTGCGTCGGCTCCGGGGTGAACTGGACGATCACGCACGGATCGCGGACCGTCTCGGGCTCGACCTCGAGCGTCCTCTGCGGTCCCTCGACGACGGCTATCCCGAGAACGCTGTCGCGCTCGTCGGCAAACTGACCGAGAAGCTGCTCAAGGAGTTATGGCGCCACCACAACATCGAAGGTGATCCTTCGACCAAGGCGCTGAACGACCTCGTCAAGCGCTGCCGTCCGCACATCCGAAGCAGCACCGTGATGGACGCGCTGGACGACATCCGCCGTCTTCGTAATCGATCCACGCACGACGGCTACGACATCAGCGACGAGGACGGGCTGCTGGCCGTGCGCCGCCTCGTCGATGTGCTGGTCTGGTTCACGAACACGGGGAGCCCCGCGCTCCTCGGCGGAGAGCCGGACCTGGCTCCCGAGGTGGCCCGCCGCTGTGAGTTCCTCGCAGGTCTGTACGTCACCCTCGGCTATCGGCAGGCCAAACGCTTCGTTCTCAGCCCCGACACCGTCTACCAGCTGTTCTGCCGTGAATCGGGCATGCGACTTGAGTACGTGGAGCTCATGCTCTCCCGGGACGCCGACGATCTGAGCACGGTCCTCGCCTCCAGCGACGGTGAGTTGTTGCGCACCCGACTGCCCAAGCTCACCAGGTTCGTCGTCCTGGAGGACGACAACGACAGTGCGGCATCCGGGGCGCTCCATCAGATGCTTGGAATGGACTTCCGGATCGTCCGCTACGACGGCTTCGTCGACACACTCGTCAACCTCGAAACACACCTCGGTGCCGTCTCCTCCATGGCCGCACCCGCGGAGCCCCGCGTGGCGATCAACGCCGCCGTGCTGTCCAGCGACCCGCACACAGGGGAGCCCCGGAAAACGGAGTCCGCGGACGCTGCGGAGCTGCTCACCCGTCTCGCCCGGGGCAGCGCGAACGTACTGGTCACCGGTCGCCCCGGGAGTGGGAAGAGCACGCTTCTACGCTCTCTGGCCGTCAACCCGGACACCCGCCGCTTCCGCTTCTACTTCGACCTCGGACTCAAGCCCAAGGACGAACCCTTCTCGGAGTACGCCGCGCGACTCCTGGCACCGTCCATGGCTTCGGACCGCTCCCGCGCCTACGACCTCTTTCTCTATTTGATCCGCTCAGGTACGGCACTCTGCGTGCTCGACGCCGTCGACGAGGGGGTCGATGAGGCGAGCCCCGCCGGATTCCTGCGCCTCTTCGCGGATCTGGCGGCCGTGCTCTCGGCGGAGTCCGCCGTGGTCATGAGCTCACGCGTGTCCTTCCTTGCCGACTCGCCGCAGGTCCGTCAGCTCCTGGACAGCGGCGCAGGCCGTTCCGAACAACTCGTCGAGCAGATGTATGCCAATGGAGTCGACCCGGCCAGGGTGCCGCACTTCCACCTCGTACGCCTCGCCGAACCTGACGCGACACCACTGGAAAAGAGGCTCACCGCGTCGCTCGGGCTCTCTCCGGGGCGCTCCCTCGCCGACATCCTCGGAACGCACATCACCCGGACCCTGGCCGAGCGCGGACAAGCCGGCATCGAGCAACGTCTGCCTGGCTGCTTCGGGCATGCCTTTCTCACCGACCGGACGGTTTTCTCCCTCCTCGACCTGCACCGGTCGCTGGGGACAGGTGCGTTCACCGACGGACGCCTTGAGTTCGACGCCTGTGTGCTCTCACCCTTGCTACGTCCGGCAGGGCCCGATCAGGTCGCCTTCGTGCACACTGCGTACCAGGAACTGCTCGCGGCGCGGTATCTGGCCGAGGCCGGAAACCAGGGCGCGGCAGTGGACGTGCCGGGCGGCGCCTTCCTTACCGAGCAGGTCCGGGCCTACCTCGCCAGTCTTCCCAGTGCTCCCGCGACCGACGACTGCGTACTGCCCGCCGGGACATACCTGGTCGGCCCCGCCGAACGACTGCTGCTCCGTCGAGTCCCGCGATCCGTACGATTCGACCGCCACGCGGTAACGGTGCAGCGCTACCGGCGCTTCCTCCAAGCGCTCAACAGCGATGGCACCTCGAACTGGGACCATCCAGACCAGCCGGCCAACGTTACGCACCATCCGTGGACCGACAGGTTGCGCGAATCCGACTACTACGCCGACGCACGCTACGACGCGTACCCGGCTGTCTGCGTCAACTGGTGGAGTGCGTACGCCTTCGCCGGGTTCGAGGGCAAAAGGCTGCCTACCTCCCTGGAGTGGGAAGCCGCTGCGCGTGGTACGAACGGCCGTCTGTTTCCGTGGGGCGACCAGCCCCGGGACGGGCTGGTCAACTGTGCGGACTCGTGGGTCGGGCGCCCCGTCGTCACCTACCAGGCGTGGTACGCGGACTTCGCGGGCGACGCCGTCCGCCACGCGTGGGTGACTCCATCGGACGAACGGCCTGGAAACCGCTCGCCGTTCGGTATCGGGGACATGGTGGGCAACTGCTGGGAATGGACGTCGACCAGCCTCGGTGATCCGGGTGAGGCCGTCATCTGCGGCGGCAGCTATGACAACCCGATGCGTGCTGTACAGGCAAGCAGTAAGGGGCTCTACCGGAAACGTGGGGGAAGCAACGCGGTTGGCTTCCGCTGCGTGGAGGACATCACCGACACCGAGGAGGCGGTGGCATGAGTGGCGAGCCGCGGCACGGCAGGATTGTCGACAGGCGTTCGAGTGGCGGGGGAGTGAACGGCACGCTCGGTTCGTACATCGTCCGGGACGACGAGGACCAGCGGTATTACGGATTCGACTACCGGCAGATCGTGACTGAAGGCTTCCGCACCATCCGCACCGGTGAGCGTGTCCGCTTCCATGTCTCGGCGAGCCCCGGCCAGGCCGAGTTCGTCATCCGCCTCGACCAGCCTGATCCGTCCGAGTACTACGGATGACCGACGTGCCACCTTCACTCGAAACCATCACCGGTGTGCGTCAGGAGCTGACAGTTGTCGTCCCGGTGCGTCTGCTGCGGACGCCCGACTGGGCCGAGGGGCCGTTCCCCTTCGAGCTGGGCAGCCGTCGCACCGATACTGCGACCCGGGCGACCTATTTCGCTCCGGCCTCCGCGAGAGTCCTCTACGGCGCGCCCGGCCGGCCCCGACGCTGGTACCGGTCGGCGTCGATCGTTCATAACGGTCTGCACCTCATCGGCATGGAGCTGCTCCGCACGGCCACCGCCCGTAATCCTGAACACGCTCTCGCGGTCCTTCACTTCACGGTGTACAGGCCGCTGTTGCCTGTGGTGCGCGCGATAGCGGGACGGGTGATTACCGACGGCGACGCCGCGACGCTCACGAGCCCGCTGGATCCCGGCGAGCTTCTCGCAGGAATCGCGGAAGTCACCAGCGGTACGGGCACATTCGCCATAGCCCGCCCCTACACCATCGCCTTTCTGACGCCCGAGGCCGACCACACTCCAGCGCTGCGGGCAGGCCGCGAAGGGCCGCTGCCGGACACCGCCGACCGCTGGCTCTGGCAACTGGCGTCGCGTTCGAACCCGGCCGATTTTCCGCTTGCGCCGGAGACCGCCGCGGCAGAGCTCGGCAGCGCCGTGCGTATCTCGGCGGACTGGAGTGCCCTGGTGCTCCGGCAGGGCGCCGCATTCCTCGGCCACCGTGCCGATGGCGGGGACGGTGACTTCTACGCGTTCGGCGCCCTGCACTCGCGCACCGTCTACCTCGACGCACTGCTGCTCGGGTCACTCCAGCGCGACCACATCGACGAGCTGACCGACGAACTCTCGGACGTCTTCGACACCACGCACCTGGCACGGCGGGTCGCAACCCTGGAACGGAACATCGCCGTCTTCCGCAGCACCTACTGGCGTCAGCACCTGACCGCCCACGGCCCGGCCAACGAACTGCTGCTCGCCTTCCAGAACCAGCACCGACTATCGGACCGCTTCGGCGAAATCCTGGCCGAGGCCGCCGACTACAGCCGGCTGGTGCAGACACAGGAGAGCCAGCAGATCAGCGGCGCCCTGGGGATCCTCACGATTCTGGGCCTGCCGCTCGGCACCATGCTCGGCATACTCCAAGTCATCGGTGACGAGTCACCCTCGCACCTGTTCGTCGCTCTCGGGCTCTCCGTCGCCGCAACGGGAGCCGCGCTCGCGACGCGTTACGGGCGACTGGTTCTGTCCTCGCTGCGCAGGGACAGCAGGTTGTAGACGGGGGCTCCTCAGCGCTCGGCGCAACGATGCAGCTTCCCCAGTGCTCAGTAGTTGCCGCCACCACAGCTGCTGCCACCGCCGCAGATGTGGTGGTGACCTCCTCCGTCGTACGAGGAGCCGTGCGTGTCGTGGGAGCTGTCGGAGCCCTGAGCGCCGTGGCCACCGCTGCTGTAGTGCGTGCCCCGGTCGTCCGAGTCCGAATCCAGCGCCTTGCCGAACTTGACCAGCATCCGCCCCACCGACGGCAGCCGGCTCCCGCCCTCGTTCCGCCGCTGCGGACGTCGGCGCTCGCCCGGCAACCCGCTCCGGCCGTCGAACACCACCGCGCCGAGCGGCGCCGCGGCCCACGGCTCGCTCCTACGCAATGCTGAGAGGCGGCGACGGCCCATAGGAGTCAACAGGTCACGCGCAGGGCACAGCACCCGCACCGTGAGACAGCAGACGCCCACCGCGAGGAACGGAACCGCATGCCGCAGCCCCTGCGTGAGGGCGAAGGCCGCCAGAGCCGCCGTGCCGAACGCCACGGCGACCAGGGACCGCGCGGCTAACATCCGGGCTCGTGCGCGCGCCGGGCTCAACACCAGACCGTACGAGACGAGCCGGTCGCCGACCTCGCGTACCGCCCTGGTCCGTACCGCTCGCGGACGCAGCATGGTCGAGCTCGCACGGCCCGATGCCCGCCACTGCTCGACCAGGGCATGCTCCACCGGATGGGCCGGTTCCGTCCCGGGCTCCAGCAGTCGGAGCCGCCCGCCCGAACCGGCCACGACACTGCCGCCGCCGCCCCACAGGGTGTGCAGGGCCGCTTCCACCACCCGATCCGGTCCGCCCGCCAGGAACGCGGCATCGTACGGGCCCAGCTCAGGAGCGTGCTCCCGGCGCGTCCGGAGCAGTCGCCGGCGGGACAGGGCGAGGGAGAGGACGCAGGCGGTCAGCGCGGCCGTCGCGTCGATGAGCGCAAGAGTGGTCCACATGGCAACCGCCCCGATCCGGTTGTGCTCCGGACGAATGTGCGTATGCGGGTTATATCTCCGCGTGAAGCGCGGCCAATCCGAACAGGTCCGATCCCAGAGGGAACTGTTGTCGGGGTGCAGGCAACGGTGCTTCGTACCGAGTGGCGGCGAGTCGGCGAACTGATCGGGCGAGCGGGACTTCCGTCGAAGAAGAAACCCGTCCCGGTCGACGGTCTGGTTGCCCTGACCGCCGTCGAGATCGATGCGGCGATCACCGCTACCTCGAACCCCGAGGGCATTCAGGCGTATCTGGACCAGGTGCCCGGCAGCGGGACGATCACCGTACAGACCGTGTGAGCACCTGACCGCCCGCGGTCCGGCACATCACAGGTCGTCGGGCAGGAGACGGAACGCGCGATGGGCGGTGAGTGGCCGCATCATCCGGAAGTGCCGGTCGGTGGTGAACAGGTCGGCGGTCTGGAACGCGGAGGCGAGCACTACGTTCATCGCGTCGGCCAGTCCGACCCCCTGGCCGCCGTCCGCGTCCTGGTAGCCGCGCATGACTGCCATGGCGCTGCGCAGATGCGGTGCGACCTCGGGCACTTCGAAGCGCCGGGCCTCGACCTGGCGTGCGATGAAGTCGAGCGCGTTCATCGAGGCGTCCGCACCGATCCGGGAGGTCATCAGATAGTCGAGTTCGGTGAGCACCATGGGCGACACCACGAGGTGGCCCGTGGCGCTGAGCGCATCCCTGTGCGCCGCATGGCGCGGGTCCTTGGGCGTGAACAGGCGGTACAGAGCGTTCGTGTCGGCGATCGCGACCGGAATCTCACTCATCGACCGCACCCATGCCCCGCAGCGTCACGTCGATCTCGTCGTCAGTGAGCTCCGGCCCGCCCAGATCGGGAAGGTCGAGCGGCCCCATGGGGTCGGTACGGAAGGGATAGGCCGGCCGTCCCAGGCGGGAGCCCCGGGGAACGATGTCTCCTATGGGGACGCCGTCCTTCGTGATGGTTACGGTCTCCCCGGCCTCGACGCGGGCCATGATGCGCGAGGTCTGCTGATTCAGTTCTCGGAGCGGAACTTCTCTGCTGTCGCCCATGACTCCAGGGTACTACTCGTTCTACATCCCGGGCCTCGCACGGCGTCGACTCCTGGGCGAGCACGGTCGAGGCGATCGGCGGCTGAGCGGGGCGTGGCGCGGGGCAGGGCCCGCGACCGGGTGGTGGTCGCGGGCCCCGCCCCCGTGCTCACGCCGGCTTGAACCAGACCGTCGCCAGCGGTGGCAACGTCAGCAGGATGCTGCCGCGGCGGCCGTGCGCGGCCACCCGTTCGGGCTTCAGCGGGCCGGGATGGTGTACGTCGCTGCCGCCGTACCGGGCGGCGTCCGTGTTGAGGACCTCCGCCCACGGGACCTGATCGCCGAGGACGTCCGGCACGCCGATGCGGTAGTCGTGCCGCACCACCGGGGAGAAGTTGCAGACGGCGAGCAGCGGCGAGCCGTGCGCGTCGTAGCGCAGGAAGGCGAAGGCGTTGTCCTCGGCCGCGCCGCCGTCCACCCAGTCGAAGCCCTCCGGGACGGTGTCGCGCTGCCAGAGCGCGGGCGTGGCGGCGTACACCGCGTTCAGGTCGCCGACCAGGGTGCGTACGCCCCGGTGGTCGCTCTCCGCCTCGTACGAGGGGTCGAGCAGCCACCATTCCGGGCCGTGTCCCTCCGACCACTCCGCTCCCTGTGCGAACTCCTGCCCCATGAAGAGGAGTTGCTTGCCCGGGTGGGCCCACATGAAGCCGAGGTACGCCCGGTGGTTGGCGCGCCGCTGCCACCAGTCGCCGGGCATCTTGCTGACCAGAGCCTGCTTTCCGTGCACCACCTCGTCGTGCGAGATCGGCAGGACATAGTTCTCGCTGTACGCGTACACCATCGAGAAGGTCATCTCGTTGTGGTGGTACTTGCGGTGCACCGGCTCCTTCGACATGTACTGGAGGGAGTCGTGCATCCAGCCCATGTTCCACTTCAGCCCGAAGCCGAGCCCGCCGAAACCGTCGGGGCCGACATGGTGGGTGGCGCGGGTGACTCCGTTCCAGGCGGTGGACTCCTCGGCGATGGTGACGACGCCCGGGTTGCGCCGGTAGACGGTGGCGTTCATCTCCTGGAGGAAGGAGACGGCGTCCAGATTCTCCCGGCCGCCGCGCTCGTTCGGGGACCAGTTCCCGTCCTCGCGTGAGTAGTCGAGGTAGAGCATCGAGGCGACGGCGTCGACCCGCAGTCCGTCGATGTGGAACTCCTCGCACCAGTAAGTCGCGTTGGCGACAAGGAAGTTGCGTACCTCCTTGCGCCCGTAGTCGAACTCCAGCGTGCCCCAGTCCGGATGCGCCGCCCGCGACGGGTCCGAGTGTTCGTACAGCGGACGGCCGTCGAACTCCGCGAGCGCCCAGTCGTCGCGCGGGAAGTGCGCGGGCACCCAGTCGACGATGACGCCGATGCCGGCCCGGTGCAGCGCGTCGACGAGGTACCGGAAGTCGTCCGGTGTGCCCAGACGGGACGTCGGGGCGTAGAAGCCGGTGACCTGATAGCCCCACGAACCGCCGAAGGGGTGCTCGGAGACCGGCATCATCTCCACATGGGTGAACCCCAGATCCTTGACGTACCGGGGGAGTTGGGTGGCCAGCTCGCGGTACGTGAGCCCCGGGCGCCAGGACGGCAGGTGCACCTCGTACACGGAGAACGGCGCCTCGTGCACCGGTACGTCGCCCCGGTGGGCCATCCACTCCTGGTCCCGCCACTCGTGGTGCGAGGCCGTCACGATCGAGGCGGTGGCGGGCGGGACCTCGGTGCGGCGGGCCATCGGGTCGGCGCGCGTGGTGTGCGAACCGTCCGGGCGGCAGATGTCGAACTTGTAGAGCGCGCCCTCCCCGATTCCCGGCAGGAACAGCTCCCACACCCCGCTGGAGCCGAGCGAACGCATCGGGAAGCCGGTGCCGTCCCAGAAGTTGAAGTCGCCGACGACCCGCACCCCGCGCGCGTCGGGGGCCCATACGGTGAACCGGGTGCCCGCGACGCCCTGGTGTTCCATGGGCTGCGCGCCGAGGGCGGTCCACAGCTCCTCGTGCCGTCCCTCGCCGATCAGATGCAGATCGAGATCGCCGAGCGCGGGCAGGAAGCGGTACGGGTCCTGCACCTCGATCTCGTTGTCGTCGTAGGCGACCAGGAGTTGGTACTCGGGGAGCGCGGGCATCGGCAGCAGGCCGGAGAAGAGGCCGTCGCCGTCGTCGTGCAGCTGGGCCCGCAGCCCCTTGGCGAGCACGGTGACGGACCGCGCGAACGGGCGCAGCACCCGGAACGTCACACCGCTGCGGCCCATGTGGGCGCCGAGCACGTCGTGCGGGGCGTGGTGCTCGCCGTGGAGCAGCCGGGCCCGGTCGCCCTCGTCGAGGGGCTGGGCCTTGCGTACTCCCTTGCTGCCCGCGCCTTCCCGACGAAGCGGCGGCGCAGCACCGGAAACGGCACCGGCATCAGCAGCGCCTCGCCCGGCCGCCGGTTTCTTCCGCTCGGCCGGAGTGGTCGGTTCCCCAGAGGGCTGGGTGGCCGCCTTCGCCGGGGCCGCGGGGGACGCCTTCCCGGCCGGTGTCACCGGCGGGACTTGAGGGGCCTCGACCTCGGTCGCGGCCTTGGTCTCGGCCTCGGTGCGGGCGGGCGATTTACGGGACGGCTTGCGGGCGGTCACAGGGACAGCCTCCTCGGAGGGTGTTGGCGGAGCGGGACGGGGCGGGAGCGGGGCGGGAGGAACGGGAACGGGGCGGGAGCGGGGCGGGAGGGACGGGAACGGGACGGGAACGGGACGGGAACGGGGCGGGGATGGGAACGGGGCGGGGATGGGAACGGGGCGGGGGCGGGGATGGGAACGGGGCGGGGACGGGAACGGGGCGGGGACGGGAACGGAACGGGGCGGGGACGGGCGGCGGCCCCGAACCGGGCGACGGGGGCGGCGCCCCGGCCCGTCAGTCGGCGACGGTGGCGGCCAGGCGGTGGATCGCCGCCATCGGGACCGGCAGCCAGTCGGGCCGGTGCCGTGCCTCGTACAGCACCTCGTACACCGCCTTGTCGGTCTCATGGGCGCGCAGCAGCTCCGGTTCGCTGCGCGGGTCGACGCCCGCGGCCTCGGCGTACCCCTCGCAGTACGCGGTCCGGCAGTGCGCCGCCCACTCGGCGTTCCAGGGGCGGTGCGAGCGGGCCGCGTAGTCGAAGGAGCGGAGCATGCCCGCGATGTCGCGCACCGGGGGCTGCGGCCGACGGCGCTCGGGCAGCGGCCGGGCCGGTTCGCCCTCGAAGTCGATCAGTGACCAGAAGCCGTCGGCCGCACGCAGCGTCTGGCCGAGGTGGAGATCGCCGTGGATCCGCTGGGCCGCCCAGTTGCGGCCCCGGTGCCCCAGTGCGGCCACCGCGTCGAAGGCGGTGCGCAGTCCGGGGACGTACGGCACGAGCGCCGGTACCGCGTGTGCGGCGGCCTCCAGCCGCTGCACCATCGCGGCGGCGAGGTGCTCGGTCTGGGCGCGGCGCAGGGCGGGCTGCGGCAGGGCGGCGGCGAGCGCGGTGTGGACCTCGGCGGTGGCCCTGCCGAGGGCGTGTGCCTCGCCGGTGAAGTCGATGCCCTTGGCGAGCGCGCGCAGGGCGAGCTGCCAGCCGTCCTCCGCGTCGCGCAGGAACGGCTGCAGGACGCCGAGGGTGAGCGGCTCACAGGCGGTGGCCTCGAACCAGGCGACGGGGGCGGGCACCCGTCCGCAGCCCTCGCGCGCGAGCGCGAGCGGCAGTTCCAGATCGGGGTTGGTGCCCGGGAAGATCCGGCGGAAGATCTTGAGGATGTAGGCGTTGCCGTAGACGAGCGAGGTGTTGGACTGCTCGGTCTCGAGCAGTCGCGGGGCCAGCCCCGCGGCGATCGGGGCGTCGCCCCGGTCGAAGCGCAGCGAGCCGAGGGTGCCGGGCGTACGGAACCGTTCCAGCAGGATTTCGGCGAGGCGCGGGTCGTGCAGCCCCTCGTAGACGGTGCGGCCGGCGAGCGGCCCGTCCGCCACGTGGCCGATGAGCGCGGGCGCCAGCCGCGGCGGCAGCACGGACCGTACGCCGAGCAGGATTTGGTAGCAGTCGTCCGGCGACTGCCCGGGCATGGACGGCTGATGGGCCCGGACCAGCAGATGGAGCAGCCCGGTCCGGGTGCCGGCCGGGCCGGTGTCCACCGGCAGCATCTCGGTCGCCGACAGCAGCGAGAAGGCCGCGATCGGCTGTCCTTTGCCTGCGAACCACCGCTGCCGGGGCAGCCATTCGTGCAACAGGGGGGCGAGAGACGGGAGCAGAGCTGTGCTGTCAGCCAGGGCGACCCGAGTGGATGCAGCCTCCGACATGGCATCGCGTCCTTTCCCCGGGCACACCACAGGATGCGAAGAGTGTCCCGGATTGCGGCATTGGCTGTCCGGCTGTGCGGGACGTGTCGGGTCAGGATGGTCCGTACGGACTCGACTCGAAGGGTTCGAAATGCCAGCGGGGACCCGGAAGGTCCCGGAAGTGCTCGATGTGGGGGAGAGTGCCCCGTGCGGGGCGGCGGAAACCGCCCCCGCACGGGGGTGGGAAGTGACGCCCGGTCAGTTCGGCGGCGCGTCCTTGCGCAGCCGGAACCAGTAGAAACCATGTCCGGCGAGAGTCAGCAGGTAGGGCCACTCACCGATGGCGGGGAAGCGCACCCCACCGATCAGCTCCACCGGATGACGCCCGTTGAACGACCGCAGATCGACCTCCGTCGGCTGCGCGAACCGCGAGAAGTTGTGCACGCACAGCACGAGATCGTCCCCGTGCTCCCGGGTGAAGGCGATCACGGCGGGGTTCGACGACGGCAGTTCGCTGAACGAACCGAGACCGAAGGCGGGGTTCTGCTTACGGATCTCGATCATCCGCCGCGTCCAGTGCAGCAGCGACGACGGAGAGGCCATCGACGCCTCGACATTGGTGACTTGATAGCCGTAGACCGGATCCATGATCGTGGGGAGGTAGAGCCGCCCGGGGTCGCTGGAGGAGAATCCGGCGTTCCGGTCGGGGGTCCACTGCATCGGTGTGCGGACCGCGTCCCGGTCGCCCAGCCAGATGTTGTCGCCCATCCCGATCTCGTCCCCGTAGTAGAGGATCGGGGAGCCGGGCAGGGACAGCAGCAGCGCCGTGAACAGTTCGATCTGGTTGCGGTCGTTGTCCAGCAGGGGGGCGAGCCGCCGCCGGATGCCGATGTTGGCCCGCATCCGCGGGTCCTTGGCGTACTCCGCGTACATGTAGTCGCGCTCTTCGTCCGTGACCATTTCGAGGGTGAGCTCGTCGTGGTTGCGCAGGAAGATGCCCCACTGGCAGTTCTTCGGGATCGCCGGGGTCTTCGCCAGGATTTCGGAGACCGGGTAGCGGCTCTCGCGCCGGACGGCCATGAAGATCCGCGGCATCACCGGGAAATGGAACGCCATGTGGCACTCGTCGCCGCCGGCCTGGAACTCGCCGAAGTAGTCGACGACGTCCTCCGGCCACTGGTTGGCCTCGGCGAGCAGCACGGTGTCCGGGTAGTGCGCGTCGATCTCCTTGCGGACCCGCTTGAGGAAGTCGTGGGTCTCCGGGAGGTTTTCGCAGTTGGTGCCCTCGCGCTGGTGGAGGTACGGCACGGCGTCCACGCGGAAACCGTCGATGCCGAGGTCCAGCCAGAAGCGCAGCGCGGAGATGATCTCCTCCTGCACCGCCGGGTTCTCGTAGTTGAGATCGGGCTGGTGCGAGAAGAACCGGTGCCAGTAGTACTGCTTGCGCACCGGGTCGAAGGTCCAGTTGGACGTCTCCGTGTCGACGAAGATGATCCGGGCGTCGGGGAACTGCTTGTCGTCGTCGGCCCAGACGTAGTAGTCGCCGTACGGCCCGTCGGGGTCGGTGCGGGACTGCTGGAACCAGTCGTGCTGATCGCTCGTGTGGTTCATGACGAAGTCGATGATCACGCGCATGCCGTGCTGGTGCGCGGCGTCGACGAACTCCACGAAGTCGGCGAGGTCGCCGAACTCCGGGAGCACGGCGGTGTAGTCGGAGACGTCGTAACCGCCGTCGCGCAGCGGCGACTTGAAGAACGGCGGCAGCCAGAGGCAGTCGACGCCGAGCCACTGCAGGTAGTCCAGCTTGGCGGTGATGCCCTTGAGGTCGCCGATGCCGTCGCCGTTGGAGTCCTGGAAGGACCGGACGAGGACCTCGTAGAAAACGGCGCGCTTGAACCAGTCGGGATCGCGGTCCTTGGCCGGGGTGTCCTCGAACAGGTCGTGGACGGGCTCATTGACGATCATGGTGTGGGTGACCCTCCGGTCGGCGGGGACGGTCGCAGGACGACGATGTGCGCGGGCGTGACGCCCGGCTCCAGACGCACATAGAAGGTCCTGCCCCAGTGATAGGTATCGCCGGTGAGCTCATCGCGCACCGGCACGCTCTCATGCCGGTCGAGGCCGAGTCGCGGCATGTCCAACGAGACCGTGGCCTCGTGGGTGTGGTGCGGGTCGAGGTTGACGACCACCAGAACGATGTTCGAACCCGAACGCTTGCTGTAGACGATCAACGCATCGTTGTCGACGGAGTGGAAGTGCACATCGCGCAGTTGCTGCAGCGCCGGGTGGCGGCGCCTGATGCGGTTGAGGCGGGTGATGAGCGGGGCCAGCGAGCGGCCCTCCCGCTCCGCCGACTCCCAGTCCCTGGGCCGGATCTCATACTTCTCCGAGTGGAGGTACTCCTCGCTGCCGGGCCGGATCGGGGTGTTCTCGCACAGTTCGTACCCCGCGTACACACCCCAGGCCGGCGAGAGCGTGGCGGCGAGAACGGCCCGCGCCTCGAAGGCCGGACGGCCCCCGTCCTGGAGGTAGCCCGGCAGGATGTCCGGGGTGTTCACGAAGAAGTTGGGGCGCATGTAGGAGGCGGTCTCGCCCGACAACTCCGTCACGTAGTCGGTGATTTCGCGCTTGGTGTTGCGCCAGGTGAAATACGTGTAGGACTGCTGGAAGCCGATGGTGGCGAGCGTACGCATCATCGCGGGCCGGGTGAATGCCTCGGCCAGGAAGATCACATCCGGGTCGGTCCGGTTGATATCGGCGATCACCTTCTCCCAGAAGATCACCGGTTTGGTGTGCGGATTGTCGACGCGGAAGATCCGTACGCCGTGATCCATCCAGAAACGGAGAATGCGCCCGGTCTCCTCGACCAGGCCGCTCAGGTCCTTGTCGAAGGCGATCGGATAGATGTCCTGATATTTCTTCGGCGGATTCTCCGCGTACGCGATCGTGCCGTCCGCGCGATGGTGGAACCACTCGGGATGCTTTTCGACCCAGGGGTGGTCGGGGGAACACTGGAGCGCGAAATCCAGCGCGATCTCCATGCGCAGGGTGCGGGCGGTCGCGACGAAATGATCGAAGTCGTCGAGCGTGCCGAGCTCGGGGTGGACGGCGTCGTGACCGCCCTCGGCCGAACCGATCGCCCAGGGCACGCCCACGTCGCGCGGAGCGGGGGAGAGCGAGTTGTCGGGGCCCTTGCGATGGGTGGTTCCGATGGGGTGGATGGGCGGGAGGTAGACGACGTCGAACCCCATGGCGGCGACCGCGGGAAGCCGTTCGGCGGCCGTACGGAAGGTGCCGCTGATGATCCTCTCCGGCTGGGCCGCCGTCTTGCCCGCCCTGCCGGTTCTGCCCTTCTTCGCCGTACCGGCGGGCTTGGCCGGTACCACCCGGGCGCCCTCCGAGCGGGGGAACAGCTCGTACCAGGAGCCGAACAGGGCCCGCCGGCGCTCGACCAGCAGGGGGAACGGGGGTGACGCGGTGACCAGTTCGCGCAGTGGGTGACGGGCGAGCGCGGCACGGGCCTCGGGGGCGAGCGCCGCGGCGAGCCGGGCGGCGGCCGGGCGGGACTCGTCGCGCAGGGCGTCGGCCGCTTCCAGCACCGCCTCGCGCCCGTCCCGCTTGGGCACGCCCGCGGCGGCCCGTTCGTACAGTTCGGCGCCCTCCGCCAGGACGAGCGCGGTGTCGATCCCGGCCGGGATCTTGATCCGGGCCTGCTGTTGCCAGGTGGTGACCGGATCGCTCCAGGCCTCGACCGTATACGTCCAGTGGCCCTCGGAGGCCGGGGTGACATCGGCGCCCCAGCGGTCGGTGCCGGGGGCGAGTTCGCGCATCGGCGTCCAGGGACCGGGGCGCCCGTTCGGATCGAGCAGGACCGCATTGGCGGCGACGGCGTCATGGCCCTCGCGGAAGACGGTCGCGGTGACCTGGAAGGTCTCACCGGCAACGGCCTTGGCGGGCCTTCTGCCGCAGTCGACGAGTGGGCGGACGTCGAGGACGGGAATGCGACCGATCATGGAATCACCTGGGGACTGGGGCTCGGACCGAACGGGACGCGACGCGACCGCGGAGGGCGGAATTCGCGCACCGCGACCGATGGGGTCCGTCCTTTCTAGCTGCTCTGTTGACGACTGACGGGGTGTGGGCATGGCCGCTCCTGTCCGCATTCACTCGAATGGCACTCGAATTGCTGGGTGCGGATTTGTTTCGCGGAGGTAAACCGGCTGGACACCGGTCCCGCGGGTGCCTCGTATTCGTGCTGCATTCGGGCGGCATTCGCATGTTCCCGTGATGCACTCGGGCTCCGTACCGGAGAAGCCTTCCCACGATTCCCGGGGGGCCAATCCGGTGGTGTGTCAACTACTCGCGCGTATCTGTGACGATCCGAATAAGCCGAGCGTGCCGCACGTCGGTGCTTCCCGGACGCCACTGGGCAGCTTTCCCCTTGGTGTGAGGTGCCACAAGACCGGACGAGGGAAGGGAATCGGCCATTACCTGTGGGGCGGATGCGCATTCACGGGCCGTGAGGGGCGCGCCGGGTGTGTCCTGCGGTTGGCAGCGCGCGCCGGGAGCCGGTCGCGCGCCGTGGTCGCGGGGCGAGGTCCATGGCCGACATCGAGGGGCGAGTTCCATGGCCGACATCGAGGGGCGAGGTCCATGGCCGACATCGAGGGTGACGGAGCGGCGCACACCGTGGTGCGTCCCCTCGGATCCGTAGGTCCCCTGCAATGGTGGAATACGTGAAGGCCATTCGTCGATTCACCGTGCGTCCCGTCCTCCCCGACCCCCTTCAACCGCTCAGCGACCTCGCCCGCAATCTGCGCTGGTCCTGGCACACCGAGACCCGTGAGCTCTTCCAGGCCGTCGACCCGGAGGTCCGGCGGACGGCGGAGCGCGACCCGGTGCGGCTGCTCGGTGCCGTATCCGCCGGGCGACTCGCCGAGCTCGCCCGCGACGAGCAGTTCCTGCACCGGCTGACCGAGGCGTCCGCGGACCTCCGGGACTATCTGGACGGACCCAGGTGGTACCAGGAGCAACTGGCCCAGGGGGCGGAGCTGCCGGCCGCCGTCGCCTATTTCTCACCCGAGTTCGGGGTGACCGCCGCTCTGCCCCAGTACTCCGGCGGACTCGGCATCCTCGCCGGGGACCACCTGAAGGCCGCCAGCGACCTCGGCGTCCCCCTCGTCGCGGTCGGCCTGCTCTACCGGCACGGCTACTTCCGCCAGAGCCTGTCCCGCGACGGCTGGCAGCAGGAGCACTACCCGGTACTCGATCCGAACGAGCTGCCGCTCACCCAGATGCGCGAAGCCGACGGCACCCCGAGCCGGGTGGTGCTCGCCCTGCCCGGCGGCCGTTCGCTGTACGCCCACATCTGGCAGGCCCAGGTGGGACGCGTACCGCTGCTGATGCTCGACTCCGCCGTGGAGGAGAACGCGCCGGGCGAACGCGAGGTGACCGACCGGCTGTACGGCGGCGGCAGCGAGCACCGGCTGCTCCAGGAGATGCTCCTCGGCATCGGCGGCGTACGCGCGGTACGGACGTACTGCCGTCTCACCGGGCATCCGGCGCCCGAGGTTTTCCACACCAACGAGGGGCACGCCGGGTTCCTCGGGCTCGAACGCATCCGTGAACTCTCCGGTGCCGGACTGGACTTCGACTCCGCGATGGAGTCCGTACGGGCCGGCACCGTCTTCACCACCCACACGCCCGTGCCCGCCGGGATCGACCGGTTCGACCGCGAACTCGTCGCCCGGCACTTCGGGGACGACGGCGAACTCCCGGGGGTCGGCGTCGAACGCATCCTGCAACTGGGCATGGAGACCTACCCCGGCGGCGAGCCCGAGCTCTTCAACATGGCGGTCATGGGACTGCGGCTGGCCCAGCGGGCCAACGGGGTCTCCACCCTCCACGGCTCGGTCAGCCGGGAGATGTTCGCGGGGCTGTGGCCGGGATTCGACGCGGCGGAGGTGCCGATCACCTCGGTGACCAACGGCGTCCACGCGCCCACCTGGGTCGCGCCCGAGATCCTCCGGCTGCGCAAGGACTACGGCGGCACACCCGGCCGCTGGGACTCCGCCGCCGACATCCCGGACCGGGAACTCTGGGACCTGCGGCGGTCGCTGCGCGCCCAACTGGTCACCGAGGTGCGGACACGGCTCTACGCCTCCTGGCGCGGCCGGGGCGCCGAAGCCGCCGAACTCGGCTGGATCGACAACGTGCTGGACCCGGACGTGCTGACCATCGGCTTCGCCCGGCGGGTGCCCTCGTACAAGCGGCTGACGCTGATGCTGCGCGACCGCGACCGGCTGCGGGACCTGCTGCTCCACCCGACCCACCCGATCCAGATCGTCGTCGCCGGCAAGGCCCACCCCGCCGACGACGGCGGGAAGCGGCTGGTGCGGGAACTGGTGCGGTTCTCCGACGATCCACGGGTGCGCCACCGCATCGTGTTCCTGCCGGACTACGGGATGGCCATGGCGCAGAAGCTCTACCCGGGCTGCGACGTCTGGCTCAACAACCCCCTGCGCCCGCTGGAGGCCTGTGGTACGAGCGGCATGAAGGCGGCGCTCAACGGCTGCCTCAACCTCTCGGTCCTCGACGGCTGGTGGGACGAGTGGTTCGAGCCGGACTTCGGCTGGGCGATCCCGACGGCCGACGGTCTGGCCCTGGACGAGGACCGCCGCGACGATCTGGAGGCGGGCGCCCTCTACGAGCTGATCGAGGACAGGATCGCGCCGCGCTTCTACGACCGGGGCGGCGAGGGACTCCCCGAACGCTGGATCGAGATGGTCCGCCGCACCCTGGGCATGCTGGGGCCCAAGGTTCTGGCGGGGCGCATGGTGACCGAGTACGTGGAGCGGCTGTACGCGCCCGCCGCGCTCGCCCAGCGTGCGCTGGACCCCGGCGCGGCGCGGCAGCTCGCCGACTGGAAGGCCCGGGTCCGCGCCGCCTGGCCGCGCGTCGCCGTCGACCATGTGCAGGCGGTGGCGCCCGACACGGCGGGCGGTTCGGCCGAGCTGGGGTCGACGCTGGTGCTGCGGGTCCGGATCGGCCTCGGGGCGCTGGAGCCCGGCGATGTGGAGGTGCAGGCGGTGGCCGGCCGGGTGGACGCCGCCGACGGGATCTCGGACGCCCAGTTCTTCCCGCTGAAGCCCGCCGGGGGCCAGGACCTGGAGGGCCGCTGGCTGTACGACGGTCCGCTGGCCCTCGACCGCACCGGCCCGTACGGCTACACCGTGCGGGTGCTCCCCGCCCATCCGCTGCTGGCGACCGGTGCGGAACTCGGCCTGGTGGCGCTGCCCACGGAGTCGGCCGGGGACGGCGCGGGCGTGCTGATGCGCTGACGTACCGTCCGCCCGGCCCCGTACCCGTTGCGGACGTGAAACCGCCCGGGAGGAAGCGAGAGCTCCTCCCGGGCGGTTCGTTCGTATCGGAGCCGGAGCCGGCTCCTGGTTCAGCGGGTCGATGGGTTCAGAACGTCAGCTTGAAGCTGTTGATCTTTCCGGTGTCGCCCGAGTAGACGTCCTGCACCTTCAGCTTCCAGGTGCCGTTGGCCACCTCGGAGGAGGCGTTGACCGTGTAGGTCGTCTGGACGTTGGCCGCCGAGTCGAAGATCGAGGAGTTCTTCAGCCGGTAGGCCGTGCCGTCCGGTGCGACGAGGTCGATGACCAGGTCACCGCGCCAGGTGTGGGTGATGTCCACGCCCACCTTGAGGGTGCTGGGCGCGTTGCCCGTGACGCCGGTGACGTTGACCGAGCTGGTGACGGCCGCGCCGCGGTCCGGGATGGCGACCGGGGTGGTGTTCTCGAAGACCGTGCCGCCGGGGTCGCCGCCGCCACCGGGGCGCGAGCCGACGTTGATGCCGGCCCAGGCGTCGGCGACGGACTTGTACTCGGCGCTGGCCGTGCCGTACAGCTCACCGGCCACGGCGAGGGTACCGGTGCGGGCCGCCGCGTAGTTGGTGGTGGAGGTGAACTTGGTGGCGAGCGCCTTGAACCAGATCTGCTCGGCCTTGTCGCGGCCGATGCCGGTCACCGGCAGGCCGTCGGAGGTCGGCGAGTCGTAGGAGACGCCGTTGATGACCTTGGCGCCGCTGCCCTCGGAGAGCAGGTAGAAGAAGTGGTTCGCCGGGCCCGAGGAGTAGTGGACGTCGACGTTGCCGATGCCCGAGTACCACGCGTCCTTGGACGCGCCGTCCTTGCTCGGCTTGTCCATGTAGCGCAGCGGGGTGCCGTTGCCGTTGATGTCGATCTTCTCGCCGATGAGGTAGTCGCCCTTGTCGCTGGCGTTATTGGCGTAGAACTCGACCGCGGTGGCCATGATGTCGCTGGTCGCCTCGTTGAGGCCACCGGATTCGCCGCTGTAGACCAGCTTGGCGGTGGCGGCGGTGACACCGTGCGACATCTCGTGCGCGGCCACGTCGATCGAGGTCAGCGGCTTCGCGTTGCCGCTGCCGTCGCCGTACGTCATGCAGAAGCAGCTGTCCTGCCAGAAGGCGTTGACGTAGTTGTTGCCGTAGTGGACGCGGGAGTACGCGCCGACACCGTCACCCCGGATACCGGAGCGGCCGTGCACGTTCTTGTAGTAGTCCCAGGTCTCGGCCGCGCCGTAGTGGGCGTCCGCGGCGGCCGTCTCGGCGTTCGACGGGTTGCCGTTGCCCCACACGTCCGTGGAGTTGGTGAACAGCGTCCCGGTGCCGGAGGTGCCGCGGTTCAGGTTGTACGTCTTGTGGTTGCCCCGGCCCGTGTCGGTCAGCGTGTACGACGGCGCGGTGCCGAGGGTGACCTGGCCGCTGTACTGGGTGTTGCCGACGCCGTTCTCGACCGCCTGCCACTCGTACAGCTTCGCGCCGGTGGTGGCATCGGTGATGACGTGCAGCTCGTTGGGCGTGCCGTCGTGCTGGAGACCGCCGACGACGGTCTCGTAGGCGAGCTGCGGCTTGCCCTGCGCCATCCAGACCACCTTGCGGGGTGCCCGGTCGGCCTCGGTCTTCTTGGAGCCGTCGGCCTTGGCGCGGCCGAGCGCCTGCTTCTCGGCCGCGGCGGGCGCGATATCGGCGGTCGTGTCCACGGCCTTCAGCTGGCCGCTGGTGACCTTGGACGCCTTGGTGACGCTCTTGGTCGCGCCGGCCTTGGACTCCTGGACGACCAGGTCGCCACCGAGCACCGGAAGTCCGGCGAAGGTGCGCTCGTAACGCGTGTGCGTGGTGCCGTCGTTGTCCTGGACGACGTCCCGGACGACGAGCTTCTCCTGAGAACCGAGACCGAGTTCCTTGGCCGTGGCCGCCTTGCTCGCGTCGGCCTCACGGATCAGCTCGGCGCGCTGGGACGGGGTGAGCTGCTTAGCCAGTGCACCGTGCTTGGCGCCGGCGGTCGCCGCCGCGGTGGTGCTGCCGGGAGTGGCAGTGGCCGTACCGGCCTGGACTCCGACGGCGAGGAGGGCTGCTGCGGCTATCAGAGCGCCGGTCGCGGTGGCACGACGGCTGGGCGTTGATCTCACGCGGGCTCCTTCTGCGAGGGGGGTACCGGCGGCAGGGTGGCCGTCGGGAGAACGAGAAGTGCGCGGAACGGGGTGAAGAGTGTCAGCCGGAAGACGGTCCTGTCAGGACCGCGTCAACAAGTTGGCCGGAAGTCGTCCGTTGCCGTAAAGGTCATGTTCGTTAAGCGGACGTTTCGCCGATCATCACCGCGATGCCGTCCAGCGTCCTGCGCAGGCCGAATTCGAAGAGTTCGTCGAGATCGAGCTCGAACTCCTCGTGTTCGAACCGCGAGTTGAGGAGCGGGTAGTCGCCACTGGCCGAGATGGCGTCGAACTGTGGCTCATTTCTTACCATCCACTCCGCGGCGGACAGCCCGGTGTCCTGACGCGCCTGTGTCTCCATGTCCTCGGCCATGGCAAGCCCCTGGACGTGGGCGAAAATGGTGAGATGGATGTGCAGCTTCGTGTACGGCGGTAGCCCGGTGCCGGCCAGGGTGTGCAGCACCCACTCCGTGTACCGCATAGCGTGCGGGGACGCTGTCGGCCGGGTGAAGGAAGCCACGGCCTGCGCCATGGCTGCAACGGTCGGATTCGCGGCGTTCTTCTCCCAGTGCGTGCAGTCCGTCCTGGGCAAGAGTCCCCTCGAGGCGGCCATGTGGAGCCTGGTGCCGTCCCTCGGTGTCATGGTCGCCGCGCCGGCGGCCGGTGCGTTCGCCCGGCGGTTCGACCGCGGGTACGTCATGGGCGGCGGGTTCCTCGTCTCCGCTGCGGGCTTCCTCTCACTCACCCGGATCGGGACCGACTCGCCGCTCTGGGTGACACTCGCCGGGTCCGCCGTCTACGCGGGCGGCCTGGTCTCCGCGATGACGCTCGCCAACGAACTCGCCCTGGGCGCCGCACCGCCCGAGCGCGCGGGCTCCGCTGCCGCCGTCCTCGAATCGGGTCAGGAGCTCGGCGGCGCCCTGGGGATGGCGATGCTCGGTTCGGTCGGCGCCGCCGTCTATGGCCGGGATATGAGCGCTACGGCCCCCGGCGCACCCGACGCCGCGCGGGAGACCCTGTCAGGCGCGGTCGCGGGCGCCCGGCAGCTCCCGGACCAGCTGCGGGACGCGGTACTCCCCACGGCTTTCCGCGCCTTCACCCACAGCCTGAACGCAGCCGCGGCCGGGGCCGGGGCCGCGATGGCCGGGGCCGCCGTGCTCTCCGTCGTCCTGCTCCGGGGCGCGGCGTCCGTAACGGCCGACGGACCGGGCGGCCACGACCGTGCCGAGGAGAAGCCACGGTCGTGACGGAGCCCGCCGCCCCGGTGCGCGGCGGGGTGCGTCAGTGCGTGGTGAGCACCATCCGGAAGCGGGCGGCGCCGGACAGCATCTTCCGGTACGCCTCGTCGGCCGCGTCCAGCGGCACGGTCTCGGTCATCGGGCGGATTCCGCGCAGGGCGCTGAACGCCAGGGTGTCCTCGACGTCCTGCGCGGTGCCGGACGGGTGGCCCCGGACGACCTTGCCGCTCATGAGCAGCTGGGTCGGGCTGATTCCCAGCGGTTCGGGGTCCGCGCCGATGACGACCAGCTCGCCGCGGGGCGCGAGGCCGTCCACAGTCGCCGTGATGGCCCCGGAGTTGGAGGCGGTGGCCAGGACGACCCTGGCGCCGCCGAGGGCCTGCAGCGCGTCCGCGACGGTGGTGTCCGACGTGCTGTCGATGTAGTGGTGCGCGCCGAGGTCCCGGGCGAAGTCGGCCTTGGCGGCTCCGCGGGCGATGGCCACCGTCTCGAAGCCCATCGCGGCCGCGAACTGCACACCCAGATGGCCGAGGCCGCCGATGCCGAGCACGGCGACCAGGTCACCCGCCCGCGCGGAGCTGCGCCGCAGCCCGTTGTACGTGGTCACCCCCGCGCAGCCCATGGGCGCCGCGTCGGCCGCGTCCAGCGCGTCGGGGATCCGGGCCAGGGCGTCCACCGGCGCGATCACCGTCTCGGCATAGCCTCCGTCGTACGCCCACCCGGGCACCTTCAGATACCGGCACACCATGAAGTCGCCCTGCCTACAGGGCGTGCAGTGGCCGCAGCTGCCGCCGAACCAGCCCACCGCCACCCGGTCACCCACCCGCCAGGCGTTCTCCGCCCCCTCGCCGAGCTCCTCGATCCGCCCGGCGATCTCATGCCCGGGGACCACCGGGAACCGTACGCCCAAAAGCGCGTCGTTCACGAAGAAGGCGTCACTGTGGCAAACCCCGCAGGCATCCACGGCCACCCGTACATGGCCGGGGCCGGGGCGCGGTACCTCACGCTCGACGATCTCGAACGGACCGCCGGCGGCTGCGACCTGCGCGGCCCGATAGACGTTGGAGACGCTCATCTGGATCTCTCCGGGATACGGGGACACGGGTGGACGGCCCCCCGGAATCAGCAGACCAGCTCCGGCCCGATCACGCACGCCGGGTGGAGCGGGCGAGGGGCGGGCCCGGGCCCGTCGTCACACCCCCGTCGTCAAACCCCGCGCGCGCCCCGTACCCTTGTAGGAAGCGCGACTTCGTGAGCACTGGCTCCTGCGGATACGTCGGAATCCGCGGGTGATGAGCAGCGCTCGTGTCGACTGATCCTGAGCAGAACTCCGTGTCCGGACGTTTTTGGTAGTCACCGTGAGTAGCGACCCTTGGGATCTGAGAGCCGGCGGGAACAGACGACTCGACCTCGGCGGCTTGGCGATGGACGCGTTACCCACTGAGGACGCTGCCTTGCTCGCTCGGGTTGGCGGTGTGAGCTGCCCCGAGCGCTGACAGCACCGGCATCGCCAAACTCCGCGGCAAGTGGCGCCCAGCGCTGCCGCATGGTGGCGCGGATCGACGGCAAGGTACGCATCGGCGCTGGTCGCGAGATCCATTGCGCACTCGGACCGAGATGTGCCCATCGAGTGCGCATCCTCAGCCGACATTGCGCGTCGACTCGCGGATCCTGGACTCAGTGTAGGGAGCGCGGGATCGTGAGCATGAGTTCCTGCGGGAACGTCGAAATCCGCGAGTGATGAGCACTGCTCGTGTCGGCTGATCACGAGCAGAAACCGGCACCAGGATATCGAGTGCGGTCACTGTGAGTAGCAGCAGCTCTGTGATCCGCATTCCATAACGTTCGGCCCGGGTGTGAGGTCGGGTGGGCCGCGTTCGATCGCGGTTACCAGAGCACACTGAAGAGATGGGCACTGAGTGACGTTCTCTCAGCGGGAATCATTTTTAGATTCTGTTGGGTACGAGGGCGGCGTCGGCGATGTCGCCGATCCGGCTGGGGCTGAGGGTGACGTACTGCAGAGTGCCAGTGTTGCTTCAGTTCCGCGGCGGGGCGCGGGTACCTCTGATCGAGCAATGCTCAAGACCTGTGGATCAGTCCCTGGGAGGGACGCGGAGGGCGTACCTTCCCGAATGATCCTGTGATGGTCACCGAGTAGGCCCGCGTTCGCAGCGCGGGCCGGGAAGGTACGCCCGTGCTCAGCGTAGTCACCGACGACGGCTCCACCGAATCCGGCTCCCTGATCGATGAGATCGTGCGCGAGGGCGCCCGCCGTATGCTCGCCGCTGCCCTGAAGGCCGAAGTCAACCAGTACATAGCCGAGTTGGCGGCGGAGACGGAAGGCGCCGGCCGCCGCCTGGTGGTCCGCAACGGCTACCACCAGCCGCGGACCGTGGTCACGGCCGCCGGGCCGGTGGAGGTGAAAGCGCCGCGGGTGAACGACCGCCGCGTCGATGAGGCCACCGGGGAGCGCAAGCGGTTCTCCTCCAGGATCCTGCCGCCCTGGTGCCGCAAGTCACCGAAGATCTCCGAGGTGCTGCCGCTGCTGTACCTGCACGGCCTGTCCACCGGCGACTTCGTTCCGGCGCTGGAGCAGTTCCTCGGCGGCACGGCAGGGCTGTCACCTGCGACGGTGACGCGGCTGACGAAGCAGTGGCAGGACGACCACGCCACCTTCCAGGACCGGGACCTGTCGGAGTGCGACTACGTGTACGTGTGGGCCGACGGCGTGCACCCCAAGGTCCGGCTGGGTCAGGCGCACTCGTGCGTGCTGGTCCTGCTCGGCGTCCGGCTGGACGGCACCAAGGAGCTGATCGCGCTTGCCGAGGGACTGCGCGAGTCCACCGAGTCGGGGGCCGACCTGCTGCGCGACTGCCGCAGGCGCGGCATGCGCGCCCCCGAGCTGGTTATCGGAGACGGCGCAATGGGGCTGTGGAAGGCACTGGCCGAGGTGTTCCCGGCTGCCCGGCACCAGCGGTGCTGGGTTCACAAGGCCAGAAATGTCACGAACTGCCTTCCGAAGTCTGCACAGCCAGGCGCGACGAAGGCGATGCAGGTGATCTATAACGCCGATGACCGCGCCCATGCCGAGAAGGCGATCGAGGCGTTCGCGAAGACCTACGGCGCGAAGTGGCCCAAGGCCGTCGCGAAGATCACCGACGACCGGGAGGAACTGCTGGCGTTCTACGACTTCCCGGCCGAGCACTGGATCCACCTGCGCACTACGAACCCGATCGAGTCGACGTTCTCCACAGTCAAGCTCCGCACCAAGGCCACCCGCGGCGCCAGCAGCCCGGCCGCAGCCCTCGCGATGGTGTTCAAGCTCGTCGAATCCGCCCAGGAACGCTGGCGCGCGATCACCGGAGCCCACCTGGTGCCCCTGGTCCGTGCGGGCGCCCGGTTCGAGAACGGCGTCCTGGTCGAGCGTTCTGAAAGGATCACAGCATGACCGGCCAACGGCACGCCGCCACCGAATCCCACCGACCCTTTGCTGAACCCGTTCGGCTCGACCTGTCCGATCCCGACACCCTGCGTCATCTGTGGGACCTTCAGCGGGCCTCCTACGCGGTCGAAGCCCGGCTCATCGGCTTCGACGGCATCCCGCCCCTGCACGAGACCCTTGAGCAGTTGCGCGCATGTGACGAGTCCTTCCTCGGGGTTCGCGACGAGTTGAGACTTGTCGGAGCGGTCGCCTGGACCCGCTTGCCGAACGATGCTCTGGACATCTGCCGCCTCGTGGTCCATCCCGTCGTGCATCGCCGCGGCGTCGCAACGGCACTGCTCGACGCTCTGGACTCAATCGAGCCCGCGGAACTGACCGTCGTCTCCACCGGAACTGCCAACCTGCCCGCGGTTGCGCTCTATCGTCGGCGCGGATTCATACCTGTCGGCGAGCGCCAGATCGCGCCCGGCGTCACGGTCACACTGCTGGAACGCAAGAACGCATCAGCATCTCAGCCAATCCACAACTCTTGACAATTGCTCCCTCTGATCAGGCTGTTCGTGGTTCGCGTGTCCACGTGCAGGTCTCGCTCCAACCGTCCCTTCGGGCGTCGGGCGTCGCGCGTCGGGCCGGGACGAGGATGCCGATGCCGGCGCCGATGTATCCCTTGTCGAAGAGTGTGGGCAGGCCGTGGGCCGCGGCCTTATGGAGCGGGGGAGTGCGTGGATGCGGGCGTCGGCGATGTCAGGGGTGGAGCCGGGCTCAGCGCCGGAGACCCATAGCGGAGTGCGGTCGGGGGCCGGGAATTTGCACGTTTCCGCCGAACGCCTTGTTTTTCTGGCTGAACCAGAGGTCGTTGCCGTTGTCGCGGCCACCGGCGACGCGGTCGGGGGCGATCAGGGGTGCCGCCGAGGATGATGTGACTGGTGCCTTCGCGTCGGCAGCGGTCGAGGGCCTCGTGGAGAGCCAGGCTTGGGCGGCGAGGAGGTCGATGCCCTCGTAGAGGTAGCGGTAGCCGGTGGCCTGCGAGACGCCGGCCTCCCGGGCGAGGCGGTGCGCGCAGCCGCGTTCACGGAACCAGCACTGCATGGCGGAACGGGATCAGAGTACGCGAGGTCCTCGGCGTCCTGACCCGGCGGCGGTGGGCGGCCAGCAGGCGGGCCAGGTACGCCACCACGTGGTGTGGGACGTCCAGTATGGCAACAAGGTGGCCACCGCGGAGCCTCTGGGTTTTTCGCAGCGGACGACCTGTGGGAGAGAACGGTCCTGCAAGGAGCTCCACACGTTTGTCTGCGGCCGGGGCATCCACGACCGCCCCGGCCAAACCCAACACCTCAGCCATCACATGGTCATTTCGCTGAGAAATCGTCAGTTACCAGTGTAGTCGTCATGAGTCGCAGACAGCTCTTGGGGATTGATCCGGCAGGTACAGCGACCATTCCTGCCGGGTGAGATCGCGGACAACCGCCTTGCAGATCTGTTGAATCGACTCGGGAGGATGCGGAAGGTGAACATCCCACAGGCGCACTGGTAGCGAGTTGCTGTCACTGGTGGCGAGAGTGCGCCCGTCCGGACTGAAGTACAGGCCATTCGTGGTACCGCTGTCATGCAGGGTGGCCCAGAGGTGGTCGATGGCGATGTCCCACAGCTGTACACCCTCGTCACTTTCGACAGCCAGGATGCGGCTGTCCTTCGGATGGAATGCCACACCAGTGCTGCTGCTCGTTCCCGGAAGTGTCCGGACCTTTCGAGTTTTTACGTCCCATAGTTGGACCCCTTTGCCCGCTCCCCAGGTGGCCAGGATGCGGCTGTCCTTCGGATGGAATGCCGCACCAGTGCTGCTGCTCGTTCCCGGAAGTGTCCGGACCTTTCGAGTTTTTACGTCCCATAGTTGGACCCCTTTGCCCGCTCCCCAGGTGGCCAGGGTGTGCCCGTCGGGATCGAACTCCAGATCAGTTTGGGCGCTTGTTCGTGGGAGTTGCCAGGCTTTTCGGGTCTTCAGGTCCCATAGTTGGACCCCTTTGTCTTTCCCCCAGGTGGCCAGGGTATGCCCGTCCGGATCGAACTCCAGATTGGTCTCGCTGCTCGACCCCGGAAGTGGCCAATCCTTATGAGTGTTCAGGTCCCACAGCCGGACGTCCGCGCTGTCGGAAATGGCGAGAGTGCGAATATCCTTGGGGTGGAAGGCAAGAGCCATGGTTCCCGCAGGGAGCATTTCGCTCCCGCCGTTGACCGCACCCCGCAGGTGTGCCTGGCGATCGATCTTTCCTTCCATTGTGTAGGTCGGTCCAGTGGCGACAAGGTGACCTTCGGGGCTGAACTTCACCGGGAAGCCGCCCAAAGGACTGTCCGACAGCGTGAGGGGCCCCAAGAGCCGGCCGACAGGTGCCCCTTCGTCGTCACACGATGGATTGTTCTGGGACTTTTCTGCATGGTAGTCCCACAACGTCGCGATAGAGTAAGGGAATGCGGGGGCAGAAGCGGCAAGTGTCCTCCCGTCCGGGCTGAAGGCCACCGGGCCGTTTCCGGTACAGGGAAGAATGCCTCGGGCCTGATGGATGCTGGCGTCCCATAGCCGCACCATTTCGCGGTCTTCGTCAATGGCGGCAAGAGTGCGCCCGTCCGGACCGAACGCGACGGACGTGAAAGGTGTGCGGCTGAGAGTGGCCTGGAGCTGGCCGGTTTCCGAGCTCCATAATTGGACTCCATTCCCGCCGCTGGTGGCGACGGCCTTGCCGTCCGGATTGAAAGCCACCGAGACGAAATCAGTGCTGGCCAGGGTAGCCTTGTTCTGACCGGTGGTGGCGTCCCACAGCTTCACCTTTGCCCCCACCGCTCCGCCGGGTCCGGTCGCGAGCTTCTTTCCATCAGGGCTGAACGCGACAGAGGACGCAGAGTCTTCGGATTCTTCCCCCGGAGATTCGCGTAACACTTTGCCGGTCGCGACATCCCATAGCCAGGCCAAATCGTTGCCTGCGGCAAGCGTGTGTCCATTGGAACTGAAGGCCACGGATTCGATGGAACCGCTGCTCGAAGCGCCTGGATCGTCGAAGCTCCGGATAAGCCTACCGGTGCCCATGTCCCACAATTCGACGTCGCCGTCGACACTTCCCGTGGCTAAAGTATTCCCCTTCGGATCCACAGCCACAGCACTGATAGTTCTGCTGCGGGCGACGGTGTTCAGAAGTTTTCCAGTGGCCGTGTTCCTGATTTGCACCCCCTTGGTCCCGGCAAGGGCAAGGATTCCACTGTTTTCAGGGTCGAACGCAATCGAACTAAGGGTGTCGCCGTAGGTGAAGGTGTGGAAGGTTTTACCGGTTGTCGCGTCTCGTAGTTGCACACGGGTGTCACGAGAAATCGCGAGAATATTCCCGTCGTGGGGATCGAAGGCCACCGAGCGGGCGTCCTCGGGGACATCAAAACTTCGCGTCAGGGGGAATTGGGACGCACCCTCAAGGCTCGCGGTTGCCTCGGCTGTGGGGCTCGTGCGATACGCCTGGACAGCCAACAACAACGCGAGGTCGGCGTTCTCGGTGAGGAGGCTTGCCGATTGGGCGGAGAGCTGCCGGGACAGGGCCTGCCGCTCTGCGGTGGCGGCGCTGCGCTGTTGCTGGAAGGCGATACCTGTGGCGATCAGTGCGAGGACGACCAAGGCGATGAGAGCGATGTTGATGCGCCGCGTGCGACGGATGGCTCTTTGGTGGTGGCGCCGACTGGCTGTGACGATCGCAGAGACATCGGCCGGCAGCGGCCGCTGTCCAACCCACTGCAGACCTTCGGCCAGGAGGGACCCGTCCAGAAGATCCCCGGACAGGCCGCTGCGGGAATAGCGGATCTGATGTTCGGCGACACGGTGCAGCCAAAGGTGGAACTGCTGATCACGGGCGACCCACTTGCGGAGGTTGACCCAGTCCCGGACAAGCGCGTCGTGGATGAGTTCGGCCGCCGGTTCCCCTGCAGTCGCACCACGGGGCGTGGTGGCTCCGGTGATGACGATCCGGTAGCGGGTGAGGGACGCCAGCACTGCATCGAAGACGGACTCGGCGTCCGGACCTCCCCGGTGGGCGTCGACCACCAGGGAACGCAGACGGGTGAGAGGGACAAGGTGGCGTGTGGCGGGGATACCGCCTGACTCGTCCGCGGGACGGACAAGCGCGGTCAAGAGCCGCCGCGCTATGGGCCGATGATCGTCGGGCAGTTGGTTGAGAGCCATATCGCACCAAGTGGTCATACTGCCGGTGACCTGGCCGGTTCTCTCGTACGCGGCGTGAGTCAGTCGACCGTCCTCGCGGCGCCGCCACAGCTCCCGCAAGGCGAGCTCCAAGGGCGGCAGCAGGGTTACCGGTGCCTGCCGGCCCGTGGACTCGACCTCGAGAACGTCATTGATGATCCGCTCGGTCAGGCCGTTCTCGATACGCAGGCCGACGGCCTCGGCCGGCTTGGTGATAATCGCCTCAAGTTCCCGGCGGCCCACGGTCGCGGGCACGTTCAGCAGTCCCGGAAAGGCGGCTCGCATAAGATGAGGGGCGAAGGCGTCGAGAGGAGCGTAGAAGTCGTTGCGCATGATCAACAGAATGGTCACGGCGACTGGGGAGTCACTCAGTTCCACAAGCTGACTTGCCGCGCTCTGCCGCCTTTCGGACGCCCCACTACCGGATGCGGGGCCCGGCTGAGTGAGGAGTTCCTCGAACTGGTCGACGACCAGCAGCAGTCGATCGAAGTCGGGCTCCGTCTCGAGGCGGGCCTCGACCGCCGCTGTCAGGCCGTAGGTGGAGGCGCCGGGCAACCCCGCACTCTCCAGTTCCGCGAAGAAGTCCGGACCGGGCCGAACGACCACAGACAGCCAGCGATCGCTGCCCGGGAGTGCCCCGCTGGCCAGAGCAGGCAGCACACCTGCGTTGACCATAGAGGTCTTTCCCGCTCCGGAGGAGCCCAGCAGCATCAGCATCCGCCGATGCCCTCCAAGCGCCTCCAGGACCTCCTCCACCGCCGCGTCACGGCCATGGAACCAGCCGACGTCCCCGGCGGTGAACGGCTCCAAACCCAGATACGGGCACACCTCATGCTCAGCCAGCTCGGGCCGAACCTGACGCAGCACATCGACCGGTGTGGCATACGCGATGCCCAGCCCCCTCAGGTGGGCATCAGGAGTGGTGATAGAGGTGACCATGCCAATCACCAGCCCGGTCGCCCCGTCCACGACCGGCCCGCCGCTGAACCCGGTCGTCAGGCTGTTGGCCCCCGACAGCTGCAACAGCTCGCCTGTACCGGTGCTGTCGGGCAACAAGTCACCGGCCGTGCCGTAGCCGAAATGGCCGCCGGGCGGTGCCTGGGTGGGAAACCCGAACGAGGAGACCCTGTGTCCCTGACACCCCGCCCCCGACCCCAGCGACAACGCTCGTACGCCTGCCGGAACACTGTTCAGCTCCACGAAGGCGATGTCTTCGGCCTCCGGTTTCCGCCACTGCTCTGCTGGTACCTCACCCCACACCCGCGGCGCACTCGGCAGGTGCGGGAAGGCGAGCTCCACCCGGCCGTCTGGCCCCTGTCCGGCCGCGCGCACGACATGTGCACAGGTGACGACGACACCCTCACCGGCCAGAAAGCCCGCCCCGGCCACCTCACCGTCCGCTGCCAGTACCTGGACCACCGAATCCGGCACGGACCCATGTGCCTCACCGGAGGCCGTCAGATCAGGGGCAGCCCCCACAAAGCTGTTGCGGCCGTGGCCTGTCGACAGGCCGTCCCTGACACTCATGCTCCGGCGTCCCCCGCAGCGGGTGTGGGCTCATCCTTCTTCCAGAGCAACCGGATCTTCAGATGAACGGCTACGTCGCTCTTGATGATGATGGCACCGGTCTCAGACGAGAGATCGACCCCGAACTCCACCTCCGCCTCGTCCGGCCCGGCCTCCTTCAACTGCTCCAACACGGCCCGCGCGGTCTCCCGAACTGGCACCAGAGCGGCCTGCAGCGTCTGAGGCAGCTCACGGATCGCATCCCCGACCCGCCCCGCTTTCACCGGCCCGCCGAGTTCCAGTTCCGGCCCAGCCTCGAACAGAATCGCCCCGCCGCCTTCCAGCGGTACCCGCGTTAAGCCCTGCATCAATTACCCCTCCAAGAGATCAAAACATGCCATCGAGCACGCTGCCTGACAGCCGATCACATCCGCCATCGCGGGGGAGGCCGAACTGAAGAACTCACTGCCTGGGATTGGTCCGCTTTGACGGACATTCGTGATCAGGGGCTTGGCCCCGTATCAGGGTGTGTCCAGCGAGTAGCGCGCCATCCCATGTGCCGAACGGACCCGACGCCATGGCTCCGACTCGGCGAAATCCCTCAACCGGAGCTGAGAAAAGGGAACTTCACGTGTCGACCCGTCCACGTACCGAATCGACGCCGTGGGGCTCTTGCTCTTGATGCGGCCCTTGCCTGAGCGTGCTGTCGCCATACCGGGACGGTACGAAGGACTTCTCTCGCGCATCCCGGAAGATCGCAAACGACCAACAACTGACTACTACAGACCGTGATCGTTGCTCATGATCGCCTGGATTTGCTCGGACGGTGCTCATGGTCACGTGGAATTGCTCACGGAATCGCGGATCCTAGAACCCTCCCCGTCACGCCAGGCTCTCCCGCCACGCCCGGTGGAGGTCGGCGAAGCGGCCGGTGCCGTCGATGAGTTCGGACGGGGCGCCGTCCTCCACGATGCGGCCGTGTTCCATCACCAGGACCCGGTCCGCGATCTCCACGGTCGACAGACGGTGGGCGATCACCACCGCGGTGCGGCCGTGGAGCACCGTGTCCATGGCCCGCTGCACCGCCCGTTCGCCGGGGATGTCCAGGGAGCTCGTCGCCTCGTCGAGGATCAGCACGGACGGGTTCGCGAGCAGGGCCCGGGCGAACGCGACCAACTGGCGCTGACCGGCCGAGATCCGGCCGCCCCGCTTGCGTACGTCCGTGTCGTACCCCTCGGGCAGCCCGGCGATGAAATCGTGTGCGCCGATCGCCTTGGCGGCCTGCTCGATCTCCTCGCGGGTCGCGTCCGGGCTGCCGATCGCGATGTTCTCGGCGACCGTCCCGGAGAACAGGAACGCCTCCTGGGTCACCATCACCACACCCCGCCGCAGCTCGGGCACGGCCAGATCCCGCAGATCGGTCCCGTCGAGCAGCACCCGGCCCTCGGTCGGGTCGTAGAAGCGGGCCAGCAGCTTGGCGAGCGTCGACTTGCCCGCGCCCGTCGAACCGACCACGGCGACGGTCTGACCGGCCGGGACCGTCAGATCGAAGCGGGGCAGCACCTCGCCACCCGTACGGTAGGCGAACCGCACCGAGTCGAAGACGACCTCGCGGCCCGGGTGCTCACCCGCGAGCGCGGGCAGGCCGACCGGATTCGCCGTCTCGGGGACGGACGGGGTCTGGGCCAGCAGGCCCGCGATCTTCTCCAGCGAGGCGGCGGCCGACTGGTAGGAGTTGAGGAACATGCCCAGCCGGTCGATCGGGTCGTACAACCGGCGCAGATAGAGCACGGCCGCGGCCAGCACACCGAGCGCCAGCGTGCCCGACGCCACCCGGTACGCACCCCACAGCACGATCCCCGCGACCGCCGTGTTGGCGACCAGCCGGGAGCCGACGACATAGCGCGCCATCTCCAGCATCGCGCCGCCGTTCGCCTGCCGGTGGGCCGAGTTGAGGTCCTCGAAGTGCGCGTCGTTGAGGCGCTCGCGGCGGAACGCCTGGACGGGACGGATGCCGTTCATCGACTCGGCGAACTTCACGATGACCGCGGCGATCGCCGTCGACCGGGCCACGTAGAGCACCCCGGCCCGCCGCTGGAAGCGCCGTACCAGCAGATACAGCGGGACGAAGGAGAGCACCGCCACCGCGCCGAGACCGAAGTCCAGCCAGAGGAGCACCAGCGAGATGGAGACGAAGGACAGGACGATGCCGATCAGCTCCTGCAGCCCCTCGCTGAGCAGTTCCCGCAGCGATTCCACATCCGTGGTGGAACGGGAGATCAGCCGCCCCGAGGTGTAGCGCTCATGGAAGTCCACGCTCAGCGCCTGCGCGTGGCGGAAGATCCGGCCGCGCAGATCGAGCAGCACGTCCTGGTTGATCCGGGCGGAGACCATGATGAACGCGTACTGCATGAGCCCCGCGGCCGCCGAACACAGCGCGTACCCCACGGCCACCGCGATCAACGGCCCGTAGTCCGCGTCCCGGAACGCGGGCACACCGCTGTCGATGGCGTACGCGACGAGCAGCGGGCCCGCCTGTACCGCCGCCTGCTGGATCAGCAGCAACAGCGCCGACACCAGCACCCGGCCCCGGTGCGGCCGGAGCAGCGACATCAGCAGCGCGCGGGTCGCACCGCGGGGCGTGGGCAGATCGTCCCGGTCGAACCGGTCCCCGGCGCCGTCGGAGGGGGACGGGCCCGCAGGCTCCTTCCGCGCGTCCGGCCGCCGGTCGGCGGGCCCGGTCGTCGTCGTACCGGTTGTCGTACCGGTTGTCGTGCTGGTCGTGGGGCTGGTCATCGGGTACGGCCCTTCTCGGCGGGGACGTCCGGTACGAGACGGCCCTCGCCGGACAGATCGGGGACGGCGTCCACGGCGGGGGCACCCTCCTGCGCGCCGGTGGCCCCCGACATCAGCCACGCGTACTCCGCATTGCCGCGCAGCAGTTCCTGATGGGTGCCGACGGCGGTGATCCGGCCCTCGGAGAGCAGCGCCACCCGGTCCGCGAGCATGACGGTGGACGGCCGGTGCGCGACCACGATCGCCGTCGTCTCCTCCAGCACCTGCCGCAGCGCGGCCTCCACCAGCGTCTCCGTGTGCACGTCCAGGGCGGAGAGCGGATCGTCGAGCACCAGGAAACGGGGCCGGCCGACCACGGCGCGGGCCAGCGCGAGCCGCTGCCGCTGCCCCCCGGAGAGGCTGAGCCCCTGCTCGCCGACCTGGGTGCCGATGCCCTCGGGCAGGTCGTACACGAAGTCGGCCTGCGCGACGGCGAGCGCCCGCCGCAACTCGTCCTCCCCGGCGCCCTCGGCGCCCATCAGCACGTTCTCCCCGACGGTCGCCGAGAAGAGCGTCGGCTCCTCGAAGGCCACGGACACCAGCGTGCGCAGCTCCTGCCGGGGCATGGCGGTGATGTCCCTGCCGTCCAGCGTGATCCGCCCCCTGGTGGCCTCGTGCAGCCGCGGTACGAGAGCGGTGAGCGTCGTCTTCCCGCAACCCGTGGCCCCGACCAGGGCCATCGTCTCGCCGGGGCGGATGCGCAGATCGATCCGGGACAGTACGGGTAGGGAACCGGGCTCCGCGTCGGGATAGCGGAACTCCACGCCCTCGAAGACCATTTCGCCCCGGCCGTCGTCCGTGCCCTGCGGCGCGCGGCCGTCGGCAGCGGCCGCGTCCTCCTCCTCGGCCACGTCCATCACCTCGAAGAACCGCTCGGTCGCCGTCGCAGACTCCTGACTCATCGCCAGCAGGAAGCCGATCGACTCGATCGGCCACCGCAGCGCGAGCGCCGTCGAGAGGAACGCCACCAGCGTGCCCGCCGACAGCCCGCCGTCGGCGACCTGGATTGTGCCGAGGACCAGCGCCGCCCCGATGGCCAGCTCGGGGATCGTGGTGATGACGGCCCAGATGCCCGCGAGGAGACGCGCCTTGCCCAGCTCCGTACCGCGCAGCCGCTGCGAGAGGGCACGGAACGCGAGGGCCTGGCTTCGGTGCCGGCCGAAGCCCTTGATGATGCGGATGCCGAGCACGCTCTCCTCGACGACCGTCGTCAGATCACCGACCTGGTCCTGCGCCTGGCGCGCCACGACCGAGTACTTCGTCTCGAAGACCGAGCAGAGAATCACCAACGGCACCACCGGAGCGAGCAGCACCAGCCCCAGCGTCCACTGCTGCATCAGCAAAATGATGAACCCGACCAGGATCGTCGTGCCGTTGACCAGCAGGAACGTCAGCGGAAACGCCAGGAACATGCGCAGCAGCATCAGGTCCGTGGTCCCGCGAGAGAGCAACTGCCCCGACGGCCAGCGGTCGTGGAACGCCACCGGCAGCCGCTGCAGATGCCGGTACAGGTCGGCCCGCATCGCCGCTTCGACCCCCGCCAGCGGCCGGGCCACCAGCCACCGCCGGATCCCGAAGAGCACGGCCTCGGCGATGCCCAGCAGGAGGAGGTACAGCGCGCCCAGCCAGACACCCCCCGGATCGCGGTCCGCCACCGGGCCGTCGACGATCCACTTCAGTACGAGAGGGATCACCAGACCCATGCACGAGGCGACTATCGCGATCAGCGCGGCGGCGGACAGGCGGTTGCGCACGGGCTTCACATAGGGCCACAAACGCAGCAGGGAGCGTGCGGTGGACCGTTCCTTGGGCTCTACATGTTCTTCGGGCATCACAGTCGAGCCTACGGTTCACCACTGACATCGCTCATGTGGTTTTTCAGCCGTCCGGCCGTGCGGGAGCAGCCGTCCGGTGGCGCCGGATCCGCCGTCCGGCGGTGCCCGGACCCGCCGTCCGGCGGTGCCCGAGCCCGCTGGTCGTACCCGGTATCAACCGATCGGCCGATGCCGCTTCGAGCGCGATGGACGATGGTGCGCCGGTTCCCCGGACACGATGCTCGTAGGCATGGCAATCATCGAAGTGAACGCGGTGCGCAAGGCATACGCCGGGCGCACCGCGATCGACGGAGTGAGCTTCTCCGTCGACGAGGGGGAGATCTTCGGGATCCTCGGCCCCAACGGAGCGGGCAAGACCACCACCGTCGAGTGCGTCGAGGGGCTGCGGGTCCCCGACGCCGGTACGGTCCGGGTGGCCGGGCTCGACCCCGTAGCCGACCACGGCCGGGTGACCGGGCTGCTCGGCGCACAGCTCCAGGAGAGCGAACTCCAGCCCAAACTCACCGTGGCCGAGGCGCTGGAGCTGTACAGCGCCTTCTACCCGGACCCCGCCGACTGGCGCGCGCTGGCCGAACGGCTCGCTCTGCACACCATGTACGGCACCCGGTTCGCCAAGCTGTCCGGCGGTCAGAAACAACGGCTGTCCATCGCGCTCGCCCTGGTCGGCAACCCGCGGGTCGTCGTCCTCGACGAGCTGACCACCGGTCTGGACCCGCGGGCCCGCCGGGACACCTGGAAGCTGATCGAGGACGTCCGCGACAGCGGTGTGACGGTCCTTCTGGTCACCCACTTCATGGAGGAGGCCAACCGGCTCTGCGACCGTGTCGCCGTGATCGACAAGGGGAAGGTCGTCGCCCTCGACACCCCGTCCGGCCTGATCAGCAGGGCAGGCAGTGCCACGGTCATCTCCTTCACGCCTTCCCGGCCGCTCGACGACACCGAACTGGGCCTGCTGCCCGGGGCGGTGTCCGTCGAGCGGAAGGACGGCCGGATCGTCATCAACGGATCCGACGAGACCGTCAACGCGGTGATCTCGCTACTGGCCCGTCACCGCATCACCGCACACCAGCTCCGCGTCTGGGAAGCAACGCTGGACGACGCCTTCCTCGATCTCACGGAAACAGAACAGGCGGCCTGAGATGACCACAGCGACCCCGGCCAGGACGACGGCCACCCCGTGGGCGGCGGTGCTCAGGACCGAGACGCGGCTCTTCCTCCGCGAACCCGGCAGCCTGTTCTGGATCCTCGTCTTCCCGACCGCGCTGCTGACGATCCTCGGCCTGATCCCGTCCTTCCGACACCCCGACGACGCGCTCGGTGGACGCCGCGTCGTCGATCTGTACGTACCGGTGTCGGTGCTGCTCGCCATGATCATGGCCGGGATCGGGGCCATGCCGCCCATCCTCACCGGCTACCGCGAGCGCGGGATCCTGCGCCGGATGTCGACCACTCCGGTGCCGCCGTCCGCCCTGCTCACCGCGCAGATCGCCCTGCACGGCGCCGCGGCCCTCGGCTCCGCCGCGCTGGTGATGACCGTCGGCCGCACCGCCTTCGGCGTGAGGCTGCCCGGACAGCCCTTCGGCTACGTCCTGGCGCTGCTTCTGGCGACCGCGAGCGTCCTCGGCCTCGGCGCGCTGCTGTGTGCGCTTTCCCGCACCACCAAGGCATCCTCCGCCATCGGCACGGTTGCCAACCTCGTGATGATGTTCACCGCCGGGGTCTGGATCCCGGTGCAGACCATGCCCGACACCCTCCGGCGCATCGTTCAGGTCACCCCGTTCGGCGCGGCCTCCCAGGCACTGGACCGGGCGGCGTCGGGAGGCTGGCCCGGCTGGGCACAACTGGGCGTGATGGCGCTGTGGGCAGCCCTGGTGACCCTGCTCGCGACCCGCCTGTTCCGGTGGGAGTGACCGGTTGCGGGGGAGACTTCAGCCATGAACACGGGGGACGCGACACAGGCATCCACAGCCGGCACGACGGCCGCGCAGTGGTGGGAATGGTTCTTCCGGTACGGACCGTACACTCTGCTCGGCCTGGCCACCGCGGCCTCTGCCGTGTCCGCCGGCCTCATCATGTCCCGCTCGGACGTGTACGCCGCCGCGGCGCTGGTCCCGGTGGCGCTCGTCCTCCAGCTCTGGTGGGGACGGTACGGGCCGGCGCTCCCCCCGCGGTCGCGGGCGGCGCGGTTCTACTTCGTCGCCCGCACGTCACTCGCCTTCGGACTGACCTGGTGCAACCCGTTCTTCTCCATCTTCGCGGTTCTCGGCTACTTCGACGCCGTCCGGCTGCTCCCGCAACGGGCGGTGCGCACCGGGCTGCTGGTCACCGCCGTCATCATGGCGGGCTCGCAGTCCGGCAGCGGCCTCCCGCCGGCCGGCCTCATGAGCTGGATCGCCTTCGGCATCGTCTTCGCCCTCCACGCAACCATCACCCTGATCTTCGCCCAGATCGGCGACCGGGAGGCCGATCACGCCCGCGCCCAGGTCGACACCATCGCCGAACTGGAGTCCGCCAACGCCCGCCTCGAACAGGCCCTGGCGGAGAACGCCGGGCTTCATGCCCAACTCCTGCTCCAGGCCCGGGAGGCCGGGGTCGCCGACGAGCGCCGCCGGCTGGCCGCCGAGATTCACGACACGCTCGCGCAGGGCCTGACCGGCATCATCGCCCAGCTCCAGGTGGTCACCTCGATCGCCGGCACCGACCCGGCCCTGGCCCGGCAGCACATCGACCGCGCCACAGCCCTCGCCCGGCACAGCCTGGGCGAGGCGCGCCGCTCGGTCCACGATCTGGTCCCCGCCGCACTGGAGCACGACGACCTCGTGGGCGCACTGAAGAAGACCGTCACCGGCTGGGGCGAACGCCACGGGGTGCGGGCCGAGTTCACCGTCACCGGTACCGCCGAGCCGGTCCACGACGAGATAGCCGCCACCCTGCTCCGTATCGCCGAGGAGGCCCTCGCCAACGCCGGCCGCCATGCCGGGGCCTCACGCGTCGGCATCACCCTTTCCTTCATGGGTGACGAACTCGCCCTGGACGTACGGGACGACGGCCGCGGCTTCGACCCCGCCGCCCTGCCGCCGCGCCGCCGCGGCGCGGGCGGATTCGGGCTCGGCGGCATGCGGGCCCGCGCCGAACGCATCGCGGGCACCGTCGAGGTGGAGACGGAACCGGGCCGCGGCACGGCGGTCTGCGCCCGGGTGCCCCTGGTCCGGCACGGCTGATGACAAGTACGGTTGCCCTGCCATGGCTGAGGATTCCGCACGCGTCATCACGCTCGTCGTCGTCGACGACCACCCCGTCGTACGGGACGGTCTGCGCGGCATGTTCGACTCCGACCCGGGGTTCCGCGTCCTCGGAGAGGCGCCGGACGGGGTGGCGGGCGTCGACCTCGTGGTCCGGCTCGACCCCGACGTCGCCCTGATGGACCTGCGGATGCCGGGCGGCGGCGGAGTCGCCGCCATCGCCGAACTGACCGGGCGCGGCGCCCGCGCCAAGGTGCTGGTCCTCACCACGTACGACACCGACTCCGACACCCTCCCCGCGATCGAGGCCGGCGCGACCGGCTACCTCCTCAAGGACGCGCCCCGCGAGGAACTGTTCACCGCCGTACGCGCCGCTGCCGACGGCCGCACCGTGCTCTCGCCCGCCGTCGCCTCCCGCCTCGTCTCCCGGGTGCGCACCCCGGCGGCCCCGGGCCACGAGGCACTGTCGGCCCGGGAGCGCGAGGTGCTCGAACTCGTCGCGAAGGGCACCTCGAACCGGGAGATAGCCGCCGAACTGTTCATCAGCGAGGCCACCGTGAAGACCCACCTCACCCATGTCTTCGCCAAGCTCGGCGCCAAGGACCGGGCCGCCGCCGTGGCGATCGGCTACGACCGCGGCATCCTCGGCTGACCCTTCCCCGTTCCCCGACCGTCATTTTCCGGAGCTCACTTCCTCACCCGCAGCAGCAGTACCGACCTGGGCGGCACGGTCAGCACCGTGCCGCCCGGGTGTACGGTGCCCGGCGCCTCGGCCTGGTCCTCCCGCGAGGTGTCCAGGACCAGTTCGAAACTCTGCGCCCACGGCGGTCCGGGCAGCCGGAAACCGCTCGGCCGGTGGTCCGCGTGCAGGATCGCCAGGAAGCTGTCGTCCGTGACGGGTTCGCCGCGCGCGTCCCGGCCGGGGATGTCGCGCCCGGAGAGATAGAGCCCGACCGTCGCGGCCGGTGCGTACCAGTCCTCCTCGGTCATCTCCGCGCCCTGCCGGGTGAACCACGCCAGATCCCGCAGCCCGTCCGCCGCCTGCGCACGCCCGGAGAAGAAGGCGCGGCGGCGCAGCACGGGATGGGTGTGGCGCAGGGTGAGGACCCGGGAGGTCAGCTCGGTCAGCGCCCGCCACTCCGGCCGGTCGAGCAGCGACCAGTCCAGCCAGCCGACCTCGTTGTCCTGGCAGTACGCGTTGTTGTTGCCGCCTTGCGTACGGCCCATCTCGTCGCCCGCGACCAGCATCGGCACACCCGTCGACAGCAGAAGGGTGGTGAGCAGATTGCGCAGCTGACGGCGGCGCAGCGCGTTGACGGCCGGGTCGTCGCTCTCGCCCTCCGCGCCGCAGTTCCAGGCCCGGTTGTCCGAGGTGCCGTCCCGGTTGTCCTCGCCGTTGGCCTCGTTGTGCTTCTGCTCGTAACTGACCAGATCGCGCAGGGTGAAGCCGTCGTGGGCGGTGATGAAGTTGACCGAGGCGTACGGGCGCCGGCCGCCCCACGCGTACAGATCGCTGGACCCGGTCAGCCGGTAGCCGAGATCCCGTACGTCGGGCAGGGCACCGCGCCAGAAGTCCCGTACGGCGTCCCGGTACCGGTCGTTCCACTCGGTCCACAGCGGAGGGAAGGCGCCCACCTGGTACCCGCCGTTGCCGACGTCCCACGGCTCGGCGATCAGCTTCACCCGGCGCAGCACCGGGTCCTGGGCGATCACCGCGAGGAACGGGGAGAGCATGTCGACGTCGTGCATCGAGCGGGCCAGCGCGGCCGCCAGATCGAAGCGGAAGCCGTCGACGCCCATCTCCGTGACCCAGTACCGCAGCGAGTCCGTGATCAGCCGCAGGACGTGCGGCTGGACCACGTGCAGGGTGTTGCCGCAGCCGGTGTAGTCCGCGTACCTGCGGGCGTCCGCCTGCAGGCGGTAGTAGCCGCGGTTGTCGATGCCGCGCAGCGACAGCATCGGACCCAGCTCGCTCGCCTCCGCCGTGTGGTTGTAGACCACGTCGAGGATCACCTCGATCCCGGCGTCGTGCAGGGCCCGTACCATCCGCTTGAACTCGCCGACCTGCTGGCCCGCGGTCCCGCTCGCGCAGTAGTCGGCGTGCGGGGCGAAGTAGCCGATGGAGTTGTAGCCCCAGTAGTTGTGCAGGCCGCGCCGGAGCAGATGGTCCTCGTGGGCGAACTGATGCACCGGCAGCAGTTCCACCGCCGTCACTCCCAGCCGCCGCAGGTGATCCACGGCGGCCGGATGGGCGAGACCGGCGTACGTGCCCCGCAGCGCCTTCGGGATCCCGGGGTGCAGCTTGGTGAAGCCGCGCACATGCAGCTCGTAGATGACGGAGTCCGCCCATGGGGTCTTGGGCCGCCGGTCCTGCGCCCAGTCGTCGTCGTCGTGGACGACGACGCCCTTCGGGACGTACGGAGCGGAGTCCCGCTCGTCGCGCACGGTGTCGGCGACCTGCTGGTGCGGCCAGTCCCGCACATGGCCGTACACCTCGGCCGGGAGGGTGAACGAGCCGTCCACGGCACGCGCGTACGGATCGAGGAGCAGCTTCGCCGCGTTCCAGCGCGCACCGGTCCAGGGGTCCCAGCGGCCGTGCACCCGGTAGCCGTACCGCTGACCCGGCCGGACGCCGGGCACGAAGCCGTGCCAGATCTCATGGGTCAGTTCGGTCAGCCGAAGGCGCCGCTCGTCTCCCGCCTCGTCGAAGAGGCAGAGCTCGACGGCCTCCGCACCGCCCGCCCAGAGCGCGAAATTGGTGCCCGCCACCCCGTCGGGGCCCACCCGGAAGCGGGCCCCGAGCGGCATCGGGGCACCGGGCCACACCGTGGCCGGCCGCCCCGGCACGACCACCGGCACCCTCTCCCGCTCCTCCCGCTCCTGCGTCTCCCCGGTCTCCTGCACTGCCTCCTGCTCGGCTGCGCTCGACACCTGCTCGCCTCCCGCGGCTCGTGGGGACCGGCACCGAAAAGGAGCGCACGGCGTCCCGGCCGCGGCTCCCCGAGTGTGGTCCTCCCCTCTGTTCTGCCCACACCGGCGCCAGGACTCACGTTTCCCCCGACCGGCCGCCGTCGTTGGGGGGACGTGAACCACGTAGCGAAGAGGGCGGTGGCGAGCTCGGCCACCGCGCCGACATGGGCAGGACTGCTCACCGTGCTGGCCCTGCTGAGCGGCTGCACCGACGCCGGACCCGCCTCCAGCGGGAAGGCGCGCTCCCCGCAGGGCGCGATCCTGATCACCCCGAGCGACGGGGCGAGGAACGTCGGCCCGGACGACCGGATGGAGGTCAAGGTCCCCGACGGGCGGCTGAAGAGTGTCAAGGTGACGCGGATCGAGGACACGCAGAGCCAGGAGGTGCCGGGCCGGATCGCGCACGACGGTCTCTCCTGGACACCGTGGGGGCGGACGGGCCGGTTCAGGCTCGCCGCCAAGTACAGCGTCGACGTGGTGGCCGTGGACGGCGCAGGGCACCGCTCGGCCCGCCACACCACCTTCACCACGGTGGTCCCCGAACACCGTTTCATCGGCTACTTCAGGCCGGAGAACCGGTCCACGGTCGGCACCGGAATGATCGTCTCCTTCGACTTCAACCGCCCGGTCAGGAACCGCCCGGCCGTGCAGCGGGCCATCCGGGTGAGCTCCGAGCCGGCGGTCGAGGTGGTGGGGCACTGGTTCGGCGACAGCCGCCTCGACTTCCGTCCCACCGCCTACTGGAAGCCGGGCACCGAGGTCACCGTCGAGGTGGGGCTGCGGGATGTGGAGGGCGCGCCGCACGTGTACGGCACCCAGGACAAGACGATCGCCTTCACGGTGGGCCGCTCGCAGACGTCCCTGGTCGACGTGGCCGCCCACACCATGGAGGTACGCCGCGACGGCCGGCTCGTCTCCACGGTCCCGATCACGGCGGGCTACCCGGGGATGGACACGTACAACGGGAAGATGGTCGTCAGCGAGATGTACGACGTGACCCGGATGGACGGCCGCACGGTCGGTTTCGGCGGCGAGTACGACATCAAGGACGTCCCGCACGCCCTCCGGCTCACCAAATCCGGCACGTTCCTGCACGGCAACTACTGGTCGGGCGAGGACGTCTTCGGCTCGGACAACGTCAGCCACGGCTGCGTCGGGCTGCGCGACGTACGGGGCGGCAGCAGCTACACCCCGGCCGGCTGGTTCTTCGACCGGACACTCATCGGCGACGTCGTCGAGGTCGTCAACTCCAAGGACAAGCAGGTCGCGCCCGACAACGGCCTCGGCGGCTGGAACCTGAACTGGAATCAGTGGAAGGCCGGCTCCGCCCTCCGCTGACCGCCCGCCACCCCCGTACCCCGTGTCACCTGGAGAAGTTCCAGGATGAGTTGGGACTGAACAGTGACATTCTGCGGGGTCAATTCCGCACAGTGAGTGTGATTATCTTTCGCTGAGCGCGCATGTGCAGCGTGCGGGGGCGGGGCCCGAGGGCCCCAGGGTCTTGGCGGGGCCAGGCCGCGTGAGGGGAGACGACCACATTGAACGGGCAGCCGATATCGGGGACATCGGCCGGGGTGGACAGCGGGCGGCGAGGACGTGGGGCCACCGGACTGCTGGCTCTGGTCCTGGGTGCGCTGCTGTTGCTGGTGACGGCGTGCGGCGGGGGAGACGACGCCGGCAGCGCGGGCAAGGACCGCAAGGGCGGGGCGAAGGTCGATGACACCACGGCCTCGCAGGCCGTGGTGACCATCGCACCGAAGGACGGGGCGGACTCCGTCGCCACCAGCGGGGCGCTGAAGATCTCCGCCGCGCAGGGGAAACTGACGACGGTCAAGGTCGCCGGTCCCAAGGGCGTCGAGGTCGAGGGCAGCATCGCGGCGGACGGCACGAGCTGGACACCGGACCGGCATCTGGCCGCGGCGATCAAGTACACGGTCCACGCGGTCGCCAAGGACGCCAAGGGCCGCGAGTCGGCCAAGGACACCAGCTTCACGACGCTGGTCCCGCAGAACACCTTCATCGGGCAGTACACCCCGGAGGACGGCTCCACGGTCGGCGTCGGCATGCCCGTCTCGATCCACTTCACCCGCGGCATCACCGACCCGGCCGCGGTCGAGAAGGCCATCAAGGTGACCGCCGAGCCCTCCGTACCGATCGAGGGCCACTGGTTCGGCAACGACCGCCTCGACTTCCGCCCCGAGGACTACTGGGCCGCGGGCACCAAGGTGACCGTGAAGCTCGACCTCGACGGCGTCGAGGGGCGTCCCGGCGTCTACGGCAAGCAGGCCAAGACGATCGCCTTCACCATCGGCCGCAAGCAGGTCAGCACCGTCGACGCGAGCACGCACCGGATGAAGGTCGTCCGTGACGGCAAGCAGATCAAGAACATCCCGATCTCGGCGGGCGCCCCGGCGACCACCACGTACAACGGTCAGATGGTCATCAGCGAGAAGCTCAAGGTGACCCGGATGAACGGTGACACCGTGGGCTTCGGCGGCGAGTACGACATCAAGGACGTGCCGCACGCGATGCGCCTGTCCACCTCGGGCACCTTCATCCACGGCAACTACTGGGGCGGCTCCGGCATCTTCGGCACGACCAACACCAGCCACGGCTGCGTCGGCCTGCAGGACGTGCGCGGCGCCTGGAGCAAGAAGACCCCGGGGGCCTGGTTCTTCGACAACTCGCTCATCGGCGACGTCGTCGTCGTGAAGAACTCGAAGGACAGGACGATCCAGCCGGACAACGGCCTCAACGGCTGGAACATGTCCTGGTCGGAGTGGACCAAGTAGCTCCCGAAGCACCTGACACGGGCGGGCCCGGCGCTGTGACCAACAGCACCGGGCCCGCCGTCGCCCGCGCAGGTTAGACCGCGACCGGCAATTGCCCGCCGGTCTAACCTGCCTCTCATGACCGCAAATCTCGAAGTGACCGACGGTGTCGGCACGATCCTGCTGGACCGTCCGCCCATGAACGCTCTGAATGTCGCCACCCAGGACCGGCTGCGTGAACTCGCCGAGGAGGCGACCCGGCGCGAGGACGTGCGGGCCGTGGTCCTCTACGGCGGCGAGAAGGTGTTCGCGGCGGGTGCGGACATCAAGGAGATGCAGGTGATGGACCACACGGCGATGGTCGTACGGTCCAAGGCGCTGCAGGACTCCTTCACCGCGGTGGCCCGGATCCCCAAGCCCGTCGTCGCCGCAGTCACCGGCTACGCGCTGGGCGGCGGCTGCGAGTTGGCGCTCTGCGCCGACTTCCGGATCGCCGCAGACAACGCCAGGCTGGGCCAGCCCGAGATCCTGCTCGGGCTGATCCCCGGCGCGGGCGGCACCCAGCGTCTCGCCCGGCTGATCGGCCCCTCCCGGGCCAAGGACCTGATCTTCACCGGCCGTCACGTAAAGGCCGAGGAGGCCCTGACGATCGGACTGGTGGACCGCGTGGTGCCCGCCGCCGAGGTGTACGAGCAGGCGCACGCCTGGGCCGCCGGGCTGGCGAAGGGGCCCGCCCTCGCGCTGCGCGCCGCCAAGGAATCCATCGACGCCGGTCTGGAGACGGACATCGACACCGGGCTCACGATCGAGCGGAACTGGTTCGCAGGTCTGTTCGCCACCGAGGACCGGGAGCGCGGAATGCGCAGCTTTGTGGAAGAGGGTCCGGGCAAGGCCAAGTTCCTCTGAGCAGAAGTCAGTTGGGCACGGAATGACGCGGGTTCATCCGTGCGAGCGGATTAGCTGGGCCTTAACAGAACCTTGAGGACCAGCTCTCCGCAGGGGCCGGCAATCCCGCTCGGACGCGGTATCCAAGCAGGTCAACTGGGGTGCGACGGCCCGCATTCTGCCAATGGCATATGCCTACCGACCTCGGCGGAATGATGCATTCCGGGGTGCGGATTCCGTTGGAACGGCCCCGAGAGGCCCGCCTTGCGGCCATGATGGTGTGCATGGCGGGCCTGGAGGGTGTGGAACAGCCGCGACCGCACAGCGGCGCGGCGGCGGCACGCTGGATGCCGACCATCGAGGAAGAACAGGCTTTCAAAGCACTGGAGTTGTTCGGAAATCCGGCGGAAGGCGAAGTCCGGCTGCCCTCCCGTCCGGAGTCCGCGGCCACTGCCCGGCGGCTCACTTCCTGTGTGGTGCTGCGCCAGTGGGCGCTCTCCCCGCAGACCGCCGAATACGCGGTCCTGCTCGTCTCGGAGCTCGTCGGCAATGCCGTCCGGCACACCGGCGCCCGGGTCTTCGGATTGCGGATGCTGCGCCGCCGCGGCTGGATCAGGATCGAGGTGCGCGACCCCTCGCGGGGACTGCCGTGCCTGATGCCCGTCCGCGAGATGGACATCAGCGGGCGGGGGCTCTTCCTCGTCGACAGGCTCTCCGACCGGTGGGGCGTGGATCTGCTGCCGCGCGGCAAGACCACCTGGTTCGAGATGCGGATCTCGGACCGCTGACCGCTGACCGCTGACCGCTGAACCCAGGCTTGCGCGTGCCCGGGAAGCACAGAAGCCCCCGGTCCGCCGTTGTGGGGCGCTTCGGGGGCTGCTGTGTGGGGGGCCGTGAAATGGGGGGGTGTTCTCACGGCCGTTTGTGACGACCGAGCTCGGGTCATGCGGTCGTGTCACCGACTATGGCAGACGGGCGACCTCTCCGCCAAAGGTGCAAACAGGGCATTCATGGAAAATATGGATCATTCTCCGGGTGAATCGCAGGTGTGATGGGTCACTTGCCTGGAAAACTATGAATATTTATGGGATTCGTCGAGTGATTCATTCGCGTCACCCATAAGTCTTAATTGTGATTTTCAGAACATTTCACCCCTATTGTTCTGCGTATGAACGCCTCCGACCCACCGGTGCACCGCCGCAGCGCCCTGCGCGCGGGAGCAGGGGCCGCCCTCGCCGGCGCCCTGACCGCCGGATGCGCGGACCGCGGCGACGCCGCCGGTGCGTCGGCCAGGACCGGCACAGCCGCGCCGAGCCCGAAGAACAATCCCGCGACCACCGGGCACCCGGCCCCGCACCCCGCGCCCGCCCCGCGCCGCTTCCCCGGGCAGCCGGCCCAGATCGACCACGGCCCCCGCGACCGCGCCCGCGTCGCCCTCACCTTCCACGGCCAGGGCGACCCCGCCATCGCCCGGACCGTACTCGCCGAGGCCGAACGGGCCCACGCCCGGATCACCGTCCTCGCCGTCGGCAGCTGGCTCGACGAACACCCCGAGATGGCCCGCCGCATCCTCGACGGCGGCCACGACCTCGGCAACCACACCCAGCGCCACCTCGACATCTCCGCGATGGGCGAGGTCGAGGCATACGCGGAGATCACCGGCTGCGCCCAGCGGCTGCGCCGCCTCACCGGCTCCATCGGCACCTGGTTCCGGCCCTCGCGCACCCGGTACGCCACCCCGCTCGTCCAGCGGCTCGCCGCCCGGGCGGGCTACCCGCACGTCCTCTCGTACGACGTGGACTCCCTCGACTTCACCTCTCCCGGCGCCGCGGCCGTGACCCGCAAGGTGGCCGGGGAGATCCGCAACGGATCGGTGGTGAGCCTGCATTTCGGCTACGCGGACACGGTCGCCGCCCTGCCTCTCCTCCTCACCGAAATCGACCGCCGCCAACTGCGCGCGGTGACGACCACGGAGCTGCTGACCTGATGCCTCCCTCCACCAAGCACACCGCGGCCCTGCTCGGGGGTGTTCTCCTCGCCGTACTCACCGGCTGTGGCACCCCCGCCGAGAAGGGGACCGTCAAGGCCGTCGGCAGCGAGGTCGCCGCACCGCCCGTCGAAACGGAACGCGTCACACCACCGGGCCTGCCCGGCATGCCACCCGTGCTCGACGCCAAGGACGTCTACGCGGCCGACCGGCCCGGGAAGCTCTCCCCGGCCGTCAAGGACTTCCCGTCCCGCGTGTACGTCCCCAACACCAACTCCGACACCGTGTCGGTGATCGACCCGGCCACGTACAAGGTCATCCGGACCATCAAGGTCGGCCGCCAGCCACAGCACGTCGTCCCGTCCTGGGACCTGAAGACCCTCTGGGTCAACAACGACATCGGCGACAGTCTCACGGCCATCGATCCCGCCACCGGGAAGGTGGGCCGCACGGTGCCCGTCTCCGACCCGTACAACCTCTACTTCACCCCGGACGGCAAATACGCCGTGGTGATGGCCTCGATGGACCGCGAACTGGTCTTCCGCGACGCCCACACCATGAAGACGGCCAAGACCGTCCCGGTCAGCTGTGCGGGCGTCAATCACGCCGACTTCTCCGCGGACGGCCGGTACTTCATCGTCTCCTGCGAGTTCTCCGGCGAACTCCTCAAGGTCGACACGGCGAAGATGAAGGTCGTAGGCCAGCAGAAGCTGCCCTTCAAGGGCGCGATGCCGCAGGACGTGAAGCTGTCTCCCGACGGCAGTACGTTCTACATCGCGGACATGATCGCGAACGGTGTGTGGGTGCTGGACGGCAAGAAGTTCACCACCCCGAAGCTGCTGCGCACCGGCAAGGGCGCCCATGGCCTCTACGTCAGCCGCGACTCCAAGGAGATGTACGTCTCCAACCGGGGCGAGGGCTCCATCTCGGTCTTCGACTTCGGCCGGCGCGAGCTGGTGAAGAAGTGGCGCCTGCCGGGCGGCGGCAGCCCCGACATGGGCGGAGTCTCGTCGGACGGCAAAGTCCTCTGGCTGAGCGGGCGTTACAACTCCGTGGTGTACGCGATCGACACCACCACCGGCAAACAGCTCGCCCGCATCCCGGTGGGCAGCGGCCCGCACGGACTCGCCGTCTACCCGCAGCCGGGCCGCTACTCGCTCGGCCACACCGGCGTCTTCCGCTGACGGCCCGGCGTCAACGCTCCGCCTGACACGCTCGCCTTCGGGTGACGCTCGACGGCCCGGCATCGCACTGCCGAGACAGTGACCATCATGATGATCACTTCTCGTCTGCGGCGTCGGGCCGCGGTCGCCGTTATCGCCTTCTCCGCCGTACTCGTCCCGGCCGCCGCCACCGAGGCCGCCCCGGCCGCCGCTCCCGAGGCCGCCGCGTTCAAGCCCGGTGGCTGCCCGGTCGTCGCCGACGATCTCTTCGCCGCCGCCGACCCGGTGGACATCCGCCGGATCGCCCCGCGCCCCTCCTGGCGGGACAACTGCCGTCAGCTCTACCGGGCGGACGGCCGGGGCCCGCAGACCATCTTCGACGAGGGCTTCCACGCCAGGGACATCGTCTACGGCCAGTACGACCTGGAGAAGTACGTCCTGGTCAACCAGGACTCGCCGTTCGTCTCCACCACGTACGACCACGACCTGTACAAGCGGTGGAAGAGCGAGTTCAACTACTACATCGACGCTCCCGGCGGCATCGACGTGAACAAGACGATCGGTGACACCCACAAGTACGCCGACCAGGTGGAGGTCGCCTTCCCCGGCGGCGTCGACCGCACGTTCATCGTCGGGGCATGCCCCATCGACCAGGCGACCAAGACCGAGATCATGAACAAGTGCGTCGACAACCCGCACTACAAGCCGTGGCGCAGCTGATCCGCTGAACCCTCACCCCGCGACGAACAGGGCCTCCGAGCCCACCGGCCGGTAGCCCGCCGCCTGGAACGTCCGCACACTGCGGGCGTTCCCCGGCGACTGCTGGGCCCACACCACCGAGTCCGGCACCAGATGCCGGGCCGCCCGCGCCAGCCGTTCGCCCAGCCGCCGGCCGCGCGCCTCCTCGGCCACCTCGATCGCCGTCTCCCAGCGCCCCGCGACTCCCCGGCCCAGGATCACCACTCCGCCGGCGGCGGACCAGACCCGCACCTCGTCGCGGTACTTCATCGCCCGCGCCACCCGGGGATGCTCCGGGTCCTCGATCTCACTGAGCTCGATCTCCGGCTCGCCCGGCAGCGCGGCCGCGACCGTCAGCAGATCGATGGTGTTCATGTGGCGGCCGCTCCGGGCCAGCAGCGCGCCCAGGAAGTACGGATTCATCGTCGCGGCGAGCGCGTCGCCGGGGGTGGCGGCCAGCACGGCCCGCACCCATCGCGGATCCTCGTCGGTGAACACCACCGAGTGCGCGGTGAACGCCAGCACCCCCGCGTCCCGGGCATTGGGCTGCCCCACCACGGTCGTCGTCCCGTCCGGCGGGGGAAACCTGCCGTACGCGGCGGCCGTCAGGATCCGTGCCAGTGCGTCATCCATCGGTGTCCCGTCCCCAATCCGGACCGGGGGCCCGCCGGGCGGCGGACCCCCACCCATGATCGACGACCGGCCGACGCGGCCGGGCGTCGCGGCTACAGCGGCTGGACCGTCGGCTTTCCGCTCGCGCTCACGACGATGCGCTGCGCGCCCCAACTGCCGTCCGGCGAGGGACCGACGGCGACGGCTCCACCGCCCGGGACCTGCGCGATCTGCGGACCCGCGGAAGGCAGCAGCGTACGGGTGTTGCCGCCCTGCAACGGGGTGGCGACGAGCGGACCGCCGGGGCCCGTCGAGGTGCCGGGCGCCGGGCGGTAGGCGGTCAGCAGCCACTCCCCGGCCAGGCCCACGAACGGGGTGTCGGTCCCGTATCGAGGCACGGGCACCACGGTCTGCGCCCCGGCCGCGTCGTCGCGCTGTACGACACGAGCCTCGCTCGTGCCCTCCTCGTACACCGCGAGGTGCGTCGGCGAGAGCGCGGCCTGGAGGTGGAGCGGCTCGTCGACGCGCGCGTGGGTGGCGAGGGTGGTGAGGCTGCCGGTCGCGAGATCGAGCACCCCGATGTCGTTCGCGTGCCGCAGCCGGATGAGCGCTGTGCGGTGGTCGCCGGCCAGCAGCGGCTGGGTGTGGAAGAACTGGCTTTCCGGCGCTTCGACCGGGATGTCGGTGACGGTTGTCCAGCCGTCCGTGGTCCGCAGGACGTGCAGGCGGGCGGGCTGCCAGACCTCGTTGTACTCCTGGGTGATCACTGCGGAGCCGAAGACGCCGACGAGGTACTGCCCGTCGGGCAGGGTGACGTCACTGGTCACGCCGGTCGCCAGATCACGCAGTTGCACCACACCACTGGTGGCCGCGGAGACCCGCAGAACGTCCGTACCGGCACCGTAGTAGCCGTACTCACCGGGGAGCGCGCCGGTGAGGGTGTCGAGCGTCTGCTCGCTGCCGTCGTAGCCGCGCCAGACGTACGGCCCCGGTGAACCGTCCGTGGCGGCCCTGCGGTGCAGATAGCCGGTGTCCCCGGCAGCGTAGAGCGAGTCCTGTACGTACTGGACGACTTCGACTCCGCCCGCGGCAGCGGCTGTCGCAGGGCTCGCGGCACGGGCCTCCGGTGCGAGCGCGGTCACGGATCCGACAGCGAGGGCGAACGCCGCGACGGCGGTGACCGTTCCGCGGCTCAGAGCGGTACGACGGGGGACAGGCAGTTGCCGTCCTGACATGAAACCTCCAAGTGGTGGATGAAGGACGGCAGTCGGGCAGCGCGGAGCAGGCCGGCCCGGGACAGCCGTCCGCCGGAGGTGCGGGAACGTAGCACGGTGAGCATTCGTACAGCTACTCGAATTGCAATTCGATCCAAAGTGTATGAATGTGCCTCATTGCGCAGACCATGGCGCGCGGACGACTGAAGAGCGCTGCCGCACCGAAGGCAACCGAGTCCGAAGGCAACCGCGTCCGAACGCAACGAGGAAGGACTACGAACGGCGCGACGGCAGCATCTGACCGAGTCCCATGAGGACCAGCCCCGAGAGCAGTAGGGCGTTCGCGCCGAAGAAATGGATCTCCCAAGACGGAGTCGGCACGATTCGGAAGTAGAACAGACCCTGTATTACGCAGGGCGCGCCCACGAACAGTGCTCCCAGGCCGTAGATCGAGGGTCGGGTGACGTGGCGGCCCACCCCGGGCAATGTCCAGCCGGTGCGTATCGACGCCGTGCCCAGGGCGATCAGCAGCAAGCCCCCGAGCACGCCACTTCCAACGACCCACTCCATAGGCTTTTCCCGTCCGTTCCTGAGCGTCCGCGCCCCGCGCCGGGCACTGACCCCACCTCCGCCGATCATCCAAGCAGAGCCGGACAATGACAAGCCTGTGTGCCGACCAGCGCCGGGCATGAAGTGGGCGTAGTGGTCGAGCGTGATCTCCGGCGAGGAGTGCCCGAGCCCCGTGGACAGGCATGGCCGCCTCGTGGACCGACCTCGCACGAAGCGGCCGGCGGTCGGCCTGAGTCGTCTGCCCGCGCCGGCCGCCCGCAGCGGGGGTGTTCAGCGGAATGTGGCCTTCCCCGGGCCCTCCTCGGCGAAGCTGCGCATGCCGGTGTGGGCGTCCTGGGTGGCGATGTCCAGCGCGCTCATCGGCGGCGGTACAGACGGATGGTCCCGACGCCGTCGGCGGCCTCGAAATGGACGCGCATGGCCTCTCTCAGTGATCGAATCTCGAATCTCGAATCTCGGGTACCGGGTACCGGGTACCGGGTACCCGGTCTCAGCTGTCGAAGTCGACGGTCAGAGAGTCGGATACGGCGAAGGTCTGGCAGGTGAGGACATAGCCCGCGTCGACCTCGGACTGCTCCAGCGCGAAGTTGCGGCGCATCTCGGCCTCGCCGTCGCAGACCAGCGCGCGGCAGGTGCCGCAGACGCCGCCCTTGCAGGCGAACGGCACGTCGGGGCGGGCCTGCTGGGCGCCCTCCAGGATGCTGCGGTGGCGGGGCAGCGGGGTGGTGGTCGTGCGGCCGTCGAGGCTGATGGTCACCTCGCTGACGGGGCCGTCCGCGGGGGCCTCCGCATGCTGCACCTCCCGTATCGGTTCGTCGTCCGCGAAGAACAGCTCCTGGTGGATATGGCCCTCGGGCACCCCGAGGCCGTCGAGGACGCCCTGCGCGTCACGGACCATGCCGTGCGGACCGCACAGCCACCAGTGGTCGGCGTCGCCGATGTCGATCAGCGAGCCGATGAGGGCGGCGAGGCGGTCGGCGTCCAGGCGGCCGGAGAGCATCTCGGCCTCGCGCGGCTCGCGGGAGAGGACGTGCCCGAGCTGGAAGCGGGTCGGGTACTGGTCCTTGAGGTCGGCCAGTTCGTCGGCGAACATCACCGTGCTGGTGCGCCGGTTTCCGTAGAAGAGGGTGACGCGGGAGCGGTCGTCGGCGGCCAGGACCGAGGCGGCGATGGACAGCATCGGGGTGATGCCGGAGCCGGCGGCGATCAGGACGTGGTGGCCGGGTTCGCTGAGGTCGGGGGTGAACAGGCCGGTGGGGACCATCACTTCGACCTCCTCTCCCGGGCGTACGTCGTTGACCAGCCAGGAGGAGAAGAGGCCGCCGGGGACCGCGCGTACGCCGATCCGCGGGCCGCTGCCCACCGGCGAGCAGATGGAGTACGAGCGGCGCTCGTCGCGGCCCTCGATCTCGCGGCGCAGCGTCAGGGACTGGCCGGGCGCGAACGCGAACGCCTCGGCCAGCTCGGCCGGGATGTCGAAGGTGACCGCGGCGGAGTCCTCGGTCAGCGGCTCGACCGCGGCGATCCGCAGCGTGTGGAACGCCGGGCGACGGCGGGTCCGGCCCGTCGCTGGGGCAGCGGAGACGGTGGGGGCGGAGGCGGTGGGGGCAGAGATGTTGGGGGCGGAGACGGTGGCGGCGGAGGAGGTGGTGGTGGGGGCGGTCATCAGATCTCCTTGACCTGCTCGTACGGTTCCAGACAGCTGCGGCAGCGGCGCAGGGCCCGGCAGGAGGTGGCGCCGAAGCGGGATGTCTCCTCGGTGTCGGCCGAGCCGCAGTACGGGCAGGGCACGGCCCGCCGGGTCGGCGACAGCACCAGGGGCAGCGGGCCGCCGCCCCGGTGCCGCGGGGCCGGACCGGGCGGCGCGATGCCGTGCTCGGTGAGCTTGCGGCGGCCCTCCGCGGAGATCCAGTCCGTCGTCCACGGCGGGTGGAGGACCGTCTCTATGCGGACGTCGGTGAACCCGGCCGACTCCAGGCGCGCCGCCAGGTCGGCCCGCATCTCCGCCATCGCTGGACACCCGGAGTACGTGGGGGTGAGGGTGGCGGTCACCGAGCCGTCCGCGCCGGTCTCCACGGCGCGCAGCACACCCAGCTCCGCCAGGGTGAGCATGGGCAGCTCCGGGTCGACCACCTGCGCGGCGACCTGCTCCGCGCTCAGGGTCCCGGCCATCGTCACCACGTGGCTTCCGGGTGGGCGCGGGCCACGATCTGGAGCTCGGCCAGCAGCGGCTCCAGGTGCTCCGTGCGGTCGCCGGCGCGGCCGGAACCGGGAACCGGGGCTGTCGGGGAGTCCGTCAGCCCGGCGGCCCCGGCCACCTGCGCCAGCACCGTACGCGTCGCTGCGGCCACCGGCCGCGGCGAGACACCGAAGCTCTCCGCGACCCCGTCTTCGTACAACTCCCCGAGCCAGGGCGCCAGTGCGTCCCAGGCTGCCTGTATGCGCCGGTGCGACTCCTCGGTGCCGTCGCCGAGCCGGACGACCCACTCGGCGGCGTACTGACGGTGGTACGCCAGCTCCTTGACGCCCTTGGCGGCCACCGCGGCCAGTACCGGGTCCGCACAGTCGGTCAGCTGCTCGAACAGGGCGAGCCGCCAGGCGGACTGCACCAGGAGCCGACCGACGCAGAACGCGAAGTCCCCGCCCGGGAGTTCGGCCAGGCGCACGCTGCGGAACTCATCCGCATCGCGGAAGTAGGCATACGCGTCCTCGTCCCGACCGCTGCCGTCGGCCTGGCCGGCCCGGGAGTACAGCAGGCGGGCCTGCCCGAGCAGATCGAGGCCGATGTTGGCGAGCGCGACCTCCTCCTCCAGCTCCGGCGCGCGGGTGCACCACTGCGCCAGCCGCTGCGCGCTGACCAGCGCGTCATCGCCCAGCGCCGTGCAGCAGGCCGCCAGTGCCTGGCCGTCGACGCCCTCGGGCAGCGTGGTCGCCACACCGTGCAGCGGGTCGGCGAAGCCGGTGCCGAAGGCCCAGCGCGCATCACCGTCCGCACCCTCGGCCCCGGCCCCGGCCCCGGCCAGGGACAGGTACACGTGATCGTCACTCATGTCTGCTCCTGGTCCGACTAGATGTGTGGGACATCCGCGGGGATGTCGTAGAACGTCGGGTGGCGGTAGATCTTGTCGCCGCTGGGCTCGAAGAAGGGGTCCTTCTCGTCGGGGGTGGAGGCGGCGATGCCGTCGCTGCGCATCGCCCAGATGCTGACGCCTTCGTTGCGGCGGGTGTAGAGGTCGCGGGCGTGGGTGAGCGCCATCCGGTCGTCGGCGGCGCGCAGCGAGCCGACGTGCACATGGTTGAGTCCGCGCTTGCTCCGCACGAATATCTCGTACAGGGGCCACTGGCCGTTCGTCCCGCTCATGCGGCGTGCTCCGTCTCTTCCCGGCGGGCCTGCTTGGCCGCATGCGCCGCCGCTGCTTCGCGCACCCAGGCGCCTTCTTCGTGCGCCGCGCGGCGCCGGCCGATCCGCTCGGCGTTGCACGGACCGTCGCCCTTGATGACGCGCATCAGCTCGGCGAAGTCCGGCGTACCGAAGTCGTGATGGCCGCGCTCCTCGTTCCACCGCAGTTCGGGGTCGGGGAGCGTGACGCCCAGCTTCTCGGCCTGCGGAACGGTCATGTCGACGAACTTCTGCCGCAGCTCGTCGTTGGAGTGCCGCTTGATGCGCCAGGCCATCGACTGGGCGGAGTTGGGGGAGTCGTCGTCCGGCGGACCGAACATCATCAGCGAGGGCCACCACCAGCGGTCGACCGCGTCCTGCACCATCGCCCGCTGCTCCTCGGTGCCGCGCATCATCGTCATGAGCAGTTCGTAGCCCTGGCGCTGATGGAAGGACTCCTCCTTGCACACCCGCACCATGGCCCGCGCGTACGGACCGTACGAACTGCGGCACAGCGGCACCTGGTTGCAGATCGCCGCGCCGTCGACGAACCAGCCGATGACCCCGACGTCGGCGAAGGTCGGAGTCGGGTAATTGAAGATCGAGGAGTACTTCTGGCGGCCGGAGATCAGCCGCTCGACCAGATCCTCCCGGTCCGCACCGAGAGTCTCGGCCGCCGAGTACAGATACAGCCCGTGCCCCGCCTCGTCCTGCACCTTCGCGAACAGGATCGCCTTGCGGCGCAGGGACGGCGCACGCGTGATCCAGTCGCCCTCCGGCTGCATACCGATGATCTCCGAGTGGGCGTGCTGCGCGATCTGCCGGACCAGCGTCCTGCGGTATCCCTCCGGCATCCAGTCGCGGGGCTCGACCCGCTGGTCCTTGGCGATGGTGCGGTCGAAGTGCTCCTGGAAGCGCTCGTCGGTGCCGTCTGGCGACGGGGATGCAGAGCTTGGCATGACCATCCTTCCCCGACCGAACGTTCGGTCGATCCTAGTCTCGTGTACTTCGGCGTCTGTGGCAAGAGGCGGCCGTGAATCCGTTGACAGCCGCGGCGGCGAGAGCGGTGCCGCCGCGGCACCCGAGGGGGCTACGGCGGCGCTCAGCGCCCCTCGAAGACGGGCTCGGCGCGGTCCAGGAAGGAGCGCACGGCTGCCCGGTGGTCGTGCGTCGCACCGAGTGCGGTCTGCGCCGCCGCCTCACGCCCCAGCTCGATCACGGCCACGCCGTCCTGCAGGCGGTACTCCACGCCGTGCTCCGCGCCGGTTCCCGTACGGGCTTCCGCGCCGGTTCTCGTACGGGCTTCCGTACAGGCTTCCGCGCCCCTGCAGGACTCGTCCGGCGTCTTCGGGGCCTCGGTCAGTCCCATGTGTAGAAGCCCTTCCCGCTCTTGCGGCCCAGCTCGCCGCGGGCGACCTTCTCGCGCAGCAGCGCGGGCGGGGCGAACCGCTCGCCGAGCGTGGCGTGCAGATGTTCCGCGATGGCCAGCCGTACGTCGAGGCCGACCAGGTCGGTCAGGCGCAGCGGGCCCATCGGGTGCTTGTAGCCCAGGCTCATCGCCGCGTCGATCGCAGCCGGCTCGGCGACGCCCTCCTCGACCATCCGGATGGCCTCCAGGCCGAGCGCCAGGCCCAGCCGGCTACTGGCGAAGCCGGGGGAATCCTTGACCACGACGTCCGTCTTGCCCAGGGCGTGTGTCCAGGCCAGCGCGGACTTCAGGGTCGTATCGGACGTGCCGGGCGCGACGATCAGCTCGACCAGGGTGGAGGCCGGCACGGGGTTGAAGAAGTGCATGCCCAGGAAGCGGCCGGGGTGCCGGAGCACGGTGCCCAGCTCCGTGACCGACAGCGAACTGGTGTTGGTGGCCAGCACGGTGTCCTCATCGACGGCTTGCTCGGCGGCGGCCAGCAGCCGGGCCTTGAGCGCTGCGTCCTCCGAGACGGCCTCGACGACGAGCCGGATCCCGGCGGGCAGCTCCTGCACGGACGCGACCGTGCCGACCCGGGCGAGCACCGCGTCGGCGGACTCCGTCAGCTTGCCGCGCTCGGCCGCCCGCGCCAGGCCGCGGGCCACGCGCTCCAGTGCGGCCGCCGCGGCCTCGGCGCCGCTCTCGACCACGGTGACCCGCGAGCCGACGGCGGCGAAGGATTGCGCGATGCCCGCGCCCATCCGCCCACCGCCGATCACCGCGACGGACTCCGGGGCGGCCTGCGCGGCGGCCTCCGTACGGGCCGCGGGGGCGGACTCCGCAGCGGCGCCCGGGCCGCTGTCGTGCGCCGGGGAACTCATGATCGGCTCGCCTTCTTCTCCAGGAACCGTGTCATCCGGTCCTTCTTGTCCTGTCCTTCGAACAGCACGGCCTGCGCGAGGTCGTCGGCGACCGGATGCGCTCCGGGCGCGTCGACCACGAGCTTGGTCAGCCGCAGCGCGGTCGCCGAGGAACGCGCCATCCGGTCCAGCAACGCATGGGCCCGCTCGGTCAGTTCGTCCGCCGGCACGACCTCCATGACCAGTCCGGTGGCGAGCGCTGCTGCCGCATCGAGGGTGCGCCCGGCCAGCAGCACCTGCTTGGCCACGGACTCGCCGACCAGCTCCGGCAGCCGCCAGGAGGCGCCGGCCGCGGCGAGGATGCCGAGGCCCGGCTCCGGATTACCGAAGACCGCGTCGGGTCCGGCGATCCTGATGTCGCAGGCGTACGACAGCTCGGCGCCGCCGCCCAGCGCCCAGCCGTCCACCGCGGCGACGGTCGGCATCGGCAGCCGCCGCACCCGCTCGAACAGCCGGCTGTTGATACCCCGCAGGGCGTCCTCCCGGCCGCGGCGCAGCAGTTCGGCGATGTCGGCGCCGCCCGCGAAGACCCCGCCGTGCCCGGTGAGCAGCAGCAGTCTGGGGTCGCGCTCCAGCGCGTCGCAGACGGAGTGCAGTTCGTCGATCATCTGCCCGCTGATGGCGTTGCGGGCCTCGGGGCGGTGCAGGGTCACCACGACCCGGTCGGCGCGCTCCTCGACGAGCAGCGTTTTGTACGCCGCGCCCGCCGCGCCGTTCTTCTCGTGCGTCCCCGTGGACGCCGTCGGGCTCATACCCGCTCCACCAGCATCGCGACGCCCTGGCCGACTCCGACGCACAGGGTGGCCAGGCCCTTGCGGGCGTCCTCGCGCTCCAGGCGGCCCATCAGGGTCAGCAGGATGCGGGCGCCGGAGCAGCCGAGCGGATGGCCGAGCGCGATGGCGCCGCCGTCCACGTTGACCCTGTTCATGTCCAGGCCGAGCCGGCGGGTGACCGCGAGCGCCTGGGCCGCGAAGGCTTCGTTCAGCTCGACGGCGTCCAGCTCGGAGGCCTTCCAGCCCACGCGGGCCAGTGCCTTTTCCGTCGCCGGTACGGGGCCCAGGCCCATGAGGTTGGGCTGGACACCGGCGGAGGCGGAGGTGATCACCCGGGCCCGGGGCGTGAGGCCGTACCGCTCGACGGCCGCCGCGCTCGCGACGACCAGTGCGGCCGCGCCGTCGGACAGAGGGGAGGCGGAGCCGGCGGTGACGATGCCGTCCTTGCGGAAGACCGTGCGTAGGGAGCCGAGCTTCTCCAGGGTGGTGCCGGGACGGGGGCCCTCGTCGCGGGTCACCTCGCCGTCCTTGACGGGCACCGGCACGATCTCCTGGTCGAAGTGGCCTGCCTGCTGCGCGGCGACGGCCCGCTCGTGGCTGCGGAGCGCGAAGGCGTCGGACTCGGCGCGGGTGATGCCGTCCAGGGCGGCGACCTCCTCAGCCGTCTCGCCCATCGAGAGCGTCGTCCTGGCGGTCGCCGGGCCCGCTCCGACCACGTCGCGGTCGGCCGCGGCGAAGCGCGGGTTGGTGAAGCGCCAGCCCAGCGAGGTGTCGTGCACCTCGCCCGGTCGGGCCCAGGGGGTGCCGGGCTTGGCCATCACCCAGGGGGCGCGGGTCATCGACTCCACGCCGCCGGCCACGACCAGCTCGGCCTCTCCGCCACGGATGGCCTGCACGGCCGAGGCGACCGCGGTCAGGCCGGACGCGCACAGCCGGTTGACGGTGTAACCGGGCACGGAGTGCGGCAGGCCGGCGAGCAGCACGGCCATGCGCGCGACGTCGCGGTTGTCCTCGCCGGCCTGATTGGCCGCGCCCAGGATGACCTCGTCGATCGCCTCGGCCGGGGCACCGCTGCGGCGCACGGCCTCCCCGACCACCAGTGCGGCCAGGTCGTCGGGGCGTACAGAGGCCAGCGCGCCGCCGTAGCGGCCCTGCGGCGTGCGGGCACCGTCGACGAGATAGACCTCGTCAAGAACCTTGTCAGGCACGGGAATTCTCCTCGCGGGTGGTGGGCTCGGCGACTGCGGCGGGGGTGGCGGCGATGTGCCGGCGCGACTGCAGGACGTCGAAGCGGCCCGTGACGAACGCCGAGTCGGTGAGCGTCGCGGAGGCGGCCGCGTTGGCGGCGCTGCCGTGGAAGTCGCTGAACGCGGCGGTCTGGTTGGAGAACACCTCACCGGTCAGGTTCTCCGAGAGATGCACGCCGGCCTCCAGGGCCGCGGACCGGGCGGCCGCGAGGACGTCCTCGCCGGTGGCGTGCACCGTCGAGGTCAGCGCGCCGTGGGCGCGGACCGTATCGGTGAACAGCCGCAGACTGTGTTCGGTGGAGTCGGTGGCGATCACGAAGGAGATGGGGCCGAACCACTCGCGGGTGAAGATCTCCCGGCTGTCCGCATCCGCCACGTCCAGCAGCGCGACCTGCGGCGTGCGCATCGTGGCGCCCGCATACTCGGGGTGCTCCAGGGCCTGCGAGGGGTGGACGGGCTTGCCCAGGCCCGCCGCCTCGTCCAGCCGCTCGCTCACCGAGGCGCTGACGATCGCGCCGAGCGTGCCGGCGGCCCGCTGCGGATCGCCGAGCAGCTTGTCCAGCGCGCCCGCGAGATCATCGGCGAACTCGGCCGCCGCACGCGGGCCCTGGTCCGTACGGATCCCGTCCCGGGCGATCAGGAGATTCTGCGGGGTGGTGCACATCTGGCCGCTGTAGAGGGACAGCGAGAAGGCGAGGTTGCGCAGCAGGCCCTGGTAGTTGTCGGTGGAATCCAGGACGACGGTGTTCAGCCCGGCCTTCTCGGTGTAGACGACGGCCTGGCGGGCGTTGTCCTCCAGCCAGTTGCCGAACTCCTTGGAGCCGGTGAAGTCCACGACCCGTACATCGGGGTGCACGGCCAGCTCGGTGGCGGTGCGCTGCCCGGCGCCCTCGGCCGCGAGGATCACCACGTCCGGGTCGAAACCGGCCTCGGCCAGCACCTCACGGGCGATGCGGACCGTGATGGCGAGCGGCAGAACGGCGCCCGGGTGCGGCTTGACGACGACCGGATTGCCGGTGACCAGGCCGGCGAACAGGCCCGGGTAGCCGTTCCAGGTGGGGAAGGTGTTGCAGGCGACGAGGAGGTTGATGCCGCGGCCGACCGGCGTGAAGGTCTTCTCCATCACCAGCGCATCGCCCTTGCGCTGCGGCTTGGTCCAACGAGCGGTCGCCGGGAGCTTCTTCTGCTCGGCCCAGGCGTACGCCACGGCCTCCAGGCCGCGGTCCTGGGCGTGCGGGCCGCCGGCCTGGAAGGCCATCACGAACGGCTGCCCCGTGGTGTGTTGCACGGCGTGCGCGATCTCGAAGCTCGCGGCATTGAGCCGGGCCAGGATCTCGGCGGCGACCCCCGCGCGCTCGTCGGCGGTGGCCGCGCGCCACGACGGGGCGGCCGCCTTCGCCGCGGCCACCGCTTCCTCGGGCGTCACCTGCGGATAGTCGATCCCCAGGCGGAAGCCGTACGGGGAGTACTCGCCCGGGGAGACCGTCCCGCTCCGTGGGTGGCCGGGGAGCTCGAAGGCAGCGTCCAGCCGGGCACGGAAGGCGGTCTCGCCCTCGGGCGCCGCCTCGGCGCCGTACACCTTGGGACTGGGGGATTCCGCGTACGCCGACCAGTGGTCGCGCTCGCCCGCGGCGGCGACCGCCTGTTCCATCAGGTTCTGGTGGCGGGCGAAGAAGTCGGGGCGCTCGCTGGGGGTCTCGGACAAGACATTCCACCTCTTGACAGGCACTTCAGATGCTGATTGTTTAACCGTGTCGCAACGCTAACCGAATGTTCGGTCGGGCAGCAAGGGTGGTCGATAGACTGTGGAAATCTCCGATTCCGGACAGGTGACGGGTGGACCGGCACCGGCACCGGCACAGGAGCAGGAGGAGCCGCCGAAGGCCGGTCCCGCGCAGGAGATGTTCGCCGCCGACGAGGCGTCCCAGCGGCTGGGCATCGAACTGCTGGAAGCCGGCGAGGGTACGGCGGAACTACGGATGACCGTGCGCGAGACCATGGTCAACGGACACGGCATCGCCCACGGCGGCTACGTCTTCCTGCTCGCCGACACGGCCTTCGCCTGCGCCTGCAACAGCTACGGCCCGGTGACCGTGGCCGCGGGCGCGGACATCACCTTCGTGGCGCCCGCCGCGGAAGGCGACGTCCTGCGGGCGCGGGCCGAGGAACGCACCACCTACGGCCGGAGCGGAATCTACGACGTGAGCGTCCGGCGGGGCGAGGAAGTCATCGCGGAATTCCGGGGGCGAAGCCGCGTGATCCGAAGTGTGGAGGAATGACGATGGGCAGCAACCTGATGGCCTCGGCCGGCGCTGGACAGCGGCTGGGCCCCCCACTCCCCGGGGAGCTCCGGGACGCCGGTGAGCGGATGAGCAGCGAGGAGCTCAGGGAGCAGCAGCTCACCCGCCTCCAGGCCACGCTCCGGCACGCCTACGACAACGTCGAGCTGTACCGGAAGAAGTTCGACGAGGCCGGGATACGGCCCGAGGACTGCCGCACCTTGGAGGACCTCGCGCGCTTCCCGTTCACCACCAAGGCGGACTTGCGCGACACCTACCCCTTCGGGATGTTCGCCGTCCCCATGGCGGACGTCCGCCGCATCCACGCCTCCAGCGGCACCACCGGCCGCCCCACCGTCGTCGGCTACACCGACAACGACCTGTCGATGTGGGCCGATGTCTTCGCCCGCTCGATCCGCGCCGCGGGCGGCCGACCCGGCCACAAGGTGCACAACTCCTACGGATACGGCCTGTTCACCGGCGGTCTTGGCGCCCACTACGGAGCCGAGCGGGCCGGTTGCACGGTCATCCCCGCCTCCGGCGGCATGACCGCCCGGCAGGTGCAGATCATCCAGGACTTCCAGCCCGAGATCATCCTCGTCACCCCTTCCTACATGCTCACGCTGCTGGACGAGTTCGAACGGCAGGGCATCGACCCGCGCAGCACCTCGCTGCAGGTCGGCATCTTCGGCGCCGAGCCGTGGACCGAGGCGATGCGCCGGGAGATCGAAGAACGCATGGACATCCACGCCGTCGACATCTACGGGCTCTCCGAGGTCATTGGCCCCGGCGTCGCCCAGGAGTGCGTGGAGACCAAGGACGGGCTGCACATCTGGGAGGACCACTTCTTCCCCGAGGTCGTCGACCCCCTCACCGGCGAGGCGCTACCCGACGGGGAAGAGGGCGAACTGACGTTCACCTCCCTCACCAAGGAGGCGCTGCCGATCATCCGCTACCGCACCCGGGACCTGACCCGGCTGCTGCCCGGCACGGCCCGGGCGCCCTTCCGCCGGATGCAGAAGGTCACCGGACGCTGCGACGACATGATCATCCTGCGCGGGGTGAACCTCTTCCCCAGCCAGATCGAGGAGATCGTGCTCGGCACCGCCGGCGTCGCCCCGCACTTCCAGCTGGAGCTGAGCCGTCGTGGTCGCATGGACCACCTGACCGTACGGGTCGAGGCACGCGCCGACGCCGGTGCCGGGCAGCGTGCGGCAGCCGCCGCGGAGATCGCCAAGGGCGTCAAGGACGGCGTCGGCGTCAGCGTCGCGGTCGACATCGTGGACCCGGAGACCCTGATGCGCTCGATCGGCAAGATCAAGCGCATCGTCGACAACCGGGACCGGGCCTGAGTCCGACACCGGACCGGGCTCCGACGCCGGACCGGGCCTGAGTCCGACACCGGACCGGGCTCCGACGCCGGACCGGGGCTGAGTCCGACGCCGGACCGGGACTGACTCCGGCACGAGGCCGGAGCCCGGTCGGCGACGGGTACCGGCGATGCGTCGTGCCACAGCGCCGGGGCCGGGCAACCCGGCCGGAACGCGGGGGCGCCCGCGCCGGGCCAGGGGGCTGTCGTCGACGTGTCACGCCCGTATCAGGAACGATGCGCGGGCGAGGGACACTTGGCAGGTTTCGGCGGCCCGGCCGGGCCGGTTCCGCCGTCGGCGACAGCCGGTTCGCGGCATCCGGCCGCAGCCCTGCCGTGGCCGGATGGACTCACCGGTGGCGGGCACGGCCGTCGGCGGTCTGTTCCGGGGCGATTCCGGAGACTTTTCGCTGTGAGGGACTTTTCGCTGTGCAGGAAAGGAAGGCCCTGACAGCGCTGAAAGATGGAAAATCGCTGGTCAGGGCCTACAGCGTCAGCACTCGATGATGTTGACGGCCAGCCCGCCCCGCGCCGTCTCCTTGTACTTCACGCTCATGTCCGCGCCCGTCTCCTTCATGGTCTTGATGACCTTGTCCAGGGAGACCTTGTGGCTGCCGTCGCCGCGCAGCGCCATCTTCGCTGCCGTGACGGCCTTGACGGCGGCCATGCCGTTGCGTTCGATGCACGGGATCTGGACGAGACCGCCGACCGGGTCGCAGGTCAGGCCGAGGTTGTGTTCCATGCCGATCTCGGCCGCGTTCTCGACCTGCTCGGGGGTGCCGCCCAGGACCTCGGCGAGGGCGCCCGCGGCCATCGAGCAGGCGGAGCCGACCTCGCCCTGGCAGCCGACCTCGGCGCCGGAGATGGAGGCGTTCTCCTTGAAGAGCATGCCGATGGCTCCGGCGGCGAGGAGGAAGCGGACCACGCTGTCCTCCTTCTCCGCCTCGGTGGCGCCGCCGGCCGCGAAGTTCATGTAGTAGTGCAGCACGGCCGGGATGATGCCCGCGGCGCCGTTGGTGGGGGCGGTGACGACCCGGCCACCCGCCGCGTTCTCCTCGTTGACCGCCATCGCGTAGAGGGTGATCCACTCCATCGCGTGGGTCTGGGGGTCGCCCTCGGCGCGCAGCTGGCGGGCGGTGTTCGCGGCGCGGCGGCGGACCTTGAGGCCGCCGGGCAGGATGCCCTCGCGGGACATGCCGCGCGAGACACAGGCCTGCATGACGCGCCAGATGTCCAGCAGACCCGAGCGGATCTCGTCCTCGGTGCGCCAGGCCTTCTCGTTCTCCAGCATCAGAGAGGAGATGGACAGGCCGGTGTCCTGAGCGAGCCGCAGCAGTTCGTCGCCGGTGCGGAAGGGGTGCTTCAGGACGGTGTCGTCGAGGACGATCCGGTCCTCTCCCACCGCGTCCTCGTCGACCACGAAGCCGCCGCCGACGGAGTAGTAGGTCTTCTCCAGCAGCGTGGCGCCCTCACGGTCGAAGGCGAAGATCGTCATGCCGTTGGCGTGGTACGGGAGGGCCTTGCGGCGGTGCAGGACCAGCTGCTCGTCGGCGTCGAAGTCGATCTCGTGCATGCCGAGCAGATTGATCCGGCCGGTGGTACGGATGTGCTCCACCCGGTCGTCGGCGGACTCCACGTCGACCGTACGGGGCGACTCGCCCTCCAGGCCGAGCAGGACCGCCTTGGGGGTGCCGTGGCCGTGACCGGTCGCACCGAGGGAGCCGTACAGCTCCGCGCGTATGGAGACGGTGTGGGCGATCAGGCCCTCGTTCTTCAGCCGGCGCGCGAACATGCGGGCGGCGCGCATCGGGCCGACCGTATGGGAGCTGGACGGGCCGATGCCGATCGAGAACAGGTCGAAGACCGAGATGGCCACGGGTGACTCCTCATAAGGGTTGGTAGACGCCGTTGTCTGCCGGGTGGTGCCGTACGGACCGGTCGGCCCGAAGAGCAGTGGGGCAAGGGATGGGGCACCGCGCTCACTGCCCAGTGTGCGCGGTGCCCCGCCCGGAAGATGACGAAGTGTGTCCCGTATTACTCCGGGGGACGCCCCTCGTCCCGGACTACTACAGGCCGGGGTACAGCGGGAACTTCTCGGCCAGCGCGACGACGCGGGCCTTCAGGGCGTCCGCGTCGTAGGACGGCTTGAGGGCCGACGCGATGATGTCCGCGACCTCGGTGAAGTCCTCGGCCTGGAAACCGCGGGTGGCCAGGGCCGGCGTACCGATCCGCAGACCCGAGGTGACCATCGGCGGCCGCGGGTCGTTCGGAATGGCGTTCCGGTTGACCGTGATGCCCAGCTCGTGCAGCCGGTCCTCGGCCTGCTGGCCGTCCAGCTCGGAGTTGCGCAGGTCGACGAGGACCAGGTGGACGTCCGTACCGCCGGACAGCACGGAGACACCGACCTCGGTGACGTCCGGCTGGACCAGGCGCTCGGCGAGGATGCGGGCGCCGTCCAGGGTGCGCTGCTGGCGCTCCTTGAACTCGTCCGTCGCCGCGACCTTGAACGAGACCGCCTTGGCCGCGATCACGTGCTCCAGCGGACCACCCTGCTGGCCCGGGAAGACCGCCGAGTTGATCTTCTTGGCCAGCTCCTGCGTCGACAGGATGACGCCACCGCGCGGACCGCCGAGGGTCTTGTGCGTGGTGGTCGTGACGACATGGGCGTACGGCACCGGGTTGGGGTGCAGACCCGCGGCCACCAGGCCCGCGAAGTGCGCCATGTCGACCATCAGGTACGCGCCGACCTCGTCCGCGATGCGGCGGAAGGCGGCGAAGTCCAGCTGACGGGGGTACGCGGACCAGCCGGCGACGATCAGCTTCGGCTTGGACTCCTTGGCCAGGCGCTCGACCTCGGCCATGTCCACGACGCCGGTCTCGTCGACGTGGTACGGGACCACGTTGTAGAGCTTGCCGGAGAAGTTGATCTTCATGCCGTGGGTCAGGTGACCGCCGTGGGCGAGGTTCAGGCCCATGATCGTGTCGCCGGGCTTCAGCAGCGCGAACATCGCGGCGGCGTTGGCCTGCGCACCGGAGTGCGGCTGGACGTTCGCGGCCTCGGCGCCGAACAGCGCCTTGATGCGGTCGATGGCGATCTGCTCGACGACGTCGACGTGCTCACAGCCGCCGTAGTAGCGGCGGCCGGGGTAGCCCTCGGCGTACTTGTTGGTGAGGACGGAGCCCTGGGCCTCCATGACCGCGACCGGAGCGAAGTTCTCCGAGGCGATCATTTCGAGGGTGGACTGCTGACGGTGGAGCTCGGCGTCGACAGCGGCGGCGACGTCCGGGTCCAGCTCGTGGAGGGAGGAGTTGAGAAGCGACATCAGGTGGTCCCTTGGGTCTCAGTTGCCGGAGAACTCGGTGTACTCGTCGGCGGAGAGCAGGTCCTTCGGCTCCTCCGCGATGCGTACCTTGAACAGCCAGCCGCCTTCGAACGGAGCGGAGTTGACCAGCGACGGGTCGTCCACGACGTCCTGGTTCGCGGCGGTGACCTCACCGGTCACCGGCGAGTACAGGTCGCTCACCGACTTGGTCGACTCCAGCTCGCCGCAGGTCTCGCCCGCGGTCACCGTGTCACCGACCTCGGGGAGCTGGGCGTATACGACATCGCCGAGCGCGTTGGCGGCGAATTCGGTGATACCGATCGTGGCCACACCGTCCTCGACGGCCGACAGCCACTCGTGCTCCTTGCTGTAACGCAGCTGCTGGGGGTTGCTCATGACCTGAATTCTCCTGTACGCGGGGGAGTGCTGATGAACGGTGGTCTTACGGTGTGAGACGGGACTACGTCACTTCCGAGGTGCGCGGACGTCACTTCTGACGCTTGTAGAACGGCAGCGCCACGACCTCGTACGGCTCGTGGCTGCCCCGGATGTCCACCCCGACGCCCGCGGTACCGGGCGTGGCGTGCGCGGCGTCCACGTACGCCATGGCGATCGGCTTGCCCAGGGTGGGCGAGGGCGCGCCCGAGGTGACCTCGCCGACGACCTCGCCCCCGGCGACCACGGAAAAGCCGGCGCGCGGTACGCGGCGGCCCTCGGCGATCAGGCCGACCAGCTTGCGGGGCGGGGCGGTCTCGGCGCGCTCGGCGGCGGCCCGGAGGGCCTCGCGGCCGACGAAGTCACCCTCCTTCTCGAACTTCACGACCCGGCCGAAACCGGCGTCGAACGGGGTCAGCCCGGTGGTCAGCTCGTGCCCGTACAGCGGCATGCCCGCCTCCAGGCGCAGCGTGTCGCGGCAGGAGAGCCCGCACGGGATCAGGCCGCGGGAGGCGCCCGCCTCGGTGAGGTCCTTCCACAGCTGCTCGGCGTGCTCCGGGGCGACGAACAGCTCGAAGCCGTCCTCGCCGGTGTAGCCGGTACGGGCGATCAGCGCGGGGACACCTGCGACGGTGCCGGGCAGACCGGCGTAGTACTTCAGGCCGTCCAGGTCGGCGTCGGTGACGGCGGCCAGGATGGCGGGGGACTCCGGGCCCTGGACGGCGAGCAGCGCGTACGCGTCGCGGTCGTCGCGCACCTCGGTGTCGAAACCGTCGGCCCGCGCGGTCAGCGCGTCCAGCACGGTCTGGGCGTTGCCGGCGTTGGCGACCACCATGTACTCGGTCTCGCCCAGCCGGTAGACGATCAGGTCGTCCAGGATGCCGCCGTCCTCGGAGCAGATCATCGTGTAGCGGGCGCGGCCCACGGCGACGGTCGCGATGTTGCCGACCAGCGCGAAGTTCAGGAAGGCCGCGGCCTCGGGGCCGGTGACGGTGATCTCGCCCATGTGCGACAGGTCGAAGAGCCCGGCCCTGGTGCGGACCGCGTTGTGCTCGTCGCGCTCGCTGCCGTACCGCAGGGGCATGTCCCAGCCCGCGAAGTCGGTCATGGTCGCGCCCAGTGAACGGTGTAGGGCTTGAAGAGGGCTGTGGCGCGAAGCGCCTTCCGGCAGGGCGGTGGTGGGCGACGGGTGGGAGGTGAGACGGGGGGCGGTGCTCATGGATGTGGCTCCCGGGGCATGACGACAGGACGATCCCTCCCCATCTGTCATCGGAACCTGAGAGGTTCGCCGAGAGCCCTCCGAAGGGTTCGGCTTGCACCTTGGGTGGGGCCGCAGAGCGGCCCGCTTTTCAGATCTGCCTCATCCACGCGGTACGGGGCCTGAGAGATTCAAGGGAGGAACTTGCTCCTTCGGCGCCCGGCACATCTGACCGGAACTCTCCCGCGCGGATTCAAGCGGCCTTTATGCAGTTGGCCGGGTCATCATCGCATGCATCGCGCCGGAGTGGGGCCCCGGTCCCTCGTGGGAATCAACGGCGTGGACGGTTGTGCCGCATTACCTTTTCTTTACACTTCAGGGGCATGCGTGGGGTGACCCGACAGGGGGAGGGGTGATGACGTTGCAGCGGTACGCGACGACCGCGGGGGTCGCGCACGGCGCGATGCCCGCACAACCGGGGGCGGCGCCCGCCACGGAGGCGCGTGGCCCGCACGGGCCCGTCGTGCGGGACCTGCGGGAGCGGGGCGGGCGCAGCCCGCGCAGCCTGCACTTCGCGGCGGGCGACGTGGTGGTGGTGTCCGGGCTGCCCGGCAGCGGCAAATCCACCCTCATCCGGCGGGCGGTGACGACGGCCCACGCCATCGACTCCCAGGACACCCGGGATCGCTGGGCGGGGCTCGTGCCCGGGTTACTGCCGTACGCCCTCTACCGTCCCCTCGTCCGCGTCGCCCACTACTGGGGGCTGTGGCGGGTGCTGCGCTCCGGCGAGTCCGTCGTCGTCCACGACTGCGGAACCCAGGCGTGGGTACGCGGCTGGCTGGCCCGTGCCGCGCGGCGCCGGGGCCGCGCCCTGCACCTCGTCCTGCTCGACGTCACACCGCAGACGGCGATGGACGGCCAGCGGGAACGCGGCCGCGGCGTCTCCGGATACGCCTTCGCCCGGCACCGCAGGGCGGTGGGGAGGCTGCTGCGCGCCACCGGGACCGGCCTGCTGCCGCCCGGATGCGCCTCCGCGGTGCTGCTGGACCGGGAGGCGGCCGGGCTGCTGGCCCGGATCGCGTTCGCGGACGTACAGGGCCCGTGAGCCGGACGTCAACCTTCTGCCGGAAGGCCCGTGAGCCGGACGTTAACCTTCTGCCGGAAGGCTCGGGGAAGAAGGGGAAGCAGTGGACATTCCGGCACAGGGCCAGTCCCATCCGCAGAGCGGATGGCCCGCCAATGAGCTCGAAGAGGTGCTGATGGCCTCGGTGGGCAGCCCGGAGGCGGGCGGACGGCTCGTCGAGGTGCTCGGGCGCAGCCAGGTCTGGGTGCCCCTGCCGGGCGGCGGCGGACCCGACTCCCTGGACCTGGACCTGCCGACGCTGGAGATCGAGGGCGCCGCGTACGTCCCCGTATTCAGCTCCGAACAGCAGTTCCTCGGCTGTGTCGGTACCGCCATGTCCTTCGCCGTCGCGCCCGCCCGCGATTTCGCCCGCGGACTGCCCCCGCAACTCGGCATCGCGGTGAACCCCGGCGGCGCCGTCGGGATGCCGCTGCCGCCGCCCGCCGTGGCCGAGCTCTGCCGCGCCGGACGCACCCCGCTGGACGGACCGGCCAGCGGCGGCCGGGTCCGGCTGTACGAGCCGGACTGGAAGGAGGAGCCCGTCGACTTCCTCGCCGCGGCGGCCGGTGAATTCGAGGAGAGCGGTGTCGTGCTCACCGCGCGCCGGGCCCTGGCCAGCATCGAAGGGGGCGAGCCCGTCCTCTTCATAGGCGTGGAGTTCTCCACCTGGGAGGGCGCCGGACGCAATGCCCCCATGGACGCCCTCGGCCGTGCGCTCGGCCGCGTCGAGGTGCCCTGGCCGGTCAATCTGGTTCTGCTCGACGTGGCGCAGGACCCGGTCGGCGACTGGATGCGGGAGAAGGTCAAGCCGTTCTACCGGCGCGAGACCCAATAGCACGCCGACGCCTCAGAAGCCGATCGCCGCGTCGGGCCGAGGCGTCAAGTCGGTGTCAGGACCGGCGCATAAGCTGGTTTGATGGCTGGTACCACGGCACCGTGCCGCACCCGTGTGCCCCGGGAGCGGCGGGCCGACACAGTGGATCGAAGAGGGGCGGGACCAGGTGAGTGCGTCAGGCACCGCGGCGGCCGGGCAGGTCGAGCACATGCTGCGCCAAGTGACGCCCGGGCGCTACGACGCGTACGAGGCACTGCTGCAGGCCCTCGCGAACGACCGGATCTGGATGCTCCTCTGGCACGGTCAGGCGGGCTCGCCCGACGCCCAGTACGGGAACATGGAGGTCGACGGCCTCGGCTACGCCCCCTGTGTGACCTCCGCCCAGGAGCTCTCCGCCAGCGGCTGGAACCGGGCCCATGAGCTCGTCACCGGCCGCGACATCGCCCGCGCCCTCTTCCCCGACCGCTGGGGCATCTGGCTCAACCCGCACGCCCCGGGCGGCGGCGTCGGCATCCCCTGGCTGGACCTGCGCCGGATCGCCACCGGCCTCGACCGGATGCCCGCGGGCCCGCTCCGGCTCACCGAGCCGGCCATCGAGATCCCGCAGTTCTATGCCCTGCTCACGCAGAACGCCCACCACACCCCCGCGATCCGCTCGCTGCGCCGCGCCTGGGTGCAGCCCGCGCTCGGGGTTCCGTATCTCGCCATCGGCCTCGATCTCTACGACACCAGCCAGCCCTCGGTCGACGCGGTGCGCGCGATGATGCAGCAGTCGATCGGCGCGGTCCCGGACGGGCTGCCCGTCTCCACGGTCGCGATGTCCGACGAGTACGACCCGGTCGCGATGTGGCTGCGCGCCAACACCCGCCCGTTCTACGACCGCGAGGCGCACGCCCCGGCGGCCGGCTACGGCTACCCGCCGCCGCAGGGCGCGTACTGAGCCTGCCGGCAGTCGTGTACGTACCGGGGCACTCCGGCGCACTCCGGTGCACCCGGAACACAGGTGTACGTGCCGGGTGCACGGGGAAAGCATGCGTATGGTCCTGATTACCGGAACGTAACGTACGCATACCGCACCAACTCCCCGAATCCCGGCCCGCGTTCTTGGTCCTTGTGCATGCCGTCGCGCTCCCGTGCGCGCCTCGCGGAAACCCTCCGCGGGGTTTCCCGCTCCCGATGTCTGAGATCTCCGTACTGGGGAGATCTGATGGCGAAAGCGACGTAAATCTACGCGCGTGCCCCCTTCCGCCTCAACTGCCCTGTGTTCGGCGGGCGTTCACATCCGTCCGGATAACGGAACACCCCTGACCGCATCACGGTTAGGCATCCATTCGTCTGACGGTATGGCTACCGCGCGCAACGGCAATGAAGACTCCCGCAGCAAGGGCGTCCTGCCGCCTCTGTGTACGACTGACTGATCCGTGCCGCCACAGCGGCCAGTTCGGCCCGGCCACCGCCGGTTGAGAGGGGTCCTTGCCACGATGACGGCACCACTGCATGAGCCGACCACGGAAGCGGACCCGATCGCGACCGGTGGTCCCGCAGCCGACTCCGGGGTGAAGAAGGTCGAGGGGCGCTCTCTCAAGCAGATCGCCTGGAATCGCCTGAAGCAGGACAAGGTCGCGCTGACGGGTGGCATCGTTGTCCTCGTCCTGATCGTGGTGGCGATCTTCGCGCCCCTCATCGTGGGCCTGCTGGGGCACCCGCCGAACGAGTTCCACCAGGACAAGCTCGACCCGCTGACCAATCTCCCCACCGGCTCCCTCGGTGGCGTGAGCGGCGACTTCCTCTTCGGCGTCGAGCCCAACAAGGGGCGCGACATCTTCAGCCGGATCGTCTACGGCGCCCGGATCTCGCTGCTCGTGGCGTTCCTCGCGGCCCTGGTCGCGGTGGCGCTCGGCACGCTCTTCGGGATCATCGCCGGCTACTTCGGCGGCTGGGTCGACGCAGTGATCAGCCGGACCATGGACGTGCTGCTGTCGTTCCCGCAGCTCCTGTTCATCATCTCCCTCGTCTCCGTCCTCCCCGACGATCTGCTCGGCCTCACCGGCAGCGGGGTGCGCATCGCCGTACTCGTCGCCGTCATCGGCTTCTTCGGCTGGCCGTACGTGGGACGCATCGTCCGGGGCCAGACGCTCTCACTGCGCGAGCGCGAGTACGTGGAGGCGGCGCGCAGCCTCGGCGGCGGGCGCGGGCACATCCTCTTCCGCGAGCTGCTGCCGAACCTGGTGGCGCCGATCACCGTCTACGCGACGCTCATGATCCCCACCAACATCCTCACCGAAGCGGCCCTCAGCTTCCTCGGTGCCGGTGTCCGGCCGCCCACGGCCTCCTGGGGCGGCATGCTGCGGGACGCCCTGGAGACGTACGAGCACGACCCGATGTTCATGGTCGTCCCCGGCGTGACGATCTTCATCACCGTGCTGGCCTTCAACCTCTTCGGGGACGGGCTGCGCGATGCCCTGGATCCCAAGGGAACCCGATAACCCACGACTTGCCCCTGCCGCACTGTCAGGTGGCTCTTCCCATGGTTCTCCGGCAAGCAATGGCCTGGGACCGCGATCTCGGAGGTTACGAGAAAATGTCCACAGTTACCTCGAAACGACGGCTCACCGCTGGTGCGGCCCTCGTGGTCGCGGCGCTGATGACCACCTCGGCGTGCGGCGGCGGCGACGACGGCGACAGCGGCGGCGGCAGCAGCACGGCGAAGGGCGCCGGCTTCAACGCGGCGTTCAACAAGGTCGCCAACCCGTCCACCAAAACGGGTGGAACGCTCAAGATGGTCGGCAAGCAGGACCTCGACTCCGCCGACCCCCAGCGTGCCTACTACGGCATGGCCTGGGACTTCATGCGCTTCTACACCCGCCAGCTGGTCACGTACGACACCAAGCCCGGCGCCGCCTCCACCAAGCTGGTCGGCGACCTCGCCACCGGCCCCGGTGTGATCTCGGACGGCGGCAAGACGTACACGTACAAGCTGCGGGACGGCCTCACCTGGGAGGACGGCTCCAAGCTGACCTCCAAGGACGTCAAGTACGGCATCGAGCGCATCTGGGCGACGGACACCATCACCGGTGGCCCGCAGTACCTGATGCAGACGCTTGACCCCAAGCACGAGTACAAGGGCCCGTACAAGGACTCCTCCGCGGACAAGCTCGGTCTGAAGGCGATCGAGACGCCCGACGACAACACCATCGTCTTCAAGCTGCCCAAGCCCAACGGTGACTTCGAGCAGTTCCTCGCCATGCCCTCGGGCTCGCCCGTGAAGGCGTCGGAGGACACCAAGGCGAAGTACACCCAGCGGCCGTTCTCCTCGGGCCCGTACAAGTTCGAGACGTACAAGCCGGGCAAGAGCATCGTGCTCGTCCGCAACGACAAGTGGCAGAAGTCCTCGGACCCGCTGCGTCCCGCGCTGCCGGACAAGATCACCGTGACGATCTCCGCCAACCTGGAGGAGAACGACAAGAAGCTGATGGAGGGCGACTACGACGTCGACCTCAACGGCACCGGCATGACCCAGTCCGGCCGTGTCACCGCTGTCCAGGACCACAAGGACAGCGTCGACAACATGCAGACGTCCTTCGTCCGCTACGTCGCGCTCGTCCACACGGCGAAGCCGCTGGACGACGTCCACTGCCGCAAGGCCGTCTTCTACGCCACGGACTTCGCGGCCCTGCAGCAGACCCGCGGTGGCGAGATCGCCGGTGGCGCGATCGCCAACAGCACCCTGCCGGCCTCCATCAAGGGTCACAGCGACTACGACCCGTACGGTGTCCTCGCCCGCAAGGGCAAGCCGGACGCCGCCAAGGCCAAGGAAGAGCTGAAGGCCTGCGGCAAGCCGAACGGCTTCTCGACCAAGCTCACCGCCCGTAACAACAACCCGGGCGAGGTCGACGTCGCCGAGGCGCTCCAGGAGCAGCTCGGCAAGGTCGGCATCAAGATCGAGGTCGACCCGATCGACGGTGCCGAGGCCTCCAGCATCACCGGTTCGCCGTCCGTCGTGAAGAAGCGCGGCTACGGCATGACGATGAGCGGCTGGGGCCCGGACTTCCCGTCCGGCCAGGGCTTCGGCCAGCCGCTGTGGGACAGCCGGTTCCTGTCCGAGACCGGTAACTACAACGAGTCGCAGCTCAAGGACCCGGGGATCGACAAGCTCTTCGACGAGGCGATCGCGCAGACCGACCCGGTCAAGGCCGGCGAGATCTACAAGAACCTCGACAAGCGGATCCTGGACCAGGCCGACTGGATGCCCTTCATCTACGAGAAGAACATCACCTGGCGCGGTAAGCGACTGACGAACGCCTACATGTCCGACGCGTACAACGGCCGTTACGACTACGTCTCGCTCGGCGTCGTCAAGTAATCGCTGTAGTCAACAGCATGTGCAGTCAACCCGGTTGACTGCTCTACCGCCGCCGAAACCCGCCAGTCCGAAGGGCAGGTGATGGCCCGGGGCGGTGGCCGGGAGCCCCCACAAGGGGTTCCCGGTCACCGGCGGGCCGCGCACAGTGCTTGCTTATCTCATCCGGCGCCTGTTCGCCGTAGTCATCATGGTGCTCGTCGTACTGCTCGCGACCTTCACCATCTTCTTCATGCTGCCCAAGTGGGCGGGTCAGGACGTCGCAGTCCTCTTCGCCGGCAAGGCTTCCGGTGCCGAGCAGCTCCAGGGCATCCGGATAAAACTGGGTCTCGACGACCCTCTCCTCGTCCAGTTCTGGGACTTCGTCAAGGGCATCCCGATGGGGCGCGACTACGCGAACGGTGACGACGTCACCCACTGCGCCGCACCCTGCTTCGGCTACTCCTTCCGCACCGAAGTGCCGGTCTGGACCACCCTCAAGGACGCCCTGCCCGTGACCGGCGCGCTTGCCGCGGGTGCCTGCGTCCTGTGGCTCCTCGGCGGCGTCGCCACCGGTGTCGTCTCCGCGCTCCGGCGCGGCAGCATCTGGGACCGTGCCGCGATGACCACCGCCCTCGCCGGCGTCTCCCTGCCGATCTTCTTCACCGGCATGGTCGCGATGGGCCTGTTCGTGCACACCCTCGGCTGGGTGCACATCGCCGACAACCTCTCCACGGACGACGGCATCGGCACCTGGTTCCAGACGCTGATCCTGCCGTGGATCGTGCTCGCCTTCCTGAACGCCGCGATGTATGCCCGGCTCACCAGAGCCACCATGCTCGAAGTGCTCGGCGAGGACTACATCCGCACCGCCCGCGCCAAGGGCCTGGGCGAGGGAACCGTCATCACCCGGCACGCCCTGCGTTCCGCGATGACGCCGATCCTCACCGTCTTCGGCCTCGACATCGGTGTGCTCCTCGGTGGCGCCGTCCTCACCGAGTCCACGTTCAACCTGCCGGGGCTCGGGCTCGCGGCGGTCCAGGCCATCAGCAACAAGGACCTGCCCGTGATCCTCGGCGTCACACTGTTCGCGGCTCTCGCGATCGCCGTCGCCAACCTCGTCGTCGACATTCTGTACGCCGTCATCGACCCGCGAGTGAGGCTGGGATGACCGAACTGCACAAGAGCGGTGCCACGCTGGGCGAACCCGCCCCGGCGGGCTCGCCCGTTCCCACCGCCTTCCTCGAAGTGCGCGACCTCAAGGTGCACTTCCCGACCGACGACGGCCTGGTCAAGTCCGTCGACGGGCTCAACTTCCAGCTGGAGAAGGGCAAGACCCTCGGCATCGTCGGCGAGTCCGGCTCCGGCAAGTCCGTCACGTCGCTGGGCATCATGGGCCTGCACACCGCGGGTCAGTACGGAAAGCGCAAGGCGCAGGTCTCCGGCGAGATCTGGCTGGACGGCAAGGAACTGCTGTCCGCGGACCCCGACGAGGTGCGCAGGCTGCGCGGCCGCGACATGGCCATGATCTTCCAGGACCCGCTGTCCGCGCTGCACCCGTACTACACGATCGGCAAGCAGATCGTGGAGGCGTACCGCGTCCATCACGCCGTGGACAAGAAGACCGCCCGCAAGCGGGCGATCGAGATGCTCGACCGGGTCGGCATCCCGCAGCCCGACAAGCGCGTCGACAGCTACCCGCACGAGTTCTCCGGCGGCATGCGCCAGCGCGCGATGATCGCCATGTCGCTGGTCAACAACCCCGAGCTGCTGATCGCAGACGAGCCGACGACCGCACTGGACGTCACCGTCCAGGCGCAGATCCTCGACCTGATCCGGGACCTGCAGAAGGAGTTCGGCTCCGCGGTCATCATCATCACCCACGACCTGGGCGTCGTGGCCGAGCTCGCCGACGACATCCTGGTGATGTACGGCGGGCGCTGCGTCGAGCGCGGACCGGCCGAGCGGGTGTTCTACGAGCCCCGGCACCCCTACACCTGGGGACTGCTGGGCTCGATGCCGCGCCTCGACCGCGACCAGACCGACCGGCTCATCCCGGTCAAGGGTTCCCCGCCGTCGCTCATCAACATCCCGTCGGGCTGCGCCTTCAACCCGCGCTGCCCGTACGCGGACGTACCCAAGGACGACGTGACCCGCACCGTACGGCCCGAGCTGCAGGAGGTCGGCAGCCGGCACTGGGCGGCCTGCCACATGTCGCAGGAGCAGCGGGAGCGTATCTGGACCGAAGAGATTGCGCCCAAGCTGTGAGCGAGGACAAGGCCGTGACGAGCGAGGACAAGGGCGTGGACGTTCCGGCGCAGAGGTCTGCCGGGGACGGCGGGGCGGTCGAGGACGCAGCCTCCCGCGAGGTGCTGCTCAAGGTGACCGGGCTGCAGAAGCACTTCCCTCTCAAGAAGGGCATGCTGCAGCGCGGCGCCGGTGCCGTGAAGGCCGTCGACGGGATCGACTTCGAGGTGCGCTCGGGCGAGACCCTGGGCGTCGTCGGGGAGTCCGGCTGCGGGAAGTCGACGATGGGCCGGCTGATCACCCGGCTGCTCGAACCCACCGCGGGGAAGATCGAGTTCGAGGGGAGGGACATCACGCACCTCGGCGTCGGCGCCATGCGCCCGATGCGCCGCGACATGCAGATGATCTTCCAGGACCCGTACTCCTCGCTGAACCCCCGGCACACGATCGGCACGATCGTCGGTGCCCCCTTCAAGCTGCAGGGCGTCACGCCCGAGGGCGGCGTCAAGAAGGAGGTGCAGCGGCTGCTGGAGGTGGTGGGCCTCAACCCCGAGCACTACAACCGCTATCCGCACGAGTTCTCCGGCGGCCAGCGCCAGCGCATCGGGATCGCCCGCGCGCTCGCGCTCAACCCCAAGCTGGTCGTGGCGGACGAGCCGGTGTCGGCGCTGGACGTCTCCATCCAGGCGCAGGTGGTGAACCTGCTCGACGACCTCCAGGCCGAGCTGGGCCTGACGTACGTGATCATCGCCCATGACCTCTCGGTCGTCCGGCACGTCTCGGACCGGATCGCGGTGATGTACCTCGGCAAGATCGTGGAGCTGGCCGACCGCGAGTCGCTCTACAAGGCGCCGATGCACCCGTACACCAAGGCGCTGCTCTCGGCGGTCCCGATCCCGGACCCGAAGCGCCGCTCGGCCAAGAGTGAGCGCATCCTGCTGAAGGGCGACGTGCCGTCGCCGATCTCGCCGCCGAGCGGCTGCCGCTTCCACACCCGGTGCTGGAAGGCCACGGAGGTCTGCAAGACGCAGGAGCCGCCGCTGGTCGCGCTGAAGACCGGGCACCAGGTGGCCTGCCACCATCCGGAGAACGCGCCGGACCAGGTACCCGGCGAGACGGTGACGGCGGCCGCGCGCGAGGCGATCGAGGTCGTCGAGGTGGGGAAGCCGGATGCCGACGCGGTACGGGAGCCGGAGGCCGACGTCGTACGGGAGCCGGAGGCCGACGAGAACGCGGCGGAGGAGAGCGGGGCGGGGGAGAGCGGGGCCCAGGGCAACGCGCCCGACGAGAACGCGCAGGAGGGGAACGCGGCGGAGGGGAGCGGGGCCCAGGGCGGCACGGCCGACAAGAGCGCGGCCGGCGACGGCGCCGCAACGCCCGAAACGCCGGAGGACAGCCCGAAGGAGTAGTACCGGCACAATTGCCCGGTGCTCAACGAACTGTTCACGTCCTCCGTCCAGCATGCGCTCGACATCGCCGGAATCTTCGTCTTCGCGATCTCCGGCGCACTGCTCGCCGTACGCAAGAACTTCGATGTCTTCGGCATCGCGGTACTCGCCGAGGTGACCGCGCTGGGCGGGGGGCTGTTCCGTGACATCGTCATCGGGGCGGTCCCGCCGGCGGCTTTCACCGACCTCGGCTACTTCACCACCCCGCTCATCGCCGCCTTCCTGGTGTTCTTCCTGCACCCGCAGGTCGAACGGATCCAGGTGGGCGTCAACGTCTTCGATGCGGCCGGCCTCGGGCTGTTCTGCGTCACCGGCACGGTCAAGGCGTACGGCTACGGCCTCGGCCTCACCGCGTCGGCGACGCTGGGCCTGGCCACCGCGGTCGGCGGCGGTGTGCTGCGTGACGTCCTGGCCAACGAGGTGCCCTCGCTGCTGCGCTGGGACCGCGACCTGTACGCGGTACCCGCGATCGTCGGCGCCACGGTGATCGTGCTGTGCATCCGCTTCGAGGTGCTCAACGCGTTCACCAGCGGTGCCGCGGTGATCACGGCCTTCGTGCTGCGGCTGCTCTCGATGCGCTACCACTGGCGGGCCCCGCGCGCCTACAACCGGCGGTCGGCGACGGCCGAGGAGGGGTCCGAGGCCACCTGACGAGTCCCGCGCCTGACGAGTCCCGCGCCTGGCAAGCCTCGCGCCGACGCCGAAGGATGACATCTTTCGACCGTCAGAAAGCTACCGCTCAGTAATACAATCGGTGTACGGTGCATCGCATGGCACAGACAGCAGAGCAGGCGACGCGGACCGCGCAGGCAACCATCGGGGACAGCGAGTTCGACCGCGACACCGCCGTCACCCTTCGCGAAGAAGGCGTCTACGACGCCGAGCTCTCCGCCGGGTGGACGATCATCCGCGCAGTCAACGGCGGCTATCTGCTGGCCATGCTCGGCCGCGCGCTCGGTGAGGCCCTGCCGCATCCGGACCCCTTCTCGGTCTCCGCGCACTACCTCACCGCGTCCGTCCCGGGCCCCGCGGTGATCCGCACCCAGACGGTCCGCACCGGCCGCACCCTCTCCACCGGCCAGGCCTCCCTCTTCCAGTACGCGGAGGACGGCTCCGAGATCGAGCGCATCCGTGTCATCGCCACCTACGGCGATCTGGACGCACTGTCCGACGAGGTCCGCACATCGGCGAAGCCGCCGGCCATCCCGCCGCCGGCGCACTGCCTCGGCCCGAGCGACGGCCCGGCCCCGATCCCCGGCAGCTCCGCCATCACCGAGCGGCTCGACATCAGGCTCGACCCCGCGACGATCGGCTGGGCCGTCGGCGCCCCCTCCGGCAAGGGCGAGATGCGCGGCTGGTTCGGTCTCGCGGACGGCCGCGACGCCGACCCGCTCTCGCTGCTGCTCACCGTCGACGCACTGCCGCCCACCTCCTTCGAGCTGGGCCTCAAGGGCTGGACGCCGACCGTCGAACTCACCACCCACATCCGCTGCCGCCCCGCCCCCGGCCCGCTGCGCGTCTCCATCACCACCCGCAACCTCGCGGGCGGCTTCCTGGAGGAGGACGCGGACGTCTGGGACAGCGCGGACCGACTGGTGGCCCAGTCCCGCCAGCTGGCCAGGGCTCCGCGCGCATAGCCGCACGGGGGAGCGAGGCGCGGTGCCCCGCCCGGTGCGGCTACCAGGTCGCGATCCGCCCGGCACACACCCCGCCCCCGGGTGCCGGGCGGCAATCCGCCCGGCACACACCCCGCACCCCCCGGGCTCGTAGAATCGAGCCCACCATGGCTTACCTCGACCACGCCGCGACCACGCCGATGCTTCCGGAGGCGATCGCGGCGATGACCGCCCAGCTCGCCGTCACCGGTAACGCGTCCTCACTGCACGCCGCCGGGCGCCGGGCCCGCCGTACCGTCGAGGAGTCGAGAGAGACCCTCGCCGACGCCCTCGGCGCACGCCCGAGCGAGGTGGTCTTCACCTCCGGGGGCACCGAGGCGGACAACCTCGCGGTGAAGGGCCTGTACTGGGCCCGCCGCGACACCGACCCCCACCGCACCCGGGTGCTGGCCAGTCCGGTCGAGCACCACGCGGTGCTGGACGCCGTCGACTGGCTCGCCGAACACGAGGGCGCGAACGTCGAATACCTCCCCGTCGATCAACACGGACGCGTCCACCCGGACGTCCTGCGCGAGGCGATCCTCCGTAACCCCGACGATGTCGCCCTGGTCACCGTGATGTGGGCCAACAACGAGATCGGCACGATCATGCCGGTACGTGAACTGGCCGCCGTGGCCCGCGAGTTCGACGTACCCATGCATGCCGACGCGGTGCAGGCGTTCGGACAGCTGGAAGTCGACTTCGCCCGGTCCGGGCTGGCCGCGATGACGGTCAGCGCGCACAAGATCGGCGGACCGTTCGGCGTCGGCGCGCTGCTGCTCGGCCGCGAGTACACCCCCGTACCCGTGCTCCACGGCGGCGGCCAGGAGCGGCACGTACGCTCGGGCACCCTCGACGTGCCCGCCATCACCGCCTTCGCCGTCGCGGGACGGCTGGCCTCCGACGGGCGCGAGGAATTCGCCCGCGAGATCGGCGCCCTCCGCGACGACCTCGTCGCGGCGGTGCTGGCGGCCGTGCCGGACGCCGTCCTCGGCGGTGACCCGGCCCCGGGCGGCCGGCTTCCCGCCAACGCCCACTTCACCTTCCCCGGCTGCGAGGGCGACTCCCTGCTCCTGCTGCTCGACGCCCAGGGCATCGAATGCTCCACCGGCTCCGCCTGCACCGCCGGGATCGCCCAGCCCAGCCACGTCCTGCTGGCCACCGGCACCGACCCGGACCTGGCCCGCGGCACCCTGCGCTTCTCGCTCGGCCACACGTCCACCAAGCAGGACATCGACGAGGTGGCCCGCGCGATCGGACCGGCGGTGCAGCGGGCACGGACGGCGGGACTCAGCTAGGGCCTCTCGGCCCTGTCCGGGATCGGGCGGGGCCGCGTGGTCATCGGCGGGGCCACGCGGTCACTGGCGGGGCCACCCGGTCACCGCGTGGCCGCCGCCCGGACCAGCTTCAGATACTGGTCCCAGTCCCAGTGCTTCCCGGGATCGGTGTGGTCCGTGCCCGGCACCTCCACATGCCCGATGATGTGCTTGCGGTCGACCGGCATCCCGTACCGCCCGCATATCGCCGCCGTCAGCCGCGCCGACGCCCCGTACATCGCCGCCGTGAAGTCCTGCGGGCGATCCACGAACCCCTCGTGCTCGATGCCGACACTGCGCTCGTTGTACGACCTGTTCCCCGCGTGGAACGCCACATCCAGCTCACGGATCATCTGCGTCACATGGCCGTCCTTGCGCACCACATAGTGCGCCGCCGCCCCGTGCCCCGGGTTCTGGAAGACCTTCACCGCGCTCTGATAGCTGCCCTGGGTGACATGGATGACGACCCGGTCGATCGGATAGTCGGCGGGACGGTCGGCCCGCCGCCAGTTCGCCGCGGACGCCGATATCCACTCGGCCCGTGCGAAGTCCACCTCGCCCGGCGTGCGGGGCTTGTCCACCCCGGGCAATCGCCACCAAGCGCGCTCCAGCTTCTCCCTCGCCAGCACTGCGGTACCCGCGGCCGTGACGGCAGCGCCGATCAGCAGCCCGCGCCGGCTGATGCCGTGCCCGGACTTCGCCCCTGCGGACCCCTTGGCGCCCGCCCTCCCCTTGGTCCCCATGTGATCGACAACGCTTATCCGTGAGCATTCGGTTCCCGACGCCCCGTACCCTGGTGGAGCTATGACTCAGACTTCCCAGCGCCCCCTCCGTGTGCTCGCCGCCATGTCGGGCGGTGTCGACTCCGCCGTCGCCGCGGCCCGCGCCGCCGAGGCGGGACACGACGTGACCGGTGTGCACCTCGCCCTCTCCGCGAACCCACAGTCCTTCCGTACCGGAGCGCGCGGCTGTTGCACGATCGAGGACTCCCGCGACGCGCGCCGCGCCGCGGACGTCATCGGCATCCCGTTCTACGTCTGGGACCTGGCGGAACGCTTCCGCGAGGACGTCGTGGACGACTTCATCGCCGAGTACGAGGCCGGGCGCACCCCCAACCCGTGCCTGCGCTGCAACGAGAAGATCAAGTTCGCCGCACTGCTCGACAAGGCCCTCGCGCTCGGCTTCGACGCCGTGTGCACCGGCCACTACGCCACCGTCGTCCTGCGTGAGGACGGCAGCCGCGAACTGCACCGCGCCTCCGACATGGCCAAGGACCAGTCGTACGTCCTCGGTGTCCTGGACGAGAAGCAGCTCGCCCACGCGATGTTCCCGCTCGGCGACACCCTCACCACCAAGGACGAGATCCGCGCCGAGGCCGAGCGCCGGGGCCTCGCCGTAGCCAAGAAGCCCGACAGCCACGACATCTGCTTCATCGCCGACGGCGACACCCAGGGCTTCCTGGCGAGCCGGCTCGGCACGGCCGAGGGCGACATCGTCGACGAGTCGGGCACGAAGGTCGGCACCCACGAGGGCGCCTTCGGCTTCACCATCGGCCAGCGCAAGGGCCTGCGCATCGGCCACCCCGCCGCCGACGGCAAGCCGCGCTACGTCCTGGACATCTCCCCGGTGAACAACACGGTGACGGTCGGCCCGGTCGAGTCCCTCGACGTCACCGCCCTCACCGCCATCAGGCCCCGCTGGTGCGGCACCGCCCCCTCCGGCCCCGGCACGTACACCGCCCAGCTCCGCGCCCACGGCGGCGAGACGGAAGTGACGGCCGAACTGGTGGACGGGACGCTGAACGTCTCGTTCACCGAGCCGGTACGCGGCGTGGCCCCCGGCCAGGCGGTCGTCCTGTACGACGGCTCCCGAGTGGTCGGCTCGGCGACCATCGCGACGACGGCGCGCCGGGAAACGGCGGCGGCTTCCGGCTGACCGCCGGGGCCGGCACAGAGCCCCATTCCAACCTGGCGGCGTGGCCGGGCGGTGCGGAGTGAAGCTCCTGGTAGACGTTGTTGTCCGCGTGCCCGGACCGCTGAAGTGCCCTGGAACCTGGCGGCCGAGCCGGTCTGCGAGGGCGCCAGGTCGGGCCGGACGCTGGGGCCGTCCGGGTGTCTCTCCCGGAGTTCAGTGTTTCCCGTTCAGCTGCGGTCGATGCCGGCGGCCTTCACTCCGAGCACCAGCGCACGGAGTGCGGCCCGGTTCGTCGTGACGACGCGTTCCGGGCTCTCGCTCTCGCGGATCGCGATGTCTGTGCCCTCTGCTGCGGCAACCTCGACGCAGTTGTTGCCGCCCCCTGCGCAGAATGAAGAGCGGTGCCAGTGACGTTCGGGCATATCGTGACCTCTCACAGCTCGCGGGCGATCGACCGGATGAGCCTTCGCGACTCCTCGGGAGAGAGCGCGGAGCCTTCCATCAGGTCCAAAAGGGAACGATAGTTCCCCAGTGGCGTCGGGGCATCGACGAATTGACCGCCGAACGAGGTGTCGAGCTGGACCGTGTCAAGCTGTGGGACGGAGCCCTCGGCGTAGAGGACCGACTGTCCGGCGCCGTGGAAGGGGCCCGCACTGAACGGGATGACCAGCAGAGTCACGTGATCCAACTCGGATGCGTCCGCGAGATAGTCGAGCTGTCGGCGGGACACGTCCCGGCCGCCGAACTCGAGCCGCAACGCAGCCTCGTGGATGATGCCGAGGTACGGCGTCGGGTTCTCTCCGGTGACGACGGCCTGGCGACCCATGCGGTGGGCTACCCGGAGTTCCACTTCCAGTCGGGGCAATTGTGGCACCGCGAAGTCGAAGATCGCCCGCGCGTGCTCCTCGATCTGGAAGAGGCCCGGCAGGTGGACGGTCTGTGCCGTCCGGATGCGTGTGGCGAAGTGCTCGATCTCGGAGACGTCGAGATGGCCGTCGGGGAGTTTGCCTCGGTACTCGTCCCACCAGTGCCGCGCCCGTCGACCGCCTGCCATTGAGGCGAGTGCATCGATCAGAGCCGAGTCCGGGCACCCGTAGTGGCAGGCGATCTGGCGGACGCGTTCCTCGCTGAGCCCGGTGCGGCCGGCCTCGATGTTGGAGATCATCGTGCGGTCCGCGCCGAGCATTGCGGCCGCCTCCAGGATCGAGATGCCGGCCTGCTCGCGCATGCGCCGGACTTCAACGGCCAGGCGACGCTGGCGGCCTGTGGGTGCATTTCGTGAAGCCATGAGTCCTCTCTCGTGCGCGCACAGTCTTGCAGGGGCCTGTGAAGCGGTCCAGCGAGTCAAATGGCGACTCACTCATTCGTGGAAAAGTGCTCACACGTGAGTCGCAGTGCCTTAGTTTATGACCTGCGCCGCCGACGTGACCGTGGGTTGCGGAAGCGCACCGATCCACCCCGCCCACCCGGGAACGGCGGGCTCCGGACCGGCATTGCCACCGCCACCCCGACCGCAATCACCCGTGGCGCACGTCCACTTGTCACCACTCGCACGCACCCCAGGAGGTGCCCGTGAGGGCTGAATCCACCCCCTGCACCCCGTACACCCGCCACCCCGCCCCCATCCCGTTCGCCGAACCCTGGCAGTACGAGCTCGCCTTCCCCTGCGACCCGCGCAGCCCCCGCATCGCCCGCACCACACTCCGAGCCATCCTCGGCGCCCACGAACTGGCCGAACTCAGCTACCGAGCCGAGTTGTTGACGTCAGAACTGACCACCAATTCCGTGCGGCACACCAAAGGTCCCGCAGCCGTCCGGCTCCAGTGGCGGCACCCTGTGCTCCGGATCAGCGTCTGGGACATGAGCCCGGACCTGCCCAAGCTCTACGCCCCGCCCGCCGACCCCCACGCCGAAGCCGGGCGAGGCATGGCCATCCTCGAACTCGTCGCCGACCGCTGGGGCGGGTGTGCCATAGGGGAGGGGGCGTACGGGCCGGGCGGCAAGACCGTCTGGTTCGAGCTCGGGCTCGGAGCCTGAGCTCGGCGAGGCCCCGCGCGGCCACGTCCGACCCCCGTACGGGCGTCACCGGGCGGGGCGTCGGTTCAGGAGGCCTGGCGTGCGTACATGTCCCTGCCGAAGAACTCCTCCAGGACCGGGGCCATCGCCTGCGGCGCCAGTTCGCGTGTCTGGCCCGTCAGGGTGCGGTGGCGGGCGCGGGGGAGTGCGTCGGCGAGGGCGCGGGCCGAGAGCCGGGCGCGGGCGGGGCTGGAGCCGCCGCAGACCACCAGCGTGCGCGCCGTGACGGACGCGAACCGCTCGGCCGGGATCGTGCCGTCGCCGAGCAGCGCGTCGTCGTACGCGAGTGTGTGCGCCATCGACACCAGGCCGTGCCACAGCGGGGCGCGACGCATGCGGGCGATCACGTCGGCCGGGACGCCCGTCACGGACAGGAACAGCTCCACCGCCCCGTCGCGGTCACCGGCGGACAGTGTCCGGTGCAGCCGGGCCGTGCAGCGCGCCTTGAACCGCACACCGGAGGGCCCGGGGGTGTACGGCGGCTCGTACACCGCCAGCAGGTCGACGGGGAGCCCGGCCGCCTGGGCCTCCAGGGCCAGCGCCCCGCCGGCCCCCAGGCCGAACACCGAGGCCCGGCCGCCCACCGCGGTGACGAGCGCGGCCAGGTCCTCGATCTCGCGTTCCACCTTGTACGGCCCGCTGTCGCCGCTGGAGCCGCGGCCGCGCCTGTCGTACGTGACGACATCGAAGTGCGGCGCGAGGAGGCGCGCCAAGGGGGCCTCGGTCGCCGCCGTGCTCAATGCTCCGCCGACCAGGATCACCGGCGGTCCTTCGCCCCGGCGCCGATACGCGATCAAGGTTCCGTCGCGGGAGAGAGTCTTGTCCATGTGAGGAGGACTGCGATTCCGTCAAAAAGTTATCGCTGCGGCCGTGAATTTTTTGAGGATTTTCAACTCCGCAGGTCGCAGGGGTGCTTGGCGATCAGTCGGAGATGGTCTCGGTGTCGTAGAAGCAGAAGTGGTCCTTGATCGCGGCGACTTCGGGCTTCGGCTCGGGATAGGCCCAGACGAGATCGACCGCGTCCGGCAGCGACCAGTAGGAGGCGTCGCCCTTGAACGGGCAGTGGGTGTGGGTGTTCGAAGCCGTCAGCAGTTCTGTACGGACGTCCTCGGGCGGCAGGTAGTAGCGGGGCGGACAGCCCGTCTCGCGCAGCACGAGCGGGCGCCGGCTCTCGGCGAGCACCTGTCCGTCGCGCACCACACGTACATGCTCGGTGCCGGGTTCGACGGTGATGACGTGGCCTTGTGCGGAAGTCATGTCTGGTTCAGCAGCATCGCGGGCCGGTTTCTTCCCCGACGACGGCCGGATTTCCACCCGTCCACCCGGGAGTGTCAGAGGCGGCCTTTACGGTGTCTGCATGAACATCTGCGTTTTCCTCTCCGCCGCCGACCTCGACGACCGCTATACCCAGCCCGCCCGTGAATTCGCCGAGCTGCTCGGCCGGGGCGGACACACGCTGGTCTGGGGAGGGTCGGAGAGCGGGCTGATGAAGGTCGTCGCCGACGGGGTACAGGAAGCGGGCGGACGGCTGGTCGGGGTGTCGGTCGACTTCCTGGCCGCGAAGGCACGTACCAACGCCGACGAGATGGTGATCGCGCGCGATCTCGCCGAGCGCAAGGCGCTGCTCCTTGAGAAGGCCGACGCGATCGTGATCATGGTGGGCGGTACGGGGACGCTCGACGAGGCGACCGAGATCCTGGAGCTGAAGAAGCACGGCAAGCACGACAAGCCGGTGGTCCTGCTCAACACGGCGGGCTTCTACGACGGGCTGCGCCAGCAGTTCCAGCGCATGGAGGACGAGGGCTTCCTGCCGCTTCCGCTGAGCGATCTGGTGTTCTTCGCGAAGGACGGCGTGGGCGCCCTGGCCTACCTGGAGGAGGGTTCCGGCCTGCGGTGACGCGGCGGCGGGGAGTGAGGGGAGTGCGGGCGTGAGGGGGGCTTGATCGAGCGGGATGTGAGTCGGCCGGGCGAGATCGGACGGGGCCCGATCTGGCCGGATGCGATCGGGTGGGATGCGATCATGGGGGCATGCCCACTCATGTCATCACCGGCGCCGGCTCCGGCATCGGCGCAGCCGTCACCCGTCGTCTCCTGGGGCGCGGCGACGAGACCGTGCTGATGGCCCGTGACGCGGGCCGCGCGAAGGAGCTGGCCGCGCTCCACCCCGGCGCTCGCACGCTCGTCGGTGACCTCTCCAACCCGGACAGGCTCTCCTGGGCGCTCGCCCAGCAGGCGATGCCGGAGCGGGTCGACTCGCTGCTGCACATCGCGGGCGTCGTCGAGCTCGGCCAGGTCGGTGACCTCACGCCCAAGGCGTGGCACTTCCAGCTCAACGCCAACCTGGTCGCGCCCGCCGAGCTGACCCGGCTCTTCCTGCCGCAACTGCGGGTCGCCCAGGGGCATGTGCTCTTCGTCAACTCGGGCGCCGGCCTCTCCGCGAGCGCCGAGTGGAGCGCGTACGCCGCGAGCAAGCACGGCCTGAAGGCGCTCGCCGACGCGCTGCGCCACGAGGAGCACGCGAACGGGATCCGCGTGACCTCCGTCTATCCGGGGCGCACCGCCAGTCCCATGCAGGCCAAGGTCCACCAGCAGGAGGGCAAGGAGTACGACGCCTCCCGCTGGATCGACCCGGAGTCGGTGGCCACCACGATCGTGATGGCCCTCGACCTGCCGCGCGACGCCGAGGTCAACGACCTCACGGTGCGACCCGGGCGCTGAGTCTCCGCGGCCCCGGACCGCCGCCGGTGGACGGGGCCTGGCACGGCCTTAGGCTTCCCGTGTGAGCGAGAAGAGTAAGTTCAGGGTTCGCCCGGCCACCGGAATCGGTTCCATGCCCGGGTCAGACGCACGGGAGGCGGCGAAGACCGTCACCGGGTCCTTCGGGGACGGCCAGGGCCTGCCGTACCTGGCCGAACTGCCGGCCCGCGGACCCGGCGCGGACATGATCGGGCGGACCATCGGGCTGCTCGTCGACCTTTACGGCCATGTCGAGCCCAGCGGCTGGCGGATCAGCGACCGGCCCGGACGGGACACCCGCCGGGCCAGGTCCTGGCTCGGCGAGGACCTCGACGCGCTGGAGGAGTTCACCCAGGGGTACGAGGGACCGCTCAAGGTCCAGGCCGTGGGCCCCTGGACGCTCGCCGCCGCACTGGAACGGCGCGGCGGCGAGGCCGCGCTCGGTGACCCGGGGGCCTGCCGCGACCTGGCGGGCTCACTGGCCGAGGGCCTCCGCGCCCACCTCGCGGAGGTACGGCGCAGGGTGCCCGGCGCCGAGGTGATCCTCCAGCTCGACGAACCGTCGCTGACCGGCGTCCTGCACGGCCGGATCAGGACGGCGAGCGGTTACCGCACCTACCGGGCCGTGGACCGCCAGGTCGTCGAGGGAACCCTGCGCGATGTGCTGGCCGCGGGCGGGGACGGCGCGACGGTCGTTCACACCTGTGCGCCCGAGGTGCCGTTCGCGCTGCTGCGCCGGGCCGGGGCGGACGGTATCTCGTTCGACTTCTCGTTGCTCACCGAGCGTGAGGAGGAGGCGATCGGGGAAGCGGTCGAGGGCGGCACGCAGCTCTTCCTCGGGGTGGTTCCGGGCACCGACCCGGCCTCGGGTGATTTGTCAGACCCGGGCGGTAGCGTCATGGGTGTCAGGACGCTGTGGCGCAGGCTGGGGCTGAATCCGGGGACTCTGACGGAGTCCGTGGTGATCACCCCGTCGTGCGGGCTCGCGGGTGCCTCGCCCGCGTATGCGCGCGCCGCGCTCGCCCACTGCGCCCGGGCCGCGAGATCGCTCGCAGACAACCCTGAGTAACGGGGCAACGGGTAACTGGAGGACGAGACGATGGCCGGCGAACAGCAGATGGCAGTGCCCGCACAGGCACGGGAGCGGCACGCACTCCTTGCCGAGCAGATCGAGGAGCACCGCTTCCGCTATTACGTGAACGACCAGCCGGTCGTGAGCGACGCCGAGTTCGACCGGCTGATGCGCGAGCTGGAGGCCCTGGAGGAGACGTATCCGCAGCTGCGCACGCCGGATTCGCCGACGCAGAAGGTCGCGGGGCCGTACCGGACGGAATTCACCTCCGTCGAGCACCGCGAGCGGATGCTCTCGCTGGACAACGCCTTCGACGACCTGGAGTTGGCGGCCTGGGGCGAGCGGATCGCCAAGGAGGTCGGCACCTCGGACCACCACTTCCTGTGCGAGCTGAAGGTCGACGGTCTCGCGGTCAACCTCACCTATGAGCACGGTCGGCTGACCCGGGCCGCGACCCGGGGCGACGGCCGCACCGGCGAGGACATCACCCCCAACGTCCGTACGATCTCCGAGATCCCGCACCGGCTGAAGGGGGACCGGATTCCGGCGCTGGTCGAGATCCGCGGCGAGGTCTTCTTCCCGATGGAGGCCTTCGAGGAGCTCAATGCCCGGCTCGTCGAGGCCGACGACAAACCGTTCGCCAACCCGCGCAACGCGGCGGCCGGTTCACTGCGGCAGAAGGACCCGAAGGTCACCGCCACCCGCCCGCTGCACATGGTGGTGCATGGCATCGGCGCCCACGACGGCTTCGACATCGACCGCCTCTCGCACGCCTACGAGCTGCTGCACGAATGGGGCCTGCCCACCGCCAGGCACAACAAGGTGGTGGACTCCCTCGACGGGGTACGGGAGTTCATCGCGTACTTCGGCGAGAACCGGCATTCCGTGGAGCACGAGATCGACGGTGTCGTCGTCAAGGTTGACGAGGTCCCGCTCCAGGGCCGGCTTGGCTCGACCTCGCGCGCCCCGCGCTGGGCGATCGCCTGGAAGTACCCGCCGGAGGAGGTCAACACCAAGCTGGTGAACATCCGCGTCGGCGTCGGACGCACCGGCCGGGTCACCCCGTACGCCCAGGTCGAGCCGGTCGAGGTGGCGGGCTCCGAGGTCGAGTTCGCCACGCTGCACAACCAGAACGTGGTGAAGGCGAAGGGCGTCCTCATCGGGGACACGGTGGTGCTCCGCAAGGCGGGCGATGTGATCCCGGAGATCCTCGGCCCGGTCGTCGATCTGCGCGACGGCACCGAGCGGGCGTTCGTGATGCCGACGCACTGCCCCGAGTGCGGTACGGAACTGAAGCCAATGAAGGAAGCCGACGTCGATGTCCGCTGTCCCAACGCGCGTTCCTGCCCCGCCCAGTTGAGGGAGCGTCTCGCCTACCTCGCGGGCCGCAAATGCCTCGACATCGACCACTTCGGCTACGTCGCGGCCGCGGCCCTGACCAAGCCGCTGGAGCCCGCCGAGCCGCCGTTGCGCGACGAGGGCGATCTCTTCGGGCTGACCGTCGAGCAACTGCTGCCGATCCGGGCCTATGTCCTGGACCCGGACAGCGGACTGCCCAAGCGCGATCCGAAGACCGGTGAGGAGAAGACCGCCTGGGTCTTCGCCAACCAGCAGGGCGAGCCGAAGAAGAACGCCCTCGCCATGCTCGACGCCGTCGCCGCGGCCAAGGAGGCTCCGCTCGCCCGGATCCTCACCGGGCTCTCCATCCGTCACGTGGGCCCGATCGCGGCCCAGGAACTGGCCCGTCAGTTCCGCTCCATCGACCGGATCGACGAGGCGACCGAACAGGAGCTGGCCGAGGCCGACGGGGTGGGTCCGATCATCGCCGCATCGGTGAAGCAATGGTTCGCCGAGGACTGGCACCGCGAGATCCTGCGCAAATGGCGGGAGGCCGGGGTCCGGATGGAGGACGAGGCGGCGGGGGAGGAAGTGGGGCCGCGCCCGCTCGAAGGACTCACCGTCGTCGTCACGGGCACACTGTCCGGCCACACCAGGGATGGCGCGAAAGAGGCGCTCCAGGGCCGGGGGGCCAAGGTGACGGGTTCCGTCTCGAAGAAGACCTCCTTCGTGGTCGTCGGCGACAACCCGGGCTCGAAGTACGACAAGGCGATGCAGCTGAAGGTGCCCGTGCTGGACGAGGACGGCTTCGCCGTGCTGCTCGAACAAGGCCCGGACGCCGCACGCGAGGCGGCCGTCCCCGTCGCAGAACCGGCGGAATAGGACAGATCTGCTTCGGAATGGACAGACCCCTTTCGGAGGACGGGCGGCACGGACGAAACGGGATGGATCAACAAGCGGAACGGGACAGAATATTGACCGGGAATCGATGGAACGGGACCGGTTGACGGGTGGTCGGAGGACGGGCGATGGGTGAACGGTGAACGGGGAGGCGCAGAAAGGGTGTAGGGGGACGGGCAGGGGCAAGGGGTGGCGTCGGGTGGTCGAATTCACCCGATCGGCGCATACCAGATGCTGACGGTCGGTCGGTTCGCATTCGGGCAAGAGCTGTAGAGCGCTGCCCGTAGAGGCCCTCTGCGGCCTACTGTTGAGATGTGCACCTGCCGTGCCGGCCACGGGGTGGAAATAACGGGTCGTGGTGGCATGGAGCCGAACCATCGGGTGACATCGGCACCGCCGGCTGTGAGAGGGACGGAATGAAACCGACCGAGAGCGCCGCCCCGGTGTCGCGGCTGCAAGGTTTCGTCGGCCTCACGCCCAGAGTGGGTGCCGTCGTCGTGGCGATCGCCGTTGTTCAGCTCGCGACCGGTTTCTACCGGACCGTGAGCGAAGGACACGCGCTCTTCCCCGACGGCAGGGCCGGCTGGTCCCTCGCCGTCCTCACCGGCATCATCGTCGGCCACCTCGTCGCGCTCGGACACGACCGCTGGTGGGGCGGCACCGGTTCCGGGGCCGCCGTCACCCTCGCCGTGCTGCTGGTCTACGGCTGGGTCCCCGCAGGGCTGGTCAGCCTGGTCGTCGTCGTCCTCGTCGGCATCGCCCGCAGACACCGCTGGCGGCAGGGGCTGCTGCACGGCGCGGTGGACATCCTGGGGATAGGGGCGGCAGCCCTGGTGCTCGCCGCGTTCGACGATGTGCAGACCGTCGAATCCCCCTGGCAGCCACTCGACTGGGGCATCGACGCCGTCCCCGAAGTCCTGCTGGCCGCCTCCACCTATCTGCTGGTCACCCGGGTCCTGCTGTGGTACGCACGGGCACCCCAGGGCGGCGGCCTGCCGACCGTCGCCCGCACCGCCCTGCTGCGCCAGGGCCTCATCGCGGTCGCCCTGCTCGGCATCGCACCGCTGATCTGCGTCGTCGCGACGACCATGCCCGTACTCCTGCCGCTCTTCGCGGTCCCGCTGATCGCCCTGGACTCCACCCTCCGGATCGCCAGTGCCCGGGCCGAGGAGCAGCTGCGCGACCCGCTGACCGGACTGCCCAACCGGCAATGGCTGCTGGAACGCGCCTGGACGGCCCTGGAGGACGCAGAGTCCACCGGCGCCAGATCCGCTCTCGTCCTGATCGACCTCGACCGTTTCCGTGCGGTCAATGACACTCTCGGTCATTTGGCGGGGGACCGGCTGCTGCTGCAGATAGCGGAACGCCTCAGGCTGGCGCTCCCCCGCGGAGCGGAGGCCGCGCGGCTCGGCGGTGACGAATTCGCCGTGCTCCTGCCGACCGCGGACTCCACCACCAGCGCCCAGCGGGTCGCCCGCCATCTGGTCGCCGAGCTGTCCTCCCCGCTCGATCTGGACGGTCTGACCCTGGTCCTGGAGGCGAGCGCCGGAGTCGCCGTCTACCCCGACCACGCGCTGGACGCCGAAGGGCTGCTCAGGCGCGCGGACGTGGCGATGTACCAGGCCAAGCGCGACCGTACGGGAGTGGAGGTGTACGAGTCGAAGCGTGACAGCAACACCCCGGACCGGCTCGGGCTCCTCGGAGATCTGCGGCGCGCGCTGGACGCCGGCGAGGTGGAGCTCCACTACCAGCCGAAGGTCCGCTTCGACGGCCAGGTGGCCGGCCTCGAAGCACTGGTGCGCTGGGTACATCCGGAGCGCGGACGGGTCCCCCCGGACGAGTTCATCGCCATCGCCGAGTCGTCCGGCCTGATGCCGCACCTCACGGAGTACGTCCTGGAGACGGCGCTGGCCCAGGTCGCCCGGTGGCGGGCGCAGGGCCTGTTCGTCCCGGTCGCGGTCAACGTCTCCCCGCGCGACGTCCACACCCCCGGATTCGCGGGCGGCGTCGCGGCCCGGCTCGCCCGGCACGGCGTCCCGGCCGGGGCCCTGCAGCTGGAGATAACGGAACATGTGCTGCTGGAGGACCCGCAGCGCGCCGCCGACACCCTCGCCGGGCTCACCGGGCACGGCGTGAAGATGTCCCTCGACGACTTCGGTACGGGGTACTCCTCGCTGGTCCACCTGCGCCGGCTGCCGGTCAGCGAGCTGAAGATCGACCGCTCGTTCGTGGCCCGGCTGGCCGTCGACAACGAGGACGCGGAAATCGTCCGCTGCACCATCGACCTGGCCCATTCCCTCGGACTGCTGGTCGTCGCGGAAGGCGTCGAGGACGACGAGACCTGGGAGCGGCTGCGGGATCTGCGGTGCGACGCGGTGCAGGGCTGGCTGGTCGCCGCGGCGATGCCGCCGCAGGAGACGACGGCCTGGCTGCGGGCGCGCGGCGAGCACGGGTGGCGGCGGCCCGCGGAGCTGGCGGCAGCGGCGGCCGCCGCTGCCAGAGCGGCCGCGGAGCTGGAGCACCGGCCGACGGGCCGCCCGGTGAAGCCGGGCCCGGCGACCGCCTGAGCGACGGCCTCGGCGACCGGGTGGGGCGGGCCGATATCAGGGGTGTTCGCCCGGGTGGCGGGAGGGGCCGCGGGCGACACCATAGGATTGGTCCAAAACCACACACCAACCCCTGAGGATCGCTGCATGCCTGGCATCACGCGCGAGGAGGTCGCCCACCTCGCCCGGCTGGCGCGTCTGGAGCTGAAGGGCGAAGAGCTCGATCACTTCGCCGGTCAGCTCGACGACATCATCGGCGCGGTCGCCCGCGTCTCCGAGGTCGCCGACCAAGACGTACCGCCGACCTCCCACCCGCTGCCGCTGACGAACGTCATGCGCGCGGACGAGGTCCGTCCGTCGCTCACCCCCGAGCAGGCGCTCTCCGGCGCCCCGGCCCAGGAGCAGCAGCGTTTCAAGGTGCCGCAGATCCTGGGGGAGGACTAACAGCCATGACGGACAACAGCACCATCATCAAGCTCACCGCGGCCGAGATCGCCGCGAAGATCGCGTCGGGCGAACTCACGGCCGTCCAGGTCACCGAGGCCCACCTGGCCCGGATCGACGCGGTCGACGAGAAGGTCCACGCCTTCCTGCACATCGACCGCGAGGGCGCGCTCGCGCAGGCCCGCGCCGTCGACGCGAAGAAGGCGGCCGGCGAGAAGCTGGGTCCGCTGGCCGGTGTCCCGCTCGCACTGAAGGACATCTTCACCACCGAGGGCATGCCGACCACCGTCGGCTCCAAGATCCTCGAAGGCTGGATCCCGCCGTACGACGCGACCCTCACCAAGAAGCTGAAGGCCGCCGACATCGTCATCCTCGGCAAGACCAACATGGACGAGTTCGCCATGGGGTCCTCCACCGAGAACAGCGCCTACGGCCCGACCGGCAACCCGTGGGACCTCACCCGCATCCCCGGCGGCTCCGGCGGCGGCTCCTCTGCCGCGCTCGCGTCGTACGAGGCCCCGCTCGCCATCGGCACGGACACCGGCGGTTCCATCCGCCAGCCCGCCGCCGTCACCGGCACCGTCGGCGTCAAGCCCACCTACGGCGGCGTCTCCCGTTACGGCATGGTGGCGTTCTCCAGCTCCCTGGACCAGGGCGGGCCCTGCGCACGCACCGTCCTGGACGCGGCCCTGTTGCACGAGGCGATCGCCGGGCACGACCCGATGGACTCGACGTCCATCGACGCCCCGGTCCCGCCGGTCGTCGAGGCCGCACGCAACGGCAGCGTCGAGGGCATGCGCGTCGGCGTCGTCAAGCAGTTCGCCGGTGAGGGCTACCAGGCCGGGGTCGTCCAGCGCTTCAACGAGTCGGTCGAGCTGCTGAAGTCGCTCGGTGCCACGATCGTCGAGCTGGACTGCCCGTCCTTCGACCTGGCCCTGTCGGCGTACTACCTGATCGCGCCGTCCGAGTGTTCCTCCAACCTGGCCCGCTTCGACGCCATGCGGTACGGCCTGCGCGTCGGCGACGACGGCACGAGGTCGGCCGAGGACGTCACCGCGCTCACCCGCGAGGCCGGCTTCGGCGACGAGGTCAAGCGCCGCGTCATCCTCGGTACGTACGCCCTCAGCTCCGGCTACTACGACGCGTACTACGGCTCGGCGCAGAAGGTCCGCACCCTCATCACCCAGGACTTCGAGAAGGCCTTCGAGCAGGTTGACGTCATCGTCTCCCCGACGACGCCCACCACCGCCTTCCCGATCGGCGAGCGCGCCGACGACCCGATGGCGATGTACCTCGCGGACCTCTGCACCATTCCGACCAACCTCGCCGGCAACTCCGCCATGTCGCTGCCCTGCGGCCTGGCCCCCGAGGACGGCCTGCCGGTCGGACTGCAGATCATCGCCCCCGCCATGAAGGACGACCGTCTCTACAAGGTCGGAGCCGCCGTCGAGGCCGCCTTCGTGGAAAAGTGGGGGCACCCGCTGCTGGAGGAGGCTCCGTCACTGTGAGCGCACTGACCAAGGCCAAGGGCTTCAAGAAGTCCAAGACCGGTACGTATCTGTCCATCGGCACCACCGCGTTCGGGGCGCTCGGCGTCATCAAGCAGGCCAAGAAGGCCCGCTACGAGCACGACACGCTCCGACTGATCGACGCCGTTGTCTCCGCCGCCGCCATCGCCACCGGTGTCGCCCTGCTGCTGCGCGAACTCAAGCGCCTCGGCGATGACGACGTACTGCTGGGCTGAGAGGGAAGTTTCACCGTGACTGTCACCGACCTGGTGTCGTACGAGGACGCGCTCGCGTCCTACGACCCCGTCATGGGCCTGGAGGTCCATGTCGAGCTCGGCACCAAGACCAAGATGTTCTGCGGCTGCTCGACCGAGCTCAAGCAGGACGCCAACTCCCAGACCTGCCCGGTCTGTCTCGGCCTGCCCGGCGCACTGCCGGTCGTCAACGAGATCGGCGTCGAGTCCGCCATCAAGATCGGTCTCGCGCTGAACTGCGAGATCGCCGAGTGGTGCCGCTTCGCCCGGAAGAACTACTTCTATCCGGACATGCCGAAGAACTTCCAGACCTCCCAATACGACGAGCCGATCGCCTACGACGGCTATCTGGACGTCCAGCTGGAGGACGGGGAGATCTTCCGGGTGCAGATCGAGCGCGCCCACATGGAGGAGGACACCGGCAAGTCGACCCACGTCGGCGGTGCCACCGGCCGCATCCAGGGCGCGTCCCACTCCCTGCTCGACTACAACCGGGCCGGTATCCCGCTCATCGAGATCGTCACCAAGCCGATCGAGGGAGCGGGCGCTCGCGCCCCCGAGGTCGCCAAGGCGTACGTCGCCGAGCTCCGCGAGCTCATCAAGGCGCTCGGTGTGTCGGAGGCCCGGATGGAGATGGGCCAGATGCGCTGCGACGTCAACCTGTCGCTGCGCCCCAACGGCACCGAGACGTTCGGTACGCGCTCCGAGACGAAGAACGTGAACTCGCTGCGTTCCGTCGAGCGCGCCGCCCGCTTCGAGATCCAGCGCCACGCCGCGGTGCTGAGCTCGGGCGGCACGATCGTGCAGGAGACCCGGCACTTCCACGAGGAGGACGGCTCGACCACGGCCGGCCGCATCAAGGACAACGCCGAGGACTACCGCTACTTCCCCGAGCCCGACCTGGTGCCGGTCGCCCCGGCCCGTGAGTGGGTCGAGGAACTCCGCAAGGGCCTTCCCGAGCTGCCGCGGCTGCGCCGCAAGCGGCTGAAGGAGGAGTGGGGCGTCTCCGAGCACGACATGCAGTCCATCCTCAACGCGGGCGCGGTCGACCTGATCGTCGCCACGACCGACGCGGGCGCCCCCTCGGACCAGGCCCGCAAGTGGTGGATGGGCGAGCTGGCCCGTAACGCCAACGAGACCGGCCGTGCCCTCGACGAGCTGCCGATCACGCCGGCGCAGGTCGCCAGGGTGGCCGAGCTCGTCGCCTCGGGCGACCTCAACGACAAGCTGGCACGCCAGGTCATCGAGGGCGTCCTCGTGGGCGAGGGCGACCCGGACACCGTCGTCGAGAAGCGCGGCCTGAAGGTCGTCTCCGACGAGGGCGCGCTGTCCACGGCCGTGGACGAGGCCATCGCCGCCAACGCGGCCGTCGCGGACAAGATCCGCGGCGGCAAGATCGCGGCGGCGGGCGCGCTCGTCGGCGCGGTCATGAAGGCCACCCGCGGCCAGGCGGACGCGGCCCGGGTCCGCGAGCTGATCCTGGAGAAGCTCGGCGTCGAGGGCTGACCCGCCCTCCGTACACCGGGCGGTCGACGCACGTCTGGCGAGGGGGCGGTGCACCCGATGATCGGGTGCACCGCCCCCTCGGCCTTCCGGAGAGCCGAAGTCCGCCGAACACCGTCACTGCCGAGATCGTCTCCGTCGTGCTCGACCGTGGTCCTGCTGACCCCCGTCGTCCTCGCCACCGCGGCCCGCGTCGGCGTCCGCCCCCGCCCGTACGTCCACGCCTGTGCGCACCTGGCCGACTCGGCGTCCCTGCTGCTCTGGCGCCGCATCCTGCACACCCACGGCGCCGCGCCCGACCTCGGCCACTTCACCCGCCTCGGGCTGCTGACCGTACCGGCGACGCTGGTCGCGTCGACGGTGGCGCTGTGGGGTGCGCTGCGGTTGATCGGGGTGTGACCCGATGCGGGGCGGCGGTTGGATTTTCCCGGCCGACCTGTTGGACGTTCACCACGGAGCCGTACGAAATCCTTCCCGAGGCCACCTCGCTTGCATAGCTTCCCGGCTGTACGACCGAACTCGGGAGGCTCACTTGACCACGGACATTTCACGGCGAAGGCTCTTCGCGCTCGGCGGCGGTGCGCTCGGCGTCGCGGCGGCGGGGTCGCTGCTGCCGCCGTCGCTGCAGGCCGCGATCGCCGCGCAGCCGGCGCCCTCGGCGGGGTCCGGCGGTGACGGGCTCGACGCCATCAAGCACGTGGTGATCCTGATGCAGGAGAATCGTTCCTTCGATCACTACTTCGGCATGCTCCGGGGAGTGCGCGGCTTCGGCGACCGCAATGCCGTCGAGCTGCCCTCCGGCAAGCCGGTCTTCGAGCAGCCCGCCCCGCTGGGCGCCTCCGTACTGCCGTTCCCGGTGCGGAACGCCGCCGAGACGCAGAAGAAGGACCTCCAGTACATCGGCGCGCTCGACCACTCCTGGAGCGGCGGCGGCAAGGCGTGGGCCGGCGGGTGGATGAACGGCTGGGTGACCGCGAAGACGGCCGCCACCATGGCGTACTACGACCGCCGCGACATCCCGCTGCACTACGAACTGGCCGACACCTTCACGGTCTGCGACGCCTACCACTCCTCCATCCACACCTCCACCAGCCCCAACCGCAACCACCTGTGGAGCGGGAAGACGGGCAACGAGGCGAACGGCAAGCGGGCCGTCGGGAACGACGCGTACAACGAGGGCACGCACCCCGGGTACGACTGGGGCACGTACGCGGAGCGGCTGGAGAAGGCCGGCCGCAGCTGGCGCACGTACACCGAGTGGGAGAACTTCACCGACAACCAGATCGAGTTCTTCGCCACCTTCAAGGCGATCGCCCGCAAGGCACTGGCGAAGACCGGCGGCCATACGTACATGGAGTCGTTCTACTCGGCGGTCCGGAAGGCGGACGCCACCGAGCGGGAGCGGTTGTTCGGCCTGCTCGAAGAGGGGGTCGCCACCCTGGACAAGACCGAACGCAGCCTCTTCGAGCGCGCGCTGCGCCGCGTGAAGACCGGAACGCTGGCCGAGGAGTTCGCCAAGGACGTGGCGGCGGGCACACTGCCCGAGGTCTCCTACCTGGTGCCCTCGGCCGTCGACTCCGAGCACCCGAGCGTCTCCTCGCCGATCCATAGCGCGACGATCGTCTACAAGGTCCTGGACGCGCTGGGCAAGCACCCCGACGTGTGGCGGCACACCGCCGTCCTCATCAATTACGACGAGAACGACGGCTTCTTCGACCACGTGCCGCCGCCGGTCGCGCCGCCCGAGGTGACCGGGGAGCAGTGGGAGGGCAAGCCCACCGGTCTCGGGATACGGGTGCCGCTGCTCGTCGTGTCGCCGTGGACCGTGGGCGGCTACGTCTGCTCCGAGGTCTTCGACCACACCTCCGTGATCCGCTTCCTGGAGAGCTGGACCGGCGTGGAGGAACCGAACATCAGCGACTGGCGGCGCACCGTCACCGGCGATCTGACCTCGGCCTTCGACTTCACGCGCGCGCAGCGCCGGCCCGACGTGGAGCAGCCCGGCACCATCCCGCCGTTCAGCGGACGCTGGTCGCCGAAGCCGCCGCTCGTGCAGCAGATGCCCGTACAGGAGCCCGGGGCCCGACCGGCCCGCCCGCTGCCGTACCAGCCGGACGCCCAGGCGAAGCTGGTGGACGGGGCGGTGCAGGTGGCCCTCACCAATACGGGGCGCTCGTCCGCGCACTTCGCGCTGTATCCGTACGCGGGCGAGTTCCCCGTACCGCAGCACCGGGATGTAAGGGGCACGGCGCAATGGACGGTGCCCCTTACCGGTACGGCGTACCGCTTCACCGTGACGGGGCCGAACGGCTTCCGGCGCGAGTTCGCCGGGCCCGCACAGGACGGCGCCTCGGCCGGGGCCGAAGTCGCCTCACGGGTCGACGCGCGTGAACGGGATCTGCATCTCACGCTGCGCAACACGGGACGCACGACGCTCACCTTCACCGTCCGGCCGCTCGGATACGTCGACGAGGAGGATCTGCGGGACTGGACCCGGACGGTCAAGGTCAAGCCGGGACGGAGCCGTACGGTCGTGCACTCGGCGGCCGACGCGCACGGCTGGTACGACCTGGCCGTCACCGTCGACGGGGACGACGTCTTCCGGCGTCGGCTGATGGGGCACATCGAGAACGGCCGGGCGAGCGTCTCCGGCTGATCCGGGTCCGTGCGGGGGCGCCGTACGTCGTGGCGGGGCACGGCGTTCCCGCCGGGACCATTTGTGAGTATGGCCACGAAAGGGGCAAACGATCACCATTGGCTGCCAGAGTGGCAGTTCTCAGGTCATGCGCTCTTTGCGGGTAATTCATGTGTTGTCCCGCTGAGGAGCCACGAACCGGCAGGGAGCATGTCCGTTGGCTGCAATTGCCCGCTGGTGCATCAAGCACCGTCTCATCGCCGTACTCATCTGGCTGCTGGCCCTCGGGGGCACGGTCACCGTGGCGGGATTCGCGGGCTCCGCATACTCCAACAACTACGACGTGCCAGGCACCGAGGCCGGCCGGGCCACCGATCTCCTCAAGAGCGGTTTCACGAACCTGGGCGGTGACACCGACACCATCGTCTGGCACACCAGCGACTCCACTGTGCGGGCCGCCGACGTCCGTCAGACGATGACCAGCACCCTGCACGCGGTCGAGGAACTGCCCGGTGTCGGCGCCGTCACCGGACCCTACGGGGCGTCCGGCGCCGGACAGATCAGCGAGGACGGACACACCGCCTACGCCACGGTCACCTTCGACCAGCAGACCGAGGACATCCCGGCGCAGCAGGTCCAGGCCGTCGTCGACACCGCGAAGGCGGCCGCCGGCGACCACCTCCAGGTGGAACTGGGCGGCTCGGCGATAGCCCTCACCGAAGCGCCGTCCGTCCACTTCAGCGAGGCCATCGGGGTCGTCGTCGCCGCGGTCGTCCTCTTCCTCGCCTTCGGCTCCCTCGCCGCCAGCATGCTGCCCATCGCCACCGCCCTCGTCTCCGTCGGCACGGCCTACGCGGGCATCGTGCTGCTCGGCCACGCGATGACCGTCGCCGACTTCGCGCCCATGCTGGGCATGCTGATAGGGCTCGGCGTCGGCATCGACTACGCGCTGTTCATCGTCACCCGGCACCGCAGCGGACTACGCAGAGGTCTGACGGTCACCGAGGCGGCGCAGAACGCCGTCGTGACGACCGGGCGGTCCGTCGTCTTCGCCGGGGCCACCGTCTGTATCGCGCTGCTCGGCATGCTGATCCTGCGGCTCGGATTCCTCAACGGCGTGGCGATCGCCGCCTCGCTCACCGTCGTGCTGACCGTGGCCGCGTCCGTGACCCTGCTGCCCGCCCTGCTGTCCTTCATCGGCATGCGGGCGCTGAGCAGGCGCGAGCGCAGAAGACTCGCCGAGCGCGGGCCGCAGCCCGAACCGCCCACCGGCTTCGCCGCCCGCTGGTCCGCCTTCGTGGAACGCCACCCCAAGCTGCTCGGCGCGTTCGCCGCCGTGGTGATGCTGGTGCTCGCGCTGCCCACGTTCACCCTGCATCTGGGCACCTCCGACCAGGGCAACAACCCCTCCACATCGACCACCCGGCAGGCGTACGACCTGCTGGCCGACGGATTCGGGCCCGGCGTCAACGGCCCCTTGACGATCGCCGCGCAGATAGACGGCGCCGACGAACGGCTCGCGATGGACGGCCTGCCGGCCACCCTGCGGGCCACCGACGGTGTGGCCTCGACCGGCCCGGTCACGTACAGCAGCAATGGCAGTACGGCCTTCGTCACCGTCGTTCCGAAATCGGCACCGCAGTCGCGGGAGACCAGCAAGCTCGTCGAGCGGCTGCGTACGGACGTCCTCCCGAAGGCCGAGGCGAACACCTCGCTCCAGGCCCATGTGGGCGGGGTGACGGCCGGCTACGACGACTTCGCCCAGGTCATCATCGGCAAGCTCCCGCTCTTCATCGGCGTCGTCATAGGGCTCGGCTGTCTGCTCCTGCTGCTGGCGTTCCGGTCGATCGGCATTCCGCTGAAGGCCGCCGTGATGAATGTGGCCGCCGTCGCCTCCTCGTTCGGAGTCGTCGTCGCGATCTTCCAGTGGGGATGGGGGAGCGAACTGCTGGGACTGGGCAGCTCCGGGCCCATAGAACCGTTCCTGCCGGTGATCATGGTGTCCGTGCTCTTCGGGCTCTCCATGGACTACCAGGTGTTCCTGGTGGGGCGGATGTACGAGGAGTGGCTGGAGACCGGGGACAACAGACGGGCGGTCCGGGTCGGCCTCGCCGAGACCGGCCGCGTGATCAACTCCGCGGCCGTGATCATGATTTCGGTCTTCCTCGCGTTCGTCCTCAGCGGGGACCGGGTCATCGCGATGTTCGGCATCGCGCTGGCCGCGGCCGTGGCCCTCGACGCGTTCGTCCTCCGTACGCTGCTGGTGCCCGCCCTCATGCACATGCTGGGCGGCGCGAACTGGTGGCTGCCGGGCTGGCTTGACCGGCGGCTGCCGCGGATCAGCATCGAGGCTCCCGAGTGCGACGCGTTGCATGCGAAGATCCCGCAGGCAGCACAACCGGTGGAGCCGGCGGAAGGCGCGCAGACAGTGCGCGCGGCGGAAGCGGTTCGAGAAGGAGCATGATGTTCGCAATATCCCTGGGCGACGACGGCGCGGAACTGCGTCCGCTGGAGATCTGGCAGGCGGCGGAATTCCTCGCCCACATGGACCGGGCCCGCGAGCTCGTCGACCCGTGGATCCCGTTCGCCTCCTTCGCCACCGATCTGGAGTCGGCGCGCGCCCTGCTCCAGCGGTACGCGGAGAAGCAGGCGGCGGACACGGGACGCCTGTACGGCATCTGGCTGGAGGGCACGCTCGTCGGCGGCGTCCTGTTCCGGATCTTCGACGCGGAGTCGGGGAACTGTGAGGTCGGCTGCTGGCTGGAACCGGCGGGGCAGGGGCGCGGACTGATCACCAGGGCGGCGGAGAAGCTGATCGACTGGGCGGTCTACGAGCGCGGCATGCACCGCGTGGAGTGGGACGCCTCCGCCGCGAACACCCGCAGCGTCGCCGTGGCCAAGAGGCTCGGCATGACGCGCGACGGGGTGCTGCGCCAGAACTACCTGTACCGCGGTGAGCGGCACGACTCGGAGATCTGGTCCGTGCTGGCTCCGCAGTGGCGGGCGCGGAAGTCCTGAGGGCGGGGCGGGGGCGGGGGCAGGACCGGCTGCGGGCACGGGCCGGGACCTGGCGTTAAGAGGGTTCTCATCTGCCCCGCCTAGCGTGCGGAGCATGAACCCCAGGATCCCGACAAAGCCCACCACCCCCACCGACCCCGCAGCTCCGGCCGACAACGAGGGAACGGGCTCCGCCCCGGACGTCGACGTAAAGGACGCGGACGTCAAGGACGCCGGTGTCGAGGACGCCGAAGTGAAGGACGGCGGCTTGAAGGACGCCGGTGTGAAGGACAGCGGTGTGAAGGACGGCGGATTCACGGCCTCCGGGTCCGAGGCATCCGGGTCTGAGGCATCCGAGTCCGCGAACCCCGACTTCGCCGGCCTCGACCCCGAAGACCTCGACGACCTCGACTTCGAGGACGCCGACAAGAAGCCGTCCGGTCTCGGTTCGGCCGCCGCGGCCGTCGCCGCCTCCGCTCTCGGCATCGTCGCGCTCACCGGGTCCTGGACCGGTAAGGTCGCCGCCGAGCGCGAGACCCTGATCGGGCAGATCAAGACCTCGTCCGGTGGCACCGCGGCCCAGCAGATCTCCGAGATCTACGGCGACGCCTGGCACTCCACGGCACTGGTCAACGGCCTCTTCGCGCTGCTCGCCCTGCTGGTCGGCATCTTCGCCCTGGTCCGCCCGGCCTTCGGCGCGCCTTCCCCGAACCCGCAGCCCGGCTGGGTGCGGGCCGTCGCGACCGCCGGCATCGCGCTCGGCGTTCTCGGCGTGGTGATCTCCGCAGGCATGTACTTCGACCTCATCGTGCCCCTGCCGACCGCGGTCGCCACCCGGTGAGTACGCACAACGCCCCGACCGCCTAAGACATCCGCCGGTGCGGCACCGACCCGTATGCGACGGTGTCCGCACCCGGCTAAGGCCCCGCACGCCGCGAAGATGCGGAACTCGCCCGATGTGACGGCACCCCCTGGGAGACGACAGTGGGGGCACGGCAGAAGCACTGCCGCCCCCAGGCCCCAACGGGCCGTCGTCCTCCGGGAGAAGCACATGTACCCGCTCGAACTCCACAAGATGTACGCGACCGAACTGCACCGCCGGGCCGAACAGGAGCGGCTCGCCCGGGAGATCCTTCGCGCCCGCCGGGCCGCGCGCCGGGTCGCCCGTCGTGATTCCGTGATCAAGGAGGCCGAGGGGCCGGCGAGTACGGACCGGGACCGGTTCGTCCACGCGGCCTGACAGCCACGTGACGCGGTCGAGCCATGCCGACGACCGGAATACGGGGCCCGTGGTGTCGGACCCGTGTGCGATGCTCGGCGACGTGGAGACCAGGTCCGTCAGTCCCGTATTCGTCGGCCGCGCAGGTGAATTCGCCTCGCTCATCGATGCGCTGAGCCGCGCCACCGGCGAGGGCACCGGCCGGGCCGACGGCCCCGGCGGCGAGCCGCAGGCGCTGCTCGTCGGCGGCGAGGCGGGCGTCGGCAAGACCCGGCTGGTCGAGGAGTTCCTCACGGCGGCGGTGCGCCGCAAGGCCGTCGTCGCCGTCGGCGGCTGCGTGGAGATCGGTGCCGACGGGCTGCCCTACGCCCCGTTCTCCACCGCCCTGCGTGCCCTGCGCCGCACCCTGCCCGACGAGATGGCCGCCGCCTGCGCCGGGCAGGAGGGCGAGCTGGCCCGGCTGCTCCCCGAGCTCGGCGAGGCCCACCGGGACGCCACCGACGAGCACAGCACCGCCCGCCTCTTCGAACTCACCGCGAGACTCCTGGAACGCATCTCCGCGCAGTGCACGGTCGTCCTCGTCCTGGAGGACCTGCACTGGGCCGACGCCTCCACCCGCCATCTCCTCGCCTACCTCTTCCGCACCGTGCGCAGCGGCCGCCTCGTCGTGATCGGCACCTACCGCTCCGACGACATCCACCGCCGCCACCCCCTGCGCCCCTTCCTTGCCGAGCTGGACCGGCTCCGTACCGTCCGCCGGATCGAACTCGCCCGCTTCAACCGCGCGGAGGTCCGCCGCCAGCTCACCGGCATCCTCGCCGCCACCCCCGAGGCCGCCCTCGTGGACGAGATCTTCGAACGGTCCGACGGCAACGCCTTCTTCGTCGAGGAACTCGCCTGCAGCCTGGAGAGCGGCGACGACTCCCGGCTCTCCGACTCGCTGCGCGACCTCCTGCTCGTCCGCGTCGAAGCGCTTCCGGAAGACGCCCAGAAGATCGCCCGGATCGTCGCCGAGGGCGGTTCCGCCGTCGAGTACGAGCTGCTGGCCGCAGTCGCGGGGCTCGCCGAGGACGACCTCATCGAGGCACTGCGGGCAGCCGTCGGCGCCAACCTGCTGCTCACCACCCCGGAGGGCAACGGCTACCGCTTTCGGCACTCCCTGGTCCGCGAGGCCGTCAGCGACGATCTGCTGTCCGGCGAACGCTCCCGGCTCAACCGGCGCTACGCAAAAGCCCTGGAGGCCGACCCCACCCTCGTCCGCGCGGGCGAACGCGCCACCCGGCTCGCCAGCTACTGGTACGGCGCGCACGACGCCGCCAAGGCCCTGCCCGCCGTACTGAAGGCCTCGGTCGAGGCCCGCCGCCGCTACGCGTTCTCCGAACAACTCCGCCTGCTGAAACGGGCGATGGAGCTGTGGGACGACGTCCCCGAAGACGTACGCAACACCCTGCGCCCCATCGACTACGCCGAGAGCTACCCCATCTGCAGCTGCGACCCCGACGCCACCCCGCTGCGCTATCTCGACCTCATGGCCGAGGCCACCGTAGCCGCCCGGTTCGGCGGCGACCGCGAACGGGCCCTGGCCATCGCAAAGAAGGCCATGCGCGTCCTGGAGGGCGAGGACGACCCGCTGCGCGCCGCCTGGTTCTGGGTCCAGCGGTCCCGGCTCATGCAGGACCTCACCCGGGGCGACGGATGGCAGGAACTGGCCAACGCCCAGGAACTCGTCCGCGGACTGCCCCCGTCCGTCGTCCACGCCGACGTCCTGGCGAGCGTTGCGGGTTGGGGCGCCCTGCACCGCCCCGGCGCCGAGACGCTGCTCGCCGTCGAACGGGCCGTGGAGTACGCCCGGCTCGTCGACGACGAGTACACCGAACTGCACGCCCGGCTCACCCGCGGCCGGCTCACCGCCGACGCCGGCAGCGTCGACGAAGGCATCGCCGAGATGTACGCCGTCCGCGACCGCGCCGATGAGCTGCATCTGGTCGGCATCATGAGCCGGGCCGGCATCAACCTCCCCTCCACCCTCGAAGCCATGGGCCGCTCCCTGGAGGCCGTGGCCGCCGCGGACCACGGCATCGAGATCAGCCGCAGCCACGGCATCGCCGACATGGAGGCATGGGTCCGCTGCAACCAGGCAGCCTCGCTCTTCTCCCTCGGCCACTGGGACGAATGCCGGGCGACGGTCGACGCGGCGGCCCGCGTCGCCCGGTCCAGCAAGGCGCAAGGGCTCGTCGCCTCACGCCGTACCGAACTGGCCCTCGCCCAGGGCGACCTGGCCGAGGCCGAAACCCAACTCGCCCTTACCCGACGCTGTTTCGGCACCCGGGACCCGCAGCCCCAGCACCTCATCCCCTCCGTGCGGCATGCCGCGATCCTCGCCGCGCAGCAGGGCAGGCTCGCCGAGGCGCGGGCCGAGTTCGAGGCCCGGTCGGAACAGGGCTTCCCGCCCGGCACCCAGCGGTACGCCCTGCCGCTGCTCCACGCCGCCGCCGCTGCCGAGGCCGACGCACGGGGCCTGCCCGCCGCCGACGCCGGCCGGCCGGCGATCCTCGCCGCTGTCCGGGCCCACCTGAAGCGGCTGCCGATGCTCGTCCCCGTATGGGCCGCCCACGGTCTCCTGGTCGACGCCGAACTGGCCCGGGCCGAAGGTCTCGACACCCCTGACCACTGGTCCCGCGCCGCCACCGCCTTCGCTCCGCTCCACCGCCCGTACGAGCTGGCACAGATCCGCCACCGCTGGGCCGAGGCGCTGCTCATCGCCTCCGGCGACCGGCCCGCGGCCACCACCCTGCTGCGGGACGCCCACCGCACCGCCGGGCAGCTCGGCGCGCGCCCGTTGACCGAGACCATCGAGCTGCTGGCCGGCCGCGCCCGCATCACCCTCGCCGCCCCGGACCCGGCCCACGGCACCGCCCACGAGATACCGGACGCCGTCACCGTCCCCGCCCAGGCCGCCGACGAGGCGGCGGACCGGGAGCAGGCCGAGGACCACCTGCGCGAGGCGGCCGCGGCGGCGGTGGAGTCCTTCGGACTGACGCGACGCGAACAGGATGTGCACCGACTGGTCGCCGCGGGTCACACCAACCGCCGGATCGCCGAGGAGCTCTACATCTCGCCCAAGACCGCGAGCGTGCACGTCTCCAACATCCTCGCCAAGCTCGGCGTCTCCAGCCGAGGCGAGGCGGCCGCCCTGGCCCACCGGCTCCGCCTCTACCCCGCCACCGCCGCCCGGAACAGCTCCTGACGCCCCGGAGCCGCGGACCGGCCGCATCGGGGCCCCTTCAAGGTCAGGCCCGCGGCCCGGTCAGGCCCGCAGTGCGGTCAGGTCCGCGGCCCAGTCAGGCCCGCAGTGCGGTCAGGTCCGCGGCCCAGTCAGGCCCGCAGTGCGGTCAGGTCCGCGGCCCAGTCAGGCCCGTGGTCCGGTCAGGTCCGTGGTCCGGTCAGGCCCGCGGCCCGGTCTCCGGAGCCTTCTGGGGCCCGGAGTCGGGGCCGGCGTCGGGCCCGTGGTCAGATCCGTCCTGCGGACCGTCGGCCACATCCGGCCCGGGAGCCCTTTCGCGGCCCCCGGCACCGGCCTCCACGTCGCCGTCGCCGTCGCCGTCGCCGTCACCGTCACTGTCGCCGTCACTGTCGCTGTCGGGACCGTCGCCGTCACCGGGCGCTCTGACGATCACCTTCCCGGAGGCCAGGTCTATCGGCCCGCGCCCCGGGTCACCGACACCGAGATCCACCCGGGTCAGCTCCAGCCGCTTCTGCTCCTCGGCGACATGCTTGCGGCCCGGCGCGAAGAGTTCCTCGAAGAAGTTGAACACCGCCCGCACGCCCTTTCACCTGCTGTAGCCGCTACCGCACCGCAAGCACCAGGATCCTGTCGTCTCCCGGCTTCGGGGTGCCACGGGTGTCCGTATTGCTCGTGACCAGCCAGAGCTTGTTGCCGCCCGCGGCGAGCACGGTGCGCAGACGGCCGTACGTACCCTTCAGGAACGCTTGCGGGGCCGCGACCAGTTCCCCGTCGCCCCTGCCGGACAGTGGAATCCGCCAGAGCCGCTTGCCGCGCAGTGCCGCCATCCAGATCGAACCCTCGGCGAAGGCGATGCCGCTCGGGGACGCCTCGGACGTCTTCCACTGTGCCACCGGATCGATGAACCCCTTCTTCCCGGCCTTGCCCTCGACCTCCGGCCAGCCGTAATTCCCACCCGGCACGATCCGGTTCAGCTCGTCCCAGGTGTCCTGCCCGAATTCGGACGCCCACAGCTGCTTCCGCTCGTCCCAGGCCAGTCCCTGCACATTGCGGTGCCCGTACGAATACACCACGGAGTCGGCCGCCGGATTGCCGTGCAGCGGCTGACCGTCCGGGGTCATCCGCAGGATCTTGCCGCCCAGGGACTTCTTGTCCTGCGCGAGGCGGTCGTCGCCCGTGTCCCCGGTGCCCGCGTACAGCATGTGGTCCGGGCCGAACGCGATCCGCCCGCCGTTGTGGATCGAGCCCTTCGGGATGCCCCGCAGAATCGTGTCCGGAGCGCCCAGCAGCCGGCCGGGCGTCGTGCCGTTCTCGTCGTACTGCATGCGCGCGATGCGGTTGTCGGACGCCGTCGTGAAGTACGCGTACACCAGATGGTCCGAACCGTACGTGGGGGAGACCGCGATGCCCAGCAGCCCGCCCTCGCCACCGGGCGACACCCCGGGCACGGCGCCCAGCAGGGTCTTCTTCCCGCTCTTCCCGTCGATCCGGGTGATCGTGCCCTTGTCGCGCGAGGAGACCAGCAGATCGCCACCGGGCAGCTCGGCCAGCCCCCACGGCGAGGCGAGGCCGTCGGTGAGCGTGGAGACCACCTTCACCGAGCCCTTCGCGGGCGGCGCGGCGACCGACGGGGACGGGGAGGCCGACGGGCCCGAGGCGGCGGGGGCGGAGCGGGACGGCAGGTCGCCGACGCCCGGCGCGCTGCCGGAACCGTCCCCGGAGGAACAGCCCGCGGTCAGCAGCAGACCCGCGGCCAGCGCGGCCACCGACCCGCGTCGTACGCCTCCGCGCCGGCGCCGTCCCCGCAACCCCCCACGCCCCGCGGGGCCTCGTACAGATCCGAACCCAACACCGCGCACAGCATCGATCCCTTCGACGGCCACCTGACTACTGTCTCTTACACCGCCGAGCCGCCCAGGGTTCCCCGTACCCGCCGATTCCCTCGATCGCCGACCCCGAGGACGGTGCCGTCGACCCGGTGGGTGTCAGTCCCACGACCCCCGCGCGGCGGGCAGCCGGGCGATCTCCAGCAGATCCTGCGCGGTCAGCGTCAGCCCGGCCGCTCCCGCGTTCTCCACCGCCCACCGCTCCCGCTTGGTCCCCGGCACCGGCACCACATGCGGCCCCTGCCGCAGCACCCAGGCCAGCGCCACCTGCGCCGCGGTCGCCCCGTGCCGCTCGGCGATCCGTCGCAACCCGACCACCACCGGCTGGTTCGCCGCCATCATCTCGGCCGTGAACCGCGGATGTCTGGCCCGCAGATCCTCCGGCTCGAAGCCCTGTCCAGGGGTCAGCGTGCCCGTCAGATAGCCGTTCCCCAGCGGCATCGCCGCCAGCAGCCCCACACCCCGCGCCGAACACCACGGAAGCAACGACTCCAGCGCCTCCGGCGACCAGACCGACAGTTCCGCCTGCACCGCGCTCACCGGGAAGACCTGCTGCACCCGATCCAGCTGACGGATCGTTTCGTCATACATTCGGGCACCCGGCCTGCGCGAGGCCCGCGCCCCGACCGCACAGAGCCCGAGCGCCCGCACCTTGCCCGCGGTCACCAGCTCCGCCATCGCGCCCCAGGTCTCCTCGACCGGCACTTCGGGATCGGCCCGGTGCAGCTGGTACAGATCGATCACATCGGTCTGCAGCCGACGCAGCGAGGCGTCACAGGCCCGCCGCACATAGCCGGGGCGGCCGTTGGCGACGATGTGCTGATCGCCCACCAGCAGCCCGCACTTGGTGGAGACGAAGGCATCGGACCTGCGGCCCTTCAGCGCCCGGCCCACCAGCAGTTCATTGGTGAAGGGGCCGTACATGTCGGCCGTGTCGAGCAGTTGAACGCCCGCGTCGAGCGCGGCGTGCACCGCACGCAACGCACGGTCACCGCGCTGCTGCGACGCGCTGTACGCCCAGCTCATCGGCATGCAGCCGAGACCGACGGCCCCCACGGCGAGCGCCGCCGCACCGAGACTCCTGCGCTCCAACTCCCCCAACCCTTCCGCCCCCGCCACGGGACCGCAACGCACCCCAAAGTAACCTCTGCCGATCACCCTCCCTCGCGCAGCCTCCCGGCGACTGGTGCCCCTCCCGGCAAGCTTTGCCCCGGGCAAACATTGCCGGTTACGGCATTAGCCTCCTGGCCATGACTTCGACGAAGACTCCCGACGTATGGCTGCCGATTCCCGCTGACGAGATCGAGGGGCTCCCCGATGGCCTCGCCTACCGCTTCTGGGACGGCGGACCGGACTACCCCGCCGACCCGGCCGACTGCGCCTTCTACGTCGTGCCCTACATGAAGGGTCCGGAGATCTCGGTCCGTCCGCTCGCCGGCATGACACACGTCCAGGTCGTGCAGACACTGACCGCGGGCATCGACCATGTCGAGCCGGGCCTGGGCCTGTTGCCGGACGGAGTACGGCTGTGCAACGCCAAGGGGGTCCACGAGGCGTCGACGGCGGAGCTCACCCTCGCCCTGATCCTCACCTCCCTGCGCGGCTTCCCCGGGTTCGTCCACGGTCAGGACAAGGAGGAGTGGCGGTCCGGTTTCTACCCCGCGCTCGCCGACAAGTCCGTGCTGATCGTGGGATACGGCTCGATCGGCGCCGCCATCGAGGACCGGCTCGCGCCCTTCGAGTGCGCGCGGGTGGCGCGCGTCGCGCGCTCTGCGCGGACAACCGCACGCGGCCCCGTACACACACTCGACGACCTGCCCGCACTCCTGCCCGAGGCCGACGTCGTCGTGCTGTCCACCCCGCTGAACCCGTCCACGCAAGGGCTGGTGGACGCGGATTTCCTCGCCGCGATGCCGGACGGAGCGCTGCTCGTGAACGTCGCACGGGGCGGCGTCGTCGACACCAAGTCGCTGCTGCTCGAACTCGAGTCCGGCCGACTGCACGCCGCTCTCGACGTCACCGACCCGGAACCGCTGCCCGCCGGTCATCCTCTCTGGCATGCTCCGAACGTCCTGATCACCCCTCATGTGGGCGGCAGCACCTCGGCGTTCCTGCCGCGCGCCAAGCGCCTGGTGGCCGGGCAGCTGAGCCGGTTCGCCGCGGGGGAGCCGGTGCGGAACGTCGTACACACCACCGGCTGACCACGCTACGGGTCCGCCCGGCTGCGTACCGTACCGACAACTGCGTTCATCGTCACGGAGAGTAGAGAGGCTATGTCCCTCTGTGACTGGTCTGGTGTATCGTCGCGAAAGGGGCGCTGCGCCGAGGAGGGGGCGGCGCCAGGGAGGACGCAACACGCGAGGGGGACGGGCGATGCACGGCCGATGGGCGAACGATCCGACACCGCAGCACAGCCGACGGCGACCCGGGGCAGCTCGGGCCTTCCTGCTCCCCGTCCGCGGTGCGGGCGTCGCGTTGCGTGGTGCGTGTGACCGCGCGGCGGAGGGGCTTGTGCACACCGGGCGTACGCGGACGGGCCCGGCCGCGTGGCGAATGCCGTGGGTGCCGGGCATCGCGACGGGAACCCCGGCGGGGCGCCGGGTGCGTGCGCACCCGTCGCCGGGTGTGCCACAGTGAGCGCGCCGGCCGGCGCCCTCGGGGCGCTCCTCTCCCGGCGGGCGACCGTCGGCGGCGCGTCCTCGCTGGTGTCGCAGGTCCTGCTCGGCCTCGTCTGCGGGGGTTACGCGGTGGGGGCCGCGCTCGGCTGGGGTTCGAAGGAACTCGCGCTGTTCATGGGGGACTTCGGCCTCAGCGCCGCCGCATTGGCCGCGGCCGTCTCCTGCTTCCTCTACGGGCGGGCCGGCGGTGACCGCTGCCGCCCCGCCTGGCTGCTGTTCTCGCTCTCCTCGCTCATGGCCGCCGGGGGCAACGCCGTCTGGGGGTGGTACGAGGTCGTGCTCGGACTCCAGGTGCCCAGCCCCTCCCTCGCCGACGCCTTCTACCTCTGCTTCGCGCCGCCGGCCATCGTCGGACTGCTCGTCCTCGCCAAACGCCCCGTCACCCGGGCCGGCTGGGTCTGTCTCGCACTGGACTCCTGGCTGATCGGCGGATCGCTCCTCACGCTCTCCTGGAGTCTCGCCCTCGCCCACACCGCGCACCTCGTGGACGCGGAGGGCGCGAGCGTGGCCCGCGCCGCCCTCTCGCTGGCCTATCCGCTGCTCGACATCGTGCTGGTCTCCATGGTGCTGGCCCTGCACTTCCGGCGGTCCAACATCAACCGCTCCGCGGTGAACACCGCCATCGCCGCCCTCGCCCTGACGGTCCTGTGCGACGCCCTGTTCACCTCACCGCTGCTGCGCCAGACCTACCACTCCGGCCAGTTGCTGGACGCGGGCTGGTTCGCCGGATCCCTGCTCCTCGCGTATGCCCCCTGGGGCGCGGCCAACGCCCCGGACCACGCCTTCCCGCCGCGGGGCGCGCCACGGCCGACCAGCCGCCCCATCGCCGGATCGCTGGCCGCGCTGACGCCGTATCTCGCCGCCGCCGTCTGCACCCTCGGCATTCTCTACAACGTCATCGAGGGCCGCCGAGTGGACCGCGTCGTGGTCTTCACCGGCTGCACGGTGGTGCTCGCCCTGGTCGTCCGGCAGGGCATCATGCTCGTCGACAACATCGCCCTCACCCAGGAACTGGCGCAGAAGGAGAACCACTTCCGCTCCCTGGTGCAGGGCTCCAGCGACGTCATCATGATCGCCGCTCCCACCGGCGTCCTGCGCTACGTCAGCCCCGCCGCCGCAGGGGTGTACGGGCGCGAAGCCGAAGACCTCGTCGGCGCCGAGCTCTCCTCGATCATCCACCCCGACGATCTGGGCCGGGTGGTCCACGAGGTGCGCCGGTTCCTCGTCGCCTCCCCGGCCGAGGAACCCACCACCCGGATCGAGTGCCGGTTCAGATCCGGTACGGGCGACTGGCTCAACGTCGAATCCACCGTCAACCGCCACCAGGGCGGCCTGATCCTCAACAGCCGCGATGTGACCGAACGGGTACGGCTGCAGGCCCAGCTGCAGCACAACGCCGAGCACGACCCGCTCACCGACCTGCCCAACCGCGCCCTGTTCACCGAGCGGGTCCGCCAGGCCCTCGGCGGCCGCCGCTCCGGCGACCCGGGCACCGCCGTGCTCTTCATCGACCTCGACGGCTTCAAGGCGGTCAACGACCGTCTCGGCCACCAGGCGGGCGACGAGCTACTCGTCCAGGCCGCCCGCCGCCTCCACGAATCCGTACGGGCCGACGACACCGCCGCCCGCCTCGGCGGTGACGAATTCGCGGCCATCATCCTCGGCGACGGCACCCGCGACCAGTCCGCCCGCGAGTGCCAGGTCCACGAGATCGCCGACCGGCTGCGCCTCACGCTCTCCCAGCCGTACCGCATCGGCACCGGTGAGGTCCGGGTCGCCGCGTCCATCGGGGTCGCCTTCGCCGAGCCCGGCATCACCCCCAGCGACCTCATGCGCAACGCGGACCTCGCCATGTACCGCGCCAAGGCCGGCGGCAAGGACCGCGTCGAGCTGTACGCCCCGCAGATGCAGGCCGAAGTCGTACGCCGCTCCGAGCTGGCGGCCCGACTGCGCACCGCACTGCGCGACGGCGAGTTCGCCCTGCTCCACCAGCCCGTCGTACACCTCGCCAGCGGCACCGTCGCCGCCGTCGCCGCCCAGGCCCGCTGGCGCTCCGCCCAGGGCATCCTGTTCACCCCGGCCGAATTCCTCCGCGTCACCGACGACAGCGACCGCACCGCCGAGCTCGGCCGCTGGCTCCTCGAAAAGGCCGTCGAGCAGGCCGCCGACCGGGCCAGAGCCGGCCACCCCGTCTCCGTCGCCGTGCGGCTCTCCGCCCGCAGGCTCCTCGACAAGGGCCTGCCGTTCGGCTCCGTCGAGGCGCTGCTCACCCGCCACGACCTGCCTTCCGGGGCCCTCATGATCGAGGTCTCCGACAGCGACCCCCGCATCTCCTTCGACGAGCTCGAACGGCGCCTCGTCGCCCTGCGCAGGCTCGGCGTCCGCATCGCGCTCGACGGCTTCGGCAGCGGCTACGCCGCGATCAACGCCCTGCGCCGGCTCCCCGTCGACGTACTGAAACTGGACCGCGGACTCGTCGAGGGCGTCGTGGAATCCGCCCGGCTGCACAAGATCACCAGCGGCCTCCTGCGCATCGCCTGCGACCTCGGCATGCAGTCCGTGGCCGACGGGGTCGACGTACCGGAGCAGGTCCTCGCGCTGCGCGCCATGGGCTGTACGCACGGCCAGGGAATGGCCTTCTCCGGGCCGCTCGACGAGTACCGGCTGCGCCGCGCCCTGGCCCGCGGCGAGTTCCCGGTGCCCGGCAGCGGCACCGCCCAGCCGGTCCTGACGGGCGGCTCGATTTCCCTGCTCAGCGGCTCACATGCTGAGACTCCCGTCCCGCCCACTTGACACCCCGTGTGCGTCGGAGAGAGGGTCATTGCCATGCGCACCCGAATTCTCGTACTTGGAAAGCGCGTCGGCTGAAGCAGAGTCCCTCGTTGAGGCTCTGCAGACCACACCGACGTGCTCCCCTCGCTTGCCTCACGGCACGAGGGGTTTTTTGTTGCACCGGCACCAGGCAAAACGTCGCAAAGTACCCGCAAGACACCCGCAAAAACCCTCAGCTTCGAGAAGAGAATGCCGATGACCGAGCAGGCCACCGGGGCCCACCATCCCCAGCCGCGGGCCCGTACCGGCGGATCGTCCGCCGCCTCCGCCCCGCACGTCACGGGCGCGCAGTCCCTCATCCGGTCTCTCGAGGAGGTGGGGGCCGACACGGTATTCGGCATTCCCGGCGGCGCCATCCTTCCGGCGTACGACCCGATGATGGACTCCACCCGGGTCCGTCATGTGCTGGTCCGTCATGAGCAGGGCGCGGGACACGCCGCCACCGGCTACGCACAGGCCACCGGCAAGGTCGGCGTGTGCATGGCCACCTCGGGCCCCGGAGCCACCAACCTGGTCACGCCGATCGCCGACGCCCACATGGACTCCGTCCCGCTGGTCGCGATCACCGGCCAGGTCGCCTCCAAGGCGATCGGGACGGACGCCTTCCAGGAAGCCGACATCTGCGGCATCACCATGCCGGTCACCAAGCACAACTTCCTGGTCACCAGGGCCGAGGACATCCCGCACACGATCGCCGAGGCCTTCCACATCGCCTCCTCCGGCCGTCCGGGCCCCGTCCTCGTCGACATCGCCAAGGACGCCCTCCAGGCGCGGACCACGTTCAGCTGGCCGCCCGCCCTGGACCTGCCCGGCTACCGCCCGGTCACCAAGCCGCACGCCAAGCAGATCCGCGAAGCCGCCAAGCTCATCACCCAGGCCAAGCGCCCGGTGCTGTACGTCGGCGGAGGCGTCATCAAGGCGGGGGCCACCGCCGAACTGAAGGTCCTCGCAGAGCTCACCGGAGCGCCCGTCACCACCACGCTGATGGCGCTCGGCGCATTCCCCGACAGCCACCCGCTGCACGTCGGAATGCCGGGCATGCACGGTGCGGTCACCGCCGTCACCGCGCTGCAGAAGGCCGACCTGATCGTCGCCCTCGGAGCCCGTTTCGACGACCGCGTCACCGGCAAGCTGGACAGCTTCGCCCCGTACGCCAAGATCGTCCACGCCGACATCGACCCGGCCGAGATCGGCAAGAACCGCGAGGCCGACGTGCCGATCGTGGGCGACGCCCGCGAGGTCCTGGCCGACCTGGTCCAGGCCGTCCAGGCCGAGCACACCGAAGGTCACGTCGGTGACTACGAAGCCTGGTGGAAGGACCTCAACCGCTGGCGCGAGACGTACCCGCTCGGCTACGACCTGCCCGAGGACGGCAGCCTGTCGCCGCAGCAGGTCATCCAGCGCATCGGCGAGCTCGCCCCCGAGGGCACGATCTTCGCGGCGGGCGTCGGCCAGCACCAGATGTGGGCCTCGCACTTCATCCAGTACGAGCAGCCCGCCACCTGGCTGAACTCCGGCGGCGCCGGAACGATGGGGTACGCGGTCCCGGCCGCGATGGGCGCCAAGGCCGGCATGCCGGACCGTACGGTCTGGGCGATCGACGGCGACGGCTGCTTCCAGATGACCAACCAGGAACTCACCACCTGCGCGCTCAACAACATCCCGATCAAGGTCGCAGTCATCAACAACGGCGCGCTCGGGATGGTCCGCCAGTGGCAGACCCTGTTCTACAACCAGCGGTACTCCAACACCGTGCTGCACTCCGGTGCCGACACCGAGGGCGTCCCGGCGAAGGGCACCCGCGTCCCGGACTTCGTCAAGCTGTCCGAGGCCATGGGCTGCTACGCGATCCGCTGCGAGGACCCGGCCGATCTGGACAGGGTCATCGAAGAGGCCAACTCCATCAACGACCGCCCCGTCGTGATCGACTTCATCGTCCACGAGGACGCCATGGTGTGGCCGATGGTCGCCGCCGGCACCTCCAACGACGAGGTCATGGCCGCCCGCGGAGTCCGCCCCGACTTCGGCGACAACGAAGACGACTGAGAGACAGAGAGAGACCGACTCCATGTCCACCAAGCACACGCTCTCCGTCCTGGTCGAGAACAAGCCCGGTGTCCTCGCCCGGATCACCGCCCTGTTCTCCCGCCGCGGCTTCAACATCGACTCGCTCGCGGTCGGCACCACCGAACACCCCGACATCTCGCGCATCACCATCGTCGTCAATGTCGAGGACCTGCCTCTTGAGCAGGTGACCAAGCAGCTCAACAAGCTGGTGAACGTCCTGAAGATCGTCGAACTCGAGCCGTCCGCTGCGATCCAGCGTGAGCTCGTCCTGGTGAAGGTCCGCGCCGACAACGAGACCCGCTCCCAGATCGTCGAGATCGTCCAGCTGTTCCGCGCCAAGACCGTGGACGTCTCCCCGGAGGCCGTCACGATCGAGGCGACCGGCGGCGCCGACAAGCTGGAGGCCATGCTCAAGATGCTGGAGCAGTACGGCATCAAGGAGCTGGTCCAGTCCGGCACGATCGCCATAGGGCGCGGCGCGCGCTCCATCACCGACCGTTCGCTGCGCGCCCTGGACCGTACGGCCTGAGGCCTGTCCGGCAGATCACGGCCGCCACCCCCCTCGCCGCTCGCATGGCGAGACCCGAAAACGTATCTGACGCACCCCGCCGTACGGTGGGACGCAACACCTGCACACCAAGGAGAGACCCAGTGGCCGAGCTGTTCTACGACGACGATGCCGACCTGTCCATCATCCAGGGCCGCAAGGTCGCGGTCATCGGCTACGGCAGCCAGGGCCACGCCCACGCGCTGTCGCTGCGTGACTCGGGTGTCGACGTCCGTGTCGGTCTGCACGAGGGCTCCAAGTCCAAGGCGAAGGCCGAGGAGCAGGGCCTGCGCGTGGTGACGCCGTCCGAGGCCGCCGCCGAGGCCGACGTCATCATGATCCTGGTCCCGGACCCGATCCAGGCCCAGGTCTACGAGGAGTCCATCAAGGGCAACCTCAAGGACGGCGACGCGCTGTTCTTCGGTCACGGCCTGAACATCCGCTACGGCTTCATCAAGCCGCCGGCGGGCGTCGACGTCTGCATGGTCGCCCCCAAGGGCCCGGGCCACCTGGTCCGCCGTCAGTACGAGGAGGGCCGCGGCGTTCCGTGCATCGTGGCCGTTGAGCAGGACGCCTCGGGCAACGGCCTGGCGCTCGCCCTGTCGTACGCGAAGGGCATCGGCGGCACCCGCGCCGGCGTCATCAAGACGACCTTCACCGAGGAGACCGAGACCGACCTGTTCGGTGAGCAGGCCGTCCTCTGCGGTGGCACCGCCGCCCTGGTCAAGGCCGGTTTCGAGACCCTGACCGAGGCCGGCTACCAGCCGGAGATCGCGTACTTCGAGTGCCTGCACGAGCTGAAGCTCATCGTGGACCTCATGTACGAGGGCGGCCTGGAGAAGATGCGCTGGTCCATCTCGGAGACCGCCGAGTGGGGCGACTACGTCACCGGCCCGCGGATCATCACGGACGCCACCAAGGCCGAGATGAAGAAGGTCCTCGCGGAGATCCAGGACGGCACCTTCGCCAAGAACTGGATGGCCGAGTACCACAACGGTCTGCCCAAGTACAACGAGTACAAGAAGGCGGACAGCGACCACCTCCTGGAGACCACCGGCCGTGAGCTGCGCAAGCTCATGAGCTGGGTCAACGACGAGGACGCGTAACACCGACGCCCCGGGGGCGGGTCTCCTCGACCCGCCCCCGGGGCGTATCCCCTTCACCGCTGGAAGAGGCGGCGTCGTACGTGTGTACAAGTCGTCCACCCTCGTGTGGGTGATCCTTCCATCGGGGCGCAGTACGCGTCCTGGCGCATGACTACACTTCTCCACACATACACGCGTCAGGCCCACAGTGTCGTGCGTCTTCCACGCGGCAAGCCCCTCCACCGCCTGCGGCCGTCGGGACGGCCGTCCGCACTGGATCTGTGAGGACCCACGTGAGCTCGAAACCTGTCGTACTCATCGCTGAAGAGCTGTCGCCTGCCACGGTTGACGCGCTGGGCCCGGATTTCGACATCCGGCACTGCAACGGCGCGGACCGCGCCGAGCTCCTCCCCGCGATCGCCGATGTCGACGCCATCCTGGTGCGCTCCGCCACCAAGGTCGACGCCGAGGCCATCGCCGCCGCGAAGAAGCTGAAGGTCGTCGCCCGCGCGGGCGTCGGTCTGGACAATGTCGACGTCTCCGCCGCCACCAAGGCCGGCGTGATGGTCGTGAACGCGCCGACCTCCAACATCGTCACCGCCGCCGAGCTGGCCTGCGGTCTGCTGGTCGCCACCGCGCGCAACATCCCGCAGGCCAACACCGCCCTGAAGAACGGCGAGTGGAAGCGCTCCAAGTACACCGGCGTCGAGCTGAGCGAGAAGATCCTCGGCGTCGTCGGCCTCGGCCGCATCGGCGTCCTGGTCGCGCAGCGCATGTCGGCCTTCGGCATGAAGATCGTCGCGTACGACCCCTATGTGCAGCCCGCGCGCGCCGCCCAGATGGGCGTCAAGCTCCTGTCGCTGGACGAGCTGCTCCAGGTCGCCGACTTCATCACCGTGCACCTGCCCAAGACCCCCGAGACGCTCGGCCTGATCGGCGACGAGGCGCTGCACAAGGTGAAGCCCTCGGTGCGCATCGTCAACGCCGCGCGCGGCGGCATCGTCGACGAGGCCGCACTCGCCTCCGCCCTCAAGGAGGGCCGGGTCGCCGGTGCCGGCCTCGACGTGTACGCGAAGGAGCCCTGCACGGACTCCCCGCTGTTCGAGTTCGACCAGGTCGTCTGCACCCCGCACCTCGGCGCCTCCACCGACGAGGCCCAGGAGAAGGCCGGCATCGCGGTCGCCAGGTCCGTCCGGCTGGCCCTCGCCGGTGAGCTCGTGCCGGACGCGGTCAACGTCCAGGGCGGCGTGATCGCCGAGGACGTGCGCCCGGGCCTGCCGCTCGCCGAGAAGCTCGGCCGGATCTTCACCGCGCTCGCGGGCGAGGTCGCGGTCCGCCTCGACGTCGAGGTGTACGGCGAGATCACTCAGCACGACGTCAAGGTGCTCGAACTCTCCGCGCTCAAGGGTGTCTTCGAGGACGTCGTCGACGAGACCGTGTCGTACGTGAACGCTCCGCTCTTCGCGCAGGAGCGCGGTGTCGAGGTCCGCCTCACCACCAGCTCCGAGTCGCCGGACCACCGCAACGTGGTCACCGTCCGCGGCACGCTCTCGGGCGGCGAGGAGGTCGCGGTCTCCGGCACGCTGGCCGGACCCAAGCACCTCCAGAAGATCGTCGCCGTCGGCGAGTACGACGTGGACCTGGCCCTGGCCGACCACATGGTGGTGCTGCGCTACGAGGACCGCCCCGGCGTCGTCGGCACGGTCGGCCGGATCCTCGGCGAGGCCGGTCTGAACATCGCGGGCATGCAGGTCTCGCGGTCGGGCGTGGGCGGCGAGGCGCTGGTCGTGCTCACCGTCGACGACGACGTCCCGGCGTCGGTGCTCGCCGAGATCTCCTCGGAGATCGGGGCCGCGTCGGCCCGTACGGTGAACCTGACCGACTGACGAAGGCCCGAGGGCCCCGCGTACCCGGCATCTAGACGTGCGTCTTACACAAACGTCTGCATGCCGGGTACGCTGCGTTCATGGGACATCGTGAGGATCTGCTCGAAGGCGCCAAGCGCTGCCTGCTGGAGAAGGGGTACGCCCGGACGACGGCGCGCGACATCGTGGCCGTCTCCGGGACGAACCTCGCCTCCATCGGTTACCACTACGGCTCCAAGGAAGCCCTGCTCAACCTCGCCTTCCTCAAGGTGACGGAGGAGTGGGGCGATGTGCTCACCGAGCAGCCGGACGAGGCCGTGGACGGCGACGCGGACGGCGGGCCCCGGGCGCCGCTGGACCAGTTCCGCGACACCTGGGAACGGGTGATCGACAGCTATGAGCAGACCCGGTCCGTCTGGCAGCTCCAGATGGAGGTCGTCTCCAGGATCGACCAGGACCCGGAGTTGCGGAAGGCCCTCGTGGGCCCGCAGCGCGAGGGCCGGAACGGGCTCGCCGAGAACATGCTCGGCATCGATCCGGAGACGGACCCGGAGAAGGCGCGGGTGGCCGGGCTGTTCTGCCAGGCGCTGCTCGCGGGCGTGATGGTGCAGTGGCTGATGGACAGCGAATCCGCCCCGTCCGCACAGGACCTGACCGACGGTCTGAAGGCGGTGCTGGAGGGACGGGTGGGCCGGTAGGGCAGGGTCGGGTGGCGGGGCCGGCGGTCGCGGGTGCCGCGGAAGCGGACGCCGTGACGCGGCCCCGGTGACGGCACCTCATGGGGCCCACATGGGGACGATGTTGGGCCCTGAGGCCCATGACGCCCCCGGCGCCCGACCCTAGGGTGAGTGACTGTCATGGCACTCACTGACGCCGGGGGGCGGGGCGCGTATGTCTGCTATGGGTGGCATACCGGTTCCTGAAGGTCCGGCGCAGGGGGGTGCGGGGCGGCGGGAGCTCCCGCGCCCGCTCAACACGGTGCGAGTGCTGCTCCTCGTGCTGTTCGGCGCGACCGTCCTGGGCGCGCTCGGCCTCTTCGGTTCGGCGCTCGCGGTGGACGCGCTGGGCGCCGAAGTCATCGGCATCCTGCTGTACGCCGCCGCGCCGGGAGTCCTCGGCCTGCTGCTGGCGCGGCACGTACGGACCGGCGGCAAGCGGGTCTGGTGGGGACTGATCGCCGTCCAGGTGTGGCTGGTCCTCGGCGGCGTGGCCAACATCGGGGACGGGTCGGCACACGGCTTCACCCAGCTGCTGCTCCCGGTCCTGATCCTGGTCTTCCTCACCCGGCAGCAGAGCCGGGCGTGGTTCCTGCTGCCGCCGCAGGAACGGGGCGAGCGGCCGAAGTTCTCGCTCCCGCACATGATCACCTGGCGCCGGGACCGGGGACAGACGGCCATGGAGTACCTGGGCCTGGTGCTGATCGTGGTCGCGCTGATCGCGGCCATGGCGCTGAGCGGTCTCGGCGGCCGGATCACCGCGGAGCTCCAGTCGGCGATCTGCTCGCTGAGCGGCTACTCGTGCCCCGCCTCCGGCGACGGCACGGGCCAGGCCGAGGCGGGCGGCGGCCGGGACGGCGGCGCCACGGGCGGCGGAGCCGACGCGAGCAGCGCCGCGGGCGCGGACGGCGGCACGACGGTCACCGGCGGTACGGGCTCGACGGGCGGTACGAACGGCGGCCCGGCCGGCAGCAGCGGCGGCAGCGACGCGAGCGGCGGGAACACGACCGGCGAGAACGGCAGCGCGAGCGGCGGGAACGCGGTCGGCGGGAACACGACCGGCGGGAACGGCAGCGCGAGCGGCGGGAACGCGGTCGGCGGGAAAACGACCGGCGGGAACGGCAGCGCGAGCGGCGGGAACGCGGTCGGCGGGAAAACGACCGGCGGGAACGGCAGCGCGAGCGGCGGGAACGCGGTCGGCGGGAAAACGACCGGCGGGAACGGCAGCGCGAGCGGCGGGAACGCGGTCGGCGGGAAAACGACCGGCGGGAACGCGGTCGGGGGCTCCTCCGGCGGTACGAGCGTGAGCGGCGGCACCGGGGGCCCCGACGACGGCCGTCCGGGCAGCGGGGTCGACACCTATCCCGAGAACGGCGAGGAACCCGAGGCCGACTACGACGTACCCGCGTCCGACAAGGACGACAACGGGAACGACCAGGGCGGCGGCGACAAGGCCAAGGAAGAGGACTGCGGCGGCTGGGGCTTCTTCGGCTGCGCCTGGGACCGTACGACCCAGGTCGTCAAGGGGCTCGCGGTCGACGGGGTCTGGGGCGACGTCACCGGGATCATCGACCTGTTCAAGCCCGAGACGTGGTCCGGCATCGCGGGCTACGGCAAGCAACTCGGCGACCAGTGGATTCAGGACTCCAAGGACGCCGGCGACAAGTGGGGCAACGGCGACTACCTCGGTGCGGTCTGGGACTGGGGCAAGGCGTCGGTCAACACCGTGGTGAAGGTCGGCGACGACGTCTTCGTCGGCGACGAGGTCCGCGACCGCTGGAACAACGGCGAGAAGACCCGTGCCGTCACCGATGTCGTCTGGAACATCGGCTCCATCTTCATCCCCGGCTACGACGTCGCGAAGGTCGTCGGCAAGGTCGGCAGACTCGGCAAGCTCGGCAAGGTCGCCGAGAAGGTGGCGGAGGCCGCCACAGACGCGGGGGCCGCGGCCCGCCGCGCCCGCAAGGCCGCCGAACTCGGAGACCTCGACGGAGTCCGCAAGGCCGCCAAGGAGGCCGACGACGCCGCGGACGCGGCGGAGGACGCGGCACGCCGGACCGGGTGTGTCATCGCTTCCGGGCCGCCCCTCGTGCGTTACGGCGGCGGTACCACGGGAGTCGGCGGCTCCGGCACCGGAGTGCTGGCCTCCGGTCCCGCTCGCCGGGTCGTCCTCGCGGACGGCGGGTGCGACGAGGCGGCCAAGGCCAAGGCCGCCCAGGCGCGCGCCCAGGAACGGGCGGCCCACCTGGAACAGAAGCGCCTGGAGGAGCCGGAGCGCGCCCGCAAGGCCGAGCTGGAGAAGAAGAAGTACCCGGAGCCGAAGCGCAACGACACCTCCGACCCGCGCAACTACAACCCGCCGTCCTGGGGCAAGGACCTCAAGGACCACAAGCTCGGCGACGCGGACCTGGGCGACGGATACTGGGCGAGCCGCGACCGCAACCCCGCACCGAACTGGAAGAACGAGTCCTGGCTGCGGTACCAGGAGCAGATCACCGGCACCAACCGGGGCCAGGAGTACGTCGTACCGCACCCCAGGGAGGGCAAGTCGGCCGTGGAGTACGACGGCTGGGACTCGAGCAGGCAGACCTTCCTGGAGGCCAAGAACGGCTACCGCAGCTATCTGTCCCAGACCGGACAGGGCGCGCTCACCAAGTCCGGCAAGGACAAGTTCATCGCCGAGGCGCAGGCCCAGGTGGAGGCGGCCGGCGGCCGGGCGGTGGAGTGGCACTTCTCCGACCCGGACGTGGCCAAGGCGGCCCGCCAGGCGTTCCGCGACGAGCAGCTGCCGATCAAGGTCGTCTACACCAAGCCGAAGCCGAACGACAGCACCAGGAAACCGGGTGCCTTCGACGAGTAGCCTGCACGCAGCGGCGCCCGGCGGCGCCGGGGCACGCGAGCCCGGCATGACCCCGACGAGAGGCACTGGGGCCTGTCCCGGCGCCACGCCCGACGGACGAAGCTCGACGGAGGAAAGTGCATGCGACGTGTGGTGCGGGGCTTCTGGGGCCCCCGTCCGGAGCCGGCCGAAGCGCTTGCCGGACGCTGGAAGCGGACGCTGGACGGGCTCACGGAACTGCTCCCCGAGGCGGCGTCGGCCGGCGGCGCGGCCGGAGCCGGACCCTGGCGGCACGTCCACGGCTCCGGGGCCGGGGCCGAATTGCCGGCGGACGAGGGAGCGCTGCTCGGCGCGCTGCGCGTGGTGCAGGCGGCCGAGGACTGGTCCGACCTCACGGGCACCGCGCTGCGGCTGGTCCGCACGGGTGCGCCCGGCTGGCAGACGGAGATCAGCGGACTGGGCGGGGGCGCCCCGGAGTTCCTGCTCCAGTCGCTCGTGGTGACGCTCCACGCGCCGGACGGGGCGGAGGTTCCGGAGGCCGAACTCCTCGCCGTCCTCGCCCGGGTGTGGGAGCCGGACTTCGGTGACGTGAGCGACGACGACGTGCTCGACGCGCTGGAGGACGACGCCGGGTTCTCCATCGGTGATCCCGTCGTGGGCCGGGTCGGATACCTCTCCCCGGGCCGGGCGGCCCTCGTCCCGGACAGCCTGAAGGCGGCCCGGGAGGAACTGCCCGGCGGCGGCGTGCTCCTGCGCATCGCGGGCCCCGGCGCGAGCGCGGAGGTGGTGACGGCCTACGAGCGGCTCCGCGAGGCCGGGGCGCTCGATCCGCTGCCCCGCCCGATGGACCGGGCCGTCCTGTGAGCTGCCGCGCCGGGGAGACCTTCGACGCGGCCCGCGCGCTGGCCGACATCGAGGAGCTGTTGGCCGGCCCCGTACCGGCGACCGGGCCCACCGCGGCCGAGGGGGACCCGGAAACGGGGGAGTGGACCGCGACCGGCGGCGAGGGCTTCCGTGTCGTCCCGCTCTGGGAGGGCGACCCGCTGACCGGGGTGTACGCCCCCGAGTGGAACGACGCCGAGGACGCGGCCGAGGCCCATCTCGCCGCCCTCGTCGGGGAACTGGACCGCCGATGGGGCCCGCACCGTGCGGTGCCGCTGCACCTGCCGCTGCTGAGCCGGCAGGAGGGTGCCCCCGTCGAGCCGCTGTTCGGCGCACTGTTCGACGAGGATCTCTACGGTGACCTGTCCGTCTGGGGCCCGGTCGGCGGCACGGACCGCTGGGTGGGCGTGAGCGTGGGGCACAGCGACGGCGACGCGCCGCTGGTGCTGGCGGCCCTCGTCAGCACCAGCCCGGTCACCGCCCCGGACGAGCGCTGAGGGCCGTCCCGACGGCATCGGCGTGTGGTCAGAGCCGGGCGCCCTTGAGCGCCATGTGCAGCAGTAGCCGGTCCTCGCCGTCATTGAGGTCGAGGCCGGTGAGCTGCTGGACCCGGGAGAGCCGGTAGTAGAGCGTCTGGCGGTGGATGCCGAGCGCCGCGGCCGTCCGGGACGCCTGGCCCGCGCAGTCGAGGAACACCTCGGCGGTGCGGGCCAGATCCTTGTGCGGCGGGGAGAGCAGGGCGCGCACCGCCGTGTCCGCGGCCGCCTCGGCGGGGAGCGCGGTCAGCAGCCGGTACGGGCCGATCGCCGACCACTCGGCGACCGGGCCGAAGCGGGCCTCGGCCGCCGCCGCGCGGGCCGCGGCCGACGCCTCGTGCCAGGCCGCCGCCAGCTCCGCCAGACCCCGGCGGGGTATTGCGACCCCGGCCGTGGCGCCCGGGCCCGCCGCGGAACGCAGCCGGTCCGCGGCGGTCAGCGCCGGGTCGAGGACCTCGGTGGAGCGCAGTCGGACCAGTGCGGCCAGCGAGGCCGCCCCGGCCGCCCCCGGGGCCGGAACCGAGGTCAGCGCCGACGCCGAGGGCACCGTACGGACGGACGGCGGATCGTCGGTCCACGGGGTCACGCACACCACTGTGTGCAGCCCCTCCGCGTCCCGGCCCAGCGCCTCGTGCAGCGCGGCCACCGCCATGTCGCGCTGCCAGCCCCGCGCGGCGGTGAGGACCGCACCGAACTCCCGGGACAGGTCCGTGCCGGCCCGCGCCTCGTCGGAGAGCAGCCCCCCGATCCGGGCCGCCACCTCCATCGCCGCGTTCAGCTGCTCGTCGGTCGGCCCGGGGTCCGCGTCGAGCAGCCACACGTAACCCAGCACGACACCCCGATGGCGCACCGGCAGACAGATCCGGCCCCGGAACACGCCGGCCTCCGGGGCGGCCGGAATGCGTACCGGGCCGGTGGCGCGGGCGATGCCGAAGCCCTCGAACCAGGCGCGGACCGCGGGGGTGGAGCGCCTGGTCAGGATCGAGCGGGTGCGGACCGGATCCATCGCCGTGTCGTCGTCGCTGTCGTGGGCGCCGAAGGCGACCAGGCCGAAATCCCGGTTCTCCAGCGTCGCGGGGACGCCGAGCAGCCCGGAGATCTCGTCGACCAGCTCCTGGTAATCGCCCTTCACCCGGCCATTCTCGCACCCACTTCAGACATATGTCTGAGATCCGGTGAACGGATGCGTGACAGCTGTCGATGGCACAGGATCGGGGAGATCCTTAGATTTCACGGTGGTTCTCCGTGCTGTACCGGTCTGATTCAGTTCCTGCCGATACGGCCCTCGTACATACCTTTCTGTTGGAGGTGCCCCGTGCTGGCTCCCGTGATTCTCGCTGCGTCGCGCAGCGACAAGATGCGCCGATTCATTTCGGCCGCCCCGGGGACCAAGCAGGTCGTCGACCGGTTCATCGCCGGTGAGACGGTCGAGCAGGTCGTCCCGATCATCAAGGACGCCACCGGGAAGGGCCTGGAGGTCACCCTCGACGTCGTGGGCGAGGACATCACCACGCCGGAGCAGGCCACCGCCGCGCGCGACGCCTACCTGGAGCTGATCGACCGCCTCAAGGACCTCGGCCTGGGCACCAAGGCCGAGATGTCCGTCAAGCTGTCGATGTTCGGCCAGGCGCTGGAGGGCGGCCACGAGCTGGCCCTCGCCAACGTCCGTCCGGTCGTCGAGGCCGCCGCCGCGATCGGCACCACGGTCACGCTGGACGCCGAGGACCACACCACCCTCGACTCGATGTTCGCCATCCACGAGGAGCTGCGGAAGGACTTCCCGCAGACCGGCTGTGTGATCCAGGCGTACCTGTTCCGCACCGAGGACGACGCCCGCCGCCTGGCCGCCGCCGGCAGCCGCGTCCGCATCGTGAAGGGCGCCTACAAGGAGCCCGCCTCCGTCGCGTACCAGGACAAGGCCGAGATCGACAAGGCGTTCGTCCGAATCCTGAAGACCCTGATGGAGGGCGAGGGCTACCCGATGATCGGGTCCCACGACCCGCGGCTGATTGCCATCAGCCAGGAGCTGGCACGCAAGGCCGGGCGCAAACTGGACGAGTACGAGTTCCAGATGCTGTACGGGATCCGCAGCGACGAGCACGTCCGGCTCGCGGCCGAGGGACACCGGATGCGCGTCTACACCGCGTACGGCACCGACTGGTACGGCTACTTCATGCGCCGCCTCGCGGAGAAGCCGGCCAACCTGCTGTTCTTCGCCCGCTCCATCCTCACCAAGGGCTGACCCGCCCGCCCCGCTGCCCCCACCCCGCTGAAGCAAGGAGACAAGGCACTCATGGACGCTGTGACCCAGGTTCCCGCGCCGGTCAACGAGCCGGTCCACTCCTACGCCCCGGGCTCCCCGGAGCGTGCCCGCCTGGAGGTGAAGCTCAAGGAGCTCGCCGAGAACCCGATCGACCTGCCGATGACCATCGGCGGCGAGAAGCGGATGGGCGGCGGCGAGCGCTTCGACGTCGTGCAGCCGCACAACCACAAGGCCGTCATCGGTACGTTCGCGCACGCCACGCAGCAGGACGCGCAGGATGCCATCGACGCCGCGCTGGCCGCTGCCCCGGCCTGGCGCGCGATGTCCTTCGACGACCGTGCCGCGATCATCCTGCGTGCCGCCGAGCTGCTGTCCGGCCCGTGGCGCGAGACGCTGGCCGCGTCCACCATGCTCGGCCAGTCGAAGACCGCCCAGCAGGCCGAGATCGACACCCCCTGTGAGCTCGTCGACTTCTGGCGCTTCAACGTGCACTACGCGCGCCAGATCCTGGCCGAGCAGCCTCCGGCCAACTCGCCGGGCGTGTGGAACCGCATGGACCACCGCCCGCTGGAGGGCTTCGTCTACGCGATCACGCCGTTCAACTTCACGGCGATCGCGGGCAACCTGCCCACCGCCCCTGCCCTCATGGGCAACGTCGTGGTGTGGAAGCCGTCCCCGACGCAGACTCACGCCGCCGTGCTGCTGATGCAGCTGCTGGAAGAGGCCGGTCTGCCCAAGGGCGTCATCAACCTGGTGACCGGTGACGGCATCGCCGTCTCCGAGGTGGCCCTGAACCACCGCGACCTGGCCGGTATCCACTTCACCGGCTCGACCCCCACCTTCCAGCACCTGTGGAAGACGGTCGGCAACAACATCGCCAACTACCGCACCTACCCGCGGCTCGTCGGCGAGACCGGTGGCAAGGACTTCGTCGTCGCCCACCCGTCGGCCGACCACGCCATCCTGAAGACCGCGCTGACCCGTGGCTCCTTCGAGTTCCAGGGCCAGAAGTGTTCGGCCTCCTCCCGCGCGTACGTCCCGGCCTCCATCTGGAACTCCGGTTTCAAGGAGAAGTTCGCCGCCGAGGTCGACTCCATCACCATGGGTGACGTCACCGACCTGTCGAACTTCATCGGCGCCGTCATCGACGACCGTTCGTTCGCCAAGAACAAGGCCGCGCTCGACCGCGCGAAGGCCGACCCGTCCTGCACGATCATCGCGGGCGGCACGTACGACGACTCGGTGGGCTACTTCGTCCGCCCGACCGTCATCGAGTGCACCGACCCGGCCAACGAGGTCTTCACGACCGAGTACTTCGGCCCGATCCTCGCCGTGCACGTCTACGAGGACGACAAGTACGACGAGATGCTGGAGCAGATGGAGTCGGCCTCCGACTACGCGCTGACCGGTTCCGTCATCGCGGGCGACCGCGCCGCGGCCGCGTACACGATGGAGAAGCTGCGGTACGCCGCGGGCAACTTCTACATCAACGACAAGTCGACCGGTGCCGTCGTCGGCCAGCAGCCCTTCGGCGGTGGCCGTGCCTCGGGTACGAACGACAAGGCGGGCGCCCCGCAGAACCTCCAGCGCTGGACCCTGACCCGGGCCATCAAGGAGACGCTGGTCCCGCCGACCGACTACACCTACCCCCACCAGGGCTGACCCCCTCCAGGGCTGACCCCCTCCGGGGCGCCGCACACCCCCCGGCGCCCCACCACGATTTCCGCCTCCCGCCCGGTTCCCCTGCCGGCCGGGAGGCGGTTTCCATTTCCGGGCCCACCCGCCGTGCCGGGCCGAGCCGAGAACCGGCGTACGGTCCTGTGCTCGTCCATCCGCCGTCTCAGCCGCGCGGCACGCGCGAGGGACTCATCTGCCAGGGTCCGCTCCGGGCGGTAGGGGACCGGACGGTACGGCTCTCCAGGCGTCGGACAGAACCGGCACACGCGGCCGGCCCGTGGTGCGGGTCTGCCCTCCGGCCTGCCCCTCCGGTGCGGTGACCTGGGTGCACGGCGTCAGCCGGGGAGTGTCAGGCGGAAGGTGGTGCGTCCCGGGCGGCTGGTGACGGCAACGGTTCCGCTGTGGGCGGTGATGACGGCGTGGACGATGGCGAGGCCCAGACCGGTGCTTCCGGTGGTGCGGGAGCGGGCGTGGTCGGCGCGGACGAAGCGTCCGAAGACCTCCGGCTGGAGCTCTTCGGGAATGCCTGGCCCGTTGTCGCTCACGCTCACGGCGACGCCGGCCTGATCAGCGGTGAGGGTGATGGTCACCTCGGAGCCGGGCGGGGTGTGGGTGCGGGCATTGGCGAGGAGGTTGCCGAAGGCCTGCTGGAGCCGGTGGGCGTCGCCGGTGACGGTGACCGGTTTTTCGGGGAGGTCGAGGAGCCAGCGGTGGTCGGGGCCGACGGCGCGTGCGTCGTCCGTCGCGTTCAGGATCAGCAGGGTCAGATCGACCGGATCGTGTCCTAGGGGGCGCCCGGCGTCCAGCCGGGCGAGCAGGAGCAGGTCGTCGACCAGGACGGTCATGCGCTGCGACTCGCCTTCGATGCGTTCCAGGGCGTGGCGGACCGCGCCGGGAACTGGGCCTTCGTGGCGCAGGGCGAGTTCGGCGTGGCCCCGGATGTTGGCGACAGGGGTGCGCAGTTCGTGGCTGGCGTCGGCGGCGAAGTGCCGGAGCCGTTCCTCGCCGGCCTGGCGCCGGGTGAGAGCGTCTTCGATGTGGCCGAGCATGTGGTTGAGGGCGGTGCCGACCTGACCGACCTCGGTGCGGGGGTCGGTGTCGGGAAGCGGCCCCGGCATGGCGACCTCGCCGCTCGCGAGCGGCAGCCCGGCCACCTCCGCGGCCCGGGCGGTGACGTGCTGGAGGGGGCGCAGGGAGAACCTGACCCACAGGGCCCCGGCGACGCCGGTGACCGTGAGGGCAGCGCCGAACAGTGCGGCTTCGACCGCTTCGAGGCGGTGAACGGTCTCTTCCACCGGGCGCAGGGGCAGCCCGGTGATCAGGATGTCCTGGTCGTCGCCCCGGACAGCCGTGACGCGGTAGATCCCCAGAGCGGAGACGCGGATGCTGTGTCCGTGCCCGTCAGCGGGGATCCCCGCCAGGGCGCGGCGGTCCCCGGGGGAGAGGGGGAGGGGGCGGTCGCTCGCGTCGTCGACGACAGCGGCCCGGGTGACGGAGCTGTTCACGAGGCGGGCGCCGAAGGTCGATTCGGCCTGGCCCCGGGTGTCGGGGCGGTTGTCGGCGTCGGGCCTGGCCTCGTGTTCCAGGCTGGCGGCGAACCGGCCGCCGGAGGCGGAGAGCTGATCGTCAAGGCGCCCCACCAGGAAGCCTCGCAGGGCGAGGGCGGTGGTGATGCCGACGGCGAGGCAGGCGAGGGCGAGCAGGGCGACGAGTCCGGCGGTGAGCTGGCCGCGCAGGCTGCGGGGCAGTGGGCGTCTCATGGGGAATCCGGCTTGAGGACGTAGCCGACGCCGCGCACGGTGTGGATCATCGGGGTCCGTCCGGCGTCGATCTTCTTGCGCAGGTAGCTGATGTAGAGCTCGACGACGTGGGCGCGGCCGCCGAAGTCGTAGGCCCAGACCCGGTCGAGGATCTGGTCCTTGGACAGGACTCTGCGCGGGTTGCGCATGAGGAAGCGCAGGAGCTCGAACTCGGTCCGGGACAGGTAGACGGTGACCCCGCCGCGTCTGACCTCCCTGGCTTCCTCGTCCATGGTGAGGTTCCCGACGGTGAGCCGGTGTGCCCCCGGCTCGGCGGTCATGCCGGCCCGCCGGAGCAGTCCGCGCAGCCGGGCCAGGACCTCTTCCAGGCTGAAGGGCTTGGTGACGTAGTCGTCGCCGCCGGCCGTGATGCCGGCGATGCGGTCCTCGACCGCGTCGCGGGCGGTCAGGAACAGCACGCAGACGCTGGGTGCCTCGCGTCTGAGCGCGCGCAGGACCTGCAGGCCGTCGAGGTCGGGCAGCATGCAGTCCAGGACCACCGCGTCGGGCCGGAAATCACGGGCGGTCGCGAGCGCGGCCGCGCCGTCGGCGGCGGTGCGGACCTGCCAGCCCTCGCTGGTCATGACGCCGCTCAGGACGTCGGTGACGTCGGGTTCGTCGTCGACGACGAGGACCCGCACGGATCCTCCGTCGGGGCGGTGCAGAAGCGATGTCGTATGCGGCTTGTCCATGGTTCCTTCAGCATCCCCCCGGCGAGGGCCGTAGCGGGGCGGGCGGTGTCTGTGAGATTCGTCTGAATCGGCGCCGAGGGTGGCCGGCGGGGCGGATTCAGAAGGAACGCAGAGGCTGGGCTGTGAGGCTGGCCGCCCATCGCCGGAGCGAGTCCTATCCGGAGGAGCCCATGACCACCACGTTCACCAGCACCACCTACGAGAGCCGCGGGATGCGCCACCGGCGCCCGCGCCGCAGCTTTGTGCCGTTCCTGGCGCCGCTGGTGATCGGGGCCGGCGGGGCGGGGGTGCTGGCCCTGTGGTGGAGCGACACGACTGCGGTGGTCGGCCCAGCGGGCTGGCTGACCGGGGCGGGGCGCATCACGGGGCTGCTGGCCGGGTACGCCTGCGCGGTGCTGCTGGCCCTGATGGCCCGTGTTCCGCTGCTGGACCACACCATCGGAACCGACCGGCTCGCCCGCTGGCACGCCCTGGGCGGCCGCTGCACCATCTCCCTGGCCCTCGCCCACACCCTGCTGATCATCTGGGGCTATTCACTGACCTCCCACACCAGCGTGGTGGGCCAGACCTCCAGGCTCGTCCTGCACTATCCCGACCTCCTCAAAGGCACGGCCGGCTTCCTGCTGTTCCTGGTCACCGGAGTTCTCTCGGCCCGTGCGGCCCGCCGCAGGCTGAGTTACGAGACCTGGCACTACCTGCACTTTGCCACCTACCTGGCCGTCTTCCTCACCTTCGGACACCAGCTCTCCAACGGAGCCGACTTCGTCGGCAACCGCGTCGCCCAGATCGCCTGGTACACGCTGTTCCTCGGCGTCGCCGCGCTGGTCGCGTGGTACCGGTTCGCCGTACCGCTGCGGCGCGGACTGCGCCACCGCCTGCGCGTGAGCGCGGTCCACCCCGAGGCGCCGGGCGTCGTCTCCGTCCACCTCACCGGCGAACATCTCGACGAGCTGGGGGGCGAGCCGGGGCAGTTCCTGCGCTGGCGCTTCATGACCCGCGGTCTGTGGTGGACCGCCAATCCGTACTCCCTCTCCGCCCCCGCCCACCCCAGACGTCTGCGCATCACGGTGAAGACGGCCGGTGGCCACAGCGCCGCCCTCGCCGGCCTGGCGCCCGGTACCCGGGTGTGGGCAGAGGGACCGTACGGCGGCTTCACCGCGAACCGCCGCACCTCTCCCAAGGTCCTGCTCCTGGCCGGCGGCGTCGGCATCACCCCCTTGCGCACGCTCTTCGAGACGCTGCCGGGACAGGTGACCCTCGTCTACCGGGCGCGCCGTGCCGACGACCTCGCCCTGCGCGGCGAAATCGACGCGATAGCCGCCCACCGACGGGCCACCGTGCACTACGTCGTCGACGAACCGGCCGGATACTCCTCACCCCTCACTGCCCGGGGCCTGACCGCCCTGGTTCCGGATCTCGCCGCGCACGACGTCTACCTCTGCGGTCCGCCCGGCATGACACAGGCCGCGATCCAGGCCCTGCGCGACGCCGGCGTCCCGGCACGAAGCATCCACCACGAGTCGTTCGCGTTCTGAGGAGAACCACCATGCGCCGAGCCGTCGTCGCCACCACCGGGATCAGCGCCCTCGTCGTCGCGCTGCTCGCCCTCAAACCGCACCAGTTCCCGGCCCTCGCCGGGGTGGCCCCCCGTTCCCCGACGGACTCCGCCTCCCCGCGCACCCCCGCGGGCACCTCATCCGGCGCATCCACCGGCACCGGCACATTCACCGGCGATCCCATCGACACCCCCTACGGGGCCGTGCAGGTCGCCGCCGCCCTCTCGCAGGGAAGGATCACTGCCGTCAAGGTTCTCCAGGCCCCGGACCAGAACGGCCGCGACCAGCAGATCGCCTCCTACGCGCTGCCCCGTCTCACCCACGAGGCCATCGGCGCCCAGAGCGCGCACATCGACGCCGTAACCGGCGCCAGCTACACCAGCCAGGGCTACATCCAATCCCTGCAGAGCGCCCTGGACCGGGCTCATGCCTGACACCGCACACGGACTGCGCCACGTCGAACACGTCATGGGCACCGTCTTCTCCTTCGACATCCGCGACAAGCCCACCCCGGCCATCCACCGCGCCCTCGCCGAGGCCGTGCGTCAGCTTCACCGGGTCGACGCCGTGTTCTCCACCTACCGGTCCGACAGCCACATCAGCCGCCTCGACCGTGGCGAGATCCACCTGAACGACTGCCCTCCCGAAGTCCATGAAGTGCTGTCCCTCTGCGCGGGGGCCGGCCACGTCACCAACGGCTGGTTCAGCATCGTCCCGGCCGGTGCCCTGGACCCCTCGGGACTCGTCAAGGGCTGGGCCACCGAAGCCGCGTCCCGGCTGCTCCACGAAGCGGGCGCGCACCACACCTGCGTCAACGGCGGAGGCGACCTCCAACTCCGCGGCCGGGCAACCGCCGGCACCCCCTGGCGCATCGGCATCGCCCACCCCCTGCGCCCCGGCGAACTGGCCACCGTCATCACCGCACGCCACGACCTGGCCGTCGCGACCTCGGGCACCGCCGAAAGAGGCGCCCACATCCTCGACCCGTACAGCGGCACACCGGCCACCGCGTTCGCCTCCCTCACCGTCATCGGGCCCCGGCTGACCACGACCGACGCCTACACCACCGCGGCGTTCGCCAGGGGCGAGGACGCACGGGACTGGCTGGAAGCACTGGACGGCCACGAGGCGCTCGCCGTCCTGCCCGACGGCCGGACGTGGCAGACATCAGGATTCAGCCGGTACGGGTCATGAGGCAGGACGCGGACTCGTGGCCTCCCGCAGGGAACGGGGCCCGCACCTTTGCCCGGCCCCCCACCAGGAATCATCGACCACCAGGAATCACCGACGCGGGACCGCTGCCAGCAGGACGGCGAACGTTCGCTCTGTCCGCGCAGGTTCACAACCTTGGAGGCCGAAACACATGACGGAGCCGACGCTGCGCACCGCGCACACCTACCGCCTGACCCCGGCCGCCCTCGACGAGATCCGCGCCTTCCTGGACACCGCCTTCGAGGGCGGCTTCAGCGACGACGATTGGGACCACGGCCTCGGCGGCATCCACGCGTACGTGCGGGACGGCGGCGGGCTGCTCGCACACGGCAGCGTCGTCCAGCGCCGGGTGATCCACGAGGGCCGCTCGTACCGGATCGGCTACGTGGAGGCCGTGGCCGTCCGCGCCGACCGCCGCCGGGAGGGGCTCGGGGGCCGGGTGATGGCCGCGCTGGAGGAGGTCGTCGACGGGGCGTACGCCTTCGGGGCCCTGTCCGCGTCGGCTGCCGGGGCCCCGCTGTACGCCGGGCGCGGCTGGCGGGTGTGGCCGGGGCGGATCGCCGTACAGGGAAGGCACGGGATGGAGCGGCTGCCGGACGAGGAGGGCAGCACGTACATCCGGCCCACGACCGGCCACGCGCTGCCCGCCGCCTCCGGCACGCTGGTCTTCGACTGGCGGGACGGCGATGTGCTGTGACCGGAGCCGGGTGCGCCGGGCGGCCTCCTGCAGCGCTCCCGCTTCCCGGGCCGTCCACACCGACGGGTACAGCGGCTGGTGCCCCAGCTCGTTGCGGGCCCGCAGGTTCGACATCAGCCCGTACCAGGGGGCTGGCCAGTCGTAAACCTTCCGTCTCAGATAGTAGGAAGTCCGAGTAATTGTGGAGACAGACCGGCCGAGCTGTCCTAACTTTGTAGGAGCCGAACGTCTCGCTAGATCCAGCGACTGGCGGTCGTGAGTGCGCGCCCTCGTGCAGGCAACCCCTGCGGCGCCCGCTCCCCGCCCCTTCCGGCGCCTCGAAATCCTGATCTCGAAATCACGTTCACGATTTTTCGATCTCGAAATCCCCGCGATCTCAAGGAGTCGATCACCATGGCCGAGACGACTGTCCGCCGCGTCCGTCACGCCCACCGCCCGACCGAGTCGGAGCGCCGCAATGCCGCCGCCGCCCTGCAGCGGGCCCTCGACCGCAGGGACAACGGCGGCTCCACGGGCCACTGAGACCGGCCGCTGAGACCGGCCGCCCGGTCGGTGCTCAGCCGCGGCCGATCTCGAAGTGGTCGATGCGCTCGCCCGACTCGGCGAGCGCGGTGACCTTCATACGGGCATGCCGTCCGGCGCCGGGAGTCGCCATGTGTCCGTATGGTGGACGTGGCGTGTCAGGAGGTGGGACGCGCAGTAAGGTGCGGGCATGTCTCGCAGCATCAATCTCGCAGTGATCCCCGGTGACGGTATCGGCCAGGAGGTCGTGGCCCAGGGCCTCAAGGTCCTCAACGCTGTTCTCCCGCAAGATGTGAAGCTGGAGACCAAGGAGTACGACCTTGGCGCCCGGCGCTGGCACCGTACCGGTGAAACCCTCCCGGACGAGGAGCTGGCGGCCCTCAAGGGCCACGACGCCATCCTGCTCGGCGCGATCGGTGACCCCTCCGTGCCGTCCGGCGTCCTGGAGCGCGGGCTCCTGCTGAAGCTGCGGTTCGCCTTCGACCACTTCATCAACCTGCGGCCGTCGAAGCTGTTCCCGAACACCGCGACGCCGCTGGCCGGCCGCCCGGACATCGACTTTGTCGTCGTCCGAGAGGGAACCGAGGGCCCGTACACCGGCAACGGCGGTTCGCTGCGCACCGGTACGCCGGCCGAGGTCGCCACCGAGGTCAGCGTGAACACCGCGTACGGTGTCGAGCGCGTCGTCCGTGACGCCTTCGAGCGGGCCAACGCCCGCCCCCGCAAGAAGCTGACGCTCGTTCACAAGAACAACGTCCTCGTGTACGCGGGCCACCTGTGGAAGAACACCTTCGACAAGGTCGCGACCGAATACCCCGAGGTCACCACCGACTATCTGCACGTCGACGCCGCGACGATCTTCTTCGTCACCCAGCCGGAGCGCTTCGACGTCATCGTCACCGACAACCTCTTCGGTGACATCCTCACCGACCTCGCCGCTGCCGTGACCGGCGGCATCGGCCTGGCCGCGTCCGGCAACATCAACCCGACGGGCGCCTTCCCGTCGATGTTCGAGCCGGTCCACGGCTCTGCCCCCGACATCGCGGGACAGGGCAAGGCCGACCCGACCGCCACGATCCTCTCCGTCGCCCTCCTGCTGCGCCACCTCGGCTACGAGGCCCAGGCCGTGCGCATCGAGGACGCCGTCTCCGCCGACCTCGCGGAGCGCGACGGAGGGACGACCCGTACGACCGACCAGATCGGCGACGCGCTCGCGGTACGAGTAGCGAGCTGACCCGACGACTCGAATTTTCGAAGCCGCCGGGTTGCAACCGCACCCGGCGGCTTCTCCTATGCGGTCCCGGGTGCCACCATCGACCACTGGACCGCATTCACGTCATTTCGTGCACGGCCACCCCGGAGCGATAATCGAACGGGGCCGTCGCTCGCGGTGAAGCTCGGACGTCCTAGCACCTGTCTCAGGGGCGACGTGAGCGCGGTCCAACACACACAACCGGTGAAGGACACGCACACATGACGACGCCCACGATCGAGCTCAAGCCCTCCTCGAACCCGCTGTCCGACGCGGAGCGCGAGGCGATCCTGGTCAAGCCCGGGTTCGGCCGCTACTTCACCGATCACATGGTGACGATCCGGTGGACCGAGGGCCGCGGCTGGCACGACGGCCAGCTCGTCCCCTACGGCCCGCTCTCTCTCGACCCCGCGACCACCGTCCTGCACTACGCGCAGGAGATCTTCGAGGGCCTCAAGGCCTACCGCCGGCCCGACGGCAGCGTCGCCACGTTCCGCCCCGAGGCGAACGCCAAGCGCTTCCAGGCCTCGGCGCACCGGCTGGCCATGCCGGAACTGCCCGTCGAGACGTTCATCGAGGCGTGCGACGTGCTGGTCCAGCAGGACAAGGCATGGGTTCCGGCGCACGGCGGCGAGGAGTCGCTCTACCTGCGTCCGTTCATGGTCGCCACCGAGGTCGGCCTCGGTGTGAAGCCCGCCAACGAGTACCTCTTCGTCGTCATCGCCTCGCCCGCCGGCGCCTACTTCCCCGGTGGCGTCAAGCCGGTCTCCATCTGGCTCTCCGAGAACCGCGTCCGCGCCGTCCCCGGCGGCATGGGCGACGCCAAGACCGGCGGCAACTACGCCGCCTCCCTCCTCGCCCAGGCCGAGGCCGCCGAGCAGGGCTGCGACCAGGTCGCCTACCTCGACGCGGTCGAGCACAAGTGGGTCGAGGAGCTCGGCGGGATGAACCTGTACTTCGTGTACGGGAACAAGATCATCACCCCGGCCCTGACCGGCTCCCTGCTCGCCGGTGTCACCCGCGACTCGCTGCTCAAGGTCGCCCGCGACCTCGGCTACGAGTCCGAGGAGGGCCGCGTCTCCATCGACCAGTGGCGCGCCGACACCGAGAACGGCAGCCTCACCGAGGTCTTCGCCTGCGGCACCGCCGCCGTCATCACCCCCGTCGGCATCGTGAAGTCCGCGGGCGGCGAGTGGACCCAGAGCGACGGCGCGCCCGGCGAGGTCACGATGAAGCTGCGTGAGCGCCTGCTGGACATCCAGCGCGGCGTTGTCGAGGACACCCACGGCTGGATGCACCCGCTCGGCTGAGCCACGGTCCCGTACCGCGACGCCCGCCCCGGCAGCAGCCGGGGCGGGCGTCGTCGTTCCTGTTCAGGACACGGCGGACGGCTGCGCCTGCGAGCCGTAGACACCGCGACATCGGACCAGGCCGATCAGGGTGATCACCGCCCACGGGGTGTCGACTCCGCGCTGTTCTATCGGCATGAGGCCGCCCCTGACGTTCGACAGTTTGAGTGCCGCTCTATATGAGCCAGAGCGAAGCTCTCCGACAACGGTTCTCAAATAGGGAATTCTTGATTAGAGTGGCGTTCAAATTGGAGGTGTACTGACTTGCGACTTACCCCTACCGAGCGAGATCGGCTCCTGCTCTTCGGCGCCGCCGAACTGGCACGGGCGCGCCGGGCGCGTGGGCTGAGGCTCAATGTCCCCGAGGCGACCGCGCTCATAGCGGACACCGTCTGCGAGGCGGCCCGGGACGGAAAGCGGCTCGCCGAGGCGATCGAGGCCGCGCGCGGCGTGCTGGGGCCCGACGACGTCCTGCCCGGTGTGGCGGATGTGGTCACCGAGGTGCATGTGGAGGCCGTCTTCGACGACGGATCCCGGCTCGCGGTCGTCTCGGAGCCCATCGGGGGAGGGCTCGGCGACGCCGCACCCGGCGCCGTACTGCCCGCACCGCCGCACGCCGAGCCCGAGCCCGCGCTGCGGCTGACCGTGCACAACACCGCGACCGTCCCGGTCAGCGTCACCTCGCACTTCCACTTCTTCGAAGCCAACCCGCGCCTCGACTTCGACCGGGCCGCGGCGTACGGAATGCGGCTGTGCGTCCCCGCCGGATCGTCGGTCCGCTTCGACCCGGGCGGCGAGGCCGAGGTCGGCCTGCTGCCGATCGGCGGTGCTCGCATCGCGATCGGTTTCGCGGGCCTGGTCGACGGACCGCTGGACGCACCCGGCGCGAAGGAAGAGGCCCTGCGGCGCGCGGCGGCCTGCGGCTATCTGGGAGCGGAGGACGCCTGATGGACCCCAACGAATACGCATCGGTCCACGGACCGCGCGCCGGAGACCGGGTCGTTCTCGGCGACTCCGGCCTGGTGGTGCGCGTCGAGTCGGATGCGCAGGCGCACGGCGACGAGTTCCTGGCCGGCTTCGGCAAGACCGCGCGCGACGGGCTGCACCTCAAGGCCGCGGCCGTACGCGACACCTGCGACGTCGTCATCAGCAACGTGCTGGTCATCGACGCTGTTCAAGGCATCCGCAAGGTTTCCATCGGCATCCGCGAAGGCCGGATCCACTCCATCGGGCGGGCCGGCAACCCGGACACGCTCGACGGCGTGGACGTCGTCGTCGGCACGGGCACCACGATCGTGTCCGGCGAGGGCCTGATCGCGACGGCCGGTGCCGTCGACACCCACGTCCATCTGCTCTCGCCGCGCATCATGGAGGCCTCGCTCGCCTCCGGCGTCACCACCGTCATCGGCCAGGAGTTCGGCCCGGTGTGGGGCGTCGGCGTCAACTCGCCGTGGGCATTGCGCCACGCCTTCAACGCCTTCGACGCCTGGCCGGTCAACATCGGCTTCCTGGCCCGCGGCTCGTCCTCCGACGACGCGCCCCTGGTGGAGGCGCTCGCCGAGGGCGGTGCATCCGGCTTCAAGGTGCACGAGGACATGGGCGCGCACACCCGTGCGCTCGACACCGCCCTGCGCGTCGCCGAGGAACACGACGTGCAGGTCGCCCTGCACAGCGACGGGCTGAACGAGTGTCTGTCCGTCGAGGACACTCTGCGTGTCCTGGACGGCCGGACGATCCACGCCTTCCACATCGAGGGCTGCGGCGGTGGACACGTACCGAACGTCCTGAAGATGGCGGGTGTGCCGAACGTCATCGGCTCGTCCACCAATCCGACCCTGCCGTTCGGCCGGGACGCGGTGGCCGAGCACTACGGGATGATCGTCTCGGTACACGACCTCAAGACCGACCTGCCCGGGGACGCCGCCATGGCGCGGGACCGGATCAGGGCCGGGACGATGGGCGCCGAGGACGTGCTGCACGACCTCGGCGCGATCGGCATCACCTCGTCGGACGCGCAGGGGATGGGGCGCGCGGGCGAGACCGTACGCCGTACCTTCGCCATGGCCGGGAAGATGAAGGCCGAGCTGGGCCCGATGGAGGGCGACGGCGCGCACGACGACAACGCCCGGGTGCTGCGCTACATGGCGAAGCTGACGATCAACCCGGCCATCGCGCACGGCCTCGCGCACGAGATCGGTTCGATCGAGGTGGGCAAGCTCGCCGACATCGTGCTGTGGAAGCCGCAGTACTTCGGGGCGAAGCCGCAGATGGTACTGAAGGCGGGCTTCCCGGCCTGGGGTGTGACGGGCGACCCCAACGCAGCGACCGACACCTGTGAACCGCTGGTCCTGGGACCGCTGTTCGGGGGGCATGGCGCGACCCCCGCCGATATCTCGGTGGCCTTCGTCGCGAGGGCCGCGACCGAGCTGGGCTCCGACCTGATGCCGACGCGACGGCGCAGGGTGGCCGTGCGCGGCACGCGCGGGATCGGCCCGGCGGATCTGCGGCTCAACTCCCGCATCGGGGACGTGGCGGTGGACGGGCGCACTGGGCTGGTCACGCTGGACGGTGCCCCGATGCGCTCGGAACCCGCCGAATCGGTGTCCCTCAACCGCCTCTATTTCCTGTAAGAACCCAGCCTTCCAGCACACAGCCTTCCAGCACACAGCCTTCCAGCACACAGCCTTCGAGCACACAGTCTCCCAGCACCCAGCTTTCCAGCACGCAGCCTTGAGGAGTCCAACGACATGACCTTCCGTATGCCGCCCGAGTGGGCCCCGCACGAGCGCACCTGGATGGCCTGGCCGGGCCCCAACGTCACGTTCACCGGTGACGACCTTGCCGAGTCCCGCGAGGCGTGGGCCTCGGTGGCCCGGGCCGTACGCCGTTTCGAGCCGGTCACCATGGTCGTCGGGCCGGGCCAGTCGGAGGGCGCCCGTGCCCTCCTCGGTCCGGACATCGACCTGGTCGAGCGCGAGCTGGACGACGCCTGGATGCGCGACATCGGTCCGACCTTCGTCACGGACGGCAGCCAATTGGCCGCCGTGGACTGGGTGTTCAACGGCTGGGGCGCACAGGACTGGGCCACCTGGGAACACGACGCGAAGATCGCCCGCCATGTCGCGGATCTCGCGGGGGTCCCGGTGCACAGCTCGCCTCTCGTCAACGAGGGCGGCGGCATCCACGTGGACGGCGAAGGCACCGTCCTCCTCACCGAGACCGTCCAGCTCGGTTCCGAGCGCAACCCGGGCTGGACCAAGGAGGAGGTCGAGGCCGAGATCCACGCCAGGCTCGGCACCACGAAGGCGATCTGGCTGAAGCGCGGCCTGACCGGTGACTACCCGCCCCACGGCTTCGGCACCCTCGGCCATGTCGACATCGTCGCCGCGTTCGCCGGACCCGGCGTCGTGGTCGTCCACACCCAGCCGGACCCGTCCCACCCCGACCACGAGTTCTGCGAGGAGAACGTGGCCATGCTCAGGGCCCAGACCGACGCTCAGGGGCGTTCCCTGGAGGTCGTCGAGGTCCCTGCCCCGACCGTGGTGCGCGACGAGGACGATCACTGGGTCGACTACTCGTACATCAACCACTATGTCTGCAACGGTGGCGTGGTGCTGTGCGGCTTCGACGACCCCCGCGACGAGATCGCGGCAGGTATTTTCCGGCGTCTCTACCCCGAACGGACCGTGACCCTGGTCGACGCCCGTACGATCTTTGCCGGCGGTGGAGGCATTCACTGCATCACGCAGCAGCAGCCCGAGGTCTGATCCATGTCGAGCAATTTCCAGGTAGCCGGACAGGGCTATGCGATCGGGCGCCGCTACTCGGTGCCGGACGACGCGTGGTACCTGGAACTTGCCGAGACGGACCCTCCCGGCCGCACCTTCCTCACCGCGATCGTCCCGGACGAGGACCCGGACCGCACGCCCACGGTCTGCTTCGACGAGCAGACCGGGCACCGGGACATTCCGTACGCCGTCATGAACCGGTTCATGGAGGATGTGGCGGAGGATGTGGCGGAGGAGGTGCGCAGCAGCCGGGGCTGGATGGAGATCACGCCCGAACTGCTGGGCATGACCGGGCAGTTGCGTCTGCACCTGCCCGGTCCGACGGCCGAGGACGAGATGCGGGCGCTGCTCGTGGCGGACGGATGGACCGGGGGAGCCGCCCGATGACCCCCGCCCCGCGCCGCCGCAACACCGCCCCGCCCCGCGAGGACGTGCTGGCCGCCGCCATGGCCACCATCGCCGAGCGCGGGCTCGACGGGCTCACCATGGCCGGGCTCGGCCGTGACGTCTCCATGAGCAGCGGTCATCTTCTCTACTACTTCCGCACCAAGGACGAGTTGCTCCTGCAGACCCTGGAGTGGAGCGAGGGCCGGCTCGGCGTCGCGCGGCGGGAGCTGCTGGCCCGGCAGACCTCCGTCCGCGAGCGGCTCGACGCGTACGTCGACCTGTACATCCCCGACGGCCACCGCGACCCGCACTGGACGCTCTGGCTGGAGGTCTGGAACCGCTCGCAGAACGCTGACGCCGACGCGCGGGCCCGGCAGGCCGCGATCGAGGGGGCCTGGCACCGGGACCTCGTGGCGCTGCTGGCGGAGGGCGGATCGCGCGGGGAGTTCCGGGCCGTGGACGCCGACCGGTTCGCGACCCGGCTGCGCGCCCTGCTCGACGGGTTCAGTATCCATGTGGCGATCGGCCTGCCGGGCACCGACCGGGGCAGGATCCTCACTCACGTACGGGAGTTCCTGGACGAGGCGCTCGGCTGAGACCACCGATCGCCACCCTGCGGCAGCCGCTTCCGCATCGGCACGAGCGCGTCCGGCCGCACCCCGCCGCCGATCCGGTACGGCGGACTGCCCGTACCGAAGCGGCCGTTCCCCCGGACGTGAACGAAACGCACGTAAGTACGCGCGATCGTTGCCCCGTGCACGGTTGTCACGTTCCCGGCCAGTGGGGCACGGTGACGGACCATGGGACGAGAGCAGTGGAAGAAGATCTGGGTCGGCTCCGCCGGCAACATGGTCGAGTGGTTCGACTGGTTCGTGTACGCGACCTTCGCGGTCTACTTCGCGGACTCGTTCTTCCCCGAAGGCAATGAGACCGCCAACCTCATGAACACCATGGGGATCTTCGCCGTCGGCTTCTTCATGAGGCCCGTCGGCGGCTGGCTGCTCGGCCGGATCGGTGACCGCAGAGGCCGCAAGGCCGCACTCACCCTCACCGTCACCCTCATGTCGGCCTCCGCGATCCTCATCGCCGTCGCGCCGACGTACGACGTCGCGGGCTACGGCGGCGTCGCCGTCCTGCTGGTGGCCCGGCTCCTCCAGGGACTCTCCGTCGGCGGCGAGTACGCCGCCAGCGCCACGTACCTGACCGAGGCGTCCGCACCCCACCGGCGCGGCTTCGCCTCCAGCTTCCAGTACGTGTCCATGACCGCCGGACAACTCGTCGGCCTCGGCCTCCAGATCGTCCTGCAGCGCAACATGTCCGACGCCGCCCTGCACAGCTGGGGCTGGCGCATCCCGTTCATCGTCGGCGCGTTCGGCGCCGCGATCGTCTTCTACCTGCGCCGCTCGATGCTGGAGACCGAGGTCTACGCGGAGTCCGGCGCCGCCGAGCAGGAGGACCGCGGCACCTTGAAGGCGCTGTGGCAGCACAAGCGCGAGGCGTTCCTCGTGATGGCGCTGACCATGGGCGGGACCGTCGCGTACTACACGTACACGACCTACCTCACCAAGTTCCTCTCCAAGAGCGCCGGCATGGAGAAGTCCACCGCCTCACTCGTCAGCTTCTGCGCCCTGTTCGTCTTCATGTGCATCCAGCCGCTGGCCGGAATGCTCTCCGACCGGATCGGCCGCCGCCCGCTGCTGATCACCTTCGCCGTCGGCTCCACCTTCCTGACCGTGCCGATCATGACGATGCTCAAGCACGCCGGTACCTTCTGGCCCGCCTTCGGCCTGGCACTCCTCGCCCTGGTCGTCGTCACCGGATACACCTCGATCAACGCCTGTGTGAAGGCCGAACTCTTCCCGACCGGCATCCGCGCCCTGGGCGTCGCCCTCCCGTACGCCATCGCCAACGCGCTCTTCGGCGGCACCGCCGAATACGTGGCGCTCTGGTTCAAGAAGGCGGGCATCGAGTCCGGCTTCTACTGGTACGTCGCGGGGTGCGCCGCGGTCTCCCTGATCGTCTACCTGACCATGCGTGAGACCCGCGACATCGACCTGGACCGGGTCGGCACAGGCAAGCCCGGACAGAAGCGCGCGGAGCCGTCCGGAGCGACCAGCGTCACGCCCGCATCCTGAGACGGGGCAGGGCACGGCGGCAGCCCTGTGCAAGACTGCCCCCGTGCCCTCGTTCGTCATGATTATTGGCAACAGGCGCGCCGGTCCGCAGTGATCGCCCCGTACCACCTACGTGCGGCGCGGCCACCGTGCCCCAGACCCGCGCGCAGACCTCTCGCACCCGCGAGGGGTTTTTTCGTTTTCCGGCCCTCACCTCGGCCGGGGCGAGGCGCGCGGGATGATGGGGGCAAGTGGAGCCAGATCGTCCGGATCCACTCATCCGACAGGAGTCAGACCAGCATGACCACCAAGGCCAAGGCCACCGACGACAGTTTCCACGTCTTCGACACCACGCTGCGCGACGGTGCCCAGCGTGAAGGCATCAACCTGACGGTCGCGGACAAGCTGACCATTGCCCGGCACCTGGACAACTTCGGCGTGGGGTTCATCGAGGGCGGCTGGCCCGGCGCCAACCCCCGCGACACCGAGTTCTTCGCGCGCGCCCAGCAGGAGATCGAATTCCGCAACGCCCAGCTGGTCGCCTTCGGCGCGACCCGCCGGGCCGGTGGCAAGGCCGCGGAGGACCCCCAGGTCAAGGCGCTGCTGGAGTCCGGCGCCCCGGTGATCACGCTGGTCGCCAAGTCCCACGACCGCCATGTGGAACTCGCGCTGCGCACCACCCTCGAAGAGAACCTGGAGATGGTCCGCGACACCGTCTCCTTCCTGCGCGAGCAGGGCCGCCGGGTCTTCGTCGACTGCGAGCACTTCTTCGACGGCTACCGCGCCAACCCCGAGTACGCCAAGGCCGTCGTCCGCGCCGCCGCAGAGGCCGGCGCAGATGTCGTCATCCTCTGCGACACCAACGGCGGCATGCTCCCCGCGCAGGTCACGGCCGTCGTCTCCACCGTGCTCGCCGACACCGGCGCCCGGCTCGGCATCCACGCCCAGGACGACACCGGCTGCGCCGTCGCCAACACCCTCGCCGCCGTCGACGCGGGCGCCACCCACGTCCAGTGCACCGCCAACGGATACGGCGAACGGGTCGGCAACGCCAACCTCTTCCCCGTCGTCGCCGCCCTGGAACTCAAGTACGGCAAGGCCGTCCTCCCCGAGGGCGCGCTCGCCGACATGACCCGCGTATCCCACGCGATCGCCGAGGTCGTCAACCTGACGCCCTCCACCCACCAGCCCTATGTGGGGGTCTCCGCCTTCGCCCACAAGGCCGGACTGCACGCCTCCGCGATCAAGGTCGACCCGGACCTGTACCAGCACATCGACCCCGCGCTGGTCGGCAACACCATGCGGATGCTGGTCTCCGACATGGCGGGCCGTGCCTCCATCGAGCTCAAGGGCAAGGAGCTCGGCATCGACCTCGGCGGCGACCGCGAGCTCGTCGGCCGCGTCGTCGAACGCGTCAAGGAGCGCGAACTCAAGGGCTACACGTACGAGGCCGCCGACGCCTCCTTCGAACTGCTGCTGCGCGCCGAGGCCGAGGGCCGGGCGCGCAGCTACTTCCGTACCGAGTCCTGGCGCGCCATCGTCGAGGACCGCCCCGACGGTACGCACGCCAACGAGGCGACCGTGAAGCTCTGGGCCAGCGGCGAGCGCATCGTCGCCACCGCCGAGGGCAACGGTCCGGTCAACGCGCTCGACCGGGCGCTGCGCGTCGCGCTGGAGCGGATCTACCCGCAGCTCGCCAAGCTGGAGCTGGTCGACTACAAGGTCCGCATCCTCGAAGGCCGCACCGGCACCGAGTCCACCACCCGAGTACTCATCACCACGGGCGACGGCACCGGCGAATGGGCGACCGTGGGCGTCGCGGAGAACGTCATCGCGGCGTCCTGGCAGGCGCTGGAGGACGCGTACACGTACGGGCTGCTGCGCGCCGGGGTCGAGCCCACGGAGTAACGCGGCCGGGCACCGTCCTCGATCGCCGGACAGGCTGGAGTCAGCCTGTCCGGCGGCCGAGGGCGCGCTCGGAACAGGACGGGAAACGCCGGCACGGGGCGACCCAGGGCTGACGCCGCCCGGGCAGGCACCACCCACCTGGGTTAGCTTCGATATATGCGGAATGGGCTGTTTCTGACCTTGTTGGCCGGCCTGCTGCTGATTCTGTCGGCGGTCGTGCTCGCCGATGCGTCGACCGCTGCACCCGCCGCGGTCGGCGCATCGCCCATCAACGATGTCGCGCAGGCGCTGCGCAAGAACCCGGTGTACGTCGACCCGGCCGCGGCCGCCCAGCTCTCCCCGAGCCAGGCGGCCGCCCTGACGAAGAAGATCAAGGACGCCGACAAGCCAGTGTTCGTGGCCGTACTTCCACGGACCCCGGCGTTCGGCGAGCAGAACCTGCTCGCCACCCTGCGCACGGACACCGGCATCACCGGCGTGTACGCGGTCCGTCTCGGCGACGGATTCAACGCCGGCGCCGACCCGCGGGTGATGTCCACCCAGGCGGTCCAGAACCTGACCGCCGCGGTCAAGGCACCCGGCACGGACACCGACGCCGCGGCCCAGCTGAACGCCTTCGTGGACCGGGCCGTCGAACAGGCCCGGGGCAGCGCCCCCGCCTCCTGGGGCGGCTCCTTTGCGAGTCGCGGGCCGTCGACCGCCTTCGGACTGATCACGGTCGCCGCGATCCTGGTGCTGGGCGCCGGTACGGCGTACACGATCTTCCGGCGCAACCGGAAGCGCAAGGAGAGCGAGGAGCGGGCCGCGCTCGACAAGCTCCGCCTCGTGGTGGACGAGGACATCACCGCGTACGGCGAAACCCTGGACCGGCTGGAGTTCCATCCCGCCGAGCCGGGCGCCGACGACTCCATGCGCGCCGACTACGAGCGGGCGCTCGACTCCTACGAGAGCGCGAAATCCCGCATGTCCCGGGCCCGGCACCCGTCCGACGTGCGCGCGGTCACCCAGGCCCTGGAGGACGGCCGGTTCTCCCTCGCGGTCCTTCAGGCCCGCCGCACGGGCGTCGCACCGCCCGTCCGCCGCCCGCCGTGCTTCTTCGACCCGCGCCACGGCCCCTCGGTCGCCGACGCCCGGTGGTCCCCGTCCGGCGGCACGGCCCGCGAGGTCCCGGTCTGCGCGGCGGACGAGATCCGGCTGCGCGAGGGCGAGGAACCACTGAGCCGCACCGTCGACATGGGCGACGGCCGCCGCCGTCCCTACTGGGAGGCGGGCCCGGCGTACGGCCCCTGGGCGGGCGGCTACTTCGGTGGCGGTCTGCTCCCCGGCCTGCTGGTCGGCACGGTCCTCGGCTCGATGCTGTCCTCCCCGGCGTACGCGGACGAGTACGGCGGGGGAGACTTCGGCTCCGGCGGTGACTGGAGCGGCGGCGACTTCTCCGGTTCCGACTTCGACTCGTCCGGCTTCGGCGGAGGGGGTTTCGACGGCGGCTTCGGCGGGGGAGGCGACCTCGGGGGCGGCGGCGGATTCGACGGGGGCGGATTCTGAGCCGTTGATCAGCGAACTCTCCGGCAGGTGCGATTCATGCTAGACCTGAAGTTATGTCTGGTATCGGCCGATTTCGGGCGAGGCTACGGCGTACCGCCCAGCGACCACATCGGCACGATGGGGGGCGCTCGGGCCAAGCTGCGCCTGCGCCGCCCGACCGGAACATGACCCACTGCTCCCCGGGGGGCGAACTGCGTGCGCTGTTCAACGTGCGCACCCTGGCGGGCCAGGTCTTCTGCTTCGTGCTCGCGCTCGTACTGCTGCTCGTCGCCGCCGCCGCGATCGCGCTGGTGGCGCAGAGCCGCCGCGACAGCCTGAACGAGGCCAAGCTGCGCACCCTGAGCGTGGCCCAGGCATTCGCCGACTCGCCGGGGATCGTGGCGGCGCTGGAATCCAAGGACCCCACGGCAATCCTGCAGCCACGCGCGGAGGAGACCCGCAAGGAGGCCCATGTCGACAACGTCGTCGTGATAAGCGTCCACGGCATCCGCTACACCCACTCCGACCCCGCGCTGATCGGCAAGCGCGTCGGCGGCCCGTACAAGGAGGCCCTGGCGGGTCATGCCTTCACCCGGAGCTTCAGCGGCAGCCTGGGGCCCTCGGTCAACTCGGTGGTGCCCGTCGACCGGCCCGACGGGAAGGTCGTCGGCCTGGTGTCCGTCGGGCTCACCGACAAGTCGGTGAACATCATGGCTGACCGGTCCATCCCGCTCAGTGCCGCCACGGCGGTGGTCGCCGCGGCGATCACCACGGGCGGCGCGGCGCTCGTGAGCAGACGGCTGCGCCGCCAGACGCACGGCCTCGGGCCCGCAGAGATGACCCGGATGTACGAGCACCACGACGCGGTTCTGCACGCGGTCCGCGAGGGCGTCCTCATCGTCGGGGCCGACCACCGGCTGATGCTCGTCAACGACGAGGCCCGCAGACTCCTCGACCTCCCCCCGGACGCGGAGGGCCGCCCGGTCACGGACATCGGGCTGCCCCCGGCGACCACGGAACTGCTCGTCTCCGGCCGGACCACCACCGACGGGGTGCTGCGCAGCGGCAACCGGCTGCTGGCCGTCAGCCTCCGCCCGACGGACACGCGCGGCGCACCGCAGAGCACCGTGGCGACCCTGCGGGACACCACCGAGCTCAGCGCGATCTCGGGCCGGGCGGAACTCGTGAACGAACGCCTGCTGCTCCTCTACGAGGCCGGTGCCCGGATCGGTACCACCCTCGACGTGACCCGGACGGCCCAGGAGCTCGCGGATGTGGCGACCCCCGGATTCGCCGACGTCACCACCGTCGACCTCGCCCCTCCCCCCGTCTCCGGGGAGAAACCGGCCACGGAGACCGGATACCCACTGGAAATGCGCCGTACCGCGATCGCCTCCACGGACCCGGACCAGCCTATGTTCCCGGTCGGACAAGTGGTCGGCTTCGTTCCCGACAGGACCGGGGCCAAGCGCGTGAACATCGCGGAGGCCGGGCTCGGCATCGAAGTGATCACCGCGCTGAGCTGGCGGCACTGGTCCACCGAGCGTGCCACGGACCTCCTGAACTACGGATTCCACTCGGTGATCTCCGTACCACTGCACGCACGCGGTTTCATTCTGGGCCTGGCCAACTTCTGGCGCGCGGGCGACACAGCCCCGTTCGACGCCGACGACGAATCCTTCGCCGAAGAACTGGTGGCCCGGGCGGCGGTCAGCCTGGACAACGCCCGCCGGTACACGCGCGAGCACGAAATGGCCGTGACACTGCAGCGCAGCCTGCTGCCCCGCGGCCTGCCCGAACAGAACGCCCTGGACGTGGCCTCCCGCTATCTGCCGGCGCGCGCCGAGGTGGGCGGCGACTGGTACGACGTGATCCCGCTGTCGGGCGCCCGCGTGGCGCTGGTCGTCGGTGACGTGGTCGGCCAGGGACTGCACGCCGCCGCCACCATGGGGCGGCTGCGTACCAGCATCCACAACTTCTCCGCGCTGGACCTCGCGCCCGACGAGCTCCTCGGACATCTCGACGAACTGGTCAGCCGGATCGACCAGGACGAAGCGGCCGACGGCGGCGTCGAGATCGCCGGAGCCACTTGCCTGTACGCGATCTACGACGCGGTCTCCGGGAACTGCTCGGTGGCCCGGGCCGGCCATCCCGGGCCGGTTCTGGTCCTCCCCGACGGCACCGTGGAGTTCTCCGAGGTTCCGGTCGGTCAGCCCCTCGGCATCGGCGGCATGCCGTTCGAGGCGGCCGACTTCCACGTACCCGAAGGGAGCCGTCTGGTCCTCTACACGGACGGCCTCGTCGAGCGGCGCGACCAGGACATCGACACCGGGCTGGAGCTGCTGCGCGGCTCCCTCGCAGGTCGCGACCGGACACCGGAGGAGACCTGCGACGACGTACTCGCCGCGATGCTGCCCGGCCAGCCGAGTGACGACGTGGCCCTCCTCGTGGCCCGTACCCGCACGCTCGACCCCGACCAGGTCGCGCGCTGGGCCGTCGCCACCGATCCGGCGGCCGTCGCCGGAGTCCGCAAGAACGTCACCCAGTGGCTCACCGACCGCGGCCTGGTCGAGGAGGCGTTCACCACCGAACTCATCCTGAGCGAGCTGGTCACCAACGCGGTGCGCTACGGCACCGGACCGATCGAGGTCCGCCTGCTCTACGACCGCAACCTGATCTGCGAAGTGTCCGACACCAGCAACACCTCACCGCATCTGCGCTACGCGGCGACGACGGACGAGGGCGGCCGGGGCCTGTTCCTCGTCGCCCAGTTCGCCGAGCGCTGGGGCACCCGCTACACCGAGACGGGCAAGGTGATCTGGTCGGAGCAGACGGTCGGCGAACCGGAGGAAGGGGCGGAGGACGACGAGTAGACCTGCACGCCGCCCTCGGATTTCGCGCAGCGCCGAGCGCCCGCCTTCGGTCCCTGGCGGGGGAGGGGGAAGGCGGGCGCGCTCGGGTCAAGGGCTGAGGCGGCGGGGGCGTCAGGCCTGCGGTGCGGCGGCCTTGATGGCGGAGATGTCGAAGTTGAGCTTGACCTTGTCGCTGACCATGACGCCGCCGGTCTCCAGCGCGGCGTTCCAGGTCAGGCCCCAGTCGGAGCGCAGGATGTCCGCGCTGCCCTCGAAGCCGACGCGCTCGTTGCCGTAGACGTCGGTGGCGGAGCCGTTGAACTCCAGGTCGATGGCGAGGGGGCGCGTGACGTCCTTGATGGTGAGGTCGCCGGTGACGCGGTACTTGTCGCCGCCGAGCTGCTCGGCCTGCGTGGAGCGGAACGTCATGAGGGGGAACTTCTCGGCGTCGAAGAAGTCGCCGCTGACCAGGTGGCCGTCGCGGTCGGCGATGCCGGTGTCGACGCTGGCGATCTTGACGTCGATGGAGGCGGCGGAGTTCGCGGGGTTGTGGCCGTCGAGCTTCAGGCTGCCCTCGTGTTCGCCGAAGGAACCGCGCACGTTGGTGACCATGGCGTGGCGCACGGTGAAGCCGATGGAGGTGTGCGCCGGGTCGATCGTGTAATCGCCGGTGAGGGCGGCCAGGGCGGGATCCACGGCGGGGGCGGTGGCGGACGGGGCGTTGTTGTTCTTGCGGTTGAACAGAGCCATGGCTCCTCCTCGGGGGACGTGATCGAGTGACGGTCGAAGTTGTTGTTTAACCTTCAACGAGACTGACTGTAGCGCCATCTTGTTCAAAGTTCAACATCAATGGTGCGGATCGTCGCGAAGGAGGGTCCGTCCGCCGCCTCGCCCTCTGGCGACGCGTGTAGAACTCGGGCAGTATTTCCGTGCCCGTAATTGTCATGAGCAGGAGGAGTCCCCCCATGGCGTCCCGTATGACACTGCGCCCCGTCCTGACCGTCCTCGCCCTCGTCCTCGGTGCCCTCTTCGCCCCCGGCATCGGCGTCCTCGGCAGTGGCGCCACCCAGGCCCACGCCGTCACCAAGCTCACCCACGCCCAGGCCACCGCCCGGTTCAGCTCCTCCGGAATCACCTGGTCGTCCTCCGGCGGCTGCTCCAACCGCAACGTCTCCACCTGCACCTCGTTCGAGCAGCTCAACCTGGCCACCGCCCAGGGCGCCCAGACCCTCAAGAGCGCCACGGGCTGCGCGCTGAACATCACCGGCGGCACCGAGACGGGCCACGCCAGCGGTACGTACTCGCACTGGAACGGCTACAAGCTCGACTTCGGCAAGTCCACCTGCCTCACCAACTACGTCCACAACGCCTTCACCTACATAGGGCTGCGGGGCGACGGCGCTCCCCAGTACAAGTCGGGTTCCGGCAACATCTACGCGGACGAGGGCAACCACTGGGACGTGACGTACTACAACTGCGGCGGCTGCTGACTTCCGTGCCGCAGGCGTCAGTTCGTGGGGGTGCCCCGTTCGTCGGACGGGGCACCCGCACGGGTGCGCGATCACGTCGGCAACGAGCCGACGGTGAAAACCGCTTGGCCCGGGCAATGAGCCGGGTGCCGCTCCTTGGGAAGACGCCTTGCCGCCGGAGACCGCGCGGCTGCCGGTGCGCGAAGTACCGGTCATTCCTCGACCCGAGGCAGGTACCCACCCGAGACTCACCCGTGCGGCGCCGGCCGTGGCCGCAGGCGCCCTGGCCCCGGCCCTGCTGCTCTCCAGGACGCCGGAGCGCCATTTGAAGTGATGGACGCAGGCCAGCGCGTCCGGGTCGGGCTTTGTGCCCATGCCCGGGGGCGCGGTGGTTGCCGGAGGTCACGGCGGTGCCGGACCGTACGAGGACGATCTTCCTGGGGTCTCCGTGCAGGAGGCGGTGGGTGAGGTGTCCGCCAAGCGGGAAGGCGCGGTCCAGCCCGGCCTCGGCCCGCCAGTGGGCGAGGCGCCCGTCGGCGGGACACGGTCGAGCGTCAACCCGCCGACTACCCGCTGCCCGGCCGCCCGCGCGGCGGCCCGCAGACGAACATGGCCGAGCAGACGGGCTGTCCCGATCACTGGTACGTCGCGGCGCGAGTTGACGTTCACTCACATCCCGCCCGTATGGGTTCGCGAGCCCCCCGGATTGCTGCCTGTTGAGGCGTGTGGCGTGGGTGTGTGCGTTCACCCAGGAGCGACAGAGCGCCGATGACGATGGTGGTCAGTGTGCACACGACGAAGGCGGTTCCGGATCCGGCGATGTCGAGCATGGCGGCGGCCATGAGGCCGGCGGCTCCGTAGCCCACTCCGGCTGCGGCGTACAAGACGGAGAAACCGGTTGCCCAGGCGTGCTGGGGAAGGCGTTGCTGGAGGGCGAGGTTGCGGATGACCATCAGCGGGCTGTAGAGGAGCCCGCCGACCGCAAAGGCGGCGGCAAAGATCCAGGGTTGCGTGGTCAGGCCGGGGAGAGTGAAGGCGGCAGCGAGGACTGGGAGCAGGACGAGGCTCTGGCTCAGGGGTGTGCCCGGCCAGCGGCGGCTGCCGTACAGGAGTCCGGCGATCACGCTGGCGACGGCGAAGGAGGTCATGATCAGGCCGGCCAGCGCGGGGGAAGAACCGATGTCTTCCAGCCGGGCCGGAAGGGCGACGTCAACGGTTCCGATAAGGAACATGATCGCCGCTGAGAGCAGCGCGGTGGGCCAGACAAGTCGGAGAATCGCCGTCGTGCGCAGCCGCTCGTCCCCGATTTCTCCGGACGTCTCGGGGCGTGAGGTGGCGTGCGGGATCCGGTGCGCGAAGAGCAGCGGAGCGGCAGAGGCGACGGCCATGGCGATGAGTGCGCCCGGCGCAGAGAACTGAACGTACAGGAGGGAGGCCAACGGGGGCGCGATGGCCCAGGCGGTCTGGCTGAGAGAGCTTTCCAGGCTCAGCGCGGTGGGACGTAGGTGCTCAGGGGTGGTCGCTGAGAGCTGGGCCCGCATGCCGCCGGGGGCTCCCGCGGCAGCGGCGCCGGCCACGAAAGCCAGGGCCAGCAGGGCGGGGACGGGGGCGCGGCCGGCGCTGAGGGCGAGGGCGGAGAAGGCGAGGGCCTCGGCGCTGAGAGCCAGCCTGAGTTGGCCGACGAACGGCCGGTGGTCGAAGCGTCGGCCCATGACTGGGGCGCCGGCGGCTTCGCCGAGCGCGTGGGTGGCGGCGAGCATGGCGCCGACGCTGAAGGACTGAGTCGAGTGGCCAAGGAAGACCAGCGCGAGGGGTGCCATGACGACAGGCGTGCGGATGAGGGCCGCAGCGGCGTACCAGGTCGGGTGGCCCGGCAGAGACAGGACGCCGCGGAAGGTGCTCCGAGGGATTTCCGCATTCAACGTGTTACCGGTCATGGGGATAGATGGTAAGCGTAGTCGGCCGGTCGTGTTTACCGCCTACTCTGATTGCATGGCAATGGCGACGATGGCGAGTCCTGCTGTGGAGGAGCTGCGCAGCTTCCTGAACAGTTGGCTGATCCCGAACGACACCCGGGTGCCGACCGAGACCCTGGCGGATCTCTCGGCAGACGCGGCGGCCTGGCGGCGCACGTTCGCCAGGGTGCCGGTGCCTCGTGACGCGGATGACATGGGGGAACTCGTGCGACTGCGCGATGATCTGCGGGCCGATGTGGAGGAACACGGCTCGGCCCGGCTCGACGCGTGGCTGGAGCGATGTCCGCAGACGGCTCGCATCGAGAACGGGGAACTCGTCTTTCGCGGTGCCGCAACACCGCAGGGTGAGGTGCTGCGGGTGGCTGCCGAGTTGGTGAATGAAAGGCGCTGGCGTCGGCTGCGTGCATGCCCGGACTGCCGATGGATCTTCTACGACCAGTCGCGCAACAACTCGCGTACCTGGTGCAGCATGTACGCCGGGGACAGCGGCCGTGCCTGCGGCAGCATCGCCAAGGTGAAGCGGATGCGTTCCCGGAAGGCAGCCCAGGCGACATGACCCGCTCCGGGCGTGCTGCGAGAATCAGTGGGCGAGGCCGGCCGCGTGTCCGCCCCGGCGAAGGCGCTGCTGAAGTTCTCCACGCCACGCGACCCGGCGCAGCTGGCGGCGGTCATCAACCTGCGGGTACTCAACCCCGGGCTCGAGCACTGGCGCCACGGGGTCGAGGCCTCCATGCTGTACGCCCGCGAGATGGGCGACTCCAGAAACGCGCGCGCTTCCGCGGCGGTGAGGGGTTCGAAGCGGCGGGGGCGCGGTGTGCCAGTGCGGACGTTGCGGGCGACCTTGCTGGGTGTGTGGTCTCAGACCGTGACGTCCAGGAACGCGGTCCAAGCGGCGGGGGGAACGGTGAGGACGGGGCCGTCGGTGACCTTTGAGTCGCGGATGTGCACGGCGGCGGGGTGGGTGGCAACCTCGACGCAGTCACCGCCCTGGCTGCTGCTGTAGCTCGACTTGCGCCAGTCGTAGGCGACTTCGAGGCAGGCCCCGCCCTGGTCGCTGCTGTAGCTGGACTTGAACCAGGCGAGGGCGGCGATACGGGGAGCCGGGTGTGCTGCGCGGGTCATGACTCTCCAAGCAGTTCGTCCAGTAGGCGCGCGCTCTTCTCGACGGAAAGCGCCTGTGAACGCAGCATCCCATACATCTGCTGGAGGACGCAGACGTCATCTGGGTCCTCGTGCAGGTAGCTGGTCAGCTGGCCTTCCACATAGACGAGGTGGTCGTGATCTGGGGTCTCCAGTAGCACCATTGGCCCAGCGAGGCCGGCATGCCTCGGCAGCTTCATCGGCATGATCTGGAGTCCCAGGAACGGGAGTTCCATGCATTGGCGCAATTGCCGGATCTGGTTCCGCAACATGGCGGGATCCCCGATCTCGCTGCGCAGAATGCTCTCCTCCAGCAGGAAGTGCAGCATGGGGCGCGGCCTGCGTTCGAGGAGCCTCTGCCGGTCGAGTCGGCCCGCCACCCACTCCTCCCGCTCGTCCTCTTCAAGAGGCGGGTACTGGCAGGAGAAGACGAACCGGATGTACTCCTCGGTCTGGAGCAGCCCCGGCACCACCTGGTTCTGGTACGAGAGCAGCGTCACTGCCTCCTGCTCGTACTCCACGAAGTCCTGCACGAACGCCGGGAATCGCTCCTTCTGCGGCAACTTCGACACCGCTACCTGCAACGTCCCTTTCGTATCCAGCAGTTCATCCAGCTGGACCGCGAAGTCCCACTGCAGTGTCCTGCGCCCCTGCTCGATCGACGCGATCGTGTCCTCGCCCACGCAGCACTGATCGGCCAGCGCCGTCTGCGTCATCCGAGCCGCTTTGCGGAACGTGGCCACTTGCGCACCGATCAGGTGCCAGGACGTGATCCGCTTGCTCCTTTTTGCCGGTTGCATGAATTGCCTCTCCCCGTCACGAACCTCGGATGACCCGTCAGAAGCCGTACAGCTGCGTTGTACGACCCGACGCGCTGCTCAACGGTAGTGACTTTGTGTGACGTTGGCGGCGTGAACGAAACAACTCAACTCTCCTGCTTCCGCGAGGTGTTCCACCGTCGGGAACGCCGATCCGTCCCGCTCGTACGGCAGTTCGTGCGTGAGGCTCTCGTCGACTGGGCGTGCGACGTCCGGGGCGACGACGTATTGCTCTGCGTGAGCGAACTCGTCACCAATGCCTTGCTGCACGGCGTCCCGCCCGGTCGTGGGTTCCGCCTCCGCCTCTACCTGGAACCGGCCGACGGCATCCTGCGCATCGAGGTCCACGACAGCGGTGACGGGGAAGTCCGGCTCGCCGATTCCTGGGCGGCGTCCGACGAGGAAGGGGGCCGTGGGCTGCGGCTGGTGGCGGCGCTCGCCGACAAATGGGGGGTGGGGGAGCGGAACCCCGGCAAGGCGGTGTGGTGCGAGTTCGAGGCGTCGTCGGGGTGAGTCGCGGAAGTGCGACGAGATGCGGACGAGGGCAACCACTGGGACGTGACGTACTGCAACTGCGGCGGCTGCTGACCGCCTGCCGCAACGCACATGCGCGGCTGCCCCCGTTCCGGCTGGAACGGGGGCAGCCGCGCATGTGGAACCAGGAGCCGGAGCTGTCAACCGGCTCCGTACCGGCCGGCGGTGAGGCGAATCGCCCCCACATCTGCAACCCGTGGTTGGCCACGCGCAGTTGATACTGCGGACCCTCGTGGGCCGCGGGCGGGGTGTGTTCACGTCCCAACCCCCTTGAGTTCACCACCGCGGGTCCCGAGAGCAGCCCTTCCCCGGCGTCGGCGGCCGGGGAGTCCTCAGGCCTTCGGCTGGGTGAAGCGGATGCTGTTGCCGAAGGGATCGCGGAGACCGCAGTCGGTTCCGTACGGGCGATCAGTGGGCTCCTCGGTGAACTCGACGCCCTGGGCGAGCAGCGTCTCGTACGTCTTGCGGCAGTCGTCCGTGGTGAAGATGAGCCAGCCTCCCGTCGCGCCCTTGGTCACCAGCTCGCGGACCTGCTGTGCCGTTTCCTCGGACATCGCCGGGGCGCCCGGCTTCTCCAGCAGGATCTGGCGTTCCGGGTGGCCGGGGACGCTGACGGTCAGCCAGCGCATGAAGCCCATGTCGACGTCGGTGTTGACCTCCAGGCCGAGCTTGCCGACGTAGAAGTCGAGGGCCTCGTCCTGGTCGAGGACGTAGATCTGTGAGTGCGTGATGGCGTTGAACATGCGCATCACGCTACTGGGCGGGCCGGACGGAAACTTATCCAAAACTGCTCAGTCGACGGACGGTACGGGTGGGTTCGGGCGATCAGGTGTTCGGCCGCGTCCACGCCATCGTGAAGCACGTCGGTACGTTCGTGGCCGCGGCTTCCTTGCGGTACGTCCTCGGTGACCGGCCGACGATGTCGCGGAAGGTGCGGCTGAAGGTTCCCGGGCTGCCGAAGCCGACTTCGAAGCAGATGTCCGTCACGCTGCGCCCGGTCTCCCGCAGCAGGAACATCGCACGCTCGACACGGCGGCGCTGCAGGTAGCGGTGCGGGGTCTCGCCGAACGTGGCCCGGAAGGTGCGGGTGAAGTGCGCCGGGGACACATGGGCGATCCGGGCCAGGGCCGGGACGTCCAGCGGCTGTGCGTAGCCGCGGTCCATCGCATCCCGTGCCCGGAGCATGCGGCGGTTGGTCTCTTCTGCGGCGCGGCTCACGGCGCCATCACACCATGGTTCTCCGTCGCCGTGACAGATCCGGCGACCGGTCGGTCGCCGCCGTCCCCGTCCTCACCTGCACTCCGTCCACTTGGACTTACGCAACAAGGTTGTTGGACTGGAGCGCCCCGAGAAGCTGCAGGTCGTTGACGGTGTCCGGACAGGGGGACTACTCAGATCACATGTCGCGAAGATTCACTTCGGCGGGCGCTGTCGCCGCCGCCTCAGCCGCCGTCCTGGCGCTGGTGGGGACCGCGCTCCCCGCCACCGCCGCCGCCCCCTCTCCCGCCGCAGTCGAGTCGGCCGTGCCCGCGGATGCTGCCGTCATCCAGTCCGCGCAGCTCTCGGTAGCCGTCGCGGACGACTTCCCGCGCGTTCTGGCGTACACCGACAAGGCCAGTGGCAGCCGGCTGCTCGGCAGTACGCAGCCGGTCACCGCCGTCACCCTGAACGGCACCGCGCACCCCGTGAAGCTCAAGGGCGCCCCCGAGATCACCGCCTCGGCCGCCCGCTACACGCTGACCTTCACCGATCTGCCCGGCATCGAGATCGACGCCTCGCTCTCCGTCTCCGGACGCGCCACCACCTTCAAGGTGACGGCCGTCCGTGACACCGAGGCGTTCCGCGTCGGCACCATCGACATCCCCGGCCACGACCTGGTCTCCGTCGGCTCCACGGACACCGGCGCCGCCACCGCCTTCACGCGGCTGGACAACGACTCGACGAAGACCGCCGACGTCTTCGCCGCGGTCACCCCGGACACCGCCGCCGACAAGGCGCCGGTGGGTGCCTCGTACGCCATCGTCAATACGGGCTCCCTGGCCGCGGCCGTCGAGTCCAACTCCTCGTACGACAAGCCCTCCGGCGCCACCGGCGGCGACGACGCCCGGTTCTGGCACCAGGCGCGCAAGGCCGACGACGGCAGCGTCCGGGTCGGCGTCTGGTCCGGGCAGTGGACCTACCGGGGCGAGGGCGCGCCGAAGCCGGAGCGTGGGGACGCGCTGCCCTGGGCGAAGGTCGTCGTCACCCCCGACGCCAACGGCGACAAGTCGGTCGACTGGCAGGACGGAGCCGTCGCCTTCCGGCCCATCGGCATCACGGCGCCCGGCAGCAAGGACACCCCGGACCGGGTCATCACCCACATCCCGTTCAACTTCGCCAGCCAGGCCACCCACCCCTTCCTGCGCACCCTGGACGACGTCAAGCGGATCTCCCTCGCCACCGACGGCCTCGGGCAGCTGGCGCTCCTCAAGGGGTACGCCTCCGAGGGCCACGACTCCGCCCACCCCGACTACGGCGGCAACTACAACACGCGCGCCGGCGGGCTGAAGGACCTCAACGCGCTCCTTAAGGACGGCAAGAAGTGGGGCGCCACCTTCGGCGTCCACGTCAACGCCACCGAGGCGTACCCGGATGCCAAGGCCTTCGACGAGAAGCTCGTCGACAAGACCAGGCCCGGCTGGAACTGGCTCGGCCAGAGCTACTACATCGACCAGCGCCGCGACATCAACAGCGGTGATCTGGCCAAGCGCTTCCAGCAGCTGCGCGACGAGACCGACCCCAATCTCAGCCTGCTCTACATCGACGTCTACTACACGCACGGCTGGATCGCCGACAAGACCCTCCAGTCCGTGCAGAAGCAGGGCTGGAACGTCGCCACCGAATGGGCCGACAAGTTCGAGCGCGGCTCGCTCTGGTCGCACTGGGCCAATGACCTCAACTACGGCGGCGCCACCAACAAGGGCCTCAACTCGAAGATCATCCGGTTCATCCGCAACGACGAGAAGGACGTCTGGAACAACGACCCGGTCCTCGGCCAGACCGCCATCGAGGAGTTCGAGGGCTGGACCAACGAGACCGACTGGAACGCCTTCTACGACAACATCTGGCAGCGCGACCTGCCCGCCAAGTACCTCCAGCAGCAGAAGATCACCCGCTGGGACGGCAATGACATCGCCTTCACCGGCGATGTGCGGGGCACCGTCGAGGACGGCAGGCGGACCTTCTACGACCACGGCCGCAAGGTGCTCAGCGGCACCGACTACCTGCTGCCGTGGGACGGCGGCGAGAAGCTGTACCACTACAGCAAGTCCGGCGGTACGAGCAGCTGGGCGGTGCCGTCGGGCGGCACGTACACCGTCTACAAGCTCACCGACAACGGCCGGGTCAAGACCGGCACCGTGCGCCCGGTGGGCGGGGAGATCACGCTGACCGCCGAGGCCGGTCAGCCCTACGTCCTCTACCCGAACCAGGCACCCAAGGCCGCCGACGCCAAGTGGGGCGAGGGCACGCTGGTCGCGGACCCCGGCTTCAACGACGACGGGCTCGCCGCCTGGTCGAAGACCGGAACCGTCACGCGCGACACCGACGACCAGGGTCGCAACAGCGCCAGGCTCTCCGGCACCGGCACGGCGTCGCTCGCCCAGAACATCACCGGCCTCAAGCCGGGCACGCGCTACACCGCGTCCGCGCTCATCGAGGTCCAGCCCGGAAAGACCCGGCACACGACGCTCTCGATCGGCGGGAAGTCCGTCGCCGTGGACCGCTCCACCGCCAAGGACTACGTCGCCGCGTCCGACTGGCACGGCACGTACTTCCAGCGCGCCGAGGTCAACTTCACCGCCCCCGCGAACGGCCGCGCCACGCTCCGCATCGAAGCGGCCGACGGCAGCACGGCGACGGTACGGGCCGATGACGTACGCATCGTCGCGAACGCTCCGGCCACCCGCGAGAACACCGTCGTGTACGAGGACTTCGAGGACGTCGACCAGGGCTGGGGCCCCTTCCTCAAGGGCGACGCGGGCGGCTCCACCGACCCCCGGACCGTCATCTCCCAGCTGCACGCCCCGTACACCCAGGCCGGCTGGAACGGAAAGCTCATCGACGACGTCATCGGCGGCAAGGAGTCCCTCAAGGCCCACGAGGAGAACACCGGACTCGTCTACCGCACCGCCCCCTGGACCGTGCCGATGACCGACGGCCACCGCTACAAGGTCGAGTACGACTACCAGTCCAGTCACGCCGGCGCCTACGAGTGGGTCGACGGCTACGACCGGATCACCGCCGAGGGCAAGCCCGCCTCGGTCCAGACCCGGACCACCCCCGTCGGACAGCAGCGCACCACCGGCCACTTCGCCGAGACCGTCACCGCGGGCTGCGGCGACACCTGGACCGGGCTGCGCAAGCGCGGCGACGCGCCCGACGGCGCCGACTTCGTCCTCGACGCGTTCACCGTGACCGACCTCGGCCCGGCCCCGGCCGGCGAGCTCGCCGCCTGCGGCACGCTCAGCGTCGACCCGGCCGCCGAGACGCTGGAGCCGGGCACGGCCAGCACCGTCAAGGCGAGCTTCACCAACTACGAGGCCACCGCGGCGACCGGTGTCGCGCTGAGCCTGACCGTCCCCGAGGGCTGGCAGGCGGAGCCCACCGGCGCCGTCGCCTTCGACTCGGTCGCCGCGGGCGCGAAGGTCACCGGCAGCTGGCAGGTCACCCCGCCGGTCGACGCCAAGTACCAGACGTACAGCCTGAGGTCCCGGGCGACGTACACGGTCGGCGGTACGCAGCGCACGCTCGGCGCGCAGGCCTCCGTACGGACCCTGCCGCCGCCGCCCACCACGGACAGCTGGGCCAGCGACCTCGACTGGACGGCCGCCGAGAACGGCTGGGGGCCCGTCGAGCGGGACCTCTCCAACGGTGAGCAGGGCAGTGGCGACGGCACCCCGCTGAAGATCGGCGGCACCACCTACACCAAGGGCCTCGGCAGCCACGCCCCGGCGAAGATCCGCTACTACCTGGGCGGCAAGTGCACCTCCTTCACCGCTCAGGTGGGCGTGGACGACGTGCAGGCCTCGCGCGGCAGCGTGCAGTTCAGCGTTCTGGCCGACGGCACCGAGAAGGTGAAGTCGCCGGTGCTGAAGGCGGCCGACAACGCCTGGTCGCTCACGGCGGACGTCACCGGCGCCAAGTACGTCGACCTGGTCGTGGGCGACGGTGGCGACGGGAACGGAAACGACCACGCGGACTGGGGTGACGCCCGCTTCCATTGCGGAGGTTGAGAACGGAGGATGCGGGGCGGGTGCGGACGACGAGCACCCGCCCCGCACCATTTCTCACCCCTTGCGCGATGGCGTCCACCCCCCTGACGACCCGGAGCCACACATGCCGAACCCGTCCGAAATGTCACGCCGTACTCTGCTCGCCCTCTCGACCGCCACCGCACTGGCGATCTCCCTCCCCGGCTCGGCGACGGCCGCGACGGCCACGGCAGCCACCGAAGCTGCTACTGGGGCCGCTACTGGGGCCGACGAATTCGACGCCCTCCGCCTGCGCTGGGCCGACATCGCGCTCGGCACCGGCTTCGACGCGGCTGCCGAACCCTTCGCCTCCCGCCTCGCCGAAACCGGCACGCTCGCACGGGAGTTCCGCTCGACGATGAATCCGGCCGCCGACTCGCTGTGGCCCGGCTTCCCGCACAACCCGCCGTCCGGCATCACCCAGAGCTACAGCCGCCTGTGGACGATGACCCAGGCGTACGCCCAGGCGGGCACCGGATCGACCGGCGACGCCACGCTCCTCGCCGACATCCTCCGCGGCTACGACCACCTCGCCGCGACCGCCTACCACGCCTCCGTCACCCCGTACGGCAACTGGTGGGAGTGGCAGATCGGCAGCCCGCGCCTCCTCATGGACATCACGGCCGTCCTGTACGAGCACCTGGGCGCGGCCCGCGTCGAGGCCGCCTGCGCCGCCGTCGACCACTTCGTCCCCGACTCCGTGCTCCGCGACTACAGCGGCACCTCCACCGGCGCCAACCGCGTCGACCTCTGCCGCTCCGTCACCCTGCGCGGCGTCCTCGGCCGGGCCCCCGCGAAGATCGCCCTGGCCAGGGACGCGCTGTCGCCCGTCTTCCCGTACGTCACCGGCGGAGACGGCCTGTACGCGGACGGCTCGTTCATCCAGCACACCACCGTCGCCTACTCCGGCACCTACGGCCAGGTCATGCTCGACGGCCTCGGCCGCCTCTTCGCGCTGCTCGCCGGATCCACCTGGGCCGTCACTGACCCGGACCGGCAGATCATCCTGGACAGCGTCGAGCACGCCTACGCGCCGCTGATCTACAACGGCCTGGTCATGGACAGCGTCAACGGCCGTGCCATCAGCCGCGGTTACCTGAAGAACGACGATCTGTCGGTGATGCGCGGCGACCACTTCCACGGGCAGGGCATCATCGCCGGGATCGCCCTCCTCGCCGCGGGCGCCTCCCCGGCCGAGCGCGACCGGTGGCACGGCGTGATCAAGGGCTGGATCGCCCGCGACCGGACGAGCCCGATCCTCACCGCCCGCCAGTTCGGCATCGCGGACCTGGCCCGGCTGCACGCCGTCCAGGCCACCGCGGTGCCGGCCGCGCCCGAGCGGGTGGGCCACCACCTCTTCGCCGGCATGGCCCGGGCCGTCCACCGGCGCCCGGGCTGGGCCGCGGGCATCTCCATGGCCTCGGAGCGGATCGCGCACTACGAGTGCGGCAACGGCGAGAACCCACGCGGCTGGCACACCGGCGCCGGAATGCTCTATTGGTGGCCCGGTGAGAAGGAGAACGGCCAGTACACCGACTGGTTCTGGCCGACCATCGACCCCTACCGGCTGCCCGGAACGACCGTGTCCACCAAGCGGCTCGCCGACAAGGCGGGCGGCGAATGGGGCGCTCCCAGGCCCGCCGTGAAATGGGTCGGCGGCGCCACGGACGGCGAATTCGGTGCGGTGGGCCAGCACCTCAAGGGCCTCGGCTCGACCCTGGAGGCCCGCAAGTCGTGGTTCTGCGTCGCCGACACGGTCATCTGCCTCGGCGCCGGCATCACCAGCACCGACCAGGTCCCCGTCGAGACGATCGTCGACAACCGCATGCTCGGCGAGGGCGGCACACAACCGCTCACCGTGGAGGCGGGCAGCAGCCCCCGCTGGGCCCATCTGGAGGGCCACGGCGGCTGGGTCCTCCCCGGCGGCGCCGGCCTGCGCACCCTGCGCGAGGACCGCACCGGCGCCTGGTCCGACATCAACACCACCAGCTCCACCGAGCGCCGCACCCGCCGCTACCAGACGCTCTGGCTCGACCACGGCACCGACCCGGTCGACGCCGACTACGTCTACCTGCTGATGCCCGGCGCGTCCCGCCCGGCCGTCACCGCCCGCGCCGCCGACCGGCGCTGGCTGACCGTGCTCGCCAACACGGCCGCCGCGCAGGCGGTCGCCGTCCGCTCGCAGGGGGTGACCGCCGCCAACTTCTGGCAGCCGGGCGCGGCCGGTCCGCTCTCCGTCACGGCCGCGGCGAGCGTGCTGGTACGGGAGGGACGGCGTACGACGACGGTGTGCGTCAGCGGTCCCGACCGGACCGGTGCGCCGGTGGACGTCGTCTGGGAACGGCCGGTGAGCACTGTCGTCTCGGCGGACCCCGGCATCGAGGTGCGGTCCACCGGCCGCCGCCTGGTGCTCAGGGTCGAACCGGGGACGGAGGGACGCACCCTGCGGTGTGACGTCCGGTAGACACCGGGTGACCGGAGTGTGTCCGGGGACTGGGAGCGGCACCCGCCTCGCGCGTACCCTCATGCGCTATGGGGGAGTTGAAGGCGGACTGGCGGCTCCGGCTGCGTCGTGGCGAGCCGCACGGGCCGGTGTGCGGCGCCGGAGTGCTGCTCACCCAGGACCGGGCGCTGACGTGCGCCCATGTCGTCGGCGAGCCGGACGCCCGGATGTGGGTGGAGTTCGCCGAGAACCCCGGCATCGCCCCGGTCGGGGCACGGGTCGCCGAGGGCGGCTGGCTGCCCGGCCTCGGCGCGACCCGCGAGGACATCGCCGTACTCGCCCTGGACAGCCCGCGACCGCAGGCCACCCCCGCGTCGCTCGACCGGAGCCTGGAGCGCGGCCGCGAGGTGTGGATCGGCGGTTACGCGCGGAGCTTCGCCGACGGCATGTGGCTGACCGGCCGGATCAGCGGGGCGCACGGCGCGTGGATCCAGCTCGACGCCGGGCGCAACGAGCAGGTCGTGCGGCCGGGGTTCAGCGGCGCAGCCGTCCAGGTGCGCGGCGCGGGCGACGGGCGTCCCGAACGGGTCGTCGGCATGGTGGTCAGCTGGCGCGGCGACCTCGACCTGGCGCTGCCCGGCGACAACGACCTGGCGTTCTCGTACATGATCCCGATCGACCGGATCGCCGAACTCGTGCCGCTCGTAGCCGAGTTGAGCGGACCGGACGGCTGGGACCACGGCCTTGCCCGGCGGCTGCGGGCCTGGTTCGCGGGCGGCGACCAGCCCGCGGTGCGCTTCGGCGTCGTACCGCGCGGCGGCGGCCGCGACCGGACCCTGCGCCACCAGCTGTACCGCGCCCACCTCGTCTACCGGGGCGGCCGCACCACGCCCGAGGAGTTCGTCGACGAACTGGTGGCGCGGCTGCGCCCGCCGCGCCACCAGCTCCGGGCCTACCGCGACTGGCTGCTGGACGGCGGCACCCCGCCGGACCGGGCGGCGGGCGGGCTGCCCGGGGCCACCGGGCCCATCCTCGCCGTGATCGGACTCGACGAGGACCGCGAGCCGCGCCGGCTTGTGCCGTTGCTCGCCCGGGTGCGGACCCTCGGCTTCCGGCTGCTGATCGTCGTCCGGGACGGCGCGGGCGACGGCGTGAGCGAGGTGGCCCGGCAGCTGCTGGTGCCGGCCCTCGACGAGCGGGCCACGGAACTCCTCGGCCGCGTCGAATGCGCCGAACTGAACTGGGCCCGGCTGAACGGCCTGGTCGAGTCCGCCTCGCTGCCCCCGCAGCCCGGCGTCGACCCGGCCCGCCGCCACCGGCAACTGGAGCGGCTGCGCGCCCTCGCCGAACCGCAGGAACAACTCACCGCCCTGCGTGCCCTGTTACGTGAGCTGGAGGCGGACCTGGACCGGCACGCCGGAGCCGGCCGGGCGGACGTTCCGGCGCCGCGCACCGACCGGGGACGGACGGAGCAACGATGAGGAAAGACCCTGAGCGCGGTGCCGGGGCACGCGAGCCCGGCGTGATCCGAACGACAGGCCCCGGCTGCCCGCACCGCCGGTTCACCGGAGCTCCCTGCGGCGGCACCGTACAGTCCACCGGCTACTGCGACACCTGCGGCCGCTCCAGGACGGACCGCGGCCTTTCGCCACTGCCCACCGCCCCCGAGAAGTACGGGCCGGCCGGTCTGCTGGAGCTCCCCCCGCTCGAACCGAGCAGCCCCGGCCAACGGCTGGACGCCGCCACCTCGCAGGCACGCATCCTGATGCGCTGCTCGGCCAAGTCCTGCCCCACCTACTTCATCGCGCCGAACACCGCAGCCCCACCGCCGGACACCGGCTACTGCCCCAAGTGCGGCGCCCCGTACGCCTACCGGCCCGAACTCAGCGAGGACGGGCCGCTGCTCCAGGACCAGTACCGGATCCGCGGCCCCATCGCCCACGGCGGCCAGGGCTGGGTCTACCTCGCCGAGGACACCCACCTGGAGGAGTACGTAGCCGTGAAGGGGCTCCTCAACCGCTACGCGGAACGGGGCGCCGCCCAGGCCGACGAGGAACGCCGCAGCCTCGTCGCCATCCGGCACGAACGCATCGTCCGCATCCGGGACTTCGTCAGCACCCGTGGCGACGACGGCACCGTGTCCGGCGGCTACATCGTGATGGACGACGTCGGCGACCGTACGCTCTCCGCGGTCATCGAATCGACCCGGCAGGGCACCTTCGTCCTCGACATCGAACACGTCATCGCCTACGGCTGTCAGATCCTCGAAGCCCTCGCCCATCTGCACGGCATGGAATTCCTGTACGGGGACATGAAGCCGTCCAACGTCGTCCACCGGCACGACGGCATCAAGGTCATCGACCTCGGCGGGGTGCGCAGGAGCGGGGTCACCGAACCGCCCCCCGTGATCACCCCCGGATTCGCGGCCCCCGAGACGGACCACGGCAGACCGCTGACCGTCGCCCACGACATCCACACCGTCGGGATGACCCTGGCCGAACTCGCGGGCTGGGCGGTCGGCGACGACGTACCCGGCCTCGGCATCAGCTCCTTCCGCCTGGTGGTGGAACGGGCCACGGCCCGCGATCCGGAACGCCGGTTCGCCGCCGCCGGGGACATGGCCGGCCAGCTCCGCGGCGTGCTGCGCGAGATCCGGGCGCTGCGCGGCAAACGGGACCAGCCCGAGCCCTCCGCCTACTTCACCCCGTCCACCGAACTGCTCGGCGCGCGGCTGGGCTCCGTACCCGACTACACGCACTGGCTGCGCCGCCCCCTCTACCGCCGCCACGAGACACCCGACGCGCCCGCCCTGGACGCCGGGCTGCCCACCCCCACCGAGATCGCCCGGCGGCTCCCGGTGCCCAGGCCCTACCCGGGGGATCCGGCGGCCTCCCGGTTCCTGGTCAGCAGCTACGACCCCGGCCGGCCGCTGACCCAGCCCGCCGAGGGGGAACAGTCGGTGGAGATCTGCCTCCACAACGCCCGGCTGCTGCTCGGCCAGGAAAGCAGGGAAGCGCTGGCCGGGGCGCGCGAACAGGTGCAGGAGGCGAACGCCATACCGGGGCCCGGCCCGGTGCGGCAGTGGCGGCTCAATTGGCACTGGGGGCTCGTCGCGCTGCGCAGTGCCGATGTGCTGGACGACCGGCGGCAGATGCTGGAGGCCGCCCTGGAGCACTTCGCGGCCGTCCACCGTGCGCTGCCCGGCGAGTACGCGGCGAAGCTGGCGCTCGCGTACGTCGCGGAACAGCTCGGCCCGGACCTGCCGGCCGGGGCGGCCCCGTCGGCGTACGAACTCTTCCGGGCCGTGCACGCCCGCAACCCCTCGCACGTCGGCGCCGCGCTGGGCCTGGCCAGGCTGGCCCTGGCACGCGGCGACCGGGAAGCGGCGGCCGGGGTCCTGGACCTGGTCCCCGACGAGTCGCGGGACCACGCCGTCGCCCGCGTGGCCGCGCTGCGCATCCGGGCGGCGCGGCTCGCGACGGGCGAGCGGCCGCTGCCCGCGCAGCGGGAGATCGACGCCGGCCTCGCCGCGGTCCCGCTCCGCGAAGGCGGCCCGGACCCGGGCTCCGTGGTGCCGGGCGACGAAGCGACCCGGCTGCTGCGCACCGAACTGTTCGAGTGGAAGCTCGACGCCGTCCGCGCCGCCGCGCCCGCCCCCCGGCGCGGCCGGTGGCGGCGCGGACTGCCCCCGCCGCCGGTCCCCGGGGAACGGGCCGTGCGCGAGGAACTGGAGCAGTGCTACCGCTGGCTGGCCCGGCAGCGCCAGAAACCCGCCGAGTACGAGCGGCTGATCGACCTCTCGCACGCGGTCCGCCCGCAGACGCCCGTCTGAACCACGTATCCCTGGAGGCAGTTCCATGGGCCGCACCGCTCCCTCGCTCGGACTCGAAACCGGTCTGCTCGTCGAGGTCCCCGAGAAGCATCCGCCCGGCGACGACGTCCGGATCGAGGCCCATGTGCGGGTCGAGGCGGTCGCCGTCGGGCCCCGGGACGCGATTCCCGCCGCCGAAGTCGCCCTCGTCATCGCGGTGGACGTCGCCGCCCCGCGCCGCGCCGGGGCCGTCGACGCGCTGGCCGACGCCGTGGGCGCGTTGCCCGACGGAATGTCCTACACGGTGCTGGGCGGCGAGGCATCCCGGTGCTACCCGCTGCGGGGCAGCCTGGCGGTCGCGGATCCGGACGACCGGCGCCACGCCGCGTTCAGCGTCGGCCGGATCGCGGCGGCCGACGCCGGGCGCTGTCCGCCCGGATACGCCCGCTGGCTGGCCGGGGCACGCGAACTGTTCGCCGCCTGCGAGCTCCCCGTACGGCACCTGGTACTGATCACCGACGGGAGCGGCCGCGGCGACGAGGACGACGCCTACCGCGAGGACAGCGCACTGCGCGTCGAACTCGCCCGCTGCGACGGGGAGTTCACCGCGGACGTGATCGCGCTGGGGGAGTCCTGGGACCCGGCTGCGCTGCTCGCCGTCGCCGAACGGCTGCACGGCGACGCGGCGTACGCACCCGATGCGTTCGCCCCCGCCGTCGACGCGGCCGTCGTCCGGCAGCGCCGGATCCGCAGCCCCGCGCTTCCCCTCACGGTCACGGTACGACCGGCGGTCCGCGAGGTGACACTCACCGAGACCGCTCCCCGCCAGCAGCGGCTCGAACCGGCCCCCGACGGGGACGATCCGCGCCGGCTGGAATTCCTCACCCACCAGTGGAAGCCGGAGACCCGCGACTACCTCCTCACCCTCCGGGTGGACGCGGGCAACGACCCGCTCGGGGTGCCGCTCCAGCTCGCCACCGTCACCGTCGGCGACCTCACCGAACCGGTCGTCGTCCGCTGGCTGCCATCGGGAACAGCCGAGGCCACGGCGGGCCACGCGGGCGGCGCGGACCGCAGCGTCCATGCCATGAACGCCTCCACCGAGATCCGGGCCGCCCTCAGGCGCGCGTACGACGCCCTCGACCTGGACCGGTGCGAGGAGGCCGAGGAAGAGTTCGGACGCGCGGTCCGGCTGGCCGCGGAGATCGGCGCCTCCTGGGTCCGCGCCGAGGTCCGCAACGTCGCCGAGATCGTCGACGAGCGGCAGGGGCGGGTCAGGATCGGGCCGACCGTCGACCGGGGCACCGTCCGCCGGGGGCGGCTGAGCGTCGCCTCCGCACACCTGGTGGAACCGGCCGGGAACCCGGCCGGGACGACGGCCCGCTGCCCGGAGTGCGAACACCCGGCCGGTCCCGCCGCCCTGTTCTGCATCGCCTGCGGGAGGCGGCTGTGATGTCCGGGCCGACCCGGTGGATCGGCGCGCTGCGGACCCGCCGCTCCGGCGGGTCACGGACCCGGCGGCTCCTGGAGCGGCATCTGACCGTGCTGCTGGCGCTCGCGCTGCTCTCGATGAGTGTCCTGCTCGTCTCGTACCGCGAAGTGCAGATCTCGGCGGGTGAGATGCGCACCCGGGGCGCGCCCGCCGTGCAGGGAGTGGCGGCCACCCAACTCGCCCTGCTGCGAGCCCACCAGGAAGCCCGGTTCTCCGTCCGCCACGACATCGACGGCGTGGTCGGGGCCGGCGCGCGCTACGAGAACCAGCTCTCCGCCGCCGCCCAGGGCCTCTCCCGGCTCAACGACGTACAACTGGACGGGGAGCGCGGCCGCGGGGTGCTCGAAACCGTCAACGGTCTGCTGACCTCGTACAGCAGCTCCATCACCCCCGGCGCGGTGAAGTACGTGTCGGACGAGCCGATGCAGCGGGAGAAGTTCGCGGAGGCCGAGACGATCCTCAGCCGCGAGGGCACCGGTGTGGTGCCCCGCCTCGATGTCCTCCAGGAACACCAGATGCAGCGGATCGACACCGTCAGCTCCCTGGGCACCCTGCGCCGGACCGGCTGGACGATCGCCGAACTCGCCCTGCTGGCCACGGCATTGACCACCCTGTCCGCCCTCCGGGTGCTGCGCCGCCGTTGCGGGCGCAGCTTCGACCCCTGGCTGCTGACCACCCTGCTGGCCACGGTCGTGCTGGCGGTGTTCCCGCTGTGGGCGACCACCAACACCCAGCAGCGGCTGGACACCGCCCACGCCGGGCTCGTCAGGATCGAGCGACGGGCCCACGCCGACGGTGACCTGGCCAAGTCCCAGCAGTACGTCACCGACGAGTCGGCGAGCGTACGCACCGATCTCGCCGCCCAGGGCTGGCAGAGCTGGACCTACTACGGGGCGCTGGGCGGCGGCACACTGATCGTCCTGCTGCCCGCCGTCGGTATCGGCCGGCGCCTCAACGCCGACTACTGGAGGGCCGGATGATCCCGCGCGCCCGCGCCGTCCTGTTCGTGGTGGCCCTGCTCCTGGCCGCGGCGGGCTGCGGGCTCGCCGCCCCGGGCGGCAGCGACGAACAGGCCAGGGTCACGATCCTCGGCCCCTGGACCGACAACCAGGAGAAGCAGTTCAAGGACGTCCTGAACGGGTTGGGCATCCCCTACACCTACCAGGGCACGGCCGCCACCCGGGAAGTCCTGCTCGCCGAGGTGCAGGCGGGAAATCCGCCCGACATCGCGATCCTGCCGGGAGTCGGAGAACTCGTCGAGTACGCCGCCGAGGGCCGGCTGCAGTCCCTGCGCGGCCTGTACGAGCCGGGGGAGTACGGCAAACCCTGGCAGCCCGAGGCGCAGGGCATCGCCGACGATCTGTGGGTGCCGCTCAAGGCCGACCTCAAGAGCATCGTCTGGTACCGCAAGGACCGGCCGCCGCCCTCCTACCCCGCGCCGCTGACCTCCTGGTGCATCGGCATGGGCGACGACGGGTCCTCCGGCTGGCCGGGCAGCGACTGGATCGAGGACCTGATCCTGCAGACCGCGGGGCCGGTGCTGTACGAGCGCTGGGCGACCGGGGCCATCAATTGGGTGGACGCCCCCGTGCTCAACGCCTGGACCAGATGGGCCGGACTGCTGGCCCAGGACCCGGCGGCCGCCGAGCGCGCACTGCTCTTCGATCACCGCGGCAGCCCCGGCGGGCACGGGCTGCTCTTCGGCGGCGGCTGTGACCTGGAACACCAGGGCTCGTTCGCCCGTTCGTTCTACGGGGACCGGAAGGAGAGCGCCGCCTTCACGGACTCCGCGTCGCTGCTCCCCGGCGGCCCCGCCATGAAGGGCCGCGAGGTGTCCGCCGACTTCGCCGCCCTGTTCGGCCGGTCCGACCAGGCCCGCGATCTGCTCCGGCGGCTCACCTCCCGCAAGGCCCAGGAGGAGTGGGGCCGCAAGGCCGGGGTATTCTCGCCCAATTCCGCCGTGCACGCCAAGAACGGGGCGGTCGAGAAGCGGATCAGCGCCCGGCTCACCGACCACCACGTGCCGCTCTGTCTGGACGCCTCCGACGTCATGCCGGCTGCCGTGCGGGACGCCTTCTACGAGGCCGTGCTGCTGACCATCGCTCACCCCGGCGACCCGGTGCGGGAGCGTCTGGAGGCGATCCAGAAGGTGCAGGACGCCCAACCGAAGGACGCCCAACCGAAGGACGCCCAACCGAAGGACGCCCAACCGAAGGACGCCCAACCGAAGGACGCCCAACCGGAGGACACCCCGAGGCTGACACGCGTGTGCAGCAGACCACAGTGAGTCTTTGTCGGACCCGCACAAAGACGGACCTACAGGGGCTGGTACATCGCCTGCACGAGGCCGGACTTCTGTCAGGCTCCGCCAGGAAACGGGTCAGGAGACTGTACGGAGTCGACGGCAGGATTTACTGCCCGGCTTCGTAGGGTCGGTACATGACCGTTGTGGACGAAACCCCGGGCGAGCCGAGCGACACCCGTGGCCGTGTGGCCGAACTGCTGGCGCTGCGTGAGCAGGCGCGTCGTGGGCCGAGTGACCGGGCGACCGAGGCGCAGCACGCCAAGGGCAAGCTGACGGCGCGTGAGCGCATCGAGCTGCTGGTCGATCCGGGGTCGTTCAAGGAGGTCGAGCAGTTGCGCCGGCACCGGGCGACCGGCTTCGGTCTGGAGGAGAAGAAGCCGTACACCGACGGTGTCATCACCGGCTGGGGCACGGTCGACGGCCGGACCGTCTTCGTCTACGCGCACGACTTCCGGATCTTCGGCGGCGCCCTGGGCGAGGCCCACGCCACCAAGATCCACAAGATCATGGACATGGCCATCTCGGCCGGTGCCCCGCTCGTCTCGCTGAACGACGGCGCGGGCGCCCGTATCCAGGAGGGCGTCAGCGCGCTCGCCGGGTACGGCGGCATCTTCCAGCGCAACACCAAGGCATCCGGCGTCATCCCGCAGATCAGCGTGATGCTCGGCCCGTGCGCGGGCGGCGCGGCCTACAGCCCCGCCCTCACGGACTTCGTGTTCATGGTCCGCGAGACCTCCCAGATGTTCATCACGGGACCGGACGTCGTGAAGGCGGTCACCGGCGAGGAGATCACCCAGAACGGCCTCGGCGGCGCCGATGTGCACGCCGAGACCTCGGGCGTCGCGCACTTCGCGTACGACGACGAGGAGACCTGCATCGCCGAGGTCCGCTACCTGATCGGGATGCTGCCGTCCAACAACCGGGAGAACCCGCCCGCCGTGGCGAGCGACGACCCGGCCGACCGGCGCGGCGACGTCCTGCTGGACCTGGTGCCGGCCGACGGCAACCGCCCGTACGACATGCACAAGGTCATCGAGGAGCTCGTCGACGACGGCGACTACCTGGAGATCCACGAGCGCTGGGCCCGCAACATCATCTGCGCCCTGGCCCGTCTGGACGGCCAGGTCGTCGGCATCGTCGCCAACCAGCCGCAGTCCCTCGCCGGTGTCCTGGACATCGAGGCGTCGGAGAAGGCGGCCCGGTTCGTCCAGATGTGTGATGCATTCAACATTCCCATCATCACTCTTTTGGACGTACCCGGCTTTCTCCCCGGGGTCGATCAGGAGCACGGTGGAATCATTCGGCACGGTGCGAAGCTGCTCTACGCGTACTGCAACGCCACGGTGCCGAGGATCTCGCTGATCCTGCGCAAGGCCTACGGCGGTGCGTACATCGTGATGGACAGCCAGTCCATCGGTGCGGATCTGACGTACGCCTGGCCGACCAACGAGATCGCGGTGATGGGCGCCGAAGGCGCCGCCAACGTCATCTTCCGCCGGCAGATCGCCGACGCCGAGGACCCGGAGGCCATGCGGACCCGCATGGTCAAGGAGTACAAGGCCGAACTGATGCACCCGTACTACGCCGCCGAGCGCGGCCTGGTCGACGACGTCATCGACCCCGCCGAGACCCGCGAGGTACTGATCGCCTCGCTCGCCATGCTCCGCACCAAGCACGCCGACCTGCCGTCCCGCAAGCACGGCAACCCCCCGCAGTAGTCCGCGGCCCCCGCAGCAACCCTGCCGGACCCGCGAAGACCTGCCGAGAAGACGGAGAAACCGCCCATGAGCACTGCCACCGAGTCCGTGCTACGCGTCGAGAAGGGTCTTGCCGACCCCGAGGAGCTGGCCGCCATAACCGCGGTCCTGCTCGCCCGCGCAGCCGCCCAGTCCGCCGCGCCCGCCGCCCACCGGGGCTGCAGCACCGCAGGCTGGCGCCGCCTGGAACGCACCCCGGGCTTCCGCGCCCCGCACTCCTGGCAGGGCTGACCAAACCGATCAAGCCCACGCGGGCCAAATCAAGCCCGTCGAGGGGGTCCCCCATGCCCTTCAGGCTATGGGGGAGATTGAGGACAAAGCGCTGCCGAAGGCCGCGCAACACGTGAGGGCCCCGCACTCCCGAAGGAGCGCGGGGCCCTCACGCACGGCCGGACCCGGGGGCCCTAACGCAGCCGCGCCATCAGCGCGTGCTCCACGAGCGTGATCAGCGCACTCTTGGCGTCCGCGCGGTGCCGCGCGTCCGTCGTGAGAATCGGCGTGTCCGGCCCGATCTGGAGGGCTTCGCGGACTTCGTCGGGGGTGTAGGGCTGGTGTCCGTCGAAGCCGTTGAGGGCGATGACGAAGGGGAGCCCGCTGTTCTCGAAGTAGTCGACGGCGGGGAAGCAGTCGGCGAGGCGGCGGGTGTCGACGAGGACGACGGCGCCGATGGCGCCGCGGACCAGGTCGTCCCACATGAACCAGAAGCGGTCCTGTCCGGGTGTACCGAAGAGGTACAGGATCAGGTCCTGGTCCAGGGTGATGCGGCCGAAGTCCATCGCCACCGTCGTGGTGGTCTTGTCCCCGGTGTGCGTCAGATCGTCGATGCCCGCGGACGCGGACGTCATCACGGCTTCGGTGCGCAGCGGATTGATCTCCGAAACGGCACCGACGAACGTGGTCTTACCCACGCCGAAGCCCCCTGCCACCACGATCTTCGCGGAGGTAGTGGAGCGGGCCGCTCCGCCGCTAGAGCTTGCGAAGTCCACTGAGCACCCTTTCGAGCAGTGTCACATCTGGCTGGCCGCCGGCGGACTCGTCGCCGCCGGGCTGATGGATAGCGACGAGTCCGGCCTCTGCCAGGTCGGCTACGAGGATCCGGGCAACGCCGAGCGGGATCGAGAGCAGTGCCGAAATCTCGGCGACCGACTTGATCTCGAAGCACAGCCGGCAGATCCGCTGGTGCTCGGGCAACTGCCCTTGCAGCCGGGACGGATCGGCCGTGGTACTGACCAACGCCTCAATGGCGAGTTGGTAGCGCGGTCGTGTCCGGCCGCCGGTCATGGCGTACGGACGGACCAGCGGATTGGACGCGGCGGGCGCGGCAGGCTCGGGGGCCTGCCGCGGCGGAACGGGCTGGATGCGGGGCGACTGGGGCGCGTCGAAACGGTGCGGCCGCTGCGGTGGCCACCCGGAGCCCTGCTGGGCGCCGTACGGCTGCTGCGGCGCCGGCGGCTGCCGATAGGGCTGATGCGGCTGCTGGGCGCCCTGTCTGCTGGGTGTGGAGGGGAAGTCGAACCGGTTGTCCCCGTGCTCACCCGGTACGTTCTGGCCACCGTCGTACCGGTGTCCGTCTGGGGGTGTTGCCACGATTCCTCCTCCGCCTGCCGGTCCCGATCCCAGTGGGTCCGCGCCACCGCACTTTATGGCGCGGTGGCGCGAAACGCACTGTCTGTCTACTAGTTAAGAAGACTTCCCTGAAGTTCGGCGCGGAGGTCCGGGGTGAGAACGCCGCCCGCGCGGTCGACAAGAAGAGCCATTTCGTACCCGACCAGACCGATATCGGCGTCCGGATGCGCGAGAACGGCCAGCGAAGATCCGTCGGAGATGGACATGATGAAGAGGAATCCGCGCTCCATCTCCACAACTGTCTGATTCACCGCGCCGCCTTCGAAGATCCGCGAGGCGCCTGCGGTCAGCGAGGTCAGACCGGAGGCGACGGCCGCCAACTGGTCGGCTCTGTCGCGCGGAAATCCTTCGGACATGGCCAGCAGGAGTCCGTCGGCGGAGACCACCACCGTGTGCGACACCCCGGGGGTGTTGTCCACGAAGTTGGTGATCAACCAGTTGAGATTCTGCGCCGCCTGGCTCATCGGGCTCACACTAACGCTCCTGGTTGTAGGTATTACTTGTGTCCGAACCCGCGTTACGTCCCCGCAGCACGCCCCGCCGCAGATTGCTCAACCTGCCGCGGACGTCCTCGGGGGCACGGGAGACCTGAGGGCCGCCCTGCAGGGTCTGCTCCGCCGTACCCTCGACCAAATTGGCCTTGGGCACCCGCCGGGGAAGCCCGGACGGGGTGACCCCGCCCGCCTTCGGCTCCCGGAGCTTCTCGGCCCGCTCCCAGCGCTCGTCGTTCGTCGAGCGCCAGTCGTCGGAGCCGTTCTCGTCCTGCTGTGCGGACGGCTGCCGCTGCGGCAGTTCCTGCTGCTGCGACGGCGGTTCCTGCTGCGCGACCGCGGGCCGGTTGTTCCCGCGGCCGGTGGGCTGCCAGTGCTGCTGACCGCCCCGGCGCGGCAGACCGGCTTCGGTCAGCTCGTGGCCGGTGTTCGGGGTGAGCCCCGGACGGTCGAAGCCTACGCGTTCCTGCGGCTCGGCGGGGGCGCTCGGGACAGATTCCGCTTCGACCTGCGCAGGCGGCACGTACGCATCCTGATACGCGCCCTGATTCGCCCATTTGTCCTGGTGGGGCTGGGGGGCGAACGCTTCCTCGTACGACGGCTGCGCGGTCTCGCCGGCCGCATATGCCGCCTCCGCATAGCCGCCCTGCCGGGTGTGGTCGGGCTGCTCGGCGAAGCCCGCGTCACCGACGTAGGGGGCGTAGCCACCCTCGTACGGAGCCTGCTCGTACTGCTGCGGCTCCTGGGCATACCCGTTCCCGGCGTACGGATCCTGGGCGAACTGCGGGCGCTCACCCGTCGCCTGCGCCCCCAGCACGGCCCGGCGCTCCTCGCGCATCAGCGAACGGCCCACCGGGTCCAGCTGCGGGGCGTCCGCCGACGGCTGCTCGTAACGCGAGTCGTCGAAGCCGAGCTCCGCCGCCGTACGCAGCTGCGGGGGCGCGGGCTGCTCGAAGCCCTGCTGCCGCGGAATGATCGAGGAGACGGTGAAGTCGTCCTGCTCGGCAGCCGGTTCGCCGCCGCCACCATGGGTGATGGCGTCCGGCAGCATGACCAGCGAGGTGGTCCCGGCCTGCTCGCCCGAGGGGCGCAGCTGGACCCGGATTCCGTGCCGGCCGGCGAGCCGGCCGACCACGAAGAGACCCATCCGCTGCGACACCGCGGCGTCCACGGTCGGCGGGTTGGCCAGCTTGTGGTTGATGTCGGCGAAGTCCTCGGCGGTGAGACCGATGCCCTTGTCGTGGATCTCGACCATCACGCGGCTGTCGGGCAGCCGGGTCGCCGTGACCCGCACCTTGGTCTGCGGCGAGGAGAACGTGGTGGCGTTCTCCAGCAGTTCGGCCAGCAGATGCACGAGGTCGGTGACGGACTGGCCGTGGATCTCGGTCTCCGGCACCCCGGAGAGCTCGACGCGCTCGTACGACTCGACCTCGGAGGCGGCGGCCCGCAACACGTCGACCAGCGGAACCGGCCGGTTCCAGCGGCGACCGGGCTCCTCACCGGCCAGCACGAGAAGGTTCTCGCCGTTGCGCCGCATCCGGGTGGCCAGGTGGTCCAGCCGGAAGAGGTTCTCCAGCTGGTCCGGGTCGGCCTCGTTGTTCTCCAGGTCGGTGATGAGGGTCAGCTGGCCCTCGATCAGCGACTGGTTGCGCCGCGACAGGTTGGTGAAGATCGCGTTGACGTTGCCCCGCAGCATGGCCTGCTCGGCCGCCAGCCGGACCGCCTCGCGGTGCACCTGGTCGAAGGCGCGGGCGACCTCGCCGATCTCGTCGCGGCTGTCGATCGGGATCGGCTCGACACGGGTGTCGATCCGGCCCGGATCGGTCCTGGAGAGCTGGTCGACCAGCATCGGCAGTCGCTGTTCGGCGATCCCGAAGGCGGCGGTACGCAGATGGCGCATCGAGCGGCTCATCTGCCGCGTCATCAGCCAGGCCAGGACGAAGGCGGCCAGCAGGGCGACGATCACGACGGCGGCGTTGATGAAGGCGTCGTTCCGGGCGCTGGACGAGATGTCCGCGGCCTCGGTCACGGCCTTGTCGACGAGCTCGTCCTCCACCGTGGTGTAACCGTCGAACTTGGCGGTGGCGGCGGCCATCCAGGTCTCGGGCGTGATGCCCTTGGCGGCCAGCTTCTGGGGGGACTTGCCCTGACCGATCTGCTGGGCCATGCCGTCGAAGACCGAGCCGTCGACGCTGGGCGGCGCGACGAACGGGACCCCCGCGGCGTCGGCCTGCTCCTTCGCCTTCTTCAGCTTCTTCGCGCCGTCGGCCGACTGCGCGGCCATGACCTGCTTCAACCGGGCCGCGTCGGCCTCCGTACCGCCGGCGACGAACTCGCCGAGCGCGATCTGCTCCATGTAGTTGTACGAGCCGAAGGCCTTGACCTGGGCGTCGAACGTGGCGCTCTCCTGGCTCGGACGCACCAGCAGGTGCATACCGATGGAGCGCTGAAGCGATTCTGCGGCCTTGGCGAGCTCGATCGCGTAGACCGTGCGGCCATAGCTGGTGATGTTGCCGGTGCCCAGACCCAGCTCGTTGCAGAACTGCATCAAGAAGTGCTGCACCTGGACGTAACCCATCTCCGTCTTCACCGGGTCCATCGCCTCGGCGTAGGCGGCCTTGCGCAGCTCGGGGAGCTTGGGCTCCTCCAGCCGGAAGAGCTGAAGGCGGCGCTCCAGGCCCCGCTTCTTGGGCATGTCCTTCACGGCCGTGTCGAACTCGGCCGCGGCGGCGTCGGTGATCGCCCGGACCTGGTCGACGACGGCGGCATCCCGCTTGTTCGACAGCAGGGGCTGAGCGGAGAGGTCACGTTCATTGAGGAGTGCCTGGCCGTAGGCGGAGGCCGCGCGCACGATCAGCGCGGTCTTCTCGGCCTCCTGCGCCTCCCGCCAGGTGTCGACCGAGCTCTTCACCTGGAAGCCGCCCATGACCAGGCCGACCAGCACCGGGATCAGGAGGATCGCGTTCAGCCGGGTGGCCACCCGCCAGTTGCGCGGGGAAAACCGACTTGAGCTGCCCCCGGACTTCACTGCGCGGTACCTATCGGCGGGCGACGCCACGGCGGGCGACGCCACGGCGCGCGGCGGCGGGGTGAAATTGCCTCGCTCCGGCTCCGCCACGGAGCCCTCGTTGCTTCGCCTCACTCGACCAACAACCTCTCGGCGTCGGCACCTACGTTGTGCCGTGTTTCGTTCAGGGCCGTACTACTCGGGAGTTCGTCGAATTCCAGCACGGGGACCGGTCGCGTTCCAAACAGTCGGAACCAGCCATTCCGAGTGGTCCAAGCCTCGAATAAAACGGGCATAAAGAACGAGCCCCGCCAAAAGGCGGGGCTCATGTGAGCGCAGTGATACCGATTGAACGCATCGGGTGTTGAACGCGGGACAATTCTCTGTCGAAACGTTATGAACGCGGGGGCGGATCGTGTCAAAGGACACAGCCCGCCCCCGTTTGGCTACGTTAACTGCCGTATGTCAATACAGACTTGTGCTTAGACCGACGGGCAATTGGGGGCGGTCCTACTTCAGGCGTGCCATCAGCGCGTGCTCCACGAGCGTGATCAGACCGCTCTTGGCGTCCGCGCGGTGTCGCGCGTCCGTCGTGATGATCGGGGTGTCGGGGCCGATCTGGAGGGCTTCGCGGACTTCGTCGGGGGTGTAGGGCTGGTGTCCGTCGAAGCCGTTGAGGGCGATGACGAAGGGGAGCCCGCTGTTCTCGAAGTAGTCGACGGCGGGGAAGCAGTCGGCGAGGCGGCGGGTGTCGACGAGGACGACGGCGCCGATGGCGCCGCGGACCAGGTCGTCCCACATGAACCAGAAGCGGTCCTGTCCGGGTGTACCGAAGAGGTACAGGATCAGGTCCTGGTCCAGGGTGATGCGGCCGAAGTCCATCGCGACGGTCGTCGTCGTCTTGTCCCCGGTGTGCGTCAAGTCGTCGATGCCCGCGGACGCGGACGTCATCACGGCTTCCGTACGCAACGGGTTGATCTCCGAAACGGCACCCACGAACGTGGTCTTACCCACGCCGAAGCCCCCGGCCACCACGATCTTCGCCGAGGTGGTGGCCCGGGCCGCACCGTCGCTAGAGCTTGCGAAGTCCACTGAGCACCCTTTCGAGCAGTGTCACATCCGGCGCGCCGCCGGCCTCTCCATTGCCCGGCTGGTGGATGGCCACCATGCCGGCTTCCGCCAGGTCCGCGACAAGAATCCGGGCCACACCGAGCGGCATCGACAGCAGCGCCGAGACCTCGGCCACCGACTTGACCTCACGGCAGAGGTGGCAGATCCGCTGGTGCTCCGGGAGCAGCGTCCCCAGATGCGCGGGGTCGGCCGTGGTGGAGACCAGCGCCTCTATCGCGAGCTGGTAGCGAGGCCGGGTCCTGCCGCCGGTCATGGCATACGGACGGACCAGCGGCTGGTCGCCTTCACCGTCGTACGACGCGTGGTGCAGTGCGCCGTACGGATCGGGTGAGGCGGGTGGCGGGGTCATGAATCCTCCGGGCGTGACAGCAGAGTGTCGGCTTGCCGTCTGAAGGGGCCGGTGGGGGCTCTGAGCGGCCTGACGGGTGAGGGATGAGGGCATTACCTGGGGGGCAATCGAGTCTGTCATCGATCCGCGGCCGCCTAGTGGAGCAGGCTGCCTTGGAGCTCGGCACGGAGGTCAGGGGTGAGGACGGTGCCCGCCCGGTCGACCAGGAGGGCCATCTCGTACCCGACCAGACCGATGTCGGCGTCCGGGTGGGAGAGAACGGCCAGCGAGGAGCCGTCGGAGATGGACATCAGGAAGAGGAACCCGCGTTCCATCTCCACCACGGTCTGACTGACGGCGCCGCCTTCGAAGATCCGCGAGGCGCCCGCTGTCAGCGAGGTCAGACCGGAGGCGACGGCCGCCAGCTGGTCGGCGCGGTCACGCGGGAAACCTTCGGACATGGCCAGCAGGAGTCCGTCGGCGGAGACCACCACCGTGTGCGACACCCCGGGGGTGTTGTCCACGAAGTTGGTGATCAACCAGTTCAGATTCTGTGCGGCCTGACTCATCGGGCTCAACTAACGCTCCTGCTGGTGAGTGGGGCCGAGTGGAAAACTGCCGGTCGACTGGCCGTTGTTGGCCTGCCGTCCCTGCTGGATGCCCCGGCGGAGATTGGTCAACCGCCCGCGCACATCATCGGGCGCACGCGACACCTGAGGACCGGACTGATGGTTCTGCTGCTGGGCGGTGCCCGGTACCAGATTGGCGCGAGGTACCCGGCGAGGCAGTCCGGAAGTGGTGACTCCGCCCGCCGCGGGCTTCTTGACCCGCTCCGCCTGCCGCACGAGTTCGTCGTTCGGCGAGGGCCGCCAGGAAGGTGTGGTGCCGCCGTTGTCGGCTCCGGTACGACGCGGCGCGGGAGCGGGAAGCTCCTGGCCGGGCTGCTGCGGGGCGGACGTGGGGGCCTGCGGCTCGGCGGGCGGCTGCTGGCCACCCTGCTGCGGGCCGTGGAACCAGTTCGTCTCCAGGGTGTCGTACAGCGGCGTACGACCGTCTCCCGGACCGGCCGGCGGCAGCGCCTCGGGCTGCGGCTGCGGTGGCAGGACCGGACGGTACTGCTCGTCACCGTGGGGCGCGGCGGGCGGACGCGGGGCACCGAAGTCCCCGTTGTCCCGGTCGCGCTGACGCGGTGCAGGCAGGCCCTGGTCCTGCGCGGGCTGAGGCCGGCCGAAGTCGGGGCGGGCGAACTGCGCGGTGCTCGCCGGGTCCAGCGGCGACGGAGCCTGCGGGGCCGGACCGGAGAAGTCCGGGCGGGCGAACTCGGCGGTGGAGCCGGGGCCCTGCCGGTCGTCCATGGCCGGCCGCGGGGCGAGCGGCGGGCTCATCGGCCGCTGGAACAGGCCGGTGGACTCGGGCTCCTCGTGACCGCGCGGGGCGTCCAGCGGGGTACGCCGCGGGGCGGACGGCTCGTCGGTGCCCCAGCTGGTGGCCTGCGAGCGCTGCGGCATGGGGTATCCCCTGCTCGAAGAGCTTGGGGAGGGGTTGCCACCGGGCAGCTCGGCACGCGGATTGCCGACCGGGGGCAGCTGACGACCGGGATCGACCGGGCCGCCGGACCGCGGGAAACCGCCCTGGCCGGCCGGGTCCTGCCGGACCTGCTGCGGCTGCGGGGCTCCCCACGTGGCGGGGCCGTTGGCCTGTCCCTGCTGGTCGAAGCGGTCCTGGCCGAAGCGGTCTTGCTCGTTGCGGTCCTGGTCGAAGCGGTCTTGCTCGTTGCGGTCCTGGCCGAAGCGGTCCTGCTCGTTGCGGTCCTGGCGGTTCGGGTCCTGGCGGTTCGGGTCCTGGCGGTTCTGGCCGAACAGGTCGGCCCCTCCCGAGTCCATACGACCCGTTCCGTCGCCCTGGCCGCGCGCACCGAGCCGGGCGCCGTTGCCGAAAGCACCGGCGAGGCCGCCGCCCTGGCGCTGCGGCTCCTGGCGCGCGTTGTCCTGCGGACCGGCGTCGGCTGGCCCGTTGGACGGGAAGCCGGCGTTCTGCTGGCCCGGCTGACCCTGCTGGTTCTGCTGGTTCTGCGGCCGGCGCGGTCCGCCGTCCCGCGAGGGCAGTGCGGCTCGCGGACCGGAGCCCGTACCGACCTGACCACGCGCGGCGCTCGGACCCGAGGCGAGCCGGCCGGCCGGAGCCGCCGGAGCACCGCCGAGGCCGGGACGGGAAGCATTGCCCTGCCCCGGACCGCCCGCACCGCCGAGCAGACCACCAGGGGCGGACTGCTGCCCCGGCCCCTGCTTGGTGGCCGGCTGCTTGCCGCCGTGCGCCACGTCGACGGGCAGCATGACCAGCGCGGTCGTACCACCGGAGTCGGAGGGCCGCAGCTGAATCCGGATGCCGTGCCGCAGGGACAGCCGGCCGACCACGAACAGACCCATGCGGCGGGAGACCGAGACGTCCACGGTGGGCGGCGAGGCGAGCCGCTCGTTGATCGCCGCGAGGTCCTCGGGGGAGAGGCCGATACCCGTGTCGTGGATCTCGACCAGCACCCGCCCGTCGGGCAGCGCGTGACCGGTGACCCGCACCTTCGTCTGCGGCGAGGAGAACGACGTGGCGTTCTCCAGCAGCTCCGCGAGCAGGTGCACGAGGTCGTTGACGACTCGCCCGGCGACCTCGGTGGCGGGCACCGCAGCCAGTTCGATGCGCTCGTACTGCTCCACCTCGGAGGCGGCGGCCCGGAGCACGTCGACCAGCGGGACGGGGCGGGTCCACCGGCGGCCCGGCTCCTCGCCCGCGAGGACGAGGAGGTTCTCGCCGTTACGGCGCATGCGGGTCGCGAGGTGGTCGAGCTTGAAGAGCGAGGACAGCTGGTCCGGGTCGGCCTCGCGCGACTCCAGTTCGGAGATGAGCGAGAGCTGACGCTGGATAAGGCCCTGGCTGCGGCGCGAGAGGTTGGTGAACATCGCGTTGACGTTGCCCCGCAGAAGGGCCTGCTCGGCGGCGAGGCGGACTGCCTCGCGGTGCACGTCGTCGAAGGCCGTGGCCACCTGGCCGATCTCGTCCCGGGAGTGCACACCGACCGACTCGACCGAGGTGTCGACGTCCTGCGGGTCGGCCTCGGAGAGCTGCTTGACGAGCTCGGGCAGCCGGTCCTGCGCCACGCGCGTAGCGGTGTCCTGCAGTCGCCGCAGCGAGCGGATCATCGACCGGGCGACGACGAAGGCACCGACCAGCGAGACACCGAGCACCAGCAGGATGAGCGCACCGCTGATGATCGCTTCGCTCTTCGACTGGTCGCGGAGCTCGCGGGCCTTGCCCTCCATGCCGCTGAGGAGGGTGTCCTCGATTCTCTTCATCGCCTGGATCTTGGTGGAGCTCTGTTCGTACCAGTCCAGGTAGGAGCGCCGCGCGGTGTCGGTCATGCCCGAGGGGGTGTCCAGCACCTTTTTCGCGTAGGTGTTGGCGGCCTTGATCTCCGGGTTGCCGTCGTCCAGCGTGGCGGTCAGCTCTTCGGCGTTGTTGCCGGTGGCCGCGTAGACGGCCTCGAAGGAACGGCGTGCCGAGTTCTCCTTGCGCAGCGCGGCGCGGCCGAACTCCCGGTCGTTCTGGTCGAGATCCGGATCCTTCAGGCTGCTGCCCCCGCCCGGCAGCGATGCGGCGATGATCGCCCGCTGGATCGACGCGTACTCCTTGGCGGAGGAGAAGGCCGCCAGCGCCCGGGTTCGCTTGATCATCTCCGAGTTGCTGGTCGCCTGCGCCATGTCCTGCGAGAGGCTCAGCAGCGAGGTGATCAGTTGGCTGTACTGGTCGACGGTCTGGAGACTCGGGGTGTCCTTGGCGTACGCCGACTTACGGATCTCGCGGATCTCGGTCAACTGGGTGGCGATCCGCTGGACGCTCGAGGAGATGCCTTCGAGGGCCTCGTCGCCGGAGGGGTCACCGATCGAGTTCGTGGCGTCGAGGAAGGCCGTCTTCGCCCGGTCGGTCTTCTTACGGGGCTCGGTGACCTTGAAGTCGTCAGCCTTGACCCCATTGGACAGCGGACCGGCCGAGCGGTCGCGCTCCTCCTGGAGCGCCTGGGCGAGCGTGGTCGCCTGCTTGGTCATCTTGGTCAGCAGCTGCATGTGATCCAGCTGCTGCATCTCGTTCATGGAGTCGTTGATCCGCAGCCCGCCGAGCGTGGTCGCGGCGACCACGGGAAGGGCGAGCAGGGAGACCAGACGCGTACTGATGCGCCAGTTGCGCAGAGCCACTCGCGAGCCCGTGTTGACGGAGCCCCGGGGCTTGAGCGACGAGATCGGGTCGGTGCCGGCGGCCGCCGGGGCGCCGGCGCCCCGGTCACGGTCGCTGCTGTCGCCGGCCGAGGCCGGTCCGGGGTTCTGGGCGTGCTGGGGCGAGGATCCGCGGTCGGTCCCGCCGCGCGGCTCCTGTTCCGCCGCAGCGCTGCCATCCCTCTTGAAACGTCCCTGCACTAGCGTCGCAACCTCTGGACCAGGCGTCCCTCCGCGCGTAGCGGATGGGACGGTGTCGGCGTCGTGGGGCGTTCTACCCGCCCCATGGTGGTCGTGAGTGACCGGCGCTCTTCCCCTTCCCGCCGCCACTCGGCGCTGCGTTGCGCCCCCTGCGCGCCGGCCTGAAAACCTGCGGCGGTGCGTGGAATTCCAGCACAGTGCCGGATCTCCAACAAGGGCCTCGGGCCCGGCTGTGACCTGGATGACGCGTTGTGATGGCTGAGTAACAAGCCGTGGAGCGTGTTCGGGGCCAAAGTGGACTATTTCGGGTGAATCGATGAGGGATGAAGGGTGTCCCAGTCGACATGATCAGGAGCGGAATGGCTGATTCAGTGCTGCAATGTCCGATTCTCGAGGAGTGGTCGGCCGCCCGAAATGAGGCAAATGTCGACACGTTCGTGAGCAAACTCACATGATGATCGCCGTCTCATTCGGGCTTCCGAGGGGAATTCGATGTTTAGCCTGACGCTTTACAGGGATGGCAAATCCGACAACCGGCGCCCCTCCGAGCGGCGCCCGTACCGACAGGGTCCGAACGGCAGATGAAGACGACGACGATGTTCCGCAACATTGCCAACCCCCGGCGCACCACGCTGGCGCAGCTCAAGGACGCCGAAGAGCTGCGGACGCCGGAGCTGCCGGAGCACGCGCTCGACCTGCCCACCCAGACGGCCAACCCCCGCCGCACCATCCTCATGGAAGCCCCGGCGGCGGTCGCAGTCGCGGAGTAATGCGCACGTCGTCCCCCCCTCACCCGCGCTTAACGCCTCGCCCTGCGAGGTTTGCCCCGTCGCGCCGCCCGGCACGCACTCCCCCAAGGCCTTAAGGGCCAGGGGGGACCCCCTTCGGCGTTGACCCAAAACCCTAGTAGCTCCTCCCCCAAGGTCTTGAGGACCAGGGGGGGACCCCCTCCGAGGGCTTCCGGCCGCCTTGCGATCGCACGCACCGGACGACGCTCCTTTCGGGCAAACCTCGCAGGGCGAGGCGTTAGCCTGGAGCGTCAGTCTTCAGCCAGCAAGCAAGTGAGGGGCGACAGCATCCCGTGCGCATCGCCAGGTTCTCCATCGACGGCAATGTCGCCTTCGGCGCCGTCGAGGGCGACGGGCCCGATGGTCTCGTCCTCGACATCATCAAGGGCATTCCGTACGCCGAGTTCGAGCTCTCCGGCACGAAGGTCCCGCTGAGCAAGGTCCGCCTCCTGCCGCCAGTGCTCCCCAACAAGGTCGTGGCCATCGGCCGCAACTACGCGGAGCACGCCGCGGAGCTCGGCAACGAGGTGCCGGACGTCCCCATCGTCTTCTTCAAGCCCACCACCTCGGTGATCGGCTCCGGCGACGCCATCGAGTACCCCTCCTTCTCCAACGAACTCCACCACGAGGCCGAACTGGCCGTGGTCATCGGCCGCATGTGCCGCGAAGTGCCGCGTGAGCGCGTGAAGGACGTCATCTTCGGCTACACCTGCGCCAACGACGTCACCGCCCGCGATGCCCAGAAGCGCGAGAAGCAGTGGGCCCGGGCCAAGGGCTTCGACACGTCCTGCCCGCTCGGCCCCTGGGTGGAGACCGACCTCGACCCCAGCGACCTGACCATTCAGGCCACGGTCAACGGCGAGCAACGCCAGTTGGGCCGTACGAGCGACATGATCCGTTCGATCGAGGACCTGGTCGTCCACATCACGGAAGCCATGACGCTGCTCCCGGGCGATGTGATCCTCACCGGCACTCCCGCAGGGGTCGGACCCCTCCATGTCGGCGACGAGGTCGCCGTCACCATCGAAGGCATCGGCACTCTCACCAACAAGGTGATCAAGCGTGGTTAACACTCCTGTCCGCGTACGTTTCTGTCCCTCCCCGACCGGCAACCCCCACGTGGGCCTGGTCCGCACCGCCCTGTTCAACTGGGCCTTCGCCCGGCACCACGGCGGCACTCTGGTCTTCCGCATCGAGGACACCGACGCCGCCCGCGACTCCGAGGACTCCTACAACCAGCTCCTGGACTCGATGCGCTGGCTCGGCTTCGACTGGGACGAGGGCCCCGAGGTCGGCGGCCCGCACGCCCCGTACCGCCAGTCGCAGCGCATGGACATCTACAAGGATGTCGCCGAGAAGCTCCTCGCCGGCGGGTACGCGTACCACTGCTACTGCACCACCGAAGAGCTCGACACCCGCCGCGACGCCGCCCGCGCCGCCGGCAAGCCGTCCGGCTACGACGGCCACTGCCGCGACCTCACGGCCGAACAGATCGCCGCGTACGAGGCCGAGGGCCGCACGTCCATCGTCCGCTTCCGGATGCCCGACGAGGCGCTCACCTTTACCGACCTGGTCCGCGGCGAGCTGACCTTCCAGCCGGAGAACGTGCCGGACTACGGCATCGTCCGCGCCAACGGCGCCCCGCTCTACACGCTGGTCAACCCGGTCGACGACGCGCTGATGGAGATCACCCACGTCCTGCGCGGCGAGGACCTGCTCTCCTCCACCCCGCGTCAGCTCGCCCTCTACAAGGCGCTCATCGAGCTGGGCATCGCCAAGGGCACCCCCGCGTTCGGCCACCTCCCGTACGTCATGGGCGAGGGCAACAAGAAGCTCTCCAAGCGCGACCCGCAGGCCTCGCTCAACCTCTACCGCGAGCGCGGCTTCCTGCCCGAGGGGCTGCTCAACTACCTCTCCCTGCTCGGCTGGTCCATCGCCGAGGACCGCGACATCTTCTCCATCGAGGAGATGGTGGCCGCGTTCGACATCAAGGACGTCAACGCCAACCCGGCGCGCTTCGACCTGAAGAAGTGCGAGCACATCAACGCCGAGCACCTGCGCATGCTCGACGTGAAGACGTTCACCGAGGCCTGCGGCCCCTGGCTGAAGGCGCCGTACGCCCAGTGGGCCCCGGAGGCCTTCGACGCCGACCAGTTCGCGGCGATCGCCCCGCATGCCCAGACCCGGGTCACGGTCCTCTCGGATATCACCGCCAACGTCGACTTCCTCTTCCTCGACGAGCCGGCGACGGACGAGGCGTCCTGGAACAAGGCGATGAAGGAGGGCTCCGACGCCCTCCTCACCACGGCCCGCGCCAAGCTGACCGACGCCGAGTGGAACGCCGAGGCCCTGAAGAACGCGATCCTCACCGCGGGCGAGGAGCACGGCCTGAAGCTCGGCAAGGCCCAGGCCCCGGTCCGCGTAGCGGTCACCGGCCGCACGATCGGCCTGCCGCTCTTCGAGTCCCTGGAGATCCTGGGCCGCGAGAAGACCCTGGCCCGCATCGACGCGGCCCTGGCCAAGCTGACCGCGTAACGGGTTCGAATCACACGATGGGGTGGCTGCTCGGCCGAGCAGCCACCCCATCAGTATTCAATTGCATTCTGACTTCATGGCTGACACCACGATCAAGATCGACGAAGGCGTAAGGGATCGCCTCCGCACCCTGGCGGAGGAACGCGGCATGAGTACGCGGGCTTATGTCGAGCGCGTGGTCGCGGCCACGCCGACGGAGTCGGAGCAGACGGAGCGAACGGCGCGTGCTGTCGCGTACGTCCGCGCGAATTTCGGCGTGGACCTCTCCGACGAGGACCTGAGTGCCGCGAGGGAATGGCGGGCGGATCTCCTGGCCCGGCGGCTGGGTGAGCGTCGGTGATCGTTCTCGACCACACGGCCGTGCTCGCACTCTGCCGAGGACATCGGATGCTCTCCGGGCTCGCGGTGATCGGGACGGACGAACCCGGCCAGCGTGCGCGTGTCCCCGCGCTGTGCCTGCTGGCGGCGAGCCTTGAACTGCCCGGTGCCACCGCGCATGTGGGAGCCCTGCCGGCCGTGGAATTCCTGCCGCTGGACTTCGCGGCGGCGGCCGCCGTGGAACAGACAGTCTCAGTGGGTGTCGACTGGCGGCACGCACACGCGGTGTATGCGACGGCATCGGGGGAGCCGGAGAGCCTGGTACTGATGGCGACTCCGGAGGCGTACATCGGGACGGGGTCGTGGGCGGTCGATATCGGCAAGCCCTGAGCGCCGGGAGTGGCCTGTGCGGGGGCCGGCAGCCGAGGGGCTGCCGGCCCCCGTTGCTGTCGCTACGGGGTGAGTGGCAGGGTGCTGCCGCTCGTCTGCTGTCCCGGAACTTTTGCCAGTGGCATGGAGGCTGTCGCATCGGACTTCGCGGAACCGAACACGAGGCGGGAGGGCTGCGTAATACGCCGGTCTGCGACCACGATTCCGTCGCACCGTCTACCGCTCGGATCCTGGTGGCGGAACTGGGGCTTCTTCGGCCGCTCTCCCCGAAACGCGTCTGTGGCCGTCCCCGAAGGGACGGCCGCAGGGTCTGCGCAGTCATATGCGCGATGTGTTGTTTGCTGATTTCGATGCTGCCAGCGGTGGGAGCACAGGGGCAAGTTCTTCGTTACGCGGAGTTGACGAATGTCAACTCCGTGGTAGAGCTGGGGCTGTGGCGTCAGGCCACACCAAGGTCCCCATGCTCCCGGGGCGCAGCGAGACCAGTTGGGTGGCTCGGTCGGGGGTGCGTAGGGACATTCGGAATCCGCCATCGACGGAGGTGACCTGGGCATGGCCGTCGTCATGAGCCAGCCCCCACGCAGCGACCCGGGCGTCCAGCTCTCCGTCGGCGGTCGCGAACTGCTCGACGACGGCGAAGAGGCGGGGTGCGGTGGCTTCTACGAGGGCTCGAATTTCATCGGCGAATCCGTCGGGAGGGGCGGGGAGTGAAGGCTGCGGGGATACGGTGGCCATGCGAAGTCTCCTGCCAGCAGTAGGCGTTGAGTGACCGAGCGCTACGAGCGTAGAGTCAGCGAAGGTATGTAGTCCATTGATTGGTGGTCTACATGCCAACTCCACTCGTGTGGGGGACGGCCTCGACTTCTTGTGCAAGGGACATTCATGGCTCGTGTCAAACTTCCGCCGAGCATCGGTCAGCGGCGCCTCGGGGCTGAGCTGCGCAGAATGCGCGAGCGTGCCGAACTTTCGGCGACACGTGCAGGAGAACTATTCGGTGCCACGCAGTCGCGCATCAGCAACATCGAGGCAGGCGGCTATGCGGTCAGTGCCGAGCGAGTCCGGGCGCTGGCCAGACTCTATGACTGCGCCGACGAACAGTTCATCGAAGCGTTGGCCAGGATGACTGGTGGCCGCACGCGAGGGTGGTGGGAGGAGTGTCGGGAGATTCTGCCCTCCGACGCTCTGGATCTCGCTGAGCTGGAGCATCACGCTGAGACTCTGCGTATCGCATCTGCAATCCACATCCCCGGCCTGTTGCAGACCAGAGAGCACGCGCGGGCTGTGATGAACGATGCGGTTCCCTCCATGACTTCCGAGGAGGTGGAGCATCGGGTTTCGCATCGCCTCAAGCGGCAGTCGACCGTTCATGGCGAGCCACCGACTCCGCTCACGGTGATCATTCACGAAGCGGCACTTCGTATGGGCTTCGGAGGACCTTCGGTCTCTGGTCGTCAGCTTCGCCGCCTCATTGACCAAGGTGAGGAGACGCACTTGAACATGCTGGTGATCCCGTTCGGCGCCGGAGCATTTCCCAGTGCCGGTCACGGCATCGTTCAGTTCTGCGCCGAGAACGCAAGGCTGGACACCATTCAACTCGACACCGATCATGGGTCAGTCTTCCTCGACGGTGAGACCCAGCTGTCCAAGTACCGAATGGTTCTCGACCGCATGGAGGCATGTGCGCTGAACCCCTCTCAGTCGCGGGATCTGATCGTGCGCATCCAGCGCGAGATGTAGGAACGAGTGAGGAGTGAGCATGTCGTCACCTCTGATGTGGCAGAAGTCGTCGTTCAGCGCCGAGGCGGCAAACTGTGTCAACGTCGCCACCGCGCCCGACGGCTCGCTCAGACTGCGCGAGAGCGACGAACCTGATGTGATACTCGCCGCGACCCGGGTCGGCCTGTCTGCTCTGCTCGCGTCGATCAAGGCGAACGAGTGCCCTGGGCTGCGGCCCGAATGAGGCGGTGACATCGCCGCCATGGACCGTAGAGGCCAGGTGTGCCGACGTGGCCCCCGACGTCAGTGGACGGGAATAAGCGCTCATCGTCGACGCGGTCACGAAGCGTGGTCTGCTCGACCTCGGTGACCTGCACGAAGTCGGCAGCCCCTTCCACGACCGGGCGCCCGGTGGCCCGGACGACCTGTTCCCCCCAAGGAGACCGACGATCTGAAGACCATCGCCCGCAGCAGGTATCTGTGCCCGCCATCGGTCTGCTGATCGTCCTGACGGTCGTCGGCCTGGCGGAGCGAGACACCATCACCATCGTGGTGATCCCGTTCGAGCGGGCCGACTTCCCCGCCTCCGGCCAGCCCATCACCTACGCGAGCGGCTCCGTGCCGCAACTGGACACGGTGCTACTCGATTCCAATCATGGATGCGACCTGCTCTACGCGCAGGCGCAGCTTGCTCGCTACCGAGCGGTCCTGGACCACATGGAACGCTGTGCACTCAGTGAGGCCAAGAGCCACGATTTCATCCACAAGATCGCCAAGAGTCTGTGAGACGTCAAAGCCATGCATACAACTGGCAGAAGTCCTCGTACAGCAACGAGGGGGCAAACTGCGTCAATATCGCCGCCGCGCCCGACGGCACGCTCAGGATGCGGAAGAGCGATGACCCGGACGTGATACTCGCCGCAACCCGGGGCGGCCTGTCCGCTCTGGTCGCATCGATCAAGGAGGACGAGAGCCTCGGGTGCAACCCTGAGTGAGGCTGCGACTCCGCCGCTACGGAACGCCGCGACGGCGCGGAACGTGCCCGCACTGATGGTTACTTCGGCCGAGCAGGCCACCGCGAGGACGTAGCCGATGCCGCGTTCCTCCAGGGGGGCACGCATTTTCGGGTTGCCACCGTAGACCTCGTCGCCCGTGACCCATCCCACATGGTGTCCAGCGTCCCAGAACCGTTCGGTCATCCTGCGGGCCAGTTCCGGCTTGGTCGCGAACACGGTGTCCTCGCCGAGCCCCGTGGCCCGGCATCGATCCGGGTCACCCGTCCAGGAGCGCGGGATGTACAGCTCCCGGTCCACCGCCGCGTGCCCACGCTCGCCGGCGTAGACGAGGTAGACGGCGACCTGGGATTTCTCGATCCGCCCAGCCGTGCCCGTGTACTGGCGCTGGACGCCGACGGTGTGGATGCCCTTTCGTCGAATTCTTGGCCACACTCAACGCTGGACTCAGGAAGCTGAGTCCAGCGACGTGAGATCCGCGCCCTGGACCGCCACCAGCACGGCCTCGCCCGGGGTCTCCCCCGCCGCCACGGCGACCGCCGGATCGATGCCCTCGACCTCGTAGACGGTCACCTTCTCCGGCTTCTCCGTGCCGTCGACCTCGCCCGATTCGTCGCACCCGGGCAGCAGGCCGGTACCGAGGTCCTTGCCGACTGTGAACTCCTTGTCGGTCACGGACCGTCCCCTCACGTTGAGGTAGGACCGCCCCTCATACTTCACGAGGTACGCGCACTTCGCCTCGGAGGCGCCGCCCGCCTTGAGGCCCCCGTCGCTCTCCCCCTTCGTCGTACAGCCGGTCCCCCCGACCACCAGGACCGCCGCCACCACCAGAGTCCTCGTCCATCTCCGCACCCGCGGCTTGACTTCCATCTCCCGCCCTCCGTCTCTCCGGCATCACCGAAGGCCCTTCGGCCTCTCAGTGCTACGACGGAGCAGCCCCCCTTTTCGTTCCGCTGCCCCTCTGAAGGCCTGTTCGGTGAACTCCGCCATCCCGGGCAGACGGCGGATGAGTGATCACCGACCCGATCACCACGCCGTACGACGAGGGGGAGGCGACGCGACGTCATGACCACGCTGGCACAACGCACAAGGCCGATGCGCCGGCCCACGGACCGTCGGCCCTCTTCGACCTGCACTCGACCGCCATGCAGTTCGTCCTGCTCGCCGTTTTCCTGGTGCTGCTCTGGCGTTTGAGGGCTTCATCGCGGGCAAGCAGCTGAGCTCCGGCCAGCTGGACTTCGTCACGCTTATCGTCGACGTAGTCGCGAAGCGCGGTCTGCTCGACCTCGGTGACCTGTACGAAGTCGGCAGCCCCTTCCACGACCGGGCGCCCGGTGGCCCGGACGACCTGTTCACTCCTGAGGAGATCGACGACCTGAAGATTGTCTTCATCGGCCTGCAGAGCACTGCCAAGCCCACCGCACTCGCCGCGTAGGAATCTACGCTGAACCCCATGACGATTCGCGCCGTCCTCTGGGACATCGACGACACGATCTTCGACTACACGGGCGCCGACCGCGTCGGCATGCGCAAGCATCTCGAACAGGAGGGCCTGCCCGGCGGATACGACTCCGTCGAGCAGGCCCTCGTCGCGTGGCGGGCGATCACCGACGTGCACTGGGCGCGGTTCGCCGGCGGGGAGACGGACTTCCAGGGGCAGCGCCGGGACCGGGTCCGGGAGTTCCTCTCGCGGGCGCTGGACGACGCCGAGGCCGACGACTGGTTTGCTCGGCACGCGGCCCACTACGAGGCCGCCTGGTCACTCTTTCCCGATGTGCTGCCCGCCCTGGACCGGCTGACGGAAGGGTTCCGGCACGGGGTGCTGTCGAACTCCAGCATCCACAACCAGGACCGCAAGCTGCGCACGCTCGGTGTGCGGGAGCGGTTCGAGGCCGTGGTGTGCGCCGTGGAGCTGGGCGTCTCCAAGCCCGAGGCCGGCGCCTTCCATGCCGCCTGCGACGCGCTGGCGCTGGAGCCGCAGGAGGTCGCGTACGTGGGGGACGAGCCGGACATCGACGCGAGTGGCGCGGTCGCCGCGGGGCTCATGGGGATCTGGCTCGACCGGGGCGGCCGCGGCGGCCGCCCCGAACTCGTCCGTATCAGCGGGCTCGATCAGTTGCCCGGCCTGCTGGGGTCTGCCCGACCCTGATCCGCCGGAAAGGCCCTGGCGGGCAATACCCGTTTTGGAGCGCCGGACACCTTCGGGTAATGTTCTTCCTGCGCCGCCCGAGCGGGACGGAAGATCCGAACGGGAAGCGCAAGCCGAACAAAACCCCTTCCAGGGGTTGAGTTTTGGTGGGCTATGGTGTAATTGGCAACACTACGGTTTCTGGTACCGTCATTCTAGGTTCGAGTCCTGGTAGCCCAGCGCAGAAATGCAACAGCAGTAACAAGCCCCCGTTGTGTAGCGGCCTAGCACGCTGCCCTCTCACGGCAGTAGCGCCGGTTCGAATCCGGTCGGGGGTACAGATCCTTCCCGCGAGATCATCTGGGTCGCACCCACGCTCTCGATGCAGGATCGCTAGGGCCCCCGTTGTGTAGCGGCCTAGCACGCTGCCCTCTCACGGCAGTAGCGCCGGTTCGAATCCGGTCGGGGGTACTTGTAACACCATGGGCTATGGTGTAATTGGCAACACTACGGTTTCTGGTACCGTCATTCTAGGTTCGAGTCCTGGTAGCCCAGCGCAGAAATGCAACAGCAGTAACAAGCCCCCGTTGTGTAGCGGCCTAGCACGCTGCCCTCTCACGGCAGTAGCGCCGGTTCGAATCCGGTCGGGGGTACAACAGAGCGACAGACAAGGGCCCTTCACTTCGGTGGGGGGCTCTTCTGCTTGTCCTCGGGGGCGTGTCGCCCCGTCAAGTGCGGGGCTTATGCCGGGACTTGGTGGGGGCCGCCACGACGCTGGGGCGGCCGGAGGGTATTTCTTGCGTACGTATTTCCTGCGTACGTCAGCCGCTGCGGCGCAGGGCCTCGCTCAGCCTCGCCGCCGAGTCGATGACCGCCTGGGCGTGCATCCGGCCCGGGTGCCGGGTCAGCCGCTCGATCGGTCCGGAGACCGAGACCGCGGCGACCACCCGGTTCGAGGGGCCGCGCACAGGCGCGGAGACCGAGGCGACGCCCGGCTCGCGCTCGCCGATCGACTGGGCCCAGCCCCTGCGCCGTACACCCGAGAGCGCCGTCGCCGTGAAGCGGGCGCCCTGGAGGCCGCGGTGCAGGCGCTCCGGCTCCTCCCAGGCCATCAGGATCTGGGCCGACGAGCCGGCCTTCATGGTGAGCGTGGAGCCGACCGGCACGGTGTCCCGCAGGCCGGACAGCCGCTCCGCCGCCGCCACGCAGATCCGCATGTCGCCCTGTCGCCGGTAGAGCTGCGCGCTCTCGCCCGTGATGTCCCGCAGGTGGGTGAGCACCGGTCCAGCCGTGGCCAGCAGGCGGTCCTCGCCCGCCGCCGCCGCGAGCTCCGCCAGCCGGGGGCCGAGAATGAAACGGCCCTGTATGTCCCTCGCCACCATCCGGTGGTGTTCCAGTGCCACGGCCAGTCGATGGGCCGTGGGTCGTGCGAGCCCGGTCGCCGCGACCAGCCCGGCGAGGGTGGCCGGACCGGACTCCAGGGCGCTCAATACCAGAGCTGCCTTGTCGAGAACGCCGACGCCGCTAGAGTTGTCCATACGACGATACTCCCGTCTCACTCTGTGAAACGCAAGTTCAATTTTCGGTGGAAGTTGCGAACCTGTAGGGGCGGCCACACAACGGCCCTGTAGCCACCGCCCCGCACGGGGGGGCCGGGCGGCGGCACACCGAATCTCTAGTTGGGCCGGCGAAGACGCCGGCCGGAGGGAAAGCGATGGGTAGGACACTCGCGGAGAAGGTCTGGGACGACCATGTCGTCCGGCGCGCCGAAGGCGAGCCCGACCTCCTCTTCATCGATCTGCACCTGCTGCACGAGGTGACCAGCCCCCAGGCCTTCGACGGCCTCCGGCAGGCCGGACGCCCGGTGCGGCGCCTCGACCTCACCATCGCCACCGAGGATCACAACACCCCGACCCTCGACATCGACAAGCCGATCGCCGACCCGGTCTCCCGCGCCCAGTTGGAGACCCTGCGCAAGAACTGCGCGGAGTTCGGCGTGCGGCTGCACCCGCTGGGCGACGTCGAGCAGGGCGTCGTGCACGTGGTCGGTCCGCAGCTGGGTCTCACCCAGCCAGGCACCACGGTCGTCTGCGGCGACTCCCACACGTCCACGCACGGTGCCTTCGGCGCGCTGGCGTTCGGCATCGGCACCAGCCAGGTCGAGCACGTGCTGGCCACCCAGACGCTGCCGATGGCCCGCCCCAGGACCATGGCGATCACCATCGACGGCGAACTGCCCGACGATGTCACGGCCAAGGACCTGATCCTGGCGATCATCACCCGGATCGGCACCGGCGGCGGCCAGGGCTACATCCTCGAATACCGCGGCTCGGCCATCGAGAAGCTCTCGATGGAAGCCCGGATGACCATCTGCAACATGTCGATCGAGGCCGGCGCCCGGGCGGGCATGATCGCCCCGGACGAGACCACCTTCGACTACCTCAAGGGCCGCGACCACGCCCCGCAGGGCGAGGACTGGGACGCCGCCGTCGCGTACTGGAAGACGCTGCGCACCGACGACGACGCGGTCTTCGACGCCGAGGTCGTCATCGACGCCGCCGAACTGGCGCCGTTCGTCACCTGGGGCACCAACCCCGGCCAGGGCGCGCCCCTGTCGGCCAACGTCCCCGACCCGGCTTCGTACGAGGACGGCTCGGAGCGCAACGCCGCCGAAAAGGCCCTGGAATACATGGGGTTGACCGCCGGCCAGCCGCTGCGGGACATCAACGTGGACACCGTCTTCGTAGGCTCCTGCACCAACGGCCGGATCGAGGACCTGCGCAACGTGGCCGCGATCCTGGACGGCCGCAAAGTCGCGAGCGGCGTACGGATGCTGGTCGTCCCGGGCTCCGTCCGGGTCGCCCTGCAGGCCGTCGAGGAGGGCCTGGACAAGGTCTTCACCGCCGCGGGCGCCGAATGGCGGCACGCGGGCTGCTCGATGTGTCTCGGCATGAACCCCGACCAGCTGGCCCCCGGCGAGCGCTCCGCCTCCACCTCGAACCGCAACTTCGAGGGCCGGCAGGGCAAGGGCGGCCGCACGCACCTGGTCTCCCCGCAGGTCGCTGCCGCGACCGCCGTGCTGGGCCACCTGGCCTCGCCGGCCGACCTGTCCGACGCCCGTACGCCCGCCGGAGTCTGAGAATCATGGAAGCTTTCACCACACACACCGGCCGGGCCGTCCCGCTGCGCCGCAGCAACGTCGACACCGACCAGATCATCCCCGCCCACTGGCTGAAGAAGGTCACCCGCGACGGCTTCGAGGACGGACTCTTCGAAGCCTGGCGCAAGGACGAGAACTTCGTCCTCAACCGCCCGGAGCGCAAGGGCGCCACGGTGCTGGTCGCCGGTCCCGACTTCGGCACCGGATCGTCCCGCGAGCACGCCGTGTGGGCGCTGCAGAACTACGGCTTCAAGGCCGTCATCTCCTCCCGGTTCGCCGACATCTTCCGCGGCAACTCGCTGAAGAACGGGCTGTTGACCGTTGTTCTCGACCAGAAGGTCGTCGACGCGCTCTGGGAGCTGACCGAGGCCGACCCGACGGCCGAGATCACCGTCGACCTGGAGGCCCGCCAGGTCCGTGCCGAGGGCATCACGGCCGACTTCGAGCTCGACGAGAACGCCCGCTGGCGGCTGCTGAACGGGCTGGACGACATCAGCCTCACCCTTCAGAACGAAGCGGACATCGCGACTTATGAGGTGGCAAGGCCGACCTTCAAGCCGCGTACAATTAACGCCTGAGCAGCGCGTTTCCAGGACTGCGCCCCCTGCCTTCTGGTAGGGGGCGCAGCCGCTTGTTGAGACCCCGTCGGGCGACAACTCGCCCCAGATGGCACAATCGGTGCATGGAACGCGACAGCCAACTCAAGCTTTACGGCCAAGTCGCCGACCGATTGAAGGAAGCACACACAAGAGTGCGCACACTGCAAGTCCCGGAGGGCGTAAGGATGGCGCTGTCCCGGAAGCTGTTGGTCATCACGGCCGCGGCTAAGCACGATCTCCCGGATGCGGCAAGGCGTCTGGACCGGTTGATGAAGGACCTCGATGAGGGCCGATTCCCCGAAGGTGACTGACTCTGCGGAACTGCGCAGCGGTCGACTTCGTTGCGGCACTAGGGTGATTAGCCCGTTTCGTGTTTGATTTGCGGTATATATCTGCCTAACGTGCGAAAACGCTTGAACACTTTCGTTCTGGCAATGTCTCCGAAGGGGAAGACGTGAACAAGGCGCAGCTCGTAGAAGCGATTGCCGACAAGGTCGGCGGCCGTCAGCAGGCCGCGGACGCCGTTGACGCGGTACTCGACGCGATCGTCCGTGCGGTTGTCGCGGGGGACCGAGTTTCGGTCACCGGCTTCGGCTCGTTCGAGAAGGTCGACCGTCCCGCCCGCTACGCCCGTAACCCGCAGACGGGTGAGCGGGTGCGGGTCAAGAAGACCTCGGTTCCCCGTTTCCGCGCGGGACAGGGCTTCAAGGACCTGGTGAGCGGCTCGAAGAAGCTCCCCAAGGGCGAGGTGGCCGTGAAGAAGGCGCCCAAGGGCAGCCTCACGGGCGGTGTCGCCCGTACGACGGCCAAGGCCGCGGCCAAGAAGGCCACGGCGAAGAAGGCCGTGGCGAAGAAGGTCACCGCCAAGAAGGCCGTGACCGCCGCGAAGACCACCGCGGCGAAGAAGACCACCGCGAAGAAGGCTGCTCCGGCCGCCAAGAAGACCACGGCGGCGGCGAAGAAGACCACGGCCGCGGCGGCGAAGAAGACGACGACGGCCGCCAAGAAGACCGCGCCCGCCAAGAAGGTCACGGCGAAGAAGGCGCCCGCGAAGAAGACCACGGCGCGCAAGACCACGGCGAAGAAGGCCACCGCACGCAAGAAGTGAGGCCGAGCGGCGCACAGCTGCTCACACGCGCCGGGCCGGGCTCCCCTCGGGGAGCCCGGCCCGCGGGCTGTTGTGGGCCGGGTGCGCGCGGCCGTTCAGAACGTCTGCAGGGTCACCAGGGTGATCCGCAGATCCGCCCCCTCGCCGATGCCTTCGATCCGCACCCGCTGTCCCGGACGCAGCAGCCGCAGCCCGCCCGCGTCGAAGGCCCGGGCGTCGAACGCCACCGGGGTCCCGTCGTCGAGCAGCACGCTGCCGGTGCGGGTCTCGGGGTCGTACGTGTACGAGGTCGCCTGCATGTACGGAAGCCTATCGGTCCAGCGGGGAGAGTCCCGCGGCCCAGTGCGCCGCGGAGTGCGGGCCGGTGCCCAGGGCCAGCGCCGCCCGCAGATCGTCGCCGGTGTCCACGTCCTGGCGGACCGAATCGATGCCGGTCAGCGTGATTTCCACCGCGCCGGAGTCCAGGTGCCGGGCCCGGGAAGGGCCGCCGAAAGCCGGGCGCAATTCCACTCCCGGCGCTGCCGAAAGAAATGTTGTTCCGATTCCTGCCGCATCGGTGACAAATGCGCGAGGAAAAGCGGCGGAAAAATCGAGGACCCGGGCCAGTTCCGCGGGACGCAGCGCGGGCAGGTCCGCGTTGAGAGCGGCGACCGCCGCCCCGGGCCGCCCGGCCCGCGCGGTCCGTTCACCGTGTGCCAGGGCGGCGTTGAGCCCGCGATCCGGCTCGTCGGGCACGATCCGCGCCCCGAGGGCCGCGAGAGCCGCCCCCGCCTCCGTGTCGTCCGTGACGACCACCACATCCCGGACCGCCCGGCAGGACAGGGCGGCGGCCACGGTGTCCCGGGCGAACGCGAGGGCGAGCCGTGGGCGCAGTGCGGCGCCCGTCGCGGGCGCGAGCCTGCTCTTGGCCCGCGCCAAGGGCTTCAACGGGACGACCAGGGTCCAAGGACCGGCCGGGTCGGTGTTCGTGGCGATCTCCCCCTCGGTGCACATCGCCGCTTATTCTCGCCTGCCGGTGCGAGAACCCGGAGGGTCGGCCCCGAAAACGGGGCGTACGGTGTTCTCGACAGAGCAGGGGCCTGGGGCGAGACTTGACCGTCGGTAGCCAGGCAGAGTTCAGCTCCATAGAGGAAGGTGTCCGAGTGTCCCGCCGCAGAATCGGCTTCTGGTACCGCCTGGCGGCGGTGATCGCAAAACCGCCGTTGGTGGTTCTGTTCAAGCGTGACTGGCGGGGAATGGAAAACATTCCGGCCGACGGCGGATTCATCACTGCGGTCAATCACAACTCGTATCTGGACCCGCTTTCCTACGGTCACTTCCAGTACAACACCGGACGCGTGCCGCGGCTTCTCGCGAAGGCCGGCCTCTTCAAGACCCCCTTTGTCGGAATGATGCTGCGCGGCACCGGACAGATTCCCGTGTACCGCGAGACGACCAACGCGCTGGACGCCTTCCGGGCCGCCGTCGACGCCATCGAGCGCGGTGAATGCGTCGCCTTCTACCCGGAGGGCACCCTCACCCGCGACCCCGGCATGTGGCCGATGGCCGGCAAGACCGGCGCCGCCCGCGTCGCGTTGATGACGAAGGCACCGGTGATCCCGGTCGCCCAGTGGGGCGCCAACCTCGTGATGCCGCCGTACGCCAAGGAGAACAAGCTCCGGCTCTTCCCCCGCAGGACCCTCCAGGTGCAGGCCGGACCGCCCGTCGACCTCTCCCGCTTCTACGACGAGGAGCCGACGTCCGACGTCCTGCGCGAGGCGACCGAGGTCATCATGGCCGCGGTGACCGCGCAGCTGGAGATCGTACGGGGCGAGAAGGCCCCCACGGAGCCGTACGACCACCGCAAGGCCCGTGCAGAACAGCGGCGCAAGGCCGAAGGAAAGGGACCCAAGTGACGCACCCCGCAAAGGCAGCCGTCTTCGGAACCGGCTCATGGGGTACGGCCTTCGGCATGGTTCTCGCCGACGCCGGCTGCGAAGTCACCCTCTGGGGCCGCCGAGCCGAAGTCGCCGAAGCCGTCAACACGACCCGTACCAACCCGGACTACCTGCCAGGAATTGAACTCCCCGCGTCGATCCGGGCGACCACCGACGCCGCCGAGGCGCTGCACGGCGCCGACTACGCCGTCCTCGTGGTGCCTTCGCAGACCCTGCGCGCCAACCTCGCCGACTGGGCCCCGCACCTCGGCTCCGACACCGTCCTCGTCTCCCTGATGAAGGGGGTCGAACTCGGCACCGCGAAGCGGATGAGCGAGGTCATCGAGGACGTCACGAAGGTCACCCCGGACCGCGTCGCCGTCATCACCGGCCCCAACCTGGCCAAGGAGATCGCCGAACGCCGCCCCGCCGCCGCCGTCGTCGCCTGCCAGGACGAGTCCGTGGCCCAGCGCCTCCAGAGCGCCTGCCACACCTCGTACTTCCGCCCGTACACCAACACCGATGTGGTCGGCTGCGAACTCGGCGGCGCGGTCAAGAACGTCATCGGTCTCGCCGTGGGCATCGCCGATGGCATGGGCCTCGGCGACAACGCGAAGGGCTCGCTCATCACCCGCGGTCTCGCCGAGACGACCCGGCTCGGCCTCGCCATGGGCGCCGACCCGCTGACCTTCTCCGGTCTCGCCGGCCTCGGCGACCTGGTGGCGACGTGCTCTTCTCCGCTCTCGCGCAACCACACCTTCGGCACCAACCTCGGCCGCGGAATGACGCTCCAGGAGACGATCGCGGTCACCAGGCAGACCGCCGAGGGCGTCAAGTCCTGTGAATCGGTGCTCGATCTGGCGCGCAGGCACGGCGTCGACATGCCGATCACCGAGACGGTCGTCGGCATCGTCCACGAGGGCAAGCCGCCGATGGTCGCGCTGAGCGAGCTGATGTCGCGCAGCGCGAAGCCCGAGCGCCGCTGACGACGGGCACGGGGCTGCGCAGGGCGGTGAACGTTCACGCTCACCGCTCCAGCGGCCCCGGCCACGCTGACGCGAGGGATACCAGCAGGTACGCTCGACGCGATATGAGCAGCGAGAACCTCCCCCAGAGCCCGGAGCAGCAGCTCCGCAAGCCGCGCGTGGCCGTCGTGTTCGGCGGCCGCAGCTCCGAACACGGCATCTCCGTCGTCACGGCCGGCGCCGTCCTGAACGCCATCGACCGGACGAAGTACGACGTCCTGCCGATCGGCATCACGACGGACGGCCGCTGGGCGCTCACCGCCGACGAGCCCGAACGCATGGCCATCACGGACCGCAAGATGCCCGATGTGGCCCAGCTGGCCGAGTCCACCGAGGGCGGCGTGGTCCTCTCCGTCGACCCCGGCAGCCGTGAAGTGGTGTACAGCGAGCCCGGCTCGGTTCCCAAGGCGCTCGGCGAGGTCGACGTCGTCTTCCCCGTACTGCACGGCCCGTACGGCGAGGACGGCACCCTTCAGGGGCTCCTGGAGCTCTCCGGGGTGCCGTACGTCGGCGCCGGGGTGCTCGCCTCGGCGGTCGGCCAGGACAAGGAGTACATGAAGCGGGTCTTCACCTCGTTCGGGCTGCCGGTCGGCCCGTACGTCGTGGTGCGCGCCCGCGAATGGGACACGGACCCGTCCGCTGCCCGCAAGCGCATCGTGGACTTCGCCGGGGACCACGGCTGGCCGCTCTTCGTCAAGCCCGCCCGGGCCGGTTCGTCCATCGGCATCACCAAGGTCGACGACCTCTCCGGTCTCGATGAGGCGATCGAGGAGGCCCGCCGCCACGACCCCAAGTTCCTCGTCGAGTCGCTGCTGCGGGGCCGCGAGATCGAGTGCGGGGTGCTGGAGTTCGAGGACGGTCCGCGCGCCAGCGTGCCCGCCGAGATCCCGCCGGTCACCTCGCACGACTTCTACGACTTCGAGGCCAAGTACATCGACTCGGCCTCCGGGATCGTGCCCGCCCCGCTCACCGAGGAGCAGACCGCCGAGGTCCAGCGGCTGGCGGTCGCGGCCTTCGATGCCGTGTCCTGCGAGGGCCTGGTGCGCGCCGACTTCTTCCTCACCGAGGACGGCGGCTTCGTGATCAACGAGATCAACACCCTGCCGGGCTTCACCCCGATCTCCATGTACCCGCGGATGTGGCAGGAGAGCGGTGTGAGTTACCAGGAACTGGTGGACCGGCTGATCCAGGCCGCGTTGAACCGGCCGACCGGCCTGCGCTGAGACGAGTCCCGCGCCGTAGGGCGTGCACTCCCGTCGCGGAGGGCACGCCCTACAGGCTGCTGGGCACCGTCTTCGTGATCACCGGGCCGAACGCGGCCAACGGGCTCGCGTCATGCGCGTACGCCGTCGAGAGACTCACCTCGACGTACGCCTTGCGGAAGGTGGTCGTAAAACGCGGACCGGCGTCTTCCGGCTGCTCCAGCAGCCAGTTGACGCCGTCCGCCTCGGTGGCCTTCGCCATGGGGTCGTCCATCTTCGCGGGCCGGGGGACACCGCAGCGCAGTACGATCGCTCCGTCCCCCCACTCGGCGATCAGTTCGGACTCCGTCCCGGTGTCACCGCGGCCGAGTCCGGCAACGGTCCTCGGCAGCTCCTTGTGCAGTGCGCGGCAGTAGGCTGCGGCTTCCGGAGACGGGTTGGGAACCGTGATCGACTCCGTGGCGTCCGTCGAGGAGCAGCCGGCCGCGGCGAGCAGCAGCGCGGCAACGGACGGACCGAGAAGCACGGGATGGCGGAAGCGGCGGCGCGATGATGTCACCGGCCCAGCGTAGACGGGGACTACAGATGAACGACCGGGCAGGTCAGGGTTCGCGTGATGCCTTCCACTTGCTGGACCTTGGCGACCACCATGCGGCCGAGTTCATCGACCGTGTCGGCCTGGGCGCGCACGATCACGTCGTAGGGGCCGGTGACGTCCTCTGCCTGGATCACTCCCGGAACTTTGGCGATGGTCTCGGCGACGGTCGACGCCTTGCCCACCTCGGTCTGAATAAGGATGTACGCCTGTACCACGGAACCTCCAGGGCGGCCACGAGGATCGTGTGGGGATGGGAAAGGGACGCCACGGTATCGCGTTGCCGAGGGCCGCGGGGAGATCTCCGGGGCGGTTGACGTCCACAGCGTGGCGCGCACACAGCACAAGTTGACGTATCTCTTGACAGTACCGACAGCAGAGACGGCCCGCGACCGCAAGCGCGACGGGGCGAAAGGGGGGACGGGCATGGTGACGGGAACCGGTGCAGACTGCGATCTGCGGCGGCCTGTCCACGGCCTGGACCCCCGGCCGCCGAAGCAGCCCGGACGGACGTCCGGCGCGATAGATGAGAGGTGAGACTCGGTGAAGGGAACCGTGGGCGAGTTGGGGGAGTTCGGGCTCATCAGGGAGCTGACTTCCCGGCTCACCACCACTCCGGCGGTACGGCTCGGCCCGGGCGACGACGCCGCGGTCGTGTCCGCTCCCGACCGCAGGGTCGTGGCCAGCACGGACATCCTGCTGGAGGGACGGCACTTCCGCCGCGACTGGTCGACCGCGTACGACGTCGGCCGCAAGGCCGCCGCCCAGAACCTCGCCGACATCGCCGCCATGGGCGCCGTGCCCACCGCGCTGCTGCTCGGCCTGGTCGTCCCCGCCGAACTCCCGGTGACCTGGGCCGGCGAGCTGATGGACGGCATCCGTGACGAGTGCCAGGTCGCCGGCGCGGCCGTGGTCGGCGGCGATGTGGTGCGCGGTGAGACGATCACCGTCTCGATCACCGCACTCGGCGATCTGCGCAACCACGAACCGGTCACCCGGTCCGGCGCCCAGCCCGGCGACGTCGTCGCCGTCACCGGCTGGCTCGGCTGGTCCGCCGCCGGTTACGCCGTGCTCTCCCGCGGCTTCCGTTCGCCCCGCGCCTTCGTCGAGGCCCACCGGCGCCCCGAACCGCCCTACCACGCGGGCCCGGCGGCCGCCGGGCTCGGCGCCACCGCGATGACGGACGTCAGCGACGGACTCGTCGCCGATCTCGGGCACATTGCCGAGGCCAGCAAGGTCCGGATCGATCTGCGCTCCGGACTCATCGACATCCCCTCGCAGATGTCCGACATCGGGCAGGCCGTCGGCGTGGACCCGCTGCAGTGGGTACTCACCGGGGGAGAGGACCACGCGATCGTCGCCACCTTCCCGCCGGACGTGAAACTGCCCGCCCGCTGGAAGGTGATCGGCGAAGTCCTCAACCCCTCGGCGCTGCCGCAGGTGACGGTCGACGGAGCGCCCTGGACCAGCAAGGGCGGCTGGGACCATTTCGGCGGCATCGAGGACGCCCAGTAGATTCGGCGTGTGCCCATAGCTGCTGCCGTACCCGCCCGTGTGCTCACCGTCGCCGGATCCGATTCCGGCGGTGGTGCGGGCATCCAGGCCGATCTGAAGACGATGTTCGCGTTCGGCGTGCACGCAATGAGCGTGCTGACCGCCGTCACCGCCCAGAACTCGCTGGGCGTACAGGGCGCCTGGGAACTGCCCGCCGAGGCCGTACGCGCCCAGTACCGCAGCGTGGTGGACGACATCGGTGTGCAGGCGGTGAAGACCGGCATGCTGGCGTCGGCCGCCGTCGTGGAGACCGTGGCCGAACTCCTCGCGGGCACCGCGGCCCCGGTCATCGTGGACCCGGTCGGGGTCTCCAAGCACGGAGATCCGCTGCTGGCCGCCGAAGCGCTCGATTCCGTACGGACGAAACTCCTGCCGGTCGCCACGGTCGCCACCCCGAACCTGGACGAAGTGGCGCAGCTCACCGGCGTGAACGTCACGGACGAGACCGGAATGCGGCACGCCGCCACCGGGATACTGGCCTTCGGTCCGCGCTGGGTCGTCATCAAGGGCGGGCATCTGCCCGGCGAACCCGTCGATCTGCTGACGGACGGCACCGCGGAGCACTGGCTGCGCGCACCCAGGCACGACAACCGGCACACCCACGGCACCGGCTGCACGCTCGCCTCGGCGATCGCCTGCGGACTGGCCCTGGGCCAGGACGTGCCCACGGCCGTACGAGACGCGAAGGCGTACGTCACCGGGGCGATCGCGGCCGGATTCCCGCTGGGCGCCGGGATCGGCCCCGTCGACCACGGCTGGCGGACGCGCACCGGGTGAGGAAGCCCGGCAGCACAGCAAAAAGCCGGTCCACCGAGGTGGACCGGCTTTTTGGGCAACCGGAAGGCTGCGCTACGACGGGAACGTCAGCGCGCGACCTTGCCGGCCTTGATGCACGAGGTGCAGACGTTGAGCCGCTTCGGCGTCCGACCGACCACGGCACGCACGCGCTGGATGTTGGGATTCCAGCGACGGGACGTACGGCGGTGCGAGTGCGAAATGTTGTTGCCGAAGCCCGGCCCCTTGCCGCAGACGTCGCAGTTGGCAGCCACGGGTCACTCCAAAGACTTCAGGTGCACTTACAGTGAATTCCGGAGCGCCGGAATCATTTGACTGAAGTGGCGGCACCGGGGGAATGGCCCGACTTTCATCGGGCAACCGAAGCAGCATACAACGGCCGCGTCGGTAGAACGAAACTACCATGGGTTCCGCCGCCCCCCGTCCCGCCCCTGTCACCGCCGGACCCGGCGCGCGGGGGCTACTCTGCGGTGCAGCCGGCCACCCACGGCCGATCTTCGAGGAGGACCGACAGGTGCCGCAGACCGCCGACGAGATGGACGCCGTCGCGGTGCGTACCTGGTGCTCACTGGCGCTGGAGGCGCTGGGCCGCGAGCGCGAGGCGATCGACGCGATCAATGTGTACCCCGTCGCGGACGGGGACACCGGTACGAACCTCTATCTGACCGTCGAGTCCGCGAACCAGGCCGTCGAAGCGGTCTTCGCCGCCCACGAGACCGGCACGACCGTGCCCGTCGCCGCCGACGTGGTACGGGCCATGGCGCACGGGGCCCTGATCGGTGCCCGCGGGAACTCCGGCACGATCCTGGCCCAGTTGCTGCGCGGGATGGCCGGGGTGCTGGCCGGCGGGCACGACGCGGACCACCTGCGCCGGGCGCTCACGAGCGCCGCGGTTGCCGCCCGGCAGGCCGTCGCCCACCCCGTCGAGGGCACCGTGCTCACCGTGGCCACCGTCGCCGCCGAGGCCGCCGGGAGCACGGCGGACGACGCCGGAACCGCGGCGGTGGCGGCGGCGGCGTACGAGGGGGCGCGGACGGCCCTGGAAGCGACCCCCGGACAACTCGCCGTCCTCGGGCGTGCGGGCGTCGTGGACGCCGGTGGACGTGGCCTGCTGACCGTGCTCGGCGCGCTCGTCGAAGCGGTCTCCGGTCGGGCGCCCGAGCGGACGTACGTCGCCGCGCCCGCACCCGCGCTTTTGGTGCCGGACGACTGCGCGGTGGCCGATGCGGAGGGCGGACCGGCCTTCGAGGTCATCTACCTGCTGGAGGCCACGGACGGCGCCGTGGACCGGCTGCGGACCCGGCTCGACGGACTCGGCGACTCGCTCGTCGTGGTGGGCGGCGACGGACTGTGGAACGTCCACGTGCACGTCGACGACGCGGGTGCGGCGGTGGAGGCCGGCGTCGAGGCGGGGCGGCCGTATCGCATCCGGATCACCCACTTCGGCGCGGACCGGGCGCATCCCCACGCCGAACCCGTGCAGCGCGCGGTCGTCGTGGTGGTGCCCGGCGACGGGCTCCGCGGCCTGTGCGAGGAGGCCGGGGCGACGACGGTCCTGGCGCGCCCCGGGGAGCCCCCCGCCAGCGGCGAACTCGTCGACGCGATCCGCCGGGCGCACGCCCGCGAGGTGGTCCTGCTGCCCAACGACGCCGAGTTGCGCCACACCGCCGCCGCGGCCGCCGAACAGGCCCGCGCGGAGGGGGTCAGGGTCGCCCTGATCCCGACCCGGGCCGCCGTCCAGGGCATCGCGGCCCTCGCCGTCCACGAACCCGACCGCAGCTTCGACGAGGACGTGGTCGCGATGACCGCCGCGGCCGGCGCCACCCGCTACGCCGAACTGGCCGTCGCCGAGCGGCAGTCCTGGACCATGGCGGGCATCTGCCAGGCCGGCGACATCCTCGGCCTGATCGACGGCGACGTCGCGGTCATCGGCGAGGACGTACCCGAAACGGCCCGCAACGTGCTGGACCGCATGCTGGCGGCGGGCGGCGAACTGGTCACCCTGGTCCTCGGCGAGGACGTCCCCGACAGCCTCGCGGACGCGCTGGAGGAGCACGTACGCGAGGGCTATCTGGCGGTCGACACGGTGATGTACCGCGGCGGTCACCAGTGCGCTCCGCTGCTGATCGGGGTGGAGTAGGGCAGCGCGGCCGCGCCGCCGACGCGCTCTCTCGTCCGGACCGCCGCCTCCGTACAACCTCAAGGCCCCTCCGGGCCCGTTCCCGGCCGCCTGCGGGGACAGTTCCGACCAGGGGATTCCGGCGTTCCGGGCGGTGCCCGCCGGACATCTGTCAGTGGTGTGGTGTGCAATGGATCGCGTGTCTGCGTTCGATGAACCCCTCAAGAAGCTGCTCGGCGGAGCCACCGCGAAGGTGATGGCCGACCATCTCGACCTGCACACGGTCGGTGATCTGCTGCACCACTACCCGCGGCGGTACGAGGAGCGCGGCCGGCTCACGGCGCTGACCGACCTCCCGCTGGACGAGCACGTGACGGTGGTCGCCCAGGTCGCCGACGCCCGCATCATGATGTTCAACAACGGCCGCGGCAAGCGCCTCGAAGTGACCCTCACCGACGGCAGCGGCCGCCTCCAGCTCGTCTTCTTCGGCCATGGCGTCCACAAGCCGCACAAGGAACTGCTGCCCGGGCGGCGGGCGATGTTCGCGGGCAAGGTCTCCGTCTTCAACCGCAAGATGCAGCTGGCCCACCCCACGTACCAGCTGCTGGAAGCCGAGTCCATCGACGGGGCCGAGGCCACGGAAGCGGTGGACGCCTTCGCCGGGCGGCTGCTGCCGATCTACCCGGCCTGCAAGCAACTGGACTCGTGGCGGATCGCCAAGGCCGTCGACACCGTGCTGCCCAGCGCGCGGGAGGCCGTCGACCCGCTGCCGCCGAATCTGCGCGAGGGCCGCGGGCTCACCCCGCTCCCGGAGGCGCTGCTGAAGGTGCACCGCCCGCAGACCAAGGCGGACATCGCCCAGGCCAGGGACCGGCTGAAGTGGGACGAGGCATTCGTCCTCCAAGTCGCGCTGGCCCGCCGCAGATACGCGGACACCCAGCTCCCGGCGGTCGCCCGGAAACCCGCCCACGGCGGACTGCTCGACGCCTTCGACGCCAAGCTGCCATTCACCCTCACCGAGGGGCAGCGGAAGGTCTCCCAGGAGATCTTCGACGACCTGGCGACCGAGCATCCGATGCACCGGCTGCTGCAAGGAGAGGTCGGTTCGGGCAAGGCGCAACCTCTTGACTCCTTGATCCTCACGCCCAGGGGTTTCCAGCTGATGGGAGACCTGCAGGTGGGGGACGAAGTTGTGGTGCCCACCGGAGAAATCGCCCTCGTCGACGGAGTCTTTCCTCAAGGTGAGCGTGAGGTGTGGCGCATGGTTCTCTCCGACGGCAGCTCTGTCGAGTGCGATGACGAGCATCTGTGGATCGTCGGCACGAGCTGTGGGTGGCATCGGGGCCAGCCCCCCAAGGTGATGACGGCACGGGAGATCCGCCTCGACACATTCAAGGCCAATGGGTCGTCGAAGTGGTACATCCCGGCGGCGACACCCGTCGACCTCGGAGGCGACTGCGGTCTGCCGCTCGATCCCTACCTCTTCGGGCTGCTGCTGGGTGACGGGTCGTTCCGGCACAACCTGCGTCTGTCCACGATCGACGACGAGATCCGTGACGCGGCGGCAGCAGCAGTCGCCCCGGATTGCCACTTGGTTCCTGTGACCGGGTCTCGGTGTGACTACACGATTCAGCTGGTCCATCGCCCCGGAGGCGTACGGAATCCCGTCATCCAAGCGCTGCGTGACCTGGACCTGTGGGGTGTGACATCCCACGACAAGTTCGTTCCAGACGCGTTCAAGAACACTTCGATCAAGAATCGGCTGTCTCTCCTGCAGGGGTTGCTGGACACTGATGGCACGATCCACGCAGACGGCATGGGAGCTTCTCTCTGCTCTGCCTCGCTCAGGCTCGCGGAGGACGTAGCGTGGCTCGTGCGCTCGCTCGGCGGGCGCGCGCGAGTGCTGCCAAGAAAGGCCGCCTTCAATGTCTCGGTCGCGCTGCCTGACGAATACGCCCCGTTCAGGCTGTCACGCAAGGCTGAGCGGGTACGCCCGCGACCGAAATGCAACACATTCCGGCGGGGAATTCGTAGCGTGGAGCACGTAGGCCGGAAACCGGTCCAGTGCATCAGCGTCGCTCACCCGAGCCACGCCTATGTCACGGACCACTTCACCGTGACGCACAACACGATGGTCGCGCTGCGCGCGATGCTCGGCGTCGTCGACGCGGGCGGACAGGCCGCCATGCTCGCGCCCACCGAGGTGCTCGCCCAGCAGCACCACCGTTCCATCACGGAAATGATGGGCGAGCTGGCCGAGGGCGGAATGCTGGGCGGCTCCGAGCAGGGCACCAAGGTCGTGCTGCTCACCGGCTCCATGGGCGTCGCGGCCCGCCGTCAGGCGCTGCTCGACCTCGTCACCGGCGAGGCCGGGATCGTGATCGGCACGCACGCGCTGATCGAGGACAAGGTGCAGTTCCACGACCTGGGCCTGGTCGTCGTCGACGAACAGCACCGCTTCGGGGTGGAACAGCGCGACGCGCTCCGGTCCAAGGGGAAACAGCCGCCGCACCTGCTGGTCATGACAGCCACCCCCATTCCCCGTACGGTCGCCATGACCGTCTTCGGCGACCTGGAGACCTCCGTACTGGACCAGCTGCCCGCCGGCCGCTCGCCGATCGCCAGCCACGTCGTCCCCGCCAAGGACAAACCGCACTTCCTCAGCCGCGCCTGGGAACGGGTCCGGGAGGAGGTGGAGAGCGGGCACCAGGCCTACGTGGTCTGCCCCCGCATCGGCGACGACGCCGAGGACGAGGCGGCAGGGAAGAAGGGGAAGAAGAAGGCCCCCGAGGACGACGGCGAGAAGCGCCCCCCGCTCGCCGTCCTGGAGATCGCCGAACAGCTCGCCAAGGGCCCGCTCACCGGGCTGCGCGTCGAGGTGCTGCACGGCAGGATGAACCCCGACGACAAGGACGACGTGATGCGCCGCTTCGCCGCGGGCCAGGTCGACGTCCTCGTCGCCACCACCGTCATCGAGGTCGGGGTCAACGTCCCCAACGCCACCGTGATGGTCATCATGGACGCCGACCGGTTCGGGGTCTCCCAGCTGCACCAGCTGCGCGGCCGGGTCGGCCGCGGCTCGGCCCCCGGACTCTGCCTGCTGGTCAGCGAGGCCCACGAGGCGAGTCCGGCCCGCGCCCGCCTGTCCGCCGTCGCCGCGACCCTCGACGGCTTCGAACTGTCCCGGATCGACCTCGAACAGCGCCGTGAGGGCGATGTCCTCGGCCAGGCCCAGTCCGGGGTCCGCTCCTCGCTGCGGATGCTCACCGTCATCGACGACGAGGAGGTCATCGCCGCAGCCCGCGAGGAGGCCGCGGCGATCGTCGCCGCCGACCCGGAGCTGGAACACCTGCCGGAGCTGCGGACCGCGCTGGACGCGCTGCTCGACAAGGAGCGCGAACAGTACCTCGACAAGGGGTGACGGGTGCGCGGGCGTGTGTCGAAAGTCCCGCCGTCCGCCCGAAGGACGGGCCCGGCGGCGTCCGGTGCGTGCGATCGCAAGGCGGAGGGTCGTCCTCGTACTGGACGTACTTGGACGAGCCCGACAACGCAGCGAGCGTGCGTGCCAGGCGTCGCGGGGCAGGCGGGACTTCCGACACACGCCCGCGGGCCCGATCCGCCGCGACGCCATATCGTGGATGCCACGGCGCCGCAGCATTCTGCGGGCCACCCACGAACCGAGGACCAGACACCCATGACCCGCGTGATCGCCGGCTCGGCCGGCGGACGCCGCCTGGCCGTCCCGCCCGGCACCGGCACCCGCCCCACCTCCGACCGAGCACGCGAGGGCCTCTTCTCCACCTGGGAAGCCCTCCTGGGCAGCCTCCACGGCACCCGCATCGCGGATCTGTACGCGGGCTCCGGCGCCGTCGGCCTGGAAGCGCTCTCGCGCGGCGCCGTCCACGCCCTGCTCGTCGAGACCGACCCCAGGGCCGTCCGCACCGTCCGGGACAACGTCCGCACGCTCGGACTGCCCGGCGCCGAAGTCCGCACCGGCAAAGCAGAACAGATCGTGACGGGGGCGGCGCCCGCGGAGCCCTACGACGTGGTGTTCCTGGACCCGCCGTACGCCGTGACCGACGACGATCTCGCCGAGATACTGCTCACACTCCGTACCCAGGGGTGGCTCGCAGCCGATGCGCTCGTCACCGTGGAACGCAGCACCAGAGGCGGAGAATTCAACTGGCCCAAGGGATTCGAGCCACTGCGGGCCCGTCGCTACGGCGAGGGAACGCTTTGGTACGGTCGCGCCGCCTCTACGTGCGAAGACGCACGATGACCGGACCGGAGAGCGAGGGAATCAAGTTGCGCCGCGCCGTCTGCCCGGGGTCGTTCGACCCCATCACCAATGGACACCTCGACATCATTGGCCGCGCCTCCAAGCTGTACGACGTCGTACATGTCGCGGTGATGATCAACCAGTCCAAGAAGGGCCTCTTCACGGTCGATGAGCGCATCGATCTGATCCGCCAGGTCACCGCGGACTTCGGCAACGTCCAGGTCGAGTCCTTCCACGGCCTCCTGGTCGACTTCTGCAAGCAGCGCGACATCCCGGCGATCGTGAAGGGCCTGCGGGCCGTCAGCGACTTCGACTACGAGCTGCAGATGGCCCAGATGAACAACGGCCTCTCCGGCGTCGAGACGCTCTTCGTGCCGACCAATCCCACCTACAGCTTCCTGTCGTCCTCCCTGGTCAAGGAGGTCGCCACCTGGGGCGGCGACGTCTCCCACCTGCTGCCCCCGGTGGTCCACGCAGCCCTCGTGGAGCGTCTGGGAGAGCGCTGATCCGGCGCCGAGTATCTGGCGAACCGTCACCAGGTGTCGGGCGGGCGCCGACTGGCCGTACAGTCGTCCCGTCCGTCTCCAATCAGCTGTAGAGAGTGGCGAGCACACGGTGGACGTGCAGAAGAAGCTCGACGAGATCGTCGAGGCGGTCGGGAGCGCCCGGTCCATGCCCATGTCGGCTTCGTGCGTGGTCAACCGCGCCGAGCTGCTCGCGATGCTCGAAGAGGTGCGCGAGGCCCTGCCCGGCTCGCTCGCCCACGCCCGGGAGCTCATCGGCGGGCGGGAGCAGATGGTCGAGCAGGCCCGGCAGGAGGCCGAGCGGATCATCGAGGCCGCACACGCCGAACGCGCCTCGCTGATCTCCGGGACCGAGGTCGCCATGCAGTCCCGCAGCGAGGCCGACCGGATCCTCGGTGAGGCCCGCCGGGAGGCCGAGGAGGTCCGCGCCGAGGCCGACGAGTACGTCGACAGCAAGCTCGCCAACTTCGAGGTCGTCCTCACCAAGACCATCGGCTCCGTCGACCGGGGCCGCGAGAAGCTCCTCGGCCGCGGCCAGGCCTTCGACGAGCAGGGATACGAGGACCCGGACTTCGCCGAGGCCCCCGAGCGCAGCACCGACCCGGCCACGCTCCAGCGCCGCGCCGACGAGTACGTCGACACGAAGCTCGGCGCCTTCGAGGCCGTGCTCGCCAAGACCCTGGAGGCGGTCGGCCGCGGCCGGCAGAAGCTGCACGGCCGGGTCGCCACCGACGAACTCGGCGCGCACATGGCCGCCCAGGACGCGGCGGGCAACCAGGTCCGCATGAGTGACGAGGACCACTGGGCCGGCCTCGCCGAACTCGCCACCCCTGAGCCGCAGCCGGTGCACCAGCAGCTCCAGCCGCACTTCCCCGCCCAGGACCGGCCGGACTACGCGGAGCCGTACGCGTACCAGGAGCAGCCGCAGCAGGACGTCTACGGGTACCAGCAGCAGCTCGACCCGTACGCCGCGTACCAGCAGCAGGGCTACGACCAGAGCCAGGCCCAGGCCCAGACCCCGGTCCAGGGGTACGACGGCTGGCAGCAGCAGCCCATGCAGCCCCAGCAGGCGTTCCAGCCGCAGGGCGAGAGCGCCCTCGACGAGACCAGCCTGTTCGACACCAGCATGATCGACCTGGACCAGCTGCACCGGTACGAGCAGGAACGCTGACCGGTCGCCTTACGGCGGCCCGGTCGCCACGGCGTCCGGGCCGTACAGGGGCCCGGCGGACCGGATTGGGAGCTGGGCGGCGTGTCCAGTATCCTGGCTCTCCGGTCGCGTATGTCCGCGATTCAAGCTGCCCGCTTCGCATCCGAAATCCGGGCGGCCCTCCCCACGCTGTGTGATGCACATGATTTCGAAAGCAGGAAAAGCCCTGAACGGCCACCTCGACCACCGAAACCCTCTCGTGTTCGATACGCACGAGTTGGGCCGGCGTCCTGGTGCCCTCCAGCGGCTGACCCGCACGGTGGACGCACCCGGCTCACCGCCCCTCGGCATCGACGAGGTCATCGGTGTGCCGGAAGGCGCCCCCGTGGAGCTGGAGCTCCGTCTCGAATCGGTCATGGAGGGGGTGCTCGTCACGGGTACCGCCCGTGCGTCGGCCGAGGGGGAGTGCGTAAGGTGTCTGGAGCCGCTGCGCCTCGAGGTTGCGGCGGACTTCCAGGAGATGTTCTCGTACCCTGACGCCGATGACCGGGGCCGCAGCCACAAGGCGGAACCGGCCGACGACGCCGAGGACGACGAGGACAGGCTCTTCATCGAGGACGGCCTGTTCGACCTCGAACCAGTGCTGCGCGATGCGGTGGTGCTCGCACTGCCGATGCAGCCGGTGTGCCGGGAGTCCTGTGCCGGTCTGTGTTCCGAATGCGGAATCAGGCTGGACGAGAATCCCGGTCATCACCACGATGCCGTCGACATCCGTTGGGCGGCATTGCAAGGACTCGCCGACACCGTTCAGGACGGCGAGAAGGACAACATGGGCGGCGCCGAAGCGGGCGTCGACGAGAAGCAGGAGAAGTAGCCGTGGCCGTTCCGAAGCGGAAGATGTCGCGCAGCAACACGCGCCACCGCCGGTCGCAGTGGAAGGCTGCGGTCCCCACCCTGGTTTCGTGCGAGCGTTGCCAGGAGCCGAAGCTGCAGCACATCGCGTGCCCCAGCTGCGGCACGTACAACAAGCGCCAGGTCCTCGAGGTCTGAGCGGCTGGTGAGAGGCCCGATGTCTGAGTTGTCCAACGCCAAGAAGCAGGCAGACAACGTCAACACAGCCTCGTCCCACACGCTTCTGGAAGGGCGGCTCGGGTATCACCTCGAGTCCGCCCTTCTGGTGCGTGCGCTGACCCATCGTTCGTACGCATACGAGAACGGCGGTCTGCCGACCAACGAGCGGCTCGAATTCCTCGGGGATTCGGTGCTCGGCCTGGTCGTCACGGACACGCTGTACCGCACCCACCCCGATCTGCCCGAAGGCCAGCTGGCCAAGTTGCGGGCCGCGGTGGTCAACTCGCGTGCACTTGCGGAAGTGGGCCGCGGCCTCGAACTCGGCTCCTTCATTCGGCTCGGCCGCGGTGAAGAGGGCACGGGCGGCAGGGACAAGGCGTCCATCCTCGCCGACACCCTTGAAGCGGTGATCGGCGCGGTCTATCTCGACCAGGGCCTCAGCGCGGCCTCGGAGCTGGTTCACCGGCTCTTCGACCCGCTGATCGACAGGTCCTCCAACCTCGGCGCCGGCCTGGACTGGAAGACCAGCCTCCAGGAACTCACCGCGAGCGAGAGCCTCGGCGTCCCCGAGTACCTCGTCACGGAGACCGGCCCGGACCACGAGAAGACCTTTACTGCTGCTGCTCGCGTCGGTGGTGTCTCGTACGGCACCGGCACCGGCCGTAGCAAGAAGGAAGCGGAGCAGCAGGCGGCCGAGTCCGCCTGGCGTGAGATCAGCGCCGCCGCGGAAGCGCGGGAGGCCGCGGCGAAGGCCGCTGCCGACGGAGGGGCCGCCGGCACCCCGACCGACCCGTCGCCGTCCGCGGACGTCGCTCCGGCCTGACCCCGAATCCCCCTGGTGCCCAGCGCACCGGGGGGTTTTCGCTGCCCGGATACCCTGGAAACGTCCCTGAGGAGCCACACCGTGCCCGAGCTGCCCGAGGTCGAAGTCGTACGGCGGGGTCTTGAGCGCTGGGTCACCGGCCGGACCGTCTCAGACGTGAAGGTGCTGCATCCGCGTGCCGTCCGTCGCCACCCCGCGGGCGGTGTGGACTTCGCTGCCCGGCTGGGCGGTGCCCGCCTCGGCCCGGCCATGCGGCGCGGCAAATACCTCTGGGTGCCGCTGGACGACGCGTCCAGCTCACTGCTCGGCCACCTCGGCATGAGCGGCCAACTGCTCGTACAGCCGCAGGACGCCCCCGACGAGAAGCATCTGCGCATCCGGATCCGCTTCCAGGACTCGCTCGGCACCGAGCTGCGCTTCGTCGACCAGCGGACGTTCGGGGGGCTCTCGCTCCACGAATGCGCCGCCGACAGCACGGACGGGCTGCCCGACACCATCGCACACATCGCCCGCGACCCCCTGGACCCGGCCTTCGACGACGCGGCGTTCCACGCGGCCCTGCGACTGCGCCGTACGACGATCAAGCGCGCCCTGCTCGACCAGTCGCTGATCAGCGGAGTCGGCAACATCTACGCCGACGAGGCGCTCTGGCGCGCCAAGCTGCACTACGACCGCCCGACCTCGACCCTCACCCGCCCCAAGTCGGCCGAGCTGCTGGGCCATGCCCGCGACGTGATGAACGCGGCGCTCGACCAGGGCGGCACCAGCTTCGACAGCCTCTACGTCAACGTGAACGGCGAGTCCGGCTACTTCGACCGCTCCCTCGACGCGTACGGGCGGGAGGGCGAGCCCTGCCACCGCTGCGGTACGCCGATACGCCGCCGGGCGTGGATGAACCGCTCCAGCTACTTCTGCCCGCGCTGCCAGCGGCCGCCGCGCACCGTTTCCTAGGTCCGGACCTCCGGGCGCGGGTGGGTCTCGTCGTACCGGTCACGGGCCCGGAGCACCTCGGGCATCCGGCCCTCGACGAGTTCGATCAGCGCGAGCAGTCGTTCGGCGACCTGCCGGCCCAGGGGCGTCAGTTCGTAGTCGACGCGCGGCGGATTGGTCGGCTGGGCCTCGCGGTGGACCAGACCGTCCCGCTCCAGGGCGTGGAGCGTCTGCGAGAGCATCTTCTCGCTCACCCCGTCGACCCGGCGACGGAGCTCGTTGAAGCGGAAACCGCCGTCGTACAGGGCTCCCAGCGTCAGACTGCCCCAACGCCCGGTGACATGCTCCAGGGTGCCGCGCGAGGGGCACTGCCGGGAGAACACGTCGAAGGCGAGCGCGTCCAGACGGGTCTTCTCGTCCATGCCGACAGCCTACGCCGCACAGCGCTCACTGCCGGGGTGCGCTTTCTCCCGGTGAGCGGCCGTCAGAAGCCGAAGTCCTGGGTCCACCAGGGGCCGCCCGCGCCGAAGTGCACGCCGACGCCGAGCGTCTTGTAGTCGCAGTTGAGAATGTTTGCCCGGTGGCCGGCGCTGTTCATCCAGGTGTCCATCACGGCCTGTGCGTCGGCCTGGCCGCGGGCGATGTTCTCGCCGCCGAGCCCCTGCACCCCGGCGTCCAAGGCGCGGTCCCAGGGGGTCCGGCCATCGGGGTCGGTGTGGTCGAAGAAGCCTCGGGCAGCCATGTCGTCGCTGAAGTTCTGGGCGAGCGAGGCCAGTGAGGCGCTGGCCGTCACCGGGCTGCAGTCGACCTTCGAGCGTTCCTGATTGACCAGGGCGAGCACGGCGGCCTGGGCGGAGGTGGCGGCGGCCGGCGCCGCGGACCTGCGGGCGGCCGGAGCGGAGGAGGCGGGGGCCTGCGGAGCGGCCGACGACTTCTCGGCCGTGGCCGGCGCGGTGCTCTTCGAGGCTTCCGGCGCGGCGGCCTTCGACGATGTCGCAGAGGTGGGCGACGGGGACGGCTCCGTCCGCCCGGTCGGCTCGGACGTCCTCGACGGCGTGGCGGACGACGGGGATCCGGCGGGGGACTTCGCCTTCGTCGGGCCGTCGGCCCGCCGGACACCGCGACTGGCCTGGGCGGACGCACTGGCGCGGTCGTCAGGCGCAGTGGTCGAGCCGCCCCGGCCCACTTCGGTACGGACCTGGTCCGCGACCGGGCCACCGCCGACCGAGTAGGTGTCGCCGCCCGGCAGCAGGCCGGAGGCGACCGCAACGGCCCCCACGGCGAGGGCGGCGGAGACGCCGATCAGTCCGGTACGAACAGGTGTCCGGGTCCGCTTCCCGTGGCGCGCACTGCGGCGGCGCCCCGAGTCCCCCGCCGCGCGGTCCCGAACGGCAGGAGTTGCGGCGGAGCGACGATGGCGTCCCATCTACTGAGCCCTTCTGACGGTCTGGACGCCGTCTCGGCGTCAACATGACTCACCCGATCGGGTGAGGTTATTGCGACCGGACTGTACGCCATGGCTTCTCGGCAGGAAGTGCTCCGCGAGCAATCGGCCGGTTAGCGTTCAGGCATGAACGAAGATGTACGGCTCACAGCCTGGGTGCGCGGCGGAGTACAGCAAGTAGGGTTCCGCTGGTTCACCAGGGCAAATGCTCTGGAGATCGGCGGTCTCACCGGTTTCGCAGTCAATCTCGACGACGGCAGGGTGCAGGTCGTAGCCGAGGGGCGACGTGAGAATTGCCACCGCCTGCTGGACTGGCTGCGGTCGGACGACACACCCGGGCGCGTTGACGGAGTCACTGAGATATGGGACACCCCGCGCGGCGGTTACGACGGCTTCGCAATCCGCTGATCCGGGCCCGGTCCGGCTCCGGACGGATTGGCCGTGTTCGGACCGTGTTCGAAAGATGGCGTGGGGTGAGGCGGCGGGGTGCTCATCTGCGTACACATGAAATGACCTGCGGAATGACCCGGTGGTTGCCAAGATTCGGTTGGCATGCCAGGCTGCGGCAGTAAGGATGATCTCCACGCCCTCGAGGGCCCCTCAGGAGAGTCGCGCCGCATGATCGTCAAGCCGCGCGCCCCAGGGCTGCCCGCCTCTACAGGGCGTGATCGTGTTGACCGTCAAACTTTTTGGTGAGACGCTGAAATCCCCGCGCACCGCAGCTGTTCGGCAGAGCTGTTTGGCAGCAGAACAGCAGTGAATACAGAGCACTGCCGAGCACCGCGGGTGCGATTCCCTCACGACCCACACCGCATCGGTCGGTCACTCAGTGTGGAGGACCATCCATCATGGCAAAGGCGCTTCTCGGTTACGTCGGCGGTTCCGACCCGCGACTCCTCGCCGAGATGCGACGGCTCCAGCAACGCGTCCAGGATCTCGAATCCGAGCTCGTACGGATTCAGGACGAGAACGACGCGCTCAATGCCGCCGCCCAGCACCAAGAGTCGCTGCTCGACAGCATCGACATCGACGTACCTCAGGCGGAGCCGGCGCTAACCTGACCGATGGCCCTCGAGGCCGGTCGGGCCGTACGCGTCAGCCGTCCGAGATCATCACCCGGATTGTCGCCGGATCATTGAAGATCACTGCTCTTGATCTGTCACCTTCGTGACACATCCTTGATCCGTCAATGCCGCTGCACCAGTAACACCGCACGCAACACCGCACAAGATTTACAAGGGGCGCCTCGGCGTCCCTTCTTTCTTTTGCGGACCTCTCCGCGCGGACCTGTGCGGTACCCGCCCCGGACGTACACCCCTTCCCTTACCGTCTGATGTGCCCTGCACCTTCATCGGCGAAACCGAGAGCGAAAGGTAGAGTCCGGCGGCGTGCACCTCAAGGCCCTGACCCTGCGTGGTTTCAAATCGTTCGCCTCCGCCACGACGCTGCGGTTCGAACCCGGTATCACGTGTGTCGTCGGCCCCAATGGGTCGGGCAAGTCCAATGTGGTGGACGCGCTCTCCTGGGTCATGGGGGAGCAGGGTGCCAAATCCCTGCGCGGCGGCAAGATGGAAGACGTGATCTTCGCCGGCACCACCGGGCGGCCGCCGCTCGGCCGGGCGGAAGTATCGCTGACCATCGACAATTCCGATGGCGCACTGCCCATCGAGTACGCCGAAGTGACGATCACTCGGATCATGTTCCGCAACGGCGGCAGCGAATACCAGATCAATGGCGACACCTGCCGGCTCCTGGACATCCAGGAACTCCTCTCGGACTCCGGTATCGGCCGGGAGATGCACGTCATCGTCGGCCAGGGCCAGCTGGACTCCGTACTCCACGCCGATCCGATGGGGCGGCGCGCATTCATCGAGGAAGCCTCGGGCGTGCTCAAGCACCGCAAGCGGAAAGAGAAGGCGCTGCGGAAACTGGACGCGATGGGAGCCAATCTGGCCCGTGTCCAGGACCTGACCGACGAGCTGCGACGGCAGCTGAAACCGCTGGGCCGGCAGGCGGCCGTGGCGCGCCGGGCCGCCGTCATCCAGGCCGATCTGCGCGATGCCAGGCTGCGGCTGCTCGCCGACGACCTGGTGCGGCTGCACACCGCGCTGCGCAGCGAGATCGCCGACGAAGCGGCGCTCAAGCAGCGTCGGGAGGCCGCGGAGGCGGAGCTGAAGGCGGCGCTGGCGCGCGAGGCGGAGCTGGAGGACGAGGTGCGACGGCTGGCGCCGCGGCTCCAGCGGGCTCAGCAGACCTGGTACGAGCTGTCGCAGCTGGCCGAGCGGGTGCGCGGCACGATCTCGCTGGCCGACGCCCGGGTGAAGAGCGCCTCGGCCGCCCCCGAGGAGGAGCGGCGCGGTACGGGATTCAGGGACCCTGACAGCATGGAGCGGGAGGCCGCCCGCATCCGTGAGCAGGAGGCGGAGCTGGCGGCCGCGCTGGAGGCGGCGGAACACGCGTTGGAGGACACCGCTGCCCATCGTGCCGATCTGGAACGGGAGTTGGCGGCCGAGGAGCGCAGGCTCAAGGACGCCGCGCGGGCCATCGCGGACCGCCGCGAAGGACTCGCCCGGCTGCACGGGCAGGTCAACGCGGCCCGCAGCCGGGCCGGTTCGGCGCAGGCCGAGATCGACCGGCTGGCCGCCTCCCGCGACGAGGCGCGGGAGCGGGCGGCGGCCGCTCAGGAGGAGTACGAACAGCTCAAGGCCGAGGTCGAGGGCCTGGACGCGGGCGATGCGGAGCTGGGTGCGCGGTACGACGCCGCCAAGCGGGAACTCGCGGAGGCGGAGGCGGCGCTCGCCGCGGCCCGGGAGGCGGCCACCGCCGCCGAACGGAAGCGGGCGGCGGTCGCGGCCCGCCATGAGGCGCTGGCCCTCGGCCTGCGCCGCAAGGACGGCACCGGTGCTCTGCTCGGCGCGCGGGACCGTCTGTCGGGCCTGCTCGGACCGGCTGCGGAACTCCTGACGGTGGAGCCGGGGTACGAGGTGGCCGTGGCGGCGGCGCTGGGCGCGGCGGCGGACGCGGTCGCGGTGACGGACCCGGCCACGGCGGCGGACGCGATCCGGCTGCTGCGCAAGCAGGACGCGGGGCGGGCGGCGCTGTTGCTGGGCGGGGTGCGTGATCGCGGCGGGGGCGGCGGTGGCGCTGCTGCTTTTGGTGGCTCTGACGGCTCGGGTGCGGGCGTCGCCTCTGGCACCGGTGGGGGCGATGTGACCGCAGTGTCCGCCGGAACTCCGCCCGCCGTCGCCGGCCTCGTCGGTGGGCCGGCCGAACTGGTGGGCGCCGTGCGGAGGCTGGTGCGGGACATGGTGGTCGTCGGCACCCTGGAGGACGCCGAGGACCTCGTAGCCGCACGCCCGGAGCTGACGGCCGTCACCGCCGAGGGGGACATCCTCTCGGCCCACTTCGCGCACGGCGGTTCCGCCGGAGCGCCGAGCCTCCTCGAAGTGCAGGCGTCGGTCGACGAGGCCGCCGCCCAGCTGGAGGAACTGGCCGTGCGGTGCGCGGAGTTGACCGAGGCGCAGCGGATCGCCGGGGAGCGGCGGGGCGCGTGTGCCGAGCTCGTCGAGGAGCTGGGGGAGCGGCGCCGGGCCGCCGAGCGGGAGAAGTCCGGGGTGGCCCAGCAGCTCGGCCGGCTCGCCGGGCAGGCCCGCGGAGCCGCGGGCGAGGCCGAACGGACGACGGCGTCCGCCGCCCGTGCCCAGGAGGCCCTCGAACGGGCGACGGAGGAGGCCGAGGAGCTGGCCGAGCGGCTGCTCGTCGCCGAGGAGATGCCGGTCGAGGAGGAGCCGGACACCTCCGTACGCGACCGGCTCGCCGCCGACGGTGCCAACGCCCGCCAGACCGAGATGGAGGCCCGCCTCCAGGTCCGTACCCACGAGGAGCGGGTCAAGGGACTCGCGGGCCGCGCGGACGCCCTCGACCGGGGCGCCCGCGCCGAACGCGAGGCCCGGGCCCGCGCCGAGCAGCGCCGCGCCCGGCTGCGGCATGAGGCGGCGGTGGCCTCGGCCGTCGCGTCGGGCGCCCGTCAGCTGCTGGCCCACGTCGAGGTGTCCGTCGTACGGGCTGAGCAGGAGCGGGTCGCGGCCGAGGCGGCGAAGGCGGAGCGGGAACGGGAGCTGGCGGCCGAGCGCAACCAGGGCCGCGAGCTCAAGAGCGAGCTGGACAAGCTCACCGACTCCGTCCACCGCGGCGAGGTGCTCGGTGCCGAGAAGCGGCTGCGGATTGAGCAGGTGGAGACGAAGGCGCTGGACGAACTGGGCGTCGAGCCGGCCGGGCTGACCGCCGAGTACGGCCCCGACCAGCTCGTACCGCCGTCACCGCCCGCCGAGGGCGAGGAACTGCCGGAGGACCCCGAGCACCCGCGCAACCAGCCGAAGCCGTTCGTCCGGGTCGAACAGGAGAAGCGGCTGAGGTCGGCCGAACGGGCGTATCAGCAGCTCGGGAAGGTGAATCCGCTCGCCCTGGAGGAGTTCTCGGCGCTGGAGGAGCGGCACAAGTTCCTCTCCGAGCAGCTCGAAGACCTGAAGAAGACCCGGGCCGACCTGATGCAGGTCATCAAGGAGGTCGACGAGCGGGTCGAGCAGGTGTTCACCGAGGCGTACCGGGACACGGCCCGTGAGTTCGAGGGCGTCTTCTCGCGGCTCTTCCCCGGTGGCGAGGGGCGGCTCGTCCTGACAGACCCGGACAACATGCTCGCGACCGGTGTGGACGTCGAGGCCCGGCCGCCGGGCAAGAAGGTCAAGCGGCTCTCGCTGCTGTCCGGCGGGGAACGCTCGCTCACGGCGGTGGCGTTGCTGGTCTCGATCTTCAAGGCCAGGCCCAGCCCGTTCTATGTGATGGACGAGGTCGAGGCGGCGCTCGACGACACCAATCTGCAGCGGCTGATCCGGATCATGGAGGAGCTCCAGGAGAGCTCCCAGCTGATCGTGATCACGCATCAGAAGCGGACGATGGAGGTCGCGGACGCGCTGTACGGCGTCTCGATGCAGGGCGACGGGGTCTCCAAGGTCATCAGCCAGCGGCTGCGCTGACGCTTTCCTCAGCCTTCAAGACTCCAACGCCCCCTTGGGTGATCCTCGGCGAAGGCGGGCAGAAACCAACCTTGACTTCGAAGCTTGAATGAATAGTCTCTGCTGCTTCGCCCGTGTCTTCAAGTGGTGGCAGGCGTGAAGGTATGCGCCACTTGGAGGAGCTCATCCCCCTCAGTCGGAGCTCGTCCCCACACCTGACGATGCGGCCAGGCATCAGGAGTTCACGTGACCAGCACAGCGCAGGGACCGGCGTCCGGAGCCCGAGGGGCCCACCCGGACCACCTGGGCCATGTCATCTTCATCACGGCGGCCGCGGCGATGGGCGGCTTCCTGTTCGGCTACGACAGCTCCGTCATCAACGGCGCCGTCGAGGCGATCCGCAGCCGGTACGACATCGGCTCGGCGACGCTCGCCCAGGTCATCGCCATCGCGCTGATCGGCTGTGCGATCGGCGCGGCCACGGCGGGCCGCATCGCCGACCGCATCGGCCGCATCCACTGCATGCAGATCGCCTCCGTGCTCTTCACCATCAGCGCCGTCGGCTCCGCGCTCCCGTTCGCGCTCTGGGACCTGGCGATGTGGCGCATCATCGGCGGCTTCGCCATCGGTATGGCCTCGGTGATCGGCCCGGCGTACATCGCCGAGGTCTCGCCGCCCGCCTACCGAGGCCGGCTCGGCTCCTTCCAGCAGGCCGCGATCGTCATCGGCATCGCCATCTCCCAGCTGGTCAACTACGGCATTCTGCAGCTCGCCGACGGGGACCAGCGCGGCAGGATCGGCGGTATCGAGGCCTGGCAGTGGATGCTCGGTGTGATGGTCGTCCCCGCCGTTCTGTACGGGCTCCTCTCGCTGGCGATCCCCGAGTCGCCGCGGTTCCTGATCTCGGTCGGCAAGAAGGACCGGGCCCGGAAGATCCTGGCGGAGGTCGAGGGCACGAACGTCGACCTCGACGCCCGGGTGACCGAGATCGAGACCGCCATGCACCGGGAGCACAAGTCCAAATTCACGGACCTGCTCGGCGGCCGCTTCGGCTTCCTGCCGATCGTCTGGGTCGGTATCGGCCTGTCGGTCTTCCAGCAACTCGTCGGCATCAACGTGGCGTTCTACTACTCGGCGACGCTCTGGCAGTCCGTCGGCATCGACCCGTCGGCCTCGTTCCTGTACTCGTTCACCACGTCGATCATCAACATCATCGGTACCGTCATCGCGATGGTGCTGGTGGACCGGGTGGGCCGCAAACCGCTCGCGCTGGTCGGCTCCTCCGGCATGGCCGTCGCCCTCGCCTTCGAGGCATGGGCCTTCTCCGCCCCTCTGGTCGGCGGCAAACTGCCCCACACCCAGGGCATCGTGGCACTCGTCGCCGCCCATGTGTTCGTGCTCTTCTTCGCCCTGTCGTGGGGCGTCATCGTCTGGGTCTTCCTCGGCGAGATGTTCCCGAACAGGATCCGCGCCGCCGCGCTCGGCGTCGCCGCGTCCGCGCAGTGGATCGCCAACTGGGCGATCACCGCGAGCTTCCCGAGCCTGGCCGACTGGAACCTGTCGGGCACGTACATCATCTACGCATGCTTCGCCACGCTCTCGATCCCCTTCGTGCTCAGGTTCGTGAAGGAGACCAAGGGCAAGGCGCTGGAGGAGATGGGCTGATCCCAGCTGGTCAGGGGCGGTCGGGCGCGATCGCCTGGCAGAACAGCCGCAGACTGCGCCATCCCTCCTCGACCGGCATCCCGCCGCACAGCGGATGCAGCACCAGGCTGTCCAGTTCCCCGGCCGCCCCGGCACACTCGTCCGGTGTGACGACCCGGTAGACTCCTTCGTCCCGCAGTTCCGCTACCGTCGTCGCCGCCGAACGCACCGCCGAGCGGATGTCCTTGGACTGCCAGGAGGCGTACGTACACGCCTCGTGCAGGAAGTGCCCGCCGTACTTGGCCCAGGTCCGGTCCGGGTCCTCGGACACATGCAGCAGCGGTGTCACGGCGGACGGCATCATGCAGAAGCCGTCCGTCCCGAACTCCGCACGCCGCTCGTGGTAGTACGCCTCCAGCTCCGGCAGATGCGCGCTCGGGAAGAGCGGCAGCCCGAACCGGGCCGCCCGCCGGGCCGCCGCCCGCGAACTGCCGCCCACCAGCAGCAGCGGATGTGGCTGGGTGTACGGGCGCGGCGTGACCCGGACCGTACGGCCCCGGTACGGGAACGGCTCCCCGGTCCACGCCCGCAACAGGGTCTCCAGGAGCTCGTCCTGGAGCCTGCCGCGCCTGCCCCATTCGACGCCCGCCTGTTCGTACTCCTCGGGCCGGTAGCCGATCCCCGCCACCGTGACCAGCCGGCCCGTGCTCAGCAGATCCAGGACCGCGATGTCCTCGGCCAGCCGCAGCGGGTCGTGCAGTGGGCCGATGATCGCCGAGACGGTGACCGCGATCCGGCGGGTGGCGCCGAAGACCGAGCCCGCGAAGACGAAGGGGGAGGGCAGCCAGGAGTTGGCGGCGCCGTGGTGCTCCTCGGTCTGTACGGTGTCGACGCCGTGCTCGTCGGCGTACGCGGCCATCTCCAGCGCTGCGCGGTAGCGGGCCGAGAGCGACTCGGGGGTGGCGGCGGGATCGACCAGATTGAACCTGACCACGGTGAACGCCATGGCACTTGGCCCCTTCGTCGGGCGGACTCGGCGAGGCGGGACACTAGTTGACGTACCGTCAGAAGTGTAGGGGTGCGTCACGTCGGGGCTCGCCCCTGCGGCCCCGGTCGGCGGGCCGCGGCAGGATCGCGTACAGCGCGGCGGAGACGGCGATCGTGACCGTCCAGCCCAGCCCGTGGTGCCCGATCCAGCCGTCTGCGAGCGGGCCGGAGAACCACTCGACGCCGGTGAAGAGCAGGCCCGCACCAGGCCCGCCGTCCACGCGGCCACCGCCGCGACGGCGAAGCCTCCCGTGTACCAGTAGGCGCTGGAAGGAGTGGTGTCCAGGAGTGCCGCCGGGTCGTACGTACGTCCTCGCAGCTGATCCACGCCGAAGACGCCGATCCGGGCCGAGAACGTCACCGCGAGCAGCGTCAGGAAAGGAGACGAAGGAATCCATGAAGCCCGCCGCCGTCATCATCAGCAACGCGCCCAGGAACAGGCTGATGACGGCATTCACCCCGACCGCCCACGCGCGGGGGATCGTGAATCCCAGCGTCTGTGCGGTGAAACCGCCCGAATACAGCGACATCGCGTTGATCATCAGCATGTCGACCAGCGCCATCAGCAGATAAGGCACCGAGAGCCGGCCGGGCAGCAGGGCGCCGATGAACGAGACGGGGTCGTCGGTGACGGCCGGCCCCGGCGACCGCCATCACGGCACCCATCAGCACCAACGGCAGGCAGGCGATCCCGGCGCCGGCCACGGTCGCCCCGACCACCGCCGGGCCGGACGCGGTGCGCGGCAGATAGTGGGCGAAGTCGGGGCCCGCCGGAATGCAGCTGATCACGCCGCCCACCAGGGTGCCGACCCCGTTGACCACCATCGCGGTCGGTCCGGCGGGCCTGCTCAGGACGTCGTGCCAGGCGGTGCTGACGATCAGGTGGATCAGCACGAGGACGCTGAAGCAGCCGAAGAGATACGTCGACCAGGTGCAGCACACCCGCAGTGCGCGCACGCCCAGCCCGGACACCGGGAAGCTGATCCCCACGAAGGCGACCAGGGTCACCATGATCAGGGTGTTGCTGCTCACGATGCCGAAGAGCAGATTCAGTACGGCGAGCACGGCGTAGGTGCCGGTGACCGCGTTCACCGTTTCCCAGCCCCAGCGGGCGATCCAGATCAGCGTGCCGGGCAGCAGATTGCCGCGCTGGCCGAAGACGGCCCGGGAGAGCGCCATGCCCGGAGCCCCGCCCTCCTTGCCCGCGATCGACACCAGGCCCACCAGTCCGAAACTGACGGCCGGCCCGGCGATCGCGACGGCCGGCACCTGCCAGAAATTCAGTCCGTCGAGGACGATGAGCCCCGCACCCATGGTGAGCAGCAGCACGGTCAGGTTCGCGCCGACTCAGGTGGGGAAGAGGGTCCGGACCCGGCCGGTGCGCTCGCTCTCGGGGACGGGTTCCAGGCCACGGGTCTCCGCGGACGGGATCGTACCGTTACCCCCAAAAGGTGCATAACGCCCATGGTGATGCTGGGGTGGTCCTTCGGGGCGGCCCATGCGGGCGGCGGTGACTGATACTGGGGGGGTTATGGAATTCGTCATCCTTGCTGTAGTCATCGCCCTGGTCGCGGTCGGCGTGATCAGCGGGCTCGTGGTCAGCAGCCGCAAGAAGAAGCAGCTGCCCCCGGCACCGTCGAGTGCGCCGACCATCACTCCTCCCGAGCCCCATGTCGGCGAGGAAGCCGAAGTGCCGCGCGAGGAACCGCGCCGTACCATCGAGGAGGTCGTCCCCCCGGCGGCCGAGGCTCCCGTCGAGGAAGCCCCCGAGGCCGTCGAGCCGGAGGCGCCCGCCGCCCCCGCCATCGAGGTGCCCGAGCCCACCGCCGGCCGGCTGGTCCGGCTGCGTGCCCGGCTCGCCCGCTCACAGAACTCCCTCGGCAAGGGGCTGCTCACGCTCCTGTCCCGCGACAACCTCGACGAGGACACCTGGGAGGAGATCGAGGACACCCTCCTCACCGCCGACGTCGGCGTCGCGCCCACCCAGGAACTGGTGGAGCGGCTCCGCGAACGTGTCCGTGTCCTCGGTACCCGTACCCCCGAAGGGCTGCGCGCGCTGCTGCGCGAGGAGCTCATCACCCTGCTCGGTACCGACTTCGACCGTGCGGTCAAGACGGAGAGCGGCGTCGACACCCCCGGTGTCGTGATGGTCGTCGGCGTCAACGGAACCGGCAAGACCACCACCACCGGCAAGCTGGCGCGGGTGCTCGTCGCCGACGGCCGCAGCGTCGTGCTCGGCGCGGCGGACACCTTCCGGGCCGCTGCCGCAGATCAGCTCCAGACCTGGGGTGAGCGCGTCGGCGCCCGCACCGTGCGCGGACCCGAGGGCGGCGACCCCGCGTCGATCGCCTTCGACGCGGTGAAGGAAGGCATCGCCGAAGGTGCCGATGTCGTCCTCATCGACACCGCGGGCCGGCTGCACACCAAGACCGGGCTCATGGACGAGCTCGGCAAGGTCAAGCGGGTCGTCGAGAAGCACGGGCCGCTCGACGAGATCCTCCTCGTCCTCGACGCCACGACCGGACAGAACGGCCTGGTGCAGGCCCGGGTGTTCGCCGAGGTCGTCGACATCACCGGCATCGTCCTCACCAAGCTGGACGGCACGGCCAAGGGCGGCATCGTCGTCGCCGTCCAGCGTGAACTGGGCGTACCGGTGAAGCTCATCGGTCTCGGTGAGGGACCGGACGATCTGGCCCCGTTCGAGCCCGAGGCGTTCGTGGACGCCCTGATCGGAGACTGACGCCAACCTCGCGCGTACACGTACGTGTAGGCGAAGAGCCCGGCCGCGGGATGCAGCCGCGGTCGGGCTCTTGTGCTGTGCGCGGCAGCCGTCGATGAGCCCCCTTTGCACAAGCGGCGGTGGTGGTTCAGCCGCAGAGGGGCGCGCGATGGCAGCTGTACGCCAGCGTGCCCAGCAGCAGCCGGGCCTGCGGCGGCGAGGCCGCCGTGTCCAGCACCGGCGGGCGCAGCCACCGGACGGGGCCGAGGCCGCCCTCGTCGGACGGCGGGGCGGTGATGTGGCAGCCGGGCCCCAGCGCCCGCAGGTCCAGGCCCGCGTCGTCCCAGCCCATCCGGTACAGCAGCTGCGGGAGCTCGGCGGCCGCCCCCGGGGCGACGAAGAACTGCGCCCGCCCGGCCGGTGTCACCGCGACCGGGCCGAGCGGCAGCCCCATCCGCTCCAGGCGCACCAGGGCCCGGCGCCCGGCCGCCTCGGCGACGTCGAGGATGTCGAAGGTGCGGCCCACCGGCAGCAGCATCGAGGCGCCCGGCACCCGGGCCCAGGCATCCGCAGCCGTGTCGAGCGAGGCGCCCGCGGGGACCTCGGGGGCGAAGTCCAGCGGATGGGCGCCGGGGGAGGGGCACCGCGCATCCCCGCACGAGCAGCGGCCGACCGCGGCCCGCGCCCCCGGCGCGACGGCCCAGCCCCACAGCCCTGTGTACTCGGCCACTGCGGTGCACTCGGCCGCGCGGCCGCGACGCCGTGAGCCGGTGCGCATCTCACGGATGCCGCCGATCGTGAAGCCCATGCCCCCTCCAACGGGTCCGGCTCGCCGGTGGTTACGACGCGGAGCGCATTCGTGACACTCCGTCATTGGTGCCGATCCGTGGTGCGCCGGTGCGCTGGGGTGGTGCGAGATGGTTCGCGCGCCTCGCCGTGTATCACTGCGCCCACTGCTGATCGCCGTGTGTCAAGTGAATCGCGCCCGGCGGGGACGGTGTTCATTCGAAGGGGTGGCGAATGGTGGCGATTCTGTAATCGCGCTCGCCGAGCGGGTGATCGTAGGATTACCGTCGGTACGCGAACCATGGAAGTATGTGCGCTCGTGGGTATGCCCGAGGCAACCCGATTTCAAGTTCGATCGTGCGCAACCTCCGTATGGGCAGCATCGGATCAGGGCATTCTGGTATCGGATCAGGGCATTCTGGTAATGGTTCGCGCGACAGCATTCGGCGGATGGGGGCGTTCCAGTGAGCGGCAGCGGCGCAGGCGATTCGAATGCCGGTAAGCGCCCCAACGGGCAATTGGGCTCATGGTTCGTGCGCAGCGGCTGGTCGAAGGGCGAGCTGGCACGGCAGGTGAACCGCCGGGCGCGCCAGATGGGCGCCCACCACATCAGCACCGACACCTCCCGGGTCCGGCGCTGGCTCGATGGTGAGCAGCCGCGCGAACCGATCCCGCGCATCCTCTCCGAGCTCTTCTCGGAGCGCTTCGGCTCCGTCGTCGCCGTCGAGGACCTCGGACTGCGCTCGGCGCATCAGTCACCGTCCGTGTCCGGCGTCGACCTGCCCTGGGCGGGCCCGCAGACCGTCGTCCTGCTCAGCGAGTTCTCCCGCAGCGATCTCATGCTCGCCCGCCGCGGGTTCCTCGGCTCCTCGCTCGCGCTGGCCGCGGGGCCCGCCCTGATCGAGCCCATGCAGCGCTGGCTGGTGCCCGTCACCGCCAACGAACGCGAGGAGCCGGAGTCGCCCGCCGCGGCCCGCAGGCCCTCCCGGCTCTCCGGCCCCGAGCTCGATCTGCTGGAGTCCACCACCGCGATGTTCCGCCAGTGGGACGCGCAGTGCGGTGGCGGGCTGCGCCGCAAGGCCGTCGTCGGCCAACTCCACGAGGTCACCGACCTGTTGCAGGAGTCGCAGCCGGCGGCCACCGCCAAGCGGCTGTTCCGCTGTGCGGCCGAACTGGCGGAGCTGGCCGGCTGGATGAGCTACGACGTCGGCCTCCAGCCCACCGCCCAGAAGTACTTCGTGCTCGCGCTCCACGCCTCGAAAGAGGCCGGTGACAAACCGCTCGGTTCGTATGTTCTGTCCAGCATGAGCCGTCAGATGATCCACCTCGGACGGCCCGACGACGCCCTCGAACTGATCCATCTCGCGCAGTACGGCAGCCGGGACTGCGCCACCCCGCGCACCCAGGCCATGCTGTATGCGATGGAGGCCCGCGCGTACGCCAACATGGGCCAGCCCAGCAAGTGCAAACGAGCCGTCCGGATGGCCGAGGACACCTTCGACGACGTCGGGATCGACGGCGAGCCCGAGCCCGACTGGATCCGTTTCTTCTCCGAGGCCGAGCTCAACGGCGAGAACTCCCACTCGTACCGCGATCTCGCCTACGTCGCGGGCCGCAGCCCCACGTACGCCACGCTCGCCGAACCCCTCATGAAGAAGGCCGTCCGGCTCTTCGGCAAGGACGACGAGCACCAGCGGTCGTACGCACTCAACCTGATCGGCCTCGCCACCGTCCACCTCCTCCAGCGCGAGCCCGAACAGTCCACGGTGCTGGCCGAGAAGGCGCTGCTGGTCGCCAAGAAGATACGCTCCGAACGCGTCAACACCCGGCTCCGCAAGACCGTCGACACCGCTGCCAGGGACTTCGGGGACATTCCCGAAGTCGCCAGGCTCACCGACCTCCTCACCGAGCAGCTGCCAGAAACCGCCGCAGCGGTCTGAGCGGCCCCACGGGCCCCGGCCACGACGACCATCCCGTACAGACCGACTTCGGCTCCCCCATCGCCAGGTCAGAGGGTGGTCGGCGTGGCCGGTTCACCTTGCCGTGCCCGTACGGGAGAGTTCCGTGCAGGAGAGTCGTCACCGCACCGTATGCGGCCGCGGCGGCAGAGCGGGCCCGGCACCGGGTGCGCCACCGCCGGTTCATGGGGCCGTAACACACCGGACCTCTTCGTCACTGCCGCGAAACACCGTGCGGCATCGGCGGAAACCGTGCTGGGCGAATCTCATGGCTCATAACCGGCTCGCACCTTTTCCCCAGTGGTCCCGCACGTGGTGCCGCTCATCCCGCCCGCACGCGGCCGCACCGACGACGAGGAGACGCCGATGCCCCCAGGCATCACGACGCTTGCCGCAGACGCCCCGACGCTGTCTGCCGCCAACACCGGGTTCATGCTCATCTGCTCCGCTCTGGTGATGCTCATGACCCCGGCTCTGGCCTTCTTCTACGGAGGCATGGTCCGCGTCAAGAGCACCCTCAACATGCTGATGATGAGCTTCATCAGCCTCGGGATCGTCACGATCCTATGGGTGCTCTACGGATTCAGCGTCGCCTTCGGGACCGACATCGGTTCCGTACTCGGCTGGAGTTCGGACTACGTCGGTCTCAGCGGAATCGGCATCACCCAGCTCTGGGACGGCTACACGATCCCCGTCTACGTTTTCGCCGTCTTCCAGCTGATGTTCGCCGTCCTCACCCCGGCGCTGATCAGCGGCGCCCTCGCCGACCGGGTCAAGTTCACCTCGTGGGCCCTGTTCATCACGCTCTGGGTCACCGTCGTCTACTTCCCCGTGGCCCACTGGGTCTGGAGCGCGGGCGGCTGGCTCTTCGAGCTCGGCGTCATCGACTTCGCCGGTGGTACGGCCGTCCACATCAACGCGGGAGCCGCGGCGCTCGGCGTGATCCTCGTCATCGGCAAGCGCGTCGGCTTCAAGAATGACCCGATGCGGCCGCACAGCCTGCCGCTCGTCATGCTCGGCGCCGGACTGCTCTGGTTCGGCTGGTTCGGCTTCAACGCCGGCTCGTGGCTCGGCAACGACGACGGCGTCGGCGCGGTCATGTTCGTCAACACCCAGGTCGCCACCGCCGCCGCGATGCTCGCCTGGCTCGGCTACGAGAGGCTCCGCCACGGCTCCTTCACGACACTCGGCGCGGCCTCCGGCGCGGTCGCGGGCCTCGTCGCCATCACCCCGGCCGGCGGCGCGGTCAGCCCGCTCGGCGCCATCGCGGTCGGCGCCATCGCCGGTGTCCTGTGCGCCATGGCCGTCGGCCTGAAGTACAAGTTCGGCTACGACGACTCCCTGGACGTCGTCGGCGTCCACCTCGTCGGCGGTATCGCGGGCTCCCTCCTCGTCGGCCTCTTCGCCACCGGCGGCGTCCAGTCCGACGCCAAGGGCCTCTTCTACGGCGGCGGCCTCGACCAGCTCGGCAAGCAGGCCGTCGGAGTCTTCGCCGTCCTGGCGTACTCTCTGGTCGTTTCCGCCCTCCTCGCCCTCCTCCTCGACAAAACCATCGGGATGCGGGTCGACGAGGACGACGAGATCTCCGGAATCGATCAGGTCGAACACGCGGAGACGGCGTACGACTTCAGCGGAGCGGGCGGCGGCGCGGCCCCGCGCACCACGGCCTCCGCGGCACCGGGCACGACGGCAGCACCGAAGACCAAGAAGGTGGACGTATGAAGCTCATCACCGCAGTCGTCAAGCCCCACCGGCTCGACGAGATCAAGGAAGCCCTCCAAGCCTTCGGCATCCAGGGCCTCACGGTCACGGAGGCCAGCGGATACGGGCGTCAGCGCGGCCACACCGAGGTCTACCGGGGTGCGGAGTACACCGTCGACCTCGTCCCCAAGATCCGCATCGAGGTCCTCGTCGAGGACGAGGACGCCGAACAGCTCATCGACGTTGTGGTGAAGGCCGCCCGAACCGGCAAGATCGGTGACGGCAAGGTCTGGAGCGTGCCGGTCGACACCGCGGTTCGCGTACGGACGGGCGAACGCGGCCCGGACGCCCTCTGACCGACGGCGCCGAAGACCGACGGCCTCGAAGACCGACGGCCTCGAAGACCGACGGCCTCGAAGACCGACGGCCTCGAGGGCTGACGGCTCCGGAGGCCGATGGGCTCGAAGGGTGACGGCCCCGAGGGCTGACGGCCCCGAAGACCGACGGTCTCGAAGGGTGACGGCTCCGGAGGCCGATGGGCCCCGAAGGCTTAGACCGACCGGCAAATGGGGGGCGGCGTCGCGGGGCTGGGCACGCGCATCTGCGGCGTTGTCGTCAATCACCAACGCTCCGCGTTGCCTCAATCCTCCGCCTTGCAGCTGCACGCACCCAGCCCCGCTCCTTCTCCCGCTCCCCATTTGCCGGTCGGTCTTACGGGCTCCGAGGACCGACGGCCGTCGAAGGCTTACGGCCCCGAAACGAAAGGCAGCCGGGTGACGAGCACCGAAGTGACCACCGAATCCGACGACTCGAAGCCCAGCGGCTACGCGGCGGCCCGGCTGCGCCTCCTCCAGGAGAAGGCGCAGCCCGGGCCGCCGCGCCGTGCGGCCCTAGCCGCGCTCACCGACGACTGGCTCACCGCGCTGTTCACCACCGCCGCCGAGCAGACCGGCATCCGCGGCGCCGCCCTCGTCGCCGTCGGCGGCTACGGGCGCGGCGAACTCTCCCCGCGCAGCGACCTCGACCTCCTGCTCCTGCACGACGGCACCGACGACGCCGGGGCCATCGCCTCCCTCGCCGACCGCATCTGGTACCCCGTCTGGGACCTCGGCCTCGCCCTCGACCACTCCGTACGCACCCCCGCCGAAGCCCGCAGAACGGCCGGCGAGGACCTCAAGGTCCAGCTCGGACTGCTCGACGCCCGCCCCGTCGCAGGAAACCTCGGCCTCGTCGCCGCCCTGCGCACCACGATCCTCGCCGACTGGCGCAACCAGGCCCCCAAACGCCTTCCCGCCCTCGACGAACTCTGCCGGGAACGAGCCGAACGCCAGGGCGAGCTCCAGTTCCTCCTCGAACCCGACCTCAAGGAGGCCCACGGCGGACTGCGCGACACCACCGCCCTGCGCGCCGTCGCCGCCTCCTGGGTCGCCGACGCCCCCCGCGAGGGCCTCGCCGAAGCCCGCCGCGCCCTCCTCGACGCCCGCGACGCCCTCCACCTCACCACCGGCCGCGCCACCGACCGCCTCGGCCTCCAGGAACAGGACCAGGTCGCCACCGCCCTCGGCCTCCTCGACGCGGACGCCCTGCTCCGCCAGCTGTACGAGGCCGCCCGCACCGTCTCGTACGCCACCGACGTCACCTGGCGCGAGGTCCACCGCGTCCTGCGCGCCCGGTCCGTACGCCCCCGGCTGCGCGCCATGCTGGGCGGCGGCAGGACCGCCGCGACCGAGCGCACCCCGCTCGCCGAAGGCGTCGTCGAGGCCGACGGCGAAGTCGTCCTCGCCCGTACCGCCCGCCCCGAACGCGACCCCGTGCTCGTCCTGCGCGCCGCCGCCGCGGCCGCCCAGTCCGAACTCCCGCTCTCCCGCCACGTCGTACGCCACCTCGCCACCACCGCGCGCCCGCTGCCGGTGCCCTGGCCCGCCGAGGCCCGCGAGGAACTCGTCACCCTCCTCGGCGCGGGCGAGGCGACCGTCCCCGTCTGGGAAGCACTCGAAGCCGAAGGGCTGATCACCCGGCTGCTCCCCGACTGGGAACGCGTCCACTGCCGCCCCCAGCGCAACCCCGTCCACACCTGGACCGTCGACCGCCACCTCGTCGAAGCGGCCGTACGCGCCTCCTCCCTCACCCGCCGCGTCGGCCGCCCCGACCTCCTCCTCGTCGCCGCGCTCCTGCACGACATCGGCAAGGGCTGGCCCGGCGACCACTCCGTCGCCGGTGAGGTCATCGCCCGCGACATGGCCGCCCGGATCGGCTTCGACCAGCACGACGTGGGCGTCATCGCCACCCTCGTACGCCACCATCTGCTGCTCATCGAGACCGCCACCCGGCGCGACCTCGACGACCCCGCGACCGTCCGCTCCGTCGCCACCGCCGTGGGCAGCACCGCCACGCTGGAACTGCTGCACGCCCTCACCGAGGCCGACGCTCTCGCCACCGGGCCCGCAGCCTGGTCCACCTGGCGCGCCTCACTCGTCGCCGACCTCGTCGAACGCGTCGCCGCCGTGCTCGCCGGCCGGGCCCCGGAAGAACCGGAACCCGTCGCGCCCAGCGCCGAACAGGAACGCCTCGCCATCGAGGCCCTGCGCACCGGCGAGCCCGTCCTCGCCCTGCACGCCCAGGCCGAGACCCCGAACGAGGACGGCGAACCGGAACCCGTCGGCGTCGAACTCCTCATCGCCCTGCCCGACCGCCCCGGCGTGCTGCCCGCCGTGGCGGGCGTCCTCGCCCTGCACCGTCTCACCGTGCGGGCCGCCGATCTGCGTGCCGCGGAACTCCCCACCGAACTCGGCGCGGGCGACGCCGCCGGCCTGCTGCTGCTCAGCTGGCGGGTCGCGGCCGAATACGGCTCCCTGCCGCAGGCCTCCCGGCTCCGCGCCGACCTCGTACGCGCCCTGGACGGCTCCCTCGACATCCGCGCCCGCCTCGCCGAACGCGAGGCGGCCTACCCCAGGCGGCGCGGGGTGAAGGCCCCGCCGCCGAGGGTGACGGTCGCGGCGGCCGGCTCACAGCTTGCGACGGTGATCGAGGTACGGGCCCAGGACGCCCCGGGGCTGCTGCACCGGATCGGCCGGGCGCTGGAACAGAGCGGGGTACGGGTACGCAGCGCGCATGTGTCGACGCTGGGGGCGAACGCGGTGGATACGGTCTACGTCACACGTGAGGACGGCTCGGTGCTGCCGGGTGCGGCGGCGGCGGCACTGGCAAAGGCCCTGGAGGATGCCTTGCGGTGAGGCATGGGGGGCCGTCCTCGCCGGCGGCGGACGAATGAGGATGCTCCCCATCGGCCGGGGATGTTCCGGCATCCACCGCGTTCGCGCCCGGCGTGGACCGGCTCCCGGCACTCGCGGGGAGTCGTGCGACCGTGTCCGCTGCCCGGGATTTCCCCCGGCAGGGGTCATCGTTTCTCCCGAGCCGGATACCCTGGGGTACCGAATCCACTTTGCCCCCGACCCTGAGGACCGACGAGCGCCGTGTTCGATACTCTCTCCGACCGCCTTGCCGCGACTTTCAAGAACCTCCGGGGCAAGGGCCGCTTGTCCGAGGCGGACATCGACGCCACGGCCCGCGAGATCCGTATCGCCCTGCTCGAAGCAGATGTCGCGCTGCCCGTCGTCCGCGCCTTCATCGCCAAGGTCAAGGAGCGGGCGCGCGGCTCCGAGGTCTCCCAGGCGCTGAATCCGGCGCAACAGATGATCAAGATCGTCAACGAGGAGCTCGTAGGCATCCTCGGCGGCGAGACCCGGCGGCTGCGGTTCGCCAAGAACCCGCCCACCGTGATCATGCTCGCGGGTCTCCAGGGTGCCGGTAAGACCACCCTCGCCGGAAAGCTCGGCCTCTGGCTCAAGGGCCAGGGCCACTCCCCGCTGCTCGTGGCCTGTGACCTCCAGCGCCCCAACGCCGTCAACCAGCTCAGCGTCGTCGCCGACCGCGCGGGCGTGGCGGTGTACGCCCCCGAGCCGGGCAATGGCGTCGGTGACCCGGTCCAGGTAGCCAAGGACTCGATCGAGTTCGCCACGACCAAGGTCCACGACATTGTCATCGTCGACACCGCCGGCCGTCTCGGCATCGACCAGGAGCTGATGCAGCAGGCCGCGGACATCCGCGACGCCGTCAGCCCCGACGAGATCCTCTTCGTCGTCGACGCGATGATCGGCCAGGACGCGGTCAACACCGCCGAGGCCTTCCGCGACGGCGTCGGCTTCGACGGCGTGGTGCTCTCCAAGCTCGACGGTGACGCCCGCGGTGGTGCGGCCCTGTCGATCGCCCACGTCACGGGCAAGCAGATCATGTTCGCGTCGAACGGTGAGAAGCTCGAGGACTTCGACGCCTTCCACCCCGACCGCATGGCGTCCCGCATCCTCGACATGGGTGACCTGCTCACCCTGATCGAGCAGGCGGAGAAGACCTTCAGCCAGGAAGAGGCCGCCAAAATGGCCTCCAAGCTGGCGTCCAGCAAGGGCAAGGACTTCACGCTCGACGACTTCCTGGCCCAGATGGAGCAGGTCAGGAAGATGGGCTCCATCTCCAAGCTGCTCGGGATGCTGCCCGGCATGGGGCAGATCAAGGACCAGATCAACAACATCGACGAGCGCGACGTGGACCGTACCGCCGCGATCATCAAGTCGATGACCCCGAAGGAGCGCGCCGAGCCGACGATCATCAACGGCTCGCGCCGGGCCCGGATCGCCAAGGGCTCCGGTGTCGAGGTCAGCGCGGTGAAAAACCTGGTGGAGCGGTTCTTCGAAGCGCGCAAGATGATGTCGAAGATGGCGCAGGGCGGCGGCATGCCGGGGATGCCCGGGATGCCGGGCATGGGCGGCGGCCCCGGCCGGCAGAAGAAGCAGGTCAAGCAGGCCAAGGGCAAGCGCAAGAGCGGCAACCCGATGAAGCGCAAGGCCGAGGAGCAGGCCGCGGCGGCCCGTCGCGAGCAGGCGGCGGCGCAGGGCGGCGCGTTCGGTCTGCCGACGCAGGACGACAAGAACTTCGAGCTGCCGGACGAGTTCAAGAAGTTCATGGGCTGATCGCCCGACTGCGCATGCGTGAGGGGCGCCCACCGGCGGTGGGCGCCCCTCACGCATGCGCCGCGTGGTTCTGTGCTGCGTGCCGTCCCGGCCGGGGGCCGCGCTTCCCTCTCCGGGCCCATTGGAAGGGCCCACGAGGGGCTATAGGTCGATTTCTCCTTTAATGTCACATTCACTGGCTGTCGGCAGAGGAGCGCGCGTGACCAACCCCGTACCTCCCCGCGACCGGCCCGATCAGCCCTGGCGCTCCGAGGGCGCCCCGCCGCCCCCGCCACCGGGCCGGAAGATGCCGGGAGGCTGGGGCGGACTGCTGCTCACCGCGCTCGCCGTCTATCTGATCGCCAACCTGGTGCTGTCCTTCTTCAACGGGCAGGAAGAGCCCACGATCGCCTACACGGAGTTCAGCAAGCAGGTCACCTCGGGCAATGTCTCCAAGATCTACTCCAAGGGCGACGCCATCCAGGGACAGCTCAAGAAGGAGGCGAAGGTCCCGGGAACCGACAAGAAGTACACCAAGTTCGTCACGCAGCGGCCCGCGTTCGCGGACGACAAGCTCTGGGCCGAACTGGTCAAGGACGATGTCGCGGTCACCGCCGAGCCCGTCGTCCAGCAGCGCAGCTTCCTCGCCAACCTGCTGATCTCGCTGGCCCCGATGCTGCTGCTCGTCCTGCTCTGGGTGTTCGTCGCCCGCCGGATGGCCAAGGGCATGGGCGGCGGGATGGGCGGCTTCGGACGCAAAGCCCCGCCCAAGCCCGTCGAGCTGGAGGCCGGCCGGCGCACCACCTTCCAGGACGTGGCCGGGATCGACGAGGTCGAGGGCGAGCTCAACGACGTCGTGGACTTCCTGAAGAACCCGCAGGCGTACCGGAGGATGGGCGCCCGGATGCCCGGGGGAGTGCTCCTCGCGGGACCGCCCGGCACCGGCAAGACGCTGCTCGCCCGGGCCGTCGCGGGTGAGGCCGGGGTGCCGTTCTTCTCGGCATCGGCCTCCGAGTTCATCGAGATGATCGTCGGCGTCGGCGCGAGCCGGGTGCGGGAACTCTTCGCGGAGGCGCGCAAGGTCGCCCCGGCCATCGTCTTCATCGACGAGATCGACACCATCGGCCGGGCCCGCGGCGGCGGCTCCGGCATGGGCGGCCACGACGAACGTGAGCAGACCCTCAACCAGATCCTCACCGAGATGGACGGCTTCTCCGGTTCGGAGGGCGTCGTCGTCCTCGCCGCGACCAACCGCGCCGACGTCCTCGACCCCGCCCTCACCCGGCCCGGCCGCTTCGACCGGATCGTCCAGGTCAGCCCGCCGGACCGGCGCGGCCGGGAGGCGATCCTGGAGATCCACACCCGGCAGATCCCGCTCTCCGACGACGTGAACCTGGCCCAGGTGGCCGGTACGACCCCCGGTATGACCGGCGCCGACCTCGCCAACCTCGCCAACGAGGCCGCGCTGCTCGCCGTCAAACGCCGGCAGTCCGAGGTCAGCCAGTCCGATCTCTCGGACGCCCTGGAGAAGGTCCAGCTGGGCGCGGAACGCTCGCTCGTCATGTCGGACGAGGAACGCCGCAGGACCGCGTACCACGAGAGCGGGCACGCCCTGCTCGGCATGGTCCAGCCGGGCGCCGACCCGGTCCGCAAGGTCACCATCGTGCCGCGCGGCCGGGCCCTGGGCGTCACCCTCTCGACGCCGGAAGCCGACAAGTACGCCTACACCGAGGAGTATCTGCGCGGCCGCATCATCGGCGCGCTCGGCGGGATGGCCGCCGAGCAGGTGGTCTTCGACATGGTCACCACCGGCGCGGAGAGCGACCTGGAGCAGGTCACCAACCTGGCCCGCGGCATGGTCGGCCGCTGGGGCATGAGCCACAAGGTGGGCCGGCTGACGGCGATCCCGAGCGATGCCCAGCAGGCGTATGGTCTCTCCGCGGCCCCCGCGACACTCGACGCGGTGGACGGCGAGATGCGGCGCATCGTCGACGAGTGCTACGAGGACGCGTGCCGGCTCCTGCGGGAGAACCGGCACAGGCTGGACTCGCTGGCCGCGGCACTGCTGGAGCACGAGACGCTGGACGAGGCCGCGGCCTATCGGGCGGCCGGGATCGCCCGCCTGGCCAAGTAACCGCCGCGGCCCGGACGGTGCACACGGAACTTCAGGTCGTGCACACGAGATAGCGGAAGACGTTCGGCATCCAGATCGTGCCGTCCCGGCGCAGATGCGGATGCAGAGCATCCGCGACCTCCTTCGCCACCTGGTCCTGGTCCGTCGCCAGAACCGCCGCGTCGAAGAGCCGCGTCGACAGCAACCCCCGCACCGCGCTGTCCATGTCCGCGTACCCGAACGGGCACGCCACCCGGCCGGAACCGTCCGGGCTCAGCCCGGCCCGGAACGCCACTTCCTCCAGATCGTCCCGCTCCCACGGCCGCCAGCCACCGGTGCGCGGCGCCCGGGCCCCGTCGGAGAGCCGCCCCGCCACCCGCAGCACCGGCGCCGTCGCACACCGCTCCGGTGGACCCCACCCGGTCAGCACGACTGTGCTGCCCCGGGCCGCCAGCGGCACGGCCGACCGCAGCGCGTCCACGAGCCGTTCGCCGTCACCGGACGAGCAGCCGATCGGACTGAACGCGGTGATCAGGCCGTACGGCGCCCCGTCGGCCGGGGCGGCCGCGGACGGATCACCGTCGACCAGCCGGGCGTGCCCGGGCGGAGTCCCCGCATCGCTCGCCGGATCGGGCAGCAGCCGGGCGCGGGCGAGCGCCAGCCGTTCGGAATCGGTGTCGACGCCGGTGACGCGCGCGCCGCGTGCGGCCGCGATCAGCAGCGCGAGACCGGAGCCGCAGCCGAGGGAGAGCAGCCGGGTGCCGGTTCCTACTTCGAGCCGCTCGTACACCGCCTCGTACAGCGGTGCGAGCATCCGCTCCTGGATCTCGGCCCAGTCCCGGGCACGGGTACCCGGATCCACCGGGGTGTCCGTGTCCGCGTAGCTGTGGTGCCGGACGAGCGTTGGTGTCATGGAAGCGCCCCAATCCGCCGAGAGGTCGGTCGTGTCCGATCGGTCGTGCCCGAGTGGCTGTTCCCCCCTGCGCGTCTGCGTCCGCTCCCCCCGTATGTCAGAGAACTGCGCATCCGCGCCCACGTCCAGAGGTCTGATGGCAATGGTTGTGTGCTCCGGTGCTGCGCCCGTGCGTACGGCCCGTGGAGGCAGGGCCAGTCGCTCCGTGTGGTGGGCGGTGTCGCCGTACGATGCGCGCCATGGCAAAGGCACCCGTTCTCACGCCCCAGGCCGAGGACTTTCCCCGCTGGTACCAGGATCTGATCAACAAGGCCGAACTCGCGGACAACGGTCCGGTGCGCGGCACCATGGTCATCCGGCCGTACGGATACGGCCTGTGGGAGCGGATGCAGCAGGAGATGGATGCCCGGATCAAACAGGCGGGCGCCCAAAACGCCTACTTCCCACTCTTCATCCCCCAGTCTTACCTGACACGCGAAGCCGAGCACGTCGAGGGCTTCGAACCGGAGCTCGCGATCGTGACCCACGCCGGTGGAAAAGACCTCGAGGAGCCCGTGGTGGTGCGGCCGACGTCCGAAACGATCATCAACGAGTACTTCTCGAAATGGGTCCAGAGCTACCGGGATCTGCCGCTGCTGATCAACCAGTGGGCGAACGTCGTGCGCTGGGAGATGCGCCCGCGGGTCTTTCTCCGCACGACGGAATTCCTCTGGCAGGAGGGCCACACCGCCCACGCCACCTACGAGGAGGCCCGGGACTACGCCGCGTACATCCACCGGGAGGTCTACGCGGACTTCATGGTCAACGTCCTCGGCATCGACGTGGTCCTGGGCCGCAAGACCCCGGCCGAGCGGTTCGCCGGGGCCGTCAACACCCTGACGCTCGAAGGAATGATGCGGGACGGCAAGGCCCTGCAACTGGGCACGAGCCACGAACTCGGCACCAACTTCGCCCGGGCCTTCCACACCAGCTACCTGTCCAGGGAAGGCAGGCAGGAGCTTGTCTGGCAGACCTCCTGGGGCTCGTCGACCCGCATGGTCGGCGGTCTGATCATGGCGCACGGCGACGACCACGGCCTCCGGGTGCCGCCGCGCCTCGCCCCCGTCCAGGCCGTCGTGGTCGCGGTCAAGGACGACGACGCGGTACTCGCCGCGGTCCGGTCGGTCGGGGAGCGGCTGCGTGCCGCGGGGATCAGGGCCGAGGTCGACGACCGCACCGACACCCCGTTCGGCCGCCGCGTCGTCGACTGGGAACTCAAGGGCGTGCCGGTACGGGTCGAGATCGGCCCGCGCGATCTGGCGGACGGCACCGCGATGCTCGCCCGGCGGGTCCCCGGCGGAAAGGAACCGGTGGCCATCGACGCCCTGCCCGCGCTGCTCCCGACGGTCCTGGAGGAGGACCAGGCAGCTCTGCTGCGGGAGTCCCGGAGCCGGCGCGAGTCGGCCACCAGCGAGGTCGCGACCGTCGAGGAGGCCGTGGAGGCGGCGGCCGCGGGCGGCTGGGCGCGTATCGCCTGGTCGGCCCTCGGCCCGGCGGGGGAGGCCCGGCTCGCGGAGCACGGGGTGTCCGTACGGTGCCTGGTCGCCGGGGACGGGTCCGTGCCGGACGCGGACGACGCCCCAGGTACTGTCGCCCTGGTGGCCCGCGCCTACTGACGCGCCCCACCCGCCTCCGGGGCCGTCCGACGGACCGGCGTACGGTTGCCGTCTACGCCCGGGCGTACGGGGCGCTACGTACCACCTTGGTGTGAGCTGTGCGACTTCTCCGCAGATCAGCGCACCCGCCCTCGTCAGGACGCATCAGCGGCAACTGACTGGTACGTGCAAATTATTTGGGATGGCCCGGAATCGGAACACTGGGGCACCCGTGCTCGTTGTCACGACGTGAGCACGACACCACCTGTACTTGCCGCAGAGCTGGCGCAGGCGTGGGCCGACATTCAGCGGTACCACCCCGAGCTGCCCGATCTAGCCGCGCCAGAGTCCCTGATCGGAGAGTCCTCGTCCGCCTGTGGCGCCGAACTCTCCTTCGAGCGACTGCTCCACGAGGCAGTCCACGGCATCGCCGCCGCGAGAGGTGTCCGCGACACCTCGCGGGCCGGCCGCTACCACAACCGACGATTCCTCGCGATCGCCGAGGAGTTGGGCCTCGACCACGCCGAGGAGCCCCACCCCAGCAGCGGCTTCTCGCTGGTCACGCTCAACCCCGAGGCCAAGCGGAGGTACCGCCCGACGATCGAGCGGCTGCAGCGCGCCCTCAAGGCGCATACGGTCGCCACCGCCGCCGACACCAAGCGTTCCTTCCGCGGGCCGGCCGCCCGGCACGGCTCCTCCGGTGGAGGCGTCCGCGTCAAGGCCGTCTGCGACTGCGGACGCAACGTGCGGGTCGTCCCGTCGGTGCTGGCGCAGGCGCCGATCGTCTGCGGTGGCTGCGGAAAGCCGTTCCGTATCCCCGAAGCCGCGGTTGCGGTGGGGTGACCCGAAGCGGTGTGGCACAATGGCTAGCTGTACTCGACAGTCGCACAGGACCCCTCTCTCCTCCGGCTGACGCGTCCATCGGGCACCCGAGTACCGCAACCCCACGTGGCATCTTCGTTGTGCCCAACCACGTCATAGACCAGGAGACACCACTTCCGTGGCAGTCAAGATCAAGCTGAAGCGTCTGGGCAAGATCCGTTCGCCTCACTACCGCATCGTCGTCGCCGACTCCCGTACCCGCCGTGACGGCCGGGCCATCGAGGAGATCGGCCTGTACCACCCGGTGCAGAACCCCTCGCGCATCGAGGTCAACTCGGAGCGTGCGCGGTACTGGCTGTCCGTCGGCGCCCAGCCGACCGAGCCGGTTCTCGCGATCCTGAAGCTCACCGGTGACTGGCAGGCCCACAAGGGTCTCCCGGCCCCCGCGCCGCTGCTGCAGCCGGAGCCCAAGGCCGACAAGCGCGCCCTGTTCGAGGCCCTGGCCAAGGACACCGGCGAGGAGTCCAAGGGCGAGGCCATCACGCAGAAGGCGAAGAAGTCCGACAAGAAGGCGGACGAGGCTGCTGACGCGGCTGCGCCCGCCGAGTCGACCGAGGCCTGATCATGCTCGAGGAGGCTCTCGAGCACCTCGTGAAGGGCATCGTCGACAACCCTGACGATGTGCAGGTCGCCTCGCGCAACCTGCGCCGTGGTCGCGTGCTGGAGGTCCGGGTCCACCCCGACGACCTCGGCAAGGTGATCGGCCGCAACGGTCGCACCGCACGCGCGCTGCGTACCGTCGTGGGCGCCATCGGCGGCCGTGGCATCCGCGTCGACCTCGTCGACGTGGATCAGGTTCGCTGACAGAGTTGAACACCGGCACGGGCCGGGGAGGGCCATGCGCCCACCCCGGCCCGTCGTCGTACGACAGGGTCGCAGGACAGGAGAAACACAAGGTGCAGTTGGTAGTCGCGCGGATCGGCCGTGCCCACGGCATCAAGGGCGAGGTCACCGTCGAGGTGCGTACGGACGAGCCCGAGCTGCGGCTCGCGCCCGGGGCCGTGCTCGCCACCGAACCGGCCGGCGCCGGACCGCTGACGATCGAGACCGGCCGGGTGCACAGCGGACGGCTGCTGCTGCGCTTCGAGGGCGTACGCGACCGTACGGCTGCCGAGGCCCTGCGCAACACGCTCCTGATCGCCGAGGTCGACCCGGCGGAACTCCCCGAGGACCCCGAGGAGTTCTACGACCATCAGCTCATGGACCTCGACGTGGTCCTCGCCGACGGCACCGGGGTCGGCCGGATCACCGAGATCACGCATCTGCCGTCCCAGGACCTCTTCATCGTCGAGCGGCCGGACGGCAGCGAGGTGATGATCCCGTTCGTGGAGGAGATCGTCTCCGAGATCGATCTCGAAGCGCAGCGCGCCGTGATCACCCCGCCGCCCGGTCTGATCGACGAGAGCCAGGCCGTGATCGACTCCTCGCGGGACGAGGACCGCGAAACAGAGGACGACGGGGACGAGGCGCCCGGGGCCGGGAAGGACGCCTGATGCGCCTCGACGTCGTCACGATCTTCCCCGAGTACCTGGAGCCGCTGAACGTCTCCCTCGTCGGCAAGGCCCGCGCGCGCGGCCGTCTCGACGTGCACGTGCACGACCTGCGCGACTGGACGTACGACCGGCACAACACGGTCGACGACACCCCGTACGGCGGCGGCCCCGGCATGGTCATGAAGACCGAGCCGTGGGGCGAGGCGCTGGACGACGCGCTGGCGGCCGGGTACGAGGCCGGGGCGCACTCCCCGGTGCTCGTGGTGCCCACACCCAGCGGCCGCCCGTTCACCCAGGAGCTCGCCGTCGAGCTCTCCGAGCAGCCGTGGCTGATCTTCACCCCGGCCCGCTACGAGGGCATCGACCGGCGGGTGACGGACGAGTACGCGACCCGTATGCCGGTCGTCGAGGTGTCCATCGGGGACTACGTGCTGGCCGGCGGGGAAGCCGCGGTACTCGTGATCACAGAGGCGGTGGCCCGGCTGCTGCCCGGAGTGCTCGGCAATGCCGAATCGCACCGGGACGACTCCTTCGCCCCCGGCGCGATGGCCAATCTGCTGGAGGGGCCCGTCTACACCAAGCCGCCCGAGTGGCGCGGCAGGGGCGTCCCGGACGTCCTGCTCAGCGGGCACCACGGGAAGATCGCGCGCTGGCGGCGGGACGAGGCGTTCCGTCGCACCGCCCTCAACCGGCCCGATCTGATCGAGCGCTGCGAGGCGAGCGCCTTCGACAAGAAGGACCGCGAGATCCTCTCGATTCTCGGCTGGTCACCGGAGCCCGGGGGCCGATTTTGGCGCAGGCCCGAGGCCGTGGAAGAATAGGCCGCTGCTGTCCGTCCGACGTGCGCCCCTGCCACAGGGGGAAAGCGACCGTTGTGTTCCCCATGGACATGGGGATGGTCCCGACGCCCGCCCGACGTGATCAGCACCCCGAATTCATCACTCTCCCGTCGATGACCTGTGGCATCGGCGAAGAAAGCAGACAACATGGCTTCCCTGCTCGATGGCGTCAACGCCGCCTCGCTGCGTACTGACGTCCCGGCCTTCCGCCCCGGCGACACCGTCAACGTCCACGTGCGAGTGATCGAGGGCAACCGCTCCCGTATCCAGCAGTTCAAGGGCGTAGTCATCCGCCGCCAGGGCTCGGGCGTCAGCGAGACCTTCACGGTCCGCAAGGTCTCCTTCAGCGTCGGCGTCGAGCGCACCTTCCCGGTGCACAGCCCGATCTTCGAGAAGATCGAGCTCGTCACCCGCGGTGACGTCCGTCGCGCCAAGCTGTACTACCTCCGTGAGCTGCGCGGCAAGGCCGCGAAGATCAAGGAGAAGCGCGACAACTGAGCTGACTCCCAGGTCCACAGGACAGCCGGATAAACTCTGGCCCCGATGGACACGGAAGCCAAGCCCTCGGAGCGCGACCGCTCCTCCGCACCCGCAGCAGGGTCGGAGGCGGGGTCGCGCTCTTCGCGTATCCCGGACCGGCTGACCGCCTCGATGTCATGGCGGCGGACCGCCGTGCTCGGTGCCGTCTGCTCGGTATTCGTGCTGCTCGTCAGCGCCCTCGTGGTGCAGCCCTTCCTGATTCCCAGCGGCTCGATGGAGCCCACCCTGCGGGTGGGGGACCGGGTGCTGGTGAACAAGTTGGCGTACCGTTTCGGCTCCGTACCGCAGCGCGGCGATGTCGTGGTCTTCGACGGCACCGGTTCCTTTGTGCAGGAGCCGCCCCGGGAGAATCCCGTCACCGGACTGCTGCACGGCGCGGCGGCGTCCATGGGCCTGGCGGAGCCCGCCGAGACCGACTACGTGAAGCGGGTGGTGGGCGTGGGGGGCGACCGGGTGGTCTGCTGCGACAAGCGGGGACGCATCGAGGTGAACGGCAGTCCGATCGGCGAGGACTACCTGTACCCGGGCGATGCGCCGTCCCGGGTGCGCTTCGACATCGTCGTCCCCGACGGCACGCTGTGGATGATGGGCGACCACCGCAGCAATTCCCGCGACTCGCGCGACCACCTGGGAGAGCCGGGCGGTGGCATGGTTCCGGTCGACATGGTGATCGGCAGGGTGGACTGGATCGGCTGGCCGCTGGGCCGGCTGGGCTCGCTGCCGGACAGCGCGGCCTTCGCCGGTCCACGGGTGCCGGGCGGGGCCCATGGGTAGCCGACGGCGGGGGCAGGGCGGGGGCGATCCGGAGATACCGGCGTCCGGCGCCGGGCCGACGCCCGCGCGCTCGCTGCCGACCAGGGCGGAGCGGCGCAAACTCGCCCGCAAGGTCAAGCGGCGGCGGCGCAGGTCGGCCATCCGGGAGATCCCCCTTCTCATCGTCGTGGCGCTGTTGATCGCGCTCGTGCTCAAGACCTTCCTGGTGCAGGCCTTCGTGATCCCGTCCGGATCGATGGAGCAGACCATCCGGATCGGCGACCGGGTGCTCGTGGACAAACTGACGCCGTGGTTCGGCTCCAGGCCCCAGCGGGGCGACGTCGTCGTCTTCAACGACCCGGACCACTGGCTCAAGCAGGAGAACACCGCCAAGAAGGATCCGCCCGTCGTCGTCAAGCAGGCGAAGGAAGCGCTGACCTTCATCGGGCTGCTGCCGTCGGACAATGAGCAGGATCTGATCAAGCGGGTGGTCGCGGTCGGCGGCGACACGGTGAAGTGCTGCGACAAGAACGGCCGGATCACCGTCAACGGCGTACCGCTCGACGAGCCCTATCTCCATCCCGGCAATCCGCCCTCCCTCATCAAATTCGAGGTAAAGGTTCCGGCCGGACGGATCTTCGTGATGGGCGATCACCGGTCGGATTCGGCCGATTCGCGCTACCACCTGGACGAGCCCGGACACGGCACGGTTTCCGAGGACGAGGTCGTCGGACGTGCTGTTGTCATCGCCTGGCCCTTCGGCCACTGGCGAAAACTGGAGGAACCGGCGACTTTCGACTCGGTCCCTGACGCGCGCGCCGGGACGGCTGCTGCCTCGGGCCCGTCGAATAGTGTGGTGTCCAAGGATCCCAACGGAATGATCCCTCTCCCGACCCCTGCGGAACTCCCGCTCGTTATGGGAGTGGTGGGCCTGCACCGGCTATGGCGCAGGCGGTGGCACGGAGTAAGGAGTGGATGTGGGGGATTTGGCGGTCGGCGCGCGATCCGGACACGAGGAACCCGAGGACCGGCCTGACAATCCGGAGAATGTCGAGTCCGCCGGGGCGACGGACCGCGCGGAGAGTGCCGGCGACTCTCCGGACGGCGGTGGTACGGCCCTGAAGAAGCCGCGCTCCTTCTGGAAGGAGCTGCCCCTGCTCATCGGCATCGCGCTGGTTCTCGCGCTGCTGATCAAGACGTTTCTGGTGCAGGCGTTCTCGATCCCCTCGGACTCGATGCAGAACACGCTCCAGCGGGGCGACCGGGTGCTGGTCGACAAGCTGACCCCGTGGTTCGGCGCGGATCCCAAGCGTGGCGAGGTCGTGGTCTTCCACGACCCGGGCGGCTGGCTGGAGAACACCCAGGCGGCCAATCCCAATGTGGTGCAGAAGTTCCTCAGCTTCATCGGACTGATGCCGTCCGCCGAGGAGAAGGACCTGATCAAGCGGGTCATCGCGGTCGGCGGCGACACGGTGGAGTGCAAGAAGGACGGCCCTGTCGTGGTCAATGGCAAGGCCCTGGACGACAAGTCGTACATCTTCCCTGGGAACACGCCCTGCAACGACGAGCCGTTCGGCCCGATCAAGGTTCCCCAGGGCCGGATCTGGGTGATGGGCGACCACCGCCAGAACTCCCTCGACTCCCGCTATCACCAGGAGCTCCCGGGCGGCGGCACGGTCTCCAACGACGAAGTCGTCGGCCGCGCCATCGTCGTGGCCTGGCCGATCAACCGCTGGGCGACCCTGCCCGTCCCGAAGACCTTCGACCAGCCGGGGATCAACGCGGCGATGGGCATGGCCCCCGGAGCACTCGGTGTGGCCGGTGCGCTGCCCATCGTGCTGTGGCGTCGCAGGAAGCTGACCAGCGGGCGTACCGCCGGGTAGTGTGCCCACTCGGATCAGCGGTTGTCGATCTCCGAGGTGGGGGCGCTGGGATGAGTGCAATAGGACGTACGGGTGACGGCCACGGCCGGCTCGGCAGCATGCTGTCGGGGCTGGCCGTGGCCGTCGGCTGTGTGCTCTTTCTCGGCGGGTTCGTCTGGGGGGCCGTGGTGTACCGGCCCTATACGGTGCCAACCGGGTCGATGACACCGACGGTGCGTGCCGGTGACCGGGTGCTCGCCGAGCGGATCGACGGCAGCGAGGTGCACCGGGGCGACGTGGTGGTCTTCACCGATCCGGCGTGGGGCGACAACGTGCCCATGGTGAAGCGGGTCGTCGGGATCGGCGGCGACACGATCGCCTGCTGTGACAAGGGCCGGCTCACGATCAACGGCAAGGCCGTTGAAGAACCGTATCTGCAGACCGAGGGCCTCGCCTCAATGGAGAACTTCACGGCGGATGTGCCCAAGGGGCGGCTCTTCCTGCTCGGTGACGAGCGCAGTTCCTCACTGGACTCCCGGGTCCATCTGAAGGACCCGGGGCAGGGCTCCGTGCCGCGCAGCGCGGTGCGGGCCCGGGTGGATGCCATTGCCTGGCCGATGAACGGCATGGTCGCGCGGCCGCAGGGCTTCGCGTCCCTCCCGGGCGGGGTGTCGTCGCCCGGGCCGTTGCGGCTGCAGCTCGGCGCCATGGTGGCCGGTGTCGTGCTTATCCTCGGCGGTGCCGCGTACGGCCCGATCGCGGCACGGTCCGCGCGATCGGCCCGTGCGCGGAACAAGAGGGAAAGGGCGACGGCCGGTGCACACTGAGAACCGGAAGGTCGCCCGGGTGGTACTCCTGGACCCCGACGACCGCATTCTCCTGATACACGGGTTCGAACCGGAGGACCCCGAGAGCACCTGGTGGTTCACCCCTGGTGGCGGCCTGGAGGGCGCGGAGACCCGGGAACAGGCCGCGCTGCGCGAGCTCGCCGAGGAGACCGGGATCACCGGTGTCGAGCTGGGACCGCTGCTCTGGCAGCGGCTGTGCTCGTTCCCGTTCGACGGGCGCCGCTGGAACCAGGACGAGTGGTACTTCCTGGCACGCACGACGCAGACCGCCACCGACACCAGCAGGATGACGGGGCTGGAGCAGCGCAGCGTCGCGGGTCTGAGGTGGTGGACCTCCGCCGAACTGTCGGCGGCGCGTGAGACGGTGTACCCGACCAGGCTCGCCGAGTTGCTGCGCACGCTGCTCGACGAGGGTCCTCCGCGTACGCCGATGGTTCTGGCCCCCGAAATCGCCTAAGCGCCCGGGGACGCCGGGGCCTGGCGCACAATGGGGGCACGCACGGCTGAAGGGGAACATGCCAATGAGCGCCGAGGACCTCGAAAAGTACGAGACCGAGATGGAGCTCAAGCTCTACCGGGAGTACCGAGATGTCGTCGGTCTGTTCAAATATGTGATCGAGACCGAACGGCGCTTCTACCTCACCAACGACTACGAGATGCAGGTGCACTCGGTTCAGGGCGAGGTGTTCTTCGAAGTATCCATGGCGGACGCCTGGGTCTGGGACATGTACCGGCCCGCACGCTTCGTCAAGCAGGTACGCGTGTTGACGTTCAAGGACGTCAACATCGAGGAGCTCAACAAGAGCGATCTCGAACTTCCGGGCGGCTGAGCCCGCTCTCCGGGGGAGTCCCAGGGGGCCCGAGGGGGATTTGAGGGGGATTCGAGGGGGGGAGGTCCGAAGGGGATCGCTCGTAGCCTCCGGGGGACTGACCCCCACCTTCGGGTGATCCCCGGCTTCGGGGGATCGATTCCCTCCTCCGGGTGGCCGAGTTGTCCACAATCCAGGAGTTGTCCACCAAGATCCACAAGCCGGGGCCGAACGCGTCAGAGTCGGTCCCGGAGGTGGTGCCGATATGAACGCACGGGGGGCACTCGGGCGGTTCGGCGAGGATCTGGCGGCGCGGCTGCTGACCGAAGCCGGCATGTCCGTACTGGAACGGAACTGGCGCTGTCGTGCCGGTGAGATCGACATCGTCGCGATGGACGGCGACGCACTCGTGGTCTGCGAGGTGAAGACCCGCAGGGAGGGTGCCTTCGAACATCCGATGGCGGCGGTCACCCCGGTCAAGGCGGAGAGGCTGCGACGGCTGGCCGGGATCTGGCTCCACCGGCACGGCGGCGCGCCGCCCGGCGGGGTCCGGATCGACCTGGTCGGCGTGGTGCTGCCCAGGCGTGGAGCGCCCGTCGTCGAGCATGCGCGCGGGGTGGCCTGATGGGGTTCGCGCGGGCGTGTTCAGTGGCGCTCGTCGGCGTCGAGGGCGTGGTGGTGGAGGTTCAGGCGGACCTGGAGGCGGGGGTGGCCGCGTTCACCCTGGTGGGGCTGCCGGACAAGAGCCTGGTGGAGAGCCGGGACCGGGTCAGGGCCGCGGTGGCGAACTCCGGGGCCGAGTGGCCGCAGAAGAAACTCACGGTGGGCCTGTCACCGGCTTCCGTACCGAAGGGCGGCTCCGGATTCGATCTGGCGGTGGCCTGTGCGGTGCTGGGCGCGGCCGAGCGGATCGATCCGGCGTCCATCGCCGATGTGGTGATGATCGGTGAGCTGGGGCTCGACGGTCGGGTGCGGCCGGTGCGCGGAGTGCTGCCCGCCGTGCTCGCCGCGGCGGAGGCCGGGTACCGCCAGGTCGTCGTGCCCGAGCAGACCGCAGGGGAGGCGGCGCTGGTGCCCGGGGTCTCGGTCCTCGGGGTGCGGAGCCTGCGGCAGCTGATCGCGGTGCTCTGCGACGAGCCGGTGCCGGACGAGCGGCAGGCCCACGACGAGGGGCGGCCCGACACCATGCTCGCCGGGCTGATGGTGCCCGGCGCGGGGATCGGTACCGGGCTCGCCCGGGGGCCCGGGCAGGGCGACGGCAACCCACCGGATCTCGCTGACGTGACGGGGCAGCTGCGGCCCCGCAAGGCGCTGGAGGTCGCCGCGGCGGGCGGCCACCATCTGCTGCTCTCCGGGCCGCCGGGCGCCGGCAAGACCATGCTGGCCGAGCGATTGCCGGCGATCCTGCCGGCGTTGACGAGGAAGGAGTCCCTGGAAGTCACCGCGGTGCATTCGGTGGCCGGCATTCTGCCGCCGGGGGAACCGCTGGTCACCCGGGCGCCGTACTGCGCACCGCACCACTCGGCGACGATGCAGTCGCTGGTCGGCGGTGGCAACGGGCTGCCGAGGCCCGGTGCGGTCTCCCTGGCCCATCGAGGGATTCTCTTTCTGGACGAGGCACCGGAATTCTCCATGCGGGTGCTGGACGCGCTGCGCCAGCCACTGGAGTCGGGGCATGTGGTGGTGGCGCGCAGCGCTGGGGTGGTGCGGCTGCCCGCCAGATTCCTGATGGTGCTGGCCGCCAATCCCTGCCCGTGCGGCCGGCACACACTCAGCGGCGCCGGCTGCGAGTGCGCGCCGTCGACGGTCCGCCGCTATATGTCGCGGCTTTCCGGGCCCCTGCTCGACCGGGTCGATCTGCGGGTGGTCGTCGATCCCGTCAGGCGCGAGGATCTGATGGGGAAGGGCGGCAGAGCTGAGTCGACGGCCACCGTCGCGGCCCGGGTCCGGGAGGCGAGGGCGCGGGCGGCGGAGCGGTTGGCCGGCACCGCGTGGACGACCAACAGCGAGGTGCCCGGCCATGAGCTGCGGACCCGGCTGGTCGCGGCACCGGGCGCGCTCTTGGAAGCCGAACGGGACATGGAACGCGGCATGCTCACGGCTCGGGGCCTGGACCGGGTGCTCAGGGTGGCGTGGACCGTCGCCGATCTGCGCGGTGCCGACCGGCCGGAGGCCTCCGACATCGCGGTGGCGCTGGAACTGCGGACCGGGATCCCCCGGGGCACCCTGATGGAGGCCGGAGTGTCATGACAGTGCGGGCGGACCATGATCAGGGGGAGCACCCTGGGCGGACACCGGGGCCGGAGCGGGAGCGCGGCGCGGGGCCCGAGCCAGGGCCGGAGGAGGAGCCGGGAGTGGCGGTGGGCGATCGGGAGCGCCTGGCACGGGCCGCGCTGACCCGAGTCCTGGAGCCGGGGGACGAGCGCGGCGGCCGATGGCTGCGCGAACTCGGCGCCGTCGAGCTGATACGGCGGATCACTACCAGGGACGGGGCCGCCGAGCAACTGACCGGAATGACTCCGAAACGTCTCGACGGCTACCGGTTGCGGGCCGAGAAAGCCGAGCCCGAGCAGGACCTCGCGGCAGTCGCAGCGATCGGCGGGCGGTTCGTCTGCCCCGGCGAGCGGGAGTGGCCCAGCCAGCTCGACGACCTGGGTGACGCCAGGCCGACCGGCCTGTGGGTGCGGGGACCGCGCGATCTGCGGCTCTGGGCGCTGCGCTCGGTCGCCGTGGTCGGCGCCCGTGCCTGCACGCCGTACGGCTCCCACATGGCGGCGAGCCTCGGCGCGGGGCTCGCCGAGCTCGGGTGGGTGGTGGTCTCGGGAGCGGCGTTCGGGGTGGACGGGGCAGCTCATCGTGGCGCGCTCGCTGTCGACGGGGCGACGATGGCGGTCCTGGCCTGCGGGGTGGACGTCGCCTATCCCCGGGGACATGCCGAGTTGATCGGACGCATGGTGGAACAGGGGCTCGTCATCGGCGAATTGCCACCGTCCGATCATCCGACCCGCAGCAGATTCATTCTCCGGAACCGGGTCATCGCCGCGTTGACGCGCGGGACGGTGGTGGTCGAGGCCGAATACCGCAGCGGTTCGCTGGTCACCGCACGCAGCGCGCAGCGGCTCGGCCGCTTCACCATGGGCGTGCCGGGCCCCGCCACCAGCGGGTTGTCGGCAGGGGTCCACGAACTGCTCCGCGGGGAGGGCATCCTGGTCACGGACGCCGCAGAAGTGGCCGAACTGGTGGGGGACATCGGCGAGCTGGCTCCGGCCAGGCGCGGCCCCGTACACCCCAGGGACCTGCTGGACGCCGTCTCCGCCAGGGTCCTCGACGCGCTGCCGCCGCGCGGCGCCGTCAGCGGGCGCGAGGTGGCCCGCACGGCGGGAACGAGCGCCGACGAAGCGCTCGGCAGGCTGTACGAACTGCACTCACTGGGGTTCGTCGAACGCGATGGCGACGGATGGCGGTTGACGCCGCGGCGTATCTGCGATGGCGACGCGCGGCGAGGCGGTACTTGACCTGGAGCATTCGGGTGAAAAGGTGATGCCGATGACCTCGGCGGATCCTTCAGCGACGCTGCCGGGGCCGGCGTATCCGGCGACGGCCCCGGGCCTCAGGCATGTTCGATCGACCGGAATGGCACAGCGCCGATCCACCGTCCTGCGCGGACCGCGACGCCTCAGTCACGCTACGCTCACAAGGATTCCGACTCAGACACAAGTCCCCCAGCACTTCACAGCAGAACGGCTCAAGGCACCACATGCCCCAGCACACCTCCGGGTCTGACCGCGCGGCAGTACCACCGGCTGCGCGTGGCACTGTGCGCCCCCCTGCCCCCTCCTCGCTCGACGAGTTGTGGCGTTCCTACAAGTCCACGGGCGACGAGCGGCTGCGGGAGCAGCTGATCCTGCACTACTCACCGCTGGTGAAGTACGTCGCGGGCCGGGTGAGTGTGGGCCTGCCTTCCAACGTCGAGCAGGCGGACTTCGTCTCCTCGGGCGTCTTCGGACTGATCGACGCGATCGAGAAGTTCGACATCGAACGCGCGATCAAGTTCGAGACGTACGCGATCACCCGCATCCGGGGCGCGATGATCGACGAACTCCGGGCGCTGGACTGGATCCCCCGCTCGGTGCGCCAGAAGGCGCGGGCCGTGGAACGCGCCTACGCCACGCTGGAGGCGCAGCTGCGACGCACCCCTTCCGAGCCGGAGGTCGCTGCGGAAATGGGCATCGCGCTGGAGGAACTGCACGCGGTTTTCAGCCAGTTGTCCCTCGCGAACGTGGTCGCGCTGGAAGAGCTGCTGCACGTCGGCGGCGAGGGCGGTGACCGGCTGAGCCTGATGGACACGCTCGAGGACACCGCCGCCGACGATCCGGTGGAGGTCGCCGAGGACCGTGAGCTCAGACGGTTGCTCGCCCGGGCGATCAATACGCTTCCGGAGCGCGAGAAGACGGTCGTCACGCTCTACTACTACGAGGGCCTCACCCTCGCCGAGATCGGCAACGTGCTCGGGGTCACCGAGAGCCGTGTCAGCCAGATCCACACCAAATCGGTGCTGCAGCTGCGCGCGAAACTGGCCGACGCCGGCCGCTGAGACCCTCCCGGTGGCCGTCGCGTTCGTGGCTTCTTCGGCCACCGATCGGGGCCTTACGCGCTCCCTCGCACACCGGCCGCCGTAGAGTGGACGGGTGCCCAGGATTCGAGCGGCCTCGGTGGCCGAGCACCGGACCATGCAGCGCGGCGCCCTCCTGGACGCCGCCCGCTCCCTGCTGTCCGAGGGCGGTACGGAGGCGCTGACCTTCCCCGCCCTCGCCGAACGCACGGGCCTTGCCCGGTCCTCCGTCTATGAGTACTTCCGCTCGCGTGCAGCCGTCGTCGAAGAGCTCTGCGCCGTCGACTTCCCCGTCTGGGCGGCCGAGGTCGAAGGCGCGATGGAGCAGGCCACCACGCCGGAGGCGAAGATCGAGGCCTACGTGCGGCGGCAGCTCGACCTCGTCGGGGACCGCCGCCACCGGGCGGTCGTCGCGATCTCGGCGAGCGAACTGGACGCGGGCGCACGCGAGAAGATCAGGGCCGCGCACGGCGGGCTGATCGCCATGATCGTCGAGGCGCTCGGCGACCTCGGCCATGAACAGCCGAGGCTGGCGGCGATGCTGCTGCAGGGCTCGGTGGACGCCGCGGTGCGGCGTATCGAACTCGGTGTGGCGGAGGAGCCGGGCGTGATCGCGGACACCGCTGTCGCCATGGTCCTGCGCGGCGTCCAGGGCGTACCGGACTGACGTCGGGGCCGCACGGCGGCGACGACGAGCAGAACGCCGGGGGCGGCGAGTCCGTCCCCGGCTCCCTCAGCCGAGGGCCGCGGCTCCGGTACGCCGAACACCGGCAGCAGCCGGGACGGCCCCCGCCGCAGCAGCCCGGGCGGCAGTAGCGACAACGGATCCAGATACGCGTCACCGCGCCGCAGCCCCCAGTGAAGACAGCCCGACGCGCAGTGGAAGGGCCCCGCCTCCAGGACCGCCACGACCTGTCCCGCCACCACCTCCTCATCCTTCGTGACCAGCGCGCGCACCGGCTCGTACGTGGTCCGCTGCGGCGGATCACCCGTCCCGGCCACCTCGATCGCCAGCACTCCGCGCCCCGCCACACGTCCTGCGAACGAGACCCGGCCCGAGGCCGCGGCGAGCACCGCCGTGCCCGACTCCGCGGCGAGATCCACCCCGCGGTGGCCCCGCCCGTAGGCGTCGGCCGGCGGCTCCCATCCCCGTACGACCACGGGCCGTCCGGCCAGCGGCCACACGGCGCCAGGCGCGGCCCGCGCCCCTGCCGCTGTTGCGACCGGCGCACCGCACAGCGTCGCGAGCAGGGTCACCGCCACGAGCACGAGTACGAGCACGGCCTCGCGGAACCGGAGTCCGCGCACGGGCCGGAGTCCGTGCACGAGGAGGGGAAGGGAAACGGTCGGATCAGGTGTGCATCGCATGGCAGAACGGTCCCGCGCCGCGCGGATTCGCGGGGATCATGGTCCGGATCTGTGGACTACCGACCGGTTGTGGACAACGCCGTCACCCGGCACCCGGCCCGTCCCGTACACTTCCTATGGCGATCCGGGTCACCGGGTCGACTTCGCACGCCCCGCCACCTCCCTCTCTGCGGATGGTGGACGCGCTCCTCGGTCCCTTGTGGCACGGCGCGTCGGGGCGTCAGGCGCGACAGCAATCCTGCGGTCGCGGCAACCGAGCACCTCAAGGAGTACGGCCATGGCCGTCGTCACGATGCGGGAGCTGCTGGAAAGCGGCGTCCACTTCGGTCACCAGACCCGTCGCTGGAACCCGAAGATGAAGCGCTTCATCTTCACCGAGCGCAACGGCATCTACATCATCGACCTGCTCCAGTCGCTGTCGTACATCGACCGCGCCTACGAGTTCGTCAAGGAGACCGTCGCCCACGGCGGCTCCATCATGTTCGTCGGTACCAAGAAGCAGGCCCAGGAAGCCATCGCCGAGCAGGCGACGCGCGTCGGCATGCCGTACGTCAACCAACGTTGGCTCGGTGGCATGCTCACCAACTTCTCCACCGTCTACAAGCGCCTTCAGCGTCTGAAGGAGCTCGAGCTCATCGACTTCGAGGATGTGGCCGCCTCCGGCCTCACCAAGAAGGAGCTCCTGGTCCTCTCCCGCGAGAAGGCCAAGCTGGAGAAGACCCTCGGTGGTATCCGCGAGATGCAGAAGGTGCCGAGCGCCGTCTGGATCGTCGACACCAAGAAGGAGCACATCGCCGTCGGTGAGGCGCGCAAGCTCCACATCCCGGTCGTCGCGATCCTCGACACCAACTGTGACCCCGACGAGGTCGACTACAAGATTCCGGGCAACGACGACGCGATCCGCTCCGTCACCCTGCTCACCCGCGTGATCGCCGATGCCGTCGCCGAGGGCCTCATCGCCCGTTCCGGTGCCGCCACCGGTGACTCGAAGCCGGGCGAGAAGGCTGCCGGCGAGCCGCTCGCCGAGTGGGAGCGCGACCTGCTCGAGGGCGACAAGAAGGCCGACGCCGAGGTGCAGACCTCCGCCGAGACCGAGAAGGTCGCGGACGCTGCCGAGACGCCGGCCGAGGCTGCTGCCGAGGCCCCCGCCGCCGAGGCCCCGGCCGCGGACGCCGAGCAGGCCTGACACCTCCGTCACGGCTGATGACGGCGGGGGCCGGTGCCACGAGCACCGCCCCCGCCGTTCACCCGTAGATCTTTCAGACTTCGAGAGAGAAACACAGACTCATGGCGAACTACACCGCCGCTGACGTCAAGAAGCTCCGCGAGCTGACCGGCGCCGGCATGATGGACTGCAAGAAGGCGCTCGACGAGGCCGACGGTAACGTCGACAAGGCCGTCGAGGCGCTCCGTATCAAGGGTCAGAAGGGCGTCGCCAAGCGCGAGGGCCGTTCTGCCGAGAACGGCGCCGTCGTCTCCCTCATCTCCGAGGACAAGACCTCCGGCGTTCTGCTCGAGCTGAAGTGCGAGACGGACTTCGTCGCCAAGGGCGAGAAGTTCCAGACCGTCGCCAACACGCTCGCCGCCCACGTCGCCGCGACCTCCCCGGCCGACCTGGCCGCGCTGCTCGCCTCCGAGATCGAGGCCGGCAAGACCGTCCAGGCGTACGTCGACGAGGCCAACGCCAACCTCGGCGAGAAGATCGTCCTGGACCGCTTCGCGCAGTTCACCGGCGGTTACGTGGCTGCGTACATGCACCGCACGATGCCCGACCTCCCGCCGCAGGTCGGTGTGCTGGTCGAGCTCGACAAGGAGAATGCCGAGGCCGCCAAGGACGTCGCGCAGCACATCGCCGCCTTCGCCCCGAAGTACCTCAACCGCGACGAGGTCCCGGCCGAGACGGTCGAGAACGAGCGTCGTGTCGCCGAGGCCACCTCTCGCGAGGAGGGCAAGCCGGAGGCCGCCCTTCCGAAGATCGTCGAGGGTCGCGTCAACGGTTTCTTCAAGGAAGTCGTCGTCCTGGAGCAGGCGTTCGCCAAGGACAACAAGAAGTCCGTCCAGAAGGTTCTGGACGAGGCCGGTGTCACCCTGAAGCGCTTCTCGCGCATCAAGGTCGGCATCTGAGTCTGTCCGCGAACAACGGTGGACCCCGTTAGGGTCCAGTGCAGTCGTCGGCCGCACTCATGCCGTACGACCGCAGATCTGACGAGGAGGCCATTGCCGCTGAGGGACACCAGACCCACCGGCAATGGCCTTCTTCGTATGTGCACGAGGAGAATCTCCATGAACAAGGGCGCGGACGCCGCCAAAGGTGACCACAAGCGCGAGGACGGCAAGGTGCCCGGACGCTTCATGCTGAAGCTGTCCGGAGAAGCGTTCGCCGGCGGCGGAGGTCTCGGTGTAGACCCCGACGTCGTACACGCCATCGCCCGGGAAATCGCGGCAGTCGTCCGCGACGGCGCGGAAATCGCGGTTGTCATCGGCGGCGGCAACTTCTTCCGCGGTGCCGAACTCCAGCAACGCGGCATGGACCGGGCCCGGTCCGACTACATGGGCATGCTCGGCACGGTCATGAACTGCCTGGCTCTCCAGGACTTCCTGGAGAAGGAGGGCATCGACTCCCGGGTCCAGACCGCCATCACCATGGGACAGGTCGCGGAGCCGTACATCCCGCTGCGCGCCGTGCGCCACCTGGAGAAGGGCCGCGTCGTCATCTTCGGCGCCGGTATGGGGATGCCGTACTTCTCCACCGACACCACCGCTGCCCAGCGCGCCCTGGAGATCGACGCCCAGGCGCTGCTCATGGGCAAGAACGGCGTGGACGGGGTCTACGACTCCGACCCGAAGACCAACCCCGACGCGGTGAAGTTCGACGCCCTCGAGTACAGCGAGGTGCTCGCCCGCGATCTCAAGGTCGCCGACGCCACCGCCATCACGCTCTGCCGTGACAACCAGCTGCCGATCCTTGTCTTCGAACTGACGGCCGCGGGCAATATCGCCCGCGCGGTCAAGGGTGAGAAGATCGGCACGCTCGTGAGTGACCAGGGCACCCGGGCCTGAGAACCGGGGGGCCTTCCCGGCAAGCCGTGGGAGGGCCCGGGGCCTGCGGGGAACACCCCGGGACAGGTCCCGAAGGATGGACAACGGCCTGCCGGTCGGACACCGTGCAGGTGAGGACGCGACCCAGGACCCGCCGGGCCCGAGCACGCCGGGCCCACTCAAGACACGCAGGAGCACGTGGTGATCGAAGAAACCCTCCTTGAGGCCGAGGAGAAGATGGAGAAGGCCGTCGTCGTAGCGAAGGAGGACTTCGCCGCGATCCGTACCGGCCGTGCCCACCCGGCGATGTTCAACAAGATCGTCGCCGACTACTACGGCGCGCTGACCCCGATCAACCAGCTCGCCTCGTTCTCGGTGCCCGAGCCGCGCATGGCCGTCGTGACGCCGTTCGACAAGAGCGCGCTGCGCAACATCGAACAGGCCATCCGCGACTCGGACCTCGGCGTCAACCCGAGCAACGACGGCAATATCATCCGAGTGACCTTCCCGGACCTCACCGAGGAGCGTCGTCGCGAGTACATCAAGGTCGCGAAGACGAAGGCCGAGGACTCCAAGATCTCCATCCGGGCCGTGCGCCGCAAGGCCAAGGAGACGCTCGACAAGCTGGTCAAGGACAAGGAGACCGGCGAGGACGAGGTGCGTCGCGCCGAGAAGGAACTGGACGACACCACCGCGAAGTACGTCGCACAGGTCGACGAGCTGCTCAAGCACAAGGAAGCCGAGCTGCTCGAAGTCTGATGAACGACTCTTCCTGGGGCGCCCCGCAGAGAGCCGGCCACTGGGGTCCGCCCGAGATGCAGGCAGCTCCGGCGGGTCCTGCATACGATGTGCATGACGCCCAGCAGACTCGGCCCATGCCCATCGTGCCGGACGCGTCCGACACAGGTAGAGACGCTGACGACCATGATGACCGGGACCAGGGGGCCGCACGCCTGAGCGGCGGCCCCCTGTTCCGCGACGAGAAGCCGCAGGAGCCCATGTCCACCGCGCCGCCTCCCCCGCAGAAGAAACGTGCGGGCCGTGATCTGCGAGCCGCCATAGGGGTCGGTGTGGGGCTCGGCGCCGTCATCGTCGCCTCGCTGTTCATCGTGAAGGCCGTCTTCGTCGGTGTGATCGCCGTCGCCGTCGTCGTGGGCCTGTGGGAGCTCACCTCCCGGCTGGAGGAGCGCAAGGGCATCAAGGCGCCGCTCATCCCGCTGGCGGTCGGTGGCGCGGCGATGGTCGTGGCCGGATACGCGCGGGGTGCCGAGGGCGCCTGGGTGGCGATGGCGCTGACCGCGCTCGCGGTGCTCGTCTGGCGGATGACCGAGCCTCCGGAGGGCTACCTCAAGGACGTCACGGCGGGAGTGTTCGCCGCGTTCTACGTACCGTTCCTGGCCACCTTCGTTGCCATGCTCCTGACCGCGGACGACGGACCGCAGCGGGTGCTCACCTTCCTGCTGCTGACCGTGGTCAGTGACACGGGCGCGTACGCCGTCGGCTGGCGCTTCGGGAAGCACAAGCTCGCGCCGCGCATCAGTCCCGGGAAGACCCGCGAGGGCCTGTTCGGGGCCGTCGCCTTCGCGATGGCCGCCGGTGCGCTGTGCATGCAGTTCCTGATCGACGGCGGTACCTGGTGGCAGGGGCTGCTGCTGGGGCTCGCGGTCGCGGCCACCGCCACCCTCGGTGACCTGGCTGAGTCGATGATCAAGCGGGACCTCGGCATCAAGGACATGGGCACGCTGCTGCCGGGGCACGGCGGCATCATGGACCGGCTGGACTCGCTGCTGCCGACCGCCCCGGTGGTCTGGCTGCTGCTGGTGCTGTTTGTGGGCTCCGGTTGATCCCCCGCGCTCTACCTTCCTGACCTGGGCTTTTACGAGTGAGGGTCCGTTGTCCACAGGGCGGCGGGCCCTCACTGTTCTGTCTGCGACACTGGATGGACCATGCCTAATCCCGGAGAACTCACTTTCGTCGCGCCCCGCGGAGCCAAGAAGCCGCCGCGGCATCTCGCCGACCTCACGCCCGCCGAGCGCAAGGAAGCCGTTGCCGCGATCGGCGAGAAGCCGTTCCGCGCCCAGCAGCTCTCGCAGCACTACTTCGCGCGGTACGCGCACGACCCGGCGGAGTGGACCAACATCCCGGCCGGTTCGCGGGACAAGCTCGCCGAAGCGATGTTCCCCGACCTGATGTCCGTGGTCCGCCACATCAGCTGTGACGACGACACCACCCGTAAGACGCTGTGGAAGCTGCATGACGGGACGCTCGTCGAATCCGTCCTGATGCGCTACCCGGAGCGGGTGACGATGTGTATCTCGTCACAGGCGGGATGCGGGATGAACTGCCCGTTCTGCGCCACGGGACAGGCCGGTCTCGACCGCAATCTGTCGACCGCCGAGATCGTCCACCAGATCGTGGACGGCATGCGGGCGCTGCGCGACGGGGAGGTCCCGGGGGGCCCGGCGCGGCTCTCCAACATCGTCTTCATGGGCATGGGCGAGCCGCTCGCCAACTACAAGCGGGTGGTCGGCGCGATCCGCCGGCTGACCGACCCGGAGCCGGACGGGCTGGGGCTCTCGCAGCGCGGGATCACCGTTTCCACCGTCGGCCTGGTGCCCGCGATGCTCCGCTTCGCCGACGAGGGCTTCAAGTGCCGTCTCGCCGTCTCGCTGCACGCCCCGGACGACGAGCTGCGCGACACGCTCGTCCCCGTGAACACGCGGTGGAAGGTGGGTGAGGTGCTGGACGCCGCGTGGGAGTACGCGGAGAAGTCCGGTCGTCGCATCTCCATCGAGTACGCGCTGATCCGGGACATCAACGACCAGGCGTGGCGCGGCGATCGGCTCGGCCGGCTCCTCAAGGGGAAGCGGGTGCACGTCAACCTGATCCCGCTGAACCCCACGCCCGGGTCCAAGTGGACCGCGTCGCGTCCCGAGGACGAGAAGGCGTTCGTCGAGGCGATCGCGGCACACGGGGTGCCGGTGACCGTGCGGGACACCCGTGGCCAGGAGATCGACGGGGCCTGCGGGCAGCTGGCGGCGGCCGAGCGCTGAGGTCGGAACGGCCCGTGTAACCTGGGCCTGAAATCAACTTCATAGAATCAACTTCATATTCCGACAGGGGAGCGCCACAGCGCTGAGAGTGCGGCACCGAGGACAGGTCGGCCGCAGACCCTCTGAACCTCGCCCGGGTCATTCCGGGTAGGAAGTTCGGTCATCAACTCATGCTGTTGCGCCCTGCCCGCCTCCCGTGGGCAGGGCCGCGTCTCTTCCTGGCCAAAACCCAGGAGGAATCCACAATGAGCACCACGCGCAGGACCAAGCAGCTCGCGGCGACGGCCGTTGCCGCCGCGCTCGGCGTCACCGCACTTGCCGGATGCGGGAGTTCCGGTACGTCGGGCTCCGGTTCCGGCTCCACGAAGAGCTCGGGCTCGAAGACCGTGACGCTCGTCAGCCATGACTCCTTCAACGCCTCCAAGGACGTGCTGAAGGAGTTCACCGAACAGACCGGCTACACCGTCAAGGTTCTGAAGAGTGGCGATGCGGGTGTCGCCCTCAACCAGGAGATCCTGACCAAGGGATCGCCGCGTGGTGACGTGTTCTTCGGCGTCGACAACACCCTGCTCTCCCGCGCCCTCGACAGCGGCCTCTTCACGCCGTACGAGGCGAAGGGCGTCGACCAGGTGGCGTCCGATGCCCAACTCGACGCCGCCGAGCACCGGGTCACCCCGATCGACACCGGTGACATCTGCGTCAACTACGACAAGAAGTACTTCGCCGACAAGAAGCTCGCACCGCCGCAGTCCTTCGAGGACCTGACGAAGCCCGCGTACAAGAACCTCCTCGTCACCGAGAACGCCCAGACCTCCTCGCCCGGCCTCGGCTTCCTCCTCGGCACGGTTGCCACCTACGGCGAGAAGGGCTACCAGGACTACTGGAAGAAGCTGAAGAGCAACGGCGTCAAGGTCGTCGACAGTTGGGAGCAGGCGTACAACGAGGAGTTCTCAGGCTCCGCGGGCGGCAAGAAGGCCAAGGCCGACCGACCGCTCGTCGTCTCGTACGCCTCCAGCCCGCCCGTCGAGGTGCTCTACGCGAAGCCGCAGCCCGCGACGGCCCCGACCGGGGTGGCCACCGGGACCTGCTTCCGCCAGATCGAGTTCGCGGGGCTGCTGAACGGCGCGAAGAACGAGGCCGGCGGCAAGGCCCTGCTGGACTTCCTGATCAGCAAGAGGTTCCAGGAGGACATGCCGCTCAACATGTTCGTGAACCCGGTCACCGAGGGCGCGAAACTGCCGGAGCTCTTCACGAAGTTCGGCGCGACTGTGGACCGGCCGACGACCGTTGCCCCGGACGCGATCGCCAAGAACCGTGAGCAGTGGGTCCAGTCGTGGTCCTCGCTCGTAGTGAAGTAGCGAAGACACCCGTCCGCGGAACGGACGCGGGCGGGAAGGGCTCGGGCGGGACGGGCGCGCACCAGGACGGGCCGCGTGGTGCGGACCCGCTCCGCCGCTGTGGGCACGCGGATGTCACGCGCGCGAAGGCGCGGCGCGGGAGCGCGGTGCGGCTCGGCCTGATGGCCGTGCCCGTCGCGTTCTTCGCGCTGTTCTTCGCCTATCCGGTCACCGCGATCGTCGGCCGCGGCCTGAAGGCGGACGGCGTCTGGCAGTTCGGCCGGATCGGCGAGGTGCTGACCCGGCCGGACATTCGCGACGTCCTGTGGTTCACCACCTGGCAGGCGCTCGCCTCGACCGCGCTGACCCTGCTGATCGCGCTGCCCGGCGCCTATGTCTTCGCCCGCTACGACTTCCCCGGCAAACAGCTGCTGCGGGCGGTCGTCACCGTGCCGTTCGTCCTGCCGACCGTCGTCGTCGGTACGGCCTTCCTGGCGATGGTGGGGCGCGGCGGGTTCATGGACGAGCTCTGGGGTGTACGCCTCGACACCACCGTCTGGGCGATTCTGCTCGCCCATGTCTTCTTCAACTACGCGGTGGTCGTACGGACCGTGGGCGGGCTGTGGTCACAGCTCGACCCGCGGCAGGAGGAGGCCGCCCGGGTGCTGGGCGCCGGACGGTTCGCCGCCTGGCGGCGGGTCACCCTGCCGGCCCTCGCGCCCGCAGTGGCCGCTGCCGCGTTGATGGTCTTCCTCTTCACCTTCACCTCCTTCGGCGTCGTGCAGATCCTCGGCGGTCCGGGATACGCCACGCTGGAGGTGGAGATCTATCGGCAGACCGCCCAACTGCTCGCCCTGCCGACGGCCGCCGTGCTGACGCTGGTGCAGTTCGCCGCGGTCGGCGCGATCCTCGCCGTGCACGCGTGGACCGTACGGCGCAGGGAGACCGCGCTGAAACTGGTCGACCCCGCGCAGACCGCTCGCAGGCCGCGCGGCGCCGGGCAGTGGGCGCTGCTCTGCGGGGTGCTGCTGTCCGTGCTGGTGCTGATCCTGCTGCCGCTCGGGGTGCTGGTGGAGCGCTCGCTGGCCACGCCCGGCGGCCACGGCCTCGACTACTACCGCGCCCTGGGGTCCGTGGACGCGGGCGGCGGTACGTTCCTGGTCGCGCCGCTCGAAGCGGTCCGGAACTCGGTCCAGTACGCACTGGTCGCGACGGCCATCGCGCTGGTCGTCGGCGGGCTCGCCGCCGCGGCGCTGACCCGGCGCACGGGCCGGCTCGTGCGCGGCTTCGACGCCCTGCTGATGCTGCCGCTCGGGGTGTCCGCGGTCACCGTCGGCTTCGGTTTCCTGATCACCCTGGACAAGCCCCCGCTGGATCTGCGGACTTCGTGGATTCTGGTGCCGCTCGCCCAGGCGCTGGTCGGTGTGCCCTTCGTCGTACGGACCATGCTGCCGGTCCTGCGCGCGGTGGACGGCCGGCTGAGGGAGGCGGCCGCGGTGCTCGGCGCGTCACCCCTGCGGGCCTGGCGGGAGGTCGATCTGCCACTGGTACGACGGGCGTTGCTGGTCGCGGCCGGCTTCGCGTTCGCGGTGTCGCTCGGTGAGTTCGGTGCGACGGTGTTCATCGCGCGGCCCGACCGCCCGACGCTGCCGGTCGCCGTGGCCCGGCTGCTGGGGCGGGCCGGGGAGCTCAACTACGGCCAGGCGATGGCCCTCAGCACCCTTCTGATGGTGGTCTGCGCGGTGTCGCTGCTGCTGCTCGAACGTATTCGCACGGACCGGTCCGGGGAGTTCTAGAGATGCTGACACTGGAATCGGCCACGGTTCGCTTCGGCGAGCGTGCGGCGCTCGACCGGGTGGACCTGGAGGTCGCCGAGCACGAGATCGTGTGCGTGCTGGGACCGAGCGGCAGCGGCAAGTCGACGCTGCTGCGGGTGGTTGCCGGACTGCGTCCGCCGGACGGCGGCCGGGTGCTGCTGGACGGCGCGGACCAGGCGGGGGTGCCGGTGCACCGGCGCGGTCTCGGCCTGATGTTCCAGGACCACCAGTTGTTCCCGCACCGGGACGTCGGCGCCAACGTCGCCTTCGGGCTGCGGATGCGCGGGGTGTCGCGGCGCGATCAGGAGCACCGGGTCGGCGAACTCCTCGACCTGGTGGGCCTGCCCGGCGCCGAACGGCGGGCCGTCGCCGCGCTGTCCGGCGGCGAGCAGCAGCGTGTCGCCCTCGCGCGGGCGCTCGCTCCGCGCCCCAAGCTGCTGATGCTGGACGAGCCGCTCGGCCAGCTCGACCGCGGCCTGCGTGAACGGCTCGTCGTCGAACTGCGCACACTCTTCGGACGGTTGGGCACGACGGTGCTCGCCGTCACCCACGACCAGGGCGAGGCGTTCGCCCTCGCCGACCGGGTGGTGGTGATGCGCGACGGGCGGATCGCCCAGGTGGGCACCCCGTTGGAGGTCTGGCAGCGGCCCGCCTCCGCCTTCGTCGCCCGGTTCCTCGGCTTCGACAACGTGGTCGAGGCGACGGTGACCGGCACGGCCGCCGACACGGTGTGGGGCACGGTGCCGGTGCCCGAGGGCTCGCCGCAGGGGGCGTGCGATCTGCTGGTGCGCCCGGCCGGGGTCCGGATCGGTGCCCCGGACGACGGGCTGCGCTGCATGGTCGGGACGCGTACGTTCCGGGGCAACCACGTCGCCGTACAGCTGATCCCGGAGGGCGGTGCGGTGCTGGAGGCGGAGTGCGCGCTGCGGGACGCGCCGGAGGTGGGCGCGGTGGTCGGGGCCGGCTTCGACGCGGCGGAGACCGTCGTCCTGCCCGCCGCCTTCTGACCGGACGAGCGCGGCCCGGCGGCGGCCGCGGCTCACTGGACCGGCCGAGCGGCGTCCGCCGGTCCCGCCCGCCGTTTCCCGTGGTGTCCGTGCAAGCTGGAGGGGACACACGGAAGGTCCAGAACGACTCATCGAAGGACGGAACAATGACCGGTTCAGCACGCGAGGGCATCGACATCACCCGTATCCTCGACGCTCCGCGGGAACGCGTCTTCGAGGCGTGGACGACCCCCGAGCACTTCGCCGCCTGGTACGGCGGGGACGCCGAGGTTCCGCTCGACCGGGTCTCGATGGACGTCAGGCCGGGCGGTGCCTGGAGCCTGGTCATCGTGGTGCCGGGCACCGAGATGCCGTTCCACGGGGTCTACCGCGAGGTGGTCGCGCCCGAGCGGCTGGTGTTCACGCTGAAGGATGCCACCGCGCCCGCCGACATCGAGGGCGAGACCGTTACCGTCACGTTCGCCGACCGCGGCGCCAAGACCACCGAAATGGTCTTCACACAGCGCGGCGGCAACCTCACGGCCGAGCAGTACGCTGCGGCCGAGGACGGCTGGGAGGCCTTCTTCGACGCGCTGGTGGCCCGTCTCGCCTCCCGCTGATCCGGGACCGGTTCGGACTCCGGTTACTGGCCGGCTCCCGGCCACGGGTCCGCCGACAACCGGGCGAGTGCCTCGGGTGCCTCGTCCACCGTGTCGACGAGCGCGATTCGGGACCCCATCGTCCGGCCGTCGGCCAGCGCGCGCAGCAGCGGCCAGGCAGGCAGCTCCCGGGTCCAGTGCGTGCGGCCGACCAGCACCATCGGGGTCGGTCCGCCGCGCGAGCCGTAGTAGTTCGGCGTCGCGTTGTCGAATATCTCCTGTACGGTGCCGGCCGCGCCCGGTAGGAAGATCACGCCCGCCGTGGAGCGGGCGAGCAGCCCGTCCTCGCGCAGGGCGTTGGCGAAGTACTTGGCGATGTGGTCGGCGAACGGGTTCGGCGGCTCGTGTCCGTAGAACCAGGTGGGGATCGACACCGAGCCGCCGCCGCCCGGCCAGCGTTCCCGTACGGCGAAGGCGGCCAGCGCCCACGCGGTGACCGACGGGAGGAACGAGGGGGTCGCGGCCAGCATCCCGCAGGCCGCCTCCAGCATCGGATCGGGGTGCGGCGCCGCGTACGCACCGAGGTTCGCGGCCTCCATCGCGCCGGGCCCGCCGCCGGTCGCCACGGTCAGGCCGCCCCGGGCCAGCGTCCGGCCCAGCCGGGCCGCCGCCGCGTACCGCGCGCTGCCGCGAGCGGTGGCGTGGCCGCCCATCACCCCGACGACGCGGGCCCCGACGAGGTGTTCGTCCAGCGCGTCGGAGACCGCGTCGTCGTGGAGCGCGCGCAGCATCGACGCGAAGGAGTCGCCGCTCGCCCGGGTCTCCTGGAACCAGCGGTACGCGCGGGCATCGGGCGTCGCCGTGTAGCCGCCGTCCGTCAGCCCTTCGTAGAGCGCGTCGGGGGAGTAGAGCAGGCCCCGGTACGGATCGAAGGGCAGCCCGGGCACCGGCGGGAAGACGATCGCGCCGTCGGCCCGGACCTTCGCCGCCGCCTCGGACGCCATCCGGCAGCCGAGGAAGACCGTGCCGGACGCATCGGCGGCCAGCAGAGCGTCGCTGCGGTCCGTGAGGTCGACGGACTGGACCCGCTGTCCGGCCAGCGTTCCGGCGGCGACCGCCGAATCGAACGCGGCGAGCGACTCGATTTCCGGACCGGATGGACCCGACGGACCGGACGGACCGGATGGACCCGACGGACCGGATGGACCGGATGGACCGGACGGACGCGACGGACCCGACGGACCGGATGGACCGGACGGACCCGACGGGCCGGATGGACCGGACGGACCCGACGGGCCGGTCGGACCCGTCGGTCCCGATGGGCCGGGTACGGGTGTGCTGCAGTCCGGGCTTTCCACGGTGTCATGCTACGTAGCGGCCGAGGTGCGCGGGCGCCACCGGGAGGCAGCGTCCTCAGGCCGTCAGCGGCAGCGCCGCAAGCTGGGCGATCAGCCAGGTCAGCGGGGCGAAGACGATCAGCAGCGCGGCGGCGCGCAGCGCTGTCGCGGCGCGCAGCGCCGAGGCGGGGGCGCCGAGCCGCAGCAGCGCCTGCGCCGTCCGGGTGCGGTCCTGCCGGGCCTCCAGCGCAGAGGTCAGCAGCGTCGCCGTCGTGCAGCCGAGGACGAGCACCGCGCCCAGTTCCGTGAGCGGGCCGAAGGGGCGCGGCCCCGTCCCGTACAGCGCGTAGGCGGCGGCCGCCGCCGAGAGCACCGCGCAGACCACACCGAGCGGCCCGCCGATCCGGCGCGCCTCGCTCATCAGCACCCGGCCGGCCAACAGGCGTACGGCACCGGGGCGCACCGCCTGCAGCAGCCGCCCGCACAGATACGCCAGGCCGGGGCCTGCCATGGCCAGGCCGATCGCCGTCAGCGTCCAGCCCGCCAGCACTCCGGCCGGGGTGGCATCGAGCCTGCCGGGGAGCGGGAGCAGGCTGTGCCCGTCGCCGCCGCTCATGTACGCCTCGACGGCGAGGCCGACCGCGGTCAGCGCCACCCCCCACGGCAGCCCCGTCGGAGGTGCGGCCGGCGCCGGTGGCAGATCCTGTGGCAGGGCGTCCACGGAGTCGTCGTCCTTCGCCGTCGCCGAGCCCCCAGACGCCGTCGCGACCGGCCGGGCACGCAGCGCCAGCGCGCTCGCCGCCGCCGCGGACACCGGGACGAGGGCCAGCAGCACGAGCACCGCCGCGAGCGGCAGCGGGGCGTCCGCGTCGAGCAGCCCGGCCGCCGCACCGTCGAACGGCAGCCCGGACAGATCACCGCGCAGATGGAGGAAGAACAGCAGCGCCACCATCGATCCGAGGGTGCAGGAGACGGCGGTGGAGACCGCGGCGAGCACCGCGAGCCTCACCGGCCCGAGGCCCACGGCGGACAGCCCGGAACGCGACCGGGTACTCGGGTCCGTACGGGCCACCGCGACCGCGAACTGCACGGTGGCGGCGAGCGGCACGAAGCACCACAGCAGGCGCAGCACGGCCTCGGTGGAGTGCGCCGGGTGCCCCGACGCGTAGCCCAGGGCGCACAGCAGCAGGAAGCCGACCCCGGCGGACGCGGCCGCGACCAGCAGCCGCCGCATCAGGACCAGCGGATGGGAACCCCGGGCTAGACGGAGAGCGAGCACGCCGCGTGGCCCTCCGCATCGGATACGGCGGGCAGGGCGACGGTGGCGACGCGGCGTCCGTCCAGCAGCGGGACCGTACGGTCGGCGAGGGCGGCGACCTCCGCGTCGTGGGTGGCCAGCACGACGGTGATGCCGTGCGAACGCGCCGCGCTGGTGAGCGTGCGCAGCACGTGCGACCGGTCGGTGCGGTGCAGGGTCGCGGTCGGCTCGTCGGCGAAGATCACCGCGGGTGAGGCGGCCAGTGCGCGGGCCACGGCGATCCGCTGGCGCTGCCCCTGGGGCAGCACGTGCGGTCGTTTCCTGGCACACGCGCCGATGTCGAGCCGCTCCAGCCAGTCCAGGCCGGTCTTCTTCGCCTCCCGGTGCGAGCCACCGCGCAGCAGCAGCGGAAGGGCCACGTTCTCCCAGGCGTTCAGCTCCGGCACGAGCTGGGGCTCGGGGGCGATCCAGCCGAACTTGTCGCGGCGCAGCCGTTCGCGCAGCCGGGGGCCCATGGTGTGGACGGGGACGCTGTTGAACCACACCTCGCCCTGCTGGGGCACCAGTTGGCCGGACAGGCAGTGCAGCAGGGTCGTCTTGCCGCTGCCCCTGGGGCCGGTCACGGCGAGGATCTCGCCGTCGCGGACGCCCACGGACACACCGGCGAGGGCGGGTGAGCCATTGTGGGAGTGCTGCAGGGAACGCGCCCAGATCACGTCGTTGTCCGGCGGGGCCACCATGGCGTACACCTCGGTTCAGATCGTAATTTCGTTCCCCCGTACGGGGGAACGAAGAGGGGGCCGATCGGTCACTCGGCACCGTAGGGATTCGAACCGCGGTGTGGGCACAGCACACGGCCCGGGTGCACCCCTTCCCACTCGAATGGGGGCATCCGGGCCGTGTGGACCGTATGAAATGACCGCTGCCAGCCGGTCATGTGGTGGTCAAGCGAGGGTCAAGCAGCGGGTTCCGTCCGGTGGATCACCGCAGGACGGAACCCGGCCCGCCGGGCCGGCGGGCGGACAGGGGCGACCGGACGGCCGATCCGTGGTCTGCCTGCCGGTCGGACCGCTGTCAGAGCTTGGTCCACGCCTCGGTGAGGACGGTCCGCAGAATGCCCTCTATCTCGTCGAACGTCGACTGGTCGGAGACCAGCGGCGGCGCGAGCTGGACGACCGGGTCGCCGCGGTCGTCGGCCCGGCAGTACAGGCCGTTGTCGTACAGCGCCTTGGAGAGGAACCCGTACAGGACGCGCTCGGTCTCCTCGTCGGTGAAGGTCTCCTTGGTGGCCTTGTCCTTCACCAGCTCGATGCCGTAGAAGAAGCCGTTGCCGCGGACGTCGCCGACGATCGGCAGGTCGAGCAGCTTCTGCAGCGTCGTGAAGAAGGCGTTCTCGTTGTCCAGGACGTGCTGGTTGAGGCCCTCGCGCTCGAAGATGTCGAGGTTGGCGAGACCGACCGCCGCGGAGACCGGGTGGCCACCGAAGGTGTAGCCGTGCAGGAAGGTGTTGCCGCCCTCGTAGAACGGCTCGGCGATGCGGTCCGAGACGATGCAGGCGCCGATCGGGGAGTAGCCCGACGTCATGCCCTTGGCACAGGTGATCATGTCCGGCACGTAGCCGAACTTGTCGCAGGCGAACATCGTGCCGAGACGGCCGAAGGCGCAGATGACCTCGTCGGAGACGAGCAGCACGTCGTACTTGTCACAGATCTCGCGGACCCGCTGGAAGTACCCGGGCGGCGGCGGGAAGCAGCCACCGGCGTTCTGTACCGGCTCCAGGAAGACCGCGGCGACGGTCTCCGGGCCCTCGAAGAGGATCTCCTGCTCGATCTGGTCGGCGGCCCAGCGGCCGAAGGCCTCGGGGTCGTCGCCGTGGATCGGGGCACGGTAGATGTTGGTGTTCGGCACCTTGTGCGCGCCGGGGACCAGCGGCTCGAAGGGGGCCTTCAGAGCCGGCAGGCCGGTGATGGACAGGGCGCCCTGCGGGGTGCCGTGGTAGGCGACCGCACGGGAGATGACCTTGTACTTGGTCGGCTTGCCCTGGAGCTTGAAGTACTGCTTGGCCAGCTTCCAGGCGGTCTCGACGGCCTCGCCGCCGCCGGTGGTGAAGAAGACCTTGTTGAGGTCGCCCGGCGCGTAGTCGGCGAGCCGCTCGGCCAGTTCGACGGCCTTCGGGTGGGCGTAGGACCACACCGGGAAGAAGGCGAGCTCCTGGCCCTGCTTGTAGGCCGCCTCGGCGAGCTCGTGCCGGCCGTGACCGGCGTTGACCACGAACAGGCCGGAGAGGCCGTCGAGGTAGCGCTTGCCCTGGTCGTCGTAGATGTAGGTGCCCTCGCCACGCACGATGGTGGGAACGGGCGCGTTCTCGTAGTCCGACATGCGGGTGAAATGCATCCACAGGTGGTCGTACGCGGTTCGGCTGAGGTCCTTGCTCACGGCTATCGGGTTCCCCACATATAGGTCTGCTTCTTGAGCTTCAGGTACACAAAGCTCTCGGTGGAGCGCACGCCGGGGATGGCCCGGATGCGTTTGTTGATCGTTTCCAGCAGGTGGTCGTCGTCCTCGCAGACGATCTCCACCATCAGGTCGAAGGAGCCCGCGGTCATCACCACGTACTCGCATTCGGCCATGGCCGACAGGGCTTCCGCGACGGGATCGAGGTCTCCCTCGACATTGATCCCGACCATCGCCTGCCGCCGGAAGCCCACGGTGAGCGGGTCCGTGACGGCGACGATCTGCATCACGCCCTGGTCGAGCAGCTTCTGCACACGCTGTCGTACGGCCGCCTCGGAGAGGCCGACGGCCTTGCCGATCGCGGCGTACGGACGACGTCCGTCCTCCTGGAGCTGCTCGATGATTGCGAGGGACACGGCATCGACCGTTGGGGACGATCCGCTCCCGGTCCTGGAGTCTGCGCTGCGACTGGCCACGCATCCACTGTGCACCGGGACTCGTCTGTCTGGCAACCCTGGATCGATGAAATTCGTTGTCTGTGGGTCTGGATCTCACTGAATCCGAAGTTCATGGCGGTTGGGCATGTCGAAAGCGACACCTGAGCGACTAGGCTGGGCATCTCATCCACTGGACGTGTCGACAGGAGGGGTGGTTGTGACCACCGAGGTGCGCCGTCTGCGCAACTACATCAACGGAGAGTTCCGGGACGCCGCTGACGGGCGGACCATCGACGTGGTCAACCCGGCGACCGAAGAGGTCTACGCGACTTCGCCGCTCTCCGGCCAGGCCGATGTCGATGCCGCGATGGAAGCCGCCGCGGCCGCTTTCCCCGCCTGGCGCGACGCCACGCCCGCCGAGCGCCAGAAGGCCCTGCTGAAGATCGCGGACGCCTTCGAGGAGCGCGCCGAGGACCTCATCGCGGCCGAGTCGGAGAACACGGGCAAGCCGATCGAGCTCACCCGCACCGAAGAGATCCCGCCGATGGTGGACCAGATCCGCTTCTTCGCGGGCGCCGCGCGGCTGCTCGAGGGCCGCTCGGCCGGTGAGTACATGGAGGGTCTCACCTCGATCATCCGCCGTGAGCCGGTCGGTGTCTGCGCGCAGGTCGCGCCGTGGAACTACCCGATGATGATGGCCGTGTGGAAGTTCGCCCCGGCGCTCGCCGCGGGCAACACCGTCGTCCTCAAGCCGTCCGACACCACCCCGGCGTCGACCGTGCTGATCGCCGAGATCATCGGCCAGATCCTCCCCAAGGGCGTCTTCAACGTCATCTGCGGCGACCGCGAGACGGGTCGCGCGATGGTCGAGCACCCGACTCCGGCGATGGCCTCCATCACCGGTTCGGTACGGGCCGGCATGCAGGTCGCCGAGTCCGCCGCCAAGGACGTCAAGCGGGTCCACCTGGAGCTCGGCGGCAAGGCCCCGGTCGTCGTGTTCGAGGACACCGACATCGCCAAGGCCGTCGAGGGCATCTCCGTCGCGGGCTTCTTCAACGCGGGCCAGGACTGTACGGCCGCGACCCGCGTCCTGGTCCACGAGTCCGTCCACGACGAGTTCGTCACCGCCCTGGCCAAGGCCGCCGCCGACACGAAGACGGGGCAGCCGGACGACGAGGACGTGCTGTACGGCCCGCTCAACAACGCCAACCAGCTGAAGCAGGTCAGCGGCTTCATCGACCGCCTCCCCGCCCACGCCAAGGTCGAGGCGGGCGGCCACCGGGTCGGCGAGAAGGGCTACTTCTACGCCCCGACCGTCGTCTCCGGCCTCCAGCAGGACGACGAGATCATCCAGAACGAGGTCTTCGGCCCCGTCATCACCGTCCAGAAGTTCACCGACGAGGCCCAGGCCGTCGCGTACGCCAACGGCGTCGACTACGCCCTCGCGTCCTCGGTATGGACCAAGGACCACGCCCGCGCCATGCGGATGTCCAAGAACCTCGACTTCGGCTGCGTGTGGATCAACACCCACATTCCGCTCGTCGCCGAGATGCCGCACGGCGGATTCAAGAAGTCCGGCTACGGCAAGGACCTCTCCGCGTACGGCTTCGAGGACTACACCCGGATCAAGCACGTCATGACCTCGCTCGACGACTGACGCCTCGTCCGTTCTCGCGTACGGCCCCGGGTGCGAGCCCGGGGCCGTCTCCGTTCCCCGGGCATCGACAGGGTGTGCGGACGGACCGGGTTCCGCTGGACGGTTGGTCCATTGCCCGCACCATCGCCCGACCGGCATCCTGCGCAGGTGCGAGCAACCCCGAAGAACCCCATGTCCCGCCGGTCCCTGCTGCGCGCCTTCGGGGCCACAGGCGCCGGAGTCACGCTGGCCGGCTGCGGAGTGCCCGCCGCCTATGTGGAGCCCGGTGACCGGGCCGGACGCGACACCTCTGCGCGCGACCACTCCCTGCACTTCGCGAACTGGCCCCTCTACATCGACACCGACGACAACACGTCGAAGCGGCCCACCCTCAACGCCTTCGGCAGGCGCACCGGGATCTCCGTCACGTACACCGAGGAGATCAACGACAACGACGAGTTCTTCGGGAAGATCAGCCCGGCGCTGATGAACCACCAGGAGACCGGCCGGGACCTGATCGTCGTCAGCGACTGGATGGCCGCCCGGTTCGTACGGCTCGGCTGGGTGCAGGAGATGGACCGGGCCAAGCAGCCCAACGTGGTCAAGTACCTCGATCCGCAGCTGCGTTCACCCGCCTTCGACAAGGGCCGGACGCAAAGCGTCCCCTGGCAGTCCGGGATCACCGGCATCGCTTACAACCGCAAGAAGCTCGGTCGCGAGATAAGGAGCCTGAGCGATCTGTGGGCGGACGACCTGAGCGGCAAGGTGACACTGCTGTCCGGGCTCGACGAGTCCTTGGCCCTTCTGATGCAGGGCAACGGCGTCGACGTCACCCGCTGGAAGCGCGACGACTTCTACGAGGTGTGCGACCAGGTGGAGAAGCTGGTGAAGAAGAAGCACATCCGCCGTTTCACCGGCAACGACTACATCAAGGACCTGTCGACCGGCGATGTACTCGCCTGCCAGGCCTACTCCGGCGATGTCATCCAGCTCCAGGCCGACAACCCGGAGATCGAGTTCGTGGTCCCCGAGGAGGGTGCCGAACTCTGGGCGGAGTCCCTCATGATCCCCAACCTCGCCCGCCACAAGCGCAACGCCGAGAAGCTGATCGACTACTACTACGAGCCCGAGGTCGCCGCGGAGCTGGCGACCTGGGTCAACTACGTCTGCCCCGTCCCCGCCGCCCGCGAGGTGCTGGCCTCCTCCAAGGACGAGGAGACCGCCGCGCTCGCCGAGGAACCGTTGATCTTCCCCGACGAGGCGATGCGCAAGCGGCTGGCGATCGCCCGTGACATCACGTCCGGGGAGCGCACCGAGTTCGCGAAGAAGTGGAACTCCATCGTCGGGTTGTGAAACCGGCCTCGGGGTGGCGTAAAAGGCGCGTAAACATGGGCGTACGCTGCGGACATGAGCGAGCGAAGAGCCCTGCTGAGGCGCATACGCGTGTGGTTGGTCGTCTTTATCGTCTGTCTGGTGTTGAGCGGGCTGACCGCCTTCCCGCTCGTCCATGAACTCCACTGGGCCGAGGATCTGCTGAGGTCCTCGGCCTCTCCCGTGCCCGAACACTTCCCGGCCCTCATGGAGTGGATCACCCGGGTCCGGACCGGCCTCGACGAGGCCGACGCGAGGTATCCCTTCGTGCTGTACGGCACCGACTGGCTGGCCTTCGCGCACCTCGTCATCGCGGTCGCGTTCTACGGCCCCTACCGCGACCCGGTCCGCAACATCTGGGTGATCGAGTTCGGCATGATCGCCTGCGCCGGGATCATCCCGCTCGCCCTGATCTGCGGACCGATCCGGGACATTCCCTTCTGGTGGTCCGTCATCGACATGTCGTTCGGGGTCTTCGGGGTGATCCCGCTGCTCGTCGTGCGCCGCATGATCAAACGGCTGGAGGCGCTGCCGCGGACGCCGGACCCGGTGGCCGGGCCCGCGGCCGCGGCAGCGGGCTGAGTCACCCGGCCGACGGGGCGCCGAAGGCGGCCACCACGATGTTCATCGCCGTGGCGTTCATGCCCGCACCCTTCGCGTCCGTCGCGTTGACGCTGTAGACGACGGTCCGGGAGAGATCACGGGTGGCCGCGACGGCCGTGTTGTAGCCCCACCGGCCACCCGTCTTGCCCCATACCTCGCGCCCGCCCAGCCTCATCACCGACAGACCCGCGCTGTACGCGGCCGGGCCGCCCGTGCCGTACTCGCGCACCGATGCCCCGGGCAGCGTGAACATCTCCTCCAGCAGCGGCCCGCGCACCACCTGCCCGCGGAACAGGGCCCGGACGAAGCGCTCCAGATCCGCGGTGGTGGAGATCAGGTCGCCCGCCGCCCAGGCGTCCGTCGCTCCCCACACCGTCACATCGCGCAGTTCGCTGGTTCCATCGGCCCCGGTGAAGACCTGGTAACCGTGGTTGTGCGGGCCGCGGATCGTCGGGTCGGTGCCGGGGAAGCCGGTGCCCTTCAGACCCAGGGGTTTCAGGATGCGGCGGGACACCTCCGACTCGTACGTGTGGTCCGTGAGCTTCTCGATCAACAGGCCCGCCACGGTGTAGCCGATGTTGCCGTAGTGCTGCTGCGCACCCGGCGCGAAGTCCGGCCGCTGGGAGGTGGCTTCGCGGACCGTGTCCGCCGCGTCGTGCAGATCGAAGCGGTGCGCGTACCACTCGTCGAGGGTGTCGCCGCCGGATCCGACGGACGGGATGCCGCTGGTGTGGTTCAACAGCTGGCGCACCGTGACCTTCTTGTACGTCGCCGGGATCAGCGCCGGCAGATAGTGCCGGACCGGTCGGTTCAGGTCGAGCTTCCCCTCACCGGCCAGCTGCAGCACGACGGCCGCCGTGAAGATCTTGGTGACCGAACCGGCCCGGAAGCGGCCGTCCGGGTCCGCCGGACGGCCCGACGCCAGGTCGTGCACACCGGAACTTCCCCGCCAGCTTCACGCGGTGCATGCGACCCGTACCAGTGCGGCCGTGGCATCGGCCTTCGGGAGCCCGGCGATCGCGGCTCGCAGAGCCTCTGCGTCGGGGGCCTGCCGGGTGGTTGCGGCGGCGGCCGCGGGGGCATGGGCTGCCGCGAGCGCCGGTCCGGCCGGACCGGCGGCGATGCCGAGGACCACGGCGGCTGCGACGACTGTGAGGGAGGTGCGGGCGTTCATGCAGGGGCCTCCTGGGCATGGAATCCGTAACTGCTGCTGGACTCCATCCTGTTGATACGCGAACCCCGGCGGATCACCCGGCCGACGAACGGCATGGTCACAGCGGCCTGCACCAGCAGCGCGACGCTGAGGTCGACGGCCCGGGGGCCGGCCCCCAGCGCCTTCGGGGTCAGGTCTCGTATGTGCATGGTGGCGCTGTCAGGGCTTCCGGGCGACCGCGCCGAACTGGGCGACGACGGGCGCCGTGGTTCCGGGGTCGGTCCGCCATCGCGCACACGACACGATGCCCGGATCGACGAGATCGAGTCCCGTCAGGAAGGCGGCGAACTCGGCACGGCTGCGCGCGGTGATCGGCGGGGTGGCGTTCTCGTTCCAGAACCGCATCGCCGCCTCGTTTCCCTCGCCGCCCAGCTCCAGCGTGGGGTGGGTGAGCACCAGATGGCTGCCGGACGGCATCGCGTCCATCAGGGTACGGACGATTGCCTGCGCCTCGTCCGTGTCGAGGACGAAGTTGAGGATGCCGAGCAGTATGACGGCGACCGGCTTCGTCAGGTCCAGCGTCGGTTCGACGGCCCGCAGGATCTGCTCCGGGTGGCGGGCGTCCGCGTCGATGTACCGGGTCGCGCCCTCCGGCGAACTGGTGAGCAGCGCACGGGCGTGCGTCAGCACGATCGGGTCGTTGTCGACGTACACGACCCGGGAGTCGGGGGCGGTGTGCTGGGCGACCTCGTGCGTGTTGTCGGCGGTCGGCAGGCCGCTGCCGATGTCCAGGAACTGGCCGATCATCGCGTCACCGGCGAGATACCGGACGGCCCGCCCCAGGAACGCCCGGTCGGCGCGCGCCACTTCGCCGATGCTCGGATACATGGCGGTGACCCGGTCGCCGACCGCGCGGTCCACGGGGTAGTTGTTCGTGCCGCCGAGCCAGTGGTTCCAGACCCGCGCGTTGTGGGCGATGCCGGAACGGATGCGGTCGTCGAGAGGGGCGGTGGCTTCGGTCACTTCTCTGGCTCCTCCGGCTCCGGGGCATCACGGCTGATGTGGCGCTGTCCCATGATGCCGGATCGATCAAGAAGAGCCGGTGGACGGGGAGTCGGTGAGGATGCCGCGCAGGGCGTCCACCCGGTTGGTGGTGATCGAGTCCACCCCGTGCCGGATCAGGCGGCGCATGGTGCGCTTGGTGTCGGCGGTCCAGGCGGAGACCAGCAGCCCGTCCCGGTGGAGCCGGTCCGTCAGCTCCTTGTCCACCAGACCGAACCGGTAGTTCAGCCACCGCGGCCGCACCGCGTCGAGCAGCGCGGCGCGCGGTGGTGCGAGCGTCGTCCAGGTCAGGGCGATCTCGGCGGACGGGTCGGCGGCCCGCACCCGCAGCATGGCCTCGGAGCCCGCGCAGTAGTACACGCGCTCACCGGCCCCGCACTCGCGCACCACGCCGACTGTCTTCCGTACCGAACCGTCCGTGCAGCCGGGCAGATCGATCATGACGCGGTGCGCCCCGGCGGCGAGCAGCGCCTCGCGCAGGGTGGGCACACCGCCGCCGGTCAGTTCGGTGAGCTCCTGGTGGGTCAGCCGGTCCAGACGCCGGTCATGGCCCCACAGCCGGTCCAGCGTCGCGTCGTGCAGCAGGACCGGTACGCCGTCGCGGGTGACCCGCACATCGATCTCGACCGCGTCCGCCCCCTGTTCGAGCGCGGAGCGGATCGAGGGGAGAGTGTTCTCGCGGACCCGGTACGGATCGCCGCGGTGGGCGACGGCGGTGACAGTGGTGGCCATGGGGCCATTGTCGCCGCCGTGGGGTCAGCGGCCCGTGGGCTCCAGCCAGTCCGTCGTGTACGCGTCGATCTCGGCGGCCAGCGCCCGCTTGCCGGCCGCGTCGAGGTACGACGCGTCGACCGCGTTCTTCGCCAGCGCGGCGAGGCCCTGCTCGTCCAGGCCGAGCAGACGGGCGGCCACCCCGTACTCGTTGTTGAGGTCGGTGCCGAACATCGGCGGGTCGTCGCTGTTGATGGTGACCAGGACGCCCGCCTGCACCATCTCCTTGACCGGGTGCTTCTCGATGTCCGCCACCGCGCGGGTCGCGATGTTCGACGTCGGGCAGACCTCCAGTGGGATGCGGTGCTCGGCGAGGTGGGCCAGCAGCTCCGGGTCCTGGACGGAGTGGGTGCCGTGGCCGATGCGCTCGGCGCGCAGATGGGTCAGCGCGTCCCAGACGGTCTGCGGCCCGGTGGTCTCCCCGGCGTGCGGCACGGAGTGCAGGCCCTCGGCGATCGCCCGGTCGAAGTAGGGCTTGAACTGCGGGCGCTCCACACCGATCTCCGGACCGCCGAGCCCGAACGAGACGAGTCCCTCGGGCCGCAGGTCCACGGCGAGCCGGGTGGTCTCCTCGGCCGCTTCGAGCCCGGCCTCACCGGGAATGTCGAAGCACCAGCGCAGGACGACCCCGAGCTCCTTCTCCGCGGCCTTGCGGGCGTCCTCTATCGCCTCCATGAACCCCTGCTCCGGGATGCCGCGCCGGGTCGAGCTGAACGGGGTGACGGTCAGCTCCGCGTACCGGATGTTCTGCCGGGCCATGTCACGGGCGACCTCGAAGGTCAGCAGCCGGACGTCCTCCGGGGTGCGGATCAGGTCCACGACGGAGAGGTACACGTCGACGAAGTGCCCGAAGTCGGTGAAGGTGAAGTAGTCGGCCAGCGCCTCGGGATCGGTGGGGACCTTCGAGTCCGGGTGGTGTGCGGCCAGTTCGGCGACGATACGGGGCGAGGCGGACCCGACATGGTGGACATGCAGCTCCGCCTTGGGCAGCCCTGCGATGAAGAGGTGCAGATCGGGCATTGGACTCTCCGGGGCGTGGAACGACGGGGGTGCCGGGCGCGGTCGGCCGGGCAGGGGACGGGGATCATCGTAGGCCGGGTCCTGCCGTGCGGGGCCGGGCCGTAGCATGACGGGATCACGATGGGGGAGGCCCATGTCAGACAACACAGAGCAGCCCGCGGGCGGGGGCGCGCCGCGCGATCCGTGGGCTCCGCCGGACAGCAGGGTGCCGCTGGAGAAGCCGGCCGGCGATCCCCGGCCGCCTGCTGTGCATGATCAGCCGACCGTGACCTCGATGCCGGGGGCCGGGGACGGCCCCGCACCCGCCACGGGGCCCGGTACCGGAGCGCCGGCCGGGCCGGTGCCGGGCGCCGGAGCCGGATTCGGTCCCGGAGCCGGCTTCGGTCCCGGGTTCGGCTCCGCGGAGATACCGCCGCCGCCGATCGCACCGAACGGACCGGGTCAGCAGGTCCCGCCGGCCGCGGGACAGTACGGCTACCCGGCCGCGCCCGCCCCGCAGTACGGCGGTTACCCGGGGTACTCCGGTTATGGCCAGGCACCGTGGGCCGGGTCCACGCCGTCCAACGGCCTGGGTGTCGCAGCCATGGTGCTCGGCATCCTGGCCGTCTGCCTGTTCTGCATCTACGGCATACCCAGCCTGATCCTGGGCGCACTCGCCCTGATCTTCGGCATCCTGGGCCGTAAGCGGGTGCAGCGCGGCGAGGCCACCAACAACGGTCAGGCACTCGCCGGGATCATCCTGGGGTCCATCGGCATCGCGTTCGGTGTGGCGATCATCAGCTTCTTCATCTGGCTGTTCGTCACCCACGCCGACGAGTTCGACAACAACACCTACAACGACGACCCGTACTCCACGTCCCTGGTCGTCGACGTCAGCCGCTAGTGCCCCTCCCGGCAAGCTTTGCCCACTGGACGACGCTCCTTCCGGGCAAACATCGCCGGTCAGGGCACTAGCGGACGTCGAACGCCGGTGCCAGGCCCGCCGCGGGCACCGGCACCGTATCCCTCCCGATGGCCGGGCGGGCCGGGCTCCGGCCCGCCCGGCCATCGGGCTCCGGCCCGCCTCATCGCGCGCGCAGCTCCGCCCGCGCGTCCATCAGCGCGAACCCCAGCAGATTCAGCCCCCGCCAGGTCGCCGGATCCTCCGCGCGCGGGTCGTCCGCCGCCAGCCCGATGCCCCAGACACGGTCCACGGGACTCGCCTCGACCAGGACCCGGTCCCCCGTATTCAGCAGGAACTCCCGCAGCTCCGGGTGGTGGCCGAACTTGTGGACGCTGCCGGACACCACCAGTGCGTACCGCTCGCGCTCCCACACCGCCTCGTCGAAACCGCGGACCAGCCGGCCCGCCTTCTTCGCCTGGGCCGGGCTCTTCGCCGACACCGCCCGCTCCTGCGCCTCCGCGTCACCGAACAGCCGGGCCTTCGCGGCCATCATCCAGTGCTCGGCCGACGCGTACGTCACGCCGTCGACCGTGAAGGGCGCCGGCCACCACTGACTGAGGCAGCTCGCACCGACGCGGCCGTCGGGCCGCGGGCGGTGACCCCAGAAACGCAGGTACTTCACCTTCTCGCCGCGCCGGGTCCGCGCCAGGAGATCGTCCATGTGTTCCATGGCACGCGAGTCTGGCATCCGCCACTGACACTCCGTACGGGGAATTCCGCACCGACGCGACACATGGTCGACAGATTCCGTCGCGTAACCAAAAGGCAACAACGGAATCACTTGTTGGGGTTGCTCTCCTCTGTCAGGATCGGCACTTAAATCGAACAGAAGCTACGCCGCCATCGCACTCCGGGGCGTGCGGCGGAGGAGAACGTCATGGGCAACGGCATCCAGGTGCGGGACCGCTTCGCGGACGGCGCACAGTACATCGGCGGAAAGTTGCGGTCCGGCACATCGGGACGGCACCACGACGTGGTGAACCCGGCGACGGGCGAGACCGTTTACACCTTCGAATTGGCGGGCACCGGCGACGTCGACGCGGCCGTGGCGGCCGCCCGCGAGGCGTTCCCCGGCTGGTCGGGCGCGACTCCCGCCGAGCGGGCCGAGGCGATGCACCGCTTCGCCGCCGTCCTCGCCGAGCAGGCCGACGACTTCGCGTACGTCGAGTCCCTCCAGTGCGGCAAGCCGATCAAGCTCTCCACCGAGTTCGACGTGCCCGGCACCGTGGACAACACCTCCTTCTTCGCGGGCGCCGCCCGCCACCTGGAGGGCAAGTCGGCCGCCGAGTACGACGGCGACCACACTTCGTACGTACGCCGTGAGGCGATCGGCGTCGTCGGCTCCATCGCGCCCTGGAACTACCCGCTCCAGATGGCCGCCTGGAAGGTCCTCCCGGCCATCGCCGCAGGCAACACGATCGTGCTGAAGCCCGCCGAGATCACCCCGCTCACCTCGTTGATGTTCGCCCAGGCGGCCACCGAGGCCGGCATCCCGGACGGTGTGATCAACATCGTCACCGGCGCGGGCAAGGACGCCGGGGAGCACCTCGTCGGCCACCCGGACGTCGTCATGACCTCCTTCACCGGCTCCACCGCCGTCGGCAAGCGGGTCGCGGAGATCGCCACCTCCACCGTCAAGCGCCTGCACCTCGAACTCGGCGGCAAGGCACCCTTCGTCGTCTTCGACGACGCCGACCTCGAAGCCGCGGTCAACGGCGCGGTCGCCGGAGCGCTCATCAACACCGGCCAGGACTGCACCGCCGCCACCCGCGCCTACGTCCAGCGCCCCCTGTACGACGCCTTCGTGCAGGGCGTCGCCGAACTGATGGAGACCGTCCGGCTCGGCGACCCCTTCGACGCGTCGACCGACCTCGGCCCGCTGATCAGCCACGCCCAGCGGGACCGGGTCGCCGGATTCGTCGAGCGCGCCCGCGCGTATGCCACCGTCGTCACCGGCGGCGAGGCCCCCGGCGGCGAACTGGCCGACGGCGCCTACTACCGGCCGACCCTGGTCGCCGGCGCCGCCCAGGACAGCGAGATCGTCCAGTCGGAGATCTTCGGCCCGGTCCTCGTCGTGCTGCCCTTCGACACCGATGACGAGGGCATCCGCCTCGCCAACGACACTCCGTACGGACTCGCCGCCTCCGCCTGGACCCGCGACCTGTACCGGGCGAACCGCGCCACCCGCGAGATCAAGGCGGGCTGCGTCTGGGTCAACGACCACATTCCGATCATCAGCGAGATGCCGCACGGCGGATACAAGGCCAGTGGCTTCGGTAAGGACATGTCGTCGTACTCCTTCGAGGAGTACACGCAGGTCAAGCACGTCATGTACGACAACACCGCGGTTGCCCGGAAGGACTGGCACCGCACGATCTTCGGGGACCGATAACCCGGCCGCCCCCGGCCACACACACCCGAAAGGGCAACGCGCATGGAGCAGTACGAGCCCGAGCGCCTCTCCACGGCCCAACTGGCCGCGATGCGACGCAGTCTGACCAGTGGCCGGGGCGCCCTGACCCGCCGCTCGCTACTTCGTGCCTCCGGCATGGGGGCGCTCGCGATCGGCGGGCTGGGGACGCTGAGCGCCTGCGGCATCCCGCCCGCGAAGCGGGAAGGGGACGCCGCGGCGGCCTCGGACGACCACTCGGCCGAGGAGAAGCAGGTCAACTTCTCCAACTGGACCGAGTACGGGGACGTCACCGAGGACGGCAAGCACCGGCCCACGCTGGAGACGTTCACCAAGCGCACCGGGATCAAGGTCAAGTACACCGAGGACATCAACGACAACGTCGAGTTCTTCGGCAAGATCAAGCCGCAGCTCGCGGCCGGCCAGGACACCGGCCGCGACATCATCTGCGTCACCGACTGGCTGGCCGCCCGCATCGTCCGACTCGGCTGGGCGCAGAAGCTCGACCCGTCGAACATGCCGCACGCCTACGCCAACCTTTCGGCCCAGTTCCGCTCCCCGGACTGGGATCCCGGCCGCGCCCACTCGTACCCCTGGGCGTGCGCCCCCACCGTCATCGCCTACAACTCGAAGGCGACCGGCGGCCGCAAGGTCGACTCCGTCAGCCAGCTGCTCGACGACCCGAAGCTCAAGGGCCGGGTCAGCTTCCTCTCGGAGATGCGCGACTCCGTCGGCATGACCCTGCTCGACATGGGCAAGGACCCCAGCACCTTCACCGACGCCGACTACGACGCCGCGCTCGGCCGGCTCCAGAAGGGCGTCGACAAGAAGCAGATCCGGCGCTTCACCGGCAACGACTACACGGCCGACCTCGACAAGGGCGACATCGCCGCCTGTGTCGCCTGGGCCGGCGACGTCATCCAGCTCCAGGCCGGAAACCCGGACGTCAAGTACGCCATCCCGGCCGCCGGTTACCTCATTTCCAGCGACAACATGCTCGTCCCGGTGAAGGCCCGGCACAAGACCAACGCCGAGAAACTCATCGACTACTACTACGAGCCGCCGGTCGCCGCCCGGCTTGCCGCGTACATCAACTTCGTCTGCCCGGTCGACGGGGTCCGTGACGAACTCGCGAAGATCGACCGATCGATGGCCGACAACCCGCTGATCCTTCCGGACAAGGAGATGGTGGCCCGGTCGCACGCCTTCCGCTCCCTGACAGCCGAGGAAGAGACGGCGTACGAAGAGAAGTTCGCCAAGCTTATCGGCGCCTGACCGCCGAGCCCTCCCCTTCCCCCGATCTCCCCTGACACCACTGGGACTCCGATCCATGACACAGCAGCAGACAGGCGGCGATGTCCGCCTCACCGGGATCAGCAAGACGTACGGCTCCTTCGCCGCCGTCAAGCCGCTCGATCTGACCGTCCCGCAGGGCTCGTTCTTCGCCCTGCTCGGCGCGTCCGGCTGCGGAAAGACCACCACCCTGCGGATGATCGCGGGCCTGGAGGAGGCGACCACCGGCACGGTCTTCCTCGGCGGCCGCGACATCACCGGCCTGCCCCCGTACAAGCGGCCCGTCAACACGGTCTTCCAGAGCTACGCGCTCTTCCCGCACCTCGACATCGCCGAGAACGTCGCCTTCGGTCTGCGCCGGCGCGGCATCAAGTCGGTGAAGAAACAAGTCGACGAGATGCTGGAGCTCGTCCAGCTCGGCGACTTCGCCAAGCGCAAACCGCACCAGCTCTCCGGCGGCCAGCAGCAGCGCGTCGCCGTCGCCCGCGCCCTGATCAACCACCCGCAGGTGCTCCTCCTCGACGAGCCGCTCGGCGCCCTCGACCTCAAGTTGCGCCGCCAGATGCAGCTGGAGCTCAAGCGCATCCAGACCGAGGTCGGCATCACGTTCATCCATGTCACCCACGACCAGGAGGAGGCCATGACCATGGCCGACACCGTCGCGGTGATGAACGGGGGCCGGGTCGAGCAGCTCGGCGCCCCCGCCGACCTGTACGAGAACCCGAGGACGACCTTCGTCGCCAACTTCCTCGGCACCTCGAACCTCATCGAGGGCGAGATCGTCTCCGCCGGCACGGACATCGTCGTGGCCGCGGGCGGTGGGAAGCTGCGGCTGCCCACCGACCGGTGTACGGCCCCGACCGCGAACGGCGGCAAGCTGCTGCTCGGCGTACGCCCGGAGAAGATCTCGCTCGCGCTCGCCGACGACGCGGACGCGATAGCCGACGGGCGCAACCAGGTCACCGGCCGGATCGTCGACTCCAGCTTCATCGGCGTGTCCACGCAGTACGTGGTGGAGAGCCCGGCGGGCAAGGCGCTCCAGGTCTACGAGCAGAACGTCGAGGGGCGCGCGGGACTCACGGCCGGCGCCGAGGTCGTTCTGCACTGGAACCCGGCACACACCTTCGGTCTGGACGCCTCCCAGGACATCGACGCCGGTGTGGAGACGGTGGAGGACGCGGCGTGACCGTCACCAAGGAGGCGCCACCCGCGCCCGTCACGGAGCTGAAGGTCCGCAGGGCCTCCACCCGCAAGCGCCTCGTCCCGTACTGGCTGCTGCTCCCCGGCATCCTGTGGCTCGTCGTCTTCTTCGCGCTGCCGCTGGTCTACCAGGCGTCGACCTCCGTGCAGACCGGCTCCCTGGAGAAGGGCTTCGAGGTCACCTGGCACTTCCAGACGTACTGGGACGCGCTTCGGGACTACTACCCGCAGTTCATCCGGTCGCTGCTGTACGCCGGCACCGCCACCATCCTGTGCCTGCTGCTCGGCTACCCGCTGGCGTACCTCATCGCCTTCAAGGCCGGGCGCTGGCGCAATGTCGTCCTGGTGCTGGTCATCGCGCCGTTCTTCACCAGCTTCCTGATCCGTACGCTCGCCTGGAAGACGATCCTCGCGGACGGCGGCGCGGTCGTCGACGTACTGAACACCCTGCACGTCCTGGACGTCACCAGCTGGCTCGGCTGGACCGAGTCCAACCGGGTGCTGGCCACGCCGATGGCGGTGGTCTGCGGTCTCACGTACAACTTCCTGCCGTTCATGATCCTGCCGCTCTACACCTCGCTGGAGCGGATCGACGGCAGGCTGCACGAGGCGTCCGGCGATCTGTACGCCACCCCCGCCACCACCTTCCGCAAGGTGACCTTCCCGCTCTCCATGCCGGGTGTCGTCTCCGGAACGCTGCTGACCTTCATCCCGGCCAGCGGTGATTACGTCAACGCGGAACTGCTCGGCTCCACCGACACCAAGATGGTCGGCAGCGTCATCCAGACCCAGTTCCTGCGCGTCCTCGACTACCCGACGGCGGCCGCGCTCTCCTTCATCCTCATGGCGGTCGTCCTGGTCGTGGTCACCGTCTACATCCGCCGCTCCGGGACGGAGGACCTGGTCTGATGCCCGTACTGCGCTGGCTCCGCCGGAATCTGATCGTCATCGCGGGTCTGCTGACCCTCGCCTACCTGATCCTGCCGAACATCGTCGTGATGGTGTTCTCGTTCAACAAGCCGAACGGGCGCTTCAACTACGCCTGGCAGCGCTTCTCCCTGGACGCCTGGAAGGACCCCTGCGGCGTCGCCGACATGTGCGGCTCGCTCTCCCTGTCCCTGCAGATCGCCGCCTGGGCCACCGTCGGCGCGACGGCCCTGGGCACGATGATCGCCTTCGCCCTGGTGCGCTACCGCTTCCGGGCGCGCGGCGCGATCAACTCGCTGATCTTCCTGCCGATGGCGATGCCCGAGGTCGTCATGGCCGCCTCGCTGCTCACGCTCTTCCTCAACATGGGCGCGCAGCTGGGCTTCTGGACGATCCTCATCGCACACATCATGTTCTGCCTGAGCTTCGTCGTGACCGCCGTCAAGGCGCGCGTCATGTCGATGGACCCGCGACTGGAGGAGGCGGCCCGCGATCTGTACGCGGGCCCCGTGCAGACCTTCCTGCGGGTGACGCTGCCGATCGCAGCCCCCGGAATCGCGGCGGGAGCGCTGCTCGCCTTTGCGCTCTCCTTCGACGATTTCATCATCACCAATTTCAACGCGGGCTCCACCGTGACCTTCCCCATGTTCGTCTGGGGATCGGCACAGCGCGGCACGCCCGTGCAGATCAACGTCATCGGTACGGCGATGTTCATCATTGCCGTCATGGTGGTCGTCGTCGGCCAGCTGATCGCGAACCGGCGGAAGAACAGCGCACGACCGTGAGTTCCTGAAGGAGTTGGAAACCATGGCCCCAGGTGCCATGCGTACTGCAGCACAATCACTCTCCGGCGCCAAGCCGGTCTCGTTCTGGCTGGACGACCCCGGCAGGCCCGAAGCACTGCCCGCGCTCACGGGCGACGAGCACTGCGATCTCCTCGTCGTCGGCGGCGGCTACAGCGGACTGTGGACCGCGCTGATCGCGAAGGAACGCGACCCGGAGCGGGACGTCGTACTGATCGAGGGGCACGAGGTGGGCTGGGCCGCCTCGGGCCGCAACGGCGGATTCTGCGCCGCCTCCCTCACCCACGGCCTGCCCAACGGCCTGGAGCGGTGGCCCGACGAGATCAACAAACTGGAGGAGCTGGGCGAGAAGAACCTCGACGCCATCGAGGCGGCCGTCGCCCGCTACTCCATCGACTGCGAATTCGAGCGGACCGGCGAAATCGACGTCGCCACCGAACCCCACCAGCTCGAAGAGCTCCACGCATGGCACCAGGAAGCGGAGAAGCTCGGCTTCACCGGAATGGAATTCCTGGACCGGGACGCGGTGCGCGCCGAAGTCGACTCACCGACCTTCCTGGGCGGACTCTGGGACCGGCGCGGGGTCGCCATGCTGCACCCCGCCAAGCTGGCCTGGGGCCTGAAGCGGGCCTGTCTCGACCTCGGGGTCCGGGTGTACGAGCACACCCGGGGTCTCGAACTGGCCGGGACCCCCGCCGCGATGGCGGTCCGCACACCGTACGGAAGGGTCTTCGCGCGCCGCGTCGCGCTGGGGACGAACATCTTCCCGTCCCTGGTCAAGCGGGTGCGGCCGTACACCGTGCCGGTCTACGACTACGCGCTGATGACCGAACCCCTCACCGCCGACCAGCTCGCCTCCATCGGCTGGAAGAACCGGCAGGGGCTGGGCGACAGCGCCAATCAGTTCCACTACTTCCGGATGTCGGCCGACAACCGGATCCTGTGGGGCGGCTATGACGCGATCTATCCGTACGGAGGCCGGCTGAGCGCCGATCTCGACCAGCGTCCGGAGACCTTCCTCAAACTCGCGGGCCAGTTCTTCGACTGTTTCCCGCAGCTCGCCGGGGTCCGTTTCAGCCATGCCTGGGGCGGGGCGATCGACACCTGTTCCCGCTTTTCCGCATTCTTCGGTACGGCCCATCAGGGCCGGGTCGCCTATGCCGCCGGATATACCGGACTCGGCGTCGGAGCCGCCCGGTTCGGGGCCGATGTGATGCTCGATCTGCTGGCCGGCGAACGCAATGAACGGACCGCTCTGGAAATGGTCCGCCGCAAGCCGATGCCGTTCCCGCCCGAGCCCTTCGCCTGGGCCGGGATCGAACTCACCAAGCGGTCCCTGGCCAGGGCGGACAGCAACGGCGGGCACCGCAATCTGTGGCTGCGGACGATGGACCGGCTGGGGCTCGGCTTCGACAGCTGAGCGATGCCGGGCGCGGGTTACCAGTTCACTACCAACTGGTAACCCGAACCCGCGTAATGGATCGGCGCCATCCCTGTCTCCCGTGTGAACACACCGGCCACGCACGGCCGGTGCACACGGAACGGAAGGCCGGTCATGGCCGGCGCGGGGGTCAAGGCAGCAGTCGAGTGGCTCGCATCGGTGGCGCCGGATCCGGACGCCTTCCGGCGGGAGTGGGAGCGCAACCCCCGAGGGGTCGCGCTCCTGCCCGCCGGCCGGTGTTGGGACGTACTGATTCTTCCGGGGGGGCCGGGCTGTCCCACGCTCGATGTGCTCACCCGGCTCATCGACCGGCCCGGCCCGGTCCTCTCCGATTACGGCGACGCCCGGATGGGCTTCTTCGTGCCGCCGGGCACCGCCACCCGCTGGGTCGGCACCGGCGTACGCGGAGCGGGGCGCGGAACGTGGATCGTCGTGCCGTACCCGGGGCGGGAGGCCGCGGGCGGAGTGCGCCGGCTGATCCCGCCGGACGGTGCGGGAACGCTCACCGACGCGACGCTTCTGGAGCTCGCGATGCACGAGGCGGCGGCCGGCAGGGCGGACAACGACGGGAGTTGACGGGAAGTGACGACAGCACCCCGGCGCGGCCGGGGTGCTGCCAGAGGTCTGGACAACCTGATCGGCCTGGACCATTTTGTGGCCGCCGCGCTCAATTCCCCCACGCACGGAAGCCGTTGTAGAACGCACGGGACCCCCGCCCGATCTGCCGGACTTCTGGCTGCCTTCTCGGCTGCCCTGCTCGCCGCCGGCGGTCTCGCCGCCCCCACAACGCCGTGACCGGCATGCTGCTCACCGGATTCCCGGTGGCGGGCGACCGGACCAAGACCTTCCATGGGCTGCGTCCCGACCATGTCGCCATCGGACTGCCCGCTTCCACCCGGGCCGGCAACGGCTACACCTCGCCTGCCGGGATCACCAGGACGCTGAACTGCCTGACGAAGAAGACCGACCGCGGCTCGTACACCACTCACGGGACATGGCCGGGGCTGCGCGGACTGATGACGCGGTCGATCAACTGAGACCGTTTCAACAACGGGGGAGTTCTCGAAGAACTTCGACGCCTACTTCGGTGGGTGACGCAGTCGGCGTCCCGCGCCGCGGCCGAGGCACAGTGGCAGGAGCAGCAGCCCACACAGGAACCAGCTGCCCAGCACATCCAGCGGCCAGTGATAACCGCGCAGCACCAGGCCGATGCCCGTTGCCGTTGTCAATACGGAAGCGGCGACGGGCATCATCCATGCCCGCCTCGTGTACCGCGCGGTCAGCAGCGCCGCGGCGCCGTACGCCACCATTGCCGTCGCCGCATGGCCGGAGGGGTAGTAGCCGGTGGCTTCGGTCAGCGGTCCCGGACGGGCGATCCATGCCTTCAGCGGGACGACGAGGAGGGGCACCGCCGCCATGGTGAGCGCCGCGCACAATGGCTCACGGCGCTGACCGTGCACCAGCGCCCATACGAGGGCGCAGCCCAGTACCGGGAGCGCGACCTGCATGTTGCCGAGATCGGCGAGGAATTCGGTCAGTCGGGCGGGGCCGTGTCCGACGACGGCCCAGCCGGTCCGCTCGTCGAGCGAGCGAAGCGGACCGTCGGCCGCGACCTGCCAAGTGGTGAGCGCGAGGAGCGCCAGGAAGGACGACACCAGGGAAATGAGAAGAGCCGACCGCCCGGGAGCAGGGGGGGTGGCTCCGGGGCGGCCGGTCGGATCGGTTTGCCGCGCGCCCCGGGGGGTTTGGGGCGAGCGGCCATCCGATCGGTGAGGAGTTCCGGAGCCAGAGGCTCCAGTGGTGTGCGCGAAGGCACGGCCAGGACGGTGCTGGGGAAGCTCCGACCCGGCGTCGCCGGCAGTCCCCTGCGGGCGGGGTGTTTCTCTCATCTGCAGAAACCGTACGTCAGCGGATGGGGGACCGACAGACGGAAACGGATCCCGCCATCGGCCCCCCACACCTTCTTCACAGGCCCTCACGCGGGCCCTGCATCCCCGGCGAAAACGCCGTCCGGCACCGTCGGGGATTTCGCACAGGTCAGATCTGGCCGAAAGCCTGCTCGATGACGTCGAGGGCCTCGTTCAGCAGGTCCTCGCCGATCACCAGCGGCGGGAGGAAGCGCAGGACGTTGCCGTACGTGCCGCAGGTGAGGACCAGCACACCCTCCGCGTGGCAGGCCTTGGCGAGCTTCGCGGTGGCCTCCGGGTTCGGGTCCTTCGTGCCGGACTTCACCAGCTCGATCGCGATCATCGCGCCGCGGCCGCGGATGTCACCGATGACATCGCCGTTCGGCAGCTTCGCCTGCATCTCGGCGAGGCGGCCCTTCATGATCTCCTCGATGCGCTTCGCCTTGCCGTTCAGGTCCAGCTCGCGCATCGTCTCGATGGCGCCGAGCGCACCCGCGCAGGCCACCGGGTTTCCGCCGTAGGTACCACCGAGGCCACCGGCGTGGGCGGCGTCCATGATCTCGGCGCGGCCCGTCACGGCGGACAGCGGAAGGCCGCCCGCGATGCCCTTGGCGGTGGTGATCAGGTCGGGGACGATGCCCTCGTCCTCGCAGGCGAACCACTGGCCGGTACGGCAGAAGCCGGACTGGATCTCGTCGGCGACGAAGACGATGCCGTTGTCCTTGGCGAACTGGGCGATCGCCGGGAGGAAGCCCTTGGCGGGCTCGATGAAGCCGCCCTCGCCGAGCACCGGCTCGATGATGATCGCGGCGACGTTGTCCGCGCCGATCTGCTTGGTGATCTGGTCGATGGCCTGGGCGGATGCCTCCGCGCCGGCGTTCTCGGCACCGGTCGGCCAGCGGTAGCCGTACGCCACCGGCACCCGGTAGACCTCGGGCGCGAACGGGCCGAAGCCCTGCTTGTACGGCATGTTCTTCGAGGTCAGCGCCATCGTGAGGTTGGTGCGGCCGTGGTAGCCGTGGTCGAAGACGACGACGGCGGAGCGCTTGGTGTAGATGCGGGCGATCTTCACCGCGTTCTCGACGGCCTCGGCACCCGAGTTGAACAGCGCGGACTTCTTGGCGTGGTCGCCCGGCGTCAGCTCGGCGAGCTGCTCACAGACCTCGACGTACCCCTCGTACGGCGTGACCATGAAACAGGTGTGGGTGAAGTCGGCGAGCTGCGCGGACGCACGGCGTACGACGGCCTCGGCCGAGGCGCCGACCGACGTCACGGCGATACCGGAACCGAGGTCGATCAGACGGTTGCCGTCCACGTCCTCGATGATCCCGCCACCGGCCCGGGCGGTGAACACCGGCAGGGTGGAGCCCACACCTGCGGCCACCGTCGCGAGACGGCGGGCCTGCAGCTCCACCGACTTCGGGCCGGGAATGGCAGTGACGACGCGGCGCTCCTGCGGAATTGCGGTCATGAGGGGCTCCTGTGGGGTGTTTCGGACGCTTCTCTCTCCGCAGGCTATGGGCGGGGCCCGGAGTCCGGCATGTTCCGTTCGGGAGTGGTGACCGGGCGCGGTTGTCCGTGACGGACATAGCGAGGGGGTACGGGGCAGGGCCGCGGCGGCGCGCGGACGAGTCCGCAGACCCCCGGGGCGCGGGCGGAGACATCCGGCCGGACCGCGTCCGACGGGGTGGTTCGGGGCACTAGATTGATGACTTCGGGCGCGTGCGCCCGGAGTTACCGGTCGGCGCTGGTCAGGGGACGAGGGACAGCAGATGGACACCGAGGGCACGTACGGCTCGCGCGACACCCGCTCCGGTCGTCCGGTGCCGCGCCCGGCGGGCCCGCCACCACCCGAGCTGCCACCGAGGCCGGGACACGCCCCCGCGTCCGGCCCTTCGCTGGGGGAGTGGCTCCGTACCCCGCGCGCGGCGGCCGAGCCCGGCCTGTGGCGATTCGGCCACACCCCCCGGCCCGACACCGACCCCGACCGGGTTCCCGACCGGGCACTGATCGGCGGTGCGGTCGTGGCGCTGCTCGCCGCCCTGCTGGTGTGGTCGCTGTGGCGCAACGGATATGTGCCGCACAGCCGGATCCTCCTCGAAGTGGTCACCCCGTCCGACTGGTGGGGGCTCGAACGCCCCGCGGCGGCCCTGACCGCCCTCGCCGTCTACAACAGCCTGGTCGCCGTCCTGGTGATCTGGGGCTTCGGGCGGCTGGGCAACTGGCGCGAGGTGTTCCGCCGGTACGCCGTCGACCACCCCCAGCCGGGCCGGGCGCTGCGCACCGCGCTGGTCGGGGCCGTCCTGGTCTGGTGCTTCGTGAACTCCGACGACCTGCTGCCCTTCGACGACCTGGCCCTGGGCCTGACGCCGTACTCCTGGCTGTACGGCGGCACAGCCGTGCAGACCCGGGACCGCGTGGAGACCTTCAAGACCGTGTACCACTTGGTGGGCGCCGCAGCGATCCTCCTGCCGGTCGCCCGGGCCGGCGGCTGGTTCACCCTCGTACGGGAGCTGCGCCGCGGCGCGAAGAGCGGGCCGGAACCGGAGAGGGCACCCGGCGAGAGCCCCGCCGACTGGCCGCAGCTGCGCGCCGCGGGCCGGCACGCGGCCGCCGACCGGCTGGTGGCGGACGAGCGGGCCGGGCGGATGAACGACGTCGACTGCGTACGGATCCGGCGTGCCTGGGCCTCCGTGGAGGCCGACCCCTCGCGCGTCGGCCCGTTCACCGACGCCGTGCTCGGCAAGGGCGCACGGGCCTGCCCGCACCCTTCGGGCGACCGGGACCTGCCGGCCCGTGCCGCCACCCACGACCTGCTCACCTCACAGGTGCGGCTCGGCCGGTACACGGACTTCGACCGCAACCCCGCGGCCCGGCGGGGCGCCGGGGCCGCCGTCGACCCGGCGTCCCTGGGCTCCTCGCTGCTGGCCGTCGGCCCCTTCGGGTCGGGCAAGACCCAGCACCTGGTGCGGCCCGTCGTGGAGTCGCTCGCCCTGCAGGCCCTCGCCGGGAAGGCAGTGGTCGTGGCCGTCTGCGCGACGGGCACCCCGCTCGGACCCGACGAGGGCTACGACGTGGTGATCAAGCCGGGTGACCCGTCCTGCGCGCACGACCTCGACCTGTACAGCGGAACCGACGACGCCGACGAGGCCGCCGCTCTGCTTGCCGAGGCGGTCGCCGGCGACCTGCCCGACATCGACGCGCGGCGGGCCACGACCGCACTCGCCCAGCTGCTCGGCCCGTACCGGGCGGTCCACGACCGCTTCCCGTCCGTCCCGGTGCTGCGCGAGCTGCTCGACGGCTCTCCCGGCGCCCTCGCCGAGCTCCGGGCCCGGCTCGACAGCGACGCGCACCCCTCCTACCTCCGTGAACTCGACACCAGGGCGCGGCAGGCGGGCAGCCCCGGCGATCCGGGAGTCCTGCTCGCCGACCGGCTCGCCGCCCTGGACCGGCCGGCCTTCGCGGGGTTCTTCGACACCACCGGCACGACCCGGCCCTTCTCGGTACGCACCCTCGAACACCCGCTGCGCGTCCGCATCGACCTGCCGGAACGCGCCCACCCCGAGGCCGCGCGCCTGATCGCCCGGCTGGTGCTCGCCCAGTTCACCTCCGGGGCGGCCGCCCGCACGGACCGCTCGCTGTTCGCCTTCCTCGCCCTGGACGACGCCACGCACACCGTCACCGCCGAGTCCGTACGGGCCGTGCAGCGGCTGCGGAACTGCAACGCCGGAGTCCTGCTCACCCTGCGCGGGCTGGCCGACGCGCCGGAGAGCCTGCACACCGCGCTGCTCGGCTCGGTCGGCTGCCACATGACCTTCTCCGGGGTCACGACCTGGGACGGACGGCTCTTCGCGCAGGCCTGGGGCACCGAATGGGTGGAGACCACCGAGGTCGCCAAGCACACGGTCTTCGCCGACCAGCCGCTCACCCGGGCCGTGCACGCCCTGCGCAAACTGGTCACCGGCAAGGCGGTCACCACGGACGCGGTGACCGTGCGCCAAGTGGAGCGCGAGCGCTGGTCGGCCTCCGAACTGGCCCACCGGGTGCCCGCCGGGCACGCGGTGCTCTCCCTGACCACCGTCAAGGGCGAGCACGCACCGCCGCTCCTGGTGGACCTGAACGGCTGAGCGGAACGGGGCGGGGCCGGTGGTGCGGGAGCGGTTACGGCAAACCCTGCCGCCCTGGCAGAATCGAGGGGAGCCGTTCATACGGGACGGCGAAATCGGTTCTGCTCGATTCCCTCATCCACTCCCTGAGGTCCCACGGTCCCCATGCCCCCCACTCTCGCCTCGCTCCTCCAGCATTCGGCGCTCAAACTCACGGTGCGTGCGGGGGCGGACCGGCTCGATGCGCCCGTCCGCTGGGCACACGCCAGCGAGCTGACCGACCCCGTGCCGTACATGGAGGGCGGTGAGCTCCTGCTCGTCACCGCCACCAACCTCGACGCCGAGAACCCCGAGGCGATGCGGCGGTACGTGCGACGGCTGGCCGGGGCCGGAGTCGTCGGCCTGGGCTTCGCCGTCGGCGTCAACTACGACGACGTACCGCAGGCCCTGATCGACGCCGCGCAGGAGACGGGTCTGCCGCTCCTCGAAGTGCCGCGCCGCACCCCGTTCCTCGCCATCGCCAAGGCGGTGTCGTCGGCGATCGCCGCCGATCAGTACCGGGCCGTGACGGCGGGGTTCGAGGCCCAGCGGGAGCTGACGAAGGCCGCACTCGCGGGCGACGGCCCCGGCGAGCTCCTGGGCCGGCTCGCGGCCCATGTCGACGGCTGGGCCGCGCTGTACGACGCCTCCGGCGCGGTGGTCGCCGCCGCCCCCGAGTGGGCCGCCCGCCGGGCCGCCCGGCTCACCCCCGATGTGGAACGGCTGCGGGAGCGCCCCGCCCCGGCCAGCGTGGTCGTCGGCGGCACCGACGACCGGGTCGAGCTCCAGTCCCTCGGCACCGGCCGTCGGGTCCGGGGCGCCCTGGCCGTCGGCACGGGGGCGGCACTCGGCACCGCCGAGCGGTACGCCGTGCACTCCGCGGTCGCCCTGCTGACCCTGACCACCGCCCGCTCCCGGTCCCTCCAGGGCGCCGAACAGCGGCTGGGCGCGGCGGTGCTGCGGATGCTGCTGGCCGGCCAGCCGGACCACGCGCGGGCCGTGGCCGGGGATCTGTACGGAGGGCTGCTCGACGCCCCGTTCCGGCTGCTCATCGCGGAGGCGTCCGGGCCCGCGACATCGGCGGCGCTGGGCGATGCGATGGACGCGGCGGCCTTCCGGACCGGCGAGGCGCTGCTGGCCGTGCCCGAGGGCGAACGGCTCGTGGTGCTGGCCGCGGACGGCGGAGCCGCGGTCGCCGCCTGCACGGCGTTCGCGGAGGCGCAGGAGGTCCACGAGGCCCATGTGGCACGGCCGTCGCGCGAACCGGCGGCGGAGGAGGGCCAGGGCAAGGTGGTCGTGGGCCTCTCCGCACCGGCGGGCCCCATCGCCGTCTCCGCCGCGTACAAGCAGGCGGAACAGGCCCTGTCGGTGGCCCGCCGCCGGGGCAGGGCACTGGTCGAGCACGAGGAGCTGGCGACCGGCTCGGTGCTGCCGCTCCTCGCGGACGACGCCGTACGGGCCTTCGCCGACGGAATGCTCCGCGCCCTGCACGAGCACGATGCCAAGGGCCGCGGTGACCTGGTCGCCTCCCTGCAGGCCTGGCTCGCCCACCACGGCCAGTGGGACGCGGCCGCGTCCGACCTGGGCGTGCACCGCCACACCCTGCGCTACCGGATGCGCCGGGTCGAGGAGATCCTGGGCCGTTCCCTGGACGATCCGGACGTCCGGATGGAGCTGTGGCTGGCACTGAAGGCCACGAGCTCCCCGCTGGTGCCGGAGGCGTAGCAGGCGCGGCCGGGCCCGGTGCCCCCGTCGACGTACACGCATCCGACAAACCGGCGCACCCCCGCCGCGCACTGCTCCACGCCGGACAAACGCCAGGGCGGCCGCGCGGCCCTACGGTGGGGGCGACACACCCCACGTCTCCGAAGGGCCGGAACCTCCATGACTTCCACCCACGCCTTCTGGCTCGCCGGCCGCCAGGCCACCGGCGAGGACAGCTTCGACGTCACCAACCCCTGGGACGGCCGTCTCGTCGGCACCGTCAGCGTGCCGACCGACGCCCAGATCGAGGAGGCCGTCGCGGCCGCGCACGCCGTGCGCGAGGAGTTCGCCGCGACCCCGGCCCATGTCCGGGCCGCCGCACTCGACCACGTCGTACGGCGCCTGGTGGAGCGCACCGAGGAGATCGCCCAGCTGATCTCCGCAGAGAACGGCAAGCCGATCAAGTGGGCCCGTGGCGAGGTCGGCCGCGCCGTCTCCGTGTTCCGGTTCGCCTCCGAGGAGGCCCGCCGCTTCAACGGCGGTGACGCCCAGCGCCTCGACACCGACGCCGGTGGCACCGGCCGCCTCGGCCTGACCCGGCGCTTCCCGCGCGGCACGGTCCTCGGCATCGCACCGTTCAACTTCCCGCTGAACCTGAGCGCCCACAAGGTCGCCCCGGCCATCGCCGTCGGTGCCCCGATCATCCTGAAGCCCGCCCCGGCCACCCCGATCTCCTCGCTGATCCTGGGCGAGCTGCTGGCCGAGACCGACCTGCCGGCCGGTTCGTGGTCCGTGCTGACGGTCCCCAACGACCGGATGCCCGCCCTGGTCCAGGACGAGCGCCTGCCGGTGATCTCCTTCACCGGTTCCGGTCCCGTCGGCTACTCGATCATGGAGTCGGTGCCGCGCAAGCACTGCACCCTGGAGCTCGGCGGCAACGGCGCCGCGGTCGTGCTCGGCGACTACGCCTCCGACGAGGACCTGGACTGGGCCGCGACCCGTATCGCGACCTTCTCCAACTACCAGGGCGGCCAGTCCTGCATCTCGGTGCAGCGCGTCATCGCGGACGCCCAGGTCTACGACCGGCTCCTCCCGAAGATCGTCGCGGCCGTCGAGGCCCAGGTCACCGGCGACCCGTCCGACGCCGCCACCGACGTCGGCCCGCTGGTCAGCGAGGACGCCGCCAAGCGCGTCGAGTCCTGGGTCGACGAGGCCGTGCAGGCCGGCGCCCAGCTGCTCACCGGCGGCAAGCGGGACGGTGCCACGTACGCCCCGACCGTGCTCGCCGAGCTCCCGGACAACGTCACCCTCTCCTGCGAGGAGGTCTTCGGGCCGGTGCTGTCCGTGCAGAAGGTGGACGGCGAGGCCGAGGCGTTCGCCGCGGTCAACTCCTCCAAGTACGGCCTGCAGGCAGGCGTGTTCACGCACGACCTGCAGACCGCCTTCCGCGCCCACCGCGCCCTCGAGGTCGGCGGCGTGATCATCGGTGACGTCCCCTCCTACCGCGCGGACCAGATGCCGTACGGCGGCGCCAAGCAGTCCGGCGTCGGCCGCGAGGGCGTCCGTTACGCCATGGACGACTACACCTACGAGCGCGTGCTGGTCCTCACCGGCCTCGCCCTGTAGTCCACGAACAGGATCGAACCGATCCACCAGACGTCGCCTGTGATCCGCCTGGACAGCACGACAGCACGACAGCACGACAGCACGACAGCACGACAGCAGGCGGCAGAGAGACGGCCGGAGCCCACTGTGCGGGGGCTCCGGCCGTCTCTGCTTCACCCGCCCCGCTCACGGCCCGACAGCCCTGTCACCACGGGGCTGTCCAGTGGAGTGGCTCCCGACCCGATCGGCGTCCGGGGGATGGTGGGAGTCCCCGGAATCGGGTACATCAGGACAAGTACACCGGTTGGTACGGCTCGGCACGCGCCCCTGCGCTCCGGGCGGACCGGCCGCGTCCGCCCACCCCACAACGCGGCGAGGTGAGCTCCTCATGTCCGCACCATCCGCACCGAAGAACACGCCCAAGGTCACCGAGCGTGAAGCGCGCCAAGTGGCCGAGGCCGCGCGCGAACAGGACTGGCACAAGCCCAGTTTCGCCAAGGAACTCTTCCTCGGGCGCTTCCGTCTCGACCTGATCCATCCGCATCCGCTGCCGCCCGTGGACGACGTCCGGCGAGGCGAGGCGTTCCTCGCCCGGCTGCGCGACTTCTGCGAAACCAGGATCGACAGCGCCCTGATCGAGCGTGAGGCGAGGATCCCCGACGAGGTGATCAACGGCCTCAAGGAACTCGGCGCGCTCGGGATGAAGATCGAACCGAAGTACGGCGGCCTGGGGCTGACCCAGGTCTACTACAACAAGGCCCTCTCCCTGGTCGGCTCCGCCAGCCCCGCGATCGGCGCGCTGCTCTCCGCCCACCAGTCCATCGGCGTACCGCAGCCGCTGAAGCTCTTCGGCAGCCAGGAGCAGAAGGACGCCTTCCTGCCCCGGCTGGCCACCACCGACATCTCGGCGTTCCTGCTCACCGAGCCGGACGTCGGCTCCGACCCGGCCCGGCTCGCCACCTCGGCCGTTCCGGACGGATCGGACTACATCCTCGATGGTGTGAAGCTGTGGACGACCAACGGTGTCGTCGCCGACCTGCTCGTCGTGATGGCCCGTGTCCCGAAGTCGGAGGGCCACCGGGGCGGCATCACCGCGTTCGTCGTGGAGGCGGACTCCCCGGGCATCACCGTGGAGAACCGCAACGCTTTCATGGGCCTGCGCGGCATCGAGAACGGCGTCACCCGCTTCCACCGCGTCCGGGTCCCCGCCGCGAACCGCATCGGCCCCGAAGGCGCGGGGCTCAAGATCGCCCTGACCACGCTCAACACGGGACGGCTCTCGCTGCCCGCGATGTGCGTCGGCGCCGGGAAGTGGTGCCTGAAGATCGCCCGTGAGTGGTCGGCGGTGCGCGAGCAGTGGGGCAGGCCGGTCGCCCGGCACGAGGCCGTCGGCGCCAAGATCTCCTTCATCGCCGCGACCACGTTCGCGCTCGAGGCGGTGGTCGAACTCTCCTCCCAGATGGCCGACGAGAACCGCAACGACATCCGGATCGAGGCGGCGCTCGCCAAGCTCTACGGCTCCGAGATGGGCTGCCTGATGGCCGACGAGCTGGTCCAGATCCGCGGCGGCCGGGGCTTCGAGACCGCCGAGTCGCTCGCGGCCCGGGGCGAACGGGCCGTCCCCGCCGAGCAACTCCTGCGCGATCTGCGGATCAACCGGATCTTCGAGGGCTCCACCGAGATCATGCACCTGCTGATCGCCCGTGAGGCCGTCGACGCCCACCTGAAGGTCGCCGGAGACATCATCGACCCCGACAAACCCCTCTCCGCCAAGGCGAAAGCGGGCGCGAACGCAGCCGGCTTCTACGCCCGCTGGCTCCCCAAACTCGTCGCGGGACCGGGACAACTCCCGCGTACGTACGGAGAGTTCAACCCGCCCGGCCACCCGGACCTGTCCACCCACCTGCGCTACGTCGAGCGCTGTGCCCGCAAACTCGCGCGCTCCACGTTCTACGCCATGTCGCGCTGGCAGGGCCGGATGGAGACCAAGCAGGGCTTCCTCGGCCGGATCGTCGACATCGGCGCGGAACTCTTCGCGATGAGCGCCGCCTGTGTCCGCGCCGAACTGCTGCGCTCCTGCGACGACCACGGTCGCGAGGCCTACCAGCTCGCCGACGCGTTCTGCCGCCAGTCCCGCGTCCGGGTCGAGGAACTCTTCACCCGCCTGTGGTCCAACACCGACGACCTGGACCGGCGCGTGGTGGACGGCGTCCTGTCCGGTACGTACACCTGGCTGGAGGACGGCATCATCGACCCGAGCGGCGAAGGACCGTGGATCGCCGACGCCACCCCGGGGCCGTCCGTCCGGGACGACGTCCACCGGCCCATTCGCTGACCCGCGCCCCACCGGGCGGCCGCGCGTCCACTCGTCGGACGTACCCCGCCCGGCCGGGCGGCGCCGCCAGGGGCTGAGTCGCCCCGCCGCACCGCTCGGGGCGGTGAGGGGGGACGCACTGTCCACACGCACAGCCGATGCCGCAACAATGGGGGGCATGAGCGACAGCCCTGCCCCCCTCGCCGACCCGCACCTCGTCTTCGACGCCGCGGAAGGCCGCCGGGATCTCGTCATCCTCGGCTCCACCGGTTCCGTCGGTACCCAGGCCATCGACCTGGTGCTGCGCAACCCCGACCGCTTCCGCGTCACCGGGCTCTGTGCCGCGGGCGGACGGGTCGCCCTCCTCGCCGAACAGGCCCGGCAGCTGCGGGTGCGTACCGTGGCCGTCGCCGCGCCGGACGCCGTACCGGCCCTCCGCGAGGCGCTGCGCGCGCAGTACGGGACGGGCGAACCGCTCCCCGAGATCCTGGCCGGCCCCGAGGCCGCCTCCCAGCTCGCCGCCGCCGACTGCCACACCGTGCTCAACGGCATCACCGGCTCGATCGGTCTCGCCCCCACGCTCGCCGCGCTCGAAGCGGGCCGCACGCTCGCCCTGGCCAACAAGGAATCGCTGATCGTCGGCGGCCCGCTGGTGAAGGCGCTGGCGAAGCCCGGCCAGATCATCCCGGTCGACTCCGAGCACGCCGCCCTTTTCCAGGCGCTCGGCGCGGGCACCCGCGCCGACGTGCGCAAGCTCGTCGTCACGGCGTCCGGCGGCCCCTTCCGGGGACGTACCAGGAGCGAACTCGTGAACGTCACCCGCGAGGAGGCCCTCGCGCACCCGACCTGGGCCATGGGACCGGTCATCACGATCAACTCCGCCACCCTCGTCAACAAGGGACTGGAGGTCATCGAGGCGCATCTGCTCTACGACATCCCGTTCGACCGGATCGAGGTCGTGGTCCACCCCCAGTCCTACGTCCACTCCATGGTCGAGTTCACCGACGGCTCCACCCTCGCCCAGGCCACACCCCCGGACATGAGGGGCCCGATCGCCATCGGCCTCGGCTGGCCCCAGCGCATCCCGGACGCCGCCCCCGCCTTCGACTGGTCGAAGGCGTCCAGCTGGGAGTTCTTCCCCCTCGACAACGAGGCCTTCCCGTCCGTGGGACTGGCCCGGCACGTGGGCACGCTCGGCGCCACCGCCCCCGCCGTGTTCAACGCCGCGAACGAGGAATGCGTCGACGCGTTCCTGACGGGACAGCTGCCGTTCAACGGAATCATGGATACGGTCACCGCGGTGGTGGCCGAACACGGCACCCCCGCCACGGGAACTTCGCTCACGGTCGCAGACGTCCTCGAAGCGGAGACCTGGGCACGCGCCCGGGCCCGTGAACTCTCGGCGAAAGCGACAGCGGAGGCGCGCGCATGAGTATTTCGACGGTCCTGTTGACGATTCTGGGCATCGTCGTCTTCGTCATCGGCCTGCTGTTCTCGATCGCCTGGCACGAGCTGGGGCACCTGTCGACCGCGAAGCTCTTCGGTATCCGAGTCCCCCAGTACATGGTCGGCTTCGGACCGACGATCTGGTCGCGGAAGAGGGGCGACACCGAGTACGGGATCAAGGCCATCCCGGCCGGCGGCTATATCCGCATGATCGGCATGTTCCCGCCGGGACCGGACGGGCGCCTGGAGGCGCGGTCCACATCACCGTGGCGCAGCATGATCGAGGACGCCAGGTCCGCGGCCTTCGAAGAGATCGAACCGGGCGACGAGAAGCGCCTCTTCTACACGCGCAAGCCGTGGAAGCGCGTCATCGTGATGTTCGCCGGACCGTTCATGAACCTGGTTCTCGCCGTCGCGATCTTCCTCGGGGTGGCGATGTCCTTCGGCTTCCAGACCCAGACCACCGAGGTCGCGGGCGTCCAGAAGTGCGTGATCCCGCAGAGCGAGAACCGCGAAACCTGCAAGAAGTCCGACGCCGTCTCGCCCGCACAGGCAGCGGGACTCAAGAAGGGCGACAAGATCGTCGCCTTCGACGGCCAGAAGGTCGACGACTGGGCGACGCTCTCCGAGAAGATCCGCGGGACCATCGGCCCCGCCACCATCACCGTCCAGCGCGACGGCCAGGAGCAGACCCTCCACGCCGTGCTGAAGAAGAACGCCGTGGCGAAGAAGGACTCCAACGGAGAGGTGATCGCCGGTCAGTACGTGACGGCCGGCTACCTCGGCTTCGCCGCCCAGACCGAGATCGTCCCGCTCTCCTTCGGCGATTCCGTCGTCCGCATGGGAGACATGATCGAGAACGGCGTCCACTCGGTCATCGCCCTCCCGTCCAAGATCCCCGGCCTGTGGGACGCCGCCTTCGGTGACGGCCCGCGAGCGGCCGACTCCCCGGTGGGTGTCGTCGGCGCGGCCAGGATCGGCGGCGAGGTGATGACGCTCGACGTACCGGCGCAGAACCAGATGGCGATGATGCTGTTCCTGCTGGCGGCCTTCAACCTCTCGCTGTTCCTCTTCAACATGCTGCCCCTGCTCCCGCTCGACGGCGGACACATCGCCGGAGCGCTCTGGGAGGCCCTGCGCCGCAACGTGGCGCGCGTCTTCAAGCGCCCCGACCCGGGCCCCTTCGACGTGGCCAAGCTGATGCCGGTCGCCTATGTCGTCGCAGGTGTCTTCATCTGCTTCACCCTGCTGGTGCTGGTGGCCGACATCGTCAATCCGGTCAAGATCTCCTGACCTCCCGGACGGTCCGGTGTACGAAGGGTGACGGCCCGGCACACAGTGTGTGTCCGGGCCGTCCCCCGCGTGCGGCGCTCCCGCACGCGGTGTACTCCGGGCCGCCGCCGGTGACGTAACCTCGGAACCCGGAGCCCGCCGATCTCGGGACCTCGATCCACACCTTGGGGATGCTCAGCGCATGACTGCGATTTCTCTCGGAATTCCGTCCGTTCCGACCAAGCTCGCCGACCGGCGGGTCAGCCGCAAGATCCAGGTCGGGTCGGTTGCGGTGGGCGGGGATGCGCCGGTGTCGGTGCAGTCGATGACGACGACGCGTACGTCGGACATCGGTGCGACGTTGCAGCAGATCGCGGAGTTGACGGCGTCGGGCTGTCAGATCGTGCGGGTGGCGTGTCCGACGCAGGATGACGCGGATGCGTTGGCGACGATCGCGAAGAAGTCGCAGATTCCGGTGATCGCGGATATTCATTTCCAGCCGAAGTATGTGTTCGCGGCGATCGATGCGGGCTGTGCGGCGGTGCGGGTGAATCCGGGGAACATCAAGCAGTTCGACGACAAGGTGAAGGAGATCGCGCGGGCGGCGAAGGATGCGGGTACGCCGATCCGGATCGGTGTGAACGCGGGTTCGCTGGATGCGCGGTTGCTGAAGAAGTACGGGAAGGCGACTCCGGAGGCGTTGGTGGAGTCGGCGCTGTGGGAGGCGTCGCTCTTCGAGGAGCATGACTTCCGGGAGATCAAGATCTCGGTGAAGCACAACGATCCGGTGGTGATGGTGAATGCGTACCGTCAGCTGGCGGCTCGGTGTGATTATCCGTTGCATCTGGGGGTGACGGAGGCGGGTCCGGCTTTCCAGGGGACGATCAAGTCGGCTGTGGCTTTTGGTGCGTTGCTGTCGGAGGGGATCGGGGACACGATCCGGGTGTCGTTGTCGGCGCCGCCGGCGGAGGAGGTCAAGGTCGGTCTGCAGATTCTGGAGTCGTTGAATCTGAAGCAGCGTCGGCTGGAGATCGTGTCGTGTCCGTCGTGCGGGCGGGCGCAGGTTGATGTGTACAAGCTGGCGGATCAGGTCAGTGCGGGTCTTGAGGGCATGGAGGTGCCGTTGCGGGTGGCCGTGATGGGCTGTGTCGTCAATGGTCCGGGTGAGGCGCGTGAGGCGGATCTGGGTGTCGCGTCGGGCAATGGCAAGGGGCAGATCTTCGTGAAGGGCGAGGTCATCAAGACCGTGCCCGAGTCGAAGATCGTCGAGACGCTGATCGAAGAAGCCATGAAGATTGCCGAGCAGATGGAGAAGGACGGTATCGCCTCGGGCGAGCCCGAGGTCTCCGTCAGCTGAGCCCGAGGTCTCCGTCAGCCAAGACCGACCGTCACGACCGCGCCCCGCCGGAGGAACACCGCCCGGCGGGGCGCAGCCGTGAGCGGCCCCACGGAGCGGCCCGGACGCCGACGACCCGGTGCACGACGGGACGATCCGGTGCACGACAGAGAGTGCGCCAGGTCGTTGTCCGGGCACGGGGCGGCGCAGATGGGGCTCTTTGGGTACAGTGCGGAAATCAGCAGACCGCATGGTGAGGCCCCCTCGTGTTGACGCAGACCACCACCCGGGTCCTCGAACCCAGCGACCTCGGCGCCGCTCTCGCCATCCTGGAGAGCGACCCCGTGGCCAATGCCTTCGTGACCGCCCGGGTCCGGATCGCAGGTCTCGATCCCTGGCGCCTCGGCGGCGAGATGTGGGGCTGGTACGCCGACGGACGGCTGCGCTCGTTGTGCTACTCGGGCGCCAACCTCGTACCGATCTGCGCCACCCCCGAAGCCGTCAGGGCCTTCGCCGACCGCGCCCGCCGGGCCGGCCGCCGCTGCTCCTCGATCGTCGGCCCCGTGGAGCCCACCGCCCAGCTGTGGCGGCTGCTCGAACCCGGCTGGGGCCCCGCCCGCGAGGTCCGGGCCCATCAGCCGCTCATGGTCACCGAGAACCTGTCCGCCGAGGTCACCCCCGACCCCCTGGTCCGCCGGATCCGCAAGGACGAGATGGACGTCCTGATGCCGGCCTGTGTGGCGATGTTCACCGAGGAGGTCGGCATCTCCCCGCTCGCGGGCGACGGCGGTCTCCTCTACCAGGCACGCGTCGCCGAACTCATCGGCGCCGGCCGCTCGTTCGCCCGGATCGAGGACGGCAAGGTCCTCTTCAAGGCGGAGATCGGCGCGGCCACCCCGCAGGCCTGCCAGATCCAGGGCGTCTGGGTCGCCCCCGAACACCGCGGCCGAGGACTCTCCGAGACCGGCATGGCGGCGGTCCTGCGCTACGCACTGACCGACATCGCACCCGTCGTCAGCCTGTACGTGAACGACTACAACACCCCCGCCCGCAGGGCGTACGCCAGGGTCGGCTTCCGCGAGACCGGCGCGTTCATGAGCGTGCTGTTCTGACCGGCGGCGGCCGGTGCGACCGCCCCGTACCGCCCACCCCGCCCGGGCCAGTAGGGTCGGCCCATGGCAGCAGTTTCCGGGGGCGGCCCCCACACTCCCAGCGTCCGGATCGGACCGATCGATCTCGCCGCGCGCGTGGACGATGCGCTCGCCGTGCAGGCCGTCGCCTTCGGCCTGGGCCCGGACGAGATCGAAGTACGGCGCCACATCGTCCTCAAACACCTCGACCACCCCTGCGCCCGCGCCCTGGGCGCCACCACCCCCGACGGCCGGCTCGTCGGCTTCGTCTACGGCATGCCGAACGAACGCGGCCAGTGGTGGTCGACCGTCGTCGAGCCCTACCTCCGCGCCGCCGGCTCCGCGCACTGGCTCGACGACTCGTTCGTCATCACCGAACTGCACGTCCACCCGGCGTTCCAGAACCGCGGCATCGGCCGCATGCTGATCACCGCCATCACGGACGCCGTCGACCAGCCCCGGTCCATCCTCTCCGCGATCGACACGGACAGTCCGGCACGTGGCCTGTACCGCAGTCTCGGCTACCGGGACCTGGCCCGCCAGGTGCTCTTCCCCAGCGCCCCCAAGCCGTATGCGGTGATGGGAGCCCCGCTCCCGCTGCGTCGCAAGGGACAGACGCGTACGGACCGACAGCCAATCGATTTCCGCCCACCCGTACCACCCGGCTAACCTCCTGCACATCACCCTTCCGAGCAGGAGTTCACCATGGTCCAGGTCCAGCGCATGTCCCGATTGATGATCAAGACACTGCGTGACGACCCGGCGGACGCCGAGACGCTCAACCACAAGCTGCTCGTCCGGGCCGGTTACGTACGTCGCACGGCGGCCGGAATCTGGACCTGGCTGCCGCTCGGCAAGAAGGTCCTGGAGAACATCACCCGCGTCGTGCGCGAGGAGATGGACGCCATCGGCGGCCAGGAAGTGCTGCTTCCCGCGCTGCTCCCCAAGGAGTCGTACGACGCCAGCGGCCGTTACGACGAGTACGGCGATCTGCTGTTCAAGCTCAAGGACCGCAAGGGCGCCGAGTACCTCCTCGGCCCCACCCACGAAGAGATCTTCACCCAGGTCGTCAAGGATCAGATCACGTCCTACAAGGACCTGCCCGTGATCCTCTACCAGATCCAGACGAAGTACCGGGACGAGGCCCGCCCCCGCGCCGGTGTGCTGCGCGGCCGCGAGTTCCAGATGAAGGACTCGTACTCCTTCGACACCACGGACGAGGGGCTCGTCGAGGCGTACCAGCTGCACCGCGCCGCCTACATCCGGATCTTCGAGCGGCTCGGCCTCGACCACCGCATCGTCTCCGCCGTCTCCGGCGCGATGGGCGGCTCGGCCTCCGAGGAGTTCCTGGCCCCCGCCCCGGCCGGTGAGGACACCTTCGTCGACTGCCCCGCCTGCGACTACGCCGCCAACACGGAGGCCGTGACCTTCAAGGCCACCCCCGCGGACGGCTCGGCGCACGGCCCCGTCGAGGAGCTGGACACCCCCGACACCCCGACCATCGAGACGCTCGCCGCGCACCTCGGCGTCCCGGCCTCCGCGACCCTGAAGAACCTGCTGGTCAAGGTCGACGGCGAGATCGTCGCCGTGGGCGTGCCCGGCGACCGCGAGGTCGACCTCGGCAAGCTCGGCGAGCACCTCGCGCCCGCCGTCGTCGAGCTGGTCACCGCGGAGGACTTCGAGGGCCGTGCCGACCTGGTGCGCGGCTACGTCGGGCCGCAGGGTCTGGAGAAGGTCCGCTACATCGCCGACCCGCGCATCGCCGCCGGCACCGCCTGGATCACCGGCGCGAACAAGCCCGGCACCCACGCGAAGAACGTCGTCGCCGGCCGTGACTTCGAGGTCGACGACTACCTCGACGTCGTCGTCGTCGAGGAGGGCGACCCCTGCCCCAAGTGCGGCACCGGCCTCAAGCTGGACCGCGCCATCGAGATCGGCCACATCTTCCAGCTCGGCCGCAAGTTCGCCGACGCCTTCCAGCTCGATGTGCTCGGCCAGAACGGCAAGCCGGTCCGGGTCACGATGGGCTCGTACGGCATCGGCGTCTCCCGCGCCGTCGCCGCGCTCGCCGAGCAGACCGCCGACGAGCAGGGGCTCTGCTGGCCCCGCGAGATCGCCCCGGCCGATGTCCACGTCGTCGCGGCGGGCAAGGCGCTCCAGACGGAGCTGGCCCTGGACGTTTCCGAGAAGCTCGCCGCCGCCGGTGTGCGGGTCATGGTCGACGACCGTGCGGGCGTCTCGCCCGGTGTGAAGTTCACCGACGCCGAGCTGATCGGCGTCCCGAAGATCCTGGTCGCCGGCCGCCGCTCGGCCGAGGGCGTCCTGGAGCTCAAGGACCGCCGCACCGGCGAGCGCGAGGAGCTCACGGTCGACGAGGCGATCGCCCGCCTCACCGCCCAGGGCTGATCCCCGAACGGACAGGAGGCCCCCCCCGCGCACGGGGGCCTCCTGCGTTCGCGGGCCGCTACAGCCAGCCGGCGAACTCCAGCGTCAGCTCACCCTCCTGGCGACGGCCCACCGACAGCGCCCGGGTGCCCGACTCCACCGCGCGGAACAGCGTCCAGCCGTGCAGCCGTTCCCGGTCCACGTCCAGCGAATCGGCGAGCTTGTTGATCCGGCGACGGGCCGTCGCCGGACCGCCCGGGGAGGCGATCAGATCCTCGACGCGGTCGCGCACCAGGCGCGCCAGATCGTAGGCCCGCTCGCCGACCAGCGGCTCCGGCCCGACCGTCAGCCAGGGCACCCGTTCACCCGCGAGCACCTTGCTCTGGCGGAAGTTCCCGTGCAGCAGCAGGGATTCGGGGGAGTGGGCGACCAGCTCCTCGCGCGCCGCGAGCGCCGCGGAGACCAGCGGGGCCAGGCTCGGTTCGGCCGCGGCGCAGGCGCGCATCGGCTCAGCACAGCGTCCGGTCCGTTCCGCGACCGTCTCGAATCCATGGCCGGCCGGCGGCTCGACCCACAGCCGCCGCACCGTCCCCGCCGCCTCCAGCAGCGCCTTCGCCTCCGGCAGCGAGCGCAGCGACATCTCGGGGTGCAACCGCTCCAGCAGCAGGGCGCCGGGGCCGGAGGCGAGAAGCCGTACCGCGCCCCAGCCGTTCCAGTGGGCGAGCGCCGCCCGTTCCAGTTCGGGCGCGGCCCCGGACGGCGCGAGCTTCAGCGCGGCCGGAGTGCCGTCCGAGCACGTCACCAGCAGGACCAGACTGCTGCGGCCGCCGGGGGTGGCGACCCGGTCCACGGTCGCCTTCTGCCCGGTCGAGGACAGCGCTTCCTCGGTCAGTGCGCCGATCCGCGCGAGCCAGTCGGCGGCGTCATCCCCGTACGACTCGCCGAGCGCTCGCACCAGACGCTGCGGCGGTTCGAAACCCATGCGTGCTTTGTTCCCTTTCAGAGCTTCTTCAGCGCGTCGCGCCGGACCCGTGCTTCGCAGCGGTCCCGTCCGTCGCGCCGGTCCCGTCGGCGATCCGCTCGGCGAGCCCGGGAAAGGGTACGCCGCTGCCCCGCCAGCGGACCGCGCGCACCGCGGCCTCCCGCAGCGCGTCCGCCGCCTCCCGCCGGAGCGGCCCGTCGGCGGCCCGTACGAGATCCGAGTAGACGCCCGCGACCCGGTCCTCCAGCAGGGCGGCCAGCCGGACCGCCGCGGCGGGGTCCGGCACCGCGAACGGCAGAGCGTACGCCGCCTGGGCCGCCACCGGCTCGCCGCCCAGGTCACGGACGGTCCGCACCAGGGCGTCGCGCCGGGCCCGGTGCGCGTGGTAGGCCGCCGTGGCCTCGGCCCGGCGGCCGTCGGCGACCCGGGCGCCGACCACCCCGTACCCGTACACCGCCGCGTGCTCGGCGGCCAGGGCGGCCTGCGCCGCCTTCTGTGTCCCGGCGCTCATGACGAGGTCTCCTTGGCCAGTTCGGTCAGCAGGTAGGCGTGGGCCGCGCCCGCCGCCGCGATGGACGCCAGCAGCCGGGCCAGCTCCGGCGGGGCCGTCAGCAGCGTCGCCGTATGGGCGTCCGCGGCAAGGCGCTCCGCCGCGGCCAGCTCCTTGACGGCGGCCGCGGCGTCGGTCGCGCGTGTCCGCGAGAACACGAGCGTCCCGCCGCCGTCGGGCGCCAGTGCCTCGGCATGGGCCCGTACGGCGTCCCGCAGCGGCGAGAGCCCGGCGGCGGTCGCCGGATAGGCCCTGACCACGTGTTCGTACCGGGCGAGCAGTTCCCTGCTGGTCCGGGCGGAGCTCGCCCGGAACGTCCTCTCCGTCCGCGCGGCCGGCGCCTGCGCGGCCGCAGTCGCCGCGTCGGTACCGGCGGAGCCCTCCCGGGGCCCGGACCCGTCACCGCAGCCGGCCAGCACCGCCCCCATGGCGATCGCTCCCGTCGCGGTGAACGCACCTCTGCGCGTCGTCCCCGTGCGCCGCACTTGTTCTCCTCCGGGCTTGGACCTGTTGTGACTGGATCTGTCCTGAAGTGATCAACGCAGGCGAGCGTACCCGCGGCCGCGGAGCCGGCGGACGCCAACACCCCTCGGGACCGGATACCCTTTGACCTGACACGCGAGATCCCCACAACAGCACACGCGGCCGAGGAGTCACCCGGATGAGCACGACCCAGAGCGAGAGGCTGCGCGGACTGCTCGAACCGCTCGTCAGCGCCGAACAGCTGGATCTCGAAGAGATCGAGGTGTCCCGGGCGGGCCGCCGCCGGGTGCTGCGGATCATCGTGGATTCCGACGAGGGCGTGGAGCTGGACGCCTGCGCCGAGCTGAGCCGTGCGATCTCCGAGAAGCTCGACGAGACCGACGCGATGGGCGAGGGCGAGTACGTCCTCGAAGTCAGTTCCCCCGGTGCCGACCGTCCGCTGACGGAGCACCGCCACTACGTACGTGCCACGGGCCGCCTGGCCAAGCTGCAGCTGCGCGAGGGCGGCGACCTGGTGGCCCGCATCCTCGCCGTGGACGAAGAGGGGCTCGACCTCGAAGTGCCGGGCGTCAAGGGCCGCAAGCCCACGTCCCGCCGGGTCGCCTTCGCCGACATCGCCAAGGCGCGCGTGGAGATCGAATTCAGCCGCAAGGACAAGAAGGAAGAGGAGGCGTAGCCGTGGACATCGATGTGAAGCTCTTGAAGGGCTTGGCACAGGACAAGGAGATCCCCTTCGACGTGCTCGTCGAGGCGATCGAGTCGGCCCTCCTCATCGCCTACCACCGTACGGACGGAAGCCACCGCCGCGCGCGCGTGGAGCTCGATGCGCGCGGCCACGTGACGGTGTGGGCGAAGGAGGACCCGGCCGACCTCGAACCGGGCCAGGAGCCCAAGGAATTCGACGACACCCCGTCCGGTTTCGGCCGGATCGCCGCGACCACCGCCAAGCAGGTCATCCTGCAGCGGCTGCGCGACGCCGAGGACGACCGGACGTTCGGGGAGTACGCGGGCCACGAGGGCGATGTCGTCACCGGTGTCGTCCAGCAGGGCAAGGACCCGAAGAACGTCCTGGTCGACATCGGCAAGCTGGAAGCCATCCTTCCGGTGCAGGAGCAGGTGCCGGGCGAGGAGTACACCCACGGCCTGCGCCTGCGGACGTACGTCGTACGGGTCGCCAAGGGCGTGCGCGGTCCGTCCGTGACGCTGTCGCGGACCCACCCCAACCTGGTGAAGAAGCTCTTCGCGCTGGAGGTCCCGGAGATCGCGGACGGTTCCGTCGAGATCTGCGCGATCGCCCGCGAGGCCGGTCACCGCACCAAGATCGCGGTCCGTTCGACCCGCTCCGGGCTGAACGCCAAGGGTGCCTGCATCGGCCCGATGGGCGGCCGGGTGCGCAATGTCATGGCCGAGCTGCACGGCGAGAAGATCGACATCGTGGACTGGTCGGACGACCCGGCCGAGATGGTCGCCAACGCGCTGTCCCCCGCACGGGTGAGCAAGGTCGAGGTCGTGGACCTCGGTGCGAGGTCCGCCCGGGTCACCGTCCCGGACTACCAGCTGTCGCTCGCGATCGGCAAGGAGGGGCAGAATGCCCGCCTCGCCGCCCGCCTCACCGGCTGGCGCATCGACATCCGCCCGGACACCGAGACCGACGCCGAGCGCGACATCGCCGACCGCGAGCGGGCCGAGCGGGCCCGCGAGCGTTCCGAGCGCGGCTGACCCGACCCGGCGGTCCCGGGCGGGCGGCCCGCGCCGGACCGCCGGGCGCCGCCCCGGAACAGAGGTTCCCGGGGCCGGTCGCGCCGGGCCCGGGGAATACATCGGGGCGACAGGGCGCTGAGATCACGACAACATCCGTTCGATTTTTGCCCCAAAGGGGTGAGGTCGGTGCGGGGAGGTAGACTTAAACGTGTCTGGCCGGACGCAAGCCCGCGCTTGCCCTGAGCGAACCTGTGTGGGATGCCGGGAGCGGGCGGCCAAGAGCGAGCTGCTGCGCATCGTCGCGGACGAGGACGCCTGCGTCCCTGATCCTCGCGGTACGCTGCCCGGCCGGGGTGCCTACGTACACCCGGTCTCCGTCTGTCTGGACCTGGCGGTTCGCCGCCGGGCATTCCCCCGGGCCTTCAAGGCCAAGGGGCCGTTCGACACCGCCGCAGTGCAGCGGTTCGTCGAGCGGGCGACACCGTAAGAAATGAACGGCACGGGACCCCGTGCGGTCAGGTACCTCGCGAGTTGGAAGTAGGTCGAGATTGCGATGAGCACTCGATGAGTACGCGATGAGTACGCCCATGAAGTAGCGACGGTCCGGCGGTAACCCGGACCTAAAAGGAGCGAAGTGGCTAAGGTCCGGGTATACGAACTCGCCAAGGAGTTCGGCGTCGAGAGCAAGGTCGTCATGGCCAAGCTCCAAGAACTCGGTGAATTCGTCCGTTCGGCGTCCTCGACGATCGAGGCGCCGGTTGTACGCAAGTTGACTGACGCACTGCAGGGGCCCGGCGGCAACGCCGGCAAGTCCGCTGCGAAGCCTGGCGCGCCCCGTAAGGCGACGCCCGCAAAGCCCGCAGCGCCCTCCCCGGCCGCTGCGGCACGTCCGGCTGCCCCGAAGCCCGGCGCCCCGGCCCCCAAGCCGGCCGCCGCACCCTCGGCGAGCAGCACCCCCGCGGCGCCTTCCGCGCCGTCCGCGGGCCCGCGTCCGGGTCCGAAGCCCGCGCCCAAGCCCGCTCCGGTGACTCCGGTCCCCGCCGCGGAGTTCTCGGCCCCGGCTCCGGCCCAGCCCGCTGCCCCGCAGCAGGCCCCGCGTCCCGCGGGTGCCACCCCCGGACCCCGTCCTGCCGGTGCACGTCCGGCCCCGGCCGGGGGTCAGCGTGACGGTGGCCGTGGTGGCGAGCGTGGCGAGCGCCCCGCACGTCCCGCGGGCCAGGGCGCTCCGCGACCCGGAGGCTCCCGTCCGGCCGGTCCCCGTCCGGGCAACAACCCCTTCACCTCCGGTGGCTCGACGGGCATGGCCCGTCCGCAGGCTCCCCGTCCCGGTGGCGCCCCGCGTCCCGGTGGCGGTCAGGACCGTCCGGGCGCCCCGCGTCCGCAGGGCGGCCCCGGCGGCGCCCCGCGCCCGCAGGGCCAGGGCGGTGCCCGTCCCACTCCGGGCGGCATGCCGCGTCCGCAGGCTCCCCGTCCGGGCGGTGCCCCCGGTGGTAACCGTCCGAACCCGGGCATGATGCCGCAGCGTCCCGCTGCCGGCCCGCGTCCCGGTGGTGGCCCCGGCGGTGGCCGTGGTCCCGGCGGTGGCGGTCGTCCCGGCGGTGGCGGCGGCGCAGGTCGTCCCGGTGGCGGCGGCGGCTTCGCAGGCCGTCCGGCCGGTCCCGGTGGTGGCGGCGGCGGTTTCGCCGGTCGTCCCGGTGGCGGCGGTGGCGGCGCGGGTCGTCCCGGCGGTGGCGGCGGCTTCGGCGGTCGTCCCGGCTTCGGTGGGCGTCCCGGCGGCCCCGGTGGCCGTGGTGGCACGCAGGGTGCGTTCGGCCGTCCCGGCGGTCCCGCGCGTCGTGGTCGCAAGTCGAAGCGGCAGAGGCGCCAGGAGTACGAGGCCATGCAGGCCCCGTCGGTGGGCGGCGTCATGCTGCCTCGCGGCAACGGACAGTCCGTCCGGCTGTCGCGCGGTGCCTCCCTCACCGACTTCGCGGAGAAGATCAACGCCAACCCGGCGTCGCTCGTCGCCGTGATGATGAACCTCGGCGAGATGGTCACGGCGACGCAGTCGGTCTCCGACGAGACGCTGAAGCTGCTCGCCGACGAGATGAACTACGTCCTGGAGATCGTCAGCCCGGAGGAGGAGGACCGCGAGCTGCTCGAGTCCTTCGACATCGAGTTCGGCGAGGACGAGGGCGGCGAAGAGGCTCTGGTCTCGCGTCCGCCGGTCGTGACCGTCATGGGTCACGTCGACCACGGCAAGACCCGACTGCTGGACGCGATCCGCAAGACGAACGTCGTCGCGGGCGAGGCCGGCGGGATCACGCAGCACATCGGTGCGTACCAGGTCTCCTCCGAGGTCAACGGCGAGGACCGCAGGATCACCTTCATCGACACCCCGGGTCACGAGGCGTTCACCGCCATGCGTGCCCGTGGTGCGAAGTCCACCGACATCGCGATCCTCGTGGTGGCGGCGAACGACGGTGTGATGCCCCAGACGATCGAGGCGCTGAACCACGCCAAGGCGGCCGACGTGCCGATCGTGGTCGCGGTCAACAAGATCGACGTCGAGGGCGCGGACCCGACCAAGGTGCGCGGCCAGCTCACCGAGTTCGGTCTGGTGGCCGAGGAGTACGGCGGCGACACGATGTTCGTCGACATCTCCGCCAAGCAGGGTCTGCACATCGACCAGCTGCTGGAGGCCGTGGTCCTGACCGCGGACGCCTCGCTCGACCTGCGGGCCAACCCGGAGCAGGACGCGCAGGGTATTGCGATCGAGTCCCACCTCGACCGCGGCCGCGGTGCCGTTTCGACCGTCCTGGTCCAGCGCGGCACGCTGCGCATCGGCGACACGATGGTGGTCGGCGACGCGTACGGCCGTGTCCGGGCGATGCTCGACGACAACGGCAACAACGTCGAGGAAGCGGGTCCGTCGACCCCCGTCCTCGTGCTCGGTCTCACCAACGTCCCGGGTGCCGGCGACAACTTCCTGGTGGTCGACGAGGACCGTACGGCCCGTCAGATTGCCGAGAAGCGTGCCGCCCGTGAGCGCAACGCCAACTTCGCCCGCAAGGGCGTCCGGTTCTCCCTGGAGAACCTGGACGAGGCGCTCAAGGCCGGTCTGGTCCAGGAACTCAACCTCATCATCAAGGGCGACGCGTCCGGTTCGGTGGAGGCTCTCGAGTCCTCGCTGCTCCAGCTCGACGTCGGCGACGAGGTCGACATCCGGGTCCTGCACCGCGGTGTGGGTGCGGTCACCGAGTCGGACATCGACCTGGCGACCGGCTCCGACGCCATCGTCATCGGCTTCAACGTCCGCGCTGCCGGGCGTGCCCAGCAGATGGCGGAGCGCGAGGGTGTCGACGTCCGCTACTACTCGGTGATCTACCAGGCCATCGAGGAGATCGAGGCGGCCCTCAAGGGCATGCTCAAGCCGGAGTACGAAGAGGTCGAGCTCGGTACGGCGGAGATCCGCGAGATCTTCCGCTCGTCCAAGCTGGGCAACATCGCCGGTGTGCTGGTCCGGTCCGGCGAGGTCAAGCGCAACACCAAGGCGCGCCTGCTGCGCGATGGCAAGGTCATCGCGGAGAACCTCAACATCTCCGGTCTGCGCCGCTTCAAGGACGACGTCACCGAGATCCGCGAAGGCTTCGAGGGCGGTATCAACCTCGGAAACTTCAACGACATCAAGATCGACGACGTCATCGCGACGTACGAGATGCGCGAGAAGCCGCGAGGCTGACCCGCAGGGATGTCTGGGGGGACACCCCCCAGACCCCGCATCAACAGTCGGGGCCGGTCGACGGGTCATATATCCGTCGATCGGCCCCGGCCGTTCCGTGTACGGTTCTTGTGTCCCTGCCAAACGCGCAGGGCGCGAACCCGAACCGGCGGGACATCCGGACATACATGTATGTGGGGACACTGTCCTTCGATCTGCTTCTCGGCGACGTACGGTCGTTGAAGGAGAAACGCTCCGTCGTCCGCCCGATCGTCGCCGAGCTCCAGCGCAAGTACGCGGTGAGCGTGGCGGAGGTGGGCGATCAGGATCTCCACCGCAGGGCCGAGATCGGCCTCGCCGTGGTCTCCGGGGACACCAGACACCTCACAGACGTACTCGACCGGTGCGAGCGACTGATCGCTGCCCGGCCCGAGGTCGAGCTGTTGTCCGTACGACGACGGCTGCACAGCGACGAAGACGATTGAGCAAGGCAAAGAAGGAGACGGACCAGTGGCCGACAACGCGCGGGCGAAAAAGCTGGCGGACCTCATCCAGGAGGTGGTGGCCGAGAAACTGCAGCGCGGTATCAAGGACCCGCGTCTGGGTACGCACGTGACCATCACGGACACCCGGGTCACCGGTGACCTGCGGGAGGCCACGGTCTTCTACACGGTCTACGGGGACGACGAGGAGCGGGCGAGCGCCGCGGCCGGCCTGGAGAGCGCCAAGGGCATCCTGCGTTCCGCGGTCGGAGCGGCGGCGGGGACGAAGTTCACCCCCACGCTGGCCTTCGTGGCCGACGCCCTTCCGGAGAACGCCAAGGCGATCGAGGACCTCCTCGACCGGGCGCGTGCCTCGGACGCGCGGGTGCGCGAGGCGTCCTCGGGCGCCACGTACGCCGGTGGCGCGGACCCGTACCGCAAGGCGGACGACGAGAACGACGAGGACACCGCCTCCGAATGACACCGCAGAACAGGACGCCGGATGGTCTTGTCATTGTCGACAAGCCGTCCGGCTTCACTTCGCACGACGTCGTCGCCAAGATGCGCGGCATCGCCCGGACCCGCCGCGTCGGCCACGCCGGCACGCTGGACCCGATGGCGACGGGCGTTCTCGTGCTCGGTGTCGAGAAGGCCACCAAGCTGCTGGGCCATCTCGCACTGACCGAGAAGGAGTACCTCGGCACGATCCGGCTCGGTCAGGACACCGTCACGGACGACGCGGAGGGCGAGATCACCTCGTCCACCGACGCGTCCGGGGTGACCCGTGAGGGCATCGACGCCGGGGTCGCGGCCCTGACCGGACCGATCATGCAGGTGCCGTCCAAGGTCAGCGCCATCAAGATCGACGGCAAGCGGTCCTACGCCCGGGTGCGCGGCGGCGAGGAGTTCGAGATCCCGGCCCGGCCGCTCACGATCTCGTCCTTCAACGTCTACGACGTCCGCGAGGCGGTCGCCGAGGACGGGACGCCGGTCGTCGACCTGGTCGTCTCCGTCGTCTGCTCCTCCGGTACGTACATCCGCGCGATCGCCCGCGACCTCGGCGCCGGGCTCGGCGTCGGCGGGCATCTGACCGCGCTGCGGCGGACCCGGGTCGGGCCGTACGGACTCGACGTGGCGCGGACGCTCGACCAGCACCAGCAGGAGCTGACCGTGATGCCGATGGCCGAGGCCGCGGCCTCGGCGTTCCCCCGCTGGGACGTGGACGAGAAGCGCGCCAGGCTGCTGCTGAACGGGGTGCGGCTGGACATGCCGGCCTTCCCGCCGGGACCGGTCGGAGTCTTCGGGCCCGACGGACGGTTCCTGGTGCTCGTCGAGGAGCAGAAGGGCAAGGCCAAGAGCCTCGCAGTCTTCGCCTGACCGGTGTCCCGGCCCCAAGGGCCCCATCGTGGAGCGGGCGGGCCCGGTGCCCGCTCCACGATTCCCCACAGGTTTCTGTCCACCGGACGCGATGAATTCACCCCAACGGGCAGGCGCTCGGAGTGAATCAGGGGTGCATTCGGGGGCGCTTTTACTCCGATCGGTACGTACTGATCACCGCCGACCTAACGTCGGACCATGGGAAGCGGGGACCGGGCAGCGCTGGTACGTATCTGCGATCCGGCCGGCCGGCCGCGGGGGACCGGATTCGTCGCCGACGACCGGGGCACGGTGGTGACCAGCCATGAAGCGGTCGACGGTCGCACCCGGCTCGTCCTGTACGGAACGGACGATCGCAGCTGCTGCGTCGAGGCCGCCGATGTCACCGCGCTGCCCGGCCTCGACCTCGCCCTGCTGCGCACCGGAGGGCTGTCCGCGCTCGGCGTGGAGCCGATGCCGATCGCATCGCGGGACCGGATCGACGCTGGTGCGTATGTGACGATCGCCGCCCACGGCCGGCGCGAGGCGCGCGTGCTCGGCACGACCCCGGTGACGTACACGGCGAACGGCCGCACCCATCGGATCGCCGCGGCGATGGAGCTCGCGCTCGGTACGGACGGCCGGGACGCGCTGCTGTTCGGCGGCGCGGCCGTGGGCGGGCCCGTCGTCGACCCGGAGAGCGGCGCGGTCATCGCCGTGCTCGGTACCGCGCTGCGTGCCGGGCATCCCGCCGCCGCGCTGGCGGTGCCGCTGCACGGCGCGGCGGCCGACGGTCCGCTGGGCGCGCTGCTGAGGCGCAACGCGACGGGCGTTCCCGGATACGGACGCGACCTGAATCTCGCGGGTGCCCTGCACCTCACCGCGACCTCGCTCGGCTCGGCGGGTGGGCCGGACGCCTGCCCCGATCCGGTCGAACGCCCCGACGTCCTCGCGGAGTTCAGCGCCTTCTCGGCCCCCGGCGGCCCCTCGTCCGCGCCGCGCGGGCCCGCCGTGGTCCTGGGCCTCGTCGGAGCGCTGGGCACTGGCCGTACCACCGAACTGGCCGCGCTCGCCGCCCGCCGGGCCCGCGGCTCCGTACCCGCCCCCACGCTCTGGCTGCGCGGCGCCGACCTGCTGGCCGACGACACCTCGGTCGCCGATGCGATCGGCCGTGCGCTCCGGCGGTCCTGTCGGATCGTCACCGCCGCCGGTGCGCGGGGCGACATGGCGACCGCCACCCCCGAGCGGGTGGCCCGGCTGGCCGAGGAGTCCGGGAACCCGCTCCTCGTGCTGCTGGACAGCCCCGAGGAGATGCCTCCCATGCCGGCCCCCGGACCGGCCCGGTGGATCGCCGGCACCGTCGACTGGCTGCGCGGGAACGGGGCGCGGCTCGTGGTCGCCTGCACCCCCGAGCACTGGGAGACGGCCGGTGCGCTCTGCCCGCCCGATGCCCTGCACCGCCCCGCCCGGCCGGCCGGGCGGCTGCCGCCCGCGGTCCGCCTCGGCGACCTCACCGCGAGCCAGGCCGAACGGGCCCGGGAGCGGTACGCCATCCCGCCGGACGCGCTCGCCCCCGGCCACGACCGGCACCCGCTCACCCTGCGCCTCCTCGCGGAGGTGCGCGCGGCGCTGCCCGGCGACGTCCTGGGGCAGCCCGACACGGAGGACGTCTTCGGCGCCCACCTGGACCTGATGTGCCTGCGCATCGCGGTCCGTATCGCAGCCGCATCGGGCCCGGCGCCCGGGGGCACCGCGGTCCGCCGCCTGGCCACGCGGGTGGCCGGGCAGGTCCACGAGGCGGCGCGCCGCTGTCTGGGCCCCGGCCAGGGAAAGCTGGACGGGGCGGCCTTCGAGGAGGTGTTCCCCTGGCGCACGGGCTGGGCGTCGGCGGTCCTCACGGAGGGCCTGCTCGTCCCGGCGGGCGCGGGCTACCGCTTCGCGCACGAGGAGCTGGGCGACTGGGTGCAGGGCGCCCATCTGGACCTGGACGCGGCGCTGCACGCGCTGATCCACCGGTGGCACGCGGCGGAGGGGGCGACAGCGACAACGGCGGGGGCCGAGGCGGTGGCGGGGGCCGAGCCGACGGTGGCGGCCGAGGTGACGGAACCTCGCGTTCCGGAGCCGAGGAGGCCGCGTGCGGGGCGCGGCCGGGGGGCTGCGGCGGACGCACGGGGAAAGGGAACCCGCCGGGCACCCGAGCCGCGTGCGGAGCTCTGCCGGGCGGCCGGGTCGGAGGCCGGGGTGGCGGTCCGGCCGCGCGTTCTGCCCGTGCCGCGTCATCGGTCCGGTCCGTTGATCCAGGCCCTGCTGCTCCTGGGGCGCCGCCGGGGGCCCGCCGCGCTGGCGCAGCGGCTGGCCGATCTCGTCGAGGCCCTGGACCGGCTGTCGCCGGAGCCCGGGACCGGGGCGCGCGCCGGGGCCGGGCACGACGCCCGCTGGTGGGCGGTCCACCTGCTCTCGCAGACCCTGCTCCGGATGCCCGATGCCCGGCCCCAGCTCGGGGTGGCGCGGCTGCTCGCCGACCGGACCGTCCGGCGGGCGGCCGTCGGCGGGCCGGGGCTGTACGCCGAGTTCGGGCCGTGGTTCTGGCGGCGGCTGCGGCTGCCCGAGGCGGACCGGATCGATCTGCTCCGCCGCCTCGTCCCCGCCGACGGCCCGCGCCGGGGCGAACCCCGCGGAGACCGGGACGGCGACAGCGGCGAGCGGTTTCTGGACGCCGTCGCGCGGCGGCTCGGCGACCGGCCCCGGACCGTGCAGCCACTGCTCTGCGGCTGGTTCACCGACGAGCGCCCGCTGCCCGCCGAAGAGGGGCTCGCGCTGCGCCCGACGGTGGCCGACGCGGCGCAGGCGCTGCTCTACGCCCGCCGCGACCTGGCCGTCGACGAGCTGACCGACGCCCTCGTCGCGACCGCCCACCCCCGGGCCGAGGAGCTCCTCGCCACGCTGGCCGAGGACGAGCCCGCCGCGCTGTGCCGCGCCGTCTACCGCTGGGCCCGCGACGAGGACCGGCCCGCCCGCCGGGCCGCCGCGGCCTCGTACGCGCTGGTCGCCGCGGCGCACGCCACCCTCGACGCCGACCGCGGGCTGCTGCACCGGGCCGCCCTCGCCCTGCTGGCCCGCCCGGCCGACGCCGCGTTGCACGGGGCCGCGCTCACCTTCCTCGTACAGGATCCGAAGACCAGGGACCGCTATTTCCCGCAGGCGCTGCGGGCCTTCGTCGCGGGCGGGCCGCAGCTGTCCGCCGAGGCGCTCGCCCGCATGCTGCCCTCCCATCCGCAGCAGGTCCTCACCGCGTTCCGGGAGCGGCTCACCCGGCCCGACGACGGCGCGGGCGAGCTGCTGTGCTCGCTCGCCGGGATCGACGCCCCCGAGCTGGCCCTGCACACCGCCGGGCTCGTGCGGGCGTACATCGACAGCCACCCGGACGACGCCGTGCACGCCGCCGCGTACCTCGACCGGAGGCTGGAGCAAGGACCGGCCGCCCGCGCCCTGCTGCTGCCTCTGGTGACCGGGCTGCTGCGGGACCGCCCCGTGCCACCGCCGGTGCGTGGCGCGCTCGCCGGGGTGCTCGCCGCGCCGGGCAGCCCCGCCTCCGGGCAGCTGCGGGGCGAGCTGCTGGAGGTCCTGCTGGATTTCGAGCAGGACGCCCACCGCGATCCGGCCGTGCTCGACGCGCTGCTGCGGGCCGCCGCGACCGGCTCCGGAGCCCGCGCACCGGCCCGTACCCGCGCCCTGGTCCACCGCACCGGGATGCTGCTGGTCCGTACCCCCGAAGGCGCGGTCCGCTTCGACCGCGGACTGGTCGAACTGGCCCGTGACCTACCCGGGTTCGCCGCACTGGTCACCGGGTGGCTGGCCGACGCCCCGCAGGAGTGGGCGGCGCTCGTCGGCCCCAGCGCGCGGCGGACGGTGGAGGCGCTGGCGGGCCGGAAAACGATGCCGATGCGGGCCGAGGGGCGTGAGCATGGCAGTCTTAGACCTGCGTAACAAGCAATCTCACGTACACGGGTTCGGGCGAGGAGCGGTCACAGTGCAGCGCTGGCGTGGCTTGGAGGACATCCCCGAGGACTGGGGACGCAGCGTCGTCACCATCGGTTCCTACGACGGGGTGCACCGCGGGCACCAGCTGATCATCGGGCGGGCCGTGGAGCGGGCCCGCGAGCTGGGTGTGCCGTCGGTCGTGGTGACCTTCGACCCGCACCCCAGCGAGGTCGTACGGCCCGGCAGCCACCCGCCGCTGCTCGCCCCGCACCACCGGCGTGCCGAGCTGATGGCGGAACTGGACGTGGACGCGGTGCTGATCCTGCCGTTCACCACCGAGTTCTCCAAGCTGGCACCCGCCGACTTCATCGTGAAGGTGCTCGTCGACAAGCTGCACGCGCAGCTGGTCATCGAGGGCCCGAACTTCCGCTTCGGGCACAAGGCGGCCGGCAATGTGCAGCTGCTCACCGAGTTCGGCGAGACCTACGACTACGACGTCGAGGTCGTCGACCTGTATGTGAGCGGCGAGGCGGGCGGCGGCGAACCGTTCTCCTCCACCCTCACCCGACGGCTGGTCGCCGAGGGCGATGTCGCGGGCGCCGCCGAGATCCTGGGCCATCCGCACCGCGTCGAGGGCATCGTGGTCCGAGGCGCACAGCGCGGCCGCGACATGGGCTTCCCCACGGCCAACGTGGAGACCCTGCCGCACACCGCGATCCCCGCCGACGGCGTCTATGCCGGCTGGCTCAACGTGAACGACGAGGCGATGCCCGCCGCCATCTCCGTCGGCACGAACCCGCAGTTCGACGGCACCGAGCGGACGGTGGAGGCGTACGCGATCGACCGCGTCGACCTCGACCTGTACGGGCTGCACGTCTCGGTGGACTTCCTCGCGTACGTACGCGGAATGCTGAAGTTCGACTCGATCGACGACCTGCTCGTGGCGATGGCCGCCGATGTGAAGCGGTGCAGCGAGCTGGTCGCCGCGTACGAGCGCGGCTGACTCCCTCCGCGTATCCGGCCGGGGCCGGGACCGTCGAGAACGGTCCCGGCCCCGGCCGTGACAGGGTGCCCGCCGGACGGGCCCTTTGCCCCCGCGTTACGCCAGTGCCTTTGCGGCCGCGTTCGCCCAGTGGCACGCCACCTGGGTCTGCCCGCCGCCCGCGAGCACCGGCAGATCCTGTGTACGGCACGCGTCCGCGACGCCCGCCCGCTCCGCCTCGCCCGAGGCCAGCACCTGGCAACGGGCGTGGAACCGGCACCCGGACGGCACCCTGGACGGGTCCGGCGGCTCACCGGTCAGAATCACCGGATCGCCCCCGGCCTCCGGGAGCACCGACAACAGCGCCTGGGTGTACGGGTGTTGCGGGGCGGTCAGGATCTGCTCCACCTCGCCCGTCTCCACGATCCGGCCGAGGTACATCACCGCGACCCGGTCCGCGATGTTCCACGCCAGCCCGAGGTCGTGCGTGACCACCAGCGCGGACAGGCCCAGCTCGTCCCGCAGCCGCAGCAGCAGGGCCAGGATCTCGCCGCGCACCGAAGCGTCCAGCGACGCCACCGGTTCGTCGGCCACGATGAGTTCCGGCTCCAGGACGAGCGCGCCCGCGATCACGACCCGCTGGCGCTGACCGCCCGACAGCTCGTGCGGATAGCGCAGGAAGAACCGCTCCGGCGGCCGCAGCCCCGCCCGTGCCAGCGCCTCGGCCACCGCCGTCCGCTCGTCGCCCGCGTACCCGTGGATCCGCAGACCCTCGGCGACGGCGTCGTACACCGTGTGCCGTGGATTGAGCGAACCACTGGGGTCCTGGAGCACCAGCTGGACCCGCTTGCGGTACGCCTTCAGCGCCCGGCTCGCGTAGTCGAGCGGCTGCCCGTCGAAGGTCACCCGCCCGGACGTCGGCGGTACCAGGCCCAGCAGCGAACGCGCCAGTGTCGTCTTGCCGCAGCCCGATTCGCCGACCAGCGCGACGATCTCGCCGGGCCGGATGTCCAGGTCGACGCTGTCCACGGCACGCGCCGGGGCGGCTCCGCGCCGGCCGGGGAAGGTGACCTTCAGCCCCTCGGCGCTGAGCAGGGGAGTGGTGGTGCTCATGATGTGCTCCTTGCTTCCTCGGCACCCGGCAGGGCCGGCGCCGCGGCGGCCCCCGGCTCCACCAGCACACAGGCCGCCCGCCGCTCCGCCCCCGCCTCCCGCAGCATTTGGTCCTGCGTCGTGCAGGAGTCCAGGGCCACCGGACAGCGCGGGTGGAACGTACAGCCGCCGGGCAGCGCCGACGGGTCCGGCGGGTCGCCGGGCAGCCCGCGGGGCGCGAACCGGGAGGCCGGGTCGCCGATGCGCGGAAAGGCGCCGGACAGGGCCTTGCCGTACGGGTGGTGCGCGTTCTCGTAGACCTCGGACGCCGGGCCCTCCTCCACGACCCGGCCCGCGTACATCACCGCGAGCCGGTCACAGGTGTCCGAGAGCACCGCCAGGTCATGGCTGATCATGATCAGGCCGAGGTCCTGCTCGGACACCAGCCGCTCGATCAGCCGCAGGATCTGGGCCTGGATCATCACGTCGAGAGCCGTGGTCGGCTCGTCCGCGATGATCAGCCCCGGATCGCAGGCGAGCGCCATCGCGATCATCACGCGCTGCCGCTGTCCGCCGGAGAGCTCGTGCGGATAGGCGTTCGCGCGGGCGGCCGGCAGCCCCACCTGCTCCAGGAGTTCGCCGGCCCTCTTCGCGGCCGCCGCCTGCGTCGCCTTGTGGTGCAGCAGGATCGGCTCGGCGATCTGGTCGCCGATGCGGTGCACCGCGTTGAGCGAGTGCATCGCGCCCTGGAACACGATCGACGCCCCCGCCCAGCGCACCGCCCTGACCTGGCCCCACTTCATGGCGAGGACGTCCTCGCCGTTCAGCAGGATCTCGCCGGAGACCTTCGCCCCGGCGGGCAGCAGCCGCAGCAGCGCGAGCGCCAGCGTCGACTTCCCGCAGCCCGACTCACCGGCGATGCCGAGCTTCTGCCCCGCGACGACGGTGAGGTTCACCCCGCGGACGGCCTGCGCCCCACCCGCGTACGTCACCGTGAGGTCCCGTACGTCGAGAAGCGGCGTCCTACGGATGCTCGTCGTACTCAACGGGCCACCCCCAGCTTGGGATTGAGGACGGACTCGATGGCGCGGCCGCACAGCGTGAACGCCAGGGCCACCACGGCGATGGCGATGCCGGGCGGTGCCAGGTACCACCAGTCGCCCGCGCTCACCGCGCCCGCCTCGCGGGCGTCCTGGAGCATGCCGCCCCAGGAGGTGATGGTCGGATCGCTCAGGCCGAGGAACGCCAGGGTGGCCTCGGTGAGGATCGCGCTGGAGATCACCAGCGTCGTCTGCGCGAGGACCAGCGGCATCACGTTCGGCAGGACGTGCCGGACCATGACGTGTCCGTGGCCGCCGCCCAGGGCACGGGCCCGCTCGATGTACGGGCGGGACTCCACGGCCAGGGTCTGGGCGCGGACCAGCCGGGCCGTGGTCGGCCAGGTCGTGACGCCGATCGCGATGATGACCGTCCACATCGAGCGGTCCATCACGGTGGCGAGCGCGATCGCGAGGACCAGGGTCGGCATCACCAGGAACCAGTCGGTGATCCGCATCAGGACCGTCGAGTACCAGCCGTGGAAGTGCCCCGCGACGATGCCGACGACCGTGCCGATGGCGACGCACAGGAACGCCGCGAGCAGACCGACCGTCAATGAGACCCGGGCGCCCCACACCAGCAGGGCCAGCACACTGCGTCCGAACTGGTCCGTACCGAGCGGGAATTCACCGCTCGGCGACTCCAGCGCGCCACCGGGTGCGCCGGTGACGCTCTGCGAATCGGCGCCGACGAGCTGCGGCGCGAAGAAGGCGATCAGCGCGATCAGGACGAGCGCGCCCAGACCCCACAGCCCGCTCCTGTGCTTGCGGTACTCCCGCCAGAACCGGGCGGCGGACTGCCGCTTGCGGGCGCGGGCGAGCGTGCGTGGATTCCCGGCCGGTTCGGCCTTCGTCGGCGTGGGCATGGATTCGGTCGTCATCGGCCCACCCGGGGATCGAGCAGCGGATACAGCACGTCGGCGAGGGTGTTCGCCAGGATCACCGCAGTGGCGAAGGTGAAGAACAGCCCTTGCACGAGGGGAAGATCGGGCACGCTCAGCGCCTGGTAGAAGAGACCGCCGAGGCCCGGCCAGGAGAACACCGTCTCGACCAGGATCTGCCCGGCGACCACATGGCCGAGGTTCACGAACATCAGCGTGAACGTCGGCAGCATCGCGTTCGGCACGGCGTGCTTGCGGCGTACGACATCGTCCCGCAACCCCTTCGCGCGGGCCGTCGTCAGATAGTCGCTGCCCATCTCGTCCAGCAGCGAGGAGCGCATCACCAGCAGCGTCTGCGCGTACCCGACCGCGACCAGCGTGATCACCGGGAGGACCAGGTGATGGGCCACATCGAGGATGTAGGCGAATCCGCTCTCGCCGCCCGATTGCATTCCGCCGGTCGGGAACATCCCGGGGATCGGTCCGATGCCCACCGAGAAGACGATGATCAGGAGCAGGCCCAGCCAGAACGACGGCACCGAGTAGAGCGTCAGCGCGAAGGCGGTGTTGAAGCGGTCGCTCGTGGAGCCGTTGCGCCACGCGGTACGGGTGCCGAGCCAGATGCCGAGCGCGGTGTACAGGACGTACGACGTGCCGGTGAGGAGCAGGGTCGCGGGGAGCGCCTCGGTGATCTTGTCGATGACCGGCGCGTGGAACTGGAACGAAGTGCCGAAGTCGCCCGTGAGGGCGTCGCCGACGTAGCTGGTGAACTGCCGCCACATCGGCTGGTCGAGGCCGAACTGATGACGCAGCGACTGGAGCTGTTCGGCGGAGACGGGACGGCCGCCCGTCATCTGCTTCACCGGGTCGCTGGGAATGAGCCGGAAGAGGAAGAAGCTGGTGACGAGCACGGCGAACAGCGAGACGACCGCGCCCGCGATCTTGGCCGCGACGTACTGGAGATAGGCCTTGGTGTTACGCGCCCGTGGACCGCGGGCGGCCGCCGGGCCGGCCTGAGCCGGACCTTCGGTGTCCGCGTCCGCGATCTGCACGAGCGCCGGAGTGCTTTCAGCTGTCATGGGGAACTCTCGTTACTCGTGCTGCACTTAGAGGGAACCGGCGGGGCGGCTGCGCGCCGCCCCGGCCGGCCCCTCTCAACCCGTCCGCGTGACTACTCGCGGTCGTCCGCGGTGGTGCGGCGGCGCATCGCGATGAACAGTCCGCCACCGGCGAGTACCACGACGACCACGATGATGCCTACGACGACTCCGGTGGAGCCGGACCCGCCGGAGCTGTCCGAACTGCTGCTGCCCGCCGGAACGGCCGACCACCAGCTCCAGTACCCGTCCTGGCCGTAGATGTTGCCCGCCGCCTCGGGCATGGTCTTGATCGACTTGATCTGGTCGGTGCGGTAGGCCTCGACCGCGTTCGGGTACGCGATGATGTTCATGTACCCCGAGTCGTACAGCCACGACTGCATCTGCTTGACGATGTCCGCGCGCTTGGCCGGGTCGTACTCGGCGAGTTGCTTCTTGTAGAGCTCGTCGTACGTCTTGTCGCAGATGAAGTTGTCGGTGGTGGCGCTGTCCTTGGCCTTCGCCGGCAGAGCGCCACAGGTGTGGATGCCGAGGATGAAGTCCGGGTCCGGGTTGACCGACCAGCCGTCGAAGGCGAGGTCGTACTCACCGGCGTACCACGGCACCGAGACGTCGTCGAGACAGTCGACCTTGAGCCCGATGCCGAGCTTGCCCCACCACTCCTTGAGGTACTTGCCGATCGCCTTGTCGTTCGGGTCCGTGGCGTGGCAGAGGATGCGCAGGTCGAGCGGCTTGCCGTCCTTGCCGACGCGCTGGTCGCCCTTGAGCGGGTAGCCCGCCTCGTCGAGGAGCTTGGCGGCCTTGGCCGGGTCGTACGCGAGGCTCTGGTCGGCGGAGGGCTGCCAGAAGTACGCGGAGAAGCGCGGCGGGATGTAGCCCTGACCCTCGACGGCGTGGCCCTGGAAGACCTTGTCGATGATGGTCTTGCGGTCGATGGACAGGAAGAGGGCCTGGCGCACCTTCTGGTCGAGAAGGGCCTTGTTGCCGTCGCCGAACTTCTTGCCGTCCTTGGTCTGCGCGCCCGGGTTGGTGGCGAGCGCGAAGAAGCGGCGGCCCGGACCCTCGTTGACCTTGATGTTCTTGTCGCCCTTGAGGGACGCGGCCTGGGCGGGCGTCAGGGCGGGGGAGCCGGCGACGAAGGAGACCTCACCCTTGCGCAGCGCGGCGACCGCGGCGTCCTGGTCCTTGTACGTCTTGAAGACCACTTCGTCGAACTTCGGTGTACCGCGCCAGAAGCTCTTGTTGGCCTTGAGCTTCACGTACTGGTCGACCTTGTAGTCCGTCAGGATGAACGGCCCGTTGCCGACGATCGGGAACTTCGTGTCGTTATTGAACTTGGAGAAGTCACCGACCTTCTCCCAGACGTGCTTCGGGACTATCGGCACGTCGAGCGCGGCCATGGTGGCCTGCGGCTCCTTGAGCTCGATGACCAACTGCGTCGGGCTCGGAGCCGTCACCTTCTTGAAGTTCGCGACGAAGTTGCCGTTGGCCTGCGCGGCGCCCTCGTCGGTCATCATCTTGTTGAACGTCCACGCCGCGTCCTCGGCGGTGGCCTGCTGGCCGTCCGACCACTTGGAGTCGGACCGGATGGTGTACGTCCAGGTCAACTTGTCCGCGGACGGCTCCCACTTGGTGGCGAGAGCGGGGACCGCGTGGTTGTCCTTGGGGTCGTAGTTCGTCAGGAAGTCGTACATGAGCCGGCTGATGCTCGTACTCATCAGCTTCTGAGCGAGGAACGGGCTCAGAGAGTCGACGCTCTGTGCGACGGCGACGGTCAGCGTCGACTTGCCGCTGTCGGCGGCCTGCGCCTGCTGCGGCGCGGCACCGAGGGGCACGCCGACGACGGAACCGGCGGTCAGCGCCAGAGCGGCGGCGCCGGAGGCCAGCAGGACACGCAGACGTGAGCGTGGCTGGGCAGTCAGTGGTGAAACTCTTTCGACCATGGTCAAGGACCTCGCGTCATGACTCGCACGGAGAAGGCGGGTTGATCTGTGGTTCGCCAGCTGGTGAAGCGAAGGTTTATCAGCGGTGGTCGAGCCACGTCAACGGTCATCGAAACGGCGTGTGGTCTGCGGGAATACGCGGAGGGCCCGCACCGTGGAGACGGTGCGGGCCCTCATTGGTTTAGACCTCTGTCGCCTTACTGCTGAGGCGCTGGCGGCGGCTGCTGCCAGCCCACGGGTGGTACGGGGCCCTGCAGTTCGGGCGGGACCTGCTGACCGGGTTGCCCCGGCTGACCGGCCGGCAGGCCGGGCTGCTGCTGCTGGTGGGGCGGCGGACCGGCCGGGCTCGCCGCGGACTGGGCCTGGGAGGGCAACGACTGCTGCCAGCCGTGCTGTTGCACTCCGGGGCCGGGCTGCGGGGGGTACGACTGCGGGGGCTGCTGGCCGCCGCCGTACGGCTGTTGCTGCGGCGGGTACGGCTGCTGCGGGGCGTACTGCTGGCCGGGCAGCGGCGGGGCGTACTGCGGAGGCGGATTGGAGCCGTGCGACGTCCAGAGCCCCTGCTGCTGCTGAGCGCGCGCGAAGTCCTCGGCCACCAACGCGGAGAGGTTGAAGTACGCCTCGCGGGTCTTGGGGCGCATCATGTCGAGGTCGACCTCCGCGCCGGCCGCCAGATGCTCGTCGAACGGTACGACGACCACGCCGCGGCAGCGCGTCTCGAAGTGCTGCACGATGTCATCGACCTTGATCATCTTGCCGGTCTCGCGAACTCCGGAGATGACGGTGAGGGAACGCTGTACGAGTTCCGCGTACCCGTGCGCCGACAGCCAGTCCAGCGTGGTGGACGCACTGGACGCACCGTCGACCGACGGCGTCGAGATGATGATCAACTGGTCGGCGAGGTCCAGCACTCCGCGCATCGCGCTGTAGAGCAGACCGGTACCCGAGTCGGTGAGGATGATCGGGTACTGCTTGCCCAGCACATCGATGGCGCGCCGATAGTCCTCGTCGTTGAACGTCGTGGAGACCGCCGGGTCCACGTCGTTGGCGATGATCTCCAGACCGGAGGGCGCCTGCGAGGTGAAGCGGCGGATGTCCATGTACGAGTTGAGGTACGGGATCGCCTGGACCAGGTCACGGATGGTGGCCCCGGTCTCCCGGCGCACCCGGCGGCCGAGCGTGCCCGCGTCCGGGTTGGCGTCGATGGCGAGGATCTTGTCCTGCCGCTCGGTGGCCAGGGTCGCGCCGAGGGCGGTGGTCGTCGTGGTCTTGCCGACGCCGCCCTTGAGGCTGATGACCGCGATCCGGTAGCAGGACAGCACGGGCGTACGGATCAGGTCGAGCTTGCGCTGCCGCTCGGCCTCCTCCTTCTTGCCACCGAGCTTGAAGCGGGCCGCGCCGGACGGATTGCGGCTGCTCTTCGCCTTCTGCTTGCCCCGGACGAGCCGGTCGGAGGAGAGCTCCACCGCCGCCGTGTACCCGAGCGGGGCGCCGGGCACGGAACGCTCGCGCTGGTCGTGGGTGACCGGGGTGGGCCAGGCGGCCCCGGTGCGCGGGTCGACGGGCTGTCCGTGGGGCTGCTGCTGTGGCGGCTGTTGCTGTTGCTGCTGGGGGTGGGCCGGCTGCTGGGGCACGGACTGCTGCGGGGCGACCTGCGCGGGCAGATTGGGCGAGCCCTGGACCGGCTGCTGAGGGACCTGCGGGGGGAGGGGCGCGCCCTGCTGCGCGGGCCACTGGGGCTGCTGGGGTACTTGCGGCTGTTGGGGTACTTGCGGCTGTTGGGGCGCCTGAGGCGGCTGCGGGAAGCCGTAACCGCCCTGCGGCTGGTGGGGTACCTGCGGCGGCTGGACCGTGCCGGCCTGCGGGAATCCGTAGCCGCCGGGCCCCTGGCCGGCCGGAGCCGGAGCGGGCCACTGCGGCGCCGCCTGGGGTGCGCTGGGCTGCGGCGCGGCGGGCTGGAAGGCGGGCGGCAGCGGCGGCAGAGCACCCTGCGGCGGTGCCGGCGTCCAGGGGGCCGGCGCGGCGGGCGCCGGGGCGTCCTGGGGCACCGCGTCCGCGACGGCGTTTGAGGGCGCGGTTGCACCCTCCGGCCCGTCCGCGGCACCGCTCGTCAAGTCGCCGGCCGGAGGATCGGCGGGCGCCGCGACGTCGGCACCGGGGTCCGCGGCGGCAGCGCCGTCGGGCTCATCGGCGGGCAACTCCGCGGGTGCATCCGCGGCCTCAGCGGAAACGGAGCCGGAACCGGAGCCGGGGGCCTTGCCCTCATCCGTACGGTCGTCACCAGCACCAGCACCAGCACCAGCACCAGCACCAGCACCAGCACCAGCACCAGCACCAGCACCAACCCCGGCACCGTCTTCCGCGGAACCCGGGTCCGCAGCCGAGCCGTTCCCGTCCCCGTCTCCGTCCCCCTCCGCGCTCTTCGCCGCCCCCTCACGCTCCGCGATCTCCCGCTTCAGCGCGGCGGGCGAGAACCGCATGGTCGCGCCGCTCTCCACATCACCGCCCCCGAACGGGTCCGTCATCCCGCCGGAAGTCACCGCTCCCGCTCCCTCCGCAGGAGTGGGAGCAGGCGAAGGAACGGGGTCACCCGCGGCGGAGTGAACCGGCGCGGGCGGCGCCGGAGTCCAGTTGGGGTCGAAACCGCCCCCGGCCGGCGGCGCGGGTACGGACACCGGCGCCCCGCTGGGCGGCGGAGGCGGCGCCAGGTGCGATCCGGCACCGCCCGACGAGTCCCCCGGCGCATTCTGCGTGTACCAGGCGGGCGGGGTGTAGTCGATGGTGAACTCACCCGTCATCTCGGCGGGCTCCGCGTCGGACGACTCGTCGACGGGCTTGTTCCAGCCCCCGCGGATCTCGTCCCGATCGCCGTTCACTTTGCCTCCTGGTGTGGTCGAGCACCCTTGTGCCGTGGTGGGTGGGGGCGACCGTTCCCGTTGTCCGATCCGCCCGGCTCTCCCCCTGGGGACGCGCATCGCCTGCCCGCAGGTTCTTCTGCTGCCCCCCGACCCACCCTAATCGCCATCGGGCTCACTGCGGCAGGCCGTACCGCACGGCAGAAACTGTCCAGTAGGTCACGCACCGCCCTCAAGTGCCCCGAGTACGGCGGAGCACACAGACGGAAGTGGTCAATTCGCCACATATTCAGGCGTGGTGAAAGGGTGGCCGCCGTGTTCGGACAGCCACCCTTTCACCAGGCCCATGCCTACGTGAGGTCGAACTCACCGTCCCGTGCGCCCAGTACGAAGGCGCGCCACTCGGCCTCCGTGTACCGCAACACGGTCTCCGGGTCCAGCGACGAGCGCATGGCGACCGCGCCGCCCGGCAGATGCGCGATCTCGACCCGTTCCTCGACGTCCTCGGTACCCGGTGCGCTCAGCCACTCCACATCCGAGATGTCGAGAGCGTAGAGCTCTTCCTTTTCCTGCTGGGTGCCCATGTCGGCGTCCCTTCGATCGAACCGTGTCGTTGCCCGGCCATCCTCCCTGGAAGCGGCAGGCCCGGGGTTGCGAACGGAACAGTATTCAATCCATCCGGCGAGCAGTGCCCAGCAGGCCGGTCTCGACATCCGTCGCACTGGTCATCACCCAGTGGCGTTCGCGGCCCGCCACCCAGAGCGTGACACCGTCCGCCAGGGTGGGCAGAGCCTCGCTCTCGGCCCGCGCGAGCCCCAGGATCCGGCCGATCTGCTCCGCCTCGGCGGGCGAGACCCGCTGGATACCCACGAGCGTCGACGCCCGCATCAACCGGGGCGCCACGGGGCTCAGATAGGGCAGCAGCGTCAACACCGACTGCCAGGGTGAGGACACCACCCGGCCACGGGGCGGGCGCATTCCACAGTCCCGCACCACCACCACCGGGCTGCCCACGGTCGCTCCGGTCGGCGGAACCCGGCCCACGTCATGGAGGGAGACGCATTCGAGACCGGCACCCGCGGCCTGCGCCAGAGTGGTCCACGCCTGCGTGCGCCCGGTCTCGACCGCTACCCGAGCCCCCGTGGCCGCCGCACGCAGGGCCAGTACCTGCGCGGTCCACAGGCCGCCGATCAACAGGACGTCGTACGGTGCCGGGCGGTGGAACCCGATCAGCTGCGGGCGCCCCTCGGCATCGGTGCCGATGATCACGCCGTCGTCCCCGACCGGCAACGACAGCGCGCCCAGGTGCTCCGTGGCCAGAGTGTGCCCCGCATGGCGAGGACCGCGCAGTCCCCGCCTCGGCTCGGTGCGATTCGTCACTGTGCGCCTCCCAGCGGGAGCGTCGCCAGCACGCCCGGCAGCTGCTCGCGGTCCAGCCGCACCAGGCCGACCTTGGCGTGCCGTGCGGCTTGCTCCAATGTCCTTCGTACCCCGACCAGTTCGGTATCGGATCCACCCGTGATCCGTACGTGACCGGACACGGAAACATCGCCCTGGCGCGAACCGCGTCGCACCGTCAGGCTGAAGGTCGTCGCATACGCGGGGACCGAGGTCAACAGCGAGACGAGGCGCGGGAGAGGAGTCGCCCCCCGGCCCAACTCGGGCCAGCGGTCCACCGCATAGGCGGTGTGCCAACGATCGTCGCACCGCCAGACCCTCGACGTCTCCATCGTCCGCCGCTGCGGCGCGACATCCGGGCGTCCGGCGCGGGCCGAGAGCATGGGATTGGCGCACGCGGACGTGGCCACGGCGGAGTGCAGCTCCTCCTGGTCCAAAACCACGGCCCGGAATCCGGCGCCGGTGATCCGGCTCGCCACATGGTCCGCGACCCGGACCAGACAGCGCTGAGCTCCGCCGATTCCGCCCCCGCGCGCCTCGATCGCCTCCCGGCACAGCTCCGGATCAAGCTTCACAGCCACCCAGGTCATCCGCAGCGCGGGCGCCCCGGTCTGTTCCTGAAGGGGGGCGTAGGAGAGTCGTGCCGCCGACTGCTGCGGCAGATGCTGCGCCGGAGCGGGGCGCACCTGCTGCACGAGCTGCGCGGACTCCAGCACGATGTCGTCCACCGAGAGGGCATCGCCCAGGAGGGACAGCGGAAGCGCCCGCGCACCGCGCGCCTGGCGGAGCGATTCACCGCTGGCCTCGACCCGTACGACAGCGGTCAGGAACGTGCCGTCCCCGACCATGCCCACCGTGCGGCGGTCCCGGTCGACATAGATGTACGGAGCGAAGCCCGGCACACTCTCCGCCACCGGCGCCAGCTGTGGCTCCGCATCCACGGCGGACGCCACGGCCGTTCGCCGGCGGTCGCGGAGGGAGAGCGCCGTCGACAGCCAGTCCTGTACGGCGCGGCCCCGGCGACGTACCACCGCGAGAAGCACCAGCAGGCAGGCGACCGCGACCGCGGGCACCAGCCAGGGACCGCCGAGCGCGGCACCCACCGCGGCCACCGCCAGGGCCGCCTCGGCGAGCACCATCTGCCGCAGCAGGGGACCGAGGCGACCGGTCCTCGAGATCGACCGCAGAGTCGTCGCCGCAGGGGCGTTCGCCGACGGGGCGGGAGCTTCGCCGGCCGGATCGTTGCCACGTTGCCGTCGGGAAGGGCCGGACGTTCGATGGGTAGCCCGCCCCGTGCGCTCGCGAGTCGCTGCACCCATCGCCGCGTTGCCCCCTCGTATCCGTATGTACCGTTTTTTTCACGGGTATTGACCGGGCGATCACCCTACCTGAGCAGCGCCGGTCAAGTGCCAACAGGCATAGTAGGGGGCCCAGTCGACGACAGTGGCCCACGGCGTGTGTGGGAACCTGGTCGCCCACTGGGGAAAAGGGGCAGCGGACAGATGGCATCACGGCGGGACGAACTCAACGCCTACACCTTCGCGAAGCGGAGGTTGGTCGCACAGTTCCTGCAACCCAACCCGACCGGCTCGGAGGAGGGCGCACCGCGCCCCCTGCGCGCGGTGGTGCCCGGAGCGGTCGTCGGCGTCGTCATCCTCGCGGCGTTCGGAGCCTGGGGGATGTTCAAGCCCGTAGCACCCCAGAAATGGGACACCCCCTACGAGAACGTCATCATCGCCAGCAAATCCACCACGCGTTATGTGGTGTTGAAAACCGATGGCAAGACGCAGCTCCATCCCGTGCTGAACATGTCGTCCGCCAAGCTCCTCCTCGCCCCGGACAAGGGCAAGGTCATCAACGTCGACGAATCGGTCCTCGACAACGGCAAGATCCCGCACGGCGCCACGCTCGGCATCCCCTATGCCCCCGACCGGCTGCCGGACAAGGACGAAGCCGGCTCGAAGAAGCGGTGGGCCGTCTGCGAGCGGCCCGGCGAGGGCGGCAGGGCCATCCAGAAGGCGGCCTTCGTCTTCGCGGAGCGCGAACAGAAGAAGACCGAGGGCGCGGGCCGGCTGCACGGCGGTGAGCTGATGTACGTCGAGGGACCGGGACCGGACAGAGCCCGATACATCGTGGACGCCGCCGGCAAGGCGTACAAGGTGAAGAAGGACGAACTGCTGCTGCGCACCCTGGTCGGCGACCGCCGCGCCCCCCAGCGGGTCTCCGCCGCGTGGCTGGACACCCTGCACACGGGAGACGCGATCGACTTCCCGACCGTCTCCGAAACCCCTGGCGTCGACGCGGGCATCCCGGGGGAGCTGCCGCCCGAGGCGAACAAGGTGGGCATGGTCCTCGCGGCGACATCCGGCACCAGGACCCAGCAGTACGTGGTCCTGCCCGGCCGGGTCGCCCCCGTATCGGACTTCGTGGCGAAGCTCCTGCTCAGCAGCCGGGCCCTGGTCAACCTTGGCCAGGACGGCAAGGAAAGGCATGTCAGCGCCGGAGCGTTCGAGCCCGGCGAGCCCTTCGGGCAGGACCTGGACTGGCCCACGAGCGAGCCGACGCCCGTCAACTCCGCGAGCACCGCGGCCGGCAGCCGTAACACCGTGTGCAACGTCCTGCGGGGTGTCGCCACGAAGAACGGGGCCAGCACGCTCAGCACCTGGGCGGGCACGAGTTTCCCCGCAACGCTCCCCACCGGCTCCAGCAGCGCCTACGTCACCCCCGGATCCGGACAGCTCTTCCGGCAGTTCAAGGGGTCCAGCGCCGACTCCGGTCCCCTCTTCCTGGTCACCGACACCGGTCTGCGCTATGCCATGCAGTCCAACGGCGACAGCGTGCAGGACGACTCCGGCATCGGCGAATCAGGTACGAAGGAGGAGCGCGCGCAGCGGCAGCAGGAGGCGCAACAAGCGCAGAACCGGCTCGGATACAAGGACGTCGTGCCCGCGCCCATCCCGGCCGCCTGGTCCTCGTTCCTGCCCACGGGACCACGCCTGTCGACCGGCGCGGCCCGCCAGCCGCAGGGTTCCTGAGGAGCGCATCCACATGACGACGCACTCCTCTCGGTACCGGCGTCCGCTGACAGCCGCAGCCGCCACCGCCGTCCTCTTCGTCACGCTGCCGGTACTGCCCGCCGCCGCGGACGACTCCACCCAGTGCACCTTCCCCTCGAAGAAGTACGCGGGCCGCCCCTGGGCGTTGCAGCGCGTCCTGATGGACGAGCTGTGGAAGCAGTCCACCGGCAAGGGGGTACGGGTGGCCGTCATCGACACGGGCGTGGACGTCAAGAACCCTCAGCTCAAGGGGGCCGTGGACACCGCAAGCGGCCGCAATTTCCTGCAGAAGAACCTCAAGGACGAGAACGGCAACAAGATCGAGCGCGGCAAGGAGAACGGCACCACCGACACGGTCGGTCACGGCACCAAGGTCGCCGGAATCATCGCAGCGCGAGAGGTGAAGGGCACCGGCTTCACCGGCCTGGCTCCGGACGCGACGATCATTCCGATCCAGCAGAACGACGCCGAGGGCCACGGAACAGCCGATTCGCTGGCCGCCTCCATCCGCTACGCAGCCGACGTCGCTCACGCGGACGTCATCAACATCTCCCAGGACACGGCCAACGCGGTGAAGCCCACGGGCGTTCTGAAGCAGGCGGTGGACGCCGCCCTGGCCAAGGAGATCGTGATCGTCGCCTCCGCCGGCAACGACGGGCTCGGCGGCAACGTCAAGGAGACCTACCCGGCCTCGTACGACGGTGTCCTGGCCGTCGCCGCGTCGGACCGCAACAACGAGCGGGCGGCCTTCTCCCAGTCCGGCGAGTTCGTGGGCGTGGCCGCCCCCGGCGTGGACATGATCTCGACGGTCCCCGGCGGCGGACACTGCGCCGACAACGGCACCAGCTTCTCGGCCCCGTACGTCGCAGGAGTCGCCGCCCTCATCAAGGCCAAGCACCGGGGCTGGACGCAGAAACAGATCGTCGCCCAGATCCAGCAGACGGCGGAACGCTCGATCGCGGGCCACGACCGTCTGGTGGGCTGGGGCGTCGTCGACCCGGTGCGTGCCCTGACGGAGGACGACAAGCCCATCGAACGCCCGGTGGCGAACGAAGGTGTGAGCAAGGGCGAAGCGCCGACACCGGCTGAACTCCACCTGGGCGAAACGGCGGACGAACGCAACGCCCGCCTGGCGACCTACGTGGTGGTGGGCGGGGCAGTACTGGTCGCTGCGATAGCGGGCGTCGCCGTGGCCGTGCGCGACACCCGACGGCGGTCCGGGCGCCTGGGAAGAGCGGGCCATGCCTGACGAGGCCGTCAACCGGGAAACGGTCTGCGGAAGTTACGTGATGGATAAGAAGGTTGGTCCTCTCGTAGCCTGTGGCTAGAGTTTGTGGAATGAGGTCAGACTTGTTCACGCGGGTGCGATAGCAACGCGTGGCAGTCTGAGCAAACGGGGAATCGGGGAGGGCAGGATCGTGACCGATCCAGTCGGTGGCGGGGGCGGCTCGGGTAACCTCCGGCGTGGCGTAGGCGCGTTGGAGACGTTCAGGGGGCGTGTCAACACGCTGCTCGCGGAGCTCGAGGGCTCGGCAGCCGGTAAGTCGAAGATCGCGGCGCAGACGGTGTCACGCGCTGCCCTGAGTGGCCAGAACGCGTGCTTCGCGGAGGCAGACGGGCTGTACGCGCAGTACAGCCGCGTCCACGAGGCACTCGTCTCGCTCTCCAAGTCCCTCGGCGACCAGATCGAGTACTTGAGCCTGGGCGTACACGCGGCGGCCGTCGGCTTCGACAACGTGGACGACGAGGTGCGGCGCCGGTTCTATGAGATCCAGACGCGCCTGGACAAGGAGCAGGAGAAGGCGCAGGCGGAAAGGACCGACAAGCCTGAGCCTCGCAACGCCGACAAGCAGAGTGACTCGGGGTGGGCAGCCGAATGAGTGATCCGAAGAAGCCGGAACTGACCCCCAAGGAACAGCAGGCGCAGGACCAGCAACGAGTCCAGGCCCAGTTGATCGTCACGGATGTCAACCGGCAGGTCCAGAACGTCATGGAGTCTTTCGGCTTCGGACGTTCGGGATCCTCAGGACGGACTTCGTTCGAGGGCCACGAACTCAACACGATGATCGACTTGATCGAGAACTCCAACCCGGAGCACCTGGAAGACACGGGTGAGGCGCTCCTGAAGGCAAAGTGGGCCATCAACAAGGCCGCGGATGAGTTGGGCGACTTCATCAAGGCTGTCGACTGGGAGGGCGAGTCCGGAATCGCCTTCCGCGACTGGGGCAACGGCCTGGTCGCCCACGCCACGAAGCTGGGCGAATTCGCGGAGGCGGCCGGGACACAGATCACGGTCGCGGGCACGGGCCTCGCATCGGTGCGCAAATCCCTGCCGCCGCGCGACAACCGCCTGAACCGCAAGTCCGTCGAGGACATCGAGGCCCCGAAGCGGATCGAGGGCAACCCGGAGTACGTCGCCGCGGTGAAGGTCGAGAAGAACCGCCAGGAGGCCATCAACCAGGCGAACCGACTGGCTTCGTACTACTCGGTTTCGGAGGAGACGCTGGCGGCGCAGGAGCCGCCGCGATTCGACAAGAAACTTGATGTTGCGATGCCGCGGCCGCGGGGCCGCAGAGAAACGCCTCTCGGCTCCGGGAACTCATCAGCAGGCTCTGATGCGGTGGGGAACAGTACGCCACGAGAGAGCTCGCAGCACGCTGCGTCGGGCAGTACAGCCACCATGGGCGCCACGGGCACTGGTGGGCAAGCTGCGATCGAGGCGCTCGGAACTGCACCCGTGCTGGACAAGAGCACCTCGACGGAGATCAACAGTGTGGCCACGCCGTCGGCTCCCGTGACCGCTCCTGGTACATCTCCCAGCCCTTCGGCCACAGGTCCCACCGGTCCAGGGGGAGGGTGGACTCCGCCCATGGCGAATGGCTTTGTGAACCCCGTGACAGCTCGCTCGCGGTGGGCTCAGGGACCAACAGGCGCACCCAGGGCAGTCGGGCAGCCCGGGGGCGGCGGGCTTAGAGCCGGCGGTTCCACTGGGAGTGGTCCTGCGACGAATGGTCGCGCCGGAGCCCCGGTGGGGCGTCCGGCTCCGACGGGCGGAGGTTCGGCCTCAGGCACATCTGGACGCGGGGGCGGTCAGTCCCCTGTTGCCGGTCGATCCGGTGTGACTGGCGGCAGGCCCATAGCAGGAGGCCATGCGGGTAGGCCCGGAACATCAGGGCCGCTTGCCGGTCGAGGAAGCGGCATCGTAGGTGGGACCCCGCAGCGCGCTGTTCCGGGCGCGGGTACGTCCGGAGGGGCTCGTGGTATGCCGCGCGGCACAGCCATCGGAGCCGGAGGAGCGGCACAAACGGGCGGCTCTGCTGGAGGTGCCGGGCAGCGGGGAGTCATCGGGGCCGGAGGAACCAGCAGCGCGCTCCGTCCTGGTGGGCGAGGCACTCCCAGTTCGAACGGAGTCGTGGGTACGCCTCGTGGCGGTGCTGCCGGATCCGGCGGCGCAAGGGGCTTCACTGCTGGGGGCGCAGGTCTCGTGCGTGGGCCCGCAGGCCGACGGGACTTTGACGACGAGGAGCAGGACGGTGGCACGCCGCGCCCGGACTACCTGACGGAAGACAGAGAGACGTGGGAGGCCGGACGGCGTGGAGCCGCACCGCCGGTGATCGAATAGGTACAGGGAAGGTTCGGAAGTCAGGATGACAGCAGGAATGAGCCAGACCCGGAAGCGCCGCATGCCTCTCGGATTTCGAGGACGCCTGCTCGGCACGATGGCTGTGGCCGCTGCCTTGAGTGTGGGATTCACAGGGGCTGCTCCCTCCGTGCTCGCCGCAGATGTGCAATCGAAGCAGTGGTACCTCAGCGCGATGCAGGCGGAGGAGATGTGGAAGGTCACCACGGGCGAAGGCATCAAGGTTGCTGTCATCGACACCGGTGTCAACGCGTCCACGCCCTCTCTGAAGGGACAGGTCCTGAAGGGGCTTGACGCCACAGGTGCCGACGGCGATGAGTACGACGATTATCGTGGGCATGGCACAACCATGGCTGAGCTGATTGCCGGAACGGGCGAGGGCGGGGGCCTGAAAGGCCTCGCCCCAGGCGCAAAGATCATCCCGTTGCGGATCACCGATACGGAGTTCCAGAATGAGCATTCGGTGAACGCTCATGACTCTGAAGACGCCATCCGGGCCGCAGCGGACAGTGATGCACGGATTATCAGCATGTCATTTGGTAGTGAATTCCCGGGACGGGAGGAGCGGGAGGCCGTGAAGTACGCCCAGAGCAAGGGGAAATTGTTCTTCGCGGCTGTCGGAAATGATGCAAAAGAGGGCAATAAGGAACAATATCCTGCCGCATACCCACAGGTCGTAGGTGTCTCCTCGGCTGACCGCGAGGGCAAGGTGGCTGAGTATTCTCAGAACGGGAACATCGTAGATATCGCTGCTCCCGGGAATGACGTTCCGCGCTGGTGCGACACCACATTTCGAAGCTACTGCGACGGCGATGGCGGCACCAGCGCAGCCACAGCCATCGCATCCGCCTCCGCAGCCTTGGTGTGGTCCGCCCATCCTGACTGGACTGCGAACCAGGTCCTCAACGTTCTCTTCGACACTGCTAGCCGTGACTGGGGGAAGGGCACGCTCAGCAAGTACCTCGGCCACGGCCTGATCCGCCCTTCCATGAACATCCTCAAGGGCAAGGGAGACCCCGGCGCCCCGGACATCAGCCCCCTAACCAAGGAAAAGACGTCCGGCTCCTCGGCCTCCCCCGCCCCGTCTGCACCAGCTTCGTCACAGCCCGAGCAGAAAGAAAAGGCTGACGACGCCGTCATGGCAGGCTCCAGCAAGGAGAAGGGCGACGGCAGTCCGCTCGGCCTGATCATCGGCGGAGCGGCAGCGGTAGTCGTGCTCGGCGGCGGAGCCTTCGCGCTCGTCCGTAAGCGCCGCACCACCTGACCGACCGTAAGTTTTTCACCCGTACCCACCGGCGAGTAAAGCCGGACCGAATAAGAGCACCAGGAAGGAAGCCGAAACCATGGCCGATCAAAAGCTCTCAGATGCCGCTCTCCTCAAGCTGGAGGGTGAGCTCTCCACACGGTTCGACTCCGTGAAGGGCCAGTTGAAGACGCTACAGGCGACGATCGACAGCCTGGAAGGCGCCTGGAAGGGCATCGGCGCCGGCGCCTTCAACACGAAGCAGGAACAGATCAACCGGAGGATGGTCAGCATCGCCCGTCGGCTCCTCAATTACCAGGAGGCCATCAAGGCGGCGCGAACCATTTCGGGCAACACCGAAGACGAAGTCAGGCAGGCCCTCCAGGGCATCGACGTCGTCGACGGTTACTCGGGTGACGCGACCGCAGAGGCCAGGACCTCGAACCTCAACAAATTCTGACCCTGCCGCGCCCGTACCACGTACGAGGCCTTCATACCAAACCTAGATAACACGGGAGGACCGCATGCCGAACAACAACGACGGCACGATGGTTGTCACTTATTCGAGCCTGGATCTCGCAGCCGGTGCCATTGACCGGCAGAGCAAGCAGCTCCAGGAGGACCTCGCGGCCATCAAGCGGATGATCGCCAATGTGTCCGAGCTCTGGGTGGGCGAAGCCAAGAGTGCCTATGACACCGCTCAGGCCGGCTGGGACGAGGACGCCAGGCAGATTCACACCGCGCTGAGCGAGATCTCCCGCAAGGTGCGCGAAGCTGGTGCCGCTTACCATGCCGGCGACAAGCGGGCGAGGGCCAACTTCGAGTAGGACTCGGCAGAACACAGGTCAGGGTGGGCACGCACGGGAGGTGCCCACCCTGACCTGTGCCCTGAACACCCTGACCCGCGTCCATAGCCGTCTCTCGGGAGACGGCTATGGACGCGGGTGTCAGGCAGTGCAGCCGAGAGCCTTTTTCACCTTCGGTACGAAGTCGAGGGTGAGGTCCTGGATGTGCTTACGGCGTTCGGCAACGTCGCCACCCGCCTTGAGGCTGATGGTGACCAGTACGATGAGGTGGTCCGCCGTCGGCGCCTCGCAGCCCGTACTGACCATGGCGTTATAGTCGCCCACTGCTCCCAGGCCCTTGAACGGCAGGTCCTTGATCTCCTCCCGGTTCCGGAATCGGAAGCTGTCCAGGTCTCCCATGGGGTCGTAGAGCTTGTCCACCTTGTCCACTTCGAGGTTTGCCACCAGCCAGTCGTCCACCGAAATCTCACAGCGTCCCTGGCTCTTCCCCTTGGTATCGATGAGGGAATCACCCACGACCTTGAGTTCCTCGCCGTCGACGAGGAACGGGTCGAGCTTCTTTTTGTTCAACGGGACCCCGCAGGCCTCTTTCGGAACGGTGTACGCCCGTCCGCCGCCACACGCCATGAGGGACAGCGCGAGGCAGCAGGTGAGCACCGAGGCAGCGAGGCTTCGCGTACTCGTTCTCATCACTGGTCCCCCGCGACGCCTTCGGCCTTCTTGTTTCCGTCATTGGCTGAGGCGCCGATGGAGGAGTACACACCGTGCCCCTTGGAGTACCCCTCGTGCGCCGGATCCTCAGCCCAATTCTCGTTCTTCGCGTACCAGATGTCCGCCAGGGCGCGTAGCTCGTCGTTGCGGGCCTCGTAGGTGTCCTTGTGGTTGGCATTGGCCGTGGCGTTGATCTCGTTCTGCTTGTCCTCGAGCCAGGCCGCGGTAATCGCGTCCACGCCGCGCTGCACCGCGTCGCCGGCTGGATGCCAGGGAGTGAGTAGGCCACCGACAACGTGGTATGTCCACATCTTCTTCCACGAGGCGTCAGTCAGGTCGCCGTCCTTCTTGTCGTTCGTCGCTTGGTACCGCGCCTCCTCCAGGAAGCCGATCGTGCGGCCGGCCTTGTCCAAGCTGTCTTCCGGATGCTTTGTCTCCGTGTTGATGTCGGCGACGATCGCGCCGTGCATCTGCGTCACGAGTTCGGCGTAGGAGTCCTTGTTGCGGGAGATCTGCTTGCTGACCTCCATGAGCTGGTCGCCGTCCAGCCCATGCGATCCCAAGGGATCGCTCATCGCCTCGTGCACGGTCTTGCTGTAGCTGCCCATGGCGTACGCCATGTCGTCGCGTATCTCCGGCGGGAAGTCGTTGCCCGTCGCCGCGAGGAACTTCAGGGACCGCTTCATGGCCTCATCTTGCTCGGGAGTGTGTGGCAGGAACTCCGATTTCGGAGCGTCTGGGCTGGACACGCCCGACACCGCCGCGAACATGGCCTTGCCCGCCGCGTCCTTGGCCGGGTTCGGGCCGTCATTCAGCGGCGTGTCGTCGAAGTACGGGCGGTCCTTCAGCACCCACTGCGCGTTGTCCTGCGGTTCCTTCGTGTTGAAGAAGTCCGTCGAGGCGTCCGGGCTGTTGGAGAGTGCCGTGAGAAAGCCCGTCATCGGGTCGCGGCCGAACTCCTCGTCACCGATGAAGTTCAGCTTCGGCTTCGGAAGCTTGTTCCAGAAGTGGTCCGGAAGCCTCATCTCCTTCTCCCTGGCGACCAGTTCGTTGCCGTACTCGTTGAGGAACTGGTCGTCGTAGTCGCCCGTGCGCATGAGGTTGCTCATGATCTGGAAGCCCCAGACGTCACCCTGGCGGGTGGAGTACCGCTCGCCCGCGAGCTTCACCATGTTGTTCTCCCACTGCCGCATGGCAGGGCTGTCCGACTGGGTGGCGCCACCGAGGACATCGCCCAGGTTCTTCTGGAAGTCACCGAGCTGGTTGAGCTGCGTCCGGGTCAGGTCATTCGGGCTGTCCGGGCTCGAAAGGTCCGCCCAGAACTCCAACGTCGCCTTCGGACCCAGCTGCGTGGCGAACTTCTCCTGGAACAACGGGTCGTTCTTGTACGAGGCAAGCAGACCGTTCAGCTTCTGGAACTCCTCGGGCGACATCTCGTCGCCCTTCTCCTTGATCAGCTTGGCCGCTTCCTCCGCCTTGCGTATGGCGTCGATCGCGGTGTCACGGTCACTGTACGAGGCGCCCGAGAAGCCGACCTCGGCCTGGTCGACGATGGTGCGCAGGACGGTCGCCGCCGTCGTGTCGCTCTCCGTCGCCCGGTTCAGGATGCGCTGCACGTCGTCCCGCAGGTGCTCCGCGTCCTGCGGAGAGTGGTCCGGAACCTCGTGGCCCTTGGCGGCGCGGTCCGGGTGGATGAGCATCGTCACGGTGAAGCCGCCACCGCCGGTCTGGGTCACCGTGCCGTTCTTCTTGCGGCCCCGCTCCAAGGCCTGATCCAACTGCTCCTTGTAGCTGACCAGCTCGTCGTGGGTGTCCTTGAGGATGTCGTGGATGGTCTTCGCCTGAGTGTGGGCGTCGGAGAACTCACCCGCCGTCTTGGTGATGAACTCACGAGAGACCATGGCATTCATGCTGGCCCAGTTGGCCTTGTCCGCCTTCGCCTTCAAATCGTCCCGTGCGTCCGATTCCAGTGTTTCGAGTTTGTCCACCACCCCCTTCCAGGCAGTGATGGCCTGGCCGAGCTGGCTGAAGCTGCCCTGGCGCAGCGTTTCGAAGTCCATCAGCGCTGCGTCCTCTCCGTGAATCCGTCGTCCAGCGTCGATATGCTGCTCACGACGCCGTAGATGTAGTACTCGTCACCGGCGTGTGCACCCTTGGTGAAATCCATGTGATTGGAAATGTGCGCGCAGGCGTCCAGCAGGGTCTTGAGTTGGTTCTCCCAGCGCTCCTGTACGTGGTCGAGCGCGCCGCCCAGCGCAAAGCCCTGGGTGCTCAGATCCTTTGCGGCCGTCTGGCTGATGGACCAGGCATCGCGGCCGTATTTGCCCAGATTGTCGAAGAGCTTGAACGCGGCGTCACCGACGGCCGCAAGGTCTTGCTGATCGACCTTCAGGTCGCCTCGGGAGCGGGCGCGCCGCCCTCGTCCGGTACACGGTTCAGCTGCATCGCCGCGGAGCGATTCTCGACAGCCGCCGTCTTGAGCTGCTCCCACTCGTCCCAGGTCATCAGACCCCTTTCCCCGTGCAGTCTTTTCCGCCGAGATGGATGAGAAGACTTCGATCCTTCACTCGAAAAATCGGCCTGTCAATCGAACTTGACGCGAGTTCAGTGCCCGCCTCGCAGCCATCCGATCTTCATACTGTGCCAGTCCCGTCAGTCCTGTTGGCCCCGGCGACCGGTGACCGGTGACCGACGGCGCGGAGTACGCGGCAGGCGGGAGCAGCCACACGGGGGCCTGCCCCGCCGCTGCCCCGCCCGCCGCGCACGCGACGCCGCTACCGCTCCCCGTCCATGAGCCCCGACTGCACCAGCGGATTCCCGCGCCGCCGTGTGACGAAGACACCGCGCCCCGGGGGCATCGGTCGCGGGCGTACGTTGCCGAGGACGTCCCCCTCGATGGGGTCGCCCGAGAGCATCACGCCCTGCGCGCCCAGCTCCATGACGCGCTGCATGAACGGCTCGTACAGGGCCCGTCCGGCCCCCGCCGTGCTACGGGCGATGATGAACCGGACGCCGACGTCACGTGAGAACGGCAGCATCTCCGTGAGCTTGGCCATCGGGTTCCCGCTGGACGTGGAGACCAGGTCGTAGTCGTCGACGACCACGTACACCGTCGGGCCGCTCCACCAGCTGCGTTCGCGCAGTTCCTGCGCCGTGACGTCGGGCGACGGCGTACGGCGCTTCATCAGGTCGTACAGCGCGTCCACGTGGTGCTCCATGTTGTTGGACATGGGCACGTACTCCGCCAGGTGCGTCGCGGGGGTGACGTCCAGGAGCGCTCGCCGGTTGTCGATGACGAAGAACTTGCAGGCGTTTGCGTCGTACCTCTCGGTCAACTGCTTGATGAGCAGCCGCAGCAGATTGGACTTGCCGGACTCGCTCTCGCCGAACACCAGGAAGAACGGGTCGCGCTCGAAGTCGAGGAAGACCGGCTCCAGGTTGTTCTCGTCGATACCGAACGCGATGCCCCGCTCCGGGTGCGCGTGGCCCGCGGGCAGTTCGCGCACCGGGAGTTCGCGGGGCAGCAGCCGGACCGCCGGGGCGGGAGCCGCGGTCCAGTGCCGGGCGACCTCCTGGTTCATGGCCGCCGTGGCCTCGGAGAGGTCGCTGTCGGAGTTGATGCCGTCGATCCGCGGTACCGCGGCCATGAAGTGCAGCTTCTCCGGAGTGAGACCACGACCGGGCACGCCGGGCGGCACGTTGACCGCGGCCTTGCGGTCCAGTTCGGAGTCCATCACGTCGCCGAGCCGCAGTTCGAGCCGGTTCATCAGATGGTCCTTGAGGTTGGCCCGGACCTCCATGGAGCGCGACGCCGTGACGATCAGGTGGATGCCGTATCCGAGGCCGCGCGCCGCGATGTCCACGGCCGCCGGTTCCAGTCCCTCGTAGTCCGTACGGAAGTTGCCCCAGCCGTCGATGATCAGGAAGACGTCGCCCCACGGCTGGTCCGTGGCCGAGATGTCGCCGCGCGCCCGCAGCCTGCGGAAGGTGGCGATGGAGTCGATGCCCGCGCTGCGGAAGTACTCCTCGCGCCGCGCCATGATCCCGTACACCTCGGAGACCGTGCGCCGCACCCGCTCCGGGTCGAGCCGGGAGGCGATCCCGCCGACGTGCGGCAGACCGGAGACCGAGGCCATGCCGCCGCCACCGAAGTCGAGTCCGTAGAACTGGACCTCCTGCGGCGTGTGGGTGAGTGCGAAGCCCGCGATGAGTGTGCGCAGCAGCGTGGACTTGCCGGACTGCGGACCACCGGTGATCTGCATGTGGCCCGCGGCACCGGAGAAGTCCCGGTAGAGCGTGTCGCGCCGCTGCTCGTACGGCTTGTCGACCACGCCGAGCGGTACGACGAGGCGGCCCGAACCCTCGAATCCGGGCTGGGTCAGCCCACGGCCCTCGACCGCGGAGAGCCCCGGAAGCAGCTCGTCCAGCGACGGCGGGTTGTCCAGCGGAGGAAGCCACACCTGGTGCGCGGAGGCCCCCCGGCCCTCCAGCCTGCGCACGATCACATCGAGCACCGTGTCCGCCAGGGCGTCGTCCTCCGGCGTACGCGCGTCGGGCACCAAGGCCCCGGTCCGCGGGCTCGGCTGTACGTACTGCACCGGCACCGGAGCCGCCGTGAACACCACCGGCCTGCGGTCCACCGGCAGGGGGCCGGAGGACACGGCCGGCTGGGCGCCCGAGCGGTACACCCCGGAGACGTAGGCGGCCTTGAAGCGCACCATCTCGTCCGTGCCGTACTTGAGGTATCCGGAACCGGGGACGTTGGGCAGGTGGTAGGCGTCGGGCACACCCAGCGCCGCCCGGGACTCGCCCGCGGAGAACGTACGCAGGCCGATCCGGTACGACAGATAGGTCTCCAGCCCGCGCAGCCGCCCTTCCTCCAAGCGCTGCGAGGCCAGCAGCAGATGGACGCCCAGCGAACGGCCGATCCGCCCGATCTGTACGAACATCTCGATGAAGTCGGGCTTGGCGGTCAGCAGTTCACTGAACTCGTCGATGACCAGAACGAGCGAGGGAATGGGCTGCAGCGGGGCCCCCGCGGCACGCGCCTTCTCGTAGTCATGGATGTTGGCGTAATTGCCCGCGTCGCGCAGCATCTCCTGGCGGCGGTTGAGCTCACCGCTGATGGAGTCGCCCATCCGGTCGACCAGCGTCAGATCGTCCGCGAGGTTGGTGATCACCGCTGCGACGTGGGGCATCTGCGCCATACCGGCGAAGGTGGCACCGCCCTTGAAGTCCGCGAGGACGAAGTTGAGCGTCTCCGAGGTGTGGGTGACGGCCAGGCCGAGTACGAGCGTACGCAGCAGTTCGGACTTGCCGGAACCGGTGGCGCCGACGCACAGGCCATGCGGCCCCATGCCCTCCTGCGCCGCCTCCTTGAGGTCCAGCATCACCGGGGCGCCGTCCTCGCCGACGCCGATCGGGACACGCAGCCGCTCCGCCTGGGAGCGGGCCCGCCAGGTCCTGCTGACGTCGATCGAGGCCGCGTCACCGAGGTTCAGCAGATCGGTGAATTCGAGATTGGCGAGCAGCGGCTCGTCGTCGTCCCCGCCCGTGGCCACGTGGAGCGGCGCCAGTTGCCGGGCCAGTGCTTCGGCGGCCTCATGACTGAGCAGGTCGGGAAGGCCGTCGTAGACCAGCCCGTGCCCGGACTCCAGCTGCAGCGAATGGGGGTGCACCACGACGGAAAGGCCGCCGCGGGCCCCGTTGACCTCACCCGGTACGACCTCGACGACCGTCACGCCCTGCAGGCCCTCGGCCGCGGCGAGCGCCGACACCGGCGACACGGACTGGCCGTCGAGCACGACGACGACATGAGGCTGGTCCATGAGCGGCTGGCCATCGGGCTGGAAGCGCGGCCGGCCCTCGAGCCGGCCCGCGAGCATTTCCTCCAGCTCCCCGGTGCTCGTGGTGATCAGACGGCGGACGCCGGCACCGTCGATGAAGCCCGCGGCCTGGACGTGCGGGAGCCACTTCGCCCATTCCCAGTGCGGGGCGGCGTCCCGGCCCGTCGCGACGGCGATGATCAGGTCCTCGGGGGAGTGCAGCGAGGCGAGCGCACCGACCATCGCGCGGGCCGTGGAACGGACGGACTCCGCTTCGCCGCTGATCGTCAGGTGGTAGAAGGCGCGCAGCGAGACCGCCATGGGCAGGCCGTCCAGCGTGCTGTGGGTCGTCAGGAACTGCTGCATCGCCCCCGCGGTCAACGGCTCCAGCTCGTCGAGCGGCGCGGTCTCGGGCGCGATGAGCGGCGTGGCGAGTTCCTGACTGCCCAGGCCGATGCGTACCTGCGCGAAGTCGGCGTCGCCGACGCGGCGCTCCCACACGCGGCTGCCCTCGGCGACAAGCGCCCACAGCTGGTCCGGGGACGGGTGGAGATAGAACTGTGCGTCGCGCTGCTTGCGGGCCGTCTTCAGTACGGCGCGCCTGGTTTGCGTCAGATACCGCAGATAGTCACGCCGCATGTCGGCGAGCTGCCCCTGGGTGCCCCGCCGGAAGCGGACCATCATCGCAATGGCCATGGCGACCGTCGACGCGATCATGATCACGCCCATGATCCGCATGATCGGGTTCGGGGTCATGAAGAAGAAGACGACGGAACCACCCATGCCGAGCATCGGCAGCAGCTGCATCATCACCCCCTCCTGCTGACCGCGAGGCAGCTCGGGCGGCGGTTGCAACTGCACCTGCTCGTCCGGTACTTCGGAGGGCAGGGCCCGCGGTGGGCGCTTGACGACGATCTGGCTCACAGCTCACCAATTCCCTTGCCGGACAGAACTGTTCGTATCGGCGCCCCCGTGGCGACGGGCTCCATCCGCGGGAGGATCCTACTGGCGTATGGAAGGACACCGAGAGCGGTAGGGTGTCGCGACGCGTGTAAGCATTCGCTAACTACCGCAAGGAAACGGTCATTCGGGGCGCGAGCGAGGCCCGCGATCCCGGAGATCGTTTCAGGAGAACGATGAGGGGGAGCAGCAGGTGACTATGACGGCCCAAGCGGCGGCCACCGGACAAGGTCGGCCGGGTCCCGGAGTTCCGGCCGGCAGCGGAACCGGTTTCTGCCGGGTCACGGTCGTCGCGCCCGACAGCCGCGTCGACGTGGCGCTGCCCGAGGACATCCCCGTCGCCGACCTGTACCCGGAGATCCTCCGGCTGTCGGGACAGAGTCCCGCCCAGGGCGCTCCGGTCGGCTATCACCTGGTACGTCGCGACGGCACGGTCCTCGACAGCGGGCGCACTCTGGCCGGTCAGCGCATCCTCGACGGTGAACTGCTTTCCCTGCGCCCCTTCTCCGAGTCGCTGCCCCCCGCGGTCTTCGACGACGTCTCCGACGCGGTCGCGACCGCCGTCGCCCGGGACCGCACCCTCTGGGGCGACAGCCTCATGCGCGGAGCCGGGCTCTTCGGAGGGTCGCTCCTGCTGGTCCTGCTCGGTTTCGTGCTGTGGACCTCCGGCCCCCGGCACGACATGCACGGCCTGCCGGGCGTCCTTGCCGCGATCATCGCCGTACTCGCTCTGGCACTCGCGTGCGTACGTGCGCGCGTGTACGACGACCGGGGATCGTCCACGGCTCTGGGGATCGGTGCGCTCGCGAACGCCGCGGTCTCCGGTGCCGGGCTGCTGCCGCTCGGCGAGGGGCAGGGCATCGGCAGGCTCCAGTTCCTGCTCGCCTGCGCCGCCGTGCTGGTGGCGGCGGTGATCCTCATGATCGCCGCACCGGGCGGGGACGGTGTCTTCGTCGCGTTCGTGTTCGCCGCCGCCATCGGCCTGCTGGTGACCTTCGTCGCGATCATGACCGGCATGGCGCCTGCCGAGACCGCGGCGGTGTGCGCCCCGCTCTCCGTGGGTGTCCTCGCCTTCCTGCCCGGTCTCTCCACCCGTTTCGCCCGCCTTCCCATCGGCTTCGAGCCGCCCCGCACCACCGCCGGTGACTACGGGACGTCCGAACCGGCGCCGCAGGGCCCGGTCGACGCCGACCGCATCGCCGCCCAGGCGCGCCGCGGCCACGAACTGCTCGTCGGCCTGGTCGGCGGGTGCGCGCTGGTGGCCGTGGGCGCCGCGGCCGTCCTGGGGTTCTCGGACAACATCTGGGGCCAGCTGTTGGCGCTCTCCACCGGAGTCGCCATGCTGATGCGTTCCCACCTGTTCCGGTACACGGCCCAGGTCGGCTGCGCGCTGGCGGCGGGTCTCGGCGCACTCGTGCTCCTGGGCCTCGGCCTGTCCCTCAATCCGCCGGTCGAGATGGTGCGCGAGGCCGTCGCGGGGGACAGCACCGCGCTCGACATCCGTACGATCTGGCTCACCGCAGCCGTTGCGGGCGCCGCCGCCCTGATCACCGCCATCGGGCTGATCGTGCCGCGCAAGGGGGTCACCCCGTTCTGGGGGCGCTTCCTGGAGATCGCCGAAGCGTGTGTGCTCCTGACGCTGATGCCCCTGTGCCTCGCCGTTTTCGATGTCTACCACTCGATCCGCGCGCTCACCAGCTGACCCGGCGGGCCCACCCGGCGAAACCCGAGCTCGGCCGGGCAGAATCAAGCCCGTCCTGCGATTGGGGACGAGGTCGTGCCCCGGCGCCAGGGGCCGCCTCACCCCCGACCGAACCGGCTCCGCTGGACTGGTACGCTGTGTGACGGCCGTTTGTGTACGCCCTCCCGGATCATCCTGGGAGCTGCGCTCATCGGACCTTCGCCCCCGAGTAACGGAAGCCCCCCTGAGAACAGACCAGGGGCACTCGCGGACGCATCGAACATCAAAGAGGAGTACCGCGTGTCGCTCGACGCCGCTACGAAGAAGCAGATCATGGCCGAGTTCGCCACCAAGGAGGGTGACACCGGTTCCCCCGAGGTCCAGGTCGCGATGCTCTCTCGCCGGATCTCGGACCTGACGGAGCACCTCAAGACGCACAAGCACGACCACCACTCCCGCCGTGGTCTGCTGATCCTGGTCGGCCAGCGTCGCCGCCTTCTGCAGTACCTGGCCAAGAAGGACATCCAGCGCTTCCGCGCCCTGGTCGACCGCCTCGGCATCCGCCGCGGTGCGGCCGGCGGCGCCAAGTAAAACGCCGTGAAGGGAGCGGTTCCCACTACTGAGGGGACCGCTCCCTTTGTTGTACGTACGATTGTGCGTACGTACGCATGTACGGGACGTGCCGGGTCCGCCCGCACGCCCGGAATGCCAAGCTGAGCCGAATCTCAGTAACCTGGTCGTAGAACGACCAGCAGAACGAACCACGGACGAGCGAGAAGCAGACCTCCCCGCCGCCGGTCCTCGGTAGTGGCCCCCGGACTCATCGACCCGGGTGCTTCGATCGAAGACCGGCCCGCCGATGGAGGGCTTCTCCGCTACCGTCCCCCGCCACACGGGCGTGGGGGCGAGAAGACGATATGTATCGGAGAAAACGCTAGTGGAGAACGAGACCCACTACGCCGAGGCCGTTATCGACAACGGAACCTTCGGCACCCGCACCATCCGCTTCGAGACGGGCCGCCTGGCCAAGCAGGCCGCCGGCTCCGCCGTCGCGTACCTGGACGACGACACCATGGTGCTGTCGGCCACCACCGCGTCCAAGAAGCCCAAGGACCAGCTCGACTTCTTCCCCCTCACGGTGGACGTCGAGGAGCGGCAGTACGCCGCCGGCAAGATCCCCGGTTCCTTCTTCCGTCGTGAGGGCCGGCCCTCCGAGGACGCGATCCTCACCTGCCGCCTGATCGACCGCCCGCTGCGCCCCTCCTTCAAGAAGGGCCTGCGCAACGAGATCCAGATCGTCGAGACGATCATGGCGCTCAACCCCGACCACCTCTACGACGTGGTCGCGATCAACGCCGCCTCCTGCTCCACGCAGCTGGCCGGCCTGCCCTTCTCCGGCCCGGTCGGCGGCACCCGTGTCGCCCTGATCAAGGGCCAGTGGGTCGCCTTCCCGACGCACACCGAGCTCGAGGACGCTGTCTTCGACATGGTCGTCGCCGGTCGCGTCCTGGAGGACGGCGACGTCGCGATCATGATGGTCGAGGCCGAGGCCACCGAGAAGACCATCCAGCTCGTCAAGGACGGCGCCGAGGCCCCGACCGAAGAGGTCGTCGCCGCCGGTCTCGAAGCCGCGAAGCCCTTCATCAAGGCGCTCTGCAAGGCCCAGTCGGACCTCGCCGCCAAGGCCGCCAAGCCCACCGGTGACTTCCCGGTCTTCCTGGACTACCAGGACGACGTCTTCGAGGCGCTCGCCGCCGCCGTGACGTCCGAGCTGGCCCAGGCGCTCACCATCGCCGGCAAGCAGGACCGCGAGGCCGAGCTGGACCGCGTCAAGGAGATCGCCGCCGAGAAGCTGCTCCCGGCCTTCGAAGGCCGCGAGAAGGAGATCTCCGCCGCGTACCGTTCGCTGACCAAGAAGCTGGTCCGCGAGCGCGTCATCAAGGACAAGGTCCGCATCGACGGCCGTGGCGTCACGGATATCCGTACGCTCGCCGCCGAGGTCGAGGCCATCCCGCGCGTGCACGGCTCGGCGCTGTTCGAGCGTGGCGAGACCCAGATCCTGGGCGTCACCACCCTCAACATGCTCCGTATGGAGCAGCAGCTGGACACCCTCTCCCCGGTGACCCGCAAGCGCTACATGCACAACTACAACTTCCCGCCGTACTCCGTCGGTGAGACCGGCCGCGTGGGCTCGCCCAAGCGCCGCGAGATCGGCCACGGCGCGCTCGCCGAGCGCGCCATCGTGCCGGTGCTGCCGACGCGCGAGGAGTTCCCCTACGCGATCCGCCAGGTCTCCGAGGCGCTGGGCTCCAACGGCTCGACGTCCATGGGCTCGGTCTGCGCCTCCACCATGTCGCTGCTGAACGCCGGTGTGCCGCTCAAGGCCGCCGTCGCCGGTATCGCCATGGGCCTGATCTCCCAGGAGATCGACGGCAAGACCCACTACGTCGCCCTCACCGACATCCTCGGTGCGGAGGACGCTTTCGGCGACATGGACTTCAAGGTCGCCGGTACGAAGCAGTTCGTCACCGCGCTCCAGCTCGACACCAAGCTCGACGGCATCCCCGCCTCGGTCCTGGCCGCCGCGCTGAAGCAGGCCCGCGACGCCCGCCTCCACATCCTCGACGTGATGAACGAGGCCATCGACGTCCCGGACGAGATGTCCCCGAACGCCCCGCGGATCATCACCGTCAAGATCCCGGTGGACAAGATCGGTGAGGTCATCGGCCCCAAGGGCAAGATGATCAACCAGATCCAGGAGGACACCGGCGCCGACATCACGATCGAGGACGACGGCACCATCTACATCGGTGCCGCCGACGGACCGGCCGCCGAGGCCGCCCGCGCCACGATCAACTCGATCGCCAACCCGACCATGCCGGAGGTCGGCGAGCGCTACCTGGGTACGGTCGTCAAGACCACCACCTTCGGTGCGTTCGTGTCCCTCATGCCGGGCAAGGACGGCCTGCTGCACATCTCGCAGATCCGCAAGCTCGCCGGTGGCAAGCGCGTGGAGAACGTCGAGGACGTGCTCGGCGTCGGCGCCAAGGTCCAGGTCGAGATCGCCGAGATCGACTCCCGTGGCAAGCTCTCCCTGATCCCGGTCATCGAGGGTGAAGAAGACGAGAAGAAGGACGACGCCTCCAAGTGACGTCCCGTAGTTCCGTGACGACGGCCCGCGCCTCTTCCGAGGCGCGGGCCGTCGCCCGTACCCAAACGCTTCTCAAGGGCACCAACGGCATCGGTACGGTCCGGCGGACCGTCCTTCCGGGCGGCCTCCGCGTCGTCACCGAGACCCTGCCCTCCGTCCGCTCCGCCACCTTCGGGATCTGGGCCAGCGTCGGATCACGCGACGAGACCCCCACCCTGAACGGCGCGACGCACTACCTCGAACACCTCCTCTTCAAGGGCACCGCCAAGCGCAGCGCCCTCGACATCTCCGCCGCCATCGACGCGGTCGGCGGCGAGATGAACGCCTTCACGGCGAAGGAGTACACCTGCTACTACGCGCGGGTCCTCGACACCGACCTGCCGCTGGCCATCGACATCGTCTGCGACATGCTGACCGGCTCGCTGATCACCGCCGAGGACGTCGACGCCGAGCGCGGCGTCATCCTCGAAGAGATCGCCATGACCGAGGACGACCCGGGCGACTGCGTGCACGACCTGTTCGCGCACACACTGCTCGGCGACACCCCCCTCGGCCGCCCGGTCCTCGGCACCGTCGACACCATCAACGCGCTCGACCGCGGCCGGATCACCCGCTTCTACAAGAAGCACTACGACCCCACACACCTGGTCGTCGCCGCCGCGGGCAACATCGACCACGCCACGGTCGTACGCCAGGTCCGCAAGGCCTTCGAGCGCGCGGGCGCCCTGTCCCGCACCGACGCCGTCCCGGTCGGCCCGCGCGCGGGCTCCCGCACGGTGCGCACCGCCGGCCGCGTCGAGCTGCTGAACCGCCGGACCGAGCAGGCCCATGTCGTCCTCGGCGTGCCGGGCCTGGCCCGTACCGACGACCGGCGCTGGGCGCTCGGCGTCCTCAACACCGCCCTCGGCGGCGGCATGAGCTCACGCCTCTTCCAGGAGGTACGGGAGAAGCGCGGTCTCGCCTACAGCGTCTACTCGTACACCTCGGGCTTCGCCGACTGCGGACTCTTCGGCGTGTACGCGGGCTGCCGGCCCAGCCAGGTCCACGACGTCCTCAAGATCTGCCGGGACGAGCTCGACCGGGTAGCGTCCGAAGGACTGAACGACGAGGAGATCGGCCGCGCCATCGGGCAGCTCTCCGGTTCCACGGTCCTGGGCCTGGAGGACACCGGCGCGCTGATGAACCGCATCGGCAAGAGCGAACTGTGCTGGGGCGACCAGATGTCGGTCGACGACATGCTGGCCCGGATAGCGCAGGTCACCCCCGATGACGTCCGCGCGGTCGCGGGCGAGGTCCTCGGACACCGCCCCTCGCTCTCCGTCATCGGCCCGCTCAAGGACAAGCAGGCCGACCGCCTCGACGAAGCGGTCTCCTAACCCACCCGTAAGGAAGCAGAGCAATGAGCAAGCTGCGTGTGGCCGTTCTCGGCGCCAAGGGCCGGATCGGATCCGAAGCGGTACGAGCCGTCGAGGCCGCCGACGACATGGAGCTGGTGGCCACCCTGGGCCGCGGCGACAAGCTGGAGACCCTCGCGGAAACCGGCGCCCAGGTCGTCGTTGAGCTCACCACCCCCGCGTCGGTGATGGGCAACCTCGACTTCTGCGTACGGCACGGCATCCACGCCGTCGTCGGTACGACGGGCTGGACCGACGAACGGCTTGCGCAGCTGAACACCTGGCTCTCCGGCTCCCCGGAGACCGGTGTGCTCATCGCGCCGAACTTCTCCATCGGCGCCGTCCTCACGATGAAGTTCGCGGAGCAGGCCGCCCGCTACTTCGAGTCCGTCGAGGTCATCGAACTCCACCACCCCAACAAGGTCGACGCGCCCTCGGGCACCGCCACCCGCACCGCCCAGCTGATCGCCGACGCCCGGCGCAAGGCCGGCTGCGCCCCGCAGCCGGACGCCACCACCACGGCCCTGGACGGGGCCCGCGGCGCGGACGTCGACGGGGTCCCCGTCCACGCGATCCGGCTCCGCGGTCTCCTCGCCCACCAGGAAGTGCTGCTCGGCGGCGAGGGGGAGACCCTCACCATCCGCCACGATTCCCTGCACCACAGCAGCTTCATGCCGGGCATCCTGCTCGGCGCGCGCCGCGTGGTGACCACTCCCGGCCTGACGTTCGGCCTGGAAAACTTCCTCGACCTGAACTGACTGAGCCCCCGCCATGCGCGCAAAGATCACTTACTTCGTCACCGCTGCCGTCCTGGTCTTCTACTTCGTCCTGGTCGGCAGCCGTGGCGTCCTGCTCATCAAGCACGGCACCCTGCTGACGGTCACCTTCGGGGTCGCGGTGCTGATCCTGCCGTTGATCGGGGTCTGGTTCCTCTGGAAGAACACCCAGTTCGTGGCGCGGGCCAACGCGCTGGCCGCGGAACTCGACGCGGAGGGCGGCCTGCCGGTCGATGAACTGGTCCGTACCCCGTCCGGCCGCATCGACCGCGCCTCGGCCGACGCCGTGTTCGCACGGCGCCGCGAGGAGGCCGAGGACGCCCCGGACGACTGGCGCTGCTGGTTCCGCCTGGCCGTCGCCTACCAGGACGCCAGGGACACCCCTCGGGCCCGCAAGGCCATGCAACGCGCCATCGCCCTGCACACGAGGCGCGTCCCCGGACGGGTCACACCGGCCGGATCGGGTCCGGCCGGCGACTGAGGTCGGAGACGGTTACCGGGCCCGCCCGGTAACCGTCTCCGACCTCAGCGCCGCCGATACTCGTCCCCCCACGCCTCGACCGTGTCCGCGGCGCGGTCGAACGCCTCGCCCCGCGCCAGAAAATCCGCATTGCTGTCGGTGAGCAGGGGCGGAATCGCCTCGCCGCCCTGCCGTACGACGATCAGCGCCTGCCCCTGCACTGTGCGCGGGAACCCGAGCCACTTCACCGGCTGCTGCACGGTACGGACGGCCGTGACCCGATTCCACGGCACGGTCGACGTCGTGAAGAAGCCCACCCGCCGCACGCCGTGCCTGCTCACCCAGGCACCGAGCCGCAGCAGGCGCAGGGCACAGGCGATGACCACGAGCGCGAGTCCCAGACACGCGGCGGCCCCCGGCATCTCCCCGGCGAACGCGATGACCATCCCCGCGAGCAGGATGAACGACGCGAGCAGCAGCATGGAGGCCGCAGCCGCGACCCGCCAGGGCCCGGGGCGGTACGGACGCCGCCACTTGTCGTGGTCGTCGTACGGCAGCGCGATGTCCTCAGCGCTCGCGTCAAACGCGCGGTCGGCCGTCAGAAAGGGCAGGGGCACGACTGATCCTCACTCACAAGCACGCTCGATTGCTGTGCTCGGTGAGGCTACCGAGGAGGTCACCGCCCCGACCACCCCAGGGGGCCTGTACGAGTCAGTGCTCGTGGGCGGCCTCCGTCTGCTGGGAGTGCGACGGGTCCTGGGCGGTGCTCAGCGCGGGCAGGCCGAGGATCAGCGACCCTACGAGACCTGCGACGACCGTCAGCCCGACGAGGGTACGGTCGGCCAGCTGCGAGACGCTGGTGCGCTCACGCGGGGGCGGGGTGACGTTACTGCGGAATCGGTCGGCCTCGGCTACGAACGCGAACGGGACGGATTCACGCCGGCGGAACATGAGGAAACTCTCCTTAGAACCTTGGTGCGGATGCTCCTACTGAGTCAGACGCTCGACAGACCCGTTCGGTGCCCCGAATCGCCGAATTGGTCGAAGAAATCCCGGCACGGCCCTTCCAGCCCTCGTTGTCAGTGGCGGCCCGTAGAGTGGGCGCCGCCCGAGCGACGCAATTGGAAGGACCCCGCCGGTGACCGAGACCCCCGAGCCCGCAAAGCCCAGCTTCCGCAGCGATGTCACCGTTGAGCTGGTGAAACATGCCGCAGGCGACTCCGACGTCCTGTTCGCGGCCCGTGTCTCCACGGCCGGTGAACAGTCCCTGGAGGAGGTCACGAAGGACCCCGAGCGCTCCAAGGGGCTCATCAACTTCCTGATGCGCGACCGGCACGGCAGCCCGTTCGAGCACAACTCGATGACCTTTTTCATCAGCGCCCCGATCTTCGTGTTCCGCGAGTTCATGCGCCACCGCGTCGGCTGGTCGTACAACGAGGAATCGGGCCGCTACAGGGAGCTGGAACCGGTCTTCTACGTCCCGGGGGAGTCCCGCAAGCTCGTCCAGCAGGGGCGCCCGGGGAAGTATGAGTTCGTCGAGGGCACCCAGGCCCAGCAGGAGCTCACCGGCCGCGTCATGGAGGACTCGTACCGCCAGGCGTACGAGGCCTACCAGGAGATGCTCGCCGCAGGAGTGGCCCGCGAGGTCGCCCGCGCGGTGCTCCCCGTCGGCCTGTTCTCCTCGATGTACGCCACGTGCAACGCCCGGTCGCTGATGCACTTCCTCGGCCTGCGCACCCAGCACGAGCTGGCCAAGGTGCCCTCGTTCCCGCAGCGGGAGATCGAGATGGTCGGCCAGCAGATGGAGGAGCACTGGGCCCGTCTCATGCCGCTCACCCATGCAGCCTTCAACAAAAACGGACGCGTAGCCCCGTAAGCGGTGTCCGTATTGCGGCCTTTCGTGAAGTTCATCTAGGCTGATCAAACGGACCCGGCACTGCTTGAACCCCCGAGCAGGCAGTGCCGGGCTCCTACCGCGTGTCCCCCCGAGGGGGCATTGGGCGCTGAGCAACGAGTAGCGTGTTACCCATGGCTCCGATCTCCACTCCGCAGACCCCCTTCGGGCGGGTCCTCACCGCTATGGTCACGCCCTTCACGGCGGACGGCGCACTCGACCTCGAAGGTGCCCAGCGGCTCGCCACCCATCTGGTCGACGCAGGCAATGACGGCCTGATCATCAACGGCACCACCGGCGAGTCCCCGACCACCAGCGACGCGGAGAAAGACCAGCTCGTCAAGGCTGTACTGGAAGCAGTGGGGGACAGGGCCCACGTCGTCGCCGGCATCGGCACCAATGACACCCGGCACAGCATCGAGCTCGCCCGCACGGCCGAGCGCTCCGGTGCCCACGGCCTCCTCGCGGTGACGCCCTACTACAACAAGCCGCCGCAGGAAGGTATCTTCCGTCACTTCACGGCCATCGCCGACGCCACCGGGCTGCCGGTGATGCTCTACGACATTCCCGGGCGCAGCGGTGTGCCGATCGACACTGAGACGCTGGTACGGCTCGCCGAGCACCCGCGTATCGTCGCCAACAAGGACGCCAAGGGCGACCTCGGCCGCGCAAGCTGGGCCATCACCCGGTCCGGCCTGGCCTGGTACTCCGGCGACGACATGCTGAACCTGCCGCTCCTCTCGGTCGGCGCCATCGGCTTCGTCTCCGTCGTCGGCCACGTCGTCACCCCCGACCTGCGCGCCCTCATCGAGGCGTACCTCGGCGGCGACGTCCAGAAGGCCACGGAGATCCACCAGAAGCTCCTGCCGGTCTTCACCGGCATGTTCCGCACTCAGGGCGTGATCACCACCAAGGCGGCACTGGCCCTCCAGGGCCTCCCCGCAGGCCCGCTGCGCCTCCCCCTGGTGGAACTCACCGCACAGGAAACGGCGCAGCTCAAGATCGATCTCGCCGCCGGTGGGGTACAGCTGTAACCACAGACTTCACAACTGAATATGCGAAGAACACTCGCAAGAGCGACAACACAGACAACAGCAAGTGCACGAATGACATGCGCGCCACGTGCCCAAGCGGTACGTGGCGCGTGTGGTAAGGAGAGTCTTTTGAGTCATCCGCATCCCGAACTCGGCACCCCGCCGAAGCTCCCGAAGGGCGGCCTCCGGGTCACCCCGCTCGGCGGCCTCGGCGAAATCGGCCGCAACATGACGGTCTTCGAGTACGGCGGCCGCCTGCTCGTCGTCGACTGCGGGGTTCTCTTCCCGGAGGAGGAGCAGCCCGGAATCGACCTGATCCTGCCGGACTTCACCACGATCCGGGACCGTCTCGACGACATCGAGGGCATCGTCCTCACGCACGGCCACGAGGACCACATCGGTGGTGTCCCCTACCTGCTGCGCCTGAAGCCGGACATCCCCCTCATCGGCTCCAAGCTGACCCTCGCGCTGATCGAGGCGAAGCTCCAGGAGCACCGCATCCGCCCGTACACCCTCGAAGTCGCGGAGGGCCAGCGCGAGCGCATCGGAGTCTTCGACTGCGAGTTCGTCGCGGTCAACCACTCGATCCCGGACGCACTCGCGGTCGCCATCCGCACGCCTGCGGGCATGGCCGTCGCGACCGGTGACTTCAAGATGGACCAGCTCCCGCTGGACGGCCGGCTCACCGACCTGCACGCGTTCGCCCGGCTGAGCGAGGAAGGCATCGACCTTCTTCTCTCCGACTCCACCAACGCGGAGGTCCCCGGCTTCGTACCGCCCGAGCGGGACATCTCCAACGTCCTGCGTACGGTCTTCGCCAACGCCCAGAAGCGCATCATCGTGGCGAGCTTCGCCAGCCACGTGCATCGCATCCAGCAGATCCTCGACGCGGCTCACGAGTACGGCCGCCGGGTCGCCTTCGTCGGCCGCTCGATGGTCCGCAACATGGGCATCGCCCGTGATCTGGGCTATCTGAAGGTCCCCGCGGGCCTGGTGGTCGACGTCAAGACCCTCGACGACCTGCCGGACGACGAGGTGGTGCTGGTCTGTACGGGATCCCAGGGCGAGCCGATGGCCGCACTGTCCCGTATGGCCAACCGCGACCACCAGATCCGGATCGTCCAGGGCGACACGGTGATCCTGGCGTCCTCCCTGATCCCGGGCAATGAGAACGCGGTCTACCGCGTGATCAACGGGCTGACGCGCTGGGGCGCCAACGTCGTCCACAAGGGCAACGCCAAGGTCCACGTCTCGGGCCACGCCTCGGCCGGCGAGCTGCTGTACTTCTACAACATCTGCAAGCCGAAGAACCTGATGCCGGTCCACGGCGAGTGGCGCCACCTCAGGGCCAATGCCGAACTAGGCGCCCTCACCGGTGTTCCTAAGGACCACATCGTCATTGCCGAGGACGGCGTCGTGGTCGACCTCATCGACGGCAAGGCCAAGATCGTCGGCAAGGTCCAGGCCGGTTACGTGTACGTCGACGGCCTCTCGGTCGGGGACGTCACCGAAACCTCCCTCAAGGACCGCCGGATCCTCGGTGAGGAGGGCATCATCTCCGTCTTCATCGTGGTCGACAGCTCCTCCGGCAAGATCACGGGCGGCCCGGACATCCATGCCCGCGGCTCCGGCATCGACGACTCGGCGTTCAGCGCCGTCGTGCCGAAGATCGAGGAAGCGATCAACAGGTCCGCCCAGGACGGTGTGCTGGAGCCCCACCAGCTCCAGCAGCTGGTCCGCCGCACGGTGGGCAAGTGGGTCTCCGACACCTACCGCCGACGCCCGATGATCCTTCCGGTCGTCGTCGAGGTCTGACCCCGACAGGCGTGAACTGCGGAGCGGGGCCCCCGATTTGCATCGGGCGCCCCGCTCCAGTACGTTTACGGCTCCGCCTGACGGGGAACGATCCCGCGCACTCGTGCGTCGTGGCCACCCCGATAGGGGCGGGAATTCCGACTCAGAACTTCTGATAAAGTCGGATCCGCCGAAAGGCAAGGTCACTCCAAAGGCCATCAGAATTCAAATTCGAACCGGAAACGGAACGGAAAAGAGTCTGGTAAGGTTGGAACCGCCGGAAAGGGAAACGCGAAAGCGAAGAACTGGAAAGCAAACCCGCTTCGGCCGGGAATCGGACACGAAAGAGTCTGATAGAGTCGGAAAAGCAAGACCGAAGGGAAAGCCCGGAGGAAAGCCCCAGAAAATGTTCTGCGGGTGAGTACAAAGGAAGCGTCCGTTCCTTGAGAACTCAACAGCGTGCCAAAAGTCAACGCCAGATATGTTGATACCCCGGCCTGCTTCGGCAGGTTGGTGGTTCCTTTGAAAGTCCTGCCGGGCCTCACGGTTCCGGTAGGCAATTACACAGCGAGGACGCTGTGAACGATCGGTCTTATTCCGGCTGATCGTTCCGCTCTCGTGTTGTGTTGTCCCGATTACGGGAAAACATTCACGGAGAGTTTGATCCTGGCTCAGGACGAACGCTGGCGGCGTGCTTAACACATGCAAGTCGAACGATGAAGCCCTTCGGGGTGGATTAGTGGCGAACGGGTGAGTAACACGTGGGCAATCTGCCCTTCACTCTGGGACAAGCCCTGGAAACGGGGTCTAATACCGGATAACACTCTGTCCCGCATGGGACGGGGTTGAAAGCTCCGGCGGTGAAGGATGAGCCCGCGGCCTATCAGCTTGTTGGTGGGGTGATGGCCTACCAAGGCGACGACGGGTAGCCGGCCTGAGAGGGCGACCGGCCACACTGGGACTGAGACACGGCCCAGACTCCTACGGGAGGCAGCAGTGGGGAATATTGCACAATGGGCGAAAGCCTGATGCAGCGACGCCGCGTGAGGGATGACGGCCTTCGGGTTGTAAACCTCTTTCAGCAGGGAAGAAGCGAAAGTGACGGTACCTGCAGAAGAAGCGCCGGCTAACTACGTGCCAGCAGCCGCGGTAATACGTAGGGCGCAAGCGTTGTCCGGAATTATTGGGCGTAAAGAGCTCGTAGGCGGCTTGTTGCGTCGGTTGTGAAAGCCCGGGGCTTAACCCCGGGTCTGCAGTCGATACGGGCAGGCTAGAGTGTGGTAGGGGAGATCGGAATTCCTGGTGTAGCGGTGAAATGCGCAGATATCAGGAGGAACACCGGTGGCGAAGGCGGATCTCTGGGCCATTACTGACGCTGAGGAGCGAAAGCGTGGGGAGCGAACAGGATTAGATACCCTGGTAGTCCACGCCGTAAACGTTGGGAACTAGGTGTTGGCGACATTCCACGTCGTCGGTGCCGCAGCTAACGCATTAAGTTCCCCGCCTGGGGAGTACGGCCGCAAGGCTAAAACTCAAAGGAATTGACGGGGGCCCGCACAAGCAGCGGAGCATGTGGCTTAATTCGACGCAACGCGAAGAACCTTACCAAGGCTTGACATACACCGGAAAGCATCAGAGATGGTGCCCCCCTTGTGGTCGGTGTACAGGTGGTGCATGGCTGTCGTCAGCTCGTGTCGTGAGATGTTGGGTTAAGTCCCGCAACGAGCGCAACCCTTGTTCTGTGTTGCCAGCATGCCCTTCGGGGTGATGGGGACTCACAGGAGACTGCCGGGGTCAACTCGGAGGAAGGTGGGGACGACGTCAAGTCATCATGCCCCTTATGTCTTGGGCTGCACACGTGCTACAATGGCCGGTACAATGAGCTGCGATGCCGCGAGGCGGAGCGAATCTCAAAAAGCCGGTCTCAGTTCGGATTGGGGTCTGCAACTCGACCCCATGAAGTCGGAGTTGCTAGTAATCGCAGATCAGCATTGCTGCGGTGAATACGTTCCCGGGCCTTGTACACACCGCCCGTCACGTCACGAAAGTCGGTAACACCCGAAGCCGGTGGCCCAACCCCTTGTGGGAGGGAGCTGTCGAAGGTGGGACTGGCGATTGGGACGAAGTCGTAACAAGGTAGCCGTACCGGAAGGTGCGGCTGGATCACCTCCTTTCTAAGGAGCACTTCTTACCGGGCTTTGCCTGGTCAGAGGCCACTACGTCGGCAAATGTCCGACGGTGGTTGCTCATGGGTGGAACGTTGACTATTCGGCACGATGGGTTGTTGTTCACTAGTACTGCTTCGGCGTGGAACGTGGGTGATGGCTTGTCGGGTCGGGCACGTTGTTGGGTATCTGAGGGTACGGCCGTGAGGTCGCCTTCAGTTGCCGGCCCCAGTGAACTCGTCTGTTTGGGCGGGGTGGTGGGTGGCTGGTCGTTGTTTGAGAACTGCACAGTGGACGCGAGCATCTGTGGCCAAGTTTTTAAGGGCGCACGGTGGATGCCTTGGCACCAGGAACCGATGAAGGACGTGGGAGGCCACGATAGGCCCCGGGGAGCTGTCAACCGAGCTTTGATCCGGGGGTGTCCGAATGGGGAAACCCGGCAGTCGTCATGGGCTGTCACCCGCTGCTGAACACATAGGCAGTGTGGAGGGAACGAGGGGAAGTGAAACATCTCAGTACCCTCAGGAAGAGAAAACAACCGTGATTCCGGGAGTAGTGGCGAGCGAAACTGGATGAGGCCAAACCGTATGTGTGTGATACCCGGCAGGGGTTGCGCATGCGGGGTTGCGGGAGTTCTCTTGATCAATCTGCCGATTGGTCGGCGAGTCAGAAACCGTTGATGTAGGCGAAGGACATGCGAAAGGTCCGGCGTAGAGGGTAAGACCCCCGTAGCTGAAACATTAACGGCTCGTTTGAGAATTTCCCAAGTAGCACGGGGCCCGAGAAATCCCGTGTGAATCTGGCGGGACCACCCGCTAAGCCTAAATATTCCCTGGTGACCGATAGCGGATAGTACCGTGAGGGAATGGTGAAAAGTACCGCGGGAGCGGAGTGAAATAGTACCTGAAACCGTGTGCCTACAAGCCGTGGGAGCGTCGCTGTTGTTCTTCGGAGCAACAGTCGTGACTGCGTGCCTTTTGAAGAATGAGCCTGCGAGTTTGCGGTGTGTTGCGAGGTTAACCCGTGTGGGGAAGCCGTAGCGAAAGCGAGTCCGAATAGGGCGTTTTAGTAGCACGCTCAAGACCCGAAGCGGAGTGATCTAGCCATGGGCAGGTTGAAGCGGAGGTAAGACTTCGTGGAGGACCGAACCCACCAGGGTTGAAAACCTGGGGGATGACCTGTGGTTAGGGGTGAAAGGCCAATCAAACTCCGTGATAGCTGGTTCTCCCCGAAATGCATTTAGGTGCAGCGTCGTGTGTTTCTTGCCGGAGGTAGAGCACTGGATAGGCGATGGGCCCTACCGGGTTACTGACCTTAGCCAAACTCCGAATGCCGGTAAGTGAGAGCACGGCAGTGAGACTGTGGGGGATAAGCTCCATGGTCGAGAGGGAAACAGCCCAGAGCATCGACTAAGGCCCCTAAGCGTACGCTAAGTGGGAAAGGATGTGGAGTCGCAGAGACAACCAGGAGGTTGGCTTAGAAGCAGCCACCCTTGAAAGAGTGCGTAATAGCTCACTGGTCAAGTGATTCCGCGCCGACAATGTAGCGGGGCTCAAGCGTACCGCCGAAGTCGTGTCATTCCAGCGTATAGGGCCAACGCCTGCTGGGATGGGTAGGGGAGCGTCGTGTGCCGGGTGAAGCAGCCGCGGAAGCGAGTTGTGGACGGTTCACGAGTGAGAATGCAGGCATGAGTAGCGATACACACGTGAGAAACGTGTGCGCCGATTGACTAAGGGTTCCTGGGTCAAGCTGATCTGCCCAGGGTAAGTCGGGACCTAAGGCGAGGCCGACAGGCGTAGTCGATGGACAACCGGTTGATATTCCGGTACCCGCTTTGAAACGCCCAATACTGAATCAGGCGATGCTAAGTCCGTGAAGCCGGCCCGATCTCTTCGGAGTTGAGGGTAGTGGTGGAGCCGACGAACCAGACTTGTACTAGGTAAGCGATGGGGTGACGCAGGAAGGTAGTCCAGCCCGGGCGGTGGTAGTCCCGGGGTAAGGGTGTAGGCCGTGTGGTAGGTAAATCCGTCACACGTTAAGGCTGAGACCTGATGCCGAGCCGATTGTGGTGAAGTGGATGATCCTATGCTGTCGAGAAAAGCCTCTAGCGAGTTTCATGGCGGCCCGTACCCTAAACCGACTCAGGTAGTCAGGTAGAGAATACCGAGGCGTTCGGGTGAACTATGGTTAAGGAACTCGGCAAAATGCCCCCGTAACTTCGGGAGAAGGGGGCCATCACTGGTGAGGAGACTTGCTCTCCGAGCTGGGGGTGGCCGCAGAGACCAGCGAGAAGCGACTGTTTACTAAAAACACAGGTCCGTGCGAAGCCGTAAGGCGATGTATACGGACTGACGCCTGCCCGGTGCTGGAACGTTAAGGGGACCGGTTAGCCGACTTTCGGGTCGGCGAAGCTGAGAACTTAAGCGCCAGTAAACGGCGGTGGTAACTATAACCATCCTAAGGTAGCGAAATTCCTTGTCGGGTAAGTTCCGACCTGCACGAATGGCGTAACGACTTCTCGACTGTCTCAACCATAGGCCCGGTGAAATTGCACTACGAGTAAAGATGCTCGTTTCGCGCAGCAGGACGGAAAGACCCCGGGACCTTTACTACAGTTTGATATTGGTGTTCGGTTCGGCTTGTGTAGGATAGGTGGGAGACTTTGAAGCGGCCACGCCAGTGGTTGTGGAGTCGTCGTTGAAATACCACTCTGGTCGTGCTGGATGTCTAACCTCGGTCCGTGATCCGGATCAGGGACAGTGTCTGATGGGTAGTTTAACTGGGGCGGTTGCCTCCTAAAGAGTAACGGAGGCGCCCAAAGGTTCCCTCAGCCTGGTTGGCAATCAGGTGTTGAGTGTAAGTGCACAAGGGAGCTTGACTGTGAGACCGACGGGTCGAGCAGGGACGAAAGTCGGGACTAGTGATCCGGCAGTGGCTTGTGGAAGCGCTGTCGCTCAACGGATAAAAGGTACCCCGGGGATAACAGGCTGATCTTCCCCAAGAGTCCATATCGACGGGATGGTTTGGCACCTCGATGTCGGCTCGTCGCATCCTGGGGCTGGAGTCGGTCCCAAGGGTTGGGCTGTTCGCCCATTAAAGCGGTACGCGAGCTGGGTTTAGAACGTCGTGAGACAGTTCGGTCCCTATCCGCTGCGCGCGTAGGAATATTGAGAAGGGCTGTCCCTAGTACGAGAGGACCGGGACGGACGAACCTCTGGTGTGCCAGTTGTTCTGCCAAGGGCATGGCTGGTTGGCTACGTTCGGAAAGGATAACCGCTGAAAGCATCTAAGCGGGAAGCCTGCTTCGAGATGAGTATTCCCACCAACTTGATTGGTTAAGGCTCCCAGTAGACGACTGGGTTGATAGGCCAGATGTGGAAGCCCGGTAACGGGTGAAGCTGACTGGTACTAATAGGCCGAGGGCTTGTCCTCAGTTGCTCGCGTCCACTGTGTTTGTTCTGAAATAACGAACGGCCGTGTTGTTCCGGTGTTGGTTAATTTCATAGTGTTTCGGTGGTCATTGCGTTAGGGAAACGCCCGGTTACATTCCGAACCCGGAAGCTAAGCCTTTCAGCGCCGATGGTACTGCAGGGGGGACCCTGTGGGAGAGTAGGACGCCGCCGAACTCCTTTTACGGGAAAGCCCCGTGCCCTTGTGGCACGGGGCTTTTCTGCGTTCGGAGCGTCTAGGCTCGATCCGCATCGTCGCGCCCGACTCGGCAAGGCCGGCCTGGCCGGCCTGCGTCGAAGGGAGAGAGGCGGCTGGAACAGTGGGACTCCGTCAGAAACATGTGTGGGCAGTGGTTCTGAGCACCCCTGATCTCAGGGTATGCTTTACCTCGTTGCCACAGCGCAGCAGGCCCCAATAGCTCAGTCGGTAGAGCGTCTCCATGGTAAGGAGAAGGTCTGCGGTTCGATTCCGCATTGGGGCTCAGGCAAGATGAAAGGCCCTCACCATCCGGTGAGGGCCTTTCGCATGTGATGAAGGCTCTGGAGTCCTAGCCCAGACATCAGCCGCAAAGTAGGTGCGGGGGAGCAGGGGCCCACCATTTCCTGGGCCCGGCGCCCGTCGTTGGTCTGGTCGAATGATCAGCGGGCGAAGGGGCTGGGCGTGCGCCAAGAGTGGTCGCTGGAGGAGTTGCTGGCGGCGCCTGCTGCTCGCGCTGTTCGCGCTGGGGCACCGACCTGGGCATCCGCGCGATCATGGCAACCGGCGAGCACGGCGAGCGCGAGGCCGCGCTGCGGCACGTGCGTCGGCACTTCATCACCGTGGACAACCTGTGAGCCGCCGCCACCAAGCTGGTGAACGGTACCTGTGCCGCCCGGGACGCCGCATGGTGGGGCCAAGGCATCGCGTGCGCTTCGGACTCGAAGAAGTTCGGGTCCTGGTCCTCGAACTCCATGACCGAGTACCACGGCGGCTACGGCGGCAACGGCGTGGTGTTCTACTGGCACGTCCAGCGGAAGAACGTCTGCATTTACTCGCAGCTGAAGTCCTGTTCGTCGTCGAAGGGCGTGGCGGTGATCGAGGGCCTGCTGTGGCACTGCACGGGCGCCGCGATCGAGTCGAACTACGTCGACACGCACGGCGCGAGCGTGGTCCGGTTCGCCTTCACCGAGCTGCTCAACTTCCGTCGGCTGCCCCGGTTGAAGAACATCGGCAGCTTTCCGCCTGTACGGCCCCGACGAAGCGCCGCCCGGCTGGCCCGCGCTCGTCGGCTCACTGCCCCGGCCGACCCGCTGGGACCTGATCGAGCAGCAGCATGACCAGATGGTCAGGTACGCCACCGCGCTACGGCTCGAGACCCTGCTGGTGCAGCAGGTCCTGGTCGAACCGGCGTGGGCGAAGAAGCTCACCGACGAGGACCGGCGCGGGCTGACCGCCCTGTTCTGGTCGAACGTCAACCCGTACGGAACCTTCCGTCTGGACATGGACAAGCGCCTCGACCTAGGGCTGGTCGCCTCCGCACCCGGCGGACACCGCCAACCGATCAACCATGGAGGCGCGATGAAGGACTTCCAGAACCTCACCGACCCCGGTATCAACGAGGCCGCGTGGCGGGGGACATCGGCCGCCCGCCTGGCTGACTCAGCGTCATGAGCCGCCGCGTCCTCGGCGCGAGATCACTGCCGCCACCATCGCCGCCGTCCCGGTCACCACCGCCGGGCCGAGCAGCGCGGCTCCTGTGATCACTGCTCCGTGTCACCAGGCCACAAACGCCGGTGATCCTGCGGCTCTACCAGGTGTCGGCGGTGAAAGTGAGCTTCACGACGCGCAGCTGCAGAAGTCCGGCGGCCGGCGACGTTCACAGCGGTAGCCGTCTCACCTCCGGCCGACGACCGAGCCGGAGCTCCTTGGAGACGTGAGGTATGGCGGTTGTTCCGCGGCTGGGCCATGCGATGTCGTCAACGGCGAGAAACGGCTCGCCGGCCACGGTCGCGGGGGTTGCCCCGGTGAACGCCATGACGTCCCGATGCAGGTGGGACTGGTCGGCGTAGCCGGTTTCGGCTGCGACTTGGGCCGCGCCTTCACCCGCGACCAGGCGGTGGGCGGCATGGTCGAAGCGGACCAGCTTCACGGCGCGCTTGGGCGGCAGGCCGAGCTGCGACCGGAACCGGGACCACAGCCGTTTACGGCTCCACCCGACCTCGGCCGCGAGTCCGTCGACCCGGGCCAGGCCACGGCTGACGACGATCCGGCGCCAGGCCCAGGCCACCTCCGGGTCCACCAGCGGCCCCGCCTCATGTCGGCGGGCGAGCAGAGCGTCCGTCAACACGAAGCGATCCTGCCACGACGAGAGATCGCCGAGTTGCTCGCGGATCCGTGACGCCTCCCGGCCCCACAGGTCGCCCAGCGAAACGACGGCGCCGTCGAGGTCGGCGGGGGAGGCGCCCAGAATCGCGCGTGCGATCACCGGGGACAGGCGCACCTGCACGCACTCGACGTTCTCCCCCCGTGCCCGGACCGCGCCTCCGGACCCGAGCCCGGGCCCGGCGACGAAGCTTCCCCGCTGCTGCCGTCCTGCGGCGCACTCAAGGACGGGCGAACCGGCGCCGAACTCCAGGAGCAGCGTCACGGCCGGGTACGGGACTATCCGGAGCGCTTCCAGGTCACGGGCACGGAACCCGGCCATGGTGACACCGGCCACCCGGCTGGGCCGCCGCGGGCACTCAACGCCCCACATGGCCGCACCGCGCACGAAGGTCCGCATCACCCCATGCTACGTGAGCCGGCTAAGGGGAACATTCGTCCAATCCACCGGCGCGTACCCGCGGAGACAGTGGGCTCATGACTGTTTCTGACGGCGATCCCTACGTGAACGGCGGCGCCGAGGCCACCGAGAGTTCCACCCTGTCGCTGGACGACGGCGACATCTACGTGTGCCAGGACGGCCCCCGCGACGCCCCCGTACTCCTGCTCATCCACGGGTCCGCGTCCTCGACCCGCTCGTGGAACTCGATGGTTCCACTGCTGACCGGAACTCACCGCGTCATCCGGATCGACCTGCTCGGGCACGGCCGGTCGGCCAAACCGGCCGACCGCAGCTACGCGATCCCGGACCAGGCACGTCGGGCCGGCGTGGCACTGGACCGGCTCGGCGTCGAGCACGCCGTGGTCGTCGGTCATTCCAGCGGTGGCGTGGTCGCCACCGCCCTCGCCGAACAGCGGCCCGACCTCGTGACCGCGCTCGCGCTCGTCAACACCGGACCCAGCCTGGACGCCTTCATCGCACCGGAGTCCGCCGCAACCGGCCCCTCGCAGTGGCCGCCGACCGACGAGCAGCTCCGGCGGTTCGCGAGCACGGGTTTCAGCCGCGCGGGCTACCAGATCCCGGAAGAGCTCCTGGACGACGTGCGCGCTATGACTCACCACACGTTCACCACGACGATGCGGGCCACCCGCTCCTACCTGGAGCAGCAAGTGCTGCCGGATCGGCTGACGGTCCTGGGCAAGCCGCTACTGGTGATCTTCGGCGAGGACGACCGCAGATGGCGATCCTCATCCGCCTCCGATTACCGCGCCGTTCCGGGCGCGGAGGTCGAGTTGCTACCCGGACTCGGGCACTCGCCCCTGCTCGAGGATCCGCCGCGGACCGCCACCCCCCTGCTGGCCTTCACCACGATCCACGCCGTACGGGTGGACTGATGAAAAGAAGGGGTGCCATGCGGATTCTCGTCTCCGGCGCCAGCGTCGCCGGTCCGGTTCTGGCCTACTGGCTCACCAGGCACGGCTTCTCCGTCACCGTCGTCGAGCGCGCGCCGACTCTACGCAAGACTGGCGGCCACGCGGTCGACCTGTTTCGGCCCGCGATGAACATCTCGGAGAAGATGGGCGTGCTCCCGCGTGTCGAGGAGCGGGCCACCGGCACGAACCGAATGACCGTCTACCGGGAGGGCTCACGGCATCCCATCCGGGCGGACCTCTCCAAGATCTTCAGCGCCACCTCCGACAGGCACGTCGAGATCATGCGCGACGACCTGAGCGAAATCTACTACGACGCCGCACGCGACGACGTCGAGTACGTCTTCGGCGACTCGATCACCGCGATCTCGCCCGACGGCGAGGTGCGGTTCGAAAACGCCGCGCCGCGCCGCTTCGACCTCGTCGTCGGTGCGGACGGGCTGCACTCCAACGTGCGCCGCCTCGTCTTCGACGAGGAGTCCCGCTTCAACGCCTTCATCGGGGCCTACCTCGGGGTGCTGACCCTGCCGAATGTCTCCGACCTCGACGGCGAGCTCCTCATCCACGTCGGCGTCGGCCGGACTGCCGGCATGTACGGCGCGCGGCACCTCGGCGACGCGCGGGCGTTGTTCCTGTTCCGGAGCGAGTGCGAGCTCGACTACCACCACCGCGACGTGCCCCGGCAGAAGGAGCTGCTGCGCGGTGCGTTCGCCGGCATGCACGCCCATGTGGACCGCTGGCTGGACGAGCTCGACCGCACCCCGGCGTTCTACTTCGACTCGATCACCCAGCTCCGCATGGACACCTGGTCGCAGGGGAGGGTGACGCTCGTCGGCGACGCGGGCTACTGTTCCGGTCCGGCCGTCGGCGGCAGCACCAGCCTGGCCGTCGTCGGCGCGTACGTCCTCGCCGGAGAGCTGGCACGGGCGGGCGGCGACCATGAGCGCGCCTTCCCCGCCTACGAGCGCGTGATGGCGCAGCACGTGCGCGGCAGCCGCGCGGTCGCGCTGAGCGCGGCGAAGACCCTGATCCCCACGTCCCGCCTCGGCGTGTGGGGACTGGCCCAGGGCGCCCGCCTGATCTCCGCCCTGCCCGCGGGCCCCAGCCGCGCCATCGTTCGCCTCGCCACAAAGAGCGCACGTTTCTACAACTCCGTGACCGTCGACGACTACCCGCCGTCGCCAGCCGCATCAGGAGGTCGGGGCGGCCTCGCGGGCGACCCCGGAGGCGGCCGGCCGAGGAGCTGAAGGCGAACGATGTCGGCCGGGGAGTTCCTCACCGACGAACTCCAGGGCTCACACGATCCGTCCGGCATCGTGTTCACCGTGCCGGCGGCCATGTCCGGCATGGACCGCGGGTAAATCCGCGACCTCACTCCGGAGGGCCAAGAGTCCGCCCGCAAGCGCGGCGAGACCATCGGCGGCGCGGGCGTGACCGATGACTCCATGCTGTCCATGGCCCTCCAGCAGCGCGACCAGGAGATGAGCCTGCGCGACATCGCCAAGCGGCTCGTCATCGCCACGGGCGCGAAGAAGGGCCAGCGCCCCGCACCCGCCGCCGTCATGCGGATGCTGCGCGAACACGACGAACAGACCAACACGGCGGTGAGCGCGTGATCACACCGCTACTTTGCGGCTGGTGTCTGAGCTAGGACACCAGGGCCATGAAGTGCGGTCAGGCGGTGGGCGGTTCGGGGACGCGCATGGCGAGGATGGCCATGTCGTCGGAGGCCGGCTCGGCTGCGAAGCGTTCGACCGCGCGCAGGATGCGTGCTGCCACCGCACCGGCCGTGAGCCCCGTACAGGTGGCCAGCACGTCCGCCAGGCCGTCGTCGCCGAGCATGCGGGTGCCCTCACGGCGTTCCGTGACGCCGTCGGTCACGCACAGCAGGACATCGCCCGGCGCCAGGGTGACCGTCTGCTCGTACAGTTCGAGGTCCTCGATGACGCCCAGCAGCGGCTGAGGTTCGGCGGCTGCCTCGACCGAGCCGTCCTGGCGCAGGCGCAGCGGCAGGGGGTGCCCCGCGCAGACTACCTTCAGCAGCGCGCTGCCGTCCTCCTGCGGCCACAACTCCCCGTACAGGAGGGTCAGGAAGCGGCTGCGGGCGCCCTCGTCCAGGATGGCGGCATTGAGGCGCTCCAGAACGGCCGGGCCGCCGAAGCCCTCGCGGGCGAGGAGGCGCAGGGCGTGGCGGGCGAGACCCGTGACGGCCGCGGCCTCCGGACCCGTACCGCAGACGTCACCGATGGCGAATCCGTAGGCGCCGTCGCGGATCGGGAAGACGTCGTAGAAGTCGCCGCCGACCTCGTTGCCCTCGCCTGCCGCGCGGTAGATGACCTCGATCTCGACATTGGGGACATCGGGCAGCCCCGGCGGCAGCAGGCTGCGCTGGAGGGACTGACTGATCGCCATGCGTTCCGAGTAGAGGCGGGCGTTGTCGAGTGCGAGGGCGGCGCGTCGGGAGAGGTCCTCGGCCAGTTCCAGGATCTCCTGCCGGAAGTGGTCGTCGGAGGGCTTCCCGAGCGTGAGCATGCCGATGACGCGGTTTCGGGCGACGAGCGGCAGGACCACGGTCTCTCCGCCCACCGCGGCTGCGGTGGCGAGCGTCGTATGGATGCCGGTGCCGAGCCCGCCGGGTTCGCCGAGGCCGAGCGTACGCATCGAGGTACGCAGGGCAGCCTGGTGGGCGGCCTCGGACGGGGCCGCCCAGACGCGGGCTCCCGGGGTCGGGACCGGGTCGGGAGGAGCGATCTTCGAGAGCAGGGCCTTGAGGCCGTCGATGCGTTCCTCGTCCTCGTGCAGCACGTAGGAGAGGTACGGCTCCGAGGACTGGTCGGCGATCGTGTAGACGGCGCACCAGGTGGCCAGGGTGGGGACCGTCATCTGGGCCATCAGGGCCAGGGTCTGGTCCCGGTCGAGGGTGCCCGCGAGCAGGTCGGAGGCCTCGACGAGGAACGACAGGGAACCGCGGCGCAGACGCTCCAGCTCGCCCAGGCGGGCCGACTCGACGGCCAGCGCGATGCGGTCCGCGGCGAACTGGAGGCGCAGGGCCTCCTCGTTGGAGTAGCGGCCGGACGCTTCCGCGGCGATGCCCAGCGAGCCCGTGAGGCGCCCCTCGACCTTCAGCGGGACGGTGACGACGGAGCGCATCCCGGTCCCGCTGAGCAGGGGGACGGCGCCGGGAACGTTGTCGAGGTCTTCGTGGACGGCGGGCATCCGGGCGGAGCCGTAACGTCCTGTGCCTGCCTCCACCGGGACCCGGGCGAAACGCTGGCGGGCGGAGGGCAGGCCGGTCGTGGCCCGTACCTCGAGTTCCGTTTCGTCGTCCGTCGCCAGCAGCAGGAAGGCCGAATCGGCGTCGAGCATGTCGCGGGCCCGCTCGACGGTGCGCTGGAGCAGACCGTCGAGGTCGTCGGGGGCCGGGGAGCCGATGAAGATCTCGAACGGATCCGTCTTGTGGCTGTCGGCGTTGGTGTCGGACACCGGTGCGCGGACCGGGGACTGGAGCACGGCGCGTTCGTAGTCGCGGACGAGCAGACAGACCGTGGACGGTTCGCCGCGGGTGTCGCGGACCCGGAGGTGTGAGGCGTAGACGGGGATGGTGCGGCCGTCGGCGCCCCGGATTCCGTAACTGCCCTCCCAGCGCGAGAGCCGCAGGGCCTCGACGATTCCGGTGTTGGTGCCGGGCGTCTGCGGCCAGGCGGTGAAGTCGGTGAGCTGTTTCCCGGTGACCTGGTCGGCGGTGTATCCGAAGAGGAACGCGGCGTCCTCGTTCCACGCGGCGATGGAACCGGTGCTGTCGATCTGGACGACGGCCACCCGTACGCGCTCGTCCGCGACCGGGAGCAGCCCGACGGGGAGCAGCGGGCCGGCGGAGCGGATGCCCACCGGGCGTTCGGGAAGATCGAGCTGGAACCAGACGTGTTTGTGGATGGGCGAGTACTCGACGCCCCACCGGGAGGCGAGCGCCGCGCAGAGCAGCAGCCCGCGGCCGTTCTCGCGGTCCGGGCTGCCGAAGTCCAGGCCTGTGCTCTGGAGCGGGATCTCGCGTTCCGGATAGTGGTCGGAGACCTCGACCCGCACGCCGTCCTCCGTGCGCAGGCACAGGACGTCCGCTGCCGTGCCCGCGTGCACCACGGCGTTGGTCACGAGTTCGCTGGTGAGGACGACGGCGTCGTCGACGACGTCCGTGTATCCCCAGCCCTGGAGGGTGTCACGGACGAAGGCGCGGGCGGTCGCGACGGAGCGCCCGACCGGGTCGAAGGTGGCAGCCGCGCGCGCGGTGATCACAGCACTCCCCATATGGTGTCTCGTCGCTTCCCCGAGTCCTGTGCCCGTTTCTCGCCGCTTCGATTCGCTTGCCAGGCTAGACGCTCGGTCTCGGTACCGGGTACACGAGGGCCGACTTCGGGCAGCAACGACCAGGAACTGTCACGGGACTGTACAAGTGTGGGCTTCCCAACAGGGGTATGTGGAACAACCGTTGGAGGCTGCACTCCGATCGGGCCGGGCCTGGTACGTTTCAACGATTTGACGTCTGCATAGTCACCCGTCGACGGTGGGCAGTGGCGGTAGTCAATGAGGAACTGGGCAGGGTCCCAGACAAGGCCCGAACGATACGGTCAACCCCTGCGGGAGGGATCACGGTGGAGTCTGGCGTGGCGGCGCGGGGAACAGGCACGCGCACAAAAGGCGGACAGTCCGTGAAGAAACAGCGCAATGGAACCATGGACGTCGACGCCGCGGCGCTCAACAGACTCCTGGCGGGTCTGGTGGCGATGCGCGACGGGAACTTCCGCAGGCGACTGACCGTCTCGGGCGACGGAGTGATGGCGGAGATCGCGGCGGTCTTCAACGAAGTCGCCGACCGCAACCTCCACCTCACCGGCGAGCTGGCCCGGGTGCGGCGGGTGGTCGGACGTGAGGGGAAACTCACCGAGCGGTTGGAAACGGGCGCCTGCGAGGGTTCCTGGGCCGCCGCCATCGACGCCTCCAACGAGCTGGTCGACGATCTGGCCCGGCCGGTCTCGGAGGTCGGCCGGGTGCTGTCGGCGGTCGCCGACGGTGATCTCGATCAGCGCATGGAGCTGCGGTCGCACACGGCCGACGAGACGGTGCGGCCGCTGCGCGGCGAGTTCCTGAAGGTCGCCCGTACGGTCAACAACCTGGTCGACCAACTGTCGGCGTTCACCGAGCAGGTGACGCGGGTCGCCGTCGAGGTGGGTACCGAGGGCAAGCTGGGCGGGCAGGCCCAGGTGCGCGGGATGTCCGGGTCGTGGAAGGACCTCACGGACTCCGTGAACACCATGGCGTACCGGCTCACGGCGCAGGTGCGGGACATCGCCCTGGTGACGACGGCGGTCGCCAAGGGGGACCTGTCGCGGAAGGTCACCGTCCATGTGGCCGGCGAGATGCTGCAGCTCAAGAACACCGTCAACACGATGGTCGACCAGCTGTCGTCGTTCTCCTCCGAGGTGACCCGGGTCGCCCGGGAGGTGGGCACGGAGGGCGAGCTGGGCGGGCAGGCGACCGTGCCCGGTGTGGCCGGGGTGTGGAAGGACCTCACCGACTCCGTCAACACGATGGCCGGCAACCTGACCTCCCAGGTGCGCGGGATCGCCGAGGTGACCACGGCCGTCGCCAACGGCGACCTGTCACAGAAGGTGACGGTGAGTGCCCGGGGCGAGGTCGCGCAGCTGGCCGAGACCATCAACCAGATGACCGAGACGCTGCGCACCTTCGCGGACGAAGTGACCCGCGTGGCCAGCGAGGTCGGTGGCGAGGGGCTGCTCGGCGGCCAGGCACAGGTGCCGGGGGCCGCCGGGACCTGGAAGGACCTCACGGACTCGGTGAACACGGTCTTCCGGAACCTGACGACCCAGGTGCGCGACATCGCGCAGGTGACCACGGCGGTGGCCAGCGGTGACATGACGCAGAAGGTCACCGTCGACGTGGCCGGCGAGATGCTGGAGCTGAAGAACACCGTCAACACGATGGTGGACCAGCTCCAGTCCTTCGGTTCGGAAGTGACCCGGGTGGCCCGGGAGGTCGGCGTCGAGGGCCGGCTCGGTGGTCAGGCGGAGGTGCCGGGGGCCGCGGGGACCTGGAAGGACCTCACGGACTCGGTGAACACGGCGTTCCGGAACCTGACGGGGCAGGTGCGCGACATCGCGCAGGTGACGACGGCGGTCGCCAACGGTGATCTCTCGCAGAAGGTCACCGTCGATGTCGCGGGCGAGATGCTGGAGCTGAAGAACACCGTCAACACGATGGTGGCGCAACTGTCGTCGTTCGCCGATCAGGTGACGCGGATGGCACGTGACGTGGGCACGGAGGGCCGGCTCGGCGGCCAGGCGCGGGTCGACGGCGTCTCCGGTACGTGGAAGGAGCTCACCGACTCCGTCAACTTCATGGCGGGGAACCTGACCTCCCAGGTGCGCCAGATCGCGCAGGTGACCACGGCGGTGGCGCGGGGCGATCTGTCGCAGAAGATCGATGTGGACGCGCGCGGCGAGATCCTGGAGCTGAAGAACACCATCAACACGATGGTCGACCAGCTCTCCGCGTTCGCCGACCAGGTGACCCGGGTGGCCCGTGAGGTGGGCACCGACGGGCGGCTCGGCGGCCAGGCGCAGGTGCCGGGTGTGGCCGGTGTGTGGCGTGATCTGACCGATTCGGTCAACGGCATGGCGGGGAACCTCACCGCTCAGGTCCGTAACATCGCGCAGGTCGCCACGGCGGTGGCCCGCGGTGACCTGTCGCAGAAGATCGATGTGGACGCGCGCGGCGAGATCCTGGAACTGAAGAACACCCTCAACACGATGGTGGACCAGCTCTCGAACTTCGCCGAGCAGGTGACGCGGGTCGCCCGCGAGGTGGGTACGGAAGGCATCCTCGGCGGCCAGGCCGAGGTGCAGGGGGTGTCCGGTACGTGGAAGGACCTCACCCAGTCCGTCAACGGCATGGCGAACAACCTGACCCTGCAGGTCCGCAACATCGCCGAGGTCACCACAGCGGTCGCCAACGGCGATCTCTCCAAGAAGATCACGGTCGATGCCAAGGGTGAGATCCTCGAACTGGTCACGACCGTCAACACGATGGTGGACCAGCTGCTCAACTTCGCCGACGAGGTGACGCGGGTCGCCCGCGAGGTGGGTACCGAGGGCATCCTCGGCGGCCAGGCCAGGGTGCGCGGTGCGACCGGTATCTGGAAGGACCTCAGCGACAACGTCAACCTGATGGCCAACAACCTGACCAGCCAGGTGCGGAACATCTCCCGGGTCTCGTCCGCCGTCGCCAACGGCGATCTGACGAAGAAGGTCACCGTCGAGGCGCGCGGCGAGGTCGCCGAGCTCGCCGACACCGTCAACACGATGGTGACGACGCTGTCGTCGTTCGCCGACGAGGTGACGCGGGTCGCCCGCGAGGTGGGTACGGAAGGTGAGCTGGGTGGCCAGGCACGCGTTCCGGGGGTCTCCGGTACGTGGAAGGACCTCACCGAGTCCGTGAACTCGATGGCGTCCAATCTGACGGGGCAGGTGCGGCAGATCGCCACGGTCACCACGGCCATCGCCAAGGGCGACCTCACCAAGAAGATCGACATCGACGCGCGCGGCGAGATCCAGGAGCTGAAGAACACCATCAACACGATGGTCGACCAGCTGTCCTCGTTCGCCGAGCAGGTGACCCGAGTGGCGCGCGAGGTGGGTACGGAGGGCCAGCTGGGCGGCCAGGCCCGGGTCCGGGACGTCGACGGTACCTGGCGCGACCTCACCGAGTCCGTGAACGAGATGGCCGGGAACCTCACCCGTCAGGTGCGGGCGATCGCGGCCGTCGCCACCGCGGTGACTCGCGGCGATCTCAACCTCAAGATCGATGTGGACGCGGCCGGCGAGATCCAGGCCCTGCAGGACAACATCAATACGATGATCGCCAACCTGCGCGACACCACGGCCACCAACAAGGAGCAGGACTGGCTGAAGGGCAACCTCGCCCGGATCTCAGGCCTGATGCAGGGGCGGCGCGATCTCGACGACGTGGCCTCGCTGATCATGAGCGAGCTGACCCCGGTCGTCTCCGCGCAGCACGGTGCGTTCTTCCTGGCCTTGCCGACCGGTGACACCGACGCGGTGGGATCGGACAGCGACAAGGACAGCGCGTACGAACTCCGTATGAGGGGCAGCTACGGATATTCGGCGGGATCGATGCCGACATCCTTCCGGCCCGGTGAGACCCTCATCGGCACGGCGGCGGAGGAGAAGCGGACCATCCAGGTGGACAACGTTCCACCGGGCTATCTGAAGATTTCCTCCGGGCTCGGCGAGGCGCCGCCCGCGCATGTGATCGTGCTGCCGGTGCTGTTCGAGGGGAAGGTTCTCGGTGTGATCGAGCTGGCCTCGTTCCAGCCGTTCACGCATATTCAGCGGGACTTCCTCAACCAGCTCGCCGAGATGATCGCGACGAGCGTCAACACCATCAGCGTCAATACGAAGACCGAGAAACTCCTCGAGCAGTCGCAGGAGCTGGCCGCGCAATTGCGGGACCGGTCACAGGAATTGGAGAACCGGCAGAAGGCGCTCCAGGCCTCAAACGCCGAACTGGAGGAGAAGGCCGAGCTGCTGGCCCAGCAGAACCGGGACATCGAGGTCAAGAACACCGAGATCGAGGATGCCCGGCAGGTCCTGGAGGAGCGCGCTGAGCAGCTCGCGGTCTCGATGCGGTACAAGTCGGAGTTCCTGGCGAACATGTCGCACGAGTTGCGTACACCGCTCAACTCGCTGCTCATTCTCGCCAAACTGCTCGCGGACAACGCCGAGGGAAATCTCTCGCCGAAGCAGGTGGAGTTCGCCGAGACGATCCACGGGGCTGGTTCCGATCTGCTTCAGCTGATCAATGACATCCTCGATCTGACGAAGGTCGAGGCGGGCAAGATGGATGTCAGCCCGACCCGGATCGCGCTGGTCCAGCTCGTCGATTACGTGGAGGCGACCTTCCGGCCGCTCACCGCGGAGAAGGGGCTCGATTTCTCCGTACGGGTCTCGCCGGAGCTTCCCGCAACCCTGCACACGGACGAGCAGCGGCTGCTCCAGGTGCTGCGCAATCTCCTTTCCAACGCGGTGAAGTTCACCGACAGCGGGGCGGTCGAGCTGGTGATCAGGCCGGCGGGCGAGGATGTGCCGAACGCCATTCGCGAACAGCTCCTGGAGGCAGGCTCGCTGCGTGACGCCGACGCCGATCTGATCGCCTTCTCGGTCACCGACACCGGTATCGGGATCGCGTCCAGCAAGATGCTGGTGATCTTCGAGGCGTTCAAGCAGGCGGACGGTACGACCAGTCGCAAGTACGGGGGTACGGGGCTCGGCCTGTCCATCAGCCGGGAGATCGCCCGGCTGCTGGGCGGCGAGATCCACGCGGCGAGCGAGCCGGGCCGCGGCTCGACGTTCACGCTGTATCTGCCGCTGCACCCGAGCGAGTTGCCGCCCCAGGGGTATCCGCAGATCGGCCCGGGGCCGGGTGAGGCACATGCTGCCGCAGCCGAGGAGGGTCTGCTAGCGGAGGCTGGTCCGAGTGCTGACCCGACGGCCGTCGCGCAGGATTCCGCCGGTGCGCCGGGTGGCTCCGATGCCGTTGGTGGCGCCGGTGCCGCTGGTGCCGCCGGGCTGATGCGGCGACGCCGCATGACCCTGGGGGGCGCGGAGCGATGGCCCGTGCTGCCGTCCCGCGCCGCCGATCCGCAGGAGCCGTGGGCGCTCGGCGGGCAGGAGGAACCGGAGGTCCGCAGGGCGTTCCGGTTCCACGGCGAGAAGGTGCTGATCGTCGACGACGACATCCGTAACGTCTTCGCGCTCACCAGCGTGCTGGAGCAGCACGGTCTTTCGGTGCTGTACGCGGAGAACGGACGCGTCGGCATCGAAGTCCTGGAGCAGCACGACGATGTGACGGTCGTACTTATGGACATCATGATGCCGGAGATGGACGGCTATGCCACGACGACGGCGATCCGCCGGATGCCGCAGTTCGCCGGTCTGCCGATCGTCGCGCTGACCGCGAAGGCCATGAAGGGCGACCGGGAGAAGGCGATCGAATCAGGCGCTTCCGATTACGTGACCAAGCCCGTCGATCCTGATCACCTCCTTTCCGTAATGGAGCAGTGGATGCGCGGAGAGTGATCATTAGTTGCGAGAATCGCCATGAGTCGTTGATCGACTGTGCTCACAGGAGTGTGAGAACGCGCTGTACGGGGAACCTTCTCGTCCCCCGCCGCGTTTCTGCTGTGTGCACAGTGACATCGCGGTGACAGGGTGTGGTGACGGGCGGGGTGCGGCTACCATGACCGGCACAAGGACGGACGGCGTAAGGGAGTCGTCCCCTGGGGCGGCGCCCGGTGCAATTCCGGGGCGAGGAGGGCGGGCCAGGATGCAGAAGGCCAAGATCCTCCTGGTCGATGACCGGCCGGAGAATCTGCTGGCGCTGGAGGCCATCCTCTCTGCGCTCGATCAGACACTGGTACGGGCATCGTCAGGGGAGGAAGCGCTCAAAGCGCTGCTCACGGACGACTTTGCGGTCATTCTGCTGGACGTCCAGATGCCGGGAATGGACGGTTTCGAAACCGCCGCGCACATCAAGCGGCGGGAACGGACGCGGGACATCCCGATCATCTTTCTCACCGCGATCAATCACGGCCCGCATCACACCTTCAGGGGTTACGCGGCGGGCGCGGTGGACTACATCTCGAAGCCGTTCGACCCGTGGGTACTGCGGGCCAAGGTCTCGGTCTTCGTCGAGCTGTACTCGAAGAACTGCAAGCTGCGTGAGCAGGCGGCGCTGCTGCGGCTCCAGCTGGAGGGCGACAGCAACGGCGGCGCGGGCCACGAGAAGGAGCCCGCAGGGCTGCTGGCCGAACTCTCGGCGCGGCTCGCGGCCGTCGAGGAGCAGGCCGAAGCGCTCTCCAAGCAGCTCGACGACGAGTCGGCGGACGCCGCGGCCGTGGCCACCGCCGCCCACTTGGAACGCAAACTGACCGGCCTGCGCCGGGCACTCGACGCACTGGAGCCCGGTACCGGGAGCGGCGCGACGGTGCTTCCCTCGTAACGTCGTACCGCGCGCGACTCCACCACGGGAGCGGTCCCGACGGTCCGACCTCCGGCGGGGTAAGGGTGGTTGCCCGGATCTCGGCCCAACTGTCCCGCTGTCCGTGGCGTTCGGCGGTTTGACGGTTCGTCGGTTTGGTGGGTTCATGTTCTGGCGGCTCGGTGGGCCGGTCAGGGCGTCCGGTGGCGTGGAGGCGTGAGGGCGCGTCAGTTTCCGGCCTCTGTCCAGCGACACGGTCGGGTGAAGCGGCAGGCGCACGTGTTCACGGCCGCCGACACCGGTAACCTCGGCACCATGGCCTCACGTACGTCCGGCAAGGGTTCCCAGGGCACGGCGGGCACCGCGAAGCGCGTCGGCGGTACCGCGGGGCCGGCCAGGAAAGCCGCGCCCGCCAAGAAGAGCGCGCCTGCCAGGAAGACCGCCGCGAAGAAGACCGCGCCCGCGAAGAAGGCCCCCGCCAAGAAGGCGGCCGCGCCCAAACCGGCACCGTCGCCCACCGGCGGTGTGTACCGCCTGGCGCGCGCCGTCTGGCTCGGCGCGGCCCACGCCGTCGGCGCGATGTTCCGCGGCATAGGGCGCGGCGCCAAGGGACTCGACCCAGCACACCGCAAGGACGGAGTCGCACTGCTGCTGCTCGGTCTCGCGCTGGTCGTCGCCGCGGGCACCTGGTCGAATCTGCGCGGCCCCGTCGGCGATCTCGTCGAGATGCTCGTCACCGGAGCCTTCGGCCGGCTCGATCTGCTCGTGCCGATACTGCTCGGCGCCATCGCCGTACGGCTGATCCGCTACCCGGAGAAGCCCGAGGCCAACGGACGCATCGTCATCGGACTCTCCGCCCTCGTCATCGGGGTGCTCGGACAGGTCCACATCGCGTGCGGATCGCCCGGCCGGGGCGACGGCACCACGGCGATGCAGGACGCGGGCGGGCTCATCGGCTGGGCGGCCTCCAAACCGCTGATCTACACCATGGGCGAGGTCCTCGCCGTACCGCTGCTCTTGCTGCTCACTGTCTTCGGGCTGCTCGTCGTCACGGCGACCCCGGTGAACGCCATTCCGCAACGGCTCCGGCTGCTCGGCACCAAGCTGGGCATCCTCGACCCGGTGTACGACCCCGAGGCGGACGAGGAGAACGACGACGAGCGCTACGACGAGCAGTGGCGCGAGGCGCTGCCCGCCCGCTCCCGCCGCTCCTCCGCACGCCGCTTTGAAGCACCCGCGGAGTACGACCCCGACGAGGCGGAGACCGACGCGCTCTCCAAGCGCCGCCGGCCGCGCAGGCCCTCCGTGCAGCCCGCGATGAACCGGACCATGGACGCGGTGGACGTCGCGGCGGCCGCAGCCGCCGCGCTCGACGGGGCCGTGCTCAACGGCATGCCGCCCTCGCCGATCGTCGCCGACCTCACCCAGGGCGTCTCCGTCGAGCGCGAACGCCCGGGCTCGCCGGTGCCGGGCGCCCGGGAGGGCGAGCCCGCCACTGGGGGAGGGAAGCCGGAGAAGGCGGCGGCGCCCTCGGGCGGCGTACCCGATCTGACGAAGCCCGCCCCCGACCGCTCGCAGTCCCAGCCGCTGCCGGCTCGCGCCGAACAGCTGCAGCTGTCCGGCGACATCACCTATGCGCTGCCCTCACTCGACCTGCTGGAACGCGGCGGGCCGGGCAAGACCCGCAGCGCCGCCAACGACGCGATCGTCGCGGCCCTGACGAACGTCTTCACCGAGTTCAAGGTCGACGCCGCCGTCACCGGCTTCACCCGCGGACCGACGGTCACCCGGTACGAGGTGGAGCTCGGCCCCGCGGTGAAGGTCGAGCGGATCACCGCGCTCGCCAAGAACATCGCGTACGCCGTCGCCAGTCCCGACGTCCGGATCATCTCCCCGATCCCGGGCAAGTCGGCGGTCGGCATCGAGATCCCCAACACCGACCGGGAGATGGTCAACCTCGGCGATGTGCTGCGCCTCGCGGACGCCGCCGAGGACGACCACCCGATGCTGGTCGCGCTCGGCAAGGACGTCGAGGGCGGCTATGTGATGGCCAACCTGGCGAAGATGCCGCACGTGCTGGTGGCCGGCGCGACGGGTTCCGGCAAGTCGTCCTGCATCAACTGCCTGATCACCTCGGTCATGGTGCGGGCGACGCCGGACGATGTCCGGATGGTGCTGGTCGACCCCAAGCGGGTCGAGCTGACCGCGTACGAGGGCATCCCGCACCTGATCACGCCGATCATCACCAACCCCAAGCGTGCCGCCGAGGCGCTCCAGTGGGTTGTACGGGAGATGGACCTGCGGTACGACGACCTGGCTGCGTTCGGGTACCGGCACATCGACGACTTCAACCAGGCCGTCCGCAATGGCAAGGTCAAACCGCCGGAGGGCAGCGAGCGCGAGCTCTCGCCGTACCCGTATTTGCTGGTGATCGTCGACGAGCTCGCCGACCTGATGATGGTCGCTCCGCGCGATGTGGAGGACGCCATCGTCCGCATCACCCAACTGGCCCGCGCCGCCGGTATCCACCTTGTGCTCGCGACCCAGCGTCCCTCGGTCGACGTCGTCACCGGCCTGATCAAGGCGAACGTGCCCTCCCGGCTCGCCTTCGCCACGTCCTCGCTGGCCGACAGCCGGGTCATCCTCGACCAGCCAGGCGCCGAGAAGCTCATCGGAAAGGGTGACGGTCTGTTCCTGCCGATGGGCGCCAACAAGCCCACCCGTATGCAGGGCGCCTTCGTCACCGAGGACGAGGTGGCGGCCATCGTCCAGCACTGCAAGGATCAGATGGCGCCGGTCTTCCGCGAGGACGTGGTGGCCGGCACCGCCAAGAAGAAGGAGATCGACGAGGACATCGGCGACGACCTGGATCTGCTCTGCCAGGCCGCCGAGCTGGTCGTCTCCACCCAGTTCGGATCCACCTCGATGCTCCAGCGCAAGCTGCGGGTCGGCTTCGCCAAGGCCGGTCGGCTGATGGACCTGATGGAGTCGCGGAACATCGTCGGGCCGAGCGAGGGATCCAAGGCGCGCGACGTCATGGTGAAACCGGACGAGCTCGACGGGGTGTTGGCACTGATCCGCGGGGAAACCGCTTCGTAGGTGAAGTCGGGCAACCGTTTCGCCGGGTCGTACGTCAAGTTGGAGGGAGGGACGGCAGGATTGTCCTTCCAGGGGTGGCCCGGAACATCGGAAAGCGTTCGAGTCCGATGGCGTACAAAGTCCTTCCTCCCGGTTGCCTCACCCTTTCGTACCCCCCCTAGACTGAATACCCAGCAGGTGGCTCACGCTCGAAAGGCGCCCCCGTGTCCATCGGCAACTCCCCCGAAGACGACCGGCCTTCGATCGGTCGAGTGCTTCAGCAGGCTCGTATCGCCGCAGGTCTCACGGTCGAAGAGATCAGTTCGTCAACCCGGGTGCGCATCCCCATCGTGCACGCGATCGAAGAGGACGACTTCTCCCGCTGTGGCGGCGACGTGTACGCGCGCGGTCATATCCGTACCTTGGCGCGTGCCGTCGGCATCGATCCGGAACCGCTGGTTTCGCAGTACGACGCCGAGCACGGCGGCCGTCCGGCACCCACGCCCGCGGCGCCGCTGTTCGAGGCCGAGAGAATCCGTTCCGAACCCCGTCGGCCCAACTGGACGGCGGCCATGGTCGCGGCGATCGTCGCCGTCGTAGGTTTCGTCGGCTTCACCTTCTTCAAGGGCGGCGACGACGGCCCCTCGACCACACAGGTCGCGGAGGGTTCGACGCCCAATACGAAGAGCCCCGAGCAGAAGACCAGCAAGCCCGTCGATCCCAAGTCGGTGCCTTCCGACGGTGCCATCGCCGCGGCGCCCCGGGACAAGGTGACGGTGAAGCTCAGCGCCAGTCAGGGCAAGAGCTGGATCTCCGCCAAGGACCACAACGGGCGGCTGCTCTTCGACGGCCTGCTCGCCCGGGGCCAGTCCAAGACCTTCCAGGACCAGGAGCGGGTCGACCTCGTCCTGGGCAACGCCGGGGCCATCGAGCTCTTCGTGAACGGCAAGAAGGTCGAGGAGAAGTTCCAGCCCGGTCAGGTCGAGCGGCTCTCGTACACGAAGGGCGACCCGGCGGTCGGCTGACCCGTATACACACATTCCCGAGCGGTACCGGCAGCGGTATCAGCAACACGGCGAGCGCCCGGCGATCTGCCGGGCGCTCGCCGTCTTTGTTACTCGGTGTAACGGTGGAACCCTGCACGCCGGGGCGGGTGCCGGGACAAAGTAGTCTTGAGCCCATGCCCGAACGCCGTACCGTCGCCCTTGTCACTCTTGGCTGCGCCCGTAACGAGGTGGACTCGGAGGAGCTCGCAGGCCGCTTGGCAGCGGACGGCTGGGAGCTCGTCGAGGACGCCTCCGACGCGGACGTCGCCGTCGTCAACACCTGTGGATTCGTCGAGGCCGCTAAGAAGGACTCCGTCGATGCCCTGCTCGAAGCCAATGATCTGAAGGACCACGGCAGAACACAGGCCGTGGTCGCCGTCGGCTGCATGGCCGAGCGTTACGGCAAGGACCTCGCCGAGGCCCTGCCCGAGGCGGACGGCGTTCTCGGATTCGACGACTACGCCGACATCTCCGACCGCCTCCAGACCATCCTCAACGGCGGCATCCACGCCTCGCACACCCCGCGCGACCGCCGAAAGCTGCTGCCGATCAGCCCCGCCGAGCGGCAGGACGCCGCCGTGGCGCTGCCGGGACACGCGCAGGAGGCCGCGCCCGCCCCCGAGGACCTTCCCGAAGGTGTCGCTCCGGTCTCCGGGCCGCGCGCACCGCTGCGCCGCCGGCTGGGCACCAGCCCCGTCGCCTCGGTGAAGCTCGCCTCCGGCTGCGACCGCCGCTGCTCCTTCTGCGCCATCCCGTCCTTCCGCGGCTCCTTCATCTCGCGGCGCCCCTCGGACGTGCTGGGGGAGACCCGCTGGCTGGCCGAGCAGGGCGTGAAGGAAGTCATGCTGGTCTCCGAGAACAACACCTCGTACGGCAAGGACCTCGGCGACATCCGGCTCCTGGAGACGCTGCTGCCGGAGCTCGCCGACGTCGAGGGGATCGAACGGATCCGGGTCAGCTATCTGCAGCCTGCGGAGATGCGGCCGGGCCTCATCGACGTACTGACCTCGACCCCGAAGGTCGCGCCGTACTTCGACCTGTCCTTCCAGCACTCGGCCCCCGGTGTGCTGCGGGCGATGCGCCGCTTCGGAGACACCGACCGCTTCCTGGAACTGCTGGACACCATCCGGGGCAAGGCGCCGCAGGCCGGTGCCCGCTCCAACTTCATCGTGGGCTTCCCCGGCGAGACCGAGGCCGACCTGGCGGAGCTGGAACGCTTCCTCACCGGTGCCCGGCTCGACGCCATCGGCGTCTTCGGCTACTCCGACGAGGAGGGGACAGAGGCGGTCGGCTACGAGAACAAGCTGGACGCCGACGTCATCGCGGAGCGGCTCGCGCACATCTCCCAGCTGGCCGAGGAGCTGACCTCGCAGCGTGCGGAGGAGCGCCTCGGGGAGACCCTTCAGGTGCTGGTCGAGTCCGTCGACTCCACCGAGGACGAGCCTCGGGCGGTGGGGCGCGCGGCGCACCAGGCCCCCGAAACGGACGGCCAGGTGCTGTTCACCGCACGCGAGGGCCTCGTGCCCGGCCGTATGGTCGAGGCAAAGGTGGTGGGGACCGAAGGGGTGGACCTGGTGGCCGAGTGTTCCGAACTTGTGGAGGCGGCCAGATGACGGGAGTCCCGGCATCCGCGGCAGGTGGCTCCGGCGCGAAGCCGGTCCGCGGCGGCAAGCTGGGCACTGCGGCCGTCAACCAGGCCAGCTTGTGGAACATCGCCAATCTGCTCACCATGCTGCGGCTGGTGCTGGTGCCCGGCTTCGTGCTGTTGCTGCTGCACAACGGTGGCTACGACCCGGCCTGGCGGTCGTTCGCCTGGGCCGCGTTCGCCATCGCGATGATCACCGATCTGTTCGACGGTCATCTCGCACGCACATACAACCTGGTCACCGACTTCGGGAAGATCGCCGACCCGATCGCGGACAAGGCGATCATGGGTGCGGCGCTGGTCTCCCTGTCGTATCTCGGTGATCTGCCCTGGTGGGTCACGGGCGTGATCCTCTTCCGCGAGATCGGCATCACGCTGATGCGGTTCTGGGTGATACGGCATGCGGTGATTCCGGCCAGTCGCGGCGGGAAGATGAAGACTCTGGCGCAGGGGACGGCCGTCGGGATGTACGTCCTGGCACTGACCGGTCCACTTGCCACCCTGCGCTTCTGGGTGATGGCGGTGGCTGTGGTGCTGACGGTCGTCACCGGGCTCGACTATGTGCGCCAGGCTGTCGTGCTGCGGCGCAAGGGGCTCGCGGCGGAGCGGGCCGCTGCTGCGGAGGTCGAGCGGTGACGGCCGCGGCCCGGGTGCTGGAGCTGCTCGTGGAGCGCGGTGAGACTCTTGCCGTTGCCGAGTCACTGACCGGCGGTCTGGTCGCGGCGGAGCTGACGTCCGTACCAGGTGCTTCGCACTCCTTCCGCGGGTCTGTGACGGCGTACGCAACGCCCTTGAAGCGCGAATTGCTGGGTGTGGACGGCGCCCTGCTGGCGGCGCGCGGCGCGGTCGATCCCGATGTGGCGCGGCAGATGGCGACAGGTGTGCGCCGCGTTCTCGGGGCAGACTGGGGATTGGCCACCACGGGGGTCGCCGGCCCCGAGCCGCAGGACGGCAAGCCCGTGGGCACCGTCTATGTTGCGGTGGCCGGGCCGGACGGCGCGGAGAATGTGACTGCGTTGCGGTTGAACGGCGGGCGCGCGGACATCCGTAGTGAGAGTGTACGGAGCGTACTCGCACTGCTCTGTGCCGAACTCGGCAAGAATGCAAGGGCACAGGATACGGAACGGAACGGGGGGAATTGATGTTTGCAGCCCTGAGTGAACACGACATCGCTCCCCGCACGGCCGCGGCGCAAGGCGGTACGGTGGGGCGTGAAGGATGCGGCTACGCGGTCCGAGGAGGGAGCCACCGATGATTCTGCTCCGTCGCCTGCTTGGTGACGTGCTGCGTCGGCAGCGCCAGCGCCAAGGCCGTACTCTGCGCGAAGTCTCCTCGTCCGCCCGAGTCTCGCTCGGCTATCTCTCCGAGGTGGAGCGGGGGCAGAAGGAGGCATCCTCCGAACTGCTCTCCGCCATTTGCGACGCGCTTGACGTACGGATGTCCGAGCTCATGCGTGAAGTGAGCGATGAGCTGTCGCTGGCCGAACTGGCCGAGTCGGCAGCAGCCAGCGATCCGGTGCCAGTGCCGGTACGCCCCATGCTCAATTCCGTCTCCGTGACGTCGGTGGCAGGTGTGCCGACGGGACGGGTGACCATCAAGGCGCCTGCGGAAGCGGTGGATGTGGTCGCCGCCTGACCCTCGCGGTCCGGTGTGAAGCGGAAGCCCCGGTCGGCCCCTCAGCGGGTGGCCGGGGCTTTTGCGTGCCCTGGTTGTGCTCCGGATGTACTCCGGTGCGTGCTCTGGAAGGGGGCACGGTCCGTTCTGGATGCGGCCCGGGAGTGTCTGGGCGAGACTGCGAACAAGAGGCCCGGATCAGGAGGTCAGGAGGTCAGGAGGATCGCGGTGGTCCGACACGGTTCCGGGTGGTCCGACACGGTTCCGGGTGGTCCGACACCGTACGGCCTTGCATGATCTGAGGTGGGTTCGCATGGTCCGAGGTGGTTTCACACGGCCCGAGGTGGCCTTGCACGGTCGGAGATGGTCCGACAACAGCCTGTCGTGACTCACCTGAAGTCTCTTGAGCGGCCTGATGCGGGCCGCACTGTCCTGTACCGGGGTGCCCGAGTGCCTCTGGCTCAGGCGGAGCCGTGATCCGGAGCAAGCCCGGATCTGTCAGGTGGAGAGCGCACAACGGTCTGCGGCTGCGCATTGCGCGCCGGTGGTGCACCGGTGCGCCCTCCCGCCGGGCGAGCACGCCGGACTAGGTTCGGCCGGAGGAGGCAGCCATGGTACGGCGATGGGTGCCGGCGCTTGTTCTCGGCGGGGTGTGGTGGTGGGCCGTGCTGCGGCTCGTGCTGGAACCGGCCCATGCGGGGCTTGTCGAGGGCGCGGTGGCGGCGGGCGGATGGGGGCTGAGTCTCCTGCCCGTGCATGTCGCCGCGACCACTGGGCCGACGGGGGCGAGCGGGGCGGATGGGGATGCGGGGGCGGGGCGGTGGTCTGTTCCGGCGTTGCGGTGTGCGGGTTGGTGGTCCGGGGCCGGGAGGCGGTGGCTGGGGCGGTGGTTCGCTCTCGGGATGCTGCGCGTGAGCCGGTGGTCCGCCGTCCTGATGCCGTACGTGGGCCGGGTCCGGGCTACTACCAGGGCATGGATACGCCGCCGTTCGGGCGGAGGATCTGGCCGGTCATGAAGGCCGAGGCATCGGAAGCGAGATGGAGCACGGTGTGGGCGATGTCTTCGGGCTCGCCGACCCGGCCGAGCGGGGACATCCGCGCCATCGTGGTCTCTGCCCGGTGTTGCCGGTCCGCGTCGTGGCGGGCAGTCATGGGCGTACGGATCCAGCCAGGAGCGATGGCGTTGACGCGGATGGAACGCGGTCCCAACTCGGCCGCGAGGGTCTTCGTCAACTGGACGACCGCCGCTTTGGCCGTGCTGTAGCAGAGCAGTCCCGGGCTCGCGGCGTCGACCGCTCCCGAGGCCATGGTGATCAGTGAGCCGGGTGCGCCGCGCGCGATCATGGTGCGGGCCACTTCCTGACAGGCGTACAAGACGCCCTTGAAATTGACGGAGAGCACGCGATCGAGATCGTCGTCCGTGGTCTCCAGGACGCTGCTCGTGTGCATGATTCCGGCGATGGCGGCCAGGATGTCGAGGTCGCCCGCGGCGGCCACCGCAGCCCCGACCTGACCGCGGTCGGTGACATCAAGGGTGTGGACGTGGGACGTTCCACCCGCTTCGGCGATCAGGTCCCGGGTCTCCAACAGGCCCTTCTCGTCGCGGTCCGCGCAGTGAACGGTCGCGCCCGCCGCCGCGAGCAGGACGGCGCTCGCGCGGCCGATGCCGCCCGCGGCGCCGGTGATGAACGCGGAGCGGCCGGTGAGGTCGTACGCGGTGAGGGACATGACCGGACGGTACGACCGGATCTGACGAACCGTCAACTAGCTTGTGGGGCCCGATTGGCAGCGCGGACACCAGTAGGCCGGGCGCTCGTCCTGGTCCGCTGTGCGGATGGGCGTGCCGCAGCGCAGGCAGGGACGGTTGGCCCTGCCGTATACCCAGAGCCGTTCGCTCGGGCCGTATCTGCGGGGCACGGCGCCGGTGGTCGTGCGCATCGGGCGGTCGCGGTTGGCTTCGAGGAGCTGCTTGGCCGTGGTGATGAGGCGCGCGACGGTGGGGGAGGCCAGGTCGCCGACGGGCAGCCAGGGGGTGGCGCGGGCGAGGAAGCACAGCTCGGCCTTGTAGATGTTGCCGATTCCGGCCAGATTGCGCTGGTCCAGGAGGGCTTCGCCGAGGGGGCGGGCGGGGTCGCTGAGCAGATTGTGCAGAGCGGTGTCGGCGTTCCAGTCGGGGCCCAGCAGATCGGGGCCCAGATGGCCGACCGCCTGCTCCTCGTCCCGGGTGCGGAGGAGTTCGAGGACGGGGAGCCGGTAGCCGACGGCCGTGTGCTTTGCGTTGGCGAGGACGGCGCGGATCTGGTGTGCGGGGCCGCCGCGCCAGCGCTCACCCGGGGCGTAGACGCGCCAGGCGCCCTCCATCTGCAGATGGCTGTGGAGGGTCAGGCCGCCCTCGATGCGGGTGAGGAGGTGCTTGCCGCGCGAGATGACGTCCAGAACCGTCCGGCCGGTGAGGTCGGCGGTGGCGAAACGGGGTACGCGCAGGTCGGAGCGGGTGAGGACCCGGCTCGAGAGTGCGCTGTGCAGACGATTGGCGGTCTGCCGGACGGTGTCTCCCTCGGGCATGCCTCCATGATGGGGGGTTGGGTGGGGAGTGTGGGTGGTGGGCGTGGGTGGTGCGGCGTGGTGTGGTGGTGCGGTGCGGTGTACGGGGGCCGGGCGCGTTGGTGGTCAGGCGCGTAGACGGAGTCCCCTCGGGGTGGCCAGGAAGCCGGCCGCTTCCAGCGTGCGGCCGAGCGGGGAGGTCAGGGACGAGGCGCCGTTGGTGCGCTCCACCGTGACCGTACCGAGTGCTCCCGCGCGGGCGGCTGTCGCCAGGGCCCCGGCCGCCGCGAGGAGCGCCGGGTCCTCCGGGTCGGTGGGCCACGCCACCAGCGTCTTGCCGCCGCGCTCCATGTACATCGCCAGTTCGCCGTCGACCAGCACCACCAGTGCGCCCGCTTTGCGGCCGGGTTTGTGCCCGGCGCCGTCCGGCGGCTCCGGCCAGGGCAGCGCCGCACCATAGGCGTTGGCCGGGTCCGCAGCCGCGAGGACCAGGGCATGGGGTGCGGCGCCCGGTTCCGTACGGTCGCGGGCGGTGGACGTGGCACGCAGCCGGTCCACTGCGCCGTCCATCGCGAACTGCGCCGCTCCCAGGCCCTCGACGACGTAGCCGCGCCGGGCCTGCCCGTTGTCCTCGAAGGCGGAGAGGACGCGGTACGTGGCGGAGAAGCCGCCCTCGACGCCCTCGGCCTGGACCGCACCGCGGGTCACCACCCCGTGGCGGTCGAGGAGCGTGCGCGCCAGGGCGTGCGCGCGGTGCGTGGGGTCGGGTTCGGTGGCGGGCAGCAGGGACCAGCGGCCCGAGACGGTGGGCGGGCCGGTGCGGGACGCGGGCCGGGCGGCGGCGGTGAGCGAGCCGTAACGCCCTCGCGGAACGCTCCGCTTGGCGCGGTGGGCGGTCGACCCTGCCGTGCGCCCGGATCCGAGGAGTGAACGCAGCGGGGCGAGCGTGTCATTGGTGAGTCGGCCGGACCAGGCCAGGTCCCAGACGGCATCGGCCAGTTGTGGATCGGTGCAGTCAGGGTGCGTGGTGGCACGGACCTGGTCGGCGATCTGCCGGAAGAAGAGTCCGTACCCGCCGCTCAGGGCCGTCAGGACGGATTCGTGCAACGCGCTGAGTTCGAGCGGGTGCGGGGGCGGGAGGAGCAGGGGCGCGCTGTCGGCGAGGTAGAGGGACAGCCAGCCGTCCTTGCCGGGCAGGGCACCCGCGCCGGCCCAGACGACCTCGCCGGTGGTCGTCAGCTCGTCCAGCAACGCGGGGGTGTAGCCGGTGACCCGGCCGGGCAGGATCAGTTTCTCCAGGGCCGAGGCCGGGACCGGCGCCCCCTGCAACTGTTCGATGGCGCGGGCCAGTCCGTCGATTCCGCGCAGGCTGTTGTTGCCCATGTGCTGCCACTGGGGAAGGAAACCGGCGAGGGCGGCGGGCGGCACCGGCTCCAGCTCATGGCGGAGCGCGGCGAGGGAACGGCGGCGCAGCCGGCGCAGCACGGTGGCGTCGCACCACTCCTGGCCGATGCCGGCGGGGTGGAACTCGCCCTGGACGAGCCGACCGGTCGCGGCGAGCCGCTGCAGTGCCCCGTCCGTGACAGCGGTGCCGAGGCCGAAACGGCCGGCGGCCTCGGTGGAGGTGAACGGGCCGTGCGTACGGGCGTATCGCGCGAGGAGGTCGCCGAGGGGGTCCTTCACCGGTTCGGTGAACGCCTCGGGGACGCCGACCGGGAGGGCGGTGCCCAGCGCGTCGCGCAGCCGTCCCGCGTCCTCGATCGCGGCCCAGTGGTCCGCTCCGCCGATCCGGACCCGGATGGCGCGGCGGGTGGCGGACAGCTCCGAAGCCCAGGGCGGCCGGGCGCCGCGCGCGACCAACTCCCGTTCGGTGAGCGGTCCGAGAACCCGGAGAAGATCCGCGACCCCTTCGACGTCCTTGATCCGGCGGTCCTCGGTCAGCCACTGGAGTTCCTGTTCCAGCTCGGACAGGACGTCGGCGTCGAGCAGCTCGCGCAGTTCTGCCTGGCCGAGGAGCTCGGCCAGCAGGTGGGAGTCGAGGGAGAGAGCGGCGGCCCGCCGCTCGGCGAGGGGCGAGTCACCCTCGTACAGGAACTGGGCGACGTAGCCGAACAGGAGGGAGCGGGCGAAGGGCGAGGGCTCCGGCGTGGTCACCTCGACCAGCCGGACGCGGCGTGCTTCGAGGTCGCCCATGAGTTCCGCGAGCCCCGGGACGTCGAAGACGTCCTGGAGGCACTCGCGGACCGCTTCCAGGACGATCGGGAACGAGCCGAACTCGGATGCGACCTGGAGAAGTTGAGCGGCGCGCTGGCGCTGCTGCCAGAGCGGGGTGCGTTTCCCGGGGCTGCGCCGGGGCAGCAGCAGGGCGCGCGCCGCGCACTCGCGGAACCGGGAGGCGAACAGGGCTGAACCGCCCACCTGGTCGGTGACGATCTGACTGATCTCGCCCTGGTCGAACGTCACATCCGCGGCGCCGACGGGTGGTTGCCCGCTGTCGTACGAGGTGCCCGGCAGCGGTGCCGGATCCTGGGCGGGGTCCTGCGCCGGATCGAAGTCCAGGAGGTCCAGGCCCATCAGATCGGCGTCGGGCAGCCGCAGCACTATGCCGTCGTCGGCATGCATCACCTGGGCGTCCATGCCGTACCGCTCGGCGAGGCGGGCGTTCAGTGCCAGCGCCCACGGGGCGTGCACCTGTGCGCCGAACGGGGAGTGGACGACGACGCGCCAGTCACCCAGCTCGTCACGGAAACGCTCGACGAGGATGGTCCGGTCGTCCGGCACGTGACCGCAGGCGCGGCGCTGTTCGTCGATGTACGACAGGGTGTTGTCGGCGGCCCAGGTGTCGAGCCCCGCGGCGAGCAGACGCTGTCGGGCGTCCTCCGGCGACAGCCCGCCGATCTCGCGGAGGAACGCACCCAGCGCACGCCCCAGCTCCAGTGGACGGCCCAGTTGGTCGCCCTTCCAGAACGGCAGCCGGCCGGGAACCCCGGGTGCGGGCGACACCAGGACCCGGTCGCGGGTGATGTTCTCGATCCGCCAGGACGTGGTGCCCAGCGTGAAGACGTCGCCGACCCGGGACTCGTACACCATCTCCTCGTCCAGCTCACCTACCCGGCCGCCGCCCTTCTTGGGGTCGGCGCCGGCGAGGAAGACCCCGAAGAGCCCGCGGTCGGGGATGGTGCCCCCGGATGTGACGGCGAGCCGCTGGGCGCCGGGGCGGCCCGTGACCGTACCGGCCACGCGGTCCCAGACCACACGCGGGCGCAGCTCGGCGAAGGCGTCGGACGGATATCGGCCGGCGAGCATGTCGAGCACGGCGGTGAACGCCGACTCGGGCAGGGAGGCGAAGGGGGCCGCGCGGCGGGTCACGGCCAGCAGATCGTCCACCTGCCAGCTGTCCAGGGCGACCATGGCGACGAGCTGCTGGGCCAGCACATCGAGAGGGTTGGACGGGATCCGGAGCGCCTCGATGGAGCCCTCGCGCATCCGCTCGGTGACCACGGCCGCCTGCACCAGATCGCCCCGGTACTTCGGAAAGACCACTCCGGTGGAGACCGCACCGACCTGGTGCCCGGCCCGGCCGACCCGTTGCAGCCCGGAGGCCACCGACGGCGGCGACTCGACCTGGACCACCAGGTCGACCGCCCCCATGTCGATGCCCAGCTCCAGACTGGAGGTGGCGACCACGGCGGGCAGCCGCCCCGCCTTGAGGTCCTCCTCGACCTGGGCGCGCTGCTCCTTGGAGACCGAACCGTGGTGGGCGCGGGCGAGCAGCGCGGGGGCGCCCTTCGCCGAGCCCGACTGGGCCATGATCTCGGCCGGGGAGTGTGCCTCCGGCAGCGACGGGTCGGAGGTGTGCTCGTCGAGCACGGTGCCGGTGGCCCGCTCGTACGCGATCTCGTTGAGCCGGTTGCACAGCCGCTCCGCGAGGCGGCGGGAGTTGGCGAAGACGATGGTGGAGCGGTGCTCCTGGATGAGATCGACGATGCGTTCCTCGACATGGGGCCAGATCGACGGCTTGTCCGCCTGGCCTGCCTGGTCGGGGTCGGTGGCGGGGGATCCGCCGAGCTCGCCCAGATCCTCAACCGGCACGACCACCGACAGGTCGAACTGCTTGGTGGACGGCGGCTGGACGATCTCCACCTTCCGCTGCGGCGAGAGGAAGCGCGCCACCTCGTCGACCGGCCGGACCGTCGCCGACAGGCCGATCCGTCGTGCGGGGCGGGGCAGCAGTTCGTCGAGACGCTCCAGCGATACGGCGAGGTGGGCGCCCCGCTTCGTACCCGCCACGGCATGCACTTCGTCGAGAATCACCGTCTCGATGCCGGACAGTGCTTCCCTGGCCGATGAGGTCAGCATCAGGAACAGTGATTCGGGTGTGGTGATCAGGATGTCCGGCGGCCGGGTCGCCATCGAGCGGCGCTCGGCGGGCGGGGTGTCGCCGGAGCGGATTCCCACCCGGACCTCGGGCTCGGGCAGTCCCAGACGCACCGACTCCTGGCGGATGCCGGTCAGTGGTGAGCGGAGGTTACGCTCGACGTCGACCGCGAGGGCCTTGAGGGGCGAGACGTAGAGCACGCGGCAGCGCCTCTTCGCCTCGGCGGGCGGCGGGACGGACGCCAGCCCGTCCAGCGCGGCGAGGAACGCGGCCAGGGTCTTGCCGGAACCGGTCGGCGCGACGACCAGCACGTCCGAACCCTCGCCGATGGCGCGCCAGGCGCCTTCCTGCGCGGCCGTGGGTGCGCTGAAGGCACCCGCGAACCAGCTGCGGGTCGCAGGGGAGAACGAGTCGAGCGCAGAGCCGGCCATGTCCCCCATCGTGCACCCCACCACTGACAACGGCCGTGACGGCCGGTGGAGACCGGCGGCGACCACGTTCCGGAGCTGCGAGAATTCGGCCATGGTGGCCATACCGGAGTCGGGATCGGGGGAGTGGGCGAGGCACTGGCAGCACGCGGAGCTGCCCGACCTCGACCTGCTGCGTGCCCGGTACGTTCGCCACACCTTTCCGCGCCACAGCCACGAGGGCTATGTCTTCGGCACCATCACCCGCGGGGTGGAGGACGTCGGGCTGCCGGGAGGCACCGTCCACGCGGGCCCCGGCGACGTCGTCATGATCAATCCGGAGGTGCCGCACACCGCCCGCGCGGGGGTTCCCGAGGGCTGGGTGTACGCCACGCTGTACCCGTCCGCGCGGGTGATCAACGACATCGCGGCGGATACGACGAGTCTGCGTGGCACGGTCGGTTTCACCGAGACCAGCGTCGTGGACCCGTACGCGGCCCGGCTGATCGGCGAGGTCCATAGGGCCGCCGAGGAGGGCAACGCACTCGCCGCCGACACCGTCCTGCGGGTCATGGTCGCGCGGCTGCTCAGCCGGCACGGCAGTGTGCTCAGCCTCCGGGAGCCCCGCTCGGCGGGTGCACGGGACGCGGCGCGGGCCCGCGCGGTACTGGAGGGCAGCCTCGCGCAGCCGCCCACGCTGGACGCGTTGGCCGCGGAACTCGGCACCAGCCCGTTCGCGCTGCTGAGGGCCTTCAAGAAGCAGTACGGGATGCCGCCGCACGCCTGGCTCACCGATGCCCGGGTGCGGGCCGCACGACGGATGCTCGATGCGGGGACGGCGCCCGCTGAGGCGGCCGCCGAGGTCGGTTTCACCGATCAGCCGCATCTCAATCGTCACTTCACCCGGATCGTGGGAGTGCCGCCGGGCGCGTACCAGCGCGAACGTGCAAGAACGTACAAGACCGGTCGGGATCTGCTCACGTAGCGTTCCGGTCGTGGCAGAACAGATAACACTCCCAGAGGGCGTCGGCGAAGCGGCCGGCGCACCCGACGGCAGCACGACCGTCCCCGCAGTGCGGCAGGAAGCGGCAGAAACAATGTCGGAGGCTGCCGGGGCGACATCGGACGAGGCCGCGGCGAAGTCGGGGGCCGGCACTGAGAAGTCGGACGCGGCCGTCGTGCGCGACGCGCTCGGTGTCGGTATAGCCGTCGGGCTTTCCGGCTTCGCCTTCGGCGTGACCTCGGCCGGCTCCGGACTGAGCCTGTTGCAGACCTGTGTGCTCAGCCTCGCCGTCTTCACCGGCGCCTCGCAGTTCGCCCTCGTCGGCGCTCTCGCGGCGGGCGGCAATCCGTACACCGCGGCTGCCGGGGCCTTCTTCCTCGGCGTACGCAACTCGTTCTACGGCCTGCGGCTCTCACAGCTCCTCGCGCTTCCGCGCGCACTCCGTCCCTTCGCCGCCCAGTGGGTCATCGACGAGACCACCGCCGTGACACTGCCGCAGCCCACCCGGCGGGCCGCGCGGATCGGTTTCGCCGTCACCGGGCTCACCCTCTACGTGCTGTGGAACCTGACCACGCTGCTGGGGGCCCTCGGCGCCAAGGCGCTCGGCGACACCGACGCCTGGGGCCTGGACGCGGCGTCGCCCGCGGTCTTCCTCGCCCTGCTCGCGCCGATGCTGAAGAGCACCACGGAGCGCATCACCGCCGGAATCGCGGTCCTGCTCGCGCTCGGACTGCTGCCCGTACTGCCCGCAGGCGTCCCCGTCCTGGTGTCCGCGCTCGCCGCACCCGCTGTTCTGTTTCTGAGCGGACGCCGGAAGGGAACGCACCGGGACGCGGAGACGAGCCGGGACGCGGAAACGAGTCGGTGTACGGCCGCGACGGAGGAGAACCGATGAACATCTGGATCGCCATCGGACTGACCGCCATTGGCTGTTACCTCGCCAAACTGATCGGCCTGCTGGTGCCGGACGGTGTGCTGGAACGCCCGCTCGCTCAGCGACTTGCCGCGCTCCTGCCCGTGGCGCTCCTGGCCGCTCTCACCGCCCAGCAGACATTCGGCGACGGCCAGCACCTGGTGCTGGACGCCAGGGGCGCGGGGCTGGCAGCGGCGGCGCTCGCACTGGTCCTGCGCGCGCCCTTCCTCGTGGTCGTCGGGGCCGCCGTGCTCGTCACAGCAGGGGTACGCGCCCTCGGTTAGACTCCGCTGAGGTCCGTCTGAGGCACGTCTGAGGTCCCTCTGTGCGACGTGAACAGATCCCGTCGGCCGGCTCAGTGCACTGCGAGGCCCATCGGCGCGGCCTCGGCCACGTCCAGCCGTGCCTGCGGTTGATCCAGGCGTTGTAGCCCGCCGTGCTGACACCGGCACCGACACCGACACCGACATGGGCAGGGATACGGGCATGGACGCGGAAGGCGCACGTTCTCAGTCCACGCTGCGTCCATGGGCCCGCAGCGTCAGGAGCGCCTTGAGCGTCACGATGGGCCGCCCTTCCAGCGCCGTCCCCGGCGCCCACTGCCGCCAGGTCACCGGCCAACCGCCGTCCGCCTGCTGCTCGGCCGCGAGATGGTCGAGCGAGCGGGCCAGCTCCTCGTCGGTGAACCAGTTGCGGGCGAGCGAATCGGGTGTGCGGGCGTAGTCGTACGGGAAGTGCTGCTCACCCGGTGCGTATCCGGCAGCCACCGGGTACTCCGCGCGCCGCTCCGGATCCAGCACGGCGAGCCGCTGCTCCCGCACCAGCCGCCCGAGCCGGTCGGCCGCCGCCTCCGCACGGGCCCGGTCGGGGGCGCCGTCCAGGAAGGCGAGCGCCGCCTCGATCTCGTACGGATGCGACCGCTCCAGGGCGTCGACCGCCGCCCAGCAGAAGTCGGTCGCCCGGAACAGCCAGGCATGCCACACCGCGTTGCGGTGCAGGAGCCCGACGACGGGACCGGTGGCCAACAGTTCCGCTGGCGGGTCGTCGACGATCGGGATGAACGGTGCGGCCGGATAGCCGCGCTGTGACGGCAGGAGAGCGGGCAGCGCCCCCTCCTTCGTGGACACCTCGGTCAGGAAGCGGCAGATCCGCTCCACCCGCGGCCCGTCGCAGCGGCCGATGGAGTCGAGGACACTGAGCGCGTGGGCGGTGTGCAGTGGCTGACTTACGGGGCCACGCAGATCGGGTTCTAGAGCATGCCCGTATCCGCCGTCCTCATTCAGATAGGCGGCGAGTGCGGTCTCCACGGCGTCCGCACTTCCTTTCAGGAAGTGATGCGCGAACCGCCGCTGTTCTAGGACACGGGCCGTGAGCCAGATGAACTGCTCGGCACGGTTGAGGGGACTTGCTCCGGTTCCAGCCATGGACCGACCGTAGGGCGGTAAGCGCTCTCGGCAGGACGTAGCGGCCCGGCTGCACTCTCAGGAGCGGGATACTGAGGTCATGCGGTTGACGATTTTCTGGGAACGGATGGCGGACCACTTCGGCGCGGGGTACTCCGATTCCTTCGCGCGCGATCATGTGATGGCCGAGCTCGGCGGGCAGACGGTGCACCAGGCGCTGGCCACCGGCTGGGACGCCAAGGACGTCTGGCGAGCAGTCTGCACGGCAGTCGACATCCCCGCAGACAAGCGCTGACCCCCGGCTCGTCAGCGGCCGGACCTGTGCTGTTGTCCGGGGCGGGCGGCTGCTTGTCACAGCCGTAGGCGAGACTGGAGCGGTGTCACCGACAGACGAGACAGACCAGACCCGGACGCCGCTCACCCAGCCCACCCCGGCCGCCCCGTCGGCCGCGCCGTCCGGCACCGGGCCTGCCCGAATGCCGGCCTGGCTGCCGCGCGCGATGGTGCTCGCACTGGCGCTCTACGCCTGTTTCAGGCTCGGCAGCTGGGCGTTCGACCAGCTCATCGCGCTGCTGATCAACGTGCTGATCGCGTTCTTCCTGGCGCTCGCCATCGAGCCCGCGGTGAGCCGGATGTCGGCGCGCGGCATGCGCCGCGGCCTCGCCACCTTCCTGGTCTTCCTCGTGGTGTTGATAGCCGCAGCCGGTTTCGTCGTGCTGCTCGGCTCGATGCTCGCGGGCCAGATCGTCGACATGGTCGAGGAGTTCCCGAAGTATCTGGACTCGGTGATCAACTGGGTCAACCAGAACTTCCACACCGAGCTCTCCCGGGTCGAGGTACAGGACAGTCTGCTGCACTCCGACTGGCTGCAGAAGTACGTCCAGAACAGTGCGACGGGAGTGCTCGCCATCTCCACCACTGTGCTCGGCGGGCTGTTCCGTCTCCTGACGATCTTCCTGTTCTCGTTCTACTTCGCCGCCGACGGCCCCCGGCTGCGGCGGGCCCTGTGTTCCGTACTGCCGCCCGCCAGACAGGCCGAGGTGCTGCGGGCCTGGGAGATCGCGGTCGACAAGACGGGTGGCTACCTCTACTCGCGCACCCTGATGGCACTCATCTCCGGGATCGCGCACTACATCCTGCTGGTGATCCTCGGCGTGCCGTACGCGCCCGCGCTCGCCATCTGGGTCGGCCTGGTCTCCCAGTTCATCCCCACGATAGGTACGTACCTTGCGGGCGCACTGCCGATGCTGATCGCGTTCACCGTCGACCCCTGGTACGCGCTATGGGTGCTCGGCTTCGTCGTGATCTACCAGCAGTTCGAGAACTATGCGCTGCAGCCCAAGCTCACCTCCAAGACCGTCGACATCCATCCGGCGGTCGCCTTCGGATCGGTGATTGCGGGTACGGCGTTCATGGGCGCCGTGGGAGCGCTGATCGCGATCCCGGCCGTCGCCACGCTCCAGGCGTTCCTCGTCGCCTACGTGAAGCGGTACGACGTGACGGACGACCCGCGGGTGCACGGCCGCCACCAGCAGCGTGGCGAGTCGGCGTTCGCTCGGCTGCGCCGGTCCTGGCGGACCGACGAGAGCAGTGGGGCCCGCGGCGGACAGGGCAGGACTCCTGAGCCGGAGACTCCGGAACGCGCCTGACCACCTCACCGGTGGGGTCGCCTCGGCGACAGCCCATCACGCCGGCGGGCCGCCCGGGTCCTGGATCTGTGGACGGACCTGTTCCCCTCCGCGCCGCCGCCGCAGTGGCCCTCTCATCCCCTCTCAGGTCGCAGGGGCATGCCGGTCGCAGGGGCGTGCCGGTTCGGAATCCTTCAGGGTCGACCGGCCCGGCACGGTGCGCTTGACAGCAAAATCGAACATCTATTCTCATGGGATCCTGGCCGGGTTTTCCCGGGCCCGACCGTGGAGTTGTCCACAGGCCGGGAGGACGTCGAGGCCCATTGTCAGTGGCAGGGGTTAGCGTCTTTGACGTGAAGCGATCGACTCAAGCAAATCGGGTGGAACCCATGGCAGGAACCGACCGCGAGAAGGCGTTGGACGCCGCACTCGCACAGATTGAACGGCAATTCGGCAAGGGCGCGGTGATGCGCCTCGGTGAGCGGCCGAACGAGCCCATTGAGGTGATCCCCACCGGGTCGACTGCCCTCGACGTGGCCCTCGGCGTCGGCGGCCTGCCGCGCGGCCGTGTGGTGGAGGTCTACGGACCGGAGTCCTCCGGTAAGACGACTCTGACGCTGCACGCCGTGGCGAACGCGCAGAAGCTCGGCGGTTCGGTGGCCTTCATCGACGCGGAGCACGCCCTCGATCCCGAGTACGCGAAGAAGCTCGGCGTCGACATCGACAGCCTCATCCTGTCCCAGCCGGACAACGGTGAGCAGGCGCTCGAAATCGTGGACATGCTGGTCCGCTCCGGCGCCCTCGACCTGATCGTCATCGACTCCGTCGCGGCGCTCGTGCCGCGCGCGGAGATCGAGGGCGAGATGGGCGACTCGCACGTGGGTCTGCAGGCCCGCCTGATGAGCCAGGCACTCCGCAAGATCACCAGCGCGCTCAACCAGTCCAAGACCACCGCGATCTTCATCAACCAGCTCCGCGAGAAGATCGGTGTGATGTTCGGCTCGCCGGAGACCACGACCGGTGGCCGGGCGCTCAAGTTCTACGCCTCGGTGCGCCTCGACATCCGCCGGATCGAGACGCTGAAGGACGGCACCGACGCCGTCGGAAACCGCACCCGCGTCAAGGTCGTGAAGAACAAGGTCGCGCCGCCCTTCAAGCAGGCCGAGTTCGACATCCTCTATGGCCAGGGCATCAGCCGCGAGGGCGGTCTGATCGACATGGGCGTGGAGCACGGCTTCGTCCGCAAGGCGGGCGCCTGGTACACGTACGAGGGCGACCAGCTCGGCCAGGGCAAGGAGAACGCTCGCAACTTCCTCAAGGACAACCCCGATCTCGCCAATGAGATCGAGAAGAAGATCCTTGAGAAGCTGGGCGTCGGAGTCAGGCCGGATGCCGATGCCACCGAGGCCGGTGCGGATGCGGCGGGTGGCGCCATGGCTGCGGCCGACAGCGCGAAGTCGGTGCCCGCTCCGGCCGGCAAGAGCAAGCCGGCCAAGGCCGCGGCGGCCAAGAGCTAGACCGTGACGCGTCGTACGGAGTGGCCGGTCAGCGCCGACGAACATGGCGCCGGTCCCGGTCCCGAATTCGTCGCCGGACACACGGCCGGGTCCGAGGGCGCGTACGAGCCGGAGGCCGGTGGGCCCGGTCACGGCGGCTCGGACGCCGGATTCGGCGAGGGGGCGGGTGGTCGTGCCCGTTCCCGCTCCAGGAGCAGCGGCTCCCCTTTCTCGTCGAGGGCCGAGAAGGGGGAGCCGCGAGACCCGGTCGAGCAGGCGCGCAACATCTGCCTGCGGCTGCTCACCGGGACACCGCGCACCCGAAAGCAGCTCGCGGACGCCCTGCGCAAGCGGGAGATCCCGGATGAGGCGGCCGAAGAAGTGCTGTCGCGCTTCGAGGACGTCGGGCTGATCGACGACGCCGCTTTCGCGGACGCCTGGGTGGAGTCCCGGCATCACGGCCGAGGGCTGGCCCGCCGCGCTCTCGTCCGTGAGCTGCGCACCAAGGGGGTGGACTCCGCAGTGATCGACGAGGCTGTCGGGCAGCTCGACTCCGATCAGGAGGAGGCGACCGCCCGCGAGCTGGTCGCGCGCAAGCTGCGGTCCACGCGCGGCCTGGACCGCGACAAGCGGCTGCGCCGCCTCGCGGGCATGCTCGCCCGCAAGGGGTACGGGGAGGGAATGGCCCTGCGCGTGGTGCGGCGGGCGCTGGAAGAGGAGGGCGAGGACACGGAAGGCCTGGACGTCCCCTTCTGACCGGCGGTTCCGACGGACGCTCGCGCGGGGTGGCGGACGCATGGGGTGGCGTTCGTGCGAGAGGCGTTTGCGCAGGGCGGACCGCATACGCCGGATCCGAGGTGACACCGGTCCTGGGCGAGACGGAGGACGGGGGGAAGACGACGCGCTGCGATGCGTCGATCGCGCCCCGGACCGTGGTGTACGACCCGGAGTTGACGCGTCGACGATGCCACGGGGGACTCACCCTGACGAGTTCGCTGAACGCCCTGGCCCATGCGGTCGACGGACTCTGGGCCCGGACGCGACGGCCGCGATCGACGCACTGGCGGCCGAGTCGATCGACGGCATCCTCACCGCGCTGCCGGGGGTGCTCGACGACCCGTCGGCGCCGGCCGGCCGGACAGTGGCCGCCCGAGGAAAGTACGGTGCCCGCGCGGGCCGGGCACCGTACGTCGGCGTTCAGTGCTGCGGAGCCAGCGAGGCACGCCGGAGGCCGACGGCAGCGATGACGGCGCCCAGCAGGCAGAGCACACCGGTGACGGTGACGGCCGTGTGCACACCGTTCATGAACGCCTGGCCGCTGCCTTCCACGACAGCTGCCCGGAGCCGGTCAGGCATGTCGGGCGAGACCGGAGCGACGCCCATCGCCACCGCGTCCTTGGCCTCCGCCATCCCGGCAGCCACACCCGCCGGGACGCCCGCCCCGGTCAGTTCCCCGGTCAGCGTCGAGCCGACCCGGCTGCTGATCAGCGAGACGAGTACGGACGTCCCCAGCGCGCCGCCGATCTGCAGGGCGGTGGCCTGGATGCCGCCCGCCACGCCGCCGTCCTCGACAGGGGCCTGGCCGACGATGGCGGCGGAGGAGGCGGACATCACCATGCCGACACCGAGGCCGAGCGCGACGAACGGCGGCCACATCGTGGCGTAGGAGGAGCCGGTGTCCCAGGTCAGCATGGTGAAGGCGGCGGCGGCCTGGAGCAGCATGCCCAGCGGCATGGAGAGCCGCGGTCCGAAACGGGCGGTCAGCGCAGCCCCGAAGGGAGAGGCCACCAGGGAGGCGAGGCTGAGCGGCAGTGTGCGCACACCGGCCTCGACGGGGGTGAAGCCTCGTACGTTCTGCAGGTAGAGCATCACGAAGAAGATCAGGCCGAGCATCACGAAGAAGTTGAGCGCGGCGACGACCGTACCGGTGGTCAGCGCGCGGCTGCGGAACAGCCGCATCGGCAGCAACGGGTGCGCGACACGGGTCTCGTACCAGCCGAAGGCGACCAGGATCAGCACACCCGCCACGACCGACCCCAGGGTGCCCGCCGAGGACCAGCCCCACGTCTCGCCCTTGACGACGCCGAAGATCACGCAGAGCAGTCCCAGTGCCAGGAGGATGACACCGGCGATGTCGAAGCGGTGTCGGCCGGTCGAGTTCTTGCTCTGCGGCAGCACAGCGGCGCTGACCAGCACCGTGATCACGCCGATGGGGGCGTTGATGTAGAACACGGACTCCCAGTTGACGTGCTCGATCAGCAGGCCCCCGACGATCGGCCCGAGCGCCGTCGAGACCGCCGAGACCATGGCCCAGATGCCCACCGCCATGCCGAACTTGCGCGGCGGGAACACCGCACGCAGCAGGCCCAGCGTGTTGGGCATCAGCAGACCTCCGAAGAAGCCCTGTGCCGCCCGGAAGGTGATGACGCCCTCGACGGAGCCGGACAGACCGATGGCGACCGATGCCAGGGTGAACCCGACGACACCGGCCACGTAGTACGTACGCCGCCCGAAGCGGTCGCCGAGCTTGCCGCCCAGAATCAGCGAGGCCGCCAGGGCGAGCAGATAGGCGTTGGTCACCCACTGCAGGTCCGGGGTGGACGCCTTGAGCGCGCGGCCGATCTCCGGGTTGGCGATCGCCACGACGGACGCGTCGAGTTGGACCATGAAGAGGCCGAAGGCGACCGCGAGGAGGGTCAGCCAGGGGTTGGAGCGCCTGCTGCGGGGCTGCGACAACTCCGGTGGGGAGGCGGCGGGCAGGGACGAGTGATCCACGGTGGTGGACGGCATGGAGGTGCCTTGTCTGTCGGGAGTGCGGTGGGATCCGGAGCGCTACGGGAAACAGGGAAGGATCCGGAGTGCTCCGGGAAACAGGGAAGGAACCGGAACGCGCTCCATCCGGCCCGCCGGGCCGGACGGAGCGGATCTGTCTCCGGGCACGGGAGATCCCTCCGGGCACGGAGACAGCCGTGCGCGCGCTCGGTCGCGTCCCCCGACAGGGGGATCGCGGGGTTACTCGGCGGCGGGCACGGGGCGCAGATGGCGCGTGAGAGACGTCAGCGCGCCGAGTGCCGAACCCAGTGCGTCCAACTCACCATCGGTGAGGGACTGGAGAGCCTGGGACATGTGGGCGCCCTCCAGGCGCCGGACCTCGGCCAGCTCCCGCCGTGCCCTTGAGGTCGGATACAGATGGGCGATCCGCTTGTCCCCGGCGTCCTGCCGGCGCTCCAGCAGTCCCTGCTCGGTGAGCTGGGAGACGAGGGCGCTGACGTTGTTCGGCCGCATCAGCAGGGCGTCGGCGGCCTGGCGCACGGTGGCGCCTTCCTGCTGCGATACGAAGCGCAGCAGCGCGAGTTGCCCCTCGGGCGGCTTGGGCCGCGCGAAGTCCTGGGCGACCCGCCGGTCGAGAGCCCGGTTCAGCGCGGGCAGGCACGCCGTGAGCGCGGCGGCCACACGGTCGAGGTCCTGGGCGGACGCGCGGGAATCGGGCATGGCCCGAATGGTAGATCTGAAAATATAGGTATGTCAAAGGATGTTTCTGTCGGGCAGCCCACGCACGGCGACGAACGGAAACCTTTCCCGGTGCGGCGGGTGATGCGGGGCGGCAGACGCCGCCCCGGCGGGCGTCGTCCCCCGGGGCGGCGTCGGCCCGCCGGATCAGACTTCGGCCGCGGCCTGCTCGGGTGCGGCGGCGGTCTTGCTCCTGCCGTCGGCGCCCGAGGCGGCGCGGGCGGCCGGGATGACGCTCGCGATGACCGCGGCGACCAGCGCGATGCCGCAGCCGATCATCAGGCCCGTGCGGAAGCCGCTCTCGGAGGTGAAGCTGTGTCCGCCCATGGTGACCGTCATCTGGGAGAGGACCACGCCCATCACGGCGGCGCCGACCGAGGTGCCCAGTGAACGCATGAGGGTGTTGAACCCGTTGGCGGCGGCGGTCTCGGAGAGCGGTACCGAGCTCATGATCAGCGCGGGCATCGATCCGTAGGCGAGGCCCACGCCGCTGTTGATGACCATGAGGGCCAGCATGAGGCCCCACGCGGAGCCCATGAGGGCGAGCGACAGGCCGTACCCGGCGGCCAGCACCAGGACACCGCTGATCAGGGTGAGCTTCGGGCCGCGGGCGTCCGTGAGCTTTCCGCCGAGCGGCGAGACGATCATCATCATGATGCCGCCGGGTGCCATCCACAGGCCGGCGGCGAGCATCGACTGGCCCAGGCCGTAGCCGGTGGCCTCCGGGAACTGGAGCAACTGCGGCACGACCAGCATGCTCGCGTACATGCCGAAGCCGACGAAGATCGAGGCGACGTTGGTGAGCAGCACCCGGGGGCGGGCCGTGGTGCGCAGGTCGATCAGCGGATCCCGCATGCGCAGCTCCCAGGCGCCCCAGGCCAGCAGGGTCACGACGGCGGCGGCGAAGAGTCCGAGGGTCGTCGCCGAGGACCAGCCCCAGTTGGCGCCCTTCGACACGGCGAGCAGCAGGCAGACCAGTCCGGCGCCGAGCCCGACCGCGCCGAGGGCGTCGAAGCGCTGACCCTTGGCGCCGGCCGGGACGTCGGGGATGACGAACCAGATCGCGAGGGCGATCACCACGGCCAGGACGGTGGAGCCCCAGAACAGCACCCGCCAGTTGGCGTACTGGGCGACTGCCGCGGCGATCGGCAGGCCGAGCCCGCCGCCGATGCCCATGGAGGCGCTCACCAGCGCGATGGAGGAGCTGAGCTTCTCCGCCGGGACGACATCGCGCAGCAGGGCGATGCCCAGCGGCACCATGCCCATGCCCATGCCCATGCCCTGCAGTCCACGCCCGATGATCATGGGGACGACGGAGGAGGCGAGGGCGCAGACCAGCGAGCCGGCCACGAGCGGCACCGAGCACGCCAGGAGCATGCGGCGCTTGCCGATCAGGTCGCCGAGGCGGCCGGAGATCGGTACGCAGATCGCCCCCGCCAGCAGGGTGACGGTGATCACCCATGCCGCGTTCGACGGCGAGGTGTGCAGGATCTGGGGCAGCTCCGCGATGAGCGGCGTGACCAGTGTCTGCATGATCGCGGCAGTGATGCCGGCGAGGGCCAGCGTGGCGACCACGCCACCGGTGCGGGCCGTGGGCTGGGGGCGTCCATTCGGGACTCCGTAAGTGAGGGGCTGCCGGGCATCATTCGCTCGCCCGGAGCCAAAGGTAAACATGTGCTTACCCAGACGCTAGGGCAGTCGGGAGAGTGAGGTCAACATCTGTTTACACCGCGGCCCGGGCGGTACCGTTCGAGCAGAGAGAGGACAGCCATGAAAGCCAGCAGTTCCCAGGCAGCTCCCGCGCCCCTGGCGCCGACGGACAACAGCCCGCCGCCCTCCCGGCGAGGTGCCGGCGCCAGGACCCGTGGGCTCTTGCTCGACTCGGCCCGCCGGCGCTTCGCGTATGACGGATACGCGGCCACGACCGTGCGCGACATCGCCGATGACGCCGGTGTCAACGTCGCGCTCATCAACCGTTACTTCCAGTCCAAGGAAGGCCTCTTCGAAGCCTGTCTGAGGGCGGTCATCGACGAACTCGTCCACGCGGCGGGCACGGTGGCCGACCTGGAACAGATTCCGGAGATCATCGTCAGTCACACCGCGGGTGTGCTCGCCACCGACGGCCCCAGGGGCGCCCTCCTGCTGCTGCTGCGTTCCTCCGGCGACGAGCGCACCGAGCAGATGCGCACCGGCCTGCTGCGCACGTTCAGCGAGCGGCTCGCCTCGGCGGCCGGCTGGCGGTCCGAGGACTCCGACGGTGACGGGCTCCTCCTGCGGGCCCAACTCGTTCTGTCCGTGGCCTTCGGCATCACGGTGCTGCGCGCCTCTCCGGGTCTGGAGCCGCTCGCGTCGGCCACGTCGCAGGACCTCACGGGCCCACTGCGCGATCTGGTCGACGCGCTGCTCACCCGCCACTGAGGCGCGGCGCCGCGTCCGTCCCGGTCACGGGCCGGGCCACAGCCCCCTCACTCCCTCATCGAATGCCACGCCCGGGGCGTTTCCGGGGGCGCCTCACTGCCCGGCGCGGGCGGCGCGGGCGATGGTGGCGTCGATCAGCGCGAGCGCATCCTCGGCGGTGCGGCCGGGGCAGCGGTTCCACGGTCCGATCAGACCGGTCCAGCCCCGGGACCGGAGTTCTGCGACGAGCCAGGCGCCCGCCCGGTCCACGGTGTCGAGGGAGCCGTAGCCCAGCCGGTGGGCGGTGAGCAGAGCGCCGCAGACGCACCGGGCGCCGCGGGCGTTGCGGAGCCGATACGGGGTGTTCTGCCAGCCCCACTCGGTCAGGATCTGCCGTGCGTAGGCGAGATGGGTGGAGGGCTGCACTTCGGGCTGACCGATGCGCCGCCAGGAGTGGAGCCGGTCGGGGAGGATCGCGCCGAGCCGCCCGGGAAGGGGCCGCTCGCGCGGCGCGGTGGCCGGCAGGGCGCGCACGGACTCGGCGATGAGCTGATCGACCGGTACGGACAGCAGATCGCGCCAGTCGGCCGGCTGACGGCCCGCCTGCCGATCCGCGGCGCCGGGGGAGGAGGACGGGGGGACGGGTTCGGCGGCGGTGAGGTCCCAGCCGGTGACGATCTGCTGCCAGGCCTCGGTGTCGTGGAGGCGAACTGCCTGGGCATCGAGCTGGTCGGGGGTCAAGGCGGGCGTCGGCATGGGTGCGAAGTCTCCGTCACGTCGGTCCTTGGCGTTGAGCCGAATGTCCGTCGGGTGCGGAGATTGCTCCACCGGAGCGTGGCGTTCGGGTGTTTCGGGGCGGATGCGGGGCACCGGCGAGCGGGCAGGCGGGGGCTGGCCATCGCACCCCGGAGCCCGCTGGCACCGAGTTCATGAAGCGGCAGGCCTGCTCTGCGACGGTGCGCCCACTCGCAACCCGAGCGGATGCTTCCGTACGACGCGTGCAGTCCGGGTACGCCCATAGCCGGAGGGGCCATTCCCGGCGCCGGAAGGGGCCGTTCTCAGCCGGATGCTCCGCCGCCGGCCAAGTCCGTCCTCCGTCCGTCCGAGGCCGGCCCCGTCCGTCCCGCCGTCGGCCCCGTCCGTCAGGCCTCGACCGGGAGCCCGGCCGCACGCCACGCCTGGAACCCGCCGATCACATCGGTCGCCCGGTGCAGCCCCAGTCGCTGCAGGGACGCGACGGCGAGGCTCGACGCGTAGCCCTCGTTGCAGACCACCACGACCTGGAGGTCGTGGCTGACCGCCTCCGGAGCCCGGTGGCTGCCCTGCGGGTCGAGCCGCCACTCCAGCTCGTTGCGTTCGACGACCAGCGCCCCCGGAATCAGTCCGTCCCGTTCTCGCAGCTCCGCGTAGCGGATGTCCACGAGAAGCGCCCCGTCCGCGGTGGCGGCGAGCGCTTCCCGCGGGCCGACCCGGACGAACCCGGCCCGGACCCGTTCCAGCAGTTCGTCGATCCCGACCGGTGCCGTACCGCGCCGAGGGCCGTCGCTCACTGCCAGTCCTCCGGCCGTTCGACTTGTTCGAGACGGAGCACCGCACCGATGCGGCTGTAGCGCCGGATCTGCGGCAGCGGCGGGTAGTACGCATGGACGGAGACGGCGTGTTCCGTGCCCGATTCGTTCAGCACCTCGTGGACGTGGTGGCGGCCGAACGCCCTGCCCTGGCCGGTGGCCAACTCCCGGGAACGGTCGATGCCTTCGGTGAGTTCGAGCGTCTTCCAGCCGTCGGTGGGCAGCCGGGCGGCGAGCGACAGTTCCTTGAGGGCGCCGGCCGCGGTGGTGAAGGCGCCGATCGAGTCGGCGTGGTCGTGCCAGCCGGTGCCGGTACCCGGCGGCCAGCCGATCAACCAGGCCTCGCTGCCGCTCGGCCCTTCGAGCTGGACCCAGGTGCGGCCTTCGGGATCGAGCGGGAGCGAGGCGATGATTTCGGCGTCGGCGGCGACGCGGCGGACGAAAACGAGCAGCTCCGCGGCCGTCGGACCGGAAGCACCATCGGCGGCGGAGGAGGACATGCGTACAGAGGGTGACGAAGGGGCAGACACAGAGACCGTCCTGAGGGTTCGCGCGGACGCACGACCGTGCGGCAGAGCGCACGGCGTGGCAGGAAAAGGCGATTCAGCGGGACGGGCGACACACGCAGCCCGCATAGCGGACGAGGTCCATGTGGACCCTCCGCCACAGGCGCACATCGGTGTCGATCACGTTCCGGAGTAGACCATGCACGTCCGCATCGGTCAATTGATGCCCGCAGTCCGGTCGGAGCGTACGGAGGCGCGCGCCGCCCCGCCCCGCACCGCGTCCGCCGCCGCGAAGAGCTCCCGCGGCCGTACCCCGCCGAACGACGCCACAAGGTGACCGTCCGGCCTGATCAGCAGCACGGTGTGGGCCGACGCCCCCGGATAGCTCTCGGTCACCAGCAGCTCGCCCTTCACCGGCAGTGTGTCGACAGCCGCGACCAGCCGCGGCATGACCCCGGCGCTCATCCAGTGACGCCGGTCCCACACGCCCGTACCGGGCGCCACCAGGACCACCAGCAGATGCCCCTGACCCAGCCGTTCGCGCAGCCGCACGGTCGTGCCGTCCGGAGCCGTCACCCGCACATCGGTGACCGGCGCACCGGGGGGCGTACTCACGGAGGTGTGCGCCTCGGCGCGTGGGGGCGCAAGGGGCGAGTGCGAGTACGAGGGGGGCGCACCGAGGGGGCCACAGCCCAGATGTCCGTCGGTGAGCAGTGAGTCGTGCCCCCGTGCGCTCCCCGGGACGAGGGCCCGCAGACCTCCGCCGCCCCGCAGTATCGGCAGCGACTGGTCCGCGGCGCGCAGCCGTGCGGCGACCGCGGCCCGGCGCTCGGCCTGGTAGCTGTCGAGCAGTACGTCGGAGGCGCCGTGGTGCCAGGCGTGGGCGAGTTTCCAGGCCAGGTTCTCGGCGTCCCGCAGCCCCTCGTCGAGCCCCTGGGTGCCGAGCGCGCCCAGCAGATGGGCGGCGTCCCCGGCCAGGAAGGCCCGGTCGGCCCGCCAGCGCAGGGCGAGCCGGTGGTGCAGCGTGTACACACCCGTGTCCAGCAGTTCGTACGGCGGTGTCTCGCCGCACCAGCCCGCCAGGGTGTCCCGGATCCGGGCGATCAGGGCGTCCGGCGTGACGAGCTCGCCGCGCGGCGGCAGCAGCCAGTCCAGTCGCCAGGCGCCGTCCGGCAGCGGCCGTGCGGTCACCTCGGCGCCGCCGGTCCGCCACGGCGGCAGCCGGTGCAGCACGGCCTGTCCCGGCCAGGGGAGCTCGGTGCGCAGCGCCGCGACGGCATGCCGCTCCACCGCCGTACGCCCGGGGAAACGGATGTCGAGGAGCTTGCGCACGGTGGATCTGGCACCGTCGCAGCCCACCAGGTAACTCCCGCGCCACCAGGTCGGGTTCGGCTCCCTGGTGTGCACCGTGACCCCGGCCGGATCCTGCTCCAGCGTGTCGATCCGGCTGTACGGGGCCACCTGCACCAGTTCCTGAGCGGCCACCGCGTCCCGCAGCCCGCGCGTCAGGGCGTGCTGCGGCAGATGAATCGGGGCAGGCAACGGATCGCCGTCGGGGGAGTCCCCGCCGAGCGTCAGCTCACGCACCAACTGCTTGCGCCGCATGGACCGCCAGCCGGACCACCGGATGCCCTCGTTCCGCAGCGCCTTGCAGCCGAGCCGTTCCACCAGGGCGGCGGTGTCCTCGCGCAGCACCACCGTACGGGCCGGACGCGTCTCGTCCCTGGCCGGATCCTCGTCGAGAAGGACGGAGGGGACGCCCTGCGCCGCGAGGGCGAGCGACAGCGTCAGGCCGACGGGCCCGGCGCCGACGACGATCACCGGATCCACGACGAGGCTCCTCGAATGCGTGCAGGCAATGCAGGCGAAGGGAGCGAAACGGGCTCAGGGGGCGGAGGAGGTGTGGCGGCGGGGGCTCGGTGCGCGATCACAGAACGTATGCAACCTACTGCCGGTGCTTGCGTCAAGCGCCCCCGGAACGCGGCGAGGGGCGGTGGCGGATGTGCCACCGCCCCTCGGGCACACGATGCGACGAGCCGTCAGACGGCGCGTCCGTCGTCAACGACGAGCGCCGGCTCACCGACGGTCTCCGGTGCGCCCCCGGGCGCGGTGCCCTTGCTCTTCTTGGTGCGCCGGAGATACCGCTCCAGCCAGCTCGCGAACGAGGTGAGCGTGAAGTTCAGCGCGACGAAGATCACGGCCACGATGGTGAAGCATGCAATGGTGTTCGCGCCGTAGTTCGCACTCATCGGGCGGATCGAGGCCAGCAGCTCGGGGAAGGTCATCATGGCGCCACCGAGTGCGGTGTCCTTCATGATGACGACGAGCTGGCTGACGATCGCCGGCAGCATGGCCGTCACCGCCTGCGGCAGCAGCACGGACACCATGATCTGGCTCTTGCGCATGCCGAGCGCCTTGGCCGCCTCCGCCTGGCCCTTCGGCAGGGACTCGATTCCGGCCCGCACGATCTCGGCGAGCACGGAGGCGTTGTACAGCACCAGACCGGTCACCACGGCGTACAGGGGGCGGACATCGGTGCTGATGTCGGTGTACTCCGAGTACACCGCGTTCGCGACGATCATCAGGATCAGCACGGGGATGGCGCGGAAGAACTCCACGACGACGCCGGACGGAACCCGCATCCACCGGTGGTCCGACAGCCTGCCGATGCCGAACAGCGCCCCGAGCGGCAGCGCGATGATCAGGGCGAAGAACGCCGCCTTGAGCGTGTTCTGGAGGCCCGGCCAGATGTACGTCTGCCAGGGCTGGGGGCTGGTGAAGAAGGGCTCCCACTTGATCCAGTCGAGCTGGTGCTTCTCGGCGAGGCCGGCGTACACCCACCACACCACGGCCGCGGCGCACAGGACGAACAGCACCGTGTACAGGATGTTGCGCTGCTTGGCGCGCGGTCCCTGGGCGTCGTAGAGGACGGAAGTCATCGCTTCACCGCCACCTTCTTGCTCACCCAGCCGAGGATCAGGCCGGTCGGGAGGGTCAGAACGATGAAGCCGAACGCGAAGACCAACGCGATCAGGATCAGCTGGGCCTGGGCCTCGATCATGCCCTTCATCAGGTACGCGGCCTCGGCGACCCCGATCGCCGAGGCGACCGTGGTGTTCTTCGTCAACGCGATCAGCACGTTGGACAGCGGGTTGACCACCGCGCGGAACGCCTGTGGGAGGACGATCAGCCGCAGCACCTGAGTGAAGCTCAGCCCGAGGGCACGCGCCGCCTCTGCCTGGCCCACGGGGACGGTGTTGATGCCGGAGCGCACGGCCTCGCACACGAAGGCGGCGGTGTAGGCGATCAGGGCGAGCACCGCCAGGCGGAAGTTGATGTCGGTGAAATCGCTGGCGCCGAGCTTGACGTCCAGCGTCTGGAAGAGGCCCAACGACGAGAACACGATGATCACGGTCAGCGGAATGTTCCGGACCACGTTCACATAAGCGGTGGCGAAGCCACGCATCAGGGGGACCGGGCTGACCTTCATGCCGGCCAACAGCGTTCCCCATATGAGGGAGCCGAGGGCCGAGTAGACGGTGAGCCGCACCGTCACCCAGAAGGCCCCCAACAGGTCGTAACCTTCAAGAAAGTCGAACACGATCTCCCGCGCTTCCGCGTGTAGGAGGGCAGGGCGCGCCGCCGTTCATGGACGGCGCGCCGGGTCGGCCCTGCTTCACTTGACGATGTTGCCGATCTTCGGGGCGGGGTCGTTCTTGTAGTTCGCCGGGCCGAAGTTGTCCTTCACGGCCTTGTCCCAGGAACCGTCCGAGACCATCTTGGTGAGCGCGTCGTTGATCTTCTTCTTGAGATCGGCGTCGCCCTTCTTCAGGCCGATGCCGTAGTTCTCGTTGGTCATCTTGAGGCCGGCCAGCTTGAACTTGCCCTGGAACTGCTGCTGCGACGCGTAGCCGGCGAGGATGGAGTCGTCGGTGGTCAGCGCGTCGATGACCTTGTTCTCCAGGCCGGTCAGACACTCCGAGTAGCCGCCGTACTCCTGGAGCTGCGCCTTCGGTGCCAGCTTGTCGTGGACGTTCTGAGCCGAGGTCGAGCCGGTGACCGAACACAGCTTCTTCTTGTTCAGGTCCTCCGGCGACTTGATCGAGTCGTCGTCGGCGCGGACGAGGATGTCCTGGTGCGCCAGCAGGTACGGGCCCGCGAAGTCGACCTTCTGCTGTCGCTCGTCGTTGATCGAGTAGGAGGCGGCGATGAACTTCACGTCGCCGCGCTCGATCGCCGTCTCGCGGTCGGCGCTCTTGGTCTCCTTGAAGACGATGTCCTTGGCGTCGTAGCCGAGTTCCTTGGCGACGTACGTGGCGACATCGACGTCGAAGCCGGTGTACTTGCCGTCGGGGGTCTTCAGGCCGATGCCCGGCTGGTCGATCTTGATGCCGATCGTGATCTTCTTGCCGCCGCCCGCACTGTCCGAGCCGCCGTCCTTCTTGTCGGAACCACAGGCGGTGGCGGTCAGGGCGAGGGCGAGCACGGCGGCCGAGGCGGCGGTGACCTTACGAAGCTGCATGGTGAAATTCCCTAGAATTGACGCGATGTGAGTGATCGACCGGTCCGAGGACCGGCGGTGAAGGATCAGTCAGTGGTGAAGGATCTTCGACAGGAAGTCCTTGGCCCGGTCACTGCGCGGGTTGCTGAAGAACTGGTCGGGCGTGGCCTCTTCGACGATCTTTCCGTCCGCCATGAAGACGACGCGGTTCGCCGCCGAGCGAGCAAAGCCCATCTCGTGGGTGACGACGACCATCGTCATGCCGTCCCGGGCGAGCTGCTGCATGACCTCCAGCACCTCGTTGATCATCTCCGGGTCGAGCGCGGAGGTCGGCTCGTCGAAGAGCATCACCTTGGGGTCCATGGCCAACGCGCGGGCGATGGCCACGCGTTGCTGCTGACCGCCGGAGAGCTGGGCGGGGTACTTGTCGGCCTGCGTCGCCACGCCCACCCGGTCCAGCAGCGAACGGGCCTTGTCCTCGGCGGCCTTCTTGTCCGTCCTGCGGACCTTGAGCTGGCCCAGCATCACGTTTTCGAGCACCGTCTTGTGCGCGAAAAGATTGAACGACTGGAAGACCATGCCGACATCAGCACGCAGCCTGGCCAGCTCCCTGCCCTCCTGGGGCAGCGGCTTGCCGTCGATCGATATGGCGCCCGAGTCGATCGTCTCCAAGCGGTTGATCGTGCGGCACAGCGTGGACTTCCCGGACCCGGAGGGCCCGATGACGACCACGACCTCGCCACGGGCGATGGTCAGGTCGATGTCCTGGAGCACATGCAGCGCGCCGAAGTGCTTGTTGACGTTGCTCAGTACGACAAGGTCGTTCGCCGCAGGTGCGGCGTCCTCGGCGCCCTTGGTTACTGAAACTGCGCTCATCGGCTTCTTGCTCCGTCCTCCTCGGTTGGGAAGGACCATAGTCACGCAGTGCGACCAGCGTCATTACATCTGAGCGGAAATTGAGCATAACGATCCGGCGGCAACCGGACACTCCGTGTGAAGGGGGCGGCAGGTGAGATACCCGGGGCGTACCGGGTGGATAACAGATGGCTCGATGCAAGGGCGGGCCCTTGACTGATGTACCCGTCATCGGAGTGGATGCCCTGGTACGTCATGACGTGAAACACCTCGGAACGGGGAAGTGACGAACGGCGTACGAGAAACCGCACCGACATCGCACCTTCGGAAAGGGGGGTCATGAGACTGCTGCTCGTCGAGGACGACAACCACGTCGCGGCCGCCCTGTCCGCGATCCTTGCCCGGCACGGCTTCCAGGTGGTGCACGCCCGCAGCGGCGAGGAGGCGCTGCAGGCCCTGCTGCCCGCGGACACGGAGCCCTTCGGCGTCGTGCTCCTCGACCTCGGGCTGCCCGACCAGGACGGCTACGAGGTGTGTGGGAAGATCCGCAAGCGCGCCTCGATCCCGGTGATCATGGTGACCGCGCGCGCCGATGTCCGGTCGCGGATCCACGGTCTCAACCTCGGGGCCGACGACTACGTGGTCAAGCCGTACGACACCGGCGAGCTCCTCGCCCGGATCCATGCCGTCAGCCGCCGCAAATCGGCCGGCGAGGACACCGCACCCACGCCCGCCGCCGCGCTGCGCCTCGGACACGTCCACATCGAGCTGCCCACCCGCCGGGTCAGCGTCGACGGATCGGAAGTCCAACTCACCCGCAAGGAGTTCGACCTGCTCGCGCTGCTCGCCCAGCGCCCCGGTGTGGTCTTCCGCCGGGAGCAGATCATCAGCGAGGTGTGGCGCACGAACTGGGAGGGGACGGGGCGCACGCTCGAAGTGCACGTCGCGTCCCTGCGTTCCAAACTGCGGCTGCCCGCACTGATCGAGACGGTGCGCGGGGTCGGCTACCGCCTCGTCGCCCCGTCCTCGTAGAGGCGTACGTCCCAGGTGCGCACCCGGCTGCTTCCCCTGCTCATCATTCTCATGGCGAGCGTGCTGCTCGCCCTCGGCTTCCCGCTGGCCGTCAGCGTCGCCGCCGCCCGGCAGCAGAGCGTCGTCATCGACCGCATCGACGACACGGCGCGCTTCGCCGCGCTCGCCCAGTTCATCGCCGAGCGGACCCCCGGTCACGAGGAGCGGCGCCGCATCCTGCGCGGCGAACTCGACACGTACGCATCGGTGTACGGCATCCGCGCCGGTGTCTTCTACCGCGACAACAGCGCCATGGCGAAGGCCCCGGCCACCTGGCAGCTCCCGATCGAGGGAGAGGGGCGAGAGGCCTTCAAGGAGGCGCTCCTGGGGCGGCGCAGCCACGATCCGCCGCAGGTCTGGCCCTGGCAGCGGGGCAGGGTCGTCGTCGCCTCACCCGTCGTACGGGACGGCGATGTCGTCGCCGTCGTGGTCATCGACTCGCCCACCGACGAAATGCGTGCGCGTACGCTGCGCGGCTGGTTGCTCATCGCGGCCGGCGAAGCGGTCGCGATGCTGGTGGCGGTCGGCGCGGCGATCCGGCTCACCGGCTGGGTACTGCTGCCCGTACGGACCCTCGACGCGGCCACCCACGACATCGCCAGCGGCCGGATGAGATCCCGGGTCGTGGCCTCCGGGGGACCGCCGGAACTCAGGCGCCTGGCCCGTTCGTTCAACGAGATGGCCGACAACGTCGAGGATGTGCTGGAGCAGCAGCGCGCCTTCGTCGCCGACGCCTCGCATCAGCTGCGCAACCCCCTTGCCGCGCTGCTGCTGCGGATCGAGCTCCTCGCGCTCGAACTCCCCGAGGGCAACGAGGAGATCGCCTCCGTACGCACGGAGGGCAAACGCCTCGCGCAGGTTCTGGACGACCTGCTCGACCTGGCGCTGGCCGAACACGCCGCGGCAGACCTGCAGCTCACGGACATAGGCGCGCTCACCGCGGAACGCGTCGCGTCCTGGCGGCTGGTCGCCGAGGAGAAAGGAGTACGGCTCAGGGCGGACGGCTCGTCCGCCGTGACGGCCTGGGCGGACCCCATCGCACTGTCGAGCTCCCTCGACGCCATCATCGACAACGCCCTGAAGTTCACCCCGGCCGACGAAGAGGTCCTCGTCACGGTCGCCGCCGGTCGTGATGACGTCACGGTCGTCGTCGCCGACCGGGGCCCGGGCCTGACCGCACAGGAAATGGAGCGCGTCGGCGACCGTTTCTGGCGCAGCGCCCAGCATCAGAACGTGCAGGGTTCCGGCCTCGGGCTCTCCATCTCCCAGGCCCTCCTGGCGGCGGGCGGTGGCTCCATCGGCTATGCCGCCCACGAGCCGCACGGGCTGCGGGTGACGGTGTCGGTGCCGCGCCGGGGCCCACAGGGCTGAGCGGGCGGGGAAGCGGCCGGCGGCGTGGGGATCAGGGCTTGGGCGTGGGGATCAGGGCTTGGGCGTGCGGATCAGGGCTTGGGCGTGCGGATCAGGGCTTGGGCGTGCGGATCAGGGCTTGACCGAGCGGTAGTAGCGCTTGGCCCCCTCGTGCAGCGGCAGCGGATCGGTGTAGATCGCCGTGCGCAGATCCACCAGCTGGGCCGCGTGCACCTCGCGCCCGATCCGGTCCCGGCTGTCGATCACGGTCCGGGTGAACGCCTCGGTCATCGCCGGATCCGTACGGTCGGTGGTCACCAGCACGTTGGCGATCGCGACCGTCGGCACCGCCTGTCCCTGCTGTGTCCCGTGGTACGCGTCGGCGGGCATCATGGCCGACCGGTAGTAGCGGGCGGACCCGCCCACGGCCTGCAGCTCCTTGATCAGCGCGGCCTCCAGCGGGACCAGCCGGATCGCGAACCGGTCCGACAACTCCTGCACGGCGGAAGTGGGCAGTCCGCCGGACCAGAAGAAGGCGTCGAGCAGGCCGTTCTCCAACTGCTGCGGCGTGGTGTCGATACCGTTGGGAACCGGCGTCACATCGTTCGCAGGATCGAGACCGGCGGCTGTCATCAGCCGGTCGGCGACCAGCCGTACGCCGGAACCCGGCTGCCCCACGCCGACGCGCTGGCCGGCCAGGTCCGAGACCTTCCGCACCTTCGAGCCGCGGGGCACGACCAGCTGTATGTAGTCGTCGTACAGCCGCACACAGCCCCGCAGCCGGTCGGCGCCGGGCCCGCCGCCGTGCAGATAGGTGGCGAGGGCATCGGCGGTGGCGATGGTGAAGTCGGCCTTCCCGGTCGCCACCCGTGCGATGTTCTGCTGCGAGCCCTCGCTGGTCTGCAGCCTTATCGACACATGGGGCAGGTCCTTGGCCAGGTCCCCCTTGAGCCGCTCGCCGTAGCGCTGGTAGACCCCGCTGCGTACGCCGGTGCTGAAGGTCAGCGTGCCGCTCGGCGCGGGCTTCCCGAGCGGGAGCAGCCACCACAGCAGCAGCCCGAGCACGACGACGAGGGCGGCGCACGCCTGCAGGGCGCGCCGTCGGCCGATACGGGACAGTGCCTGGAGCATGGCGGCGATCCTGCCAGCCCGTCCCGGCGATGACCAGGGCAGGCCCCCCGGCGGTCCCGGGCCGCGGCCTCCGTAACATCGCCTGGGAGGCCGTGCCCCCGGCCGCTGAGGTACTCATCATTGCGGCCCGGCCGGAGCCCTTACCCTGGACGGGTGAGCGGCAACGACGTGGCTGGTGGAGTAGTGGACGGTTTGAAAACGTACGAGGTGCGCACCTACGGGTGCCAGATGAACGTCCACGACTCGGAGCGGCTGTCCGGGCTGCTGGAGGACGCGGGTTACGTACGTGCCGCGGAGGGCTGCGACGGCGACGCCGACGTCGTCGTCTTCAACACCTGCGCGGTCCGGGAGAACGCCGACAACAAGCTCTACGGCAACCTCGGCCGGCTCGCCCCGATGAAGACCAAGCGCCCCGGCATGCAGATCGCCGTCGGCGGCTGCCTGGCGCAGAAGGACCGCGACACCATCGTCCAGCGGGCCCCCTGGGTGGATGTCGTCTTCGGTACGCACAACATCGGCAAGCTGCCCGTGCTGCTGGAGCGCGCCCGCGTCCAGGAAGAGGCGCAGATCGAGATCGCCGAATCCCTGGAGGCCTTCCCCTCCACGCTCCCCACCCGTCGCGAGTCCGCCTACGCGGCGTGGGTCTCCATCTCCGTCGGCTGCAACAACACCTGCACCTTCTGCATCGTCCCGGCGCTCCGCGGCAAGGAGAAGGACCGCCGCACCGGCGACATCCTCGCCGAGATCGAGGCCCTGGTCGCCGAGGGCGTCTCGGAGATCACCCTGCTCGGCCAGAACGTGAACGCGTACGGTGCCGACATCGGCGACCGCGAGGCCTTCTCCAAGCTGCTGCGCGCCTGCGGGAGGATCGAGGGCCTGGAGCGGGTCCGCTTCACCTCGCCGCACCCCCGCGACTTCACGGACGACGTGATCGCGGCCATGGCCGAGACGCCCAACGTGATGCCTCAGCTGCACATGCCGCTGCAGTCGGGCTCGGACACCGTCCTCAAGGCGATGCGGCGTTCGTACCGGCAGGAGCGCTTCCTCGGCATCATCGAGAAGGTGCGCGCCGCGATGCCGGACGCCGCCATCTCCACCGACATCATCGTGGGCTTCCCCGGCGAGACCGAGGAGGACTTCGAGCAGACGATGCACACGGTCCGCGAGGCGCGCTTCGCCAACGCCTTCACCTTCCAGTACTCCAAGCGCCCCGGAACCCCGGCGGCCGAGATGGCGGGGCAGATCCCCAAGGAGGTCGTCCAGGAGCGGTACATGCGCCTGTCCGCCCTCCAGGAGGAGATCTCCTGGGAGGAGAACAAGAAGCAGGTCGGCCGGACGCTGGAGATCATGGTCGCGGAGGGCGAGGGCCGCAAGGACGGCGCCACCCACCGCCTCTCCGGCCGCGCCCCCGACAACCGCCTGGTCCACTTCACCAAGCCGGACGAGAACGTGCGTCCCGGCGATGTGGTCACCGTCGAGATCAGCTACGCAGCCCCGCACCACCTGCTCGCCGAGGGCGCCCCGCTGGGCGTACGGCGGACCAGGGCCGGGGACGCGTGGGAGAAGCGCACCACCACCGAGGCCGCCAAGCCGGCCGGAGTGATGCTGGGCCTGCCCGGTATCGGCGCCCCGGCGCCCCTGCCGGCCGCGGCGGCCCCCGGCTGCGGCTGCGACTGACACCGGCGGAGGGAACGGGCCGCGGCGGCAGGACGGGCGCCTGCGGGAGACGGGCGCGTCGCGCTCAACCAGTACGCTGCCCACCATGCTTGTCGCCGCCGCTGTCTGCCCCTGTCCGCCCCTGCTGGTACCCGAGGTCGCCGCCGGTGCCGCGCCCGAGCTCGACGCGCTGCGGGACGCCTGCGCCGACGCCCTCGGCGTGCTCGCCGCGGCCCGGCCCGATGTGCTGCTGGTGATCGGGCCCGCGGACCTCGCGGGCCGAGGGCCGCACCCCGAGGGGGCCACCGGCTCCTTCAAGGGCTTCGGAGTCGACCTCGACGTACGGCTCGGGCGCGACCTCGGAACCGTGGCGGACCGCCCCCTTCCGCCGTCCCTGGCCGTCGGTGCCTGGCTGCTCGCCCGTGCGCAATGGGCCGAGGCGCCGGTCGCAGGTCTCGGTGTGGGGGAGCCGCTCGAAACCGACCGCTGTACGAGTACGGGACAGGACCTGGCAGCCAGGGCGGAACGGGTGGCGCTGCTGGTGATGGGCGACGGCAGTGCCTGTCGCACGGTCAAGGCCCCGGGCTATCTGGACGACCGCGCCGAGGCGTTCGACGCGGCGGCCGCTCACGCGCTGGGCACCGCCGATCCCGGCGCGCTGATCGCGCTCGACGAATTGCTGGCGTACGAGCTGAAAGCGGCGGGCCGGGCACCCTGGCAGGTGCTTGCGGGGGCGGGCGAGGGAGCGGGCCTGCGCGGACAGCTGCTGTACGAGAACGCCCCGTACGGCGTGGGCTACCTGGTCGCCACCTGGTCCTGACCGCCCGCCCGGACTCGAATCCGGGCGGATACGGACGACGGCCGTGCAGCGTCGTCGCTCCACGGCCGTCCGTCGGACTTGATTCGGTTCGTGTTCACGAGGCGGGCGGCGTGCCGCCTTCGTCGTTCTTGGCGCCACCCTCGTCGTGCTTGTGGGACAGGCGCTCGACCACGTCCTTGGCCTTCTTCGTGCCGGACTCGATCTTGTCGCTGTACTTGCCCTTGGTCTTTTGGTCGACGGTCCGTGCGGCCTTGTCGAGCCCCTGGTCGATCTTGCCCCCGTGCTGATGCGCGAGGTCGCCGACCTTTTCCTTGGCGGGGCTCAGCTTGGCCTTCAAATTGTCCAGGAAGCCCATCGGGCACCTTCCCTGCTGGGGGACTTGGTCGGGCGTCCTCCTGCGGCCTCGCTGCCGGCCGCCTCGTAGGGCAGCCCTGGGGGCGAACGGCAAACCGTGAGATAACGCCCGTATTCACTTACGAATTCTACTGGTACCGCCGGAGATCCGCGCCGTCCGGAGCGGAGACGGGGCGGGGGTGGAGCAGAAGCGGGAAGGCCGGACGACCCCCGTTCGCGGCCGGTCACGTCACTCATTCGAGAAGAGGCCCGGAGGTTTGCGAGACTGGGGCGGTGAGAAGTTCAGCTCCCGCACCGCGGGTCATCACCGTCGTCGGTCCCACTGCAGCCGGAAAGTCCGATCTGGGGGTATTTCTTGCTCAGCAGCTCGACGGCGAAGTGGTCAACGCCGACTCCATGCAGCTCTACCGGGGGATGGATATCGGCACCGCGAAGCTGACGCTCTCCGAGCGCGGAAACGTTCCGCATCACCTGCTGGACATCTGGGACGTCACCGAGACCGCCAGCGTCGCCGAGTACCAGCGGCTGGCCCGGGCGGAGATCGACCGGCTGCTCGCCGCGGGCCGCACCCCCATCCTGGTCGGCGGTTCCGGGCTCTACGTGAAGGGCGCCATCGACGCCCTGGAGTTCCCCGGCACGGACCCGGACGTCAGGGCCCGGCTGGAGGAGGAACTGGTCGACGGCGGCTCCGGGGCCCTGCACGCCCGGCTCGCCGCCGCCGACCCCGAAGCGGGCCGGGCCATCCTGCCGAGCAACGGCCGCCGCATCGTCAGGGCCCTCGAAGTCATCGAGATCACCGGCAAGCCCTTCACCGCAAACCTCCCCGGTAACGATGCGGTGTACGACACCGTCCAGATCGGCGTCGACGTGGCCCGCCCCGAACTCGACGAACGGATCGCCCTGCGAGTCGACCGGATGTGGGCTGCCGGACTCGTGGACGAGGTGCGCGCCCTGGAGGCGCATGGCCTGCGCGAGGGACGAACCGCGTCCAGGGCGCTCGGCTACCAGCAGGTGCTGGCCGCACTGGCCCAGGAGTGCACCGAGGACGAGGCACGCGCCGAGACCATTCGCGCCACCAAGCGATTCGCGCGCCGCCAGGACTCATGGTTTCGCCGCGACCCGCGGGTCCACTGGCTCAATGGCGCCGCGGAGCACCGCGGGGAACTCCCGCAGCAGGCGCTGGCGTTGGTCGAACGAGCGGTTACAGCCTGATCGCATGACCAGGAGAACGACGTGTAGCTGGAACCTTCAGTGCTGCATCGACGCAGCTCAGAGAGAGTCCTGGGTTGCGGGGCTTTATCAGGCTTCGACAATCTGGAGCAGCCCTTGCGGATGGGTGCTGACCTCTTGCTGACTTTTCTGATGGGCAATCAGTTGGGCGGGGTTGGCTGCGGGTGGGGTCCTGGACATAGCTGTGCGATCTGACTGTGACTCTCAGCCCTGGGTTGTGGCGGTGCATTAACGATGGTGCGCGGGATCGCCGGTTTGGCTAACCGGGGATCCCGCGCTATGTTGCCCCGCTCTGAGGTATGGGTGGTCAGCCTATGCGGCTGGCGGCGGGGGCCGGCCATGGCGCTGGTGAAGTGCACAGACCCTCGCGCGATGGGGCCCCGCGTGTGAAGGCCGGCGGAGCGTTCGGAGGGGAGCAGCCCACGGGCGCTGCGATCGTCAGGGCACGTCGCCTTCCCAGACCCAGGGGCCGTCGGGGCGGCTGAAGGTCGGCCCGTAGGAGGCTCGTCCGCTGGCGTCGTGCATACGACCAGGTCGCATGTCGTCAGTCCATCACGTACCAACTCGTTAGGGTTGGTGTCAGCCCGCGCCGATATGGCGTGCGTGGGTCAGGCCCGCTACACGAGGGTCCCCATGGGTAGTACCGCCGGGGCCGACCGTCTTGTATGGGGGAGGGCCGGAACCACTTGAAGGAACAGCGAGCCGAGATGACGTTAGGGGGCACTTCGTGGGCACTCACGACCTGGAAGACTTCTTCGAACAGACCGCAGCCCGGTTGGCGTCCGAGTATCAGCGCATCCGCAAGCGAAACGACGACCACGGAACGTCCGGCGATGAGGGTGAGGCCAACTGGGCTCGCGTTGTGCTGGAACACTGGCTTCCCGAGGGCTATCGCGTCGTGACCAAGGGGCGAATCCTGAGCGCCAAGCATCGTGGAGGGGACCCGCACGGCTCGCCCGAGATCAGTCCGCAGATCGACGTTTTGATCCTCTCGCCCTACTACCCGAAGTTCCTGGTTGACAGCGAGGTGAAGACCTACCTTGCCGACGGCGTGGTAGCGGCCTTCGAGTGCAAGAACACTCTGAAGGCCAAGCATCTAGCCGAGGCTGCACGCACAGCCGCCATCGTGCGGAGGATCACGGCGCCGAGGACCGGGACTCCATATCGAGAGCTGTTCGGTACGCCTATCTACGGCGTCCTGGCGCATTCGCACGACTGGAAGGAGGAGAATTCCGACCCGATTCGCAACGTGGAGAATGCCCTGTACAAGGGCATCCAAGGGCTGGGTCACCCGCGGGAGATGCTGGATATGGTGTGCGTGGCGGACCTTGGCACCTGGTTGCCCGTGAAGGTGCCGTGGGTAACCCGCGAGGCGCGGAGAGGCGACTGGAGCCAGATCGATGAACACATAAAGATTCCTGCGGCTTATGCGCTGACACATATGCTTCGGCAGACGAGGGCAACGCCTCTAATGGCCTTCATGACCGGCCTCATGCGACGCCTGGCGTGGGAGGAGCCGAGACTGCTGCCGATCGCCAACTATTTTCATGAGGTGGCCCCACTCGGCGGTAACGGGTCGGGGAGGCTTTGGGGGGAAGAGATCTACAGCGAGGGCGTCCGGAAGGTAATTACCGGTCCCAGTTGGATAGTTGACGACAGGCGCTGGCGTACCGGCGATGAGTGGGCACGGATCATATTCTAGAGGACTAACTGATCGTTTCAGAATGGGGCGGACGGTCAGTCGTCGTCGAGCCGCTGAAGGACCTGCGTGAAGTCACCACAATCGAGCAGACCGGTCAGCACGTGCGTGATGTTGTCGATGCCTGGGTCTCGGACGATGAGGCCGTCAGAGCACCAGAAGTAGCGGCCGTTCAGGGACTCACCGGTTCGGGAGTCTTTTTCCATGAGGCGTTCGACCTCAGCAAGTGTGAAGACGGTCGCGCTCCAGCGTGACTCGTCCGCTGTCAGCCGGACCTCGACGTCGACGTTGCAGACGGCGTCCAGGGGCTCGTTCGCGCTGGGCAGGAATGATGCCTGGAACCGTTCTGTTCGGACGCGATACCAGGGAGCGTCCCATCCCTGCTCAGCGGCTTCGGTCCCGTTGCTGGTCATGCGGGGAGTGTGTCGAGCTGGCCCGGAGGGCTCAACCGGATTCTCTGGCAGGCTTCAGCAGCGTTCAGCAGCGTGACCAAGAACCTTGTTCCCGACGCACAGGATCCGCTGCGGTGAGGTGTGAGCGTTTGGCCGCAGCCAGCAGGTGAGGTCGGCGGCCAGGACCAGCCGGCCGTCCGCCGCCCGCGGCAGAGGCACCGCGGCCAGGGCCCGTCGCAGTCGGGCCACATCGACCCGGCCTGCTGACAGGGCGTCGTAGAGCCCGCCGTGCCCGCGACGGGGTTCACCGACCAGCGACAGTTCCACCAGCGACCGGACCGGACCGTCCGCGCGCAACACCGCGTCGGCGAGTTCGAACAGCGCGTCCGCACGCCTGGTCAGACAAGAGTAGAACTCACCCCGGAAGCGTGACAGTCCCGCAAACGGATTCTGCCGGACGGACGTGATGCGACAGACTCATCCCCACGGCCTTCGTGCTGAGCTTGTGTGTTCCTTGGTCGGATCACATGCTCAGCCGAAGGCCCCCCGCATGTACGGCAGTTACCACTCCGAGTGATCAAGTATGAGGAACCGTTCGGACCTCGGGTTCGGCGGCAAGCTGACCAGCTGGGGCGTCATCAGGCTGTTGCGGGCACTCGACCTCAGCCTCGACACCAGCGGCACGCAGCCGGTGGGCGAGATGAGTCATCTCGGGCATCGTCCCTGCGAACATTCCAGCCCGGATCTGCTGGAGCGTCCTCTTCGTCCGGGCCAGATCTCCGCCAAGTTCTGTGCGAAGCACCTTCATCACGAGGACCGGACTGGCGAGAGGATCACTGAGTATGAGCCGTGCCTCGCCGTGCTCGGCCAGGAGACGCCGGCGCAGGTCGTCTGGTACGGAGCTTCCTCTTGGCCCGCACTCGTGCAAAGCGTCGCCGCAGCCGGAGCAGTGGTAGCCGATGTCCCATTCAAGGCTCTGCCCAACCAACGCCTGTATGCCGACGCACTCCAGCTCCGAGCCGCAGCCCGAACACTGTGCCGGGTACCTGACAGACGCGATCAGCACGACTTGTCCCATCCACTGGCACGACCCTGACGACCCTGACGACCCAGACTCCCGGCCCTGAGGTTAAAGGGCAAGCTAGCTGCCACCTCGACGCCAACGCTGATCTCTGGGCGCCTCTGCGGTCAAAAATGCGAACTAGAGTTCGATTCTAGGTCCGAGCACCCTTGCACGCATTCCCGTGGTCAGGCACGCTGGCACCGAAGACTGTTGAGGCGTGACCTGCAGAGGCATGGTTCGAGGAGGCGAGGAGGTGCTATGGAGACGATGAGCCCGCAGGGGGCATTGCTGACTCTGTGCATTTCCCGCCTACCGGGAGAGTCACTGCCCAGGCATGCTTGGGCAGCGGAAGTGCTCGTCGAACAACTTTGGGCCTGCTCTGTTGAGGCTGGCCTCGAAGAATGGCGACCGCTACTGGCTCCAATGACCCTTGTCCGCCGGGGCGACCAGCGTCGCGGCGGAGGGTGTGAACACCTGCTGCGTGGAGCGGTGCAGCCGGTACTCGACGATGTCCTGGCCCGCGCCGCCGGACTTGTTCGAGTACGCGGACCAGCTCAGCTCGGGGCCGGTGTCGTGGACGACCGTCGGCGAGCTCAGTGCGGAGCCGATCTTGCGGTAGGCGATCGTGAGCCGCGGGAAGCCGGCCGTCTCGTCGCCGTACGTGGAGCCGTCACCGGCCTCGTAGCGGGGGCCGCCGGTGTCGTCCTCTGGCCTGGAGCACGAAGCCGTGGTTGACGGCGGTGCCCGAGAGCCACTTCTGGACGGTGTCGGTCACGGGGGACTTGTGCCAGGCGTTGTACTCACCGGTGTTCTTGACGATCTGGGCTGGGTTCACCAGCCCAGATCGAGTCGGCGATGTCGCGCGTGGTGGACGATCCGGTGTCGCCCAGGACGACCTTGCCCGCGTGGCCCCGGGCGAAGTAGTACTGCGTGCTGTTGACGGTCTTCCACGCCGCGGTGGTACCGGTCTGGTTGACCGTGCCGGTCGCGGTGCCGTCGCGGTGACTGATCGTGTACGGGGCCGCGGTCGCAGCGTCGGACGCGGGCGGGAAGTGCGCCTCGACCCGGTAGGACGCGGTCTCGGGGATCTGGGGCTGACCGAGACCGCGGTGCGGGACTGGGTCAAGCAGACCAGGGTCGACGCGGGCGAGCGCAACGGGCTGACCAGCAGTGAGCGCGAGGAACTGGCCGCGTTGCGGCGGGAGAACCGCCGACTGCGCGAGGAATTCGACATCCTCAAGCGGGTCACAGCTTCCTTCGCGAAGGAGACCCGGTGACGGTGCACCCGTTCATCGAGGCGGAGAAGCAGGCAGGTCACAGCGTCAAACGGGCGTGTGAGCTGATGAAGGTCCCCCGGACCGCCTTCTGTGCCCGTCGCTCCGGCCTGCCCGGCCCCCGTGCAGTGTGGGATACCGAGCTGACCAAGCAGATTGTCGAGGTCCATGCGAAATCACGCGAAACCTACCGGGCCCCGCGCGTGCATGCCGTGCTCAAGTGCGAGGGTGCCGGATGCGGCCGCCGTCGTGTCGCACGACTGATGCAGGCCGCCGGCCTGCAGGGCCGGCACCGCAGACGACGGCATTTGACCACGATTCCTGATCCCAGGGCTGCCTTCCGTCCCGACCTGATCGTCCGGGACTTCCAGCCCGACCGCATCGGGCTCGATACCCGCTGCTCGTCCCACAACACGCCTATCTGATCAGGGCTGTTGTAACGACTGGTTGAACCCGGGCAATACGCCATCCAGCAATTCGCCGCCCTGGCAGCCCAGTTCGGGGTCCGGCTGTCGGTCGGCCGCACCGGCCAGTGCTGGGACAACGCGCTCGCAGAGTCGTTCTTCTCGACCATCAAACGCGAACTGCTCGGCACCTCCGCCTGGCCCAGCCGGGCCGCCGCCCGCACCGCGATCCTCGATTTCATCGAAGGCTGGTACAACGTGCACCGACTGCACAGCAGCCTCGGCTACTTCAGCCCCGCCGAGTACGAGACCGCACTCGCAGCCTGACCACCACACCAATGGTGTCCGTCAAAGCGGAGGAAGCTCACTACTTGCTCGCTGCCGTGTGGCTGGTGCGGAACACCCGCAGCGTCTTCGGCCTGATTCCCGACGTCATCGGCGGACTCTTCTCGAGCTAGTCGTTTGAGTTCCTCCTGTCCTGGGCCATCTTCACCGCCGTCCTGCTCGTCTTGCATTCCCGGGTCGTGGCGGAATGCCGCCATGTCACACGTCCGCCGGGCACTGGTCATTGCTGCGTGCCTGTTCCAACTGCGAGGTTTCCAGGACGGGCCCGCGACCGAGCCCGGCAACGGAACCCGAAGGAGCGATATGAGACGACGGCGACCCCGCTCACTCATCATCATCGGCACCGCAGTGATGGCCGCCGCGGCCCTCGGCATCGGGCAACCGACCATCGCCGCCGCGGCACCGGACGGTCCAGGTACCGACGGTCCGGCGACCAGTGGCCCTCGGGTGCCCTTTTCCGCGACGTCGCCCGCTGACAGCGATCCGTATCAGCCACCCACGGACGACAAGGGTTTCCAGCCGCTGGACGCCACGGCGCCCGCCGGCCGGAGTTCGGAGAAGCTCGGCGCCCACGACACCCAGGTGCTGCAGCAGGCGCAGGCCACCAAGGCCAAGACCGTGACGGTGATGCTGCTCGCGAACTCCGGCAACACCAAGGAGGTGTCCGCCGCCGTCGCCAAAGCCGGCGGGACAGTTGGCAAGATCCAGCCGGAGATCGGCTACGTCCGGGCCACCGTCCCGACCGGCAAGGTACAGAGCTTGGCTGCGCTCCCGGTGGTGAAGGCCATCGATCTCGACAAGACCTACCGCGTGCCGAGCCCGCAGCTGGGCAACGCCGTCAGCCCGGTCGATGCCAAGGCCGGCGCCGCTCACCCGGCGGCGCCGAACGCGACCACCCCTGCCGACAATCCGTACCTGCCGGTCAACGACATCGGGGCCACCGATTTTGTTGCGGCAAACCATAAGTGGGACGGACGCGGCATCACCGTCGGGGTGCTCGACACCGGCGTCGACCTCGATCACGCAGCCCTTCAGAAGACCAGCGACGGTCGGCCGAAGGTGGTCGACTGGGTGACGGCCACCGATCCGGTGACGGATGGCGACGGAACCTGGGTGCAGATGAGCAAGGCGGTGACGGGTCCCCGGTTCGACTACGCCGGGGCCACCTGGACGGCCCCGGAAGGAAAGTTCCAACTCGGCCTGTTCTACGAGATGACCACCACCCAGAGCGATTTCGGTGGCGACCTCAACAACAACCGCAGTACCAACGACCGGTTCGGCGTGCTGTACGACCCGCAGACCCACCGGGTGTGGGTGGACTCCGACGGCGACCACGACTTCACCGATACGCCGGCGATGTTGCCCTACGGCCAGCAACGGCAGATCGGCCATTTCGGCACCGAGGATCCGCAGACCGCTGTCACCGAACGGATTCCGTTCGTCGTGGACTACCGCGACAACGTCGACCTGTCGCCACTGGGCGGCAGCAACGTCGGCAAGGTGATGAACTATGTGAACATCGGGTTGCCGTCGGGGTCGCACGGCTCGCACGTCGCCGGGATCATCGCCGGCACATCTCTGCTCGGCGGCGCGATGCACGGTGTGGCTCCCGGCGCGCAGATCGTCTCGTCCCGGGCCTGCACCTGGGGCGGCGGCTGCACCGAGGCGGCCCTCACCGAAGGGATGATCGACCTGGTCGTCAATCGCGGCGTCGACGTGGTGAACCTCTCGATCGGCGGGTTGCCGGCGCTCAACGACGGATCCGACGTGATATCCCAGCTGTACAACAAGCTGACCAGCCGCTTCGGCGTGCAGATCGTGGTGGCGGCCGGTAACGAGGGCGCGGGCACCAACACCGTCGGCTCCCCGTCCGTCTCCTCCTCGGTGCTGGCTGTTGCAGCGTCGGTGAGCAAGGAAACCTGGTGGGCCAACTACGGTTCCGCGGTCGATGCACCGCAAGGTCTGTTCGGGTTCTCCTCGCACGGCCCGTCCGAGGACGGTGCGCTCGCACCCGCGGTCAGCGCCCCGGGAGCGGCGATCTCCTCGATCCCCGGCTGGCTGGAAGGACAGGCCGTGCCGGAGGCGGGCTACTCCCTGCCGGTCGGCTACGGCATGATGAATGGCACCTCGATGGCAGCACCTCAGGTGACGGGGGCCGCGGCCCTGCTGCTGTCGGCGGCGAAGTCCCGGAACGTCGAAGCCGGTCCGACGGCGCTCCGCTCCGTGCTCACCGGAACGGCGACGCCGATCGACGGTGTGCCGACCACCGCCCAGGGTGCCGGACTGGTCAACATTCCGGCAGCCTGGAAGAAGCTTTCGAAGGGCGTGCAGACCAACAACTTCGACGTGTCCGCCCCGGTGTGCACGGCGCTGTCAGGCAATCTGGCCACGCCGAACAGGGGTGCCGGGATCTACAACCGGTGCCTGCCCGGGTCGGGTGGCCAGCCGGTCGGGACCGACAAGTCGTACCGGGTGACGGTGACCAGGACCAACGGGAAGGCAGGGCACACCACGAGCCGGATCGGCTGGGTCGGCAACGACGGCACGTTCCGGGCACCGAAGACCCTGTCGTCGCCTCTCGGCGCCTCGAACACGGTGACGGTGACCGCCACTCCGAAGACGACTGGCGTGCACAGCGCGATCATGACCATCGACGATCCGACCACGGCCGGCATCGACCGGTTCGTAGCGGTGACCGTGTTGGCGGCGGAACCGCTGAGCGGCCCGACGTATCAGGTCAGCAGGGCCGGAACCGTGGGCCGCACCGGAACGAACTCGTTCCTGGTTGCGGTGCCGGAAGGTGTCGAGGCCCTGCAACTGAACCTGGCGGGACAGGCCGAGGGCAGCCAGATGCGAGTCCTGCCCATCGATCCCGACGGGATCCCGGCCGACTCCAACGCCAGCGATCATTGCTACACCGGCTACCCCGACCCGGCCGGATGTGATCCGAAATCCAGGGCCGTGCTGCGACCGAAGGCGGGCATCTGGGAGTTCGTGGTCGAAGCGCGACGGACCTCGAGCGTTGCTGACAATCCCTTTACCGCAACGGTCGCCCTGCAGGGAATGTCGTTCGCGCCGGACGTGACGACCCTGCAGTCGGCCACCGTGCACCAGAAGGAGTCGGTCCAGTTCACCGGGACGAACACCTGGGGCACGGCGAAGCTCCACGCCACTGACGGTGAGCTCGGGTTCGTCAGGAACCTGTTCTCCACCGTCGCCAACGGACAGCTCACGGCGAATCGTGTCGACGTGCCGCGGCAGTCGACGCGACTGGACGTGGCGTTGACGTCCCGCACCGACGATGCCGATCTCGACATGTACATCGTCGGTGCCCGCGGCATCGCGGGCACCAGCATGAACATCGGGCCCGGTGTCGAGCGGATCGTCCTGGATGATCCGGCGCCCGGCACCTACTTCGTGGTGGTGACCGGCGCCGACGTCCCATCAGGGCCGGCGACCTTCGACTATCACGAGGAGATGTTCTCCCGCGGTATCGGCACCATAGCTGCCAAGTCCGACGAAGCGTCCCTGCTGAGGCCGGGGCAGTCGATGCCGGTGGCCGCCGACATCGACCTGAGCGCGGTCACCCAGACGACCGAGCCCGTCATCGGCCGGGTCCGAGTCGCGAACTCCGACGGCACGGTCGTGGGTGCTGCGAAGGTCCGGATCAACAGCGTTGTCGCGCCGAAGATGGAGGCGGTGAAGTGGGAAAAGCCTTTCGTCGGCGCGAAACTCACCAACAACGGCATGGTCGCCGGCGATCGGCAGGTCAACGCGAAGATGACGCCAACCACCTGGACCAAGGACGCAGGTTTCACCGACTTGAACCTCGGCACGGGGGCGTACGGCTCAGCGCTGGACATGAACGAGCGGCAGGAAGCGGCCGGGATGCTCCACTACAAGGATGGGAGCGACCGTCCAGCAACGTGGGCAGCCGACGGCAATGTGACCGATCTCGGGCTGCCGGAGTGGCGGGAGAAGGCGTACAGCAGCGGATATGCCACCGGCATTAGCGACGGAGGCACCGTCGTCGGGTTCGCGAGCCTTGAGTATCGGGATGAGAACAGTCAGGGACACACCTACGTTGACCCGTTCAGCTGGACCAAGACCGGCGGATTCACCAAACTGGCTCAGCTGTCGGCCAACACCACGGAAACCCAGCCGAGGGCGATCAACGCCCAAGGGGTTGCGGTCGGGTCGTCGCTCACCACCGAAGGTGCGCAACGGGCCGTCAGCTGGAATACCTCGACCGGCAGGATCACGAATCTCGGTACCCTTTCGGGGCAGTCCAATTCGGTGGCCCTCGGGGTCAACGCGGCCGGCTCGGTGGTCGGCGCCAGCGGGGATGACGCGTTCGTCTGGACGCCGTCGGCCGGCATGAAACGCCTGCCGGACTACGGATTCAACGCCACGGCGGAGAAGATCACCACCGACGGCTGGATCCTCGGTACCGTGGAACTGCAGCCCGATTTCGAGGTCGCGGCACTGTGGGATCCGCAAGGCCGGCTGTGGGATCTGTCGTCGATGATTCCCGGCAATGACTGGTTCCTGCCGACCTATTCCTTTGGCATCAACGACCAGCACGATCTGATGATCTACGGCGAGGGCGGACCCAACGGCTCGTCGTCGAGCACCGTTCTGCTGCACATTCCGGATCTGATCGCCAAATAGATCCGAATAGCTCTTCTGCACCAACCGCGACCGTGGCCGGCCCGAGGCGACTCAGAGCCAGCCACGGTCGCGTGCGTACCAGCCGAGAAGGATCCGGGAGTCGGTGCCGGCCATGTCCATCAGATGCCGGACCCGACGCTGAACTGTCCGCAGCCCGACGCCGAGCCGGGTCGCCACCACCCCGTCCGTGTGCCCGGCGAGCAACAAGGCCAACACCTTCCGGTCCATGGGATCGCCCAGGGCGTCCTCGGACGCCGGATACGGCTCGATCCGCCGTCCCGGAGCCTCCCGCAGCTGGATCGAACGCTCCCACAACGACTCGAACAGCGTCGTCAGGGACGTGAGCAGACCGCCGGGCCGCACCACCACCACGACATCGTGGGACGGACCGCCTTCGTCGAGTTGCACCAGGGCCATCGAATCGTCGGCGATCAGCAACTTGCTCGGCAGCGTCTCGGCCAGTCGGATCTGCTGGCCGCGGTCCAGGGACGCCAGTAGATCCTGCTCGGTCTCCGGTTCATCGAGCAGCGACCGCTCGATGATCACCCGCTCGGCCAACCCGCGGACGGCCAACTCCTTCTCCGAGTCGGTTTCCGCGACACCGACCACTCCGAACGGCGGTTTGGCGAACAACCGCAGCTCTCGTTCGGTGGCGCGCATCAGATGATTGATCCAGCCGCCGATGTTCGCGCGTCCGTGGATCACCTCGAGGCCGCGGAACTCTTCCTGGTGACGGATCGACCGATGATGATCGGCGAGTTCGTCCAGCGCCGCGCGGGCCATTCTGGCGTCCCTCTCGCTCTTGGCGACCAGGTCGCCAAGAGTCAGCAAAGGGGAAACCGCGGTGAGCGTGCCGCCGCTGGCGTCGACCAAGCCACGCGAGATGAGTGTCTCGATGGACGCGGTGACGGATTCGACGGTCAGCCCGGTGGCCTCGACGAGTTCATCCGGTTGGATCGCCAGCTGCGCGACGATCGCCCGGTACACAGATTCCGGGGCATCCGTAAGACCGACGCCGGACAACGACCCGGGTGGGATCTGTACGGCGGGGTCGGTATCCATGATGCTCGACAGTATCGCCCGGGGCTGCCGGACTGTTCCACTGTGGCGCTGCTGCCTTTCTTGATGCCGTGGCCTGACGTTCGCCAAATACTCGACCACGTTCAGACGGCCAAGCCGGGCAGTTGCATGTCCACCTGGTCGAGGAAGGCTTCGTCTCTGAACGCCCGGGTGTCCGGCAGCGCAATCGCGTGCTCGACGCGATTGGTCGAGAGGGCGGTTCCGCGGGACACCCCGTGAGCTTCGCGATGACGGTGCCATGCCGCGGCGTAGGCCTCGCGAAGGGGCTGGGGGAGTGTCTGGAACCACGCGGCGCGTTGGATGCTACGAGTGACGATCTCGTCCATGCTGAGGCCGTCGAGCCACGCGTCATGTCGCCGTGCCTCGTCTATGCCCGCCGAGACACGGCGACTGGCCCAGCGCGCTTTCAACTGCTCCTGATCAGCAACGGTCTGCTAGAGAACATCGAGGCGTACACGGTTCTCCGGTGGGCCTGTTCACGCCGGGGAAGTCCGTCCCACCGGGCCTTCTCCTTCGCCCGTTGCGCCTTGATCGATGCCGCCCGCACGACTGACCAGTCGCCGGCGGTAGACGATCGGAACTCGGCTCGCTCTGCCTCGATCGCCGTGGACAGCGCCGAGTAGGCCGCCGCAGCCTGCTCGGCATGGTTCTCTACAACGTCGGCCGCCGCCGACCACCGCCCCGTGGCATCGCAACAGGCCAGCCGCCGCCAGACGGCGATCGCTTCGACTCCGATCTGCCGCAGGCAGGCCTCGACGGCCGTGTGGAGCTCGGTCAGGCGCTCGATGGCGGCGTCCTGGGTGGGGAAGCCGGACTCCTCGGCCTGCTTGCCCCGGGTGTTGCGGAAGCGGATCGTGTAGAGGTGCGGGCAGCTCGACGGCCTGCGGCACTCGCAGGGCTTGAAGAAGCTCCCCATACCCCGCGCAAGCTTGTTCGACATGATTGAGATGGTCCTTCTTCGGGCCGGTCGCGACCGGTCAATCCGGTGCTGACCTGCGGCTATTGCTGACCTCTTGCTGATTCGCTGACCAGCAGCACGCGTCTGACCTGCATAAACCCTAAAGCGGGGCTATAACAGCCTGATCACGTGATGGCATCGGGAAGCCCTGCCCGTCATTTCCGCGACCGGGAGCGTGCCATCATCGAGCATCGATCGACCAGTGGAGTCCGAGTTGGGAGGGCGCGTGGCGATGGAGGCCGGCCCTCGCGACACAGAACAAGACGCACCGGACGCGCTGCACGACGCAGGAAGCTTGAGCCCCGACGGGCCCGATGAGCTCGAAACGACCCCCGAGGTCGAGGTCGAGCTGCGGCCCGCGCGGCGTCTGCGCATCTGGCAGCTCGCACCGATCGTCATGCTCGCCGCCCTGGGATCGCTGATGTTCGCGTTCCCGCTGGCGTTCGAGTTCGGCGACGGCGGTGCGGTCGTCGCCATGCTGGGCCTGCTGATCAGCTGCTGCGCCGCGGGCTGGGGCATGATGGCCGCCCGCCGCGTGGGATACACCTGGCCCGGGCTGCCGCAGAAGGGCTCGGGCGAGCGATCCGACTGGCGCGTGATCGCCCTGTACGTCGCCGTGTGCGCCGCACTGGTCGCCCTGGCCATCTGGCGCGTGGCCCGGCTCCGCTGACGGACGCTGCGGCACCGCCGACCGGCGCCGTGGCACCGGCCGACTGGCGCTGCCGCTCCGCCGGTGCGACGCCCGGCCGCTGTCCGGCGCCCCGTCGCCCGGCCTTTCCCCTCCTGCCCCGTCGCACGGCCCGGTTTCGGCGGCTGTCGGTGCCGCCTCGTACAGTTGCCCTGTGAGCACCTCGCAGATCGCCTTCCTCAAGGGTCACGGCACCGAGAACGACTTCGTGATCGTTCCCGACCCGGACAACGCCGTCGACCTGCCCGCGCCTGTCGTCGCCCGCCTGTGCGACCGCCGGGCCGGTATCGGTGGTGACGGGCTGCTGCATGTCGTACGGTCCGCCGCGCACCCGGAGGCACGGGCCATGGCGGACGAGGCCGAGTGGTTCATGGACTACCGCAACGCCGACGGCTCGATCGCCGAGATGTGCGGCAACGGCGTACGGGTCTTCGCCCGCTATCTGCAGCGTGCCGGGCACGTCGAGGAGGGCGACCTCGCCGTCGCGACGCGCGGTGGTGTGAAGAAGGTGCACATCGCCAAGGGCGGCGACATCACGGTCTCCATGGGGCGCGCGCTGCTCCCCGAGGACGGCGTCTCGGTCAGCGTGGACGGCCGCGACTGGGACGCCCGCAATGTGAACATGGGCAATCCGCACGCGGTCGTCTTCGTCGACGACCTGGCGCACGCCGGTGATCTGCGCTCCGTACCGCCGTACAGCCCCGCGGCCGTCTACCCCGACGGCGTGAACATCGAGTTCGTCGTGGACCGCGGCCCGCGCCACGTCGCCATGCGGGTCCATGAGCGCGGCTCGGGCGAGACCCGCTCCTGCGGTACGGGCGCCTGCGCCGTGGCCGTCGCCGCGGCCCGCAGAGACGGCGTCGACCCCGCGGAGACCGGCACTCCGGTCACGTACACGGTCGATCTGCTCGGCGGCACCCTCGCGATCACCGAGCGACCCGACGGCGAGATCGAGATGACCGGAGCCGCCGTGATCGTCGCCGACGGCACGATCGACCCGGCCTGGCTCGAAACGTTCAGCGGCTAAGGTCTGCCGGGGCGCGCGAGCCCGGCGTGATCCAGAACCCGGCGTGATCCAGAACCCGGCGTGATCCAAACGAGAGGCCCCGGAGCTTCGCTCGAATGGGTGATCCGTTTCACGCTGAGCGAGAGCCGGACTCCGCCACGTGGTGGGCTCGGTAGCATCAAGCACCGGCCCGGAGGCGCGACCGCACCTTCCCACTGCCGGTCGACGTCGCCGGAGGTGCCCCATGAGCGCAGAGGCCACCGACCCAGGTGCTCCCATCCGCAGACGGGGCCGTCCCCGGATCGATTTCCGCAGGCTCGGCCGCGTCGCGCTGCTCGGCCCCGTCTCCCGCGACCGGCTGCCCGACGCGATCGGCCATGTCGCCGAGGCCCACCGGGCCCACCACCCGGATGCCGACCTCTCCGTCCTGCACCGGGCCTACGTACTCGCGGAGTCCTCGCACCGCGGGCAGATGCGCAAGAGCGGCGAGCCGTACATCACGCACCCCCTCGCCGTCACGCTGATCCTTGCCGAGCTCGGCGCCGAGACCACGACACTCACCGCCTCGCTGCTCCACGACACCGTCGAGGACACCGAGGTGACTCTCGATCAGGTGAGGGAGGAGTTCGGCAAAGAGGTCTGCTACCTCGTCGACGGCGTCACCAAACTCGAAAAGGTCGACTACGGAGCAGCGGCCGAACCCGAGACCTTCCGCAAGATGCTGGTCGCCACCGGGGACGACGTCCGGGTGATGTCGATCAAGCTCGCCGACCGGCTGCACAACATGCGTACCCTCGGCGTGATGCGTCCTGAGAAACAGGTCAGGATCGCCAAGGTCACCAGGGACGTGTTGATCCCGCTGGCCGAACGGCTCGGAGTGCAGGCGCTCAAGACCGAGCTGGAGGACCTCGTCTTCGCGATCCTCCACCCCGAGGAGTACGAACACACCCGCGCGCTGATCGCCGCCGCGTCGGCCCAGCCGGACGCCTCCGGCGCCCGGGACCCGCTCGCAGCCATCGCCGAGAACGTCGGGACGGTGCTGCGGGAGGCCGGCATTCCGGCAGAAGTCCTCATCAGGCCGCGCCACTACGTCTCCGTGCACCGGGTCAGGATCAAACGCGGCGAACTGCGCGGCACCGACTTCGGCCGGCTGCTCGTCCTCGTCGGCGAGGACGCCGACTGCTACGCCGTGCTCGGCGAACTGCACACCTGCTTCACCCCGGTGATCTCCGAGTTCAAGGACTTCATCGCCGCCCCCAAGTTCAACCTGTACCAGTCACTGCACACTGCGGTCGTGGGCTCCGACGGGGCGGTCGCCGAAGTCCTCATCCGTACGCACCGGATGCACAAGGTCGCCGAGGCCGGCGTCATCGCCCTCGGCAATCCGTACGCCGCCGACAGCGGCTCCGGGCCCCAGACCGCCGAACCCGCGGACGGAGAGCGCGCCGACCCGACCCGCCCCGGCTGGCTCTCCAGGCTCCTCTCGTGGCAGCAGTCCGCCCCGGACTCCGACACCTTCTGGACCACGCTCCGCGCCGACCTCGCCCAGGACCGGGAGATCACGGTCTTCCACACCGACGGCGGCACGCTAGGCCTGCCCGCCGGGGCCAGCTGTGTCGACGCCGCCTACGCGCAGTACGGGGACGAGGCACACAGCTGCATCGGCGCCCGGGTCAACGGCCGGCTCGCCACCCTCGGCACCGTCCTGAGCGATGGCGACACCGTGCAGCTGCTGCTCGCCGAGGACGTCGGGTCCGGCCCCTCGCCCGACTGGCTCGACCACGCCCGCACCCCCGGCGCCCGCATCGCCATCACCGGCTGGTTCGACGCCCATCCCGAGGAGGCCCCGAGTCCGCACAGCAGCAGGCCCGCGACGCCCAGGCCGCCCGGACCACAGCCCCAGGCGACCGCCGACCCCGGCGGCGACAGGGCCGAGGCCCGCACCGCCAACGCCATGGTGGACCGGCCGGACGCCACCGTACGTCTCGCGGGCTGCTGCACCCCAGTACCCCCCGACGCCGTCACCGGTTTCGTTGTGCGCGGCGGCGCCGTCACCGTGCACCGGCTGGAATGCCCCGCGGTCTCCCGGATGCAGTCCGTCGGCCGGGTGCCGGTCCCGGTGACCTGGGGCGACGCGGCAGGATGCCGGGTCACCCTGGTCGCCGAGTCCTTCGGCCGGCCCCGGCTGCTCGCCGACCTCACCGAGGCGATCGCGGCAGCGGACGCGGCGATCATCTCCGCCACCGTCGAACCACCCAGCGAACAGCGCGTCCGGCACACCTACACCTTGCAGCTCCCCGACGCCGCCGGACTGCCGGCGCTGATGCGCGCGATGCGTGAGGTACCCGGGGTGTACGACGTGAGCCGCGCCCAGCACCCGACAGCCACCGTCTGACTCCCCGTCCGGCTGCGCCGCGCAGCTCCATCTGCCGCGTTGATCTCGTTCGAGTGGCGCGGCGCGCGCCGCACCTGCCCGGGTGGGAGTCGCTGGTAGCGGTAGTTCATGCCGTTCATCTCCCGCCGTCTGCGGGCCGCTCTGCTGGCCACCGCATCGGCCGCCCTCGTTGCCGCCGCCCTCCCCTCACCCGTGCCGCTCGGCATCGGCGATCCACTCTTCCCGCACCTCGGCAATCCCGGGTACGACGTCCTCTCCTACGACATCGGACTGACCTACCACGGCAACAACAGCAAGCCGCTGGACGCCGTCACCACGATCGACGCGCGGACCACCGAACCGCTGGACCGGATCAACCTCGACTTCACCCGGGGCACGGTCCGTACGGTCGAAATCAACGGTCTGCGCGCCGACTTCGCCGTGGCGGACGAGGACCTGGTCATCCAGCCGCCCGGCCGGCTCCCGGCCGGAGTGCCGCTGCACATCACCGTCCGGCACACCAGCGACCCGCGCGGCGACCGGGACAGCGGCGGCTGGCTGCGCACCGCCGACGGACTGGCCATGGCGAATCAGGCCGATGCCGCACACCGGGTCTTCCCGAGCAATGACCACCCCGCCGACAAGGCCATGTTCACCTTCCGGATCACCGCGCCCAAGGACCTCACGGTGGTCGCCAACGGCCTGCCCGCGGGCACGGTCCGGCACGGCACCGACACCACCTGGACCTACCGGACCGAACACCCCATGGCCACCGAACTGGCCCAGGTCACCATCGGCCGTTCCACCGTCCTGCGACGCACCGGGCCGCACGGACTGCCGGTGCGCGACGTGGTACCGAGCGCCGACCGCAAGCGGCTGGAACCCTGGCTGGCCAAGACACCCGCTCAGCTGGAATGGATGGAAAAGCAGGTCGGCCGCTACCCCTTCGAGACATACGGACTGCTGGTCGCCGCCACTGACACGGGCTTCGAGCTGGAGACCCAGACGCTCTCGCTATTCGAACGGTCCCTGTTCACCCAGACCGCCTACCCCGAGTGGTACGTCGAGTCGATCATGGTGCACGAGCTCGCCCACCAATGGTTCGGCGACAGTGTTTCCCCGCACGCCTGGTCCGATCTGTGGCTCAACGAGGGACACGCCACCTGGTACGAGGCCCGCTACGCCGAGGAGCACGCCGGCAAGGCACTGGAAGGCCGCATGCGCGAGGCGTACACCAAGTCCGACGGCTGGCGCGCCGCGGGCGGCCCGCCGGCCCGCCCCGACATTCCGGCGCCCGGACAGAAGCTCAGCCTGTTCCGGCCGGTGGTGTACGACGGCAGCGCACTTGTCCTTTACGCGCTGCGCCAGGAGGTCGGCGCGAGCGCGTTCGACCGCCTGGAGCGGACGTGGGTGAAGAAGCACCGCGACTCGAACGCCGCCACCGCGGACTTCGTCCGGCTGGCGTCACAGACCGCAGGCCGCGACCTGACCACGTTCTTCGACGGCTGGCTGTACGGCGCGAAGACCCCGCCGATGCCGGGGCACCCGGACTGGCACAGCGCCAAGCCCGCCGGACAGCGGTAAACCCGAGTGACGGGCCCCGCGGACCATGCCACTATCGTCGGGTCGCCGCGGCGGCCCGACCTGGATTTCCGACAGCGGGAATCATCGGGAGAGGTCACGCGTTGTGACTGATGTAACGGAATTCCATCGACGTAAGGATCCAATGACCTCCTCTTCTTCCCTTCCCCAGGACGCGCAGGAAGCGCAGAGCGCTACGGAGAATGTCACCGAGAGCCTCACCGAGAGCCTTCGGGCCGACGCCCTGATGGAAGAGGACGTCGCCTGGAGCCACGAGATCGACGGAGAGCGGGACGGCGAGCAGTTCGACCGTTCGGAGCGAGCAGCGCTGCGGCGTGTGGCGGGACTCTCCACCGAGCTCGAGGACGTCACCGAGGTCGAGTACCGGCAACTGCGCCTGGAGCGTGTGGTGCTGGTCGGCGTCTGGACCTCGGGGACCGTGCAGGACGCGGAGAATTCCCTCGCGGAGCTCGCCGCACTCGCGGAGACGGCGGGCGCTCTGGTGCTAGACGCCGTCTTCCAGCGCCGCGACAAGCCCGACCCGGCCACCTACATCGGCTCGGGCAAGGCGCTGGAGCTGCGCGACATTGTCCTCGAATCAGGGGCCGACACCGTTGTGTGTGACGGTGAGCTCAGCCCCGGCCAGCTGATCCACCTGGAAGACGTCGTCAAGGTCAAGGTGGTCGACCGGACCGCCCTGATCCTCGACATCTTCGCTCAGCACGCCAAGTCCCGGGAGGGCAAGGCGCAGGTTTCGCTGGCACAGATGCAGTACATGCTGCCGCGACTGCGCGGCTGGGGACAGTCGCTCTCCCGTCAGATGGGCGGCGGCGGTTCCAGCGGTGGTGGCGGTATGGCCACCCGTGGTCCCGGTGAGACCAAGATCGAAACGGACCGGCGCCGGATCCGCGAGAAGATGGCGAAGATGCGCCGGGAGATCGCGGAGATGAAGACCGGCCGCGACATCAAGCGCCAGGAACGCAAGCGCAATAAGGTGCCGTCGGTCGCGATCGCCGGCTACACCAACGCGGGCAAGTCCTCGCTGCTCAACCGGCTGACCGGTGCGGGTGTCCTCGTGGAGAACGCCCTGTTCGCCACCCTGGACCCGACCGTGCGCCGGGCCGAGACGCCGAGCGGCCGGATCTACACCCTGGCCGACACCGTCGGGTTCGTACGGCATCTGCCGCACCACCTCGTCGAGGCGTTCCGCTCCACCATGGAGGAGGTCGGCGAGTCCGACCTGATCCTGCACGTGGTGGACGGCTCGCACCCGGTGCCGGAGGAGCAGCTCGCCGCGGTGCGCGAGGTGATCCGCGACGTGGGCGCGGTGGACGTGCCCGAGGTCGTGGTGATCAACAAGGCGGATGCGGCCGATCCGCTGGTGCTGCAGCGGCTGCTGCGCATCGAGAAGCACGCGATCGCCGTCTCGGCGCGTACCGGCGCCGGTATCGACGAGTTGCTCGCCCTCATCGATGCGGAACTGCCCCGGCCCTCGGTCGAGATCGAGGCGCTCGTGCCGTACACCCAGGGTGGACTCGTCTCCCGGGTGCACGCCGAGGGCGAGGTGATCTCCGAGGAACACACGTCGGAGGGCACCCTGCTCAAGGCCCGGGTCCATGAGGAACTGGCGGCCGAGCTCTCCTCGTTCGTCCCCGTGGCGCACTGACGGCAAGCGCGGTACGGCTCAGTACGGACCGATGGCCCGCTCCCCTTGTCGGGAGCGGGCCGTCGGTCGTTCGGCCGTCGGTCGTTCGGCCATCAGTCGTGCCGGCTCAGGGCGTTCGGCCGTGCAGGCTCGGAACTTCAAGGACGCCGGTGGAGCTGTTACCGGCCGGCGAACTACGGCCCAGTCGAAATTGCCATGAACTCGGCACTCAAAAGGCGGCGACGGGACCAACGGCCACAGCGGATGGAGGCCCACCCTATGACGGCGCGGTCCGTGCTCCGCGCCACGTGGGCGCCGCCCACCCGGAGCACCGGAAGGGCCCCCGGCGGGCAACTGCCGCGCAATGGGCCCCGATGGACCGTCACCGTCAACCGGACCGGTCCGGTTGGCGGTCCGTCGTCACTGTCCCGCGTACTTCTTGCTCACCGATTCGTAGACGCCCCTGGCTTCCTTGCCGAACCGAGGCCCGGCCAGCCAGCCGGCCGTCACCGGGCCGATGGAGGTGTTCGAGACCAACGCGGGCTTGCCGTCCCGGCCTGCCGCGACCCAGCCACCACCGGAGGCACCACCGGTCATGGTGCAGCCGATGCGGTACATCGTGGGGTCCTGCGCGGTCAGCGAGAGCCGACCCGGCTTGTCGGCGCACTGGAACGCCTTCTGACCGTCGTACGGCGCAGCGGCCGGGAAGCCGGTGGCCGTCATGTCGGCGATCTCCGGCACGGCCGGGGCGTTGAAGTCGACGGGCAGCGCGGAGCCGACCGTCTCCTCCAGGGACTTGCCCGTCGAGCCCTTCTCCGGCGTGACGTGCAGCACCGCGAAGTCGTACGGGGCGCCCTGCCCGCCGACCGAGGAGCCCTGCGAGATCCACTGGTCGGACGTCTGCGCCCACTGACCCCACCACACACCGTAGGGCGCGATCTCCTGCTTGGTCGCCTTCTTCAGCTCGGCGGTCGACAGACCGCTGTTGTTGTACGACGGCACGAAGGCGATGTTGCGGTACCAGCCGCCCTTCTTGCCCGCGTGCACACAGTGCCCGGCGGTCCACACCAGGTTGGACTTCCCGGGGTGCGCCGGGTCCTTCACCACGGTCGCGGAGCAGACCATGGAACCCTCGGGGCTGTCGAACAGCAGCTTCCCGGACTCCGCGGCGTTGGCGTGGTACGGCGTCCGGACGCCGGTGGCCTGGACCGGAGCGGGCGTCGGGTCCGTCACGCCCACATCGCCCGAGATGTCATTGTCGACCGGCTTCTCCGGCGACTTGTCGGCATCCCGCATCCGGTCCGGGTCCCAGAGGCCCTCGATGATCGGATTGACGAAGTCCTTGGCCTCGCGCAGCCACTTGTCCCTGTCCCAGTTCTTCCACTCGCCGTTCTTCCACTGGTCGAGATCGATCCCGTGTTCCTTGAGCCGGTCCTTCAGGTCGTCCGGAATGGTGATCTTGCCGTCCGAGGACTGGCCGGCCGGGCTGCTGGGCTTGTTGCCGGCATTGTCCTCGTCGGGCCCGCAGGCGGTGGCGGTGAGTACGAGGACCGCGGCGACCGCGGCCACGGCGAGCGCCGAGGAACGCGTGCGGCCCGCGCTTCCCCGACGGGTGGTGGGAACTGGTCGAATGAGTCGCATGTGGTGATCCCCCTGGGACTTCGTAACTCAACGCTTCTGTACTGCACTTCGGTACTGCTCCGAGCTGTCTGCTCCGAACGTCCGCTGGACACCCGAAAAACTGCCCGAGCCCTCCGTGCGGCCCCCACTATGCCGGTGCCGATGGGGACGGTACGCAGCAGGGTTACGGTTCCGCCCCCGCAAGGATCTTCGGATTTACCCGTGATCCACCGTGACCGGCGTCGTTGGTACGTGCGAGGGACTCGAGGACAGCGTTCATCCCCGCAGTCCGTCCGTACGCCGACGTAACTACGTGCGACGCAACTGTTACAGCAGGAGGACCAACAGCCGTGGCCGTGACCGAACCAGCTCCGGTGGCAGCACCGGCGGTGCACGAAGGGATCCTGCGCCGCCAATCGCTGCGCGAATCCGCCGCCCGTACCTATGCGCGTTCATTGCCGATCGTGCCGGTACGGGCCCGTGGGATGACCATCGAGGGTGCGGACGGGCGGCGGTACCTCGACTGTCTCTCCGGGGCCGGCACCCTGGCGCTCGGGCACAACCACCCGGTGGTCCTGGAGGCGATCAGGAAAGTGATCGACTCGGGCGCACCGCTGCACGTGCTCGACCTCGCGACCCCGGTCAAGGACGCCTTCACCACGGAGTTGTTCGCCACCTTGCCGCGGCAGTTCGCCGACAACGCCCGGATCCAGTTCTGCGGACCGGCCGGTACGGACGCCGTGGAGGCGGCGTTCAAACTGGTCCGTGCCGCGACCGGCCGTAGCGGACTCCTCGCCTTCACCGGCGCCTACCACGGGATGACGGCGGGAGCCCTGGCCGCGTCGGGCGGCGCCGAGGACGTCCGGGTGACGCGGCTGCCCTTCCCGCAGAACTACCGCTGCCCCTTCGGTATCGGCGGCGCGCGCGGCGCGGAGACGGCCGCCCGGTGGACCGAGAGCCTCCTGGACGATCCCAAGGGAGGCGCACCCGCGCCGGCCGGAATGATCCTCGAACCGGTGCAGGGGGAGGGCGGCGTGAACCCCGCCCCCGACGACTGGATGCGCCGGATGCGCGAGATCACCGAGACCCGGTCCGTCCCCCTGATCGCCGACGAGGTCCAGACGGGCGTCGGCCGCACCGGTGCCTTCTGGGCGGTCGAACACAGCGGGATCGTGCCCGATGTCATGGTGCTCTCCAAGGCCATCGGCGGTTCCCTCCCGCTCGCAGTGATCGTCTACCGTTCCGAGCTCGACATCTGGCAGCCGGGCGCCCACGCCGGCACCTTCCGGGGCAACCAACTCGCGATGGCGGCCGGTACGGCCACCCTTTCCTTCGTGCGGGAGAACCAGCTCGCCGAGCGTGCGGCGATGCTCGGCGCCCGGATGGTCGCACGCCTCCAGGCGCTGGCCACGGACCACCCGTCCATCGGAGACGTCCGCGGACGGGGCCTGATGATCGGAGTGGAACTCGTCGACCCGGAGGCCGCTCCGCAGGGCAGCAGCCCCGAGCCGCCGCCCGCCCCGGCCCTCGCCGCCGCCGTCCAACAGGAATGTCTGCGCCGCGGGCTCATCGTCGAACTCGGCGGACGCCACTCGACCGTCGTACGGCTCCTGCCGCCCCTCACTCTCACCGACGAACAGGCAACAGCGGTCGTGGACCGCCTCGCCGACGCCCTGGCAGCCGCCGAGCGCCTGCCGCACCGCAGGAACACGACCGGGTCGATCCGCTGACCCCGGACACCATCACAAGGAAGACCGCCGTGAACCCCACCCCCGCGCCCCAGGCCGACGGCCCTCCCCCCTCCCAGCAGCGAGGACAGGACGCACTCACCGGCAGCCTCGTCGTCGAGCACACCACCGTGCCGCGCCAGAAAGCGGCACCGCACGACGAGCGGTACGCCCCGAAGTGCGCGAACACCGGCACGGCATCCGCCGACCTCCTCGACCATCCTGATCCGCTGCGCGCCGCCGACACGGCGGGAACCGAGAACCTGCTCCGCTGCTGGGTCCGGGAGAGCGACCTCCCCCGGCCGGCCGGGGACATGCTCCGGATCCCCCTCCCCGCAAGCGGAACCGCGCTGCTCGTCCCCGTCGTCTACTGGTCCGCCACGGGCTGGCACCGCTTCGGCACGCCTGTCCTGGAGGGGGCCCCCGAAGGAGCACCGGTGGCCGACGCCGTCACGGTCGCCGCTCTCCTGGGCCGCGAGGCCGACCACCACGAAGGCGCAGACATGGTGGCCCGGGTCGCCGACTCGGTACGGCGGACCGCCGGCTTCATCGCCGAACGGCGCCGCACTCCGGACGCCCCGCCGGAAGCGGACTTCTTCCTCACCGCCGAGCAGTCGCTTCTCCTCGGACACCCGCTCCACCCCACCCCCAAGAGCCGCGAGGGCCTCTCCGACTCCGAATCCCGCCGCTACTCACCCGAGTTGCACGGCTCCTTCCCGCTGCACTGGATGGCCGTCGACCGGTCCGTGCTGGCCACCGACTCCGCCTGGACCGACGGAGGCCGTCCCGTGCCGGCCACGGAACTGGTCACCTCCCACGCCGGAGGAATGCAGTTCCCCGACAACACCGCACCGATTCCGCTCCACCCCTGGCAGGCCCGCGAACTCGGCCACCGGCCCGAAGTGGTCGCCCTGCTCGACGCCGGACTCCTCCACGACCTGGGACCGTACGGGCAGCACTGGCACCCCACCTCCTCCGTCCGTACCGTGCATCGGCCCGGCGCCGAGGTCATGCTCAAGCTCTCCCTCGGCGTCCGCATCACCAACTCCCGTCGTGAGAACCTCCGCAAGGAACTCCACCGTGGAGTTGAGGTCCACCGGCTGCTCCGCAGCGGACTCGCCGCGCAGTGGCACGCCGTCCACCCGGGCTTCGACATCGTCCGCGACCCCGCCTGGCTCGCCGTCGACGGCCCGGACGGAGAGCCCGTCGCGGGCCTAGACGTGATGCTGCGCCACAACCCGTTCGGCCCGTACGACGACGCCGTCTGCATCGCCGCGCTCACCGCCCCGCGCCCCTGGCCCGGCCGGGCCGGCATGCGTTCACGCCTCGCCGAGATCGTTCTCTCCCTGGCCGCCGCCACCGGAAGAGCGGTGGGAGCCGTCGCCACCGAGTGGTTCCTGCGCTACCTCGACCGCGTCGTACGCCCCGTGCTCTGGCTCGACGCACACGCGGGCGTGGCCCTCGAAGCCCACCAGCAGAACACCCTGGTGCTGCTCGACCCGCACGGCTGGCCCGTCGGCGGCCGGTACCGCGACAACCAGGGCTACTACTTCCGGGATTCCCACCGCGCAGCACTGGAGCACCAGCTCCCCGGCATCGGATCGGCCAGCGACACCTTCGTCTCCGACGCGGTCACCGACGAACGCTTCGCCTACTACCTCGGCATCAACAATGTGTTCGGCCTGATCGGAGCCTTCGGGGCCCAGCGCCTCGCCGACGAACACGTACTCATCGCCGCGTTCCGCCGGTTCCTCGGCTCGGCCACCGCCCTCGGCTCGCCGCTGCCCGCACACCTGCTGGACAACCCCCAACTGCGGTGCAAGGCCAACCTGCTGACCCGGCTGCACGGCCTCGACGAGCTCGTCGGACCTGTCGACACCCAGTCCGTGTACGTCACCATTGCCAACCCCCTGTATGTCTGAAGGACGATGACCACCGCCTGAACCGCCGAGAGGAGAGCAACACCGTGGCTCCCGCCGATGCGCACACCGACGCCGGTCCCGGACCTGCCCCACAGACCGACACGGGCGCCGAGGACACCCTGGACCTGCCGCTCTCCGAAGAACTCCTCGCCGTATTCAGGGAGGAAACACCGGCGACCGCCGCACACCCGCTACCGCTGATCGGGCCCGCGTCATCCGCACCGGATGGCGCGGGCCCGACCGCGGGCACGCACGCGACGGTGAGCAGGGCGGCCTCCTCCGGTCTGCTCGACCACCCGGCCGACTGGGGACCGGTGGCCACCCCGGCCGGCGTGTTCCAACTCGTCCCCGTGCGGCTGGAACGCGATCTCGCCGTGATCAGCCGCTGGATGAACGACCCGGCGGTCGCCGCGTTCTGGGAACTCGCCGGATCCGAATCTGTCACGGCCGCTCATCTGCGTCCTCAGCTCGACGGCGACGGACGCAGCGTCCCGTGCCTCGGTGTGCTGGCCGGCGTACCCATGAGCTATTGGGAGATCTATCGCGCGGATCTCGATCCGTTGGCGCGCCACTACCCCGCTCGCCCGCACGACACGGGAATCCACCTTCTCATCGGAGGCGTGAACAACCGTGGACGCGGCGTCGGTACGACCCTGCTCCGGGCCGTCGCCGACCTCGTGCTCGACAACCGCCCCCTGTGCGCGCGGGTCGTCGCGGAGCCCGATCTGCGTAACACCCCCTCCGTCTCCGCCTTCCTGAGTGCCGGCTTCCGCTTCTTCGCGGAAGTTGAACTCCCCGACAAACGAGCTGCCCTGATGGTCCGTGACCGAACCCACCGTGCCCAGCTGTGAACGAACTGAACGAACTGGACGAACTCGACGCACTGAACGAACCGCTGCAACGCGTACACCGCTCGAACCCCATCGGTTCCACCCGGAGGAGTCCCCGTGCCGAAATATCCTGCGAGCCCTGATTCAGCGGAGTCCGACGCGCTGCTCAGCACGCCAGAACTGAACCGGACGGTCTGGGACAGAGCCGCCGCCCGACTGCTCGCGAAGATGCTCGGTCAATTCGCCTACGAGGAAGTCATCGAGCCGGAAGCGATCGAGCCGGAAGCCACCGAACGGGAAGTCACCGAACGGGAAGTCACCGAACGGGAAGCCACCGAACGGGAAGCCACCGAACGGGAAGCCACCGAGCCGCTCGGGCAGGCCGGCGGCGGCAATACGTACACCCTCACGCTCGACGACGGTGGAACGCTGACTTTCGGTGCCCGGCGGGGTGTGTACGGCGGTTGGCACATCGCCCCCGAGTCGATCCTGGAGACGCCCGGGGGTACCCGGGAGGCACCGGCCGGAGCGGCAGGCACGAGCGACCGGGACGCGCCGGCAGAACGGCCGCGCGACAACGACCGGGGAGCCCCCACGGAATCGACGCGCGACAGCGCCCGCGGCGGGCCCGCGGATCCGATTCAGGACCGGAACGCCGTCCCCGTACGCGATCCGCTGAAGGACCGGAACGCCGACGCCGTCCCCTTCCGGGATCCGCTGCAGTTCCTCGCCCGCGCTCGCCACCTCCTCGGGATCGACGGCGCCACCCTCGGCCATCTCATCCGCGAGATCACCACCACCCTGGCCGCCGACGCCCGGCTCGATCACACCGCGCTCTCCGCCCGCCGGCTGGCCGACCTCGACTACGCCGAGCTGGAAGGGCACCAGACGGGTCACCCCTGGCTCGTCGCCAACAAAGGGCGTCTCGGCTTCTCCGCCACCGACGCGGCCCGCTACACGCCCGAGGCCCGCAGGCCGGTCGGGCTGCCGTGGATCGCTGTCTCCACCCGGATCGCCGCCTACCGCGGCGTGCCCGGCCTGGCGGCCCCGGAGCAGTTGTACGCACAGGAACTCGACCCGTCGGTCCGCGACTCCTTCGCCGCCGTGCTCCGCGCCCGCAACCTCGACCCCGACGGCTACCTCTGTCTTCCCGTGCATCCCTGGCAATGGGACGAATGGATCATTCCGGTCTTCGCTCCGGCCATCGCCGCAGGTGAAATCGTCCCGCTCCATGCCGACGCGGACCTCCGGCTGCCGCAGCAGTCCATCCGCACCTTCGCCAATGTGACCCGCCCCGACCGGCACACCGTCAAACTTCCCCTGTCGATCCTCAACACGCTGGTCTGGCGAGGACTTCCGACCGAACGCACCCTCGCGGCCCCCGCAGTTACCACCTGGGTCCAGGGCCTGCGCGACGAGGACACCTTTCTGCGCGACACCTGCGGCGTCATCCTGCTCGGCGAGGTCGCCTCCGTGACCGTCGAGCATCCGCTCTACGACCGCCTCCCCGAGACGCCGTACCAGTTCAAGGAGATCCTCGGCGCGATCTGGCGAGAGCCCCTCCAGCCAAGGCTCGCGCCGGGCGAGCGGGCCCGGACGCTCGCCTCGCTGCTCCACACCGATGCCCGGGGCCGAGCCTTCACGGCCGAGCTCGTCGCCCGCTCGGGACTGACTCCCACCGCCTGGCTGACGCGGCTCTTCGGGGCGCTGCTCCCGCCGCTGCTGCACTTCCTCTACCGCTACGGCACCGTGTTCTCCCCGCACGGCGAGAACGCCATCGTCGTCTTCGACGAACGGGATGTACCAGTGCGCCTGGCGATCAAGGACTTCGTCGACGACGTGAACATCAGCTCCCAGCCGCTGCCGGAGCACGACTCGATGCCGCCGGACGTACGCGACATCCTGCTCACGGAGGAGCCCTCCTTCCTCACCCAGTTCATTCACGCCGGGCTGTTCATCGGTGTCTTCCGGTTCCTCTCCCCGCTGTGCGAGGAACAGCTCGGAGTTCCGGAGGCCGATTTCTGGTCACTCGTGCGGGCCGAGATACTGCGGCATCATGCCCGTTTTCCCGAGCTCAAGGAGAGGTTCGAGATGTTCGACATGCTGACGCCCCGCATCGAACGTCTCTGTCTGAACCGCAACCGTCTGCATGTGGACGGATACCGGGACCGCCCCCGTCGCCCGCACGCGGCCATCCACGGGACTGTTCCGAATCCGCTCCACCTCTCCGTCTGAGTCCGGGAGTGATCGCCGTTGTCAGTGGTGCCCCGTAGGGTGGTCGGGCTATGACGAAGCCATCTCTCCCCGAGCTCCTGCACGCCGCCGTGACCGCCGTCGGCGGTACGGAACGCCCTGGCCAGGCGGCCATGGCCGCGGCCGTTGCCGAGGCTGTCGACGACAACGCCCATCTGCTCGTCCAGGCCGGTACCGGCACGGGCAAGTCCCTCGGCTATCTGGTGCCCGCGCTGGCGCACGGGGAGCGTGTCGTGGTCGCCACGGCGACCCTGGCGCTGCAACGCCAGCTCGTGGAGCGCGACCTTCCGCGTACGGTCGACGCCCTGCATCCGCTGCTGCGCAGACGCCCCCAGTTCGCCATGCTCAAGGGCCGGTCGAACTACCTCTGCCTTCACCGGCTCCATGAAGGTGTGCCGCAGGACGAGGAGGAGGGGCTCTTCGATCAGTTCGAGGCCGCGGCTCCGTCGAGCAAGCTTGGCCAGGATCTCCTCCGCCTGCGGGACTGGTCGGACGAGACCGAGACCGGCGACCGCGACGACCTCACCCCGGGCGTCTCCGACCGCGCCTGGGCGCAGATCTCGGTCTCCTCCCGCGAATGCCTGGGCGCAAGCAAGTGCGCGTACGGCGCGGAGTGCTTCGCGGAGCTGGCCCGTGAGCGTGCCAAGCTCGCCGACGTCGTCGTCACCAATCACGCCCTCCTCGCCATCGACGCCATCGAAGGCGCCCCGGTACTCCCGCAGCACGAGGTACTGATCGTCGACGAGGCGCACGAGCTGGTCTCCAGAGTCACCGGAGTCGCCACCGGCGAACTCACCCCCGGCCAGGTCAACCGCGCCGTGCGCCGCGCGGCGAAGCTGGTCAACGAGAAGGCCGCCGACGCCCTGCAGACCGCGGCGGAGGGCTTCGAGCGGGTGATGGAGCTGGCACTGCCCGGCCGTCTGGAGGAGGTCCCCGAGGACCTCGGTTACGCACTGCTGGCGCTGCGCGACGCCGCGCGTACGGTGATCTCGGCCATCGGCGCCACCCGCGACAAGTCCGTCCAGGACGAGGACGCCGTCCGTAAGCAGGCCCTTGCTTCGGTGGAGGCGATTCACGGCGTCGCGGAGCGCATCACCCAGGGCTCGGAGTACGACGTCGTCTGGTACGAGCGTCACGACCGTTTCGGCGCCTCCTTGCGGGTCGCCCCGCTCTCCGTCTCGGGACTGCTGCGCGAGAAGCTCTTCGCCGACCGGTCCGTCGTTCTCACCTCGGCCACGCTCAAGCTCGGCGGGGATTTCAACGGAGTGGGGGCGTCGCTCGGACTCGCTCCCGAAGGCACCGCGGGCGACGACCTTCCGCAGTGGAAGGGGCTCGACGTAGGGTCGCCGTTCGACTACCCGAAGCAGGGCATCCTGTACGTCGCCAGGCATCTGGCCACGCCGGGACGCGAGGGTTCCCGCACCGACATGCTGGACGAGCTCGCCGAACTGGTGGAAGCGGCGGGCGGGCGCACGCTCGGGCTGTTCTCGTCCATGCGGGCGGCCCAGGCCGCCGCCGAGGAACTGCGCGGCCGGCTCGACAAGCCGATCCTGCTGCAGGGCGAGGAGACCCTCGGAGAGCTGATCAAGAACTTCGCGGCCGATCCCGAGACCTGTCTCTTCGGCACGCTGTCGCTCTGGCAGGGCGTCGACGTGCCCGGGGCAGGCTGCCAGTTGGTGGTCATGGACCGGATCCCGTTCCCACGCCCCGACGACCCGCTGATGAGCGCACGCCAGAAGGCGGTCGAGGAGGCCGGCGGCAATGGGTTCATGGCTGTCGCGGCGACGCACGCGGCGCTGCTGATGGCCCAGGGCGCCGGCCGACTGGTACGGGCCACGGGCGACAAGGGCGTCGTCGCGGTGCTCGATCCGCGGCTGGCCAACGCCCGGTACGGCAGCTACCTACGAGCCTCGCTGCCCGACTTCTGGTACACCACCGACCGCAACCAGGCGCGCCGCTCGCTCGCGGCCATCGACGCGGCGGCCAAGGCCAACGGCCAGTAGCCCGTCCGCTCAGGGCCCGGTGTCCGTGGGCCCCCGGGGCGGACGACGGCACAGGAAGGGCCCCGGGATCGGCGCAGTGGATCCCGGGGCCCGGTCGGAGTGGGCGAGCCTTCACACCCGCCGCAACACCGCCACCACCTTGCCGAGGATCGTCGCCTCGTCGCCAGGGATCGGCTGGTACGCGGAGTTGTGGGGGAGCAGCCACACATGGCCGTCCTCCCGCTTGAAGCGCTTGACGGTGGCCTCGCCGTCCAGCATGGCTGCCACGATGTCGCCGTTCTCCGCGACGGGCTGGCGGCGCACGGTGACCCAGTCGCCGTCGCAGATCGCCGCCTCGATCATCGAGTCACCGACGACCTTGAGGACGAACAGCTCACCGTCACCGACCAACTGGCGGGGCAGCGGGAAGACGTCCTCGACCGATTCCTCGGCAAGGATCGGGCCACCCGCTGCGATCCGGCCGACGAGCGGCACGTACGACGCCGCGGGCTTCCCGGTCGTATCGGTGGGCTGCGAGCTGGGCTGGTCCGAGCCACGGACCTCGTACGCCCGCGGGCGATGGGGGTCGCGACGGAGGAAGCCCTTGCGCTCCAGGGCCATCAGCTGATGGGCGACGGAGGACGTGCTGGACAGGCCCACCGCCTGACCGATCTCCCGCATCGAGGGCGGGTACCCGCGCCGCTGCACGGAATCCCGGATCACCTCGATCACGCGCCGCTGCCGGTCCGTGAGCCCCGAGCTGTCCGCCCGGATTCCTGGAGGTCGGCCGGGCAGCGAGCGCGCTGGGCGCACGGGTTCCGGCCCCTCCGTGTTCGTGACTGAGTCATTCATGGCATGCACCGGCTCGAGTCGGCTCTGGGAGCGGTCCTGGGCAGTGATGGTGGCACTGTCTGCGGTGGTGGTCACGTCGGCCCCTCTCGAATGGTCTCCCTAGCTGGACAACGGTAGTAGCTTTCGAAAGGTTGCGCCAAACACACGTTCGAGTGAAAAACTAATAAAAGTCTGTCGTGTGTTCACTGCTGGGTGTATGCGCGACGCCGAAGCGGCCGGGGCCCCGCGCGGGGCCGGTCGGTCGCGCCGACCGGTCGGCGCGGACGGTCGGCTCGGACGGTCGGGTTCGGACGGTCGGGCGGCGATTCAGGTCATTACGCTAGCGTCCGCCGGCGCGGCGTCGCCACGCGGGGGGTCGCGCCTCCGGTCGGCGTCCGGGGGCCTGGAAGGGGGCGGTCCGGTTCCGGCTGGGGTGTTGTCGGGGTCCGACAGGCGGGGCCCCGCAATCCTGGCAGCCGCACGGTTCCCGTAACCTCGTGGTCGGCCGTACGCTGCCTGCTGGCCGCCCGAGATGCGCGACACGCACTAGGGCCGAATGCGCGACCAAACCCAAGATCTAGTGGTTGGATTGCTCCAGCCGCCCAGAAGTTGTGGTTCCCGGTCCGCCGGGAGTGCGGCCATCGCCTATGCTTGAGACTGCTTCGAGGGGCCCTGACGGGCCCTGAAGAGGCTATTCAGTCGTGCTGTGAAGGAGGGTTGGGAGCCATGCACTGCCCCTTCTGCAGGCACCCCGACAGTCGGGTCGTCGACAGTCGCACCACCGATGACGGCACGTCGATCCGTCGTCGCCGTCAGTGCCCCGACTGCTCCCGCCGTTTCACGACGGTGGAGACCTGCTCGCTGATGGTGGTCAAGCGCAGCGGTGTGACCGAACCCTTCAGCCGTACCAAGGTCATCTCTGGTGTGCGCAAGGCATGCCAGGGGCGGCCGGTCACCGAGGACGCCCTCGCCAAGCTCGGCCAGCGGGTCGAGGAGGCGGTGCGCGCCACCGGCAGCGCCGAGCTGACCACCCATGACGTGGGTCTGGCCATCCTCGGCCCCCTGCAGGAACTCGACCTCGTCGCGTACCTGCGTTTCGCGTCCGTGTACCGGGCGTTCGACACACTTGAGGACTTCGAGGCCGCCATCGCGGAGCTCCGCGAGCGGCGGCCTCCCGTGGAGGAACGCGGGACCGGCGAGACCCTTGAGGTCCCCGTGCCCGCCGTCGCCGTCGACTGAGCGACACCGGCCGATCGACACGGGTCCGTGGATCGGCGGCAGGCGGCTGTATAGACCTGCTCCGGGTGCTGTGCGCGGCACACGAAGCATCAGAGACAGACTGTGCCCCGGGAAGTTCTGGGCACTTCAGGGCGTTTTTGCCCACATATGGGAGGCGGCATGACAGAGACGGCGAGCGGCCCGGCACGAGGTTCCCGAGCCAAGGGATCCAAGTCGACTGCGACCAAGCAGGGCCTGCGTATCGAGCGCATCCACACCACCCCCGGCGTGCATCCGTACGACGAGGTGGCGTGGGAGCGCCGTGACGTCGTCATGACCAACTGGCGCGACGGTTCGATCAACTTCGAACAGCGTGGCGTCGAGTTCCCCGACTTCTGGTCGGTGAACGCGGTCAACATCGTCACCAGCAAGTACTTCCGCGGGGCCGTCGGCACCCCGCAGCGCGAGACCGGTCTGCGACAGCTCATCGACCGGATCGTGAAGACGTACCGCAAGGCCGGCGAGGACCACGGTTACTTCGCCTCTCCCGCGGACGCCGAGATCTTCGAGCACGAGCTGGCGTACGCCCTCCTGCACCAGATCTTCAGCTTCAACTCGCCGGTCTGGTTCAACGTCGGTACGCCCCAGCCGCAGCAGGTCTCGGCCTGCTTCATCCTGGCCGTCGACGACTCCATGGAGTCGATCCTCGACTGGTACAAGGAAGAGGGCATGATCTTCAAGGGCGGCTCCGGCGCCGGCCTGAACCTCTCCCGTATCCGCTCCTCCAAGGAGCTGCTGTCCTCCGGCGGCAACGCCTCCGGACCGGTCTCCTTCATGCGCGGCGCCGACGCCTCCGCCGGAACGATCAAGTCCGGTGGCGCCACCCGGCGTGCGGCCAAGATGGTCATTCTCGATGTCGACCACCCCGACATCGAGAACTTCATCGAGACCAAGGTGAAGGAAGAGGAGAAGATCCGCGCCCTGCGCGACGCGGGCTTCGACATGGACCTGGGTGGCGACGACATCACGTCCGTCCAGTACCAGAACGCCAACAACTCGGTCCGCGTGAACGACGAGTTCATGAAGGCCGTCGAGTCCGGCGGCAAGTTCGGGCTCCGTGCCCGGATGACCGGTGACGTCATCGAAGAGGTCGAGGCGAAGTCCCTCTTCCGCAAGATGGCCGAGGCCGCCTGGGCCTGCGCCGACCCGGGCATCCAGTACGACGACACGATCAACCAGTGGCACACCTGCCCGGAGTCCGGCCGGATCAACGGCTCGAACCCGTGCAGCGAGTACATGCACCTGGACAACACCTCGTGCAACCTGGCCTCGCTGAACCTGATGAAGTTCCTCAAGGACGACGGCAAGGGCAACCAGTCCTTCGAGTCCGAGCGCTTCGCCAAGGTCGTCGAGCTGGTCATCACCGCGATGGACATCTCCATCTGCTTCGCCGACTTCCCGACGCAGAAGATCGGCGAGAACACCCGCGCATTCCGCCAGCTGGGCATCGGTTACGCCAACCTCGGCGCCCTGCTGATGGCGACCGGCCACGCGTACGACAGCGACGGCGGCCGCGCCCTCGCCGGTGCCATCACCTCGCTGATGACCGGCACCTCGTACAAGCGCTCCGCGGAGCTCGCGGCGGTCGTCGGCCCGTACGACGGCTACGCCCGCAACGCCGAGCCGCACCAGCGCGTCATGAAGCAGCACGCCGATGCGAACGCCGCGGCCGTCCACATGGACGACCTGGACAACTCGATCTGGGCCGCCGCGACGGAGGCCTGGCAGGACGTCATCCGCCTCGGCGCGAAGAACGGTTTCCGCAACGCGCAGGCCTCGGTCATCGCGCCCACCGGCACCATCGGTCTCGCGATGTCCTGCGACACCACCGGCCTCGAGCCCGACCTCGCCCTGGTCAAGTTCAAGAAGCTGGTCGGCGGCGGCTCGATGCAGATCGTCAATGGCACCGTCCCGCAGGCCCTGCGCCGCCTGGGCTACCAGGAGGAGCAGATCGAGGCGATCGTCGCCCACATCGCCGAGCACGGCAATGTGATCGATGCCCCCGGTCTCAAGGCCGAGCACTACGAGGTCTTCGACTGCGCGATGGGCGAGCGTTCCATCTCCGCGATGGGCCACGTGCGCATGATGGCCGCGATCCAGCCGTGGATCTCCGGCGCGCTCTCCAAGACGGTCAACCTGCCGGAGACAGCCACCGTCGAGGACGTCGAAGAGGTCTACTTCGAGGCGTGGAAGATGGGCGTCAAGGCGCTCGCGATCTACCGCGACAACTGCAAGGTCGGCCAGCCCCTCTCCGCGAAGAAAAAGCCCGCAGCGGATGCAGTCACGGCCAAGGCCGAGGAGACCATCCGCAGCGCGGTCGAGAAGGTCGTCGAGTACCGCCCGGTCCGCAAGCGCCTCCCCAAGGGCCGTCCCGGCATCACCACCTCCTTCACGGTGGGCGGCGCCGAGGGCTACATGACCGCCAATTCCTACCCGGACGACGGTCTCGGCGAGGTCTTCCTGAAGATGTCCAAGCAGGGCTCCACCCTCGCGGGCATGATGGACGCCTTCTCCATCGCCGTCTCGGTCGGTCTGCAGTACGGCGTCCCGCTGGAGACGTACGTCTCGAAGTTCACCAACATGCGCTTCGAGCCGGCCGGTATGACGGACGACCCGGACGTGCGGATGGCGCAGTCGATCGTCGACTACATCTTCCGCCGCCTCGCGCTGGACTTCCTGCCCTTCGAGACCCGCTCGGCACTCGGCATCCACTCGGCCGAGGAGCGCCAGCGTCACCTCGACACCGGTTCGTACGAGCCCTCCCTGGAGGACGACGAGCTGGACGTCGAAGCCCTGGCCCAGTCCGCCCCGGTGCGGACGGAGCCCCTGAAGGCGGTGGCCCCTGTGCAGGAGGCCGAGAAGCCGGCGCCGAAGACGGCGCACACCTCGGCGGAGCTCGTCGAGATGCAGCTGGGCATCAGCGCGGACGCACCGCTCTGCTTCTCCTGCGGTACGAAGATGCAGCGCGCCGGGTCCTGCTACATCTGCGAGGGCTGCGGCTCGACCAGCGGTTGCAGCTGAGAATGAGCGGAACTGCGTCTGATGCAGCATTGAGCATCTGCTGCTGAGGGCGCTGGAACGCCACTTGAGAGAGGGTGTCGACCACCGGGTCGGCACCCTCTCCCGCGTCTTGGTTCTGTGGAGACGAGGGACGTCGCGTAAGAGATGCATCGACATTGGGTTCAATGCATCGCGACGACACGCGGCGGGACACGAACCTCACGCTCGACCGCCACCCTGTGGTGTCGCCACCTCCGCCGACGGAACGCGTCCAGCGGCTCCCCGAGGCCGAGCCGTTCGGCCGCCGCCCCATCATCCGGGATCACGGATCGGAGCTCGTCCCCCATGCGGATCCCGAAGGCGAAGTGGCCCGAGGGGCCCGAGAAGTGTTCCCCATGGGGCCAACTCGAAGGCGGCCATGGTTCACGGCTGCGTAGGCTCCCCACATGCCAAGCTCAGAACTTCAGCGGATCAACACCTTCCTGTCCGCCTTCGCCCGCCGCCAGGCCGCACAGATCGTCGAGCTCCCCGGCGGGTTCGCCGTATACGACGACACCTTCGCCCATTCCCACGCGAACAACCAGATCGTCATCGACACGGCCGTCGACGCCGAGGCGCTGCCGGCCATCGCGGAGGAAGCACTGGGGCATCTGCCACACCGACACATCTCCGTCCTCGACGACGAAGTCGCAATGGCGTGCGCAGAGCCGCTGATCCGGGCCGGATACGCCCACTCCACCTATGTGGTCATGCTGCACGCAGGCCCGGTACCGGCCGGCAGACCCGCGGAGGAGATGGACCTCGACGCGATACGTACCCCACTCACCCGGCGATGGCGGGGCTTCCTTCCGGACGTCGACGACGAGGTCGTACGCCACCTCGTCGACCGACGCGAGGCTCGCCGGCGCGGGGCCGACGTCGTTCACTTCATCGGTGCCCGCACGGAGGAGGGCGAGGTCGCCTCATGGGCCGACCTCTATCTGGACCCGGCAACCGGCACGGCCCAGATCGAGGACCTGATCACCTCGGAGGCCCACCTCGGGCGCGGCTACGCCGACGCCGTCCTGACCACCGCCCTGCGCCTGGCCACTGACGCGGACTGCGCTACCCGGTTCCTGACCGCCGACGCGGCGGACTGGCCGCGCCACTGGTACGAGCGCCGCGGCTTCTCCGTCATCGGCCACTCGCACTGCTTCGAACGCGGCTGATTGCGGGACAGCTCGATCCCGTACCTCGTCGTCAGCGGCTGGTATGGAGGGGAGCGACCGACGGCCGGTCCCCTCCGCCGTGTAGTAGCAGCAGTAGGCCTAGTGGCCGGGACCAGGACCGGGACCGTTCGGCCGGATGCCGTGCGGACCGTGTTGCGCGAGGCGTCAGGCTCCGGACGTACGGCTTCCCATCATTCCGGCGAACGAATCGGGGTCGCCGTCGAAGCCCCGGACCGTGGCGTGGAACTCCCAGACACCGGAGGCGCTGCGGACGAACTCCGCGACGGTGGCAGCGGTGGCGGCGCCGACCGCGGAGAAGTCGCCCTCCGCCAGATTCGTGTAGCCCTCCCGGACCTGTACACCAGTATTCGCTATCTCGGCGAATGTCTTGTGGCCGTCGCGCTGCTGAATGGCGACTCCGACGACGACCCGGGTGTACGCGGTCGACAACCGGCCCAGTTCCAGCGTCATCACCTCGTCGAAACCGAAGCCCTGGCCGGTCCTGCTGTCGCGGTTGAGGGTGATGGTGCCGTCCGGCGAGCGGCTGTCGAAGTGCACGAGATACGCGGGACTGCCGTACGGCGCATCCGCGAGGTAGGTCGCCGCGATGATGTCGAGGTCATGGGCCGGGGCACCCGGAGGACTGGGATCCCATTTGAGTCTGACTTCGACCTTCTGGATGTCCTTGTTGGGCGTGCTCATCGGACTTCCCTCCTTGGTTCGCCGCTGGGTCGTCGGGCCGTTCATACCACCCGATCATGTCCGTAACGGACCGTGGATCCAACCGGCTTGGCCGCCAGGGACGGAATCGGGCCACTGTGTCGATCGACGGTTCCACGCCCGCCGGTTCGCTGGATTCCCGGTTCGCTGGTTCGCTGGTTTGCTGGTTTGCCGGTTCAGTGCGGAATGCGGCGAGGCGGTCGTTGCCGGACCTCTTCACGGAAGGCCTCAATGGCGCTGCTGACCTGACGGATGAGATGGGTGTCCTCGATGCGGTCGAGATAGAGGCAGTTGCGGGCCACTCCGTCCAGTTCGAAGGCGAAGCAGAGCGTCATCAGAGGGTTGATGAAGAGTTCACTGCCACGGGTGCGCGAGGTGAACTGTACGTCCCCGAAGGCTCCATGGACGGCCGCAGCAATCGACCCGTTGACGATGCTGGGGTGGTCTGGGGTGTGGTGGGCGTGCGCCACCGCGTCGACGAACAGGGCGCGACGAGGACGACCGCATCGATGTCGTACTTCTCGATCAACGCCCGGTAGGCGGCTCGCAGCGGTTGTACGCCCACTCGGGAGAAGGCATGCACATGGCTCGGGTAGCCGTGCAGGGCGAGCCACTGGGCGAGCGTGCGTTCCGGGAAGTATGCCTGGTGGAGGGCCGTTTCGGGAGTGATGACGGCGACGTCGGCGCGAGCCGGGCATCGAGGGGCAGTCCTTCGAGAGCGCTGAAAGACAGATTGGCGGGGTGGACCTGCTTGCCCTGATGGAACAGGGAGAGCGCGAGGGGGAGTCCCGCATAGATGTCGAACCCGCCCCGGCCCCCGCGACGAGGACGCGTTGTGCGGATTCGAGCCGGGAGAACAGGGGGTTGGTGTGCAGCGAGGCCATGGAGATCATTCTGTGCTTCACGCCGATCGGTTCGGGCGTACTCCATCAGAGAGTGACCCGCGCCATGTTCCGCACCGTACGATGGCGCGGTGCTGGTCAAGTGGATTCGTTGCACCGTGGTGGACCGTCGGGGTTTTGAGCGGGGACAGCGAAAGTGGGCGGGGCTGCTGGGTGAGCCGGGATTCAGGGGACAGGGCGGCGGGTGGAGCCGAGGGCATCCGGAAGTGGCGCATGTCTTCGCCTTCTGGGAGAACCGCGTCTTCTACGACTCGTTCATGGCTCGTGCCCACGACGGGCTGGCCGCCGCGCAGTCCGGCACGTACAGCAGCATCCAGGTCAAGCTGTTCGAGTACCGCTTCGATGTGAAGACCGGCTTCGAGCCGCGCTTCACCGATGCGGATGTCGTCAGGGTGGCGCACAGCAAGGTGCACGCGGACCGGGTCGAGCATTTCGCACTGATGCAGGAGAGGGTGTGGAACCCGGCGATGGCCGGATCTCCGGGGATGCTGCGGGGGGTGTTCGGGGAGGCGCCGGGGCACGAGTTCCTTGTGTTGTCCATGTGGCAGTCGAGCGCCGAGCGTGGCAAGTACCGGGCGGGGAGCATCGAGCGGCTGACGCAACGGGCGCAGACCGAGGACGATGTGGCGGCCGTGGCGGGAGACGTGGTGCAGCTCGAGCCGTCCTGGACGGTGTGATCGGCCAGCCGGCCGGACGGTGCGGGGCGGCTGGACGGTGCGGGGCGGCCAGGCGGGGCAGGCGGTTGGCCGAGCCGGGTTCGATCGGATGACGGGTGTGCGGTCGAGCCTGTGCACGTGATCGATCGGGCCGCTGATCACGTGGGTTCGGCCGAGGCCGAGGTAGGTGGGCTGTTGAAGATGCCCGCTCGGGCAGCTGCGAGCGCCGCATCGGCGGCTTGGTCGGCCAGCCTCTCGTCGACGGGTTCACGCGTGATGAACAGCCTGAAGAACAAGGGTGAGGTCACTGCCCTGACCAGTGTTCCCGCGTCCGTGTCCCGGTCCAGTTCGTCGCGCGCGACAGCGCGCGCGACGATGACCTCGCAGCGGGCGAACCGTTCGACGTAGAAGTCGCGCAGCGCCTCGGCGGCGCGCCGGGACTGGAAGGCCGCGGCGATGAACGCGGTTGGCGCGGCGGCTGCGGCGGGGTCGGTGAAGGCGGTGGCCGTCGTGTGCGCCAGGGCGCGCAGATCTCCCGCCAGGGTTCCGGTGTCGGGCGGTGTCCAGCTGTCCTCGCCGGCCAGGTCCAGGGCATCCACGACCAGCCCTTCGAGGTTTCCCCAGCGGCGGTAGAGGGTTGTCTTGTGGATGCCGGATTGCTCGGCGACGTATTCGACGGAGAGGCCCGGATAGCCGTGCTCGACGAGCCCGGTGAGGACGGCATCCCGGACCGCCGCGCGGGTGCGAGCGGTGCGACCTCCGGGGCGACGGCTACCGGGGGCGAGCGGGGTTGCCGGAACAGTGGTCTCCCGGGTGGCTTTTCGTTCAGTCAATTGCTACTCCTGTTGCGTTAGTGCGTTCCAGTGTGCCACGCTCATGCTTAATGCGACAGTGGTTGTGTTTATGGGGTGGTTGCCGGGCGGCTCGCGGCTGTTCCCGGCAGTTCCTCGCTGGGCGCTGCTGCTTCCGCTGCCTGTCGGCTGTCCGAGTTCGGAGGTGCCCTTGCCTGCACAGATTTCACTGCGTGATGTCACCGTGACCCGCGGTGAAAGGCTGCTGCTCGACGATGTCTCACTGACGGTGCGCCCAGGGGAGCGGATCGGCGTCGTGGGAGAGAACGGCGCGGGGAAGACGACCCTGCTCGGCCTGCTCGCCGGCCTGGAACGGCCGGATTCCGGTGAGGCGTTCACGGCGGCCGACGGCGGCACGGGGCTGCTGGCGCAGACGCCAAGACTGCCGCCGGACAGCACGGTCCAGGACGTAATCGACGACGCCCTTGCGGAACTGCGCACGATGGAAAGGAAGTTGCGGGAGGCCGAAGCGGAGCTCGGTACGGCCGACCGCGCCGCTCTCGCCGCCTACGGAGACCTGCTCACGGCTTTCGAACTACGCGGGGGATACGAAGCGGACGCGCGTGTCGACAAGGCGATGCACGGCCTCGGTCTGGCACGCATCGGGCCGACCAGGCGCCTCGGCAGTCTCTCCGGCGGCGAGCAGGCGCGGCTCGGCATCGCCTGCCTGATCGCGGCGTCCCCCGAGGTGATGCTGCTTGACGAACCCACCAACCACCTGGACGGAGCCGCTCTCGACTGGCTGGAGGGCTCACTGCTGTCCCATCCCGGCACGGTGATCGCCGTGTCCCATGACCGGATCTTCCTTGAGCGCGTGACCACAGCGGTGCTTGAGGTCGACTCCGACCGCCGGACCGTCGTGCGCTACGGCGGTGGATACGAGGGATTCCGCACCGAACAGACCGCCGCAAGGCGACGCTGGGAGCAGTCCTATGCGCAGTGGTGCGAGGAGACGGCGCACCTGGAGGAGTACACATCGACCACCGCACACGACGTCGCGGCCGGCCGCGACATCAAGGACAACAACAAGATGGCGTACGACCGGGCCGCGGGCCGGGTCCAGGCCTCGGTCTCCGGGCGGATCCGCAACGCCCGCAAGCGCCTGGAGCGGCTGAGGGAGGAGCCCGTCCCCAGGCCCCCGGACCCTCTGCGCTTCACCGCTCGGCCCATGGCAGGCGCGACCGCAGGGGAGCTGGTGTCCCTGACGGGTATACGGGTGGGTGACCGGCTCGCAGTCGACCGGCTCTCCGTGGCGGCGGGCGAGAGACTGCTGATTCACGGCGGCAACGGAGCGGGGAAGTCGACTCTGCTCCGGGTCATGGCAGGCGTGCTCGAACCGGACGCGGGCCGCGTGGTCCGGCGGGGCGGAATCGGCTACCTCGCGCAGGAGATACCGACGCACCGACCCGCGGAGCGGGTGCTCGCGATGTTCGGCCGGGGACTGCCACTCACCGACGACGAACAGGCGGAGTTGCTGCTCTCGTACGGACTCTTCCGGGCCCGGGATCTCCAGTTGCCGGTCGGATCGCTGTCCGCGGGGCAGCACAGACGTCTCGCCCTCGCCCGCCTGCTGGCCAGGCCCGCGGACCTGCTGCTGCTCGACGAGCCCGCGAATCATCTGGCCCTGGGACTTGTGCAGGAGCTCGAAGAAGCCCTGGTTCTCTGGCGGGGCGCGCTGGTGGTGGTCTCCCACGACAGGGCGCTGCGCCGCCGCTTCACGGGCGGCATCCGCCGGATGGAGTCCGGACAACTGCTCGAATGAGCCGCAGTCGATCTAGGGTCGGTACATGGCACGACCGCAACGCATTGTCCTCGTCCGACACGGGGAGTCCGAAGGCAACGCCGACGACACGGTGTACGAGCGTGAGCCGGACCATGCGCTGAGGCTCACCACGACAGGGCTGCGGCAGGCCAGGGAGGCGGGCGTGCGGCTGCGCGAGCTGTTCGACGGCGAACGGGTCAGCGTGTATGTCTCGCCCTACCGCCGCACGCACGAGACCTTCCGGTCCTTCGGGCTGGACCTCGAGCGGGTGCGGGTGAGGGAGGAGCCGCGGCTGCGGGAACAGGACTGGGGGAACTGGCAGGACCGGGAGGACGTGAGACTGCAGAAGGCGTACCGGGATGCTTACGGGCACTTCTTCTACCGCTTCGCCCAAGGCGAGTCCGGGGCAGACGTGTACGACAGGGTCGGGGCCTTCCTGGAGAGCCTGTACCGGAGTTTCGAAGCCCCTGACCACCCGCCGAATGTTCTGCTGGTCACGCACGGGCTGACCATGCGTTTGTTCTGCATGCGCTGGTTCCACTGGTCGGTGGCCGAGTTCGAATCGCTGTCCAATCCGGGCAACGGCGAGATCAGGGCACTGATACTCGGAGAGGACGGGCGCTACACCCTTGACCGGCCGTTCGAACGCTGGCGCACCCCTGAGCCGTACGGCATCACCGGATAGAGTGGAAGGGAGATGACAACCGCTGACTCCGCCTCCGAGCAACGTCTCGAACGCGCCCTGGCCAGCCTGCGTGGACTGGCTGTGGGAGACGCCCTGGGTTCCCAGTTCTTTGTTCCGGCCAACTATCCGTTGCTGAAGCAGCGCGGACTCCCACCCGGCCCCTGGCAGTGGACGGACGACACCGAGATGGCCTCCTCGGTGCTGGCCGTGCTGGTGAGGCACGAGCGAATCGACCAGGACGCGCTCGCTCATTCCTTCGCCGACCACCACGACTTCGACCGCGGATACGGCCCCGCCGTGAACCGGCTGCTCCGCCTGGTGCGGGAAGGCGGCGACTGGCGGGAGCTGGCGTCCGCCCTGTTCAACGGACAGGGCTCCTGGGGCAATGGCTCGGCGATGCGCATCGCGCCGCTCGGTGCCTGGTACGCGGACGACCCGGAGCAGGCCACACACCAGGCCGAGATCTCCTCGTACACCACGCATCAGCATCGCGAGGCCGTCGTGGGTGCGATGGCTGTTGCGGCCGCCGCGTCGCTGGCGGCGGCGCCTGCGGGACCGTCCACCCCGACAGAACTTCTTGACGGTGTGATCGCGCTCGTACCGCGCAGCGCGGTCGGCGCCGGGCTGCGCCGGGCACGCGACATGCTCGACTACGGCGATGCCGGGACGGTCGCCGCGGTCCTCGGCAACGGCCGGCGCACCAGTGCACATGACACCGTTCCGTTCGCCCTCTGGTCGGCGGCGCGAAGTCTCGGCGATTTCGAGCAGGCGTTCTGGGTGACGGCCCAAGCGGGCGGCGATGTCGACACGACCTGTGCGATCGTCGGCGGGATCGTCGCGGCGGGCAAGTCGGGCGCACCGCCTGCCGACTGGTCGGCACAGACGGAGGAGCTGCCGGACTGGCTCCCGCGGTAGGGCGAAGGGCGGTGACAGCGGTGCCGATGACGATGACGCGGTGCGTCGATCGGATCGCGCGACTGTCACGGTACTGCCACAGCCCTTCCTCTCACGGCCGGTATCCGTAAGGGGAAGTTACTCTTTCGGCCACGTCGCCCTCGGTGATCATCCTGACGGGCGCGCACCGAAATGAGACGCCGGGGTGCCCCCGCGCTGCCCAGTGGCGGTGCGTGCAGACCGCGGTGGGGGAGGGGTCCTATGTCCGATCACACGTCAGAAACACCTTGGCCGGAGGATGCCCCCGCGGGACCCGAGCGGTCCGAGGGGTCCGAGCTGACGGAGCGGTCGGAGCGTGACGGGAGGTCCGGGACGGCCGCGATGCCGAAGGCTCCGATACCGGAGCCCCGCGGCGCAGCCGCCGAGCCGCCGAAGGTGCCGGCCTACGCGCAACAGGATGGACAGCAGCGCCCGCCCAACCCCTGGCGGCAGGGCAGACCCCAGGCCTCGGCGGTCTCGCGACTTCGCCCGGCCAAGCCCGCCGCCATCCGGAGCGCGACACTCTGTTCCGTCCTGGCCACCGCGATACTGAGCGCCATCCTGCTGGGTGACGGCCTCGGCCTGAACCTCCTGATCGTCGCGGCTCCCGCAGCGCTCGCGGCTTACTTCGCCGCACAGGCGGCCGGTCGCCGGCTCCGGCCATGGACAGCTGTCTGGGCGGTCGGCGGCCTCGCGCTCCTCGCTGTCCCGGCCCTTCGGGACGCCGGATGGCCCACCTTCCTGGCCGTCGTATCGGCCGTCGCGCTGGGCTCACTCGCCCTGCACGGCAGTCGCAGCTGGCTCGGGGTGTTTCTCGGCTCACTGGGCCTGTTCAGCTCCATCGCCGACGGCCTGGCCTGGGGCGGCCGAGGAGTGCGCGAACGGATGGCAGACCCCCGGGGCCGACTCGGAATCGCATTCCGCACCACTGGTGTGGCGGTCGTCCTGCTCATCGTGTTCGGCACACTGTTCGCAAGCGCCGATGCCGCCTTCGCCGACGTGCTCGGCAACCTGATCCCGGAAGTTTCGGTGGGCGACAGCCCCTGGCGGCTGTTCCTCTTCGTGATCGGCCTGGTCGGTGCGCTCGCCGCCGCGTACAGCGCAGCCGCACCAGTACGGTGGGACGGCATCACCGTTCGTCCGGGGAAGGCTCGCGGACGGCTGGAATGGGCCCTTCCGCTCATCGTGCTCAACCTGCTGTTCGCCGTCTTCATCGCCATCCAGATCACTGTGCTGCTCGGCGGATACGACAAGGTCATGGCCGAAACCGATCTGAGCTACTCCCAATACGCCCGGCAGGGTTTCTGGCAGCTTCTCTGGGCCACGCTCCTCACGCTGCTGGTGATCGCGATCGCCCTGCGCTGGGCTCCTCGCGGACGGGGCAGTGACCGAACTCTCGTACGGAGCGTGCTCGGCACGCTGTGCCTGCTCACCCTCGTAGTCGTGACGTCCGCACTGCGGCGCATGGACCTGTATGTCGATGCGTACGGTCTGACACGGTTGCGTATATCCGTGGCTGCGGTGGAACTCTGGCTCGGCGTGGTTCTCGTCCTGATCATGGTGGCCGGCGTGTTCGGTGCCCGGCTGCTGCCGCGCGCCGTCGCCGCCAGCGCAGCCGTCGCCGTGCTCGCGTTCGGACTGGTCTCGCCCGACGGGCTGATCGCGAAGCAGAACGTCCAGCGGTACCGCAACGACCACTCGATCGACATCGACTACCTCCGGGACCTCTCGGCCGACGCCGTACCGGCCCTGGATACGCTGCCCGAGCCACTGCGCTCCTGCGCACTCAAGGACATCCAACGGTCGCTGCGATCCTCGGACACCCCGTGGTACGCCACGAGCTGGGGCGAGGCGCGGGCCCGGGACATTCTGCGAAAGCGGAGTTCGGAGGACCTGGCACAGAATTGCGCGGCTTCGCGTACGGGCGGCGGTGGCAGCGATCGAGGCGGTGACGAAGACGATCAGTACGACCCCTACGACCCGTACTGATGTGAGCCGGGCCGGACGGATCTGGCCCGACAGGTCCCGACAGGTCCCGACAGGTCCCGACAGGTCCCGACAGGTACAGGAGGCGCACCGTTCCGCGCTGCGTTCCATGCTTCACGAATGTGACGCAAGTATGGGGGGAGCACTCCAGTTTGCGAACCCCAGTGGAGTTTTCCCGGCTTCGGCACAACCGTTCGCGACCGCCGACCGCGTACATATGACTCGGCTGACGCGTGTACCGCAGCAAACTGAACAACGAGGGCCACGACCGAGCCGCAAACCGTTCCGCGGCTCGGTCGGCCGACGGGTGCCCCGGGGTGTTGCCGGCGTACCCATCGGCGTACGCTGACAGGCGCCATGCCGTACGAACCACCCACGCACACCGTCGAGCGCTCACTGCGCGCGACCACTGGTGCCAAGACCGTCGCCGGTGTCGACGAGGTCGGACGCGGAGCGTGGGCGGGACCAGTCACAGTGTGTGCGGCCGTCACCGGCCTTCGCAGACCTCCCGCCGGACTCACCGACTCCAAGCTGATCAGCCCCAAGCGCCGCGCGGAGCTGGCCCCGTTGCTGGAGCGTTGGGTCACCACGTTCGCTCTGGGAGATGCGTCTCCGCAGGAGATCGACGACCTGGGCATGACAGCTGCGCTTCGCCTCGCCGCCGTGCGCGCCCTCGAAGCCCTGCCGGTCCGACCCGACGCGGTGATACTCGACGGCAAACACGACTACCTGGGAGAGCCCTGGCAGGTCCGCACTGTGATCAAGGGCGACCAGTCCTGTATCGCGGTCGCGGCGGCTTCGGTGATCGCGAAGGTTCGACGAGACACGATGATGGCCGAACTGGGCGCGGCTTCCGAGTACGCCGCCTTCGCCTTCGACGCCAATGCCGGCTACCCGTCGCCCGTGCACCGGGCCGCGCTGGAGGAGTGGGGGCCCACGCCCCTGCACCGCCTTTCGTGGTCCTACCTCGACGCGCTGCCCAGGTGGCAGCACCTCAAGAAGGTCCGCTTCTCCGCCGAGGCGGCTGCACTGGAAAGCGGGGGCCAACTCGGCTTCGACTTCTGATTGCGCACATGTACCCACCCGCCTATGCCTTGCGCGTCGGCGTTTGATAGACAAACACCCATGCCTCTCACCCCCGAGGAGCCTCAGATTCACGAGAGCGCCCAGGGTCCCCGCGTCACTCCGGCCACAGGCCGCACCGCGTCGACCCCCCGTCCTGTACCCGGCCCGCGTTCAGCGGCCATGCCGCGCCCGGGTCGCCCGGGACCCGGCCCCGCGAGGCCCGCGCCCCCGGCGCAGCGCCCGCACTCCACCTCCGGCCAGCCGCAGGCGGCCCGGTCGGAGAATCGTTCCGCACCACAGATCCAGCTGATCCCCGCCTCGGCCGCCGGAGCACTTGACGCCGCCGACGAAGCGGTGGATCTGCTGCTCGACTCCGGACGCGCGCCGGGCGACATCCTGGTGCTCACCACCGGAGAACAGCACCCGTGGGCTGCGCACGAACTCACCTTCGGTGAGGCCGCCTACTGGGCGCAGCACGACGTCGGCGACGATGTCTTCTTCGCCGGTGCCGCAGCCACGGACCGGCTCAAGCCCCGGCCCGTAGTGGTCGTCGCCGTCAACGGGGACGGTGGTGACGCCGTTGCCGGTGTGCTGTCCGGTGCCCGTGAACGAGCAGGTGCGTTGCTGATCGTGTGCGGAGACCCACAGCGGATCAACACAGAGCTCGGCGCCGGCGTCTGATCCGTAGGGGGTGAAGGACTGGGGCGACCCGGCTGCCCGAGAGGGTGGCCGGGCCCGCGACCACGGGTCAGCGTGCTGCGGTGCGCCGCAGCGCCTGAGCCGCACCGCCGCCGGTGCGCAGCGGGACCGGATCAGGGTCCAGCGACGTTTCGGCGAGCGCGGACGGCCGCGAGGTGGAGTTGGGTCGACGCCCGCTCCGGCCCTCGCCCAACACCTGCCAGCCGCCGCGGGTCAGCGTGATGTACGCACCGCACCGCAGGCCGTGCAATGTGCACGCGTCCCGCAGGCCCCACATCCATGCCCCGTCCTCCTCCGTCCAACGCTCGTCGCCCTCACGGCAGTAGAGGAGTACGGCGGTGCGGACAGGCGTGCGGCGGCGAAGGTCGTGCGGAATCACCCGGCGTATGTGCGCCAGCAGCGCGTTGCGGAAATCCCAGCCGTCCGCGGTAACGGAGCGGCGGGCGAACGAGGCGCTGGCTGTGAGGCGTTCATCGTGGTCGAGTACGGCGACGACAGCGGTTTCCGGTGCGGGCCGGTGCCTGGCATGCAGGCCGCTGACCACCTCACGGGGGTTGCGCAGCAACGGTATGCCCGCTTCTGCCCACTCGGCCGGTTCGAGCATCCTGGCAAGGCGGTTGGCGGATTCGACGGATGCCGAAGACGCCGATATCGAAGTGGCTGCGGACGGAGCGAATCCGAAGGTCACGGTCCTCCCTTCGCATGCGCGCCCACGGTGCGGGCAGGGTCGAGTGAGGGCGCACCGCGGCACAGCCCTTCAGGGCCGCGAAAGGGCCGTGCGGGGAGCGAGTCCAATTCTTCCTGGCGTATCGGCGGGCGGCAACGAGCAATTGGCGCAGCTGACGGGAATCAGCCGGAATGACTCTGATATCCCTGCCCATGCCGTGCTCGGATGACGCCTCCCATCACGCCTGAACCGCGAGGACCAGCGGAAACACCCCCTTTGCCCCGGCACGGCGCAGCAGTCGCGCCGCCACGGCCAGTGTCCAGCCGGTGTCCGAGAGATCGTCCACGAGCAGTACGGGACCGCCCGCGGTGACCAAGGCGTCGGCCAACTCGGGCTCCACGACCAACGCTTCGTGCAGAGCCCGAACCCGCTGTGCGCTGTTGGTCTGTGAGATCCGCACGCCATCGGTCTCCGGCGCATAGGTGACACTGCCCAGCAGGGGCATCCGGCCGACCTCGGCGATGCGGCTGCCGAGCGACTGGATGAGCTGCGGCTTGCTGCGTGAGGCGATGGTGACCACTCCGACCGGCCGAGGTGCGGCGTCCTCACCCCGGGAGGCCCAGCCCCCGGGACCCTTGGCCCAGTCGGCCAGCACACTGACGACCGCGTTCGTCACATCGTCCGGCACGGGGGCATCCGCCGTCTGCGCCGCCAGCATCGGACGTAGCCGGTTGCCCCAGCCAATGTCGGAGAGCCGGCCCAGCGCACGGCCGGGGAACGACAGCTCTCCCGCAGGAATACGGCCCTTGAGATCGACACCCACGGCGGCGAGACCGGTCGGCCACATCTTGCGGGGCTCCACCTCCACGCCGGGCCTGGCGAGTTCGCCCCGGGCACCGTCCAGTGCCGCCCCCGACACGTGGTCGTCGAAGCGGGCCCCCGCGCAGTTGTCACAACGTCCGCATGCGGATGCGTTCTCGTCGTCCAGCTGGCGGCGCAGGAACTCCATGCGGCAGCCGGTCGTCGTCGCGTATTCGCGCATCGCCTGTTGCTCGGAGGCCCGTTGGCGGGCCACCCAGGCGTAGCGCTCGGAGTCGTACACCCAGGGCTCACCCGTGGCGATCCAGCCGCCCTTCACCCGCCTGACAGCGCCATCGACATCGAGCACCTTGAGCATGGTCTCCAGCCGGGTGCGTCTCAGATCGACCAGCGGCTCCAGAGCAGGCAGCGAAAGCGGGCGGCCCGCCTGCGCGAGAGCATCGATCGTCCGACGGACCTGTTCCTCGGGAGGGAAGGCAACCGATGCGAAGTACTGCCAGATTGCCTCGTCCTCCTTGCCCGGGAGCAGCAGCACCTCCGCATGCTCGACGCCGCGGCCCGCGCGCCCCACCTGTTGGTAGTAGGCGATGGGGGAGGAGGGGGAGCCGAGATGAACGACGAAACCCAGGTCGGGCTTGTCGAATCCCATGCCCAGAGCGGACGTTGCCACCAGGGCCTTGACGTGATTGGCAAGGAGGTCGTCCTCGGCCTGCTGGCGGTCGGCGTTCTCGGTGCGGCCGGTGTAGGACGCCACCGTGTGGCCGCACTGGCGCAGATACGTGGTGATTTCCTCGGCGGCCGCGACCGTCAGCGTGTAGATGATCCCCGAGCCGGGGAGTTCCTTGAGGTGATCGCCCAGCCAGGCCAACCGGTGTGCGGCATTGGGAAGTTGAAGGACGCCAAGGCTGAGGCTCTCCCGGTCCAGCGGGCCACGCAGGACGAGAGCATCCGTATTTGCACCGGTGCCCAGCTGCTCCGCGACATCCGCGGTCACCCGCGCGTTCGCGGTGGCCGTGGTCGCCAGCACGGGTACGCCGGCGGGCAGATCGGCCAGCATGGTCCGCAGACGTCGGTAGTCGGGCCGGAAGTCATGACCCCAGTCGGAAATGCAGTGCGCCTCGTCGACCACGAGGAGCCCGGTCGCGGCTGCAAGCCGGGGCAGGACCTGGTCCCGGAAATCGGGATTGTTGAGACGCTCCGGGCTGACCAGCAGCACGTCCACCTCCCCGGCCGCAACTTCGGCCTGGACGGTGTCCCACTCCTCGGTGTTGGACGAATTGATCGTGCGGGCGCTGATTCCTGCCCGAGCCGCCGCCGCGACCTGGTTGCGCATCAACGCCAGCAGTGGCGAGACGATCACGGTCGGTCCGCCGCCCCGCGCCCGGAGCAGCGATGTCGCGACGAAGTACACGGCGGACTTGCCCCAGCCGGTTCGCTGGACGACCAGGGCCCTGCGCTTGTCGGCGACGAGTGCCTCGATGGCTCGCCACTGGTCCTCCCGCAGCCGTGCAGCACCTGAGGTGTCCCCGACGAGTTGGGCGAGTACTGAATCGGCCGAAGCCCTGAGCTCTGCGCGGTCTGCGTTGGTCATGCCCCCATGCAACCCGATGACTACGACAAACCGCGAACGACCCCGCGCCCCTGTGGATAAAGTTATCCACAGGGGTCGCGGAATTTGGCCGCTCGCGGGACGGTCGTGCCATGAACCAGCACCACGAATCCACCGGTCCGGTCGGCGAGCAGCAGATCACCCTGCGGGGGCCTGCCGAGCTCGCCGATGCCCTCCCCTATCTCATGGGGTTCCACCCGAACGACAGCGTGGTCATGGTCGCCCTGCACGGCGGCCGGGGGCGCTTCGGCGGGCGGCTCAGGCTCGGCATCCCTCAGGCACCCCAGGAATGGGCGTCCGTCGCCAAGCAGCTTGCCGAGTGCCTGATTAAGGGAAGCGAACGGCGTGGGGAGCGCCCTGACGCGATTGTCATCTTCCTCTGCCAGGACCCGGCCCAGGGCGAGAGCCGCAGCCAGACGATGGAGCGGCTGCGTCCCCTTGCCCAGCACCTGCGTACGGCCTGCGGCGCCCTCGAGGTACCCGTACTCGAAGCACTCTGCATCTCTGGCGGCCGCTACTGGTCGTACTGCTGCCCGGACAGTCGCTGTTGCCCGGCTGAAGGGAACCAGATGGCTATGCCCGGCACCTCTGTGATGGCGGCCGCCGCCGCGTACGCGGGCATTCAAGTGCGCGGAACGCTGCGGGAGATGGAGGCCAGGCTCGAACCGCTGAACACCGAGATGGCGGCAGACCAGCAACGGGCACTCGACTCGGCCGGTGCCGAGCTGGTGCCGAAGATCCTCGACGAAGCGGGACGCAAGGACGTGGCCCGGGAGACCTTGGGACTCGCGCGAAGGCTCATGAAACGCCTCAGGGAGGCGCCGATGGCGGCGCCTTCCGCGTCGGACATCAATGACGACCGGTTGATCAGCCATGACGAGGCCGCTGCGGTGATCCTCGGACTGCAGGACCGGGAAACCCGCGACAAGGCCGCGCAATGGATGGAAGGACCTGAAGCCGATTCCGCGTTGCGGCTCTGGCGGGCGCTGTCCCGTCGCTGTGTCGCGCCGTACGAGGAGCACGCCGCGGCGCCGCTGACCCTGGCCGGATGGGTCTCCTGGTCGACAGGTGATGAACCGGGTGCACGGGTGGCGCTGGGTCTCGCTTTGCGAGTGGACCCTGGGTACACCTTTGCTCAGCTCCTCCACGAGGCGTGTAACCAAGGCCTCGACCCGGAGACGCTGCGCCGCTGTCTCCGGGGTGAGCGCAATGCCCGGACGGGTCGGCGCCCCCGCCCGGACCGGACGCGGCCCCGCACCGTACGCCCGACCGCCACTCGGCGAAGGAAGACCACTTCGGGCTCGAATCGCCCCGAAGCAGCTGTTGCCCGACGCCGGTCCGGGCAAGTTTCCCCGAGCCGTCGAGGGTCCAGGAGCGGTCGATGACCGCCACCCTCGGCCGACAACGCCGTGGCCGTTGCAGGCGGTCCTCAGCCAGGGGCCGCAGCCGGTCGGCGCTCCGTACGACACCGGCTTGAAGCGGCCCGCAGCCCTCCGGGCCAAGGGGGCGGAGGAGGCAAAGGACTCGGTGATCTCCGGGGGGTCGGTGGCCGGCGCCCCGGAGGGTCCGGGGCGGTGAGTTGGAGTGATCACGCCGGAGTAGTCGGGTCGCAGTAGGCGTGCCGCAGTACGCGGCAAACGTAGCCATGTTTACGAGCACGGCGAAGGGAGTGTTTATCGTCAGGCAGACGACTATGATCACCGCATGCCGCCCTACGACCCGTCGACCTTCCCGCCCTTCGCTGTCACCGTCGACCTGGTTGTGCTCACGGTGCGCCGTCACGCGCTCTGTGCGCTGGTGGTGCGCCGAGGCGAGCCGCCATTCCAGGGGCGATGGGCGCTGCCCGGCGGGTTCGTCAAAGCCGATGAGGATCTCGGAGCCGCAGCGGCGCGCGAACTCGTCGAGGAGACCGGACTGTGCGCCCAGGATCCTGCAGCCCCGGCGGTCGGCAACGGTGCCCATCTTGAACAGCTCGCCACCTACGGTGATCCCGGGCGCGACCCCCGGATGAGGGTCGTCAGCGTCGCTCACCTCGCTCTGGCCCCCGATCTGCCGGCACCGCGGGCCGGCGGCGATGCGAACAGTGCGCGTTGGGCGCCGGTCGAGGATCTGCTCGGGCCGGAGAGCGGGCTCGGCCATGAGGGCGAGGACCAGACCCCGCTCGCCTTCGATCATGCGCAGATCCTTGCCGATGGCGTGGAACGGGCGCGTTCCAAGATCGAGTACTCCTCCCTGGCCACCGCTTTCTGTCCGCCGGCGTTCACGGTCGGTGAGCTGCGGAGGGTGTACGAGGCGGTGTGGGGCGTGGTTCTCGACCCGCGGAATTTTCACCGCAAGGTGACGGGTACGCCAGGGTTCCTGGTGCCTGCCGGCGGAACGACCACGCGCCAGGGTGGTCGCCCTGCCCAGCTTTTCCGGGTCGGCGCGGCCACGGTGCTCAACCCGCCGATGCTGAGGCCGGAAGTCTGACCTGGCGGAACGCCCGCAAGGTCGATGCTGCACCAAAAGTCGAATATGTCGCGTTATCTTGCTGCGGTACCGCCCTGCCGCCGAGCGGTCTCACCTTCCGCGAGAGAAGCGATGCTCCAGGCCATCGGACTCACCAGCGCTCCACGCCACGGCCTTCCGGCCGCCGTGCACGACCTCACCTTCGAGGCCCGGCCGGGCCACGTCACCGCGCTTCTGGGTGCCCCCGGCTCGGGCAAGACCTCCGCCCTCCGTCTAATGCTCGAACTCGACCCGGGACGAGGGGTCACCTACTTCCGGGGCAGGCCGCTGCACCGCATTCCGCACCCGGCACGGGAGGTCGGAGTGCTCCTCGGGGACGTCCCGGGTCATCCCGCCCGCACCGTCCGCGGTCAGCTCCGTATGCTCTGCGCCGCCGCAGGTGTACCGGCATCCCGGGCCGACGAACTGCTCGAGGCCGTAGGTCTCGCCGGACTCCGGGATCAGCGCGTCGGCACACTCTCGCTCGGTATGGACCGCCTGCTCGCCCTGGCTTCGGCACTGCTCGGCGACCCGCACACGCTCATCCTCGACGATCCCGCAGAAGGGCTCTCTGTGCGCGAGGAGTGCCGGCTGCACGGCCTGCTCCAGTCGCACGCCACCCAGGGCGGCACCGTTCTCTACGCCACGGCCGATCCCAAGGAAGCCGCGTGGGTCGCCGACCATGTGGTCACCATCGACGACGGACGTCTCGTCGCGGACCAGAGCGTCGACGACTTCTCGCGGACCCGTCTCCGCCCCCGGGTCGCGATCCGGACCCCGCACGCAGCGCGCCTCGCTGCCGTCCTCGCCCGTGAGGCCCGAGCGGCCCGGCGCTCGGTCGAGGTGGTCACCGAAGCAAGCGGCCGTCTCTCCGTCTACGGTTCCACCTGCGCGGAAATCGGCGACGCGGCATTCCGGCACGGGCTCCCGGTGCACCAACTCGCCGACGAGGTGGCGGACGACGGTCCCGCACGTCCCACGGAGCCCGCGGAGCCGGCAGACACCGGCGAAGAGGAGACCGAATCGCGACCGGCCGCGCAGGCATCCGGGCCGGAACTGCTCCCGCCGATCCGCCGTCGCTCGGCCCGCGGACCGCTCCACCCGCTGCGCTACGAGCTGCGCCGCCTCTTCGGCGTCAGAACAACAACCTTGGTCATGGCCGCCGTGCTTGTCGCCTCGGTCGGGCTCTCCCTTCTCCTCGCCCGCTCCGGCCATGCTCAGCTGCCGAAGGTGCTGGCGGGCTGGCCGTCGCTGCTGCCGCTGCCACCCGCGGCAGTCGGAGCCGGACTGATCGGCGCCCTCTCCTTCGGCGACGAGTTCCGCTACCCCGCGCTCGCGGCGGGCCGAGGCACCGTCCCCCGGCGTCTGGGACTGCTTCTCGCCAAGCTGGTGGTGTCAGCGGGCGTCGCCCTGGTGCTCGCCGTGATCGTCGTGCTGGCGTCCGCCGAAGCCATTCACCTGGTGTACGGCGACGATTTGATCAAGGTGCCACCGAATTCGGCATTCCTGGGCGCAGGTTGGGCGGGACTGACGGTCGGCTGCGCCTGGGCGGGCCTCTTGGCCGCCGGAGTGTTCAGGGTGGCGACGGCCGGAGTTGCCGCCGTGCTGGCCGTTCCCGTACTCGTCGTTCCGTTTGTTCAGCACGTGCTGGCGGGGTCGGCCTCCCGTCCGGTCGCCGGACTTCCGGGCAGGCTTCGCGAGCTGGTGTGGCCGCGCTGGCCGTACGAGACGGATCGGTGGGTGGCGGCTGTCGTGCGCGTGGTGGCACACCCCGTGGGTACCGCGCTGTCATTGTCGTTGTCGGCCCTGATCTGTGCGTATCTGTTCACCAGCCTTCGCAGCAGGGTTCGTTGGTGATCGCAGGGTTTCGTCGGGCCGCTCCAAGGCTGGCAACTTCCTTGAAGGCGCCCGATTTCCACCGATAAGGCGTCAATTGGGGGGTGGGTGGCGATCACCCTTTCGTGTGCTTTTCACCAAAGACCTCAAGGGTCGGGTGAGCCGCGCCGACAAAGGATGCGTGAGTACCCTTGCGCACACCATGATGACCGCCGCCCGCTCCGCCGATTCCGGCCTCGCCGGCCCGGGTGAACTCGACCGCTACCCGTATGCGGAGGCGCCGGCCGGCGAGCGTGCCCCTCTTCGCTCCTGGGACGGTCCCGATGCCGACCTCGGCCGAGCGGGCCGACGGGGCTCGGCCAGTCGGGGCCGCGGCCTCCACGGCCAACTCGTCCAGCAGCTGGGTCAGATGATCGTCTCCGGTGATCTGGGTGCCGACCGGCCCCTCGTGCCGGAAGAGATCGGTCAGCGTTTCGAGGTCTCTCGCACCGTCGTACGCGAATCGCTGCGCGTTCTTGAGGCCAAAGGCTTGGTCAGTGCCCGGCCCAACGTGGGCACCCGGGTCCGCCCCGTCAGTGACTGGAACCTACTGGACCCCGACATCATCGAATGGCGCGCCTTCGGGCCGCAGCGTGAGGATCAGCGCCGCGAGCTGGGCGAGCTCCGGTGGACGATCGAACCGCTCGCGGCCCGTCTCGCCGCAGGCCATGGTCGCGAGGACATTCAGCAGCGCCTCGGCGACATGGTCGAGATCATGGGGCACGCGCTCGGACAGGGAGATGGGATCACCTGTTCCCGGGCCGACGCGGAATTCCACTCCCTGCTCATCCAGGCAGCGGGCAATCGCATGCTCGAGCACCTCTCCGGCATCGTTTCCGCGGCGCTACAGGTTTCGGGTGGCCCTGTCACGGGCTGCGACCGCCCCACCGAGGCGTCCCTCGGTCACCACGCGCGCATCGTCGAAGCCCTCGCATCGGGCGATTCGGCCGGCGCCGAGGCGGCCATGCGTCAACTGCTCGTCGTCCACCCCGAGGTGGAACGGGTGGTGCCCGCCCCCCGCGAGCACTGAGCGCAGCACGGCCAGGGTGTACGAACCACGTGTCGCCGGACCCTCATGGTCCGGCGGCACAATTGTGGTGGAATCGCACCCATGGTCACGTTCGTCGCAAATGAGGTGTGACTCGGGCCACGCGGATTGGGCGTAACACTCCTCGAAACAGTGCGATGACTTAAGAGGTGACCGCCGCGGAAGGAATACAGCAGCCATTCAGTGCGCTGTGCAGTTCTGAGGCCAAACCCGCGCCGTCGGTACATTCCCAGCCCGGCGGTCGTCGGTTCCAGCCCTCTCCAGGGCCGGACCGGAAGCCGTTTCCATCGTTCCGAGAGGTTGTTCGTGTCGGCCAGCACATCCCGTACGCTCCCGCCGGAGATCGCCGAGTCCGAGTCTGTGATGGCGCTCATCGAGCGGGGAAAGGCTGATGGGCAGATCGCCGGCGATGACGTGCGTCGGGCCTTCGAGGCTGACCAGATTCCGCCAACCCAGTGGAAGAATGTTCTGCGCAGCCTCAACCAGATCCTCGAGGAAGAGGGTGTGACGCTGATGGTCAGTGCCGCGGAGCCGTCCAAACGTGCCCGCAAGAGCGTCGCAGCAAAGAGCCCGGTCAAGCGCACCGCCACCAAGACTGTCGCGGCGAAGACGACCGTGACCAGGACGGTCGCGGCCACTGCCGCCCCGTCGGCAGAGACCGTGGACGTGGTGGCTGACGACGCTGCCGCGGCCGGCCCTGCGAAGAAGGCAGCAGCCAAGAAGACGGCTGCCAAGAAGACCGCCGTGAAGAAGACGGCGGCCAAGAAGGCAACAGCGAAGAAGTCCGGAAAGCAGGACGACGAGCTCCTCGACGGCGACGAGGCGGCCGAGGAAGTAAAGGCCGGCAAGGTCGACGAAGAGGAGGGCGAGGGCGAGAACAAGGGCTTCGTCCTCTCCGACGACGACGAGGACGACGCGCCTGCGCAGCAGGTTGCCGTCGCCGGCGCCACCGCCGACCCGGTCAAGGACTACCTGAAGCAGATCGGCAAGGTTCCCCTCCTCAACGCCGAACAGGAGGTCGAGCTTGCCAAGCGCATCGAGGCGGGTCTGTTCGCCGAGGACAAGCTGGCGAACTCCGACAAGCTCGCGCCGAAGCTCAAGCGCGAGCTGGAAATCATCGCCGAGGACGGTCGCCGCGCCAAGAACCACCTGCTGGAGGCCAACCTCCGTCTCGTGGTTTCGCTGGCCAAGCGCTACACCGGCCGCGGCATGCTCTTCCTGGACCTGATCCAGGAAGGCAACCTCGGTCTGATCCGCGCGGTCGAGAAGTTCGACTACACCAAGGGCTACAAGTTCTCCACGTACGCCACCTGGTGGATCCGTCAGGCGATCACCCGCGCCATGGCCGACCAGGCCCGCACCATCCGTATCCCGGTGCACATGGTGGAGGTCATCAACAAGCTTGCCCGTGTGCAGCGCCAGATGCTCCAGGACCTGGGTCGCGAGCCCACGCCGGAGGAGCTGGCCAAGGAACTCGACATGACCCCCGAGAAGGTCATCGAGGTCCAGAAGTACGGGCGCGAGCCGATCTCCCTCCACACCCCGCTGGGTGAGGACGGGGACAGCGAGTTCGGTGACCTGATCGAGGACTCCGAGGCGGTCGTCCCGGCCGACGCGGTCAGCTTCACGCTTCTCCAGGAGCAGCTGCACTCGGTGCTCGACACGCTCTCCGAGCGTGAGGCCGGCGTGGTCTCGATGCGCTTCGGTCTCACCGACGGCCAGCCGAAAACGCTGGACGAGATCGGCAAGGTCTACGGCGTGACGCGCGAGCGCATCCGTCAGATCGAGTCGAAGACCATGTCGAAGCTGCGCCACCCGTCGCGTTCGCAGGTGCTGCGCGATTACCTCGACTAGGTCACAGAAGAACACAGGCCGAGGGGCCCGGATCCCGCAGGGGAGCCGGGCCCCTCGGCCTATCTGCGGGTGCGATCCATGGCACGTCGGATGACTCTGGGTGGGAAATGGTTCACCACAGAGTCAGGAGTGCGCATGTCCCGTACTGTCTTCCGCGCCATGACCGGGGTGCTCGCCCTGGTGGCCACCATGGCCGCGGTACCGCCCGGATCCGCAGCTCCGGCTGTTGCGGACAGTATCGTCATCGGCGGTCAGCCCGCACACGTCAAGGACAGCCCCTGGGTCGTCGCGCTGTCCAGTCGGGACCGGTTCGGAGATACGCGCGCCGGCCAGTTCTGCGGCGGTGTCGTGGTCGCGCCGAAGAAGGTGCTGACCGCGGCGCACTGCCTGAGCAGGGAGGCGCTCGGAGTCGACATCGACAAAGTGCGCGATCTGCGGATCATCTCGGGCCGGGACACCCTGCCCGGCACCGACGGGAAGGAGGTGCCGGTCCAGGCGGCATGGAGCAACCCGCGATTCGACCCCCTCACGAACGCGGGGGACCTGGCGGTGCTCACTCTGGCCGACGCGCTGCCCGCGACGAGCGTGATCCCGATGGCCGAATCCGGTGACGCGGCATACCGGCCGGGTACGGAGGCCGTCGTCTACGGGTGGGGTGACACGACCGGGAGCAGCGACTACGCGTCCTCACTCCGTGCCGCCAAAGTGAGCGTCCTGCCGGACAGCCTGTGCGCGCAGGTCTACCCGGGCGGCAGGAATGGCACGTACGACGCCTCAGCGATGCTCTGCGCGGGCGAACTGCAGGGCGGGTATGACTCATGCCAGGGCGACAGCGGCGGGCCGCTGGTGGCCGGTGGGCGGCTCATTGGGCTGGTGTCCTGGGGGAACGGCTGTGGCAGGGCGGCGAGCCCCGGCGTGTACACCCGCGTCTCGGCCGCCATCAACTGGATGCCGGCCGGTAGCTGAACGACAACATCGCGTAGGTACGAGAACGGGCGGCTTCCTCCTGGGAAGCCGCCCATCGGCCGGTCCGGAACCTGGCCCTGGCTCGTCGTGGATGCGAGGTGTCAGTGTTGTTCCTCTGCGGCGGCTTGGGCCTGTACGGCGGTCAGCCGGTCCGTCTCATCCTGTATTTCCGCGGCGATCTTCTTGAGTTCCGGCTCGAACTTGCGCCCGTGGTGGGCGCAGAAGAGCAGCTCACCGCCGCTGATCAGGACGACGCGCAGATATGCCTGGGCGCCGCAACGGTCACAGCGGTCTGCTGCGGTCAGCGGGCTCGCGGGGGTCAGAACAGTAGTCACGTCGCCTCTTCTCTAGCTCGACGAGCTGTCGTACCAGGGTCAACATCCAACCAGGCCGAAAACGTTCCCGCTCGTGGCTTTTCTTCGAAACTTCTTCTCAAGATGGCTGTCTGTTGCCGGTTCGCGGCGAATGTGCCGTATTGCGTAGCGCTACGGTTTCGCGTTGCTTGTCATGTGTGGATCCTCCCGGCTGGCTTGCCGGTTTGTTCATGAGGACGTGCCCGGAGCCTAAATGGTTCATGCCTGGAAGGGAACGTGATGTTCGCGTCACTCCTGCGAGGGATCGAACGTGTATGCGAGGCTGGACTAGTGTGAGGGTTCTCGGAGGGTGGCGTTACAACCGCTCTACCAGGCCTCGGTACCCTCTCAGCGGCGACCGAAGCCGAGCCCGCTACCCACTTGGGCCCCAAATGAAATTCAGCGAGGAGCGAACCGCGTGACCGCCGATACGTCCGTGCCGTCCACTGCGCTGCTGACCGGAGCAGACCGAGACGGTTCCAACTACACCGCGCGGCACCTGCTCGTACTTGAGGGGCTCGAAGCGGTTCGCAAGCGTCCCGGTATGTACATCGGGTCCACCGACAGCCGCGGCCTCATGCACTGCCTCTGGGAGATCATCGACAACTCCGTCGACGAGGCCCTGGGCGGTTACTGCGATCACATCGAGGTCGTCCTCCACGACGACAATTCCGTGGAGGTCCGGGACAACGGGCGCGGTATCCCGGTCGATGTCGAGCCCAAGACGGGTCTGTCCGGCGTCGAGGTCGTGATGACCAAGCTGCACGCCGGCGGGAAGTTCGGCGGCGGCTCGTACGCCGCGTCCGGCGGTCTGCACGGCGTGGGCGCCTCCGTGGTCAACGCGCTCTCCGCCCGGCTCGATGTCGAGGTCGACCGCAACAGCGCGACCCACTCGATCAGCTTCCGCCGCGGAGTCCCGGGCATCTTCACCGAGCAGGGGCCGGACAGCCCCTTCGATCCGGCCAACGGCCTGCTCAAGGGCAAGCGGGTACCGAAGGCGCGCACCGGAACCAGAGTGCGTTACTGGGCGGACCGGCAGATCTTCCTCAAGGACGCCAAGCTCAACCTGGAGACGCTCCACCAGCGGGCGCGGCAGACGGCCTTCCTCGTCCCCGGGCTCACGATCGTCGTTCGCGACGAGCGTGGCCTCGACGGCCAGGGCAAGACTGAGGAGACCTTCCGCTTCGACGGTGGAATCAGTGAATTCTGCGAATACCTCGCCCAGGACAAGGCGGTCTGTGACGTCCTGCGTCTGAGCGGCCAGGGCACCTTCAAGGAGACCGTCCCGGTCCTGGACGAGCGCGGTCACATGACGGCGACCGAGGTCACCCGTGAACTCGTTGTCGACATCGCGATGCGCTGGGGCACCGGATACGACACCAACCTCAAGTCCTTCGTCAACATCATTGCCACCCCCAAGGGCGGCACCCATGTGACCGGATTTGAACGCTCGGTGACCAAGACGGTCAATGAGGCACTGCGGTCGGCCAAGCTTCTCCGCGTCGCCGAGGACGACATCGTCAAGGACGACGCGCTGGAGGGCCTCACCGCGGTCGTCACCGTACGGCTGGCGGAGCCGCAGTTCGAGGGCCAGACCAAGGAGGTACTCGGCACCTCGGCGGCCAACCGGATCGTCGCCGGCGTCGTTTCCAAGGAGCTCAAGGCGTTCCTGACTTCGACGAAGCGCGATGCCAAGGCCCAGGCCAGGGCGGTCCTGGACAAGGCTGTGGCGGCTGCGCGCACGCGCATCGCGGCCCGCCAGCACAAGGACGCGCAGCGCCGCAAGACAGCGCTGGAGTCCTCGTCGCTGCCGGCGAAGCTCGCCGACTGCCGCAGCGACGACGTGGACCGCAGCGAGCTCTTCATCGTCGAGGGCGACTCGGCGCTCGGTACGGCCAAGCTTGCGCGGAACAGCGAGTTCCAGGCGTTGCTGCCGATCCGAGGCAAGATCCTCAATGTCCAGAAGTCGTCCGTCTCGGACATGCTGAAGAATGCCGAGTGCGGTGCGATCATCCAGGTCATAGGAGCCGGGTCGGGGCGGACCTTCGACATCGACGCCGCCCGCTACGGGAAGATCGTCCTGCTCGTGGACGCCGATGTCGACGGTGCGCACATCCGCTGCCTGCTGCTGACCCTGTTCCAGCGCTACATGCGGCCCATGGTGGAGGCGGGGCGGGTCTTCGCCGCCGTACCCCCGCTGCACCGGATCGAGCTGGTCCAGCCCAAGAAGGGCCAGGACAAGTACATCTACACGTACTCCGACAACGAGCTGCGCCAGCGGCTGTTGGAGCTCCAGCGGAAGAACGTCCGGTACAAGGACTCGATCCAGCGTTACAAGGGTCTGGGCGAGATGGACGCCGACCAGCTGGCGGAGACCACGATGGACCCCCGGCACCGTACGCTGCGGCGGATCAACATCGGCGATCTGGAATCGTCGGAGCACGTCTTCGATCTGCTGATGGGCAATGACGTGGCACCGCGCAAGGAGTTCATCGCCAGCTCGGCCGCCACCCTGGACCGCTCGCGCATCGACGTCTGAGCAAGTCGCCGTCTCCACCCGTGGGTGGAGACGGCGAATCCACCCACGGTCAACCCCTGAACCGATCCCCTGACATCGACAACCTCTTCGCGAAGGCCGGAGCGCGCGACCGGGCACAGACCGTTCGTTATGCGTACGTTCGGGGCCTCGCACAGTCGCCCGGGCCGACCTTCACCTGAAGAGGTGAAGACCGCGAATGAAGTGCCCTGGATCTTCCCGATCTGCCCATTCTTGGGTACGCGGCCGAATTGGTCCGTGGACAAGGGGAGTTGTTCGGTGGAGAAGGAAGCAGGGCGTGAGGCCGCAACGATGCGGCTCGGCGACCCTTGGTACGACGCGCTGGCCTCCGGCTGGGGCGAGCTGGATGGTGCGGGGGGCTTCGCTCCCGCCGGGCGTCCGGGGCCGGCGGACCCGCGGCGCGGCCACAGTGCGGCCGAGATCTATCTGGAGGTGCAGCGCAGCGAGGCCTTCCAGGAAGTGCGCCGTCGGTACCGGCGGTTCGTCGTCCCGGCCACCCTTGCCTTTCTTGTCTGGTACCTCGCCTACGTCGTCGTCGCGATCACCGCACCCGGACTGATGGCCCGTCCGGTGGCCGGAGCGGTCAATGTCGCGATGGTCGCGGGGCTCGGGCAGTTCCTCACGACGTTCCTGCTCACCGGGGCGTACGCGCGGCACGCGCGGCTGCGCAGGGACCGGGCCGCGCTCGATCTGCGGTGGGAGACACAGGAGATGACGCGGGGGATCGGGCGTTGAACGGGAACCACCAGACGCTGGCGCTCCTGCTGTTCAGCGCCTTCATCGCAGTGACGCTCGCCATCACCACCTGGGTGAGCCGCAACCGGCACGGCTCGACCGAGGAGTTCTACGCGGGAGGCCGGCTGTTCTCTCCCATGGAGAACGGTTTCGCCATTGCCGGGGACTACATGTCGGCCGCGTCCTTTCTCGGCATCTCGGGGCTGATCGCCCTCTTCGGCTACGACGGCATGCTCTACTCGGTCGGGTTCCTCGTCGCGTGGCTGGTCGTCCTGCTGCTGGTCGCCGAACTGGTCCGCAACTGCGGCCGGTTCACGCTCGCCGACGTGGTTGCGGCGCGGATGGCGGAGCGCCCGGTCAGGATCGCCGCGGGTACCTCGTCCGTCACCGTCTCCGTGCTCTATCTGGTGGCACAGATGGTCGGCGCGGGCAGCCTGGTCGCGCTGCTCCTCGGCGGTACGAGCGGTGCCGCCCGTTCCTGGACCGTCATCGGTGTCGGGGCGCTCATGGTGATCTATGTGTCGCTCGGCGGGATGCGCGCCACGACCTGGATCCAGATCGTCAAGGCCGTTCTGCTGATGGTGGGGGCAGTCGTGCTCACCGTGCTCGTTCTGGTCCGCTTCCACGGCGACTTCAACGCCCTGCTCGACTCCGCCGCCGAACGGAGCGGGCACGGAAGCCGATTCCTCTCGCCCGGGCTCCGGTACGGCGGAACCTGGACGGCACGCATCGACTTCATCAGCCTGGGTCTGGCCCTGGTACTCGGTACGGCGGGGCTGCCGCACATCCTGTCGCGGTTCTACACCGTGCCCACAGCCCGGGCGGCCCGCCGTTCGGTCGTCTGGTCCATCGGACTCATCGGCAGCTTCTACCTGATGACGATCGCGCTCGGATTCGGGGCGGCGGCACTGGTCGGTTCGGCCGAGGTGCGGGCGTCGAATTCTGCGGGCAACACCGCGGTTCCACTGCTGGCCCTGGAGCTCGGCGGCGGCGAAGGGTCCACCGGGGGGACGATTCTGTTCGCCGTGGTCGCCGCGGTGGCCTTCGCGACCATCCTCGCCGTCGTCGCGGGAATCACTCTCGCCTCGTCCGCCTCGGTGGCCCATGACCTCTACGCCTCGCTCAGGCGCCCGGGCTCCAAGCAGTACAGCGAGGTCGCCGTGGCCCGGGTCGCCGCAGCCGGGATCGGGGTGGCCGCCATCGGGCTCGGCCTGGTCGCCCAGGACCTCAACGTGGCGTTCCTGGTGGGGCTCGCCTTCGCCGTCGCCGCTTCGGCCAACCTCCCGGTGCTGCTGTACTCCCTTTTCTGGCGGAATTTCACCACCCGCGGAGCGGTCTGGTCCGTCTACGGCGGGCTGATCCCCGCCGTGCTGCTCGTACTCCTCTCCCCGGTCGTCTCCGGCAGCCCGGACTCGCTCTTCCCCGGCGCCGACTTCCAGCTCTTCCCCCTGGAGAACCCCGGCCTGGTCTCCATTCCGCTGGGCTTCCTGGCCGGCTGGGTCGGCACGGTCACCTCCACCGAACCGCCCGACGCCGCCAAGCACGCGGAGACCGAGGTCCGCGCGCTGACGGGGGCGGGGGCGGTGTAGCCGCACGCCTGCGCTGTACGGGCCGGGGCTGCGCCGTGTACAGGCCGAGTCCGCGCCGTGTACGGTCGAGCCTGCTCCGTACCGGCCGGGCTGTCAGGGATGACCGCCGGTGGACCAGGTGTAGCGGTGTTCGGGGCGGCCCGTCTCGCCGTACCGCAGCGTCAGTCGCACTCTGCCGGTCCTTTCCAGCAGCTTCAGGTAGCGCTGCGCGGTCTGCCTGCTCATTCCGGCACTCTCCGCGATCTCCTGCGCGGAGAGCGGCCCCTCTGCGTTGCGGAGCGCTTGGCGGACGAGTTCCGCCGTGGCCGGTGAGTGGCCCTTGGGCAGGCTGGGTTCGCCCGCCGCCCACAGGGCGCCGAAGAGCCGGTCGACTTCACCCTGCTCGGCCTCTCCGCCGCGTTCGAGGGTGTGGCGCAGCGCCGCGTAAGCCTCCAGCTTGGTGCGCAGCCCGGCGTAGGTGAAGGGCTTCACCAGGTACTGCAGCGCGCCGTATCGCATGGCTTCCTGGACGGTGGCGACGTCTCGCGCCGCCGTCACCATGATCACATCGGTGTGGTGACCGAGCCTGCGCAGTTCCCGCACCATCGACAGACCGTTGCGGCCGGGCATGTAGTGGTCCAGCAGGACCAGGTCCACACGCTGTTCCTCGATCGTCGCAAGGGCTTCGGCGGCGGAGTACGCCAGGGTGGTCACCCGGAATCCCGGCACCCTGGACACATAGGCCGCATTGACCTTCGCGACCCGGATGTCGTCGTCCACGACCAGGACCTCGATCACTGAGTTTCTCCCGAGATGCCGGTGTTCGGTTCCGGAGCGTCCGGTTCGGTCGTTTCCGGATCGGCGAGGGCCTCCGGCAGTACGACGGTGAACTCCGCGCCGCTGTCCGCGGCCCCGTCGACCGTCACGCTGCCACCCTGCCGTTCCGCCAGCCGCCGCACCAGTGCGAGTCCCAGGCCGCGCCTGCCGTGGGCCGGGAGCTCCTTCGTCGACCAGCCCTCCGTGAAGATCAATGCGCGTTGGGCGGCCGGAACCCCCGGGCCGCTGTCACGGACCCGCAGCACCACTGTGCGGCCCTCGGCGTGGAGGCCCACCTCGGCCCGGGCGCCGTCCGTTCCGGCCGCCGCGTCCAGTGCGTTGTCCACGAGATTGCCGACGACGGTGACCAGCCCGCGAGGGTCCACGAGCCGGTCCGGCAGCAGGGTCCCGGGCGCCACGCGCAGGGCGACGCCGCGCTCCGCCGCGACCGTGGCCTTGCCGACCAGGAGCGCGGCCAGCAGGGGGTCACGCACCTTCTCGGTGACCTGCTCGGCCGTCGCCCGGTGGACGCCGACGACCTCGGTGACATATTCCATGGCGTCCTCGTGCATGTCCAACTCCAGCAGCCCCAGGAGGGTGTGCAGGCGGTTGGCGTGCTCATGGTCCTGGGCTCGCAGTGCGTCGATCAGGCCACGGGTGGAGTCGAGTTCGCGGCCGAGATGTTCGAGTTCGGTGCGGTCGCGGAGAGTGGCGACGGCGCCGCCGTCGTCGGTCGGCATCCGGTTGGCGAGCAGGACCCGGGTGCCCTGCACCGTCAGCAGATCGTCGCCGACCACCCGGCCGGCCAGCACATCCGCGGTCCGCCCCTCGCCGAGCACGGTGTCGAGCGGGCGGCCCGCGGCATCGGGGCCGAGGCCGAGCAGCCGCTGAGCCTCGTCGTTCACGAGTCGGATGCGGCCGTGCTCGTCGAGCGCCACGACCCCTTCCCGAATGCTGTGCAGCATCGCCTCGCGCTCCGTGAGCAGCGCGGAGATGTCGGAGAAGGCAAGGTCATGGGTCTGGCGCTGGAGGCGCCGGGAGATCAGGTAGGCGGCCAGCGCGCCGACGGCGAGCGCCCCGCCCGCGTACGCGAGCAGTCCGGGAATCGCCTCGAGCAGCCGGGCGCGGACACTGTCGTAGGCGATACCGACCGAGACCGCGCCGACGATCCGGTGCGCCTCGTCGCGCAGCGGTACCTTTCCACGGGCCGAGCGGCCGAGCGTGCCGCTGTCGATCTCCATGACGTTCCGGCCCGCGAGTGCGTCGCTCGGGTCGGTGGATACGACCTTGCCTATCTGGTCGGTGTCGGTGTGCGACCAGCGCACCCCGTGCCGGTCCATGACGACGACGTACTCGGCGCCGGTGGCGCGTCTGATCCGCTCGGCCGCGGACTGCACGGGACCGGCGGAGGCCGGAGCCGTGGCGAGCAGCGCCTCGGCGATCTGCGGCTGGACCGCCGCGCTCTGCGCGATGGCCAGTGCGCGCCGCATCGCCTGGTCGTCCAGCTGGGCGCTGAGGGGCGCCAGGAAGAGGCCGGTGGCGAGTACGGTGACGCCGGTGGCTATGGCCAGCTGCATCAGCAGCACCTGGGAGAAGACCCGCTGCGGCCAGCCGAGCCGGCGCGCTCTTCTGACGGCGGGCGGTGGGGCGCTCATCGCATGAACGGTAGAGGGCATTCCGGGCTTTCCGAAATTCCCTCTGAAGTTTCTCTTTGCGATTCCCCTCTGTTGTCCGGGACTCTCCTCCCGGAGCCGGAGCCGGAGCCGGAGCCGGAGCCGGAGCCGGAGCCTGAGCTGGTGGTGCGGGGCTCCGCCACCCGGCCGCCACGCAACGCCTTCAGATGGCGTCGCGATTTTGCGCCGTGCGACCGTCTATCGCAGTGGTTCTCCCGTGACGGTCGGTAGCGGCTGAGGGGGCCGGGGGCCGCCGTACTGACCGATGGGACGCATGCGCAGGGGCCTTTCCCCGTACTCCTCCAACGCATGCGCGATCCAGCCGGCCGTACGGGACACCGCGAACACCGTCTCGCCCGCCTCCGCGGCCATGCCGGAGGAGACCGAGAGCACGGCGAGCGCCAGGTCGACATTGGCGTGCAGGGGCGCGTGGCGAGCGGTCGTGGTGACGACGTCGCGTGCCGCGGCAAGCGCCCCAGCCGCCCGCGGAATGTCCGCGAGGAGGTCGAACAGCGTCCGCGCCCGCGGGTCCTCGGAGTCGTAGAGGCGATGGCCGAGCCCCGGCACCCTGCGTCCGGTACGGAGATGGTTCGCGACCACCGGGACCGCGCTGCCCCGCTCCAGGACCTCGGTCAGCATCCGGTGCGCCAGACCGATCGCTGCCCCGTGCAGGGGGCCCTCCAGGACTCCGAGGCCGGCGGAGACCACCGCGTACGGATGGGCGTGGGCGGACGCGGCGACCCTGGCGGCCAGTGTCGACGCCGCGAGATCGTGGTCGATCAGGAGGGCGAGGGCGGTGTCCAGCGCGGCGATTGACGGCTCGTCGGCGGGTTGGGCCGTGAGCTTCGGCCACAGTCGCCGGGCCAGCCCGGCCCCGCTTCCGTCCGCCTCCTCGCCGGCCGTATCGCCTGTCGACGATGTGCCGCCGGTCAGAGGCAGCGCTTCGACCAGGGTCGGGATCAGGGTCCGTGCACTGGCGAGCACCGCCTCGCGCGAGAGATCGAAGCGCAGCGGATCGGCGGTCGCCGCGGCGATCACGGCCACCCGCAACCGGTCCGTGGAGCCGCTGTGCGCGGGCAGCGCGTCGACCGTCCGGCGCGCCGCGGCCAGCGCCTCATCAGGCGCGGTGAAGCGGATGCCGCCTCGGCCGGTTTCCGGCCGGTGTACGACATCGACGCCGACCGGCGCCGGAGCGACGCCCTGGCCGCGTGCGCCGCCGTCCCCACCGTGCTAACCGCGCTGTATCGCCTCGGCCAGGGCCTCGAACCGGTCGAGCCGCGCGGCGATCTAGCTGCGGGGCATCGCCCAGGGCTTCGGCGGCCCGCTCGTCGACTTCGCCGTCGAGGTCGAAAGGCAGGTCGAGGCGATCCTCGCCGAGCTCAAGCCGGGCCGTGAGCTGCACACCAACGTCGAGTTCTACGCCGGAGTCGTCATGGAGCTGTGCGGGCTGCCGCGCGAGATGTTCACTCCGACGTTCTGCGCGGCGCGGGTGGTCGGCTGGAGCGCCAATATCCTGGAGCAGGCGGCGGACTCGAAGATCATCCGCCCGGCGGCCCGTTACGTCGGTCCGCCCCCGCCGCAGCCGGTCCCGGCACCCTGACGTCCACCGAGGAAGGTCCCCGTTGAACCCGTCGTCCCCGCCCCGCAAGCAGCAGATCCCGGTCATCGTCCTTGCGGGGTTCCTGGGATCAGGCAAGACGACACTGCTCAACCACCTCCTCCGTAACCGTGCGGGAAACCGGATCGGAGTGATCGTCAACGACTTCGGCTCCATCGAGATCGACGCCATGACGGTCTCGGGGCAGGTCGGCTCGACGGTCTCACTGGGCAACGGATGCCTGTGCTGCGCGGTCGACGTGAGCGAACTCGACACCTTCCTGGAGACGCTGACCCGGCCCGCCGCCCGCCTCGATGTGATCGTCATCGAGGCCAGCGGACTGGCGGAGCCGCAGGAGCTGGTGCGCATGCTCCTGGCCAGCGACAATCCGCACATCGTGTACGGGGGGCTGGTGGAGGTCGTCGACGCCGCCGAGTTCGACGCCACCCGAATGCGCCATCCGGAGATCGACCGCCATCTCGCCGTCGCCGATCTGGTCGTGCTGAACAAGACCGACCGGGTCGGGAGCGAGGAACAGGCCCGAATCCGGGACGTCATCGCCGCGATCGGCGGCGCGGCGGCGGGCGGCAGCGCGGCCGCCGTCATCTGCGCCGCATACGGACGCATCGACCCCGAGCTGCTCTTCGACCCGGCGCTGCGGCCGGACGGTGAGGAGAAGGCGCGCCAGCTCACCTTCGAGGATCTGCTCCTGGCGGAGCGGGCCGAGGAAGAGGACGCCGGGCACGAGCACCATCTGCATGCCGCGTACGAGAGCGTCTCCTTCACCTCGGGCGTACCGGTGAATCCCCGCCGATTGATGGAGTTTCTCGACTCCAGGCCGCAGGGCCTCTACCGGATCAAAGGGTTCGTCGACTTCGGCGCGGGCGACCGCGGCAACAAATACGTCCTGCACGCGGTCGGCAGATTCCTGCGGTTCGACCCGCGGCCGTGGGCACGCGACGAACCGCGCCTCACCCAGCTGGTGCTGATCGGCTCGGGCATCGACCCGGAGCAACTGCACAAGGAGCTGGCCGACTGCCGCGAGACCACCGCTCCGGCACCGGACACGACGCAGGACGCCGCACATGAGCGAAGCATGTGGGGCGTCCTGCGGTACGTACAACGGCCAGACGGCGACGCGTAGCGGCGGGCCCCGTCGCCCGCCCGGCTTCCTGTGCCGCTGCCCGGCCGGGGCCGGCTAGACGGGGCCGGCGACCACAGCGACCGGCTTGGCCAGCGGCGTCCCCGAACCGTCGCGCCTCGGGTCCACCTCCGGCAGCTCGGTCGGCGTGCCGTTCTTCTGCGCGGCCCGGGCAGGCGTCGCACCCGCCCAGCCGAACACCAGAACGTCCTCGCCCTTGAGGAAGCGCTGACAGCGCACCCCGCCGGTGGCCCGGCCCTTGCGCGGATACTGGTCGAACGGGGTGAGCTTGCAGGTCAGCACCGAGTCGTCCAGAGTGCCGTGCGAGCCCGCCACCGTGAACACCACCGCGTCCACCGCCGGATCGACCGCGGTGAACGAGATCACCTCAACGTCCGCCGCGAGCTTGATGCCCGTCATGCCTCCCGCGGGCCTTCCCTGCGGCCGTACCTGCGCCGCCGGGTAGCGCAGCAGCTGCGCGTCGGACGTGATGAAGACCAGGTCCTCCTCGCCTGTACGCAGTTCGGCGGCGCCGACGATGCGGTCACCGTCCTTGAGGGTGATGACCTCCAGCTCGTCCTTGTTGGCCGGGTAGTCCGGCACCACTCGCTTGACGACCCCCTGCAGGGTGCCGATCGCCAGGCCCGGCGAGGCCTCGTCGAGCGTGGTGAGGCAGATGACCTCCTCGTCGCTCTCCAGCGTGAGGAACTCCGAAACCATCGCCCCGCCCGACAGACTGGGCGCGGCGTGGGTGTCCGGCAGCTGCGGCAGATCGATCACCGCGAGCCGCAGCAGCCGCCCCGTCGACGTCACCACACCCACATCGCCGCGGGCCGTCGCCGGCACGGCCGACACGATCACGTCGTGCTTGGCACGCTTGGCGTCCTCGGCGAAGACGATCGGATCGTCATTGGCGGTACGGGCCAGCAGGCCGGTCGACGACAGCAGCACCCGGCACGGGTCGTCCGCGACCTCCAGAGGCACCGAGGCGACCTGCGAACCGGCCGACTCCAGCAGTACCGTACGCCGGTCGGTACCGAACTTCTTGGCGACCGCGGCCAGTTCGGAGGAGACGAGCTTGCGCAGCTCGGTGTCCGATTCGAGGATGGCGGTCAGCTCGTCGATCTCGGCGTTGAGCCGGTCCCGCTCGCTCTCCAGCTCGATCCGGTCGAACCGGGTCAGCCGGCGCAGCGGGGTCTCCAGGATGTACTGCGTCTGGGTCTCGCTCAGCGAGAAGTGCTCGATGAGCCGCTCCTTCGCCTGCGCAGAGTTGTCGCTGGACCGGATGAGCCGGATGACCTCGTCGATGTCGATCAGCGCGACGAGGAGTCCCTCGACCAGGTGCAGCCGGTCGCGGCGCTTGGTCCGGCGGAACTCGCTGCGCCGGCGCACGACCTCGAAGCGGTGGTCGAGATAGACCTCCAGCAGCTCCTTGAGGCCCAACGTGAGCGGCTGACCGTCGACCAGCGCCACATTGTTGATGCCGAAGGACTCCTCCATCGGCGTCAGCTTGTAGAGCTGCTCCAGCACGGCCTCCGGAACGAAGCCGTTCTTCACCTCGATGACCAGGCGCAGTCCGTGCGAGCGGTCCGTGAGGTCCTTGACGTCCGCGATGCCCTGGAGCTTCTTCGCCGAGACCAGGTCCTTGATCTTGGCGATCACCTTCTCCGGGCCGACGCTGAAGGGCAGTTCGGTGACGACCAGACCCTTGCGGCGTGCCGTGACGTTCTCCACGGCGACGGTGGCTCGGATCTTGAACGTTCCGCGGCCGGCCGCGTAGGCGTCCTTGATGCCGCCGAGGCCCACGATCCGGCCACCGGTCGGCAGGTCGGGACCCGGGACGAACCGCATCAGGGTCTCCAGGTCCGCGCCCGGATGCTTGATGAGATGGCGGGCGGCGGCGATGACCTCGCCCAGGTTGTGCGGCGGCATGTTGGTCGCCATGCCGACCGCGATCCCGGTCGTGCCATTGACCAGGAGGTTCGGATAGGCGGCGGGGAGAACGACCGGCTCCTGCTCCTGGCCGTCGTAATTCGACTGGAAAGCGACGGTGTCCTCGTCGATCGACTCCGTCATCAGGGACGTGGCGTCGGCCATCCGGCACTCGGTGTACCGCATGGCGGCCGGCGGGTCGTCGTTGCCGAGTGAGCCGAAGTTGCCGTGTCCGTCGACGAGGGGGAGCCGCATGGAGAACGGCTGTGCCATCCGCACGAGCGCGTCGTAGATCGACGTGTCACCGTGCGGGTGAAGCTTGCCCATGACCTCGCCGACCACGCGGGCACACTTCACATAGCCGCGCTCCGGGCGCAGGCCCATCTCGTTCATCTGGTACACGATGCGGCGGTGCACCGGCTTCATGCCGTCGCGGGCGTCCGGCAGGGCCCGTGAGTAGATCACCGAGTACGCGTACTCGAGGTAGGAGCCCTGCATTTCGTCGACGACGTCGATGTCGAGGATCTTCTCCTCGAAATCGTCCGACGGCGGCGGGGTCTTCGTGCTGCGGCGGGCCATCGCTGCTGCGACTCCTTCACGGATTCTGACGGATTCTGTCCGGGCAACCTCAGGTTCTGACGCCGACCATTGTGGACCGCCGCACTGACATCGCCGACCTCGACCCGTCCCAAGAGGTGTTCCCGGCCCCTGCCGAGGGGTTTCACGCCCCGTCCCGCGGGGGATGCGCCCCTCTTTCACGCGAACTTCCGCGGTATGGGAACTTCGCCAGGTGTCTGCGCGCTTGCTTACAGTGGCAGGTCTCGCAGGAATTCCATTATCGCGATCGAAGGGACGTACATGCCCATGGGTCACACGGCCACAGCCCAGGCCGGCTCCGGCGGCTTGACAGCGACCGAGCACCGTCTGGCCAACGGCCTGCGCGTGGTGCTCTCCGAGGACCATCTGACCCCGGTCGCCGCGGTCTGCCTCTGGTACGACGTCGGTTCGCGCCACGAGGTCAAGGGACGCACCGGTCTGGCTCACCTCTTCGAGCACCTGATGTTCCAGGGCTCCGGCCAGGTGAAGGGGAACGGACACTTCGAGCTGGTGCAGGGGGCCGGCGGTTCGCTCAACGGGACCACCAGCTTCGAGCGCACCAACTACTTCGAGACGATGCCCACGCACCAGTTGGAGCTGGCCCTCTGGCTCGAGGCGGACCGGATGGGCTCGCTGCTCGCCGCGCTCGACGAGGAGTCCATGGAGAACCAGCGCGACGTCGTCAAGAACGAGCGCCGCCAGCGCTACGACAACGTCCCCTACGGCACGGCGTTCGAGAAGCTGACGGCCCTGGCCTACCCCGAGGGCCACCCGTACCACCACACGCCGATCGGCTCGATGGCGGACCTGGACGCCGCGACCCTGGAAGACGCGCGCACCTTCTTCCGTACGTATTACGCGCCCAACAACGCGGTGCTCTCGGTCGTCGGTGACATCGACCCCGAGCAGACGCTCGCCTGGATCGGGAAGTACTTCGGCTCCATCCCGTCCCACGACGGCAAGCAGCCGCCCCGGGACGGCACGCTCCCCGAGACCATCGGCGAGCAGCTACGTGAAGAGGTGCAGGAGGAGGTCCCGGCGCGGGCGCTGATGGCCGCCTACCGGCTGCCGCACGACGGCACCCGCGAGTGCGACGCGGCGGATCTCGCGCTCACCGTGCTCGGCGGCGGCGAGTCGTCACGGCTGCACAACCGCCTGGTCCGGCGCGACCGTACGGCCGTGGCGGCCGGGTTCGGGCTGCTGCGGCTGGCCGGTGCGCCCTCCCTCGGCTGGCTGGACGTCAAGACGTCCGGCGGCGTCGAGGTGCCGCAGATCGAGGCCGCGGTCGACGAGGAGCTCGCCCGGTTCGCCGCCGAGGGCCCCACGCCCGAGGAAATGGAGCGCGCGCAGGCCCAGTTGGAGCGCGAGTGGCTCGACCGGCTCGGTACGGTGGCCGGCCGCGCCGACGAACTCTGCCGGTTCGCCGTGCTGTTCGACGACCCGCAGCTCGCCCTGACCGCCGTACAGCGGGTGCTCGATGTCACCGCTGAAGAGGTCCAGGCGGTCGCCAAGGCCCAGCTGCGCCCCGACAACCGGGCGGTGCTGGTCTACGAACCGGTCGAATCGGCCGAGCCCGCGGAATCACCGGACACCGATGAGACCGAAGCCGACGACACCGACGCGCACGAAGGAGCGGACAAGTGACCGACGCTGCCGCGACTGGAGTTTCGATGCAGTTCCACCCGCAGCCGGCCCCCGGCGTCGCCCGCCCGTGGGCCTTCCCCGCACCGGAGCGCGGCGCCCTGCCCAACGGCCTCACGGTGCTGCGCTGCCACCGCCCCGGCCAGCAGGTCGTGGCGGTCGAGATCGTCCTCGACGCCCCGCTGGACGCCGAGCCCGAGGGCCTCGACGGCGTGGCCACGATCATGGCGCGGGCGCTGTCCGAGGGCACCGACAAGCACACGGCCGAGGAGTTCGCCGCCGAGCTGGAGCGCTGCGGCGCCACCCTCGACGCGCACGCCGACCACCCCGGCATCCGGGTCTCCCTGGAGGTCCCGGCCTCCCGGCTGGCCAAGGCGCTCGCGCTGGTCGCCGAGGCGCTGCGGGCGCCGGCCTTCGCCGACAGCGAGGTCGAGCGGCTGGTACGCAACCGGCTCGACGAGATCCCGCACGAGCAGGCCAACCCGGCCCGGCGCGCCGCCAAGCAGCTCTCCAAGGAGCTCTTCCCGGCCACGGCGCGTATGTCGCGCCCGCGCCAGGGCACCGAGGAGACGGTGGAGCGGATCGACTCGTCGGCCGTGCGCGCCTTCTTCGACGCCCATGTCAGGCCGTCCACGGCGACCGTCGTGGTCGTCGGTGACCTCACCGGCATCGACCTGGACGCCCTGCTCGCCGACACCCTCGGCGACTGGTCGGGCGACACCGCCGAGCCCCGTCCCGCCCCGCCGATCACCGCCGACGACAGCGGCCGGGTGGTGATCGTCGACCGTCCGGGCGCGGTGCAGACGCAGTTGCTGATCGGCCGGATCGGCCCCGACCGGCACGACAGCGTATGGCCGGCCCAGGTGCTCGGCACGTACTGCCTGGGCGGCACGCTCACGTCCCGGCTGGACCGGGTGCTGCGCGAGGAGAAGGGCTACACGTACGGCGTGCGGGCCTTCGCCCAGGTGCTGCGCTCGTCGGCCCCGGATTCCGCCTCGGGGGCGACCGGTGCCGCGATGCTCGCCATCAGCGGATCCGTCGACACGGAGTCCACCGGACCGGCGCTGCAGGACCTGTGGACGGTCCTGCGGACCCTGGCGGCCGAGGGGCTGACCGACGAGGAGCGCGAGACGGCCGTGCAGAACCTCGTCGGTGTCGCACCGCTGAAGTTCGAGACGGCGGCCTCCGTCGCCGGCACCCTCGCCGACCAGGTCGAGCAGCACCTTCCGGACGACTACCAGGCACACCTGTACGCCCGGCTCGCGGAGACCGGTACGGTCGAGGCGACCGCGGCGGTGGTCAACGCCTTCCCGGGCGACCGGCTGGTCACGATCCTCGTCGGTGACGCGGCGCAGATCGAGGAGCCGGTCCGGGCCCTGGACATCGGAGAGGTGTCGGTGGTCGCCGGCTGACGGGCGTACCTGTCGCGGACGCGGGAGGCTGCCTGATGGGCCGGCCGGCCCGTTGCCCGCGACAGTTCGCTGGTGACGGTTCACCTGTGGCAGCCCACCGGTACGCCGATCCACCGACCCGCCGTATGTCCACATACCGGGACAAGAGGAAGACCCCTGTGAGCGACATCTCGCCGGGGTCTTCCTTTTTGTCCGTTCTGGTGGAGAGGTTGCCAGTCTGCCCTGTGGGATGCGCTACAAAACGACCTGTCCGTTTGGTGAATGAAAGTGACCCCGCTTAGCGTCGGCTGGGCTGTCCGTCACTCGTATGCCGCATCCGCGACGTACCGGACAGTCATCGCCGAGTCCCCGTCAGGCGCGAGCCTGGGGAGCCGGGGACCCACGAAGTCCCTGGGGTGAATCGGATGCCTGAGCCTCACCGAGGCCGGGGCGTCCGTAGGAGACCTTCCTGCTCCGAACCCGTCAGCTAACCCGGTAGGCGAGAAGGAAGGAAAGGACCAGCCACTTCATGGCGTTCACCCGTGCCACCGGGAAGCATCGTGCCCCGAGCCGACTGACGCGCAGGAGCGCGAAGATCGCCGGCGTCGCGGCCCTGGCCACCACTGGCGTCATCGGCGGCGTGGCCTCTCCGGCCCTCGCAGCGGACGCCGGGGTCGCCTCCGTCAACGAGACCGGCCTGAACCAGGTCATCGCCATCGACAGCGCCCTCGCCGACCAGATAGAGGCCCAGGCCGCTGCACAGCAGCACCAGGCCGAGGCCGCGGCGAAGGTGGAGGCCCAGCGGAAGGCCGAGGCGAAGAAGCGGGCCGAAGCCAAGAAGAAGGCGGAGGCCGAAGCGAAGCGCGCGGCCGAGGTGCGCGCGGAGAAGGCGCGTGCCGCCCGGTCCGCGGAGCGCACCCGCCTGGGCGCCTTCCAGCTCCCGGTCGCCGGTTCGTACGTCACCACCGGCTACAAGTCCAGCGGCTCGCTCTGGTCGTCCGGCAGCCACTCGGGCATCGACTTCCACGCCGCGTCCGGCAGCTCCGTCGTCGCCGTCGGCGCCGGTACGGTCGTCGAGGCCGGCTGGGGCGGCGCGTACGGCAACAACATCGTGCTCCGGATGACGGACGGCACGTACACGCAGTACGGCCACCTCTCCTCGATCGGCGTCTCCGTCGGCCAGAGCATCGGCGCGGGCCAGCAGATCGGCCTCTCCGGCTCGACCGGCAACTCCACGGGCCCGCACCTCCACTTCGAGGCCCGGACGACGCCGTCGTACGGCTCCGACATGGACCCCGTCGCATACCTGCGCGCCCACGGCGTCAACGTCTGACCGACGCCACCCGTCCCGCCCGCAGCACCTCTTCGAAGGCCCCGGCACACACCGGGGCCTTCGCCGTGCCCGCCCTCGATGTCCGGCCTCCGCGCCCGGCCTCCGTGCCTGCCCTCGATGTCCGGCCTCCGTGCCTGCCCGTGGTACCCGTCGGCCGTGCCTGCCCGCCGAGCCGCGCCGTGGCCAAAAGATATTCATGAATTTTCACCCGGCATCGGAAATTCGGCCTCATTGCAATAGAGTCACAGAACAGGCGTCGGTCGGCCGCGTTTCGCGGTGATTAAGGCGGAGGTTCGGACATGCGCATTCCCGCGCATTCGGTATGCACGGCAATCCGTGACGACATCGTCTCCGGCGTCTTCGAACGTGGCAGCCGGCTCACCGAGGAGTTGCTGGCGCGTCGATACGGGGTCTCCCGTGTCCCGGTACGGGAAGCGCTGCGCACCCTGGAGTCCGAGGGTTTCGTGGTCACCCGGCGGCACGCGGGCGCCTGCGTTGCCGAGCCCACCCAGCAGGAGGCCTCCGACCTGCTGGAGGTTCGGCTGCTGCTGGAGCCGCTGGCCGCCGCGCGCGCCGCGCAGCGCCGCACCGAGGCGCATCTCAAGGTGCTGCGCGGTCTGGTCAGGCTCGGCCAGGAGTGGGCCGGGCGGGGCGAGGGGGAGGATCTGTGCCTGCTGGGCGGCTGGTTCCACGAGACGTTGGCGCAGGCCTCCGGCAGCCCCGGACTGATCGCGCTGCTCACCCAGCTCCGGCACAAGATCGCCTGGACGTACGCGGTTGAGCAGCCGGCCCGCCCGGCGGATTCCTGGGCCGAGCGCGGAGCCGTCGTGGACGCGGTGGCGCGCGGTGACGCGGAACGGGCCAGGGCGCTGACCGCCCAGCACGCCGAACAGGCCGCGGCCGCGTACCGGCTGCGCCGCATCGACCGGCCGGATCGCCGGCCCGCGGCCCCACGCGTCGGCCGGACCGCCGGCCCTCGGCCCCACGCGTCGGCCGGACCGCCGGCCCTCGGCCCCACGCGTCGGCCGGACCGCCGGCCCGCGGCCCCACGCGTCGGCCGGACCGCCGGCCCACGGCACCACGCGCCGGCCGGGTGAGGGCTTCGCAACATCCCGTAAACACCACGGGAATCCGGCCTCAATAATTACGCCGTATACAAAGAGTGGCCATTCCGCAGGGCTTTCTTCGGGCTGTCCGAATTGTCTTCGCTCTTCATTTTTCACGAAGTTTCGTCCCGGGAAAGCAAAAGAGCCGCGGATCCCGTCAAGGGGGCCACGGCTCTTTCGTGGGAAATGGGTCAGACGGTCTCCGGCAGCTCGTCGAGCCCCTCGGCGACCAGCTTCGCGAGACGGTCCAGGGCGGCTTCCGAATCGTCGGCCTCGGATGCGAGCACGATCTCCTCGCCGCCGTGCGCGCCGAGACCGAGCACCGCGAGCATCGAGGCGGCGTTCACCGGGTTGCCATCGGCCTTGGCGATCGTCACGGGGACGCCGGAGGCCGTGGCGGCACGGACGAAGATGGAAGCGGGGCGGGCGTGCAGGCCCTCGGCCCATCCGACGTTGACGCGGCGCTCTGCCATGGTTCTGCCCTTCAGGAATCTACGGTTGTCTAGACCAGTCTCTCACGCAGTGCGCGATGATCCGGCCGAACCGCGGCAGGCCCGCAGCCCGTGCTGTACCGCCGCTCGGCCCCCTCAGACTGCCCCGGCCCCAGGACCTACGCGACCGCTGACGGAGCCGTAGTCTTTGCCCATGCAGCCCTCGTCGCAGCAGAGTCCGCATCACGCGTACCCCGACCATTGGGAAGCGGACGTGGTCCTTCGCGACGGTGGAACCGCGCGGATCCGGCCCATCACCACGGACGACGCCGAACGGCTGGTCAGCTTCTACGAGCAGGTCTCCGACGAGTCGAAGTACTACCGCTTCTTCGCTCCGTACCCTCGTCTTTCCGACAGGGACGTGCACCGCTTCACTCATCACGACTACGTCGACCGGGTGGGGCTCGCGGTCACGGTCGGCGGCGAGTTCATCGCGACCGTCCGCTACGACCGGATCGACGAGCGGGGCAGGCCCGCCTCCGCACCCGCCGACGAGGCCGAGGTCGCCTTCCTCGTCCAGGACGCGCACCAGGGCCGGGGCGTGGCTTCGACGCTCCTCGAGCACATCGCCGCCGTCGCCCGCGAGCGTGGCATCCGCCGTTTCGCGGCCGAGGTGCTTCCCGCCAACACCAAGATGATCAAGGTGTTCCGGGATGCCGGGTACACCCAGCAGCGCAGCTTCGAGGAGGGCTCCGTCCACCTCACCCTGGATCTCGAACCCACCGCCGAGTCCCTCGCCGTCCAGCGCGCCCGTGAGCAGCGGGCCGAGGCGCGCTCCGTGCAACGGCTGCTCGCGCCCGGCTCCGTCGCCGTCATCGGCGTCGGCCGCACTTCCGGCGGGGTCGGCCGCACGGTCCTGCGTAATCTCCTCGGGGCCGGTTTCACCGGTCGTACGTACGCCGTGAACCGCTCCTTCGCCGCCGACCGGGGCACGATCGACGGGGTCCCCGCCCACCGTTCGATCGGCGAGATCGACGAACCGGTCGACCTCGCGGTCGTCGCCGTCCCTGCCGACCGTGTTCCCGAGGCCGTCGCCGACTGCGGCGAGCACGGTGTCCAGGGGCTGGTCGTCCTCTCCGCCGGATATGCCGAATGGGGTGCCGAGGGCAGGGAGCGGCAGCGTGAACTGGTCCGTCAGGCCCGCTCGTACGGGATGCGGATCATCGGACCGAACGCCTTCGGCGTCATCAACAACGCCGAGGCCGTCCGGCTGAACGCCTCCCTCGCCCCCGAACCGCCCGCTCCCGGACGCATCGGCCTCTTCACCCAGTCCGGAGCCATCGGCATCGCGCTGCTCTCCGGGCTCTACCGGCGCGGCGCCGGCCTCTCCACCTTCATCTCCGCGGGCAACCGCGCCGACATCTCGGGCAACGACTTCCTGCAGTACTGGTACGAGGACCCGGAAACGGATGTCGCCCTGCTGTACCTCGAATCGCTCGGCAACCCCCGCAAGTTCACCCGCCTCGCGCGGCGCACAGCCGCCGTGAAGCCCGTGGTCGTCGTGAAGGGCGCCCGGCACAGCGGCTCCACCCCGCCCGGCCACGCGGTGCCGGTCAGCCGGATCCCGGACGCGACGGTCTCCGCGCTCATGCGGCAGGCGGGCGTGATCCGCGTCGACACGGTGACGGAGATGGTCGACGCGGGTCTCCTCCTCGCCGACCAACCGCTCCCCGCGGGCCCACGGGTCGCGATCCTCGGCAACTCCGAGTCGCTCGGCCTGCTCACGTACGACGCCTGCCTGGCCGAGGGGCTCCGCCCGCGCCGGCCCCTCGACCTCACCACCGCCGCGACCCCGCAGGACTTCCGGGACGCCCTGGCCGAGGCCCTCGCCGACGACGGCTGCGACTCGGTGATCGTGACGGCGATCCCGTGGGTGGGCGAGGACGGCGAGGCGGAAGCGGGCGACGGAGAGGTGCTGGCGACCGCCCTGCACGCGGCCGCGTCCGCCGGTCCCGCCAAGCCGGTGGCGGTCGTCCACGTGGAGATCGGCGGCCTGGCCGAGGCCCTCGCCGCGGCCACCAGCACGGTCGCGCAGCCGCGCCCTTCGAAGCAGCCCTCCGCGGCCGCGACGTCCCCGCGCGCCGGAGCCGCCGTCACCACCACGCCCGGCCCCGCCCCCGCGAACACCCCCTCAGCGCCCGGCCCCGCCCCGGCGCGCACCGCCTCCGCCCCCGGCAGCGACGCGGCCACCGCAACCACGGGCACGGAGAGCAAGGACCGCCCCGAACCCACCCCCGACTCCCGCCCCCGTACCGGCCGGATCCCCGCCTATCCCGCCGCCGAGCGGGCCGTGCGCGCCCTGGCCGAAGCGGTGCGGTACGCGCAGTGGCGACGACAGGCCGCGGTACCCGGCAAGGTGCCCGAGTTCCTCGACGACACCATCGACGAACAGGGCGCCGCCGACCTGATCGACGCCCTGCTCGGCCCGGACCCAGACCCGAGGGGCAGACCACTCGCGCACGACGAGGCACGCGAACTCCTGGGCCGCTACGGCATCACCGTACGACCGACGCTTCCGGCCCCCGACCCCGAAGCCGCCGTCCACGCGGCGGCGCGGCTCGGCTATCCCGTGGCGCTCAAGACCACCGCACCCCATCTGCGCCACCGCGCCGACCTCGGCGGCGTCCGGCTGGACCTCGCCAACGAGAGCGCGCTGCGACGGGCCTACGGCGAACTGACCGACCTGCTCGGCAAGCCCGCCGAACTCCGGCCCGTCGTCCAGGCCATGGCACCGCGCGGCGTCGACACCGTCGTACGGGCCACGATCGACCCGGCGGCGGGCGCCGTCCTCTCTTTCGGGCTCGCGGGCGCACCCTCCGAACTCCTCGGCGACACCGCCCACCGCCTCGTTCCGGCCACCGACCGCGACGCCGCGGAGCTGATCCGGTCCATCCGGGCGGCCCCGGTGCTGTTCGGCTGGCGCGGCGCGGCGCCCGTGGACACCGCGGCGCTCGAAGAGCTGCTGCTGCGGGTCTCCCGGCTGGTCGACGACCATCCCGAGGTGGTCTCCATCGCCCTGGAACCGGTCGTGGTCGCCCCCCAGGGGCTGACCGTTCTCGGCGCGAGCGTCCGGCTCTCGCCGCCCCCGGCCCGCACCGACCTCGGCCCCCGCCGCCTCCCCAACTACTGACCGGACACCGACCGGAACGGCACCGCTGGTTGCCCGGCCGCCGGACGGCACCGAAAGCACTGGTCCCTCCTCCGCGCGGGCCCCGGCCGCCCTGGAGAACATCGTCCCCGGCAGTCATCCGCCCCCCGTAGGATGGTCCTCATGGCTAAGACCGGTACGACGACCCAGGGGCTGCGCGCGGCGATCGAGCGCAGTGGCTACTACCCGGCCCTCGTGGCCGAGGCGGTGGAGGCCGCCGTGGGCGGTGAGCCGGTCGCTTCGTACCTGGTGCACCAGGAGACCACCTTCGACTCCAACGAGGTGCGCCGTCACGTCACGGTCCTGGTCCTGACCGACACCCGCTTCATCGTCAGCCACACCGACGAGCAGAACGCGGACACCAGCTCCCCGACGCCGTACGCCACCACCTCCACGGAGTCGGTCAAGCTCGACCGGATCTCGTCGGTCGTGGTCAGCCGCGTCGTCGCCAACCCGGAGAAGTACGTACCGGGCACGCTGCCCCGCGAGGTCGTCCTCACCATCGGCTGGGGCGCGGTCTCCCGCATCGACCTGGAGCCGGCCGCCTGCGGCGACCCCAACTGCGAGGCCGACCACGGCTACACCGGCAGTTCCACCGCCGACGACCTGAGCCTGCGGGTCAGCGAGGCCGGTGACGGCCCGGACACCGTGCGCCAGACCCTCGCCTTCGCGCAGTCCCTCTCCGAGGCCACGGCCGTGACCGCGGCGTCCGGCAGCTGATGGCCCAGCCGGCCTGGCAGGATCCCGTCCTGCTCCCCGTCGACACCGCCCCCGTCCCGGAGTACGGCAGCGGCTCGCTCGCCGATCTGCTGCCCACGCTCGTCGCCGGACAGGGGGTGCCGGGCTTCACCGCGGCGATCCCCGAACTCACCCCCGCCGACCGGAACTGCGTGTTCCTGATCGACGGCCTCGGCTGGGAGCAGATCAAGGCCCACCCGGACGAGGCACCGTTTCTGCACTCCCTGCTCCCCACCTCGCGCGGCGGCACCGGCCGCCCGATCACGGCGGGCTTCCCGGCCACCACCGCGACGTCACTCGCCTCGGTCGGTACCGGACTCCCGCCGGGGGAGCACGGCCTTCCCGGTTACACCGCGCGCAATCCGGAGACCGGCGAGCTGATGAACCAGCTGCGCTGGCAGCCCTGGACGCCGCCGAAGACCTGGCAGCCGCACCCCACCGTCTTCACGCTCGCCGACGCCGCGGGGGTGCGCACCGCCCAGGTCTCCGCCCCCGACTTCGAGCAGACCCCGCTCACCAAGGTCGCGCTCAGCGGGGGCTCGTTCCTCGGCCGGCTGTCCGGCGAGGAGCGGATGGACGTCGCCGCCGAGCGGCTCGCCGCGGGCGACCGGTCGCTCGTCTACACGTACTACAGCGAGGTCGACGGGAAGGGCCACCGCTTCGGCGTCGACTCCGACGCCTGGCGCGGGCAGCTGATGTACGTGGACGGGCTGGCCCGGCGCCTGGCCGAACAGCTCCCGCCCCGCTCGGCGCTGTACATCACCGCCGATCACGGCATGATCGACATTCCCTTCGACGAGCAGTCCCGGATCGACTTCGACGAGGACTGGGAGCTGCGCGCGGGCGTCGCCCTGCTCGGCGGCGAGGGCCGGGCCCGTCATGTGTACGCGGTCCCGGGCGCCGAGAGCGATGTGTTGACCGTCTGGCGGGAAGTGCTCGGCGAGCAGTTCTGGGTGGCGAGCCGGGACGAGGCGATCGCGGCCGGCTGGTTCGGCCCGAAGATCGACGAACGCGTGCACGGCAGGATCGGCGATGTCGTCGCCGCGGCCCACGACGACGTGGTGATCACCGCCTCGGTCAATGAGCCGCACGAGTCGGCAATGGTGGGCATGCACGGCTCGATGACCCCCGTCGAGCAGCTCGTTCCCCTGCTCGAAGTACGCTCGTAGCCGCGTTTTCCCCACCCCGGTCTCCCCTTCGACTGCTTTGCCCCGCCCGAAAGGTGCTCAGCCCCTCATGCCCGAGCTTGTGTTCTTCTCCGGAACGATGGACTGCGGAAAGAGCACGTTGGCGCTGCAGATCGGCCACAACCGTTCGGCCCGCGGCCTGCAGGGCGTGATCTTCACCCGTGACGACCGGGCGGGGGAGGGCAAGCTCTCCTCACGTCTGGGTCTGGTCACCGAGGCCGTCGAGGCCGACGAGGGCATGGATCTGTACGCGCACCTCGTCGACCTCATAAGCCGGGGCGGCCGGGCGGACTACGTGATCGTGGACGAGGCGCAGTTCCTGGCTCCCGTCCAGATCGACCAGCTCGCCCGGGTCGTCGACGACCTGGGCATGGACGTCTTCGCGTTCGGTATCACCACCGACTTCCGGACCAAGCTGTTCCCCGGATCCCAGCGGCTGATCGAACTGGCCGACCGGGTCGAGACCCTCCAGGTCGAAGCGCTCTGCTGGTGCGGTGCCCGGGCCACGCACAACGCCCGTACGGTCGGCGGCGCGATGGTCGTCGAAGGCGCCCAGGTGGTCGTGGGGGACGTCAACCAGCAGGCGGGCGAGGTCGGTTACGAGGTGCTCTGCCGACGCCACCACCAGCGCAGGACGACCAGCGCGAGCGCCCGCGCGGGCTCCCTCTCACCGGACGTGCTGCCCGTCACCTCCGCCTGACCCCGTCCCTCCGGGCGTCCGGCACGGATGCTTAGGATGACGCTGTGAACACGGTGCGCGGAACAGAGGCCGAGTCCGAACCGGGCCCACTGGGCAAGGTGCAGCCGCGGCAGCTGATCGTGACGGTCTACGGGCTGTACGCGCGCGACACCGGCGGCTGGATGTCCGTGGCCTCGCTGATCCAGCTGCTCGCCGACCTCGGCGTCGAGGCGCCGACCGTACGGTCCTCGGTCTCGCGGCTGAAGCGCGCCGGACTGCTCGAAGCCGAATCGGTGTCCGGAGCGGCCGGTTACCGGATCTCGCCCGAGACCGAGCGGATTCTGCGCGACGGCGACCCGCGCATCTTCGCAGCCCGAAGGGCCACCGTGGACGAGGGCTGGGTGCTGGTCGTCTTCTCCGTACCCGAGTCCGAACGCGCCAAGCGGCACACCCTGCGCACCCAGCTGACCCGGCTCGGTTTCGGCTCTGTGTCCGCCGGTGTGTGGATCGCACCGGGACACGTGCACGGTGAGGCAGAGGACATGCTGGCCCGGCACGGGCTGCGCTCGTACGCCGACCTCTTCCGGGCCGACTATCTCTCCGTGGCGGGGGACGGGAACGGGGGCCTGCCCGCGAAGGTGCGTTCCTGGTGGGACACCGTCCGGCTGCAGCGGCTGTACGTCGCATTCCTCGCGGCACACCGTCCGGTGGCCGAGCGGATCGCGGGCGGCAGCCCGGTGACGGACCGCGAGGCGTTCACGACGTACATCCGGGTCCTCACCGACTGGCGCCGGCTCGTCTACCTCGATCCCGGTGTCCCGCGTGAACTGCTGCCGGCCGAGTGGAGCGGAACCGAGGCGTCCGAGCTCTTCGACGAGCTGCACACCCGGCTGGCCGGCCCGGCCCACCGGCATGTGGAACGGTTCCGGACCGGCTGATCCGCCCCGCGGCCCGGTGGCTCAGCGAGCGGCCGACCGTACGATCGTGAACACCGCGCCCTCCGGGTCCGCCACGGTCGCCACCCGGCCGTTCGACCCCTTGCGGGGCGGCTGCAGAACGTATCCGCCGAATTCCACCACGCGATGCGCTGCCTCGTCGGTGTCGTCGACCTCGAAGTACGTCATCCAGTGCGGGCCGCGGTCGCGCGGCAGGGCGCGGCCGACACCGTGCAGCGAGGCCACCGGACGGCCGTGCAGATGAAGGGTCTGGTAGTCGAAGTCGGCCGAGACGACCGCCTCCGCCTCGTAGCCGAAAACCGTCTGGTAGAACTTGCAGACCGTCGACGTCTCGCGGGTCACCAGCTCGTTCCAGACCGGCGTGCCGTGGGTGCCCGCGAGCGCCGTACCGACGTGCGCGGCGGCCTGCCAGATCCCGAAGACCGCGCCGCTGGGGTCGGAGGCAATGGCGAGCCGCCCCGCCTCGCCCGCATCACCCGAGTCGAGCGGCCCGACGGCGACCGTGCCGCCGCAGGAACGGATCACTTCCGCCGTGGTGTCGGCGTCGTCGGTGGCCAGATAGGTCGTCCAGGCGACCGGCAGATGGCGGTCGGGCGGCAACTGTCCGATGCCCGCGACCACTTTCCCGTCGATCAGCGCGCGGACGTATGGACCCAGCTGGTCCGGGCCGGGCACGAACTCCCAGCCGAACAGCCGGGCGTAGAAGTCCTGGGTCGTGCTCAGGCCGTGCACGAGCAGACTCACCCAGCAAGGTGTTCCGGGCGTGCGTCGGGCTGCAGCCTCCGTCATCGTCACTCTCTCCTCGGACCATCGTGGTGGCCGTACGGGGTGAACGGGGCCGGTGTGCCACCATGCGGTACAGGATGTGTACGCCCCGTGGAGATGTTTGCACCACCCGGCGCACGACGCGCCCCGGCCGCGCCGTACTTTCCGGGATCTCGACGGCGGTGGACCGTTTTGGTGTGAAACGTCCGCCTGGGTGCTGTTACGGGTGGGGAGGCTCCTGCGCGAGGATGGCGCGCATGAAGCCCATCATCACCGCATCCGAATGCATGAGCGAGTCGGCGGGGCCACGTCCGCCGGTGCTCCTGGACGTACGTTGGCAGCTGGGCGGCCCGCACGGCCGCCCCGACTACGAGGCCGGGCACATCCCCGGTGCGGTCTTCGTCGATCTGGACGCGGAACTCGCCGGCCCGGCAGGCAGGGGCGGCCGTCACCCGCTGCCCGACCCGGAGGAATTCGGTGCGGTGATGCGCCGGGCCGGTGTCTCCCGGGACACTCCCGTGGTCGTGTACGACGGTGGCCAAGGCTGGGCTGCGGCCCGCGCGTGGTGGCTGCTGCGCTGGACGGGGCACGAAGACGTCCGGGTCCTGGACGGCGGGCTCGCGGCCTGGCAGGGGGATCTCGAAACGGAGGCCCCGACGCCCGCCGAGGGCGACTTCCGGCCGGTCCCCGGTGCTCTGCCGTTGCTGGACGCGGATGGGGCGGCGGCGCTGGCCCGCTCCGGGCTGCTGCTCGACGCGCGGGCCGCGGAGCGCTACCGGGGAGATGTGGAGCCGATCGACCGGGTGGGCGGCCATATCCCGGGCGCGGTGTCGGCGCCGACCTCCGAGAACACTGGGGACGACGGCCGGTTCCTGCCCGCGTCGTCGCTGGCGGCCCGCTTCAAGGGCCTTGGCGCGGACCGGGCGCCAGAGGTCGGCGTCTACTGCGGCTCCGGCGTCTCCGGCGCCCATGAGGTGCTGGCCCTGGCCGTCGCCGGGATCCCCGCGGAGCTGTACGCGGGCTCCTGGTCCGAGTGGTCCGCCGACGAGTCCCGCCCGGTGGCCAAGGGCCCCGACCCGCAGTAACGGAGCCCGCACCGGCCACCGTGACCGGAACCGCCGTAACGGGATCCGGTCGCACGGGGCGCACGCGGTGCGCCGGGCGCAGACGACACGAGGGCCCGTACGCATCGGCGTACGGGCCCTCGTCATGCTGCGGTCACCCCGCCTCTGGTGCCCCTCCCGGCAAGCTTTGCCCGGACGCGGCAAACATTGCCGGTCACGACACTAGTCCTGCTTCTTCCGGCGCGTACCGAAGACGATCTCGTCCCAGCTCGGTACGGCGGCCCGGCGGCCCGGCCGGACGCCGTCCGCCTCGGCCTGGCGGTCCGTCGTCCCGGTCAGCCGGTCGCGATGACCGGCCACCGCCCGCGGCATCAGCACATCCGCATAGGCGGATCCGGCACCGGCGGAGGCCGCCGCGGCCGGCGGCTCGTCGGCCTCCGGCTCCTGCGCGGCGGGCTCGATGGCGGGCGGCTCGGGCGGCGCGGGACGCTCTGGCACCACCATGTCGCCGCGGAAGCTGGGTACCGCCTCCAGCAGGCTGGTCAGCGAATCGCGCTCACCGGCCGAGATGCCGCCGATGTGCTCCTCCGGCTCGGGCACCGGGGCCGTGGGGCGCTCCATCTGGCGGTCCAGGGCGCGGTCCAGCGGCCGGTCGCGGGGCAGCCGGGCGATCCGGGGCACGAACGGGAAGCTCGGCTCGGGCGCGGCGACGTCGTCGGTCTCGCCGATCAGTGACCGGGCCTCGTCGTCCACGGCCTGGACCAGCCGGCGCGGCGCGTCGTACGTCCAGCTCGCCGAGTGCGGCTCGCCCGCGACCCGGTAGACGAGCAGGACCTCCCAGGTGCCGTCGTCGCGGCGCCAGGAGTCCCACTGGACGGTCTCCCTGTCGGCGCCGCGCAGCAACAGCCGCTCCTGCACCGCCTCGCCGAGCTGGGGGCCGGTGTTCTCGCCGGGACGGCGTACGGGAGTCTTCCGGGCTCGCTCGGCCATGAAGGCGCGCTCCGCGAGTACGGGGCCCTCGAAGCGACGGACACGGTCGACGGGAATCCCGGCGAACTGGGCGACTTCCTCCGCGGAGGCACCGGCTCGTATCCGGGCCTGGATGTCGCGGGGGCGGAGGTGGCTCTCCACCTCGATCTCGATCTGGCCGAGCCGTGCGCGGTCGTTGCGCACGGCGGCTCGCAGCCGCTCGTCGATCGGAAGCGTGTACTCCGTGCTGTCCGCAGCCTTGAGCACCAGTCGTGTGCCGTCGTTGGAGACGGCCACGACACGCAGTTCGGGCATGGGGACCTCCCGGGTGGTGCCTGCCGACGTCACGTGCGTCGCTGCTTCCGCTAGTCGAGTGTGGCCTGCCCGGGTGCAGCCTGCCACAACATTGCCGTGTTGCCCGGCGTGTCGGGCGTGAGCCCTTGATCGCCGGTATGACACGGTGACCTATTGTGCAACACGAAGTGACCGATGGTCACCTCGTGTAGCCAGTCCCCGTGCAATGACGTGGCGCCGCCGGATCGAGTGCCTCCTTCGGCCCCCTCCCGAAGATCCCGGACGCCCACGTGGGAGTCCGGCCCCAGGGCTCGCCACAGTACTCCATTCGGGCCATGTGGGTGGCCCGCCGCGCCGCCGAACTTCTCGTGAGGCGGGGGGGCCGAGTTGGCCGGCAGGGGGCGGGGTGCCTTTCGTGCGTGTCCTGCTTCACAGAATCTCCTGAAGCGGAACTATTCACTTCGCTCAAATGTCCCTTCCTGTTGCATGGTGGGAGAGATGTCAATCAAGGGCTGGAAATGGTGCAGAAGCCGGAAAGTGACATAGAGCCCAAGGAAAGGCGTATAGATCTGAGCCTGCCTCAGGTGGCGGGCAGCGCCGTGGCGGCGATCGCGGCAGCGGTGGCGGCCTCTCAGCTGGGTGTGTACGGAACGATCCTCGGTGCCGGAGTGATGAGCGTCGTCGCCACCTGCGGCGGTTCGCTCTTCCAGCACTTCTTCCGCCGCACCGGGGAACAGATCCGCGAAGTGACGGTCCAGGTGAAGCAGCCGGGCCGTGAGGTGACCGTACAGACGCGCGGGACGAGCGACCCGCGCGCGGCGCAGGGGGTGCGACGACCACCGGCCGGCACGGCCGACGGAGCCATGGACGCGACCACGATGATGCGCGCCGTGGATGCCGCGGCCATGCGCGGCGAGACGGACGCCACGACCGTACTGCGCAAGATGGCGGACGATCCGGACCGTACGCGGTTGCTGAGGCCGCTCGATGGGACGCGGCCGCTCTCCAGGGTCCGTCCGGAGCCGGACGGACCCTGGAGGGTCCGTCCGGAGCCGGACGAGGAGTTCTCCGAAGCCACCACCCACGGCACCCGGATCCGCGGCTGGAAGCGGTCGGCGCTCGGGGCGGCCGTGGTCTTCGCCGTGACGATGGCCGGGATCACCACGTTCGAGCTGGTCTCCGGCAATGGTCTGAGCGGCGGTCAGGGAACCACCGTCGGCTCCGTCGTTCGCGGGGAGCGGGGGGCCGGATCGCACGACCCGGCACCGTTGACCGGCACCGACTCCGGCCAGGAGCGGAGCCCGGGCCAGGAGAGCGGTGCGACACCCGGTACGGACTCGCAGGGCGGGCAGAGCCGGAACCCGGACTCCGGTCAGGGCGACCGTTCCTCCGCCGATCCGACGCCCAGCCCCACGCCGTCCGGCAACACCGGACAGACGAACCCGTCCCCGGCGGCCACGCCGTCCCCGGCGGTGCCCGGCGACGGCGGCACCGCTGCCCCGAACCCCACGGGCGCGGGCGACGCCCCGGCGCAGGGCGACGGCACCATCACGGGCACGGGCACCGGACAGTGAACGGCCGCGCCGCTCAGTCGCCCAGCACCCGGCGCAGATAGTCGTTGCCGAACAGCCGGTCCGGGTCCAGCCGGTCGCGTACGGCGGTGAACTCGCCGAAGCGTGGGTACACCCCGGCGAGGTACTCGGCGTCGCGGGTGTTGACCTTGCCCCAGTGCGGGCGGCCGGCGTGGGCGGTCATGATCCGCTCGACGGCCGTGAAGTACGCCTGGTAGGGCGTGCCCTTGTACAGGTGGACGGCGATGTACGCGCTCTGACGGCCCGAGGCCGTGGAGAGCGCGATGTCGTCCGCGGGGGCGGTCCGTACCTCCACCGGGAAGCTGATCCGCAGCGGCGAACGCTCCACCATCGCCCTGACCTCGCGCAGCGCCTCCACGGCGGCCTCGCGCGGCAGGGCGTACTCCATCTCCACGAAACGGACCCGGCGCGGACTGGTGAAGACCTTGTACGGGATGTCGGTGTACGTACGGGCGGACAGGGCGCGACTGGAGAGCTTGGCGATCGACGGAATGGTGGCGGGGACCGCCCGGCCGAGCGAACACGCCACCTGGAAGATCCCGTTGGAGAGGAGCTCGTCCTCGATCCAGCCGCTGACCTTCCCGGGCGGGGCGGCGGGGCCCGCGCTGCGGTTGTTGCGCTTGGTGTTGCAGTTGCCGGTGTGCGGGAACCAGTAGAACTCGAAGTGTTCGTTGTCGGCGACCAGCTCGTCGAAGTCGGCCGTGACCCGGTCGAAGCTCATCGGTTCCTCACGGGCCGTCAGCAGGAAGACCGGTTCCACGGCGAAGGTGATCGCCGTGACGACCCCCAGGGCGCCGAGCCCGATCCGCGCGACGGCGAAGATGTCGGCGTTCTCCTTCTCCGAACAGGTCAGCACCGTACCGTCGGCCGTGACCAGTTCGAGGGCGCGGATCTGCGCGGATATGGACGCCGAGTCGCGGCCGGTGCCGTGGGTGCCGGTCGAGGTGGCCCCGGCGACCGTCTGCTCCATGATGTCGCCCATGTTGGTGAGCGACAGGCCCTCCCGTGCCAGGGCGGTGTTCAGCCGCTTCAGCGGAGTGCCGGCCTCGACGGTCACGGTCATCGCCGCACGGTCGATCTTCCGGATGCCGGTGAGGAGATCGGGGCGGATCAGCACGCCGTCGGTGGCCGCCGTCGCGGTGAAGGAGTGTCCGGTGCCGACCGGCTTCACCCGCAGGCCGTCCTCGGACGCCCGGCGCAGCACTTCGGCGAGCTCCGCCACGGAGGCGGGGGACACGGCCCGTACCGGACGGGAGCTGACATTCCCCGCCCAGTTACGCCACGCGTTCGTCGTCGTCCGTGCGTCGGTGTCCGTCATCTTCCGCGCGCCCTTCCGTAGGAACCGGCCCGCTGAGCCGGCGATACCCCAGGAACGCCACCGCGGCCGCGAGCGCTCCCGCCACGACAGGCACCGCGTACCCCGCCTCGGCTCCGGAGGCGTCGACCACCCAGCCGGCGGCCGAGGAGCCGAGCGCCACACCGACGGCGAGCCCGGTGCTGGTCCAGGTCATGCCCTCGGTCAGTTTGGTGCGCGGTACGTGCTGCTCGACGAGGGCCATGGTGGTGACCATCGTCGGTGCGATGGCGAGCCCCGCGACAAAGAGCGCCACGGCCAGAAACGGGAGGCTCCCGGCCAGTTGGAGGGGGATCATACTCACGGCCATCGCGCACACGCCCACCAGCCACCGGGTGGACGCCTTTCCCTTGAGGCGCAGCAGCCCGAAGACGGCGCCGGCCAGGCAGGAACCGAGCGCGTACACGGCCAGCACGAGGCTCGCAGCGGCCTTGTGGCCCCGTTCCTCGGCGAACGCCACCGTCACCACGTCGACCGCCCCGAAGATCGCACCGGTCGCCACGAACGTCACCACGAGCACCTGGAGGCCCCGGGCGCGCAGCGCGGTGCCGCCGGTGTGCTGCTCGCGCGGATGCGGCACCGGCTCGGTGGCGCGCTGCGCGGTCAGCCAGAAGACGCCGACCAGCAGGAACCCGGCCGCTATGAGCGGCCCCGCCTCGGGGAACCATGCGGTGGACAGGCCGATCGAGATGATCGGCCCGAAGATGAAGCACACCTCGTCGACGATCGACTCCCACGAGTACGCGGTGTGCAGTTGCTGCGACGTACCGCGGTAGATCTCCGCCCAACGCGCCCGGATCATCGAACCCACGCTGGGGACGCAGCCCGCGCCCGCCGCGAAGACGAAGAGCGACCAGTCCGGCAGTCGCTGCTGCGCGCAGATCAGCAGACCGGCCACCGCCGCCAGCGCGACGAAGGTGGCGGGACGCAGGACGCGGCGCTGCCCGTGCCGGTCGACGAGCCGGGAGATCTGCGGCCCGATCACCGCCGCCGACATCGCCAGCGTCGCGGAGAGCGCACCGGCGAGCCCGTAACGGCCGGTGAGCTGCGAAACCATGGTCACCACACCGATGCCCATCATGGACAGCGGCATCCGGCCGAGGAATCCGGCCGCCGAGAACCCCTTGGTGCCGGGGGCGGCGAAAATCGCACGGTAGGGACTGGGCAAGGAAGGCTCCGGAACAGCGTGATCGCACGCGCCTGTAATGCGTGAATGTGGCCGGTACAGCTTACGGTCGGGGTGGCCGGTCCGACACGGGGGTCGGCCGGGGAACCGACGTCGGTGGGAGCGCTGTCCGAGGCGGGTGGCAGGATCGCTGTCATGTCCGATCTGCGCGATCCCGCTCCTTACGACGCCCTGTTGCTGCTCTCCTTCGGTGGCCCCGAAGGCCCGGACGACGTGGTCCCGTTCCTGGCGAACGTGACCCGTGGCCGCGGCATCCCCGAGGAGCGGCTGAAGGAGGTCGGCAAGCACTACTTCCTGTTCGGCGGCGTCAGCCCGATCAACGCCCAGAACGGAGCCCTGCTGGACGCCCTGCGCAAGGACTTCGCGGAGCACGGACTCGATCTGCCGGTGTACTGGGGCAACCGCAACTGGGCGCCGTACCTCACCGACACCCTGCGCGAGATGATCAAGGACGGGCGCCGCCGCGTCGCCGTCCTCGCCACCAGCGCCTACGCCTCGTACTCGGGCTGCCGGCAGTACCGCGAGAACCTCGCCGAGTCACTGGCCGCCCTGGAGGCCGAGGGCCTGCCCGTGCCCCGGGTCGACAAGCTCCGGCACTACTTCAACCACCCCGGATTCGTACGGCCCATGGTGGACGGTGTCCTCGCCTCCCTGGCCGATCTCCCCGAGGACGTACGGGCCGGGGCGCACCTCGCGTTCACCACGCACTCCATCCCCACCTCCGCAGCCGACACCTCCGGCCCCGTCGCGGAGCACGGCGACGGCGGCGCCTATGTCGCCGAGCACCTGGACGTCGCCCGCCTGATCGTCGACGCGGTGCGCGAGGAGACCGGCTTCGAGCACCCCTGGCAGCTCGTCTACCAGTCGCGCAGCGGCGCCCCGCACATCCCGTGGCTGGAGCCCGACATCTGCGACCACCTGGAGACGCTGCACGGCGACGGCGTGCCCGCGGTGGTGATGGCCCCCATCGGTTTCGTCTCGGACCACATGGAAGTGCTGTACGACCTCGACACGGAGGCCACCGCGAAGGCCGCCGAGCTCGGGCTCCCGGTGCGCAGGTCCGCGACCGTGGGCGCCGACCCGCGGTTCGCCGCGGCCGTGCGCGACCTGGTGCTGGAGCGCGCCGCCACCGAACAGGGGTATGGCCCGCAGCGGTGCGCCCTGGGAGCGCTCGGCCCGAGCCACGATCTCTGCCCGGTCGGCTGCTGTCCGGCCCGGACTCTCAAGCCCGCCGCCGCGGGCGCCGACAGCCCGTACGCGTAGCCCCCGCCGCATGCCTGGAGCCCCTGGAGCGCCGTGACCGACCCGAACCTGTCCGAACTGCTCGACCTCGCCCTGGAGGCCGCCCGCCGCGCCGGTGCGCTGCTGCGCGACGGCCGCCCCGCCGACCTGGGGGTGGCCGCGACCAAGTCCAGCCCGATCGACGTCGTCACCGAGATGGACATCGCCGCCGAGAAGCTGATCACCGGCTTCCTGGCCGAGCGCCGCCCCCAGGACGGCTTCCTCGGCGAGGAGGGGGCCAGCGCGGCGGGCAGCAGCGGTATCCGCTGGGTCATCGACCCGCTCGACGGCACCGTGAACTACCTGTACGGACTGCCCACGTGGGCCGTCTCCATCGCCGCCGAACGGGACGGCGAGCGGGTCGTGGGTGTCGTGGAGGCCCCGATGCGCCGTGAGACGTACCGGGCGGTGCTCGGCGGCGGCGCCCACGCGAAGGGTGGCGTGTACGGCGAGGGCACCGCACTGCGCTGCCGGCCCGCGCCGCCGCTCGACCAGGCGCTCGTCTCGACCGGCTTCAACTACGTCGGTCACGTCCGTGCGCACCAGGCGGACGTGGCCCAGCAGCTGATCCCGCGGCTGCGCGACATCCGGCGCAGCGGTTCCGCCGCCGTGGACCTCTGCGATGTGGCCGCGGGGCGCCTCGACGGCTACTACGAGCGCGGACTCCACCCGTGGGACCTGGCGGCCGGTGACCTCATCGCCCGTGAGGCGGGGGCGTACACCGGCGGCCGTCCCGGGCGGCCCGCCGACGGGGACCTGACGGTCGCCGCGACGCCGGGTGTCTTCGAGCCGCTGCAGGCCCTGCTGGAGGAGCTCGGCGCCTGGCACGACTAGAACCGGTCGCCCGGGTCCTCCCGGCGCGCGAGAGGGGCCCCTGACGCCGTGTGCGGCGTCAGGGGCCCCTCTCGCGCGGCTCAGGCGCTGGTGGCGCCGATTTCGACGCCGTGCTCGGCGGCGAGGCGGTGCAGGTCGTCCAGCTCGCCCTGCTCGACATCCGCGAGGAAGTCGTCGCCCGTCTCCCGAGCTTTCGTGAGGTCGGACTCGGTGGTCTTGATGCGTTGCAGCAGACCGGCGGTGAAAGCGTCCATAATGCGCCCCCTCATCGTGGGTCGGTGGCACGGGGGTGTGCCCGGGTTTCCCTCCGCACGGAGGCGGTAGGGCGGGTGATCACGCGCTCTCCGGGGACGGAGTGGCCTGTGGTACGCCACATTCGAGGCGTGATCGCGGGTGTGCATGCGTCCTCCCCGGCACCAAGCTCAGAGAAACCTCAACTGGCCCGGAAATCCTGTGGATTCCCCGGGGCCCCGGCGGACGAGCGCCGCCTTACCGCCGGTTTATACGCGTTGCGGGCAGGATGGAGCAGCACAGACCGATGCTGATGAGCGGCCGCATTACGGACCGTGGGCACATCGAGACGTTCTGAAGTCACCTACGTACTGAAGTTTCTAAGGAAGGACAGCGCCGTGCGCGTACTCGTCGTGGAGGACGAGCAGCTGCTCGCCGATGCGGTGGCCACTGGATTGCGCCGTGAGGCCATGGCCGTCGATGTCGTGTACGACGGTGCGGCGGCCCTGGAGCGCATCGAGGTCAACGACTACGACGTCGTGGTGCTGGACCGGGACCTCCCCCTGGTGCACGGCGACGACGTCTGCCGGCGGATCGTCGAGCTGGGCATGCCCACCCGGGTGCTCATGCTCACCGCGTCCGGGGACGTCAGCGACCGGGTGCAGGGGCTGGAGCTGGGTGCCGACGACTATCTGCCCAAGCCGTTCGCCTTCAGCGAGCTCACCGCGCGGGTACGGGCGCTGGGCCGGCGGACGACGGTGGCGTTGCCGCCCGTCCTGGAGCGTGCCGGGATCAAGCTCGACCCCAACCGCCGCGAGGTCTTCCGGGGCGAGACCGAGATCCAGCTCGCGCCGAAGGAGTTCGCCGTGCTGGAGGTCCTGATGCGCAGCGAGGGCGCCGTCGTCTCGGCCGAGCAGCTGCTGGAGAAGGCCTGGGACGAGAACACCGACCCGTTCACCAATGTCGTGCGCGTGACCGTCATGACGCTGCGCCGCAAACTCGGCGAGCCGCCCGTGATCGTCACCGTGCCCGGCTCCGGCTACCGGATCTGATAGCCGATGCCCACCGTCCCCGCGCCGCCGACGGCGCCTCCGAAGCCCACCTGGGAGCCCAAACATCAGGAGCCGCCCTACTGGCTGCGTCCGACCATCCGCATACGGCTCACGCTGCTGTACGGGGGCATGTTCCTGATCGCCGGCATCCTGCTCCTCTCGATCATCTACATGCTGGCCGCCGAGGCCCTCCATGTCGGCAGCGAGCTGCCGTTCAAGATCGTGAGCGGCCAGGTCACCAGTGACGTGTGCAACTTCAGCGGCATCACCACAAACGAAGCCGCCAACGCGGCCATGAACACCTGCGTCAACCACCAGCGCCAGCAGGCGCTGGACACCCTCCTCAACCGGTCGCTGCTGGCCCTGGTCGGTCTCAGCGTCATCGCCTTCGCCTTCGGCTACGCCATGGCGGGCCGGGTGCTCTCCCCGCTGGGCCGGATCACCCGCACCGCCCGCCGGGTGGCCGGAACCGATCTGTCCCGCCGGATCGAGCTGGACGGCCCGGACGACGAGCTGAAGGAGCTCGCCGACACCTTCGACGAGATGCTCGACCGCCTGGAGCGGGCCTTCACGGCCCAGCAGAGATTCGTCGGGAACGCGTCGCACGAACTGCGCACCCCACTCGCCATCAACCGCACGCTCCTGGAGGTCCATCTCTCCGATCCCCAGGCCCCGCCGGAGCTGAAGCAGCTCGGCAAGACCCTGCTGGCCACCAACGAGCGCAGCGAGCAGCTGGTCGAGGGCCTGTTGCTGCTCGCCCGCAGTGACAATCAGATCGTCGAGCGCAAACCCGTCGACCTCGCCGAGGTGGCATCGCGCGCGATCGACCAGACGCGCGGCGAGGCCGAGGAACGCGGCGTGGAGATCCGCGGCGAGCGGGCCCCCGCCGTCGTCCAGGGCAACGGCGTCCTGCTGGAGCGGATCGCGCTGAACCTCGTACAGAACGCCGTGCGCTACAACGTCCCGGAGGAGGGCTGGGTGGAGGTCACCACCGAGCTGCAGTCCGGCCAGGCCGTGCTGGTGGTCTCGAACACGGGACCCGTGGTCCCCGCCTACGAGATCGACAACCTCTTCGAGCCCTTCAGACGGCTCCGTACGGAGCGAACGGGCAGCGACAAGGGGGTGGGGCTCGGCCTGTCGATCGCGAGGTCCGTGGCGCGCGCTCACGGCGGCCGTATCCTCGCCGAACCCCGCGAGGGGGGTGGTCTTGTGATGCGTGTCTCACTTCCGGTCTGACAGGCAGGGCCAAGCGATCCGCACACGAATTTGCCTTGTTCGCTTTGAGCGGAATTTTCGGGACCTGCACCCGGAGTGGACGTGTGTGATCGATCACATGAGCGAATACAGGCACGTCAACGCTCCGTGATCAGGGCCTTCGCCGGAAAACCCGCAAAAGTCAGGGTTTTCGGGGTCCAATATCACGGGAAGTACACGGGGTGGCGCCCGTGGAGCGCGATACCGGGACCGTGTACGGTCCCCATCGCCACCCAAGCTGATCGCTCACGAGCGGTTCTTTTGGGTGTCGATTGAGTAACAGACCTTGATGTGAGGCAAAATCTCCGCCTCGGGTCGGGCACAAGTCCGGCCTCTCACGCGTTACGTGCGCTGAGACACCGCAGACACCCAGAGGGGGAGAGGCGACATGGCAACGGATTACGACACCCCACGCAAGACCGATGACGACGTCGACCAGGACAGCCTTGAAGAGCTCAAGGCACGCCGGAGCGACAAGACGGCGTCCGCCGTCGACGTCGACGAGTTCGACGCGGCCGAAGGACTGGAGCTGCCCGGCGCAGACCTGTCCAACGAAGAACTGGCCGTAAGGGTCCTGCCCAAGCAAGCCGACGAGTTCACGTGCATGAGCTGCTTCCTCGTGCACCACAGGAGCCAGTTGGCGCGCGAGAAGAACGGCCAGCCGATCTGCCGCGACTGCGACTAGGTCGAGCCGACCGTGGCAGGCGACACACCGTTCCGGAAGCGACGCTTGCGGCGCAGAAGGTCGTCGGAGGCGAATCAGGGCGGCACAGGCCCGGCAGAAGGCGTAGCAGCGCCTGCTGAGCGGTCCGCCCTGCCACCCTCCCCGGGTGAGTGGGACGACGAGCGGGGCCGGTGGGCCTCGCTCGAAGCAGTCACGGCAGCCGAAGAAGAAGCAGAAGTCGACACGGCCGATGGGGCCGGACAGGTCGACAGGACGGAGCCCGTGACCGGGGCAGGCCGTCTGAGTTCAGTGAAACGGGGAGCACGCAAGGGCGGGGAGAGCGCCAGGGCCGCGATCGGTCATATTGCCGACCTGATCATCCAGAACGCTCCCCGCATCCCTGTGCGTGATCTCGCCACCCTGCGCAAGCAGTTCCCGGGCCTCGGGCCCGAGGGGCTCGCCGACAAGCTCATCGCAGGGGCGAGCAAGTCCACCGCAGCCGTCGGCGCCGGTATCGGCGCGGCGGCCATGATGCCCGTGCCGCCCGCCATGCTCGCCGAACTGGCGGCGGAGATCAGCGGTGTGGCCGCGATCGAGATGAAGCTCATCGCCGAGCTGTACGAGGTCTACGGGCTGCGCCCACCGGGCGGCATCACCCAGCGTTCCGGCGCCTACCTCACGTCCTGGACGCACGAGCGCGGCATCGACGTCACCCTCCCGGCGACGGTCGACGCGGCGCTGGGCGGCCGGATGAAGCGCGAGCTGCGCCAGCAGATCACGAAGCGCATGGTGCGCGATCTGCCGAATCTCGCCCCGTTCCTCGTCGGGGCCGCCGTCGGCGCGATGATGAACCGGCGCGACACCAGAAAGCTCGCCGAACGGGTCAGGAAGGACCTGCGCAAGCGCCAGATCCCCTGGGACCGGCTCCCGCCGCAGCCTCCGCTGGAGCGGCCGGGCCGCCTCCGAAGCAAGGACCTGCCGGGAATGCTGGAGCCGGGAATGCTGGAGCCGGGCGAGCCGGAGCCGGGCGAGCCGGAGCCCTAGGGGCTACGCCCGTACCGCGCTGAGCGCCGCGACCAGGGCCTGCGGCTCGCGGGTCGACAGATAGACGTACGGCGTCGGGTCCTGCGGGTCGGTGACCTCCACGCGGACCGCCGTCGGGATGTAGCTGCGCAGCAGCATGAACGCGCGGGTGTCCGCCTTGTACGAGCGCCACGCGCGGGCCTCCTCCGCGTCCAGGACCTCGGCCTCGCCGAGCGCCGTCACCGGGATCCGCGCGTCACCGGCCACCAGGGCGCCCGCGACCACGCGGATCCTGGCCGAGCCGTACGAGCTCACCGCGACCGCCGACAGGGCCGTGCCGCCCACCAGGCCGGCCAGCAGCGGCAGGGTGCCGAGCGGGAGCAGCATCAGGGCACAGGCGATGCCGACCAGGAAGGCGATGAGCCACCACGAACGGGGCGCGGTCAGTCGTTCGTCGAAGGGCGGGGTGGAAGGCTGCATGGACCCAAGCTTGGCACGGCGCGACCCCCGGGTGGCCGCGCGGGTAAGGTCTGCGCCTGTGAGTGGAACATCTGCGGCTCTGAAGCCCCCGGTCGGCGCGGTGAAACCGGTCCGACACCCCGAAGCCCCGGCCCCCGGCGAACTCCTCGGCGCGCACTACGAACACTGTTTCGGCTGCGGCGACGGACAGCGGCACGGGCTGCATCTCCAGGCGCGGGCCGGTGAGGGGGTCGGTGTCACCGCCGAGTTCACCGTGCAGGCCGCCCACCAGGGCGCTCCGGGCCTGGCGCACGGGGGCATTCTGACCACGGCGCTGGACGAGACTCTCGGCTCGCTGAACTGGCTGCTGCGGGTGATCGCGGTGACCGGGCGGCTGGAGACCGACTTCGTGCTGCCGGTCCCGGTGGACACCGTGCTGCACCTCGACGCCGAGATCACCGCTGTGCACGGCCGGAAGATCTACTCCCGGGCGACCGGCCGGATCGGCGGGCCGGACGGACCCGTGGCGGTCCGTGCCGAGGCCCTCTTCATCGAGGTCAAGGTCGACCACTTCATCGAGAACGGCCGCCCGGCCGAGATCCGGGCGGCGATGGCCGACCCGGACCAGGTCAAGCGCGCTCGCGCGTTCGAGGTGAACCCCTGATGCGCCGTCCCGTGGACGTACTGATCCGCCGTGTCGACCCGGAAGTGCCGATTCCGGCCTACGGGCATCCGGGCGACGCCGGGGTCGATCTGGTGACCACCGAGGCCGCCGAACTCGCCCCGGGCGAGCGGGCCGTGCTGCCCACCGGGGTGTCGATCGCGCTGCCCGACGGGTACGCCGCGTTCGTGCACCCGCGGTCCGGCCTCGCAGCACGCTGCGGAGTCGCACTCGTGAATGCCCCGGGGACGGTTGATGCCGGGTACCGTGGAGAGATCAAGGTGATCGTCGTCAATCTCGACCCGCGCGAGCCCGTGCGGTTCGAGCGGTTCGACCGGATTGCCCAACTGGTCGTCCAGCAGGTCGAGAAGGTGCGCTTCCACGAGGTGGCGGAGCTCCCCGGCTCGGCTCGCGGCGAGGGAGGCTTCGGTTCCACCGGAGGCCACGCTTCCGGTGATGTTGATGGCGTCAGGGGCGGGAATACCCAGGGCGGGAACAGCTACGCTTCGGTCGTACCCGACCGGGAAGGACAGTGACGTGTTCGGACGTCGCAAGAAGAGTGGTTCCGCCGAGGACGTGGCGGACGAAGCGCGCGAGGCCGAGCAGGTCGTCGACGAGCTCGATGACGCCGATGGGGCCGACAGCGGCTCGCGTCGGGTGAATCTCCCGCCCGCGCCGCGGCCGGACGGACCGTGGGACATCACCGAGGTCTCCCGGCCCGGCGAGGGCCGGGTCGACCTGGGCGGCATCTTCGTGCCCGGCGTCGAGGGCATGGAGCTGCGCGTCGAGGTGGCCGGTGACGCGATCGTCGCGGCGACTGTGGTGCTGCGCGACAGCGCCATCCAGCTGCAGGCCTTCGCCGCCCCCAAGAAGGAGGGCATCTGGGGCGAGGTCCGCGAGGAGATCGCTTCGGGCATCACCCAGCAGGGCGGGATCATCGACGAGGTCGAGGGCCCGCTGGGCTGGGAGCTGCGAGCCCAGGTCCCCGTGCAGCTCCCGGACGGGACGAACGGCGTGCAGCTGGTGCGCTTCGTCGGCGTCGACGGGCCGCGCTGGTTCCTGCGCGGCGTGATCTCCGGCCAGGGCGCCGTGCAGCCGGAGGCGGCAGGGCTGCTGGAGACGGTCTTCCGGGACACCGTGGTCGTCCGCGGCGAGGGCCCGATGGCGCCGCGCGACCCGATCGTCCTCAAGCTTCCCGACGACGCCCAGATGGTGCCCGAGGGCGTCCAGCAGGAGAGCCAGGAGAACTCGAAGTTCTCCGGAGGCATGGGCCAGCTCCAGCGCGGACCCGAGATCACCGAGGTGCGCTGAGCCGAGCCGGACAGCCGCCCGGTACAGCTTCGGCCGGTGGGCCGTACCCCCTTTCGAGGGGGTGCGGCCCACCGGCCTTTTCGCGTTCCCGGACCGGCTCCGGGGAGCGCACAAAAGGGGCGCGTATGGGTCGCGTATGAGGCACGTATGCGGGCCGTCAAGGGCCCGGCGTTCCCCGTAAGGAAGCCATCAACGCAGGCCGCGACGCCTTTGCCGCGAGGTTTGCTCATGAGGTCCGAGAATCCGTACCTCATCCAGGAGCACACGATGGCCGACGTGGCCTTCGTCGTCACCACGATCGCGGTGTTCGCGTTGGTGGCTCTCATCGCCAAGGGGGTGTCCAAGCTGTGACCGCCGAAAACGTTGTCGGCCTCGTCGTGGCCGTGGCCCTGCTGGGCTATCTCGTCCTCGCCCTCCTGTACCCGGAGAGGTTCTGAGCCCGATATGAGCCCCGTCCTCGCCGGCGTGCTCCAGGTCCTCGCGCTCGTTGCGGCGCTGGGACTGGCGTACCGACCGCTCGGCGACCACATGGCCGCCGTCTACTCCTCGAAGAAGCACCTTCGCGTCGAGAAGTGGATGTACAAGGCCATCGGCGCCGATCCGAACACGGAGATGCACTGGCCCGCGTATCTGCGTGGTGTGCTCGCCTTCTCCGCGGTGAGTGTTCTCTTCCTCTACCTGCTCCAACGGCTCCAGGGCAGCCTGCCCGGTTCGCTGGGCTTCTCCTCGATCGACCCGGACCAGGCGTTCAACACAGCTGCGTCGTTCGTCGCGAACACCAACTGGCAGTCGTACGCGGGCGAGCAGGCCATGGGTCACGTCGTCCAGACCGGCGGCCTCGCCGTGCAGAACTTCGTCTCGGCCGCAGTCGGCATCGCCGTCGCGGTCGCACTCGTACGGGGCTTCGCCAGGTCCCGTACCGGTGAACTCGGCAACTTCTGGGCCGACCTGGTGCGCGGCACGGTGCGCGTCCTGGTGCCGATCTCCGTGGTGGGCGCGTTGGTACTGGTCGCCTGCGGTGCCATCCAGAACTTCGCCGGCATCCATGAGGTCGGCCAGTTCATGGGCGGCTCGCAGCAGTGGAACGGTGGCGCCGTGGCCTCCCAGGAGGTCATCAAGGAGCTGGGTACGAACGGCGGCGGCTACTTCAACGCCAACTCGGCCCACCCGTTCGAGAACCCCAATGGGCTGTCCAACCTGTTCGAGATCTTCCTCATCCTGGTCATTCCGTTCGCGCTGACGCGGACGTTCGGCCGGATGGTCGGCTCGCTCAAGCAGGGTTACGCGATCCTGGCGGCGATGGGCGTCATCTGGCTGGGCTTCACCACCCTGATGATGTGGACCGAATTTACCCACCACGGGCCCGCCTTCGACATCGCGGGCGGGGCGATGGAGGGCAAGGAGACCCGGTTCGGGATCGCCGGTTCGTCGATCTTCGCCGTGGCCACCACACTCACCTCGACCGGTGCGGTGAACTCGTTCCACTCCTCGTACACGGGGCTCGGCGGCGGGATCACGATGCTGGGCATGCAGCTCGGCGAGATCGCGCCCGGCGGTGTCGGCTCCGGCCTCTACGGCATGTTGATCATGGCGATCATCGCGGTGTTCATCGCGGGCCTGATGGTCGGTCGTACGCCCGAGTACCTCGGCAAGAAGATCGGCACCCGCGAGATCAAGCTCGCGGCCTGCTACATCCTGATCACCCCGGCGCTGGTGCTCTGCTTCACCGCCGCGGCGATGGCCCTGCCCACCCCGCCCCACTCGATGCTGAATTCCGGCGCGCACGGATTCTCCGAGGTGCTGTACGCCTACACCTCGGGTGCGAACAACAACGGTTCGGCGTTCGCCGGGCTGAACGCGGACACGCAGTGGTTCAACACGACGATCGGTCTCGCGATGCTGCTGGGCCGGTTCCTGCCGATGGTGTTCGTACTGGCGCTGGCCGGCTCGCTCGCCGGGCAGAAGCCCGTACCGGCGACGGTGGGAACCCTGGGCACGCACAAGCCGCTCTTCAGCGGGCTGCTGGTCGGCACGATCCTGATCATCACCGGGCTGACCTACTTCCCGGCCCTGGCGCTGGGGCCGTTGGCCGAAGGGCTGGCGTCATGACCACCCGTACGGAGCAAGAGGACTCGATGTCCACTGTCACCCCCACCCGTGCACCGCACCAGGACACACCCACGGGTCACCAGAGCGAAGGACGCGTCGGCGGGGGCCTGTTCGACCCCAAGCAGCTGCTGAAGTCCTTCCCCGACGCCATACGCAAGCTCGACCCCCGGGTGATGATCAAGGCCCCGGTGATGTTCGTGGTGCTGATCGGTTCGGTGTTCACCACCGTGCTGGCCTGCCTGGACCCGGGCGACTGGTTCGGCTGGGCGATCGCCGTCTGGCTGTGGCTGACCACGATCTTCGCCAACCTGGCGGAGGCGGTCGCCGAGGGCCGCGGCAAGGCGCAGGCCGACACCCTGCGCAAGGCCAAGACCGACGCCGTGGCCCGGCGGATGACCGGCAGGAACGAGGAGCGGGTACCGGGCGCCGAGCTGCGCGTCGGTGATCTGGTGGTCTGCGAGGCCGGCGACATCATTCCCGGCGACGGAGACGTCGTCGAGGGTGTCGCGAGCGTGGACGAGTCCGCGATCACGGGGGAGTCGGCGCCGGTCATCCGGGAGTCCGGTGGCGACCGCAGCGCCGTCACCGGCGGTACGAAGGTGCTCTCCGACCGGATCGTCATCAAGATCACCACCAAGCCCGGCGAGACGTTCATCGACCGGATGATCGCGCTGGTGGAAGGCGCCGCCCGGCAGAAGACGCCCAACGAGATCGCGCTGAACATTTTGCTCGCGTCCCTCACCGTCGTCTTCCTGCTCGCCGTCGTCACCCTCCAGCCCTTCGCGATCTACGCCGGTCAGAAGCAGTCGATGATCGTGCTGACCGCCCTGCTGGTCTGCCTGATCCCGACGACCATCGGCGCCCTGCTCTCCGCGATCGGTATCGCCGGCATGGACCGCCTCGTCCAACGCAATGTGCTCGCGATGTCCGGGCGCGCCGTCGAGGCCGCCGGAGACGTCTCGACGCTGCTGCTCGACAAAACCGGCACCATCACACTCGGCAACCGGCAGGCCGCCGAGTTCGTCCCCGTCAAGGGCACGACCGAGGCCGAACTGGCCGACGCGGCCCAGTTGTCCTCCCTGGCCGACGAGACGCCCGAGGGCCGCTCGATCGTCGTGCTCGCCAAGGAGAAGTACGGGCTGCGCGAACGCCACCAGGGCGAGCTGCGGCAGGCCGAGTGGGTCGCGTTCACCGCCCAGACGCGGATGTCGGGCGTGGACGTCGACGGGCACAGGGTCCGCAAGGGCGCGACCGGTTCGGTCGTCGCCTGGGTCGAGGGGCGGGGCGGCAGTGTCTCGCCGGACGCGCAGGCGCTCACCGACCGGATCTCCGAGGCGGGCGGCACGCCGCTGCTGGTGGCCCTGGAGAACGAGCACGGTGCCCGCGTCCTGGGCGTCATCCACCTCAAGGACGTCGTCAAGGAAGGCGTGCGGGAGCGGTTCGACGAGCTGCGCCGGATGGGCATCAGGACGGTCATGATCACGGGTGACAACCCGCTGACCGCGAAGGCCATCGCCGAGGAGGCGGGGGTCGACGACTTCCTCGCCGAGGCCACGCCCGAGGACAAGATGGCCCTCATCAAGCGGGAGCAGGCGGGCGGCAAGCTCGTCGCGATGACGGGCGACGGCACCAACGACGCGCCCGCGCTGGCCCAGGCGGACGTCGGCGTGGCCATGAACACCGGAACCTCGGCCGCCAAGGAGGCCGGGAACATGGTGGACCTGGACTCCAACCCGACCAAGCTGATCGAGATCGTCGAGATCGGCAAGCAGCTGCTCATCACCCGTGGCGCGCTGACGACGTTCTCGATCGCCAACGACGTCGCGAAGTACTTCGCGATCATCCCCGCGATGTTCGCCGTGGTCCACCCCGGCCTGGACAAGCTCAACATCATGCAGCTGTCCTCGCCCCAGTCCGCGATCCTGTCGGCCGTGATCTTCAACGCGCTGATCATCATCGCGCTGGTCCCGCTCGCCCTGAAGGGCGTGCGCTACCGGCCCAGCGGCGCCGACTCGATGCTCCGGCGCAACCTCGGGATCTACGGATTCGGCGGACTGGTCGCCCCGTTCATCGGCATCAAGATCATCGACATGGTCATCTCCCTCATCCCCGGGCTGAACTGAATTCCGGGCTGAACTGAATTTAGGAATCGGCTGACCTGCCATGAACAACTCCGTAGCAAACACCGCCCGGTTGCTCTGGGCCGGGCTGCGTGCCCTGCTCGTCCTCACCGTCGTCTGCGGCGTGCTCTACCCCCTCGCCGTCACCGGTGTCGCCCAGGGCGTTTTCCCCGACAAGGCCAACGGCTCCGAGGTCACCGCGAACGGCAAGGTCGTCGGCTCCGGACTCATCGGCCAGCGCTACGACCTGCCGCCGAAGAAGGGGCAGCAGACCGCGGCCCCGGACCTCAGATGGTTCCAGCCGCGCCCGTCCAACGGCCTCGGCACCAACAGCGTCAACACCCAGTACAAGCTGATCCTCTCCGGCGCGACCAACCGCTCCGGCGACAACAAGGAACTCATCGACTGGGTCACCGCCGCCAAGGCCGCTGTCGTCAAGGACAACTCCGTCCCCGGCCACCCCATCAGCCCCACCGACGTGCCGGCCGACGCCGTCACCTCCTCGGGCTCCGGCCTCGACCCGGCCATCTCCCCGGCGTACGCACAGCTCCAGGTGCGCCGCGTCGCCGAGCGCAACCACCTCGCTGTCGCCCAGGTGGAGAAGCTCGTCGAGCAGCACACGGACGGCCGGATTCTCGGCTTCGTGGGAGAACCGCGGGTCAACGTCCTCCAGCTCAACATCGCGCTCAAGCAGGTGGTGAACCTGGCGAACCAGGGCTGAGAACCTTCAGGAGGCTCGGGAGCCTGACGACACCTCGGTGCCGTCAGGCTCCTTCGGCGCTTGTGCGCGACGCGCTGCTGATCGCGGAGAAGCCGACGAGGCAGCTCGACGCCTCGACGCCTCGACGCGGAGAACCGACGGGCCGCTCACCGGGCCCGGTCCGGGCGTCAGAATCCTGTCAATTCGGTCCCTCACCCCACCCCCCGTCCCTTATGTCGGGAATCCTCGGGGTAGCTTCGAAATCGGCTGCCGCATCGGCCGCAGCCGGTTCAGAGAAGACAATGGGGCCATGGCACGCGGCAAGCTTCGGATCTACCTGGGTGCGGCACCCGGCGTCGGCAAGACGTACGCGATGCTCTCCGAGGCGCACCGGCGCGTGGAGCGGGGCACCGACTGCGTCGTCGCCTTCGTGGAGCACCACGACCGCCCGCGCACCGAGGTGATGCTGCACGGGCTGGAGCAGATCCGGCGGCGCGAGATCGAATACCGCTCCGCCGTCTTCACCGAGATGGACGTCGACGCGGTACTGGAACGCGACCCGGCCGTCGCCCTGGTGGACGAACTGGCGCACACCAATGTGCCCGGCTCCCGCAACGCCAAGCGCTGGCAGGACGTGGAAGAGCTTCTCCAGGCCGGCATCGACGTGATCTCCACCGTCAACATCCAGCACCTGGAGTCACTCGGCGACGTCGTCGAGGCGATAACCGGCGTACGCCAGCGCGAGACCGTTCCCGACGAGGTCGTCCGCAGGGCCGACCAGCTCGAACTCGTCGACATGTCGCCCCAGGCGCTGCGCCGCCGGATGGCCCACGGCAACATCTACAAGCCGGACCGGATCGACGCATCCCTGTCCAACTACTTCCGCCCGGGCAACCTGACCGCCCTGCGCGAGCTGGCCCTCCTCTGGGTCGCCGACCGGGTCGACGAATACCTTCAGCAGTACCGCGGCGAGCACAACATCCGCACCACGTGGCAGGCCCGCGAACGCATCGTCGTCGGCCTCACCGGCGGTCCCGAGGGCCGTACGCTCATCCGCCGCGCGTCCCGGATGGCGGCCAAGGGCTCCGGCAGCGAGATCCTCGCCGTCTACATCGCCCGCAGCGACGGACTGACCTCCGCCTCGCCGAAGGAGCTCGCTGTCCAGCGCACCCTCGTGGAGGACCTCGGTGGCACCTTCCACCATGTCATCGGCGACGACATACCGTCGGCGCTCCTCGAATTCGCCCGTGGGGTGAACGCCACGCAGATCGTCCTCGGCTCCAGCCGCCGCAAGGCCTGGCAGTACATCTACGGACCGGGCGTGGGCGCCACGGTCGCCCGCGAGTCCGGCCCCGACCTCGACGTCCACATCGTCACCCACGAAGAGGTCGCCAAGGGCCGCGGGCTGCCCATCGCCCGCGGCGCCCGGCTGGGCCGGGCCCGGATCATCTGGGGCTGGCTGGTCGGGGTGGGCGGTCCGGCCCTTCTCACGCTGCTCCTGATCGGCCTGGACAGCGGCCCCGGGCTCGCCAACGACGTCCTGCTGTTCCTCTTCATGACCGTAGCGGCGGCCCTGATCGGCGGGCTGCTGCCGGCCCTCGCCTCGGCGGCCGTGGGCTCGCTGCTGCTGAACTACTGGTTCACCCCGCCCACCCATACGCTGACCGTCCAGGATCCGGAGAACTTCGTCGCCATCGTGATCTTCTTCGCGGTGGCCGTCTCGGTCGCCTCGGTCGTCGATCTGGCGGCGCGCCGTACCCACCAGGCGGCCCGGCTGCGCGCCGAATCGGAGATCCTCTCCTTCCTGGCCGGCAGTGTGCTGCGCGGCGAGACCACCCTGGACGCGCTCCTGGACCGGGTCCGCGAGACCTTCGGCATGGAGTCCGTCGCCCTGCTGGAGCGGCAGAGCGACGTCGATCCGTGGACCTGCGCCGGGAGCGTCGGGCCGGCCCCGGTGGCCCGGCCGGACGACGCCGACGTGGACATGCCCGTCGGCGACCACATGGCGCTCGCGCTCTCCGGCCGGGTGCTGCCCGCCGAGGACCGCCGGGTGCTCGGCGCGTTCGCCGCCCAGGCCGCCGTCGTACTGGACCGGCAGCGCCTGGTCGGTCAGGCGGAGCAGGCCCGGCGGCTCGCCGAGGGGAACCGGATCAGGACCGCGCTCCTCGCCGCCGTCAGCCACGACCTGCGTACCCCGCTCGCCGCCATCAAGGCCGCCGTCAGCTCCCTGCGCTCCGACGACGTCGCCTGGTCCGACGAGGACCAGGCGGAACTCCTGGAGGGCATCGAGAACGGCGCCGACCGCCTCGACCACCTGGTGGGCAATCTCCTGGACATGTCCAGGCTGCAGACCGGCACCGTCACCCCGCTGATCCGCGAGATCGACCTCGACGAGGTGGTTCCGATGGCGCTCGGCGGCGTCCCCGAGGGCAGCGTGGACCTGGACATCCCCGAGACCCTGCCGATGGTCGGCGTCGACCCCGGGCTGCTGGAGAGGGCCGTCGCCAACATTGTCGAGAACGCGGTCAAGTACAGCCCCTACGGCGAACGCGTCAACGTGGCCGCCAGCGCGCTCGGCACCCGCGTCGAGCTACGGGTGGCCGACCGCGGCCCCGGGGTCCCCGACGACGCCAAGGAGCACATCTTCGAGCCCTTCCAGCGCTACGGCGACGCTCCGCGCGGCGCGGGCGTCGGACTGGGCCTCGCCGTCGCCCGCGGCTTCGTGGAGTCCATGGGCGGCACGCTGGACGCCGAGGACACCCCCGGCGGTGGCCTCACCATGGTGCTGACGCTCAAGGCGGCATCGGGATATGTTCCGGTCGGCCCCGACCTGTCCGAGCAGGTCACCTCATGACCTCGCAGGCCACTTCATGATCTCCGCAGCGTCCCGGGAGATCGCCGTACAGCAGAAAGGCAGGGCCCCCATGACCCGGGTGCTTGTGGTCGACGACGAGCCGCAGATCGTACGTGCCCTCGTGATCAACCTGAAGGCACGCAAGTACGAGGTGGACGCCGCGCCCGACGGCGCGACCGCCCTTCAGCTCGCCGCCGCCCGCCACCCCGATGTCGTCGTCCTCGACCTCGGACTGCCCGACATGGACGGCGTCGAGGTGATCAAGGGGCTGCGCGGCTGGACCCGGGTGCCGATCCTGGTGCTCTCCGCCCGCCACACCTCCGACGAGAAGGTCGAGGCCCTGGACGCCGGCGCCGACGACTACGTCACCAAGCCGTTCGGCATGGACGAGCTGCTGGCCCGGCTGCGCGCCTCCGTCCGCCGCGCCGAACCGGTCGGCCAGAACGGCTCCGACGACACGGTGATCGTCGAGACCGAGGGCTTCACTGTCGACCTGGCGGCGAAGAAGGTCCACCGCGAGGGCCGCGACGTACGGCTCACCCCCACCGAGTGGCACCTGCTGGAGGTCCTGGTCCGCAACAGCGGACGCCTCGTCAGCCAGAAGCAGCTCCTCCAGGAGGTATGGGGGCCCTCGTACGGCACCGAGACCAACTACCTCCGGGTCTACATGGCGCAGCTGAGGCGCAAGCTGGAGGCCGACCCCTCGCACCCACGGCACTTCGTCACCGAGCCGGGGATGGGCTACCGCTTCGAGCGCGGCTGAGGGGGGAGGCGGGGCGGCAGGGAAACTTGGGGACAGGGCGACCGGACGACCGGGTGAACCCCCGCGAGTAAACCCGTTCGAGTGAGACCCGGGACACCCGCTCGGAGCACCGGAGACCGGTACCCTTCGGATATGAGTGCTGTTCCTCGATTCGAGAAGCCAGGCAAGGCGGCGAAGCCGTCCGGCCGCTTCCGGCGGATGCTCGACCGGCTGTCCACCTCCCAGGAGGACCTGGAGTCCGAGGAGCTGCAGGAGGACTCGCAGGCCTCGGGGTGTACGCGGATCTCCGAATGCACCGACCGGCAGATCGTGAAGGTCACTGGTACGTTGCGGACCGTGACCCTGCGGCCGCGCGCCGGAGTGCCCGCCCTGGAGGCGGAGCTCTTCGACGGCACCGCGCCGCTGGACGTGGTCTGGCTGGGCCGGCGCTCCATCGCGGGCATAGAACCGGGCCGCAAGCTCATCGCCTCGGGCCGGATCGCCATGAGTCATGGACGCCGGGTGCTGTTCAACCCCAAATACGAACTCCGACCACTCGGCAAGGAGTAGCCGGTGACGTCTCTCGACAAGCCGACGTCCGACACGGACCGCACCACCCGCACCGACCAGCAGGAGGCCGAAGCGAAGGCGGTCACCGAGGCAGCGCTGTCCGAGGCGTTCGGCGGTGTCCGGGGAATGGTGGAGACAGTTCTTCCCGGGCTGCTCTTCGTCACGATCTTTACGATCAAGAAGGATCTGCACATCTCGGCCATCGCGGCCCTGGTGGTGTCCCTGGTCCTCGTCGCCGTACGACTGATCCGTAGGGACACCGTCAAGCACGCCTTCAGCGGTGTCTTCGGCGTGGCCTTCGGCGTGGTCTTCGCGATGATGACCGGCAATGCCAAGGACTTCTATCTTCCGGGCATGCTCTACACGCTCGGTCTGGCCCTCGCCTACCTGATCACCACCCTTGCCGGGGTGCCCCTGATCGGTCTGATCCTGGGGCCGGTGTTCAAGGAGAACCTTTCCTGGCGCACCAGGAACCCCGGCCGCAAGAAGGCGTACGCCAAGTCCAGCTATGCCTGGGGGCTGATCCTGCTCGCCAAGTGCGCGATCCTCTTCCCGCTGTACTGGTGGGCCGACACGACCCAGCTCGGCTGGATCCTGGTTGCGCTGAAGATCCCCCCGTTCCTGCTCGCGGTCTATTTGACCTGGGTCTTCCTTGCCAAGGCGCCGCCGCCCATCGATGTGTTCGCCGAGATGGAGGCAGAGGAGCAGGCCGAGAAGGCCCGCAAGGCGGAAGCGGAAGCAGCCGCCGCCGCGACAACACACCGGGAGTACTGAACCGCCCAGAACCTCTGGACAGCAGGACCTCAGGACAGCAGGACCTCAGGAGCAGAGGGAAGGGGCCCGGAACCGTTTCGCACGGTTCCGGGCCCCTTCCCTCTGCTCGCCGCCCTGTGCCGGCCAGCCGGCCAGCCGGGCAGCCCGGCAGCCGGTCAGTCGTCCGAGTCGCCCCGGCGCACCGACAGCAGGTCCTCCAACTGCTCCTCGCGTGCCTGCGCGGCCACGAACAGCAGCTCGTCACCGGCCTCCAGCGTCTCGTCGGTGCCCGGCGTCAGAACGCGCTGCCCGCGGATGATGGTGACCAGCGAGGTGTCCTCGGGCCAGGCCACTTCGCCGACCTGGGTGCCGGCCAGCGCCGACTCCGGGGGCAGCGTCAGCTCGACCAGGTTGGCGTCGCCGTGGCTGAAGCGCAGCAGCCGGACCAGGTCGCCGACGCTCACCGCCTCCTCGACCAGGGCCGACATCAGGCGCGGCGTGGAGACCGCCACATCGACGCCCCAGGCCTCGTTGAACAGCCACTCGTTCTTCGGGTTGTTGACCCGGGCGACGACCCTCGGTACGCCGTACTCGGTCTTCGCGAGCAGCGAGACGACCAGATTCACCTTGTCGTCGCCGGTCGCGGCGATCACGACGTTGCAGCGTTGCAGCGCCGCCTCGTCGAGCGAGGTGATCTCGCAGGCGTCCGCCAACAGCCACTCGGCCATCGGCACCCGCTCCACCGAAATGGCCGTCGGCGCCTTGTCGACGAGCAGCACCTCGTGCCCGTTCTCCAGCAGCTCGCCCGCGATGGAGCGACCCACCGCACCGGCCCCGGCAATCGCGACACGCATCAGTGACCGCCCTCCTCAGGACCTTCGGCGAAGGCCGCCTCGACCTTCGCGATCTCGTCCGTACGCATCATCACGTGGACCAGGTCGCCCTCCTGCAGCACTGTCTGCGAGGTGGGCAGTATGGCTTCGCCCAGCCGGGTGAGGAACGCCACGCGGACGCCCGTCTCCTCCTGCAGCGTGCTGATCTTGTGGCCGATCCAGGACGGGGTGGTGTGCACCTCCGCGAGCTGCACTCCGCCGCTCGGATCCCGCCACAGCGGCTCGGCGCCCGAGGGCAGCAGCCGGCGCAGCATCTGGTCCGCGGTCCAGCGCACGGTGGCGACCGTGGGGATGCCGAGACGCTGGTAGACCTCGGCGCGCCGGGGGTCGTAGATCCGCGCCGCGACATTCTCGATGCCGAACATCTCGCGGGCGACCCGGGCGGCGATGATGTTCGAGTTGTCGCCGCTGCTCACCGCGGCGAACGCACCGGCCTCCTCGATCCCCGCCTCGCGAAGGGTGTCCTGGTCGAAGCCGACACCGGTGACGCGTCGCCCACCGAATCCGGACCCCAGGCGCCGGAACGCCGTCGGGTCCTGATCGATGACGGCGACCGTGTGCCCCTGCTGCTCCAGGGTCTGCGCGAGAGCGGCTCCGACTCGCCCGCAGCCCATGATGACGATGTGCACCTTGCGCCTACCTCGCAGTCCTGGTCGTCCGGCTGACCTGCGAAAACACCCTGCTCACACTTCTTTCTCAGTTTGCCGGGCAAACAACGGGGCAACGGTCTGTCCCGTTGCCCAGGATGAGCTTATGCGGCCGGGAGTGCGAGGCCTCATCCGAGTGCGCTTTCGCCGGGCCCGTGCCCCGCCCGTGACGCCAACAGCCCCTCTCCCTTCTCCGGCCCTCGGCCTGGACCGGCTGTGACTGCCCGGTGCGATCCGGGTTCGGCAGCGGCGTCAAGGGAAGTCGGGAGCAGGCGCGCCCACCTCCTTTACGCCCACCTCGGCGGCCAGTCCGCCCTCAACGGCTGCAGCGCCCTGTTCGCGGACGCCTCAGTGCAAGGATTTCGTTAAGGATTTCGTGGCTTTCTCGGCCGAGCGCAGGAGATTGCGAGGCCACGCGGGTGGTGGGTCTGCGGCTTCCATACGGAGCGCTTACGATCCTCTGCGTGTCCAAACTGACCGACCTGCCCAAACGGATCCTGATCGGACGGGCGCTGCGCAGCGACAAGCTGGGAGAGACGCTCCTCCCCAAGCGCATTGCACTTCCTGTCTTCGCATCCGACCCGCTGTCATCGGTGGCGTACGCACCCGGAGAAGTTCTCCTGGTGCTCTCCGTCGCGGGCGTGTCGGCCTACCACTTCAGCCCCTGGATCGCGCTCGCCGTCGTGGTGCTGATGTTCACGGTCGTTGCCTCGTACCGGCAGAACGTGCACGCGTATCCGAGTGGTGGTGGTGACTACGAGGTCGCCACCACCAACCTCGGGCCCAAGGCCGGGCTGACCGTGGCCAGTGCGCTGCTGGTCGACTACGTGCTGACCGTCGCGGTGTCGATCGCCTCCGGGGTGGAGAACCTCGGGTCCGCGATCCCGTTCGTCGTCGAGCACAAGACGGCGTGCGCGATCGCGGCCATCGTGCTGTTGACGGTGATGAATCTGCGCGGTGTCAAGGAGTCCGGCAAGCTCTTCGCCATCCCCACGTATCTCTTCGTGGCCGGCGTCTTCATCATGATCATCTGGGGTGCGTTCCGAGGGCTGGTCCTCGGCGAGACCATGCATGCCCCGACCTCGGGCTTCGAGATCAAGGCCGAGCACGAGGGGCTGGCCGGTTTCGCGCTGGTCTTCCTGCTGCTGCGGGCCTTCTCCTCCGGCTGCGCCGCCCTCACCGGCGTCGAGGCGATCAGCAACGGTGTGCCCGCCTTCCGCAAGCCGAAGAGCAAGAACGCCGCGACCACCCTCGCGATGATGGGCCTGCTGGCCGTCACCATGTTCTGCGGCATCATCGCCCTGGCCATGGCCACCGACGTGAAGATGGCGGAGAACCCGGCCACGGACCTGATCAACAAGGGCGTCCCGGTCGGCTCCGGCTTCGTCCAGGACCCGGTGATCTCGCAAGTCGCGGCCGCCGTATTCGGCGAGGGCACGTTCCTCTTCATCGTCCTCGCGGGGGCCACCGCACTTGTTCTCTTCCTGGCCGCCAACACCGCGTACAACGGCTTTCCGCTGCTCGGCTCGATCCTCGCCCAGGACCGCTACCTGCCGCGCCAGCTCCATACCCGCGGTGACCGGCTCGCCTTCTCCAACGGCATCGTGCTGCTGGCGGGCGCGGCGATCCTGCTGACCTGGGTCTACGGAGCGGACTCGACCCGGCTCATCCAGCTCTACATCGTCGGTGTCTTCGTCTCCTTCACCCTCAGCCAGATCGGCATGGTCAGGCACTGGAACCGCCACCTGGCGACGGAGAAGGACCCGGCCAAGCGCCGCCACATGATGCGCTCCCGCGCCATCAACACCTTCGGCGCCTTCTTCACCGGCCTGGTGCTCGTTGTCGTGCTCGCCACCAAGTTCACCCACGGTGCCTGGGTCGCGCTGCTCGGCATGGTGATCTTCTTCGGGACGATGAGCGCGATCCGCAGGCACTACGACCGGGTCGCCGAGGAGATCGCGGCGGAGGAGACCCCGCTCGACGAGACGATGCGGCCTTCCAGGGTCCACTCGATCGTCCTGGTCTCCAAGCTCCACCGGCCCACGCTGCGCGCCCTCGCCTACGCCAAGCTGATCCGCTCCGACCGCCTGGAGGCGCTCTCCATCAGCGTCGACGCGGCCGAGACCAAGGCGCTCAGGGAGGACTGGGAGCGGCGCGGCATCGACATCCCGCTGAAGATCCTCGACTCCCCGTACCGCGAGGTGACCCGCCCCGTCATCGACTACGTGAAGGGCCTGCGCCGGGAAAGCCCGCGGGACGTCGTGAGCGTGTACATCCCGGAGTACGTGGTCGGCCACTGGTACGAGCATCTCCTCCACAACCAGAGCGCCCTGCGCCTGAAGGGGCGGCTGCTGTTCACCCCGGGCGTGATGGTGACCTCCGTGCCGTACCAGCTGGAGTCCTCCGAGGCGGCGAAGAAGCGCGCCAGGAAGCGCGCCGAGTGGAACGCACCGGGCTCGGTGCGCCGCGGCCCCGTGGAACGCAGGCCCAAGGAACCCGCGAACAAGGGCTGACCGCGCCAGTCGCGGCCGGCGCCAGTCGCGGCCGACCCGCCACATGGGCTGACCGTGCCCGCCCGCTCGTGGTAAACGGCCGGACGACACCCACGTAGACTCGTGGGTTGTTGTCCGGCCGTTTTTCCCTTGATCTCTGGAGCCACCCCCTCATGCAGAACGAACCCACGTCGTCGCTGGTCGGGGAGGAATACGAGGTCGAGGTCGGGCCGGTCGCACACGGCGGCCACTGCATCGCCCGCACCTCGGAGGGCCGGGTCCTCTTCGTACGGCACACGCTCCCCGGCGAGAAGGTCGTCGCCAAGGTCACGGAGGGCGAGAGCGACTCCCGCTTCCTGCGTGCCGACGCGGTACGGATCATCAAGGCGTCCAAGGACCGCGTCGAGGCGCCCTGCCCGTACGCGGGTCCCGGTAAGTGCGGCGGCTGCGACTGGCAGCACGCCAAGCCCGGCGCCCAGCGCAGGCTCAAGGGCGAAGTGATCGCCGAACAGCTCCAGCACCTCGCGGGCCTCACCCCCGAGGAGGCGGGCTGGGACGGCACCGTGATGCCTGCCGAGGGCGACAAGCTTCCCGCGGGCGAGGTCCCGGCCTGGCGCACCCGGGTCCAGTACGCCATCGACGAGGACGGCCGCGTCGGCCTGCGCAAGCACCGCTCGCACGACGTGGAGCCCATCGAGCGCTGCCTGATCGCGGCCCCCGGCGTCACCGAACTCGGCGTCGAGAAGCGGGAATGGCCCGGCATGGCCTCGGTGGAAGCCATCGCCGCCACCGGCTCCCACGACCGCCAGGTCATCCTCACCCCGAAGCCCGGCGGCCGGCTGCCCCTCGTCGAGCTCGACAAGCCCGTCTCGGTGATGCGCGTCGACGAGCGTGACGGCGGCGTCCACCGGGTGCACGGCCGCGCCTTCGTCCGCGAGCGTGCCGACGACCGCACCTACCGCGTCGGCTCCGGCGGCTTCTGGCAGGTCCACCCCCAGGCCGCCAACACCCTCGTCCGCGCCGTCATGCAGGGCCTCCTGCCTCGCAAGGGCGACACCGCGCTCGACCTCTACTGCGGCGTCGGCCTGTTCGCGGGCGCCCTCGGCCAGCGCATCGGCGAGAAGGGCGCGGTCCTGGGCATCGAGTCCGGCAAGCGCGCCGTCGAGGACGCCCGCCACAACCTCAAGGACCTGGAGCGGGTCCGCATCGAACACGGCAAGGTCGACCAGGTCCTGCCGCGCACCGGCATCACCGAGACCGACCTGATCGTCCTGGACCCCCCGCGCGCAGGCGCCGGCAAGCAGACCGTCAAGCACCTGACCGGCCTCGGCGCCCGCCGCATCGCCTACGTCGCCTGCGACCCGGCAGCCCTCGCCCGCGACCTGGCGTACTTCCGCGAGGGCGGCTACAGGGTGCGGACGCTGCGGGCGTTCGATCTGTTTCCGATGACGCATCATGTGGAGTGCGTGGCGATTCTTGAGCCTGCCACGAAGAGTGCCTGACCTGTGGGTTTGCGGCCCTGGTGGATTGCTCGACCTGTTTCGCGATATCCAGCACGTCGACCTCTTTGGGCCCCTCTCACCTGCGGATTTGTGCTGGAATGACCGGTAGGAGCGGCTGCGCGATGCCTGGCCGTCGGGGTTCTTGACGCTCATATGACGCTCGACTCCCGTCGGCGAGACCGACTGGAGCAGTGTGTTGCGATGCCCCGTGACTTCCTTGTCGGGAGCTGCTGACACAGCTCCGCGGCGATCACTGCCAGTGATCTCTGTCGCCGATCATCAAGGAAGTCGAGCTGGACGGATTCCGTCTAAGTAGACTTAGACACGTCGTAGGCGATCTAGGCTGGTGGAGAGTTCCGGTGCACGAGAGCATGCTTGCCAAGCCCGAGGACGTGGTCGACCGTGATCGTGAGTGGGGTCTGCTCACCGAATTCGTCACGGACCCGGATCCGGCGATGCGTCTGGGGATCGTGTCGGGACGCAGGCGGCACGGCAAGTCGTATCTTCTGCAGGCGCTGTCGGAGCAGGTCGGGGGTTTGTACGTCACCGCGGTGCGGGAGGAAGGGCGGCTGCCGGCGATCCAGCGGTTCAGCGACGCCATCGCGACCCACGCGGGTCTGCGGCCCGGCACGCTGCGGTTGACGGACTGGCGTGAGGTCCTGTTCAACGCCCTCGAGGTCACCGCGCGTTCACAGACGCCGCTGCTGGTGATCGACGAGTTGCCGTATCTCCTCCAGCACTCTCCTGAGATCCCTGGCCTGCTGCAGCAGCTCTATGACGAGCGCCAGCGGGGCACCGGGGCCGGCCCCGGAGCGCGGGTGATCCTTTGCGGGTCCGCGATGAGCGTCATGCACGAACTACTGTCGGGGACGAGACCGTTGCGCGGCCGTGCGGTGATCGATCTGAGGCTGGGGGCCTTCGACTACCGGGCCAGCCGCGCGTTCTGGCAGATCGACGACCCGCTGACCGCCCTGCAGGTGGACGCCGTCCTCGGCGGCGCTCCCGGATACCGCCCCGTGGCGGCCCGCCCGCACCCGAACGACGGCTTCGCCTCCTGGCTGACGCGGACGCTCTTGGACCCGGGGCGGGCGGTGTACTCGCGCACGGAGACGGAATATCTGCTGCGCGAGGATCCGCGGATCACCCAGCACACCCTCTACTACGACATCCTTACGGCGATCGCCCAGGGCGCCACCACCCCCACCAAGATCGGCGCGGCCCTGGAACGTCAGCGCAACGCAGTCACCCACCCGCTCGACGTCCTGGAGTCCACCGGCTACATCCAGCGCGAGCAGGACATCCTGCGTCCCCGCCATCCCGTCATCACGCTGGCCGACCCCGTCATCCGCTTCAATCAGCTGATCACCCTGCCGCAGGCGGCCACCGTCGAAGAGGGTTTCGCCGAGGAGGCGTGGCAGGCCACCGCACCGACCTTCAACTCCAAGATCCTCGGCCCCCACTTCGAGGACCTCGCCCGCACCTTCACGCGCCGCTACGCCCACACCCTGCTTCCCGGCGGCCTGCCCGGTCCGGTAGGTACCACCGAAGTGGCGGACCCCGCGGCCCGTACCAAGCACGAGGTCGATGTCATCGCCCTGGCCCTGGGCGAGCGCCCGCAGGCCCCCCGCGTCCGGATCGCCCTCCTCGGCGAGGCCAAAGCCACCGCCGCCCGCCGCGGCACCGGCGACCTGCGGCGCCTGGAACGCATCCGCACCTTGCTCGCCGACCAGGGGTACGACACCACGGGCACCACCCTGGCCCTGTTCTCCCTGCACGGGTTCTACCCGGACCTGATCGAGTCCGCGGCCGGCCGCGAAGATCTGCTCCTGGTTGATCTGGCGACTCTCTATGGGGGCGGGCAGCCACCACTGCTGTCGCAATGACAACGGCGCACTCAGCGGCGCGGTGGGGTGATCTGTACCGAGATTTGTGGAGTCCCTGAGAGCAGACAACGCGGGTCGCACCTCTCGTACCCGCTCCACGCAGGCCGCCGTGGACTGTTGTGGCATTGCCTAGCCGCATGACCTGGCTGTCGGACAAGATGTGTTCATGCCTGATTCGCTTGAAGTCGAGTTAGCAGGAGCGGTTCTGCGGCTGGAGTTGTCCGATGTGGGGGAGCCTGCTTCGGATGCCGGCCCGGTCGAGGACGATGAACACCGGTTGGATCTGCCGGAGGGTTTCGGCACGGTGACGCCCGTGTCCGCCCGGCGCGGTCGCGCCGCGGTGGTTGCTACAGAAGGGCTGCGGCTCATGCTCAGCCCGTTGGGGCCGTTGCTGGAGGAGGTACACCGTTCGGTCACCAGCGTTCCCGAGCCGCCTCAGCAACTTTCGGTCACGTTCGGAGTCCAGGTGGGGCAGGACCTCAAATTGGGCATCGTGGGCGCAAACGGCCATGCCACGATGACGGTTTCGGCCACCTGGGACGCCGGCGACGCCCGGGGGAACTGACGGATGGGGTGGTTCCGCCGGTCGGGAGACAACAGGCCGACGCTGGTATCGGTGTTGAAGGCCGGAGCGTCGTCCGCTGCCGGTGCCGGGGCACTGCTCTCCCCGCGCTACGTTCTGACCTGCGCGCACGTGGTCACCGAGGCACTGGGCAAAACGCAGACGGACACCGAACCACCGACGCGTTCCGCGCGTCTCGACGTCGTGCTGCGTCAGGGCACGCAATGCCACCGGAGTACGGCTCGGCCGGTGGTGTGGGTACCTCCTCGCCGGAGTCCCAGGAGCAATTGGGGGGAAGGCGACTTGGCGGTGCTGGAGCTCGATGAGCCCGCCGCGCCCTCGATGCCCGCCGTGGTGTGGCAGGACATGACGGAGTGGCTCAAGGTGCGGGCGTACCACGGTGGTGGTGACCCCGGCACCTTTGCCGACACCGAGATCAAAGCCGCCGATGACTGGTACTACTACGCCGACGCCGACCTCAGCGGCGCCTCCATCCAGCACGGTTACAGCGGCGGTCCGCTGTTCAGGCAGCGCGATCTCACGGTGGCCGTGGGACTGGTGACCCACCACGTCGTGAACGAGAGACTGTCGTCGGACAGACAGGTGATGCGGCGCACCCTGACGGTGCCGTGGCAGCATATCCACGACGAGCTCGTTCGAGCGGAAGCGCACGACGTGATCAACGCTCTGTCCGACCCCCTCACCGACACGGGCAACGTACCGGACGGCGCGGTCGACCGTCTGCAGGAGTTGTTCGACAGCGAGGAACAACTGAAATACCAAGCGGACCGGCTGGCGAGGAAACTCGGCTTGCAAATGACCGCCGAGGAGTCGGCCACGGCCGTTCTCCAGCTGGAAGAAGAACTGGCAGTCCTCCTGTTCAGTGAAGGACGCGCACTCGCCACCCTGGACGAGTTGCTCACGGAGAAGGTGGACGACAGACGCCGGACGACACTCAAGCGACTGGTGGCGTACGGACTGGAGGCGGAGGGCGTCCGCCTCCTGTCCGTCAGGGAGCACCGGAGGCTTCTCGAGCTGTTGACACCCGTCAACACCGCCCACCCCCGCCTCCTTTGCCAGGCCGCCCGCCACGTACTGCTGCTGGCCGACCGTCTGCCCGAATGGGTCCGCGACGGTGCTGTGCCGGAGGAGCGCTTGGCGGCGGCGGTCGACGATCTCGACCGGGTCGGCGCGGACATGATGCCGCCGTTGCTCCGGCTGGCCGTCCTTCTGACTGCCGCCGTCACCGACAAGGCGATCAGGGGCAAACTGGACGCCTGGTGCGACGACGTCGGCCGGCGTCTGGGCCGCGACCCGTCCCTCTTGGCCGAATACCGTGCGCAGGCCTCGCAGTGGGTCAGGTCTCGGCGTCGGTCGGTGACGCGGATCGTCGTCGACCTGTCCCGCAACGACGCGGTCTGCGAGCCCTACTTCTGCCACTTCTGGCGGGTGCGTGAGGGCCGGGCGCCAGAGGCGACGGGCATTTCGGCCGGATCGTATACCGCGGAGGAGATAGGACGGTTGATCCACGGACTGGCCGGAGAACAGGGCGACGGGGGGGATGAGCCCTTTCCCCGGATCGACGTGGTGGTCGGAGCGCAGCATCTCCATATGCCGGTCGACGGCTGGACAGCGTCCACCGGGCAGGAAGAGTTCGCCAGGTTCGGGATCTCGGCTGCCCAGGACTGTGGCCTGGTGCTGGGGGCGGAATACCAGGTGACGTTGCGACTGCGCGAGTTCTACCCGGACACGGAAAGTGAGAAAGACCGGCGTGACAACATCGAGCGGCGTTGGGCAGCCGGGCGCACAGACCCTCTCGTCATCAAGGACGGCACCAAACTGCGCGTGGTCTATCGCGCGCTGCGGGACGAACACCGCGACGCGTCATGGGTCGTTCTGCACGGTGGGCGGGATTTCCGCGAGGACCTCTTGAAACTCTGCGTGGCGCTAGGTGTTCCCGTGGTGCTCTGGGACCGTGAGGCCACGGACGTGGAACACGCGCAGCGGCTCGACAGCATCGTCGGCGGCGTGGCGTTGTCCGATCTGCCGGAGGCGGTCCGAAGCTTCCGGCAGGACGTGTACTACGACGAGTCCAGGACGGACGCCGCACGCCCCGCCGTGGTATGGGACGACCCAGGCATGGTCCTCCCCACGCCGCCCGCCTACAACGACCCCCCCGACGCTGTGACGAACTCCGGAAGGATGGCTGCCAGGTGACTGCGAAGGACCTCGGAGACGATTGGCGGCTGTTCCGGGGCGACGGCCGGGTACGCGAGGCGAATCTCCCGGCGGCACCGCCGTGGCGCCGGTTCGGCGGTGTCGCGCCAGGGGCAGGACGACGCCGCGAGCGCCCGTATCTCATCGGGTCCGACGAGGCGGACGTGGTCAGCGCGGCCCTGATGCTGCGGCGGCCCCTCCTTGTCACGGGGCAACCAGGGACCGGCAAGTCGTCGATGGCGCACGCGGTCGCCCACGAGCTGGGTCTGGGGCGGGTGCTGCACTGGCCGGTCAACAGCCGGACCACGCTGCAGGACGGCCTCTACCACTATGACGCTATCGGCAGGTTGCGCGAGGCGAGCTTGCGGCGTGACCGGCACGGCGAGCAGGACACGGCGCCCGGGGAGCCGGACATGGGCTCCTACATCCGCCTGGGACCGCTGGGGACGGCTCTGCTCCCGGGGACCCGACCGCGGGTTCTGCTGATCGACGAACTCGACAAGGGGGACATCGATCTGCCCAACGACCTGCTGACGATCTTCGAGGACGGCGAGTTCGAGATCCCCGAGCTGGCCCGGCTGACCAGGGAGCAGGACCGGGTCCGGGTGGTGACGGGGGATCCGGGAGGCCGGGCGGACGTCGAGCGCGGCTGGGTACGGTGTGAGGAGTTCCCGGTCGTCGTCATCACCAGCAACGGCGAACGGGACTTCCCCCCGGCGTTCCTGCGCCGTTGTGTCCGTCTCGACCTGCCCGAGCCGGACGAGGAACGACTGCGGGCGATCGTACGGGCCCATCTGGGTGGCGACGGGCCGGAGGACGAGGGGCTCGAAGAGGTCGATGAGCTCGTGCGCGCTTTCCTGGCCCGGCGCGCGAGTGGCGAGCTGGCCACCGACCAGTTGCTCAACGCCGTCTTCCTGCGCCTCGGCGGTGTCGGCCTGGATTCCGAAGGTCTACTGGACGCCGTACTGCACCGCCTCAGCGGGACGGTGTAGCCGAGCATGTTCGAGCGGGTGCGGAACGCCCTGGCCGACTGCGGAGCAGATCTGTCGAGCGAGGAGTTCCTCGACGCCCTCTGGCTGGCCACCCGGCTGCCGTCGGCCCCCGCGGGTGCGCCGGCACAGGCGTCCGGGACACTGCCGGACGACGGCCCCGAGGAAGGCGACGAGGGTGAATCGACGGGGCCGACGGCTGCCGGCGGTCGGGCCCCGTACGCCCGCCCGGCCAGCGCGTTCCGGCGGCCCCGGCGCGGTCGAGGCGCCCTGCGGGGCGGCGCGGCTCCCGCTCCGGAGCCCGATCGGACGTTCACCGTGCCCCCGGGAGCCCCGGCCGTATCGGTCCGGCCTCCTGGTGAGAAGGCCCTCGGCGCGGCGGAACTCGCCCTCGGGCGTGCGCTGCGCCCGCTCCGTATGCCCCGGCCGGATCCGCGCCGACGCGAGCTGGACATTCCCCGAACCGTGGCAGCCATGGCCGAGACCGGGCTGCCCGATGTCGTGCTGCGGCCGGCCGGCCGGCATGGGCTGGATCTCGCGATCCTCGTGGACGACGGAGTGTCCATGCTGCCCTGGCAGCGCCTCGCCACCGAGGTACGACTCCTCATGGAACGCAGCGGTGCGTTCGGCGTCGTCCACACCTTCAGCTTGGACACCCGGAGCCCGGACGGGCCGCTGCTGGGCCACCGCCCGTTCGGCACGGCTCCTGCGACGCTCCCGCCCACCGCCGTCGCAGACCCTTCGGGCCGCACGCTGCTGATCGTGGTCAGCGACGGAGTGGGCCGGGCGTGGCAGGACGGCCGTATGCACCATCTGCTCGACCGGCTGGCGAAGGTGAGCCCGGTCGCCGTGCTGCACACCCTCCCCCGTCGGATGTGGGCCGGCACCGGAATCCGGGCGGAGCACTGGCAGGTGACCACGCGCCGCCAGGCGGCGGCCAACGCGACGTGGGGCATCACGGATCCCGTACTGCCACCCGACCTGCGGCCGTTCAACGGCACACCCGTCCCCGTCCTCACCCCCACCCCCGACGCGGTGACGGCCTGGACCCGTCTGGTCGGCTCGGCGGGCACCACTGCGCTGCTCCCGCTGCTGGGGCCCGCCCCCCGGCGCATCCCGTCCGACGCGCCGAGCGCCGCACGACCCCGTACTCCTCAGGAGCCGTACGCCGAGGTACTGCGGTTCCGCTCCTTCGCGTCGACGGAGGCGTACCGGGTCGCGGTGCACCTGGCGGCGGTCGCGCCACTGCCCGTACCCGCGATGCAACTCGTCCGGCAGGCACTGGGCGCCTCGGTGGACTCGGGACACCTCGCGGAGGTTTTCCTGAGCGGCCTGCTCCACCGGGTCGGCGACATCGACCGGCCACCCCAGCAGTGGCAGTTCGACTTCGCCGAAGGGACGCGCCGGATCCTCCTCGGAGCGATCCCGCCGCCCGAACTCCTACGGACCACCCGCGCGGTTTCCAGCCGCCTGGCCGAGTTGAGCGGCACCGCGCCCAGCTTCCTCGCCTGGCTGCCCCACCCGGACGGCCAGGACCACATCGACACCGGTCAACGCGCTCTCAGCTGGGTGGACGAGCGGGTCATGCGCCGACTGGGCGTTCCGCTGCCGGACGCGCCCGCCGTCGCGCCACCGCAGTACGACCTCGCGATCCGGACCACCCACTCACCGCCGGTGCCGCCCGGCATGGCGGCGAAGGAAGTGCTGATTCCGTGGGATGCCGGGGCGGAAGCGAACCCGAAGACGGCGGACGCGCTGCGGGCGGGCGGTCTGTCACCGAGTGACGTGGCCACGAGGATCCTCTTCATCGCTCCACCGGGACCGGCGGCCGCCCTGCCGGTCTACACCGCGATGGTCGGATTCACCCACCGGTGGGTGGACGCCCACGCCGATGGCAGCACGCTGGACATGGCCGGCCTCCAGCTCTTCACGGAGCACATCGGTGACGTGGCACGGCCGGACGCGCACCTGCCCTGGGCCCAGGCGGGCGGACCACCCACGGACGGCATGCCCACCGTGCCCTTCGCCGTCGACCCGGCCGCGCGGCTGGACGAGACCACCCTGCGGACGGTGCGTTACGCGGCACGGCTGCGCATGGTTCCGCCGGACTCGGCGGCGGCTGCCCTGACCATGCTGGCCAGGGTCGCGGCTCTGCGGACCAGGGGGGACACCGAGTGGCGCCTGCCGGTCCTGTCCACCGGAACCGAGCCGCCTCCGGTGGGCAAGTCGACCGAGGGTCAGGGCGTCGACCTGGAGCTGATCAGGAAGGCGGCGGACCGGTTCCGCAAGGAGGCCGTGAAGGGCAGGGAGACGACCGAGGTGATGCCGGTGCCCGCGTTGTCGCCGCTCAACCGGCGTATCGCGGAGGCGAATGCGGCGGACCCCGCCGTGCTGCTGCGCCGACTCGGCGTCGCTTCGGAGGACGGGGTGGTGTGGACGTGCCCCCGTGACCGGGGCGACCACGGGGACGCCGTCCTGAAGGTCACCTCTCAGGGGCAGGTCTCGTGCAAGCACTGTTATCCGAGCAAGGTCGGGTTGGTGCGACTCGTCGCGGACACCCTGCGCCTGACGCCGGACGAGGCGGCCGCATTCATCCTGAACGACTCCGGTGACCGCGTCCCGGCACCCGGTATGGCGGTGACCGCGCGGGTCACCGGCCGGACGCCGGAAGCGTACCGATGCACCGTCCACCATCCCGTCACCGGGCAGGTGCACCAAGCGGTCCTGCCGACGCAGGAATTCCGGGAGTCCCCCAGGGACCAGCCCTTCTCACGTCTGACGAAGGGTGACCACGTCGTCGCGCTGGTCCTCGAGCCGTGGGACGGAGCCCTCGTTCTCTCCCTCACCTCCCCGGACCTGGTGGAGCGCGTTCTGGTCGGGTTCGTGCCCGAGCTGACGACCGGCGATGTCGTGATCACCCGGATCGCCCGGGTCGCGGGAGCACTGACGAAGATCGCCGCCGCACCCACCAGGCCGGCCTCCAGCGTCAGGGGAGCATTCGTAGGAAGGGACGCCGAGCGGATCAGGGGTGCCCAGCACCTGCTGTCAGGGGGGAAGACCAAGGAGAAGTTCGAGGTCATCGCCCATTCCGGCGATCAGCGCACCCTCCTCGTGAACGCGCTCGTCTACGCGGAGCCGACGGGCATACTCATAGACCGGCAGCGGGCCGTCGTCGCCGTTCCGCGCCACCAGGTCCGCAGCGCCATCGGACGCGGTGGTCTGAACGCCGAGCTTGCCGGAAGGCTCACAGGTCTGTACGTCCGGATCGTCCCCGCGGGAAGCGACCTCAGGCTGGAGATGGACTCGGCGTTCGGCGCGTAGCCACCTCACCCGGGGTACGGGTCCGTGATGCGACCGAGGGCGGTACGCCCCTTGGGCCGTGAGCCACTGATCGGCCGGCGGACGAGTACGTTCGTCGGCCCGGTGAGGAATCCCCTGCCGAGCGACGCACGGCCCGTCGGTCGGCTGTGACGCTCGTTTGACGCTCCGCGTGTCCGACGGCCCTCATCGGGGCCGGAACGCAACCTCCGACCTGCTGTTTCAGTGCCCGCCTCCAGGGTGACGTGTTTCCGATGACCTCGCACGTGGAGTGCGTGGCTATTCTCGAGCCGACCGCGAAGGGCTCCTGACCTGCGGTTTCGCGGCGGACGGTGGGCCGCTTGACCTGTTTTTGGGCAGGCAACGGGTCGAGCGGACAGCCTCCGCTGTGGAGATGTCCTGACCTGCATGTTCAGGTTGAGCCGGCGACCGTACCGGTCACGGTGCCAGGGCGTCGCTGTGGATTCTTGACGCTCAGGTGACGCTCGGTGTTCCTGTCACGAAGGCGATGGCGTGGCCGTCGGAGTTGACGGTTTGTTCTTCTTGCTGCCCGCACTGTGGGTAGGACGGCACCACAATTGCCTTCTGAGTGGTCCCGAGTTCGATGCTCGTGGGTCAGGCTGTATGGCTCGGGTGTGCAGGTGGGTGGAAGAGCATCCCTCGGCCCGCGCTGTCAGCTGGACCGCCTCTGCCCGGCATCGTCGACCGGACCGATGACGACCAGGCCCTGATCCTCTACATCTCGGCCACCACCGGGACGCCGAAGGGCGCCGAACTGTCACACCGGAACCTGGCCACCAACACCGCGACCACGGCCGAGACGCTGCTTCAGGTCGGACCTGACGACGTGCTCTTCGGCGGTCTGCCCCTCTGCCACGCTTTCGGCCAGACCTGCGCGATGAGGCTCGTGGCCGAGGGCGGCGCCGAGGTGCCCCCGGGCGAGGTCGGGGAGATCGCGATCCGTGGCGAGAACGTGATGACCGGCTATTGGAACCGCCCGGAGGCCACAGAGGAAGCGATCAGCGACGGATGGTTCCGCAGCGGTGATCTGGCCCGTGTCGACGAGGACGGCTTCTACTCATCGTCGACCGCAAGAAGGACCTGATCATCCGCGGCGGCTACAAATGTCTACCCGCGCGAGGTCGAGGAGGTGCTGGACGAGCACCCAGCCGTCGCCGAGGCCGCGGTCGTCGGCGTGCCGCATCCGGTCCACGGAGAGGAGATCGCGGCGTTGATCACGGTCCGGCCCGGTGCCCATGCCACGGCCGAGGAGATCCGCGACCACGTCAAGGACCGGGTGGCCGCCTACAAGTACCCCCGGATCGTCACCTCCACAGCCGAGCTCCCCAAGGGCCCCACCGGCGAGATCCTCAAACGCGAGATCGTGGTCACCGACCGGTGAACCACGGGCCGACGGACCGCCCTGGCTCTCCTCCTCCTTGCTGCTCCCGAGGCGGGTGGATGTGGTCCGTGGGAATATGAGAGGGATTTGTTTCCGGCCAGTAGATGGCGGCAGGAGCGGACATGGAGATCAAGCCGCAGGCGGCGATCATCCCCAAGGACACCGCCCAATTCGAGCAGGGGAAATACGGCCCCATTTTTCCGAAGACACCGGCGTGCTATGGGTTCACCATCGTCGCCAAGGTCAAGCTCGGCCGCGCCGACGCGATGCGCGAGTATGGCTATGCCTTGGCCAAGGCTTTGGAGGAAGACCCCCACCTTCTCGCGCCACTGAAGTTGCACTACCTGCGCTGGGTGCTCTTTGACGACGACACGCGCTTCATGTATCAGGGGATCTTCGACACCGACTTCGACAAGTACACCGAGGACGCCATCGCGCTTTTCGGCAAGGCGGGGGTGAACACGGCCTTCGAGAATCTCGAAGGATTCCCCGAGGACTGGCGGACCAACCCTGAGGCATTCGGCAGGTTTGTGCGCGAACACCACTGTCCGAGCTTCATCGAGTACGGGGAGTACCCGTACGTGTCCGCTGATGAGATCAAGAAGGCTCTGCGGATCAAGGGTGCCCTGTCGGAGATGCTCGACCAGTTGCAGTGAGAGCGGGCTGTCGTGTGCTTGTCCCATTGCGGATCGGAGACGAGATGAGCGAGGTCAGGACCGCGCGCACCTACAACCAGAACCACATCCCGCGCGAACGCACCCCTGGTCGGCGACGGGTGAGCATCTACGTCTCGTGGAGCTATCCGGCCGAGGCGGGCAGGAATCCGGCTGAGCTGGACAACCGGTTCTCCACGCTGACGGAGGTCAGACGGGTGGCGTGGCCTGCCTACGAGGACCCGAAGTGGTCCGACCCGATGCAGTTCCAGCAGGGCATCGCCGGCTCACTGGAATTGTTCTTCTGGGCCTGGGTGCCGTTCCAGGAGTTCGTCGAGGAGGTCACCGGGCACCCCGTCCCGGTGTATCAGCGCATCGACCAGGCCGGATTCCGGACCCCGCTCGACGAGCGCGTACTGGCCGACACCGACACCCTTTTCGTCTTCGGCCTTGACCACATGGTCACCGGGCAGGAGGCCCAGCCCGAGGAGGTCGAGGCACTGCGGGCCTTCCTCAGCCGAGAGGACGCCTGTCTGGTCCTGGGACCCCACCATGACGTCGGGGCATCGGACGATCTGGCCGCGCGGGACGTGGAGTACCACCATCACGGCGACCCCTTGGTCCCCCGCCAGCAGCGATTCGCCACCTACGTCCGGGGCCTGATGCACGGCCTCGCGGTGCCGGTCGAGAACCGCTACGGCCTGCGCCCCGCGGTGCGGGAGAAGAACAAGATCGCCCCGCTGTCCACGATCGGGGACCTGGACGCCAAAGGGTGGCTGGAGGGGGTGACGAACTTCAATTTCCACATGCATCTGCCGCACTACGCCGTGACGACCGACGAGCCGGATGCCATCCATGTCCTGGCAAGGCAACCGATCGACACCTCCAGGCCGCATCCGTTCACTGATGCCGGCAATACCGAGTTCAACATGTTCCTGTGGATGCCGCCGAGCGGTGAGCGGGCCGGCGATGTACTGCTGGCGGACTCCACGATCTTCAGTTCGCTGTTCGGAGGCGACGAGAGTCTCAGGAACTTCTGGCGGAACCTCGTCTCGAAGTAGCGCCGCAGGGAGGTGGACCGTGAGCGAGCCCACGCGAATCGTGTTGGAACTCGACGACATCCAGCGCGGGGTTCTCAGCCCGCGGCCGACTCCCTACGCGGCGACATATCTTGTGTTCCGCGTCGATGACCGGGCCGACGGTCGGGAACTGATGCGGCGCGCGAGCGCGGTGGTGACCTCTGCCGCCGACCCAGTCAGCCCCCTGGGGGACACATGGGTCAGTGTCGCCGTCACCTGTCACGGTCTGGAGGCGCTGGGCGTGCCGCGCGGGTCACTGGACTCGTTCGCCTGGGAATTCCGGCAGGGGATGGCCGCCCGGGCCACAGCGCTGGGCGATGTCGGCGAGAGCAGCCCCGAGAGCTGGGAAGCGCCGCTGGGCACGCCGGATGTCCATGTGGTGCTCGCGGCGGTCGCGCCCGACGTCCCGCGGTTGGAGGCGGCCGTCGATCGGGCCCGGCCCGCGTACGAGGGCCTCGCCGGTGTGACCGCGATCTGGCGGCAGGACTGTTACGCGCTGCCCACCGAGACCGAGCACTTCGGCTATCGCGACGGCGTCAGCCATCCGGCCGTCGAAGGAAGCGGCATCCCCGGGTCCAACCAACTGGAGGTGCCATTGAAGGCCGGGGAGTTCGTGCTCGGCTGTCGGGACGAGATCGGCGGTAGCCAGACCCCGCAGCCGGAGGAGCTCGGGCGCAACGGCAGCTACGCGGTCTTCCGTAAGCTCCACCAGGACGTCGCAGCGTTCCGGCGCTATCTGCGGGACAACGCCACCGGCCCCGACGACGAGGAACTGCTCGCGGCCAAGATCATGGGACGCTGGCGCAGCGGAGCTCCCCTGGCGCTCAGTCCGCAGCATGACGACCCCGCTCTCGGTGCCGACCCGCACCGCCGCAACACCTTCCTGTACGAGCGCGACGATCCGGCGGGATTCATCACGCCCGGCGGCTGCCACATCCGCCGGGCCAACCCCCGCGACGCCTCGGTGGCGGGAGAGGTACGTCTGCACCGCATGATCAGACGCGGCGCCGCCTACGGTCCGCCGCTGCCCGAGGGAGTTCTGGAGGACGACGGGGCCGACCGCGGCCTGATGTTCGCGTTCATCGGAGCCCATCTCGGCCGGCAGTTCGAGTTCGTCCAGTCGCAATGGATGAACGACGGCGTCTTCTTCGGCTCGGGCAACGCCAAAGACCCCGTCACCGGATCGCACGACGGCGTCACCGGCTTCACGATTCCCCGACGGCCGGTGCGACGACGCCTTGCGCCCCTGCCGCGGTTCGTCGTCACCCGCGGCGGCGAGTACTGCTTCCTGCCGGGCCTGAGCGCCCTGCGCTGGCTCGGCGACCTCCGGGCCTGAGGGCCGCGCCGCGCGCGCCGGCACCGCGGGTGCTCCCCAACTGAGGGGAATGCCTCATGGACACCCTGCACATGCTCCTGACCTGCGGTTTTGCGCGTGCGCACGACGTGCGTCGTGGGCGTTACGGGCGATATCTTGACGCTGAAATGACGCTCGTGACGCCCATTCGGCACTCGTTCCGATGGGGTGTCAGGTGGTTTGGGTCGCAGGTGATGACTGCTGCGTCGGTCCAGTGACGAGTTCGCGTTCGTTTCGTCGGCAGACGCCCGTAGGACATCTCTTACGATCCCGTGACGCGCCGCGCGGGAACCGGCCATGTGACTCGCCGGCGGCCTAGCGTGGCCGCCATGCGCGTACTGGTTACCGGTGGAGCCGGATTTATCGGGTCGCAGATCGTCCATACCCTCAGATCGGCCGGGCATCAGTCAGTCGTGTTCGACGCACTGCTGTCTTCGGTGCATGGTGCGGCAGTAGACCCCGCAGGCTGCGACGCCGAGCGAATCATCGCGGACGTTCGCGATCGGGAGGCGGTGGGCAGGGCCCTACGGGGCATCGACGCCGTGTGTCATCAGGCAGCGATGGTCGGCTTGGGAAGTGACTTCGCGGACGCGCCCGAGTATGTCGGGTGCAATGATCTCGGGACGGCGGTGCTGCTTGCGGCGATGGCCGGGGCGGGTGTGCGGAGCCTGGTCCTGGCCGGTTCGATGGTGGTCTACGGGGAGGGACGTTACGACTGTCCCCGCCACGGCACGGTCCGGCCGGGACCGAGGACGGTGGCTGACCTGGACGCGGGCCGGTTCGAGCCACACTGTCCATGCTGTGGTGCGGAGTTGGCACCTGGCCTGGTCACCGAGGAAGCGCCCACGGACCCGCGTAATGTGTACGCGGCCACCAAGCTCGCCCAGGAACATCTCACCGCGGCCTGGGCGCGCGCGACGGGCGGGTTCGCGGTGTCGTTGCGTTACCACAATGTGTACGGACCGGGGATGCCGCGCGACACACCGTACGCCGGTGTCGCCTCTTTCTTTCGGTCGGCTCTGGCCCATGGAGAGGCCCCCCAGGTCTTTGAAGACGGCTGCCAGCGGAGGGATTTCGTCCACGTAAGGGATGTGGCGGCCGCGAACGCATTGGCACTGGAGGCCGTCAAAGGAAACCGGCCGGGCAGTTTTGCTGTCTACAACACAGGGAGCGGGGATCCCCGCACCATCGGCGAGATGGCCTCGGCACTGGCTTCGGCACACGGTGGCCCTGCTCCTGAGGTCACCGGCGAATACCGGCTCGGTGATGTACGCCATGTCACTGCGGACTCACGACGACTGCGAGACGAGCTGGGCTGGAAACCGCAGGAAGGGTTCGCCACGGGAATGGCGGAGTTTGCGACGGCCCCGTTGCGGGGGATGCGCCCAAGCACCGGAAGATGATCGGGCCTGAACCGTCCGGGATGTTCTCCATCCCGCCACCCTGGCATGCATGTGAGGCACGCACGGCCCCCATCCGCTGCTATCAGGCCGACGTCCATTTTTCGTAAGAAAATGGAGCCCGGAATGTCGGTTTCTGCTCCGTAGGGTGAGCGGCGTGACCGATTCCCCCCTGGCGGGCCCTTCGTCCGCCCATATCCCCACCCCGCGTGCCGACGTCGTCCTGCCCTGTTTGGACGAGGCCGCGGCCCTGCCCCGGGTGCTGGACGCCGTCCCGGACGGCTGGCGCGCGATCGTCGTCGACAACGGCTCCACCGACGGGTCGGCCGAACTGGCCCGCTCGCTCGGCGCCACCGTCGTGCACGAGCCGCGACGCGGCTTCGGCGCCGCCTGCCATGCCGGACTGCTCGCCGCCGAGGCGGAGTTCGTCTGCTTCTGTGACTGCGACGGCTCGCTGGACCCCGGCCTGCTCCCCGCCTTCGTACGCCGGATCGCCGACGGCGAGACCGACCTGCTGCTCGGCCGCCGCTGCCCCGAGGGCCGCGGTGCCTGGCCGCTGCACGCCCGCGCCGGCAATTTCGCGCTGGCCCGGATGCTGCGCCGCCGCACCGGCTTGCGGCTGAACGACCTCGGCCCGATGCGGGCCGGGCGCCGGGCGGATTTGCTGGCGCTCGGTCTTACCGACCGGCGCAGCGGCTATCCGTTGCAGATGGTGGTCCGCGCGGCGGACGCCGGGCTGCGGGTCACGGAGACCGACGTCCCGTATCTCCCCCGCAGCGGAAAATCGAAGGTCACCGGCACCTGGCGGGGTACCTGGCAGGCGGTGCGCGACATGCGCGCGGTGCTGCTTCAGCCACCGGCCGGGACGGCTCCGGGGACCGTGCGCCCGGGGGTGTCCCGGTGAGCGCCCCGGCCGGCCCCGGTGCGGCCGAGGACTTGTCCGGCCCGACGACCGTGCTGGTCATCGCCAAGGAACCGTTGCGGGGCCGGGTCAAGACCCGGCTCACCCCGCCGTTCACACCTGCCCAGGCCGCCCGGCTCGCCGAGGCGGCGCTCGGTGACACTCTGCGGACCGTGTGCTCCCTGCCCGCCCGGCGCCGCGCCGTCGTCCTCGAGGGCCGGCCGGGGCCGTGGCTGCCGCCCGGCATCGAGGTGTTGCCGCAGGGCACCGGCCGCCTCGACGAACGGCTTGCCGCGGCCTTCGCCTGCTGTACCGGCCCGACTCTCCTCATCGGCATGGACACCCCCCAGATCACCCCCGCCCACCTGGCCGCCGCGCTCCGTCCCGCCGCCTGGGACGGCTGCGACGCCTGGTTCGGACCGGCCGACGACGGCGGCTTCTGGGCGCTGGGCCTGGCCGTCCCCGCCCCGGAACTCCTGCTCGGCGTCCCCATGTCCGTACCCGAGACCGGCGCGGTCCAGCGCCGACGCCTGGTCGACGCCGGGCTGACCGTGCGCGATCTTCCGCAATTGCGTGATGTGGACACCGCACAGGACGCCGTCGCCGTCGCCGCCGCGGCGCCGCACGGCCGGTTCGCCGCGACGCTCGCCCTGCTGACCCCGGCGGAGGCCCAGTGAACCTGGTCCCTCACCGCAGCAGGCTGGTCACGGCGCCCCCGTCCCCCGACCGCGGCACCACGTCCTGGGGCACCGATCCGTACGCTGAGGCGCTGCGCAACGGTCACGGACCGCTCTTCCTCCGCCGTACCGACGGCCGGCTGTTGCCCCTGGACGTCGAACGCTGGTGCGCGAAAGCCGACGCCGCCGACCTGTCGGCACTGGGCCGCTGCGAAGGCCCCGTTCTGGATATCGGCTGCGGGCCCGGCCGGCTGGTCGCCGAGCTCGCCTTCCGCGGCCATCGCGCACTCGGCATCGACATCAGCGAGACCGCCGTCGCCCGCACCCTTCGACTCGGCGGAGCGGCGCTGCACCGCTCCGTCTTCGACCCGCTGCCGGGCGAGGGCCGCTGGGGAACCGCCCTGCTCCTCGACGGCAACATCGGCATCGGCGGGAACCCGCCTCTCCTCCTGCGCCGCACGGCCAACCTGCTCGCCCCGGGTGGTCTGCTCATCGCCGAGACGACACCCCATGACATCGACGAGAGACTCCAGGTCCGGCTGGACGACGGACGCGGCACAGCGGCCGCCGCCACCGGCGCCTTCGGCCCCGCGACCGCCTCACCGTTCCCCTGGGCCCGGCTCGGCACACCGGCCCTGCTGCGGTACGCGCAGGCGTACAGGTGGCAGCCCGTCGATCAGTGGGAGGCGGACGGCCGTCCCTTCGTGTCCCTGCGCCGCAACCGGGCGGTACGGATGACGAGCAACAGCGCCGAGCCCGCGAACAGCAACCCCGTGATCAGCAGCCAGTTCCCCAGGAACACGTCGAGGGACAGCCCGCTGTACGGCTCGTACCGCATGGCGTGCCGGGTGATCAGCGGCCACCACATCAGCAGGAGCAGGCCGGAGAGGAAGGCCGGTACGCGGACGTAGTTGACCAGCCCGGTACGAGGCCCGAGCGCCCGGCGCAGGACCAGGTCCGCCGACGCGTACAGCGGCAGCAACACCAGATCGTGCAGGAGCGCGGAGCCGATGAACCACACCACGATCGCGAACGTGTCGCCCGCCAGCAGCCGCACGCCCGCATAGCCCGCGAGGGCGAATGTCGCGGCCAGCAGGAGGAGATGCAGCGGCCCTTCCCCGTACCAACGCCTGAGAACCACTCGAGGATTCACCTGGTTCCCCGCCTTCCCGCTCACAGTGCCTCGAACGTCAGCCGGGCCACCCATTTGGTGTTGAGTACGCCGGGGGCCGCCGGGACGATGATCCGCGCCGGATATCCGTGATCGAGTGAGAGGTTCTCGCCATTGACCTGCAATGCCAGCAGCGCGCGCGGGTCACGCACCTGGTTGTCGCGAAGCGCCACCTTCCGGAACGCCCCGCTGCGCTGGACGGACTCCACCATCACCCCCGGTGGCCGGTCCGGATACCCCACGAGTACCGCCAGATCCCTCAGCCGCACTCCGCGCCACCACTGGTCCGATGTCGCCCAGCCCTCCACACACGCGATCGGCAGCGCCGCGCTGTACTGGTCCATGGCCAGCAGCTGTTCCCGGCTGAGCCGGATCTTCCCGGCGGGCCCGCTGACGGTGAGCCGCCAGCCCTTCCCCGTATCGGCCGCCGTCACGCCGACGGCCGCGGCCGTCTTGTTGATCTGGAAGCCGTTCGGCCCCGGACCGGGTTCGGCCGCGCCGTGCGGGGTGAGGAGGGCGACCTGTCGCAGGGGCCCGTCGAAGCTCCGGCCCGCCGACGTGATCAGCAGCAGCAGCGACCCGCCGCCCGCCATGGCGAGCGCACCGCGCCGGGAGATGGTCGGCGGAGCGGGGTCGGGGGCGGCCAGTTCATCCGCCTCGCCCGGCGCGGAGCCCTCCAGCCGGCCGCCCCGCAGCACCCGGACGGCCCGCGGCAACTTCAGCCCGGTGTGGGCGAGGAACGCGGCGAAGAACACCCACGCCCCGTAGAAGTGCAGCGGATAGAACGACCCCGGGAACACGTACTCCAGCTGGATGTTGAGCAGTCCGGTGATGAACTCGAACAGTGCCCCGCCGACGAGCAGCAGCAGCGACACCCGCTCCAGCGCATGCCCCACGGACCGGACCGGCGGCAGCACGAAGAGCTTCGGGATCACCGACCACAGCTTCGCCAGCAGTACGGGGACGAGGGCGATGCCCACCGTGACATGCAGCCCCTGCGTCAGCCGGTACAGCCAGTGCGGACCGGTCGGCCAGGCGAAGAGATAGAACCCCAGCAGGCCCTTGCCCGGCGTCTTGTCGTTGACCGGCGCGAGGTCCGGGTTGTACGCGGCGTACGACAGCAGACCGGTCACGAACAGCAGGGTGAGCCCGGCGAGCAGGACCAGCCCGAGCACCGCCGTGAACCGGACACCGCGCACCGGGCTGCGCCAGAACCCGGGCGCGGAGGGAAGCCGCCCGGTGAAGGCCGGGCCACGACCCGATGCCGAGCCCGGAAACGAGAAGGGGGAGCTTTTTCCGAAACGTCTGTCACCCATGTCCCGAAGCTATGCCCGGGACGCCTGACCGCAGGGCGTACGACTCCTGACGAATCTCTGACGTCACGCCCCGGAGCGGGCAGCCGGAGCAAGATCTGACGGTTCGGTGACACGATCCCGTGGCATCACGCGTAACCGCCCTGCTGTGCATAGCGTGCCTGCGTGAAGACCGAGGACCGTACAGAACACCCCACCATGAACGAAACCGGTCACCGCACCGGCCGCCGCAGCGACTTGGTCGCCGCCGCCGCGGGCGTTCTGCTCGTCACCGCCGCCGTGCTTGTCGGCCGGTCGATTCAGGACGCCGACGGAAGCCTGTTCGTCCACTGGCCTCCCCTGCTGGCGTCCTGGTACCCGCACACCGGACCCGGCACCCCGGCCGCCGTCGTCGTGGCAGCGGCCGTCGTCGCGTACGGGCCGCCGCTGGCCGACCGTATCCGCCGGCGGGCGCTGCTCCCGGCCGCCTGGGCGGCGTCGCTCGCCTGGGTCTTCTCGCTGGCGCTGATCGACGGCTGGGGCCGGGGCATCACCGAACGGCTCACCAACAAGCATGAATATCTGCAGGCCATCGACCGTTTCCAGAACATCGGTGCGGCCCTGCGCGGCTTCAACGGCCACATCCTGCTCGGCTCCCCGGACAACTGGCCCACCCATGTCGCCGGGCACCCACCGGGCGCCACGCTCACCTTCGTCCTGCTCGACCGCATCGGGCTCGGCGGCGGCGCCTGGGCCGGGGTCTGGTGCATCGTGGTCGGCGCCTCCGCCGTTCCGGCCGCCCTGATCGCGCTCCGGGCCCTGGCCGACGAGCGCCTCGCGCGCCGCGCAGCCCCGTTCCTGGTCCTCGCACCGGTCGCGGTGTGGACCGGCACCTCGGCGGACGCCTACTTCGCCGGCGTCGCCGCCTGGTCCGTGGCCCTCCTCGCCCTGGCCGCGACCCGTTCGGCGCGCCTCCCCATGGCCGCCGCATTCGCCTCCGGTCTGCTGTTCGGGCTGACCTGCTACCTCAGTTACGGTCTGACGCTGATCGCGTTTCTGCTCCTGGCCGTCCTCGTCCTCGCCCGTACCGCCCGCTCCGTCCCCCTCTTCCTCGCCGGAGCGCTGGTCGTCCCGGTCCTCTTCACCCTGACGGGCTACAACTGGTGGGAGGGCTACCGCCTGTTGGTCGAGCGCTACTACCAGGGCGCGGGTGGCCTGCGCCCGTACTCCTACTGGGTCTGGGCGAATCTCGCCTGCACCACGATCGCCGCGGGCCTCGCCACGGTCGCCGGACTCCGCCGTACGCTGGCGGGCGCCCCCGAAGCAGTACGCGCCCTGCGCACCGGCACCGGCTGTGCACCCCAACGGCTGATTCTGCTCACTCTGATGGCGCTCCTGGCACTCCTGGCCGCCGACCTGTCCGGGATGAGCAAGGCGGAGACGGAACGCATCTGGCAGCCCTTCATCCTCTGGCTGCTGCCCGCCGCCGCCCTGCTGCCCACCGGCACCCGGCGCGGCTGGCTGACCGCCCAGGCCGTCGTCGCCCTGCTCGTCAACCACCTGCTGTTGACCGGATGGTGACGAGCGAGACCGTCGCACTCATCCGCCGCGGGGTACAGACGAATCCACGTTGACGTTCCGGCGCCCCGCGCGACTTCTCCGCCGTCCGTGGTAACACCGCGCGGGCTCACGTCGCCACAGCTTTTGTTCAGGGGGGACGTCGACGCGGGCGCGGCGGTCCGCGAGACCCTGGGCCACCTCGGGAAGCAGGGTGCCCGGCGGCCCGTACTCGTCCTGCCCGACAGCACCACCCGGTTCCATGCGGGGGTGCTCGCCGCCTATCGCGACTGGTGCACCGAGCACGGTCTGCCGGAGCGGATCGTACGCGCCGAGGCCGCCGGCAACGGACCGGTCGTACGCGCCGTCGAGACCGCTCTGGCGGAGTCCGCGGCGGATGACACGGAGGAAGACCGCGAGCGGCCCGACGCGCTGTTCGTCGTGGCCGAGGCGAGCCCGCCCCTCGTCCTGGAGGCGGCGCGCCGCCATGGCTACGAGGTGCCTGGCGATCTGCTCCTCGTCTGTGTGAGCGAGGATGCGACGGCCGAGCACACCGAGCCGCCCGTGACGACGCTGAGCCTGCAGCCCCGGGAGGTCGCGGAGGCAGGCATCGAACAGCTCGTGGCCGTCCTGGAGCACGGCCGGCGGGAGTCGGCCGGGGTGCTCGTGCCGACCCGCCTCGAAGTACGGGCGTCCTCGTTGCGGACGGGCCCTGGCTGATCCCCGCGGCGGCGGGCTCAGACGGAGTGCACCAGCCTGCCGCCGACATAGGTTCGCTCCACCCTGGCCTCGGCGATCTCCTCCGCAGGTGCGGTGAGGACGTCCCGGTCCAGTACGACCAGGTCGGCGAGGTGGCCGGGGCGCAGACTGCCCGTGTCGTCGCGGCCGTTCACATGGGCGGAGCCGGCCGTGTAGGCGGCCAGGGCGGTGGTGAGGTCGAGGCGCTGTTCGGGCAGGAAGACCCGGCCGTCCGTGGCCTCGGGATCCCTGCGGTTGACGGCGACGTGGATGCCTTCGAGCGGGTCGGGGCTGCTGACGGGCCAGTCGCTGCCGGCGGCCAGGGTGGCTCCGGCCCGCAGCAGATCGCCGAACGGATACTGCCAGGCGGCGCGTTCGGGGCCGAGGAAGGGAATCGTCAGCTCGTCCATCTGGGGTTCGTGGGCGGCCCAGAGGGGCTGGATGTTGGCGATGGCGCCGAGGCGGGCGAAGCGGGGGAGATCGTCGGGATGGACGACCTGGAGGTGGGCGAGGTGGTGGCGGTTGCCGCGGTGGCCGTTGGCGGCCACCGCGGCTTCGACGGCGTCGAGGGCCTCGCGGACGGCGCGGTCGCCGAGGGCGTGGAAGTGGACCTGGAAGTCGAGGGCGTCGAGGCGGGTGACGTACCCGCGCAGCGCCTCGGGGTCGACGAAACTCAGTCCGCTGTTGACGGTGGCGCAGCCGCAGCCGTCCAGGTAGGGGGCGGTCATGGCGGCGGTGAAGTTCTCCGCGATGCCATCCTGCATGATTTTCACCGAGCCCGTCCGAAATTGCTCGTGGCTCAACTTCTCGCGCAGCGCGACCAGTTCGTCGATCTGCTCGGCCCCCCGATCCCGGTTCCACCAGAGGGCGCCGGTGACCCGGGCGGTGAGCGACCCGTCGCGGGCGGCGGCCAGGTACGCGTCCGACGGATCGGGGTTGCCGCCGAACACACCGAGCAGTGCGTCCTGCCAGCCGGTGATGCCGAAGGAGTGCAGCAGCTTCTGGGCCCGGAGGAGGCCGGCCAGCCGGTCCGCGGGAGTGCTCGCCGGCACCATCCGGGCGACCAGCGCCGTGGCGCCCTCCTGGAGCATGCCGCTGGGGGTGCCGTCCGGTTCCCGCTCGATCCGTCCGTCAGCGGGATCGGGGGTGGCCGCGGTGAGCCCGGCGCGTTCGAGCGCACAGGTGTTGGCCCAGGCGCCGTGGTGGTCACGGTTCGACAGCAGGACCGGGCGGTCCGGGACGACGGAGTCGAGCACTTGCCGGGTGGGCAGCCCGCCGTCGAAACTCTCCATCGACCAGCCGCCGCCGGTGATCCATTCGTGGTCCGGGTGGGCATCCGCGTACGAACGGATACGGGACAGGTAGTCCGCGACGCCCACGGTCCCGGTCAGATCGCACTCGGCCAGCTCCGTCCCGCCGGAGACGGCGTGGATGTGGGAGTCCTGGAACCCGGGGAGCAGCAGCTTCCCGGTCAGGTCGACGACCTCGGTGCGGGGACCGACGAGTGCACTCACCTCGTCGTGGCCGACGGCCACGATCCGTTCGCCGACGACGGCGAGCGAGGTGGCCCGGGTGCGCGCGGCATCCATGGTGAGAACGGGGCCGCGGGTGAAGACCAGGTCAGCCGTGGTCATATGACGCTCCAGAGCGTGAGGTGAGGGGTTGGTGGACTTCATGGAATCGGGGCGGCCGTTTACACGTCAAGGGTGTTGACGTAACGTCCGGGCATGGCTGAACGTGTGGTTCCCGAAGGCAGACGGCGGCGCCGCAGACCGACCAAGCAGGGCGCCGTCCTCTCGGAACGGCTGATCGTCGATACCGCGCTTCGCCTCGTCGCACAACACGGTGGTGAGGCTCTCTCGGTACGGAGGCTGGGTGCCGCACTCGGCGCGGACCCCAGCGCTCTCTATCGCTACTTCCGCAACACCGACGCGCTGCTCCTCGCCCTCGCGGACGAGCTCATCGGCCGTGCACAGGAGGGCTGGACGGTCACCGGTGACTGGCGGGCCGACCTCCGCGCGATCGGGCTGCGCATTCACGCCTCCTACCGGTCCAACCCGCAGGCGGCCCTTCTCGCGGCGCACCGCACGACGGGGCGCCCCCATGAGACCCGGGCCGTCGAGACGATCCTCGGAGTCCTGCGGTCCGGGGGCTTCCCGGACGCCCTCGCGGTGCGGATCTACCACGCCTTCGTCGACCAGGCGCTCGCCTTCGCCGCGCAGGACGCTGCCGCGCTCGCCCTGCCGAGGGCGGCCCAGGAGGCGGAGGAGGGGGTCTGGCACGGGGTGTACGGCAGGCTTTCGCCCGACACCCACCCGAACATCGCCGCGACCTTCCGGCTCCTCGCCGCCGACATGCGCGACAGCGGCTACCCCTTCGCCCTGGAGCTGATGCTCGGCGCGGTGGCGGCGCTCCGCCCGGCGACGGACGGGGACTGAGCGGCGGCCTGGGACTGAGCCGCCCGGCCGGGGCCGGGCGGAGACCGTCCTCCAGCTCGGTCTCCTCCCGCCCCCAGCCGCGCCGGGCGGTGGCCGCCACGACCTCGCGGAACCCCTCGGGCGTCGTCGCTGTCAGGCGTAGAAGCGGTACACCGCCTGGGCGACGCACGCCGGCTTGTCGACGCCGTCGATCTCCACGGTGAGGTCCACGACGACCTCGACGCCGCCCCTGACGTCCTCGACGGAGACCACGCGGCCGTGCGTGCGGATCTTCGAGCCGACACGTACGGGGGAGGGGAAACGCACCTTGTTGAGGCCGTAGTTGACGGCCATCGACACGCCTGGCGAGCCGAGCACGGAGACGGCGAAGGACGCCGACTCGACGGCCCTCCTGCGCGACGGCCGGATCGCCGTAGCACCGGTGACGCCGACCGGACCTTCGGCGTGCGGGAGCCGCACCCCGAAACGCTGCGGAAGATCCGCCAACACGTCGAACACGACGCGCCCGGCCACTGACCCCTTCACCACAGGAGCCTTCTCCATGACCGACACCGTCGTCCGCACCGGCCACGGCCCGGTGCGGGGTGAACACCGCACCGATGGCACCCTTCGCTTCCTCGGTATTCCCTATGCGCAGCCCCCGGTGGGCGAACTGCGGTTCGCGGCTCCGGTGCCGCCGACCCCCTGGACGGAGCCGTTGGATGCCACGGCGTACGGACCGACGGCGCAGCGCCGTGCCTTCGCCGAGGTCACCACGATTCCGGAGCCCTCGATCCCGGGCGAGGGTGTGCTGAACCTCAATGTGTTCACTCCGGCCGCCGACCCGGAGGCGGGTCTGCCGGTCCTCGTGTGGATCCACGGGGGCGGCTACGTGGCGGGATCGGCGGCCAGTCCGTGGTACGACGGGGCAGCGTTCAACCGGGACGGTGTGGTGCTGGTGTCCATCGGCTACCGGCTGGGAATCGAGGGCTTCCTGCAACTGGAGGATGCCCCCGACAACCGCGGGGTACGGGACTGGGTTGCGGCACTGGAATGGGTACGGGACAACATCGCGGCTTTCGGCGGCGATCCGGCGGAGGTTACCGTCGCCGGACAGTCCGCGGGCGGTGGCGCGGTTCAGACCCTGCTCGCGGTTCCGGCCGCCCAGGGGCTCTTCCGGGCCGCCCTCTCGGTCTCGGGAGCGGTCATGCGGCCCCAGGGCAGGGAGGTGGCCGAGAAGGTGTCGGCGCTGTTCACTTCACGTACCGGCGTCCCGGCCACCGCCACCGCCCTGCGGGACCTCACCGACGACGAACTCCTCGTCCTTCAGGACCAATTGGTCGAGCCGGGTCCCGACAGCGAGGCGATGCCGATGCCGCTCCTCGCCCCCTTCGCGGACGGCGAGCTCGTCCCGGAGCCGGTGCACGAGGCACTCGTCGACGGCGAGGCCGGTGCGGACATCCCGTTGATGCTGGGCTTCACCGCCCACGAGTTCCACATGATCGAGCCTCCCGCGCTGGGCGCGGCCCTCACCGACGAGATCTTCCGTGTCCCCGCGCTCGCGATCGCCGAGGCCCGGGCCAACGCGGGCTGCCCGACCTGGCTCTATCAGTTCGAATGGCGGGCCACCGCGCCTGCCTTCGAGGGCCTGGCACACCATTGCGTCGACCTCCCCTTCGCCTTCGACCTCCTGAACGCTCCCGGCGTCCCCGAGGCCCTCGGCGACCACCCTCCCCAGCCGCTCGCCGATGCTCTCCACGGGTCCTGGGTGCGGTTCGTCCGCCACCTCGACCCGTCCTGGCCGAGCTACACCCCCGACACCCGCGCGACCCGGATCTGGTCCGCCGAACCCCGTACCGCGCACGACCCTTTGCGCGACCTGCGGGAGAGCTCCTGTGGGCGGGACGGGGGCCCTGGGGCCTGAGCGGGCCACGCGCTTGATCGAGGAGTTAGGAGTTCTAACACAGCACAGCTCCTAACTTGCTCTTCAACCTCGCTGTCTCGCTTGGCGTGTTGAGGCATCGCGGACTGTGGACTATCGGCTGGTCGGGGTGCGTTCTCTGTCCGGGCGTGGTGGTAGCGGCGCGACTTCACGACCCTCGGCTTCACCTTGATGAGCTGCGGGTGAACTGCCAAGACAGGCCGGACGAACAGCCTGGGAGCACGTCCCGTCACATGTCCGGGTGCCGTCATCCGACGCCTTGCGCGCGGTGGAGCCCGTGCTGGTAGCGCACAGGCTCCCGTAGAGCCTCCCTGGCTGCTTCGAGATCGGCGAGCCTCGCAGCGACTGTGGCCACCGCCAGCCGTTCGGGCAGGGCCGCGGAGAATTTCAGGCCGTGCACGGCGCGGCGGTCGACATCCGGAAGTACAAGGGCCGCGCCGTTGCCCGCGGACTCACGGCTTGCACGCCACATGTCAGGAGTCAGATCTTCGCGCAGGCGCACATAGCAGTCCGTCGGCCGCTGGACGGGATCGGCGATCGAAGGCAGCGTCGCAGCAAGCGTTGCGTTCGCGCGATAACCGGCCCAGGTCCACCATCGGACGTCGTTGCCGTGGCGGGCTACCAGAGTCGCTTCAGGGTGTACGAGCTCGGGGGCCTCCTCCTCTCGCCATTCTGCTAGACACACCTCGGCCCGGCGTGTCAGGGAGACCGGGGGGTCGGCCCCCAACAGAACGTCCCGCATCGCGCGCGTGATGGTGTACGAGAGGCCGACGAGCGATCCACTGTTCCACTTGGCGACTCCGCCGCCGTCGGCCGGTTCGACAAAGGCCCGTTTGCGGGTCCAGTCGATGAACGTCACCTGCCAACTGCGCCCGCCGAGCAGAAGTCGGCGAGGCCCAGGGCGTTCTTCGGTCAGTACCGCGGGATCCACTTGCCCGATCTCGGTGCGCCCGGAGAGGACTGTGAACTGCGGGGGCGCGGTGAAGGAGGCTGTCAGTTCGATGAAGTGCCGTCGGCCGAAGCGCTTTTCTGCCTCATGTCCGATGAACAGAAGGCCCTCGTCCGAGTCGAGGAAGCCCTGCTCCATCAGATGGCGCACGATCGGCTCTGCCGAGAGATCGAAGGGGGGCAGCCCGTTCCATTGCTCGGGCCACAGCCGGTCGCCGATCCGCTGCTCCTGGAGGGTGATGGCGAGTAGTTGTTGCGCCACTAGGTGCCGCGGCTCGGTTGGTGGGGTAACTGGTTCGACCCAACCCTTCCCCCAGAGCAGGAGCAGTGCCGCTGCCTGGAGGAGGCTGTCCTTCGTAGTGGCGAGGAACAGGCAGTTGCGTGTGCTGCCCGGCCGCCGCCCTGTACGCCCGATGCGTTGCAGAAAAGAGGCGACGCTGCTGGGTGAGTCGATCTGGATGACACGGTCCAGGTCACCTACGTCGATGCCCAGTTCCAGCGTGGACGTGGACACAATGACGCAGTCGCGGGCCTCGGCGAAGGCCTCCTCGGACCTGGCTCGCTCCGCTGCTGACAGCGATGCGTGCGAGAGGAACACTGTGACTTCGCGCTCGCGCAGGGCCGCACCCAACTGCTCGACCTGCCGTCGGGAATCACAGAACACCAGCCGCTTCTCGCCCCGGTGCAGTGCGGCGATGAGCTTGGCGGCGTTTTCCAGGGAGCCGACGTAGTCCAGCTCCACTTCGCCGGCCGGGGAAGCGGTGGACGCGCTGCCGGTGGACGCATCGGGTGCGATGACGCGGGCCGGTCGTTTTCCGGCGCCCGAGCCCTGGAGCCAGGTGAGCAGGTCCTCAGGATTTCCTACGGTCGCCGACAGCCCGATCCGCTGGATGGGGCGTCCGACCACCCTTTCCAGACGCTCCAGCACCGCGAGCAGATGCCAGCCACGGTCGTCGCCTGCGAAGGCGTGGACCTCGTCCACAACCACCGCCCGCACACCTCCTAGAAGGTGTGCATGATCGGTCTTGACACCGATGAGCATGGCTTCCAGCGACTCCGGAGTGGTGAGCAGGATGTCCGGTCGCTCGCTGCGGATGCGCTGCCGCTGCGACTCCCTGGTGTCGCCGTGCCACAGCGCAGCACGGCGACCGAGCCATTGAGCGTAACCGTCGATACGCGTCACGAGGTTGTTGAGTAGTGCTTTGAGCGGGCACAGATACAGGACGGAGGTGCCGGTCCAGCGCTGCTCCGACATGGCCGACAGGATCGGCAGACAGGCGGCTTCGGTCTTCCCCCCGGCGGTGGGGGCGAGGAGAACGGCGTCCTCGCCGTTCATCAGCGGGTGGATCGCCGCCCGTTGCATCGGCCGCAGGTCCGGCCAGCCCAGAGTGTTCACCACGTGGTGGAGGACGACCGGATCGAGTCGGTCCACGGGGTCACCTGCGGTGGGGGACTCCGCCATCACAGGTCCAGTTCGATGTCGTCGGCCGAGTGGCCGGCAGCCGCGTTCCGTTCGACATCGTTGAGTTCATTGCCGCTCACCGTCAGCTTGTAGTCCTGCCGCGGGTCGAAATCGTCGAACTGGTCGACCCGGTCGAGTACATCACCCACCAGTTTCTTCAGGTAAAGCCGTGGTGCCACGCCCACCTTGCCGCCGAGCGCGCCCCCGACTGCTCGTGCGAGGTCCGCGACATACGCGTCGTCTGCGAGCGTTCTGACGCGGTCGGGGGCTGTCGCGCCCGCCGCGTAGAGGTCGCGGATGGTCACGCCCAGGCGCACCAACGAGTCCTGGGTGAAGCCGGGCAGCCTCAACTGCACCGCACGCGGATTGTCGAAACGCGGTTCGGTGGTGAAGTCGGTGGCCAGGCGCTGCGCGAGCGGGGCCAGGCGTTGCACGCCCTGTTGTCCGTCATAGAAGGCGGGGGTGCCGGTGATTACCAGGTAGAGGCCGGGGAAGCGGCCGGAGTGGACCTCGTCGATGAGCTGACGCAAGGCGTTGAGTGCCTTGTCCCGGGCGTCGGATCGTACCCGCTGGAGCGTCTCCACCTCGTCCAGCACGACGAACAGCCCTCGGTGCCCGGAATCGCGCAGTACGGTCAACAGCCCTTGCAGAAAGCCCAGAGCGCCGAAATGGTCGAGATCGCCTCGGACGCCGGCCGACCGTCGGGCAGCGGCGGCCACATGCGGCTGTCCGCCGAGCCAGGCGAGCACGGCCGCAGCGGTGGCTTCGTCTCCCTCGGCCAGGGCGGTCCGGTATCCACGCAAGGCGGTGGCGAAGGACGGGGCGTGCCGGGAGACTTCGGCAAGCCTGGAGGTGAGCAGGGTCTCCACCTCACCGGCCAGTTCGTCCTCGGTGGCCCCGGCCGCGAGGGCGTCCTCCTCCAGTGCGTAGAACCAGGCGTCCACGATGGGCCTGAGCGCACTCGGGGGGAAGCTCGCCGTCGTGAGCCGCTCGGTCAGCCTTCGGTAGACGGTCTCCAGCTTGTGCAGAGGAGTTTCGGTCTCCGAAACCTGGATCTCGGCGACCGCGAAGCCCAGGCGTTTGGCCCGCTCGCCCAGCCATCGGGTGAAGAACGTCTTGCCGGAGCCGTACTCCCCCCGGACGGCCTTGAATACCGCCCCGCCCGAGACGACTGCGTCAAGCTCCGCGTCGAGCGCTGCCTCGAACCGGTCAAGGCCGGTGGCCAGCAGATCAAGCCCACTGTGAGGTACGGCGCCACGGCGCAGCGCGTCGATGACAGCCCGCCGACGGACGGCCGACGCGGGGGAGGAGGGATTCGGCTTCGCTGAACTCACCGTCACAGTCTCTCACTCCGCATGATCGGCGGCCCTGGGCGAAGGTCGTGTGAAACACTCACGTGGTGTTACTGACCTACGTCGATGAGTCATACGACCGAGATCACTACCGGATGGTCGCTCTCGTGGTCGCGGAGAAGCATCTGCGACCGCTGCACCGCGCACTCGACTCCGTTGTGGCCAAGGCAGCCGATCACTACCCCGTCGATCGCCATGCGGAACTGCATGGCCACGCCCTGGTGCAGGCCAGGGACGACTGGACGCGGATGGGCAACAAGGGACACAACATGGTGCGCGCCCGCATCGGTGTCTATGCGGACGCGATGAAGGCGATCGGCGCATACGACGTACGGGTCATCGTCCGTGGGCTCGACCTCAGGGCTTCCGGGGCACGTCGCACAGATGGCTGCCCGCCGCCGCACGAGGTGGTATTGCGGCATTTGTTGGAGCAGATCTGCGAACACGTGCAGGTGAGGGACGAACTGGCGCTGGTGATCGCCGACGAGATCGACGGAGCGGACGACCACCGACGGCACTTCCGCGACTACCAGCTGGCCGGTACCGGCGGGAGCGTCAGTAACACCTTGCCGTGACTCGTCGACACCATTCATTTCGCGCCCTCGAAGGCGAGCCGGCTGCTGCAGGCCGCTGACCTGATCGCCTATCTGCACCGGCGGCTTGTCAGCGGGCAGGACGGCGACCCCCGAGCGCGCCGCGCCAACGAGAAGCTGTGGTCCTACGTGGCTCCCCGGGTCGCTCATCAGCACTGCTGGATTCCGGGGCAGTCCACCGGCCCACTCGCGGAGCCCGCCCCCACAAGTCCTACCTGAGCAGCACAAAGGCCCCGCTTCCACGGGGCCTGAGGCGAACCGGGCGTCGATTTCTGGAGACGTCCCTGGAGCCTAGGCTAGCACGGGAGGACGTGGCGCGGCTGGCCCTCATGACCGCACGCGCCCCGTCCTCAGCCCAGCCCGAACTGGTCCCGCAGGAGCCCTCGGTGAAGGCGCAGGGTGCGCCCGTCGGGCAGGGTCTCCAGGACCTGCACCCCGTCGTAGTTGAGCAGCTGGCGCAGGACCGCGGCGAACCCGTCCGCACGGCCGACCGGGAAGTCGACGCGCTGCGCCAACGCCGTCACCGGCAGGGTGCCCCCGGCATCCGCGAGCTCCTGCACGGCCAGCCTGAATTTGTCCAGTTCACGCTCGCGCGGCTTGCGGGCCAGGAGCTCCACCTGATCCTGGAAGGCCGCAGAGGCGAACAGCGCGGCGACCAGCGTCTCCGTCTGCGTGCGCAGCTCCGGGGCGACCAGGGCGTCCCCGGTCTCGTCCGACGGGACCATGACGACGTCGAAGAGGGAATCGTGTGTCCGGGCCAGTTCGGCCTGCGTCTTCGACGGTGTCTGCCGCACCGGCTTCTTGGACGGGGGTGCAACGCCGGCCGGGGCCGGTACGGGTGCGGTCGCAGGCGCGCGTTCGTCCAGGAACCACCACGGGGGCCGCTGGTCGCCCAGCTCCCGCCACTCCTTGGGCGGTGTCGCTCCGAAGGGGAGGAAGGCGAGGACGGGGATGGTGAACTCCGCGAGGGAGGCACCACCGTGGTAGCCCGCCTTGTGCGCAGTGTAGCGGGAGTCGGCGTCCCACAGGGCCACGATCGACGCACCGGGGTCGGGCCAGACCACCCGTGGACCGCTCAGCACCACCTCCACTGCGCCCGGCCCCCTGTCCGGCAGGCGGTGGCGGGCCGATTCCGGAGTGTCCGCGCCTACCTTCGTGCCGTGCCGGTCCACGACGTGCCCGTGGTCGCTGGTGATCAGGACCGCCATGCCCTGTGCTGCGGCAACCCTCAGCAGGTCGACCAGACCGGGGATGTCGGCAGCCCGCCACGCCCCGTCGCCGAGCTTCTGCTCCTTGGCCAAGCGGTCGTCGATGGCGTTCAGGACGACCGCCACATGGGTGTGTCCGTCGGCGAGTGCTTCACCGAGACCTGGGCCGAAGGTGTCCCCGGCGCTCGCGGCGCGCAGGTCGTCCTTGTGGAACACGGCCGCCGGAGCACCGCCCCAGAGCTTCTGCTGAGGGAAGAGCCGTTTCTCGTCGGCTTGGGCCCCCTTCATCAGCCGGCCTGCGAACAGTGATGTACGAGAGACAGCGGTGAGGGTCGGCAGGGCGGCGGCCATGGCCCGGCGGTGCGGTTCGCCTTCCCTGACCGGGTCGAACTCGGCCCACGAGGAGCGGAGTTCCTCGCCGAGCTCGGTGGCGATCGCCGCGCTCATGCCGTCCAGGACGAGCAGCAGGACGCGTCGGCTGTCCGTACCTCGGACGACCGGCCGCACGACACGGTCGAGGAAGGACTCCACGGTGAGCATGGATCCGGGATGCGTGCCCGCCGCGGTCCAGGTGGCGAGTGACCGGGCGAAGTGCCGGTCGATCTCATGCCGTCGCTCCCGGACGCGTGCGCCCAGCTTGTCGTATGCGGAGCGCAGGATGGGGTCCGGGTCTCCGCCGGCCTCGATGTGTTCCAGGGCCTGGTCCACCCACCCGGTCTCCGAGAGGTGGCGCTTTATGCCGTCACCTGTCGAGTCGCACGCGACGGGGGGTTCACCGGCCAGCCACTGTGCCAGGCGCCCGCCCATCCGGGCTCTTCGGATGCGGGACCGGGACTCGGGATCCTCGGCACGCCGGTGCTCGTCCAGGTCTCGAAGTGCTTCGGCCAAGGGGCCGGGGCGCCCGGCTTCCAGAGCCCGCCCCACCGCGGTGAAGCGTGCTTCCAGGCCCAGGGGAAGCAAGGGACTCGCCTGGGCGGCGGTCTCGGCACCGAATTGCCGGATCAGGGAGGAAGCCCGGTCCAGGACCGTGTCGCTGGTCCGGCGTGCCTCCCGGGCCTCGTCGCTCTCCCCGCCTCGGTCTCGGGTGGCAGCAGTCAGCAGCACACTCGCGTACTTCTCGCAGGCACGTCCGAACGCGGACGCCAGGGCATCGAGCTGCTCTCCGGAGGGCAGGGGCTGTTCGCCGAACCAGCGCTCGGCACGGCCTCGCGCCCGGTAGACGTCGGCGTCCGGCGCCGCGTGCAGCCACAGTGCCCCGCACACCAGCCCGAATGCCACGGCGTCCGCGCCGTGATCGGCCTCGACCAGAGCCAGCAGGGCCTCTCCGGCGAGTCCGGCCTGGTCCGCTTCGCCGAGGAACTCCCGCAGACCCGCACGTTCGGGTCCCCGCAGTTCCAGTAGCCGTTCGGGACCACCGGGGCTCAAGGACCATCCGAGGAGGGCGCGTGTGTCCAGGGCGTCCGCTGCCACGCTCACCGGTCGTCCGCTCGACTCGGTGTCGTACCTGCCGAGCCTGAGACGGCGCAGGGCGAGTGCGGAGAGGGCCTTCTGCCGGGACAGCACACCCCCCGCGAGCGGGGGCCAGCCACCGGGAGGGGTGGCGTCCAGCAGGGCTTCAGCGGCCCAGTTGGCGTTCTTGAGCCGGGTGTCGACCTGTTCCGCGCCGAAGGCCTCGCGTACCACGTCCCAGCTGTCGAGCGTGTCGATGCGCTTCGTGTGAGCGCGGGCCAGGATCGCGGGGTCGAGCTCGCTCTGTTCGCGGTCGGTCAGCACGACGAGCACAGCGGGGCCGCCGGAGCGGGAGCCTCGGACTGCGGTCTGCTCACCGAGGTGGTCCAGAAGGAGCTCGTGTACGGCCAAGGGCGAGGGGGCCACAGCGATACGGGCTGTGCGGCCGTCGCCCCATGCCGGTTCGGCCGGACCGTCCCATTGGGGCGCGGAACGCAGCAGGACCGCACGGCGCCGCCCGGCGCCGGTGAGCGAGGCGGCCAGCGACGTCTGGGACGACAGGTACTGGGTGATGGTGGCGACATTCAGCCGCGTGGTCATCTGCGGGGTGCTCACGATTCGACGACCCGCCAGGTGATTTCGACCGCCGCACCGGGCTCACGTGCGGCCAGGTCGGCGATCTCCGCCTGCAGTTCCGCCACGGCGCGCGCCGCGGTGGTGCGGCCGCCTCCCGACCGTTGCACCCGCGGCCCGTCGGAGGCCGGTGCGGGAGTGCGGTCGGTCGGGACGGGCGGGTGACTGGTGTCCGTGTTCAGCGGCACCTGATTCGCGTTCGGGGCGACGGGAGCGGGCGGCGGGGGAGTGGCGGCGGCGCGGTTGCGCTTGATCAGCGCGAGGACCTCGCGCTGGGTCCGGACCAAAGCGCCCGGCAGGGGACTGGTCCGCTGGTCGTCACCGGCGGCGTTTCGTAGGGAGTCCAGCAGGGCCTGACCCTCGGGGCCCTCGTTGGCCGCCAGTTCGAGCGTGGTCCAGGACGTGTCGGTCAGGGCCCTGGCCACTTCCTTGGCCTGGGTGATCGACGAACCGAAACGGTCCGCGCCGACCTGCCCGAGATCGAAGGCGGCCAGCGAATCCACCGTCTTCTTCGCCCCGGCCGCACCCTGCCCTGCTGTCCGGGTGAGGGCCCTGAGCAGTTCGACGGAACGCCGGGCGAGCGGAAGCCGCCCCGACTCGTCGGTGCCGTCGAGATGGAGAAACCCCGCGTGCTCCTCCAGCTTCGCCACGAGAGCGATCGCGTACTCCTCGTAGGACCGGGCTTGCTCGGTGATCTGCCGGGCGAACTGGTTGACCATGCGCCCGCGCCGCAGGGTCGGCGCCGGCCTCCCGAAGATCGTCTCGAAGCGTCGGCGTGCGGTGTCCCAGTCCTCCTCCGACGGCAGCGGCTGGCTGCGCAGCGTGTCGACATCCTTGATCTGCGACAGCTCGGGGGCCGGGTCGAGCGGCATCCCGCCGCGCACCCAGACCCGGTCGTCCATCTCGGCGAAGGCGGCCACGACGAGCCGGGAGAGGAAGTCGGGAAGCCCGCGCGGCTGCGGCAGGTCGGTCCAGTCGGTCAGGGTGATCAGGGAGAGGTCACCCGTGACGCCTCGCTCACGCGCGAGCTGCCGGAAGTGGTCGGCCCAGAAGAGGGACAGCTCGAAGTACGCCTCCTTCTGCTGACCGAGGCGCAACGGGCCGGCGATGCGCTGAAGGAGTTTGCGGTCACCGGCCGGGACTTCGGTCCGGCCGTCGCGTGCCTCGGCGGCCGCCTGAATGTGGGTGAAGACCTTGCGGGCGTCGGCCGCCTTCAGGGGGATGCCGGTGTTCTCGGGGTCCAGGTCCGGGTGGTCGGGGAACTGGTCGGCCAGCAGCTTGCCCGCGACGTGCCGCAGACCGTCGCGCAGGGACTGGCCCATGGAGAAGACCAGCCCGTCGACATCACGCAGCGACTGGAGGTGATCTGCGAAGCCCAGCTCCACATCGGTGGGCTTCTTCTCGGCCAGGCCGTACGCCTGCTTGAAGGCGGCCTTCACGTTCTTGAGCAGGGACTCGCGCTGGGTCTCCAGCAGGCCCTTGGCACGGGCGCGATTGTCCGCGTTGAGGTGGCCGGCGTACTGGCTGTCGAAGCGCTGCTCGTCGGAGAGCGCCTTGTCGATCACCACCAGGCGGCAGAAGTCGGTGTACCGCTGTGCGGAGAGATGGGCCGGCAGCCAGGCGACCGTGCGGGACCGCTTGCCCTGGTGCTGCTTCTCGCGCAGCCGCCGCATGCGTTCGACGTCCTCGGCTGTTCCGTACTCGCTCTCGTCGTACGGGAGGTCGACGACGATCCGCCACAGACCGTCCTCCTGCGGCATCAGGTCGTGGTCGGGCAGCTCCTCCTCGTCGGCGACGTTCCCGAAGACGACTTCGGCGCTGCGGCTCGTACCACGCCAGTCGAAGTTCACCCGGCTCGTCAGCTGCCCGTGCTCCAGCACGAGCTCCTCGGAGAGGATCCGCTTCGCCAGTGCCTGGCGATTCCCCGGATTGTCGTTGACCTTGGCGTTGGCGATGACCGAGTCGACGTCCACGCCGGTCAGTTCGAGGCGCACTCCCGGGTTGGCGTCGGTGCCGGTTTCCTTGATCTCCGGGAAGCGGCCCGCCCATTCGGCGACCTTGTTCTTCAGGATGCCGTATTCGCGCCCCGGAATCGGGGCGACGACGGAGCCGTAGTTGAGAGCGGAGAGTCGGCGGATCGTGAGGTCGGCGAGCGCGGGGACGCTGGGTGCGAGGGCGGAGAGCAGCAGCGTGCCGACGATCCGGTTGTCGCCGATGAAGGTCTTCACCCTGCCGCGCAGGTCCGGGTCGGCGATGCTGTCGGGGCCGCGATGGGCGTACTGCTCCACGTCCTCCTCGGACACGTTGTACGTGCCGAGCAGATACGGGCGCAGCTTGGTGCGGTAGAGCTTGTCCGCCGCTTCGAAGACGACCTTGAGACTGTCGGTGAAGGGCTTGTCACCGCCCGCCGTGATCAATGGGTACAGATCGCCCACCGGGATCAGGTCGCCGAGCCGCAGCTCATCGCGATGGTCGGCGAGCAGCTGGCCCATCAGCTTCATACCGGTCCGGTTCCGCTGGAGCGCGGAGGAGACATGGACGAGGGTGTCCATGAAGGCCGGAGAGAAGGGGTAGGTCAGCCGGAAGCTCTCCTCGTCGGCACCCACCCCGTCGGTGCCCCGGTCGGATCCCAGCAGCGTGTCCCACACCTCCTGGCGGACCTTGCGGGTCTTCTCGAACTCGGCGTTGACGAGCGCCGCCGACTCCGCGTCCTTGGGGGTCAGCAGTCGGGCGTGTGCGACCTGGGGGAGGTTGCGGTCCTCCAGGGTGATCTTGTCGAAACGGCCGGACGCCAGGTTGAGTGTGTCCTGGATGGACGATTCGGCCGCTCCCGACACCTCTTCGCCCACGAGCTCCCGCAGGTCGCGCTGGCGGGCGATGAAGGACACCACGGGGACGGCACGACGGGCGTCGCCACCCTCCACGAAGTTCGTGATCTTACTGGCCTCGCGGGCCACGAACTTCTGGTCGTGGATCAGAGTGGCGAGCCAGAGGATCAGCTCGTCCATGAAGAGGATCAGACCGTCGTAGCCGAGGGACTTGGCGTGCTCGGCGATGACGGACAGGCCCGCGTCCAGGGAGACGAACCCGTGCTCGTCCTCGGCGGCGTACTTGGTGAATCCGGGCAGCAGATTCGTGCTCGCGTCCTCGACGAGGCGGGCACGCAGCTCGGCCGGGGTGGACGGGCTGACCAGATTGAGCGCCTGACCGGACTCGTGCACCTCTTCGGCGGCGAGCGCCGTGTCCAGGAGGCCCGGCTCCCAGGCGAAGGCCTCGCCCCACTCGTCATCGTCGTCCGCCGCGTCGGGGTCCGAGGACGCGAGGCCGTCGATGATGAAACGGTCCCCGTGGCGCTCGCGCAGAGAGCGGATGCTGTCGAAGAGTGCGTCCGTCCGGTACACCTGCGGCGTCGGCGCCTCGGGGTGCAGCTTCTTCACATGGCTGACGTAGCCGCCGAGGACCCGCTGCTCCAGGGCCTTGGCCCCCAGCATGTGGTACGGCACGAGCAGGAAGTTCTTCCCGGCCGTGCCGAGCCACGCGTGCTTGGTCAGTACGGGGTCGAGATCGTCGCGGGACCTGGCGGCGAGGCTGCCGCTGAGCAGGGCGTGTAGCACTGCCATGAAGTGCGACTTACCCGAACCGAACGAGCCGTGCAGATAGGCCGCCTTGGACGTGTGCCCGTCCAACGCTGCCTTGATCAGCCCCAGCGCCTCGTCGAAGTTGTCCCGCAGCCGCTCCGTGACCACATAGTCCCGCAGGGCACGTTCGGCGCCCTCCGGGGTCGTCGCCTCCGAGAGCTGGAGGACGAAGTCCGAGGTCGAGAGGGACTCCTTGATGTCGATGACATCGCGGAGCAGGGGTGGCTGCTGGGCCATGGGCGGGTCTCACTCTCCGACGGGCGGTGGCGCGGGTGTCGTCCGATCGTATGGCGTAGGTACGACAACGGACCAATAGTTCCGCAATCACCGGATCAGACGAGAACGGCCGCCTTGACCCCCGCCACCGGGTGGACGAGCGAGCGCAGCTTCTCGCGGGTCTCCGGATCCGTGGAGTAGATCATCGTCCCGACCATCCCGCGGGTCAGCAGCACCTTGTACGTGTTGCGGATGAGCCGGTGGACTTCGGCGTCCGGGGTCGCCTTGGTGAAGATCGGGTCCTTCGAAGCGGTACGGTCCACCACCCAGCGGTCGGTCCGCCACACCAGGTCCGGCCCCATGATCACGCCCGACCAGTCGTACTCGAAGCCCTGGGCGGTGTACACACAGCCCACCTGGCCGAAACCGGCCGGATCGTTGGCCCAAAGCGGTGCCGACGGGGCGCCGAACAGGGACCGGTCGCCGGGCACGTTCCAGGGCCGTGACCAGTCGCCGATGACGACGTCGCGGGGCAGCTCGGACATCTCCGGGGTGATCCTCGTGGTCCACTTCCAGCAGTACCCGGCCGCCATGCGCGCGCTGTACTTCTTCCCCTCGCCTTCATCGCGGCGGGCGACGAGGAAGTCCTCCAGCTCCTGCGGGCTGTCGGCGATCAGCAACTCCACCTTGCCGTCCGGCTCCCAGACGGTCGGCTTGTCGCCCTCGAGACCGAGCAGGCTCGCGACCCACTTCACGTAGGCCTCGCTGCCGCCGCAGCGGAACTGGCTGTCCAGCTCCACCACGACGCAGTCGAGGCCCTGCGCGGCGGCGGCGTCCTTGATCTGCTCCTTGGTCCCCATCTCGCCGGGGCGCACCACCTGGTGCTGGTCGAGCAGGAACACCGGTACCCGGGCGGCGTCGATCAGTTCCGCCACCTGGGGGCGGTCGGTGCGCAGAGCGGCCTTGGTGTAGCGGTTGGCGGAGGTCTTGCGGAGCCGGTGGGCCTCGTCGCAGATGAGTACGTCGAGGTCGTTCGGCTCGGCCTCCATGAAGCTGTTGAAGTACTTGAACAGCTGTTGCACCTCGGGCTTGCGCGCACCGGCAACCTTGCGCATGGTCTTGGTGAACGACGCCGAACCGGTCGCGTGCAGAGCGGTCTCCCCGCGCCGGTACAGCTCGCCGAGGAGCGACAGGGCAATGACGCTCTTGCCGGAACCGGGGCCACCGGTCACCACGACCACCTGCTTGTGGTTCGACCGCTTCGCCTTGCGCACCGCCGACAGCACCAGCTCATAGGCGACCCGCTGCTCGTCGAGGAGGACGAACTGCTCGCGGTCGCGGACCTCGGCTGCCGCGACGACCATGAGCTGCTTCGACGGGCGGGTCCTGCCCTGGACGAGCAGGTCTGCGGCCCCCGCCCCGGACTTGGGCGCGAGCCGCGAACGCAGGAAGTCGAGGAAGGCGCCGCGCTGTTCGGCGGTGTACATACGGCCCTGCAGGTCCTCCGGGACCTCGCGCAGGGAACTGATTCCGAACTCCGTCGCGTTGTGCAGGAACGCCACTCCGGCGACCGATTCCGGCATCCGCTCCAGCGCGCCGTTGAACGACAGGAGGTAGGAGCAGTAGCCACGGACCTGCTCGATCGGGTTGAGCACGGGACGCGGGTATGCGTCTATACGGCAGAGAAGGGGATCCTCCTCCTCGGCGAAGGCCTGACTCCACTGCTTGAGCTCGACCACGACGTACGACGGCTCGCCGGTCGACGGGTGGACCCCGGCGAGTATCACGTCGGCGCGCTTGCTTGTCAGAGGGAGGGTGTACTCGATCAGCATCTCGACGTCGTCGAGCCCGGCGTCGAGCAGCGCACCGGTGAGGGCGGGAATGCTGCGCTCCCAGGATCGCACCTCGGACGCTCCGGGCCGGTGGCCCTGCGCGTGCTGGAAGTTCTCCATCAGGTGCAGCGCCAGCGTCCCTTCGAGGTTGCGGGCGGCGACGGTTGCGGCGGACTCGCGGAACAGCAAGGAATGCCCCCAGGCAGCACGAAGTAGCTCGTGCGGGTGGGGGCATGTCCTCTTCAGTCCGCTGACGCGGAACGGAAGCCCGTCGGGCCGCTGAGATGATCCTTCTCATCCTAGGACAGCGGGCGGATCGGGCGGCAGGGGTTTCGGGCGAGCTGGGCTCGGGCGATTCCGCAAGACACAACGGGTGTCTGCCCGGCCGGGTTCGCCGGACCGCAGTGCCCGACAGGGCGGAGCGTTGATCAGATCTTGTGCCGACTGCGTGCGTTCACCGCGGCGAGCTGTGCGCTCAGTAACTCGTCCCGGCTGGCCGGCCGTACGCGGGCGGGGTCCGCGTCCCACTCGCGGCCTCCGCCGAGCGGGCGGAGCTGGATGTAGGAGCCCTGGTGGCCCATCACCAGCCCCACCCGGCCGCTCCCGGTGTCGTGGACGGCCGCCCCGACGCGGGGGCTGCCGTCGTCGGTCACCTGGCTGCTCCGTTCCTGATCACGGCTGCCAGGGCCAGCGCGACGGGGGCGGAGCAGATGCCGAGGTGGATCAGGGCGTAACGGACCTCGCGCGTGCGCTCGGCCTCGTGCTCCTCGGCGTGGGCGGTGGCCGGCCCGTGCGGGTGGATGGTGTCGGCCCAGGGGGTACGGACATCCATGGCGGGGAGCTGGATACCGGCCTGGCTGAGGGCGGCGGCGAGGGCGTCGCGGGCTTCGAGCGCCTCCGTGGTCCTGGCCGGCTCCATCCGCCATTCGACCGGCGGTACGGGAGCGTCTGCACCGCGGGAGGGGCTGCCTTGCGGTGTCCTGCGGGGGAGGGGCGACGTGGGCGTCATGGTGGCTTCCTTCGGTTGGTCGTTGGGCGGATCCTCCGCCCCGGCCGCAGGGCTGAACTGCTCTGCGTGAGGGGTTGATAGCGAGAATGGCCCGGCCGGGGGCAGGACTCACCGAAGGCGGGTTTTGCTTCCCGGGCGGGTGCCGCACATTCCACATGTTCCACGTCGGCGCCGGCGAGACTGGTTCGTAGCCCTTCAACCTCGCCGAACCAGCCCTCTCGTTCGGCTTCGGCGCTGCGAGCGGTGAGGTTGTCGCGGATCTCGGCCAGCCGTGCCCGCTGGGCCGGGTCCTGCCGCAGGAGCGAGTACCTGACGCAGGCTTGTCCGAACTGACCCAGCCGGCCGGCCGGTAGGGCGGATCGCAGTCGAGTTGCTGAAAGTAGTGGGCAGATCTTGGTGCCCGGGAACTTCTGAGCGTGTCGCGCCGTCGGCTCCTGCCTGATCGCCTATGAGAAGCCGTCCGGGGACATGAGGCAATGCGAGACATGGATGACGCGTTCACACTCCTTCGGCAGGCCGTCGACCTATTGCCCGAGGACGCTGCAGCAGAGAACGGCCAGACGGTCGGGGATGTCCGCGAAGACATCGGACGCCAGGAGTGGGAGTTGGTGCTCGCGTGTTGGCTCCGGACCGCCGGCCCGGACAGCAGGTATGCCCTCGCCGGTCTCGGCGGCCTGCATCCAGGCGACTTCCCGGGCCGTGGCGCGGGCCGCTCGCAGTTAAGCGAGTGCAGACTTGTCGATGTCGGCGAGGAACCACCAGGCCGTGGGCGTGGAGGCGACCGGGCCGAACACCTCGCCCTGGTCCCGCAGCGCGACCAGATCCGCGATCGCCTCATCGCCGTCGGCGAGCATCACCGCGAGATCGGTGGCGGTCCGGCCCGGATCATGCCCGGTGCCGCGCGGTCGTAGCGGCCCGAGCGCAGTGGAGTACGCGGTGGTCAGGCCGGTGGCCCCGGCGAGATCCGCCAGCAAACGTGCCCCGGCGTGCCCGACCACCCCCGAACCGTATGACGAGAGATCGTCACGTACGGATCTGTGAGGGCCGAGGGGTGAGAATCCCCTCAGCTACTTGCGGGGAACTTCACCCGGCAGCCGGGGCCGGTGGCGTGATCTACCCTTGTCCCCCTTTGCTTGATTCCTACAGGGTAGGGAATGCTTTGACAAAGAGAAGAGCACTTCGGGGGTGGGCAGCCGCGGGGTTCGTTCTGGCCGCGGGTCTGTTCGCGAGCGTGCCGTCGATGGTGACCGTGTTTGCCGAGGCGCCGGCGGGTACGCCGCCGGTCCGTACGATCTCGTACAACGTCTGCGGCGCGTATGCGGCGAAGTGTCAGAGCGAGATGCCGCTGGCCGCCTGGGCCGACGGCCTCCAGGGTCACATCATCGACTGGGACACCGATGTGGTGATGCTTCAGGAGATGTGCAAGGGCCAGTACGACCGACTGCGGCAGGCTCTGCCCGGCTACGCGGGCGTGTGGACCAGCACCCAGACCGCAGACGGTTGCTCCGCGTGGGGTGACGACAGGAGCTTCGGCCAGGCGCTCCTGATCAAGGCCCCGCAGAGCGAGGTCACCGGGATGTCGGCGGAGCTGACACCGCCCGGCTTCACCGGGGAGAAGCGCTCGGTGGTCTGTGCCAAGGCCCCGCTCGACGGGCGTGCCGTCCTGGCCTGCGGTACGCACCTTCGGCGTGACGACGCCACGAAGAACGACACCCCGGCGCTACTGGAGCGGATCGAGACCTGGGCGAACGGCCTGCCGGTCGTCCTGGCCGGCGACTTCAACGCCCGCCCCGACTACGTACACATGGATCCGGTATACGCAGGCCGGCCGGGGACCCTGTCCTTGGCCGAGGCAGACGGTACCGACCAGCAGTACTTCACGGCCGCGTGTAAGACGGCCGGCGCCACGGAGTGCCGCTCCGGCGCTCCCACCCTCGTCGACAACGAGACGGGTACGAAATACGTCTCAAAGTTCGACTTCACCTTCTTCACCCGTCAGGACTTCCGCGACCTGCACAGCGAAACGGTGGAGACGTCCTTCACCAAGGTGAAGGACCACCTGCTGGTCCGCTCGGCGGCGGCGTTCCGGGAGCGAACGCCGGTCGCCGGAGACCTCTCCGGTGACGGCGTCCGGGATCTGCTCGCGGTCCAGGACGACGGCTCGCTGCGGCTCTACCCCGGGCTCGGCGACGGGCGCTTCGCCCCATACCAGGTCATCGGCGCGAGCGGCTTCGCGGGTGCCGACGTCAGCCACCGCGGCGACTGGAACGGCGACGGCCTCGAGGACGTTATCGCGCGGATCGGTGACGAGCTGTGGGTCTACCCGAACATCGGCCTCGGCCGCCTCGGCGACCGCATCCCGATGGGCGAACGCCACACCGGCTGGGCACACGCCAATGTCCTTGCTGTGGGGGACATCGACGGTGACGGACAGCCCGACCTGTTGGGCCGCAGTGTCAACGGCCTCTACATGCACCGCGGCAGCGTTGGCACCAACCCGACCCTGCCGCGAAGCGCCGTGGTTCTGGGCGGCCCGGAGTGGAAGCCCGCAGACCTGCCCGAGATCCTCGCCCCCGGCGATGTGAACAAGGACGGCCGCGCGGACCTGTGGGCCCGCTCCGCAGAGGGGCAGCTCCGCCAGTTCCTGTCCGCCGGGGCCCAGGCGCTTCCCGCGCCCACTGTCATCGGCTCCGTGCCGAGCACCCCGTACCCCCTCGCCGGCACGGTCGGCGACATCAACAGCGACGGGCGCGCCGATTTGCTCCTCACCACCGCACCGCAGGGCACCACCACCGGTGACCTGCTGTTCCTCCCGGGCGATGCGGCAGGTACCGGCTTCGGCCCGTCCGTATTGATCGGCGAGGGTGGCTGGCGCTGGATCCAGTCGATGCGCTGAGCGACGGATCGACGGTCATGCCGACAGGAGCGCCTCGGGTCCATCACGCACCTGGGGCACCCCTGGAGTTCCTCACCGGCGAGCTCCAAGGCTCGCACGACGATCCATTGTCAGGGTGTCCACATCCCGGGGGCAGCCTCAGGTCCGGGGCCGGCGACGTGGCCGGGTCGGGGACCGTAGTGCGGGTGGTCCGCCGCAGGTGCCGCCCGACGCATCGGTGATGCCGCCGGGCGGCTCCTTTTGGAGATCCCCCTTTTCCTCGCGCCAGCGGCGTGCTGGTGGGCCCGGCAGACGGTGGAGGGTGCGACCCCGATGACGGGGACGGTCACGGGCCGCAGCAGGAAACCACGGGCGCGGATTGCGAAGGAGCTGCGGCTTCTGCGCCTCGGGGTCCAGCTTCTCCGGCCGGCCCGATCACACGGCCCTCGACGAACCGATGCGGAACACTGGCCTGGCGTACTGCCTGCAGATCGAACTCCTGGAGGGATGAAATCCCATGGCCAAGACAACTCAGCTCCGTACCTACGTCGTTCGTGACGGCCTGCTCGACGCCTGGGTGCAACGCTGGCAGGCGGACATCGTGCCGCTGCGGCTGGAGTTGGGATTCGAAATCGGTGGGGCGTGGGTCGACCGGGAGCGCAACCAGTTCGTCTGGTTGATCTCCTACGACGGTCCGGAGACTTTCGCGGATCGCAACGCCCTGTACTGGGCATCGCCCGCCCGCAAGGCGATGAAGCTCGATCCGGACGACTATCTGGTGAGCACCGACGACCGCACGGTGGAGGAACGGTACTGAACCCGGTTCGGCTACGTCGTTGTCAGCGGCAGCAGATGGCGTCGTCGTTCGTCCTCATCGAGTGTCCGGAAGACACGGTTTCGGGCGTGGGCTTCGAGCTGGTCGAAGTCGGGGGCGGCAGCCCAGATGCGGGCTGTTCCGTCGAACGAGGCGGTCAGCAGACGCGTGCTGTCGTGCGACCAGGCGACCGAGGTCACCTTGTCCTGGTGGACGCCGACGATGGCGATCTCTTCGAGGGAAGAGGCGGACCAGACACGTAGGGTGCGGTCGTCCGAGCCGGTGGCGATGGACTGGCCGTCGGGGGACCAGGCAATGCCGCGGACACGGCCTTCGTGGCCTTTCAGTACGTCGATACGGCGCCCCGTGGTCGCGTCCCACACTGCTGCGGTCCAGTCGCCGGAGGCCGTGGCCACCCGCTGTTCGTCCGGAGCCCAGGCGACGTCGTCCACGTAGTTGTCGTGACCGCGCAGGATGGTGAACTGGCGGCCCTCAGAGTGCCTGCCCTACCCAGGACGGCGCGGTCTCGGCGAGGCTGTCGAAGTCCTGCCCGTGGAAGGCGAAGGTGGTCGCATCCTGGCCGAGGTCGAGAGCCAGGGCGGTGAACAGGTGGGAGAGGTGGTCACTGGTGTACTGCGCCGCTCCGGGTGCGAGCCGGGGCTCGATATCATTCCCAGATTGCTACTACTGCCCCTATCCTGCTGTCCCACCAAGGCATCACCCCGGGGGGATCGTGTCGGACGTGTTCAAATCCAAGCCTGCGATGAAACGTTGTACCGTATGCCGCCAGCCGGTGAGCAGAAAGAAGCTCGTCTTCGCCACAGGCGGAGAGCCGGTGCACCGCGCCTGCCAGTCGAATACAGACCGCTCGTCGACCCGTTCGGCGGCTCCGTTCGGTCTACCCCGGGCGCCGAAAGACATCAGCCGTGCCGAACTCCTCAAACGCATCGAAGCGTTGCGGAAGCGGGATACGAAGATGAAGCCGGGCGCAGCGAAGCCGCAACGCGCCGAACGCTCCAAGCCGCCGGCAGCGCCACGCCGCGGCAAGCGGTTGGTCCACCCGCCCCAGCCGTACTACGGCGTGGAGATGAGGTCCATCGACGGCAGGTGGGTACAGATGCATCCTGATTCCGAATAGTGGTCGCGTTCTGCGCCGCCGACCTGCGTAACCGGTCCCTGCACGCCACCACGTAGAACCAGACCTGGCGAGATCCTCCAGCTCGTGCCCGAACCTCATCCCGCCGGCATCTTTCAGAGGTACGGTCCGCCCATGGACTGGGGAGACGCGGCCGGTTGGGCTGCATTCGCGATATCAGGTGGGGCGCTGTGGGTCAGCTTCAGGGCGCAGCGGGATGGTCGGCGCTCGGCGAACGCGGCCGAAGAGTCGGTGCGGGAGGCGCGCCGATCGGGGGATGCCGCAGTACGCTCGGCCGTTGCGGCCGAGCTGACGCTCGCTGACCAGCAGCGTGCGGCTGAGGTGCAGCGTGTTGCGGAGGCCAACCGGCCGCGCCCGGTGCTCAGTATCGAGCACAGCAGGAAGGCGGTGTGGCAGCTCATCAACTCGGGAACCGCCGCTGCTGAGCATATCCGCTGTGACGAGCTGCCGGAGGCGGTGGTACGAGGCTGGGAAGATGACCTCTCGCTCCCGCCGGGCGAGGTGCACGAGTTCATGATGGCGGGGTCCATGGGGTCCCCGATTCCCGCCGTGCTGCGTCTGGTCTGGGATGGGCAGGATGAGCCGGTGCCTCTTCGCGTACCGCCTCGTATTGGCTGAGCCGCGGAGCCTAGGGCTGACCCAGCCTCGGAACCGTCTCACCTCGCTCAGGCGATGAGGAACGTTCGGGCTTCCCGGGTGATCCACTCGGCCAGGTCCCCTGCTGCCACCGCGCGTTGCCGGTCGTCGCCAGTCAAGTGCTCGGTGGGTGGGAGGGCTGCTCCCCTCATATCGAGGAGGAGGAGTGCTTTCCAGGTGAGCGGATAGAGGTCGGCCGAGGCGTAGCAGTCTTCCCAAGAGATGCGGTGGCCGGTCGGCGGGCAGACGCGGTCTGCGTGTGCGGTGGCGAGGAGGTGGTGGGCTTCTTCGCCACCGAGCAACTCGTCGTAGGGCTCGCCGAGATCGCGGCTGATGAACTTCGCGGCGTTCACATGGGCGTGGCGCACATCGTCCTCCTAGGACGTTTAGGCCCCGCGCCTATTCACAGAGTAGGGCATAGGGCCGACAACGCTCCCCCTGGTAGAACCCAACCTCGACAGCTGACTCACGGCCGGACGCTGGTAGAAACGAATCAACCGAGCCCCCGCCGTTCGCTGCACAGGTCTGTGTCGCACTCTCGGAAACTACTGCGGGGGCGCCGCTTTGTCGGGCCGGGGAGAGTGTCGGGTGGGCTGGGCGACTCCGATCCCGGGCTTACGGGTTGACCTGGAGTGTTCTGCGGGGGAGGGGTGCTCCGCGGGGGTTGTGTCGTGGGTGCCTTCCTTCGGTTGTTCTTTGCGGATTCTTCTGCCTGGGCGCATGTCTACGACTACGGTGCGTGAGGGGCTGGTCGCGTGAGTGGCCGGGTGCAACACGTTCCACGGAGGGTGAAATGCCGACGAGGCGGACGGTCACGGGTCGCAGCAGAGAACCACGTGCGCGGTTCGCGGAGGAGCTGCGGCTCCTGCGCACCGCGCGCGGCCAGAGTCTGCGGCAGCTCGGTGAACGGCTGGGCTGGGACTGGTCGTTGTTCGGCAAGATGGAGAAGGGTGAGACGGTCGGCGGCCCGGAGGTGGTGCAGGCACTGGACCAGCACTACGGGACGCCGGGACTGCTGCTGGCGTTGTGGGAGCTGGCGGTCAGCGACCAGACGCAGTTCAAGGAGCGGTACCGGCGGTACATGGCGTTGGAGGCGGAGGCGACGAGTCTGTGGCACTTTGCGGTGAGCGTGCTGCCGGGGCTGTTGCAGACACCGGGGTACGCGCGGGAGTTGCTGGCGGCGGGCGGGATCAAGGAGCCGGAGCTGACGCAGCAGGTGGAGGCTCGGATGGGGCGGCGGGAGCTGCTGGAGGGGGACACCGCTCCGGACTTCCGAACGATCTTGTCGGAGGCCGTACTCCGGACTCCGATGCGTCATGCGGGGGAGTGGCGGCAGCAGCTGGAGTACCTGGCGGAGGCTTCGGATCGCTCGAATGTGGCGGTGCATGTGCTGCCGCAGAGCGCTGGATTGCACGGTCTGATGGGGGCGGACGTGTGGTACCTCCTCTTGCCGCAGGGGCGGACCGTCGCGTACACCGAGAACGGATACCGAGGCGAACTCATCGAGGAATCCGGGCCGGTCGTACGTTTGCAGAAGACATACGATGCGGTTCGCGACCTGGCGTTGTCCCCAGCCGAGTCGCGGAAGTTCATCCTGCGGATGTTGGAGGAAGTGACGTGCGATCCATCGACCTGAGTACCGTGTTCTGGCGCAAGAGCAGTTACAGCAACCAGGACGGTGGCGCGTGCATCGAGGTCTCTGATGACTTGGCCACCGTCGTTCCTGTGCGGGACAGCAAGAACCCGTGTGGACCTGTGCTGACGTTCGCTGCGGATGGCTGGTCATCGTTCGTGTCCGCTGTGAAAGACGGCGCCCTGCGCGCCTGACGCACCGGCTCTACGAGACGGCCCCCGCTGACCAGCGACTGGTCATCGGGGGCCGTCGGCGTCTCCGCGCCCGGTCTACTTCTTCTTGGCACCCTTTTTGGCGGGGACCGGGCGCCAGGCGCGCAGGTCGTCATCCGTGAGGCCGTGCTCGCCCTGGACCATCTGACGGTCGCCCCGGAAGAAGGCGGCGGGGGAGGCGCTGAAGGCCGCGTCAAACTCGTTGTGCCACTGGTCCAGCCAGGGCTGGAGTTCCAGCAGCCCGGCGAGGAACGGCGTCAGCTCCTCGGAGGTCAGAGCCTCGTGGGAGGCGATGTACGCGTCGAGGGCGTACGCCTGCTCGCGGTGATCCCAGCCGGCCCAGCCGTACAGCTCGGGGGTGGCGGCGTTGCTCTGCCCGTACGAGATGAAGCGCTCCTTGGGTACGTCGAGCTTGCCGCGCGCCTTCCAGAACGAGGGGCGCAGGAAGTCGGCGGATGTGTACTTGGGCGGTACGGGGATGGTGTCCCGGATCTTCCGCTTGGCCAGTTCGTCAGGCGCGGCGTCCTCTTGCCGCTGGAGGTCCCAGACACGTTCCCAGTCTGCCCGCTTCTTGAGCCCGGAGGGCTTGTAACGCAGGGCAGAGAGGAACGGCACGTGCTCGGTGGTCATCAACTCGGCAACTACTGTCGGCAGTTCCTTGCGAGGCTCGTAGATCTTGGCGAAGAAGACGAAGTCCTTGTCGCGGGAGAGTGCGTCGATGAGGCGGGAGAGGGTGACAAGAGCGGGCATGTCGTTCTCGTCGAACCAGTGCACCCGGTTCTCAATCCGTTCCAGCAGCCAGGACTTGAGAGCCCTCTGCTGGAGGGCGTCCCAACCTTCGGTGGCCCAGCGACGCTTGTACTCGGGGCGCTCCACCATGCCGATGGCCCGGCTCGACTCAATGGCGTCGATGCGCTTCTGGACTACCTCGCGGTAGGCGGCGGGCCAGCGCGCGGGGATCTCTGTGATGGGGGTCGAGCCGTGGCGCTTGAACCATTCGCCGCTGGCCTCGCCTGCGGCGACTCGGCGAGCAAGGGCGATCTCGAAGGCGCGCTCTCCGAGAGCGAGTTTAGGGATGACAGGGTCATTGGGGTTTTCGGATACGCGCAAATCCTCCGGATGGAGGTTGTAGAGCGAATATACCTGCCAGTCCAGCTCCTCCTGGAGAGCAATCATGTGGGCCCGGGTTGAGTGCCATGCGGCGCGGGCTTCGCGAAGATTGGAGACACTGTTGGTGCCTTCGCTAACAAGGGCGGAAGGGCTTGTAGCGGTGAGTTGTTGGGCGAGGGCATCCAGAGCGGTAGCTGCGAGGGTGGGGTACCTGGCGGGGAGGGGGAACTCGGCGACATTGGTGGCGTTGAACTGGTAGAAGTCCTCAAAAGGAACCGTAGACTGACGCGCTCCCTTGGCGTCGACAGTGCTGCCCTTGTTATGGCACCGCATCTTGAGCCAGAGTGCCGCCGCGGAGCTGTTGAGCACGCCGAGCAGCTCCATGTGCTCTACCTCGTTGGTTCCTTCCCTCAGCTTCATAACTGGGGCAGTCTGCTTGAACACATGCCCAGCCCGATCCAGTACAAAATGGTTGTGTGTTGCCACTTCCGCGAACACGATGGACAGCGTGTGGGTCTTGGAGTCTTTGGGGAGCTGATGCCATTCCCACCAAGGGCGATCGTCAGTGAAATAGGTCCCGCCAGAGAAGGTGGCCCGATTCCCCAGCTCTGTTCGGGAAGTCCAAAGGAAACGGCCTAGTCGAGGGAAGCTCGTGAGCTGTTCCAGATTGCGCTTGCTGTCGTAGGGGTGAAAGGCGTCATCGCCGTCCAGGAATCCAAATTCGCGAACCTCATCGCCTACTACGAGACGCTTGACATACCGTTCTTCCGCATTGATTCTCCGAAAGGTCCGAGAGGTCGCAGTCATTGCGTCATCTGAACCCATAATGCCGTAGAAGCCAATGCGGGAAGTTTCCCGCTTCAAGACGCCCTGCTTGGCTTCGGTCATTGCTTCCATCATTTCCAGGCCGCCGTCGGCAAGGACCCATGGCTGATGGCCGAAGTAGCGCTCACGCTCAAGATCATCGACCGATACCCACTGGCTTGCCGAACCAGGTCTGTCGATCTGGTCGACAATGGCTCGCCAGACCTTTCCCTCATCGCCACGCTCCGGTGCATAGGGTTCACCTTCAACGCTACGCACGGTGCGAATCGTTTCGGAACGTCCGCTTCCCGCGCGCCGCTTCCCCACAAGGAGGACCGTGGGCGTCCCGTGCCCAGGAATGTAGGCACCCGAGGTGTCGATAACCTCCGTCAGCTCCACTTCGTGACCGAAGTACGTCTCGATGAGCCGTGTGCCGAACTCCCGCTTCATGAAGGAGTTCGCCGTGATCTGCCCGACCATGCCGTACCCGTGGCCATCTGCGTCCCCTCGCATGGCCAGTTCAAAGAATCGCTGAGCGAATGGTACCGACAGTGCGTACTTGCCCGCACAAGCGTCGTACAGGTCTCGATACAGCGCGTTGAGCTCTTTGTCCTTCACCGTGATGTACGGCGGGTTCCCCACCACCACGTGGTACCGCCCCGGCTCCAGAATCCCCGGATGCTCGTGCACGTCTTCCGTTTCGTACTTAAAATCCGCCAGCTCGTCCGCGCCCTCTTCCTCCAGGCCGTCGAACAGGTTCTCTTGCTTGTGCCGGTGCTTGATCAGCGAGTCACCCACCGCCAGGTGAATCGGCCACTCAAACCTCGCCGCCTCCCCCAGCGTCCGCACCCCACTGGCCGCCATAGCCGCCACCAGCAGCCGGAACCGCGCGATGGCCACCGCGAACGGGTTCAGGTCCACCCCGTGCACCGAGTCCAGCGCAGCCCGTACCCGCTCGTGCCGGTCCTTCCCCGGCTGCCCCTCCGCCCACAGCCGCACCAGCCGCCGGAACGCGCCCAGCACGAAGTGTCCCGACCCGCACGTCGGGTCGATCATCTTCAGTTCTGCGTACCCGAACTCCCGTACCGCCGGGTCCATCGTCCGGTCGAGGATGAACTCCTCCACGAACTCCGGGGTCTGGAGCAGCGCGTACGTCTTCCGGGCCGCCTCGCTCAGGTCCTGGTACAGGTCGCCCAGGAACCGGGTGTCCCAGCCCTTCGTGCCGTCGCCGTCCTCCTCCAGCCGGTCCGTGAAGTCGTGCACCAGCGCGCCCGCCTCGTCCCGGCCGCGCCAGAAGTCGACCAGGTCGCGGGCCCCGTCGTGGGACAGCGGGATCTGGAACAGCGGGTTGTGCTTCTTGTCGAAGAGGAGCCGGCCCGCCTGGCCCGCGCCCAGCTCATCGAACGCCGTCTCCAGCCAGCCCCGGTACGTCGGGTCCTCGGACGTCGACACGTAGTCCTCGAACCGGGCGAGCGCCAGGTCCCGGCGGTCGTCCTCGGGGGCCGTCAGGTACGGCTCCGGGATCAGCCGGTTGTCCTCGCAGAAGCGGACGAACACCGTGCCCAGCACCCAGGCCACCGCGACCTGGGTGACGCGTTCGTCGAGCCAGGAGTTAAAGGTCGCCGCCGTACGGCCCAGCTTGCGGGCCCGGTCGTACTCGGCGCGCAGGCGGGTGTCCACCTCCGTGACGGCCTTCACCTGTTGCGCCAGATCGGTCTCGGCCGCCTTGACCTGCTGCTTCAGGTCGTCCAACAGAGCCTTGCGATCGATCACTTGTCGTCTCCCTGGTGTGCTTCGGCGCCGCCGTCAGCGGCTGAGCCGGCCCGGTGGGCGTCGTCCACCCACGCGTCCGGAAGTTCGATCCACTCGCCCAGCCCCGCCTGGTAGGCGACCGCGGTCTGGCCGAGCCTGGGCTCGCGGGCGGGGTCGCCCTGCGGGACCAGCAGCCACAGCCCGCGCCCGCCGTGCCGGGCCGCCTGCGCGAGCCGGTGCAGGACGCCCATCGCGTCGTACCGGGCGAACACGGCCGCGTCCGTCAGCAGGACCGGGGGCGTTGCGGAGCCGCCCTCGGCCAGCAGCTCGCGGACGCGCGGCTCGACCGCCCCCCAGGCCGTGCGTGCGTACTCCGCGAACTTCGCGGCGTTGCGGTGACCCGGCTCCGCCGCGTCCGCCTTGAGCAGGGTCTCCCAGGTCGGCTTCGTCCCCGGCGGGACCAGTGCGTGCAGGGATTCGAGGAACAGCTCCGTCACCGACACCGTGTGTGCGCCGATCCGGCTGCCCGTACCGCCCAGAGCCTTCACGGCCTTCGGGGAGAGGTCCTGGCGCACCGTCAGTACCCGGTAGCCGTCCTGTCGGGCCGAGGCGGTGAGGCGTTCGTCGGTGCGTACGGCACCTGCCAGCAGCGGGTCGTCGGCGTACCGCGTCACCAGGCCCACGTTTGTCGCGCGGCGCCAGGTGCCGGTCGTCAGGTAGCTGGACGCCGTGTCCATCCGGGTCGGCAGATAGCGCAGCGTCCCGGAGTTCTCGTGCGTCGAGAGCGTGAGGTCGAAGCCCGCCTCGCGCAGCGCCTTCGTCAGCGGGCCGGCCGTCGGCAGGTCGTGGGTCGTGCCGCCGCGGCCGTCCGGCACGACGATCTCCGGGAAGCGGGCCCGTACCCGCTCGTGCACGTCCTCACCGGTGATCCCCGGCTGGCGTCCCTCTGGCACGCCCGGGATCAGCCGGACCAGCCCGGCCTGGGTGAGCCGCAGAGCGCGTACGAAGTCCAGGTCCCGGGGGTAGATCTCCAGGCGCGGGGTGGCCGCCGCGTTCTCGGACGCGGCGGCGGCCAGTTCGACCAGCCTGCGTTCGTCCCACTCCACCGCTCCCGGCGGTGGGGTCAGCGCGCCCAGTTCTCCGAGGACCGTCGTCGCCGTGGGCAGCGTGTCCAGCTTCGCGAGGCTGCCCGCCTTCCTGCCCAGCCGGGTCGCGTAGTCGAGCAGACCGGGGGCCGTGGGGGTGTCCGGCGGGTCGCCCGCGGTGCCCGTGGCCTCGTCGGCCTCCCGCACGTCCAGGGCGAGCATCCCCGCGCCGAGGGATTCCTCGGTGGCCTTACGGTTCGGCTGGTGCTGGAACTGCGCGCTCTCCGGATCGAACTGCTCCAGCTCCACCACCGCGCGCACCGCCGCGAGCGCCAGCGCGCGCCGCTGCTCCCGCTCGGGCAGCTGGGTGCCGCGTCGCACGGCGAGTGCGTCGGCGATCTCCGAGGCCGAAGCGATCCGGCCCAGACCGGTCAGCAGGTCCATGATCTCGGCGCGCAGCGCCTGGACGGCCGGATCCTTCTTCCAGCGCTTGCGCTCCTCCTTGAGCATCTGCGGGATCCGGCCCGCCGAGAGACCCAGCGCGTCGGCGACATCCTTCTGCTTCGGCCAGACACCGATGTCCGGGAGCACCCCGCGCTCGTTCGGCAGGCGCAACAGCAGCCGGACCATCTCCACCTTGTTGTGGTTGGCACCGTTGTTGTTCAGCTCCGGTACCAGGATCGTGGCCAGGGCGTCCAGGCTGACCGAGCGGAGCGCTGCTCCGGGGAGACCGGACGTGCTGCCGCCCGTGGCGAGGGCGTCCAGGACGGTGGCCTCGCGGGCGGTCAGCTGCGCGATCTCTTCCTTGGCCTCGGCCCGTCCCCGGGGAGTGAGCGGCGACACCGGCGTCTCGCTGAGCAGCTCACCCCACTCACGTTGGCGGCGCTGCACTTCGCCACGGGTCTTCGCACCCAGCCCCGGCGCGTTGACGAGCTTGCGGCGGCTGTAGTCGAGGAGCCCGCCGACCGTGGTGATGCCCAGGCCGTACAGGACCGACTCGGCGGCCGGGGTCAGGCCCGACGCCGACAGGTGCGTGTCACGGGTGACCTGTTTGGCCAACTGGTCGCGCTGCTGTTCCGCGGTGAGCGGCTCGGCGTCCGCGATCGTCGGCCGGCCGTCGTCGGAGGCCGCCGCGGGGGTTTCGCTGTGCCGGTGACGGCTGGACGGAACGGCCTGCGAGGCGTCCAGGAAGATCTTCCGCCAGGCGTCCCGCATCGGCTTCAGCTCGGGGAAGCGCTGGGCGGCGTCGCGGTGCAGGGCCTTCTGGAAGAAGGCGACCAGGCCGTCGCGTACCGCCGGTTCGAAGGCGTCGGCCGCGAGCGTCGGGTAGGGAAACTCCTCGCTGTCCGTCTGCCGGGGCAGGACCGAGCCGTCGCCCCACCGGGGCAGCTCGCGCGAGGCCATCTGGTGCAGGGTGACGGCGACTGCGTACCGCTCGGCGTGGGAGTCGTAGGCGGTACGGGTCAGGGTGCCGATGAACGGGTCGAGGTAGCCCTCCGTACCCGCCTCGTAATCCCTCGCCGGGTAGCCGGCCAGCGAGAAGTCGATGAGCACCAGCTCGCGGGTGCGGTTGGGTCGGACCCGGATGGCGATGTTGTCGGGCTTGATGTCCCGGTGCCAGACGCTCTCGCCCTCCAGGAAGTCCACCGCGCCGAACAGATAGTCGCCGTATGCCTCCAGCTGGTCGATCGGAAGGCGTCCGCGGTCCCGGAGCTGGCGGGCGACCGTCTCCTCGCGGGCCCGGGTGCGGCTGCCGCCACCCTGCTCGGCGCCCTCGGTCGCGTCGTCCCGTTCGTCACCCACGTACTCCAGAGCCAGGAGTGTACGGCCGGCGATGCGCAGCGGTTCGGGTTCGACGAGCCGGATCACGCGGGAGTCGGGGCGCAGTCGGCCCATCACCTGCGCCTCGTGGGCCAGGGTCTCGCCACGGCTGTCGGACAGGGCCACCTTGAGGACGGCCAGCGGCCGGTTCCCGCGCGCCTCGGCCTCCAGGTCGCGCACCAGGAACGCGCGGCTCGTCGAGCCTGTACCGAGGCGGCGGCGGACCTCCCAGCGCCCGCCGAGGACATCCCCGGCCACGGCTTCGAGCGGGTCCTTCTCCGGAGCCTCGGGCGCGGCCGGAGAGGCAGGAGCGGTCAGCGTGTCCTCGACCAGCTCCAGCATCTCCACGAACTCGTCGACCGTGGACAGCCGCCGCTCCACGCGGTAAGCAGTGGCCGCCTGCACCAGCTCGTCGATGTCCTCGGACAGTCCGTCCACCAGGGAACTGGGGCGCAGCCCCTCACCGGCCTCCAGGCGGGCCAGCAGCTCGGCCTGGCTCGCGGCCGGCGCCTTTCCGGTGACCAGGAGATAGGTGAGGACGCCGAGGCCGTACACGTCCATGTACACCGGGTCGGCGTTCGGGGCGCGCAGTTCGGGCGCCAGGTAGGCGTCGGAGTCCTCCGCCAGGTGTGTCGTGGACAGGGCGGTCGGCGCATGCCGGGTCACGCCCGTCGCGGCGCTGCCCGAGCCACTGCGCTGGGTGGCGATCTGCCAGTCGGAGATCTGCAGATGAGGAGTGAGCCAGGCAGCTTCCTCGCCCGTCGCCCGCTCCCGGGGGCCGCGGTCGCGGGGGACGACGTGCACGGAGTGCGCGGCCAGCGCGCGGTGGTAGATCCGGCTGGAATGGGCGGACCGCATCGTCTCGGCGAGCTGCCGTACGAGTGCCATGCGCCCGAGGATGTCGAGCTTGTCGCCGTACTGGAGCAGGTAGTCGTCCAGGCGCAGGGTCTGCGGGTGGTAGTCGAAGATCAGGGCGGGCCCGGCCGCGTGCCCCGACGGGTTGTACTGCTTGAGTTGCACCACACCCACGTGCTGGAACCGCTGCAGTACCGCGGCCTCGCGCCGGGCGGCGTTCTCCACCGACTTCCGGATCGTGGCGTCCGAGCCGCGTTCCCGCAGGTAGATGCGGACGCGTGCGGACTCCGGAAGCTCAGTGTGCTCGGCCAGGTAGTCGGCCCAGGTCGGGCCTGTATCGAACGACTTCCGCTTCAGCTCGTACGGGCCGACCTTGTACTCGGCCTCGCTCTTGCGGATACCGACGCGGGTCAGTGCGGCCTTGATTTCACGGGAGCCGATCGCCGTGATGCGGCGGCGCTCGTCGCTCGGTGGCTGCTTCAACATGTCGACCAGCTGGTCGACGCTGTACACGCCGTTCTGGTCGTGGGCGGGCAGACGGATGCGCAGGGAGCCCTCGGTGAAGCAGACGGCCTCGCCCACCCATACCCGTTTGCCGTTCTGGCCGAGGAGACCGGCCAGCTCCTTGGCCTTCTTGTCGACCAGGTGCAGCGGGTTGCCGTGCGGGACGCGGCGGCCGGTGGGTGTCGTCTGGACCCAGGTGCCGTTCTCACTGGCGAGGGAACCGTGCCAGTTCTTGAGCTCGATCATGCAGACGCCGCCGGGGGCGACGACGAGCAGGTCCACCTCGCGGACGTGGCCGCTGTTCGCGGTGAAGGTGAAGTTCGACCAGGCACGCCATGGGTCGGCGTCCGGCAGCTTCTCCCGGATGGCTTTCAGCCCACGCCGCTCATGGTCGAACTCCGACTCGGTGACCGTGGTCCACCGGCCTTCTCGCATGCGCTGTCCCCACCCATTGGTTTCCGTATCCCCGTGGTCACGCCCGGTCGGCCCGCACGGTCGAGCGCGCGGACGACGGGGCCGCCCCGGGAGAAATCCTAACGTCGGGTTCGCAGACGGAGGCAAGGGCGGGCGACTCCGGCGATACCGGTTTGCATCCGATCATGTTCCGCCCCAGGACACCACGGCCTCAGGACGGGGACGGTTCGGGGCTGAGGCTCTCCCTGCCGATCCGATTGCCGTTCTGGTAGATCGTGACGGTGTCCCCGTCGATGCGGCAGCTGTACGGACCGTTACGTGCTTCGTAACCGTCCGAGGTCTCCTTGGCCCGCATGGCGATTCCCGGCTCGCGGTGATCGCTGAACTCCCCGAAGTAGTACAGACCGCCGCAACCGCTGGGGTTGCGAGGTGAGCGCACCGGTGTCCGAGCCTCGAACGGCAGTCGTTAATATCCCCACATGTCCGAGACTGCCGCGCAGCGCCTCCTGCGAAACGACCCACGCACCGTGCAGGTGGCGGCCCATGAGGCCGTTGGGCTCCCGACCCGTGGAGCGGAGGCTCTGCTCCGTGCTCTCCGGGCCGGGGAGTCCGTGCTGGCCCTGTACCGCCAGGGGAAGGGGCACGCCGCGCTCACTGAGGGTTCCCTCATTCTCCTGGACGGGGATGTTCCGGCGCGTGTTCCGAGGCCCTTGGCGATACAGCGCCCCGCGTACGGGTCTTTGCGGCGCGTGGACGTGTCCGTAGAGGGGCGGCGAATAAGCCTGTGGGGCTCGCGGATCGACGAGTCCGGCGATCTGCTCCTGCGCACCGGGACACTCGTGCCCGAGCCGTCGGCCGGGGACTGGCGCCTGAGCGCGGCCGTCGCAGGCGAGACCATCTCCCTTTCCGACGACTGCAAGAAGGTGCTGCTGGAAGAACTGGAGCCCGACGAAGTCGTCCGGGCCATCTACCACAACGGATGGGGCTACGCCGCCCTCACCCGAAGGGGCCTCATCCTTCTCAGGAATTTCCTGTCGCCCAAGGCGACCCGCGTGCCCAAGCCGCTGTGGATCCTCCGCCGCAGGTACGGCCTGTTCGACTCCGTCGAGGTCCTTGTCGACGGAAGACCGCACAAGCTGCACGGCTCGAAGCTCGACCCGAAGGGAGAGCTCCTCGAAGCCACGGGGGAACTCCTGCCCCCTGCATCTCCCTTGCGCCCGGATCGCGGGACGCGGTTCCTCACCTGGGTACGCCGACATCCCGTCCTGATTTTCGCAGGCGTGGCCGTAATGGCCCTCACCGGCCTGGGGTCGGGTTCCAGCGGGGAGGAGACCGTTGCGCAGGTTCGTGCGGAGCGCACCCTGGTCGTTCCCGATTTCACCGGGTCCTCTCTGCCGGTGGCCATGGCGGAGGCGGGCGCCCATGCGTGGCTGGGGGTGACGGCAGCTGATGCCTCCTCCGCCCACCGGCCGGTGACGAGTACCGGGTCGGGCTGGCGGGTCTGCTTCCAGCTGCCCGCCCGCGACAAGGCTGTAGTCCCGGCCGCCAGGACGCTGACGTTGTACGCGGTCCCGGAGCGGGAGAAGTGCCCGACACAGCTGCTCGGCTCCCGCCGGATCGTCATGCCGGACCTCATCGGTGAACGGTTCGACGACGCCTCGGGTGCCCTCGGGGACCTCGGCCTCGCTCGTGCGGTGTACTTCCACGCGCACACCGGCAAGTACCTGGACGACGAGACGGGTGACCTGGCCGACTGGCGGGTGTGCCGGCAGCAGCCCGAACCCGACACCGAGGTCTCGACCTGGACGCCGGTCAAACTGTGGCTGATCGGTCCCAGTGACCCCTGCACCGCACCCAGCCCTGAGCCGAAGCCCAAGCCGAAGCCGAAGCCGAAGCCCGAGCCGAAGCCGCGCCCCCAGCCCTCGTACGGCACCGCTTCGGGCGGCGGCACCACAGGAGGCAGTACCAGTGGCGGCAGTAACAGCGGGGGCAGTACCGGTGGAAGCTCGTCCAGCAGTGGTGGCACCACCAGCGGCGGCTCTTCCGGCAGTTCGGGCGGTAGCACAGGCGGCACCGGCAGCCAGGGCGGCGCCCGGTTCGGTCAGTACTGCTCTCCCGTGGGCGCCACCGCGACGACTGTCGACGGACGGCCCGCGAAGTGCTTCATGGGCAAGGACGGCCATGCCCGCTGGGGCTACAACTCCGGGTGATGGATCCGTGCCATGCCGGTGCGCGCCCGGCCGTCGGGATGTCGCCGAGGGTGCGCGGGGTGCGCGGGGTGTGCGAGGTGTCAGCCAACCTTGTTGGCGGGGCCGACCTCCAGCTTGGGGCCGCTGTCGGAACCGTCGGTGGCGGGGAGCGAGCCCGCGGGCCACTGCACGGTCGCCTGGTGCGTGTCGTTCGGGGGTGTGATGACGATCTGGGTGGGCCGGACGCCGGAGCCGCCCGAGTTGTTGACGGGGAACTGGATGTTGAAGGCGGCGGACTCGCCGGGCTTGAGGGTGGCCGGGTACGGCTTCTCGCTGTTGCGCGGAACCGACATGCTTCCGGCATTGGTCTTCAGGTCGACGCCGGGGAAGCCGCTGACACGACAGTTCTGCCCGCCCTTGTTGAAGAGCTGGACCGTGACGACGCCGGTGTCCTTGCTGTCCGAGCCCGCGCTGTTGTCGGCGGCGGTGACGCGGAGGGTGGAGGTGGTGCAGATCGGTGTCTTGGAGCTGCTGCTGCCGCCCGTGCTGGAGCTGTCGTTGTTTCCTGTGCTGCCACTGGTGCCGGAGCTGGTGCCGGAGCTGGTGCCGGTACCGGTGCTGGTACCGGTTCCGGAGCTGTTGCTGTTGTCGCTCTGGTCGGCGGACGCGCTCGCCGCGGGAGTTGACGCGCCCGCCGCGGTGTCATCGCTGTTGCAGGCGGTGAGAGCGAGTGCGGCGACGAGCGTGATGCCGGCGAGAAGGCTCTTGGTGAGGTGCGTGTGCTTCATGGGTCCCCCCGTGCGCAGTGGTCTTCGGTCGTGTTCTTCGGCCGTCCGGTGTGGCTGCCGGATGCCGTCCTGAACTGTGGGGGACGGCTGGGACGTTGATCAAGTCGGCACGCCTGATTCGGGACGCTGGAATGGTTCCATCCCCCTGGCCTGGGGAAACAGGTGGTCCCTGGAACGCCGGGATGGGAAGCCGGGATGGAGGACGCGGGGCGGTGGGGACGTGGTACGCCGGCCCGATTCCGGCGGGCCGGCGGACCACGTCACGTCACGTCGCGCGGGCGGACCACGTCACGTCGCGCGGGCGGACCGGTCAGTAGTCGTAGTAGTCGTTTTCGATCACTCGGAAGCTGCCCCCTACCCCGTTGTTGACGAACACACCCCCTTCGACGCGGTTCGGGAACACGCCTGAAGTGGCGCCGTGGGGGCCGACGACGGCGACGGGCGCACCGTTGTCGCAGGTCGCCCCGCTGAAGACCTCGACGGTCCGCCGGCTCTCGTTGAAGATGTTGAAGCTGGTGGAGCCCAGGCCGCTGGCCACGCTGACGCAGCCGCCGGGGGAGGCGGAGTACGTGCGCTCGTTGAAGTGAATCCTGCCCTCGTCGTAGTCCCGGCCGCCGTGGCCCCGGCCTCCGTAACCCCGGCCCTCGTCGCCTCCGCGCTCGTCGCCGCCCCTGCCTTCGTCGCCGCCTCGGCCTTGATTGCCTCGGCCTTCGCCGTTGCCGCCTCGGCCTTCGCCGTTGCCGCCTCGGCCTTCGCCGTTGCCGCCTCGGCCCTCGTCGTTGCCTCGGCCCTCGTCGTTGCCTCGGCCCTCGTCGTTGCCTCGGCCTTCGCCGTTGCCGCGACCTTCGTCGCTCTTTCCGGCGTCACCTCTGTCCTTGGGGGCCGCAGCGGGGGCCGGGGCCGCGGCGGCCTGCTGGACGACCGGGGCGGCCTTGGGTGGCTCGTTCGTGGCGGCCGAGGTGAAGGTGCTGCCGGTGGCGGTCAGGGCCGCGGCGGCGGCGATGGCGGCAGTGAGGACGGTGGAACGTGTGGTCATGTCGTTTCTCCTGTCTCGGAGTGGGGTCGGCTGGGCAGCGGACCCGTGATTGAACGTACGTAGGGACTCCATGGCTGTCATATCGGGGCATACCGAAATGCCGGTGCCGGAGCATCGGCCGGGACGGCAGTCACCCGTATGCCATTCGGGTGCAACGTGACGTGCCGTCAATAGCTTTGTGTGTGGGTGATTTGAAGTGCCGTTCGCCCGTTTGGGTGTCTTCTGGAGGTCTATTCACTCCGGAAGACGTGTGTCGTTCATTGACTTCGAGCCCGGGCAGGTGTGGTCGGGCTCGGTGGTGCTTGGATTCCGCCATACCCGAGCGATTGTTGCCGCCGATGGTGCGTGTGCGCGGTCAGTAGGTGCTGTCCGAGGCGACCTTGGGGTGGTCCGCGGCCCAGGAGGCGAGGATGCGCAGTCCGTCGTGGGTGAGGGTGCCCGCCTCGGCGGTCCAGATGACGAGTTGAAGAGGTAGTCGTGCTGGTCGTCGTCGAGACGCAGGACGCGGGTGAGGGCGGCCGGAACGGGCGCGGACGCGGACGCCTGGATGCGGTCCTGCTCCAGACGGGTGTAGTAGTCGGTACTGATCGCGGCCGGCTGGGCCACTTCCTGCCGGCGCAGACCCGGAACCCGTCGTGGCGCTCCGCTGTCGGGCAGCCCTACGGTGCGGGGGCTGAGCTCGGCGCGCCGGGCCTTGAGGAACTCCTACGGCTCATTGAGGTGTGCATCGCGGGTCGTGCGCTCCAGCCTCGCACCGGTCGTACGCGGCGTGAGCGGGAGAGTTTCCGCCCAGGATGTTTTGATCCCGGGAGAGACCTTTCCTCTTTGTGGGTGCATGCGCGAATGCGAGTCGCTATGGCGCGGCCGACAGAGATGCTCCACGTTTCGACGTCGTCCACGCCGGCCAGGAGCCGTCCCGTAGAACTCTGTACAGCCCTGTGCAGCTCCGTGCGGCTTCGTTCGGTTCCGTGCCGTCGCCCGTCCTTCCGGATCCTCCGGTACGTCGGCGGGCGAACTCGACGAGGTAACGACTCCCCGCCGCCGGAAACACTGGCCAACACCGATCCGGGGGGTCGGCTTCCCCCTCGATTCGCGCGGTATTCATTCGGCTCGCCAATACTCCGGGTGGCGACGATCCGAGTGGCGACGAAAGGAAGAACCGTGCCCGATTCCGGCGTCTCTGTTCAGCCCAGTCCTTCCGTGGCCGCTTCTGTGGGCACGGGTCCCGCCACTCGTCGGTGCACCACGGTCCCGCGCGGGGAGAACCGGTGAACCCCTGGGTGGTCGAGCCGGTCTGCACGCCGGCTTGCGCGAAGAACGCTGCATCCGGTGTGTCGTTGCCCGAGGCGGTCCGCCGCTACGCATCCGTCGCCCGCACCGTCATCCACAGCGCGGCGACGGGCGAGCGGCTGGCCGGCCCCGAAACCCTGCGCGCCGAGGCCGGGGCCGTCCTCACCGCCCTCGGGATACGACTGGACCTGGAACAGGGCATCGACCTGGGGCGGGACCAGGACCAGGAGCAGCGGCGTGCGCAGGACCAGGACCAGAGGCAGCGGCGTACTAGGCAGGACCAGGGGCAGTGGCAGGCGCAGGACCAGGACCGGGCGTCGCTGACCGTACCCGGGCCGACCGGGACGCTGGTCGTGGCCAACCACATCTCCTGGCTCGACGTGGTCGTCCTGCTCGCGATCGAGCCCGTGACGCTGCTCGCCAAGCGCGAGGTCGGCACCTGGCCCCTCATAGGGACGCTGGCCCGGCGCATCGGCACCCGCTTCATCGATCGCGAGGACGTGCGCGAGCTGCCGTCCACTGTTGCCGAACTGGCACGGACGCTGCGCTCCGGGCAGTCCGTGATGGTGTTCCCGCAGGGGACCACCTGGTGTTCCGTACCCGGCGGCACGTTCCGGCGCGCCACGTTTCAGGCCGCCGTCGACGCGGGCGCCCCGGTACGGCCGGTGACGATCGACTACTTCCAGCAGGGCGTCCCCAGCACGGTCGCGGGCTTCCTCGGCGACGAGGGGTTCGCCACGTCCCTGCACCGGGTCGTCGGCGCCAGGGAGTTGTCCGTACGGGTCACCACGCACCGCCCGCTGACCGGCGCCGACCGTCGCTCACTGGCGGCCGAGGCCCAGCGGGCCGTGTCGGGTCCCAGGGCGCCCGCCCACGCCTGACTTGCACCGGAAAGCTGAACGAGGGAAGGGAAAGGCTCCGCAACGAACGGGTGTCGTACCCGGGCAGCTCCGCGACTTCCGCCGAAACATCCCTTCCGCTACCGGCTACCGGTAAGTACCCCTGGAACTTCGGTCAGGCGTGGCCCAGTTCCAGTTCCCCTACCGTTTGATCCCCGCTCTTCTCTCCAGTCAGCCGGAACCCGAGTCCCAGATAGAAGCCCTCGGGGCCGTCCTCGCCCGGGTGCCAGGAGGCGGTGAGCCGGGTGCCGCCGCGGCGGCGGATTTCAGCGGCCACGGACTCGACCGCGAAGCGGCCGTAGCCGCGGCCCTGCTCACCTGCCGCGATATTGAGACGCCAGAGGCCCGAGCGGATGTCGGTGTTCCTGCCGTCGCCGGCGAAGTCGATGTCGAAGAAGGCCATGAGGAAGCCGACGGGCCGGTCGCCTTCGAAGATGAGGCGAGGCCAGGCTATGCCGGGGTGCAGGTACGCCTCAGCGAGCGATTTCACGACCGGCGCGACCAGGTGTTCCTGGTCGGTGCGCACCTTCAGGCCGATCGCAACGTCGAAGTTGTCGACAGTGATCTTCTCCAGGCGGAGCATAGACGTCATGCAGGAACCATAGAGCTGGGCGACCACCGGAAGACGCTTGTGCGGCTCGGCCCTTCTGGGCCCGGGGCCGTACTCGATCAGGGCACGGACCTGGGAACGGACCGTCAGGAGAGGGGCGACGGCGGCTGCCATCGCCTCGATGGTTGTACAGTTGCGCAATGCGGCAAGTGTTTCTTTGTGGGGCGTCTGCTGCCCAGCGAGGGTCTTCGGCGCCCAGTACCGCAGAGGAGAGAGGGGAAGTTCCGTGCGATCGGGCAGAGTTACGCGTCCGGTCCGGCCGACGTCGTCGTCTGCTACGGCGTCGATCTCGTCCGAGCGGCTGTTCTCTGCGGGTATGTAGGGTTCGTCCACCGCAAGGTGCGGTGGACGAAGAATGGGGCGAGCGGGCGGCCGAAGGGCCGGGCGCGGAGGGTCAGCGTGAGCAAGGAACGCAGGAAGCCGCGAGGCGGAGCGGGGCACAGGGCAGGCCGGAAGCAACAGGGGGGACTCACGAGACGGGGCAAGCTGCTCGTCCGCGGCGGGGCCGCGCTGGCCGTGCTGCTTCTCGCGGCGGGCGGCGTCGGCGCCTGGATCTATCAGAGCCTCGACGGGAACATCCACTCCGCCGACATCGACGACAAGCTCGGCGGCGACAGGCCGGCCAACATGAGCCCCGGTTCCAAGAACATCCTGGTGGTGGGCTCGGACTCGCGCGACGGCGACAACGGGAAATACGGCAAGGATCTGACCACGATGCAGTCGGACACGCTGATGGTCATGCACGTGGCAGCCAACCGGAAATGGGCCACCGTCGTATCGCTCCCACGCGATTCATGGGTGGAAATACCGGCCTGTGACCGGGGTGACGGCACCCGGTCCACCCCGCATCACTTCAAGATCAACGAAGCCTTCGCCGTCGGCGGAACGAGCGGTGAGGTCGAAGGGGCCGCGGCCTGCACCATCCGGACCGTCGAACAGAACACCGGCCTGCGCATCGATCACTTCATGTCGATCGACTTCCAGGGTTTCAAGGGCATGGTGAATGCCCTGGACGGCATAGAAGTCTGTCCCGAGACGGCGATCCACGACGAGAAGGCCCATCTCGACATGGAGGCGGGCTGTCAGACGGTCAAGGACGAGAAGGCCCTCGGCTATGTCAGGACCCGCTACAGCGTGGGAGACGGCTCCGACCTCGGCAGAATAGGCCGTCAGCAGGAATTCATGGAGGCCCTGGTGGCCAAGGCGCAGAAGAAACTCACCAGCCCGGCTGCCTTGTACGGATTCCTCAAATCGGCGACCAAATCACTGACGACGGACAAGGAATTGGCGGGGATCGCACCGCTCACCGGGCTCGCCTCCGAACTCAAGGAAATCCCGAGTGACCGGCTGACCTTCCTGACCGTGCCGAATTACGCGCGTCAGGCGGATGTGCCCACCGACAGGGCCAATGTGGTGTGGCAATACCCGCAGGCGGCGGACCTCTTCGCTTCGTTGGCCGCGGACAAGGAAGTTGACAAGAAGTCACTTGAGGCCCGCAGCAAGAACCCCGTGTACGCAGCCACGATCCGTGTGCGCGTACTCAACGGGACGGGAAAACCGGGGGAGGCGGCGAAGGTCGCGGAAGCACTGCGCATGGCGGGATACACCATCGTCGGCACGGGCAACGCCCCCAGCGACACAGCAACGACGACGGTCACGTTTCCGCAGGGATTCGACCAGCAGGCGAAGGCCCTGGCCTCCCGGGTGCCGGGAGCGCGAGCGACCCAGGACTCCGCCGCCGCTCCGGGCTCGGTGACGTTGACCGTCGGCGACAACTTCGACGGCACTCGCTGACGGACGGCGGGGGTGCGCGAGCCGCGCCATCGCCACACCGGTCCGGTTCATCATGGACTGGGCCGGTACGGGCCGTTCCTCGCCATGAGAACGTCGTCCGAAGCACAGCGGGGCGCTGTCGGAACCCCGCATTCTTTGGGCAGGCTTCAGGGATGATGCGGAGGATGGATCAACCGGCCGGCACGAGGGAGAACATGATCGAGAAGATTCTGCCGCCCCAGGCGGCCGTGGTGGAGGCGCTCTCCGATCCGGTCGACGCGGCTCTCTTCCCCGGCGAGGAAGAACTGATCCGCAATTCGGTGGAGTCACGGCGCAAGGAGTTCATCACCGCCCGCTGGTGCGCCCGCCGTGCGCTCGGCGCGCTCGGTCTCGCGCCCGTCCCCATCCTGAAGGGCGAACGCGGCGCGCCGATTTGGCCGGCAGGGGTCGTCGGAAGCATGACGCACTGCGCCGGATACCGAGCCGCCGCGGTCGCCCGCCGGGAGGACCTGCTCTCCGTCGGCATAGACGCCGAACCGCACGAGCCACTGCCCGACGGGGTGCACGAGACCATAGCCCTGCCGACGGAACAGCAGCGTGCGCGCGAGTTGTGCAGGGCGGCCCCCGAGATCTGCTGGGACCGGCTGCTGTTCAGCGCGAAGGAGAGCGTCTACAAGGTGTGGTTCCCGCTCACCCACCGGTGGCTCGGCTTCGAACAGGCCGACATCGTGCTCCACCCCAACGGCACGTTCACGGCTGAGCTACTGATCCCCGCCACGGAACCGGGCCCGGGCCCGGCCGCCGGGACGACGTCGACTCCGCGAGGCTTCCGCGGCCGGTGGCTGGTCGCGGACGGTCTCGTGGCGACCGCGATCGCCGTCGAGAACGAACCGGACACACCCATCGGGTAGCGCGAGGCAGCCGGGCACGACGAACGTCGGCGCCCGCGCCTCGCCCGGCTTGCGGGTCCACCCGTACTCTCTGACCACATGAGTGAAAACCGCAAGCGTGCACGCGAGTTGGGTATCCCACTGACCGGTGAGCCCGGGCCGTGGAACGCGATCACAGACGTGCCCGGTGTCGAGGTCGGGTACGTCACCCTGGTCGAGGGCGACGACGTACGCACCGGAGTGACGGCGCTCCTGCCCCGTGGCCGGGACGGAGTCGGTACGCCCTGCGCGGCCGGCTGGCACTCGTTCAACGGCAACGGCGAGATGACCGGAACGGCCTGGATCGAGGAGAGCGGATCGCTCGCCGTCCCGGTGGTCATCACCAACACGTACGCCGTCGGCCCGGTGCACCGGGGCGTCGTCGAGTGGGTGCGCGCCAACTGCCGCGGCATGGCACCGGAGTGGCTGCTGCCGGTGGTCACCGAGACCTGGGACGGCCACCTCAACGACATCCACGGCCCGGCCGTGCAGTCCCGTCACGCGGCGGCCGCGATCGAGGCGGCCGGGTCCGGCCCGGTCGAGGAGGGATGCGTCGGCGGCGGAACGGGCATGCGCTGCTACGGCTTCAAGGGCGGCTCGGGGACCGCGTCCCGGGTGGTCGAGTACGGCGAGGACAGCTACACCGTCGGCGCCTTCGTACAGGCCAACTTCGGCGCCCGGCGCGAACTGGTGGTGGCCGGTGTGCCGGTCGGGCGTGAGCTGTCCGGTCCGGTCGGGGCACCGGACCCCGAACCGACGGTCGACGGGGAGCGTCCGGTGCCGCCCGGTGCGGGCTCGGTGATCGTGGTCGTGGCGACCGACGCACCGTTGTTGCCGGGGCAGTGCAAGGCGTTGGCCCGTCGGGTGACGCTGGGCCTGGCCCGCACCGGCACCACCGGCAGCCACTTCTCCGGGGACCTCTTCCTGGCCTTCTCGACGGCCAACCCGTCCGCGCTGACCAGCACGTTCCCCGAGGACGACGGCAGTGCGCCGTACGAGTCGATGCGCTTCGTGCCGTGGGGCCGGATGGATCCCTTCTACAGCGCGGTGGTCGAGTCGGTGGAGGAGGCGGTGCTGAACGTGCTCACCGGCGCGCACTCGATGACCGGCCGCGCGGGCCACCACGTCCCGGCGCTCCCGCTGGACCGGGTGACGGAACTGCTGGCGGTGCGGGAACGGTGACGTAATTCGGGAACGGGGACAGGGACGGGGATGGAGTACGCAGGGCCCGGCCGGGGAAGACAGGCGCCCGGCGTCGTGGTTACTGGTCTCGTACAGGTTCGTCGGCCATACTGCCCGCCGTGGAGCAGCGCATAGATCCGAACACTCAGCCCGGGTACGCCGCAGGGACAGACCCGGCGTACATCCCTGGTCTCACGGCCCCTGTCCCTGCCGGGAAGCCGGATGCGAGCCGGAAGCAGAGAGACCAGGAACAGACGGACGAGGAGCAGTCGTCCCAGGAACGGACGGACCAGGAACGGACGGACCAGGAACGGACGGACCAGGAGCAGACAGACCAGGAACAGGAGTCCGAGCGGGAAATCGACGCCGCCGCCCCCGACGATGCCGTCGCGGAGACCGTGTCCGAGGATGCGGCGGCTGATGACAAGGAGCCGGTGGACGGCCCCGTATTCGAGGTGAGCGACCGTCGCGGATCGATCACCGCGGACCACGACGGCGTCCGGTTCCGGCTGGACGACCAGGAGGCCGAGTTCGGCTGGGACGAGGTCGGCGCGGTCGAGGTGAAGACCCCGCGGTTCGGCCGCCGGTTCACCGTCACGGTCCACATGTCGACCCGTCGATGGTTCAACGCCGAGGTCGAGGCGCCGGCCAGGAGCGACCTCAAGAAGTGGGCGGAGGACCTCGACGCGGTCCTGGACGTCTACTTCGAGGAGTCCTGACCACGGCGGTGCCGTCCGAGAGGCCGGGCCGACGGCCGTAAGGGACGTCGGCCCCCTCACGGCCGCCAGGCCGGGCGCCCGCGGCCCGTCACCGGGCGCCCGCGGCCCGTCACCGGAAGGCGGCCCGTCAGGCGTCCGCGAGGACCACCGAGCGGGTCAGGTGGCGCGGGCTGTCCGGGTCCAGACCCCGGGCGGCGGCGCGGGCGATCGCCAGCCGCTGGACGCGGACCAGCTCGGCCAGCGGGTCCAGGTCGCTCTCCACCCAACGGGCACCCGTCGAGAGCACCTGCTCCGCGAGCCCCTCGGGGGCGGTACCGAACATCCAGGTCGCGGTGCCGGTGGTGGCGATGCTGATGGGGCCGTGACGGTACTCCATCGCCGGGTACGCCTCCGTCCAGGACAGCGACGCCTCCTTCATCTTCAGCGCCGCCTCGTTGGCGAGCCCCGCCGTCCAGCCGCGGCCGAGGAAGGTGAACTGGGTGCAGTCCAGCAGGCCTTCGGGCAGCGGCTCGGCCAGTGCGGTCTCGGCGTCGCGGACCACGTCGTCGGTGTGCAGACCGAGGTGTGCGCGGAGCAGGGTGAACAGGGTGGTCGCGAACCGGGTCTGCACGACGGACTTCTCGTCGGCGAAGTCGAGTACCACGACCTCGTCGGCGGACGTCATGACCGGGGTCTTGGGGTCGGCGGTGATGGCCACGGTGCGGGTGACACCACGCAGCCGGTCGAGCAGCGCCAGTACCTCGGTCGTGGTGCCCGAGCGGGTGAGCGCGACGACGCGGTCGTAGCTGCGGCCGAAGGGGAACTCCGACGCGGCGAAGGCATCGGACTCGCCCTGTCCGGACTCCTCGCGGAGCGCGGCGTACGCCTGGGCCATGTAGAACGAGGTGCCGCAGCCGACGACCGCGATGCGCTCACCGGCGGCGGGCAGAGCGGAGGCCTGGGTCCGGGCCAGCTCGGCGGCGCGGCGCCAGCACTCCGGCTGACTGGCCGTCTCGATCTCGACAAATGACACTTTTGCACTCCGTACTCGTAGTGGGATGCTCGTTTGTGCACGTTATACAGGATGTGCGAGCAATATCAAGCATTCCGCGTGCAGGATGCTTGACTGGGCGGAGCCTTGTGCCACGCTTGCGCGTGTCCGGTGACCGTACCCAAGGGGATGGGTGCCTGAAGCCCGGGCCCGTGAAGGAGAGTTCTCTTGTCCAGGGATGCCCGGTGGAACGCGCTGCTGGAGCTTGTCGGTAAGAACGGCCGGGTGGAGGTCGAGGACGCCGCCGCCAAGTTGGATGTCTCGGCCGCGACCATCCGCCGTGACCTGGATCAGCTTGCCGAGCAGCAGCTGCTCACACGTACCCGCGGTGGCGCGGTTGCGCACGGTGTCAGTTACGAACTGGCCCTGCGCTACAAAACCGGTCGCCACGCCCCCGAGAAGCAGGCCATCGGCCGCGCCGTCTCCGAACTGGTGGCGGTGGGGGAAGTAGTGGGGCTGACCGGCGGCACGACGCTGACCGAGGTGGCCCGTTCGCTGGCGGTGCGCTCCGATGTCGTCGGCGACACCGCGGCGGGGATGGGCGGCCAGCCGACCCTGACCGTGGTCACCAATGCCCTCAACATCGCCAACGAGTTGGTGATCCGGCCGCAGATCAAGATCGTGGTGACCGGTGGGGTGGCCAGGCCGCAGTCGTACGAGCTGACGGGGCCGCTGGCCAGTGGGGTGCTGGGCGAGATCACGCTGGACGTCGCCGTGCTGGGCGTCAACGCCATCGACACCGAACGTGGTGCGTACGTCCATCACGAGGGTGAGGCCAGCATCAACCGGCTGCTCGCCCAGCAGGCGCAACGCGTGGTCGTGGCGGCCGACTCCTCGAAGATCGGCAAGCGGGCCTTCGCCAGGGTCTGCGATCTCGGGCAGGTCGACTTCCTGGTCACCGACAAGGGCATCACACCCGAGGCGACCGCCCGCTTCACAGAGGCCGGCGTCACCGTCATCGCCGTCTGATCCGTCCGATCTGCCTGAATCGCTCGCACGGAACGGCGGGTTGCCATCCATCGAGGTGGCGGCCCGCCGTTTCATCTGTTCGCTGTCGCCAGAGCGCTAGTGTTATGCCAATAAATGTTTGTTACCCCGGCAAAATAAACAACTCTTGCCATCCGGATGCGCCTTCGTGAACTATGTGCCTGTCGCCGCAATGGAGCGTCCACACCACCAGTACAGACAGAAGGGACCACCGTGTCAGACCTGCGACTCGGCGTCATCGGGCTCGGCCTGCGCCGTTCCATCGCGACGTCCGCCCACCACCCCGGACAGGGTTCGTTGATCACCGCCGTCTGCGACCTCGACCCCGAGGTGCGCCGACGTGAGGCCGAGTGCTTCGGCGCCGATGTCGCGGTCGAGGACTACAAGCTGCTCCTCGACCGGGACGACCTCGACGCGGTCGTCGTCGCCACCCCGGACGACACCCACGAGACGATCGCCATCGACGCGCTCCGGGCGGGCAAGGCCGTCTTCGTCGAAAAGCCGCTCGGGATCACCGTCGAGAGCTGCGACAACATCCTTCGTGCCGCGTACGAGACCGGGACCCGGCTGTACGTCGGACACAACATGCGGCACATGGGCGTCGTGCGGCTGATGCGCGACATCATCGCCCGCGGCGACATCGGCGAGCCCAAGACCGTGTGGGTGCGGCACTTCGTGGGCTACGGCGGTGACTACTACTTCAAGGACTGGCACGCCGACCGGACCCGTACCACCGGTCTGCTGCTCCAGAAGGCCGCCCACGACATCGACGTCCTGCACTGGCTGGCCGGCGGCTACACCCGGCGGGTCAACGCGCTCGGTGATCTCCTCGTCTACGGCGACCTGCCGCGCCGCGAGCCGGACACCCCGCGCCCGGCGAACTGGCTGCGCGAGTACGACTGGCCGCCGACGGCCCGCAAGGACCTGCACCACATCGTGGACGTCGAGGACGTCTCGGTGATGAACATGCAGCTCGACAACGGCGTCGTGGCCGCCTACCAGCAGTGTCACTTCACGCCGGACTACTGGCGGAACTACACCGTCATCGGCACCGAGGGGCGTCTGGAGAACTTCGGTGACGGCCCGGGCGACGAGGTCAAGGTCTGGAACACCGGCCCGAGCGGATACCGCGGCGACGCCGACATCACCTACCGGGTGCCGGATGCCGGTGGTTCGCACGGTGGTGGTGACACCCGGATCATGGCGGAGTTCTGCCGGTTCGTGCGCGACGGGGGTGTCACCGACACCTCGCCGGTCGCCGCGCGGATGAGCGTCGCCGCCGGTGTACTCGCGACCCGTTCGCTCCGTGAAGGTGGCGCACCGTACGACGTACCGGCCCTCGATCCGGAGCTCACCGCGTACTTCGAACGCGGTCAGGTCCGCTAGAAGCCGGTACGGCCGGCGCGACCGGTATGGCCGGCGCGACCGGTATGGCCGGCGCGACCGGTATGGCCGGCGCGACCGGTATGGCCGGCGCGACCGGTACGACCGGCGCGACCGGTACGACCGGTACGAAATGTTTCCACAACCTCTCGGCAATCTCCCGACGACCTCCGGTGGCCGCGCGTCCGGCCGGCACCGTCACCGGAGGTCTCGGTGCAGCAGTTTTCGGCCATGCTCGGTGGGTAATCGCCTCATTCGTGTTTGGTGTCCGCCCGAGGGTTGTCCGCCGCGTGGGGTGACGGCGTCGGGTGAATTGAAGGAAATCGCCCGGAAGGTGCTGTACGGGGATGCGGGACGCCGGTCTCGTAGGGTCACCGAGCCGCTGCCGCTGAGGGGTGTGGCCGACGATTTCAAGCCAATAGAACGTCACGGTGGCCGAGTTCGAACGCATGGCTGGAAGGTGGTCGGCATAATCGCGTCCATGTCGATCACGGGTGGGGACGTCGTTGACCTGGGGCGGGGCCTGTACGCATGGCTCCCGCCGAAGCGGGGCTGGGGGCTGGCCAACTGCGGACTCCTCGTCTCGCCCCGTGGCGCGCTCTGGATCGACACCCCGTACGACACCGTGCTGGCCGGCCGGTTCCTGGCCGAGTCCACGAAGCGGCTGCCCGACGGCGTCTCCATCGACCGGGTGATCGTCACCCACGCGAACGGGGACCACTTCTGGGGCGCGGGTGTCCTCCCGGACGCGGAGATCATCGCGACCCGCGAGGCCCGGGAGCACATCCATTACGAGCCCACGCCGAAGCAGCAGCACGCGCTCGTCGCCACCGGCGATCCGGCCACCCCGCTCGGCGCCTACCTCGGGCGTCACTTCGGCCCCTTCGACTGGTCCCACACCGAGCCGGTGCAGCCGACCACGTACTTCACCGGGGAGCTCGAACTGACCCTGGGGGAGTTCCCGGTCCGGATCTCCGCCCTGCCGTCCGCGCACACCACCGGCGATCTGATCGTCCATCTGCCCGCGCAGCGTGCGGTGTTCAGCGGAGACGTGATCTTCTCCTCCACCCCTGCTCAGCCCGGCGATCACCCGGTGCACTGGGCGGGTCCCCTCAGCAATGTGATCGCGGCCTGCGAACGGGTGCTGGCCACCGGTGCCGAGACCATCGTCCCCGGCCACGGACCCCTCCTCGACCGGGCCGGGGTGCGCGATCACATCGTGTACCTGGAGTACGTGCGCGAGCGCGCCCACGCCTTCCACACCGCCGGGGTCCCGGCCCTTGAGGCCGCCCGCCGGGTCATCGGCGAGGGGCGCTATCCGGAACTCGGCCTCCCGGAGCGGCTGGTGGTGACCATCGGCAGCGAGTACCGGCAGCTCGACGGCTCCGAACTGCCCGGAGTGCTCCAGGTGATGACGGACGTCGCCGTGGTCGCCCAGGAAGTGGAGCAGTCCCGTGAGCCAGCGGGGCCCGCGGGCCCCGCGGAGAAGTAGGCGGGCAGTCCCGTGAGCCGACGGGCCCTGCCGAGCAGCAGCCGGAGTCCCGTGAGCCCAGGGGCTCTGCGAAGAAGCAATCGGAGCTTTTGCCGCCGCTTCGGCCGGAAGACCGATCCGACAACAGAAACGCGGTGACGGCATGGGATGGATCGTGGCGTTGATCGCCGTCGTCGTTGCCGTGGCGTCGGCTGTCCGCGCGCAGCACGCGGCCCGTTCGGAGCACCTGGCCCTGGCCCGCGCCGAGCTGGCCGAACGGCAGTCGAAGGCCGCCGCGGCCCGTACCGCCGCCCTCACCGACGAGATCCGGCAGCTGGCCCGCAGGCGAATACCCGCCACCGCGCTCGCCCTCTCCCACCCCACCGCCCGGGTCCCCGGACTGCGGGAGGCGGCCGAGGTCGACGGCGAGGCCGCCCGGCTGCTCACCGAGGCCGTACAGGCCGCCCGCACGGCGGTCGTCGAGGAGCGCGGGCGCGTCGACGCCGCTGCCCGCGCGGCGATGCGCGGCACCTCCGCCAAGATCCAGTCCCTGCTCAACCAGTCCCAGCAGCTGCTGCACGAGCTCCAGCACGAGTACGACGACCCACGGATCCTGCAACTGGACTTCCGTAACGAACTGGCACTGCGGCGCACCCAGTCCACCGCCGTGCTCTGCGACGCCTGGCCGGGGCTCGCCCGCCAGAACTCGCCGCTCGTCGAGATCGTGCTCGGCGCCCAGTCCCGGGTCGCCGGCTACGAACGGATCAAGGTCGCCAACCATCTGCGCGACGAACGGCTCGCGCTCGTCGCCCGCGCCGCCGAACCCCTCGCCATCGCACTCGCCGAACTGCTGGCCAATGCCACCGCCTACTCGCACCCCGACACCGATGTCCAGGTGACCGTCCAGCAGAGCGGCGGCCGTGGCGCCTTCCTGGTCGTGGACGACGCGGGCATCGGCATGGACGACGACGCGCTCGACCGGGCCCGCGCCCTGCTGGCGGGGCCATCCGAGGTGCTCCTGACCGAGCTGGGCGACCCGCCGCAGACCGGCTTCGCCGTCGTCGGCCGGCTCGTCGTGCAGTACGGCTTCGACTGCCACATCGAGGCTTCGCCGTTCGGCGGAATGCGTACGATCCTGCGCGTCCCCGCCCACCTCCTGACCGTGCTGGAGGAGGACCGCAGCCTGTCCGCCCTCGCCCCGAAACCGGTGCAGGCACACGCCTCTTCGCCCATTTCCGCCCCCGCCGCCCCGGAGCCCGCCACCGCGCCGCAACCCGCGGGCGGGCACTTTGCCGAGCTTCCCAGTCGGCGCCGACGCTCACCCCGGCCGGCCCCGGCCCGGTCCGCGTCCGCCGCCCGGGACCGTGAAGCCGCCACCCGGGACCGCGAAAAGGTGTCCCGTACACCCGAACAGGCCGAGGCTTCCTGGGCGGCACTCCAACAGGGCACCCTCAACGGCAGAAACGTCGCCGGACGGCCGACCGCACCGGCACCGGACGACCACGAGGACGACCACGAACACCGCAGCGACCGCAGCGACCGGAACGACCGGAACAACCGAGGAGACGACGAGACGTGAGCGCCCCCACCCCCACCACCGGTGACCTCGCATGGGTGCTGACCCCGCTGCTGGAGCTGCCCGGAGTACAGCACGCCGTGGTCGCCACCGGCGACGGCCTCGTCGAGGGCGCCTCGCCCGGCCTGGACCGGGCATCCGGCGAGCGGGTCGCCGCGATGACCGCCACGCTGCACGCCGCGGCCCGCGCGTTCACCACCGCGTTCACCGACGTCGACGCCCCGAGCCTGGCGCAGACGGTCGTCGAGTCCGATCAGGGCTTCGCCATCGTCGTACCGGCTGGGAACAACACCACGCTCGCCCTGTTCGCGGAACCCGGCGCCAAACTCGGCGACATCGCGTACCAGATGCAGGTGCAGGTCACCGCCCTGACCCGGGCGATGAACGCACCCGCCCGCCAACCGGATGCCACCGCCCGGCCATGACCTCCGGCCCCGGACGCCGTCTGATCCCCGCCTATCTGGTCACCGGCGGCCGGACTCGGCCCGCCGGTCCCGCGCTCGACCGGCTCGCCGTGCTCGTACGCACCGACACGGACCTGCCCCCGGACACCGGCTCGGAACAGCGCAGGCTGTGCGAGCTGCTGGAACCGGGGGCGCTCACCGTCGTCGAATGCGCGGCGCACCTGGGCCTGCCGGCCAGCGCAACGGTCTTCCTGGCCACGGACCTCGCGGCCGCCGGACACCTGCACACCCGACCGCCTATCCCCAGTGCCGGGGAGATCGACCGGTCGCTCGTCGAGAGGCTGCTCGTTGGACTCCGCTTCCTCCACTGACCGGACCGGCATCGGCTATCTGCCGCCTGCCGCCCGGACCCTGATGAAGCTCGTCGTCACGGGGCCCTTCGGCGTGGGCAAGACCACCCTGATCCGCACGCTGTCGGAGATCGCCACGCTCCACACCGAAGAGGCGATGACCCAGTCCAGCACCCGGTTCGACGACACGGCGGGACTGCCGGACAAGACCACGACCACCGTCGCCATCGACTTCGGCCGGCTCACCGTTCTCGACGACCTTGTGCTCTACATGTTCGGCACCCCGGGCCAGCAGCGGTTCTTCCCGCTCTGGGAGGACATCGCGCGCGGCGCGCTCGGCGCGCTCGTCCTGGTCGACACCCGCAGGCTCGCCGACTCCTTCGCGGTCATGGACATGGTCGAGGAGCAGGGGCTGCCGTACGCCGTCGCCGTCAACCGCTTCCCCGACGCCCCCGCCCACACCGACGAGGTCCTGCGCAAACACCTCGACCTCGCCCCCGAGACCCCGCTGGTCCAGTGCGACGCCCGGGAACGCCGCGGCAGCATCGACGCGCTGATCGCGCTGGCCGAGCACGTGCTGACCCGAATGCCCCGGCCCGAGGACCCCTCATGACACCGCCCGTACAACCGCCGCAGCCCCTCGCGCTGTACGGCCCGGACTTCGCCGCCGACCCGCAGAGCCACTACCGGAACCTGCGTGAACACGGACCCCTCGCCCCCGTCCGGCTCGCCCCGGGCATCGATGCCCTCCTGGTCACCGACTACCAGGCCGCCGTCGATCTGCTGCGCGACACCCATACCTTCACGAAGGACCCGCGCGCCTGGCAGGCCACCGTGCCCGACGACTCGCCGGTCCTGCCCATGCTCGGCTACCGGCCCACCGCGCTCTTCAGCGACGGCGACGTGCACGCCCGCTACCGCGACGCCATCAACGACAGCCTCGCCCTGATCGAACCGCACATCCTGCGGGCCGAGGTCGCCCGGGTCGCCCAACGGCTCATCGGGGAATTCGCCGCCACCGGCAGCGGCGACCTGATCGCCCAGTACGCCCGACGGCTCCCGGTGCACGTCTTCGTCACCTGGTTCGGCGTCCCGCCGGGCGACAGCGAACGCATCGTCAACGGCATCGCCGGCATGTTCAACTCCGCCGAGGACGCCGCCACCGCGTACGCCGATCTCGTCGAGGTCGTCACCGATCTCGTCGCCGACCGGCGTGCCCGGCCGCGCCGCGACCTCACCTCGTACCTCCTCGCCCACCCCGCCGATCTCGACAACGACGAGACTGTGCGTCAGATCACCCTGATCATGAGCGCGGGCCACGATCCGACGACCAATCTGATCGGCAACGCGCTCCTGCACATGCTCACCGACGCGCGCTACGCCGGCTCGCTGCACGGCGGCGCGATGACGGCGCACGAGGCGATCGACGAGGTCCTCTGGCAGGATCCGCCGCTGGCCAATCTCTCGGCCCACTACCCGCGCCACGACACGGAGTTCCACGGCGTGCGGCTGCGCGCCGGACAGCTCCTCCTCGTCTCCTACACCGCGGCCAACACCCAGTCACCGCCCGGCCTTTCGGACCCCGGGATCCGCTCCGGGGGCAGCGCCCACCTGGCCTGGTCGGCCGGTCCGCACCGGTGCCCGGCGAAACAGCCGGCGCTGCTCATCGCGATGACCGCGATCGAGCAGCTGACCAGTCAGCTGTGCGACGCGGAACTGGACGTTCCGATCAGCGGACTGAGGTGGCGGCAGGGGCCCTTCCACCGCGCACTGCTCCGGCTTCCGGTACGTTTCACCCCCGTCGACATGACCACGGAAACGGACCGGCGCGAAGCCGCCGGGAGTGCGACGGACAGGCCGTCGGCGGTGTCGATCAGCCCGTGAACCGTGTCGGTGGTACGCCGAACGGGTGAGGGACGAGAGAATTGCCCGATGAACAGCGAGCGCAGCCGGCGCAACGCCGACCGAAGCACAGACGGGGTGGTCCGGTGAGCAGGTACGACAGGTACGACGTCACGGACGAGCAGTGGGAGGGGCTTGCCCAGGTCGTGCCTCTGCGCAGCCGCAACGAATGGCCGTCCCGGGTGGATCACCGGACGGTCCCCGACGAGAGCGCGGAGGCCGAACAGCGGCGCCTCGTCGTGCTGCGGGTCCAGGTCTTCGCGGACGCGCGGGAGGTGGCGGAGTACCTGGTCGCGCAGGTCCCGGTACTGCTCGACCTGACGGGCGCGGAGACGGATGTGGCCAAGCGCATCCTGGACTTCACCAGCGGGGTCGTCTTCGGGCTCGGCAGCGGAATGCACCGGGTCGACCGGAACGTCTTCCTGCTGTCCCCGGTCGGCATGGAGGTCGAGGGGGTCGCGGCGGCGGGCGTACCGGGTTCGTAGAGCGGGCGTACCCGGTTTTCGTAGAGCGGGCGTACCCGGCTCGCAGGCGGGCCGCGGGGCGGGTGGTGGCCGGTGGGTGGTGTGTCGGCGGGTGGTGACCGGTGGGTGGTGGCCGGTGGTTGATGGTGTGTCTGTGGGGCGTGGTGCGTCGGCGGGCCTACCCCGTTCGTGGGAATGCCGTCCGGTCGAGGTTGCCGCGGTGGCGTAGCCCGATCGTAGGAAGGTCGTTCAGGCGGAACGGTTCTCCGCCCCGAAGCCTGCTTACGGTCCGCCCATGACTGCACTCCCCCCGGAATCCACCACCCCTTCGTTCCCCGCCGGTACGTCCGTGCCCGACGGGCCTCGTCGCGCCGCGGTTTTGTCGGCCCGCTCGGCGGCCGCGCCGCGTTCCGGTGGTCCTGTCCGCTCCGCGGGGCCCGTCGTCACCGAACTGCGGCTGTCCGCCTTCGCCTCGCATCGGGGCGCCACCTTCCCCATCGGCCCCGTCACGATCTTCGCCGGCCCCGGCGGCAGCGGCAAGTCGACTGCCCTGCGGGCGTACGAGGCGCTGGCGAGGCTGGGCAGCGGCGACCCGCTCGACGAGGTGTTCCCCGACCCGGCGGGCTGCGTGCCGGAGGGGGCCGAAGCCGATGCGCAGGGCCGGCGGGGATTCCGGATCGGCTGCACGACGGACGGCCCGGCGGGCCCGGTGCGGCTCGACGTCGCAGTCCAGGCGGAACCCACCCTCCGTATCGTCGGCGAACGGCTCACTGGCGGCGGCGAGACCCTGCTCGCCACCGCGTTGCGCGACCCGGGGCGCTCGACGGTCCAGGCGGCCTGGTACACCGCGGGCGCGGTCCCGGTGACGCGCGCGCCGCTGCCGGACGACCGCCTCGGAACGGCGCTGCTGCCGCTGCGGGTGGCGGGCAGGACCGAGGGGCAGGTACGGGTCCTGGCCGCTGCCGAACAAGTGGTGGTGGCCCTGCGGTCGGTCTTCGCCTGCGAACCGCAGCCCCGGCGGATGCGTGCCCCGGTGCCGACGGGCGACGGCCGGCTGCGTCGGGGCTGCGACAACCTCGCCGCCGTACTGGAGCGTACGTACGCGCAGTGCGGCCAACGGCATGCCCGGCTGGTCGCGGCCGCTCACGCGGGATGTGCGGGGCCGGTGACGGAACTCGGCGTGGAGCGGTCGACGGACGGCCTGCTGCGCGCGGTGGTCGGGCGCGGCGGGGGACGCGTCACGCCGGTCGGCCGGCTCGGCGACGGTGAGTTGAGGTACCTCGCGCTCGCCCTGGTGCTGCTCACCGGGCCCGGGGTGCTGGCGGTGGACGCGGCGGGCGAGGTGCCGTCGGCCATGCAGACGCTGACCGTGCTGGCCGACGGGCTCGACCGGGACCTGGACGGACGGCAGTTGGGCGAACTGGTGGATCTGGCCGTGTCTATCGGGGCGGCCGGTCATCTCAGGCTGGTGGGCACGGTCACGGAATCGGGTGCGATGCGGGCCCGGGAGACGCCCGGCGTGACGGTGGTAGACCTGGAGTCGTGACAGAACTTGATGTACGGGCCCTGCAGCAGCGGCTCGCCGCGTTCGCGGCCGCACGGGACTGGGAGCAGTACCACACCCCGAAGAACCTGGCGACGGCACTGAGTGTCGAGGCGTCCGAACTGGTCGAGATCTTCCAGTGGTTGACGCCGGAGCAGTCGGCGCGGGTGATGGAGCGCCCCGAGACGGCGCACCGGGTGGCGGACGAGGTCGCGGATGTCCTCGCGTATCTGCTGCAGTTCTGCGAGGTGTTGGGGATCGACGTGCTTTCGGCGCTGGCGGAGAAGATCGACCGGAATGAGACCCGGTTCCCGGTACCGGAGCCCCCGGACACCTCCGAACCCCGAAATCGTCACTCTTCGGAGTGATCAACTTATGCACAGTCGACTTCGTGTCCACAGATTTCCGAATTCCTCTGGCTTTTCGGTGCTGACACCCTCACTGTGGGTAATGGATGAGTTGAGCGGCTTTTCGTACGGACGGGGGTAACGCATGGAAGCGGAGAGGCTTGTAGGAGTCAGCCGACGTGCGCTGGCGCAGAGCCGGGGCACGCCGGACATCATCGCCGAGGCATGGCAGGCCCAGGCGCTCGCCCAGGCGATCGGCAGCCGACTGGCGGCGGACGGGCCCAAGGAATTACGGGGCGAGGCCCGCGGGCTCAGCGAGATCGGCGGGAGAAGCAGTGGATCGCTCGACCATCCGGCGGCGCGGGCCGGAGTGGCGAGGGCTGCGCAGCTCTCCGAGCTCGCCGAACCGCGGGCGACGCTGACGGGTCTGGGCATGCTGCTCGGGGAGGTGGGGATGGCCCTGGTCGGGGTGGCCTGCGAGACCGACGAGCAGGGGCTCTACTGGCAGTGCATGGAAGCGATCGACGCGGCCGACGAGTCCTTGGACCGGGTTCACGGAATGCTCCGGCGTCTCGACGAGCAGGAGCGGGAGCGGCAGCAGGATCTGGAGCGCGGCCGGGAGCGGGACGGCCCGTACGGCGCGGTCCGCGGACCGGCGGGCTCGGCGGCGGGCCAGACATGACCGCACAGCACTTCGACGGTAGCCAGTGGCGGTGGTGGCGCCGAGGAGAGAAGAGAGGAGACGAGACAGGAGACGGGACAGGAGACGGGACAGGAGACGGGACAGGAGACGGGACAGAAGACGGGACAGGAGAGGCGAGAGGAGCGGAAGGAGCAAGGGAGGGACGGGTGACCGGCGTCCGGAGGTGCAGGATGGATGCATGGATCTTCGAATCTTCACCGAGCCCCAGCAAGGGGCCGACTACGACACCCTGCTCACGGTCGCCAAGGCGGCCGAGGACCTCGGCTTCGACGCCTTCTACCGCTCCGACCACTACCTCCGCATGGGACCGGGCGACGGGCTGCCCGGCCCGACCGACGCCTGGATCACCCTGGCCGGGCTGGCGCGCGAGACCAAGCGGATCCGTCTCGGCACGCTCATGACCGCGGGTACCTTCCGGCTTCCCGGCGTGCTCGCCATTCAGGTCGCGCAGGTCGACCAGATGTCCGGCGGACGCGTCGAGCTCGGCCTCGGCGCGGGCTGGTTCGAGGAGGAGCACAAGGCCTACGGCATTCCGTTCCCGAAGGAGAAGTTCGGCCGGCTGGAGGAGCAGCTCGCGATCGTCACCGGGCTGTGGGCGACCGAGACCGGCAAGACGTTCAGCTTCGACGGCAGGTACTACCAGCTGACGGATTCGCCCGCGCTGCCCAAGCCGGCGCAGGCCAGGGTCCCGGTCCTGATCGGCGGTCACGGTGCGACGCGTACACCGCGGCTGGCCGCCCAGTACGCGGACGAGTTCAATATCCCCTTCGCGTCGCTGGAGGACAGCGAGAAGCAGTTCGGCCGGGTCCGGGAGGCGGCAAAGGCGGCCGGCCGCGGACCGGACGACCTGGTGTACTCCAACGCCCTGGTGGTCTGCGTCGGCAAGAACGACGCGGAAGTGGCGCGCCGCGCCTCCGTCATCGGCCGCGACGTGGCGGAGCTGAAGGCGAACGGGCTCGCGGGCTCGCCCGCCGAGGTGGTCGACAAGATCGGCCAATACGCTGCGATCGGGTCGTCCCGGATCTACCTCCAGGTCCTGGATCTGCACGACCTGGAGCACTTGGAGCTGATCTCCTCCCAGGTCCAGACCCAGCTCACCTGAGCCGGGCGGTTCCGGCTCGTCTGAGCCGGAGACCGGTCCCCGCTCACCGAGCCGGGTCGAGGTCCGGCACATGAGGGAGTCACCTGTGCAACCCGTCCGGTCAGCCGCTGGCCCGCCCGCCCGTTCCCTCGGGCAGGCCCTCTCGGAGGGTGTGCTCCTGCTCGACGGCGGTCTCTCCAACCAGTTGGAGGCGCAGGGCTGTGACCTGTCCGACGCTCTGTGGTCGGCCCGGCTGCTGGCGGACGGGCCGGGGCAGATCGAGGCCGCGCACACGGCCTATGTGCGGGCGGGCGCACAGGTGCTCATCACGGCCAGCTACCAGGCGACGTTCGAGGGATTCGCGCAACGGGGGATCGGACGGGCCGGGGCGGCGGAGCTCTTCGCCCGCAGCGTGCGGCTGGCGCGGCGGGCCGCCGGTGGGGTGGAGGAGCGGGAGGTCTGGGTCGCCGCGTCGGTCGGCCCGTACGGGGCGATGCTGGCGGACGGCAGCGAGTACCGGGGCCGCTACGGGCTCTCCGTCCGGGAGCTGGAGCGGTTCCACCGCCCCCGGGTCGAGGCGCTGGCCGCCGCTGGGCCCGACGCGCTGGCGCTGGAGACGGTGCCGGACGTCGACGAGGCCGAGGCGTTGCTGCGGGCGGTCGAGGGGTGCGGGCTCCCCGTCTGGCTCTCGTACAGCGTGGCGGGGGACCGGACCAGGGCGGGGCAGCCGCTGGAGACGGCCTTCGCCCTCGCCTCGGAAGACGACCGTGTCCTGGCCGTCGGGGTGAACTGCTGTGATCCGGCGGACGCGGACCGGGCGGTACGGCTGGCGGCGGACGTGGCCGGTAAACCGGTCGTCGTCTATCCGAACAGCGGCGAGCGGTGGGATGCCGGGGGCCGGGGGTGGGTCGGCGACGCCACGTTCGAACCGGGGAGGGTGCGGGCCTGGCAGGAGGCCGGCGCCCGGCTGGTGGGTGGTTGCTGCCGGGTCGGCCCGGACACCATCGCGGAGCTGGCCGGGCTGCTCGGCGGAACGACCGCGGACGAAGGAGGCGAACGGCAGTGAAGGGAGGCAGGGCAACGGTGTCCGGGCACAGGGAAATACGCTGGTGGGGAGCGTGCGAGCCGGACCATACTCGGATGTGTGTTCCTGACAATCAGCACGACCGGCAATCCGGAACGTCCCGCTACCGATCTCGGCTTCCTGCTGCACAAGCACCCCGAGAAGGCGCAGACGTTCTCCACCTCCCATGGCGCCGCGCATGTCTTCTATCCCGAGGCGTCCGCCGAGCTCTGCACAGCGGCGCTCCTGCTGGAGGTGGATCCCGTGGCGCTGGTGCGGCGCGGCAAGGGCAAGGGCCGGGGCGGTGCACCCGACGCGGCGCTCGCGCAGTATGTCAACGACCGCCCGTACGCGGCGTCCTCGCTGCTTTCCGTCGCGATGAGCACCGTTTTCAAGTCCGCGCTGAACGGGGTGTGCCGCGCGCTGCCCGAACGGGTACAGGCCCCGTTTCCACTGCGCATCGAGGTACCCGCACTGCCGGCGCGTGGCGGCGCGGAACTGGTGCGCAAGCTCTTCGGGCCGCTCGGCTGGACGAGCGTGGACGCCGTGGCCGTGCCTCTGGACGAGCAGTTCCCGGAGTGGGGCGACTCGCGGTACGTCCGGCTGGTGCTGGAGGGCGAGTTGCGCCTGGCGGACGCTTTGCGGCAGCTGTACGTCCTGTTGCCGGTGCTCGACGACGCCAAGCACTACTGGGTCGCGCCCGACGAGGTGGACAAGCTGTTGCGGGCTGGTGAGGGATGGCTGGCCGCGCACCCCGAGCAGAAGCTGATCACCAGCCGTTATCTGTCCCGGCGTTGGGGACTGACCCGGCAGGCGATGCAGCGGCTCGAACTGGTTCGGCTCGCCGAGTCGGACGACCTCGAAGTCGAGAGCATCGACAACGCGGTGGACGAGACGACCGACACCGAGGAGAAGCCGGTGGCGCTCGCCGAGCAGCGGCGCACCGCGATCATCGACGCGCTGCACGCCGCCGGGGCGAGCCGGGTTCTCGACCTCGGCTGCGGGCAGGGCCAGTTGGTGCAGGCACTGCTCAAGGACTTGGGCTTCACGGAGATCGTCGGCGTCGACGTCTCCATGCGCGCCCTCACCATCGCCTCGCGGCGGCTGAAGCTGGACCGGATGGGAGAGCGGCAGGCCGGACGCGTCACGCTGCAGCAGGGCTCGCTCACGTACACGGACAAGCGGCTCAAGGGGTATGACGCGGCCGTGCTCAGCGAGGTCGTCGAGCATCTCGACCTGCCGAGGCTGCCCGCGCTGGAGTACGCCGTGTTCGGCTCGGCCCGTCCGCGGACCGTGCTCGTGACGACGCCGAACGTCGAGTACAACGTCCGCTGGGAGACCCTCCCGGCCGGGCATGTGCGCCACGGCGACCACCGGTTCGAATGGACCAGGGCCGAGTTCCGCGCCTGGGCCGATGCGGTGGCACAGCGGCACGGATACGAGGTCGGCTTCGTCCCCGTGGGGCCCGACGACCCCGAGGTCGGGCCACCCACACAGATGGCCGTGTTCACGATTTCCGCAACCGATGAGACCGCGAGGCAGCACAGAAACGAGATCGTGAAGGAGGCGAAAGCCGCATGATCAGTACTTCGCGCACACTGCAGGTGACCGACCTCTCCCTCGTGGTCCTCATCGGAGCCAGTGGTTCCGGCAAGTCCACCTTCGCCCGCAAGCACTTCAAGCCCACGGAGATCATCTCCTCGGACTTCTGCCGCGGCCTGGTCGCCGACGACGAGAACGACCAGAGCGCCAGCCGTGACGCCTTCGACGTTCTGCACTACATCGCGGGCAAGCGGCTCGCAGCCGGGCGGCTGACCGTCGTGGACGCCACCAGCGTCCAGTCCGAGAGCCGCAGGCAGCTGGTCCAACTGGCCAGGAGCCACGACGTGCTGCCCATCGCGATCGTCCTCGACCTGCCCGAAGAGATCTGCGTCGCGCGCAACGCGGCCCGCCCCGACCGCGCCGACATGCCGCGCCACGTCATCCAGCGCCACCGCCGCGAACTGCGCCGCTCCTTGCGCGGCCTGGAGCGCGAGGGCTTCCGCAAGGTGCACATCCTGCGCACCGAGGAGGAGGTGGAGCACGCCGAGGTGGTGCTGGAGCGTCGCTACAACGACCTGCGCCACCTCACCGGCCCCTTCGACATCATCGGCGACATCCACGGCTGCAGTTCCGAGCTGGAGTCCCTGCTCGGCAAGCTCGGCTACGTCGACGGCGCGCACCCCGAAGGGCGCACGGCGGTCTTCGTCGGCGACCTCGTGGACCGCGGACCCGACAGCCCCGGAGTGCTGCGACGCGTCATGGCCATGGTGTCGGCGGGCAACGCCCTGTGCGTACCCGGCAACCACGAGAACAAGCTCGGCCGCTACCTCAAGGGCCGTAAGGTCCAGCCCACCCATGGACTCGCCGAGACCATCGAGCAGTTGGACCGGGAGGACGAGAAGGCCCCGGCCTTCCGCGAGCAGGTAAGGGAGTTCATCGACGGGCTCGTCAGCCACTACGTGCTCGACGGGGGCAAGCTCGTCGTCTGCCACGCCGGACTCCCCGAGAAGTACCACGGCCGCACCTCCGGCCGGGTCCGCTCGCACGCGCTGTACGGGGACACCACCGGCGAGACCGACGAGTTCGGCCTGCCCGTGCGCTACCCGTGGGCGGAGGAGTACCGGGGCCGGGCCGCCGTGGTCTACGGCCACACCCCCGTGCCCAACACCTCCTGGATCAACAACACCATCTGCCTGGACACCGGCGTGGTCTTCGGCGGGAAGATGACTGCGCTGCGCTGGCCGGAGCGCGAGCTCGTCGACGTACCGGCCGAGAAGGTCTGGTACGAGCCGGTCAAGCCGCTGACCACCGAGGCGCCCGGAGGCCGGGAGGGCCGGCCGCTGGACCTCGCTGATGTGCAGGGGCGCCGGATCGTGGAGACCCGGCACATGGGGCGAATCTCGGTCCGGGAGGAGAACGCCGCGGCGGCGCTCGAAGTCATGAGCCGGTTCGCCGTCGACCCCCGGCTGCTCGGCTACCTCCCGCCGACCATGGCGCCCACCGCCACCTCGCACGAGGACGGCTATCTGGAGCATCCGGCCGAGGCCTTCGCCCAGTACCGGGCGGACGGTGTCGCACAAGTCGTGTGCGAGGAGAAGCACATGGGCTCGCGTGCGGTGGCACTGGTCTGCCGGGACGCGAACGCCGCCCGTGAGCGGTTCGGCGTGGGCAACACCTCCGACACTCCCGATACTCCCGGCACCTCCGACACCCCCGGCACCTCCGACACCCCCGGCACCTCCGACACCCCCGGCACCTCCGACGCCTCCGACGCCTCCGACGCCTCCGGTGGTGAGGGAGGTCCGACCGGGGCGCTGTACACCCGCACCGGGCGGCCGTTCCTCGACGACGCCGCCCTCACCGAGGTGATCCTCGGCAGGCTGCGCACCGCCGTCACCGCCGCCGGACTGTGGGAGGAGTGGGACACCGACTGGGTGCTGCTCGACGCCGAGCTGATGCCGTGGTCCCTCAAGGCGGCCGGGCTGCTGCGCACGCAGTACGCCGCGGTCGGCGCCGCATCCGGAGCCGTCCTCCCGGAGGCCGAGGCGGCCCTCGCGGCAGCGGCGGCCCGTGGGGTGGACGTGGGCACGCTCGCGGACCGCCAGCGGGGACGGGCCGAGGACGCGGCTGCGTTCACGGAGGCGTACCGCCGCTACTGCTGGAGCACCCAGGGCCTGGACGGAGTGCGGCTCGCCCCGTTCCAGATCCTCGCCGTGCAGGGCCGCTCGCTGGCCTCCGTACCGCACGACGAGCAGCTGGCCTGGCTCGACCGGCTGGTCGAGCACGATCCGACGGGACTGCTCCAGGTCACCCGTCGGCTCGTCGTCGACACGGGTGACGAGGCATCGGTGCGCTCCGGCATCGACTGGTGGCTGGAGATGACCGGACGCGGCGGCGAAGGCATGGTCGTCAAGCCGCTCGCCGCGCTCGTACGGGACGACAAGGGCAGGCTGGTCCAGCCGGGCATCAAGGTGCGCGGCCGGGAGTACCTCCGGATCATCTACGGCCCCGAGTACACCCGCCCGGAGAATCTGGAGCGGCTGCGCGGCCGGTTCCTCGGTCACAAGCGGTCGTTGGCGCTCCGGGAGTACGCGCTGGGGCTCGAAGCGCTGGACCGGCTGGCCGACGGCGAGCCGCTGTGGCGGGTGCACGAGGCGGTGTTCGCGGTGCTGGCCCTGGAGTCGGAACCGGTCGACCCGAGGCTGTAGAGGGGGTGGCAGCGGGTTTTCCGTGAGCTCGACGGAGAGACGGACCGTGGATCCGGCCGTGGATCCACGGGAATCCCGCTGGCGATTCACCGGGTGAACGGCGCCCCGCACGGCGAGGATGGAGACATGGGATTCCATGTCGACTCCGAGGCCGGGCGGCTGCGCCGCGTCATCCTGCACCGCCCCGATCTGGAACTGAAGAGGCTCACCCCCAGCAACAAGGACGCGCTCCTGTTCGACGACGTGCTCTGGGTACGCCGCGCCCGCCAGGAGCACGACGGCTTCGCGGACGTACTGCGCGACCGCGGGGTGGAGGTGCACCTCTTCGGTGATCTGCTCCGTGAGGCGCTGGACATTCCGGTGGCCAGGCGGCTCGTCCTGGACCGGGTCTTCGAGGAGAAGGAGTACGGCCCGCTCGCCACCGAGCATCTGCGGGCCGCCTTCGAGGAGTTGCCCAGCCCGGACCTGGCCCAGGCGCTGGTCGGCGGGATGACCAAGCGGGAGTTCCTGGACCGGCACAGCGAGCCGACCTCCGTCCGCTTCCACGTCATGGACCTGGACGACTTCCTGCTCGGCCCGCTGCCCAACCATCTCTTCACCCGGGACACCTCGGCCTGGATATACGACGGGGTGTCGATCAACGCGATGCGCTGGCCGGCCCGGCAGCGCGAGACCGTCCACTTCGAGGCGATCTACCGCCACCACCCGCTCTTCACCGGCCCCGAGGCGGGCGCCTTCCACCACTGGTCGGAGGGGCAGGACGACTACCCGTCCACCATCGAGGGCGGCGACGTACTGGTCATCGGCCACGGCGCCGTACTCATCGGGATGAGCGAGCGCACCACCCCGCAGGCGGTGGAGATGCTGGCCCGCGGGCTGTTCGACGCAGATTCGGCGCACACGATCGTGGCGCTCGACATGCCCAAGCGCCGGGCCTTCATGCACCTCGACACGGTCATGACGATGATCGACGGCGACACCTTCACCAAGTACGCGGGGCTGGGCATGCTCCGCTCCTACACCATCGAGCCCGGTGACGGGCCGAGGGATCTGAAGGTCACCGACCATCCGCCCGAGCACATGCACGACGCGATCGCGCACGCTCTGGGCCTGGAGTCGATCCGGGTTCTCACGGCCACCCAGGACGTGCACGCCGCGCAGCGCGAGCAGTGGGACGACGGCTGCAATGTGCTGGCCGTCGAGCCGGGCGTCGTCGTCGCGTACGAACGCAACGCCACCACCAATACCTACCTGCGCAAGGAGGGCATCGAAGTCATAGAGATCCGCGGCAGCGAACTGGGCCGGGGCCGGGGCGGCCCCCGCTGCATGAGCTGCCCCGTGGTGCGCGACCCGGTGTAGTGGTGCGCGGCCAGGGCCCGAGGGGATCACCGTATAGCAATGCAGAGTGTCGTATAGACTTCCAGGGTCAGTGCAAGTGCGATCCTCGCCCTACCCAGGAGCAGTCCCATGGCCATAGATCTCGCAGGCCGCCACTTCCTCAAGGAGCTGGACTTCACGGCCGAGGAGTTCCGCGGCCTGATCGACCTCGCGGCGGAGCTCAAGGCCGCCAAGAAGTCGGGGACCGAAGTGCAGCGGCTGCGCGGCAAGAACATCGCGCTCATCTTCGAGAAGACCTCGACCCGCACCCGCTGTGCCTTCGAGGTGGCCGCCGCCGACCAGGGTGCGTCCACGACGTATCTCGACCCCTCCGGCTCGCAGATCGGGCACAAGGAGTCGGTGAAGGACACGGCCCGCGTCCTCGGCCGGATGTTCGACGGCATCGAGTACCGGGGTGACAGCCAGGCGGCCGTCGAGGAGCTGGCCGCCCACGGCGGCGTCCCGGTCTTCAACGGACTCACCGACGACTGGCACCCGACCCAGATGCTCGCCGACGTCCTCACCATGACCGAGCACAGCGCGAAGCCGCTGGAGCGCATCGCCTTCGCCTACCTCGGCGACGCCCGCTTCAACATGGGCAACTCCTACCTCGTCACCGGCGCGCTGCTGGGCATGGACGTGCGGATCGTCGCGCCGAAGTCGTACTGGCCGGCCCCGGAGATCGTCGCCGAGGCCCGTGCGCTGGCCGAGGCGAGCGGCGCGACGGTCACTCTCACCGAGGACGTCGCCGAGGGCGTCAGGGGCGCGGACTTCGTCGCCACCGATGTCTGGGTCTCCATGGGTGAGCCCAAGGAGGTCTGGGCCGAGCGCATCGAGGCCCTCGCGCCGTACGCCGTGACCATGGACGTCCTGCGTGCCACCGGCAACGCCGACGTGAAGTTCCTGCACTGCCTCCCGGCCTACCACGACCTCGGCACCAAGGTCGGGCGGGAGATCGAGGCCGCCCACGGGCTGACGGAGCTGGAAGTCACCGACGAGGTCTTCGAGTCCGCGTACTCGGTCGTCTTCGACGAGGCCGAGAATCGGATGCACACGATCAAGGCCGTTCTGGTGGCGACCCTGGCGGCCGCGCACTGAGCGCCGAGCACTGCATGAACATGCACCCAGTTGGGTGAACATGCGCGAAGGCGACTATTATGTTGCCTCCTGGTGGGGTTCGAGCTCGCACGCTCGAACCCCATTTTCGTGCCCCCCACGCCCCCGAGCCCCGAGTTCTGAGTTCTGAGCCCGGAGCCGGAGTCCCCCACAGGTCCCGGGGCGCACATCCTCCACATGCTCCACCAGAGAAGAGACCGTCCCCGTGAGTCCGCTGCGCCCACCGAGCCCCACGCACCCGTCAGGGCCACGCATCAAGAGCCCGCATCAGCTGATCGCCGAGTCCGGCGCCGACCTGGAAGGGCACGGCCTCAAGCGCTCCATGGGCCTCTTCCAGCTGGTGTGCTTCGGTGTCGGCGCCATCGTCGGCACCGGCATCTTCGTCGGCCTCTCCGACAGCGTCGCCGAGGCCGGCCCCGCCGTCGTGCTGTCCTTCGTGCTCGCGGCGATCACCTGCATCTTCACCGCGTTCTCCTTCGCCGAGCTGGGCAGCGCGATCCCGGTCTCCGGCAGCTCGTACTCCTTCGCCTACGCGACGCTCGGCGAGCGCATCGCGTTCCTCGTCGGCTGGTGCCTGCTGCTGGAGTACGGCGTCTCGGTCTCCGCGGTCGCCGTCGGCTGGAGCCAGTACGTCAACGAGCTGCTGAGCAGCCTGTTCGGTCTGCAGCTGCCCGCCGCTCTCTCGGCGGGGCCCGGCGACGGCGGAGTGATCAATCTGCCCGCCGTCCTGGTGATCATGATGGCCGCCACCCTGCTGGTGCGCGGCGTCCGGGAGAGCGCGGGGGCCACCACCGCGATGGCGGTCCTCAAGATCACCGTCCTGATCATGTTCTGCGCCATCGCGTTCACGGCCTTCCAGCACGGGAACCTCACGCCGTTCATCGCTCACGGAGCGGGCGGGGTCACCGCCGGTGCTTCGCTCGCGTTCTTCTCGTACATCGGCTTCGACGCGATCACCACCGCGGGCGAAGAGGTCAGGAACCCGCGGCGGAACATCCCGATCGCGATCATGATCTGCATCGGCCTGGTCACGCTGCTCTACTGCGCCGTCGCGCTCGCCGCCATCGGAGCCCTCGGCCCGAAGGCCGTGGCCGGCCGGCCGGCCGCGCTCTCGATCGTCGTCGACCAGGTCACCGGCTCGAACGTCGGCGGCGGGATCGTCGCCTTCGGCGCGGTCGTCGCGATCGCGTCCGTCGTACTCGCGGTGATGTACGGGCAGACCCGCATCCTGATGTCGATGTCCCGCGACGGCCTGATCCCACGGGTCTTCGAGCGGGTCTCGCCGCGGACGGCGACGCCGGTCGCCAACACCTGGATCGTGGCGGTCGTCTTCGCGGTCCCTGCGGCCTTCTCCTCGCTCGATGTGGTGGTGAATCTGACGACCATCGGCACACTGTCCACCATGGTCGCGGTGAACATCGCGGTGATCGTGCTGCGCCGCCGCAACCCCGAGGTTACGGGCTCGTTCCGGGTGCCGCTCTACCCGCTGAGCCCGCTCCTGGGCATCGGGTTCTGCCTCTACCTGATCTACGGGACCGGCTGGGCGACCTGGGTGCAGTTCGCTGTCTTCCTGCTCGTCGGCGCGGCGGTCTACGCCTTCTACGGCCGCAGCCGCTCCCGGCTGGCCGCTGCCGACGCGGGGTGATCAGGGAGTCCGGGGCGGTCCGGGGTCGGCGGGTAAGTTCTGAGACGTACGGGACGGCAGGGTGAACCAGACCGCCTTGCCGTGCTCCGTCGTGCGGTGACCGCAGGACGAGCTGAGCGTACGGATCAGCAGCAGCCCCCGGCCGTGCTCCTGCCACGGGTCCGGCTCGCTGCCGGGCCGCGGATGGGAGAGATCACCCGGCGGGGCGGGGTCGCGGTCGTGCACTTCCACCTGGCAGCCGGTCGGCAGCAGCTCCACCACCAGCTCGATCGGCTCCGCTCCGCAGGTGTGCTCCACCGCGTTGGTGACCAGCTCGGCGGTGAGGAGCTCGGCGGTGTCCGAATCGGCCGGAGCGTTGATGTCCGCCAGCGCCGTACGGATCAGGGCGCGGGCGACCGGTACGGCCACCGTCGAGTGCGGCAGGGCAATCCGCCAGGAGGCGGGGAGGGAGGCATCGGAGGGCACGGCGGGGTTTCCGTTCCGGAGTCGGTGGGCTTCCTGGATGTCGGTTGGAGGACTTTCTGGACGTCAACACTTCTTCGATTCAACCTTTCCGAAGTGCAACGAGCTCGGACAAGGGTCTGCCGACCGATACGAAGGGGACGTTCGCCACTGTCTTCTCACACTCCGCGTATCGCGTGCCCGTGACGGGAGTCACGTACGAGTGATAACTTCGGTTGCAGGTAGTCGCAGGCAGCGGCCCGACGGCTGAAGGGAAGCCCCCTCCATGAGTCCGTTTCCCAGCTCCGCCCCCCGTACGGATGACTGGCGTCATCTGCGGCTGACGACGGACGACGGAGTCGCCACCGTCACCCTCGCCCGCCCCGAGAAACTCAACGCGCTCACCTTCGGTGCCTACGCCGACCTGCGCGACCTGCTTGCCGAACTGTCCCGCGAACGCACCGTGCGCGCGCTGGTGCTCGCGGGGGAGGGCCGCGGTTTCTGCTCGGGCGGAGATGTCGACGACATCATCGGCGCGACACTCGCCATGGACACCGCCCAGCTCCTCGATTTCAACCGCATGACCGGGCAGGTGGTGCGGGCCCTTCGTGAAACCCCCTTCCCCGTCGTCGCCTCCGTACACGGCGTGGCAGCAGGTGCCGGCGCGGTTCTCGCGTTGGCCGCCGATTTCCGGATCGCGGATCCGTCCGCCCGCTTCGCCTTCCTCTTCACCAAGGTCGGCCTCTCCGGCGGCGACATGGGCGCCGCCTACCTGCTGCCGCGCGTCGTCGGCCTCGGTCACGCCACCCGGCTGCTGATGCTCGGCGAACCGGTCCGCGCGCCCGAAGCGGAACGGATCGGACTGATCAGCGAGCTGACCGAGGAAGGCCAGGCGGATGTGCGCGCGGCGGCGCTCGCCCGTCGCCTCGCCGACGGACCGGCCCTCGCCCTCGCCCGGACCAAGGCACTGCTCACCGCCGAACTGGACATGCCGCTCGCCGCCGCGGTCGAGATGGACGCCGCGACCCAGGCCCTGCTGATGCACGGCGAGGACTACGCCGAATTCCATGCAGCCTTCACCGAGAAGCGGCCACCGAAGTGGCAAGGCCGGTAGCGCGATGCCGCCCGACACCAGCGCCACCCGCTCGGGACCGGCCGCCGCGAAGACGCCCGGCACGATCGCATCTGCCAGGACGGTTACGGCGCGCGGCGCGATCGCATCTGCCAGGACGGTTACGGCGCCCCGCGCGCGTCCCTCCACCGCGAAGCCGACCGGCGTGAAACGGATCGCGGTCATCGGCGGCGGACCCGGTGGGCTCTACGCCGCGGCCCTGCTCAAGCGGCTCGATCCGGAACGCGACATCACCGTCTGGGAGCGCAACGCACCCGACGACACCTTCGGCTTCGGCGTCGTCCTCTCCGACGAGACCCTCGGCGGCATCGAGCACGCCGACCCGGTCGTGTACCGGGCGCTCCAGGACGAGTTCGTACGGTGGGACGACATCGACATCGTCCACCGCGGCGTGACCCAGACCTCCGGCGGCCACGGCTTCGCGGCGCTGGGCCGGCGCAGGCTCCTGGAGATCCTGCACGACCGCTGCGAGTCCCTCGGCGTACGCCTCCGCTTCCGCACCACGGCCCCGCCGGCCGCCGAGCTGGCCGCCGCCCACGACCTGGTGATCGCCGCCGACGGAGTGCACAGCCTCACCCGTGCCGCGCACGCCGACAGCTTCGGCCCCCGCCTCACCGACCACCGCTGCCGCTACATCTGGCTCGCCGCCGACTTCGCCCTCGACGCCTTCCGCTTCGAGATCGCCGAGACCGCGTACGGGGTGATGCAGCTGCACGGCTACCCCTTCTCGGCCGATGCCTCCACCGTCATCGTCGAGATGCGCGAGGAGGTGTGGCGGGCCGCCGGATTCGACACCTGCGACGTGGAGCACTCGACCGTACGCTGCGCCAAGATCTTCACCGAGGCGCTCGGCGGTCGGCCGCTGCGCTCCAACAACTCCTCCTGGCTCACCTTCCGTACCGTCGTCAACGCCCGTTGGTCGCACGGGATCACGGTCCTCATGGGCGACGCCGCCCACACCGCGCACTTCTCCATCGGCTCCGGCACCAAACTCGCCGTCGAGGACGCCCTCGCGCTCGCCGCCTGCATCGAGGAACAGCCCGACCTGCCCGCCGCGCTGTCCGCGTACGAGGCCGAGCGCCGGCCGGTCGTCGAATCGACCCAGCGGGCCGCCGCGGCCAGCCTGCGCTGGTTCGAGGAGCTCGGTACGTACGTCGACCAGCCGCCCCGCCAGTTCGCCTTCAACCTCCTCACCCGCAGCCGCCGCGTCACCCACGACAACCTGCGGCTGCGCGACGCCTCCTTCACCGCCGCCGTCGAGGAGGAGTTCGGCTGCGCCCCGGGAACCCCGCCGATGTTCACCCCGCTGCGGCTGCGCGGCCTCGAACTCCGCAACCGCGTCGTCGTCTCACCCATGGACATGTACTCGGCCGTCGACGGCGTTCCCGGCGACTTCCACCTCGTCCACCTGGGCGCACGCGCACTCGGTGGCGCCGGGCTCGTCATGACGGAGATGGTGTGCGTCAGCGCGGAGGGCCGCATCACCCCCGGCTGCACCGGGCTCTACACCGCCGAACAGGCCGCGGCCTGGACCCGGATCACCGACTTCGTCCACGCGAGCGCGCCCGGCACGGCCATCGGCGTCCAGCTCGGCCACTCCGGACGCAAGGGTTCCACCAAGCTCATGTGGGAGGGCATCGACCAGCCCCTCGACCACGGCAACTGGCCGCTCACCGCCGCCTCCCCGATCCCGTACGCGGACGGCGTCAACCAGGTCCCGCACGCCCTGGACCGGGCCGGACTCGACGCCGTACGCGAACAGTTCGCGGCGGCGGCCCGCCGTGCCGATCACTGCGGCTTCGACCTGCTGGAACTCCACTGCGCGCACGGCTACCTGCTCTCCGGCTTCCTCTCGCCGCTCACCAACCACCGCACCGACCGGTACGGCGGATCGCTGGACAACCGGCTCCGCTTCCCCCTGGAAGTCTTCGACGCGGTCCGCGCCGACTGGCCCGACGACCGGCCCATGACCGTCCGCATCTCCGCCACGGACTGGGCCGAGGGCGGCACGAGCGCCGACGACGCCGTCGAGATCGCCCGTGCCTTCGTCGCCCGCGGAGCCGATGCCATCGACGTCTCCACCGGCCAGGTCGTGCCCGACGAACGCCCCGAGTACGGGCGCTCCTACCAGACCCCGTACGCGGACCGGATCCGCAACACGCTGTGCGTGCCGGTCATCGCGGTCGGCGCGATCTCCTCCTGGGACGACGTCAACTCACTCCTGCTGGCGGGCCGGGCCGACCTCTGCGCCCTGGCCCGCCCCCATCTCTACGACCCGCACTGGACGCTGCACGCGGCGGCCGACCAGGGCTACAGCGGTCCGGGCGCGCCCTGGCCGCTCCCGTACCGCGCGGGCAGCCGCACCCCGCCGACGGGCCGTACGGACGCACCGAAGCCGCGCCTCACCCTGGGGTGACGGGCTCCTGCGCCGTGCTGATCAGCAGCCGGTCCGAGAGCGCCCGGAAGCCGATGCGCCGGTACACGCCGTTGCTGGTCGGGTTCGCGAGGTCGGTGAAGAGCAGCACCTCCTGCGCGCCCGCCTCCCGAGCCGCCCGGGCGACCTCCGCCGTCACAGCGGCCGCGTAGCCCCGGCCGCGGTGCTCGGCAGGTGTGTAGACCGTCGAGATCCGCACCGTGCCCGCGATCCGCCGCGAGGCACCCGCCATCGACACCAGGACGCCGCCGTCCTCCCAGAGCGTCAGATTGCCGGCTGCCGTCTGCTCGTCCACCAGCCGCTCGGCATGTGTGCCGGGCTGGCCGACCTGGTCGGCGAACGCGCGGAACCAGCGCACCAGCAGCTCCCGGTCGGCGGAGGTGGCGGTCCTGGGCCTCCCGGCCGGTGCCGGCGAGGGCGGGACCAGCGTCTCCAGCCGGTAGAGCCGCTGCTCCTGGTCGACCCGGTGGCCCGGCCAGGTGGCGGCCAGCGCCTCGGCGGTGGCCCGGTCCGCGTTGATCGCGGTCAGCGGGAGCGCGGCGGCCAGCGGGGCGAGCGCTTCCGGGGCGACGGTCCCCAGCAGCGGCCGGTACGGCGGGGTCTGCACCAGCGTCCCCGCGACCTCGCCGTCCGCCCCGCGCCACCAGCCCAGCAGCGGGGCGGAGCCACCGTAGGCGTGCGGGCCGTTGCGGCGCAGGGCCGCGGTGACGGTCAACACCAGGGTGTTCTCTGCGGGCCGGGCGGCCAGCGAGGCGCCGGCCGCGTCCAGAAATACGTCGACGTCATCGGTGAAGGTCCAGGTCATGCTCCGTCCTGCCGGGTGCGGGTAGCGCGAAGCACCCGTATTTCCGGGTCACTCGTACCGCAGCGTTTCCGGGTCACTCTTCCCGCAGCCGGAAACGCTGCAGCTTTCCCGTGGCGGTCCGGGGCAGTGCGGGCAGGAACTCGACGACGCGCGGGCACTTGTGCGGGGCCAGCTCGCCCTTCATGTACGTGCGCAGCTCGTCGGCCGACAGTTTCGCGCCCTCGCGCAGCACGAGGTACGCCACGACGATCCGGCCGCGCAGTTCGTCGGGCCGCCCCACCACCGCGGCCTCGGCCACCGCGGGGTGACGCAACAGGGCGTCCTCGACCTCGGGGCCCGCGATGTTGTAGCCGGAGGAGATGATCATGTCGTCGGCGCGGGCGACGTAACGGAAGTAGCCGTCCGGATCGCGCACATACGTGTCACCGGTGATGTTCCAGCCGTGCGCCACGTAGTCCCGCTGGCGGTCGTCGGCGAGATAGCGGCAGCCGATCGGACCGCGTACGGCGAGGAGTCCGGGCTCCCCGTCCGGCACCTGTCGGCCCTCGCCGTCCACCACCCGGGCCTGCCAGCCGGGCACGGGGACTCCGGTGGTGCCGGGGCGGATCGCGTCGTCGGCGGCGGAGATGAAGATGTGCAGCAGTTCGGTGGCGCCGATGCCGTTGATGATGCGCAGCCCCGTCCGCTCGTACCAGGACCGCCAGGTGGCGACCGGAAGGTTCTCGCCGGCCGAGACACAGCGCCGCAGCGCGGTCAGATCGTGCTCGTCGACGTGGTCGAGCATCACGCGGTACGCGGTCGGCGCGGTGAACAGCACCGATACCCGGTGGGCGGCGAGCTCGGCCAACAGCTGCACCGGGCCCGACTGTTCGAGCAGCAGGGAACTGGCACCGGCCCGCAGCGGGAAGACCACCAGACCGCCGAGCCCGAAGGTGAAGCCGAGCGGCGGACTGCCCGCGAACACGTCGTCGGGCGTCGGGCGCAGGACATGGCGCGAGAACGTGTCGGCGATCGCGAGCACGTCCCGGTGGAAGTGCATACAGCCCTTCGGCCGCCCGGTGGTGCCCGAGGTGAACGCGATCAGCGCGACATCGTCCGCCGCCGTGTCCACCGGCCGGTACGGCCCCCGCTCGGCCCCGGCCAGCCGCAGCAGATCGTCCGGGGCGTCACCCCCGTACGTCGTGATCCGCAGCCCCGGCACCTGAGCCTTCACCAGATCGTCGATCGCCCGGATGTCGCACAGTGCGTGGCTCACCCGGGCGATCGAGCAGATGGTGGCGAGCTCGGCGGACCGCTGCCGGTCCAGCACCGTGACGGCGATCGCGCCCGCCTTCAGCACCGCGAGCCAGCAGGCGGCCAGCTGGGGGGTGGTGGGGCCGCGCAACAGGACGCGGTTGCCGGGGACGACCCCCAGAACCGACGTGAGGACATGGGCGATCCGGTCCACCCGGCCCCGCAGCTCCCCGTAGCTCCACACTCCGCCGTCCGGGGTACGGAAGGCGGGGCGGTCGGGGCCGAAGCGGTCGGCCGTACGGTCCAGCAGTTCCGCCGCGCAGTTGAGGCGGGCCGGGTAGTTCAGTTCGGGCAGGTCGAAGAGCAGTTCCGGCCACTGGTCCGGAGGTGGCAGGTGCTCCCTGGCGAAGCTGTCGAGGTGCGCTGAGGTCTTCGGGTCCATGACGGATCGCCCCCTTGTCGCCTCTGGAGCGTATCGTTTGGGTGACGGTAGTCAACGGTCCGCGATAAGACGAGAAAGACGGGATGCGCCCGAGCGGGCGCCTCCGACACCGACAAGAGAGGCGCCGGTATGACGGCATTCTCGCTCGATCCGGCACAAACCGCCTGGTGCGAGGAGCTGAGAGTCCTTGCTGAGCAGCAACTGCGCCCCCTGGCCGAAAAGGGCGACCCGGGCCACGTCAACCGCCCCCTGATCGCCGCACTCGGCGAGTCGGGCCTCCTCGACCGGCTGCTGAACTCCGGCGCCCTCGACCTCTGCCTGCTCCGCGAGTCACTGGCCCGCGGCTGCACGGAGGCAGAGACCGCACTGGCCCTCCAGGGCCTCGGCACCCACCCCGTGCTCCGGGCGGGAACCCCGGCCCTCCGTGAGCGCTGGCTCCCCGAAGTGCGCGCCGGCCGGGCCGTCGCCGCCTTCGCACTCAGCGAACCGGGCGCGGGCTCCGATGCCGCGGCCCTCGCCCTGAACGCCGAACACGCCCCCGACGGCTGGCGCCTGACCGGTGAGAAGTGCTGGATCTCCAACGCACCCGAGGCCGACTTCTACACCGTCTTCGCCCGTACGACCCAGGGCGCCGGATCCCGTGGCGTCACCGCGTTCCTGGTCCCCGCCGACCGCCCCGGACTGACCGGCACCGCCCTCGACATGCTCTCGCCGCACCCCATCGGGGCCCTCGTCTTCGACGGCGTCCCGGTCACCGCCGACGATGTGCTCGGCGAACCGGACCGCGGCTTCCGGGTCGCCATGGACACCCTCAATCTGTTCCGCCCCAGCGTCGGCGCGTTCGCCGTCGGCATGGCCCGCGCCGCCCTCGACGCCACGGTGACGCACACCGCCGGACGCACCGCCTTCGGCGGCCCGCTGAAGGATCTTCAGGCCGTCTCCCACCAGGTCGCCGAGATGGCCACCCGCACCGAAGCCGCCCGGCTGCTGGTGTACGCGGCCGCCGCCGCGTACGACGCGGGCGAGCCCGGCGTACCGCGCCGCGCGGCCATGGCGAAGCTGTACGCCACCGAGACCGCGCAGTACGTCGTCGACACCGCCGTCCAACTGCACGGCGCCCGCGCCCTGCGCCGCGGCCACCTCCTGGAACACCTGTACAGGGAGGTTCGCGCCCCACGGATCTACGAGGGCGCCAGCGAGGTCCAGCGCACGATCATCGCCAAGGAGCTGTACGCGAACCGGGAGGCCTCCGCATGAGTCCGCTCCACCGGATCAACCCCGCCGAACTGTCGCCGCCCGCGGGCTTCTCGCACGCCGTCACCGCCACCGGCGGCCAACTGGTCTTCCTGGCCGGGCAGACCGCCCTCGACCAGGACGGGAAGGTCGTCGGCACCGGCCTGCCCGAACAGTTCGCTACGGCGCTCACCAATCTGCTCACCGCCCTGCGCGCGGCGGGCGGCGCCCCGGCGGACCTGGCCCGCGTCACCGTGTACGCCACCGATGTGGCCGACTACCGCACGCATGCCAGGGAACTGGGCCGAATCTGGCGGCAGTTGGCGGGCCGCGACTATCCGGCCATGGCGGTCATCGGCGTGACGGAGCTCTGGGACGAGCAGGCACTGGTCGAGATCGACGGGGTGGCGGTGCTGCCGTGAACGCGCCGGGCGGGCCGGGCACGGTGTGCCCGGCCCGCCCGGCGGCGCGCGGATCAGTACGGCTTCACCAGCACGTGCGCCGCGCCCAGGTACATCAGTTCCTCGGTGATCGGGGTGAGCAGCGCCTTCGCGGCCTGGCCCGCGGTGCCCATCACCACACCCCGTACCCGGGGCTGGCGGTCCACCGTCACGCGCCAGTTGGCGAACCCGGTGTACTCGGGGACATAGCCGTCCCCGTACAGCCGGGTGCGCAGCGGCGAACCGATGCCGTCGAAGCCGACCACCAGGTCCCAGCGCCCGGTGGAGCCGTCGGAGAGGGTGACGTCCACGCCGGAGCCGTCGTCGGCCAGCTCAGTGATGGTGGTGCCGAAACAAATCGTGGCCCCGGCGGCCACCGCGGCGGCGTTCAGTACCTGAGCGAGGGCGGGGCGCGGGATGCCGTTGTTCGAGGGGACGTCGCCCATCCGCGGCTGCGGAATCTCGGCGAGCGTGTTGCCGGCCGGGTCGGCGATGGTCAGGATCTCCCACTCGAAGCCCGCCTTGAGGCAGTCGTCGAGCACCCCGATCTCCCGCATGACGTGGAGGGCGTTGGACGGCTGGATGATGCCGACGCCGAGCGCTTCCAGCTCGTCGCGGAGCTCGGCGACCTCGACGGTGTGGCCGCGCCGGGCCAGCGCGGTGGCGAGGCTGAGCCCGCCGATGCCGCCGCCGTGAATCTCAGATCTCTCCAGAGCGAGAAAAGTAAGGGGAAGCGACGAGGAAGAGCGGACGGTCAGCCGGCCACGACGGGCAGGGTCTTCGACTGTTGGGGGATTGGCTTAAGCAGGCTGGCTGATGCTAGTTCGCGTCGTCGGGGCGGCTGCTTGGGATCTGCCACTCGTTTCCTCCCGTCTAGTGGTGGTTTCCTCTGTTTGTGTGAGTTGGGGGCTTTCCTGGTTCTCCGCGTCGTGGGATGTTGACGATTGTGCTCTTCCCGCGCGTTGTGGTTCCCTGCGGGGGTCTCGGACGGATCGACGGGGTGCGGTGAGGCCGTGCCCTTGTGTGACTGTCAGTCGTTAAGTCGATCGGAGTGCCGCGATGCGGCCGCTTCGGCGAACTGATCGGGATCGTGTGGGGAAGCGGGGGTGGTGGGCGTGGCCAGGTTGATGGCGACGGCTACCTGTACCGCCTTCCGTGGCGTCGTCGAGAGCAGTGGCGAGCGGGTCGGGCAGGGCCTGTTGTTCGAACGGGTGGGTTTTCTGGCCGGGTTGGGCCAGACGCTGACCGGTGCTCTGGTGGCTTCCCGGTGGGACGAGGACTGTCTGGACGTGCTGGCCGCCGGGGTGGATGAGCGGGACCAGGAGACCCGGGTGATGCTGTGCGGCTGCGGACGCACCGGGAACGCGCCGTACTGCGGCCACAGAGGGGTCTGCGGCGAACACCGGTGAACCCACCGCGCCGGGCGGGGTGCGGCGCGCCGTACGGGTGAAGCACCGTAGGGGATATATCTGTGTTTAGTGCCCTTTGCCTGTAGTGCCTCGCCCGGGCCCCGGTCCCCCGCTTCCCGCGGGCGCGGGACGCCCCTCGGGGTCGTATGACCGCGCTCATCGTCTGCCACTTCGTCCTGGCCGCCTGCGCGCGACCGCTGGTACGGGCACTGGGCACGCGCGCCTTCGTCGTGCTCGCGCTGCCACCGGCCGCCGCCACCGTGTGGGCGGCCACGCAGTGGAACACCGCCGCCTCCGGCGGCTCGGTCACCTGGTCGTGGCGGTGGATGCCGGCGTACGACGTCACCGTCGATCTGAGGCTCGACGCGCTCGCCGAGCTCATGGTGCTGCTCGCGGCCGGAATCGGCACGCTCGTCCTGCTCTACTGCGCCTCGTACTTCACCGACGCGACCTTGCACCTGGCCGGCTTCGCCGGGAACCTCCTCGCGTTCGCGGGCGCCATGCTCGCCCTGGTCCTCGCCGACGACCTGATCTCGCTCTACGTGTTCTGGGAGCTGACCACGGTCTTCTCGTACCTGCTGATCGGATACGACAGCGAGCAGAAGCACAGCCGCCGCTGCGCGCTCCAGGCGCTCACCGTGACCACACTCGGCGGCCTCGCGATGTTCGTCGGCTTCCTGATGATCGGTCAGTCGGCGGGCACGTACCGGATCTCCGCCATCCTCGCCGACCCGCCCCCGACGAGCCTCGCCGTCTCGGTCGCCGTGGTGCTGATCCTGTGCGGTGCGCTGTCGAAGTCGGCGATCTGGCCGTTCAGCCTCTGGCTGCCGAACGCCATGGCCGCACCCACCCCCGTCAGCGCCTATCTGCACGCTGCCGCGATGGTGAAGGCCGGTGTCTACCTGGTCGCCCGGCTCGCCCCCGGCTTCGCCGACGTGCCGGTCTGGCGGCCCGTCGTGATCGTCCTCGGGGCCGCGACCATGCTGCTCGGCGGCTGGCGGGCGCTGCGCCTGAACGACCTGAAGCTCGTCCTCGCCTACGGCACCGTCAGCCAGCTCGGCTTCCTCACCCTGCTCGCCGGGGTCGGCACCCGGGACACGGCGCTGGCCGCCGCCGTCATGATTTTGGGCCACGCCCTGTTCAAGGCGCCGCTGTTCCTCGTCACCGGCATCGTCGACCACGCGGCCGGCACCCGTGATCTGCGCAGACTCTCCGGCGTCGGCCGGGCGCTGCCGCACGTCTGCGCGGTCGCGGTGCTCGCCGCCGCATCCATGGCGGCCCTGCCCCCGCTGCTCGGCTTCGCCGCGAAGGAGGCCGCGTTCGAGGCGCTGCTGCACGGCGACACCGCCGACCGCTGGGCACTGGGCAGCACGGTGGCGGGCTCGGCGCTGACCGTCGCTTACACCGTGCGGTTCGTCTGGGGCGCCTTCGCCCGTAAGCCCGGGGTCGAGGACACTCCGGTCCACCGGGTCGGTCCGTGGTTCCTCGCGCCGCCCGCCGTGCTCGCGGTCTGCGGGCTGGTACTCGGCCCCGGCGTCGGCTGGACGGACCGGCTGCTCGGCGCTTACGCGGACGCGTTCCCCCCGTCCGCGCATCCCTACCGTCTCTCGCTCTGGCACGGATTCGGGACCGCCCTGCTGCTCTCGGCCGCCGCAGTGGCGGGCGGCGTGCTGCTCTTCGCCGCCCGCACCACCGTCACCCGGCTGTCCCGGCGGATCGCCTGGCCCACCGCCGACAGCGTCTTCGGGCATCTGCTGCTCGGCCTGGAACGGCTCTCCCTCCAGCTCACCGGCTTCGTCCAGCGCGGCTCGCTCTCCGTGTACCTCGCCACCACCCTGCTCGTGATGCTGGCCGGCCAGCTCACCGTCCTCGGCGTGGACCGGCCCTGGCACGGGGCGGCCGTCCCGAAGATCTGGGACTTCCCGCTGCAGGGCGCCATCGCCGTGCTGACCTGCGCGGCCGCCCTGCTCTGTCTCACCGTCAGCCGGCGGATGAAGGCCGTGGTCCTCGCCGGGCTGACCGGATACGGCGCCGCGCTGCTCTTCGTCGTCCAGGGCGGCCCGGACCTGGCGCTCACCCAGTTCTGCGTCGAGACCGTGTCGATGATCGTGTTCGTGCTGGTGCTGCGGCGGATGCCGGTGCACTTCCAGGAGTCGGTCAGCAGCCGGCGCCGTGCCGTGCGCATTCCGGTCGCGCTGGCCGCGGCGGCGACGCTCGGCGTGGTGGTGTGGGTCGCGGCGGCCGCGCGTACGGCGAAACCGGCGGGCGCGGCCATGGTGGAGGAGACCGCCCACCACGGGCTCAAGGACGTCGTGGCCACCATCCTGGTGGACCTGCGCGCCTGGGACACGATGGGGGAGTCCGCCGTGCTCGCCGCGGCGGCGATCGGCGTGACGAGCCTGATCTATCTGCACCGCCGCGCCGAGGACCCGTCGCTGCGGGAAGAGACGCGGGGACGTACCGCCTGGTCACTGACGGCCCCCGAGATGACGGGACTTCCGCACGGCGACGAAGGCGCACCCGAACGCGGCTGGCTCGCGGCCGGGTCCACGCTCGCCCCCGAGCACCGCTCGATCGTCTTCGAGGTCGTGACCCGACTGCTGTTCCACCCGGTCCTGGTGCTCTCGCTGTACCTGCTGTTCTGCGCCGAGAACATGCCGGGCGGCGGCTTCGTCGGCGGGCTCGTCGGCGGGCTCGCCCTGATCACCCGCTACCTGGCGGGCGGCCGCTTCGAACTCGCCGAGGCCGCACCGCTGCAGCCCGGACTCTTCACCGGCCTGGGGCTGTTCATCTCCACGAGCGTCGCCCTGCTCGGCCTCGCCCAGGGAACGGTCCTGCACGCCTGGACCCACCACGGCCGGCTGCCCCTGATCGGCGCATACCACCTGGGCACCCCGGTCCTCTTCGACTTCGGCGTCTATCTGCTGGTCCTGGGCGTGGTGCTGGACATCGTGCGCGCGCTCGGCGCCAAGATCGACCGGCAGATCGAGCGCGCGGCGTTCGAAAGGGCCGCCGCCGCACGCACCGGCACCCCACCGGGAGCCGCACCCGGAACGGGAGGCCCCACCGGATGACGGTGAGCTTCTCGCTCCTGGCCACCGCCGCCGTGCTGTGCGCGGTCGGCGGCATCCTCATGCTCACCCGGCCCCTCACCCGCATCCTGCTCGGCGCGGTGATCGCGGGCAACGGCATCAACCTGCTCATCCTCGCCGCGACCGGATCGGCCGGCCGGGAACCGCTCCTCTACGGCGCCCCGCTGCGGGAGGTCACCGACCCGCTGCCCCAGGCCATCGCGCTCACCGCGATCGTCATCACCCTCGCCACCACGGCGTTCCTCCTCGCCATGGCCTACCGCGGCCACCAGCTGACCGGCACCGACGAGGTCCACGACGACGACGAGGACCGGCGCATCGCACTGCGCGCCGAGGTGCTGGGGGAGCGGGACGAACTGCGCGAACGGTACCGGGCCGCCCCGGACGTCACGGAAGAGGAACGCGCCCGGTACCGCGGGGAACGCCGCCGCCTGCGGGCCAGACTGCGCGCCGACCGCGCCCTCCAGGCCCGGGGCCGGTACGCCACCGGAGACCTCTGGCACGACGTACTGGGCGCGGACCCCGAGGACTACGCCCGGCAACGGCCCCGCCCCGACACCGCCGCCGAGGACGACGCCCGGAAACCGCCCCGCCCCGACACCGCCGCCGAGGACGACGCCCGGAAACCGCCCCGCCCCGACACCGACCCGGGAGACACCGGATGAACGCACTCGTCCCCCTGCCGGTGCTGCTGCCGCTCTGCGCCACCGGCCTGAGCCTCGCCGTCGGCACCCGGCTCAAACAGATCCAGCGCCTCGTCAGCGTCGCCGTGCTCACCGCCGTGCTCGGGCTCTCCCTCACGCTGATGATCGTCGCCGACACCCGCGGCCCGCTCTCCGTCCACCTCGGCGACTTCGCGCCACCGCTCGGCATCACCCTGGTCGCCGACCGGCTGTCCGGACTGATGCTGACCGTCTCCTCCGCCATCACGCTCTGCGTGCTCGTCTACTCCCTTGGCCAGGGCATGGCCGACCGGGACGAGGAAACACCCGTCGCGGTTTTCCACCCCGCCTATCTGATCCTGGTCGCCGGGGTCTCCTGCACCTTCCTCGCCGGTGACCTCGTCAACCTCTACGTCGGCTTCGAGATCATGCTCGTCGCCAGCTTCGTCCTGCTCACCCTCGGTGGCACCGGACCCCGCATCCGCGCGGGCTCCACGTACGTGATCATCTCGCTGTTCTCGTCGATGCTGTTCCTCACCGCCATCGCCATGACCTACGCGGCGACCGGCACCGCCAACTTCGCGCAACTGGCCGGCCGGCTCGCCGCGCTCCCGCTCGGGGTGCAGACCCTGATCCAGGCGATGCTGCTCACCGTCTTCGCCGTCAAGGCCGCCGTCTTCCCGCTCGCCGCCTGGCTCCCCGACTCCTATCCGACCGCGCCCGCCCCCGTCACCGCGGTCTTCGCCGGTCTGCTCACCAAGGTCGGTGTGTACTCCATGCTGCGCACGGAGACACTGCTCTTCCCCGGCAACCGGCTCGGCGACCTGCTGATGGCCGCCGCGCTCGCCTCGATGGTCATCGGCATCCTCGGAGCCGTCGCCCAGACCGACCTGAAGCGGCTGCTCTCCTTCACACTCATCAGCCACATCGGCTACATGGTCTTCGGCATCGGCCTCGCCACCCGGGACGCGTACGGCGGCGCGATCGTCTACGTCGCCCACCACATCACCGTCCAGACCACGCTCTTCCTGGTGGCGGGCCTCATCGAACGCCGGGGCGGCACCAACGAACTCACCCGGATCGGCGGACTGGCCAAGGCATCCCCCCTGCTCGCCGTCCTGTTCTTCGTACCCGCCATGAACCTGGCCGGCATCCCGCCGCTGTCCGGCTTCATCGGCAAGCTCGGACTGATGCGGGCCGGCGTCGCCGACGGCAGTGCCTGGGCCTGGCTCCTGGTCACCGGATCGGCGGTGACCAGCCTCTTCACGCTCTACGTGATGGCCAAGGTCTGGAACCTGGCATTCTGGCGGGCTGCGCCCCCGGGGCAGGCCGCGGCCGGCACCGTCCTGGAGTCCGACTCCGGGGAGGACGACAGCGACGTCGACGAGGGCCCCGACCACATCCCCGGCAGCGGCGACGAACCGGTCCGCCCCCGCCACCAGCCCGCCGGGCTCGCGGTCGCGGCCACCCTGCACGGACACGCCGTCACCACCACGACGAAACTGCCGCTGCCGATGACCGCGGCCACCGCGGCAGCCGTCGTCCTCGGGCTCGCCTTCACCGTGTTCGCCGGACCGCTGACCTCCTACACCGACCGCGCGGCCGCCGAACTCCTCGCACGTACCCCCTACGTCGAGGCGGTGCTCGGCGGGTGAAACGCATCGTCAGACTGTCCTGCCGGAACAAGGACCTGCCGCCCTTCAGCTGCGAGTTCGGCGGGCGGGGACGCGTGCTCGACCTCCCGCTGATCGCCTGGCTCACCCTCATCTGGGTGCTGCTCTGGTCCGGCCTGAACTGGGCCAACGTACTGATCGGCGCGGTCGTCGCGGTCGCCGTCTGCCTGGCCTTCCCGCTGCCCCGGGTCGACCTCGGGCTCCGCCTGCACCCCTGGGGCATCCTGATGCTCGCCGGCTATCTGCTCTACGACATGTACACCTCGGGCGTACGGGTCACCCGGCAGATCTTCGTCGACCACCCGCACCGGGCCGCCGTCATCGCCGTACCGCTGCGCTGCCGCTCCGACCTGATGCTCGCGGCCACCGCCGTCGCCGTGTCGAACGTGCCCGGCGGATCGATCGTCGAGGTACGCCGCGCCACGGCCACCGTCTTCCTGCACGTCCTCGACGCGGACAGACCCGCCGTGCTCGACGCGGCGCGGCGCTCCGTCTGGCGTATGGAGAAGCTGACCGTACGGGCCTTCGGCACACCCGACGAGATCGCCCGCGTCGCCGAACCGCCGCCACCGGCCGGGCGCGACAGGGGGGACGGCGCATGAGCGGGCCGGAGACCGTCGACCAGGCGCTGCTCACCGCGGCCGTCGTCGTCATCGTCATCGCCGGGGCGGGGCTCCTCACCCGGATCTGGCTGGGCCCCTCCATGCTGGACCGGGCCATCTCACTCGACGTCTGCGCCGCCCTCATCATCGCGGGCCTGGGCGCCAAGTGCGCCTTCGCGCGTGAGCCGTTCTACTTCCCGATCATGCTGGTGCTGGCGTTCCTCGGGTTCACGGGATCGGTCGGCATCGCCCGCTTCATCGCCACGCGCGACCGGCCGGCGCTACCTCGGGAAGCGGGCGGAACAGGCGGCGACGGGCGCGACGGGCGCGACGGACGCGACGGGCGCAATGGGCGCAATGGGCGTGACGGGCGCGACGGGCGTGACGGGCGTGACGGGCGTGACGGGCGCGACGGGCGCGACGGGCGCAATGGGCGCAATGGGCGTGACGGGCGCGACGGGCGTGACGGGCGCGACGGGCGCGACGGGCGCGACGGACGCGACGGCATGGGCGGGACCGAGGGGGAAGCACGGTGAACGTCTGGTTCCAGATCCTCGACACGGCCGGTGCGGTGCTGGTGTTCATCGGTGCGGCGATCTGCCTGCTCGGTGTGATCGGAATGCTGCGGCTGCCCGACGTGCTGTCCCGCAGCCACGCCGCCACGAAACCGCAGACCCTCGGCATGCTCCTGGTCCTCGCCGGCGTGGCCCTGCGGCTGCGCAGCGGCATGGATCTCGCCACCCTCGCGCTGATCGGCTTCTTCCAGCTGATGACCAGTCCGGTCGCCGCCCACCTGGTGGCGCGGTCCGCCTACCGGACCGGGCAGATCGACCACAGCGAGCTGCTCTTCGACGAACTGGACGAGCAGTTGACCGAGGAACCCTGAGACCGGAGCCGCGCCGGGACGACGGGTAGACTCCCCGCCCCGTTCTCCCACGCGCGGGCGGCGTCCGGGACTAGCCTCCGCATCATGCTGCGTATCGCCGACACCCGCACCGGCCACCTCGTGGAAATCCCCGCCGCGCCGCGCCACCTGCTGCGCAGCTGTGTCCATCTGCCGGACCTCGGCACCGGCACCGGGATCGGCCCGGTGCATTTGCGGGTGCCGCTGGTCGGTGACGTACTGGCGCGCGTCGCGGAGCTGAACGGCCTCCAGGTCGTCACGGTCCTCACCACCCCGGAACTGACGCCCGATCGGGCCCGCGCGCTCGACCGCGTCATGGCGGTACTCGGCATCCATCCCCCCGCCGTCGTCGGAACCCACCAGCCGGACGCGGCACTCGGCGGCCCCGCCGACGTGCACGTGGTCGCCCAGGGCGCCGACACCGGCGATGCCACGGGCGGGCGCCGGATCGAGGTGGGCCGGGTCAGCACGGTCCCGCCGGCCAAGGGCGTGCCCGACCCCGGCGAACTCCTCTCCCCGGACGGGCCGGACGTACCCGTGCCCGAGACCGCCGATCCCCTGGCAGTGCGCCTGCTGCTGCTCCACCGCCCCTACGCCACGCCGGTCACGGTCACCGGTGCGGCGCTGGCCGAGGCCCGCGGGACGCTGCGGCAGTGGCGCCGGCAGGTGGCGGACTGGGCGCAGGAGCCGTCCCGGCCGATCCCCGCCGATCTGCTGCGGGAGTCGCATGCGGCGCTCGTCGACGATCTCGACGTCGCCGCCGTCCTCGATCTGCTGAGGGATGTGGCGGGACGGTCCGATGTGCCGCCCGGCGCCAAATTCGAAACCTTCGCCCATCTCGACCGTGTTCTCGGCCTGGACCTCGTCCGCGACGTCGGCCACCAGCACAGCCCGGACCGGCCGACGACCGGGTGAACAGCCATGACCGGGTGCCAGACCGGCTCCCGGGACCACCCGCAGAGCCGTGCCCAGAGCCGTGCCCGCCCTTGCGCACTGCGCGATCGGGGCGGGCACGGCTCGGGTCGGCGGGTCAGTTCCTTCGTGCGGTGCCCATGCGTGCGGTGCCCGTGCCGAACAGGTCCTCGTAGCCGGGCGAGGCGTTCTGCTTGCCGGGTACGCCTCCGAGTACGGTGCCCTGGTTCACCAGCTCGACCGAGTCGGGTCCGACGCCGCTCTGCTCGGCGGTGACCGCCAGCGCGATGGAGTTGTCGCCGTGCGCCTTCAGGAAGCCGGACGGGATGACGAACTCCTTCTGGGGACCGACACGACTTCCGGTCCGGTGCGGTGCGGAACGGCGCAACTCGTCCTGCTTCAGCGGCACGTGGACCTGATCCGGTTCCTGCATCCGGACAGGCCCCGCCGCCACACCCCGGAAATTCCCTACCGTGGCGGCCGGAAAGGGCGGAGACTCGTTCCATGGCTGACATGGGGGCGTTCGGGGAGGCGGTCACCGCGTGGGCGGCCGGCGGCCCCGGTGAACCGGCGCGTGAGCTGGCCGCGCGGCTGTCCGTCCGGAAAGCCGTACTGCTGGAAGGGCCGAGCGACGTCGCAGCGGTCGACGCGCTGGCCGCGAGCCGCGGGCGGAACCTGGCGGCCGAAGGAGTCTGCGTCCTGCCGATGGGCGGTGCGATGAGCGTCGGGCGCTTCGCCCACCTCCTCGGGCCACCCGGCCTGGACCTCCGCCTCACGGGTCTGTGCGACGAGGCGGAGCTTCGCTACTACGCCCGCGGCTTGGAGCGGGCCGGTGCGGCACAGCACGGGTTCTTCGTCTGCGTGGCGGACCTGGAGGACGAGCTCATCCGCGCGCTGGGCGTGACACGGGTGGAGGAGGTCGTCCGGGCGGAGGGCGACCTGCGTGCCCTGCAGACCTTCCTGCACCAGCCCGCACAGCGGGGCCGCACCTCACAGCAGCAGTTGCGGCGCTTCCTCGGCACGAAGAAGGGGCGCAAGATCCGCTACGGCCGCCTCCTCGTCGAGGCCCTCGACCCCGCCCGCGTACCCGCCCCGCTCGACGCCCTTCTCACCAGCCTCTGACATACCAGCCTCTGACCACTGGACGACGCCCGATACGGGCATCGACACCCAGGAGCACGCCGCGGTACGAGCGCGTGCTCCTGATGTCCCACGGACGCCGCCGCACCGCTCCCGGTGGAGATGTCGCAATCCACACCGAACCCGGAAGGCCCTCACTCGTTCGAGATCACCCAGCCGTGATCACTGTCACCAACCTCTGTGGACAGAACACCTAGGTGCCGCCCGACTCGCCATGCGACTCCTCGATCAGCGGCATGAGCTGCTCGTCCCGCAGCCGGCGGGCCGACTTCGGCCGCTTCCTGCGGGCGTGGTAGGCGGACTCGGACCAGCTGAGCACCAGTGCCGGACCTGACCGAAGCGAGCTGGAGGGTCCCGCCAAGCCCAGGACGCCCGGTACGAGCGAACCATGGCCTCCCCGCGGGCAGGTTCCCTCCGCCTCTTATGAATCCGTCACATGCGGAGGGGCCTGGCTGAAAGCGACAGCGGCCCCCAGAGCGGCGTCAGCCGGTACGAAGATGTCGCCGAGCGGGGTTTCGCGCAGAGAGAGCCCGTTTTGCCGCAGCAGGTCGCGGGTGCGGGAGAGATCGCGCACATGAGGATGTGCAGTCCCTCGAAGCGGTCCAGGCACGCCGCCACGTTCGCGCTCGTCTCCCTGATCCGCTCCACCAGCCCGGGCAGCGCTTCGGCCGGTGCCTCCAGCGGGACGAGACGCGCGTCGGCCGGCAGGCGATCGGTGGCGCCGTCCTCTATCCGGGCCACGAGCTCGAGGAAGGAGTGGGGGAAATCGGCATGGGTGTTGCCGGTGCCGAACGGTTCGGGGGTGCCGCCTTCGTGGAGCGGCATCGCCGGGCAACTGGGCGGTGGCACGCGAAAGCCCAGCCGTTCGTAATGAGTGATCGCCTGCGCCATGTCCTCGACGACGTGGCCGACATGGTGGAGGCGGGCGATGTCGTACCCCATGACCGCCACCGTAGGGAGCATCCGATCGAGAGGCAAATTCACCACGAGGGTGCAATAAGGTGGTTATAGGGTGAACGGGTCGTCTGTCAGAGGATCGTCGGCTTGTAGACCCCCCAGACGTCGCGCAGCACGTCACAGACCTCTCCGACGGTGCAGCCCACGCGCAGGGCCTCCTTCATGGGATAGAGAACGTTGTCCTCGCCCTCGGCGGCCTTGCGTAGATCGGTCAACGCCGTGTCCACTTACTCGCCGACCCGCCAGGCGCGCAGCTTGGCGAGGCGTTCGGCCTGCTGGGCCTCGATCGCGGGGTCGACGCGCAGGGGCTCGTAGGGCTCCTCCTCGTCGAGCTGGAAGCGGTTGACGCCGACCACGACCCGCTCGCCGGAGTCGGTCTCCTGGGCGATGCGGTAGGCGTTGCGCTCGATCTCGTCCTTCTGCAGGCCGCGTTCGATGGCGGCCACGGCCCCTCCCGCCTCCTCCACCTTGGTCATCAGCTCCAGCACCGCGGTTTCCATGTCGTCGGTCATCCTCTCGATGACGTAGGAGCCGGCGAAGGGGTCGACGGTCGCCGTTACGTCCGTCTCGTAGGCGAGGACCTGCTGGGTGCGCAGCGCCAGGCGCGCGGACTTGTCGGTCGGCAGAGCGATGGCCTCGTCGAAGGAGTTGGCGTGCAGGGACTGCGTGCCGCCCAGCACCGCCGCCAGGCCCTGGACGGCGACGCGCACCAGGTTCACCTCCGGCTGCTGCGCGGTCAGCTGCACGCCCGCGGTCTGCGTGTGGAAGCGCAGCATCAGCGACTTGGGGCTCTTTGCCCCGAACTCCTCCTTCATCACCCGCGCCCAGATCCGGCGCGCGGCACGGAACTTGGCGACCTCCTCCAGGATCGTCGTGCGGGCGACGAAGAAGAACGACAGGCGGGGCGCGAAGTCGTCGACGTCCATGTCGGCCGCGACCGCCGTGCGCACGTACTCGACGGCATTGGCGAGGGTGAAGGCGATCTCCTGCGCGGGCGAGGCACCGGCCTCGGCCATGTGGTAGCCGGAGATCGAGATCGTGTTCCACTTGGGAATCTCGGCCCTGCAGTACTTGAAGATGTCGGCGATCAGCCGCAGCGAGGGCTTCGGCGGGAAGATGTACGTCCCGCGCGCGATGTACTCCTTCAGCACGTCGTTCTGGATCGTGCCGGTCAACCGGCCCGCGCCGACGCCCTGCTCCTCCGCCACCAGCCTCACCACTGACCGCGTCGACCGCCTCGCGGATGCCGCCACCATTGCCGTCCGCGCCCGACGCATCGCCGTCCAAAGCGCCCTCGGCGGCATGCCGATGTCCCTCGCAGCCATGGCCGCCGCCTACGGCCTGCTGCTGCCCGCCGCCGGCGCCCTGCTCCAAGAGGGCATTGACGTCGCCGTCATCCTCAACGCCCTACGCGCGCTGCGCGTCGACCGCACCGCCCAGGTGGCGATCGAACCGGCCACCGAGCAGCTCATCCAACGCTTCGCCGCTGAACACGACGACCTGCGCGACGTCATCGAAGCCATCCGCGAAACCGCCGACCAGCTGCGCGACGGGGCCGCCCACCGCACGCCAAGCGGACGAAGACACCAGGGGCTGCGGCTCGCAGCCTCGGACCGGACGGACCAAGCCGCTGGCCCGGTGCGGCGGCGACGTGGAGGCAAGCAAAGGGGACCACCCATGGGGCTGCCATCGAGGTGATCCCGACTGGCGCGACCACCACACGGGATGGGCGGCAGCGGCTGGTTCGGCATCCGTCCGGCCGTGCAGCCGGGGATGGGGGGGCAGTGGGGCCATCCATTCCTGGACGGTGCGGGTGCGTGTTGGGCACTCAGAGGCACGCTGCGTAATCACTCGAATGGGTGACGTGAAGGGGCGGGAGTGCACGCGTACGGGTCGTATGGCAGGGGCGCTTTCCTCAAGAGGCCCCAGAGGAGGACATCATGTTCCGCCACTCGATACGCACGCTTCTGGTCGGCCTATGCACGCTGACCGCGGCATCGCAGGCCGCCACAGCCGCGGCCCTTGCCGTACCGGCCGAGCCGCACACGACGGCGCCCACCGCCCAGGCACTGCGCCAGCAGACGCTCTCCGACCTCACCACCGCTATGAAAGGAGAGACGTTCGCCTACGCCTCCTACAGCCTCTTCGGCGCTCAAGCCGACCGTGAGGCCCACCCGGCTATCGGCAAGCTCTTCCGCGCCACGGCGCAGACCGAGCTGAACGAGCACCTCAAGGAGGCGGCCACCCTGGCCGGCGTGGTCGGCACGAACGCGGCCAACCTGCGCCAGTCCATCAACGGCGAGACCTACGAGCACCAGGTCATGTATCGCCGCTTCGCCGACCAGGCCCGCAAGGACGGAGACCTTGAGGCCGCCAAGCTGTTCACGGAGATCGCCGCGGACGAGGGCCGCCACCGCGACGCCTACCGCACAGCACTGACGGTCGTGACCACTGGCCGCGGCACTGTCCCGGCGCCGCCGAAGGCGGACGCGGTGTCGGTGCCCGCCGGCCTGCCGAAGGTGAAGGCTGCCCGCACGAAGGCCAACCTGGACACCGCCATGCACGGCGAGGCGCTCGCCCACGCCAAGTACATGCTCTTCGCCGCTCGCGCGCGACAGACCGGCAACCCCACGCTGGCCCGCCTGTTCGAGGGCACAGCCGGGGTGGAACTGCACGAACACTTCGCCAGCGAAGCGGTCCTGGCCGGCCTGGTCCGCACGACGAGGGACAACCTGAGCAAGGCCGTCACCGGGGAGCGCAACGAAGCGAACAACCTGTACCCGGGGTTCGCCAAGCGGGCCACCGCCGTCGGCGACACCGCCGCCGCCCGCTACTTCCGCGACACCGCCACCGACGAGGCCAAGCACGCAGCCGCCTTCCAGCAGGCACTCAACCAACTGCACTGACCCCCCGGGCTGACCGCGAGACCGGCCGGACACAAGGCAAGTACGTCCGGCCGGTCGACCCGTCCCATGGGTCGCCTGGGCCGCCACTGGCGCGGCTGTTGCCGCGTCACCCCCTGTTGTCGGACTCGCTTGTTGAGAAACGGCCATGCCAGACCGCCTTCGCACCCGAATCACCGATCCGGTACACGTCAATGACCGCACCGACGGCCACGACCAGGGCGATCACCAGCACCTCAATGCGCACCGCAACGGAAGAGGCCAGTCGAGCCACGGTTGAAACGCCGCCCTCCGCGGGGCTGTCGGCCGTACCACTGCGCCCACGCTCCCGGCGAGGGCCGGCCCGGCCTAACAGCCAGACGGCGACCGTCAGCACGAACAGGGCGATCGCCCACGGAGTGAGACCGGAACCCATCTCAGCGTGCTCTTCCAACAGCGCACTCTCCTGCACTCGCTCCTCCAGCCACTCACCGGACTCGGTGGTCAGCACCACCAAAGCAAGGGTGATCAGCCCCAGGACCGGCAGTACCCAGCTGAGCCGGCGCGCTGCCGAAGGCCACAGCACACAGACGACGAGCACCAACGCCGTCAGCGGGACCAACACGACTGCGCCATGAACGAAGAGCGGGTGGCTGGGAAGGCCGTTGATCAGCCCAACATCCACGGGACCTCCTCCAGCGAGTCTGCAAGGAACATTCGGGTCCATATATTGTGTTTCGGGCATTGCGTGGCCAGATCTGTCCGCGTACGGAGGGCGTGCGCACGTATGGAGCGGTGCCCCGAGTCCTCCTCTTCCAGGGAGAAATGCAGTCGCACGACGTGTGCGTGGCACATCAACTCCCGGCAGCGGCGATCCTGTAGCTGCACGAGGGGGTACGGCCCGACTGTGACGCTCATTTGACGCTCCGGGCGCCTGAGGGGTGCCCACCTAGTTACGAAACCCGGTCTGACCTGCGGTTTCTCTCGTCTCGCCGTCTGTGACGTCTTTTCGATGACGCACCATGCGGGGTGCGTCGCCATCCTGGAGCCGGTTAAGCAGGGCGCCCGACCGGCTGTCTCGGGGAGGCGCGGCAGGACGCCCGTGACGGAGCCCCGCCCCGCCGGGCGGCTCCCTTTTTCAGGGGCTGCCCGGCCGGGTGCGGTGGTGGTCCCGGTGGTCAGTCATGTACGTGCAGCGGCTTGCCCGCCAGGGCCAGGTGGGCTTCGCCCAGGGCCTCGTTCTGGGTGGGGTGGGCGTGGATGAGCTGGGCGACCTCGGCCGGCAGGGCCTCCCAGTTGTAGATGAGCTGGGCCTCGCCGATCTGCTCGCTCATGCGCGGGCCGATCATGTGGAGGCCGACGACCGGGCCGCCGTGCACCTGTACCAGCTTGATCTCACCGGTGGCCTTGAGGATCTTGTTCTTGCCGGTGCTGCCCAGGTTGAACTTGCTGACCACGACCTTGTCGGAGCCGTACTGCTCCCTGGCCTTCGCCTCTGTGAGGCCGACCGAGGCGATCTCGGGCTCGCAGTAGGTGACCCGGGCCACGCCGTCGTAGTCGATGGGGGTGACCCGCTCGCCGGCCAGGCGCTCGGCGACGAGGATGCCCTCCGCGAAGCCGACGTGCGCCAGTTGCAGGGTGGGGATGAGGTCGCCGACCGCCGAGATCGTCGGGACGTTGGTGCGCAGGTGCTCGTCGACCAGGACATGGCCGCGGTCCATCGCGACACCCGCCTCCTCGTAGCCCAGCCCCGAAGAGACCGGGCCGCGGCCGACGGCGACGAGCAGGGTCTCGGCGTCGAGCTGCTTGCCGTTCTCCAGCGTGACCCGCACACCGGCGTCGGTGTACTCGGCCTTCGTGAAGCGCGACCCCAGCTCGAACTTGATCTTCCGCCTGCGGAAAGCGCGTTCCAGGCCCTTGGAGATCTCCTCGTCCTCGGCGGGGACGAGGTGCGCCAGCGCCTCCACGATCGTGACGTCCACCCCGAAGGACTTCCAGGCCGAGGCGATCTCGACCCCGATGACGCCGCCGCCGAGGACGACCGCCGACTGGGGGAGGCGGTCGAGGAAGAGTGCCTGGTCGGACGAGATGATCCGGTCGCGGTCGATGGTCAGGCCGGGCAGCGACTTCGGCAGGGACCCGGTGGCCAGCACCACGTGGCGGCCCTCGTAGCGCACGCCGTCCACCTCGACGGCGGTCGGCGATACCAGACGTCCCTCGCCCTGGACCAGAGTGAGGTCCTTGCGGGACTTGAGCATGCCCTGCAAGCCGTTGTACAGGCTCGCGATCACCTTGTCCTTGTAGGAGTTGACACCCGCGATGTCGACCCCCTGGAAACCGGTCTTGACGCCGAAGCGCTCGCTCTGGCGGGTCTGGTCCGCGACCTCCGCCGAGTGCAGCAGCGCCTTGGCCGGAATGCATCCGTTGTGAAGGCAGGTGCCGCCCAACTTGCCCTTCTCGATCATGACGACCCTCAGCCCGAGCTGCGTCGCGCGCAGGGCACAGGAGTACCCCCCGCTGCCACCCCCGAGGATGACCACGTCGTACGAGCCGCCTGCGGAATTGTCCGTCACTGATGCCCCTCCCGAGACTTCGGCCCGTCCGGTGTATCCCGTCAAATCCAGGCCTGTGGTGCTCTGTTCATCCAGTCCGACACTGGCATGGTCTCACCTCACTTGCTGAGTAAGGGAATAGGGTGGCACACACCACATGGGGGTTTCCTTTCCAGACGGTTGCCGGGCATCTGCGCAATAGCATTTGCCCATTCTTTGCAGGCGAGTTCCGGACACATGGCGTTCGAACTTCGAGTCTTCGTGATCACTGCCTCTGCTGCTGTCGCAACGCCCGGAGGCTCACGCGGGAGCCTTCCCAAAAGGGCTGACGTGGGGGGGAGTTACCGGGAAGATGCCCGATCTACGGGTTCACATTCCTGGTCCGTTGGAAGTTGTCCATCCCGGGGGATCCTCAGCGTTCTCGGGGGTGCGCCAGGGAGCCCTCCTGGCGATGCTGGTGCTGAGGGCGAACGTCGTTGTTCCCGCCGACACCCTGCGGGAAGCGATCTGGGGTGAATCGCCGCCTGAATCCGTTTCCACCCAGATACGTATATGCATATCGCGACTCCGCCGTGAATTCGCCCGGCTGGGCGCGGAGCACATGATCGAGACGCATCCGTCGGGCTACCGGCTGCGGGTCCCGCAGAACGGCTCCGACCTCCGGGAGTTCGAGAACCTGCTCGCCCGCGGCAGGGACGCGGCGGACGAGGAGAGGCCCCGGGACGCGGCGCGGCTCACCCGCAAGGCGCTCGACCTGTGGCGCGGCCCCGCCGCCTCCGGGCTCGAGAGCCGGGTGGTCCAGATGTACGCGGCGAAGGCCAACGAGGACCGGGCCGCCGCCTACGAGGAACTGTTCGACCTGGAGCTGCGGTTGGGGCAGCACCGGAAGATCCTCGGGGAACTGTTCGAGCACTCCGAGCAGCAGCCGTACGGGGAGCGCTTGTGCGCCCAGCTGATGCTCGCGCTGTACCGCTCCGACCGCCAGGCCGAAGTGCTGGAGATGTACCGCGGGCTCCGGGGCCGGCTCAGGCGCGAAATCGGACTGGAACCGTGCTACCGGCTCTCTCTCCTCTACGACATGATCCTCACCCACAATGAACGCCTGGAATCACGCAGCCCCTGGAGCGTGGACTCCTCCCGGCCGGCGCTCATGGGGTGAACGCCGCGCCGGCGCCAATACTCCGGTGATACGGCACAGGGCTCAGACTTGTCCGCGCTTGAAGCCTTACGCTCGCGGACAGAGGAAAGAGACGGTCATGAGCGAAATACCGGTAACCCTGCCGATGCCGTTCGACGACGAGTTCTACGCCGATCCCTACCAGGCTTACGCGGAGCTCAACAAGGCGGCGCCGATCCACCGGATTTCCACTCCGAGCGGCGCCGCCGTGTGGTTGCTGACCGGCTATGAGGAGGCACGCGACGGACTCAAGAACAAGCGGCTGGCGCGCCACCAGTCGCACGCCGGCCCCGACTACCAGCAGGACGTGATCCCGGGGCCCATGCGGCGGGCAATCTGATGACGGAGGACCAGCCCGAGCACACTCGCCTGCGGAAGTTCATGGTGTGCGGACGAAGGCGTTGCGGGTGAGCCATGCCTTCCACTCGCCGTTGATGGATCCGATGCTGGAGGAGTTCTGCCAGGCGATTGCCGGTATCGAGTTCGCCGTGCTGCAGTTCGGCTTTGTGTCGGCGTTGACCGGGTCTCTGGTTACGGATGAGGTGTGTTCGCCGGAGTACTGGGTGCGGCATGTGCGTGAGGCTGTCCGGTTCGCCGATGCGGTGCGGGTTCTGGATGCCGAGGGTGTGACGTCGTACCTCGAACTCGGTCCCGACGGTGTGTTGTCGGCGATGGTGCGGGAGTGCCTGGCTGAGGAGAGCACGGCGGTCGCCGTTCCCGCCCTCCGCCGCGACCGCCCTGAAGCCGCGTCAGCGATCAGCGCGTTCGCGCATATGCTGGCGCAGAACGTGGTCGCGGACCGCGAGGCGTTCTTCGCCCAGGCGGGTGCCGTCCGTGTCGACCTGCCCACCTACGCCTTCCAGCACCAGCCCTACTGGGTGTCGACCGCAGTGGGATCCGTCGGCGATGTCACCTCTGCGGGTGTCGGGGGCATCGATCACCCTCTGCTGGGTGCTGTCGAATCACTCCAACGAGGCACCCCGAGAAGATCTACACCTATCGGTGACCGCCCCGTCAACTCCGTCATCCAACCCGCTGGTCGTCCCACAACACGCCTCTCTGATCAGGGGTGTTGCGACGACTGGTTGAATCCGCCCAGTACACGAGCGCCGCGTTCGCGGACGCCTGCCGCCGGGCGGGCGTCCTCCAGAGCATGAGCGCGGTCGGCAGCTCAGCCGACAACGCCGCTGCGGAGAGTTTCAACGCCAGCTTCAAGAGAGAGACGCTGAAGGGCCGAAAGGGCTGGTCAAACGAGCGTGAGGCCGCCTCGACGCGTGTCACGAGCCGCAAACGCTGTTGATCACTCTTTAGCCTCTTTGTGTTACTGGCCTGTACTGTCCGACAGTGTGCGTGTTCGCGGGCGACTGCCGGTAGGGATGGACAAGTTGGTCGGGCATTGGACGGTGTTCAACGACGAACTCCAGCCGGTGGCGGGTATGCGGGGCGCGCCGTGGCAGAACGCCGATCACACCCGGCCCCAAAAGCTGCGGATTACGGCCGCTAGGGCGCGGATCACCTCCGCGACGGCCCTCAGCAGCTCGTTCCGGTTCGATGCCGGGGCGCCCCGCAGCGCCAGGTACACCACCGCCACCACCATGGCGGCGACCACTAGCAGGCCGGCTACCGGCACCCACATCTCGTACCCCACGGCTCGACTCCTCTACGGTTCACTGTTCGCTGGCCCGGGTGGCGAGCGACGAGGACAATCGTCCCCGTGCTCGACGGGGCACCACGAGCCACCGGATCGACCGGACGGAAATATCGTCGCCGCAGGTCACAGCCGCACACGGGGCGGGCGGACCGGACAGCACCGGACAGGAAACCAGGGAGAATCGTGGCTGAGGTCGACGGGCAGCTGGGCCCGGGGCGGAAACGCTTCAAAGACGATCTCCGCCGGCTGCTCCAGGAGTCGCGGCTGACGCAGATCGAGGCCATTGGACGGGCCAATAAAGAGTCGGGCGCCACGAAGCTGAAGAAGCAGACGGTCAGCGACTGGTTCGCCGGGAATCCCCCGGCCGACTTCGAGATGCTGTGGCCCCTGATCCAGACGCTTTTATACGCAGCAGGCCACCAGACGCGTGAGGACCTCCAGAAGGCGGCACGGTCCGCCAAGGAGCCGGACGGCCGCAGGGCGCGGGAGGCTTTGGGCAAGTGGGATGTCATCCGGGGCCATTGGGAGGGGGTGTGGGAAATCGCCCGGGGAGAGCCCGGGCCGGGGCCCGACCCGCGACTGCGCGCGTACTTGACCGCTGCCCGCCAGGCTGCTGACGACCACCCCTACCACTGGACCGGCGATCAGCCCCCGCCCCTGGGCGAGATCTACGTGCGCCAGGAAACCCGCCCCGAGAACGCTCCTGAGATCACCCCCAAGCAAGCGGCCGCCCACAGCCCGCAGTCGGAAGCCCCCCTTGGCGACGGACCCGCCTCTCTGCCCGTCGAGCACGTCTTCGAGGCCAAGTCCTGCTGCGTTCTTTCGAGCGGTCCCGGTGGTGGCAAGTCCACCCAAGCACGAAAGCACCTGGTTGATGCGGCTGACGGCTGGCTGCAGCGGCTCGACCAGAGCAAGGGCGACCGGGACTACTCCGCCGTCCCCGTTCTGGTCAGGGCCAGCGCACTGGCCGACACCACCGACCGGCTACCGCAGGCTCTCGCCAAGGCCATGGCCAAAGATCTCGTCAAATTCGCTCCGCTGCTGGACCTCACCGGCCTCTTCGACCGTCACCCTCTGCCGAAAACACCCTGGCTGATTATCGTCGACGGACTCGACGAGATCTCCAACCGGGACGCCCGCACCGACCTGCTGCACACCGTCGCCGCGGCGGCCGCCACCCACCCCTCGCTCTACCGGTTCACCGTCCTCACCCGCCCCCTGCCCGAACTCGACACCCTCGGCCCTGGCACCCCCCGCTACGTCCTGCAGCCCTTCTCGCCAGCAGACCTGCACGACTACGCTCGGCGCTGCTTCCACCACCGGCCTGACCTTTCCCTCAAAGGCGAAGAGCACACCGCCGCCTTCATCGCCCAGCTGGACCGCTCACGACTCGACGAGCTCGCCCGAACGCCCCTGATGGCGTTCATGCTCACTCAGCTCTACGCCGCCAACCCCGACCGCAGCCTGCCTACAGGCCGTGGTGCCGCCTATGGCGCGTTCGTTGATCTCGTCTACAACCGAAACAGCCACAAGAACCCCGCCCGCACCCACGCCGCAGCCCTCCGTCGCCTGGTCGACCGTCACCAGGAGCCCGCAGAACGGGGAACCGCCGAACAGGCCGCGGGCCAGGCGGCCGAGCACCTCACCGAGATCATCGACTACCTCGCTGCCCAACGGCTCCACGGCGACACGGACCTCGCCGCCCGGATCGCGGCCACGCATCCCCATGCCAAACGCCCGAAGAGCATCGGCGAACGCGACTGGCACCACTTCCTCCACGACCTCATGCGACCCACCGGCCTGCTGACCCAGCGTGGCCACGACCTCGACTTCCTCCACCAGACCGTCACCGAGTACCTCGCCGCACGCCACGCCACCCGCGACGACCAGGAACTCCTCCACAAATTGTTCCCACCCCGCCCCCGCCAACCCCAGGCACCCGCCCTTGAACCCTCCTATCTGGGATTCCTTCTCGACGCCCTCCTCGCTTCCCCTGACCCGGTCCCAGCCCGGACCACCCGAAGACTCGAAGCCTTCATCAACCGGGGGAAGCGGGATGCATGCAGATTTCTCATCAACCAGGTCAACTTGCGAACCAACCTCCCCCCCGAACTCTCGGCAAGACAGCTCGCCCGGTTTGCCACCAGCACCGCCTACTCGCCCCGACGCGTGCGGGAAGAAGAAGACCGCGCCCGGATGGACTGGAGTACGGACCGTACACTCGGTACCAACATCGCCTACTTGCACCAGCGTGTGCGAGCGGCAGAGTGCCTGGCCCGGATGGACGGGCACCGGGCTCAAGGGGCCGAACTCCTGATCACACTGGTCAAGGAGACTTCTCTCTACTCCTTTGAGCGTGTGGGGGCGGCAGAGAGCCTGGCCCAGTTGGAGGGGTACCGCGAGCGCGGAGCCGAACTCCTCGGCCGGCTCGCTGAAGACACCGACCTCCACTCCCGCGACCGTGCCGAAGCGGCAGAGAGCCTGGCCCAGTTGGACGGGTACCGGGAGCGTGGGACCGAACTCCTCGGCCGGCTCGCTGAGGACACCACCTTCGCCTCCTTCGACCGTTTCCAAGCGGCAAGGAGCCTGGCCCAGTTGGAGGGGTACGGCGAGCGCGGAGCCGAACTCCTCGGCCGGCTCGCTGGGGACGCCACCCTCAGCCCTCAACAGCGCGTTTGGGCAGCCGAGGAATTGGCCAAGCTGGACGGGTACCGGGAGCGCGGGGTCGAACTCCTGATCACATTCGCCGAAGACACCACTCTCAACCTGCGCTGGGAGCGTATGCAGGCTGCCGGGCGCCTGGCCCGGATCGGCGAGCACCGGGACCGCACGGGCAAAGCGCTGATCGCCATCGCCGAGGACACCGCTCTCGATCAGCGCGACCGCTTCCAAGCAGCCAGAACGCTGGGCTGGGTGGACGGGTACGGGGAGCGCGGGGCCGGACTCCTGATCGCATTCGCCAAGGACACCACCCTCTACTTCTTCTACCGCGTCGAAGCGGCCGAGCACTTGGCCGAGGTGGACGGATACCAGGAACGCGCGGCCGGACTCCTGATCGCCTTTGCCGAGGACACCAACCTCGACTCCGACCACTACCGCCGCGTCGAAGCGGCCGGGCACGCGGCCAAGGTGGACGGGTACCAGGAACGCGCGGCCGAGCTCCTGATCGCATTCGCCAAGGACACCACCCTCCGCCTCGCCGACCAAGTTTCGGCGGCCAAGCACTTGGCCGAGGTGGACGGGTACCAGAAACGCGCGGCCGAACTCCTGATCACCCTTGCCCAGGACACCACCCTCGACCGCCGCGACCGCTACAACCGCGGCCAATTCGACCGCGTCCAAGCAGCCAGCAAGCTGAGCTGGGTGGACGGTTACCGGGATCGCGGGGCCGAACTCCTGATCGCCCTCGCCCAGGACACCACCCTCAACTTCCACGCCCGCCGCTCGGCGGCCGAAGACCTGAGCTGGGTGGACGGATACCAGGAACGCGCGGCCGGACTCCTCGACCGACTGCCCGACGACGACGCCATGCGGGGCACCTACCGCCGCTTCCGCATAGTCGAGAGCCTCGGCCGCAAACCCTGGCGGCGGATCCGCAAGGTGTTCAGAGGGCTCTACCTTTTTGACTGGGTTGGTCCTCCCACTCGTAAGGTGAGGGCACCCAGGGGAGCCGGGTGTGGCTATCAGAGGGCTGTCGACTCGTGGCTGGAAACGCTTCGCCGCCCGGCTTCCCACGACGACTCGGCCGCCGATTAGGAAGTGCGAACAAGTCGCTGCGTAGAGCAATGCCGGCGAGGTCGTCCGTGGCACGAACAGCACGAACAGCACGAACACGCACGTCAGGAGCATGATGAGCCGGATATGGGCGGGGATCGACAGCGGGAAGGGTCACCATCACGGTCTCGCACTGGATGCCGACGGCAAGACGCTGCTGTCGCGGCGTGTCGCCAACGATGAGCCCGAGCTGCTGAAGCTGATCGGTGACGTCCTCGACCTCGCCGACGGCCACGAGGTCACCTGGGCGATCGACATGACCGGCGGGGAACCCGCGCTGCTGCTGGCCCTGCTGGTCAACCACGGCCAGGAGGTCCTCTACATCCCTGGCCGCCTGGTGAACCGGGCGTCCGACGGTTACCGCGGCGAGGGCAAGACCGATGCCCGCGACGCCTACGTGATCGCCGACCAGGCCAGGATGCGCCGAGACCTGCGGCCCATCCGCCCCGGAGACGAGGCCGCCCTTGAACTGCGGCTGCTGACCGGCCGCCGCGCAGACCTGGTCGAGGACCGCACCCGCGTGGTGAACCGCCTGCGCGGCACCCTGTTGAGCATGTTCCCGGCCCTGGAACGGGCTCTGGACGTGACCAACACCGGCCCGCTCAAACTGCTGACGGGCTACCAGACTGCGGCCGCGATCCGCCGCGCCGGGGCCGCGCGGCTGACCAGGTGGCTGGCCAACCGCAAGGTCCGAAACGCAAGCTCCCTTGCTGAAACGGCAGTTGAGGCCGCCGAGCGCCAGCACACAGCTGTCCCCGGGAGAAGACCATCGCGAAGCTGGTCCACACCCTGGCAGAGGAGGTGATGGCCCTCAACGAGCAGATCTCCGAGATGGACAAGCTCATCGAGGGCCGGTTTCGCGAGCACGAACTCGCCGACATCGTCCTGAGCGTCCCGGGCATCGGCGCTGTGCTCGGTGCAGAGTTCGTCGCCGCCGTCGGCGGCAGCCTGGACGACTTCGGCTCCCCGGACGCCCTGGCGGCCTTCGCCGGTGTCGCCCCCGCACCCCGCGACTCGGGCAAGGTCAGCGGCAACCTCCACCGACCGCTCACCTACCACCGACGTCTCCAGCGCGTCTTCTACACCTCCGCACTCGTCAGCGTCCGCTGCGACCCCAACTCCCGGAAGTTCTACGACCGCAAACGCGCCGAGGGGAAGAAACACGTCCAAGCCGTGCTCGCCCTCGCCCGCCGACGCGTCAACGTCATGTGGGCCTTGATCCGTGACCGACGGTGCTACGAGATCACACCCCCAGTGACCACGATCGCTTGACAACAACATTAGGAAGCGTTACATGGATTCTTGGCATAGTTCATGACGCTGTGGCGGTGCCCCGAATCCCACTCGAATCGGGCAGATCTGCGGCGTGGCTGCAGCGACTCGGCCGGATAGGGCCGTGCTTGTCGGCGTCGCGCCGAAACCGCAGATCAACCGCTCGGCTGCAATCGAGGCCCTCGTCGCCAATCGTCCTGAAAGCCCATGTAGCGCCCTCTCGATGACAGTCTCCGGGGTAGCAGGCAGCGGCCGCCGACCGGCCCGTGGGCTCCCCCTGTCCGGTGAGCCCGTCCAGTACTCCAAACACACCGTGGAATCGGTGGAGCTGGGCCGCCGGATGCCGGACGAGGCGTTCGTGGAGCGCGCGGAGGAGGCGCTGGGCAACACCGGCGCGCTGCGGAAGACCGCGCGGCATCTCACGCGGAGGGAGGCGCGGCGACCGGGCCGGAACCGCAGGTCCGGCTCGACGCAGTCGCGGCCTGCAACCGCCGGAGCGCGGTCAGGAGACGTCCGCGGTGCGGTCGGGAACGGCGCCGATGCCGCGCAGGGCGAGCTGCCACAGCTCGGCCAGGGGCTCCTGCGGTGCGGGTGGCAGCAGCAGGACCTCGCCGGGCTGTGGCAGCAGCCCCGCCTCGAGACCGGCGACCAGGCTGGCCACGAGGAGCGCGGCCGTTTCCGGCCGGGTGTCGGGGCGGAGCTGATCGCGCTCCTTCGCCTGTTGCAGGCGTGTGTGTATCAGGGGAAACCAGTAGGTTCGCCAGTTCACCCTGAGGGAGGGCTGTTCGCGGGACAGGCGTGCCGTGGCCCGCACCTCGGGGCGGGAGCCGAGCAGCTCGGCCAGCGCGCGGACGATGCCGCCGACGGACTGCAACGCGGAGTCGGCCCGCCGGTCGGCCTCCTCGACCGCCGTGCGGGTCGCCTCGATTCCGGCGGCGCACACGGCCTGCCCGAGCAACGCCTTGGTGGGGAAGTGGAAGGTGAGCGCTCCCATCGTGACCCCGGCGGCCCCGCAGACGCGGGCGAACGACGTGCCGTCGTAACCGCGGCTCGCGATCTCGGTCGCCGCGTTGTGCACCAGGTGATGTCGTGTCCGTGCCGCTCGCGCCTGCCCGGTCATGCACCCTCTCCTTCCGGGCCGGACGTCCGTGCATCTGGCCTGCCCCGGCTCGTCAACCCCGCATCCTGAGGCCTTCCGACGAGAGAAGACAGGGCAACTTGCCTAAGACGTATATGAGTTGGCGACGACCCGGCGGCGACTCGCCGAAGTAGCGCGGCTTCGGTGCACTACCTGGACGTACAAAGAGAGTGCTCTCTATGTTATTGCAGCTATCAGGGGTGAGAGCAAACAGGGGGATCAGACGTGAGCGATATCGCCGTCCAGCGCCACCGTGAAATCTCGGACCACTGTGATGAACTGCTGTCGGAGTTCGTCGACCGTCTCTTCGGCAACCTGTCGCGGACGGACCAGCGCAACCGCTCCCGCGAGTACGTGACGGGCCTGCTGACGACCCCGGGCAAGAAGTCGCTGCGGCGGATGGCGGCCGCGGTCTCCGACTCCCCGCACACCTCGCAAGCCCTGCAACAGTTCGTCAACGTCAGCCCCTGGGACTGGCGGCCGGTGCGGCACGCGCTCGCCGAGTGGGTCGAGCAGCGCCGCGCGACCACGGTATGGGGCCTGGAGGTGGCGGCGATACCCAAGCGCGGCGAGCACTCGGCCGGCGTGCACCGGCGGGCGGCCGCCGGCACCGACGGCGGGGTCAACTGCCAGTTGGGGATCGGCCTGTTCCTGGCATCGGCCGAGCTCTGCGTCCCGGTCGACTGGCGCCTGGTGCTGCCGGGGCGGTGGCAGAGCGACGGGGCGTGGCGCGCCGCGGCCCGCATCGCCGAGGACGAGGTCACGCCCGCGGAGGGAGCCTGCGCTCTCGATCTCGTACGGGCCCGGACGCGCGCCACCCGCCGCAGGGGAATCCCGGTCGTCGTCGATCTCACCCGGGTTCCGCACGACGCCATGTTCCTGTCCGGGGTCGCCGCGCTCGGGACGGGGTTCGTCGCGCAGATCTCCGGCGACACCGTCCTGCATCCGCCGGCCGGTAACCGAGGGCCGGTCTTTGCGCGACAACTTCTACGTGGTGCCCCCGAGTTACCCGAGAGCGGCGCGGGTGTCGTGGCGGGGGCGCCCGGGCACGGACCCTCGCGGGTGTGGACCTGTGTCGTCCGGCTGGCCGTCGGAACGTCGACCGGACGGCGGCGCCCCTGCAGGGTGATCGTCGAGCACCCGGCCAGGGAGCACCGCGCTCCGAGGTACTTCCTCACCGATCTCACGTACCACCAGCCCGTGGACGTCCTCGCCCTCGCGGACACCGCCGACCGGACCCGCGCCACGGTGCGCCGACTGCGGGACCACTTCGGCCTCGCGGACTTCGAGGGCCGCTCCTACCCCGGCTGGCACCACCACATGACGCTCATGTCGGCGGCCTACGCCTTCGGGTGCCTGACCGCGACGGGCACCGACAGCCGCGCGGCCTGATTCCGCGGCACGGGACTCGACGGCGACCCGGTGGTGTGCACGCAGAAAGTGTCTTTTTGCTGTGGTGACAGAAGCCCTGGACAAGCCTCGTCATTTCAGCTCAGGAGGCACTTTCGTGTTTCCGCCCAAGATCCGGACACCGCCGCAAGCGAAACGCGCAGGCTAGCTGTCAATCTTAGTGGGGAGGTCTCGGTCTCGCTCAGGGAAGAGAGCGAATTCCTCAGGCCGCGGAGGGATGTGCGGGTACTCCCGGAGGTGACCCCGTGCGGCGCGTACTCCCGTGGGAGTACGCGCCGCACGGCCTCACCTCACGTCGCGCTCGTCGCCGACCGCATGGGTGCGGTGAGCGCGACCCTCAGCCTGCCGGGATTGAGGGTGAGCTGGGGAAGGCGGGGCTGGGTGAGGCGCGTGTCCAGCAGGGTGATGTCCCAGTGGCTGAGCAGGGACGCCAGCAGCATGACGCCCTCCATCATCGAGAACTCGTCCCCGATGCACTTGCGGGCTCCGCCGCCGAACACCGTGAACGGGACCCGGGGCTTGGAGTCCTGGGCGTCCCAGCGGTCGGGGTCGAAGCGCAGCGGGTCCGGGTAGAGCTCGGGCAGGTGGCTGATGAGATACGGGCTGTACGCGAGGGTCGTGCCGCGGGGCAGGGCGTACGGGCCCAGTTCGGTGTCCTTCTCGGTCTGGCGCGTCAGGAACCAGCCGGGCGGGTACATGCGCAGCGCCTCGGTGAACACCTGCCGCGTGTAGGTGAGGTGGGGCAGATCCTCCCAGCGGGCCGTGCGGCCGCCGAGGACGGAGGTGACCTCGTCCGTGAGGCGCCGGTGCACGTCGGGGTGCGTGGCGCTGAGGCGCAGGCTCCAGTTCACCGCGCCGGCCGTGGTTTCCGTACCGGCCGAGTACATGGTCACGGCCTGGTCCACGAGTTCGTCGTCCGTGAGGGCGGGAGTGTCGCTGTCCGGGTCGCGGGCGGCCATCAGCATCGACAGGAGGGTCGCGCCTTCGGGACCTTCGGGACCTTCGGGACCTTCGGCGTCGGCGCGTCGGCGGCGCTCGGTGGTGAGTTGTGTCATCGACCGGCGGACGCGTTCGGTGGCCCGCAGGTAGCGGACGTTGCCTGGTGTGCGCACCTTGCGCAGCGGTTTCGGCAGCAGGGTGTGCCGGGTGAAGCCGGCCATGAGCGTGTCGAAGTCCGCCGCCAGGCGTGCGTGGAGTGCCGGGTCCAGGCGGGTGCCGAAGACCGAGGACAGCACGATGTCGGCGGTCAGGCTGCGCGAGGTGACGCCCAGGTCGAGCACCTGGCCGTCGTGCCAGCCGCCCACGACGGTGTCGATCCGCTGCGTGATGATGCGGGCGTAGTCGGGGAACCTGGCCTGGTGGAAGGCGGGTTGCATCAGGCGGCGCTGTCGGCGGTGTTCGGCCGCGGGGCAGGTGGCGAGGCCCTGGCCGCCCGCTTCGCGCAGGCGCTCGAAGAGCGGGCCGCCCTTGTCGAAGACCCGGTCCTGGACCAGCACGGAGCGCGTCAGTTCGGGGTCGCACACCACCACGATGGGCATGCGGGCAAACCGGATCTCCACCACGGGGCCGTGTGCGGGCAGGGTGCGCAGGAACGCCAGGGGTGAGCGCAGGAAGGCCGGCAGATGCCCCACCAGAGGCCGGGCGCCGGGGGCCCGGGGCACCGTGGAAACGCTGTTCATGTCACCAACTCCTTGTGTTTCTCGGCCGCTTGAGGTCGCACGGGGCCAGCACGTGGACTGTAAGGAGGGCGGGAGGCACCGTCCATGCCGCATCCGGGCGCGGACGCTTCTTTGGCATGTCACCCCGAGGTGGCACATGTGATCTGGATCACATGTCGTGCGTGGGCCGGGTCACGGTGTGTGCGGGCGGGCCGGAACTTCGCCACGAAATGCCGGGTTCCGCTGTTCGATGAGTGAGAGTGGAGGTGGAAACTCCGCTTTCCTTCGATAATTAATCAATTGCGTTCTGGTGTCGGCGAGTTGACGGATCCTAGCCTGTGGGTCACCTTCGACTGGTCACGGGGGAAGGCATGCGAATGAAGAGAACTTCAGTTCCGACGGCGCACCCGAACCAGAATCCAAACCGTGAGGAAATATCCCGGGTTCAGGAGCGCCTTCAGGAGGACCTGGCCCGGGTACGGGAATCGCTGAGATCATTGGTGATTCCCCCGCAGGGCCGAATCAGGGAACCGATCCGGTACGCCGTGGAGAAGCCGGGCCGGCTGCTGAGGCCCACGCTTGTCCTGCTCTCCTCCTATCTGCTGGAGGATCTGCCGGAGGGCGAACGGGACACCGTCGGGCAACAGCGCGTCATCGAGGCGGCCGCCGTCGTGGAGACGCTTCACATCGCCACGCTCTGCCACGACGACCTGATCGACGACGCGGCGCTGCGGCGCGGCAGGCCCAGTACGAACGCCGTGTACGGCGACGCGCTCGCCCTGCTGGCCGGCGACTACCTCCTCGCGCGCTGTATGCAGGTCGCCGCTTCCCTGGGCATGACGCGGGTGCAGGCCATGGCCGACACGCTGATCGACGTCTGCGTCGGGCAGATGCTGGAGTCCAGCCAACTGCACGATGCGCAGCGCACGGAGGAGGACTACCTCGCCGCCGTCTCGGGCAAGACCGCGCGCCTGCTGCGCACGGCCGCGGTCATGGGCGCACTCCAGTCGGAGGCGTCGGACGACGCCCGGGCGGCGCTGGAACGGTTCGGGCACCACCTCGGCATGGCGTTCCAGATCTGGGACGACATTCTCGACATCTGCAGCGAGGAAACCGGGAAACAGCAGGCCAAAGACATTGTGAACGGCGTCTACACCCTTCCGGTGATCTATGCGGTAAAAGACGTTCCCGACCTGGTACTGCCGCTCCTGAACGATCTCCCGATCTCCGACGAACAATGCCGCAGGATTGTCGCCGTGGTGCAGGAATGCGGCGCGATCGGCCGAACCGCCGAATTGGCGCAACGGTATATCGCGGATGCGCTGCATGTCGTCGAAACACATCCGGCGACCATGCGAAGGGCGCCCGTGGTGCGGCAATGCCTGCGTGATCTCATCGACGTGTTCGCGACCCAGCATCCGGCACTTCACGTCCTGCCCACGGCTCCGTGAGGGAGGGTGCTTGTGCCGGGAATCCGCAGCGACTTCATCACCGATTACGACTCACTCGCCGATGCCTGGTGGGACCCGCGGGGGCCTCTCGCTCCGCTCGGCTGGATCGCCCGTGCGCGCGCCGCCCATGTTCCGCGCGCCGCGCGCGAGGGGGCGTGGCTGCTCGACGTGGCCTGCGGGGGAGGGCTGTTCGGGCCGCACTTGACCGGCAAGGGGTACCAGGTGGTCGGGGTCGACCTGTCGGCCCGCTCGTTGCGCGAGGCGCTCGGCCACGGATTCGACACGGTCGCCCAGGCGGACATCGGCCGGCTCCCCTTCGCTGACGCGTCGTTCGACGTCGTCACGGCCGGGCAGTGCCTCGAGCACGTACTCGACCCGTTCCGCGTGGTCGAGGAGGCCTGCAGGGTGCTGCGGCCCGGCGGGATACTGATCGTCGACACCATCGCGACCACCGTGCTCGCCCGCGTGCTGGCCATCGGCGTCGCCGAGAACCTGCCACTGCCCGGCAAACCGCCCCGCGGCACCCACGACCACCGGCTCTTCGTCGACCGGCGGCGGCTCGTCGCCACCGCCCACGCCCACGGCGTGGCCCTGCGACTCACCGGCCTGCGCCCCCACGTCCGGGACGGACTGCGCTATCTGGTCGGACGACGTGAGGAGGTCCGCATGATTCCTACTCGGTCAACCGGCGTGCTGTACATGGGGGTTGGACGCAAATGCTGACACGCTCCCAGGAGCCGGCCATCGGCGCCCTGCGTGCGTGGATCGTGGGCGCCCGCCTCAAGACGCTGCCGGTCACCCTCGCGCCGGTCGCGGTGGGCAGCGCCGTCGCCGCCTCGCACGGCAGCCTCAGCGGATGGCGGGCCGCACTCACCCTGCTGTTCGCCCTGGGCTTCGTCCTAGGCACCAATTTCTTCAACGACTACAGCGACGGGGTGCGCGGCGCCGACGACCAGCGTGTGGGGCCCGTCCGGCTGGTCGGATCGGGACAGGCCTCACCCCGTCGCGTGCTGCGCTCGGGAATCGCCCTGTACGGCGTCGCCGTGCTCAGCGCCCTCGCCCTGGCCGTCACCGTCTCGTGGTGGCTGCTCGCCCTCGCGGTGGTGTGTGCGCTGGGCGGCTGGTTCTACACAGGAGGCGCACGCCCGTACGGCTACCGGTCGCTCGGCGACATCAGCATCTTCGTCTTCCACGGTGTCATCGCCGTGTGCGCCACCGCGTACATCCAGCTCGAGTGGATACCGCTGCTCGCGCTCGGCGCGTCCGTGCCCATCGGGCTGCTCGCCTGTGCCCTGCTGACCACGAACAACCTGCGGGACATCCCCACCGACACCGCCGCGGGCAAGATCACCGTCGCGGTCCGGCTGGGCGACCGGCGTACCCGTCACTACTACCTGGCCCTGATCGCCGCTTCCTTCGTCTGCGCGCTGCTGCTGGCCCCGGCCCGCCCGTGGGTCCTGCTCGTCCTCGGCGCCGTGCCGGCCGCCGTCCTGCCGGTGCGCCGGGTGCGGGCGGGTGCCCGTGGCCGTGACCTGATCCCGGTCCTCGAACGCACCTGTGTGCTGCTGCTCGTTTTCGGTGCGCTGCTCACGATCGGAGTGGCGCTGTGAACGAGGGCGAGCGGGAGAGCAGTGCACCGCAGCACGAGGTGCTCGTCATCGGCGCCGGGTTCTCCGGAATCGGTACCGCGATCGGGCTGCGGCGCGCCGGGATCGAGGACTTCCTTCTCCTCGAAGCGCAGGAAGACATCGGCGGCTCCTGGCACGCCAACCGCTATCCGGGCGTCGCGGTGGACATCAGTGCTTTCTCGTACTCGTACTCCTTCGAACCGAACCCGTCGTGGTCGCGGGCCTTCCCGGTGGGCGCGGAGCTCAAGGCGTACGCGGACCGGTGCGTCGACAAGTACGGTCTGCGCGCGCGGATCCGGCTCGGGGCCACGGTCGAACGGGCGGTGTACGACGAGGCAGCGCACCTGTGGCGGGTCGACCTCGCGGACGGCACCACGGTCACCGGCCGCTTCGTCGTGTGCGCCACCGGATGGCTCACCCGGCCGAAGATGCCGGACATCGAAGGACTGCACCGCTTCGCGGGCGACTTCGTGCACACCGCCCGCTGGGACCCGTCCGTCGAGCTGGCCGGGCGGCGGGTCGGCATCCTGGGCACCGGCGCCTCCGCGATCCAGCTCCTCCCGGAGATCGCCCCGTCGGCGGACCGGCTGCACGTCTTCCAGCGCACCCCCAACTGGATCTTCCCGAAGCCCGACGTGCCGATACCGCGCGCGGTGCGCAAGGTGTTCGCGGCGGCGCCCTGGACCCAGCGCACCGTCCGTCAGGTCACGGACACGGTCACCGAGCTCGGCTTCGTCATCGCCATGATCCACTACCGGCGTTTCCCCTTCCTGGTCCAGGCGGGCGAGGCCGTGTCCCGGCTGTATCTGCGCAGCCAGGTCCGCGGCGACCGCGATTTGATGGCCCGGCTGACCCCGCGCCACCGCCTGGGCTGCAAACGCCCCTCGTTCGGCAAGGGCTACTGGCGCGCGTTCACCCGCGACAACGTCAGCCTCGTCACCGAACCCGTCACCCGGGTCACCGAGACCGGCGTGACCACGGCCGACGGCGACGAGTACAAGCTCGACGTGCTGATCCTCGCCACCGGATTCCATGTGCTGGACAACCTGCCGCCCTTCCCGCTGCACGGGCTCGGCGGCCGCGACCTGGCGGAGTTCTGGCGCATCGAACGCTTCCAGACCTACGAGGGCACCTCGGTCAAGGGCTTCCCGAACCTGTGGTTCATCGTCGGGCCCTACTCCTTCACCGGCGGATCCTGGTTCGGCATGATCGACTACCAGGTCACCCACATCCTCCGGGTGATCACCGAGGCCCGTCGCCGGGGCGCCACCCAGGCCGTCGTCCGACCCGAGAAGCACGACAGGTCCTTCCGCCGGGTGCTGCGACGCCAGCCGAACACCGTGTTCGCGCACGACAGTTGCCGCGGCGCGAACAGCTACTACTTCGACCGGTACGGCGACGCGCCGGCCGTCCGCCCCGCCGCCACGTACGAGGCCGCCTGGCGGGCCCGTCACTTCGACCTCGACGACTACCGCTTCGACCGGCCCGAGGGAGGGCACCGCCATGCCACCGAGTGACCTGAGCGGTCAGGACCGCGCCCTGTGCCTGGCCTACGGGCTCTTCGCGCTCGGCGGGGGCCTCGTCATGGGCGTCCAGGCCGTGGCCTTCGTGGTGCGGGAATTCGACGCCGGGCCGCTCGGCATCGTCAGGAACTTCCTGCGGGACGCCACGGTCAACGCGGCCACCGTGTTCGTCTACGCCGACCTGGTCCTCGTCTGGGCCGCGCTGGCCGTGTTCATGATCGTCGAGGGCCGGCGGCACGGGATCGCGCACGTGTGGGCGTACATCGTCGGCGCGCCCGCCCTGGCCCTGGTCGCGAGCTTCTGCGCCTTCATGTACGTACGCCAGTTGAAGATCGCCGCCGCGCGCGGCCGCGGCACCGAGGTTGCCCCACCCGGCCACCGCACACCGACGAGAGGCAGGCAGCGATGACGACCAGTGAGGCCACCGAGTTCGCGGCGAGCACCGAGCGCTCCCTGGCTCTGGCCGCCGACGCCCTGCGTGCCCGCCAGGACCCCTCGGGGTACTGGAAAGGAGACTTCGAGACCAGCCTGATCGGCGAGTCGGGCGAGGTCATCCTCCGGCACTACCTGCGGCTGCCGGTGGACGAGACCGTGGCCGCCGCCGCCCGCACCATCCTCGCCGAACAGACACCGACGGGCGGCTGGGCCTCCTACCACGCCGGGCCCGACGAGCTGCTGCTGTCCGTGTTCTGCTACGTGGCCCTGCGCCTGGCCGGACACGCGGCGGACGAACCCGAACTGCGGGCCGCGGCCGCCTCCATCCGGGCGGCCGGCGGCATCGAGTCCGTCGACAACCTCATCATGCTGGCGTGGCTGGCCCTGATCGGCCTGTGGCCGTGGCGGGACATCCCGCTGGTCCCGCCGGAGATCGTCCTGCTGCCCAGCTCGTTCCCCGGGAACATCTACCAGTTCGGGGCCGCGGCCCGCGGCATCGTCGTCGCCAACAGCCTGTTCATGGCCGAACGCCCGGTGGTCCCGGCCGGATTCGAGATCCGGGAGCTGTTCGCCGAGCCGGACCGGCGTCGCCTGCCGCGCTCCCTCGCGGTGCGCGCCGCGACCACCCTCAGCCACCTCTACGGCCGTCACCCCATCGGCCCGCTGCGCCGCCGCGCGATCCGCAAGGCGTCCCGCTGGCTGATGAAGACCCAGGAGACGGACGGGAGCTGGGGCGGCAACTGGCCGCAGACCGCCAACGTCGTCATGGGTCTGACAGCCGTCGGCTGCCCCCAGGACCACTCGGTCCTGCGGGCCGCGATGGCGGGCCTCGACCGGTACGTCGTCGACAAGGACGGGCAGCGCCGCATCGAGATGTGGACCTCCGTGGTCATGGACACCGCCCTTGGGCTGTCCGCGAACGTCATGGCCGGCGGCCCCGAGGCGAAGGCGGCCACCGAACCGGCGGTGCGCTGGCTGCTCGACAACCAGGTCACCGAGCTGGGCGACTGGGCGGTGCTGACCCCGGACCCGGTCGCGGGCGGCTGGCCGTACGAATTCACCAACAACGCCAACCCCGACGCCGACGACACCGCCTGGGCGATGGCCGCGCTGCGCCGGATCCACCCGCGCGGCAGCGATCGCGCCGTGGACGCCGCCTGTGAGCGCGCCCACCGGTGGCTGCTGTCCCAGCAGGGCGACGACGGCGGCTGGGCGGCCTTCGAACCGCTGCGCTGGCGGCTGCCCGGACGCGACAAGCTCGCGGCCATCGGCTTCCTCGAAGCGCCCTCCGCCGACATCACCGGGCACGTCCTCGAGGCGCTCGGCGCCGACGGCCGGGCGGGCACCCCGGCCGCCCGGCGCGGCATCCACTGGCTGCGCCGCAACCAGCACGCCGACGGCTCCTGGCCCGGCTGGTGGGCCTGCTTCCACCTGCACGGCACGAGTGCCGCCGTCACCGGCATGACCGCCTGCGGCGTCCCCGGCGACGACCCGGCGATCTCCCGTGCCTGCGACTGGATCACCGCGCACCAGCAGGACGACGGCGGCTGGGGCGAGGACATCCGCGCCCTGCACCAGCCCGAGTGGATCGGCCGGGGCGCGAGCACCCCCTCCCAGACGGCCTGGGCGCTGCTCGCGCTCGTCGCGGCCGGCCGCGACGACAGCGCTCCGGTGCGCGCGGGCGTGGACTTCCTGACCCGCACCCAACAGCCCGACGGCGACTGGGCCGAACCCTGGCACACCTGGGTGGTGCACCACGACGGCCTGTACTGGCGCGACAGCCTGCTGCGCCTCATCTACCCGGTGATGGCCCTGTCGGCGTACCGGGCCGCCCTCGCCGCGCGGGAGCGGTGATGGGCACCGTCACCGTGGTGGGCGGCGGGCTCGCCGGGATGACGGCGGCCTGGACCCTGCGCGGACTCGGCCTGCCGGTACGACTGCTGGAGGCCGACCAGGAACTGGGCGGCATGGCGGGCTCGAAGGTCATCGACGGCAGGGTCGAGGACCACGGTGTGCACATCTTCCCGGCCTGGTACCGCAACACGCTGCGGCTCCTCGACGACCTCGGCCTGCGCGGCAATCTGCGGGCGACCCAGCACTTCCACCAGTTGCTGCCGGGCGAGTTCCCCGTCTTCCGCACAGCGGTGACCCCCGCCGCGGACCGGCTGCTGTTCGGCTACGGCGTCCTCGACCTCCTGTCCCAGGAGTACGGGGCGCGCGACGAATCCCTGCACGACTTCCTGCACAGCAGGTGGTACCTGACCGACGCGGCGATCGCCGACATCGAGCATCTCTTCGTCGCCTCCAGCGCGGCGGAGAGCCCCGCGGTGTCGGCGTCGGGATTCCGCGGCAGCATCGCCGCGTTCGCCCGCCATCCGGGGCGGGTCCTGATGCCCAGGGGCGACCTCCACCAGTGGCTGATCGAGCCCTTCCGGCGGCGTCTGGAGGCGGACGGCGTCGAGGTGCGCGCCGGCCGGGAGCTCGTCGGTGTGTCCATGGACGTCGGCCGGGTCAGGAGCCTGACGCTGCGGAACACGGCCGACGGCGCCACGGTGACCGAGGACGTCACCGGCCACGTCGTCCTCGCCGTGCCGCACGGACAGCTTTCCACCCTCGGCACCGACATCACCGGGTCCCTCCAACCGCCGTACGGGGTCGACGAGTTGACCTCACGCCCGCTCGGCGCGCTCCACCTCTACCTGCGCCGCCGCCTGCCGCGGCTGCCCGACGAGCACATCCGCCTGGTCGGATCGCCGCACGCCATCACGCTCCTCGACATCGGCCAGGCCTTCGAGGGGCATCACCGCACCGTCCTCAACTGTGTCGTCGGCCGGGTCTCCCGTCTCGCCGGCCTGCCGCAGGACGAGGCCGTCAAGATTCTGGTGGACGAACTCAGCACCTACCTGCCGGACTTGACCTGGACCGACATCGAGCACGTCTGCTACCAGCCGCACTTCACCGCCCCGTTCTTCGCCCCCGGCCCCGGTCTCGGCCGCTACCGGCCCCTGAGCACCACCACCCTGAAGAACCTGCACATCGCGGGCGACTTCTGCGCCGCGCCACCCGGCGTGGCCGGCATGGAAGGCGCCGTGCGCTCCGGCCTGACCGCCGCCGAATCGGTACGCGCGGCCGCCCGCCCCGACCTCTCACCCGTACGGATCGACCCCATCGGCGACATCAGCCCGGCCCTCGCCCGCACGCTGCGCCGGGCCCTCCTGCCGGTCGCCGCGGCCGTCCGTACCCTGACCCGGCGCCGCCGGCGGAGGTGATCCGTATGACGTCCAGAACCGTCCTGGTGACCGGGGCGGCCGGGGGCATCGGCGTGGCGGTCGCCCGGCTGCTGGCCGAACGGGGGGACACGGTCGTCGCCGTGGACCTCGACCCGCGGCGGCTGACCGAGCGGGTGTCGAAGCTGACCGCCGACGGACTCGCCGTCCACGCCCGCCCGGCCGACGTCACCTCGTCCGCCGCCGTCGAAGCCCTGGTGGACGGCGTCGAACGCGAACTCGGCCCGGTGGAAGCGCTGGTGAACACCGCCGGGGTGCTGCGTGTCGGCGCGGCCCACCGGCTCGACGAGCGGGACTGGGACGCCACCTTCGCCGTCAACAGCACGGGCGTCTTCCTCATGTCCCGCGCGGTCGTCCACCGCATGATCCCGCGCGGCCGGGGAGCCCTGGTGACCGTCACCTCCAACGCGGCCGGCACCGCCCGCACGGGGATGGCCGCCTACGCAGCGTCCAAGGCCGCGGCCACCGCCTACACCAAGTGCCTGGGCCTGGAGGTCGCCCGGTACAACATCCGCTGCAACGTAGTCGCCCCCGGCTCCACCGACACTCCCATGCTGCGCGGCATGCACCCCGACGGCACCGCGACCGCCGTGTGCGTCGCCGGGAGCCCGGACACGTACAAGGTGGGGATCCCACTCGGCAAGGTGGCCCACCCGCGCGACATCGCCCACGCGGTCGGCTACCTGCTCTCGGACGAGGCCGGGCACGTCACGATGCAGACGCTCACCGTCGACGGCGGAGCGACCCTCGGCGCCGCGACGTGACCCGCCGCCCACCGCGGCCGTACGAAAGGACCGACCCTGACATGTCCGGGATCCCGCCCATCGCGCCGTACCCGCTGCCGCTCCCCGACGAGCTGCCGGCCCCTGCCGTCGACTGGCAGGCCGACCCGCGCCGCGCTGTGCTGCTCATCCACGACATGCAGGAGTACTTCCTCGACCCCTTCGCGCGCGACGCGCCGCCCCGCGCACCGCTGTTGCGCAACATCGTGCGGCTGCGCCGGCAGTGCGCCGCCGCGGGGGTGCCCGTCGCCTTCACCGCCCAGCCCGGCGGCATGAACGGGTCCGAGCGCGGTCTGCTCGCGGACTTCTGGGGGCCGGGCATGCGCACCGACGCCGCACACCGCGGGATCGTCGCGGAGCTGCGTCCCGAGCCGGACGACTGGGAGTTCACGAAGTGGCGCTACAGCGCCTTCTTCCGTACGGACCTGCTGCGGCGGATGCGCGAAGCGGGCCGCGACCAGCTCGTGGTATGCGGGGTGTACGCGCACGTCGGGATACTGGCGACCGCCCTGGACGCGTTCAGCCACGACATCCAGCCGTTCCTCGTGGCCGACGCCGTCGCCGACTTCTCCGCCGCCGAGCACCGGCAGACCCTGGAGTACGCGGCCGGTTGCTGCGCGGGCGTCCTTCCGACGGCCGCCCTGTGCGCGGCGCTCACGGCAGCCGAACCGGCCGGAGAGACACGGTGACCGGCGAGGAACGCGATCCGCTCGACCGCGTACTCGACGGTTCCGCACCCGCCTTCGCCCTGCTGCACCGCCCGCAGACCACGGGCGCGCACACGGTGGAGGTCCTGCTCGCCCGGCCCGGCCACCACGCCACCCTCGCCGACCTGCCCCTGTCGACGACGCCGGAGTCCGGTGAAGGCCATGAGCTGCTGGCCCTCGTTCCGTACCGCCAGATCACCGAACGCGGCTACGCGGCCCACGACGACGCGGCGCCCCTGACCGCGCTGACCGTCACGGCCCAAGGGTCCCTCTCCCTGGGCGAGGTGCTGCGCCGGCTGCCCGACGAGCCGGTCAAGACCGAACACGAGGGCTTCGACCTGTCCGACGAGGAGTACGCCGACCTCGCGCGCCGCGTGATAACGGAGGAGATCGGCACGGGCGAGGGCGCCAACTTCGTCATCAAGCGCAGCTTCACCGCCTGGCTGCCGGGCTTCTCCACCGCCGCCGCCCTCTCCTTCTACCGCCGCCTGCTGGAACGGGAGAACGGCGCCTACTGGACGTTCCTCATCCACACCGGTGACCGCTGCCTCGTCGGCGCGAGCCCCGAGCGGCACATCAGCCTGCGCGACGGCACCGCCGTGATGAACCCCATCAGCGGCACCTACTGCTACCCGCCCGGCGGCCCCACCCTCGACGGTGTCCTGTCCTTCCTCACGGACCGCAAGGAGACCGACGAGCTGTACATGGTCGTCGACGAGGAACTGAAGATGATGAGCCGGGTGTGCCCCTCCGGAGTGCGCCTGACCGGCCCCCGCCTCAGGGAGATGGCGCGCCTCGCGCACACCGAGTACCTCATCGAGGGCCACACCTGCCTCGACGTGCGGGACATGCTCTGCGAGACACTGCTCGCGCCGACGGTCACCGGGTCGCCCCTGGAGAACGCGGCCCGCGTGATCCGCCGTCACGAACCCACCGGCCGCGGCTACTACAGCGGCGTGGCCGCCCTCATCGGCCGCGACGCCACCGGCCGACGCGTCCTCGACTCGTCGATCCTGATCCGTACGGCCGACATCACGACCGACGGCCACCTGCGCATCGGCGTCGGCGCGACGCTCGTCCGCCACTCCGACCCGGCCGCCGAGGCCCGCGAGACCCGGGCCAAGGCGGCGGGCCTGCTCGCCGCGCTCGCCGCCCCGGCACCCAGCGGCTTCGCCAACCACCCCGACGTCCGGGCGGCGCTGGCCGGACGCAACGCCGAGGTCGCCGGGTTCTGGCTCGGCGAACCGGAGGAGCACGCGGAACCGCCGCCCGCACCGCTGGAGGGACGCAGGGTCCTCGTCATCGACGCCGAGGACACCTTCACCGCCATGCTCGCCCGTCAGATCCAGTCGCTCGGGGTGCAGACCCGTGTGCGCCGCTTCGACGAGGAGTACGACGTTACGGCGTACGACGCCGTGGTCCTCGGCCCGGGACCCGGCGACCCCGCACAGACCCACCCGAAGATCACCCACCTCAGGTCGACGGCGTCCCGGCTGCTCGCCGAGCGGCGCCCCTTCCTCGCCGTGTGCCTGAGTCACCAGGTGCTCGGCGCGCTCCTCGGCCTGCCGCTGGTGCGCCGGACCGTGCCGAACCAAGGAGTGCGACGCGAGATCGACCTGTTCGGGCGCCGTGAACACGTCGGCTTCTACAACACGTACGCGGCCCACTGCGACGAGGACGTCCTCGACCACCCCGTCGTCGGCCGGGTCGAGGCCAGCAGGGACCCGGTCGGCGGCGACGTGCACGCCCTGCGCGGCACCGGATTCGCCTCGACGCAGTTCCACGCCGAGTCGGTCCTCACCCGGGACGGGCCCCGCATCCTCGGCGCGCTGCTCGCCCATGCCCTGCGGCGGGGCGTCAGGACGGCGTCATGACCCACGCACTGGTGGCGGGCGGCGGCATCGGCGGCCTCGCCACCGCCCTCTCCCTCGCCCGCACGGGACACCGCGTCACCGTCCTCGAGCGCGAGGACACCTTCGCCGAACTCGGGGCGGGCATCCAGATCGGGCCCAACGGCTTCCACGCCCTGAACCTCCTGGGCGTGGGCCCGCACGTGCGGCGCCGCGCCGTCTTCGTCGACGAACTGCGCCTGATGGACGGGCCGTCGGGCCGGATGCTGATCAGCATGTCCGTCACCGCCCGCTACCGGAAACGCTTCGGCAACCCGTACGCGGTCGTCCATCGCAGCGACCTGCACACGCCGCTCCTGACAGCCTGCCGGTCGCACCAGGCGATCGCCCTCGTCACCCGCGCCGCCGTGCGCGGATACACCCAGGACCCGGGGCGGGTGACCGTGACCACTGAGGACGGGCGCACCTTCACCGGCGGGCTCCTGATCGGTGCCGACGGCCTGCGCTCCACGGTCCGCGCCCAACTCGTGGGCGACGGCGCACCCCGGGTCTGCGGTCACACCATCTACCGCTCGGTGATCCCGGTGGAGCGGGTGCCGCCCGCGCTGCGCGAGAACGCGGTGACCCTGTGGGCGGGCCCCGACTGGCACGTCGTCCACTACCTCATCGGCGGCGGCGAGTACCTCAACCTCGCGGCGACCCTGGACGACCGCGCCCGCGAACCGGTCTCCGGCCGCCCCGTCCCCCGCCCCGTCGTGCTGGACAGCTTCCCCGGCCTGGGCGAGGACGCCCGCCGCCTCCTGGAACTCGGTGACCAGTGGCGCCAATGGGTGCTGTGTGACCGTGACCCGGTCGGGACCTGGGCCGACGGCAGGGCCGCGCTCATGGGCGACGCCGCCCACCCGATGCTGCAGTACGCGGCCCAGGGCGCCTGCCAGGCCCTGGAGGACGCCGTGGTCCTCGGCGACGTCCTGGCAGACGCGGCCGACGACCAGGTGCCGCACCGCCTGCGGGAGTACAACGCCGCGCGACGCGAGCGCACCGCGCGCGTCCAGCTCCTGTCCCGTGCCATGGGCACGCGGCTCTACCACCCGGCGGGGGAGCGGGCCCGTGAGCGCGACGCGATGCTGGGTTCGCTCACCGAGGAGGACCTGTACGAGAAGGTCGCCTGGCTGCACGGAGCCCGGCACTTCGGGTGAGGCAGGAGGACGACGGCGCGGGCCCGCTCGGTGAACGCCCAGGAGCCGAACTGCCCGGAACCCGCCCCGACCTGTGCTCGTCTGTGAGTCACTCAGGCCGCCGCCCTTCCGGTGACGCATCACGTGGGGTGCCGGGCAATCCGCTCCCCAGCCCCTGAGATCGACAGTCTCCCGGCCCGGCCCAAAAGTCCCTGAGAAGTCCCACAGGCGAAGCCGAACCTCCTCCTGGCTCGCATATGCACAGGTCAGGAGGGGTGTAGTGGTGTTGTTTCCGAAGCCTTTCAGATGTCCCGGAAGATCTCGATCTGCGCGCCCACGGAGTTGAGCCGCTCCGCCAGCTCCTCGTAACCGCGGTTGATGACGTACACGTTGCGCAGTACGGACGTGCCCTCCGCCGCCATCATGGCGAGCAGCACGACCACGGCGGGCCGCAGCGCGGGCGGGCACATCATCTCGGCGGCGCGCCAGCGGGTGGGGCCCTCGACGAGTACCCGGTGCGGGTCCAGGAGTTGCAGCCTGCCGCCGAGGCGGTTCAGGTCGGTGAGGTAGATGGCCCGGTTGTCGTAGACCCAGTCGTGGATGAGGGTCTGGCCCTGGGCCGAGGCGGCGATGGCCGCGAAGAAGGGCACATTGTCGATGTTGAGCCCGGGGAACGGCATGGGGTGGACCTTGTCGATCGGCGCCTCCAGTTTGGAGGGGCGGACCGTGAGGTCGACCAGTCTGGTACGGCCGTTGTCGGCGGCGTACTCCGTCGTACGGTCGCAGTCGACGCCCATCTCTTCCAGTACCGCGAGCTCGATCTCCAGGAACTCGATCGGTACCCGGCGGATCGTCAGCTCGGACTCCGTCACCACGGCGGCGGCGAGCAGACTCATCGCCTCGACCGGGTCTTCGGAGGGGGAGTAGTCGACGTCCACATCTATGTGCGGGACGCCGTGCACGGTCAGTGTGGTCGTGCCTATGCCGTCCACGCGTATGCCCAGTGCCTCCAGGAAGAAGCAGAGGTCCTGGACCATGTAGTTGGAGGAGGCGTTACGGATGACGGTCGTGCCGTCGTGCCGGGCGGCGGCCAGCAGTGCGTTCTCGGTCACGGTGTCCCCGCGCTCGGTGAGCACGATGGGACGGTCGGGCGTGACCGAGTGGTCTATCTGCGCGTGGTAGAGCCCCTCGGTCGCGGCGATCTCCAGCCCGAACCGGCGCAGCGCGATCATGTGCGGCTCGATCGTCCGCGTACCGAGGTCGCAGCCGCCCGCGTACGGAAGCTTGAACGCGTCCATCCGGTGCAGCAGCGGGCCGAGGAACATGATGATGGAACGGGTCCGACGGGCGGCGTCCGCGTCGATGGCGTCCAGGTCGAGCCGGGCGGGCGGGACGATCTCCAGATCGATCCCCTCGTTGATCCACCGGGTCCGCACGCCGATGGAGTTCAGCACCTCCAGGAGGCGGTAGACCTCCTCGATGCGGGCCACGCGGCGCAGCACCGTACGGCCCCTGTTGAGCAGTGAGGCGCAGAGCAGCGCCACGCACGCGTTCTTGCTCGTCTTGACGTCGATGGAGCCCGAGAGCCGGCGCCCGCCGACCACTCGCAGGTGCATCGGCCCGGCGTAGCCGAGCGACACGATCTCGCTGTCGAGTGCTTCACCGATGCGCGCGATCATCTCAAGGCTGATGTTCTGGTTGCCGCGCTCGATGCGATTGACCGCGCTCTGACTGGTGGCGAGCGCCTCGGCGAGCTGACTCTGTGTCCAGCCACGATGCTGACGCGCGTCACGGATGAGCTTGCCGATGCGTACGAGGTAATCGTCTGACATGACGAAAGGCTATCTCAGATATGAGATGAGCCCTGGGGCGGGGTACGCCGTTCGGGTGACGGCCGTGTGCAGGCGCGGCAGTTGTCCGGCCGCGATCGCGTGACGAACGGGTGCGGGTCACGGATGCGCCGTGCGTTCCATGGTGCACCGGGCTCGTCGGGAAGGCGCGCGGTGTACGTCCGTCCGGGGCGGACGTACACCAGCCTCGGCCCGGCTTCCCGGGTCAGCCCTCGAAGCCGCCTTCAGCCCGGCTCCCCAGGTCAGCCCTCGAAGCCGCCCTCGGCCAGGATCGCGTCGATGCGCTCACGATGAGCCTTCTCCCACGCGTCGAGGGTTTCCCCGGCCTCCTTGGCCAACTTCTTCCGGGCGTCGCGCAGTACGTCCTCCCGGCGGGCGCGGAGTGTGACCACGACGCCCTCTTCGTCGGCCACCACGATGTCGCCGGGGGCGACGGCCACCCCACCGCACCGCACCGGGGCATTGAGCGGCCGGACGGCCTTCTTGGTGCCCGGGATGGGGATGACTCCCCTGGCGAAGACGGGGAAACCCATCTCGCGCACCTCGGCGAGGTCGCGGATCACTCCGTCGGTCACGAACGCCGCGATCCCGCGGCGCTGGGCGACGGCACAGACGTTTCCTCCGGCGAGCGCGTAGTCCGCGTCCCCCGCCTCCACGACGATGACCGAGCCGGGTTCCGCGCGGTGGACGGCCGCGTGCAGCATCAGGTTGTCGCCCGGAGGGCGGCGCACGGTGAAGACCGGTCCGGCGACTCGCGGGACCGACGGCCACAGGGGCCGGATGCCGATGCTCGAAGCGAGCCGTCACGCAGTCCAGCAGCGGACGCCGCCGACACTCCCGTGCTGCATCCCCGTACGACAGCTCGACGTACGGCTCCGCAAGATCTGCCCCGACCGGTACAGCCACCCAGCACCCCCAGTACGTCCCCTCGTACGACTGGGTTCGCTGGCAAGGAAGCCGGAACGACTGGGTTCGCTGCCAAACGCCTCGATTGGATGACAGCGGACAGCGGCGCCCGCACATGACCGCGCTACGGTGATGTACTAGAGTTATCTCGACATCGAGATATATGCCGAAGGCGCACCGCAGTCCGCCATCGGGTAAGGGTTACCTAACTAATCCTTGCCTCAGCGGATGGTCGAGGGGCCGTAGGCGGCACCACGCGGCGCCCGCCGTAATGAGGCGCGGCGGGGAGTACGCGCACATTGATGAAGGAGACTGTCGTGTCGGCGAACAGCTTCGACGCCCGCAGCACGCTGCGCGTGGGCGACGAGTCGTACGAGATCTTCAGGCTGGACAAGGTCGAGGGCTCCGCGCGCCTCCCTTACAGCCTGAAGGTGCTGCTGGAGAACCTGCTCCGCACCGAGGACGGCGCGAACATCACCGCCGATCACATCCGGGCGCTCGGTGGCTGGGACTCCCAGGCGCAGCCCAGCCAGGAGATCCAGTTCACGCCGGCCCGCGTGATCATGCAGGACTTCACCGGTGTGCCGTGTGTCGTGGACCTCGCCACCATGCGTGAGGCCGTCAAGGAGCTGGGTGGTGACCCGGCCAAGATCAACCCCCTCGCCCCGGCCGAGCTGGTCATCGACCACTCCGTCATCGCCGACAAGTTCGGCACCAAGGACGCGTTCGCGCAGAACGTCGAGCTGGAGTACGGCCGCAACAAGGAGCGCTACCAGTTCCTGCGCTGGGGCCAGACCGCCTTCGACGAGTTCAAGGTCGTCCCCCCGGGCACCGGCATCGTCCACCAGGTCAACATCGAGCACCTGGCCCGTACGGTCATGGTCCGCGGCGGCCAGGCGTACCCCGACACCCTCGTCGGCACCGACTCGCACACCACCATGGTCAACGGCCTCGGTGTGCTGGGCTGGGGCGTCGGCGGCATCGAGGCCGAGGCCGCGATGCTCGGCCAGCCGGTCTCCATGCTCATCCCGCGCGTCGTCGGCTTCAAGCTGACCGGCGAGCTCCCGGCCGGCACCACCGCCACCGACCTCGTGCTGACCATCACCGAGATGCTCCGCAAGCACGGCGTCGTCGGCAAGTTCGTCGAGTTCTACGGTGAGGGCGTCGCCGCCACCTCCCTCGCCAACCGCGCCACCATCGGCAACATGTCGCCGGAGTTCGGCTCCACCGCCGCGATCTTCCCGATCGACGACGAGACGCTGAAGTACCTGCGCCTGACCGGCCGTGACGAGCAGCAGGTCGCGCTCGTCGAGGCGTACGCCAAGGAGCAGGGCCTCTGGCTCGACCCGGCCGCCGAGCCGGACTTCTCCGAGAAGCTGGAGCTGGACCTGTCGACGGTCGTCCCGTCGATCGCCGGCCCGAAGCGCCCGCAGGACCGCATCATCCTCGCGAACGCCAAGGAGCAGTTCGCCCAGGACGTGCGCAACTACGTCTCGGACGACGAGGAGTCGGGCAAGGAGTCCTTCCCGGCCTCCGACTCCCCGGCCGCCCACAACGGCGTCCCGTCGCGCCCGACCACGGTCACGGCCCCCGACGGAACGACGTATGAGATCGACCACGGCGCCGTCACCGTCGCCGCGATCACCTCCTGCACCAACACCTCGAACCCGTACGTCATGGTCGCCGCGGCGCTCGTGGCGAAGAAGGCGGTCGAGAAGGGCCTGACCCGCAAGCCGTGGGTCAAGACCACCCTCGCCCCGGGCTCGAAGGTCGTCACCGACTACTTCGACAAGGCGGGCCTGACCCCGTACCTCGACAAGGTCGGCTTCAACCTCGTCGGCTACGGCTGCACCACCTGCATCGGCAACTCCGGCCCGCTGCCGGAGGAGGTCTCCAAGGCGGTCAACGAGCACGACCTGGCCGTGACCTCGGTGCTCTCCGGCAACCGTAACTTCGAGGGCCGGATCAACCCCGACGTCAAGATGAACTACCTGGCGTCCCCGCCGCTGGTCGTCGCGTATGCCATCGCCGGTTCGATGAAGGTGGACATCACCAAGGACGCCCTGGGCATCGACCAGGACGGCAAGCCGGTCTACCTCGCGGACATCTGGCCCTCCGAGGCCGAGGTGAACGATGTCGTCGCCAACTCCATCGGCGAGGACATGTTCAACAAGTCCTACCAGGACGTCTTCGCGGGCGACGCCCAGTGGCAGGCGCTGTCGATCCCGACCGGCAACACCTTCGAGTGGGACCCGCAGTCCACCTACGTGCGCAAGCCCCCGTACTTCGAGGGCATGACGATGGAGACGACCCCGGTCGCCGACATCGCCGGTGCGCGTGTGCTCGCCAAGCTGGGCGACTCGGTCACCACCGACCACATCTCCCCGGCCGGTGCGATCAAGGCCGACACCCCGGCCGGCAAGTACCTCACGGAGCACGGCGTCGAGCGCCGTGACTTCAACTCCTACGGCTCGCGCCGTGGTAACCACGAGGTCATGATTCGCGGCACGTTCGCGAACATCCGCCTGCGCAACCAGATCGCCCCGGGCACCGAGGGTGGTTACACCCGCGACTTCACCCAGGCTGCGTCTGCGGGCGATGCCCCCGTGTCGTTCATCTACGACGCCTCGCAGAACTACCAGGCCGCCGGCACCCCGCTGGTCATCCTGGCGGGCAAGGAGTACGGCTCCGGCTCGTCCCGCGACTGGGCCGCCAAGGGCACCGCGCTCCTCGGCGTCAAGGCCGTCATCGCCGAGTCGTACGAGCGCATCCACCGCTCGAACCTCATCGGCATGGGCGTCCTCCCGCTCCAGTTCCCGGAGGGCGCGAGCGCCGAGGCCCTCGGCCTGACCGGCGAGGAGACCTTCTCCTTCACCGGCGTGACCGAGCTGAACAACGGCACCACGCCGCGCACGGTCAAGGTCACCACCGACACCGGTGTGGAGTTCGACGCGGTCGTCCGCATCGACACCCCCGGTGAGGCGGACTACTACCGCAACGGCGGCATCATGCAGTACGTGCTCCGCAGCCTGATCCGCAAGTAGACGATCCGGCAGGGCAGTGGGCCGCACCTCCTCGCAGGACGAAGGGGTGCGGCCCTTTCCCGTACCGGATCACCGCTCCGCGGCCACCGTCAGAGCGGCTTGGGCGAGGTGTAGCCGACGACGTACGGCGCCACCGCCGACTGCTTGGTGTTCTTGTAGTTGAGCTTCTCGCTGGAGTTGCCCTCGACGGAGAAGTACGCCTTGTACTTGGTGCTGTACGCGGTGAGGACACCGACGTGGTCGATGACACCGTTCCTGTCCCAGTCGTAGCTGACGACATCGCCCTTCTTGGGCACGTAGCCGCCCTTTTTGGCCACGTCGGCGCGAGAGTGCCAGGTGTGGTTGGTGAGCCCGTAGCTGCGGAAGGAACCGGCGGACGCGTTGATCCCCGTGACCTTCGCGCCGCCCCAGTACCAGGTGTACTTCGCGAAGTCGGAGCACCAGGCGCGGGACTTCCACTTCACGGGGGTCCAGGTCTTGACCCAGGTCTTGTCTTTCTTGACATACATGTAGCCCTTGCTCGTGCCGCAGGTGGCGCGGTTGGTACCGGTGCGCGAGGCGCTCGTGCCGTCGAAGCGGCGGTTGCGCGAGTCGGTCCAGAAGCCGGTGTAGAAGTTGCAGTTGTTCTTGGCGTTGACGCCGTTGGCCGCGCCCTCGAACTTGCGCTTCTTCACCTCGGCGTTGGTGCTGGTGTACTGGCCGAGCGCCTGCGCGGCTATCTTGTTGCCGACCGTGCTGGCCGTGCTGGCCGTGCTGGCCGCGCCGGCCTGGACCGCGGTCGCGGGGTACGTCGCGACCCCCAGGGTGAGCGCGGTGCTGAGGCCGACCGTCGCCAGGGCATGGCGAATACGCATCTGTGCTCCTTGAGATCGGATGTTGTCCTGCTCCTCGGCAGGCGGGTCCTCGGCTGCCGGCTTCGCTGTCTCCTCCGGCAACCCGTCACCGAACCTGTCCGACGGGATGGCCACTACCGTGCTCGGCCGACCCTGTCCCAACCTTGGAAAGAGCTTGAAACAGCTGCTCGGAGCCCTCGGCCTCGGTCTAAGATCGCGCCCGGGGGGTGGGTGGCGTGGCCGTGGAGTTCCGCGTGCTGGGAGGGGTCGAGGCCCGGGTCGACGGCCATCGGCTGGACCTGGGTCCCGCACGGCAGCAGCGCGTTCTGGCAGTGCTGCTGCTCGAAGCCGGCCAAGTAGTCACGGCGGACGAACTCGTTGACCGGGTCTGGGGAGAGCGAGCCCCGCAACGCGCCCGGCCGACGCCCTCAACCACTACCAGGCCCTGCGTCGTCGTCTCGTCGAGGAGTTGGGAATCGACCCGGCGCCGTCGCTGCGGAGCCTGCACCAGCAGATCCTGATCTCGGATCCGCGGCTCGCACCGCCGACGCACGATGCCACGCCCGACCCGGTGCACACCACCACGACACACCCCAGACAACTGCCCGCTCCGCCGCCTCTGCTGGCCGGCCGGGACAGTGAACTGGTGCGCCTGGACAAACTGTTGGCACCGCAAGGCGAGCCGCACAACGGGACCGTGCTGATCGCCGCGATCTGCGGCACCGGCGGCGTCGGCAAGACCTCGCTGGCACTGCGCTGGGCCCATGGCTGGCAAGAGCGCTTCCCCGACGGTCAGCTGTTCGCCGATCTGCGGGGCTTCACTCCCTCCGGTGAACCGGCCGACCCGTACACGGTCATGCGCGGTTTCCTGGAAGCCCTTGGCGCCGATCCCGGGAGCCTTCCCGCCACCCCCCAGTCCCAGGCCGCGCTGTACCGAAGCCTCACGGCAGGCCGGCGCCTGCTCATCATGCTCGACAACGTCCGTGACACCGACCAGGTGGTGCCCCTGTTACCGGGCAGCCCCACCTGCACGGTCCTGATCACGAGCCGTCACCGGCTTCCCGGCCTGGCCGCCTCCCACGGCGCCGTCCAGCTCACCTTGGAGACGCTCGACCGCGCCGAGGCGCGCGACCTGCTCGTCCGCCGCATCGGTGCCGACCGGATCGCCGCGGAACCCGCGGCGGCGACGGAACTCCTCCACCACTGCGCCGGGCTCCCCATCGCCATCAGCGTCCTCGCCGCCCGCCTCACCACGAACCCGATGCTCACCCTGACCGCCCTGGCGTCCGAACTCCGGGAAGCGGAGACCCCGCTGGACGCCCTGGAGACGGGCGAGGCGAACGGTGACATACGGATCGTCTTCGCCTCCTCCTATCTCGCACTCGACACCGATTCCGCCCGGGTGTTCCGGCAGATCGCCCAGGCACCCGGGGCGGACATCGGCCTGCCCGCCGCCGCCAGCCTCACCGGCCTGCCGCTTCCCCGCCTCCGTACCCGGCTGCACCGCCTCCAGGCCCACCACCTCGTCCAGGAACGCGTCCCCGGCCGCTTCACCTGCCACGACCTGTTGCGGGCGTATGCCCTCGAGCTGGCGGAGACCGTCGCCCCCGCCGGTGAAGCGGATGCGGCACTCACCCGCGTTCTCGACCACTACGCGCATACCGCGTACGCGGCCGACCGGCTCCTGCTGCCCTACCGCGACCCGCTCGCGCCGGCGGCGCCGGCGGACGGCACACGCCTTGAGGAATTCGCCGACGCCGAGCAGGCCATGGCGTGGTTCGCGCGCGAGCACACCGTGCTGACAGCGGCCGTCAACCACGCGGTACGCGCCGGACGCGATGCCCAGGCATGGCGGATGGCATGGGCGATCACCACCTTTCTCGCCCGCCGGGCGTGGTGGGCCGACGTCACCGCCGTGCACAGCACCGCGCTCGCCGCCGTGGTTCGCCTCGGGGATCCGGCCGCCCAGGCGGAGTCCCGTCGCGCGCTCGCCTGGGCCTGCACGGAGACCGGGCGCTTCGCGGAAGCCCACCAGGAACTGGCCCAGGCGCTGGCCCTCTCGGAGACGAACGGCGATCTCCTCTCTGCCGCCCACACCCACCTCACCCTGGGCTGGCTGTACGAGCGCGACGGCGACCAGTCCGCCGCTCTGCGGCACGATCAGAGCGCCGTCGAACAGTTCACCTCGATCGGAAACCTCCCTGGACGGGCCCGCGCTCTGAACACGGTGGCCTGGGACCACGCCCAGCTCGGGGACCATACCGCGTCGGTACGCCGCTGCCAGGAGGCGCTGGCCATCCAGCGGGAGCTGGGCGACGAGCGAGGCCAGGCCAACACCTGGGACACCCTCGGCTACGCCTACCACCAACTCGGCGAACACACGAAGGCCATCGACTGCTACCAGCACAGCCTGGACCTCAACCGTGTACTGGAGCACCGCTACAACGAGGGCTTGACACTGGTCCACCTGGGGCAGACCTACCGTGCGACGGAAGCCGTCGAAACGGCCAGGGGCGCTTTGCGCGAGGCCCTCGGCATCTACCTTGAAATCAATGCTCCCCATCCCGAAGTGAACGAGGTCCGTGCACTCCTGCGCGAACTCGACAGTCCGCCGGATCCGGGCGGTCCGGACAGCCCTTAGCCTCGCTGTTCGGCCACGATGACGTGGTCTCGGAAATGAGTTGACCGGTGAGGCCCCGGGCCGATCGTATGAACCCCGGCCGGCGACCGTCGCCACTTCGGCCCCGGGCGCGCCGTCGTGCGGCGAGTGCCCCATGGGGTCGTCACCTGTTTCCCGAAGGGTGCTCATACAGCCGGGCAAGATGCATGCCGACGAACCGGACATCGGAGAATCCCTCGTGCGCCGGCTGATCGCCTCGCAGTTCCCGGACTGGGCCGGACTGCCCGTCGAACCGGTCATCCTTGTGGGCACGTCCAACGCCATGTACCGGCTCGGCGAGGACCTGGTGGTGCGACTGCCCCGTACGGCGGGGACGGCCGGTGATGTGGACAAGGAGCAGCGCCGGCTTCCGCGAAGTCCTCGCCGACGACGGATCCGTGTTGTGAGTACGGCCCTTCGCGTCGGGCGCGGCGGCTGAGGTTGTCGATCTAGCGCTTGACGCTCTGCACGAAGGCCGCCCAGACGGGTGCCCGGAAGGCCAGGACCGGGCTGTCGGTCAGCTTGGTGTCGCGTACGGGGACGAAGCCGGGGACGTTGTCGGCGACCTCGACGCAGCTTCCGCCATCTCCGTTGCTGTAGGACGAGGTCCGCCAGGCGGCACGGCTGAGGTCGGGTGTGCTGTTCATCTGTCGCAGTCCTTCGCCGCCGAGGCGATCAGTGCCAGGGACGCCTCCGGCGACAGCGCGACGGCCCTGGCCAGATCGTATGCCGATCGATACTCCGCCACCAGAGCCGCATCCTCGATGAGTTGACCCGTGTAGGTGCCCTCCGTGTAACGGCGCACGGACGCACCGGACCGGGAAACCGGGAATGTGCCACCCGTAGGTGGCTGCCGTCGTCGAGGGCCGCGACGGGTAAACAGGTTGACGGGCGGTGCGCGGGAGCGTTCGTATGGCCGTCGGCCGGCAACCGCCGGTCGGTGCCGCGCTCCTGAAGGGTGCTCATGCACGCCGGCAAGATGCACGTCGACGAACCGGACATCGACCAATCACTGGTGCGCCGACTGATCACTGCACAGTTCCCGCAGTGGATTGGGCTGCCCGTTGAACCGGTCGTCTCCGTGGGCACGTCCAATGCCATGTACCGGCTCGGTGAGGACCTGGTGGTGCGACTGCCCCGTACCGCGGGAGCCGCAGACGACGTGGCGAAGGAGCACCACTGGCTGCCCCGGCTCGCCCCGTCGCTTCCCGCCGCGATCCCCGTACCGCTGGGCAGGGGCGGGCCCGCGGAGGGCTATCCGTGGCACTGGTCGGTCTTCCGGTGGCTCGACGGCGCGAACCCTGCGGTCGGGGAGGTCGCCGAACCCGGCCCGCTCGCGGCGGACCTGGCGGACTTCGTCACCGCGCTGCACCGGATCGATCCCGCCGACGGGCCGCCCTCCTTCCGCAGCGAGTCCCTGGCGGCCCGCGACACCGCGACGCGGGCCGCGCTCGCGGAACTGCACGAGGCCGTGGACACCGGCGCGGCGCTCGCCGTGTGGGAGGCGGCGCTGCGAGCCCCCGCACGGACCGGTCCGGCCGTCTGGATCCACGCGGATCTGCAACCCGGCAACCTGCTGCTCGTGAACGGACGGCTCAGTGCCGTCATCGACTTCGGCTGCATGGGGCTGGGCGATGCCGCCGTCGACCTGATCGCGGCGTGGTACCTGTTGCCGGCGCACGCCCGCGGGAACTTCCGGACGGCGCTGAACGCCGATGATGCGGCCTGGGCACGGGGCCGTGGCTGGGCGCTGTCGACCGCGCTCGGCGAACTGCGCCACTACCGGGACACGAACCCCGCCATGGCCGCCATTGCGCGGCATGTCATCCACGAGGTCAGCGTCGAGTAGGAACCGCGCAGAGAGTACATGCTGGAACGCGCCGTCGGCGCCCGCGCAGCCAAACAGGCCCGCGGCCTGCCGACCGGCCGCCCGGCGAAACTCAACGCCACCACCCGAGCAGGAGCCGCCCAGCGGATCAAGGACGGCGCCATCCCTGAGCAAGTCGCCGCCGACCTAGGCGTCAGCCGCTCCACGCTGTACCGGGAACTGCGCAAACACCGGGAAGGCCATGTCGGTGTTGGGCCCGTCGGGCAGGAAGGCTGACCACGACCAACAGCTCACGCCTATCCCTGTCGGCCGCACAGGCGTGCGCCGAAAACGACGCTCAAGGGGACTCGGCGCGTGGGGATCCGGGTCTGTGCGGTGAAGGAGTTGAGGCGCTTCGCCGCAGCCGGGCGCCACGGCGCGGCGGTGGTCTCCTGGGCGCACGGAAGCACCACCTACGGTATGAGAACGCTTCCGATGCCACCTGTTGGCGGGGGGATTCTTCCGGTTGTCTTTCCCATGGATAAGGCGCTCTGACATGCGCCAAACGTCTGTCGAACCTTTCACTGCGCCATCCTTCCCGGGTCTGCTCTTTCGTGAGGATGGTGCGTCTTCGCCGCCCCACCGACAGCAGGTGCATGAAATGAGCAACAACTCGGCAACCCCGGCCGTAGAACGACCGAGCCTGACCGCCGTATCGACGACCGCCGCGGTCGTGCGGTCGGTGTTCACGATTCCGGTGGGCACCAAGCCGCTGGGGATCGGGATGGGTCCCCTGGGACTGCACGCGTATGTGGCCAACAGCGGATCCGGAACGCTCAGCGTACTGGACATCGGAGCACTGACCGTCTCCACCGCACTGGGCCCCTGCAACACCCCTACGGCGTTGGGGGTCAGCCCGGACAGCACCCTGGTCTATGCAACGGACAGCACCGCAAACGCTGTCCGTACCGCGCAGAAGGACGTGCTCGCGATCACCAACACGGTCGCCGTGGGGAGCACCCCCAACGGGCTCGCCGTGAGCCCCGGCGGCATCCGTCTCTACGTCACGAATTGGAACTCGGCCACTCTCAGCGTGATCAACACGCTCACCAGCACCATCCTGACGACCATCCCCGTCGGCACCCAGCCCACCGGCGTCGCGGTCGACGCCACCGGGCTGGAGGTGTACGTGGCGAACACCGCCGACAACACCCTCAGCGTGATCGATACCGACACCAACACCGTGGCGGCGACCATCGGTGGACTGTCCGCCCCGATCGGCGTGGCCGTCTCCCGCGAAACCCGCCACGTCTACGTGACCAACAGCGCCGCGAACACCGTCAGCGTCATCGACACCGCCACCAGGACCATCACCGCCACCATCCCGGTGGGCACCACCCCCTCGGGGGTAGCGACCAGCTCCGACAGCCTCTGGGCGTATGTGGCCAACAACGGATCCGACACCGTCAGCGTCATCGACCTCACCACCCACACGGTCACCGACACCGTCCCGGTCGGACACCAGCCCGTCGGAATCGCGGTCACCCCCAACAACCTCGACATCTACGTGGCCAACAGCGGCTCGAACACCGTCAGCGTCATCCAGACCCTCAACCAGATGGCCCCGACCCTGGGGTCCCAATCAGGCGGGACGAAGGTGACGATCACCGGCACCGCTCTCGCCGGCGCCACCGCGGTGCAATTCAACGGCATCTCCACCTCCATCATCGCCAACACGGCCAACCGCATCCTCGTGGCGACCCCGCCCGGCTTCGGCACCGCCCAGGTCACCGTCACCACCTCAGGGGGCACCAGCAACCCCAAACCCTTCACCTACTACCCCAGCGGCACCGCCTCCTCCATCACCCCCGCCGTCGGCCCGACAGCCGGCCGCAACACCGTCACCATCGACGGCTCCCAGCTGGCCACCGCGAACTCGGTACTGTTCGGCACCCTGCTGGCCCCACCGCTGATCGTCTCCGACCAGCGGATCACCGCAGCCGTCCCACCCGCCCCCAGTGCCGGTGTCGTACCCATCACCGTCACCACCGCAGGCGGCCTCACCACCAAAACACTCACCTACACCTACGTCGACCCACCGGAGCTCACCGGCCTGAGCACCACCACCGGCACCCACGCCGGCGGCAACGTCATCGACCTCACCGGCCGCAACCTGGGAACCGTCACCAACGTCGCCTTCGACAACGTCAACGCCCTGTTCAGCGTCGGAGCCGACAACACCCTCGCCGCCGTGGTCCCACCCAGCCCCATCAGCGGCCCCGTAGACGTCACCGTCACCACCGCAGGCGGCACCAGCACCCTCCCCGCCGCCTACACCTACACCTGACGACGAATGCGGAAGATCCTGGCCGCCAAGCCGGACGCCGACCAACGCGCCTCCCTGACCGGGCTGCTGCCGGTCGAGGACAGCCGCCGCACCTCCACACCGGACCGGCTGCGGCGTTCCCCGCGCGACATCACCGGACCCGGCGCGGGCAAGGCCATCGGCTGGTTCATCGAGCTCAACAGGCTCGGCGCCCATGCCTGCGACCTTTCCGGCATCCCCGCCGGACGACTCACGGCGCTGTCCCGCTACGCCGGCTCCGTGCGCGCGGAGGCGGTCGCCGATCTCGTCGAGCCGCGCCGGATGGCCACCTTGGTGGCGTTCGCCGCCGCGATGCGAAATCAGGCCGGGGACGAGGCGATCGAGGTCTTCGACATGCTGATGACGGGGTGACCCCCGAAAGGCCATGCTGCAAGACGCCGCCTGGGAAAGCGCCCGCACCCGGGTGTGCCGCAGCCTGGGCCTGTCTGCCAAGCCCGGAGTCGACTTGGGCCGCTGGTGCCGCGAACCCGGCGGCGACTACCGGCGGCTGGCCGCCGGGCTCGCCGACAACCCGAACGTACGCATCGAGCAGCGCACCGAGAACAGCAAGATGCGCGACCACCTCGTCCTCACCGGCCTGGACAAGCTCGCCGAACCGGCCAGCCTCAAGGAGCTGCGCGAGGGCATCGTCCGCGCTTCCCAGATCCTGCCCGTCCTCGCAGGCCAGGACCGCCCGAGCCCGCGCGTCCGACGTCCGGCACGGCTGGGGCGGGCAAACGCCGTTCCCCGACGATCCGGATTCTTCCGCTGGGGCATCTGACGGAATGTGACGGGACACCGGGGTGCTGTACCCGGAACGGGGTACCGGCCACCGCATCGTGGACCGGAGGGTATGCAGCCAAGCAGCGCGCGGCACGACCGGCCACGAACGGCACAGAGAGCGGATGACATCCATGGGCGAGTTGATCCTGATCCGGCACGGCGAGACCGAGTGGTCGCGGTCCGGGCAGCACACGAGCCACACCGATCTGCCCCTGACCCCCTTGGGCGAACGCCAGGCCCGCGCCCTGGCCCCGCTGCTCGCCGACCGGCAGATCGCGCTCACCCTGGTCAGTCCCGCGGTACGCGCCCGGCGCACCGCGGAGCTCGCCGGGCTCACCGCGCCCCGCATCACACCCGAGCTGCGTGAGTGGGACTACGGCGGCTACGAAGGGGTGACCACCGAAGAGATCCGCCTCACCCGCCCCGAGTGGAATCTGTGGACCGACGGGGTCGCCCCGGGCCCCGAGGCGCATCCCGGTGAGACGCCTGCCGAGATCGGCGCGCGTGCCGACCGGGTGCTGGCGGAGGTCGTGCGGGCCGCGAGCCGCGATACGGGCGAGGACATCGCGCTCGTCGCCCACTCCCACTTCCTGCGCGTACTCACCGCCCGCTATCTCGGCCTGACCCCGGCCGAGGGCACACTGTTCCAGCTCGCCACGGGGGCGGTCTCGCGGCTCGGCACCGAGCACGGCAAGCCGGTTCTGACGGCGTGGAACGTGACATTGCCCGAGAGTCTGTTCCCCCGGGCCGTTTTGGAAAGTCCGGAGCGGGACTGAGCGGGAGCCCAGCCGTGCCGTCGCGCGGCTGCCCCACCAGCGGACCGACGGCCGGCACCCCGGGGCGGGGTACCGGCCGTCGGCCGTGACGCGGGCAGAACACCCGGGTCAGGAGAGCAACTCCACCTCCGCGAGCGCCCCTTCCCCGGCGAACACCAGGCGGAGTTGCGCGTACGAGCCCGGCGCGCCCACCGAGAACACCTTCGTCCGCCTGTCCCAGGCGAACGACTGGCCCGACCGCTTGTCGAGGTCCTTCGAGGAAGTGCGCTTGGACAACGTTGTCACGATGTTGCGCAAGGTCCAGTAAGGAGCCAAGTGCAGGGATGTGTCAAGGGTGTTGGGCGTGAATCGCCAGCGGAATCGACCGTAATGCGGAAATCGTTACACGCGGACCGGGACGCACGGGGGCCAGGTATCCGCGAGGTCTCAACTCGGGAAAGACTGCCGCTCAAACTTGCATTCGATCTTGCTCAGTTGGTCGCAAGTGGACTATACCTGTCGGCGTCTGTACAGCCGTTTCCGGCGATGCGGACAGGGGGACACGGGAGAACGGTCGAGGACGGCACAACAGGTGCGATCCGATGTCCGAACTCCCCCAACCCCCCACTGCACATGGCTAGCCTGAGATCAGCACTACCCAAGCGCAACTGACCGCGGTGGCGGGGCCCTTCGCCTGTCTGGCGAATATCGACGGGCGACCGGTACACACCGCCTGAGTCCTGGAGAAGGCGAGGACTTGAGCATGGGATCCACCTCCGCCCACAAGAATGAGGGCCTTGGCCGTCGCGATGTGATCAAGCGGTCTGCCGCACTCGGTCTGATCACCGTGCCGACGATGAGCTTCCTGTCGGCGTGTGCGAGCAGCGACGGCGGCAGCGACAAGAAGGTCGAGAAGGGCAAGACCAGCAAGACGAACCCGCTCGGCGTCAACGAGACGGCTCCCCTCGAGGTAGTCATCTTCGACGGTGGTTTCGGCCAGCAGTACGCCCTCGACGCGGAGAAGAAGTACAACGCCGCGTTCCCGAAGGCCCCGAAGGTCAAGCACGCCGCGACCCAGAAGATCCAGTCGCAGCTGCAGCCGCGCTTCAACGGCGGCACCCCGCCGGACCTGATCGACAACTCCGGCGCCGAGCAGATGGACATGGGTGTCCTGGTCGGCAAGAAGCAGCTGCTCGACCTCACGCCGCTGATGGACGCCCCGTCCATCGACGACCCCAGCAAGAAGGTCCGCGACACGCTGCGCCCGGGTGTCCTGGAGATGGGCCAGTTCGACGGCGACCCCGTCTGGATCATGTACTACGCGTACACGGTGTACGGCGTCTGGTACTCGCAGACCGCGCTCGACAACCTCGACGCGCAGTACCCCGAGAACTGGGACGACATGCTCGCCCTCTGCGCTAAGGCGAAGAAGAAGGGCATCGCCGGCTGGACGTACCCCGGCAAGTACCCGTACTACCTGCCGTTCTCGCTCTACCCGTTCATCGCCAAGATCGGTGGCCGGGAGGTTCTCGACAAGATCGACAACCTGGAGCCGAACGCCTGGATGGACCCCGCGGTGAAGGCGGCGTTCGAGGCGTACTACGAGCTGTACCAGAAGGGCTACATCCTCAAGGGCACCCCCGGCCTGACCCACATCCAGTCGCAGACCGAGTGGACCAAGGGCAAGGCGCTGTTCATCCCGAACGGCTCGTGGGTGGAGAACGAGGCGGCGCCGACCACGCCCAAGGACTTCAAGATGATGGTCGCGCCGCCGTCCGGCCTGGACTCGTCCGACAAGATGCCGTTCGGCACCATCTGGGCGTCCGGCGGCGAGCCCTTCATCGTCCCGGCGAAGGCGAAGAACCCCGAGGGCGGCATGGAGCAGCTGCGCATCATGCTCTCCGAGGAGTCGTCGAAGAACTTCACCAAGCAGGTCAAGTCGCTCAGCGCCTTCAACGGCGGCACCGACGGTCTGACCCTGTCGACCGCGATGCAGGCCGGTGTCGACGTGCTGAAGAAGGCCGGCGACAACGTGGTGAACCCGCGTCTGCAGGACTGGTACGTGAAGCTCCAGAAGGAGCAGATCGGCGTCGCCGGCATCGGCGAGATGATGGCGGGCCGCGCGACCCCGGCCGAGACCCTCAAGAAGATCCAGGGCTTCGCTGACGCGGCGGCCAAGGACCAGTCCATCAAGCACTACAAGCACCAGTGAGCAACCGTCACCAGCGGCGGCACCCGCAGAAAGATCGGGGTCGGTAAACGATGCAGCATGGCAAGTACCGTTTCATCGTGGGGTTCTTGGTAGTCCCACTGGCGTTGTACGCGGTCTTCGTCATTTGGCCGTTCATCCAGTCCATTTACTACTCGTTCACGGACTGGACCGGCCTGAGCCCGGACTTCAAGATGGTCGGGTTCGACAACTACACGAGGATGCTGAAGGACGACATCTTCTGGAAGTCGTTGCAGCACAGTGTGTTGCTCGTGCTGCTGCTGCCGCTGGTGACGCTGGGCCTGGCGCTCTTCTTTGCCTTCATGCTCAATGTCGGAGGCCGACGGCGCAAGAACGCCGCGGTCTCCGGCGTGCGGGGCTCGTCCTTCTACAAGATCGCCTATTTCTTCCCGCAGGTGCTCTCGATCGTCATCGTCGCCCTGCTCTTCCAGTTCGCTTTCAACCCCACCAGCGGGATGCTGAATTCGACACTGAAGGCGATCGGTCTGGGATCCATCCAGCCGGACTGGCTGGGCGATCCGAGTCTCGCGCTCGTGTGTGTCATGTCGGTGCTGGTGTGGTCGACGGTCGGATTCTTCGTCGTCCTCTTCTCGGCCGGCATGGCGTCCATCCCGAAGGACTTCTACGAGGCGGCGCTCCTCGACGGCGCCAACCGCTTCACCACGTTCTTCCGCATCACGCTTCCGCTGCTCTGGGACACGGTGCAGTCGGGCTGGGTGTACATGGGGATTTTGGCTCTCGGCGTGGAGGCGTTCACCGCCGTGCAGGTCATGACCGTGGGCCCCGGTGGTCCCGACTACTCGACCACGGTCCTTCCGCTGTACGTGTACCAGACGGCCTTCCGCGACGGGCAGGCCGGATACGCGACAACGATCGGTGTCGGACTGCTCGTCGTCACCATGGCCTTCGCCGCCATCGTGATGCGGCTGGGCCGGCGCGATCGGCTGGAGTTCTGATGCTGCGATTGACGGGGGCCGGCCCCCGGATCACCGGCAGGCACCACAGGTCGGTCTCCGCGTCCGGCTCGACAGTACGAGGTGAGTACACGTGAAGACGACTGACACCCCTCCCGCGGCCCCGGCGGCCGACCCGGCACCCGTGGCCAAGGTGCCCGTGCCCGCCGTCAAGGAGAAGAGCGGCGAGGGCCAGGTCCTCAATGTCTTCTCGCACGGTGTGCTGATCATCTGGGCGATCCTGGTCGTCCTGCCGCTGCTCTGGGCGGTGATGGCGTCCTTCAAGACGGATGACTCGATCCTGTCGACGCCGTGGGCGCTGCCCGACAAGCTGCACTTCGAGAACTGGTCGCGCGCCTGGACCCAGGCGCACATGAGCGACTACTTCTTCAACACCGTCGTGGTGGTGGGCTGCTCGCTCGTCGGAACCCTGCTGCTCGGGTCGATGGCGGCGTACGTACTGGCGCGGTTCGACTTCCCCGGCAACCGCTTCCTCTACTACCTGTTCATCGGCGGGATGAGCTTCCCGATCATCCTGGCGCTGGTCCCGCTGTTCTTCGTCATGAACAACATGGGCCTGCTGAACACGCGGCACGGGCTGATCATGGTCTACATCGCGTATTCGCTGCCGTTCACCGTCTTCTTCCTCACCTCGTTCTTCCGGACACTGCCGAGCTCGGTGGCGGAAGCGGCGATGATCGACGGGGCCTCGCACAGCCGGACGTTCTTCCAGGTGATGCTGCCGATGGCGAAGCCCGGCCTGATCAGCGTCGGCATCTTCAACTTCCTCGGGCAGTGGAACCAGTACATGCTGCCGACGGTGCTCAATACCGATCCGAACCACCGGGTGCTCTCCCAGGGCCTGGTCGAGCTGGCCACCAGCCAGGGGTACAAGGGTGACTGGTCCGGTCTCTTCGCCGGTCTGGTGATGGCGATGCTGCCGGTCCTCGCGGCCTACATCATCTTCCAGCGCCAGGTCGTCGCCGGGCTCACCGCGGGCGCGGTGAAGTAACCCCGAAGATCCTTCGCACACCTCCGTACACACGCGAACCGCCCGTCGGCCATGCGCCGGCGGGCGGTTCGTCGTGTGCGGAAGGCCGCCCCGGGTGAGAGCACCGTGCTCATCCGAGGCTTCGCATGCTCAAGGTCTTGACGGGGGGTACCTCAAAACGCTCAGCTTAGAGTTCACATGTTGGAGAAATCGGTAGGAGTGAGAGAGTCGATGGAGACTCCGGGTTCGCAGACATCTCTGCATCGCGCCAACCTTGAGCGGGTGGTGCGCGCGGTACGCATGGCGGGCTCGCTCACCCAGGCGGAGATCGCACGGAGCACCGGCCTGTCGGCGGCCACCGTCTCCAATATCGTTCGCGAACTGAAGGACAGCGGCACGGTCGAGGTGACCCCCACCTCGGCGGGCGGCCGCCGGGCCCGCAGCGTCTCGCTCAGCGGTGACGCCGGCATCGTGATCGGCGTCGACTTCGGTCATACGCATCTGCGGGTGGCGATCGGCAACCTCGCCCACCAGGTGCTCGCCGAGGAGTCCGAACCGATGGATGTCGACGCCTCGGCCGCGGAGGGGTTCGGGCGGGCGGAACGCCTGGTCAAACGGCTCATCGAGGCCACCGGGATCAGCCCGGACAAGGTGATCGGGGTGGGCCTCGGTGTTCCCGGCCCGATCGACGTCGAGTCCGGCACGCTGGGCTCCACGTCGATCCTGCCGGGCTGGACGGGCATCAACCCCAGCGAGGAGCTCGCGGGCCGGCTCGGCGTGCCGGTGTACGTCGACAACGACGCCAACCTCGGCGCGCTCGGCGAGCTGGTCTGGGGGAGCGGCCGCGGGGTCAAGGACCTCGCGTACATCAAGGTCGCCAGCGGTGTCGGCGCCGGTCTGGTGATCGACGGGCACATCTACCGGGGGCCGGGCGGCACGGCCGGCGAGATCGGGCACATCACGCTCGACGAATCGGGCCCGGTCTGCCGCTGCGGCAACCGCGGCTGCCTGGAGACGTTCACCGCCGCGCGCTACGTCCTGCCGCTGCTCCAGCCCAGCCACGGGCCCGATCTCACCATGGAACGGGTGGTCCAGCTGGCCCGCGAAGGCGATCCGGGCTGCCGTCGGGTGATCGGGGACATCGGGCGCCACATCGGCAGCGGGGTGGCCAACCTCTGCAATCTGCTCAACCCCAGCCGGGTGGTGCTCGGCGGTTCGCTGGCCGACGCGGGCGAGTTGGTGCTCGCACCGATCCGCGACTCGGTCTCCCGCTACGCCATTCCCAGCGCCGCCCGGCAGCTCTCGGTACTGCCGGGGGCGCTCGGCGGCCGGGCCGAAGTGCTGGGTTCGCTGGCCCTGGTGCTGAGTGAGATGGGGGATTCAACCCTTTTGGGAAGCGCCCCGTCTTCGACGGCTCCCGCCTTCACTTAGATAACGAATGGCACCGTTGTCATCTCGTTAAGGATTTACTCCTTGACGCTGATGTCACGGCCGAGTTGACTGCCAGCCACCTCGGCCGCACCGTCGCGGCCTCGTCAGGGAGGCAACCGCACATGAACGCAACGACGCGACGCATTGTCATAGGCACGGCCGCTGTTTCCATGGCCGTCTCCCTTGCCGCCTGTGGCAAGGCGGGCGACGACAACAAGGGTGACAGCGGAGGCGACAGTAAGGCCATCGGCCTGCTTCTGCCGGAGAACAAGACCACCCGTTACGAGACCTTCGACCGCCCCATCATCGAGGCGAAGATCACGCAGCTGTGCGGCGACTGCAAGGTCAAGTACAGCAACGCGGCGGGGGAGAGCGATACCCAGAAGAAGCAGTTCGACGCGCTCATCACCCAGGGTGTGAAGGTCATCATCCTGGACTCCGTCAACTACGAGGCCACCAAGTCCTGGGTGGAGCAGGCGGCCAAGAAGGGCGTCAAGGTCGTCGCGTACGACCGCCTCGCCGAGGGCCCGGTCTCCGCGTACGTGTCGTACGACAACGAGAAGATCGGCCGCCTTCAGGGGGAGGCCATGGTCAAGGCGCTCGGCGCCAAGGCCAAGGAGAGCAACGTTGTCATGATCAACGGCTCGCCGCTCGACCCGAACGCACCGTTCTTCAAGAAGGGTGCCCACAGCGTCCTGGACACCCAGGTCAAGAAGGTCGTCTACGAGCAGGACATCCCGGACTGGTCGCCGGACGAGGCCAACAAGAAGATGGGCGCGGCCATCGACTCCCTGGGCAAGGACGGCTTCCAGGGCGTCTACTCCGCCAACGACGGCATGGCCGGCGGCATCATCACTGCCCTGAACAAGCAGGGCATCAAGGTCCCGGTCGGCGGTCAGGACTCCGAGCTCGCCGGGCTGCAGCGCATCCTCAAGGGCGACCAGGCCTTCACGATCTACAAGCAGATCAAGCCGGAAGCGGAGACCACCGCCGAGATCGCGGTCAAGCTCCTCAAGGGCGAGAAGTTCGACGAGCTGACCCCGACCAAGGTCGACAGTGTCTCCGGCGCGGTCAAGGGCATCCCGGCCAAGCTGTACGACGCGCAGGTCGTGACCAAGGAGAACGTCGCCGACACGATCATCGCCGACAAGGTCTACAAGGCCTCGGAGATCTGCACGCCCGAGTACAAGGCGGCTTGCGAAGCAGCCGGTATCAAGTAGCGCCTTCGGGCCGTGCCTCCGGGCACCCCTTGCCGGTCCGGCGCCCGCTCCGTCAACGCCCCGCAGGCGGGGGCGGGCGCCGGACTTCTCTCGCACACCCCTGTGCTCAGCACCACCATCCCCGCCGGTCAGGCGGCGAAGGAGATGATTCACGTGTCCGCTACGCCCGTGCTGGCGTTGCGCGGAATCTCCAAGCGGTTCGGCGCCGTCCAGGCGCTCACCGATGTGGACCTGGAGATTCACCCCGGCGAGGTCGTCGCCCTGGTCGGCGACAACGGTGCCGGCAAGTCGACCCTCGTCAAGACCATTTCGGGTGTCCACCCGATCGATGAAGGCGTCATCGAGTGGGAGGGCGAGGCGGTACGGATCAACCGGCCGAACAACGCCCAGGATCTCGGAATCGCCACCGTCTACCAGGACTTGGCGCTCTGCGACAACCTCGATGTCGTCGCCAACCTCTTCCTCGGCAGCGAACTGCGCAAGGTCTCCGTCCTCGACGAGATCGCGATGGAGAAGCGCGCCAAGGAACTGCTGGACACCCTCTCCATCCGGATCCCCAGCGTCCGCATCCCGGTCGCCGCGCTCTCGGGCGGTCAGCGTCAAGTCGTGGCCATCGCACGCGCGTTGATCGGTGACCCCAAGATCGTCATCCTGGACGAACCGACCGCGGCACTCGGCGTCGAGCAGACCGCCCAGGTCCTCGACCTGGTCGAGCGGTTGCGTGAGCGGGGCCACGGCGTCATCCTCATCAGCCACAACATGGCCGACGTGCGCGCCGTCGCGGACCGCGTGGCGGTGCTCCGCCTGGGCCGCAACAACGGTGTCTTCGATGTGGCGGGCACCTCCCACGAAGAGATCATCGCCGCGATCACCGGCGCCACGGACAATGCCGTCACACGTCGCCAAGCGCGCACGGCCACGAAGGAGGACGCGAAGTGAGCGACCTCGCCAAGACCCCCGGGACCTCCACCGAGAAGCCCGCCCCGCAACCACCGGCCGCCGAGCAGTCGGCAGCCCCCGTACCCGCCGTCGACCCGCGTCTGCTCATCCGCGAGGAGGGCTTCAAGGGCTACTGGTCGGAGTTCACGCGCAAGGTGCGCGGCGGTGAGCTCGGCTCGCTGCCCGTCTTCGTCGGCCTGATCGTCATCGCAGTCGTCTTCCAGTTCCAGAACAGCAACTTCCTCTCCGCGAGCTCCGTCGCCAACATCGCCGTCTACAGCTCCGGCATCGGCATCATGGCGGTCGGCATCGTGTTCGTGCTGCTGCTCGGCGAGATCGACCTCTCGGTCGGCTCCGTCGCGGGGGTCGGCGCGGCCGTCTGGGCCGTACTCAACGTCAACAACGGCTGGAACGAGTGGCTCGCGATCATCGTCGCCGTTCTCTCCGGAATGGCTCTCGGCGCGCTGCACGGCTTCTTCTTCGCCAAGATCGGCGTACCGGCGTTCGTCGTCACCCTGGCGGGCTTCCTCGGCTGGAGCGGCCTGCAGGACTGGATGATGGGCGGGGAGGGCTCGATCAACACGCCGTCCGGCAGTGTCGTCGAGAACCTGACCAACTACTTCTTCGAGGACAAGGCCGCCGGCTACGGACTCGCCCTGGTAGCCGTTCTCGCGTACGGCGCCTCGCTCCTGGTGGACAGCAGGCGCCGCAAGACGGCGGGTCTGCCCGCCCGGCCGACCGGCGAGGTCGTGCTGCGTACCGCGGTCGTCGCGATCCTGTGCTTCGCCGTCGCGTACGTCCTGAACGAGCCCGTGGGCGCCCGTGGCCTGCCGCTCGCCCTGGTGCTCTTCCTCGCCGTCCTGATCGTCGCGGACTTCGTCGCCCGGCGCACGAGCTTCGGCCGCCAGGTCTTCGCGGTCGGCGGCAACCCGGAGGCCGCGCGCCGTGCCGGTATCAACGTCGACCGGGTCCGGATCACCGTCTTCGCCCTGTCCGGCACGCTGGGCGCCTTCGGCGGCCTCTTCATCGCCAGCCTCTCCGGCGGCGCCACGAAGAGCGTCGGCGGCGGCAACACACTGATGCTGGTCATCGCCGCCGCCGTCATCGGTGGCACCAGCCTCTTCGGAGGCCGGGGCAAGGTCTGGTCCGCGCTCCTCGGCATGATCGTGATCCAGTCGATCCAGCAGGGCCTGAACATGATCGGTATGGCCAACGCCATCCAGTACATGATCACCGGCGCTGTTCTGCTGGCCGCCGTGGTCATCGACTCGGTCTCCCGCCGCACCCAGAAGACCGCAGGTCGCGCCTGACATCGCGGCCGGCCCCCAGTGCCGGGTACTGGGGGCTGCGCGGCAGGGGGTGGGGCAGCACACCCGTGCCCGATGCCTGCCGCGACGGGCGGAACACTAGACTCATCGGATCGGCATGCTCGATCAGCTCAAACGCAAGGAGGAACGGGTGGCTCTGCTGACCCGCATCGGTGGACCGCGCGACCTGGACCGGCTGACTCCCGAGCAGCTGGACCAGCTCGCCGAGGAGATCCGGACCTTCCTCGTCGACGCCGTTTCGAAGACCGGCGGACACCTCGGTCCCAACCTGGGCGTGGTCGAGCTGACCATCGCCCTGCACCGGGTCTTCGACTCGCCGAAGGACAAGGTGCTGTTCGACACCGGTCACCAGAGCTATGTGCACAAGCTCCTCACCGGTCGCCAGGACTTCTCGAAGCTCAAGAGCAAGGGCGGCCTCTCCGGCTACCCCTCCCGCGCGGAGTCCGAGCACGACATCATCGAGAACTCGCACGCCTCCACGGTCCTCGGCTGGGCCGACGGCCTCGCCAAGGCCAACGAGGTGCTGGGCAAGAACGACCACGTCGTGGCGGTCATCGGTGACGGCGCGCTCACCGGCGGTATGGCCTGGGAGGCGCTGAACAACATCGCCGCTGCCAAGGACCGCCCGCTCGTCATCGTCGTCAACGACAACGAGCGCTCCTACGCCCCGACCATCGGTGGCCTCGCCAACCACCTCGCCACGCTGCGCACCACCGACGGCTACGAGCGCTTCCTGGCCCGCGGCAAGGACATCCTGGAGCGCACCCCCGTCGTCGGGAAGCCGCTGTACGAGACGCTGCACGGCGCCAAGAAGGGGCTGAAGGACTTCATCGCCCCGCAGGGCATGTTCGAGGACCTCGGCCTGAAGTACGTCGGCCCGATCGACGGCCACGACATCGAGGCCCTGGAGTCCGCGCTCCAGCGCGCCAAGCGCTTCGGCGGGCCCGTCATCGTGCACTGCCTCACAGAGAAGGGCCGCGGCTACACCCCCGCCCTGCTCGACGAGGCCGACCGCTTCCACGCCGTCGGCAAGATCCACCCCGACACCGGCCTCCCCATCGCCACCTCGGGCCTCGACTGGACCTCCGTCTTCGGCGAGGAGATGGTCAAGCTCGGCAAGGAGCGCAAGGACATCGTCGCGATCACCGCGGCCATGCTCCAGCCGGTCGGCCTGGCCAAGTTCGAGAAGGTGTTCCCGGACCGGATCTACGACGTCGGCATCGCCGAGCAGCACGGCGCGGTCTCCGCGGCCGGCCTTGCCACCGGCGGACTGCACCCCGTCTTCGCGGTGTACGCCACCTTCCTCAACCGCGCCTTCGACCAGGTCCTGATGGACGTCGCGCTGCACAAGTGCGGTGTGACCTTCGTCCTGGACCGGGCCGGCGTCACCGGCACCGACGGCGCCTCGCACAACGGCATGTGGGACATGTCGATCCTGCAGTGCGTGCCCACGCTCCGGATCGCCGCCCCGCGCGACGCCGACCAGGTCCGCGCCCAGCTGCGCGAGGCCGTCGAGGTGGACGACGCGCCGACCGTGGTCCGGTTCTCCAAGGGCGCGGTCGGCCCGGCGGTCAAGGCCGTCGGCCGGGTCGGCGGCATGGACGTCCTGCGCGAGCCCGGCACCACCCGGCCGGACGTCCTGCTCGTCTCCGTCGGCGCGCTCGCCCCGATGTGCCTGGAGATCGCCGATCTGCTGGACGCCCAGGGCATCACGACGACGGTCGTCGACCCGCGCTGGGTCAAGCCGGTCGACGAGGCCATGGCCCCGCTGGCCGAGCGGCACCGGGTCGTCGTCACCGTGGAGGACAACAGCAGGGCCGGCGGCGTCGGCTCCGCCGTCGCCCAGGCGCTGCGCGACGCCGGGGTCGACGTACCGCTGCGCGACTTCGGCATCCCGCCGCGCTTCCTCGACCACGCCTCCCGCAAGGAGGTCATGGCCGAGATCGGGCTGACCGCCCCGGACATCGCCCGCCAGGTCACCGGCCTGGTCGCCAAGCTGGACGGCCGCTACGAGCCGGGCGCGGACGACGTCCGCATCGCTGCCGAGCCGGTCCGCGACTAAGACCGACCGGCAAATGGGGGGTGGCGTCGCGGGGCCGGGCACGCGCATCTGCGGCGTTGTCGTCAATCACCAACGCTCCGCGTTGCCTCAATCCTCCGCCTTGCAGCTGCACGCACCCAGCCCCGCTCCTTCTCCCGCCCCCCATTTGCCGGTCGGTCTAAGCCGAGGGCCAGGGACTCTCCGGGCACGGGCGGCCTGCGGACCGCGGTGCCGCGGGGCCGTAGGAGCGAACCGCGATACGGCCGAGGGGCCGGTCGGAGCACCCTATACGGGTGGTCCGACCGGCCCATTCGCGTGAAATCGCCCGGTCCGGACCCCTCCCCGGCAGGCGTGGTCCCAATCATGGCGTACACGACGAGTGCGTGGAGGTACGCCGGTGACTGCCCAGCAGGACACACCACCCAGCAGTGATGGACTGTTCCGGACCAAGACGGTCGAACAGTCCATCCGCGATACCGAGGAGCCCGAGCACGCGCTCAGGAAGTCCCTCTCCGCGCTGGACCTCACGGTCTTCGGAGTGGGCGTCATCATCGGCACCGGCATCTTCGTGCTCACCGGCAAGGTCGCCAAGGAGACCGCCGGCCCCGCGACCGCGCTCGCCTTCGTCGCCGCGGCCGTCGTCTGCGCCCTGGCCGCGCTCTGCTACGCCGAGTTCGCCTCCACCGTCCCCGTCGCCGGCTCCGCGTACACCTTCTCCTACGCCTCGCTCGGGGAACTCGTCGCCTGGATCATCGGCTGGGACCTGGTGCTGGAATTCGCGCTCGGCACGGCGGTGGTGGCGGTCGGCTGGTCCGGCTACGTCCGCTCGCTGCTGGACAACTTCGGCTGGACCATGCCCGACGCGCTCTCCGGAACCGATGTGGCGAAAGGGTTCGGCTTCGACATCCTGGCCTTCGTGCTGGTGCTCGTTTTGACCTTCGTGCTGGTGCTCGGCATGAAGCTCTCGGCCCGGGTCACGGCGATCGTCGTCGCCATCAAGGTCGCCGTGGTGCTGATCGTGATCATCGCCGGACTGTTCTTCATCAAGGCCGCCAACTACTCGCCCTTCATCCCCCCGGCGCAGCCGCAGACCTCGGGTTCCGGACTGACCGCGCCGCTGGTCCAGCTGATGTTCGGTTACGCGCCCACGAACTTCGGTGTCATGGGCATCTTCACCGCCGCCTCCGTCGTCTTCTTCGCCTTCATCGGCTTCGACGTGGTGGCCACCGCCGCGGAGGAGACGAAGGTTCCGCAACGTGACATGCCACGTGGCATCCTCGCCTCGCTCTTCATCTGCACCCTGCTCTATGTCGCCGTTTCGCTGGTGGTCACGGGCATGCAGCACTACACCGAACTGTCCGTCGAAGCCCCGCTGGCCGATGCCTTCAAGGCCGTCGGCCATCCCGTCTACGCCGGGTTCATCAGCTTCGGCGCCGCGATCGGCCTCACCACGGTCTGCCTGATCCTGCTGCTCGGACAGACCCGGGTGTTCTTCGCGATGAGCCGCGACGGACTGCTCCCGCGGTTCTTCTCCGTGACGCACCCGCGCTACCGCACCCCGTACCGCCCGACCATCCTGCTCGGCGTGATCATCGCGATCGTCGCGGGGTTCACGAGCATCAACGAACTGGCGACGCTGGTGAACATCGGCACGCTCTTCGCGTTCGTCGTCGTCGCCCTCGGCGTCATGGTGCTGCGCCGCACCCGCCCCGATCTGCACCGCGCGTTCCGCACCCCGTGGGTGCCGCTGATCCCGATCCTGTCGGTGGCCGCCTCGGTGTGGCTGATGCTCAACCTGCCGGCCGAGACCTGGCTTCGTTTCGCCATCTGGATGATCATCGGCGTGATCATCTACTTCGCGTACGGGCGCGGCCACAGCAGGCTGGCGCGGGGCGATGTGCGGTAGCGGCGCGTCCGGCATGCCCTGTCCCGCGGATACTATGACCGCATGACTTGGCTGATCACGGGTGGTGCGGGTTTCATCGGGGCGCACGTCGTAAGGGCGATGCTCGACGCGGGCGAACAGGCCGTCGTGTACGACGACTTGTCCACGGGTGACCCGAACCGGGTGCCCGAGGGCGTGCCCTTCGTCAAGGGTTCGACACTCGACCGTGACGCCCTTGGCCGGACCCTCGCGGAGTTCGGCATCGACGGAGTCGTCCACCTCGCCGCGAAGAAGCAGGTCGCCGAGTCCGTGGCCCGCCCGCTCCACTACTACCGGGAGAACGTGCACGGGCTGCAGAACCTCCTCGAAGCCGTCACGGCGGCCGGCGCGCGCCGCTTCCTCTTCTCCTCGTCCGCCGCCGTGTACGGCCTCCCCGACGTCGACCTGGTCGGCGAGGACACTCCGTGCGCTCCGATCAACCCGTACGGCGAGACCAAACTCGTCGGTGAGTGGATGGTGCGAGCGGCGGGTGCCGCCCACGGCATGGCGACCGCTTCGCTCCGTTACTTCAACGTCGCGGGCGCGGCCGGACCGCAGCTCGCCGACACGGGCGTCTTCAACCTGATCCCGATGGTGTTCGAGAAGCTCACCGAGGGCCGTGCTCCGATGATCTTCGGCGACGACTACGCGACCCCGGACGGTACCTGCGTCCGCGACTTCATCCACGTCGTGGACCTGGCCTCCGCCCACGCCACCGTGGCGCGGGCCCTGGGCGATCGCGGTGACGGGACCGACCTGACGGTCAACATCGGCCTGGGCGAGGGGGTTTCGGTGCGCGAGATGATCTCGCTGATCGGCGAGGTCACGGGATACGGACCGGCGGCGGAACCGACCGTGTCCCCCCGGCGCCCCGGTGACCCGGCCCGGGTCGTGGCCGCGGCCGGCCGCATGCGGGAGGAACTGGGCTGGACGGCCCGGCACGACGTGCGCGAGATGGTCGCGTCGGCCTGGGAGGGCTGGTGCCTGTACCACCCCGAGGCGCGCCGCTGAGAGCGGCCCGGAACGGCTGATGCGGCGATGCCCCGGGGTGCTTCCACCCCGGGGCATCGCCGCATCGCATGCCGGCGGAACGGGGCATCAGCCGCCGGTGGCGGGCGACTTCTTGGCGGACTCGGGAATGGTGACGTCCTTCCGGATCGCCTTCCACAGCTCACCGGCCTGCGGCTGAGCAGCCACGACCCGGTTGGGGTCCTGCTTGTCGTACGCCACGGGCAGCATGATCGTTTCCATCGAGCCCGGGTCGACGCCGTTCATCGACCGGGCGAACTCGGCCAGGGACGTCAGCGAGGCGAGCCCGGAGTCGGTGGTCAGCGACCTGGTGATCGAGTTGGCGATCTTGAACGAGTTCGCCGGATTGCCCAGCAGATCCTGGGATTTCACCTCGCTCAGCAGGGCCAGGATGAACTGCTGCTGGAGCCCGATGCGGCCGAGGTCGCTGCCGTCACCGATGCCGTGCCGGGTACGGACGTAGGCGAGGGACTCGGTGCCGTCGAGCTTGTGCGGGCCGGCCGTGAGGTTCAGCCCGGACGACTTGTCGTGGATGTCCTGCGGTACGTCGATGGTGACGCCGCCGATCGCGTCGACCAGGTCCTTGAACCCGGCGAAGTTGATCTCCATGTAGTGGTCGATCCGGACCCCGGACATCTTCTCCACGGTCTTGACCACACAGGCCGGACCGGCCAGTGAGTAGACGCCGTTGAACATCGCCCGCTCCTTGGAGGGCAACGTCGAGCCGTCGGCCTTGGTGCACTCGGGCCGGGTGACGAGAGTGTCACGGGGTATGGACACCGCGACGGCCTTCGTCCGGCCCTCGGGTATGTGGACCACCATCGCGGTGTCGGAGCGCGCGCCACTGACGTTGCCGCCGCCGCCCAGTTCCTTGTTCTCCGCACCGGCCCGCGAGTCCGAACCGAGGACCAGGAGGTTCTGGCCGCTGGTGGGGAGCTTCTCGGGACGGTCGTCGCCGAGCGCCTTGTCGATGTCGACGCCCGTGATGTTCCCGTCGAGCCGGCTGTACAGCCAGTAGACGGTTCCACCCGCGGCGAGGAGGAGGACGAGCAGGACACTGAGGGTGATCTTGAGGCCCTTGCGCTTGCGCCTCTTTTCCTTCTTGCTGCCGCGGTTCGCTGCCTCCGCCCGTCGTGAGGCACTCGGGCCCGGGGGCATGGCGTCGTGGCTCATCCTGCTCGAGTCCCTTGATCTCGTGGCCCGTGAGGGCCGGGGTGGAGTTGGACTCGGGTGGGGGGAGGAGCCGGTCCGATTTTTTTGTGGTGGATGAGAACTATAGACAGTCCATCGAGTGCTCGTACGAGTGCTGGGTGGCCCACTGAGGTGGTGCGGGGGCGCGACGGGCCGATCGTCGCAGCTCCGAGCCCCGGATGCCGCCTCGCTGCAAGGGTCTAAGATGTGGCAGATTCGAAACTATTCGCGATGTGTCAAGGCGTGATGTATCGGATGCCAGTTCTGGAAAGGTGACGGCGGAACCATGCTCGGACACGATGCCCGCGCGATCTCAGAGGTCGCCCCTGCTGCTCAGACGTTGAACGGTATCTGGCTCACCCGTGGCAAGGACGGCCGTCTCACCGCGTACGTCCATACCGAGGACGGTCTCCGTCGCTGGACGCAGGTCCGTCCGGGGGGCCGGGAATGGGATGGTTCGGACCTGGTGACGGTGGGGCATCTGACACATCTGTCCGTTGTTCAGGACGCCAATGCTTACGTCCATTTCGTCGGCCGCCGTGAGCGCGTCGTCGGCTCCACCGTGACCGCCGACATCATGTACGCGATCCAGTACCAGACCGGGCGGCCCGTCACGGCGTGGCAGTCGCTCGGCAATCCGCACAAGGACGCGGCAGGGGGGCATCGGATCGGCGCCCCCACCGCTGTGGTGAGCGAGTCGGGCGACGTCCACATCGCTCTCCGGAACGCGGGCGGCGGACTGATGTTGCGCCGCGAGCGGGCCGACGGCAAATGGCGTGGCTGGGAGGACCTTCGCGGCTCACACATCAGGGGAGTTCCCACGGCGGTCGCGCTCGCATCCAGGAGCGTCGAGCTGTTCGCGGCAACCGACGGCGGAACGCTGCACTGGCAGCAGAAGGAAGCCGGTGGGGGCTGGAACGAGGCTCAGCCGTCACGGCTCGCCGTGCAGGCGGGCACTCTGGCCGCGCTGGAGACAACTCCCGGCCGGGCCACCTATTTCTGGACCGACCCCGCGGGCGGTGTCGTGGCCTACCGTGCGGGGGCCTGGCCCATGGCCCTCGGCGGCGCCCCGGGTGACGGCCCGCACGCGGTGATCCGGGTGGCCCTGGACGGGTACGACTGCACCGTGCTGGCTCACCGGGGAATCAACGGCACGGCCGCCGTTGGTCTCTGCGTGACGGAGAGCGAGGCCAACGGTGTGTGGTGGTCGGACACCGGGGTGCCCTGTCTGGCAACCCCCGCGTTGGCACACGACGCCTTCGGTCGGCTCGTGATGGCAGTGATCGGTGAGGACGGGGCTCCGCGACTGGCTCTTCAGACGGATGCAGCGGGTCTGACGCTCGACGACTGGCACACCATCTGAGACGGAGTGTTGACGCGGTTGCGATTCCGGAGGAATGAACCGAGTTCCTACCGTGGTCGGATGATTGTAGCACCGACGCCATGACATGAATCACGTGCACAGTCCAGTGTTCTGCGTGGATTATCACGTGACCCGCACATTGACATCCTTTAATGTTCATTTAAGATTTGCGTCTGGTGCTACAGCCTCGAGAGTTGAACGACCGGCGATCGAAGGGGACCGACTCTGAGTCAACGAGGCTTGGGCGGTGAGGGTGGTGCGCAGAGTTGGATCTTGGTGGTGGCCCGGTGCTCACCGCTGCCGTGAACTGGAGTGTGAAGCATGGCCGATGGGCCGCGTCTGAGTGTCATCGTTCCGTTTCAGGACGTTGAGATATACCTCGACGAGTGCCTGGAGTCCATTGCTCGCCAGACATTTCAGGACTTTGAAGTCATCATGATCGATGACGGCTCGACCGATCGATCCACGGAAATAGCCCAGGAATTCTGCTCACGAGATCCGCGCTTCCGGCTGATACGCCAGGAATCCCAGGGGCCTGGCCACGCCCGTAATACTGGGCTCCGTTCCATGCACCGGGCCGGCGAGTTCTTGGTGTTCGCGGACGGTGACGACGTTATTCCCGAGTACGCCTACGAATTGCTGATACGGACTCTCTCGGAGTCCGGTTCGGATTTCGTCTCCGGGAACGTCCAGATGATGAACTCCACCAAGAAGTGGCAATCACCCCTGCACAAGGGGCCGATGCAGCGTGACCGCCGCGGCACTCACATCACGCGGTTCGAGGCGCTGATCTACGACCGGACCGTCTGGAACAAGGTATTCCGCCGTTCCTTCTGGGACTACCACTTCATTCAGTTCCCGGAAGGCGTCCTCTACGAGGACTCCTGGGTCAACATGTTCGCGCACTTCAAGGCGCGGAAGGTCGATGTCATCACCGATATCGTCTACTTCTGGCGTCGTCGGGAAGGCGGCGCGGCGCCGTCCATCACCCAGCGACACACAGAGGTCGACAACCTGCGGGACCGGGTCGCCGCCGTGATGTCCGTCAGTCGCTTCCTGGGGCAACACCGGTCACGCTCGTTCAAGGAGCACAAGCGCAAGTATGACCTGGCCTGCCTCAAGTCCGACCTCATGCTCCATCTGAAGGTGCTCCCCGACGCGGACGACGAATACCGCGACGCCTTCATGCACTGGGCGCAGGAGTTTCTGAGCGAGGCCGACGCCGACATTATCGAGGAACTGCCCGCCGACGCCCGGGTGAAGTGGCTGCTCGTCCATCAGGGGCGGCTCGACGAGCTGCTGGACGTCGTCGAGTTCGAACGCAAGGGCGGGCCTCTGCCGGTACGCCGGCGACTGCACCGGTATCTTAATTACCCGCACCTGGGGAACCGCAAGACAGGTCTTTACAAGAGCGACTACCGGCTCGACAAGGAACTGTCGCCCTACAGCTCCCTCACCGGTGCTCGCTGGGACGCCGAATGGCTGACCCTGACCGGTTCGGTCTATGTCCGCTTCATCAACGTGCACAAGCGGCACATGTCGACCAAGGCCTTGGCGCTGAGGAACAAGAAGACCGGCAGCCGGATCGTCAATTGGGCGAGGACTACGTACTACCCTCAGGCGACCGAACACTCCAACCAGAATCGTTACTGCTACGACTGGGCAGGCTTCGAGAGCCGGTTCGACACCACTCGGCTCAAGAAGAAGGGCGAGTGGGTCGAGGGGACGTGGGATGTTGCCGCGGGCGTGTTCAGCCGTGGTCTCTTCCGGTACAAGAGCATCGGGCGGGGCGGTGCGGGAACGGCCGCCAACCCGCCGTATCGCTACGTCGACAAGAACACTCGCATCATCCCCCTTTTCGTGCAGGGCGGTCTGAAGCTCCGTGTCGAGATCGTCCGGTGCCGCATCACCCGCCACCGCATCGTGGGGGAGAACCTGGAGCTCAGCGGCGTCTATCTGGGCCCGAAGGTCCCGGAGTGGGGCAAGCTCCGGGTGGTCAGTATGAACGGTGCGGGCCGGCACGACTCCTGGCTGTGGTTCAAGCCCGGTGGCGAGGGCTGGTGCACCTTCGGCACCCGTGTTCCGTTGCGCAACCTGGTACCGGGCTCGCGGGCCGACGGGGACACGTCCGTACCCCAGGCCTGGACCATGGGGAGCAACGGCTGGAAGATGACCGTGTACATGGAAGGCCGCAAGGCCCCGCTGTACCCGGTGATGGCCGAGGAGACCGCGGACGGCCACTACCGCATGCCGGCGAAGCTGCAGACGGAACAGGGCGACCGGGAGATCGTCGTGCACCGGAACGGTTCGGGCTACGTGGTGCTCTTCGAGCGTGACGTACTGCCGATGGTCACCGACCACAGTTGGCACGAGGACGGCTCGTTGGAGCTCATCGGCCACTACCCCTGCGCGGATCTGCTGTCGCCGGCCGAGCATGCTTCCGCCCATGTGGTGGTCAGGTCCCGGGCTCACGGTGCCGAGCGGGCCGTACCGCTGGCGTGGGACGGGCTCCGCTTCCGCTGTGTCGTGACTCCCGCGGCCATGCGTACGCTCGCCGGAGCCATCCCGCTGGCCGCTGGTCGTTGGGACTTCTACTTGCGCCGGCAGGATCCTTCATCTGTGGCCCCGGCCGACCGGTCTCCCGATCTCATGCTCAAGATCGAGCAGGACCTGATCGGCAGTTTCCCGCAGGAGATCGAGGTGCGGGGGCGCGGTTACGATCTCCAGGCGGAGGCATACGACCGGCTCTCGCTCCTCGTCCGTTCCGCGATGGCCGACGACGCCAGGGGCCCATACCGGCAGAAGCTGCTGCGGACCCAGTTCTATCCGCAGGCTCGTCGTCACGAGATCAAGCAGGCAGTGCTGTTCGACGCCTTCAAGGGCACGCAGTACTCGGACAGCCCGCGCGCCGTCCACGAGGAGATGGTCCGGCGCGGGGTCGACGTGGAGCACCTGTGGGTCGTCCGTGACGATCAGGTTGAACTGCCGCCGACGGCCCGGCCCGTGCGCATGTGGTCCCAGGAGTGGTACGAGGCACTGGCGACCTCTCGCTACATCGTCGCCAACAACCACCTCCCGGACTGGTTCGAGAAGCGTCCCGAGCAGGTCGTCGTACAGACCTGGCACGGCACTCCGCTCAAGAAGATCGGTCATGACATCGAGGCGGTGCACTTCGCCGATCAGCGGTATCTGGAGCGGGTCGCGAAGGAGGTGCAGAACTGGGACATGCTGGTGTCTCCCAACAGCTTCTCCACCCCGATCCTCAAGCGGGCCTTCCAGTTCCCCGGCGAGATGGTCGAATGCGGCTACCCCCGCAACGACCTCCTGCGGCGCCCGGGAACCGGGGGCAGGGCCGCGGAGATCCGGCGACGCATCGGCCTGCCGGCCGACAAACGCATCATCATGTATGCCCCCACCTGGCGGGACGACCAGTTCTACGCCCCGGGAAAGTACAAGTTCGACTTCCGGATCGACCTCGAGGACGCTCGCGCACGGCTGGGTGCCGACCATGTGCTGATGGTGCGTCGCCATCCGAACGTGGTGGACCCGGTGCCGGGTGCCGGGGACGGTTTCGTCTTCGACGTCTCCGACTACCCGGACATGGCCGATCTGTCGCTGATCACCGACGTGATGATCACGGACTACTCGTCGCTGATGTTCGACTACGTCAACACTGGGCGTCCGATCCTGTTCTTCACCTATGACCTGGACCACTACCGCGACACCTTGCGGGGCTTCTACTTCGAATTCGCGAACAGTGCGCCGGGCCCACTGTTGTCCGAGTCGGCCGAGCTGATCTCGGCGGTCCGTGACATCGACCGCATCCAGGTGATGTACGCCGATCGCTACCGCTGGTTCCAGGACCAGTTCTGCGATCTCGACGACGGCTATGCCTCGGCCCGTCTGACCGACCGCATTCTGCTCGCCGGGGGCGACCTCACCCCGGACCGAGCCGTGGCCCCGGCCGTCGGCACGGCGCCGGTCCGGCACCACGCTCCGGTCCGCAGGATGCTGGAGCAGACGCAGCCGATTCAGCAGATCGAGGCTTCTGCGCAGTCCTGCCGGCGCCAGGAGCCTCAGCAGCCCGTCTCGGTCGAGGCCCAGCAGATCCGGCAGCCGGCACCACAGCGCATTGCAGGTGCTGACGGCGAGCGTGTCTACGAGGGAGTGATCATGTGAGGCGCCGGCCATCCCGTGATGCAGCTCGATGCTGCTTCGAACTCACCCCTCGCGCGGCACGCGCCGCCTGACCACGGAGACCGACTTCTGTGAAGATTGCCTTTCTGCTGCATGACGCCTATGGGATCGGCGGCACGGTCAGTGCCACCCTCAACCTGGCCGGCGCGCTTGCCAAGCGCCATGAGGTCGAGATCGTCTCCGTGTTCCGCACCCGTGACACTCCGCAGGGGAATCTGGAGCCCGGGGTCCGGCTGACTCCGCTGGTCGACATCCGTGCCAACAGCGCGGACAAGGAGCACCAGCTGTCCCGTCAGCCGTCGGTCGTGAACCCGCGCAGCCCGTCGTTCTCGCAGCTGTACAACGCGCTCACGGACCAGCGGATCGGCCACTACCTGGACGGGACCAACGCCGAGGTCGTCATAGCCACCCGGCCGGTTCTGCTCATGTATCTGTCGCACTTCGGCGAACGCGACTACCTCAGGATCGGTCAGGAGCACCTGACGCACGACTCGCAGATCCCGGAGCAGCGCGAGCGACAGAATCAGATCATCCCGGACATGGACGCCTTTGTGACCGTGTCCCATGCCGATGCCGAGATCTATCAGAAGGTCTTGCCGCATGCCGCATCCCGGATCCTTTCCATCCCGAATCCGGTAACCCTGCCGAGCGCGACGCCCGCGCAGAGCGGCCAGCAGATCGTCGTGGCCGCGGGACGACTCGTGAAGGTCAAACGGTACGACGTTCTCATCCGCGCCTTCGAGACCGTGGTCCGTAACCGGCCGGACTGGAGTCTGCGGATCTACGGCTCCGGCAAGGAAGAGCAGGCCCTGCGCGACCTTGTGCTGGAGCGGGGGCTCTACAACCACGTACGGCTGATGGGCGCGCATTCGCCTATGGAGACGGAGTGGGCCAAGGGTGATATCGCCGCCGTCACCTCGGACAACGAGTCGTTCGGCATGACGATCGTCGAGGCCATGCAGGTTGGCCTCCCGGTGGTCAGCACCGACTGCCCGCTGGGGCCTCGCGAGATCATCCAGCACGGGGTCGATGGTTTCCTGGCCGTGCCGGGGGATCCCGATTCGGTGGCCCAGGCCCTGCTGGCGATCATCAACGACGACCAGCTGCGCCGACGCATGAGTGAGGCGGCCCGGCAGAATGCATATCGCTTCGCTCCTGACGTCATCGCACAGAGGTACGAGGAACTCTTCGACCACCTCGTCACCAACCGCGTCCGCCGACCGGTGCGGCCGATGTCACGGATCCTGGCCCAAGGGCGTCTCATCGCGGCCCCCGAAGGAGTCTTCCGGCTCCAGTTGAAGGTCACCGGTGAGGCCGCGGCCGGTTACGAAGTGGGGATCAAGCTCCGCGACAGCCAGGAGATCCGCACGGTCCCGCTGGTTCCCGGGACGCTCGTCAAGGACGGCCGGGGGCGGCTGTGGACGGAGGTGGTGATCGATCCTCGCCTGCTGCGTCCGCACGAGGGCACGTGGGACTTCCGGCTGCGAACCCCCGACGGCCAGGACGAGCGCATTGTGGCCGAGGGGGTGGAGACCCAGCACCTCAGTGGCCAGGCCCCCTGGCTCGACGGGCAGGGGGTGTCCTCCGCAATTCCCTATCGTACGATGGACGACTTCATCGCCCTGCGTACGTGGTACCGGGCCGCCCACGCGGAGATCGGTCAGGTGGTCGTCGATGAGGGCAGCACCGGCTTCCACGCCAACCTGTTGCTCCCGAAGCCCGCCCCGGCCGGTACGGCGCCCCAGGCAGTGCTGCGCCACCGGAGCGACAGGACGGCCGAGTTCGCCGTCCAGGTCCAGCCGACCGGAGGTGCCGGGATCGCGTTCGCCGTTCCGCATCGGGAATTCCTGGCCCGCCGCATCGGCGCCACCGACATCTGGGATCTGTGGATCAGGGTGGGCGGCGGGGTTGCCGATGTGCGGGCCGGCCGTATCGGAGGGGACATCATCCGTCGCAAGCACACCGACAGGTTTCCCAGCTCTCTGGACCGGTCAGACCTGGGTGTCGCGCATCGAATCGTCGCGTACATCACCGACGACAATGACCTGTCCTTCTCCGTGAAGCACGCATGACGTCTCTCGGTCATGGGTCACGAGATCAGGGACTCGTCGTGTACGCCCTCCCCGTATGAGATTGGAACTCCCGAGCCTTGTCCAAAGCAGCCTCCGGCCGTCCTCTGCATACCGGTATCGACGCGTCCGGGACCTTCCCGGTCGAGTACCGGTTCTCGCACGCCCGAAACGGAAATCAGCACCTGGTCGTTGTCTTCGCCAATTTCTCGGTTCCCGGCGACTACGGATGGTCGAACGGTGTGTTCAACACTCTCCGCTCGAACATTCTCTGGATCCGTGATCGCTTCCACGGCAAGAACAGCTACTACCTGTGCAAGGGGATGGACTTCGGCCTGGAGCGGTCCGTCGCCACGCTGATCTCGAATGTGCTGAACTCGCTGGGACTGACCCCGGACCAGTGCACCATGTGGGGCGGATCGAAGGGAGGCAGCGCCGCACTCTACTTCGGTCTGAAGTACGGCTTCCGGAACATCGTGTCGATGGTTCCGCAGTTCAGGATCGGCACCTACGTCCTGCAGTATCCGTCCATCGCCCAGCACATGATGGGTGAGGTCACCGAGCAGAACACCCACATCATCGACGATGCGATCCCGAGTCTGGTCCGGGCCGGGGCGAACCGGAACGCCAACATCTATATCCTCTCCTCGCCTCAGGACGAGCAGTACAAGGAGCAGGTGGAACCCTTCTTGCCGCTGTTCGCCGGCTACGAGAACCTCAACTTCATCTTCAGCGACTCCCCGCACATCGTCGACCATGCGCACGTGACCGGCCGTAACCTCCCCGTCCTGATGGGGCTTGTCAACTTCCTCATCGACGGGATAGCACCGAGAATCGGCTTCGTACGCAGCGGCGGTGAGCGGCCGGATGCCGATACATCGGCCATCGACGCCTATCTCAAGGCTACTTCTCAGGTGCAGGAGGCATTCGCCGCTCCCGTGGTCCTCATGCCGACGTCCGGAGAGACGGTGCACGGACAGACGGTCAGGTTCGCCGGTACGGCACAGGGCGCGGTACGGCTGAGCGTCTGGGAGCACGGCAAGTTCCTCGGAGCCCCCGAAGTCGCCGCCGACGGGTCGTGGATCTGGGACCTCGGCCGCCCGTGGAGCGTGGGCAAGCACGCCGTGCGGGTGCTCGGAGTGGACGCGGCCGGCTTCCACTCCCAGCGGGCCGAGGTCGCGTTCACCGTGTCCGCGGCGGAGGAAGGCGGGCCGGCGGTCGTCGGCGCCGCGGCCGTTGCGACGGCTGCCGTATCGGCGCAGGCTGTGCCGGCGCAGGCTGTGCAGGCACAGCAGCCTGCCAGCGCCTGGCAGGTCCCCGCGCCGACAGTCGCGTTTCCCGCGCCGGGTCAGCAGGTTCCGGGACCGGTGATCGGGATGATGGGGTATGCCGCAGGAGCCGTGCGGGTCGAGTTCATCGAGGACGGCATGCGGCTGGGCATTGCCCCGGTGGCGCCGGACAGCAGCTGGTCCTGGGAGTCGGGGTGGTCCTGGACCGAGGGACAGCACACCGTGGAGTGCCACGCGGTTGACGCGGTGGGGCAGGAGTCCCAGCGGACCGTCGTGACGTTCAGTGTGGTGAGCGTCGCGTACAGGTCTTGAGCGACGGGGTCGCGTCGCAGCTGGCGCGAGGCCTGAGTCGTGGGCGTGGTGGCCGGCATCGGCCCAGCCGTCAACGGGTCCCGACCTCCATGATCAGCGGTAGGTGATCCGACGCGGAGGTGGGTTTCACCGTACAGCTGATCCGGGGCAGTTCGGTGAAAAGATAGTCAACCTTCCCACCGCTGTGCAGTGTTGCCCTGCCGGTCCGTGAGGAGGCGGTCCGCTGGTCGCACTCCCGATAGCGACGGAAGGTCTCGTGCGGCCAGATCCAGCCGCGCCCGTTCCCGGTCGTTGGCGGCGCACTGTTCAGATCACCACCGAACACCGTGCGCGAGTCTGCAGCGCCGACCAGGGAGGTGAGCTGGTCGTCGCGCAACTCCCATGTCGGGTGCGCCCGGTCGCTGCCGGGCAGGCTGAGATGCGCACTGCACACGCGGATGTCACGGGCGAGCACCGTGGCGCACAGAATGCCCCGGTGCAGTCCGAGGCCCGGCTGCTGCGAGGGCACCACCGCGACGCCGGAGAGTGGCGAGGAAGCGAGGATCGCGACGCCCGCCCGGCCTTGGCTGCGCGTTGCGCACCTGACCGTGGTGAACTGCCCCTTGGCATTGCGGTAGGTGTAGGCCCGAAAGGCCGTCACCCAGTTCGCGCCCAGTTCCCGCCGCGCAGCGGCGAGATCCCCCGCACAGACCTCCTGCAGCATGATCACACGCGCGCCGTCGACGTCGGCCAGGCTCTTGAGGGCCTGAACCTTCCTCCGGCCACTTCCGGTGCCCTGGCAGTTCCACTGCTGTACGCCGCACATGTTCCACGTGGCGATCCGCAGCCGGTTCGGCGCCGCGTCAGAGGTGGGGGTCGCAGCAGACAGCAGGGTGAGCAGGACCAGGGCCAGGGCCGGCCACCGGAGCAGACGGCGCGCTGCCGTGGTCCTCATGTCCCGCGTCTTGGCAAGGTGCATCATGACCCGCCGATTCCTCCACCCTGTGCAGAGCCCGAAGGCCGACGAACCGTACGGGAGATCATCCCGTACGGTCCGTCGGCCGTGAAATCGAGCGCTACGCCGGAACGCTCGCCACGCCCCGCTCCAGGAACTTCCTTCCGTTCACCCGCTCCGAGACGCCCTCACGGTCCAGGTACGGCGTGATGCCGCCGAGGTGGAAGGGCCAGCCCGCGCCGGTGATCAGGCAGAGGTCGATGTCCTGGGCCTCGGCGACGACGCCCTCGTCCAGCATCAGGCCGATCTCCTGCGCCACCGCGTCCAGGACCCGGTCGCGGACCTGCTCCTCGGACAGGACGACATCGCCCTGCTTGAGGAGCGCGGCGACCTCCGGGTCCAGCTCCGGCCTGCCGGAGTCGTAGACGTAGAAGCCCCGCTTGCCGGCCTTGACGACCGCGGCCAGGTTCTCGGAGACGGTGAACCGGTCCGGGAAGGCACGGTTCAGGGTCTCGGACACGTGCAGGCCGATCGCCGGGCCGACCAGCTCCAGCAGCACCAGCGGGGACATCGGCAGCCCGAGCGGCTCGATGGCCTTCTCGGCGGTCTCGACCGGGGTGCCCTCGTCGATGACGTTCTGGATCTCGCCCATGAAGCGGGTGAGGATGCGGTTGACGACGAACGCCGGGGCGTCCTTCACCAGCACCGCGGTCTTCTTCAGCTTCCGCGCGACACCGAACGCCGTGGCGAGCGAGGCGTCGTCGGTCTGCTCGCCGCGGACGATCTCCAGCAGCGGGAGGATCGCGACCGGGTTGAAGAAGTGGAAACCGACGACCCGCTCGGGGTGCTGCAGCTTCGACGCCATCTCGGTGACCGAGAGGGACGAGGTGTTGGTGGCGAGGATCGCGTGCGCCGGGGCGACCGCCTCGACCTCCGCGAACACCTGCTGCTTGACGCCGATCTCCTCGAAGACCGCCTCGATGATGAAGTCGGCGTCGAAGAAGCCCTCCGCCTTGTCCAGCACACCGGAGACCAGGGCCTTGAGGCGGTTCGCCTTGTCCTGGTTGATCCGGCCCTTGCCGAGCAGCTTCTCGATCTCGGCGTGGACATAGCCCACACCCTTGTCGACGCGCTCCTGGTCGATGTCGGTCAGCACGACCGGCACCTCCAGACGGCGCAGGAACAGCAGCGCCAGCTGCGAGGCCATCAGACCGGCACCGACGACGCCGACCTTGGTGACCGGACGGGCCAGGGCCTTGTCCGGAGCACCCGCCGGGCGCTTGGCGCGCTTCTGGACCAGGTTGAAGGAGTAGATCCCGGAACGCAGCTCGCCGCCCATGATCAGGTCCGCGAGGGCCCGGTCCTCGGCGTCGAAGCCGGCGCCCAGGTCGCCGTTCTTCGCCGCGGCGATGATGTCCAGCGCGCGGTACGCGGCCGGGGCGGCGCCGTGCACCTTGGAGTCGGCGATGGCCCTGCCGCGGGCGACGGCCTGGTCCCAGGCGTCACCGCGGTCCACGTCCGGGCGCTCCACCGTGATCGTGCCGTTGAGCACGGAAGCGGTCCAGATCAGCGACTGCTCCAGGAAGTCCGCACCCTCGAAGAGGGCGTCGGCGATCCCGAGCTCGAAGACCTGCTTGCCCCCCAGCTGGCGGTTCTGGTTCAGCGAGTTCTCGATGATCACGGAGACCGCGCGGTCGGCGCCGATCAGGTTGGGCAGCAGCGCACAGCCGCCCCACCCCGGAACCAGACCGAGGAAGACCTCGGGCAGCGAGAACGCGGGCAGCGCCTTGGAGACGGTGCGGTACGAGCAGTGCAGACCGACCTCGACACCGCCGCCCATCGCCGCGCCGTTGTAGTACGCGAACGTCGGGACGGCGAGGCCGGACAGGCGCCGGAAGACGTCGTGACCGCCCTTGCCGATGGCCAGCGCGTCCTTGTGCTCCTTCAGCAGCTCGACGCCCTTGAGGTCGGCGCCGACCGCGAAGATGAACGGCTTGCCGGTGATGCCGATACCGGCGATCGCGCCCTCGGCGGCCTCCTTCTCGACCTGGTCGATCGCGGCGTCCAGGTTCGCCAGCGACTGCGGTCCGAAGGTGGTCGGCTTGGTGTGGTCCAGGCCGTTGTCCAGCGTGATGAGGGCGAAGCGCCCCGCACCCGCCGGAAGGTCGAGGTGGCGTACGTGCGCCTGGGTGACGACCTCACCGGGGAACAGCTCGGCTGCGCCCTTCAGAAGCTCAGTGGTGGAACTCACTTGTTGCCTCCGTCTGCCGTGTCGAAGTGCGGGTTCTCCCAGACGACCGTCGCGCCCATGCCGAAGCCGACGCACATGGTGGTCAGGCCGTAGCGGACCTCCGGCTGCTCCTCGAACTGGCGGGCCAGCTGCGTCATCAGACGCACACCGGAGGAGGCGAGCGGGTGGCCGTAGGCGATGGCGCCGCCGTACTGGTTGACGCGCGCGTCGTCGTCGGCGATGCCGTAGTGGTCGAGGAAGGCGAGCACCTGGACGGCGAACGCCTCGTTGATCTCGAACAGGCCGATGTCGTCGATGGTCAGCCCGGCCTTGGCGAGGGCCTTCTCCGTCGCCGGGATCGGGCCGTAGCCCATGACCTCGGGCTCGACACCCGCGAAGGCGTACGACACGAGGCGCATCTTGACGGGCAGGCCCAGCTCGCGGGCGACGTCCTCGGCGGCGAGCAGCGAGGCGGTGGCGCCGTCGTTGAGACCGGCGGCGTTACCGGCGGTGACCCGGCCGTGCGGGCGGAACGGGGTCTTCAGACCCGCGAGGGACTCCAGGGTGGTGCCGGGGCGCATCGGCTCGTCGGCGGTGACCAGGCCCCAGCCCGTCTCTCCGGCCGACCCCGCGGCGGAGCCGCTATCAGCCGCGGCGGTGCGGCGCACCGAGATCGGCACCAGGTCCTGCTGGATCTTGCCGTTCGCGTACGCCTTGGCGGCCTTCTCCTGCGAGCGGACCGCGTACGCGTCGGCGCGGTCCTTGGTGATCTGCGGGTACCGGTCGTGCAGGTTCTCCGCGGTCATGCCCATGAACAGGGCGGACTCGTCGACCAGCTTCTCCGACACGAAGCGCGGGTTCGGGTCCACGCCCTCGCCCATCGGGTGGCGGCCCATGTGCTCGACACCACCGGCGACGACGACGTCGTACGCGCCGAAGGCGATGGAACCGGCCGTCGACGTGACGGCGGTCAGGGCGCCCGCACACATGCGGTCGATGGAGTAACCGGGGACGGACTGCGGCAGCCCGGCCAGAATTCCGGCGGTACGGCCCAGCGTCAGACCCTGGTCACCGATCTGGGTGGTCGCGGCGATGGCGACCTCGTCGATCCTGGCAGGGTCGAGGTCCGGGTTGCGGCGCAGCAGCTCCCGGATGGCCTTCACGACGAGATCGTCGGCGCGGGTCTCGTGGTAGATGCCCTTGGGGCCCGCTTTGCCGAACGGGGTGCGGACGCCGTCGACGAAGACGACGTCCCGGATGGTACGAGGCACGGTGGCTCTCCTCCAGGGTGCGGGATGGCACTGCTGCGGGGCACGCCCACAGGCGCGCCGCTCCCCTCATGCTACTTGTGAGTAACCAGACTGCCCACCCCTTGCGGCGGGAGCGGTGAAGGTCACATGCGGGCGGGCCGGCCGCGAGGACCGTTTCGTCCTCAAACGCCGGATCGCCGGACCGAGCGGAGAAATCCGCCCGTCCGGCGATCGAGGACGCGGTACGACCCGAGGCTCGCGCAACCTGGCGTGAATACGACCCTCGGCGGAGAACCCTCAGGCCGCGGACTTCAGCGAGTGGACCAGGAGCGGGGTCACCTGTTCGATCTGCCAGCGCCGTGCCCCGTACCCGATGAGCGCGGACTCGATCGCGTCCGGGGTCGGATTCTTGGGCGGCTCCCAGCAGACCCGGCGCACGGTGTCCGGCGTGATCAGGTTCTCCTGCGGCATGTGCAGCCGCTCGGCGAGCTCCGAGACCGCGGCGCGGGCGGCCGCGAGCCGGGCCGCCGCCGCCGGGTCCTTGTCCGCCCAGGCGCGGGGCGGCGGCGGACCGGCGAGGGTCTGGCCGGGCTGCGGCAGCTCCGAGTCCGGCAGCGCCCTGGCCCGGTCGATGGCCGCCTGCCACTGCTCCAGCTGCCGGCGCCCCATGCGGTGACCGAAGCCGGGCAGGGCGGTCAGCGCCTGCGCGTTCGGCGGGAGGGCGAGCGCGGCCTCGACGATCGCGGCATCGCCCAGCACCTTGCCGGGCGAGATGTCCCGGCGCCGGGCCACCTGGTCACGGACGGTCCACAGCTCCCGTACCACCGCCATCTGACGGCGGCGACGGATCTTGTGCATGCCGGAGGTGCGGCGCCACGGATCCTTGCGCGGGGGAGCGGGCGGCGCCGAGGCGATCGCGTCGAACTCCTGACGCGCCCACTCCAGCTTGCCCTGCCGGTCGAGCTCGTCCTCCAGGGCGTTGCGCAGATCGATCAGCAGCTCGACGTCGAGCGCCGCGTAGCGCAGCCAGGGTTCGGGCAGTGGACGGGTGGACCAGTCGACGGCGGAGTGGCCCTTCTCCAGCGAGTATCCGAGCACGCTCTCGACCATGGCGCCGAGGCCGACCCGCGGGAAGCCGGCCAGCCGTCCGGCCAGCTCCGTGTCGAAGAGCCCGGTGGGAGTCATCCCTATTTCGCGCAGACAGGGCAGGTCCTGAGTGGCGGCGTGCAGGATCCACTCGCTGCCGTGCAGCGCGTCCCCGAGTCCCGACAGGTCGGGACAGCCGACCGGGTCGATCAGCGCGCTGCCCGCGCCGTCGCGGCGCAGCTGCACGAGATAGGCACGCTGGCCGTAGCGGTAGCCGGAGGCGCGCTCGGCGTCGACGGCGACCGGGCCGGAGCCCGCGGCGAAGGCGGCGACCACCCGGGCGAGGGCGTCGTCGGATGCCACCACCGGGGGAATGCCCTCGCGAGGTTCGAGCAAGGGGATCGGCGCCGGGGCGACGTCGTCCGGGGGAGCGCCCCCGGTGGTTCGCAGTGAAGTGTCTGCTGCGGTCTCTTGGGCGTCGGTCACGTGTCAAGGGTATCTGTGTATGTACGGCGCCCGTCGACGGAACGTTCCGTCGACGGGCGCCGATGAATGCAAACCAGCCGGTCCGTGTCGCTGCGCGGACCTGCCGGGGGTTCAGGGGTCAGTGGATGATGCCCGTTCGCAGGGCGACGGCGACCATTCCCGCGCGGTCTCCGGTGCCGAGCTTGCGGGCGATGCGGGCGAGATGACTCTTGACGGTCAGGGCGGACAGGCCCATCGAGACACCGATGGCCTTGTTGGACTGGCCTTCGGCGACCAGCCGGAGGACCTCGACCTCGCGGCCGGACAGTTCGCGGTAGCCGCCCGGGTGGCTCGGAGCGCCGGGGGGCCGGCGGTGCATACGGGCGGCATTGGCGCCGATGGGGGCGACGCCGGGACGGGTGGGGTGGCCGATATTGGTTCGGGTGCCGGTGACGACGTAACCCTTCACGCCGCCCGCGAGGGCGTTGCGTACGGCGCCGATGTCATCGGCGGCGGAAAGGGCGAGGCCGTTCGGCCAGCCGGCGGCTCGGGTCTCGGACAACAGGGTCAGCCCGGAACCGTCGGGCAGGTGGACGTCGGCTACGCAGATGTCGCGTGGATTGCCGACGCGGGGACGGGCCTCCGCGATGGACGACGCCTCGATGACGTCACGTACTCCGAGTGCCCACAGATGGCGGGTGACGGTGGAACGGACGCGCGGGTCGGCCACGACGACCATGGCCGTCGGCTTGTTCGGGCGGTAGGCGACCAGGCTTGCGGGCTGCTCTAGGAGAACGGACACCAGGCCTCCTGGGAAGTGGCGGGACGGGCCGGCTCGGGGATGAAGCCGGGGCGAACCGTGCTTGAAGGGTCATTGACCTCTTCGGCAGCAGACCCGTCCTCCTTTAGAGGAAGATCACGATTTAGTGAGTAACAATTCGGGCAAATCGGACACGCGATCGATTGTACGAAAAAAATGCCGGTAATACTGCGACGTTCGTGACGCAGTGATACCGGCATGGGGAAGGCTTCGTCGGGGAACAGGCGCGCGAAGGGTTTCAGGGAGCCTGGGGGCCGCGCCGCTGAGGGAGCGTCACCACTGCCGCGTCGGCGGGGTCCGACGGCGGCAGGCCGGCGATCTGGCACAGCAGATCACCCCACGCCATCAGGTGCGCCGCCGTGTCCGGTACGCCGCCACGACCCTCGCGCGGCGTCCATGACGCCCGGATCTCGATCTGCGTCGCCGGGCGGCGCGTGGCCAGTGCACCGAAGTAGTGCGAGCCCGCCCGGGTCACCGTGCCGCCCGCCTCCCCGTACGACAGACCGCGCGCCTCCAGCGCACCGGTCAGCCACGACCAGCACACCTCCGGCAACAGCGGATCGGAAGCCATCTCCGGCTCCAGCTCGGCCCGTACCAGCGTCACCAGGCGGAAGGTCCCCTGCCAGGCCTCGTGCCCGGCAGGATCGTGGAGCAGCACCAGACGGCCGTCGGCAAGATCCTCCTCGCCCTGGACGACCGCGGCTTCCAGCGCGTACGCGTACGGAGCGAGCCGCTTGGGCGGCCGAGTCGACTCCACTTCCAGCTCGGGGCGCAGCCGCGCCGAGTGCAGCGCGTCCACCGCCGACCGGAACGCGGGCGGGACGGAACCACCCTCCGCGCTGTCCTTGCTGTCAGCGCCATCGGATTGATCGGAGAACTGTCCCTGAGCCGGAGCCATGCGGGGAAGAGTAGGCGGAACCGGAGCCTCGCGCAGGGAGGGACACCCGGGCGGGTCCGGCTGCTTGAGGCTTCATGCGAAGATTCTGTGTGTGAGTGCCAACGACCGCCCCTTGGGCCAGCAGACGAAGACCTCCGCCACCCATGAGTCGGCGTTCCTGAAGGCATGCCGCCGTGAGCCGGTGCCGCACACGCCGGTCTGGTTCATGCGCCAGGCAGGGCGTTCGCTGCCCGAGTACCTGAAGGTCCGCGAGGGCATCCCGATGCTCGACTCCTGCATGATGCCGGAGCTGGTCGCCGAGATCACGATGCAGCCTGTACGGCGCCACAAGGTGGACGCCGCGATCTACTTCAGCGACATCGTCGTCCCGCTCAAGGCCATCGGGATCGACCTCGACATCAAGCCCGGCATCGGCCCCGTCATCGCCGACCCGATCCGCACCCGCGCCGACCTGGCCCGGCTGCGCGACCTCACGCCCGAGGACGTCCACTACGTCACCGAGGCCATCGGCCTGCTCACCGCCGAACTGGGCGCCACCCCCCTCATCGGCTTCGCGGGCGCACCCTTCACCCTCGCGAGCTACCTCGTGGAGGGCGGCCCGTCCCGCAACCACGAGCACACCAAGGCCATGATGTACGGCGACCCGCAGCTCTGGGCCGACCTGCTCGACCGGCTCGCCGAGATCACCGGTGCCTTCCTCAAGGTCCAGATCGAGGCCGGCGCCTCGGCCGTCCAGCTCTTCGACTCCTGGGTGGGCGCGCTGACCCCCGCCGACTACCGGCGTTCGGCGCTGCCCGCCTCGGCGAAGGTCTTCGAGGCCGTCGCCTCGTACGGGGTCCCGCGCATCCACTTCGGTGTCGGCACGGGCGAACTCCTCGGCCTGATGGGCGAGGCGGGCGCGGATGTCGTCGGCGTCGACTGGCGGGTTCCGCTGGACGAGGCCGCGCGGCGGGTCGGCCCCGGCAAGGCGCTCCAGGGCAACCTCGACCCCGCGGTGCTGTTCGCGCCGACGTCGGTGGTGGAGGAGAAGGCCCAGGAGGTGCTGGACGCGGCCGCCGGCCTGGAGGGTCACGTCTTCAACCTGGGCCACGGCGTGATGCCGTCGATGGACCCGGACGCCCTGACGCGGCTCGTGGAGTACGTGCACGAGCGGACCGCGCGCTGAGCCGAGGGACCAGGGACCGGGCACCGCGTACTCAGGCGGTGCCCGCCCGCCGCAGTGCCGTCACCGTCTTGCGGGCCGCCACCAGGACCGGGTCCCAGACCGGTGAGAACGGCGGCGCGTAGCCGAGGTCCAGGGCGGTCATCTGGTCCACGGTCATCCCGGCCGTGAGCGCCACGGCCGCGACGTCCACGCGCTTGGCCGCCCCCTCCCGGCCCACGATCTGCACACCGAGCAGCCGCCCCGTGCGGTACTCCGCGAGCATCTTCACCGTCATGGGCTGCGCCCCCGGGTAGTAGCCCGCCCGGCCCGTCGACTCGATCGTCGCCGTGACGAACCGCAGGCCCACCGAGCGGGCGTCCTTCTCGCGCAGCCCGGTGCGGGCGATCTCCAGATCGCACACCTTGCTCACCGCCGTGCCGACCACCCCCGGGAACGTTCCGTAGCCGCCCGCCACGTTGGACCCGATGACCTGGCCGTGCTTGTTGGCATGGGTACCCAGCGCGATGTGACGGGTGCGGCCCGCCACCAGGTCGAGGACCTCGACGCAGTCGCCGCCCGCCCAGATGGTGCCGTGCCCGACGACCCGCATCGACAGATCCGTGAGCAGCCCGCCGTGCGGGCCCAGCGGAAGGCCGACGGCCCGCGCCAGCGTCGTCTCCGGTTCCACACCGATGCCCAGCACCACCACGTCCGCCGGGTAGGAGGTGTCGCCCGTGGCGACCGCGCGGACCCGGCCGTCCGAGCCGGTGCGGATCGCGGTGACCTCGGCCCGGTTGACCGTGGTGATGCCCAGGCCGTCCATCGCGTCGTGGACCAGCCGCCCCATGTCGGGGTCGAGCGTCGCCATCGGCTGCTCGCCGCGGTTGAGCACGGTCACCTCGAAGCCGTGCTTCAGCATCGCCTCCGCCATCTCGACGCCGATGTAGCCCGCGCCGACGACGACCGCCCGCCTGCGTCCCGGCGCCACCCGGTCCAGCGAATCCAGCAGGGCCTGCCCGTCGTCCAGCGTCTGCACCCCGTGCACCCCGGGCGCGTCCATGCCGGGCAGCGCCGGACGCACCGGCCGGGCCCCGGTCGCGATCACCAGCTTGTCGAAGCCCGTCCAGTACGTCTCACCGCTCTCCCGGTCCAGGGCCCGCACCCGCTGCCCGGCGACATCGATCTCCGTGACCTCGGTGCGCATCCGCAGTTCGATGTCGCGGGCCCGGTGCTCCTTGGGCGTACGGGCGATGAGGTTGTCGCGCTCCGCGACGTCGCCGCCGACCCAGTACGGGATGCCGCAGGCGGAGTACGAGGTGAAATGGCCCCGCTCGAAGGCGACGATGCTCAGCTCGTCGGGGCCTTTGAGCCTGCGGGCCTGGGACGCGGCGGACATGCCCGCCGCGTCACCTCCGATGACCACCAGTCGCTCCGCCGTCATGCCTGGTCCCTTCGACACCGAGTCCGAAGGGACCACGCTACGACGCCGGGGGCGTGGAGGAGGGGCCCGACGGCTCGGGCGACGACGACGGCGACGACGGCGTACGGCGTCCGCGCAGCCAACCCCGCAGCAGCCGCCCCAGCAGCAGGAGCACGGCGACCGCGGCCAGGAACGGGGCCGCCGCGCCCACCGCCATCGCGAGCCACCGCAGCACCGTGACGAACGCGTGCCAGCCGCCGCCCAGCGCGTCCAGGAATCCGGGGTCGTCGTCACCGCCGTCCTTCGCCGTCGTCTCCGGCTCGGAGAGGTCGAGGGTGATCGTGGCCAGCGTGGTGCGGTCCTTCAGCGACGACTGCTGGGCGAGCAGTGACTCCAACGACGCCTGACGGCTGCTCAGTTCACCTTCCAGTGTGACCACGTCGGTGAGCTTCTCGGCCCGGTCCATCAGCTTCCGCACCCGCGCCACACTCGCCCGCTGGGTGGCGATCCGGCTCTCCACGTCGACCACCTGGTCGGTGACGTCCTTTGCGGACGTCGTGCGCGACAGCAGCTTCCCGGCGCCCGCGAGCTCCCGCAGTACCGCGTCGTACTCGGCCTGCGGAACGCGCAGCACGATATGTGACATCTCACGTGTGTCGTCCACCCGCTCGGTCGCCTCGCGGGCCACCAGACCACCCGCGCTCTCCGCGGCCGAGCGCGCGGCCGCGGCGGCCCTCGGCACGCTCTTCACCTCCACGGAGAGCGTGGCGGTACGGATGACATGGGTGCCGGCGGGCAGGGCGTCGGGCTTCTTCCGCTCCGCCGACGAACCGCCGGCCTCCTGCGGATCCTGTGCCGTCTTTCCGGCCGCGGCGTCCGCGGCGCCCCGCTCGTCCGCGGAGATCGCCTTCTTGCTGTCCCCGGAACTCGAGTCGCTCGCACTGTCGCCGGCGCCGCAGCCGCTCAGTGCAAGGAGGCCGGCCAGCAGCCCGGCGGCCAGGATCGTGCGCGAACGACGGACGGATGAACGGCCAGGATGCCGGTCTGTCTGCATAACTGCTCCCCCGAGGTGGGTGGTTGATGGTGCCGGTTCGACGTACGGGGCAGGGCAACGGGTTGCCCGATTCCGGTTTCGAAGCGGTCACGTTCGGGACTCGGATGAGGTTTGAGAGAGTGGGGGCATGCAGCGTTCAATCAACCGCGCAGACACAGACCCGGGTCATGTCGTCGTCATCGGCGGTGGCATCGCCGGTCTCGCCGCCGCCCACCGGCTCCTCGGGGCCGGGCTGAGGGTGACCCTCCTGGAGGCCACCGACCGGCTCGGCGGCAAGCTCATGACCGGTGAGATCGCGGGCACCCGGGTCGATCTCGGCGCCGAGTCGATGCTCGCCCGGCGCCCGGAAGCGGTCGCCCTGGCACGCGCCGTCGGGCTCGGCGACCGCCTCCAGCCGCCCGCCACCGCCACCGCGTCGCTCTGGACGCGCGACGCCCTGCGCCCCATGCCCAAGGGCCATGTGATGGGCGTGCCGGGCGACCCGGCGGCGCTCGGCGGAGTTCTCTCCCCGCAGGGCCTCGCCCGCATCGCTCAGGAGCGCGACCTCACCCCGACCGCCGTCGGCGACGATGTCGCGGTCGGCGCGTACGTCGCGGACCGGCTGGGCCGCGAGGTCGTCGACCGGCTCGTGGAACCGCTGCTCGGCGGCGTGTACGCGGGCGACGCCTACCGGATCTCGATGCGCGCCGCCGTACCGCAGCTCTTCGAGGTGGTGCGCGAGGGCGGCTCGCTGCTCGACGGCGTCCGGCGCATCCAGGAGCGGGCCGCGGCCCGGCAGCAGACCGGCCCGGTCTTCCAGGGCATCGACGGCGGCATCGGCACCCTCCCGTACGCGGTCGCCGACGCCGTGCGCGCGGCGGGCGGGGAGATCCTGACCGCCACCCCCGTGCTGGGCCTGACCCGTACCACCGACGGCTGGAACGTCCGCACCGACGCCCGGGTGATCACCGCCGACGGCATCGTGCTGGCCGCCCCCGCCTGGTCCGCCGCCACCCTGCTCGCCGCCGAGTCCCCGGCCGCCTCCGCCGAACTCGCCGGTGTCGAGTACGCGTCGATGGCCCTCGTCACCATGGCGTTCCGCCGCTCCGACGTGGCCGCGACCGGCGCACTCGACGGGCGCTCCGGCTTCCTCGTACCGCCGGTGGACGGCCGCACCATCAAGGCATCCACCTTCTCCACCCACAAGTGGAACTGGGTCGCCGACTCCGCCCCCGACCTGTTCGTCCTGCGCACCTCCGTCGGCCGGTACGGCGAGGAGGACCACCTGCACCGCGAGGACACCGAGCTGGTCGACGTATCGCTGCGCGACCTTGCGGCGGCGACCGGACTGGCCGCCAGGCCCGTGGACACCGAGGTCACCCGGTGGATCGGCGGACTGCCCCAGTACCCCGTGGGACACTTTGCCCGGGTCGCCCGGATCCGCGACGAGGTCGCCAAGCTGCCCGGCCTGCGGGTCTGCGGAGCGGTCTACGACGGCGTCGGCATCCCGGCGTGCGTCGCGAGCGCCCACCGGGCCGCGGACGAGATCGCCCGCGACCTCGCGGGCGCGTCCGGGGAAGAGATCATCGCCACGTCGACCCTGGTTCAGGGCACAGGGAGCGAGGCGGGACAATAGCCGTATGAGTGCGCCTGAGACTGTGAAATCAAGCAAGGGCCCCAACGCGGGTAAGAAGGCCAAGGACCTCAATGAGGTCGTCCGCTACACGCTGTGGTCCGTCTTCAAGCTGCGGGATGTCCTGCCCGTGGACCGTGCCGGTTACGCCGACGAGGTCCAGGAGCTGTTCGACCAGCTCGCGGCGAAGGACATCACCGTTCGCGGCACCTACGACCTGTCCGCCCTGCGTGCCGACGCCGACATCATGATCTGGTGGCACGCCGAGACCGCGGACGAGCTGCAGGAGGCGTACAACCTCTTCCGGCGCACCAAGCTGGGCCTGGCACTGGAGCCCGTCTGGTCGAACATGGCGCTGCACCGCCCCGCCGAGTTCAACAAGTCGCACATCCCGGCGTTCCTGGCCGACGAGACGCCGCGCAACTACGTCAGCGTCTACCCCTTCGTGCGCTCCTACGACTGGTACCTGCTGCCGGACGAGGACCGCCGCCGCATGCTCGCGGACCACGGCAAGATGGCCCGCGGCTACCCCGACGTCCGGGCCAACACCGTCGCCTCCTTCTCGCTCGGCGACTACGAGTGGATCCTCGCCTTCGAGGCCGACGAGCTGCACCGCATCGTCGACCTGATGCGCCACCTGCGGGCCTCCGAGGCACGGATGCATGTCCGCGAGGAAGTCCCGTTCTACACGGGCCGCAGGAAGTCGCTCGCGGACCTGGTGGCCGGGCTCGCGTAGCGAGCGGGCTCCGACCACCCCAACCCGGAAGATCAGACGGCGGGCACCCGGCGCGTTCTCGCGCCGCCCGTCGTTCCAGCGACACCGGGTTCGGCTCCCGGTGCGGCGCGCCTTCCGCGCGCCGCACCGGCGTTTTTTCGCTGCGCATCGCCCCGGGACCAGGTACGCATCCCCTCCAGACCAGCGGACGGGGAGTGCTACCGGCCCACGCGGCCCGGACCGCCCTTGAGCGCGGCCCGCAGCGCCGGGTCGGTCACGGCGCGCGCCCCCCGTACGGCGATCGCCGCCAGGATGTCGTGGTCCGCGTCCGCCGCCGGGACCCGGTGCGCGGCGAGCAGCCGCTGCCCGGCCGGTGAGGCCCAGGCGCCGCTGTACGGATGGGCCTCCATCCGGGCTATGGCCAGACAGCCCAGGGTCAGCACGAGCGGCAGCCCGAACCAGACCAGCAGGGACACCACCGGGCCCCCGAGGCCGCTCTCCTGACCGGGTATCAACAGGGTCGCGGCACCCGTCACGGCCACCAGCAGAGCCGCGCCGCGCACCGCGCGGACCGCTGCGGCCACCCCGTCCCCGGCGCCGCCGGGCACGGCGAGGCCCGCGGTGACGAGCCGGTCGGCGAGGGCGCGCACCGGGTCGGCGGCGGCCGCGGCCGCCCGTACCGGCCCAATCGGCGACTGGCCCGCCGGCCCGATGGCCCGTATCACCGTGCGCTCCATCTCGTCCTGGCCCTCCGGGTCCACGACCGTCGCCCATCCGGTGTGCGCGAGCAGCAGGCGCCGCCGCAGATGCATGGTGACCAGCGCCAGATCGACCACCCGGTGCGGACCGCCGGACAGGAACGCGGTCTCGTACAGGGTCAGTTCATGACGGTCCGGCACCCTCCGTACGGCATCCGAGGACGCCTCGGACAGCAGCCCCGCGCGGGCCGCGACGAGACAGAGCCGGACGCACGAGACGGCCGCCGCACCCCATGCGACCAGTAGCAACAGAACCCAGAGCATGACGGATTCCTATGCGAGGCGGGCCGGGGAACGCCATGGTCTGTTCACCATCCGGACGGTTCGGCAGCCCGGGCCCGGGCCCAGGCACGGGACGCCGCCGTCGCTCAGGAACTGCTGCTGCCGCAACTGGATCCGCCCCCGCAACTGGACCCGCCCCCACAACTGGAACCGCCGCCGCTGGAGCAACTGGATCCGCTCGACCCGCCGCAGCCGGAACCCGAGCCGCAACTGGACCCCGAGCCGCAGCTCGACCCCGCACCGCATCCGCCGCCCCCTCCGCCGCCGCTGCTGCCGCCGCCGTTGGAACTTCCGTAACTGCCACTGCCGGGGCTCGTACCGGCGCACCACACCGCCGGTGCGAGGAGCAGGGCGGCGGAGTCCGGGGACGAGCCGGAGATCCGGTTCGCTGTGCGCCCGGCCGGATGCATCCGGGCCGCCGCGATCAACTGCGCCCGCAGCACGGGATCGGGCAGGGCCCGCAGTCCGTGCATCGCCACCAGACGGGCCGGCCGCGGGTCGTACGCATGCGCGGTGCGGTACGCCTCGGCTGCCCGCCGCCCCGCCCCGGTGACACGCCCCCGGGCGACACCGCCGCAGATGAAGCCGGTCAGGCAGCCGATCACCAGGGCCGGGAAGACCTGGAGAGCGAACGGAACCGAGGAGAACAGGCCGGACGAGTCGTCGGCCATGACCTGTATCACCGTCACCAGGGCGGAGACCGGTACGGCCAGCAGGCAGCCCAGGCCCTGAATGATGCTCCAGCGCCGCCACAACCGGCTCGTGGCCGGCGAGGCCAGCAGACCGCGGGCCGCGAGCCCGTCGCCGATCTCCTGCACCGCGGGATGCCGCATCACCGCCTCGCGCAGGGTGTGCAGCGCCCCGCTGGGGGCCATGGCGTGTTCCTGGAGCACCGCGCGTTCCACCGGATCACGGGCGTCCGCGTGCTGGACGGCGACGATGCCGGGACCGCCGACGGCGAGCCGCCCGTCCGTCTGCATCGCGGTGAGCGCGGTGTCCACCACCCTGCCCGGACCGCCGTTCAGGAAGGCGGCCTCGAAGAGGTCGTGGACGGAGCTCGCGGCGCTGCGGCGGGAGCGCGCGAGCCCAACGATCAGGAGGACCGAGGAGACCACCACGCCGAGATCCACCAGCACCGCGAGGGCGGTCATGCCGCGCATCGTCCGGTCACCTGCCGATCAGGGCCGCGTGGGCCGCTCGTACCAGCCGGGTGGAGCGGCGCGGCGGCCGGGCGCCCGCCCGATCCTGCCACCAGTGGGTCAGCCGGCGCCGTGCCGCGTCGTCGGCGGGTTGGCCGGCGATCAGCAGCCCCTCGACGAAGTCCAGTGCGTCGCGCCGGTATCCGGCGGACATGGGGTGGTTCCTGGCGTACGCGAGGAAGGCGTCCCGGTAGTCGGCGCCGAGGATCTCCGGCAGCTCCGGCGCCACCTTGGCGACGACCCCGGCCCGTTTGGCCGCCAGGGCACGGCTCTGGATCCCGAGCCGGCGGCGGTCGAAGCCGTGCGGCGTGGGGGCGCCCGCGACGAGGGCGGAGAGCAGCGCGGTCTGGGCGACGGCGACCCGGTCACGCACGGAGCCCGGGGACGCGGGGTTCGAGGCGGGCCGGGGGCGCGGGACGGGCTCCGCGCCGGGCGCGGACGAGCCGGCGCCCGGGACGGGCCGTGCGGCGTGCGCCCGCGCGCCCGTGCCCAGGGCGGCCGCCCGGTCCAGCGTGGCGCGGATCGTGGTCAGTTCGCCCGCCAGTTCCCCGGCCGGCGGGAAGTCGTCGTCCCGTTCCAGGAGGACGCCGGGCGGGTCGACCCGGGAGCGGAGTTCGGCGAGGACGTCGAGCACGGGCCCGGTGACCGGGTGGGCGTGGGTGTCGTGCCAGACACCGTCCTTCTCGACGCCGCCCGCCACATGCACGTACGCGATGGCCTCCACCGGCAGCTCGTCGAGCGCGGCGGCCGGATCCTCGTCCCGGTTGACGTGGTTGGTGTGCAGGTTGGCGACATCGATCAGCAGCCGGACCCCCGTGCGTGCGACCAGCTCCGCGAGGAACTGGCCCTCGGTCAGTTCCTCGTCGGGCCAGGAGATCAGCGCCGCGATGTTCTCCAGCGCCAGCGGCACCGGCAGCGAGTCCTGCGCGATCCGTACGTTCTCGCACAGCACGTCCAGCGCGTCCCAGGTGCGGGGCACGGGCAGCAGATGGCCCGCCTCCAGCCCCGGCGACGCGGTGCGCGACCCCCCGGCCCGTACGAACGCGATGTGCTCGGTGACCAGCGGGGCGGCGAGCAGCTCGGCGCGGGCCGCGAGATCCGCGAGCCGCCCCGCGTCGGGGCGCTCGGCCCCACCGAGACCGAGCGAGACGCCGTGCGGGACGACGGTGACACCGCGCTCCCTGAGCCGCACCAGCGAATCGGGCAGATGGCCGGCGCAGATGTTCTCCGCGACCGCCTCCACCCAGTCGATCCCCGGCAGCGCCTCGACGGCGTCCGCGATCTCCGGCCGCCAGCCGATACCGATCCCCAGCTCCATGCCGCCCCCTTCTCCGCTCCGGTCCGTGCTGTGCAGGGCTCATGGCCCCGGCGAGCGTTGGTCAACCCGAAGACGGGGACGTTCAGAGGTTGATTTGAGGTTCCCGCGTACGGGGAATCCGGAGCGCCGCCGCCGTTGGCGGCGAGTACCGGAGCGCTGCCGTGGCCGTCGGCGGGCCGGGCCCCGCTCGCCGCTCAGCCGCGCAGCGCGGGATGGTCGGCGACCACCGTGCAGGACCCCGGTGCGATCTCGGTGAACCCGGCGTCCCGCACCACCGGAAGCCCGCTCACCGTGAGTTCCCGCCAGCGGCCCGCCTCCGGAGCGGCGACAAAGAGCGGGAAGCCGGCCTCGCGCCACGCCTTGCGCTCCGTGTCCGAGAGCTCCCACCAGGCGAGCTGCGCACCGTGCCCGGCCTGCGCCATCGCCTTGCCCGCCGACATGTCCAGCTCCGGGTTCAGCCACAGCACCGGGCCCGCGAGATCGGGCGCGGCCGGCGGCTCGGGGTCGTCCAGATCCGTCCCCGAGACCTGGAGCTTCGCCAGCTCCTTCGGCCAGCCGTCCAGGGGCACCGGCGGGAAGACCCGCACCTCGGCGTTCTCGCCCGTGACCGTGATGCCGGGCAGCGCGCACGCCTTGCGCCACTCCGCGCCGCGCGCCCGCCGCACCACCTTGCGGATCCGGGCGTCCTGCCAGTCCCGCATCGCCCGCGCCCACTCGCCCTCGCCGGCCGAGCGCTCGTCGGAGAGGATCACGAGCACCGCGCGGGCGGCGGTCCGCAGGGCGTCGGTCCGGGCCGGGGGAGCCGCCTTCTCGATGTGCACGACCAGCGGCAGCACGTACTGCGGCGCCTCGTCGCGGCTCGTGCGCCCGGACCTGAACGGGCTGTCCGCCGCGGGGGCGCGGGACGTCTCCGGCTGTCCGGACCGGGATACGGGGGTGTCGTTTTCGCTCACCCGTCCCAGTCTGCCAGCCGCCCGGGAGACCCTTCTTGGCGGAATGAATCGCTCCGGGTGAGGATGCACCGCATGAAGAGCGATCTCTTTTCCAGCGAGAACATGGCGCAGCAGGCAACAGCCCCCGGGATGACCCTGCAGAACGCCAAGTCCATCAAATACGCTGTCAACGGCGAGATGCACGCCCGGCAGGGATCGATGATCGCCTTCCGCGGTGATCTGCAGTTCGAGCGCAAGGGCCAGGGTCTCGGCGGCATGCTCAAGCGCGCCGTCACCGGCGAGGGGCTGGCGCTGATGGCGGTCCGCGGCCAGGGCGAGGCGTGGTTCGCGCACGAGGCCGCCAACTGCTTCATCGTGGACATGGAGCAGGGCGACGTCCTCACCGTCAACGGCCGCAACGTGCTCTGTTTCGACCCCACGCTCTCCTACGAGATCAAGACCGTGAAGGGCGCCGGGATGACCGGCGGCGGGCTCTTCAACAGCGTCTTCACCGGGTACGGCAAGCTCGGCCTGATGTGTGAGGGCCACCCCATAGTGATACCCGTCACGCCCCATCAGCCGGTGTGCGTCGACACGGACGCGGTGGTCGGCTGGAGCGCCGGCCTGAACACATCGCTGCACCGCTCGCAGAGCTTCGGCTCGATGATCCGCGGCGGCTCCGGGGAGGCCGTCCAACTGCGGCTGGACGGGGAAGGGTTCGTGATCGTACGGCCCAGCGAGGTCAAGCCCGAGAAGGCGTCGGCCAACTGAACCTGCGCGGGGCGGGCCGCCTCCCGTACCGTCGCCGCCGCGGAGGGGTTGCCGCGCGTCCACCTCGCGTCGCTGCTCGCCGCGGGCGGCGGCGCTCCGGCCGGAGGCAGACGAACACACCGCCACCCCCGACCGGCCCAGCGTCTCAGCGCCTCAGCGCAACGAGTCCGTCAGTGCGTCAGCGCCACGGACCCGTCACCGCGAACGTGGTCCCCGGCGTATAGCAGTTGACGAACATCGTCCCGCCGTCCGGAGCGAACGTGACCCCGGCGAACTCGCCCCACGAGGGGTCCTCGGGCGTCCCGATGTTCTGCCGGCCCCGCGCCATCGCGTACACCTCGCCGCCCCGCGTCACGCCGAACACATGCTGCGCGCCGTCACCGTCCTCGCACACCATCAGCCCCCCGTCGGCGGCCAGGCAGATGTTGTCGGGGGACTCGCCGGGCAGTTGGACGTCCGCATCGGGGCCGAAGACGATCACCAGCGTGAGGCGGCGCCGCTTCGGCTCGTACCGCCACACCTGGCCGTAGTGATCGGCCGCCGAACCCTGCGAGCTGTGCGCGAAGCTGGAGACGAAGTAGACCGACGACCCGCCCCAGTAGCAGCCCTCCAGCTTCTGCGCGTGGGTGATGCCCTTCGGGCCGAAGTCCTGGAACCGGATCGGGGTCCCGGTGGCCAGCGGATCCGGTACGGGGACCCACTCGACGCCCTCGAAGCTCGTACCGGTCTCCTGGATCGCGGAGAGGTCGGGGACACCCGGCACCCGCATGGCCTCCAGATGGCCGCCGGCCCGCAGCGAACCCGTCCCGCCGAGCGGCTTGTTCGGCAGGAAGCGGTAGAAGAGCCCGAACGGCTTGTCGAAGGCGTCCTCCGTCTCGTAGACGATCCCGTTCTTCGGATCGATCGCTATCGCCTCGTGCTGGAAGCGGCCCATCGCGGTGAGCGGCACGGCCCCGGTGCGGTGCGGATCGGCGCCGTCCACCTCGAAGATGAAGCCGTGGTCCTTGGTGTAGCCGTTGGTACCGGCCTTGTCCTCGGTCTCCTCGCAGGTCAGCCAGGTGTTCCAAGGGGTGGGGCCACCCGCGCAGTTCACCGCCGTACCGGCGATGGCGACGCGTTCGCCGAGGACGTTGTTGCGGCCGTCCAGCTCCAGAGCCGTACAGCCGCCCTTGCCCATGGGGTCGTAGGTGAGGCCCTCGACGACCGGCACCGGAATCCTGCCGGTGGCGCGGTTCTCGTGGTTGCGGACGAGAGTGACGTGGCCGTGCCGGCCTGCGAAGGCGGCCATGCCGTCGTGGTTGCTGGGGACCTGGCCCTCGCCGGAGCGGAGCGGGGCGCCCTCCCGGGACAGGACCCGGTAGCGGAAGCCCTTCGGGAGGTCGAGCAGACCGTCGGGGTCGGGCACGAGCGGGCCGTAGCCGCTGTGCCCGCGGGCGGCGGCGGTACCCGCGAAGAGTTCGGAGAACGCCCCGGCGAAGGCGATCGAGGCAACGGCCGCGCCGCTGCCGGCCAGGACCTGTCGTCGTGTTGCGCGTTGTTGTGACAGTGCTGATGACATGAGGCAACTCCCTGCTGGCGGACAGGAGATGTGACCCGCATGTGTGTACCACGCGGATCGCCGCGCGGGAACCATGCGGGTCACTGAGCCTCATGCGCGTCACGGGCCGGAAGGTACCCGTGAGGTACCCGTGAGGGCCCTGTCGGAGTCAGGCCAGGGACGCGGTGAGCGTGATCGTCGTGCCCGTGAGCGCCTGGCTGACCGGGCAGTTCGCCTTGGCGTCCTCGGCGGCCTTGAGGAAGCCCGCCTCGTCGAGACCCGGCACCTCGCCCTGGACGGTGAGGTGAATACCGGTGATGCCGGTACCGGGCTGGAAGGTGACCTCGGCCTTGGTGTTCAGCCGGGTCGGCGGGGTACCGGCGGTGGCCAGGCCGTTGGACAGCGCCATCGAGAAGCAGCTGGAGTGGGCCGCCGCGATGAGCTCCTCGGGACTGGTCTTTCCGTTCGCCTTCTCCGCGCGGGACGGCCAGGAGACGTCGTAGTCGCCGATGCCGGAGGAGTCGAAGGTGACGACGCCCTTGCCCTCGATCAGGTTGCCTTCCCAGACCGTGTGCGCCTGACGCGTGGTAGCCATGGTGGATCCCTTCAAACAGTGTGCGCGGTTGATACGGGAGATTCGAGGCGCCCCGGGGCACCTCGGGTGGTACGTCCCCGAAGGGCGGTACTCCCCCAGGGGTGGTACGCCCCCGAACCTACTGCGCCACCAGACCCTTCGCGTCGCGCGCCAGCGCCGTCAGCCGGGAGATCGCCCGGAAGTACTTCTTCCGGTACCCGCCGTTCAGCATCTCGTCGCTGAACAGCCTGTCGAACGGCACCCCGGAGGCGAGCACCGGTACCTCCCGGTCGTACAGCCGGTCGGCGAGGACGACGAGCCGCAGCGCGGTCGACTGGTCCGGCACCGGCTGCACGTCGGTGAGGCAGACCGCCCGCAGACCGTCCGTCAGCGCGCCGTAGCGGCTCGGATGGACCCGGGCGAGGTGGTCGAGGAGCGAGGGGAAGTCGTCCAGGCTCGCGCCTCCGGTGGCGTACGCGGCCTTGGTGACCTGCTCGTCGGAGTACGGCGCCGGGGCCTCGGGCAGCCCGCGGTGGCGGTAGTCCTCGCCGTCGATCCGCAGCGGACGGAAGTGCGCGGACAGCCCCTGGATCTCCCGCAGGAAGTCGGCGGAGGCGAACCGGCCCTCGCCCAGCTTGCCGGGCAACGTGTTCGAGGTGGCGGCGAGCGCGACCCCCGCCTCGACCAGCCTGCTGAGCAGCGACGACACCAGGACCGTGTCGCCCGGGTCGTCCAGCTCGAACTCGTCGATGCACAGGAGCCGGTGCCCGCTCAGCGTTCGCACGGTCTGCTGGAAACCCAGCGCACCGACCAGGTTCGTCAGCTCGACGAAGGTACCGAACGCCTTCAGCGAGGGCGCGGCGGGCGTGGCGTGCCAGAGCGAGGCCAGCAGGTGCGTCTTGCCGACCCCGTAGCCGCCGTCGAGGTAGACCCCGAGAGGTGCCGCGGGTGCCGCCGGCTTCTTGCTGAACCACTTGCGCCTTCCGGAGCCGGTGGCGTGCGCCCCGCCGAGCCCGGTCGCGAAGCCGCTCAGGACGTTGACCGCCTCGACCTGGCTCGGCCGGTCGGGGTCCGGGACGTACGTTTCGAAGCGCACGGAGTCGAAGCGCGGCGGCGGCACCATCTCGGCGACCAGCCGGTCGGCGGGGACGTGCGGCTCGAGGGCGCACAGGGACAGCGGGGCCGTTTCGGCTATGGGGCTCTGCCCAGGCACGGCGGTGGAGGACGACACAACCATCAACCTTAAGCGCCGTGCCAGACTGCAGAACATGCGACGCCTCTTCCCTGTGACCGACCCGACACCTGCTGACGACGAGGGGGAGTGGAGCCTGGACGATCTGGCCGTGGCCTACGCGTACCCCGAGCAGGACGGCCCCTGGCTGCGCGCCAACATGGTTTCGACGCTCGACGGCGCCGCCCAGCACGACGGCCGCTCGCAGCCGATCTCCTGCGCGAGCGACATGCGGATCTTCGGAACCCTGCGCGGGCTGGCCGACGCGGTCGTGGTGGGGGCGGAGACGGTACGGCTGGAGGGCTACCGGCCCGCCAGGGCGCGCGAGGCCTTCGCCGCCCGCCGGGCCGCGGCCGGGCAGGGGCCCGCGCCGGTGATCGCCGTGGTCAGCGGCAGCCTGGACCTGGACTTCTCGTTGCCGCTCTTCGTCTCGCCCCTCGTCCCGACCCTCGTGCTGACCGGCGCCGGAGCACCTCCCGACCGGATCGTGGCGGCGCGGCAGGCGGGCGCCGAGGTGGTGATCGCGGGGGAGGGCTCCCGGGTGGACCCCGCCAGGGCCGTACGGGAGCTGGCGGAGCGCGGGTTCAAGCGGCTGCTGACCGAGGGCGGGCCCAGGTTGCTGGGCCAGTTCGTGGCGGCCGGGGTGCTGGACGAGCTCTGTCTGACCGTCTCGCCGATGCTGACCGCCGGCGACGCGCAGCGGATCGCCGGGGGGCCCTCGGTGGCCGTGCCGGAACGATTTGCCCTGGCATCGCTGCTGGAAGAGGCCGGGTTCCTCTTCACCCGATACCGTCGGATCTGACAATCGGCGGAATTTACCGTTCCGGTTAGCTTCCGGTGGGCACAATTACTCTCGCAGACCCCGTGCGCGCACGGGGAAGGATGGTTTCAGCAGAGACCGGAGACGGTCACTGAAGCAGAAGGGCGCCCGTGGTGTTCACCAGCGTTTTGATGATCGAGAAGGCCCTCACTTCCGAGGACGTCGAGTTCGTCACCACCCTGCACGGGGAGGAACGGACGTCCTTCGTCGTGCTCATGCAGCCGCGCGGTGACCAGGCCGATGTGCTGTTGCGGGCCATCGACGACCTGGCGATGGGCGAACTGAAGGAAGCCGCCCGCGAGGCCGAGGAGCCGGAGGGCAAGGATGCCCGGCAATCCGCCGAGCTGGCGCTCGAAGTGTCGCTCGAAGCGCTGCGGCAGGCAGGCTCCGAGGCGGTCGGGCAGGTGATCGAGGAGCACCCGCTGGACAAGCTGAAGACCGTGGTCGACGAGGCGGAGGCGGACGAGGTCATCGTGCTGACCGCGCCGCACTACGTGGAGGAGTTCTTCCACCGGGACTGGGCGTCCAGGGCCCGGCACAAGGTCGGCGTCCCGGTGCTGAAGCTCTTCGCGCACAGCGAATAGGCTGTGCGGGACTCGTTTCGACTTTTGGGGAGACACACGCATGGCACCCGGTATTCCTGCCGCCATGGAACGGCCGCACTTCATCGGCATCGGCGGCGCCGGAATGTCGGGCATCGCGAAGATCCTCACCCAGCGCGGTGCGAAGGTCGCGGGCAGCGACACCAAGGAGTCGGGTACGGCCGAGGCGCTGCGGGCGCTGGGGGCGACCGTCCACATCGGACACGCCGCCGCGCATCTGGCGGACGACGCCTCGTGCGTCGTCGTCTCCAGCGCCATCCGCCCCGACAACCCGGAGCTGGTGCGCGCCGCCGAGCTGTCGATCCCCGTCGTCCACCGCTCCGACGCGCTGGCCTCCGTGATGGAGGGTGCGCGCGCGATCGCGGTGGCCGGTACGCACGGCAAGACGACCACCACGTCGATGCTGGCCGTCGCCCTGTCCGAACTGAACCTCGACCCCTCGTACGCCATCGGCGGCGACCTCGCGGGCCCCGGCACCAACGCCGCGCACGGCGAGGGTGCGATCTTCGTCGCCGAGGCGGACGAGAGCGACCGCAGCTTCCAGAAGTACGACCCCGAGGTCGCGATCGTCCTCAACGTCGAGCTGGACCACCACGCGAACTACGCCTCGATGGACGAGATCTACGAATCCTTCGAGACGTTCGCAGGCAAGATCGTCCCCGGCGGCACCCTGGTGATCGCCGCCGACCAGCCCGGCGCCGTCGAGCTCACCGAGCGGGTGCGCGCGCTCTCGGCGGTGAAGGTCGTCACCTACGGCGAGTCCGAGACCGCCGACGTACGCGTCCACAAGGTCACCCCACGTGGCTTGACCAGCGAGGTCACGGTCATCCTGAACGGGAAGTACCTCACCTTCACCGTCTCCGTGCCCGGCCGCCACTACGCCCACAACGCGGTCGCCGCCCTCGCCGCCGGTGTCGCCCTCGGCATCCCGGCCCACAACCTCGCCTCGGCCCTCGGCAAGTACACCGGCGTCAAGCGCCGCCTCCAGCTCAAGGGCGAGGCCGCGGGCGTGCAGGTCATCGACTCGTACGCGCACCACCCCACCGAGATGACCGCGGACCTCGAAGCGATGCGCGGCGCCGCTTCCGACGCCCGCCTCCTGGTCGTCTTCCAGCCCCACCTCTTCTCCCGCACCCAGGAGCTCGGCACCGAGATGGGCCAGGCCCTCGCGCTGGCCGACGCCTCCGTGGTCCTGGACATCTACCCGGCCCGCGAGGACCCGATCCCCGGCATCACCAGCGACCTGATCATCGACGCCGCCAGGGCCGCGGGCGCCGACGTCACCGCCGTCCACGACAAGGCGGCGGTCCCCGGGACCATCGCGGGAATGGCGAAGCCCGGCGACCTCGTTCTCACCATGGGCGCGGGCGACGTCACGGACCTCGGCCCGCAGATCCTGGACCACCTGTCGAGCTGAGGGAGCGACGTGTCGTACGACATCGAGAAGCCGGACGAGCAGTGGCGGGCGGAGCTGACCCCCGCCGAGTACGCGGTCCTGCGCCAGGCCGGCACGGAACCCGCCTTCGTCGGCGAATACACCGACACGAAGACCACGGGCGTCTACTCCTGCCGCGCCTGCGACGCGGAGCTGTTCCGCTCCGACACCAAATTCGAGTCGCACTGCGGCTGGCCGTCCTTCTACGACCCGAAGGACACGGACGCGGTCGAACTGATCCAGGACCGCAGCCACGGCATGGTCCGCACCGAGGTCCGCTGCGCCCGCTGCGGATCGCACCTCGGCCATGTCTTCGAGGGCGAGGGCTACCCGACCCCGACGGACCAGCGGTACTGCATCAACTCGATCTCGCTGCGACTGACGCCCGACGAGGGCTGACGGCTACGAGCTGAGCGAGGGCTGACGCCGGGCGTCAGCCCTCGTCCTCGGGGTTCTCCGGCCGCAGCAGCGGGTGGGCGACGCCCGGGAAGACCCGGGTCCGTACGACCGGCTCCGCGGAACCGCCCCGGACGACCGTCTCGGCGACGCCCCACGGCCGGCCGGGCAGGACCACGGTCAGGATGTACGAGGAGGCGCAGCCCATGCAGTCGTAGCGGTCCGCCCAGGTCTCGACGTCCGTGACACTCCCGGGGTAGCGCGCAACGTGCAGGTGCAGCGCGTGACAGCGCTCACATCGCTCGCCGGGTTCGCACGTGCCACCGCAGGGGCACGGCACATCGAGCGATTCGGCGGGACGCCAGCGCTGGGTGAGGACGGCCTCACGCGTGGCGCCCATGTCCTTCATCGCCTTCAGATTGCGGGCGGCGACGTTGTACGACTCGCCGGTCGCGGCCATCCGGTCCCGGATGGCGTCCTTGCGTCCGCGGTTCGTCGTCATCTGTTCCTCCTGGGGGTGTCGCGCAGCCCGCCGGGAGCACACGAGATCGACATGTCACATCGATGTGTCACACGGTACCGGTCACTCCGAGGGGTCCGCGACGGCGTCGGCCGGGCAGCGGAGCAGCCGGGAGACCACAAATGTGATGTCTCCCACGGCACGAACGCCGTGGGGGCATGACGGACCGGCGCACCACCAAGCAGCAAGCCCCTGCTGCCGACGCCTTTCGACGACAAGGCGACCGGCCCCGGTCAGGGCCGGCGGACGCGTCGCGCCAGCCGCTTGCCGAGTCGGCCGAGAGTGCCACCGGCGCGGTTCCACGCCCGGAACGCCTCGGCGCGCTGCCTGCTGCCGGCGCGCTCGACGGCCTCCTCCACCGCGGTGATCGCGGCGGAGGACAAGGCGCCCACCGCCGGACGCAGCACGTCCTCCAGCAAGGAGGCGGTGGTCCGCGTCCACGCGCGGCCCGCGTGCGGGTGGACGGTCCAGACGGTGAAACAGTCGGCCGCATAAGCCGGTTCGACCCGCAGCCGGGCGAGGACGGTCTCATGGCGGGCCGCCCTGCCGTAGGCCGCGATGAGGTCCGCGTCGTCGCTGTGGACGAACGCGTACAGCTCCGCCTCGGGCCGGTCCGGAGCGAGCAGTCGCCGGGCCAGGGCGCCGAACGCCTGGTCGCGTACGCCCGGCTCCACCGGTTCTGCCCCGGTGTACAGCTTCCGGGCCCGTGCCGCCCAGCCGGGCTCCGCCGTCCCCGACCGCAGCTCCCGCGCGAACTCCAGGAGCAGCAGGGCGCCGCGCGCCCGCGCGTCGATCTCCTGCGGGAAGCCGCGCAGCAGGTCGTGGGCGAGTTCGGGGGCCTCCTCGTCGTCCGCGGAGGCGCCGAGCGCCGCCGCGACGAGAGCGGACCACGTACCGGCCGTACGGTGCGCGTCGGAGGTGGTCCCGCCCAGCAGCTGCCGGGCCTCGCCCGCGGTGGGCAAATCCTCGCCCCACACCAGACCCACCCCGGTCAGCAGTACCAGCGGTTCGGTGAAAGGTGACATGCCGCCGGCGCGGAGCATCGTGTGCAGCACCTTCACCCGGTCGCCGCCGCCCGCCCTGGCGTCCGGCGCCGCCGCGCACATCCGCAGATGCGGCAGCGCTTGCGTTCCGGTGAACGGCAGGGCGACCCCTGTCAGCAGCCGCTCCGTCCCCGCCGGATCGTGCGGGGTGATCCGGTCCAGCTCGCCCAGCAACGCCGTACGGACATCGAACTGTTCGTCCAGGAGGTCGAGCAGCACCGGCGCGCAGCCGGCCGCCCCTTCGTCCAGCAGCGACCGGGCCATCCGGCGTACGACGTCGGGAAGCAGGGCCGCGCAGTCCACGTCGAGAAGCCGCGCGATCCGCAGCAGTTGCACGGTGCGCGCCACACCCCGGCCGGGCGCGGCCGACGACGCGGACGTGGCGGCCGCACCGGTGGCGAGTTCGGTACGCAGGTCGTCGCCCAGGGCCGCGACGAGCGCGGCGGCGGCACGCTCCCCGGCCGGCCCGGCGAAGGCCGAGCGCGCGGGCGATTCGAGTGTGACATCACCACCGTGCACCGCCTCCGTCACCAGCAGAGCCGCGAGCGACGTGGTCGTGGCGGCCGGGGAGCGACCGTCGAGGGCGGTCAACAGCCGTGCGACACAAGCGAGTTCGTTGGTCGTACGGTCGATGCCGGGAGCGGTCAGCGCATCGGTCAGCCGCCGCGTCCGCTCCTCGTCCAGCGCGTACGGCCGCTCGGCGGCCCAGGCGGCTGCCGCGGCCCGCCCGTCGGGGCCGAGCTCGACGCCCGTGCACAGTGCCGTCACAGCGAGCGGTCCGGCGGCGAAGGGCTCGCCGGGCAGCTCCGCCGCCGTCCGGAACAGTTCCGGAGTCCGGTTCCGCCAGATCCGGGCGCAGGTCTCGGCCCAGGCGTCGGCCACCGGCCCCTGCGGACGCGGACCGGTGCAGTCGTGCACCCGCAGCCCGCTGTCGGGTCCGGCCGTTCCGGGCGCGTCGTCCGGCAGCACTCCGACGACCTGGTGCGGGGACTGTGCCGGACGGCGGGTGTACGTCGTGAAGGTCAGCCGTTGTGCGGTCTCCGGCGGGAGCACGGCCGCGGCCAGGGCGATCCACCGGGCCACATCGGCGCTCTGCCGTTCCACGAGCACCACAGGCGCCGACGACGGTTCCTCGCTCACCCTGCGCAGATCGGCGAAGACCGCCGCCAGCCAGGGGCTCCGGGAGACCGCGAAGTCGTTGAGCGCCTCCGGCCCGAAGGTGGCGGAGGCGGGCAGGTGGGCCAGGCGGCCGGGCACCCCGCCGTCCGGCGGGGTGGACGCCCAGTTCGGCGACCGCCAGGCCGTGACCGGCAACGCGTCGCCCGGCAGCCGGGTACCGGCCGGAAGATGCACCGCGTGCGCGTGGAAACGGCCCGCGCCGGGGCCGCCGAGCGCCACCGTACGGCTCAGCAGATGACTGCCGTCGGACAGCGCGCTGAAGCTGAACGCTTCTGGAAACGACCGGAGTTCATCAGCGGTCGGGTGGTACGGGGCGGCAGTCGGCGGCTCGTATCCGAGGAGCTGCTCGGCCTCGGCCAGCACCGGCGTGGGTATGCCCGCGCTGACCGCCGTGAACCGCGCACCGCCCCCATCGCCGTCCCCCGCAGAGGCAGAGGTGTAATGCAACTGCGCGAGGCTCATGCGTAGGCCCTCTTCGTCCTTGCCGGGAACGTCCCCGTAACGTCAGCACGCTCGCTCCGACGGCCGCCCGTCGAGGGCAAGCCGTCCGGGCACAGCGACGACCCCGGCGGGGAGCGGTCCGCAATCGCGGGAGCGACGCTATCAAGGCGCGCCGCCCCCGCACGCACCCTGCCGGAAGGTCACGCGGGCGACCCCGACGGAGGTGTTCAGCCCAACGGGACGGCGTGCGGCAAAAGTCCGTTCGGTGCTTCTTCATCACTCCAATGGCCTACGCACCCCCGGCCCTTCCGGTCGTTGATCTTCTTCGGAATGATGAATCCCCCGCGGGCACCGCATCTCCGGTCCCAAGGGTCGTCCTGCGTACAGGAGTTACACGGATGAATCTCAAGACTCTCTCCGCGGCCGCCGCCGTTCTGGCCCTGGCCGGTCTCACCGGAGCATCCACGGCCGGCGCGGTGCCCGGCACGGTCTCCGGGGACGGTGGCAACCGAATCGGCACTCTGCGCGCCAACGGTGACGCGTACGTGAAGGAGGGCGGCCTCAGCGCGACGTGGGTCGAGGAGGCCGGCGACGTCAAGCAGGTCGTCCTGTCCGGCAAGCGCATCGGCGTCCTCACGAGTGACGGCACCGCATGGGTGAAGGAGGGCGGTCTCAGCGCCACGTGGGTCCGCGAGTCCGACGATGTCAAGCAGATCGCCCTCTCCGGCAACCGCATCGGCGTCCTGAAGGACAACGGCGACGCGTACGTCAAGGAGGGCGGCCTCAGCGCTTCGTGGGTCAAGGAGCACGACAAGGTCAAGGAACTCGAACTGTCGGGCAACCGGATCGGCGTCGTGACGGGCAACGGAGACGCGTACGTCAAGGAGGGCGGCCTCAGCGCCACCTGGGTCAAGGAGTCCGGCGACGTCATCGGCATCGACCTGGCGGGCAAGCGCATCGGCGTCCTCACGAGTGACGGCGTCGCCTGGGTGAAGGAGGGCGGCCTCAACGCCACCTGGGTCCGGGAGCGCAACAACGTCATCCAGCTCGAACTGTCGGGCAACCGCATCGGCGTCGTGACCGACCGCGGCAACGCGTACGTGAAGGAGGGCGGCCTCAGCGCCTCGTGGGTCCACGAGTACACCCACGCCATCCAGATCGCCCTGTCCGGCAAGCGCATCGGCGTCCTCAAGGGCGACGGCGACGCGCGGGTCAAGGAGGGCGGCCTGAGCGCGACGTGGGTCCTGGAGGCCAACAACGTCACCGAGCTGGCGCTGTCCTGACGCCTGACATGTGACACGTGATACCCGCCGTGCCGCGCACCGGAGTTGATCCGGTGCGCGGCACGGCGCTGTGTCCGTGCGCGTCCGGTCAGCCGCTCACGGCGTAGGCGACGAAGCCGGCCCAGGCGGCGGGGGAGAGCGCGAGCTGCGGACCCTGCTCGACCTTGGAGTCCCGGACGTGGACGGTGGTGGGGCAGGTGGCGACCTCTACGCAGTCGTCGCCGGAACCGCTGCTGTAGGTGGACTTGCGCCAGGAGAGGGCGACTTCTACACAGGAGTCGCCGGAGCTTCCGCTGTAGCTGCTCTTGAACCAGGCCGGGTCTGTGGTGGTCATACCGCTCCTCGCATCCGCTGCAGCAGGCCCACGGAGTATTCGAGGGAGTGAGCCTGTGAACGCATCCTGGCATACCGCATCTGGAGGGTGCTGACGACCTTTGGGTCGGTGATGAAGTCGCCGGTCTCCTGTCCTTCGGAGTAGCCGAACCACTTGTTCTCCGATGTTTCCAGTAGCCGCATGGGGCCGTGGAGCCCCGCATGACGCTCCCGCACCTGCGGCATCACCTGGATCTCGATGTTTCGCAGTCGCGACAGATCAAGTACATGGTCAATGAGTTCCAAGGTGACGACCCGCCCGCCTGTCCGTCGCAGGAACAGATGCTCTTCAAGGATGAAGCTGTAATTGGTGTTCGGCCGATCCCGGAGCAGGCGCTGCCGTTCCATTCGTGCCGCCAGCTGAGCATCGACCTGCTCATCGCGCAGCGGAGGGAGCTGGTCCGCGAACAACGCCCGCGCGTACGCCTCCGGCTGCAACAACCCGGGAATCAACCGGCATTCGTACGTGTACAGGCTCAGCGCCTCCGCCTCCAGCTGCGCCCACTGCCGGAACCAACTGGCCAGCCCCGACTTCCGCGACAGATGCTTGGCCGCGGCCTTGATGACCCCGAACGAGTCCAGGACGTCCTCCGCACGGTCGACGAACGCAGGCGGCGGAAACCGCCGCCCCTGCTCGATCGAGGCGACCGTCGGCACCGAGTACCGCACCTTCGGCGCGAACTGCTCCTGTGTCAGCAGTGCTCGCTTGCGGAAGACCTTGACGACCTCCCCGAACGCCTTCAGGCTGTCGGAGGGCTCCGGCTCCCCGTTCGCGCCCGTCGCTCCACCCGTTCCGCCGACGCCGTCCGTCATGTCGGCCACCTCCCGTGCCCTGTGCCTGCCCCGGTCCGCAACTCACCCATGGTTACGGACCGTTACGCGTACTGTCCACCCTCCGCACCCGTACGCTGACGCAGCGTACGAGTTTCTGAGCTGGCCCTATGGGTGCTCCGGCCGTCACGGTGGGCGCATGGAAGCACTCACCACCCCCCAACCGCCGTTCACCGTACGTGTGTTCGCGCAACGCTTCAGCTCGACGCCGCGCGGGGCGAGGCTCGCCCGTCATCTGGCACTGCACGTGCTGCACGACTGGGGCATCCCGTACCGCAGTGACGCATCGGAGGCGGCGGCGTTGATCGTCGCCGAGCTGGCCGCGAACGCGGCAACGCACGGCCGGGTGCCGGGCCGCGACTTCGAGTTGCGGCTGACCCACGCGCCGGGCGATACGGACGCGCTCGGCGTCCTGCGGATCGAGGTCGGTGATACGCGGGGCGAGGCCCGCCCGCCGGGGCCGGGGGAACTGGTGGCGCCGCCGCCCGGTTCCGGCAGCGGGAACGGGCTGATCATCGTCGAGGCGCTGGCCGACCGGTGGGCGGTGCTGGACCGCCTGCCGCTCGGCAAGACGGTCCGCGCCGAGCTGGACCTGCTGTACTGACCGGCGAGGGATCACCCGTCGCGGCCGGATCATCCGGGCAGTGAGGACGCCTCACCGAAAGCGGCGAGCAATGGGAACAGGAGATTCCTTCAAGCGCCTGCTCGGCAGCCTCGACGACGTACTCCAGCCGTAGAGGGCGGCTCAGGAGTAGGGGAACTCCTGGTCCGCCACCCGGATGGTCTCGTCCATCCGTAGGACGACGCAGCTCACAGTCCCGGACTCGACGATCAGGATGTCGGGCACGTACGACTCGTAGAAACGGAGGTACCCGATGGGGCCCGCGGTCGTCGTCCGCGCTCCGAGCCATAGCACGAGCCTGCGCAGATCGTGGAACCCGTCGGGATGCGCCTCCTGCCGCACGGTCAACGCCCACCCCCCATGGACCGAACGCAACTCCGCTACCTGGAGGCCTCCGATGCGCGATGCTGGCCCTCGGCCGTCCCAAAGGGGAACCTCGTACCCTTCGTCCTGCCGACCACCTTCCTCCGCCAAGTGCCAGCGGAGCAGGTCGAGATCGCGGGACGAGAGGGAGTCCGGCAGGTCGAGCGTGAGTTGGAGTTCATAGGTGTCAGCCATGGCCACAAGCCTACGATCCGGTGATCGTCTCGACGACGTGCGATGTAGTCGGGTTCGTGTCAGTGGAGTGGCCGGCGGTCGTCGTCGGCCGTCTTCCCGCCGGCCGCGGCGGGGGCGCGTCGCATCTGCGGCGTTGTCGTCAATCACCAACGCTCCTTCCCCAAGCTCTCGGCTTCGCTCGAGCAGGGGAGACCCCATCTGCCTCAATCCTCCGCCTTGCAGCTGCACGCACCCAGCCCCGCTCCTTCTCCCGCCCCCCATTTGCCGGTCGGTCTAAATCGTAGCGGCGGCCTGGTCGGCAGTTATGGCAGCGGGCCTACTGCCGGACTGCATGAAGAACAACAGCAGGCCGGCAGCCGCGAAGATCACGCCGACGGCGATGTAGAGGGCATGCGGTGTCCAGCCGGCATCCAGCAGCCACCCAGCGGCAGTGGGGGCGATGATGGCGCCGACGCGGCCGACACTGATGGCAGCACCGACTCCCGTAGCGCGCAGACGGGTGTCGTAGATGGCTGGGGTCAGTGCGTAGAGACCCGCGATGCACCCGTTGACGGCGACACCGACGACTGCACCGAAACTGAAGGCCAGGGCAAGATTCTCGGTCGAGACCGCGAACGCCACCACGAGCAGACCGGAGGCGAACAGATAGCCACGGTTCACCTTCACCAGTGCGTAGCGGGCAGCCAGTACGCCGAGGAGCGTGGCGCCGAAAATTCCGCCGAGATTGAGCAGAGTGCCGCCGGTGAGACCCTGGGTGGAGGACAGGCCGGCTTCGACGAGCAGGGTCGGCGTCCAACTGGTCACGAAGTAGAAAGCGGCCATCACCAGGAAGAACGCGGACCACAGCACGAGCGTGACGCGGCGCAGGCCCGGTGCCAGCAGGAGGCGGAATCCAGCACTCAGCCGGTGAGCAGCGGCAGCGGGGGGAAGTGAGTCGAGTTCCGCCTGTCCCATGCGCCGGGCAAGGTTGTTGATTTTGGAGAGAGCCCCTGGCGGCCTCTGCGTGATGAGGAAGTCGAGAGACTCCGGTAGCAGGAACATCACCAGGGGAATGGCGGCCACGGTGGCAATGCCGCCGGCGAGGAAGACCGAGTGCCACCCGAAATGGTCGATGAGGGTGACGGACGCGAGACCGCCGACTGTCGCGCCCACCGCGTAACCGGTGGAGTTCAGGCTGACGGCCAGGCCGCGCCAGCGGCGGGAGGCGAACTCGCCGGCGATGACGTTACTGGACGCAAGGACAGCGCCGATGCCGATGCCCGTGACAATGCGCAGCAATCCCAGCTGCTGCCAGTTCTGACTCGTCGCGGACAGCAGCATGCCCGCAGCCGCCAGCGACAGACCGCCCAGTATGACGGGCTTTCGTCCAATCCGGTCCGCCCAGGGTGCCACGAGCAGTGCTCCCACAGCCATACCGATGAGGCCGCAGCTGAGGAGGAGCCCCAGTGTGCCGGAATTCAGATTCCACTCACCGGAGATGGTCTTCCCGGTGAAGGCCATGACCAGGACGTCGAACCCGTCGAGCACATTCAGCAGGACACACACACCGATCGCAGTCCACTGAAAACGGGTCATGGGCCCGTTATCCAGGGCCTCGCGCAGGGGCGCGCTCACCGGACGACTCGCTGGGTGGCATGGAACTCGAAACGCATGAACATGGGAGCACTCCGTTGTCGACTGCGATAGGGCCGACGCCTTTGAACCAGCTCACATCCAGCGGCTCGCTCCAGCAGTCGACGCACACATGGTCCGAATCCGGCGCGGCTGCAACCAGCCACTTTTCCGTATGCCGGGAAACCATTTGCTTCGCAAGAGAGCCGGTCAGGAAACGGGCACGTGAAGTGCGCGGTTGATGGCACGGGCGCTGGTGAGGACGAGGTCGGCCAGGGCCGCAGGGGTGGCAGAGCCGCAAGGCACGACAAGTGAAACGGCCGCGACGACCTCTCCTTGCGGGGACCGCACCGGCGCGGCCACCGAAAGCGTGTCGAGCGACAACTGTCGGTCGCTCACCGCGTAGCCGCGTGCACGAACCTGTGCCAGCACCCCTCGCAGCCGGCTGGCATCGGTGATCGTATAAGGCGTGTTACGTACGATGGGCCGTTCCAGCACGTCGTTCTGGACGGAGGCCGGTGCGTGGGCTAGCAGGGCCAGCCCCGCGCCTGTCGCGGTGATGGCGAGTCGGCCGCCTACACGTGTGAGCGTCGGGACTGCGCAGCTTCCCCCGATCCGCTCGACGAACACTGCCTCCGTGCCTTCGCGCACGGCTAGCTGCACATTTTCGCGGGTGACCAGCGAGAGATCCTCGAGGTAGGGCAAGGCTCGCTCGCGCAACCCCTGACCGCGTGGTGCCAGCGAGCCGATCTCCCACAGGCGCAGCCCGATGCGATAGCGTCCCTGGGCGTCACGCTCCAGTGCTCCCCAGGCAAGTAGTTCTCCCAGCATCCGGTGGACGGTTGACACGGGCAGTTGCGCTTTTCGCGCCAGTTCACTGAGTGACAGGTGAGGGGACTGGGCGCTGAAGGCGTCGAGGATCTGTAGGGCGCGACTGATCACAGGTCCCGTACCGGAGGCGCCTTTGGCCTGTGCTTTTGGGCTGTGTTCCGGTCCGTCGTCCCCGGTTGCGCGAGAGTGGTCTTGCAGCAATGGGTGACTCCTCGGACAGATAGAGAGTTCACAAGTCGTCCTGATCCGGCCGGTGGATGAGCCGCAGTCCAGGAGGCTGTCAACTGCCGGTTGGCGACGTGACTTCCATGTCGGCGATGGTGCGCAGGACACTCACGGCCGAAGCGCGTTCACTGGCGGGCAGAGCCGACAGAAGCTGTTCGTTGACGCGTTGCGCGGGCGGGATGAGGGAGCTCAGAAGGCGGTCGCCATCGTCGGTCAGACTCAGCAGAGTGCGTCTGCGGTCTGCCGCGTCCCGCACCTGAGTGACGTATTGCTGATCGGTGAAGCGGCGGACAATGAGATTGACGGTGGAGCGGTCCAGCGAGATGACGGAGGCGAGAGTGCGTTGATCGATACCGGGCTGCTGCCGCAGAGCGTTGAGAACGGCGAATTGCTGAGAGGTGACCTCTTGGGAAACCTGAGCAGCCCACATCGCGGTATGCACTTGCTCCGCGCGGCGGATCAGATGCCCGATGTAGTTCTCCAGGTTCAGTGCGCGTGCCACGGTGTTCCATCTTTCTTCCGCTGAGGTGGTGCCCTCCTCCCGGACGGCAGGCCCATCCGGGAGTCTACGAGCGAGCGGCATTGCCTCGGTGCGCGCTGTCCCGTCAGCGGGAGTGGTGCCCGGGACGTCGCGCGTAGGCAGTGGCCCGTGACCCGTCCACGCCGACTTCGAGGCGTCCGACGTGCTCGATCTCCAGCACGACGCGATCGCCGTGGCTGAGCGGGCCGACACCCGCTGGGGTTCCGGTTGCGATCACGTCACCGGGGCGCAGTGTCATGACGGAACTCGTGTAAGCGATGAGCTCTCGCACACCGAAAATGAGATCTGCCGTATTGGTTCGCTGTCGTGTGGTCCCGGCGACGTCACAACGAAGGTCCAGCGTGTCCGGATCCGGGATCTCGTCCGCGGTCACGATCCAGGGTCCGATGGGAGTGAAGGTGTCGAAGGACTTGCGGGTGGAACGGTCTTCGCCGGAGCGGACGGTGATGTCCAGGAGGCAGGTGTATCCGAAGACGTAATCGAGAGCGTCGTCACGTGAGACGTGGGAGGCGGTGCGTCCGATGATGACACCCAGCTCGCCCTCCTGGTCGGTCCGCTTGTCGGTGTAGGGCAGGAGGATGTCCTGGCCTGGCCCGATCACGGAGGAGTTCGCCTTGAGGAAGACGCCGAGGTCGGCGACCGAGGTGGTGTACGCCATCTCGGCCTTGTGGTCGAGGTAGTTGACGGGAGCGCCGATGATCTTCCCCGGGCGGGGAAGGGGCGCTTCGAGTGTTGCCCCGGCCAGGGGGGTGTGGGGGACGCCGGTGAGGTCCAGCGGGCCGGTGTGGCCGTCGGCCAGGCGCTCGATGTGGCGGTGCAGCGCGCCTTCGGGCCCGTAGGGACCGGAGCCGGCGAGCTGTTCGGTCACGTCGATGATGTCGCTGCCGTCGACGAGCCCGAGCCGGCCCTGGTTGAAGAGAGTCAGACGCATGTCATGTTCCTTGCTGTGGTGAGCGGTTGGACGTCCGGGATGTCAGGCGCCGGGGTCGGATGCCTCGGTGCGGTACAGGCCGAGCGAGCGCATCACCGGTTCGTCACTGTAGGAGAAGAGGACGGCGTCCTGAGAGGCGGACGCGTTGAGGTGCCGGTACGAGGCCCAGCCGGGGACTGCGAAGGTGTCGTGTTCGGACCAGTCCAGCCGTACGCCGTCGACCACGGTGGCACCTTCGCCGCGGACCACGTTGAAGATCGTGGACGCTGTGTGCCGGCGGCCCGTTCCCTGGAACCCGGGGCGTAGACGCTGCACCCGGCAGCCGATCGTCGGCATCACCGGGCCACCGGTCCAGGGGTTGGTGTACTCCAGCACGATGCCGTCGATGTCGCTGCCCTCGGCGGTGTCCGCGACGGCGTCGAGGGCGCGTGCGGTCTCCTCCCAGGTGTAGCGGGTGACGGGTGAGTTGGGCCCGTCGGGGGTCAGCCAGGCCGGCGTGAGACGGCCGTGCAGAAACTGCCGACTGCCCGCGTCGTCGGGTCGGGTGACCGGCTGCAGACGCTGCGGGTACTTCTCGTAGAAGCCCGCCTCCAGTGCGTTGACCAGGGGGTAGTCCAGGGCGTCCAGCCAGATCATGGGCGCGTCACCCTGGTGGGTGTGGTCGTGCCAGTGCCAGCCGGGGGTCAGCAGCAGGTCGCCGGGGGCCATGTGGACGCGTTCCCCGTTGACGGTGGTCCAGGCGCCGGTGCCCTCCAGGATGAAACGGAACGCGTTGGAGGTGTGCCGGTGGGCCTGGGCGGTCTCGCCGGGCAGGATGATCTGCAGCCCGGCGTACAGGGTATTGACGGTGGCCGGCGGGTCGATGAGACCGGGATTGACCAGCATCAGTACCCGGCGCTCGGCCTCGTCGAGGGACAGTGTCCGCGAGAAGTGCAGCAGGTGAGGGCGCAGGTCCTGCCAGCTCCAGCGATGGGGGACCGCCCGGCTGCGGGGCTCGGCGGGGAAGAGGTTGCCGTAGAAGCGCCACAGCGGGGCGGCGCCCAGGTTCTCCAGGGCCTTGTAGGCGGCGTCGTCGGTCATGGTGGTCCTCCGTACGGTCGGTCAGACTGCGGAATCGGTGTCGGGGGCCGGTGTCCACACCCAGGAGATGTCGTCGAAGTCGTGCGAGGAACGGGTGGCGAGCAGGGCGTTGCGGACGGCGGCTCCCATGCCCTCCAGGTGGCACAGTTCCCCGAAGCTGCGGGCCGTGGTCTGGATCAGGGCCGCCCGTCCCTGGCGCCGTTTGGCATAGGAGGCGAAGGCGTCGGCCGCGTCTGCGGACTCGACCAGCGCACGGCCGAGGGCTACGGCGTCCTCCAGGGCCTGGCAGGCGCCCTGGGCCAGGTACTGGAGCATGGGGTGTGCCGCGTCGCCGAGCAGGGCGATGCGTCCGTATACCCAGGTGTCGACCGGTGCGCGGTCGAACAACGGCCAGCGACGGTCGCGGGAGACCAGCGGCAATGCGGCACGCACGGCCGGGCACGCGCCGGCGAACCGCTCCTCGAGTTCGGCCTCCGTGCCCCAGTCGTCCGACTCGGGCCGGTAGTGGTCGCTTTCGAAGACCGCGACCTGGTTGTACAGCTCGCCACGGCGCACGGGGTACTGCACGAGGTGCATACGGGGGCCGGCCCACACCATCACCGCCTCCGAGGCGGCAATCTCCGACATACGGCCCGTCATCCGGACGGTGGGCAGCGCGCCGCGGAAGGCGACGTAGCGGGAGCAGACCGGATCACCGTCGCCGACCAGTGCCTGGCGCAACACGGAGCGCAGCCCGTCGGCAGCCACCACTGCGTCGGCCTCCAGGACCTCTGTGGTCTCCGCAAAGTGCAGGCGGACGCCGGAGCCGTCCTGCTCGACGCGGGCGACGGTGCGCCCGGTGCGGAGGGTGATGGCGGGATGTGTCCGGCAAGCGGTCAGCAGGGCCGTATGCAGGTCCGTGCGGTGGGTGACCAGGTACGGGTGGCGAAAGCGTTCGCGGAACGCATCGCTGCGCAGGTCGAGTTCGGTGATCCGGTCACCGTTGAGGGCGTCCATCATGACCAGCCGGGGCGGCACGACGGCCGTCTGCCGCACCTCGGCCAGGACGCCGAGCTCTTCCAGTGCCAGGGAGGCGTTGGGGGCCAGCTGCAGGCCGGCTCCGATCTCGCCGAACTCGGCCGCTCGTTCCACGAGCGTCACCTGCCTCCCCGCGCGGGCGGCAGCCAGGGCGGCGGCCAGCCCGCCGATGCCTCCGCCGACCACGGCGAGTTGCGGGGATGTAAAGGACGACGGCATACGGCCTCCTCGTTGAGACGGGGATGGGCGGCGAGCGGAACGCGGGACGGTGTCTGCAAGCCGGCCAGCAAGTAGTCAGTACACCAATCATTGGTGTACTGACGATGCTAAGTGCAGGTCGCAGGGGGGTCAACGGGTCCGAGGAAGGTTTTCCGCAGCTTGCGCGGTGGTGGAGCGGTAGGCAGGCCGGACTTCGGGCTGGTGTCCAGGTCCGTCCCCGCGCCCACGTGCGTCGCTGGTAACGGCGGGGTGCGAAGCCGAGCGTTCAAATCCAAGAACGCCTCGACCATCGAGGCGACACAGACGAGGGGAACGCTGGACGGGCGCAGCGCGCCGTGATGGTTCTCCCGGGTGGTCATGGGGGCGGGATGCCCCGGGGCGGGTAGTCAGGGATCTGTGCCACCTGTGCAGTCCCGTACCCGACCCTTCGAGGAGCCGTCGTGAAATTCGGGGTCTCGACCTTCATCACCGACCAGGGCATCAGCCCGACCTCGCTCGGAACCGCCCTTGAGGAGCGCGCCTTCGACTCGTTGTTCATCGCCGAGCACAGCCATGTCCCGGCGAGCCGCGAGACGCCCTATCCCGGCGGTGGTGAGCTGCCGGAGATCTACTACCGCACCCTCGACCCCTTCGTCGCTCTGACCGCGATCGGTGTGGTGACCGAGCGGCTGCTGCTGGGGACCGGCATCGCGCTGATCCCGCAGCGCGACCCGATCATCACGGCGAAGGAGGTGGCCTCGCTCGACCTGGTCTCCGGTGGCCGCGTGATTCTCGGCATCGGTGTCGGCTGGAACCGTGAGGAGATGAGGAACCACGGCACCGACCCCTCCACCCGCGGTCGGCTCACCGACGAGCGGCTGCGCGCCATGCGGGAGCTGTGGACCGAGGAGAAGGCCGAGTTCCACGGCGAGTTCGTGAACTTCGATCCGGTCTACGCCTGGCCCAAGCCCGTGCAGCGCCCCCATCCGCCGATCTACGTCGGCGGTGGCGAGGGCGCGTTCCGACGGGTGGCGCAGCTCGGAGACGCGTGGCTGGCCAACAGCGCTTCGCCGCAGGAACTCGGTCCGCAGATCGAGCGGCTGCGCGCCCTCGCCGACCGCGAGGTGCCGGTGACGGTGTACGCGGCTCCCGACGACCCCGAGCAGGTCGAGGGCTATGCCGGTCTGGGGGTCGAGCGGCTGCTGTTCTACGTACCGACAATGCCGGAACGGGAGACGTTGGAGTACCTGGACCGACTGGCCGAAGTCGCTGCCCGGTACCGCTGAGGTGCCCGAGACCGCTGCGCCTCGGCAGTGGGACCGATCCGAAATCCCGAACTCGCCGTGACTGTTGGGAAGACGTGCGATGCCTGCTCTGACGAGTACTGAGGCACGGGAGCGGTTCGCCGCGTCGCCCAGCAAGATCGGGGCCTGTCTGCGACATCGAGGCATCCAGCACGTGATCCCGGAGAAGATCAACCACAAGGCCGCCCGCGTGCGCCGGGGTTCACGCGGCGGACGGCCTCTCACCAGTTGCGCACCGAGATCGGCGATCAAGCCTTCGGCGTCTTGATCTCGGCTCCCTGGGGGGTGAGGGCGTGCCAGACACCCTTCAGTGCCTGGCCGTTGGTGTCACCGGCCGCCTGGTCGCCTGCGAAGAGGTAGACCGGGTGATCCTTGATGGTGAGCTGCTTGGTGCCGTCCTTGCGCGTGACCGAGCCGAGCAGGCTGGAGTCGATGCCCTTGACGTTGGTAGTGGCCGGGACCACCGGCCACTTGGCGGCACAGTCCGCGTAGCAGTTCGACACCGGAGGACTTGTGGTGTCCTTCTCGAACGCGTACAGGGTATGGCCCGCCTCGTTGACGATGATGGTGCCCAGCGTCGGCGACGACGACGTGCTCACCGCCCCGGCGGCGCCGGCGGCATCCGACGAAGCCGGTGCGGATGCTGCGGTGGTTGTGCTGCCGCCGCCGGAGGAGCAGGCGGTCGCCAGGGCGGCGACGGCGAGCATGATGGCCGCGGCAGATGCGACGCGGGTGTGAATCTTCATCGGGGTAACCCCTTTTGGTAGGAAGTAGGAATTGCGGTGAGGTGGCTTGGGTGCGGCGCCACGCCCGGTTGCCCCGAGTCGCACGTGCTGGGGCAAACGCTTCGCAGGGGCAACGACGTCAGCTCAGTGGCGTGTGGCCCCGCATCAGGGCAGGTGGGACCATCCCGTGGGCCCGGCAGTGGAGCGGTCCGCGGGATGGTGGTCGAGGCAGGTCAGAGTGGTCGGGCCGTGGCGACCAGGCGTCCCGCGTGGTCCATCACGGAGATGGATCGGATGTTGGGAAGGCGCAGGGCACTCGCCCCCGTCACGGCGGCGCTGCCGTTGGGGGTGATCGCCCAGGTGGCCGCCTGTTCCTTGCGGCCGTCCACCGAGGAGACCTGGAGGACGAAGGGGCCTGGTGCTCCTGCGGGCAGGTCGGCCAGGGTGACGCTCACCGCCGTGCCCCAGGGCTTGGCCGTGAGCGTGGCACGGCCGGACACGGAGTACCCGGCGGCCGAGGTGAAGGCCGTGGCCGGGCCGGTCGAGTGCCGGAACGGCAGCATCGACCCCAGTCCGAGTCCGGCAACCACGATCAGGGCCGCAGCCAATGCCAGCCACTGCCGACGAGCCCGGCGCCTGCGTGCGACATCGGCGGCGCGGACCTGCTCCAGCAAACGGTCGAGCCAGGCCGACGAAGCCGGGGGCGCCGCATCGGTGTCGGCCTCGCGCGTGGCCTGGGGACGGGGCGCGGACATGCCCGGGGCACGGCGGAGGAGTCCCGCCAGCGGGGCCGAGTGTGCGAGCTCGTCACGGCATTCCTGGCACATGGGCAGGTGGGACTCCAGGACGCGGCGGTCGGTCTCGCTGAGACCGCCCAGCACATACGCGCCGATCAGCATGCGCACGCCATCGTGGTCGGTGCTCACCGCAGAACTCCCATTTCTTCAAAGGCTGCGCGCAGGTTGCGTACGGCATAGTAGGCGCGGGACTTGACCGTTCCCTCCGGGATCGTGAGCCGTGACGCGGACTCGGCGACAGTCAGCCCCTCGAAGTACAGCGCCTGGATCACGTCACGATGCTCGCCGGACAAGCGTTCCAACGCTGCGGTAATCACGTGCCCCTCCAGCGCCGCCTCCACATCGTCGGCAGAAGGTACAGCCGCGAGTGCCTCGTTGTCGTAGAGCAGTTCCGGACGCCGCTGCTCAGCGCGCCAGCCGTCGGTGAGCACGTTGCGGGCGATCGTGAAGAGATAGGAGCGGATGGTGGCGTGGCGTGGCTCGATTTTGTTGATGCTGCGCCACGCCCGCAACAGCGTCTCCTGCACGACGTCCTCCGCCTGCTCAGAACCGTGCACGTACCTACGCACGAAGGAGAGCAGCACATCGTGGTGCTCGGTGTACAACGCAGTCATCAACTGCTCGTCCGGCGTCACGCTCGATGTCCTCGTCTCGCAGGCTGGGGTCGCTTGGAGCATCGCCGGGCCCGGGCTGCAGGCGGTGGACAGTCCGCGCCCTGGGGAGGCGCGGTAACAGATCCGATCCATCCGACTCACTTCCATACCTGACCGCACCGGCCGGCGTCGTCTTCGAGGGCGGCTGCGACATGCGGTTTCTTACGTCCTGAGGCACTGATCGCGTGCCCTTGCGGCTACGTATACGACGAGTCGGCGGTTTGAGTTCACCCGCAGGCAGCGGACGAATTCGGGTTCTCGCCGTCCGTTGGAGCGAAGGCCCGTCGGGGCCCCTGGTAGCAGGGGTGTGCACAGGAGCGCCGACACGGGGCCGGCATTGAGATCACGGGCGCGCTGGACGGCATCGCCCGGGGCGCCCTGCGGGACCGTCCGGCGTCACACGGACAAGGAACCACCGGGACACGACCGTTACCAGCCCCGGCGCGCGCCACCCAACAAAGCATTACTGATCGGCCTGCGGGCTGAACCGAGTGGTGCAGGTGGTCGTACACATGGCTGCAAGCCTCTCAACACTCAGGAGAACAAGTCATGACGAAGAAGAAGCTCGGCTGGGCCCTCGGCGCGGGTTCGGCCATGGTCCTCGGCCTGGGCGCCGCGGCCTCCGGGCTGTCCAGCGCGAACGCCTCGAGCCCGGACACGTCCGCCTCCACCGCAACGCACCCGGTCAAGGTGGAGGTCTTGGCACCCAAGCGCGGGGACAACGCGGGCGTGGAGGGCAAGGGCTGGATCGTGGACCTGAAGCTCTCCTTCCGGGGCAAGACCCTGGCCCAGACCGGCTTCAACGGGCTCCAGCTCACCGGCCCGGCCGCGCACAACAATATCGCCCCCTTCCCCGGCACGTTCTCCACCGGCCAGGACGACAAGATCCCTGGACTGGTCGTGCTGGACTCCACCACCAACAGCACCCTCCCCGGGTTCTCCGGGCCCGGCACCAACCTGGCCAACCTGTTCAACCTCTCCGGCGTCACCAACCGCACCCCGCACAAGACCGAACTGTGGGACACCTGGATCGTCGGCGCTCCCATCGCGGGCCAGAATGTCGACACCACCCTGACTGTGGCCGTAGTCGACGACCTGGACCACGACGGCATCTACAACGACGCACCCAGCGTCGTGAAGGACCTCAACGGCGATGGGAAGATCGATGCCAAGGACCTGAGCCTGATGGGCGTCGCCTCCAACATCGTCACCGTCCCCTTCCATATCGAGGCCGACCCCGCCTGAACCCCTCGGGTCAGGAGGGCGCCGCTACCAGGCCCGTGAACGCCTGCGCGTGTGCCGAGTGCGCGCCGGGGCTGATGAGACGGAGCGGCGGCGCTGCCGTCTCGCCCGTCATCTGGCACTGCACGTGCTGCACGACTGGGGCATCCCGTACCGCAGTGACGCATCGGAGGCGGCGGCGCTGATCGTCGCCGAGCTGGCCGCGAACGCGGCAACGCACGGCCGGGTGCCGGGCCGCGACTTCGAGTTGCGGCTGACCCACGCGCCGGGCGATACGGACGCGCTCGGCGTCCTGCGGATCGAGGTCAGTGATATGCGGGGCGAGCGGCGCCCGCCGGGGCCGGGGGGACTCGGGGCCGTGCTGCGTCTGCCCGAGCCGTTTGATCTGGACCTGGACACAGGCGAGTTGTGAGTGCGGGGTGCGTGCACTCCGGCGTACGCCACGGGCGCGGGCTCGGGCGGGCGCAGCACCCGGTCCGTCCGGCAACCGAAGAAGCCGATCGTCGCAGGCGACGATTCTCATGAATGACCAGTTGCGAGGGCGGTGTCCCTCTGCTGGGCGCGCCGTCTGGCCAGGTCGGGGCCTGCGGCCCGTACGGCGCCGGGACGTGCGAACCTGAACACATGAAGATTGAGATCCTGGTGGTGCCCGACTGTCCCAACCAGCTGCTCGCCGAGACGCGGCTGCGGCAGGCGCTGGACGGGGCCGGGCTGTCCACGACGACCGTCGTCACCCGGGTCGTCGCCGACCAGGCCGAGGCCGAGCGGTCCGGCTTCACCGGCTCTCCGACGGTCCTCATCGACGGCCGCGACCCGTTCGCCGAGCCCGGCGCCACGCCGTCGCTCTCCTGCCGGATCTACCGCACCCCTGGAGGCCCGGCCGGAGCGCCCGGTGTCGGTCAGCTCCGCCAGGCCCTTCTGGAAGCCGCCGGCACCGGAGCCTGACCCCGTACGCCGGGAGCCCTGCCCTGCTCACTGCTCCGCCCGGTCGTGACGCGATCCGACTTTTCACCCGTCGGAAGGGCAGGGTGTCCGATTAGGTGGCGGTCGATCCGCGCGCACCGTACAAATCTCCTGACCAATTCCATGATCCATCAGGAGAGCGACAAATGGTACGTGTGCGCATCACGACTGCGGTAACTGCGGTAACTGCGATGGCGGCGGTGGGGGCTCTGGTGGTGCCGTCCGTGCAGGCCCACGCGGCGCCGCGGTCCAAGACCGAAGTTCCGGCCCAGGCGCAGTCGTTGGCTGCCGCCGGATGCAAGGGGTCGTCCTGCACGGGGAAGAACCCGCACTCCACGAAGTGCGACCAGGGAGCGAAGACCCTCGACCGGGTCAAGTCGGCCGGTGGCGGTCCCGTGGTCCAGCTGCGGGTGTCGTCCAAGTGCAGTGCCGCCTGGGCGTACGTCCCCAAGGGCTTCGACGGGTTCCGGTTCAAGCTCCAGGTCCACAAGGGTGTGACGTACGTGGAGTCCGCTTCGTTCACCCGTGTCATGTATACCCCCATGGTGTGGTCGAGCTACCGGTACCGGGCGTGCGTAGAGCACTACGACGGTGTCGGCGGAGACTGGGCCTGCACCAAGTGGCACTGAATCGCGGTTAGTTGGCGCATTACCGGGAAAGGAGGGCGATGCCCGCCCTGACGAGTGCTGAGGCACGGGAGAGGTTCGCCGCGGCGCGCATCGCCCGCCTTGCGACGGCCGACGAGGCGGCCCGCCCGCACCTGGTTCCCGTGGTGTTCGCCGTGGACGGCGACACGGTGCTGCTGGCCGTGGACGACAAACCGAAGCGGACGACGCGGCTGAAGCGCCTGGCCAATATCGCCGCCAACCCGTCGGTCTGCCTGCTCACCGATCACTACGAGGAGGAGTGGGGCCGACTGTGGTGGGCCAGGGCCGACGGTGAAGCCCGCGTGCTCCCGCCGCCGGACCGGTCCTCCGAGGCAGCCCGCGGCATCAGCCTGCTGACGGCGAAATACGAGCAGTACGCCGACCGGCCGCCCGGCGGACCGGTGGTCAGGGTTTCGGTTCTGCGCTGGAGCGGCTGGCACGCGTCGTGAGCTTCCCGGTAGCTGCCCCCGCCCCGTGATGTGCCGTGCCGTGTTTGCCCGGGCCGCCTCGTCGCGCCGTTCCTGTTCGCGCTGGGGCTCAGGGCGCAGCGCCCGCAGGTGACCGAGCAGTTGCGGGAGGTCGCCGCGCAGTGGGACGCGTCCACCGGATGGACCAAGCCGTACCCGGGCGACAGCCGCGTCCTCGCACCCCATGAAGTGCCGGGCCGCGACAACCCGCCGCAGGAGCTCGGCGACTGATCACGGCACGTGCGCGGGGGCCGGCCGCCTGTTCTGCCTGTTCGGGAGGCGGGCGGCCTCCGGGCCGTGCGGTGCGGGGCATGAAGCGGAGCTGCGGGCGCGCTTAAGAAATCCTCGATGGACCTGTGGCGCGGGGTGCGGCAGATTTCTCCGTGACGGCAGAGGATGGAGCGCGGCAGCCGGTCGACGCGCGCTGCCATGCCGTCCCTCTCATTCTTCCCCGGGCCGCAGGCTTCCCCCCATGCTGCCCCGGCCCGGGGTACTCAACGCCGTACAGCGCAGGGAGCCGCAGCCGTGAAGGCACTCGTGAAGCAGAAGGCCGAGCCGGGACTCTGGCTGATGGACGTGCCAGAGCCGGAGATCGGCCCCTCGGACGTACTGATCAAGGTGCTCCGCACCGGCATCTGCGGCACCGACCTGCACATCCGGAACTACGACGGCTGGGCCCAGCAGGCCGTACGCACCCCGCTCGTCCTCGGCCACGAGTTCGTCGGCGAGGTCGCGGAGACCGGCGCCGACGTCGTCGACATCAACGTCGGCGACCTGGTCAGCGGCGAGGGCCACCTGGTCTGCGGGAAGTGCCGCAACTGTCTGGCCGGACGCCGCCACCTGTGCCGCTCCACGCTCGGGCTCGGCGTCGGCCGGGACGGGGCATTCGCCGAGTACGTCGCCCTGCCCGCGTCCAACGTGTGGGTGCACCGGGTCCCCGTCGACCTCGACGTCGCCGCGATCTTCGACCCGTTCGGCAACGCCGTGCACACCGCGCTGTCGTTCCCGCTGGTCGGCGAGGACGTCCTGATCACCGGCGCCGGACCGATCGGCATCATGGCCGCAGCGGTCGCCCGGCACGCCGGGGCCCGTAACGTCGTCATCACCGACGTCAGCGAGGCCCGGCTGGAACTGGCCCGGAAGGTCGGCGTCAGCCTCGCTCTCAACGTCAGCGAGGAGACCATCTTCGACGGGCAGAAGCGCCTCGGACTGCGCGAGGGCTTCGACATCGGCCTGGAGATGTCCGGGCGGCCCGAGGCGATGCGCCACATGATCGAGAACATGACGCACGGCGGCCGGATCGCCATGCTCGGACTCCCGTCCGAGGAGTTCCCCGTCGACTGGTCCCGCGTCGTCACCTCGATGATCACCATCAAGGGCATCTACGGCCGCGAGATGTACGAGACCTGGTACGCCATGTCCGTACTGCTTGAGAGCGGCCTCGATCTCGCCCCCGTGATCACCGGCCGGTACGGCTACCGCGACTTCGAGGCGGCCTTCGACGACGCGGCGAGCGGCCGCGGCGGCAAGGTCATCCTCGACTGGACCTCCTGACCCGACGCCTCCGTAGACGACGCCACCGTAGACAGCTGGGAGACACCCCTCATGTTCGACTCCGTACGCGACGACCTGCGTACCACCCTCGACGAGATCCGGGCCGCCGGACTGCACAAGCCCGAGCGCGTGATCGGCACCCCGCAGTCCGCGACCGTCGCCGTCACCTCGGGCGGCCGCCCCGGCGAGGTGCTCAACTTTTGCGCCAACAACTACCTGGGCCTCGCCGACCACCCCGAGGTGATCGCCGCCGCCCACGAGGCGCTCGACCGCTGGGGCTACGGCATGGCCTCGGTCCGCTTCATCTGCGGCACCCAGGAGGTCCACAAGGAGCTGGAGCAGCGGCTGGCCACGTTCCTCGGTCAGGAGGACACGATCCTCTACTCCTCCTGCTTCGACGCCAACGGCGGCGTCTTCGAAACCGTCCTCGGCCCACAGGACGCGGTCATCTCCGACGCCCTCAACCACGCCTCCATCATCGACGGCATCCGCCTCTCCAAGGCCAAGCGCTTCCGCTACGCCAACCGCGACATGGCCGACCTGGAGACACAGCTCAAGGAGGCGTCCGGGGCCCGGCGCCGGCTCGTCGTCACCGACGGCGTCTTCTCCATGGACGGATACGTCGCCCCGCTGCGCGAGATCTGCGACCTGGCCGAGCGCTACGACGCCATGGTCATGGTCGACGACTCGCACGCCGTCGGCTTCGTCGGCCCCGGCGGGCGCGGCACGCCCGAACTGCACGACGTGATGGACCGCGTCGACATCATCACCGGCACCCTCGGCAAGGCGCTCGGCGGCGCGTCCGGCGGCTACGTCGCGGCCCGCGCCGAGATCGTCGCGCTGCTGCGCCAGCGCTCCCGCCCGTACCTCTTCTCCAACACCCTCGCCCCGGTCATCGCGGCGGCCTCGCTCAAGGTCCTGGACCTGCTGGAGGCGGCCGGCGACCTGCGCGAGCGACTCAATGCCAACACCACGCTCTTCCGTTCCCGGATGACCGAGGAAGGCTTCGACATCCTGCCCGGCGACCACGCCATCGCCCCCGTCATGATCGGGGACGCGGCGAAGGCAGGCCGGATGGCGGAGCTGCTCCTGGAGCGTGGTGTGTACGTGATCGGGTTCTCGTACCCGGTCGTCCCGCAGGGCGCGGCCCGCATCCGCGTCCAGCTCTCCGCCGCGCACTCCACGGCGGACGTGAACCGGGCCGTGGACGCGTTCGTCGACGCGCGGGCCGCGCTGGGGGAGTAGCGCCCGGCCCCGCCACCCGGGCGCCGGGGTTCCCTCCGTGACCTGGGACAATGGGCACATGATCGATGCACGGCGGCTGCGCATTCTTCGTGCGGTCGCGGACCACCGTACGGTGACTGCCGCAGCCGCCGCGCTGTATCTCACGCCCTCCGCGGTCTCCCAGCAGCTCGCCGCGCTGGAGCAGGAGACCGGACACCGGCTGGTCGAACGGGGCGCGCGCGGCGCCCGGCTCACCGCCGCCGGGGAGATCCTGCTCACCCACGCCAATGCCGTCCTGGCCCAGCTGGAGCGGGCCGAGGCGGAGCTCGCCGCGTACGGTGCGGGGGACGCCGGTACGGTCACGGTCGCCGCGTTCGCCACCGGCATCGGCCTGGTCCTCGCACCCGCGATCGCCGAGCTGACCCTCACCGCGCCCGGCATCCGGGTCCGCGTCCAGGACGCCGAGGGCGACGCGAGCGTGCCGATGGTGCTGGACCGGCAGGTCGATGTCGCGGTCGCCGTGGAGTACCGGGGCGCGCCGGGCGAGGACGACCGGCGGCTGACCCGGGTGCCGCTGTACTCGGAGCCGTTCGACGCGGTGCTGCCGGTCGGACATCGGCTGGCCGGCCAGGAACACGTGGCGATCGCCGACCTGGAGAAGGACCCGTGGATCGGCCCCTACCCGGGCAACCCGTGCCATGACGTGGTGGTCCTGGCCTGTGAGTTCGCCGGGTTCCAGCCGAGGCTGGAGCACTCCTCGGACGACTTCCGCGCGGTGGTCGCGCTGGCCGGTGCGGGCGCCGGGGTGGCGCTGGTGCCGCGGACCGCGCTGCGCGGAACGGACCTCACGGGGGTGGTGGTCCGGCCGGTGGAGGGAAGCGCGCCGACCCGCCGGGTCTTTGCCGCGGTGCGGCACGGCGCGGAGGGCCATCCGCTGATCGCGCCGGTGCTCGACGCGCTGGCCTCGGCGGCGGCACGGGAGACGGCGCTGCCGCTGCCGGCTTCGCCGTGACGCGTGCCCCGGTGGGGCGGGATGTCCGCCGTCCTGGCGCGCTCGCCCTGCGGCGGGCGTTGTCCTCAATCGCCGGACGGGTAGCGAACTGGTCGTCACGGAACGGGCGGTGAGCAAGCGCCTCGGCTCGATCTTCGCCGAACTCGGCCTTCAACCGGACGACGGCACGGTGCACCGGAGCGTGCTTGCGGTGCCGGCGTCGCTGGAGGGCATTGGGGCGGGCTGACGAGAGCGGGTGCGCTATCCGGCGTCGACCACCGGGACTCCTGGGGCGAAGCGCTCGACGGCCGCAGCCAGTCGGGTCCGGTCGAGACGCCAGCCCGCGACCGTCCGCGAGGCCAGGACCACGTCCGCGGGGACGCCCGGCACGAATGCTTGCGCTGTGGCTTGCGCGAACCGCCCCTGCCCGGGCCCGGGCAGCGGGGCCGCTCCGGGGCGGCGGGCGACACCGACCCAGGGTATGTTCGCTGCCGACCGCTGCCGCCAGAGAACTATCGCGGTGATGTCCTGCCAGGGCACGTGCGCCGTGGTCGCCCGGTAGCGTGCGGGGGATCCGCCGAGGAGCACCCCGGTCTCGTCGACGCGGAACGCCGGCTTGCGGCTCATGGCGGTGAAGGCCATGAAGAGTCCGCCGCCGCCGAACAGCGCGAGGCCCAGTCCCCGCAGGACGGGCGAAGCGTCCGCCACCAGCAGGATCACGGTGAAGACAGCCGATGCGGCAACGACGCCCAGTGTCTTGCCGTCCCAGCCGTACCGCACCTCGTACACCGGAGACATTTTGTCTGTGGCCATGGGCGGAGCATGGCAATTCCCGGCGCTCTTGGGAAGAGTGGGAGTTCGTCCGGCAGCGCACCTCACGCCGGCGGAGGCGGATGCCCGCCGGGGAGATCGCCGTCATGGTGATCACCGTCGCCTGCGTGGTCGCCACGCACAACCTCGCCGTCGTCGTCGGCTCGATCACTGCAATGGTCGTCTTCGCCAAGCGCGTCGCCCACCTCGCCGAAGTCACCGCCGTCACCAACCCCGATGACAGCACGGTCGTCTACCGGGTGACCGGCGAGCTGTTCTTCGCCTCCTCCAACGACCTCGTCGGCCGGTTCGACTACGCCACCGACCCCGAGAGGGTCGTGATCGATCTGAGCGCGGCGCACATCTGGGACGCCTCCTCCGTCGCCGCTCTCGACGCCGTGGAAACGAAGTACGCCCAGCGTGGCAATACCGTCGAGATCGCCGGACTGAACGACTTCAGCGCCCACCACCACGGCAAGCTCAGCGGCGAACTCGCGGCCGGTCACTGACCAGTGACCACAGCATGCGCGGCCGCCACCGGATCACGGGTGACCATGACGACCGTACGGCCGTCGATCCGTACCGCGTCCCGCAGCAGACCGAGCACCGGCGTCGCCGACTCCGGGTCCAGGGACGCCGTCGGCTCGTCCGCGGAGATCACAGGCGAAACCTGATCCCCGCTCGCGCGGACCGGAGCGCACGGGCAGGATGCTGTATGCCGTGTCGCGTCGCCAGGAGGTCCGCATGCCCAGCCCGAACCAGCAGCCCGTACCGTTCACCGCCGACGACTACCGGGCCCGGATGGCGCGCGCCGCCGAGACCGCCGCCGAGGCCGGGCTCGCGGGCGTGCTGGTCGCCCCCGGACCCGACCTGGTGTACCTCACCGGCTACCAGCCCGTGAACACCGAACGCCTCACCGTCCTCGTCCTCAGCGCCGGCCAGGACCCGGTCCTCGTCGTCCCGACCCTGGAGGCCCCGGACGCCGAGAAGGCCGTCGGCGCACCGGCCCTGACCCTGCGGGACTGGACCGACGGCAAGGACCCGTACGCCGTCACCGCCCCGCTGCTCGACGACCGGGGCCGCTTCGGGATCAGCGACAACGCCTGGGCGATGCATCTGCTCGGGCTGCAGCGCACGCTCCCGGGCACCGCGTACGTCTCCCTCACCGACGCATTGCCGATGCTGCGCGCGGTGAAGGACGCCCATGAGCTGGAGCGGATCGCGGCCGCCGGGGCCGCCGCGGACGCCACGTACGGCGAGATCCTCAAGGTGCGTTTCGCCGGGCGCAAGGAGACCGAGATCGCCGCCGATCTGGCCGGTCTGCTCAAGCAGTTCGGTCACTCCCAGGTCGACTTCACCGTCGTCGGCTCCGGCCCCAACGGCGCCAATCCGCACCACGAGGCGGGCGATCGCACCATCGAGCGGGGCGACATGGTCGTGCTCGACTTCGGCGGCCTCAAGCACGGCTACGGATCCGACACCTCCCGTACGGTCCATGTCGGCGAGCCCACCGCCGAGGAGCAGCGGGTCCACGACATCGTGCGCGAGGCCCAGGAGGCGGGCTGCGACGCGGTCCGGCCCGGCGTCGCCTGCCAGGAGATCGACCGGGCGGCCCGCGCCGTCATCACCGAGTTCGGTTACGGCGAGCGGTTCATCCACCGCACGGGCCACGGCATCGGCGTCACCACCCACGAACCGCCGTACATGATCGAGGGCGAGGAACAGCCGCTGGTGCCCGGGATGTGCTTCTCCGTGGAGCCGGGCATCTATCTGCCGGGCCGGTTCGGTGTCCGGATCGAGGACATCGTCACCGTGACCGAGGACGGCGGCCGTCGCCTCAACAGCACCGCGCGCGAACTCGCGATCGTCGAGTAACCGGGTAACCGGGTAACCGGGTAACCGAGTAGTCGACTAACCGGGAAGTCGAGTATCCGGGTAGCCGGCCGCGGGGGCCGCGGATCAGTCGTCGGCCAGCACCACGCAGGACTCCGGCGGCAGATGCAGCAGCCCGTCGCCGCCCGGGTCCTCCAGCGGCTCCCACGCGGCCACCACCCTGCCCGCGCCGCCCCGGCGCCGGCCGCCGCCCAGCGGGATCGTGGCCGGCTTCTCGTCGAGATTGACGGCGATCCGCAGATCACCCCTCCGGTACGCCAGCCAGCGCGCCTGCTCGTCGTGGGCGGTGCGCACCGACGCCAGGTCCGGGTCGCAGAGGTCGGGCAGGGCGCGGCGCAGCGCGATCAGCTCGCGGTACCAGGCGTGCAGCCGGGCGTGCGGCTCCCGAGCCGGTTCGCTCCAGTCCAGGCAGGAGCGGTCGCGGGTGGCGGGGTCCTGCGGGTCCGGAACGTCGTCCGCCGCCCAGCCGTGCGCCGCGAACTCCCGCCGTCTGCCGCTGCGTACCGCCTCGGCGAGCGCCGGGTCGGTGTGGTCGGTGAAGAACTGCCAGGGGGTACGGGCGCCCCACTCCTCGCCCATGAACAGCATCGGGGTGAACGGCCCGGTCAGCACGAGGGTCGCGGCGCAGGCCAGCAGGCCAGGGGAGAGGGTGGCGGAGAGCCGGTCGCCCCGTGCCCGGTTGCCGATCTGGTCATGGGTCTGGGTGTAGCCGACGAAGCGGTGGGCCGGGGTGCGGGCGATGTCGACGGGGCGGCCGTGGGTACGGCCGCGGAAGCTGGAGTACGTACCGTTGTGGAAGAACGCGCTGGTCACGGTCTTGGCGACGGCGGCCAGCGGGGCCGCGGCGAAGTCCGCGTAATAGCCCTGGGACTCGCCGGTCAGCGCGGTGTGCAGAGCGTGGTGGAAGTCGTCGTTCCATTGGGCGTGCAGCCCGATGCCGCCCGACTCGCGCGGCGTCGTCGTCCGCGGATCACAGCGGTCGGACTCGGCGATCAGCGAGAGCGGACGGCCGAGTTCGGCGGCGAGCGCGTCGGTCGCCGCGGCCAGCTCCTCCAGGAACGTCAGCGCCCGGTCGTCGGCCAGGGCGTGGACGGCGTCCAGCCGCAGCCCGTCGAGCCGGTAGTCCCGCAACCAGGCGAGCGCGCTGCCCAGCAGATACACCCGCACCTCGTCCGAACCGGGCGCGTCGAGGTTGACCGCCGCGCCCCACGGCGTGTGGTGGGTCTCGGTGAAGTACGGGCCGAAGGCCGGGAGGTGGTTGCCGGACGGTCCGAGATGGTTGTGTACCACGTCCAGGACGACCGCGAGCCCGAGACCGTGCGCCGTGTCGACAAAGCGCTTCAGCCCTTCCGGGCCGCCGTACGGCTCGTGCACGGCCCAGAGCGACACACCCTCGTACCCCCAGCCATGGGTGCCGGGGAAGGGGCAGACCGGCATCAGCGACACATGGGTGATGCCCAGTTCGGCGAGATGGCCGAGCCGGGCCGCCGCGGCGTCGAAGGTGCCCTCGTCGGTGTACGTACCGATGTGCAGCTCGTACAGGACGGCGCCCGGAAGCCCCCGGCCCGCCCAGTCGTGGCGCCAGGCGTACGCCGAGTGGTCGACGACGGCGCTCTCGCCGTCCGGCCCGTCCGGCTGCCGGCGCGAGCGTGGATCGGGCAGCACGGTCCCACCGCCCGCGCTCGCGCCTTCGCCGCCCGCGCCGGCCTCGCCCCCGTTCAGCACGAAGCCGTAGCGGTCCCCGTCCGATGCCTCCGCCTCGACCGTCCACCAGCCGTCCCGCAGGGGATCACGCCCCATCGCGCGCGGCGCCCCCGCCAGTCGCAGTTCCACCGAGTCCGCATCCGGTGCCCATACCTCGAACAGCATGTAACGCTCCTCGTCTCCTCGCCCCCGTGCTCCATGGTCGGCAGTAGCCTCGACGGCTGACTCACGACACTGGATCGAGCCCGTTACTGGCGATTAAGGTCTGGTACTGATCATTGCCCCGTCAGGTTCTGCTCAATACGCGCTCCCTCTTACGGCTGTGGAGGCCGAGATGACTGTGCCGTCGTTCCCGCCCGGTTTCCTCTGGGGGGCCTCCGCCTCCGCGTTCCAGACCGAAGGCGGGTCCGAGACGGACGGCAAGGGCCCTTCCGGCTGGGACGCCTTCGCCGCGCAGCCCGGACGGATCAAGGACGGCACCGACACCACCCGCGCGACCGGCTTCCACCGGCACTACCGCGAGGACGTCGCCCTCCTGGCCGGCCTCGGCGCCGATGCCTTCCGGTTCTCCATCAGCTGGCCGCGCGTGGTTCCCGGCGGCAGCGGGCCGGTCAACCCGCAGGGGCTCGACTTCTACGACCGCCTCGTCGACGAACTCTGCGCCCACGGCATCACCCCGGCCCCCACCCTCTACCACTGGGACACCCCGCTGGCGCTGGACGAGGAGGGCGGCTGGCTCAACCGCGACACGGCCTACCGCTTCGCCGAGTACGCGGGCATCGTCGCCGAGCGCCTCGCCGACCGCGTACCGATGTGGATCACCATCAACGAACCGGCCGAAGTGACGATGCTCGGCTACGCCCTCGGCGAGCACGCGCCCGGCCGCACCCTCCTCTTCGACGCCCTGCCCGCCGCCCACCACCAGCTCCTCGCCCACGGCCTGGCCGTACGCGCCCTGCGCGGCGCGGGCGCGGACAACATCGGCATCGCCGTCTCGCACACCCCCGTCTGGACCGCCGGGGACAGTGACGAGGACCGCCTGGGCGCCGAGCTGTACGACACGATCACCAACTGGCTGTTCGCCGACCCGATCCTCACCGGCCGCTACCCCGACGAGAACTTCGCCGCCCTGATGCCGGGCCCGGTCGAGGACGACCTGGCGACCATCTCCACCCCCATCGACTGGTACGGGGTCAACTACTACAACCCCACCCTCGTCGGCGCCCCGCACACGGAAGCCCTGGACTCCTTCTCCGGCTTCGAAATGCCCGCCGAACTCCCCTTCGGAATCCGCGAGATAGAGGGTTACGAGAAGACCGACTTCGGCTGGCCCGTCGTCCCCGACGGCCTGCGCGAAACCCTCCTCCAGCTCCACAGCCGCTTCGGCGAACGGCTCCCGCCGCTCTACATCACCGAGAACGGCTGCGCCGTCGACGAACCCGCCCGGGACACCCGCCGGATCGCCTACCTCGAAGGCCACCTGAAGGCCCTGCGCACAGCCATCGACGCGGGCGTCGACGTCCGCGGCTACTTCACCTGGTCGCTCACCGACAACGTCGAATGGACCGAGGGCGCCAGCAAGCGGTTCGGTCTCGTCCACATCGACTACGAGACGCTGCGCCGGACGCCCAAGGACTCGTACGCCTGGTACCGGGAACTCATCCGCACACAGAAGTCCTCGGTGGCCGGGCACGGCGCCCCGGAGAGGCCCGGAGCTCGCTGACCGCCCCCGCCTGATCAATGCTGCGCCACATGTACCGACCGCTGGAGCCGGCGACGCCGACAGATTCGTGGTCCGGTTCGACCGAGCAGTCCGCACCGGACGCTTCACCTATGCCGTGACCTTCTCCCCGACCTCAGACCCTGCCGGTCTCCGGTACGTGAATTCACGGAAGATCCGACCGACGAACCAAGTGCGTTATGTTGCTGGAGTGTTGGGCCTCACTCAGCACCGCAGCACCACGCGTTTGGCGCGGCTGGTCCATCGGCACGAGCGTAAGAGGGGGGCCTCATGCCCGAGTTGGAACTCTCGGCGGGAACCATCGACTACCAGGACTCCGGCGGTGACGGCCCCGTGGTCGTCCTGCTGCACGGCGTCGCCATGGACGGTTCGCTCTGGCGTCACGTAGTCGCCGGGCTCCAGGGCGACTTCCGCTGCGTCGTCCCCACGCTCCCGCTCGGCGGCCACCGCCGGCCGATGCACCCGGACGCCGACCTGTCGATCCTCGGCGTCGCCCGGCTGGTGGACGAGTTCCTCGAACGGCTCGACCTGAGCGATGTCACGCTGGTGCTCAACGACTGGGGCGGCGCCCAGAGCCTTGTCGCCGACGGCCGTGCGACCCGCATCGGCCGACTCGTCATCACCTCCTGCGAGGCCTTCGACAACTACCCGCCCGGCCTGCCCGGCAGCAACCTGGTCACCTCCGCCAGGCTGCCCGGCGGCCTGGCCCTGGCCTTCAACCTGCTCCGCCTGAAGCCCATGCGCCGGCTTCCGGTGACCTGGGGCTGGATGACCAAGCGGCCGGTGCCGCCAGAGATCATGGATGCCTGGTTCCGGCCCGTGGTCAGCTCCGCCGAGGTCCGCCGCGACCTGCGCAAGTACGTCCTCAGCACTCCACCGAAGGCCGAGCTGCTCGCCTGGTCCGAGGCGCTTCGCACCTTCGACCGCCCAGCCCTTGTCGCCTGGGCCACCGAGGACCGCGTGATGCCCCTCGCCCACGGCCGCCGCCTGGCCGAACTGCTGCCGCAGGCCGAACTCGTGGAGATCGCCGACAGCTACACGCTCATCCCCGAGGACCAGCCCACCGTCCTCACCGCCCACTTGCGGAAATTCCTCGACGGCAAGCTGTGAAGCACGCTGACGAGCGCGCAACGCAGGCAGAGCCGCCGCTCAGGACCCCTCGTCCCAGACCATGTCGAAGGCGCGCTCGAAGTTCACGTACCCGAGGCGTTCGAAGGACCTCGCCATCGGGACGTTGCCGAGATCGGTCGCGGCCCGGATCCGTTCCACGCCGTCCTGCGCCGCCAGCACCCTGGTCCCCTCGGCGAGGATGTCGTCGATGTACCCGTGGCCGCGCCGGGCGGGCAGCACACCGATGTACGCGATGATCGGGTTGTAACTGTTGCGCGCCGGAATCACGAACCCCACCGGCTCACCGTCCGGCAGTTCGGCGATGCGCCACCACTCCCGCGGTGTCGGGTACACCGCCAGCTCCTCGTCGTAGTGCTTCTCGGCCGCCTCGCGGGCGCTGAGGCCGGACGCCAGGTCGGCCCGGCCGTGCGCGTCGAGGGTGCCCTCCATCACCGGTGTCATCAGCGCGAGGAGATCCTCCCGTCCGTCGACCGGTCGGAACCGCAGACGGCCGCTGTCGGCGGGGACCGGCGTACCGGCGCGCCACTCCAGACGCAGCCGCTCGACCAGCATCTGCGCACCGGAACGCTCCATGACCCGGATCCGAGCCTCGACGCCATCGCGCACCACCGGGTCCTCGCGCCAGTCCGGCGGGACGTAGCGACCGTACTCGGGCCGCGGGGCACCGGCCGGTACGACCGCCGCCGTCGCCGCCTCCAGCAGCCGCAGGCCCGCCTCGCCGCGTTCGGGCTCGGGCAGGGTGTCGTCGAGGTCGAAGACGTCGAGCAGCAGCGGCACGTCACCGTCCCGGCTCCACCAAGCGATCCGCGCCACCACCCGCTCGCCGCGCAGCGCCACCCACAGCCACTCGGGCCGGCGGCGCCCGCTCTCCAGGTCCGCCGCGAGCTCGTGATCGAGAACGTACGAGAGCTCGCGGAAGAGCCCGAGCTCCTGCGGACCGGCGAGTGGTCGGATGGTCAATTCCCCCGGTACAGAGGTCACATGATCTCCCTGACATGCGTAAAAGGCCGCGTGGCGATCGCCGGCGGCCGGCGACGCAGACAGTAGCAACGTCTGCCCGGCAGCCGCCCCGGAATTCCCGTGCCGGTGTTCCGCGCAGGTCAGGAGGGCCGAAAGCCGGGGTTCTTCTGGACACCCCGGGGCGGTCGGCCGACAATTGACCGTGTGACGTCCCCCTTCGAGTTCCACACGTACCCCGCGCGGCTGTCGGACGCCCAGCGCGACCGGGTTCTCGGCGTGCTCAGAGACGGTGCGGCACAGGGCAAGCTGTCCCACGACACCTTCATGCGGCGCATGGAACTGGCCCTCACCGCCCGGCGCTCGGAGGAGTTGGCGGCGCTCACCGCCGACCTGGAGAGCGGAGGGCGCTGGTCGCGGCGGGTACTCCGGGTCGTGAGCGGGGTGTCCGGATTTCCCGGCCGGGTACGCCGGGTCTGGCAGACCGAACGGCTCCCGAAGCTCCTGCTCCCCGCCCCCAGCCCGTACCCCCTGCTGATCGGCCGCGACCCGGGCAACGGCCTGCGGCTCAACCATGAGACCGTCTCCCGGCTCCATGCGGAACTCACCGTGCAGGACGGCCGCTGGCTGCTGCGCGACCTCGGCTCGACCAACGGCACCTGTGTCAACGGGCAACGGGTCATCGGCACGGTCCCGGTCCGTGAGGGGGACCAGGTGAGCTTCGGCCGCATGAGCTTCCGGCTCTCCGTGCCCGTCCTCGGCCCCCCTCCCCGCTAGCCGGCCCGGCCCCAGGGCCCTTCGTCCGGATCAGGACTGCTCCTCGTACGGCGGTGCGCACCGAACACACCTCGACAGAGGTACGGATGGCCGCGGCCGGAGTCGTAGTCACCGCGGTCCCGGTACACGTGGTCCGGGGAGCGGTCGGCGAGGACTGCGCGGTGCTCGCCGTCGACCCGCCGTGCCGACGTCAACTGGCGGTCTTCTTCCGCGTCGAGCTCACCGGGGCCGCCGCGTTCACGGAGCTGCTCGGCGCCTCCGGGCCGTTCTGCCTCCGGTCGAAAGCGGACTGAGCCACGGCCCGTACGGGCGCGCCGGCATCACCCGGATGGACTCGGCCGGCTGGAGGCCCGGCAGGGACTGCGTGCCCTGCTCGACGCGATGCCCCGGCTCCGCTGGGCGGACGGCTTCCGCCCGGCCGGCACCGGGCTGCTCACCCGCGGTCCGCGGGCCCTCCTCGTCCGACCCGGCTGAGCAGCGCCACCGGCCGCTCGGCGAACAGGTCGACCGCCGCGACCGTGGCCCCGGTGAACTTCCGGCCCCCTGCCAGCAGATCGGCCCACGGCCCGTCGTCCGGCAGCGTCAGCTCCGTCCCGCGCCAGCCGCCCGACTCCGCCAGCCGCAACGACAGCCTGGTCACCGCCGTGACCACCTCGCCCGAACGGCAGAAGGCCAGGCAGTGCGCGGCCGCCGGGCCGTGGGCGCCGAGCGGGGTGTACGTTCCCGACTCGCCGAACACCTCGGGCCGGTCGCGCCGCAGCCGCAGCGCCACCGCCGTGAGCTCGCCCTTCTCGCTGGAAGGCCCGTCCTCGGGCGGGTGGCGAAACGGCCGCCGGTTGTCCGGGTCGACCAGCGCCACGTACTCCCGTTCCGTGCCCTGATACAGATCAGGCACACCCGGCATCGTCAGCTGCACCAGCGCCGCACCGAGCACATTGGCCCGTACGTACGGGTCGAGCGTGCCCGCGAACCGCTCCAGCGCCTCCCGCACCGGACCGCTGCCCGCGGCCGGCCCCGCAGCCACGAAGTCCGTCACCGCCCGCTCGTACGCCGGATCCGGCTCGGTCCAGCTGGTGAAGAGCCCCGCCTCGCGGACCGCCTTCAGCAGCGCGGGCTCCAGCCGCCCCGCCATCTCGCGGGCCGGCAGCCTCGCGCAGCCGTACGCCGTCTGCCACGCCTGCCAGGCCAGCTGTGCGTCGGGCGCCGCCGCGGGAGTCACCCGCGCCAGCTCCACCAGCAGCCAGGACCACTGCTCCGGGCACTGGGTCAGCACCGCGAGCCGGGCCCGTACATCGGCGCTCCGCTTGGTGTCGTGGGTGGTCAGCGCCGTGCCCGTGGCAGGCCGGTCGCGCGCCAGCCGGGCGCAGAACGCGTGGAACTCCTCCGGCGTCACCGCCGGATGCCCGGGATCGCCGCCCACCTCGTTCGCCGAGATCAGCGGCACGTACCGGTAGAACGCCGTGTCCTCGACCGACTTCGCGCGCAGCGCCGACGCGGTCTGGGCGAACCGGGCGCAGAACGCGGCCCGGTCGGGCCCCTCGCCCAGCCGCCCCAGCGCCAGTTCCCGCACCACATCGACGGCCGACGCCTCCTCGGGAACGGAGAACGCCGCCTTCGCGTCCTCCACGGCCCCGTCCGGGAGCGCCGCCCGGGCCGTCTCCGCGCAGGGGCCACCGGCCGTCACGTAGGGGCGGTAGACGGGTACGCGTACGAGCAGTTCGCGCACGGCGGTGTGCAGCGCCCACGGGGCGTGGTCCCGCAGCGCGGGGTCCTCGGCGCAGATGCGTACCGCGAGCCGGGTCAGCAGTGCGGTCTCGGCGGCCAGCTCATGTGTCACCACGCGGTACGCGGCCCGTCGCACGGTCGCCTTCCAGTCGCCGCCGCGGTCCCCGGCCGGTCCCGAGTACTCCCGGTAGCGGCCGATCAGCTCCGCCGCACCCATCGGATCGACGAAGAGGCCGTCGATCCGGTGCATCGCGTCGTACCCCGTCGTCCCGGCGACCGCCCAGTCCGCGGGCAGCGGTTCGGCACCGGTGAGGATCTTCTCCACCACCGTCCACCGCCCGCCGGTCGCCGTCGAGAGGCGTTCCAGGTAGGCCGCGGGGTCGACGAGTCCGTCGGGGTGGTCGATGCGCAGACCGTCGACGACCCCGTCCCGGACCAGTTCGAGGATCTTGCCGTGGGTGGCGGCGAAGACCTCGGGGTCCTCCACCCGCACTCCGATGAGGTCGGAGATGGTGAAGAACCGACGGTAGTTCAGCTCCGTACGGGCCAGTCGCCACCAGCCGAGCCGGTAGTGCTGGGCATCCAGCAGCTCGGACATCGGCAGGTGGGCGGTGCCGGTCCGGAGCGGGAACTCCTGCTCGCCGTGGCGCAGCACCTCCCCGTCGACGCGGAGCCTGTCGATCTCGACGCCGATCGGCCCGGCGAGCACCGGCAGCAGCACCTTGCCACCGCCCGCCGCCCAGTCGATGTCGAACCAGCGGGCGTACGGGGACCCATTGCCTTCGCGCAGCACCTCCCACAGCGCGTGGTTGAGGCGGGGCACGGCGGCCATGTGGTTCGGCACGAGGTCCACGATCAGCCCGAGCCCGTGCTCACGCGCCGTACGGGCCAGCTCCCGCAGCCCGTCCTCCCCGCCGAGTTCGGCGCGCACCCGGCTGTGGTCGACGACGTCGTACCCGTGTCTGGAGCCGGGCACGGCTTCGAGGACGGGGGACAGATGCAGGTGGGAGACGCCGAGCGCGGCGAGATAGGGCACGGCCTGTCCGGCGGCCGAGAACGGGAAGTCCGGCTGGAGCTGGAGCCGGTAGGTGGCGGTGGGCGTCATGCGCCGTTACGTACCCAGACTGCGGCCTTCTGTGTCACGGAACGCCGCAAAGGGCTCGACCGGCGGTGTCGTCGGCCGGGACCTACGCGGGCCGCTGCAGCACCGCCAGGCTCCGCCCGACCAGCGTCACCCGTTCACCCGCCGACACCTTCGGCCCCGAGCCGGGAAGGACCCCGGCGGGGCGGGCCGTGTCGACCACCACCAGCCACTGCCGGCCGTGATTCACCGGCACGGAGAAGTCCAGCGTCTCGGCACTCGCGTTGAACATCAGCAGGAACGAATCGTCGGAGATCCGTTCGCCGCGCGGGCCCGGCTCCGAGATCGCGTGGCCGTTGAGAAAGACCGTCAGCGCCTTGGCGTGCGCGGCCTGCCAGTCCCGCTGCGTCATCTCGCGGCCCTCGGGCGTGAACCACGCGATGTCGGAGAGCTCGTCGTGCGTGCCCTCGACCGGCCGCCCGTGGAAGAACCGGCGGCGTCGGAAGACCGGATGGTCGCGGCGGAGCCAGACCATCGCCCGGGTGAACTCCAGCAGGCTGCTGCCCAGACCGTCCCCCTCGGCGGGAGCGTCCCCGTCCGCGTCGTCCGTGTCGTCAGCCGTGGCCGCGGCCTCGGCCGGGTCGGGCCAGTGCACCCATGACAACTCGTTGTCCTGGCAGTACGCGTTGTTGTTGCCGCGCTGCGTGCGCGCGAACTCGTCGCCGTGGCTCAGCATCGGCACGCCCTGCGACAGCATCAGCGTGGCGATGAAATTCCGCATCTGCCGCATCCGCAGCTCCAGCACCTCCGGCTGGTCCGTATCGCCCTCCGCGCCGCAGTTCCAGGACCGGTTGTGGCTCTCGCCGTCCCGGTTGCCCTCGCCGTTCGCCTCGTTGTGCTTGTCGTTGTACGAGACCAGGTCGTGCAGGGTGAACCCGTCGTGGCAGGTGGTGAAGTTGATCGAGGCGAGCGGCCGCCGTCCGTCGTCCTGGTAGAGGTCCGACGACCCGGTCAGCCGCCCGGCGAACTCGGCGAGGGTCCTCGGCTCGCCCCGCCACAGGTCCCGCACGGTGTCCCGGTACTTTCCGTTCCACTCCGTCCACAGCGGCGGGAAGTTCCCCACCTGGTAGCCGCCCTCGCCCACGTCCCACGGTTCGGCGATCAGTTTCACCTGGCTGACCACCGGGTCCTGCTGCACCAGATCGAAGAACGACGACAGCCGGTCCACCTCGTGGAACTGCCGGGCCAGGGTGGCCGCCAGATCGAAGCGGAACCCGTCCACGTGCATGTCCGTGACCCAGTACCGCAAGGAGTCCATGATCAGCTGGAGCACGTGCGGCGACCGCATCAGCAGGGAGTTCCCGGTCCCCGTGGTGTCCATGTAATATCGCTGGTCGTCCGCGAGCCGGTAGTACGAGGCGTTGTCCAGCCCCCGGAAGGAGAGCGTCGGACCCAGGTGGTTGCCCTCCGCGGTGTGGTTGTAGACCACGTCGAGGATCACCTCGATGCCCGCCTGATGCAGCGCCCGTACGGCCTGCTTGAACTCCAGCACCTGCTCGCCGCGGTCGCCCCAGGAGGCGTACGCGTTGTGCGGGGCGAAGAAGCCGATGGTGTTGTAGCCCCAGTAATTGGCCAGCCCCGCGTCCGCCAGCCGGTGGTCCTGGACGAACTGGTGCACCGGCATCAATTCGATCGCCGTGACGCCCAGTTCCGTCAGGTGCGCGATCACCTCCGGATGGGCCAGCCCCGCGTATGTGCCGCGCAGCTCCTTCGGCAGCGCCGGATGGAGCATCGTCAGGCCCTTCACATGGGCCTCGTAGATCACGGTGCGGTGGTAGTCCGTACGGGGCCGCCGGTCGTCGCCCCAGTCGAAGTACGGGTTGACCACGACCGAGGTCATGGTGTGGGGCGCCGAGTCGAGATCGTTGCGCGCGTCGGGCCGGCCGAACGGATAGCCGTACACCGCCTCGCCCCAGCGGATCTGCCCCGCGACGGCCTTGGCATACGGGTCGAGTAGCAGTTTGGCCGAATTGCAGCGGACGCCGCGCTCCGGTTCGTACGGGCCATGCACCCTGAATCCGTACCGCTGACCAGGCATCACCCCGGGCAGATAGGCATGGCGGACGAACGCGTCGGTCTCCCTGAGCTCCACCGCCGTCTCGGAACCGTCGTCGTGCAGCAGGCACAACTCGATTCGGTGGGCGGCCTCCGAGAAGACCGCGAAGTTGGTCCCGGCGCCGTCGTACGTGGCACCGAGCGGATACGCCTGTCCCGGCCAGACCTGCATAGGTTCGACTCTTCCACTTCTGATCCGGGTGTCTGGGGCTTTCGGGCTGCTTGTGCCAGATCTTCCCCGAAAGTGGTGCGGCTACCTAGGACGTCGCGCGGTCCGGTCAACATCGGGCCTCTCCGTGTCGCCCGGAACGGGAATCCGGGGTCCCGAGCCGGTCGCGGGCCCCGTGCAGGGCCCCCGACGGGGTGCCCAATCACTATGAATCCGCTCACTACGGCAAATCTCGTACCTGGAACATGCCTATGTCACAGGGGAGTTGACGAAGCAGCCTGCGCATCCTGCTGCACCGGATCCCGCTCGCGGAGTACCCTTCCTTGATCGTTGGTGGGGGAGTGGAAGGCGGTGCGCGGGTGAGCTCGGGAGGGTTCGAGCTGCCTCCAGGTGACACAGGTCACGAGGGGGAATCCACCGATGCCCCGCCCGGGGCGATCTCACTTGCGCGGCCCATGGAGATCGGCGCGGAACTGGACTGGGGAGCGGACGCCTGGAGCGAGGTGCGTACGCGCGCCCAGCGGGCCGGGCGTGCCTACATCTGGCTGAATCTCGTGGAACAGCGACTGCGTGCCGTGGTCGCCGCGGTGCTCCGACCCATCTACGAGCCGGTCCACGGCGAGGACTGGGTGGTGGCCGCCGCCGGGCCCGCCGGGCAGGAATGGGTGCAGCGCGCCGTCGCCGTACGAGAGGTCTCGCGCCGCAAGGGCTATCTGCTGGACCCGGCCGACGACAACGTGCTGAGCTTCCTCACGCTGCCGCAGCTGCGCGAGCTGATGGTCCAGCACTGGCCGTGCTTCGAGCCGTACTTCGACGATCGGCGCGAGGTCGAGCTGGCGCTCGACGAACTGGAGGTCGCCCGCAACGTGGTCTCCCGCAACCGGGCCCTGAACGAGGCGGTCCTCGCCCAGGCCGAGCGCGCCTCGGCCCGGCTCCTGGAGATCCTGGGCAGCGGGGCGGTGGTCCCCTCGTCCGACCGGCTTCCGGTCGACGCCGTCGAGGAGCTGGTCGGCGACCGGTACGCGGATGTGGTCTCCGTCCACTCCGACCGGGTGCGGCTCCAGCGCCAGCTGCCCGCCGAGGACCTCTTCGGCGGTTCGCGCCGCCTCGACGCGATCGGCATCGGGCTCAATCTGCTGGTGCAGAACTTCTCCGGCCGCCGGCTGATCCGGCTCGCCGAGTCCGGCTGCCGGGTCCGGCTCCTCTTCATCAACCCGGCGAGCAGCGCCGTCAAGCGCCGTGAGCGGGAGCTGGGCCTCAAGAAGGGGGAGCTGAGCCGGTCGGTGGAGATGAACATCCTCCATATGCGCCGGGTCCGCTCCAAGCTCCGCGATCCGGGCGCGTTCGAGATCCATGTCTTCGACGAGACGCCGCGCTTCACGGCCTATCTGGTGGACGGTGACGGGACGGACGCGGTCGGGGTCGTCCAGACCTATCTGCGGCGCGCACGCGGCATGGAGGCGCCCGTTCTGGTGCTGCGGGGCGGTGGGCGCGCGGTGGTCCGGGCGGGGCAGGAGAACGAGCACGGGCTGTTCGAGACGTACCGCGAGGAGTTCGAGTCGGTGTGGGCGGACTCCAGGCCCGTCTCCTGACGCCTCTTCCAGCGTTGTCAGTGGTGCGTGCGAAGGTGGTCATCACTTGGGGGAACGCACCACAGAAGGAGGTACGGGATGAGCTGGCACCAGGAGTGCCCGGTCGGCTTCGGCCCGCAGACGAGCGGCACGGACCGGCTGGAGGCCCGGATCGTCACCGCCGCGGTCGTCGAGGCGGTGGTGGGCCGATGAGCTGGATCAGCGGGCCGTTGCTGGCGTTCGACCTGGAGACCACGGGGACGGATGTCGAGACCGACCGCATCGTGACGGCGGCGGTCGTCCGGCTGGAGGTGGACGGATCCGTGTCGCAGGAGCGGACCTGGCTGGTGAATCCCGGTGTGGCCATACCCGAGCAGGCATCGGCGATCCACGGCATCTCGACCGAACGTGCCCGCGAGCACGGGGTGTCGGCCGCTTCCGCGATCGAGGAGATCACACGGGCCGTCGCCGACGGGCTGCGCTCAGGGACGCCGCTGGTGGTGATGAACGCCCGCTATGACCTGTCCCTGCTCGACCGTGAGTGCCGGCGGTACGCGATCGAGTCGGTCAGCGAGCGACTGGGCAACGCGCCTTCGCCCGTCATCGATCCGTTGGTGATCGACAAGCATGTCGACAAGTACCGGAAGGGGAAGCGGGCCCTCCACGCGCTGTGTGCCCACTACGGGGTGTCGCTCGACGACGCGCACGACGCGAGGGCGGACGCCGTGGCCGCTGCCCGCGTGGTGCGACGTATGGGGGAGAAGTACCAGCCCGTCGGAGTGATGCCGTTGGAGGACCTGCAGGGTCTCCAGGTGCACGCGGCAGCCGAGCAGTCGCTCTCCTTGCAGGCCTATCTGCGACGCACCGCGGATCCGGCGGCAGTCGTCGAACCGGCCTGGCCGCTCATCCCCCGGCCGGCCCTGACGACGTCGGGGGGTGATTGATGCGTCGCCAGGACAGCTCCGGAATGTTGGTCACCGCGTGAAGCCGTCGATGCCCACGACGGTCACACCGAAGCCGGCGATCTCCGGATTTAACGGTGGGGGGAAGCCGCGCGCCAAGGCGGCGAGTCAGGAGCCGCCAACCTCACAGCTTGCCGAAGACCACTCCGCGCCAGGTCCAGCCCGACTCGAGGGCGGCGTTCCGCAGGGGGTTGGTCAGCTCCGCGCTGTCGAAGCTGAATGTCTCCGTCGCTTCGAGGCGGCCGTTTTCCCCGCGTTGGAGCGTCCAGCGGCGGGAGACGGTCCTGCCCGAGCCGCGCGAGTACTCCGACGAAGTCTGGAGCCGCGGAGGATTCCCGACGCGGGTGACCTCCCACTGCTCCTCGACGGCACGCACCTCAGGGACCTCCTTGACCAGGCGCATCCGGATCCGGAGGGCGTGCGTCAGCTGGGACCCGATGAAGAAGGTCTGCCAGGCCGGCTCGGCGATCCGCCACTCCGCCACCAGATCGGCGTCATGTGCTGCGCCGTCGCGGACGATGTACGGGACATCCGGCCGGTTGAGGCTGAGCAGCGCCGTCCGCAACTCCTCGGCTGAGCATGGCGCGACCCCGTCCTCGGGGCGCTTGGTTCCGGTCAGCATGTCGAAGAATCCCATGAGGTCAACCTATGAGGGGTCGGATTGGCGGTGCAAGAAGGGCCGTTCCGGCGGGACGTCCTACGAAGCCGCGCCGGTGTCCGGCCGGACCGTGCGCACGAAGTCCCGGAAGTCCTCCAGGACGGCGAGGTGCTGAGACGCGGTCACCGTCAGGATCAGACGGATCACCGCCCGCCTGCTCGGATCGGCGACGTCCAGCATGGACAGGTAGACCTGCGACTGCCGACGGGGCCGGCGTCGGCGCGGCCGTTGGCCGAAGCCTCGCCGCCCGCGAAGGCGGGCCTGGGCCTGGACGCCCTCATGGGTGGTGCCGGCGCCCCGGGCCTCGGCGCCGCACCCTCGCCCGGACAAGGGCGTACGCCCATGAGGACCGTTCGAAGGACCGACAGGGAGACACGAGCGACCGGGTGCACAGCGGTGCGGGCGGCGGCCCGTCGCGCGTATCCAGCGCTTCTGTGCGACGGGAAGCGTCGTTCAGAAGGGGTACCAGCGCACCTCGGGGTCGTCCTCGCGCAGTGACGCCACCCTGCGCCGGAATTCCGCCAGCGCTTTGGGGTTCGCCGGCGCGTGCTGGGACACCCAGGCGCAGCTGGCCGTCTCCCGCGCCCCGCGCAGCACCGCGCAACCGTCCCATTCGCGGACGTCCCAGCCGTACGCGGCGGTGAAGGCGTCGTACGCCTCGGCCGCCAGCCCGTACCGGTCCCGGGACAGTGCGAGCACCACCAAATCGTGCTCACGCAGATCGGCGGAGAAGGTCTCCAGATCGACCAGCACCGGCCCGTCCGGGCCGACGTGGACATTACGGGGGAGGGCATCGCCATGGATCGGACCGGGCGGCAGATGGGGGACCAGCGCGGCCGCCGCCGTCGCGAAGCCGTCGCGGCGCTCACGCAGATACTCGGCGTCGGCCGGGTCGATCGCATCGCCCGCGAGCCGGAGCCAGCGCTCGACCCCGCCCAGCAGCTCACGGCGCGGAAGGGCGAAACCGTCCGGCGCGGGCAGCGCGTGGACCAGGGTGAGCAGCCGCGCCAGATCCTGCGGCTCGGCCGGGCGTACGGCATCGGGCAGCCGGTGCCAGAGCGTCACCGGGTGGCCCTCCACCAGCCGCGCCCGGGGCTCGGCGGCCCGCACGGCGGGGACCGCCGAGGCGGCCAGCCACTCGGCGACGGCCACCTCGCGCTCGGCCCGGTCCCGCAGTTCCGGGTTCCGCACGGCGTCCCGGCCGACCTTGACCACCAGGTCGCCCACGGCGAACACCGCGTTCTCACCCAACGCGAGCAGCTCCGCACCGCCGGACAGTCCGGCAGCGGTCAGCACCTCGCGCGCACGCTTCTCGTTCATCGGATTCCTCCGTGGATACTCCGCCCTTCAGGGCGGAGAGGAAACGGACTCCTGCGGAGCAGGGGTCCGGGCGGGCAGTCGGCGACGAAGCAGAAACCCCCACGGCGCGAGCCGTAGGAATCCCCCTCGTTCACGAGGGGGGAGGAAGCCAAGGCTCCGATTTTCGCATCCGTGCAGGCCCGCTTGACGAACCGACGGCCCGTCAGCACGATGACGAGGGCCACCTGAGCGGCCAGAACGGTATGAAACCGATCGAATCACGCAAGGGGGCGAATTCATGACATTAGCTAGTGCGACCGTAAAATCCGGGACACACGGCCCGCCCGGCAGCCCGCATGACAAGCAGCACCGGCCGGTCAACCGGAGCGCCGGCTCCTGGTTCCTGGTGCTGCCCGCGCTGATCCCGATCCTCATCCTCAGCGTCGGCCCGCTCCTCTACGGCATCGCGCTGGCTTTCACCGACGCGCAGTCCGGCCGCACCCGCTCCACGCAGTGGGTGGGCGGCCTGAATTTCCAGGACCTGTTCCACGACGCCCTCTTCTGGGAGTCCTTCCGGATCGGTCTCCTGTGGGCGGTCGGCGTCACCGTCCCGCAGTTCGTGCTGGCGCTCGGCCTCGCCCTGCTGCTCAACCAGAATCTGCGGATGCGCTGGCTGGCGCGGGCGCTGGCGATCATTCCGTGGGCGATGCCCGAGGTGGTCGTCGGCATCATGTGGCGGCTCGTCTACAACCCGGACGCCGGGGTCCTCAACGAGACCATCCGCGATCTCGGCCTCGGCGACGGCCGGGCCTGGCTCACCGGACTCGCCACCGCCCTGCCCGCCGTGATCGTCGTGGGCGTCTGGGCCGGCATGCCGCAGACCACCGTCGCCCTGCTGGCCGGACTGCAGAACACCCCGCACGAACTCCACGAGGCCGCCGCGCTGGACGGAGCGGGCGCCTGGCGCCGCTTCCGTACCGTCACCTGGCCCGCGCTCAGACCCGTCGCGCTCTCCATCACCGCGCTCAACTTCATCTGGAACTTCAACTCCTTCGCCCTGGTCTATGTACTGACCAACGGCGGACCCGGCGGCCGTACCCGGCTGCCGATGCTCTTCGCCTACGAAGAGGCATTCCGCTACGGACAGTTCGGCTACGCCGCGGCGATGGGCTGTGTGATGGTCGCGGTGATCTCCGTGACCCTCGCCGCGTATCTCGTCGGCCGGCTCAGGGGAGGCGAGGACCGATGAGCGTGCGTACCAGCAGATCCGCACGTGCCGGACAGTACGTCGCACTGCTCGGCTATCTCGTCTTTCTGGCGTTCCCGTTCCTGTGGCTGATCTCCACCGCCTTCAAACCGGCGCGCGAACTGGGCTCCCTGCACCCGACCTGGATCCCGGAACATCCGACGCTCGACAACTTCCGCGCGGCGTTCGACGAACAGCCGCTGCTCCAGGCCGCCGCCAATTCGCTGATCGTCGCCCTGTGCGCCGCCGTCGTCGCGGTCCTCGTCGCCACGCCCATGGCGTATGTGACGGCCCGCCACCGCTCCAGGCTCTCGACGGCGACCACCGGCTGGGTCGTGGTCAGCCAGGCGTTCCCGTTCGTCCTGCTGATCATTCCGCTCTTCCTGATCCTGAAGAACCTCCATCTGATCAACACCTTGTGGGGGCTGGCCATGGTGTACGTGGTCTGGGCGCTGCCGTTCGCGCTGTGGATGCTGACCGGATACGTACGGGCCGTGCCCGCCGAGCTCGAAGAGGCCGCGTCGGTCGACGGCGCGGGCCGGCTGCGTACGCTCGTCTCGGTCACCGCCCCGCTGCTGGCCCCCGGCATCGTCGCCACGGCACTCTTCGCGTTCATCACCGCGTGGAACGAGTTCTTCTTCGCGCTCGTCCTGCTCAAGACACCGCAGAAGCAGACCTTGCCGGTCGTACTGACCCACTTCCTCGGCGCGGAGGGAGCGGCCGATCTCGGGCCGCTCGCCGCCGCCGCGTTCCTCGCGACCCTTCCCTCGCTGGTCGTCTTCGCGCTCATCCAGCGGCGGATCACCGGTTCCATGCTGGCCGGGGCGGTGAAGAGCTGATGCGCGCACGGGTACGGACGACGGCCGCCGCCGCGGCCACCGCGCTGGCTCTGCTGCTCACCGGCTGCGCGGGTACGGACGACGGCAGGAGCGACGACGGCCGGACCGAGCTCAGCTTCCAGTCGCTGGCCTGGCAGAAGGAGTCCGTCGACGCCAACAAGCAACTGGTGAAGGAGTGGAACGCGACCCACCCCGACATCCATGTCACCTACGTCCAGGGCAGCTGGGACACCGTCCACGATCAGCTGCTCACCTCCTTCGAGGGCGACGAGGCCCCGGACGTCATCCACGACGCCTCCGACGACCTCGCCGACTTCGCGTACGGCGGCTACCTCGCCGATCTGCGCACGCTCCTCCCGGACCGGCTGACCGCCGACATCCCGCAGCAGAGCTGGCAGACCACCACCTTCGGCGACGGCGTCTACGGGGTGCCGTTCCTCCAGGAGCCCCGCGTACTGATCGCCAACACCCGGATCCTCAAGGAGTCGGGGGTCCGTGTCCCCACGCCCGACAGCCCCTGGAGCTGGGCCGAATTCCGGCAGGTCACCAAGGAGCTGACGGGCAAGGGGAGATACGGCGTCGCCTGGCCGCTCAAGGAGCCGGTCTCCGTCACCCTCAACCTCGGGCTCTCCGCCGGTGGCCGGCTCTTCCACCGCGGCGCCGACGGCAAGGTGACCATCCGGGCGGGCGAGGGCGACCAGGTCGTCCCCGGCATCATTCACGACCAGGTGAACACCGACCACAGCGCCGCACGCACCGCGCTCGGCATGGGCGGCTCCGACACCCTGCCGGGGTTCTTCGGCGGCAAGTACGCGATGGTTCCGCTCGGCTTCTCGTACCGCCAGCAAGTCGTCGAGCAGGCCCCCGAGGGCTTCGAGTGGACGGTGCTGCCCGCCCCCGTCGGCGGCGGGGGATCCGCCCAGGGGGTGAGCCCGCAGACCCTCTCCGTCTCGGAGGCCAGCCCGCACAAGAAGGAGGCCGCGCAGTTCATCGACTTCCTGCTGCAACCGCGGAACATGGTGCGCCTGGCCAAGGGGGACTGGATGCTCCCGACCGGCACGGCGGCCCTGGCGGACCCGGCCCTGCACACCGACAAGGACGGCTGGTCGACCGGTGTCGCGGTCGCGGAGGGGCTCCGGCCGGCGCCCGCCCAGGCGGTCCGCGGCTACCCGGAATGGAAGGACAAGGTAGCCACCCCCGCCCTCCAGGAGTACTACAGCGGGGCGATCGGGGCGGCGGAGCTGAGAGGACGTCTGGTGGACGACGGGAACCGGGTGCTGGCCCGCTATCAGCGCTGAGACGCCGACGGCCCCCACCTCATCGGGGCCGAACCGCACATGTGGCGGGCGGGGACGGAATCAAGCCGACTCCTCGCCCGCCCCGGGGCGCCGCCCCGTTCCCTGTTCCCGCCTGCGAAGGGCGCCGGTCGTCGGTGCGGGAGCGGTGAGCCCCTTACCCGGGACGGGTGTTGCGACGGCGCTGTCCGACTTGGGTTCGGCTGGCCGGTTTCTTATTACGAAGCCTTGTTGAATAAGTCACAGCATCATGAAGGTCTTGATCTGAGCGCGTCAATCGGCGAGGGTTTCGAGCCAACCCCCGGAGATATTCCGGCCGGGGGTCAATCCCCCCACAAAGAATGACGAGGAGACCCCTCTTCATGGCAATTCACAAGCGCGCACGCCGGATCAAGCTGACCGCGGCGATAACCGCCGTGGCCGCGGCCGCCGGAGTCACCCTGATGGGCGGCTCCCTCGCCGGAGCCACTCCCGCTCCCGCGACCGGCACCGTCTACGGTGCGGACGCCGCGAACGCCGTATCGGGCAGCTACATCGTGATGCTCGACCACGAGCTCGACCACAAGGCCGACAAGGCGAAGCTCGCCAAGGAGTACGGCGGCGAGCTCAAGCGGAACTACAGCTCCGCCATCAACGGCTTCTCCGCCAGCGGCCTTACGCTGACCGAGGCCAAGCGCCTGGCCGCCGACCCGGCCGTCTCCAAGGTCGTCCAGAACAAGAAGTTCCACATCGACGCCACCCAGGAGAACCCGCCGTCCTGGGGACTGGACCGGATCGACCAGACCGAGACGGCCGGCGACGATGCGTACACCTACCCGGACAGCGCGGGCGAGGGCGTCACCGCGTACGTCATCGACACCGGTGTCCGCACCACGCACAACGAGTTCGAGGGCCGGGCCGGCTCGGGCTACGACGCCGTCGACAACGACGACAGCGCCGACGACGGCAACGGCCACGGCACCCACGTGGCGGGCACCATCGCCGGTGCGACCTACGGGGTCGCCAAGAAGGCGAAGATCGTCGCCGTCCGGGTCCTCGACGACTCCGGCTCGGGCACCACCGAGCAGGTCGTCGCCGGCATCGACTGGGTCACCGAGCACCACGAGGGCCCCTCCGTCGCCAACATGAGCCTCGGCGGCAGCGCGGACGAGGCGCTCGACGCCGCGGTCCAGAAGGCCATCGCCTCCGGGGTCACCTTCGCGGTGGCCGCCGGAAACGACTCCGCCGACGCGAGCGACAGCTCCCCGGCCCGCGTCCCGCAGGCCATCACGGTCGCCTCGTCCACGGTGGACGACGAGCAGTCGTCGTTCTCCAACTACGGCTCGATCGTGGACATCTACGCCCCCGGATCGGACATCACCTCGTCCTGGAACGACAGCGACGACGGCTCCAACACCATCTCCGGTACGTCCATGGCGACCCCGCACGTCGTCGGTACCGCCGCCGTCTACCTCGCCGGACACCCGGACGCCACCCCGGACGAGGTCGCCACGGCCCTGACCGACGGCGCCACCCCCGACGCGATCTCCAACGCGACCGAGGGCACACCGAACAAGCTGCTGAAGGTCGTCGAGTAACCGACCCCCGCAGACGTGACCGGGCGGCGGACGCCCGGCGCAACGGAATCGGCGGCCGCCGTGCCCTCCCCCACGGGGCGCGGCGGCCGCTCCGCGTGAAGCGATCGTCCTATGGTGTGCCCATGACGATGTACGCGGCGCTGTTGCGCGGAATCAATGTGAGCGGCCACAAGAGGGTTCCGATGGTTGAACTCCGCACACTGCTCACCGAACTGGGCCACGGCGACGTCCGCACCCACCTGCAGAGCGGCAACGCCGTGTTCAGCAGCCCGTCGGACGACGAGAACGCACTCGCCGCCGAACTGGAACGGGCCATCGAGAAACGGTTCGGCTTCCCCGTCCCCTGCCTGGTCCGGGACGGCGCCTACCTCGCGGCAGTTGCGGCGGCCTGCCCCTTCCCGGCCGCCGAACTCGAAGGCAGACAACTGCACATCACCTACTTCGGGCAACCCGTCGACGCCGAACGCTTCGCCCGGATCGACCCGGCGGCCTACCTCCCCGAGGAGTTCCGGCTCGGCGACCGCGCGCTCTACCTCTACGCCCCCGACGGACTGGGCCGTTCCAAACTCGCCGACGCGCTGTCCCGGCCCGGCCTCACCAAGGGCATCACGGCCACCTCGCGCAACTGGAACACCGTGGTCAAGCTCGTGGAGATGACCGCACACGACGGAGCCCGCGCATGAGCGAACCGTCCCCCGCAGTGGCCGCGGCCGTCGAGGGCGAGCTCCGCCTCCTGGACCCGTCGGTACGGGCCTTCGCCGAACTCCTCTCCCAGGTGCTGCACCCCGAGTACCGCGAGATCGACTCCACCGGCCGGGTCTGGGACCGAGACAGGATGATCGCCTCGCTCACCGGGGACGACGCCCCGCACCCCGGCCCGCTCACCGCGTCCCGGATGCGCGGAGTCCAGCTGGACGGCCAACTCGTCCACGTCACCTACGACACCGAGGCGACCGCAGCTCCCGCAGATCGACCCGCCCGAGGGTGCGCCCGAGCACCTCGACCGAGCCCCGCGTGGGGTGGTTGACCGCGCCGAGCAGCCCCAGCAGCGTGCTCTTCCCGGCCCCATTGGCACCGAGCAGCGCCCAGTGCTCACCGCTGCGCACGGTCAGCGAGACCGAGCCGAGCAGGACCTGCCGTCCCGTACGAGCGAGACGTCGTCGGTCCGGATCACCGGGGCGCCGGAGGGACCGGGGACACCGGCCGGGGCGGGGACGGGGGCGGTGGTACGCGTGGTCAAGTGCGGTACTCCTTCATGCGGGTGCGAGCGCCTCCAGGCGGCTCATGTCCTCGGCGGACAGCCGGATCTCCCGCGCCCCCAGGTTCTCCGCGAGATGACCGGGCGAACCGGTGCCCGGAGTCGGACACAGCACGGGGGAGCGGTGCAGCAGCCAGGCGAGGGCGATCTGCCCGAGGGTGGCACCGTGCCGGTCGGCGACATGGGCGAGCGCCGCGGTCGCCTCGCCGGTCAGAGCGCCGTTCGCCAGCGGGAACCAGGGCAGAAAAGCCAGGCCGTGGGCCTCGCACACCTTCAGTACCGGGTCCGACGAACGGTCGAGGAGATTGAAGCGGTTCTGCACCGAGGCGATCCCGGTCAGGGAGAGGGCCTGCTCCAGCTGGTCGGCGGTGAGGGTGTCCAGACCGATGTACCGGATCTTACCTTCCTGCCTCAGCGCATCCAGGGCCCCCAGCTGGTCGGCCATCGGCACTTCCGGGTCCAGCCGGTGCAACTGGTAGAGATCGATCCGGTCCGTCCGCAGCCGCCGCAGACTGGCCTCGCACATCGCCCGCAGCTGCTCGGGACGGCCCGCGACATGCCAGGCGCTGTCGCTGGTCCGCACCACACCGCCCTTGGTCGCGACGACCAGATCCTCGCGGTACGGGTGAAGGGCCTCGGCGACCAGCTCCTCGGCCAGCCCGGGACCGTAGTTGTCGGCGGTGTCGATGAGCGTGACCCCTTGCTCGACGGCCGCCCGCAGCACGGCCACGTCCTCCTGCCGCTCCCCACGCGGCCCCCAGTACCCGGGGCCGGTCAGCTGCGCGGTGCCGTAACCGAGCCGACGTACGGGCAGCTCGCCACCGAGCAGGAACACATCGCCGGGCGGCTGTGACGTGGAAGACATGACGGGAAGCCTAGTCCCCTCGACGATCCGATCTCCCGTCCCGTGCCGAGGTGTTGCCGGCCCTTCGGGGGACCGGCGTGCTGACCTGTGCGGCCGCGGACGGGAGTCGGGATGCGCTACATCATCATCGGGGCGGGCGCCGTCGGCGGCGTCCTCGGAAGGGACGGCTGACCGAGGGCTCGATGCCCGTGGCCGAACTCGTGGCCCCCGTCGACGCCGCCGCCTGAAGCGGCGGGTCCGGTCGGCGTCGCCTTTCTTCAATACCGTTGTCAGTGGCCCGTCCTAGTCTGTGACGCATGAAGAACGAGCACGCTCACATGACCGAAGTCGCCCGCGAAGCGGCCCGCATCGCCCGTTCCATCAGCACCGGCCAGCTCGAACTGCCCACGCCCTGTGGCGACTGGGTCCTGCGCGAACTCATCAACCACTGGGTGCTCTACACGTCCCACGGCCTGGAGCACCGAGCCCTGCGCGAGGACCTCCCGGAGGAGCTCACCACCCGCGACTTCACCGCCGACGCCGACTGGGCGCAGCAGTACGCGGCGCAGCTGGACCGTGCGGTCGCCGCATGGTCGGACCCCGCGGTCTGGGACGGCGAAATCGACCTCGGGGGTTCGGCTTCCCCGGCCGCCGACATCGCCGCGATGCTCATCGAGGAGACGGCCCTGCACGGCTGGGACGTGGCCCGTGCCGTCGGCGAGGAGTTCCGGCTCTCCGACGAGGCGGCTGCCTACGTTCTCGGTGTCGTCGACAGCACCGCCGCGCTCTACCGGCAGTACGACGGCTTCGCCGACGAGGTGACGGTGCCCGCATCGGCGTCGGTGTTCGAACGGGCGCTGGCCCACAGCGGACGCGACCCGCACTGGACCGGAGCATGACCACGGCCCCCCCGATCCCCGGCCGCCGATCTGCCGGGGATCACGGGGCAGCCCATGGTCCTGCCGGCAGCAGCCCTCAGTCCTGCCAGTAGAACAGCAGGGTGCCGACATCCAGGGGAGTGCGCCCGCCGAAGTAGTAGACACAGAGTCCGGTGACCCGGAGCGCGCCGGTCGCCCGGTCGATCCAGCGGAAGCCGGCCGATTCCAGGGCCGCGCGGGCGGCGGGTTCGTCCTCGTACGAGGTGGCGAACCGCCCGAGAGTACTGATGGAGAGCTCGCTCTCGCCGAACCTGATGACGTGATAGGTGCCACCGCCCTGCCGGTGGCGCTCCCCGCAGGAGATCGGGGGCTCCGGTGCCAGGCCCGCCGCGGTGAGCGCGGCCACGGCCCGGCGGAGCTGCTCGTCCTCGTCCGGTGGGACGGGCGGCTCGGCGCAGATGGCCTCGACCCGCCAACGCGGGTCGCTCTGCTCCTCGCAGTAGTGCCCGTACTCCTGGAGGATCACCCCGCGCAGTTCGTCGTCCAGACCGTCGACCTCGACCCGGGGACGGTCCAGCGAGTCGTGGATCGCCCGGGTCTCGGCGGCGTCGCCGGTGAGGCGGTGCAGCGCGTACGCGGCCCACAGCTTCGCCTCGGCCGTCGGCGCCTCGCCGAGGTAGCCGCGGATCCGGGCCGGGTCGGTCAGCAGCGACTGGGCGAGGTACGCGACCGCCGGGTCGGGGTCCGCGAGCGCGTCGGTGACGTCCTGGCCGGCGCGGTGCCGCATACGGATGCGGAAGGCGCGGTCCTCAGGGCGTGCGTAACCGACATCGGCCAGGACCGCCGCGGTTCCGTACCGGGCGACCAGCGCGTCCAGTGCGGCCTCGCCGATCGCCCGCAGATGCGGCCACGGTTCGGCCGCGAGCGTCGCCAGTTCGCCGGTCGCCGAACGGTCGCCGAGCAGGCCGCGCGCCTTGAGGATCGCCTCGGGCAGTCCGTACGAACTCTCCTTCCGCCGGTCCTTGTGCCTGAGCCAGGGCAGGAGTTCCGCCCGGTCCGCGAGGAGGTCCAGCAGCGCGATGCGGACTTCGCCCTCGTCATGGGGGTCGCGGATGCGCGCGATCAGTCCGGCGACACGGTGCTCCGGCACCCGCCCGGCCAGCGCGACCACGCAGGCCCTGCGGCGCCACCACGGATGCGCCGAATCGGCGACGTACCCCGCGAGTTCGTCCGCGTCGAACTCACGCAGGCCCGCGGCATCGGTCTGCCCGGCCTGCGGGACCAGTGTCTCGATGGTTCGCATCCGGGGATGCTACCGCCCGTCTCACATCGATCGAAGTGGCCCAGTCATTATGACGTTGAATGGCCCGATGCCACATGCCAATTCGTGTCTAGGCTCGACCCATGACCACACCACGCACCCCGGAATCGGGCCGGACCGCCGTCGACTTCTACTTCGACCCGGCCTGCCCGTTCGCCTGGATCACCTCCCGCTGGATGCTGGAGGTGGAGCAGCAGCGCGACATCGAGCTCCGCTTCCACGTCATGAGCCTCTATCTGCACAACATCGGCAATGAACTCCCCGACTGGTACCGGGATCTGGTCGACCGGTCGATCGGCCCGGTGCGGGTCGCGGTCGCGGCGGCGGACGCGCACGGGGACGGTGTGCTTCGTGAGCTCTACACCGCGCTGGGCACCCGTATTCACCGACAGAAGAACGAGGACTTCGACGAGGTGATCGCCGCATCCCTCACGGAGCTCGGCCTGCCCGCCGAACTCGCGGCCGCCGCACACTCGGAGTCGTACGACGAGGCACTGCGGCGCAGCCATGACGCGGGTAAGGATCCGGAGGCGGACGCCTACGTGGGTACGCCGACGATCCACGTCGACGGCTCGGTCTGGTTCGGGCCGGTGCTACGTGCCGTGCCGCGGGGCGAGGAGGCCGGGCGGATCTTCGACAGCTTCCGGGTGCTCGCCGGGAATGCGGACTTCTTCGAACTCAAGCGGACCCGCACGGGCAGCCTGGACGTGGGCTGAGGGGACCGCCCAGACTATGCGCTGAGCGACGCCGGCCGGGCGCGCGGGACGCGGGCCTCGTCGTACCGGGTCAGCAGCAGCCGTGCCAGTTCCGGTGACGCGCCGAGGACTTCGGCCCGCACGTCCGCCCCGGCCGCGCCCGCGGCGATACGGTCCGGGAGCCGGCCGGGTGCGATGACGTAGGGGGCCACCGCCACCCGCCGTACGCCCTCGGCGCGCAGGGTCCGTACGGCGTCCTCGGTGCGAGGGAGGGATGCGGAGGCGAACGCAGGCCGCACGGCGCACCAACCAGTGTGCCGCAGCTCCCGCGCGATTTCAGCGATCACTGCGATCGCCTCCGGGTCTGTGGAGCCCGCCGAGGCCAGGACGAGCCCGGTCGAGCCGCGGTCACCGGGACGGACACCGGCTTCGTACAGCCGCCGTTCCAGTGCCGAATTCAGCAGGGGTGACGGGCCGAGCACCGCGGCCTGCCGGATGCGCATCCGAGGCAGCCTGGCCCGGGCCTCGTGCAGCACCGTCGGGATGTCGGACTTGGCGTGGAAGGCCCGGGTCAGCAGGAGGGGGAGCGCGATGACGTCCCCCGCCCCTTGTGCGGCCAGCCGCTCCAACACCCTCGGCACGGACGGCGCGTTGAAGTCCAGGAAGCCGGTCTCCACGCGCAGCCCCGGCCGCAGCGACCGCACCCGCGTGGTGAGCGCGTGCACGGTCGCCGCGTGCCGCGGGTCGCGGCTGCCGTGGGCGATGACGAGGAGGACCGGGGCGGACATGGCGTGGCTCAGTTCTTGACGAGGAGACCGCGGCTGCGCAGCACCCACCGCTCCAGCGGACTGAAGATCAGCAGGTCGATCGCGATGCCGACGAAGAGGATCAGGATGATGGCCAGGAAGATGCCGGGCATGTCGGCGTTGTTGCGGCCGTTCTCCAGCAACTGCCCGAGCCCGAGCCCGAGGTCGGGGGAGGACGCGATGATCTCGGCGGCCATCAGCGAGCGCCAGGAGAACGCCCAGCCCTGCTTGAGACCGGCCAGATAGCCGGGCAACGCGGCCGGCAGCACGATGTGCCAGGTCCCGCGCAGCCCGGTCGCGCCGAGCGTGCGGCCCGCCCTGAGGAACAGCGGCGGCACCTGGTCGACGCCGGAGACCAGCCCGTTGGCGACCGAGGGGACGGCGCCCAGCAGGATCACCGCGTACATCATCCTGTCGTTCAGCCCGAGCCAGATCACCGCGGGCGCCACCCAGGCCACCGACGGCAGGGACTGCAGCCCGGACAGGATCGGGCCGATCGCCGACCGTACGAACTTCACCCGGGCGACCAGCAGACCCAGCGGCGTACCGATGGCCACGGCCAGCAGGAAGCCGAGCAGACCGCGCGAGATGCTGGTCCAGACGACGTCCAGGAGCGTCCCCTGCAGCCACATGTCGGCCGCGCTGTTCCAGACCGCACCCGGTGAGGGCAGCTTGTAGTCGTCGGTGACCCGGGCCTCGACGAGCAACTGCCAGACGACGACCACCAGCGCCACCGCGAGCACCGGCGGCAGCACCTTGCGGAGCAGCACCTCGCGCACGGGGGTGCGGCGCACCTGTACGGCGTCCAGTGCGTCGAGCCCGGCCTCCAGCCCGGCCAGATCGTCGGGCTTGGTGTCAGTGCCGGCCATGACGGCGGATCTCCCCACGCAGTTGTTCGGTGATCTCGAGGGACAGTTCCGCCACGGCGGTGTCCTCGATACGGCGCGGCTGATCGATGTCGACCGTCCACTCGCGGGCGATCCGGCCGGGCCGGGACGACAACAGGACGACGCGTTCGGCGAGCCGTACCGCCTCGCGCACGTTGTGCGTGACGAAGAGGACCGAGACCTTCGTCTCGCGCCAGATCCGGGTCAGCTCGTCATGCAGCACGTCCCGGGTGATGGCGTCGAGCGCGGCGAACGGCTCGTCCATCAGCAGCAGTTGACTGTCCTGGGCGAGCGCCCGGGCCATCGCCACCCGCTGCCGCATGCCGCCGGAGAGCTCGTGCACCCGTTTCCCGAACGCCTCGCCCAGCCGTACGAGTTCCAGCAGCCGCTCCGCTTCCGTGCGGCGCTCCGACTTGGGTACGCCGCGCAGCCGCAGCGCGAGTTCGACGTTCTTGCCGGCGGTCAGCCACGGGAACAGGGCGTGCTCCTGGAACATCAGGGCCGGCCGCCCGCCGGGGGTCTCGATGGATCCCGCGGTCGGGCGGTCGAGTCCGGCCACCAGGTTCAGCAGCGTCGACTTTCCGCACCCGGAGGCTCCCAGGAGGGTGACGAACTCGCCCGGTGCGACATCGAGCGTGATGTCGTCCAGGACGAGCTGCTGCCCCGCCGGTCCGCCGAAGGACTTCGAGACATGTGCGATACGAGCGGCGTGCCCGACCGAGACACGGTCCTCGGCCTTGGTGAGAGTGGTCGCCATGGTCGTCACCTCCTGGGAGTCTGCGAGCGGGGGCTTACTTGACGCCGAGGCCGGCGTCGGCCACCTCGGGCCTGCCCGCGGCCTTGAGGATCTTGTTCAGCGGCTTCAGGTCGTAGATGCCGTTGAGGTCCGGCTTCTCCAGAAGGCCCGCCTTCACCGCGTGCTGGGCCTGCGCGTCGAGCGTGGCCGCCAGCGGGTCGTCGGTGATCTGGATCGACTTCCACGCCGGGTCGATGATCTCGGCGGGCAGTGCCTTGCCGGTCAGCTTCTTCAGCGCCGCGTTGGCGGAGGCCTTCGCCTTGTCCGGGTTGGTGTTGATCCACGCGTTGGTCTTCACCGAGCCCCGCAGCACCGCCTCGACGACGTCCGGGTGCTCCTTGAGGAACTTCTGCGACACGATGATGTTCGTGATCACGAATTTGTCGTCCGGCCACAGCGTCGACTCGTCGAGCAGTTCCTTGGCGCCCTCGGCGACCAGCTTGGACGCGGTGGGTTCGGGGACCCACGCGCCGTCGACGGAACCGGACTTGTAGGCGTCCGGTGTCACCTTGTTGTCCGTACGGACCACGGAGACGTCGCCCTTGCCGCTCTGGGCGTCGACCTTCCAGCCCTTCTCGGAGATCCAGTTGAGGAAGGCCACGTCCTGGGTGTTGCCGAGCTGCGGGGTGGCGATCTTCTTGCCCTTGAGGTCGTCCAGGGTCCTGATCTTCTTCGGGTCGACGACCAGCTTCACACCGCCGGAGGCCGAACCGCCGATGATCCGCAGGTTCTTGCCGTGGGACTTCGTGTAGCCGTTGATGGAGGGCGACGGGCCGATGAAGCCGATGTCGATCGAGTCGGCGTTCAGCGCCTCGATCTCGGACGGCCCCGCGTTGAACTGCGAGGTCTTCAGCTGCGTGCCGCCGAGCTCCTTCTGGAAGAGGCCCTCCTGGTCACCGACCAGGGCGGTGGCGTGCGTGAGGTTCGGGAAGTATCCGATCCGTACGGTGTCCGCGGAGAGCTTCTTCGCGTCGGCGGCGACGTTCGACTTCTTGGAGTCGTCGTCCTTCGCCGCGGAGCCGTAGCCGCAGGCGGTGAGCGCGACGGCGAGCAGCGGCGGGGCGGCGGCAGCGGCGAGGCTGCGGCGCAGCGTCGTACGGGGGGCAGGCACGGGAGGCTTTCCTCTCGTCGGCCCGGTCCTCGCGTCCCTCGGAACTCATGGGGACACGGCCGGGAAGTCGGCAGGTCTTCGTCTGAACGGGCGGTGCGGTTGGCAGGGGTGGGCGCGCAGGCAGTGCGCGTACGTCATCGCGCACATCGTGCGACCCCGCCCTGGCCGCTGCCGAGGGCGCCGCTGCCGACGCGGCCGCCCTCCTTCGCGAACGTGGAGTAGATGTCGATGGTCATCAGAAGTCCCACTCGGCGTCGCCGGCCGCGACGGCCGGGGTCCCGGCCACGGCGGCGAACGAGGCACCGGCCATGCCGGCCGTCAGCGTGGTGCCGTCCGCCGGGTCGATCAGCAGGAAGGAGCCGGTGCGGCGGGAGTCCGCGTACGCGTCGAGCGCGAGCGGCTCCGCGGTACGGACGACGACCCGGCCGATGTCATTGGCGACGAGCCGGCCCGGCGCCGGGTGCTGGGAGAGGTCGTCCAGCGTGAGGCGGGAGGGGATGTCCTTGACGATCGCCTTGACCGTGCGGGTGGTGTGCTTGAGCAGCACCCGCTGGCCGACGGTGAGCGGCTGGTCGGCGAGGTGGCAGACGGTCGCCTCGACGTCCTGGGTGACCGCGGGCGCGTCGTCGGCGGGTGCGATGAGGTCGCCGCGGGAGATGTCGATGTCGTCGGCGAGCCGGATCGTGACGGACTGGGGTGCCCAGGCGATGTCCACGCTCTCGCCGAGCGCGTCGATCGCGGTGACCGTCGACGTACGGCCCGAGGGCAGGACGGTGACGCTCTCGCCGACGCGGAACGCGCCGGCCGCGATCTGACCGGCGTAGCCCCGGTAGTCGGGGTGCTCGGCGGTCTGCGGGCGGATGACGTACTGGACGGGGAAGCGGGCGTGGCAGGCGGTGAGGTCATGGCTGACCGGCACCGTCTCCAGGTGTTCCAGGACGGTGGGGCCGCCGTACCAGTCCATGTTGGCGGACGGCTCCACGACGTTGTCACCGGCCAGTGCGGAGATCGGGATCGCGGTACACCAGTTTTCCTGGGGGTCCCCTCCAGACCCCCAGCCCGGGACGCCGAGGGACGCGGCGTACGCGGTGAACTCCTCGGCGATGGTGGCGAAGACGGGCTCCGCGTAGTCGACCAGGTCCATCTTGTTGACGGCCAGCACCACGTGCGGGACGCGGAGCAGCGCGGTGACGGCGGCGTGGCGGCGGGTCTGCTCGACGACGCCGTTGCGGGCGTCGACCAGGACGACGGCCAGCTCGGCGATCGAGGCTCCCGTGACCATGTTCCGGGTGTACTGCACGTGCCCCGGGGTGTCGGCCAGGATGAACCGGCGTCGGGGCGTCGCGAAATAGCGGTACGCGACATCGATGGTGATGCCCTGCTCACGCTCGGCCCGCAGCCCGTCGGTCAGCAGCGCCAGATCGGGCGCCTCCTGGCCCCGGCTGCGCGAGGCGTGCTCGACGGCCTCCAGCTGGTCGGTGAGGACCGACTTGGAGTCGTGCAGCAGACGTCCCACGAGGGTGGACTTGCCGTCGTCGACGGACCCCGCGGTGGCGAACCGCAGCAGGGTCGTGGTCGACAACTGCTGGGAGATGGTGGTCATTTAGAAGTACCCCTCGCGCTTGCGGTCTTCCATCGCGGCCTCGGACATCTTGTCGTCGGCGCGCGTCGCGCCCCGCTCGGTGAACCGGGAGGCGGCGATCTCGGTGATCACGTCGTCCAGCGTCGTCGCGTCGGAGTCGACGGCGCCGGTGCACGACATGTCGCCGACCGTGCGGTAGCGGACCTGCCGGGTCTCGACCAGCTCGCCCCCCTTGGGACCGCCCCAGTCGCCCGCGGTCAGCCACATGCCGGAGCGGTTGAAGACCTCGCGCTCATGGGCGAAGTAGATCTCCGGGAGCTCGATGCCCTCGTGGGCGATGTACTGCCAGACGTCCAGCTCGGTCCAGTTGGAGATCGGAAAGACCCGGACGTGTTCGCCGGGGGCGTGCCGGCCGTTGTAGAGCTGCCACAGCTCGGGGCGCTGGCGGCGCGGGTCCCACTGGGAGAACTCGTCGCGCAGCGAGAAGACCCGCTCCTTGGCGCGCGCCTTCTCCTCGTCGCGGCGCCCGCCGCCGAACACGGCGTCGAAGCGGTGCTGCTGGATCGCCTCGGTCAGCGGCACGGTCTGGAGCGGGTTGCGGGTGCCGTCCGGGCGCTCGCGGAGCTTCCCGGCGTCGATGTACTCCTGCACGGAGGCGACATGGAGCCGCAGCCCGTGCCGGGCCACCGTGCGGTCGCGGTACTCCAGCACCTCGGGGAAGTTGTGCCCGGTGTCGACGTGCAGCAGCGCGAACGGCACCGGCGCGGGCGCGAACGCCTTGAGCGCCAGATGCAGCATCACGATCGAGTCCTTGCCGCCGGAGAACAGGATCACCGGCCGCTCGAACTCGCCCGCCACCTCACGGAAGATGTGCACGGCCTCGGACTCCAGGGAGTCCAGATGGCTGAGTGCGTACGGATTGTCGGTGCCTTCCGACACAGTCGCGACGGTCGTCACGCTGCACCCCTCTCGCTCAGCAGCGCGTACAGCTCCGCCGCGGACTCCTGCACGGTCTGTCGGTGCGACTCGATCCGCAGATCCGGCGACTCGGGCGCCTCGTACGGGTCGTCGACCCCGGTGAGCCCGCTGATCTCGCCCGCCGCCTGCTTGGCGTAGAGCCCCTTCACATCGCGTACGGAGCACACCTCGACCGGGGTCGCGACGTGCACCTCCAGATACGCGGTCCCCTCGGCCTGGTGCCGCCTGCGGACCGCGTCCCGGCTGTCCGCGTACGGGGCGATGACGGGGACCAGCACCTTCACGCCGTTGGCCGCCAGCAGCTCGGCGACGAAGCCGATCCGCTGGACGTTGGTGTGCCGGTCCTCGCGGGAGAAACCGAGACCCGCGGAGAGGAACTCGCGGATCTCGTCGCCGTCGAGGACCTCCACCCGGTGGCCCTCGCCGCGCAGCTGCCCGGCCAGTTCGTACGCGATGGTGGTCTTGCCCGCGCTCGGCAGACCGGTCAGCCAGATGGTGGCACCCGTCTCCGTCACGCTCATCGAAGTCTCCTGATCAGTCGTCATCAGTCGTGCAGCCCGCACTCGGTCTTGCCCCGGCCGGCCCAGCGTCCGGCGCGTACGTCCTCGCCCTCCAGCACCCGGCGGGTACAGGGCGCGCAGCCGACGGAGGCGTAACCGTCCATCAGCAGCGGGTTGGTGAGGACGCCGTGCTCCGCGACGTATGCGTCGACGTCGTCCTGGGTCCAGCGGGCGATCGGCGAGATCTTGACCTTCTGCCGCTTCTCGTCCCAGCCGACGACCGGGGTGTTCGCCCGGGTCGGGGACTCGTCGCGGCGCAGCCCGGTCGCCCAGGCCACGTACGAAGTCAGGCCCTCCTCGAGGGGCTCGACCTTCCGCAGCTTGCAGCACAGGTCGGGGTCGCGGTCGTGCAGCTTCGGCCCGTACGCGGCGTCCTGCTCGGCCACGGTCTGCCGCGGGGTGAGCGTGATGACGTGGACGTCCAGCACGGCTTCGACCGCGTCGCGGGTCCCGATCGTCTCGGGGAAGTGGTAGCCGGTGTCGAGGAAGACCACGTCGACGCCGGGAAAGGCGCGCGAGGCGAGGTGGGCGACGACGGCGTCCTCCATGGACGAGGTGACGCAGAACCGCTTGCCGAAGGTGTCGGCGGCCCACTTCAGGATCTCCAGCGGGGAGGCGTTCTCCAGCTCCCGGCCCGCACGTTCGGCCAGGCTCTTGAGGTCCCCAGGTTGCGGAGTGACCGTCATATCCCGTCCCCTTCAACGTCGTTGCGCCGCAGCCCCCGGGTCAGCAGACCCAGGAACTTGAGCTGGAACGCGCGGTTGCAGGAAGCACATTCCCAGGCGCCGTGGCCGGTCTCGTGCGGGCGCAGGTCCTCGTCGCCGCAGTAGGGGCAGTGGAACGGTGCGGCGCGCTCGCTCATGACAGCGACTCCGCACTGGCCCGCGCCGCCCACGTCGCGAACCGCTCGTCGTCCTCGCGCTCCTCCTGGAAGCGGCCCAGGACCCGCTCGACGTAGTCGGGCAGCTCGGCCGAAGTGACCTTCAGACCACGGACCTTGCGGCCGAACCCGGCCTCCAGTCCCAGGGCGCCGCCCAGGTGGACCTGGAAGCCCTCGACCTGATTGCCGTCGTCGTCCAGCACGAGCTGGCCCTTGAGGCCGATGTCGGCGGTCTGGATGCGGGCGCAGGCATTGGGGCAGCCGTTGAGGTTGATCGTGAGCGGCTCGTCGAAGTCCGGCAGGCGGCGCTCCAGCTCGTCGATGAGCGAGGCACCGCGTGCCTTCGTCTCGACGATCGCCAGCTTGCAGAACTCGATGCCGGTGCAGGCCATCGTGGAGCGGCGGAACGGCGACGGCTTCACCTGGAAGTCGAGCGCCTCCAGTCCGGCGACCAGGGAGTCCACCTGGTCCCGCGCCACGTCGAGGACGATCATCTTCTGCTCGACGGTGGTACGCAGCCGGTCCGAGCCGTGCGCGGCGGTCAGCTCGGCGATCTTGGCGAGTGTGGAGCCGTCCACGCGGCCGACCCTGGGGGCGAAACCGACGTAGAAACGGCCGTCCTGCTGCTGGTGCACACCCACGTGGTCGCGCCAGCGGCTGCTGGGCTGCTCGGGCGCCGGCCCGTCGATCAGCGGACGCTTCAGGTACTCGTCCTCCAGCACCTGGCGGAACTTCGCCGGGCCCCAGTCGGCCATCAGGAACTTCAGCCGGGCGCGGTTGCGCAGCCGCCGGTACCCGTAGTCGCGGAAGATGCCGACGACTCCGGCCCAGACCTCCGGAACCTCGTCGAGCGGCACCCACGCGCCGAGGCGCTCGGCGAGCCTCGGGTTGGTGGAGAGCCCGCCGCCGACCCAGACGTCGAAGCCCGGACCGTGCTCGGGGTGGACCACGCCGACGAACGCGATGTCGTTGATCTCGTGCACCACGTCCTGCACCGGCGAGCCGGAGATCGCGGTCTTGAACTTGCGCGGCAGGTTGGAGAATTCCTTGTTGCCGATGTACCGGTCGTGGATCTCGTCGACGGCGGGCGTGCCGTCGATGATCTCGTCGGCGGCGATGCCCGCCACGGGGGAGCCGATGATCACGCGGGGGCAGTCGCCGCAGGCCTCGGTGGTGGAGAGCCCGACGGCCTCCAGCTTCTCCCAGATCGCCGGGACGTCCTCGATGCGGATCCAGTGCAGCTGGATGTTCTGCCGGTCGGTGATGTCCGCGGTGCCGCGTGCGTACTCCTGCGAGACCTCACCGATGACCCGCAGCTGCGCGGTGGTCAGCCGGCCGCCGTCGATCCGGACCCGCAGCATGAAGTACTTGTCGTCCAGCTCCTCCGGCTCCAGGACCGCGGTCTTGCCGCCGTCGATGCCGGGCTTGCGCTGGGTGTACAGACCCCACCAACGCATGCGCCCACGAAGGTCGTTGGGGTCGATCGAATCGAAACCGCGCTTGGCGTAGATCGTCTCAATGCGTGTCCGCACATTGAGACCGTCGTCGTCCTTCTTGAACTGCTCATTGCCGTTGAGCGGAGTGTGGTGCCCCATCGCCCACTGGCCTTCGCCACGGTGGCGTCCGGCTTTGCGGCGGGGCGTGACGGGCGCAGGCTGTTCCGGGGTAGCGGCCATGACGGTACGTCCTTCGGGACTGCAGGAGGGCGGCTCTGAACTGCACACTCGCGCTGAGGCGCGGCGGTGCGCAGGGCTGGCAGAGAAAAGGGGATCGCGGCGGTGCTGGGACTCTCAGCTCGCCGGACAGATGGCGCTGGACACGCGGCCGAGGTCGACGTGGCGTCGACTCACCAAGGCGATTCCAGTTCCAGGCATGACGGAAGCGTGTCACGCGAATCTCTGAGCAGTCCACCATTATCCATGATGTGGACGAGAGTGTCCCGCCATGCGAGACGGTGTGGTGCCCATCACCCGATTCACGCGGGCCGGGCCGCCCGTAATGACCGCAATCACCCCACCTGTTGCCTCCGAGCCGCCCCCGTCGCCCGCGTACTACCGCTGCGCCCCCGGCCACGGCCCGGGCGTCGCCACCTCCGGCTCCAGCTCGACCTTCGTGTCGAAGAGCTGGAAGCCGCGCCGCAGATAGTTGTCCATGGCGTGCGGACCGTCCTTGGAGCAGGTGTGCAGCCACACCCGCTTCGTCGGCGGCCGCTGGGGCCAGCGCTCCGCCAGGTCCCAGGCGCGGGCGACCCCGTACGAGAGCAGATGGCCGCCGATCCGGCGCCCTCGGAAGTCGGGTATCAGCCCGAAATACATGACCTCGACGACGCCCTCGTCCTGCGGGTCCAGCTCGATGTATCCGGCCGGGGTCCCGTTCGCGTACGCCACCCAGGTCTCCGCCCCGGGCCGGTCCAGGACCTCCTGCCACTGCGCGTACGTCATCGCGAGCCGGTCCGTCCACTGGATGTCGCCGCCGACCGCCGTGTACAGGAACCGGCTGAACTCGGGCAGCGGCACCTCGGACCGGACGATCCGTACATCGCCCTCCGGGACGGCGGCGGGGCGCAGATCGTCGGGGGAGGTCTGTTCCAGGGACCAGATGGTCACCTCGGCGGTGGTGGCAGCGGTGCGCGCGGGGTTGTTCATGACTGCCAGGGAATCATGCCGCTCGGCCGGGGCCCAAGCCGGTCCCGCGGCTCGGACGGCGGGACCGCCCACGAGCGGCGGAAGCCGGACCCGTATCAGGTCCTGGAGGGTGTCCGGGCCTTCAGGACCGGCGGCGGTAAGCATCCGGGGCAGGGACCTTGCGTCGGACCCGCCGTGCGCCGGTTGCCCCCCGCTTTCGGGCCGGACGGGGGGCGACCTTGTCGTACGCGGACGTCAGGGTACTCGCAGAGCTACGGAGATCACGGATTCAGGAGGTGGCCTGCGGCAACCGCCGAGGCCACCGTCCCTCCGGCCGTCACCGCCGAGGCCGCGAACAGCGGAACCCTTGACGTCCACGTCCGCAGCCTCCGGGAGCGGGAGACCCGATCCAGCAGCGCGTCCCGGCCGCGCAGCACGATCAGGCCGACGCCGGTGAGCGTCAGCGCCATGCCGAGGCCGAAGGCGGCGACCATCGCGAGGGCGATGCCGACCTTGTCGGTCAGCAGGCCGGTGAGCAGGACGAGGAAGGCGGATGGCGAGGGCAGCAGGCCGCCCGATGCGCCGAGGAGCACGAGGCCGCGCCAGGTGAGGAGGGACGGGGCGTCCGGGATGTGATGACTGTGCCCGTGGTCATGCCCGTGGTCATGCCCGTGATCGTGCCCGTGCTTGTGATCACGCCCATGATGGGGATGGTGGTTCTTTCGGTGGCGCAGATGCCGCCGCAGCAGGCTCACCCCCACCCCGGCCACCACCAGCGCCGCGATCAGCTGGAGCCACCCCGTCAGCGCCGCGATGTCCGGCGTGCTGTTCGCCGCCAGCCACCAGCCGACCGCCAGGGCGGCGACCGAGAACGTGTGCATCACTGCGACGATCCCGCCCAGCCACACCGCGTCGCGCGGCCTGCCCCTGCCGCCCACCAGATACCCGGCGGCCAGCGACTTCCCGTGCCCCGGCGCGCAGGCGTGGAGCGCCCCCACGGCCGCGGCCACGAGCAGCGCCAGCGGGAGGGCCGCGCCGTGGTCCAGCAGTGACGTCAGATCGGTCGTCCAGGCCGCCCAGCCCGAAGCAGCCCCTGCGGCCGCGGCCCCCGCGGCCGCCGGTGTCAGGGTCAGCGTCCGCGTCGGCTCCTGCAGCGTGTGCAGCCCGCCGGAGCCCGTGCCCGTCACCGACAGTGTCCGGTACGCCGGGTTGACGTCCGTCAGCGCCGTGACCGTCAGCTCGATGCGGTCCACCGGCCGCGGGCAGACGAAGTGGAGCAACATGTCGTCCGCCCGGTCCACACGGCAGGGGCGGCCGTCCTGGCGTACGACGATGTGCGAGCGGAGATAGCCCGCCTCGTCACCGCCGGACTCCTTCTTCAGGACGGCGACGTCGTCCCGCTGCGCGGACCAGGTGGCGTCGACAGCGGTGCCCGCCGCCTCGATCTTCACGACGGGAGGGGTTCCGAAGGGGTGCGCCTGCGCCGTCCCCGCGCTGCCCATGAGCAGCGCGGGGACGGCGGCGAGCAGGAGCAGCACCCCGGTGCGCAGTGATCGCACGCTGGTGCTTCCCTTCTACTTCCGGCGTGCGGCGAGCGCGTGGACCGTGCCGTCGTCCGTGAGGGCGAAGACCCAGTCACCGCTCACGGAGAGGGCCGAGGCCACTCCCGCGCCGAGGTCGTACGAGGCGACCTGCGTCCCGTTCGCACGGTCCAGGACGAGCAGGCGACCGTCCCACGTCCCGACGTACACATGGGACTTCGTCACCAGCGGATGCATGGTGGGCGAGCCGGCACCGGCCGAACAGCCCATGGCGACCCGCCACTTGTCGTCCAGCGGGCTCTCCCCCGCCAGATAGCCGGACTTGGCCTCCCACACCGGCTTCGACGGATCGGTCGCGCTCGTGTCGTAGGCGCGTACGACACCGTCACGGCCCGCGACATAGGCGATGTCGCCCCACACGGCCGGGCTGGTGAGCGGGGCGCGCCCCGGCTCGCAGGTGCTGCCGCCGCCCAGCTTGGACTCCCAGGTCACCGCGCCCGTCTTCGGGTCGTGCCCGCGGACGCCGGACGTCGTGAACGTAACCAGCTTCGCCGCGCCCGTGGCCGGGTCGGTCAGGACGGGTGAGGAGTGGCTGTCGATGTCGCCCGCGGTGTCCTTCACCCACAGCTGGGTGCAGGTCGCGAGGTCCATGGCGATGACGGTGTTGCTCGACATGGAGTGCAGGTAGGCGGTGTCGGAGCCGGGCTCGCGGATTACCGTGCTGTGGGCCTGTCCCCAGGAGAACGCGGCGCCGAAGCCGCCGGGCAACTTCCCGCCGGTCTCGGCGTCCCGGCAGCGGACCGTGTAAGCGTCCTGGTATACGGCGACCGAGCGGTGGTCCGCGCCCGCGAGCGCGAAGACGCTGACCGGTCCGCCGGCGCGGCCGTAGCGGCGCACGGTGTCCCCGTGGGTCTCCTCGCGGTCGATCGACTGCCACACGATGCGGCCGCTCGCGGCGTCGAGGGCGTAGATCCGGCCGACTCCGGTGGTCAGATAGACCTTGCCGCCGTGAAGCGTCGGCGCCGACTCGGCGTCGCCGTCCAGGTACGTACGCCACAGCTCACGACCGGAGGCGATGTCGTACGCGAGCATCATGCTGTACGGCGAGTCGAAGGCGCGGGAGGAGACGATGAGCTTGCCGTCCGCGACCACCGAGCCGTTGAGGTTGAACTGCTCGCCGGTGTGGCGGGCCCACTTGAGGTCGAGCTTCGCGCCGGGCTCGTCGCCGCTCGCCGACCGCCCGGCCTCGTCGCCGCCCTGCCGCAGCCAGTCCTGCCCGGTCCTGGGCTTCGCGAGCTCGGAGTCGCGCACGATCTCGAAGGTGTTCTTCACGACGGGGAACTGCTTGCCCCGGGTGTCGTACGCGACCGACTCGGCGGTGTACGTGCCGGGCCGCAGCCCGTTCAGTGTGCCGCTCGCCCGCGTCCAGGCGCCGCGTGCGTCGGGGCAGGGCTCCGGCGTGCCGCCGGGCGGGGTGTAACAGTTCTCGATGCCGGGGCGGGACGCTTCCTTGCCGAAGCGCACTTCCTGACGCTTCACCAAGTGCCCTCGGCTGTCGCGGACGGTCAGCACCGCCTTGGCGGGCGTGCGGCCGTCGTCCTCCGCGTACACCTCGACGGGCACTGCGGCCTTGGCGCTGTGCACGCTGCCCTGAGCGGGGCTGACCAGCGCGGCGTCGTCGTCGATGTCGAACTGCCGGTGAATGCCGGTCACATGGCCGGTGTCCTCGTTGACAGGCGTGCGCGGATCGTCCGTGATGGCGCTGAAGTCGAGCACCTTGTAGTCGGGGTGGGCACCGTCGATGCCGTACGTGCCCTGGTTGTTGATCTCGACGGATCGCTTGAAGGCGCCACGCCGGAACTCGGCCTGCTGGTTGTGACCCGCGGCGACCATCCGTACGTCGTACTTGGCGAGCTCGTCGATCGTCGGCTGCATGCCGGCGCCCGGGCCCCACTGGGTGAACAGAGAGCGGTGGGCGAAGACGAACACCTGCTTGCCGACCGCGTGCCGGGCGAGGTCCTGGCGCAGCCACTCCAGCTGCGGCTTCAGCCCGCTCGCGTCGTAGTTGTCCTCGAGGACGACGATGTGTCGGCCGTTACGGTCGAAGCTGTACCACTCCGGGGCGAGGTTGCGGCGGTAGTACTCCATGCTGCCGGCGTATCCCTGCGATGTCGCCGTGCCGCCGAAGTCGTGGTTGCCCATCACCGGGTAGAAGGGGTGACCGAGCCGCCCCTCCTCGAGGCCCTTGCTGAACATGTCGTACCCGCCCTGGCGGCGCGGCTCGGCGGCGTAGTCCGTGACGGTGAGGTCACCGGTCGCGATCTGCATCGTCGCGCCGTCGACCTCGGACATCGCCTGGACCTGGCCGGTCCACTGGGGCAGGGCGCTCCGGGCCTGGGCGTCGGAGGTGTTGCTGACCTCGGGGTCGGAGTTCATGACCCACTTCTCGGTGGGGTTCGAGGCGTTGCGGTCGGGTACGAGCGCGAAGTCGACGTCCCTGCCGCCGGTCTCGGGGACCTTGTGGAAGAACTGCGGGATGTAGTCCTTGCGTAGCGCGGGCGTGTAGCCGTCGGGCGAGACGATGCCGACAAGGTCGGTCTCACGCCGCTTCGGGTCGATCTGCAGGCTGTACGAACCATCCCCGCCGGTCGTGGTCCACACGGCGCCGTCGGTGACGTCGATGCCGGGCATGGGCTGCTCGCCCCTGTCCCGTTCGCCGTTGCCGTTGCGGTCCTTGAAGACGGTGCCCTCGACGGTGACGGTGTCGACCGGATCCGCGCTGTCGTCGGCGAAGGCCGCCTGGGGCGCGAGGAAGGACAGCGCGACGGCTCCGGTGGTCGCCAGTTGCCAGCGCCGCCGGGTACGGCGCGGTCCGCGTACGAGGAACGGCAGTCGCCAGGCGGCGAGCAACAGTACGACACCGGCGGCCGTGACGAGCGCGACGGTGCGCCAGGGGAACGACGGCAGGGCGTGCGCGCCGTGGACGTCGACGAGCGGGGTGGCGGCAGAGGCGTCGACCGCCGTGCCGTCGAACTCGACGACGACCTGGGTCAGTCCACCCTTGTCGATGAGCGGGTTCAGGTCGAGCGCGTCGACTTGGCAGCTCCACGCGAGCTCGATGACGACGCCGCCGGGCACACCGCCGTTGTCGCCGGGCACGCCGGAACCGGTGGCCGGGCAAGGGGCCGAGAGCAGCCCGGCCGCCCAAGCACCGGCCTGCTCGGGAGCCACTACGGCGTTGTGCACGATAAGGCGCCCGCTGGTGACGTTGTCACCGGGCGCGACCACGAGTTCCGCATGCTCCCGCGTGACATGCGCGGATGCAGCCTGGGCGCCGATGCCCAGCACGAGAAACAGCAGCGCGAGGGCGAGCCCGGCTGCTCTGGATATGGGTTTCATAAAGCGGACGATAGTGATCCGCTGTTCGGTTACCGATCGGTCCTGAGCGACTTCACGAAGCCGCCCGGAAGTGTTCAGCGTCCCGTTCGGGGCAGTTTGATCATGCGGGCGTTCGAGACCTGTCATCGATTCCGCCCACCTGGGACGGACCGCATTCGTGATATGCGTCGCCGCCCAGGAACGGTGCGGGTCCGTACGAGAGTGACGGACGGGTACGGCGGAGCTGTGTTCCGCCGCTCGATGTGCACAGCATGGAGGGTGGTGCCGTGTCGGCGCAGCACCACCCTCCGTCGCTGTGCGGGCAAGCGCCACCCTCCGTCGCCGTACGGGAGGCCCTAACGTTCGACGGGCCGCGCCCGTTCGACCACCGGGGCCAGAGCGAGGCTGTGCGGCAACGTCCCGAACGCCGTGCCCCAGTCCCCGCCCAGCCTTGACGCGCAGAACGCGTCGGCGACCTCCGGCGGCGCCCAGCGCACCAGCAGCGAACCCTGCAACACCAGTGCCATCCGCTCGACCAGCCTGCGGGCCCGCGCCTCGATCCCGGTCAGATCCGCGAATTCCGTCAGCATGTCCTTGACCGCCCTGTCCAGCCGGTGATCGGCTCCGCGCGCCCTGCCGATCTCCTGGAGGAACGCGTTCAGCGCCATCGGTTCGCGCTGCAGCGCCCGCAGCACATCCAGCGCCTGTACGTTCCCCGAGCCCTCCCAGATCGAGTTGAGCGGCGCCTCCCGCAGCAGCCGCGGCATCCCGGACTCCTCGACGTAGCCGTTGCCGCCGAGACACTCCAGCGCCTCGCCCACCAGCGGCGCGCACCGCTTCGTCACCCAGTACTTCGCCGTCGGCACCGCGATCCGCAGGAAGGCCCGCTCGCTCTCCGTATCAGCGTCGTACGCCGCGGCCAGCCGCAGCGCCAGCACCGTCGCCGCCTCCGACTCCAGCGCCAGATCGGCCAGCACATTGCGCATCAGCGGCTTCTCGACCAGCACCCCGCCGAACGCGCTGCGGTAGGTGCAGTGGTGGATCGCCTGCGCCACCGCCTGCCGCATCAGCGCCGCCGAACCGACCACGCAGTCCAGCCGCGTCGCCGCCACCATGTCGATGATGGTGCGCACCCCGCGCCCCTCGTCGCCGAGCCGGCGCGCCCACGTCCCGTCGAACTCGACCTCGCTCGACGCGTTGGACCGGTTGCCCAGCTTGTCCTTCAGCCGCTGAATCGCGAACGGGTTGCGGGTGCCGTCGGGCAGCACCCGGGGCAGCAGGAAACACGTCAGGCCGCCGGGCGCCTGCGCCAGCACCAGGAAGCCGTCGGACATCGGTGCCGAACAGAACCACTTGTGCCCGGCGAGCAGGTACTCGCCCGCCGCGGACAGCGGCTCGGCCCGCGTCGTGTTGGACCGTACGTCGGTGCCGCCCTGCTTCTCCGTCATGGCCATCCCGAACAGCACACCGGCCTTCTGCGCGGCGGGCCGCAGCCCCTGCTCGTACACCGTAGAGGTCAGCAGCGGCTCCCACTCGGCGGCCAGCGCCGGATCGGTCCGCAGCGCGGGCACCGCCGCGTGCGTCATCGACAGCGGGCAGCCGTGCCCCGCCTCGGCCTGCGTCCACACCAGGAAGCCGGCCGCCCGCCGCACATGACCGCCGGGCCTGCCCCAGGCGTCGGTGAGACCCGCACCGACCGCATGCCCCAGCAGTCGGTGCCAGGCCGGGTGGAACTCCACCTCGTCGATGCGATTCCCGTACCGGTCGTGGGTACGCAGCACGGGCGGATTCTCGTTCGCCTGCGCTCCCCACGCCTGCGCCTGCGCGGAGCCCGCGGCCCGGCCCAGCTCACTGAGCCCGCCCCGGGCCTCGGATAGCAGTTCGGGTGAGATGTGACGTCGTACCGCCTCGGTGAGCGCGAGGTCGGCGCCGAAGACGTCGTAGCCGGCCAGCGGCGGTACCTGGTTGAACACGGTGTGGGTGGTGGCTGCCATGCCGCTACGGTAAGGATGTGCAGGCAGCAAATGAAACACCCGAGCGGCCATCGGGGCGGCTCCACCGGGCCAGGGTCCTCTACCGCAACGTATCCAAGCGGCAGATGGTCTGGCAGTTGCTCAAGGACACCGTCAACTCGTGCATGGAGTACCGCATTCTGGGACTCGCGGCCGAGGCGGCGTTCTTCACCTTGCTGTCCCTGCCCCCGCTGCTGCTCGGCCTGATCGGGCTGCTCGGATACGTCGACGCGTGGACCGACACCACCACGGTCGCCTCCATCGAGCGCAACATCCTCAACGCCGCCCAGACGGTGCTCAGCCAGCGGGGCGTGAACGATATCGCGAAACCGCTCCTCGCGGACGTCACCACCGGCGCCCGGCCCGATGTCATCTCCATCGGCTTCGCGATCGCGCTCTGGTCCGGCTCCCGCGCGGTCAACGTCTTCATCGACACGATCACGGTGATGTACGGCCTCGACGGCCAGCGCGGCATCGTCAAGACGCGGCTGCTCTCCTTCCTGCTGTACGTGATCGCGCTGCTGCTCGGCGCCGTGGTGCTGCCGCTGCTCGTGGTCGGCCCGGACCGGGTCGTGGAGTTCATCCCGTGGGGCACCGAGCTCATAAGCGTCCTGTACTGGCCGCTGGTGATCCTGCTGTCGATCGCGTTCCTGACGACGCTCTACCACGTCTCCGTACCGGTCCGTTCGCCCTGGATCGAAGACATGCCCGGTGCGCTGGTGGCGCTCGCGATGTGGGTGCTCGGCAGCTTCCTGCTGCGGATCTACCTCACCAGTACGGTCGAGGGGCCGACGATCTACGGCTCGTTGGCGGCCCCGATCGCCGTCCTGCTGTGGATCGGCATCTCCGCGTTCGCGGTGCTCGTGGGCGCGGCGGTCAATGCCGCCATCGACCGGGTGTGGCCCTCGCTGGCGACGGCCGCGGCGCGTGCGGCGAATGAGCGGGTACGGGCGGCACAGGCCGCGGAGCTCGTCGCGCGGGCGCAGGCGGAGAGCCGGGAGAGGGCAGCGAACGGGGACTACGGCGATGACGACGAGGACGACGACGAGGACGACGACGTCGGCGAGAGTCCCTACATGCCGTCCGAGTTCCCGGAGCGGTGGTCGAGGTTCCTGCCGCCGGACGATGTGAAGTCCAGGCTGCAGCCGAGCCGCGACAAGGAGTCGGACAAGCCGTCCCCGGACAAGCCGTCCCCGGACAGGCCGGACGTGGAGAAGCCGGACGTGGAGAAGCCGGACAACGCGTCCGAGGGCTGAGAGCGGCCCTCGGCCAGGCTCTTTCGTTTGGATCAGGCCGAGCCCGGCATGATCCGAACGAGAGGCCCTAACCGGCGGGTGGCACGGGCGGCGCCGCCGCGGGTGGCGTTGTGGGCGCCGGTACGGTGACGGCCGCCGGTGGAGCGGGAGTCGTCGGAGGTGCTTGCGTCGCCGGTGTCGTCGGTGTCGTGCCGGGGGACCAGGACAGCTTGACCACCAAGTGACCCTCGACCGCGCTCTTGGCGATCACGGCCCCGGCCTCCGCCGTGATCTTCACCCCGAATTCGAGCTCCACACCGTCCGGTTTGAGAGCGCCGTCCCGGAACACGGCGAGCGCGGACTCGGCGGCGGAACGGATTCCGGTGAGGGCGCTGTCGAACGTACGCCCTGCCCTGGCAAGGGTGTTGTCGTCGCCCAACGCGACCAGTTGCGCACCCGGCGTATGACGGTCGACCTCGACCGTCACCGTCGCACCGCTGTCGGTGGTGAACTCCATCAGTGCTGTCATGGCCCGCCCCCGGGAAGCAGAATCCGTTCTCCGACGAGATGTCTCCGACGAGAAGTTCTCCGACGAGACGGGGACGAGGTTAGCGTGTGGGGCATGGGCGACACGTACGAAGAGCGGGCGTCGCGGTTCGACGGCGCGACCGTGTGGACCGTGCGCGTGCCGGAAGGAGCGGTCCACGCGGTACTGCCCGACGGCTGCATGGACCTGCTCTGGATCGACGGACGGCTGCTCGTCGCGGGTCCCGACACCCATGCCGGGACGTCGGCCGTCGGGACCGGCGGGCAGTACGCCGGGATCCGTTTCGCGCCCGGCACGGCCCCCGCGCTCCTCGGCGTGCCCGCGCGCGAACTGCGCGACCGCCGGGTCGCCCTCGCGGATCTGTGGCCGGGCGCGCTGGTCCGCGCACTCACCGAGCGGATCGCCGAAGCCCCCGATCCCGCCGCCGCACTGGAGACCATCGCCCTGCGGCGGGCGGCCGACACCGCACCGCCGGACCCTGTGATGCGGTCCGTCGCGACGCAGCTCGGTCACGGCCGGTCCGTCGCGGACACCGCGTGGACGGTCGGCCTCGGCGCGCGCCAGCTGCACCGCCGTTCGCTCGCGGCCTTCGGCTACGGGCCCAAGACGCTCGCCCGGGTCCTGCGGCTCCAGCGCGCGCTCGGCCTCGCCCGGTCGGGAACGCCGTACGCCGAGGCGGCGGTCGAAGCGGGCTGCACCGACCAGGCCCATCTCGCCCGGGAGATGCGCGACCTGGCCGGGACCACCCTGACCGCCTACCTGGCGTCCCGGTGACGCCCGGGTCCCGGCCTCAGCCGTTGCCCGCGAACAACGACACCGCGCAGCCGTCCGGGTCGAGGACCACCGCGTAACGCTGCCCCCACACCGCGTCCCACGGCTTCAGATGTCCCCGGTAACCGGCGCCCGTCAGGTCGTCGTACACCGTGTCCACTTCGGCCGGGCTGTCGCAGAGAAAGGCGAGCCCGAGGCGTTCCCCGCCGTGCCGCGCGGTCCATTGCGGGTCGAACGACCGGATGACCTCCTCGGTGTCCCAGAGCAGACGCTGCCCGCCCGGGAGCGTCACTTCGACGTGGGGTGCGGATTCCGCGTCGGCGGGGATGTCGAGACCGAGCCGGTGGTAGAAGGCGAGCGAAGCGGCCAGATCCGCGGTGATGATGCTGATCGCGTCCATGCGTGGAGTCATGCCCCGACCGTAGGCCGGTCGTCCCTGCGGGTCTTGTACGAAACGGACATGGGCGGTGATCCGCGAGTCGCGGGCGGACCTGCCGGGTCCTGCTCGGACCTGCCGGGTCCTGCTCGGACCTGCCGGGTCCTGCTCGGACCTGCCGGGTCCTGCGGGGTCCGTGGCTCCGGCAGGCCCCCGCAGGCCCCCGCAGGGCCCCGCGGGTCCCGGTCGGCTGTTACGAGAACGCGTTCCCGGTGTGTCAGCCGGAGGCCGTCGTGAGGGCGGCCTCGCCCCGTTCCGTCGCCAGGGGCACCGCGAGGTGGTCCCGTTCCGCGTCCGGATCGGTCAGCCGGTTCAGCCTGGCCGGTACGTCGAACCCGACCAGCAGCACCACGATCACCGTGCCCGCGAAGGTCAGCACCGCCAGCGCCCGACCCAGGTCCATCCCGGACGCCAGATGCGCTCCGAGGACCGGGGCCACGGCGCCGCCGAGCGCTCCCACGTTGTACGTGAAGCCCAACGCGGCGCCGCGGTTCTCGGTCGGGAAGTGCCCGCCGATGTAGCGGGGCAGCAGCCCGGAGATGCCGAAGCTGGTGGCCTGCAGCAGGAAGAGCAGAATCCCGAGCAGCAGCAGATTGTCGTGCACGGCGAAGACCGGGTACACGAAGGCCAGCGAGGCCAGCAGTGTCAGCGCGTACGCCTTCTTCGCGCCGATCCGGTCACCGAGGAATCCCGCGGTCCAGCAGCCGACCATGGTGCCGAAGCCCGCGAAGTACAGGACGTCGGTGACCTGGTCGGTGGTGTAGCCGAGTTCGGTCTTCAGATACGTGGGCAGCAGCGCCTGGATCGGCCACGAGTACAGGAACGCGAAGAACAGCGTCACGATCATCGACAGGTACAGCACCCAGCCCCGCTTCCCGCCGAGCTGCACCGCGAACGCGGCGAGCGCGAGCCCGGCGACCACCGAGAGGACCGGAACCATTCCGGCACCGCCCGGCGTGAAGACCAAAAAGAGCGAGACGGTGGCGAGGACGACCAGGACGGTGTTGACGACGGCCCGGCCGCGCGTCACGAACATCGGCCGGAACGGATTGGGCTTGGCTCCCTTGTCCGCGACGGTCTCCGTCCACTCCTCGGCCTCCGGCAGCGCGCGCCGCATCCACAGCGCGACGGCGATCGGGATCAGGCCGATGTAGAACATCCACCGCCAGCCGAGCGACGGCACCACCCAGCTGTAGACCTGCGCGGCGAGCACCGAGCCGACCGAGAAACCGGAGATCAGGAAGCCACTGGCCCGGCTGCGGAGCCTCGCCGGCCAGCTCTCCATGACGTACGTGGCGCTGGCGCTGTACTCACCGGCCATGCCCATGCCGATGGCGAGCCGGGCGGCGAACAGGCTCTGGTAGTTCCAGGCGAATCCGCAGGCGAAGGTGGAGAGCGAGTACAGCAGGATGCTCAGGACCATGGAGAACTTGCGGCCGTACCGGTCGCCGAGGGCGCCGAGTACCGCCCCGCCCAGCCAGCGGGTGATGAACGCACCGGAGATCAGGCTGGCGGCCTGCACCGTGCTCAGGCCGAAGTCGTCACTGATCTCGGTGAGGACGAGCGTGATCAGCACGAAGTCGAAGCCGTCGAGGGCATAGCCGATCCAGGCGGCCAGGAACGACTTCCACTGGGTACCGCTCACCTCGCGGTGCCAGGGGAGCGTGGGGGGTGTTGTGGTGTGCACGGTGACTCCAGGATGCGGGACGGCGCTCGCCGTTGAGCGGCCGGCCCGCGTGGTGGGGCAGGATCAGGGCCGGGTCAGGCCTGCGACGAAGCGGGCGGTCAGGGCGGTGGGGGCGGTGATGGCCGTGCCGACGACGACACTGTGGGCGCCGCGGGCCAGGGCTTCGGCGGCGTCCTCGGGGGTGTTGATACGGCCTTCGGCGACCACGGGGACATCGATCGCCGCGGAGAGCGCGGCGACCAGGTCTAGATCCGGGCCGGTCTGCTTCGGCGTGCCGGGCACGTAGCCGGAGAGGGTGGTGGAGACGAAGTCCGCGCCCTGCCCGGCCGCCGTGACGCCCTCGGCGAGCGTGGAGACATCGGCCATGACCAGGGCGCCGGTCGCGTGGACCGCTGCGACCAGCTCGGCGAAGGTGGAGCCGTCGGGGCGCGGCCGGTCGGTGGCGTCCGCGGCGACGACGACGGCGCCGGCCTCGGCGACGGCCAGCGCGTGCCGGACGGTCGGGGTGATGTATACGCCGACGTCACCGTCCTTCCACAGACCGATGACCGGCAGCTCCACGGCCGCGACGATCGCGGCGACGACCTCCGGCTCATTGGCGCGGATCGCGGCGCCGCCACCGGCGACGGCAGACCGCGCGAGCCGGACGAGGGTGCCGGTCTCCCGCATCGGGTCGCCGGGAGGCGCCTGACAGGACACGATCAGCTTGCCCTGCAGGGAGTTGGCCAGTTCCTGTGCGGTCATCGAGGGGCTCCCGGGTGGTGGAGGGGAAGGGTGGTGGTCAGGGCGGCGGCGCCGAGCACGGCCGAGTCGGCGCCGAACAGCGGTGGCTCGGGCACGAGCCCGCGCAGCGGCGGCATCAGCTCCGCGGTGAAGGCCGCGGCCAGCGCGTCCCCGTACAGCGGGCCGATCCGTGGCACTCCGCCGCCGACGACGACGCGGTCCGGTCCCAGGGCGTTGGCGAGCCCGCCGAGCACATGGCCGGTGGCGGCCGCGCCGGTGGTGATGGCGCGGACGGCGGCCGCGTCGCCCTGCTCGGCGCGGGCGGCGACGGTTTCGAGCCGGTCCACGGGGGAGCCGGTCAGCCGCTCGTAGTGGGCGGCGATGCCGGGTCCGGAGGCGATGACCTCCAGATGCCCGGTGGCGCCGCAGGTGCAGGGCAGCCCGGCCGCCTCGGGACTGGGCAGATGGCCGAGATGCCCGGCGATACCGGCGGCGCCGTGCAGCATCCGCCCGTCGACGGCGATGGCGCCGCCCACCCCCGTACCGATGGCCGCGAACAGCAACGACCCGTGGCCGGTCGGCCCGCGACCGGGCTCCGGGGCGTTCAGCGCCGCCAGTTCCGGTCCGGCCGTGGCCCGTACGTCGTTGTCGCAGGCCACCGGGGACCCGGTACGGTCCGCGAGGCCGGTGCCCAGCGCGGTGCCCGCCCAGTCGCGGATGGCGTCGGTGGCACTGGTGACCATGCCGGTACGGGGATCGACGACCCCGGCGGCGGCGACGCCGATCGCCGTGGCCAGCCGTCCCGGATCGACGGCGGCGGCGGCCTCGGCGAGCGCGTCCAGCACGGCCGGCGCGCCGTCCCGGGCCGGGGTGGGCCGGGTGTGCCTGGCCATGACCGCGCCGTCCGCGCCGAAGAGCGCGGCGGCGATCTTCGTACCGCCGAGATCGAGGCCGATCACGGCGACGCCGGTGCCGGCGTACAGGGGTGCGGAGTTCATCGGACCGGCGACAGACCGGCGGCGCGCAGGCGCTGGGCAACCAGGGCGACCGACTCGGCACTCAGCTGGATCTGCGGGAACGCGGTGTCACCGCACTGGATGATGCCGAGCAGCTGGAGCGCCGCCTTGAACGAGCCGAGCGCCGAGGAGCTGCGGCCCATGTCCGCCTCCGGCCCGACGTCGACCATGCCGAACAGCTCGACGAGCCGCTCCTGCTCCTTCGCGGCGAGCGCCCAGTTCCCGTCCCGCGCGGCGTCGTACAGCCGGACGTACCCGGCCGGGTCGACATTGCCGATGCCCGGCACGACACCGTCGACCCCGGCCAACAGGGCCGCGTCCACGGTGAGTTCGGAACCCGTGAGCACGCTGAACTGCGGCGCGGGGCCCTCCTTGCGGCCGTCGCGGCCGCCCAGTTCGACGAGCAGCCGGCGCAGCCCGCCCTCGTCGCCGCTGCTGTCCTTGAGCCCGGCCAGCGTGCCGTCCTCGGCGAGTTCCCGGACCAGTGCGGCGGAGAGCTTGCTGTGCACGGCGACCGGGATGTCGTACGCGAACAGCGGCAGGTCGACCGCCGCGCGCAGCCGCCGGAAGTGCTGGGCGATCTCCTTGCCGTGGGTGCGGGTGTAGAACGGGGCGGTCGCGACCAGGGCGTCCGCACCCAGCTCGGCGGCGGACCTGGCATGCTCGATCACGCGTGCGGTGGTGGTGTCGATGACACCGGCCAGCACCGGCACCCGGCCGTCGGTCACGTTGACCACCATCTCCAGCGTCGTGGCGCGCTGTTCGTCGGTGAGGTACGCGACCTCGCTGGTGGAGCCGAGCGCGAACAGCCCGTGCACACCACCGCCGATGAGGTGCTCGACGAGCCGGGCGAGGGATGCGGTGTCGACCTCCCCCTGGGGGTCGAGCGGGGTGCAGACCGGCGGGACGACGCCGTGCAGGGGTGCGGTCAGAGGCATGGTGAGGGCTCCAGCTTGGTTGATGCACCGATCCGTGGCCCGAAGCGACTGCACGGAGCGGGACATGAGACGTAAGATGTCCTATGTCTGGCCTCACCTTAAACAGATGTCCCTGTGACCGGTCAAGGGGCAATCGCACCTCAGGAGGACGTAGTGGCGCGCCCCACCATGGCTCAGGACATAGAGCGCCGACTCAAGGAACTGATCCTGGAACGCGGACTCGGCCCCGGCGACGCGCTGCCCACCGAGACGGAACTGATGGCGCTCTTCGGCGTCGGCCGGGTGTCCGTGCGCGAGGCCCTCAAGGCACTCCAGGCCGTCAATGTCGTGGAGATCCGCCGCGGCTTCGGCACCTTCGTCGGTTCGCTCTCCCTGTCGCCCTTCGCCGAGGGGCTCGCCTTCCGGGCCGCCGTCCGTCACCGGCAGGGCGAGCCGGGCCTCTTCGAGCTGATGAAGGTGCGCGAGGCGCTGGAGACGGGCCTGGTAGGCGCCGTCACGGCCGGTATCCCCGACGAGGATCTCGACGTGCTGCGCGGCCTCGTGGCGACGATGGAGGCGGAGGCGCGCCGTGACGGCCGGGTGGCCCGCGGCACCGACCGCGCCTTCCACCTCGCGCTCTACGCCTCACTCGACAATCACCTGCTCAGCGAGGTGCTGGACGCCTTCTGGGCGGCCATGGACCGGGTGCGCGAAGACCTCGACGACGGTCACCAGGACCCGGCGACCACCTGTGCCCAGCACCGCGAGATCGTCGCCGCGGTCGCGGCGGCCGACGCCGAACGCGCGGTACGCGCCATGCGCACCCACTTCGACGGCATCCGCACCCGCCTCGAACCGTCACCGGCCCAGTGACCGTCACCGGCCCCGGGGCTGGATCAGCCGGCCCTCGTACGCCCCGTGGTGCAGTTGGATGCCCTCGCCGGAGGCGGCGAACATGCCCGCCCAGGCAGGGTTCTTGATCTGCTTGGTGATACGGCGATGGGTCCAGGTCAGCCCGTCGTCGTCGGAGTAGCTGTAGTCGGCCTGGAGGATGTTCGGGTCGATCTCGTCATGGCCGGTGCCCGAGCCGAAGAAGCCCTGGTTCACCCCGGCCGGGTAGAAGAGGAAGATCCGGCCGGTGGTGCGGTCGACGAGCAGGCTCGGGTCGCCGTAGCCCTTGGGGGCGGCGTCCTTGCGGACCACATGCTGCGGCTGCCACGTCACACCTCCGTCCGTGCTGCGCCGCAACACGATGGAGAGGTGCCCGAGCCGTCGACGGTGACGGCGACGGTATGGCGCTGACCGTCGTCGTAACGTGTCCGGGTCATGACATTGATCAGCACCGCGCCCTTCTCGCGCACGGAGAACTGCAGGGCGCCGCCGCTCAGGTTCAGGGTGATGTTGGAGGAGGGGGCGGTCGGGTCCGAGGCGCTGAGCAGGGTCATCGCCTCGTTGTGACTGGTGGTGCGGAAGGTGACCACGATGGTCCCCGCGGTGAGCGGGGCGAGTGCGCGGACCCGGTTCGACAGGTCGACGTACTGGCTGCCGTCCAGGTCCACGGGGGTGTCGTGGTCCAGGCGGGGGCCGCTCCGTGGAGCGGCGGCGAAGGCGCGGCCGCCGAGCGGGGTGCTCAGGGCTGCCGCGCCGGCGGCAAGAAGCATGGATCGTCTGCGCACGGAAGGTGCCTCCAGTCAGGAGTGACCGGCCCGCCCCGACGGCGGGCCGGCGAACAGGGAACGCACCCAGGCCAGTTGCTCCCGCTGCTGATACGCTGCGCCGCCCTCGTGCCCGTTGAACTCGTAGACCCGTACGTCCTTGGGGCCCGCGTAGTGGTTGTAGGCGGTGAAGCAGGTGGAGGGCGGGCAGATCTCGTCCATCATCGCGATCGAGAACAGCGCGGGAGCGGTGGCGCGGGTGGCGAGCAGTGCGGCGTCGAAATGCGACAGGGTGGTGAACACCGTCTCGGTGCGGTCGCGGTGGAGCTTCAGGTATTCGGCTATCTCGGTGTACGGCGGTCGGCCCGAAATCTCCGCGGCACGCCGGAAGTTGCAGAGGAACGGCACATCCGGCATCACCCCGGCCAGCCCCGGCACGAGCCCCGACACCGCCAGGGCGATGCCGCCGCCCTGGCTGACCCCGGTGACGACGATCCGGTCGGGGTCGACCTCGGGATGGGCGCGCACGGCCTCGACGCAGCGCACCGCGTCGGTGAACACCCTTCGGTAGTAGTACGTTTCGGGGCTCTCGATGCCACGGGTGAGGAAGCCGGGTACGGTGCCTGCCGCGCCGGCGTCCGTATCGGCGGTGGAGCCCTCCGCGGACGACCAGCCCTGACCGCGGGTGTCCATGATCAGGTGTGCGTGACCGGCGGACGCCCAGAGCAGGTTCTCGTGGGCGAGGCCACGTCCGCGCCCGTACCCCAGGAACTCCACGACGCAGCCGAGCGGTTCGGTGGCCCCGGTCGGCAGGTGCAGCCAGCCGCGGACCGGCCGTCCGGCGAAGCCGGGCACGGTCACATCGTACGTACGGATCTGGGCGAGCCCGGTGTCGACCGGGGTGAACACCGGCTTCTCCGTCGGACCGCGCCCGTCGGCAGCGGGCGCCGCGCCCAAGGTGCTCGACCAGAAGGCGTCGAAACCGACTGGAACGGGCAATTCGGGCCGGTAGTCGCGACAGTCGGCGAGTGAGAGGTCCGTCAACGGCATGGAGGTGCCCTCCTGGATGGAACCGCGGTGCTGGGATGCTGAATGCCGAGCGGCCGGACAGAAGACGTCAGATGTCCTATCGGCACACGGACCCTAGGCAGCGCTCACGGCGGCCGTCAAGGGTCCCGCCCGGCCCGGCCCTTGGCGGGGCGCGGTTTCATCCCTCCGGGAGGGGTGGCGGGCTGGTCAGCCCGCGGCGTTGTCGCGGGCCCGGGCCTCGGAGATCCGGCGCCTGACGGGGGCGTAGTGGTCGGCGAGGGCCTCCATGAAACCGGCGATGTCCCCGGCCCGCGCGGCGTCCACGATGTTCTGGTGCGCCGCGATCGTGGCCATCTCGTCGGCGTGGGTGAATCCGTCGAGGTGCGGCGCGACGATCGTGTACACGTCCCAGAACGCCATCGACAGCTGGCCGATCAGGTCGTTGCCGAGCGGGGCCACCAGCAGTGCGTGGAACGCCCGGTCGGCCGCCACGAAGCCGTGTCCGTCCTGCGCGCCGGTCTCGCGCATGGTGGCGACCAGTCCGTCCAGCGCGTCGAGCTGCTCCGGGCTGAGCGTGGAGACGATCCGGTCGGCCATGCCGCGCTCGAAGAGTTCGCGTACGTCGACGAGGTCGGCCATCACCTGGAAGTCGTCGTCGGGGGAGAGCAGGCCGCGGAAGGTGAGGCTCTCCACTAGGGCGGACAGGCTCAGCCTGCCGACGTAGGTGCCGTGTCCGTGCCGCACCTCCACGATGTCCAGCGCGTCGAGGATCTTGACCGCCTCGCGGACGCTGGAACGGCTGGCGCCGAGCGCCTCGCACAGGGCCGGTTCGGTGGGCAACGGATCTCCGGGGCGCAGCCGCTTCTCAAGGATGTAACGCTTGATGCCGTCGACGACTTCCTGCCGGAGCAGCTGCCGTCCGGGTCTCGTACCGGACATATGTGAACTCCCCACCTCTTGACCCCTATCGATTGTCAAGCTACGTTCCCACGCTATCAAGGCATCAGACATCTGACGTCTGATGCTCCAGGCTTCCTGGCCTTCGCGATCCCGCGTTCCGACGCCTGTACCCGCCCCACGTTCCACCTTCGACGTCCCTGGAGGACCCGTGCCCGAGCTGAGACCAGCCGGTGTCGAGCGCCGCACCTTCCTGCGTTACACCAGCGCTGTCGGTGCGGCAGCCGCCATCACGGCGAGCCTTGCCGCCTGTGGCGGACCGTCATCGACCGCCGACGGCACGGCGGACAAGGGCAGTGGCAACGGCCTCATCGAGGCCGGCCTCTCGTACCCCCTGTCGACCGGCTTCGACCCCATGATCACCTCGGGTGCGACTCCGTACGCCGCTAATATGCACATCTTCGAGGGCCTCGTGGATCTCGATCCGGCAACACTTGTGGCGCGCCCCGCGCTCGCCACCGAGATGCCGAAGAAGATCAACGCCACCACCTACCGGGCCACCCTCCGCAAGGGCGCGACCTTCCACGACGGATCGGCCGTCACCGCCGACGACGTGGTGTTCAGCTTCGAACGCATCCTGGACCCGAAGAACGCCTCCCTCATGGCGCAGTTCGTGCCCTTCATCGACACGGTGAAGGCCGTCGACGCGGGCACGGTCGAGTTCAAGCTGAAGTACCCCTTCGCGCTCTTCCCGTCCCGCATAGCCGTGGCCCGGATCGTCCCGAAGAAGATCGTCGAGCCGGACCCGAAGGCCTTCGACGCCAAGCCGGTCGGCTCCGGACCGTACAAGTTCATCGAGGCGACCCGCGAGGACAAGATCGTCTTCGAGGCGTACGACAAGTACAACGGCGCGCACCCGGCCAAGGCCAAGAAGATGATCTGGCGCCTGATGTCCGACCCGTCGGCGCGTGTCAGCGCCATGGAGTCGGGCCGGGTCCAGGCCATCGAGGACGTCCCCTACATCGACGTCAAGCGCCTCGCCGGCTCCTCGAAGACCGAGTCCGTCCAGTCCTTCGGTCTGCTCTTCCTGATGTTCAACACCGCCGACAAGCGGTTCGCCGACAAGCGCGTGCGCCAGGCCCTGCACTACGCCCTGGACACCGAGAAGATCATCTCCACCGCGATGGTCGGCAACGCCGCACCGGCCACCGGGTACGTCCCCGCCACCCACCCCGATTACCACAAGGCCGCCACGGTCTACACCCACGACGTGGCCAAGGCGAAGCAACTGCTCGCCGACGCCGGCGCGAAGAACCTCTCCTTCACCGTCCTCACCACCGACACCGGCTGGGTCAAGGACGTCGCCCCGCTGCTGAAGGAGAGCTGGGAGGCGGCCGGCGTCAAGGTCACCCTCGACATCGCCCAGTCCCCGGCCCAGTACGCCAAGATCGACAAGGGCGCCTTCGACGTGCTGGTCGCCCCCGGCGACCCGTCCGTCTTCGGTAACGACGCCGACCTCCTGCTGCGCTGGTTCTACTACGGCTTCTGGCCCGAGAGCCGCTACGGCTGGGGCAAGTCCGCCGCGTACAAGAAGGTCAAGCAGACCCTCGACAAGGCCGCCCAGGCCACCGACGACGCGAAGCGCAAGGAACTGTGGGGCGAGGTCACCGACCTCGTCGCCGACGAGGCCGCGCTCTACCCGATCCTGCACCGCAAACTGCCCACGGCCTGGAACGACAAGGCGCTGCCCGGCTTCAAGCCGCTGCCCACCACGGGCCTGTCCTTCCTGGACGTCAGCCGCGCCTGACCGGCCCCCGGCGCCCGATCGCCCGGTCCGGGACACCTGCTCGATCCAGGTGTCCCGGACCCAGGGCCTCTCGTTCGGATCAGACCGGGCTCGCGGGGCCTGATCCAAACGAAAGACCCCAGACCGTCCAACCACAAGGAACCCGACGATGGTTGCTTTTCTCCGGCTCGCGCTGCGCCGCGTCGCGATGATGCCGGTGATGATCCTCGGTATCGCGCTGCTCGTCTTCGTGGTGCTGCAGTTCTCGCCGGTCGACCCGGCCTTCAACGCGCTCGGGGAGAGCGCCACTCCCGAGGCCCGTGCGGCCTTCGCCGAGGCCAACGGCCTCAACGACCCGCTCCCGGTCCGGTACTTCCACTTCCTGGGCCAGCTGCTCCACTTCGACCTCGGGATGACCGTCCCGCCGAGCCAGCCCGTACTGGACCGGATCACGGCCGCGTTTCCGCTCACCCTCCAGCTGACCCTCCTCGGGCTGATCCTCGCGGTGATCCTGGCCGTCCTGTTCGGTGTGGTCGGCGCGATGTACCGGGACCGTTGGCCCGACCAGCTGTTCCGGGTCCTGTCCATGGCCGGCGTCGCCATCCCGTCCTTCTGGCTCGGCGTGCTGCTCATCCAGCAGTTCGCGCTGAACACCCGGATCTTCCCGACCGGCGGCTACACCAACCCCGCCGACTCCCTCAGCGGCTGGCTCACCACCATGGCGCTGCCCGCCATCTCGCTGGCGCTCCCGGTCTCGGCCTCCCTCGCCCGGCTCGTACGGACCTCGATGGTCGCCGAACTCGACCGCGACTACGTCCGCACCGCCCGCGGCAACGGCCTCCCGCCGCTGCTGGTGATCCGCTCGGTGCTGCGCAACGCGCTCGTCACCCCGCTGACCGTGCTCGGCATCAAGGTCGGGTACATGCTCAGCGGCGCCGTCGTCATCGAAGCGATCTTCGACCTGCCCGGCATGGGCAAGCTCATCCTCGAAGGTGTCACCGGCGGCGACGTCGCCCTGGTCCAGGGCACCGTACTGACCATCGCCATCGCGTTCCTGGTGGTCAACGTCATCGTCGACCTGCTCTACCTGCTGGTCAACCCGCGCATCAGGACGGTGTGACATGTTCGCCACCGGCCGTCTGGCCAACAAGCTGTCCCGACCCGGCATCGCGTTCCGCGCCCTCCCGGTCACCTCCCGCATCGCCCTCGGCGTGCTCGTCGTCGTCATCCTCGGCGCCGTGCTCGCACCGTTGTTCACCCAGAACCCGCTGACCACCGGCACCCCGGTCCAGGCCCCCAGCGGCGCCCACTGGTTCGGCACCGACCGGGCCGGCCGCGACGTCTTCGCCCGGGTCGTGCACGGCGCGCGCTACTCGCTGATCATCGGCCTCGGCGCGACCGCCCTGGCACTGGTCGCCGGCGCACTGCTCGGCTCCCTCGCCGCCACCTCGCGCAAGCTCGGCGACGAGTCCGTGATGCGCACCCTCGACGTCGTGATGTCGTTCCCGCCGATCGCGCTGGCCGCCGTCCTCGTCGCGGTCTTCGGCACCAGCATCCCGGTGATCATCTTCACCATCGCCTTCGTCTACACCCCCTCGCTGGCCCGCGTGGTCCGCGCCAATGTGCTGTCCCAGTACGGCGAGGACTACGTCGCCGCCGAGAAGGTCATCGGCGCCCGCCGCGGCTACATCGTGCTCCGCCACGTCGCCGTCAACTGCATGGCCCCGGTCATGGTGTTCGCCACCGTCATGGTCGCCGAGGCGATCATCTTCGAGGCCAGCCTCTCGTTCATCGGCGCCGGAGTGCAGGACCCCGACCCCAGCTGGGGCAGCGTCCTCGCCTACGGCCGGCAGATCCTCCTGGCCGGTGGCTGGTGGGCGACGTTCTTCCCCGGCCTCGCGCTGCTGATCACCGTCCTCGCGCTCAACATCCTCTCCGAGGGCCTCACCGACGCCTCCGCGGCCCCGAAGAGCGCCCGCCCCGCCGCCGACCCCGCCACGGCCACCGCCCCCGACCCGGTCGAGGCCACCTCCACCGTGGACATCGACGCCGCCCTCGCCAAGCTCGCGGACCGCGTCAACGCCACCGAACCGTCCATCAAGCCGGTACGGGAGGACGCCGCCGAACTCCTCGTCGTACGGGACCTGGCGATCCGCTTCCCCGACCGTTACGGCGAGATCCCCGTCGTCGACGCGTTGAACTTCACCGTCCACGAGGGCGAGACACTCGGCCTGGTCGGCGAGTCCGGCTGCGGCAAATCAATCACCAGCCTCGCCGTCATGGGGCTGCTCGCCCGCAACGCCGAGGTCAGCGGCGAGATCCTGTACCGCGGCCGGGACCTGCTGAAGCTCCCGCCGAAGGAACGCCGCGCCCTGATGGGACCGGAGATCGCGATGGTCTACCAGGACGCGCTCTCCTCCCTCAACCCGTCCGTCCTCGTCGGCACCCAGCTGAGGCAGCTCACCTCGCGCGGCGGTACGAAGACCCCCGCCGAACTCCTCGAACTCGTCGGCCTCGCACCCGAACGCACCCTGCGCAGCTACCCCCACGAGCTCTCCGGCGGCCAGCGCCAGCGCGTCCTGATCGCCATGGCGCTCTCCCGCAACCCCCGCCTGCTCATCGCCGACGAACCGACCACCGCCCTCGACGTCACCGTCCAGGCCCAGGTCGTCGAACTCCTCGTCCAGCTGCGCGACGAACTCGGCTTCGCGATGGTCCTCGTCTCGCACGACCTCGCGCTCGTCGGCGACCTCTCGCACCGCGTCGCCGTGATGTACGCGGGCCGCCTCGCGGAGATCGGCGCCACCCGCTCCGTACTCACCGACCCCACCCACCACTACAGCCGCGGCCTGCTCGGCTCCGTCGTCTCCCTGGAAGCGGGCGCCGACCGGCTGCACCAGATCCGTGGCATCGTCCCCGCACCCCAGGGCTTCGGCACCGGCTGCCGGTTCGTCTCACGCTGCGCCGCCGCCACCGAACTGTGCCGCACCACCGCACCCGAACTCACCGCACGCGGCGCCGCGAACGACCACGGCTTCGCCTGCCACCACCCGGCGAACGCCGCCCAGCTGGAAGGGAGCGCCCTGTGATCAGGCTCGACGGCGTCCACGTACGCCACAAGGCACGCAGCGGCGGAGTCTTCCGCCGGGACGCCGTGCACGCCCTCACCGACGCCACCCTGGAGATCGAGCGGGGCGAGATCGTCGGCCTGGTCGGCGAGTCCGGCTGCGGCAAGTCCACGCTGGCCCGGGTGCTGACGGGCCTGCAGAAGCCCACCGAGGGCCAGGTCACCTTCCACGGCCGCGACCTGTGGGAGATGTCCGCGGCGCAGCGCCGCGACGACTTCGGCTCCGCGGTCGGCGTCGTCTTCCAGGACCCATCCACCGCCCTCAACCCCCGGCTCACGGTCCGTCAGATCCTCCGTGACCCGCTCGACGTGCACAAGCGGGGCACCCGGGAGGCGCGCGAGGCACGCGTCGAGGAACTCCTCGATCTGGTCGGCCTGCCTGGCCACACCCTTGCCGCGCTGCCGGGACAGCTCTCCGGCGGCCAGCGCCAGCGCGTCGCCATCGCCCGCGCCCTGGCCCTCGAACCGGAACTGATCGTCGCCGACGAACCGACCTCCGCCCTCGACGTCTCCGTCCGCGCCCAGGTCCTCAACCTCCTCGTCGACCTGCGCGAACGCCTGGGCCTCGGCATGGTGTTCATCTCGCACGACATCCAGACCGTGCGCTACCTCGCCGACCGCATCGCCGTCCTCTACCTCGGCCGGATCGTCGAGGAGGGGCGCGCGTCCGACGTCGCGGGCGCCCCCGCGCACCCGTACACCGAGGCACTGCTCTCGGCGACCCCCAGCCTGCTGGAGACCACCGAACGGATCGTGCTCACCGGCCCGGTCCCCTCGGCCACCAACCCGCCGTCCGGCTGCCCCTTCCGCACCCGCTGCTGGAAGGCGGACGACGCCTGCGCCACGGTCTTCCCCGCGCAGAGCGCCGGACCGGGGGAACGCCACTGGCACTGCGTCCACCCCCAGATCCCCGCCACCCCCGGCGGGGACCAGTCCGCCGTACCGGCCGCAAGGAGCACCACATGACCGCCCGAACACCCCGCTACTCCGGAGTGATCCCGCCCGTAGTCACCCCGCTCACCGCGGACGGCGAGATCGACCGGCCCTCCCTGGAGAGGGTCGTGGAGCATCTGCTCGACGGCGGTGTCAGCGGCCTGTTCGCCCTCGGCAGCTCCGGCGAGACCGCCTATCTGACGCCCCGCCGCCAGGACGAGGTCATCAAGGTCATCACGGCCGCCTCGGCCGGCCAGGTCCCGGTCCTCGTCGGAGCGATCGAGACCACCACCGACCGTGCGATCGAGCGGGCCCGCGCCGCCCAAGGGCTCGGCGCCGACGCCGTCGTCGTCACCGCCCCGTTCTACACCCGCACGCACGACACCGAGATCGACCGCCACTTCCGGGATGTCGCCGCCGCCGTCGACGTGCCGCTCCTCGCGTACGACGTGCCGGTCTGCGTCCACAGCAAACTCGACCCGGAACTGCTGCTGCCGCTCGCCGCGGACGGTGTGCTGGCCGGGGTGAAGGACTCCAGCGGTGACGACGGCTCGTTCCGCCGGCTGGCCATCGGCGCCCGGGAGCTGCCGGAGTTCTCCGTGCTCACGGGGCACGAACTGGTCGTGGACGCGATGATGCTCGGCGGCGCCGACGGCTCCGTCCCCGGGCTCGGCAATGTGGACCCGCACGGGTACGTACGCCTCCACGAGGCCGCGGTACGTGGCGACTGGGCCGCCGCACGCGCAGAACAGGACCGCCTCGTCGCACTGTTCGACATCGTTCGCGCGGCCCGTCCCGGCACGGCGTCCGCCACGGCCGCCGGTCTCGGCGCGTTCAAGTCGGCCCTCATGCTGCGCGGGATCATCGCCACCAACGTGGTGAGCCCGCCGATGCGCCGACTGGACGCCGCGGAGACCGCCACGATCGCGGACTGCCTGGACCGCGCGGGGCTCTCCCGGGTCTGACGGGTTCCGAAGAACGCACCGAGGTGCGTGGGTACGGCCTCGGCCGTCACCCACGCACCTCGGTGCTTCCGCGTGCTACCTACAGGCTGCGCCGGTCACTTCCTCGACGCGCGCGTGCGGCGGTACAGCAGGGTTCCGCCGAGCACCATCGCTGCGCTCGCCGCGCCGGCCAGGCCCAGGTTTGTGTCGGCACCCGTGTGCGCCAACTGCGCGACCGAGACCGGGTCTCCGGAGGTGACCCTGGGCTCGTTGCCGGTCCGCGGCGTGACCACGGGCGGGGTGACCACGGGCGGGGTGACCACAGGCGGGGTGACCGGGGGCGTGACCACGGGCGGGGTCACCACGGGCGGGGTGACCGGGGGCGTGACCACGGGCGGGGTGACCGGGGGCGTGACCACGGGCGGGGTGACCGGGGGCGTGACCACGGGCGGGGTGACCGGGGGCGTGACCACGGGCGGGGTGACCGGGGGCGTGACCACGGGCGGGGTGACCACGGGCGGGGTGACCGGGGGCGTGACCACGGGCGGGGTGACCACGGGCGGGGTGACCGGGGGCGTGACCACGGGCGGGGTGACCACGGGGGGCTCCACGGGAGGGTTGACCACCGGTGGCTCGGTGCTCGGCCCACTCCCGCACGCGTTGCCGGACGCCGGGTTCAGCAGACCGACGACGTCGACGCTGTTGCCGCACACGTTGACTGGAACGTGCACGGGAGCCTGGATGACGTTGCCGGACAGCACACCGGGAGATTCAGCCGCGGTGGCTCCGGCGCTTGCCTCTTGGCCGCCGTTGCCGCTTCCGCCGCTCACGTTCGCGCACTCGTTGTCGGACGCCGGGTTCAACAGGCCGATCACATTGGCCGTGTTGCCGCACACGTTGACTGGAACGTGCACGGGAGCCTGGATGACGTTGCCGGACAGCACACCGGGAGATTCAGCCGCGGTGGCTCCGGCGCTTGCCTCTTGGCCGCCGTTGCCGCTTCCGCCGCTCACGTTCGCGCACTCGTTGTCGGACGCCGGGTTCAACAGGCCGATCACATTGGCCGTGTTGCCGCACACGTTGACTGGAACGTGCACGGGAGCCTGGATGACGTTGCCGGACAGCACACCGGGAGATTCAGCCGCGGTGGCTCCGGCGCTTGCCTCTTGGCCGCCGTTGCCGCTTCCGCCGCTCACGTTCGCGCACTTGTTACCGGACGCCGGGTTCAACAGGCCGATCACATTGGCCGTGTTGCCGCACACGTTGACTGGAACGTGCACCGGTACCTGCACGGCGTTGCCCGAGCCGACGCCCGGCGAACCGACGGCGGCACCATCGGCGGAGGCGTCCGCGAAGGCGTATCCGCCGGCCGCCGTCAGAATGCCTGACGCCGCCGCCATCACCAGCACGCTCTTGCTCAAGGCTTTTCGCATTGATTGCCCTTTCCTAGGACACTTCGCGCGAGCGCGATGCTCGCGGTTCATTCATCACGCGGTGCAGCTTCTGCCGGGAACGTCACCCCGGGTTCTTCATGCATGAGTCGGCAAGCGGCGGTTCTTCCGCAGGGTGAACACCGAACGCTGAACCGCACGCTTGCCGACATCCATAACGAGGGAGGATTGTCGAGGAAACGCGAAAATGGGTGGAAATCTTGTGACTACTCGAACGGATGACGTATGCGCGTTCATGGTGACGTCACGCCCGGGCATACGGGTGAACGGAGAGAACCAAACGTCCGACCGTGAGTTGGGCAGGGGGCTCCGGCGCGGGGCATCCGGTACGAGAAGGGTTAATCGTGATCAAGAAGGTTCTGGCTACGGGGGCTGTGGCCGCGTCCATCCTCGGTCTGGGCGCCACGCAGGCCATGGCCATGGGTGACGACAGCGGTACGACTTCGGTCAACGGCAACGGAGCCCCGCAGTCCTTCGGCAATGCTGAGACCCATGGTGACGGCAGCCCGCAGTTCGGCCTGGTCCAGGGCAGCTTGAACAAGCCCTGCGTCGGCCTGCCCGCCAAGGCCAATGGCGGCTCGCTCGTCGGTCTTGTCCCGGTCGCGCCCCAGGACGTCAACGTGCTGGCCTCGCCGCAGAGCCAGCAGTGCGCCGAGAACTCCGCCCAGGCCAAGGGCGACGAGCCGCTGTCGCACACCCTGAGCGGCATCCCGGTGCTCGCCGGCAACGGTACCGGCAACAGTTGATCCAGCCGCAGCGACAGGCCCGGGCCGCCGGCCTTCCTCCTCCGTGCGGCCCGGGCCCGCTTATCGGCGCCCGATTGGCCCGGCGATCCCGCCCATGACGTCGCGCAATCGGTACTGCTCCATTCGGGCCGTTTTTTCGAGAATCTCCTTCTTGGAGAGTTTCGACTGTGGTCCTAAATCGTTACGAATTGCAGCGGCGGAGTTACGAGTGATCAGGACCGCGCTCGTGCGGCACGAAAGACGTGACCGCTCCGGACTCCGTCAAAGAAAGGGACAAACGTGAAGTACGCCAAGGTTGCCGCCATCGCCGCCGGAACCCTGATGGCGGTCGGTGCCGCCGCCCCCGCCTTCGCCGACTCGGGCACTGATGGCACCGCCAGCAACTCCCAGGGCATCGGGTCTGGCAATGTCGTCCAGGCCCCGATCCACCTCCCGTTGAACCTCTGCGGCAACAGCGTTGGCGTGGTCGGTCTGCTCAACCCCGCCTTCGGCGGCACCTGCGCCACCTCCTGACCTCTGGTCAGCCGAGCTGAACGCTCATGACGGGAAGGCCCCGGATCGCATTCGAAGCGATCCGGGGCCTTCCCCCTTTTCCGGTATTCGATCGAAGGGCGCCGAGAAAAGCGATCCCGCCCAGTAGCCCGGGCGCAACCACATCGTTACCCAAGGTGAAAAGCGGCAGAAGTCACGGCTAAAGAAGGCTGGTGCGGCGCGGATACGCGGCCGAAATGGATGCCGCTGCAGAAGGGAACCCCAAAAGTGAAGTACGCGAAGACCGCTGCGTTCGTTGCCGGTTCCGTGGCTGCTCTGGGAACGGCTGCTCCTGCCTTCGCCGTTACCACCACCACGGCCCCCGACTTCAGCCTCAACGGCGGCGTCAACCAGATGGTGGGAAGAGCACCGCAGGCTGTCGACCCGATCGTCGGCACGGTCGGCGGAGCCGCCGATTCGATGCAGAAGAACGGCACCGTCACCAAGCTGGCCGGCCAGGCGACCGGTGCGGCCCAGGGCGCGTCCCCGCTGATGGGCGGCCTGCCGCTTGGGGGCTGACCCGTCAGGCCTCGGCTCTTGCCCGCCGGTGCGACGAACCTCCGGGCAGCGGAAGCACCGTTCGAGTGAATCGGCACAACGTCCCCGTCGCCGTGAGTTGCTCAGTGAGCTCCGGACAGGCAAGCAACAGAAAACCCAGAAGGACTATTCAATGATCAAGAAGATTATGGCCTCGACAGCAGTCGCCGCCTCGATCGTCGGTGTCTGCGCTGCGATCGCCCCGCAGGCCATGGCCCTCGGTAACGACGGTGGCACGACGTCGGTCAACGGCGACGGAGCCGTCCAGTCGTACGGCAACTCCGCCACCCACGGTGACTGGAGCCCGCAGTTCGCGCTCATCCAGGGCTCGCTCAACAAGCCCTGCATCGCCCTGCCGGCCAAGGCCAATGCCGGTTCGGCCCTCGGCGCCGTCCCGGTCTCGGTCCAGGACATCAACGTCCTGGCCTCGCCGCAGAGCCAGCAGTGCACCGAGAACTCCACCCAGGCCAAGGGCGACGAGGCACTGTCGAACGTCCTGAGCGGCATCCCGATCCTGTCCGGCAACGGCACCGGCAACAACTAGAACCGTAAGGCTCCGGTCGCTCGCCGGTGATTCCTCGGACCTGTCGAGGACTTCACCGTGTGCGGCTTCGAGCCCGCCTGCCCGCAGTGCGTGAAACACCGTGGGGCCGGCACATCCGCGCGGCAGCTGATCGTCGGCAGCCCGGATGTGCCGGCCCCACGTCGTGGGCGCCGGCCCCTCGAAGGGGCGGGCGCACTGGGCCGGTTGCCGTAGTGACGGCGGGCGTAACCCGTCGCACCGGGTAGGGGCCACCCATGGACCAGTACGACAGCCAACACCCCTGTGGTCGGCAGCGCCACGCACACGACGCCACACCCATCTACGACCGGCTGCTCGCCGAATGGCAGGCGACCCGCGGCGGACCGGAGCCGGCCCCTCCCGAGCGGCCCTGTGCGGGGAGCCGCGTGCCCTCCGCCCGTACGTCCGACGACGCCATCGACGGGTGAGGGGGCGCGTCGAACTCACGCCGAATCGAACCCGTTTGAGTGGTAGTGCAGAACCGACGCTTCCGTTGCGGGTTGATCAGTACGTTCCGCAACGGGACGCTCCGAAAGGTGAAGCGTGATGAAGAAGATGATGGCCGGCGCAGCAGTGGCCGTGTCCCTGATCGGTCTGTCCGCCGCCGCGGCCCCGTCGGCCATGGCGATCGGCAACGACGAGGGCACCACGTCGGTCAACGTCAACGACGCCGTGGACTCGTTCGGCAACAGCGTGACCCAGGGCGACGGCAGCCCGCAGGTCCAGCTCGTCCAGGGCACGCTGAACAAGGCCTGCGTGGGCCTGCCGCTCAAGGCCAACGCGGGTTCGCTCGTCGGTGTGCTCGTGCCGGTCGCGGTCCAGGACGTCAACGTCCTGGCCTCGCCGCAGAACCAGCAGTGCGCCGAGAACTCCACCCAGGCCAAGGGTGACGAGGCGCTGTCGCACCTCGTGGACGAAATCCCGGTGTTCTCGGGCAACGGCATCGGCAACAGCTGATACCCACGTGAGTGCGGGCGATCGCGGGAACCTCCCGCGGTCGCCCGCATTCCGGTGCACGGCACCGCCGGGAAACATCCGGGGCGCGGCCCCAGGGCTCCACGCATGACGATGCCCACCGTTCCACGGGGGGCGGTGGGCATCCGGCGTACGGGGGCGGCTCAGCCCAGGCTGCGCAGGGGAAGGACGCAGTGCGCGGAGGTCATGATGACCTCCGCGTCGGCGGCGAAGGACCGCAGCAGTTCCTCGCTGACCGGCCGGCCCGGGGTGCCTTCGCGCCAAGGACGGGTGGCGAACATCGTGTGCACCTCGCCCCGCTGCTCGGCGGCGGCCAGCCACTCGCGCGGTGCGGGGTACTGCGCCGTGAAGTGCGGCAGCGTCAGCACGGCCTGACCGGCCTGAACGAGCAGTTTCACCGGGAGGCCCGGCGTCTCGGCGGCGTACACCGGGCCGGCGCCGACCGGCAGTCCGCTGCGGCCCAGGGCCACGCGCATCGCGGCCTCACCGGCAGCCGGGCCGTCCGTCCCGTCGCCGAGCGAGTAGACGAGGAGGAAGGCGACATCAAAGCCGCCATCGGGATGGGCGCCGCTCCACCCGATCAGTGTGATCGTGCCCAACTGGGCCTGGGTGAACGTGCCGGTGGCGGTCTGGGGTGAGGTCATGCTCGGCACCCTAACGGCCGGGAACCGGTCAATGTGCATGAGTATCATCTGATCGAGGGAGATTTAATGATATCTCCGACGAATGCGGTCGTCGTGCTCTCCCGTCTGCGGGGCGGGTGGACGGCGTGGATAAATGTGTTGACGCCGCCCGATGGCCGCGGGCTATCGTGTGCAGCGTTCCGGACGGCGGGCAAGAACCGCCGGTGCCGGGCCCGTGCTTGAACCAGGAGGTGAGGACATTGATGACTGTCGTTGCGATGGGCGCTGCCCACGACCAGAAGATCATCGTTCCCACCCCCGTGGTCGCCGGCTGACCTTTCCTCAACTCTCCGCGCTTTTACGCGCGTTGCCGGGGCCACCCTGTGAAGGGTTTCCCTTGTCTTTCCCGTCTTCTCCGTCCGTTCCGTCTTCCGCGTCTCCTTCTTCTTCTCTTCAGGGCGCGTCCGTGTCGCATCCGCTGTCCCCGTACGGCTGGGACGACGACTGGGCCGCCGTGTTCGCCCCGTACGCCGAGCAGGGCCTGCTGCCCGGACGTGTGGTGCGGGTGGACCGCGGGCAGTGCGACGTGGTCACCCCGTACGGCACGCTCCGGGCCGACACCGCCTTCGTCGTCCCGCGCGATCCGATGCGGATCGTGTGCACGGGCGACTGGGTAGCCGTCGATCCCGACGGGGACCCGCAATTCGTACGGACGCTGCTCCCGCGGCGTACGGCCTTCGTCCGCTCGACGTCGTCGCAGCGCTCCGAAGGCCAGGTGCTCGCCACCAACGTCGACCACATCGCCATCTGCGTCTCCCTTGCCGTGGAACTGGATCTGGGGCGGGTGGAGCGCTTCCTCGCGCTCGCCATGTCCAGCGCCGGCGGCGACGCGCTGCTGCGCGACGGGGCTTTCGCCGCGGACGGCGCCGCCCAGCCGATCGTGGTGCTGACCAAGGCCGACCTGGTGCCGGACACCGCCACACTGGCGTACCTCGTCCAGGACATCGAGGGCATCGCGCCCGGTGTGCCGGTGCTGACCGTCAGCTCCGCCACGGGGGAGGGGCTCGATGTGTTCGCCGCCATCGTCTCGGGCGGTACGAGTGTGCTGCTCGGGGCCTCCGGTGCGGGCAAGTCGACCCTCGCCAACACCTTGCTCGGCCGCGATGTGATGGAGGTGCAGGCCGCCCGTGACGTCGACGGCAAGGGCCGGCACACCACCACGACCCGCAATCTGCTGGTCCTGCCCTCCGGGGGCGTACTGATCGACACCCCCGGGCTGCGCGGGGTCGGCCTCTGGGACGCGGAGACCGGCGTCGGCCAGGTCTTCTCCGAGATCGAGGAACTGGCCGAGCAGTGCCGGTTCCACGACTGCGCCCACCTGTCGGAGCCCGGCTGCGCGGTGCTCGCCGCCGTCGAGGACGGTTCGCTGCCCGAGCGGCGCCTCGACAGCTTCCGCAAGCTGCTTCGCGAGAACCAGCGCATCGTCGCCAAGACCGATGCCCGGGTGCGGTCCGAAATGCTGCGTGAATGGAAGCGCAAGGGGGCCGAGGGCCGGGCGGCCATGGACGCGAAGCGGGGTCGGCTGCGGTAGCCGCAGCCGGCGGGTCCCGAATCGGTCGACGTCCGAAAACCGCGAGTGCGGTACCGGGAGGTGCCGCACACTGGACGGTGTGATGGACGAACGGACCAGGTACGAGGCGGTGAGCAGCCGCGACGCCCGATTCGACGGGGAGTTCTTCTTCGCCGTCGAGACGACCGGCATCTACTGCCGGCCGAGTTGCCCCGCCGTCACTCCCAGGCGGAAGAACGTGCGGTTCTTCCCGACCGCGGCCGCCGCGCAGGGCAACGGCTTCCGGGCATGCAGGCGCTGCCGCCCGGACGCCGTGCCCGGCTCCGCCGACTGGAACGTACGGGCCGATGTCGTGGGCCGCGCCATGCGGATGATCGGCGACGGCGTCGTCGACCGGGAGGGCGTGCCCGGTCTCGCCCACCGACTCGGCTACAGCTCACGCCAGGTGCAGCGGCAGCTCAACGCGGAGCTGGGCGCCGGGCCCGTCGCGCTCGCCCGCGCCCAGCGGGCCCACACCGCACGCGTGCTGCTCCAGACGACCACGCTGCCCGTGACCGAGATCGCCTTCGCGTCCGGATTCGCCAGCGTGCGCCAGTTCAACGACACGATCCGGCAGATCTACGCCCGTACGCCCAGTGCTCTGCGGGCCGAGGCCGGTACGGGGCTGGGCGCGGCGGTACGGGAGGCGCGGACCACCGGGGTCCCGCTGCGGCTGGCCCACCGGGGGCCGTACGCGGCCCGCGAGGTCTTCGATCTGCTGGCGGGCGAGACGGTCGCCCGGATCGAGGAGGTCAGCGGTGAGCCGGGCACGCGCACCTACCGGCGCACCCTGCGTCTGCCGTACGGGACGGGCCTCGCGGCCGTCGACGAGCGGTCCGCCGGGGCCTGGCTCGATGCCCGGATCCACCTCACGGACCTGCGGGATCTGGCGACGGCCGTGCAGCGGCTGCGTCGCCTCTTCGACCTGGACGCCGATCCGTACGCCGTCGACGAGCGGCTCGGCGCCGACCCGCGCCTGGCACCGGGCGTCGCAGCGCGCCCCGGGCTGCGCTCGCCGGGCGCCGCCGACCCGGAGGAGTTCGCCGTACGGACGCTGGTGGGCAGGTCCGGGGCGGAGCGGCTCGTGGAGACGTACGGGAAGGTCCTCGACGTCCCCTGCGGCGGGCTCACACATGTGTTTCCCGAGCCGGGGGCGCTGGCCGGTGCGGTGGACGACCCGGCGCTGCGGGCGCTGGCGGCCGCGCTCGCCGGCGGGGACGTACGACTCGATGCCGGGGCCGACCGCGACGAGGCCGAGCAGGTACTGCTGCGGCTGCCGGGGATCGGCCCGGCAGCGGCGGCACTCATCCGGATGCGGGCGCTCGGCGACCCCGATGTGGATCCGGAGGGCAGGCCCGGGTCGGAGCGGTGGCGGCCGTGGCGTTCGTATGCCGTGCGTCATCTGAGCCTCTTGGACCTGCCCTCGGTGCATGAACTCTGGTGACGGGGGGTCAGGTGGGCAGGCCCCAGCGTGGTGCGGGCTCGTTCGCCGTGACCGCGCGGATGGTCAGGTCCGGGCTGTCGCCCTTGGCCGTGATCAGCGCCGAGTCACCCTTGCGCAGCCGGATGCGTACCGTGCCGTCGGCCAACTCCTCGTGATCCAGCGGGTGTCCGTGCCGGTCGCGGATCTCGACGGCACCCTCGATGCCATGGTGTACGACGCACGGCGCGCCCGCCTCGCTGGTCACCCGCACCCAGCGGGTCCGGCCTTCTTCCCGTACCGCGCTCAGCCGAGGCGGCCGTTGCCCAGGCACGGGCCCTCGTACCAGGTCTTCGGGAGCTTCTGCCAGAGCAGGTCGGCGTCGTCCAGGACCGTGCGCCAGGCGTTGTCGGGGGAGTGGACGGTGACGGGGGCCGGGGCGGTGGGCGCCGGGGCGCCGGGGGTGGCCGCGCGGGCGGGGACGGCCGCCGCGCCGCCCACCACGAGCGCGGTGCCGAGCGCGCTGCCGGTGGCTAGAACGCTTCTACGGGAAGGGGCCGGGGCTTCATTGCGAGAGGGGCGGGAGGGGCTGGAGGGGTCCGGTGCTGGGGGCAAGGCGTCTCCTGGCGACTCGTATGCAGGCACAGCAATTCATCCGAGCTATTCCTTCAGGGAAGGTAGGCACCGGGAATCCTTGCGTCAATAGAGCGGGAGACATCCGATGTGCTTCTGTCTATCTGTACGGCATTCACCTGGTTGTGCCGGGGGAGGCGGGGCAGGTCAGCTCCAGATCAACGTGCCCAGCCAGGCCCCCGTCACCAGGAGACACGCGAAGAGTTCGACGAGCACCGCATAGCCGGTCGCCCGCATCACCGAACGGACCGACGTCCACCCCGCCCCGCTGCTGCCGAGCCGCAGCCGCTCCGCCCCGTAGATCGCCCCCACATAGCCGATGATCCCGCCCACCACCGGCACCACGAAGAAGCCCACGATCCCGCCGATCCCGCCCAGCATCAGCGTCTTGCGCGGGGCCCCCGACTCATGGGGGCGGCGAGGCGGCAGCAGCGGCTTCAGCGCCTGGTTGACCAGCAGAAGCGCCGTGGCCCCGATGAGTACGCCCCAGGCCGCCGGAGTCATGTCGGTCAGCGCCCACCACAGCACGGCGGCCCAGACGATCGCCTGCCCCGGAACCCCCGGCACCAGTACGCCGACCAGGCCGAGAAACATGACCAGACCGACGGCGACGAGTTGCCACACACCCATCTGACCAGGGTGCCGGAGTCCGGCCGGTCCCGCCCGTCAGCGCGACCCCGGGCAGGGGCCGTCGACGCAGCTCAGGGCCGTAACGGCACGGCGCGAACACCCTGCCGGGGCATCCGGCGGGGCCGGTGCCGTGCCGGGACGAAGGCGGCCGGCGGGGACGGCCGGTTCAGGTCCGCGCCTCCCGGGACACCCAGCCCCGCTCGTACGCGTGCCAGCCCAACTGCAGCCGGGTCGACACCCCGGTCAGCTCCATCAGCCCCTTCACCCGCCGCTGCACGGTCCGCAGTCCGAGATCCAGCTGCTTCGCCACGCTCGCGTCCGTCAGCCCGGCCAGCAGCAGCGACAGGATCTCCAAGTCCGTCGGATCGGGCCCGGTGGACACCTCCTCCAACGGGACGCTCTCGGCGAGCCTGAGCGGCATGGCCTCGCGCCACACCGCCTCGAAGAGGCCCATCAGCGACTCCAGCAGCCCGGAGGCATGCACCACCAGCGCCGCCGGCTCGGCGCCCCGTCCGGTCAGCGGAACCATCGCCAGGGCGCCGTCGGCGACAACCAGCTTGGTGGGCACCCGGTCGACGACCCGGCACCGCTCGTCACGGCTCAGCGCGGCCGACACTTCCAGAATCCCGGACGGCAGCGACAGCACCTCGCGTTCGATGACCACCCGGAACGACACCCCGCGCGTGGCGGCCTGCTCCTCGGCCTCGTTCTCCATTCCGCTGACCGCGATCGGCTTGCCGGTGACCAGGGCGCACACCTCGCTCGTCGCACCCAGCTGCAACTGGTGGAAGCGGTGCGCCACCGCTCTCGCGCCCGTCACCACCTCGACCAGATCGTGCACGGCCGGCTCGGTGGCCTCCGCCCGGTACTCCTCGGCGAGCAGTGCCGCCGTCAGCTCCGCCTGCTCCAGCTCATGACGCTGCTGGGTCAGCAGCGCCCCCAGAGCCACCCCGGGCGGCGCGGCCACCCAACGGCCCGTGCGCGACGACGCCTGTGCGGCCAGCCCGTGCTGTTCCAGCCGGCGCAACGCCCGCTCCGTGTCCGACTCGGAAAGAGCCAGCCGGTGCGCGAGATCGGAGACCTCCGCGGCTCCCACCGTCACGAGCGCGCGGTAAGCCGACTCCTGTATCTCGTCGAGACCTATGGCTCCCAGCATCCCCGGACCCCTCCCGGACGCATTGATTCCGCACGATGTCGATGCCTTCGGGCGTCCGGCCGTGGCGGAAAACGGCCACGGCGTAAACCCGCGCTGTACATCATCCCTTCAACACCTGTCGCTCTGCCAATGTGGCGCCACCGCAGTACCGACAACCTCCGGAATCCCACGGTCTGTTCAGAGGATTCTTGCGAGGAGCTCCGGGGCTTCAGGACCGACGGAGCCGAGCAGCAAGCCCAGGACTTCGATCCCGGGTAGTTGACAGGTGTTCCGGTTTCACTCGGACAGAGCGGCGCGTCCGATATCGCGTACGGCGCTGGGAGCGGCCACCGCCGCCGTCCTGGCCATCACCGCGATCGCGCCTTCCGCCGCGGCGCCGCAGGACAATACGAGCGCGAAGAGTCCACTGACCAGCAGTGCGGTCGCCCGCGCCAAGGCGACCGAACCGGTCACCGTCACATTGGTCACCGGCGACAAAGCCCGGGTGAGCATGGACAGTTCGGGGGCCGCTTCGGCCGCCGCCCTGCCCTGCGAGGCCGGACCGTCACCCTCGTACAGACCAGGGAGTCAGGCAAGGACCTCGACGTCTACTCCTACAGCGCCGGCCGCGGGCACGGTCGACGAAGTACGGGGGCGCCCGGCGGAGCCCTTTCCGCGGCCACTATTTCCGGATGACCCGTTTTCGTGCGGCCCGGGCGGCCGACAATAAGGGCATGAGTCAGCAGGGGGAGCGGTCCGCCGCCCACGAGGACGACTGGTGGCGCAGGCTGTACGACGAGACCGCCAGGGACACCGGGGCGACCAACGCCGCCGACAGCCTCGACGACCGCTTCGACTCGGCGTCGGACGCGGTTGGTCGGGTCGGGCGTGGGGGGAGCGTGGGGGACGGGGATGGGGACGGGCACGTGGGCGGGGCTGGGGCTTCGGTCGCGGGTGCGTCTCCGGTGTCTGTGTCACCGGCCGTCCCTGACCCGCACTCGTTACCGGATCTGCCGCCCCAGTCGAGCGAAGTCCCCGAGGCGCCTGGGGCGTCCCACGCGCCCGGGGCGGGCGAGTCGTCCCGCCCGGCCGTCGCCGTCGGAGCGTCCGCGCCCGAGCCGCCCGTGCCGCCGCTGCCCAAGCGGCCGGTCGCCGGGAGAAACTTTGCCCCGCAACGCCCCGCCAGCGACGTCACCGCACAGGCCCCCGCGCCCGCATCCGCTCCCGCCGGGCGCCCCGTGGTAGGCCATGTGGGTGACCGGCCGCCCACCTACGACGCCGATCCCACCGTGCTGCCCGCCACCGTCCCCCAGGAGCTCGACGGCCTCGTCGCCGACACCGTGCTCGACGGCGCCCGGTACGGCACGTACACCCTGCGTGCCGCCTCCGTGCGCGGGGACTCCGCGCGGTTTCGCGGCGAGCCCCGCCGCGACGCGCTGCTCACCGCACGGTTCGGCACCGACCGGAGCGCGCTCGTCCTGGTCGCCGTCGCCACCGGGGCCCGCGCCACCGAGCGGGGACATCTGGCGGCGGCCGACGCCTGCCGCTGGATCGGCGGTGCGGTGGGCCGCAGCCACGCCAGGCTCTCCGAGGACATAGGGGCCGGCCGCCGCGGCGACCTCAAATCCGGTCTGCACCGCCTCACCGACCGCACCTACGGCAAGCTGCGCGCTCGCGCCGCCGAACTGGGCCTCGAACCGGAGCAGTACACCGCGGGCCTGCGCTGCCTCCTGCTGTCGGCCGATCCCGGCTGCCGCACGAGGATCTTCTTCGGCGTCGGCGCCGGAGGGCTCTTCCGGCTGCGCGACGGGGTCTGGCAGGACCTCGAACCGGAGGTTCCGGAACCCGGCGGTGACGCGGGCGGCGAAACCGCGGCCGGATCCGGGCCCCCGCCCGCCGAGCCGTTCCGATTCCGGGCCTCGGTGGCCCGGCCGGGGGACACGCTGCTGCTGTGCAGCACCGGCCTCGCCGAACCACTGCGCGGCGAGCCCGACCTGGCCCGGGAGCTGGCCGAACGCTGGGCCGACGACCGGGCGCCCGGGCTCGCGGCCTTCCTCGCGGACTCCCAGCTGAGGGTGAAGGGGTACGCCGACGACCGTACGAGTGTCGGAGTCTGGGAGGCGTAACCGCGCGCGTCATGGGTTGATGGATGCGGAGTCCGGAATCCGAAGCACGGAAAGGTTACGCACCCATGGCGAAGCAGAACGTGTCGGAGCAGTTCGTCGACATCCTCGTCCGGGCGGGGGTCAAGCGCATGTACGGGGTCGTCGGCGACAGCCTCAACCCGGTCGTCGACGCCATCCGCCGCAACTCGGCCATCGACTGGATCCAGGTCAGGCACGAGGAGACCGCCGCGTTCGCCGCCGGAGCCGAGGCCCAGATCACCGGCTCCCTGGCGGCCTGCGCCGGATCCTGCGGCCCCGGCAATCTGCACCTCATCAACGGCCTCTACGACGCGCACCGCTCCATGGCACCCGTTCTCGCCCTTGCCTCGCACATCCCGTCGAGCGAGATCGGTCTGGGCTACTTCCAGGAGACCCATCCGGAGCTGCTCTTCCAGGAGTGCAGCCACTACAACGAGATGATCTCCAACCCGCAGCAGATGCCGCGGCTGCTCCAGACGGCCATTCAGCACGCGATCGGCCGAGGCGGGGTCAGCGTCGTCGCGATGCCGGGAGACATCGCCTCGCAGCCCGCCCCGGAGAAGTCGATCCAGCACGCCCTGGTCACTTCGCGGCCGACGGTACGGCCCGGAGATGCCGAGATCGAGAAGCTCTGCCGCATGGTCGACGAGGCGAAACGTGTGACATTGTTCTGCGGCAGCGGCACGGCGGGCGCCCACGCCGAGGTGATGGAGTTCGCCGAGCGGGTGAAGTCCCCGGTCGGGCACGCGCTGCGCGGCAAGGAATGGATCCAGTACGACAACCCGTACGACGTCGGCATGAGCGGGCTGCTCGGCTACGGCGCCGCCTACGAGGCGACCAACGAGTGCGATCTCCTCATCCTGCTCGGCACCGACTTCCCGTACAACGCCTTCCTCCCCAATGATGTGAAGATCGTCCAGGTCGATGTGCGGCCCGAGCACCTCGGCCGCCGCTCCAAGCTGGATCTGGCGATCTGGGGCGATGTCCGCGAGACGCTTCGCTGTCTGACTCCGCGGGTGAAGGTCAAGACCGACCGCAAGTTCCTCGACCGGATGCTGAAGAAGCACGCCGACGCGCTGGAGGGCGTGGTCAAGGCGTACACCCGCAAGGTCGAGAAGCACATCCCGATCCACCCGGAGTACGTCGCCTCGGTGCTGGACGAACTGGCCGACGACGATGCCGTGTTCACCGTCGACACCGGCATGTGCAACGTCTGGGCGGCCCGCTACCTCTCGCCCAACGGCAAGCGCCGCGTCATCGGTTCGTTCAGTCACGGCTCGATGGCGAACGCGCTGCCGCAGGCCATCGGCGCCCAGTTCGTCGACCGGAACCGGCAGGTGGTGTCGATGTCCGGCGACGGCGGATTCACCATGCTGATGGGCGACTTCCTCACCCTGGTGCAGTACGACCTGCCGGTGAAGGTCGTGGTGTTCAACAACTCCTCGCTCGGCATGGTCGAGTTGGAGATGCTGGTCGCCGGACTGCCGTCGTTCGGTACGGACAACAAGAACCCGGACTTCGCGGCGATCGCCCGGGCCGCTGGCGCGTACGGCGTCCGGGTCGAGAAGCCCAAGCAGCTGGAGAGCGCCCTCAAGGACGCCTTCAAGCACAAGGGCCCGGCGCTCGTCGACGTCGTCACCGACCCCAACGCGCTCTCCATCCCGCCGAAGATCAGTGCGGACATGGTGACCGGTTTCGCGCTCTCCGCCAGCAAGATCGTGCTGGACGGGGGAGTGGGCCGGATGGTCCAGATGGCCCGCTCCAATCTGCGGAACGTGCCCCGCCCCTGACCGGAATCCGGGCCGGGGGCCGAGGCCAGAGGTGGAAGCCGAGCCGCGGACGGAGGCGGAAGCCGAGCCGGGGGCCGGCCGGACCTCACGCCGGGGTCAGTCGCACCGTCAGGATCTGGAACGGCCGCAGCGACAGAACGACCGGCCGGTCGTTGCCGTGTGTCGCGGCGGTTCACAGCAACCGCAGCCCGCCGGGCCCCAATCCGTTCGTCAGGGTCTCCACGAGCAGGTCGAACAGGGTCGGCCCCCGCCCTGCCAGGGCGTCGTCCAGCCGTAGTCGGACCGCGGGCCTGTTGGTGGGGTGCACCCGGTCCAGGCTCTGCCGCAGATAGCGTGCCGTCTCCGCATGGCCCAGGGCCTGCGCGGAGAGCGCGTGGTCCCACCACTCGAAGACGAAGTCGTCGTCCGGCGCGCCCATCCCGCCGCTGAGACAGTCCGCGAGGACGTCGAAGTTGCTTCCGAAGTATCCGCCGGGGCCGTTCACCGCCTCGCCGATCACTGTCCAGAACTGCTCCAGGCCGGTGACCCGGGAGCCGTCGATCACATAGGTCACGGTCATGGGTGGGGGTACAAGTCCGGTTGCCTCCACCGGTCCGTGATCCGCGCCGCAGGTGGGGGACTACGGCGCGGATCGGTTCGGGGGCCGGGCTTCAGCAGCCCTGGTCGATCAGGTCGAAGGTGGCGTAGTGGTCGCCGGTGCAGTAGTCCTCCTGTGCCTCTTCACCCGTGACGATGCGCCGCGCGCCGCGGGTCCGCCGGCGAAGAGGACGGACAGGAGGACGGCAGCGCCACCGAGCGTGGTGAACCGTGGGGGGATTCGCATAGCCACCATGATGACGCGCGTAGACACGGTGCCGTCAACGCCAATCGATGTGAATTTTTTGGAAGTTATCCGGAGGGGCGGAAATGTGACGCCGATGTGTCCGGGGCCGACGGGCCGTTTCCGTGCGGCCGTTCACTTATTGATGAGTCGACAAGCGTGGCGGCCGGTCTGTGGGGCATGCATCCCCGTGGAGATGTTCCACGAAGGCGTTCGACGATACGGCGAACAGGGGGCGATTCACCGTGCGGGCGGGGGAAATGATGAAGTGTCAGGGAGAGTCCGATTCCATGCCTGACGGGCCGGCTCACGAGCCCGGGGCGCAGCGGCGGCAGCCGGTCCGGCTGCATCGCAGACTGGCCCGTACCGATCTGGCGGCCGTGAGTGAAGTGCGGTGTGCGTTAAGGGAGTTCCTGCGCTACCGGTGGCCGGACGAGCCGGCCGAGGTGGCGGAGCTCCTGCTCAGCGAGCTGGTGACCAACGCGCTGATCCACACGAGCCAAGGCGCGGTCGTCACGGTGAGCGTGTCGCCCACCAGGCTGCGGGTGGAGGTACGGGACTTCGTGTCCGGGCTGCCCCCGTCGTACGTACCGGACGCCGACGACGGTACGCATGGCAGGGGGCTGTTCCTGGTGCAGAGCCTCGCGGACGCCTGGGGGGTCGGCGCGCACGCGCTGGGCAAGGTCGTCTGGTTCGAACTGCACGGCGAAAGGCCCTGAGAGCCCGGAGAAGACCGGGCCGTCAGGGCCTCTTGCGACGGATCAGCACATTCATGTGGACACGTGGATCTGGATCAGCGGATCAGCCGAACTGCTGCTCCAGATCCTTCAGCTTCCGCTCCAGCGAATCGAGCCGGGGCAGTGCCTGGGTGTCGTCCTCGGCGGTGAGGTCGACGGTGACCGGATCAAGCGCGTTCCACTCCGGGACGCCGGTGTGCGGACCCGTCACGGCTTGCAGCGACGGCCGGGCGCGCAACGGCAGTTGTCCCGGCTCGGATATGGCGGGCTCCGCGACGGACTGAGCGGAGGCCGCCGTCGGGGCGATCGCCTGGATGTCCACCTGGGTGCCGCCCCGGCCGACCCGGCGCCAGGCCCGGTTCTGCCGGTTCAGCGCCTTGATGTGGGCTCGGTCCAGCTTCTCCTGGTCCTTCCTGCGGAGACGGTTCTGCTCCTTCTCCCGCCGGTCCTCACGTACTTCCTCGACCGCTTCGTCCAGGGTGCGTACGCCCTCCAGCAGCATCAGCGACCAGGCGCCGAAGGTCTCCCGCGGGGCGCGCAGCCACCGTACGATCCGGATCTGCGGCAGCGGACGGGGCACCAGGCCCTGTTCGCGCAGCGCGGCCCGGCGGGTCTGCTTCAGCGCCCGGTCGAAGAGCACCGCCGCCGAGAGCGACATCCCCGCGAAGAACTGCGGGGCGCCCGCGTGGTCCATGCCGCGCGGTGCGTGCACCCAGTTGAACCAGGCCGCGGCCCCGGCGAACGTCCAGACGAGCAGCCGTGAGCCCAGCGCCGCGTCGCCGTGGCTGGCCTCGCGCACCGCGAGTACGGAACAGAACATCGCAGCCCCGTCGAGGCCGAACGGAACGAGGTATTCCCAGCCCCCGGTGAGGCCGAGGTTCTGCTGGCCGAAGCCGACGAGCCCGTGGAAGGAGAGCGCGGCGGCGACCGCCGCACAGCAGAACAGCAGGATGTACGAGGCGGTGGCGTACAGCGCCTCCTTGCGTCTGCGACGCTCCTCGCTGCGTTCCCAGCTGTCTTCGGCAGCGGAATTGTCAGCGGCGCGCTTGCCGCGTGCGACCACCGCCACCGCCGCCAGGACCCCCACGAGCAGCACGGCGCCCGGAAGCAGCCAATTCAGCGATATGTCGGTCAGTCTCATGCGCGGTCCCTTGCGTCGCGTAGGGCATTTCGGGCGCCATGATTGCCGAAACCCCGCCACGCTCAGGGGGTTTCGGGGCAAGAGAACGCCATTGGGTTGGCAGGGCATACGGATAGCCGGGATCTGATCGAATACCCGTGCACGGCCGATGATGTGCGTTCGAATAGTACTACCCGTGCAGGTGGTGTGAATCAATGAGTGGGCGTCAGTTTCCGTACCCGGTCCGCGTCACAGGTTCGGGGGCAGGTGACACACGTGTCCTCGGGGCGCAGCGTGTAGAAGAGGCAGCAGCTCGCCCGGTCGCGGGTGGGCAGCGACCCGCCGTCCGGCCCGGTCAGTTCGCGAAAGCCTGCCGAGCCGACGAACGGCTTCGTGGTGCCGGGCAGGAGCGCCTCCAGTTCGGCCATCGCACGCCGCTCCTCGCCGAGGAGATGGGCGACGTACCAGAGGCCCTCGACGATTTCGTCCGTCGCCATGCCCCACAGTGCCCGCCTGCCCCGCCGCATCCGCGGTCCGAAGCCGTCCAGTACCGGACCGATGTGGTCGGCCACCGCGGCGAGCACCTCGGCCCGCAGCGCCGCCTCGTCGGGGACCACCCGGGCGCCCGGCACCCCGGCCGCGGGATCATCCGGAAGACAGGCGAACTCCCTTACCCGGACGGACAGATGGCCCAGCGTGCGCTGGAACGCCACATCGCCGACGGAGATCCGGGGCACCCGCCGGTGCAGGAACCACGGCACCGTCACCAGCAGGCAGGCGGGCCAGGCGTACCGGTGCAGCCCGAAGCTGGCGACCACATCGGGGCGGGGCTGCTGTCCGTAGTCCCGCACCACCTGCGCGTGGTCCCGGGCGAGGAAGGCGTCGAGCGCGGCGCCACCGGCCGCGAGCTCGTCCGCGCCCACCCAGCCGGCGCCGCGAGGTGCGGCGTCATCGTCCGTCAGCACCTCTGCGCGCAGGCCGGGGAAGACCTCGGCCAGACGCGTGTACGCGCCCGTCAACGCGGACGCGGTGGTGCCGGGGAGCAGTGCTGGGAGTGTCATGCAGGACCACCGAATCGCGATCGTTTGCAGGTAAGCCTTACCTTACCCGAACGGAGTGATCTTTGAACTGCGGGCTGCTCCGCCTATCGTGCACAGGGGGCATGGCGCACGCGAGCCGCGCCCACGGCAGGCCGAGGAGGTCCGAGTGGAGCAGGGCAGCGCGCGAGAGCAGTCGCGACCGACGCGCGCGTCCGTCGCGTCCGCGACCAGCCCGGCATCCGTACGCGTACCCGAACAGCCACGGGTCGAGCAGGCGCGCGGTGCGCAGACGCACAGGGGCCAGGCACACAGGGACGAGGCGCGTGGTGCACAGGCGCGCACGGGCCAGGCACGTGGCGAGCACACCCACAGCGAGCCGCCCGCCCCGCGCGCGGCGGTGCAGCGGCACTCCGTACGCGGCCAGATCCTCGACGCCCTGCGCGCTGCCCTGGTCGACGGCCGGCTGGTCCCCGGGCAGGTCTACTCCGCACCGGCCCTCGGCGCCCGCTTCGGGGTCTCCGCGACCCCGGTGCGCGAGGCGATGCAGCAGCTGGCCATCGAGGGCGCCGTCGAGGTCGTACCGAACCGCGGATTCCGGGTGTCCCAGCGCGGCCCGCGCGAGCTGGCCGAGCTGGCCGAGGTACGGGCGCTGATCGAGGTCCCCGTCATGCTGCGACTGGCCCGCACCGTCCCGCCGGCCCGCTGGTGCGCCCTGCGCCCGCTGGCCGACGCCACGGTGACGGCCGCCGCCGTGGGCGACCGGGCGAGCTACGCCGAGTCCGACCGGGCCTTCCACGGCGCGGTCCTCGCGCTCTGCGGCAACGAGCAGCTGGTGATGGTCGCCGACGACCTGCACCGCCGTTCCCAGTGGCCCCTGGGGAACAACCCCGTCACCCGCCGCGCCGACCTGCTCGCCGACGCCGCCGAGCACACCGCCCTGCTCGACGCGCTCATCGCCCAGGACCTGACCGTCGTGCAGTCGCTCGTACGGGAACACTTCGCCGGCGCCGAGAGCTGACCGAGCACCGTCCCTGGGGCTCAGGGCCCGTCCGGCGGATCATGGCCGGGCCCGACCCCGAGCCACCGGCCCCTAGCTAGTGCCCCTCCCGGCAAGCTCGCGGCGTTGGCCAAAAGCCCTGGTAGCTCCTTCCCCAAGCTCTCAACTTCGTTCGAGCAGGGGAGGCCCCATCCAAGGGCTTCCGGCCGCCTTGCGATCGCACGCACTGGACGACGCTCCTTCCGGGCAAACATTGCCGGTCACGGCACTAGTTCGCTTCGGCCGTCTCCGGGGGCGGCGGGTCCAGATGCGGGGCCAGCCAGGTCGGTACGCCCCCGAGCAGCCGGAAGAGCCGGCCCGCCTCGGCGCGCAGCCGGGCCGCCGCCTCCGGCTCCGGCTCGGAGTCCGCGAGGGCGATGAGGGCCGGGGCCGTACCGATGAGATAGCCCAGCTCCTCCCTTATCCGCAGGGACTCGGCGAAGCCGTGCCGGGCCTCGGCGAGTTCGCCCTCGCGCAGGGACAGCAGGGCGAGATGACGCCAGGTCGAGGAGAGCAGCAGTGCGTCGCCCTGCGCGGTCGCACCGACGTGGGCCCTGCGGTAAGCGGCGCGCGCGGCCTGCGGCGAATCGGCGATGTTCTGCGCGATCAGGCCCCGGCGGAAGTCCAGCAGCGGGCGTCCCGGCGCGGACGGGGCGAGCAGCGCGGCGGCCCGGCTCAGCGCGACGCTGGCCTCGTCGGCCCGGTCCCGTACCCCCAGGAGCGTCGACGCGTACGCCAGATGACCGCGCTCGCACGCGGCCGCGCCCCGCTCGGCGTCGTCGTGGGCCAGCGCCTCGGCGGTGCGCAGCGCGTCCTCGGCGTCGGTCCAGCCCTGCCCGGTGTACAGGCACCGTTCGATCAGCAGGGCCGTCCGCTGGAGTGCCGCCGCCGGATCGGTGGTGGCGTCGGGATCGAGCAGCGCTGCGGCGTCCGTCCAGCAGGCGCGTGACCGCAGCCGCCATACCGCTGTCTGGAGCGGCGGATCGTCATCTGCTGTCGTTCCGGAACCAGACATGGCGGTATGCGCCACATTGCCCTCCCCGAGCGCGCCATTGAGCTGTTGAGTCTGGGCCGCATCTCAGCACGGATTGGCACGCCGGGCCAAGGGGTCGGGTCAATGTCAGGTGAAAGATTTCACAAACGACGGGACCCGCCGGGAGCCGCGGCAGGTCCCCGATGTCAGCTCATACGCAGGGCGAGGAAGAAATCGAGCTTGTCCTCCAGGCGCGAAAGGTCACGCCCCGTCAACTGCTCGATTCGCCCGACCCGGTAGCGCAGCGTGTTGACGTGCAGATGCAGTCGGGACGCGCAGCGGGTCCAGGAACCGTCGCAGTCCAGGAACGTTTCCAGTGTCGGGATCAGTTCCGCGCGGTGGCGCCGGTCGTAGTCGCGCAGCGGGTCGAGCAGCCGTGCGGTGAACGCGCGGCGCACGTCGTCCGGGACGAACGGCAGCAGCAGGACGTGCGAGGCCAGCTCGTGATGGCCGGCCGCGCACACCCGGCCGGGGCGGGCCGCCGCCACCCGGCGGGCGTGCCGGGCCTCCTCCAGGGCGCCGCGCAGGCCCTCGGGCGAATGCACGGCCGCGCTGACACCCAGTGTCAGCCGGCCGTCGTCGGCGAGACCCGCACAGAGCGGTTCGCGGACGGCGGCGAGCAGCACGTCGGCGTGGAGCGCGGAGTCCTCCTCGGCGGGTGCCGCATCGGGCGCGGAGTCGTGGGCCGGTGCGAGCGCGGTGAGGGCGGGCAGCGCTACGAGGGCCACGGCCTCGTCGCCCGTGTGGGCGACCGCGATCCGGTCCGCGGAGTCGGGGCCGGTGACCGCGGGGTCGGCCAGGATCTCCTCCAGCAGCGCCCGGGCGACCGGGCCGCCGGCCGGGGCGCCCGCGACGGAGGCGGACGGCCCGCCCGTACCCGCGTCGCCCCACTCGACCCGCGCCACCACGACCTGCCAGTGCGGCGCGGCTCCGAGCTCCGGCAGCAGCACCGGGGCGGCGACCCGCAGCCGTGCGGCGATCTCGGCGGGCGGGGCGCCCGTCTGGACCAGCTCCAGGACTTCCTGGGCGAGCCTGCGGCGTACCGTACGGGCGGCGTCGCGCCGGTCCCGTTCGACCGCGATCAGCTGGGTGACGCCCTGGAGCAGATCCAGTCGGGCGGGCGGCCAGTCGCTCGCGTCGGCCTCGACCGCGAGCAGCCAGTCGGAGAGCACCGACTCGCGCACATCCCGGGAAGAAGGGAGCGCGCCCCGCCCGGTGTTGCGGATCGGGAAGAGCGAATACGTGGTGCCGCCGACCGTGGTCCGGTGCGGGGCCCGGCGGCCGGTCCGGGTGGCGGCCAGATGGTGGCCGGCGAGCGCCGCGCCCACCGGTCCGGCCAGCGGCGCGTCACCGGCACCGGCGATCAGTCGGCCGGTGGGGGAGAGCACCCAGGCGTGCAGGTCGAGGTCGGATCCGAGCAGATCGAGCACCGCCTCGGGGCCGCCGCCCGCCGGCCCCGAGGTCATGAGCCTGCGGTGCCGGTCCACGACCGCGGCCAGATCGCCCGCCCGCTCGCCGGACACCTGGCGCACCACATGCTCGGTGATCGTTGCGAACGCGACGGTCTCATGGACGGCGAAGAGCGGCAGCCGGTGCTTCGCACACGCCTCCACCAGATCGCCGGGAACATTGCCGAGCTCCGCCTCGCCCGCCGCCAGCCCGGCGACCCCGGCGCCCGCGAGGATCCGTACGAACGGCTCCGAGTCCGTCGCGTTCCGGCGCCAGGCCAGGCCCGACAGGACCAGCTCACCGCCCGACAGATAGCGGCTGGGATCCCGCAGGTCGGTGGTCATCACGCCGCGGACGGTCCTGTCCAGCTCGTCCTCGCCGCCGAGCAGCCGCAGGCCCAGCGCGTCGGTCTCCAGAAGTGCGCGCAGCCGCATCTCGTCGCCGCCGTCTCTTTCGTTGGTGCGGGTGAAAACTGGTTAATGCGGCGAGGTCACTGATCCCCGCCATTCGTTCGAATCTACAAGAAGAGGAGATCGATCAGCCAACTCCTTCATGGTTTCGGTGACTGCACCAGGTGGAGCACGGCTTGTGTACTTGGGCCCGCACCGCGTCAACAACACATGAACGACCAGCCGAGGCCCTGGCCCCAACGAACGACCCGATTGAGAAGAAGAGAGCCACTCATGGACTTCCTTCGCCCCGCCAGCTGGGAGGAGGCGCTCGCCGCCAAGGCCGAGCACCCGACGGCTGTGCCCATTGCGGGTGGCACCGATGTGATGGTCGAGATCAACTTCGACCACCGGCGGCCCGAGTACCTCATGGACCTGAACCGCATCGGAGAATTGTCCGAATGGGAAGTGGGCCAGGAGAGCGTACGGCTCGGTGCCTCCGTCCCGTACAGCCAGATCATGGAGCACCTGCGCGCCGAGCTGCCCGGACTGGCGCTCGCCTCGCACACCGTCGCCTCGCCGCAGATCCGCAACCGCGGTGGCGTCGGCGGCAACCTGGGCACGGCGTCGCCCGCCGGGGACGCCCACCCGGCGCTGCTCGCCGCGGGCGCCGAGGTCGAGGTCGAGTCCGTACGCGGAACTCGGCTGATCCCCATCGACGCCTTCTACACCGGCGTCAAGCGCAACGCCCTCGAACCGGACGAGCTGATCCGGGCCGTGCACATCAAGAAGGCCGACGGGCCGCAGCAGTTCTCCAAGGTCGGCACCCGCAACGCGATGGTCATCGCGGTCTGCGCCTTCGGCCTGGCCCTGCACCCCGAGACCCGCACGGTCCGCACCGGCATCGGCTCGGCCGCCCCCACGCCCGTACGGGCGAAGGCGGCGGAGGAATTCCTGAACGCCGCGCTCGAAGAAGGCGGGTTCTGGGACAGCCGCACGATCATCACCCCGTCCATCGCCTCGCAGTTCGCCGCGCTCGCCGCAGCCGCCTGCAACCCGATCGACGATGTGCGCGGCACCGCGAGCTATCGCAGGCACGCGGTCGGGATCATGGCCCGCCGCACCCTCGGCTGGACCTGGGAGTCGTACCGCGGCAACGGCCGCAGCACCGAAGGAGCTGCCTGATCATGCGCGTCAATTTCACGGTCAACGGACGCAGGCACGAGGCGGACGACGTCTGGGAGGGCGAGTCGCTCCTCTACGTGCTGCGTGAACGGATGGGCCTGCCCGGCTCGAAGAACGCCTGCGAGCAGGGCGAGTGCGGATCGTGCACGGTCCGTCTGGACGGCGTCCCGGTCTGCTCCTGCCTGGTCGCCGCAGGCCAGGTGGAGGGCCGCGAGGTCGTCACCGTAGAGGGCCTCGCGGACTTCGCCGCCCACCGCTCCCAGGCACACCCGGGCAGTGGCTGCGCCTCCGGCGCCTGCGGCACCGCACTCGACAAGGCCCGCCAGTGGGAGGCCAAGCCGGCCGGCGAGGAGAGCCGGGACACCGGTGAACTCTCACCGATCCAGCAGGCGTTCATCGACGCCGGCGCCGTCCAGTGCGGCTTCTGCACCCCCGGCCTGCTGGTCGCCGCGGACGAACTGCTCGAACGCAACCCGGAACCGTCCGACGCGGACATCCGCGAGGCGCTCTCCGGCAACCTCTGCCGCTGCACCGGCTACGAGAAGATCCTCGACGCGGTCCGCCTGGCGGCCGCCCGCGCGGAAGAAACGGTCTGACGATGGGCGTTACCGGCAACCCCACCAGCATCAACCAGGGCACCCGTACCAAGGGCGGCATCGGCGAGTCCACGCTCCGCCCCGACGGCATCCTGAAGGTCACCGGCGAGTTCGCGTACTCCTCCGACATGTGGCACGAGGACATGCTCTGGGGCCACACGCTGCGCTCCACGGTCGCGCACGCCGAGATCGTCTCCATCGACACCTCGGAAGCGCTCGCCACCTCCGGCGTCTACGCCGTACTCACCTACGACGACCTGCCGACCTCGGTGAAGAACTACGGGCTGGAGATCCAGGACACCCCGGTCCTCGCCCACGGCAAGGTCCGCCACCACGGTGAACCGGTGGCGCTCATCGCCGCCGACCACCCCGAGACGGCCCGGCGCGCAGCCGCGAAGATCAGGATCGAGTACCGCGAGCTGCCCGTCGTCACCGACGAGGCCTCCGCCACCGCCCCCGACGCGCCCCTCATCCACGAGGGCCGCGACGACCACCACGCGGGGCACGTACCGCACCCCAACATCGTCCACCGCCAGCCCATCGTCCGCGGCGACGCGGACGCGGCGGCGGCCCGCGCCGATGTCGTGGTCAGCGGTGAGTACGTCTTCGGCATGCAGGACCAGGCGTTCCTCGGCCCCGAGTCCGGACTCGCCGTGCCCGCCGAGGACGGCGGCGTCGACCTCTACGTCGCCACCCAGTGGCTCCACTCCGACCTGCGCCAGATCGCGCCCGTCCTCGGCCTGCCCGAGGACAAGGTCCGCATGACGCTCTCCGGAGTCGGCGGCGCCTTCGGCGGCCGCGAGGACCTGTCGATGCAGATCCACGCCTGCCTGCTCGCGCTGCGCACCGGCAAGCCCGTCAAGATCGTCTACAACCGGTTCGAGTCCTTCTTCGGACACGTCCACCGTCACCCGGCGAAGCTCTGGTACGAGCACGGCGCCACCCGCGACGGCAAGCTGACCCATATGAAATGCCGCATCGTACTGGACGGCGGAGCCTACGCCTCCGCCTCCCCGGCCGTCGTCGGCAACGCCTCCTCGCTCGGCGTCGGCCCGTACGTCGTCGACGACGTGGACATCGAGGCCATCGCGCTCTACACCAACAACCCGCCGTGCGGGGCCATGCGCGGCTTCGGCGCGGTCCAGGCGTGCTTCGCCTACGAGGCCCAGATGGACAAGCTCGCCGCCGAACTGGGCATGGACCCCGTCGAGTTCAGGCAGCTCAACGCCATGGAGCAGGGCAGCGTCCTGCCGACCGGACAGGTCGTCGACTCGCCCGCCCCGGTCGCCGAGCTGCTGCGCCGGGTCAAGGCCATGCCGCTGCCGCCCGAGCGCCAGTGGGAGGTGGCCGGCGAACAGGCCGACGTACGGGCCCTGCCCGGCGGACTCTCCAACACCACCCACGGCGAAGGCGTCGTACGCGGCATCGGTTACGCGGTCGGCCTCAAGAACGTCGGCTTCTCCGAGGGCTTCGACGACTACTCCACCGCCCGGGTGCGCATGGAGGTCGTCGCCGGCGAACCCGTCGCGACCGTGCACACCGCCATGGCGGAGGTCGGGCAGGGCGGCGTCACCGTCCACGCCCAGATCGCCCGTACCGAACTCGGCGTCACCCAGGTCACCATCCACCCGGCCGACACCCGGGTCGGCTCCGCCGGCTCCACCTCCGCCTCCCGGCAGACCTATGTCACCGGCGGCGCCGTGAAGCACTCCTGCGAGGCCGTCCGCGAGAAGGTCCTGGAGATGGGCCGCCGCAAGTTCGGTACGTACCACCCCGCCTGGGCCACCGCCGAACTGCTCCTGGAGGGCGGCAAGGTCGTCACCGACGGCGGCGAAGTGCTGGTCGATCTGGTCGACGTACTGGAGGACGAAGCGGTCGACATCGAGCTGGAATGGCGCCACCGGCCCACCGAGGCGTTCGACCTCCGTACCGGACAGGGCAACGGCCACGTCCAGTACTCCTTCGCCGCCCACCGCGCGGTCGTCGAGGTCGACACCGAACTCGGCCTGGTCAAGGTCATCGAACTGGCCTGCGCCCAGGACGTCGGCAAGGCGCTCAACCCGCTCTCCGTGGTCGGCCAGATCCAGGGCGGCACCATCCAGGGCCTGGGCGTCGCCGTCATGGAGGAGATTCTCGTCGACCCGAAGACCGCGAAGGTGCGCAACCCGTCCTTCACGGACTACCTGATCCCCACCATCCTCGACACCCCGACCATCCCGGTCGATGTGCTCGAACTCGCCGACGACCACGCCCCGTACGGGCTCCGTGGCGTCGGCGAGGCCCCCACCCTGTCGTCGACCCCGGCCGTCCTCGCGGCGATCAGGAACGCGACGGGCCTGGAGCTCAACAGGACTCCGGTACGCCCCGAGCACCTCACGGGCACCTGAGTCCCGGCTCCTCCCGAACCCTCCGGGCGGTGCGTGCCTCCCAGGAACGTCACACTTCCGCTGCCCGCACCGCCCGGAGCACTCAAGTGCCGCATCTTTCAGATCCGTTGGCACAACAAGTAGTAACGCAGTCCCGCAGTCCCGCAGTCCCGCAGTCCCGCAGTCCCGCAGTCCCGCAGTCCCGCAGTCCCGCAGTCCCGCAGTCCCACAGCCCCGCGGTGACGCAGTCCCGCGGTGACGAAGCAGTCCCGCGGTGACGCAGTCCCGCGGTGACGAAGCAGTCCCGCAGTTCCGTAGTACCAGCACATTCCACTCTGCATGCACAGTTCGTCTCGGGCCGTCCCCCGGGTCGTGCCGCCAGCGCAGTCATCCCAAATCCCGCATTTCGATTCTGCATCGCGGGTGCCCCTGTGAACCTTGGGAGTCAGGCATCATGACCCAGCAGTCAGTGGAGCCCGGAACCATTGCGGAGGACGCGGGCTCCGGCTCGCGCATCCCCGCAGGAAGATCCTGGCTCGACCGGTACTTCCACATCTCCGAACGTGACTCGACCGTCGCACGCGAAGTGCGCGGTGGCATCACGACGTTCATGGCGATGTGCTACATCCTCCTGCTCAACCCGCTCCTGCTGTCCGGACCGGACGTGGCGGGCCACCGGCTCAGCCACGCCGGGCTGATCACGGCGACCGCGCTCGCCGCCGCCGTCTCCACCCTGCTGATGGGCTTCATCGGCAAGGTGCCCCTCGCCCTCGCCGCGGGACTCTCCGTCTCCGGCGTGCTCGCCACCCAGGTGGCGCCCCACATGACGTGGCCGCAGGCCATGGGCATGTGTGTGATGTACGGCGTGGTGATCGTGCTGCTGGTCGTCACCGGGCTGCGCCAGATCATCATGAACGCGATACCGCTGGCCCTGAAGCACGGCATCACCATCGGCATCGGCATGTTCATCGCGCTGATCGGCCTGGTCAACGCCGGCTTCGTCGGCAAGGGCGCCCCGGTCACGCTCGGCGTGGGCGGACAGCTCTCCGGCTGGCCCGTACTGCTCTTCTGCGTCACCCTGCTGCTCATCTTCATGCTGCAGGCCCGCAACGTGCCCGGCGCGATCCTGATCGGTATCGTCGTCGGCACGGTGCTCGCCGTCATCGTCAACGCCGTCGGCGACATCAGCCCCAAGGCATGGGGCGGCAGCGCACCCGAACTGCAGGGCAGCGCCGTCTCGATGCCCGACTTCGGACTCTTCGGCCATGTCGAGTTCGGCGGCTGGGGCGACATCGGCGTCATGACCGTGGGCATGATCGTCTTCACCCTGGTGCTGGCCGGCTTCTTCGACGCGATGGCGACCATCATCGGCGTCGGTACCGAGGCCGGGCTCGCCGACAGCACGGGCCGGATGCCCGGCCTGTCCAAGGCGCTGTTCATCGACGGCGTGGGCGGGGCGGTCGGCGGCGTCTCCGGAGCCTCCGGCCAGACCGTCTTCATCGAGTCGGCGACCGGCGTCGGCGAGGGGGCCCGCACGGGTCTGTCCTCCGTCGTGACCGGTGTACTCTTCGCCGCCGGACTGTTCTTCACCCCGCTCGCCCAGATCGTGCCGGGGCCGATCGCGGCCGCCGCACTGGTCGTCATCGGCGCGATGATGATGCAGAATGCCCGCCATGTCGACTGGAGCGACCGCTCCGTCGCGGTGCCGGTCTTCCTGACGGTCGCCCTGATGCCGTTCACGTACTCCATCACCGCCGGTGTCGGCGCCGGAGTGATCTCCTTCGTCGCGATCAAGGCGGCGCAGGGCAGATTCCGTGAGGTCGGCGCGTTCATGTGGGTACTGACCGGTGTGTTCGTCGTGTACTTCGCGATCAGCCCGATCGAGAGTTGGATCGGGGCCAAGTAGGCCCGTCCGTAACGGGATCGGCCCGTCCGTCCGCACCCCCGTAGAAGGAGAATCGCCATGCTGGACATCGCCGAGGAGCTCAACCGGTGGGTCGAGCAGGGCCGCGACTTCGCCGTGGCCACCGTCGTGGCGGTCGGCGGGAGCGCGCCCCGGCAGCCGGGAGCCGCCCTCGCCGTCGACCGCGACGGCACGGCGATCGGATCGGTCTCCGGCGGGTGTGTGGAGGGCGCGGTGTACGAGCTGTGCCGGCAGGCCCTCGACGACGGCACGACCGTCCGGGAGCGGTTCGGCTACAGCGACGAGGACGCCTTCGCGGTCGGGCTCACCTGCGGCGGCGTCATCGACATCCTGGTAGCACCGGTCCGTGCGGACGACCCCGCACGGGCGGTGTTCGCCGCCGCGCTGGCCGCCGCCGCTCGGGGCGCGGCGGCGGCAGTCGCCAGGATCACCGACGGGCCCGCGGAGCTCCTCGGCCGCCCCCTGCTCGTCCACCCCGACGGCTCGTACGAGGGCGGGTTCGGCGGACATCCGGAGCTGGACCGCACCGCGGCGGCCGACGCCCGCGCGATGCTGGACGCGGGCCGTACCGGCTCCGTCACCATCGGCGCCGACGGCTCGCGCTGCGGGCAACCGCTCACCCTGCTGGTCGAATCGAGCGTCCCGCCGCCCCGGATGATCGTCTTCGGGGCCATCGACTTCGCGTCCGCGCTGGTCCGGGCCGGAAAATTTCTCGGGTACCACGTCACCTTGTGCGACGCACGCCCCGTCTTCGCGACGAAGGACCGTTTCCCGGAGGCCGACGAGCTGGTCGTCGACTGGCCGCACCGCTATCTCGCGGCGACCGATGTCGACGCGCGCACCGTCCTGTGCGTCCTCACCCACGACGCCAAGTTCGATGTCCCGCTGCTGGAACTGGCGTTGAGGCTGCCGGTGGCGTACGTCGGAGCGATGGGCTCGCGCCGCACCCACCTGGAGCGCAACGACCGGCTGCGCGAGATCGGCCTCACGGAGCTTGAACTGGCCAGGCTGCACTCGCCGATCGGCCTCGACCTCGGCGCCCGTACCCCCGAGGAGACCGCGCTGTCGATCGCCGCCGAGATCGTCGCCGACCGGCGCGGAGGCAGCGGCGTACCGCTCAAGGGGGCGCACACGCCGATCCATCACGAAGGCGACGGGGCGTCGACGGCAGTGGTCACTTCCGTGGCCTGAACCGTTCCGTGAACCACGGTTGTCCGTGGGCGGGTTGCCGCCACGGCGGATTTACGCCAGGCGTGAACTCAACCGTAGCCTCGGTTTTGCCTCTAGACCCGTACTTCGCGGGTCACCGATTCAGGTCTTTGTGGTCGGGTAGCCGGATCACGTTGCCGTGACCCGGCCCCCTCAGAACCGGACGTGCACCTTTCAGCGCATCCGGCTCAAGCAAGCCACGAGGGCTTCGCAGGTCAGCAGGGTTATGCGGTCCGTGCGCTGTCGCCAGCGTGATGCTGGCGGTGGCATTCGGAGTGCACGAGGCGAAGGTTGTTCCGCTTGTCCGTGCCGCCGTCTCGCCGGTAGGTGAAGTGATGCTTGTGGAGCATCTTCTTCGAGGCCGCGAACCAGTTGATCCACTCGCGTGGACTGTCCGGTTCGTACTCGGCTCCGACAATCAGCGCCTGCTTGCAGAGAGGACACAGCCCCTGCTGCCGAACCGCCAGGAGAAGACTCGTCTTGTCCATCGGCGGCGGCGCTTTCCTGCGGCGGCGATCCCGCCAGTACTCGACCAGAGCGGGGTCGTCCGGAGACGCCCCGCCCTTGACGAGTTGGTGGCGGACGATGCCGGTCCAGGCGAACTTGATGAGGAAGGCGCCGCTGTCGCGGTCGCCGAACACCCACCGGTCACGCCGGGACGGGTGGAACCTGCCGAAGTACCGGTCCACGACCCAGTACCTCGACTTGTTGCGGTGACGACGCCTGGCCCATTTGAAGGTCAGCCGCCACATGTAGTGATCCAGCGACGAGAACGTTGTCGAGGACGCCACCGCCCGGTAGTAGGCCGCCCAACCGCGAACGAGCGGGATCAGCTTGCGCAACACGGCCTCGGCGTTGGCCCCGTGCAGGGCCTTCACCTCGGTCCGCAGCCGCGCCCGGAGCCTCGCGCAGGCCGCTGTGCTCGGGGTGATGATCAGCTTCTTCTGACCCTTCCGGCGGACGTTGAAGCCGAGGAAGTCGAACCCCTCATCGAGGTGGACGACCGAGGTCTTCTCCTCGTTGAAGTGAAGACCTTTCGGCGCCAGCCAGTCCTCCAGCCGGGCTCTGACCTGGTGCACCTCCGCTTCGTCGTGACAGAGCACGACGAAGTCGTCGGCATACCTCACCAGCACCGGGGTGCCGGGCATCGCGCCGGGCTCGCGCCCGGCCCGCACCGTGTATTGGCACCCTGCGGCCTGTTCCAGTCCGTGCAGAGCAACGTTCAACAACAACGGGCTGATCACACCGCCTTGAGGAGTTCCCTCCTTCGTCGGTGCGAATCGGTCCCGGTCGATCACGCCCGCCTTCAGCCAACCCCGGATCAGATCCTTGGCAGGGAACTGGCCCAGCATGGTCATGAGGTGGTCGTGATCGATGCGGTCGAAAGCCGCCGACAGGTCCGCATCCAGGACCCATAGACGTTTCGGGTTCTTGCCCTTCACCGTCCAGAAGATCGCGGATATCGCGTCCTGGCAGCTGCGGCCGGGCCGGAAGCCATAGGACCTCGGCTCGAACCGCGCTTCCCACTCGGGCTCCAGCGCGTTCTTCACGCGGGCCTGGAGGACCCGGTCACGGATGACCGGAATGCCGAGCGGTCGCTGTTTCCCGTTGCTCTTGGGGATGAACACACGCTTGACCGGCATGGCCTTCCAGGGCTTCGACGACCGATGGATCTCGGCCGCCAGCGTGCCTCTCGCCTTCGGCGTGAGGGCCCGTTCCCCGTCGATGCCAGCGGTCATGCGACCACTGCTCTGCTGCGTCACACGCTTCACGCTGATCAGCGTGTTGCTGCGGCTTCGCAGCATGAGTTTCTGCAAGTTGCGGACCTTTTTGAGGTCCCCGTCCTGCGTCGCCTTGAAAATCCTCTGCCTCAGCCGCCGTACGTTCTCCTCGCAGGTGGCCCAGTCGATGCCGTGCCAGTCGAGTAAGACGTCCTCGGGTCCGTTCACCGCAGGCGAGGACGTCACGACAGGTGTCGTGATCCCCATGTTTGCCTCCGGTGTCTAACTTGTCCCTTGGTTCCGGTTTCCTTGCAGTGGTGACTTCAAAGGCTCACCTGATCCACGTGGGCGCCCCTTCGGGCCGGACCACCCGGGCCCGTATCCGGCGAGTTATGCGAGAGCGGGTGAAGGTCCCGATCTCCCGGTTTCCTCTGGCCTTTCGGCCCGCCGGCCTTCGCTTCTTGGATCTTCCTTCTCCCGCCGGGGACTTCCGCCTTCCTTGCGGTCGGCCTACCAAGCCGAGGCTTGGACCCCGTCGGGGTTTCCACGTTCCGCACCAGTAAGACGCGGCTGGGGTGGGCGCCCCCTCTACCCCGGGACCAGCGGTGTCCTCCCTCCGGGCTCAGTTACCCGAAGGTCGCTTGGTGCCTTTCAGCACCGGGTCCTGTGACCGCCGCCAACACGCCATCGACGCGATCTTAAAGTCACGAGGCATCATCGAGGGTTCACTTGCGTTCGCCCGTCCAGCCTTCCCCTCACCTGTTGCACCCCGATGGCCGGGACGCTCTTGGGCTTGAACGCTCCGCTTCACACCCCGCCGTTACCAGCGACGCATGGGAGCGTGGGGACGAGCCCTGGACACTGGCCCGAAGTCCAGCTTCCTCAACTTCCCTTCATACGGCTGTCCTTACTTACCTGGTGCGACCTCGTGTCGCACACTGAGCGCTTCAATTGGCCAGTGAGTAGCTGAGTTGGCCGGCTGAGCAGAGGTGGCCCTGTCTTCGCCTTCCGAGCGTTCACCTCACGAGCGGACTCGTGCGTACGACCGCGCCGAAAATGCGATGACCTGCGGTGACGGAACGTGGCATGCTCGCCGCATGTCCAACGACATCGCCTATCCCGTCTTTCGGACACCCGACCCCGCACTCGCCCTGAGCGTCGCGCGTCGCCTCATGGAGTTCGGCCGCTGCGAGTACTCCGAGGTCTCCGTGTACGCAGATCTCCGCTCCGTCGCCGAGGTGCGGCGGGTGGCGAAGGAGCTGCCCGAGGGGTGGTTTCGGGGGCAGGAGGCGTACGGAGAGTTCGACGGGGTGCCGTTGGAGGACCAGCCCGCGCTGGTCCTCGGCGTTCAGGGGGCCGGTCTGCCGGCCGACCCGGCCGCGTACGAAGGACGGCTGCCGGTGGAGTGCGAGCTGCTCGACCTGCCGGTCGGCAGCATCGAGGACGTCTTCACGGCGGCGGTCGGTCCGAACAGGGGCGAGGTCAACTGGGAGGCGCTGCATTGGCCGGACGCGCCCGAGCTGGGCTTTCGCGGCGAGTCCAAGCATGCCGAGGTGACGCTCCTCTTCAACACTTCCACGCGTGACCTCGACGAGCCGGCCGACGACCACACCGTCCTCGTTCACGTCCGCAGCGTCAGCGTCGACGGTCGCCAGATGAGGGATCCGTTCGCGCACTGGCTCGCGAAGCAGGCGGGACTCACGGTCATCGGCCCCGGGCAGCGGTGCTGAAGCCGGCCGGGTCGCCCCGATGAGTTTCGGTGGCGGCCGCCTGTCCCTCGTACGCCCGCAGCGTCATGAGACAGCGCGATCGCCGAGTGCAACCAGCACACGGGACAGGCGGCGTACATCCGCGGCGGCGTGGAGCGCCGCTGACGGGCCGGGATGGACGAGCTTCCCGCTCAACTGGCCAACTGAAGCGCTCAGTGTGCGACACGAGGTCGCACCAGGTAAGTAAGGACAGCCGTATGAAGGGAAGTTGAGGAAGCTGGACTTCGGGCCAGTGTCCAGGGCCCGTCCCCACGCTCCCATGCGTCGCTGGTAACGGCGGGGTGTGAAGCGGAGCGTTCAAGCCCAAGAGCGTCCCGGCCATCGGGGTGCAACAGGTGAGGGGAAGGCTGGACGGGCGAACGCAAGTGAACCCTCGATGATGCCTCGTGACTTTAAGATCGCGTCGATGGCGTGTTGGCGGCGGTCACAGGACCCGGTGCTGAAAGGCACCAAGCGACCTTCGGGTAACTGAGCCCGGAGGGAGGACACCGCTGGTCCCGGGGTAGAGGGGGCGCCCACCCCAGCCGCGTCTTACTGGTGCGGAACGTGGAAACCCCGACGGGGTCCAAGCCTCGGCTTGGTAGGCCGACCGCAAGGAAGGCGGAAGTCCCCGGCGGGAGAAGGAAGATCCAAGAAGCGAAGGCCGGCGGGCCGAAAGGCCAGAGGAAACCGGGAGATCGGGACCTTCACCCGCTCTCGCATAACTCGCCGGATACGGGCCCGGGTGGTCCGGCCCGAAGGGGCGCCCACGTGGATCAGGTGAGCCTTTGAAGTCACCACTGCAAGGAAACCGGAACCAAGGGACAAGTTAGACACCGGAGGCAAACATGGGGATCACGACACCTGTCGTGACGTCCTCGCCTGCGGTGAACGGACCCGAGGACGTCTTACTCGACTGGCACGGCATCGACTGGGCCACCTGCGAGGAGAACGTACGGCGGCTGAGGCAGAGGATTTTCAAGGCGACGCAGGACGGGGACCTCAAAAAGGTCCGCAACTTGCAGAAACTCATGCTGCGAAGCCGCAGCAACACGCTGATCAGCGTGAAGCGTGTGACGCAGCAGAGCAGTGGTCGCATGACCGCTGGCATCGACGGGGAACGGGCCCTCACGCCGAAGGCGAGAGGCACGCTGGCGGCCGAGATCCATCGGTCGTCGAAGCCCTGGAAGGCCATGCCGGTCAAGCGTGTGTTCATCCCCAAGAGCAACGGGAAACAGCGACCGCTCGGCATTCCGGTCATCCGTGACCGGGTCCTCCAGGCCCGCGTGAAGAACGCGCTGGAGCCCGAGTGGGAAGCGCGGTTCGAGCCGAGGTCCTATGGCTTCCGGCCCGGCCGCAGCTGCCAGGACGCGATATCCGCGATCTTCTGGACGGTGAAGGGCAAGAACCCGAAACGTCTATGGGTCCTGGATGCGGACCTGTCGGCGGCTTTCGACCGCATCGATCACGACCACCTCATGACCATGCTGGGCCAGTTCCCTGCCAAGGATCTGATCCGGGGTTGGCTGAAGGCGGGCGTGATCGACCGGGACCGATTCGCACCGACGAAGGAGGGAACTCCTCAAGGCGGTGTGATCAGCCCGTTGTTGTTGAACGTTGCTCTGCACGGACTGGAACAGGCCGCAGGGTGCCAATACACGGTGCGGGCCGGGCGCGAGCCCGGCGCGATGCCCGGCACCCCGGTGCTGGTGAGGTATGCCGACGACTTCGTCGTGCTCTGTCACGACGAAGCGGAGGTGCACCAGGTCAGAGCCCGGCTGGAGGACTGGCTGGCGCCGAAAGGTCTTCACTTCAACGAGGAGAAGACCTCGGTCGTCCACCTCGATGAGGGGTTCGACTTCCTCGGCTTCAACGTCCGCCGGAAGGGTCAGAAGAAGCTGATCATCACCCCGAGCACAGCGGCCTGCGCGAGGCTCCGGGCGCGGCTGCGGACCGAGGTGAAGGCCCTGCACGGGGCCAACGCCGAGGCCGTGTTGCGCAAGCTGATCCCGCTCGTTCGCGGTTGGGCGGCCTACTACCGGGCGGTGGCGTCCTCGACAACGTTCTCGTCGCTGGATCACTACATGTGGCGGCTGACCTTCAAATGGGCCAGGCGTCGTCACCGCAACAAGTCGAGGTACTGGGTCGTGGACCGGTACTTCGGCAGGTTCCACCCGTCCCGGCGTGACCGGTGGGTGTTCGGCGACCGCGACAGCGGCGCCTTCCTCATCAAGTTCGCCTGGACCGGCATCGTCCGCCACCAACTCGTCAAGGGCGGGGCGTCTCCGGACGACCCCGCTCTGGTCGAGTACTGGCGGGATCGCCGCCGCAGGAAAGCGCCGCCGCCGATGGACAAGACGAGTCTTCTCCTGGCGGTTCGGCAGCAGGGGCTGTGTCCTCTCTGCAAGCAGGCGCTGATTGTCGGAGCCGAGTACGAACCGGACAGTCCACGCGAGTGGATCAACTGGTTCGCGGCCTCGAAGAAGATGCTCCACAAGCATCACTTCACCTACCGGCGAGACGGCGGCACGGACAAGCGGAACAACCTTCGCCTCGTGCACTCCGAATGCCACCGCCAGCATCACGCTGGCGACAGCGCACGGACCGCATAACCCTGCTGACCTGCGAAGCCCTCGTGGCTTGCTTGAGCCGGATGCGCTGAAAGGTGCACGTCCGGTTCTGAGGGGGCCGGGTCACGGCAACGTGATCCGGCTACCCGACCACAGGTCTGTGGCCAGCCGGTTTGTGTGACTTCGATGCCGAGGAGTTCGAGGAGGTGGAGTTGGACGCCGCGGGTGATCTGTACGGTTGGCGGGTCGGTCACGTTCCCGATCCTCAGGTTGAGCTCGCCGAGGTGGTAGAGGACCATCCGGCCGGTGGGCCGCACTCTGCGGTTGTCCGGATAGAGCCCCGCCATGGTCTGCTCCGGGCCCAGAGCGCGTCTGACCTGGCGTTCGATCAGGCAGAACACCAGCAGGGCCAGGCAGATCACCTGGATCAGCGCGGCGGCGCGACGGTTGTGCTGAACGAAGAAGGGGGTGACCGCGAGTGGCCCCTTGAAGTCTGCGTAGCGGCGCTCGACCGTGCCTTGGCCCTTGTACTGGATCAGGACCTGGGCGAAGTCTGTCTGTTCGGCCGGGAGCGGGGTGATCAGCGCGTACCAGCCGTCGGCCTTGGCTTCGGCGTCGATCACGTCCTGGTCGAAGCTCCACTGCAGCGACGGGACCCCGTCCCCGTCCTCGTGGACGTGCCAGCGCAGGCAGGCGGTCACGCGGCGCTTGGCGGCGATCACTCCGGCGCGGGCGGCGATCTTCTCGGCTGTCTTGTAATGCCGCCCGCCCGCGGCGCGGGCGAGCTTGTCCAGGTCCTCGGCCGCCTTGGCCAGGCGTTTGGCCCGGGCGGCCTGCTGGCCGGCCGCGTTCGCGGTGGAGTGGACCAGGATCCGCCGCAGGGTGAGCTGCGGGTCGCGCTTGCGCGGGCCCGTCAGGGTGTGGACGTCCTCCAGCACCCGGTAGACCTCCCGCTCGGCCGGGGTCTTGCCCGCGTCCCGTTCCGGAGTCCAGTCCACGACGGTGGCCTGTTCCAGGTCGAGGGCGGCGTAGACCCCGTCCTTGACCTGGGCGGCCGGGAGCGGTGCGATGAACGGAACCTTGGTTTCCAACAGGGCGGTGATGTTCGCATAGGACACCAACTTGGCGTCCGCGACCATCAGGAACTCCTGCAGGCCTGCCAGCTTGCGCAGGTCCTTCATCGCGCCGACGATCTGGGAGACCTCGGCGGCCCCGCCGTCGAAGACGCGCGCGTGGACCGGGATTCCGCCGTCGCCGGTGACCGCGAGGCCCGCTTGGACCTGCTTCAGGTCCGTGCGCCGGTCCTTGGGGTGCCCGTACTTGATGACCGGGAACTGCTCGTCCTGGTCCTCCTCCGGATAGGCGCCGTGGACAGACATGCTGGTCATGTCCCAGTGCAGCCGCGACACGTCGATGCCGAACTCGGCGATCGCCCGCGCGCCAACCGTGCCCGCGAGCTGTTCCAGGTGCGGGGCGATCGCGTCCAGCGCGCGGGCCAGGCGGTCGTCGTTGAGCAGGGCCGGCTCCATCCCGAACACCTCCTCCACCGCCCAGACCCGAGCCCAGTCACCGACCCGGAACAACGGCATCGGCGAAGTGAGCCGGTTCGCGACAAGCGCCTCGATCACCTGGCCGTGCGTCAGGTGAGCACTCGCAGCGGAAGGACACAGCCCATCGACGATCCCGGCCACATCCAGCCGGCGCAGAAACTCGGCAGCGACAGGCAGAGCGCCCAGACGCTTCTCCACCACGGACGTCACCACGCACTCAAGGCGCTGACGCTCAGACCGGGGCCGCGGGGACCGGAAAGTCATCGACACACCCGATCCAACGACGCCAAGCCGACCCAGGACACCCGTCCCGGGCCCGAGCCAACCGATTCAACGACCCGCGAAGTACGGGTCTAGACCTGCTGCATGACATTCACATCCTCCTCCGCTTCCGGTCGGGCGAGATCCGCTCGTGCGGGACGCAGGGCTCTGCTCATAGCGACTTCGGTCGCCCTGGTGAGTGGCGCGCTGTTGCCCGCAGCGGGCTCCGCTTCCGCCGCCGCGGGTCAGTCCGGGCCCGTCGACCGTCAGGCCGCCGCCCCTGTCAAGGAGTACGACATCACCCTGCTCACGGGGGATGTCGTGCACTACTCGGACGGTGTCGGCAAGCAGGACACCGTCACCGTGGACCGCCCCGACGGAGCAGTCGGCGGCGTGCACGTCCAGCAGGCCGGTGACGATCTGTACGTCCTGCCCGACGAGACCAACTCCCTCCTCGCAGCAGGCAAGCTGGACCGTCGGCTGTTCAATGTCTCGGCTCTGGCCAAGATGAGGTACGACGACAGGAAGTCGGGCGGCATTCCGCTGATCGCCACCTACTCGGCGAGTCAGGGCCGCTCACTGCCCGCCGCCCCTCGCGGTGCGAAGAAGACCCGCACTCTGGAGAGTATTCACGGCGCCGCGCTGAAGGCCGGGAAGGACACCGCCCGGGCCTTCTGGAACGACATCGCCCGTACTCCCACGGCCCGTTCGCTGGACAACGGCATCGCCAAGCTCTGGCTCGACGGCCGGGTGGAGGTCGCGCTCAAGGACTCCGTGCCGCAGGTCGACGCCCCGCAGGCATGGGCCGAGGGCTATGACGGCAAGGGCTCCAAGGTCGCCGTCCTGGACTCCGGCGTCGACGCGACCCACCCGGACGTCAAGGACCGCATTCTCGAGTCCAGGAGCTTCGTGCCGGGCGAGGAGGTCGTCGACAAGCACGGCCACGGCACCCATGTCGCCTCCACGATCGCAGGCTCGGGCGCCGCTTCGGAGGGCATCAACAAGGGCGTCGCCCCCGGCGCCGGCCTGATCAACGGCAAGGTGCTCGGCGACTCCGGGTACGGCGAGGACTCCGGAATCATCGAGGCCATGGAGTGGGCGAAGGCCGAAGGCGCCGACGTCGTCTCCATGAGCCTCGGCTCCAGCATCCCGGACGACGGTTCCGACCCGATGTCCCAGGCCGTCGACGCGCTCTCCGCCGACGGCGGACCGCTGTTCGTGATCGCCGCGGGCAACGCGTACGGCGCTGGCACCATCGGCTCGCCCGGCTCGGCGGAGAAGGCACTCACCGTCGCCGCCGTCGACAGGAAGGACAACCGCGCGGCCTTCTCGTCAATGGGCCCGCTCGTCAGGTCCTACGGCCTGAAGCCCGACCTGTCCGCACCGGGCGTGGACATCAACGCGGCCGCCTCGCAGGCGGTGCCGGGCGTCAGCGGGATGTACCGGTCGATGTCCGGTACGTCGATGGCGACCCCGCATGTCGCGGGCGCCGCAGCCATTCTGAAGCAGCGTCACCCCGACTGGTCCGGCCAGCGGATCAAGGACGCGCTGATGAGCTCGTCGAAGAAGCTCGACGCGTACACCCCGTACCAGCAGGGCACCGGTCGGCTCGATGTGAAGGCGGCCGTCGACACCACCATCGAGGCCACCGGCTCCGTCGCGGTCGCCTCCTACAACTGGCCGCACTCCGCGTCCGACCCGGTCGCCCAGCGGACGATCACCTACCGCAATACGGGTGCGAAGGACGTCACCCTCGACCTGGCCACGGGCACCGACGCGGAGGCCTACACCCTGTCGGCGAAGCAGCTGACCGTACCGGCCGGTTCCACCGCCGAGGCCGTGCTCTCGCTGGACCCGTCGAAGGTCGCGAACGACACACAGTTCTCCGGTCAGGTCATCGCCAAGGACGCGGCGGGCACCGTCGTCGCCCACACCGGCTTCGCCCTGAACAAGGAGCGGGAGCTGTACGACCTGACGCTCAGGCTCCGTGACCGCGACGGCAAGCCGATGGACGGCCTGGTCGTCATCGGCGCACTCGGCGACCCGGACCTGGGCATCATTCCGGTGTCGGGCGAGACCACGCTGCGGCTGCCGCCGGGCAACTACAGCGCCTGGAGTTCCGTCGACATCGCCGGTGACCGCGCCGACTCGAAGGCCGTGGCCTTCCTCGCGGCTCCGGAGACGATTCTCGACAAGGCGGCCACGGTCACCCTCGACGCGTCCAAGGCCCGCAAGGTCAGCGTGCGCACGCCGAAGGAGACCGAGACCCGACAGCTGCGATACGACATGGCACGTACCGCACCGGACGGCACGGTCCAGCGCGACGCGTACCAGATCCCGTTGACCTACGACCAGCTGTGGGCCAGCCCCACCAAGAAGGTCACGCAGGGCAGCTTCTCCTTCCTGACCCGCTGGCGGCAGGGCGAGAAGCAGCTGGATGTGTCGGCCGAGGGCCGTGATGTGCCGGTCTTCCCGCAGGGCGGTGCGGCCATCGCCGAGGACGGCGAGAAGAAGCTGGCCGGCGTCTTCGCGGGCAACGGCGCCGTGGCCGACTACGAAGGTCTGAACGTCAAGGGCAAGGCCGTCATCATCCGCAGCAGTGATGCGGTCGCTCCCGCCGACCGGCTCGCGGGCGCGGTGGCCGCGGGCGCCGAGGCGCTGTTCGTCGTCAACGACGGCGACGGCGTCCTGATGGAGAGCTACACCCCCTGGGGAACCAAGGGCACCATCCCCGTCGCCTCGGTCCAGCGCCTGGCGGGCGAGGACCTGATCAAGTCCGTCCAGCAGGGTGCGAAGCTGACGATCGATCAGCACCGGTTCGCCCGCTACGTGTACGACCTGGTCGACCGTCACGACGGCGTCGTCCCGGACCGCTCGCTGGAGTTCGCCCCTTCGCCCCGTCAGCTGGCGAAGGTGGAGAACACCTTCTACGGCCACAAGGGCGTGCTCGGCGCGGGCTTCCGCTACGACATCCCGGACTACGGCCCGGGTCTCGGCTTCGAGGAGTACGAGAAGTTCCCCGGCACCCGCGAGGAGTGGGTCACCCCGCTTCCGGGCGCCTCCTTCTGGTACGAGAACCACTCGATCTTCAACGCCACCGAGACGGACTTCGCGCAGGAGATGCGCAGCGGCGACCTGGACTACACGGCGGGCCGCACCTACCCTGCGGAGTGGTTCGCGCCGATCACCCGTCCGCGTCTGGGCACCGGCTACTGGGGGCCGTTCCGGACCATCTACAACGACATCCAGTTCAACCTCACCCCGTGGACGGACTCGGGCGCGGGCCACGCGGGCGACATGTACGCGGACGAGTACGACACCACCACCACCGCCTTCTACCAGGGCGACACCCTGATCAAGAAGGTCAAGGGCCGGGCCGGCTACGCCTGGGACGTCTCGCCCGAGAAGCTGCCCTACCGCTTCGTGCTCGACGCCACCCGGGACGCGGACGTGTGGAAGACCTCCACCCGCACCCACACCGAGTGGAACTTCGTCTCGGGAGCGATGGACGAGAACGGCCCGGGCAAGGCGGATATTCCGCTGCTGCAGCTGGACTACAAGGTCGGCACCGACCTCGCCGGTGACGTCAAGGCCGACAAGTGGACCGAGATCGGTCTGACCTCCGGTACGCAGGAGTGGCTGAAGGGCGCGGTGAAGGCGACGAAGGCCTCGCTGTCGGTCAGCTACGACGACGGCAAGAGCTGGAATGCCGTGGAGCTGCGCAAGACCTCCGAGGGCAACTGGACCGCCCGGTTCACGACGCCCAAGCAGGCCGGCGGATTCGTCTCGATCAAGGCGCACGCCGAGACCGAAGACGGGCTCGGCGTCGATCAGGAAATCATCCGGGCGTTCGGCCTGAAGTGAATGTCCGCCTGAAGTGAATGTCCGGCTGAAGTGACCTGCTGACAGTCCCTCTTGAGGTTGCTCGGGAGGCACGAGGGAGGTGCTCGGGCGGTTCCGAACGAGGTGGCTCCACACCCTCCGACAGGGGTGTGGAGTCACTTTTTACGCTTTCCTGATCAACAAAATTTGTCTAGTTTGCCCGTATTTAGTGGGTCGTAATCCCAGAAAGGGACTTTTTACGGTGCGTGGCAAGTTGCCACGACCGGGTGGGGAGGCTTATAAGAGGAATGTGGCCCAGGCGATACCGGGAATTCCGGGAGGCCGCCACGGAGGTTTCCCATGTTTCTGACTCCGTCCGACACGGAGAAATTGTTGCTGAGTGTTGCCGGAATGGTTGCCCGCGACCGGCGGGAGCGGGGTGTGCGCCTCAACTATCCGGAGGCCGTCGCCCTGCTGTCCTGCTGGGCCTTGGAGCGAGCCCGCGAGGGAGCCATGGTCAGCGACCTCATGACCGAGGGGAGGAACGTTCTGACCCGCGCCGACGTGCTCGAAGGCGTCCCCGAGATGCTCCATGACGTCCAGGTCGAGGCGACCTTCCCGGACGGGCGCAAGCTCGTCACGATCACCTCTCCGATCCCGTGATCCCGGGCGAGGTCCGGACCGGGTCCGGCGTACTGAAAATCAACGAAAATCTCGTCACGAGGCAACTCACCGTGGTGAATGACGGAGACCGGCCCATTCAGATCGGATCTCATCTGCATTTCCCCGACGCGAATCCGGCGCTTTCCTTCGATCGGGCCGCAGCCGTGGGATTCCGGCTTGATATTCCGTCAGGTACGTCGCTGCGCTTCGAACCCGGAGTCGGCGCCGATGTCACCCTCGTCGCGCTCGGCGGCCGGCGACTGGTGCCCGGACTCGTGCTCCCCGGCGTCCGCGCGTCCACCGGCGCGCCCCTCGACAACCCCGCAGACGCGTGCGCCCCGGACTCCGCCCCCGAGTCACGAACGGAGGACATGTGACATGGCACAAATGACCCGCGCCGCCTACGCGTCGCTCTACGGCCCCACCACCGGCGACCGCGTCCGCCTCGCCGACACCGACCTCTGGATCGAGGTCGAGGAGGACCGCTGCTTCGGCGGCGACGAGGCCGTGTTCGGCGGCGGCAAGTCCATCCGCGAGTCCATGGGTCAGGCCACCACCTCGCGCGCCGACGGCGCCCTGGACCTCGTCATCACCAATGTCGTCGTCCTCGACCACTGGGGCATCGTCAAGACCGACGTCGGCGTCCGGGGCGGCCGGATCGTCGCCCTCGGCCGCTCGGGCAACCCCGACATCAGCGACGGCGTCCACCCCGACCTGGTGATCGGACCCGGCACCGACGTGGTCTCCGGCGAGGGCCGCATCCTCACCGCCGGAGCCATCGACACCCACGTCCACTTCCTCATGCCGGAGACCCTCCACGAGGCCCTCGCCACCGGCACCACGACCGTCATCGGCGGCGGCACCGGCGCCACCGAGGGGTCCAAGGCGACCACGGTCACCCCGGGCGCCTGGAACCTCGCGATGATGCACCGGTCCCTGGACCGGGTCCCGCTCAACATCATGCTGTTCGGCAAGGGCTCCACCGTCGGCGAGGACGCCCTGCGCGAGGCGGCGCTCGGCGGCGCCGGCGGCTACAAGGTCCACGAGGACTGGGGCGCCACCCCCGCCGCCATCGACGCCGCGCTGAAGGCGGCCGACAGCTACGGCCTCCAGGTCGCCCTGCACGCCGACAGCCTCAACGAGGCCGGATACGTCGAAGGAACCCTCGACGCCATCGCCGGGCGCGGCATCCACGTCTTCCACGCGGAAGGCGCCGGCGGCGGCCACGCCCCTGACATCATCACCGTCGCCTCCCACCCCAACATCCTTCCCGCGTCCACCAATCCGACGCTCCCGCACACCGTCAACACCGTCGCCGAGCACCTCGACATGCTGATGGTCTGTCACCACCTCAACCCGCGCGTCCCCGAGGACCTCGCCTTCGCCGAGTCCCGCATCCGCGCCACCACCATCGCCGCCGAAGACGTACTGCACGACATCGGCGCCCTCTCCATCACCTCCTCCGACGCGCAGGCCATGGGCCGCATCGGCGAGGTCATCTGCCGCACCTGGCAGGTCGCCCACGTCATGAAGCAGCGCTTCGGCGACCGCGACAGCGAACTTCCCGCCGACAACGAACGCGCCCGCCGCTACGTCGCCAAGTACACGATCTGCCCCGCCGTCGCCCACGGCATCGACCACGTCGTCGGCTCCGTGGAATCCGGCAAGCTCGCCGACCTGGTGCTGTGGGACCCCGCCTTCTTCGGCATCCGCCCCGCCGCCGTCATCAAGGGCGGCATGGTGGTGTACGCGCCGCTCGGCGACGCCAACGCCGCGATCCCCACCACCCAGCCCGTCCTGCTGCGCCCCACCGCCGCGGCCGAGGCCGCCCCGCACCTCTCGGTCAGCTTCGTGGCCCCGGCCGCCCTGGAGGACGGACTCGCCGAACGTCTCGGTCTGGTAAGGGAGTTGGTCGCCGTACGGCCCACCCGCCACCTCACCAAGGCGGACCTGCCGAACAACACGGCGCTGCCGGACATCGACGTCGACCCGGAGACCTTCGCCATCCGCATCGACGGGGAACTCGTCGAGCCCGCCCCCGCCACCGAACTGCCGCTGGCCCAGCGGTACTCCATGTTCTGATGGCGGGCCTCGCACCCCTCCTGCTCGGCGACGGGCGGCTCCCGGTCGGCGCGTACACCTACAGCGCCGGGCTCGAACCGGCCGTCGCGGCAGGTCTCACCCGCGACCGCGTCCCCGCCCTGCTGCGGGCCCGGCTGCACACCGCGGCCGTCACCGAGGCAGCCGCCGCCGTACTCGCCCTGCGGGCCGCAGGCCAGGACCCGGTGGACTACGGCCCCGTACAACAGGCCCTCGCCGCCCGGATCCCCGCCGCACCCCTGCGCGAGGCGTCGACGACGCTCGGCCGCGGCGTGCACCGCCTGGCACGGCGGCTGGCTCCGGACCACCCCGCGGTCACCGCGCTGTCCGCGATCCGCCCGCGCCCCCTGAGACCGATCGCGCTGGGCGCCCTCGGAGCCGTCATGAAGGTGTCGGAGGAGGAGCTGGCGTACGGCGTCGTCTACGACGAACTGCAGACCATCGCCTCCGCCGCGCTCAAGCTGCTGCCCGGCGATCCGCTCGACTCCGTCGCCTGGATCCTCGCCGCGGAGCCGGACGCCACGGCCGCGGTGGCCGAGGCCCTCGCGGTACGGACCCCGGCCGATCTGCCCGCCCGTACACCCCCGCTCACCGAGCAGTGGGCACTCGAACACGCACCACGAGAACGGAAACTCTTCCTTGCCTGACCAGCAGTCCGACCAGCACCCCGACCAGCGGCGCGACGAACAGCCCACCCAGCAGCCCGACCAGGGCCCCAACGTGCACTACCACCAGCCGCTCAACCAGCCGCGCGCCATGCGCCTCGGGGTCGCCGGTCCGGTCGGCACCGGCAAGAGCTCGATTCTCGCGACCCTGTGCCGCGAGCTCGCGGGTGAACTCTCCATGGCCGTCGTCACCAACGACATCTACACCGACGAGGACGCCCGCTTCCTCCGCTCGGCCGGCGTCCTGCCCACCGAACGAATCCGCGCCGTCGAGACCGGCGCCTGCCCGCACACCGCGATCCGCGACGACGTCAGCGCCAACCTCGACGCGGTCGAGGACCTGGAGGAGGCGTACGGACCGCTCGACCTGGTCCTCATCGAGAGCGGCGGCGACAACCTCACCGCCACCTTCAGCCCCGCCCTCGCCGACGCGCAGCTCTTCTGCATCGACGTCGCGGGCGGTGGTGACGTCGCCCGCAAGGGCGGCCCCGGCATCACCGGCGCCGACCTCCTGATCATCAACAAGACCGACCTCGCGCCGTACGTGGAGGTCGACGTGGACGCGATGGTCGCAGACGCCGAGAACGCCCGCGGCGGCCTCCCGGTCCTCGCGCTTTCCAAGAACGACCCGGAGTCGATCGCCGAACTCGCCGAGTGGGTACGGGCGGTGCTCGTACGCCACCGCTCCGGGACCCACATCCCCACCGACCCGGGCCCGATGGCACCCCACAGTCACAGCCACGACGGCTCGTGACCGTGCGGACGGCCGCTCCCGCCGAGCCGGCCGACCCCACGGTCGTCGCCGCGGAGTGCGACAGCTCGGGCCGCCATCTCGCCCGTGAACTGAGCCCCGGCGCCTTCCTCGCCCCCCGCCCCCTGCTGCCGTCCCCCGACCGTCTCCGGGTCGCCCTCGTCGGCACCCGCGCGGGACTCCTCGCGGGCGACGATCTGCTGCTGCACATCTCGGTCGGCCCTGGTGCCCGACTGGAACTGGTCGAACCGGCCGGCCTGGTGGCGTACGACCATCGCGGCGGCTCATCGACCTGGCGGGCCCGGGTCGACATCGCGGAGGGCGGCGAACTGCGCTGGGACGCCCGGCCGTTCGTGATCTCGACGGGTGCCCGCGTCGAGCGCTCGATGGACATCGCGCTGGCGGCCGGGGCGCGGATGCTGTGGCGCGACACCCTGGTCCTCGGGCGCTCCGGCGAGCGGGGCGGCAGCGTACGGGCGACGACCCGCGCCACGTACGACGGCCACGAGCTGCTGGTCGAGGACCTGGACCTCACGGACCCGGAACTGCGCGAACTCCCCGGCATCCTGGGCCCGAACCGCGTCATCGGCTCGGTCACCGCTCTCGGTACGAGGCCGGGGGGACCGCCCCACCCGTACCGCATGGAGCTGGCGGGGCCGGGGGCGCAGGTGCGGCTGCTGGACACGGTGACACCGGCGATCGACGCGGAACTGGCGGCGGTCTGGGAGGACTGGCTCGGCACGGACTGATACGCGTCGTGCACACAAAATGTATCGCGCATAGAAATCGTGCCGAGGAGATGGCGTGGTGCGGGGCGGGGCACCGGGCGCCGCCAAGGTCCCGCTGGGCCGCTTCGGCGACCCGCAGAAGGATGTCGCCCCGGTCGTCGCGTTCCTGGCGAGCGACGACGCCCGGTACATCACCGGTCAGACGCTGATGGCCGACGGCGGGGCGATCAAGCTCCGCTGACCCGGCTGATCCGGGAGCGGCCGGCCGCACCGCGCGCCACCGCGGCCGCGCCCAGCAGCGCGGGGACCGCCGCGACCGCGAAACACACGGCCGGCGGCAGGCGGTCCACCAGCAGACCCATCGCCGCGGTGCCCGCCGAGGACCCGGCGTTGACGGCGGTGTTGACCCACGCACCCGCCTGCGTGCGGCTCCCCGCGCCCACGGACTCGTCCGCGACGAGATACGCGGTCGTCAAGGCCGGTGCGACGAACACCCCGGCCACCGCCAGCACCGCGGCCAGCACGTACACATCGGTCGACAGCCCGGCCACGGCCATCGCCACCCCCAGGCCGGCGGCCGGCACCGGCAGCCGTACCCGGTTCGGCGTGCGCCAGGAGACGGCGCCGTAGCCGAGCCCGCCGACCGCGCTTCCCGCCGAGAGCGCGGCCAGCACCCACGCCACCGACGCGCCCTGGTGGCGCTGTTCGGTGAACGCCACCACCAGCAGGTCCAGCCCGCCCAGACACAGCCCCACGGACGCCGTCACGATCACGGCGTGCCGCACCCCGGCGACGCCGAGCAGCCGCCGCTCGCGAGGCGCGTCCGGGGACACGGCGGCCTCCTGGGCGGAACGTGCCGCGGTGATGCCGCGGACCGCGGGCGAGGACACCAGCGCCAGGGCGCCCACCAGCACGAGCACGGCACTGATCGCGACACCCGCCGCGGGCACGGTGAAGGTGACCACGACGCCCACCAGCAACGGACCGGTGACGAACAGCAGTTCCTCCGCGACGCCGTCCAGGCTGTACGCGCGCCGCAACAGCTCCTGTTCCGGAACGAGGGTGCTCCACAGGGTCCGCATCACCGGTCCCAACGGCGGTGTGCAGGCGCCCGCCGCCACGGCGAGCACCCCCACCAGGAGCGAGGAGGTGCCCGGCCGCCACGTCGCGCACGCCAGGGCGGCGAGCAGCGTCGCGTAGACACCGGCCATCGGCGGCAGCGTCCGGCGCGGCCCGTACCGGTCGATCAGCGCGGCATGGGCGGGGGAGAGGAAGACACTGGTCGCCCCGAACAGGGCCATGACGGCGCCCGCGACGGAGTACGAGCCGGTGGTGTCCTTCACCGCCAGCATCAGGGAGAGGGAGATCATCCCGTACGACAGCCGCCCCAGCAGAGCGGCACCGAACGTGCGGGAGGCATGGCGGGTACGCAGGACGGTGGCGTACGAAGGGGCGCGCGAAGGCGCGGGTGAGCGCGAAGGCATGAGGACGTTCCTCGTGAGGGCGGCGCGGTACAGGGCGCCGCGGGCATGCGGGGACACCGAGGGGCCGCACCCGGTGGGACGGGGTGCGGTCGGTACGGGGTCCTACGCACGGGAGAGGAACATGCGTGCCAACGTACCAGGGCGAGAAACGTGTGACCCGGCTTCCGATGCCCCGCCCTAATTGCCGCCGTCGGGGAAGGCAGGGTGTGAGACTGGGGCATCGACGAAAGGACCGGCGATGACACTCGCAGCCGAGGACCGTCTGGCCATCACCGAACTGATCGCCCTGCACGGGCATCTGGTGGACGACGGCGAACTCGACCGACTCGACGAGCTGTTCACCGACGACATCGTCTACGACACCTCGGACCTCGGGCATGGCGAGATGCACGGGCTGGCGGCCTTCCGGGCCGCGGCGCAGGCGATGGCGGAGCGCGGTCCCGTCAGCCATCACGTCACCAACATCGTGCTCACCGAGGCCCGTGACGACCGGGTGCGCGCCCGGTCGAAGGGGATCGGCATCAAGGCGGACGGTACGTGTGGAAGCGTGACCTACGACGACGTGATCGTGCGCGGCGAGCAGGGCTGGCGCATCAGCCGTCGCAAGATCATCGTGCGGAATATGCCTGCGGCTGCCAAGGAGTAGACCGCATGACATGTCACAGGTGCGGGTGCCGTACGGCATGCCACACGTGACATGCCGCATGTGCCGGTATCGCGCCACATGCCACATGCCACATATCGCATGTCGCATGCCAGGCGGCGCACGCCGACGCCGCCGGCGCCCCCGCAACCAGTGGGGGCGCCGGCGGCCGAGCCCGGGCGCGGGCAGGATCGCTCAGGCGTCCAACATGCCTGACGTGTCGATGACCTGGCGGATCGCCCGGCCCGAAGCCAGCTCCTCCATCGCCGCGTTGATGTCGGCCAGCGGCAGCGTGCCCGTGTGCGGGGCGGATCGCTCAGGCGTCCAACATGCCTGACGTGTCGATGACCTGGCGGATCGCCCGGCCCGAAGCCAGCTCTTCCATCGCCGCGTTGATGTCGGCCAGCGGCAGCGTGCCCGTGTGCATCTGCTCCACCGGCATCAGGCCCGCCCGCCACAGGTCCAGGAACCTCGGGATGTCGCGGCGCGGTACCGCGTCGCCCATGTACGAGCCGAGCAGGGACTTGCCCTCGCCCGCGAACGCCAGCGCCGGGACCTCCAGCACCCGGTCGGGCGCGGGGAGGCCCACCGAGACGACGGTGCCGCCCCGGGCAACGGCCGTCAGGCACTCCGCCATGACCTTGGGGCTGCCCACCGCCTCCACCGCCAACTCGGCGCCACCGGAGGTGAGTTCGCGGATCGCCTCGACCGCCTCGCCGGGGGCGTACGCATGCGTCGCACGCAGCCGGACGGCCAGCTCGCGCTTCTCCTGGACCGGGTCGACCGCGATGATCGGGTACGCCCCCGCAGCGCGGGCGCCCAGCACCGCCGAGAGCCCCACGCCGCCCAGGCCGTAGACCACCGTCGACTGGCCGGGACGCAGGGCCGCCGTGTTGATGACCGCGCCCGCGCCCGTGAGGACCGCGCAGCCGAACATCGACGCCACGGTGAACGGGATGTCCTTGGGAATCGGGACCACCGACTCCTGGGCCAGCACCGCGTGTTCGGAGAAAGCGGACACGCCCAGCTGGTGGTGGACCCGGTTGCCGGAGGCGTCGGTCAGCAGCGACGGGCCGTGCAGCAGCGCACCCGATCCGTTCGCCGCCGCTGCCTGCGCGCACAGGGCGGGCCGGCCCGCCGCGCAGTCGGCGCAGAAGCCGCAGCTCGGCACGAAGACGAGCGCCACGTGGTCACCGGGGGAGACCCGGCCGACACCCGGTCCGGTGTCCTGGACGACGCCCACCGCCTCGTGGCCGAGCGCCATCGGCAGCGGGCGGACCCGGTCGCCGTTGACCACCGAGAGGTCCGAGTGGCAGAGCGAGGCGGCCGCGATACGGACCAGTACCTCGCCCTCGCGCGGGGCGCCCAGCTCCAGCTCCTCCACCTCCACCGGGCGGGTCCCGGAGTAGGGGCGGGCCGTCGATATCCCGCGCAGCACCACCGCACGGGTCTTCACGCCCGCACCTCCGGGCGCGGGGCGCAGCGCAGCACGTCGCGGCTCTCCAGCAGCGGGACGACCTTGCCGAGCACGATCTCCTGGAAGTGCGGGGTGGCGCAGTGCGCGGTGAAGTCGGCCTCGGATCCGTACTCCTCGTACAGCACGATCGCCCGCGGGTCCTCGGTGCCCTGGTGGACCCGGTAGGCGAGGTTGCCCGGCTCCTGGCGGGAGGCGGTGGCCATCGTGTCGAGCAGGGGGAGGACGGTGTCCTCCTCGCCGGCCCTGGTGCGGTATCGGGCGACGACTACGTATGTCATGGGGCTTACTCCTGGGGTGCGGGGGGCCTCTTCGGCGTGGTGGGCGGGACCGGCGGCAGCTGGTCCCGGCGCAGGTGCCAGAGGCGGGGGTCGGAGGTGGCTGCCGCGGCCGACCCGAGGGCCAGCGCGAGCGCCACGTCCGCGGCGGTTTCCACGAAGCCGGCGGCGACCGACGGGGACATCGCGCGCTGTGCCTGCGCGCTCATCCGGCCGATGATCGGCGCGGGCATGATCTCGACCAGGTCCGGCGCCCCGCGCGAGATCGCGTCCGTGGAGCGGCGCAGATTGGACCGGTCGGTGACGAACACCTTCATCATCGTCAGCAGGCCGAGCGGGCGGCCCTTCTCTATGAGGGAGAGCCGGGTGCTGACCACGCCGTGCGCGCCCATGTTCTTGATGAACTCCAGCGCGCCCCGGTCCTGAGCCAGACCGGGGCTGCTGTCCACGTTCACGAACACGGTCTTCCCCGCCCGGCCCAGCGCCGGCACGACCTGGGGCAACTGCCCCACCGCGAACGAGGCGAGGATGCACACCTTGGCCGGCGCGGTCAGGAACTGCCGCAGCGGCTGGGTACCGACGACCGACGCGACGACCGGCACCTCGGCGAACGCCGTGGTGAGCCGGGGGTCGAGCGGGGCACCGGACCGGGAGGGGGAAGGGGTCATGGCAAGGGCCTGCCTGGGGAGGGAGGGGTTCGTGGCTGCTGCTGGCCCAGGGCCTCTCGTTTGGATCCTGCCGGGGTCGCGGGGTCTGGCACGCACGCTCGCCGCGTTGTCGTCGGTCGCCATGGCTCCGCCATGCCTCCCTCCTGCGCCTTGCGATCGCACGCACCAGACCCCGCTCTCTGGTCCGGCCTGATCCAAACGAAAGGCCCTGGCGTCAGTTCAGCGCAGACGTACCGAATCGGCTGGGAAGGCCCAGTTTGCCAGGGTTGAGAATGCCGGCCGGGTCCAGGGCCTTCTTCACCGCGACGAACGTCGCGAAGCCCGCCCCGAGGGATTCCTCCAGGTAGGGGCCGCGCAGCAGGCCGCAGCCGTGGTGATGGCTGAGCGCCGCCGCGTGCTTGATGAGTACGGCGTTGGCCGCGTCCCACACCGAGCGGTACCAGTCGCGGCGCGATTCGGGAGCCACGTCGCCGCGCAGCGAGAAGTAGACGCAGGCGCCGTCGGTGTACGCGTGGGACTGGTGGGCCGAGGCGGCCAGGGTGCCGTCCACCGACTGGATCGCGGCGACCACCTCGTCGTAGATCACCGGGAGGTCGGTCCAGGAAGCGGCCATCTCCAGGGTGTCGGCGACGAAGCCGGGACCCGGCTTGAAGCCGTCGGCGGACTTGCCGACCAGCATCCGCTCGTCCAGCCAGCGCTCGAAGACCGCCTTGCTGTCCAGCTCGGGGCCGTACGCCTCGCAGACCTCCCGCGCCACCTTGATCGAGGCGTCGACGATGGCCGGGTCGCCCTCGTCGGCGACGAGCAGGAGATTGGTCTCCGGGTGGCCGAAGTGGGTGCCCGACTCCAGGGTGTCGTACAGCCGCAGGACGGCCGGGGTGGCACCGCGCTGCATGATCCGGCGGCAGGCGTCCAGGCCCTCCGCGAAGGTGTTGAAGCCGTACGCGACGGCGTTCGCGTACTCGGGCAGCGGGTGGACGCGCAGGCGCGCGGAGACGATGACGCCGAGGGTGCCCTCGGAGCCGACGAACAGCTGGCGCAGGTCCGGGCCGACCGCGGCGCGCGCGTAGTCGCCGTACGTGGCACGGGTTCCGTCCGCGTGCACGACGTCGACGCCGACGACCATGTCCTCGATCTTGCCGTACCGGGTGGAGAGCTGGCCGGCGCCGCGGCAGGCGATCCAGCCGCCGACCGTGGACACGGCGAACGCGGACGGCCAGTGGCCGGTGGTGACGCCGTACTCCTCCTGGAGCTGCTTCTCGAAGAGGTCGCCGAACATGCCGGCCTGGACGTCCACGATGTTCGACTCGGCGTCGAAGCCGGTGATCTCGTTCAGTCCGCAGACATCCAGGACGACGCCGCCGAAGACGGGGAGCGCCGCGCCCGTGACGTTGGAGCGGCCGGCGGACGGGGTGACCGGGATGCCGGCCTTGTGGCAGATCCGCAGCACGGCCGCGACCTGGTCGGCGTCGGCCGCCTCGACGATCACGGCGTTCGGCGTCGCCGGACGGCCCTCGGTCTCGCCGATCATCGAGCCGGCCCACCAGTCGCGGGTCCGGGTGACGACCTCGTCGCGGGAGGTGTGTACCGCGTGCGCGGCCCCGCGCAGCGCCTCGATCACGGATTCGGGAACGTCGACCGGGTCGACCTGGAGGGCGGCCTCGCCGTCCCCGATCGGGGTGTTCTGCGCCCACTTGGCGAAGCTGGGGGCGCCGATCGTGTAGTTGCCCCGGTTGAACGGGTGAGTGATGGTCTGACGGCTGATCATGCTGCTGCTCCTTCGAGGAGTACGGACTTTTCGTGACGGACGGCTGCGAGGTACTCGGAGACCGAACGCTCCACCTCGGCCTCCGAGAGGTTCAGTTCCCGGCCGAGGATCGCGCCGACGGCCCCGGCGGCGTCCACGGAGGCGTCCCGGGCGAACAGCCGGGCGCGCAGCCGCCGGGAGAGCACGTCGTCGACCGAGCGGGCCAGTTCGGCGCGGGCCGCGTACACGACCTCGGCCTTGGTGTACGGGAGTCCCGCGACGACCGGCTCGGCCAGCGTCGGGTCGTCCTGGATCAGGTCGCCGACGAACCGGGCCTCGGTGCCGAAGCGTTCGCCGAGGTGGGCGGCGATGCCACCGGAGGCCGCGACGGCCTCGGCGTCGTAACCGGCACCGCCGAGCAGCGGGAGGTCGGTGGTGCGGCTCCTGCCCTTGCGGCCGAGGACCGTCATCACCTTGTCGATGACGAGTTCGCCCATGTGCCGGCTGGTGGTGAGCTTGCCGCCGGTCACCGTCACCATGCCGGTGCGGCCGACGGTGATGTGGTGGTCGCGGCGCATGTCGAGGGTCGCACCCTCCTTGCCGCCGACCAGCGGGCGCAGGCCGCCGATGGAGCCGACCACGTCGTCCGGGGTGAGCTTCCCCTCGAAGGCGGTGTTGGCGCCCTCCAGCAGGAAGTCCATCTCCTCGCGGGTGCAGTGCACATCGTCGGGGGAGCCCTGGTAGTCCTCGTCCGTGGTGCCGAGCACGACGCTGTTGCCCCAGCGGGTGCAGGTCGCGCGGCGGGCCCGGCCGGGGATCGGCACGGTGACCGTGCAGTTGATCCGCACCTTGTCCCACGGCACCACGATGTGGACGCCCTTGGCAGGCCGTACCTGCGGCTTGTGACCGTCGTCGGCCTTCGCGTCGAGCTCGTCGGTCCACACACCGGTGGCGTTGACTACGGCCCGCGATCGGATGTCGATGGTGTCGCCGTCCGCCGAGACCCGGGCTCCGGACACCTTGCCCATCTGCATCAGCAGACCCTCGGCCTTGGCACCGTTGAGGATCGTCGCACCGAGCGCGGCGGCGGTCCGGACGATGGTCAGCACGAGCCGGGCGTCATCGGTACGGGCGTCGAAGTACATCAGCCCGCCCTTGAGGTTCTCCGCGCGCAGCGTCGGCGCCTGCGCGAGCACCTCCGGGACGGTGAGCCGCTGGTGGAGCTTGCCGATCCGCCAGCCGCCGACCAGGTCGTACGTCCACAGCAGACCCTCGAAGCCCTTGGCGAGGCGGGCGTCGAAGATGCCCTCCTTCTCCAGGATCGGGAAGAGGAACGGCAGCCGGTGCACCAGGTGCGGGGCGTTCTTGCGGAAGCGGTGACGCTCCAGGAGCGAGTGGCGGACCAGGTTGACGTTGCCCTGCTCGATGTAGCGCAGGCCGCCGTGCACCATCTTCGAGGACTTCGACGACGTGCCGGAGGCGAAGTCGTCCTTCTCGATCAGTGCCGCGCGCAGCCCGCGCGAGGCCGCGTCGAGCACGGCGTACGCCCCGGTGATGCCACCGCCGATGACGAGCACGTCGTACGTGTCGTCGGCCAGCCGGCGCTTGAGGGCTGCCCGGCCGAGCAGCAGGGGCGTTCGGCGGGTCGCCGCGGCGCTGCGCCGCGGTTTCCGGGCGGGCATGGTGATCACAACATCAACTCCTGGTGTTTCGGTGTGGCGGCCGCGTGGTCGGGTACGGGCCGCCAGTGCGACGGTCGGGAGGGCCGTCAGTGGGGGGTTCGGGGTTCGGGGTCCGTCAGGGGAAGCAGCGCGGCGTCGTTCAGGTGGGCGATCAGCACGTCGCGCCAGGCGGCCCGCTGCTCGGCGCGCTCGGCCGCAGTGATCGACGGCTCGAAGACCTGGCCGTGCGGCTGGGCCTCGACGACCTCTTCGAGCGAGGACCACAGGCCCTGGGCGACCCCGGCCAGGTAGGCGGTGCCCCGCAGGCTGGCGGTGGCGGAGTCGGAGACCCGCTCCAGCGGCAGGCCGGTCAGGTCGGCCTGGATCCGCATGAGCGGGTCGCTGCCGGAGACCCCGCCGCCCACCCGGAGCCGGGTGAACGGAGTGCCCATGGTGTCGGCGACCCCGTCGATCAGGTCGCAAACGGAGTGCGCGATCCCGTCGAGCACGGCGCGGGCGAGATCGGCGCGGGTGGTGGCGAGGGTGAGCCCGGTGAGGGAGGCGGTGGCCTCCGGGTGCCAGACCGGCGTACGGACCCCGGCGAGCGCCGGGACGAAACGCGGGGTGCGGCCCGGCCGGGTGGGGACCCGGCCCGCCTCCTCACCGAGCTCCTTCGGCGATGCGAACAGCCCCAGGTCGTCGCAGAGCCAGCGCAGCGCCGAACCCGCCGTGGAGGTGTACGCCTCCAGGCTGTAGTGGCTGATGTCGCCCTGCCGCCGGCCGGGCTGGGCGAGCACCCCGGAGATGTCCGGCCGGGGCAGGGCGGGCGTGGTGCCGGTCGCCGCGTCGACGAAGGCGCCGGTCCCGTACACGCACATGCCCTGCCCGGCGGCGAGGCCGCCGAGCGCGATCAGTGCGGCGTGCTGGTCGCCCATGGAGGCGGCCAGCGGGACGGCCATCCCGAGGGCGGCCGGGTCGGTGGTACCGAATCCGGCGTCGTCGGAGCGGAGTTCCGGAAGCAGGTCGAGAGGGAAGTCGAGGTGGCTGATCCACTCCTCGTCCCAGGCGTGCCGTTCCAGCAGATAACCGCCGCTGGACGCGGCGTTGGTCGGGGTGGTGGCGTGCACGGCGCCACCGGTGAGACGCCAGATCAGCCAGGTGTCGACGGTGCCGAAGAGCAGCCGGCCCTCGCGGTGCGCGGCGGCCACCTCCGGGTGCGCGGTGATCTGCCGCGCGGCCCAGAGGAACGGGGCGCGGGCGCCGACCGGCCGGCCCTGGCGGGCCAGCAGGGCGGCGTCCCACTCCGCCTCGTACGCGGTGAGGTCATGGGCGTAACGCCGGTCCTGCCACACCACCGCGGGCAGCAACGGCCGCCCGGTGACCCGGTCCCACAGCATCGCGGTGGCCCGCTGGGTGGAGAGCGCCACCGCGGTGATCTCGATGCCCTCCTCGCGGGCCCGGCCGACGGCCCGGCGTGCCACCTCGACGGTGGCGCTCCAGATCTCCATCGGGTCCTGCTCGACCGAGAGATCGTCCGGATGGCTGACCTTGATCGACCGGTAGAACACCTCGTGGGCCGCGCCGGAGTCGAGGACGACTCCGGCTCTGGTGCCCGTGGTGCCCTCGTCGATGGACAGCACACCGCGCCGTGCGGCGGCGCCGGGGAACGTCTGCGTCATTGCAGCCCTTTCATTGCGAGCATCGCGAGCTGTGCGGAAGGAGCGGAGGGATACGAGAAGGGGGTGGGGACCATCGTGTGGTGCGACAGGTCCGGCGGCCGGTCAGCGCGCGGTCGCGGACTCCGCGTCCTCCGGTGAGCCGGCCCGGGCGCCGACGACGGCCCGGTCCTGTCCGGCGGCTTCGTCGGGGGACGCGGCCTTCGTCGGGTCCCACTTGATCGCCAGGCAGGTGATCAGGCCGAGCAGCGGCACGACGGAGAGCACCAGGAAGGTGTCGGCGAGCCCCATCGAGTCCTTGATCTGCGGGAAGACGTACAGCCCTGCGACACTGCCGAAGCTGCCGACCATCCCGGTGACACCGGTGCCGAGCGCGCGGACATCGCTGCTGTACGAGAGCGCGGCGATGGACTTGCCGTTGGCACCCGGGCCCGCGGAGTGGCAGAGGATGAACAGCACCGGCAGCAGGAACGCCACGGCCGTGGGCACCTTCTCGAAGGTCAGCCCCATCGCGAGCAGCGCCACGAACACCCCGGCGAAACCGGCGGCGGAGCTGAGCCGCAGCCCGAGCCGCCGGCCGAAGTACGCCGAGAGGAGGCCGCCCGCGATACCGAAGGCGTTGAAGACCATCGAGCCGATGGTGGCCTTCTCGAAGCTCTCGCCGAAGATGGTCAGGCTGATCAGCGGGAGGTACCAGCCGACCGCGAAGTACTGCATCGACTGCCCGAGCGAGATGACCGAGGACAGCACCGTGCGCGGCAGGTACTCGCCCTTGAAGAGCAGCCCGGCCTGACGGAAACCGATGGCGGGCGCCTCGGTGGCGGCGCGGGTCGCCTCGTCCGGCTTCCCGGCGACGGCCTTGATGGCATAGATCCGGTCCAGGTTGACGACGGCCTCGTCCAGCCGGCCCTTGCTCGCCAGCCAGGTGGGGCTCTCCCGCAGCATCAGCCACTGGCCGATCAGCAGCGCGGCGGCGACGACCGCGGCCGAGCCGACCGACCAGCGCCAGATGTCCGCGCCCACGTCCAGGTTGAAGAAGAGCAGGGCGAGCGCGAGGTTGCTGGTGGTGGCGACGTACCAGACGGCCTGCCACAGGTTCAGCCGGCCGCCCAGCTTCGCCGGGGTGTATTCGGCGAGCAGCGCCATGGCGACGGCGAAGTCGATGCCGTACGCGACACCCACCAGGACCCGGCCGAGCCAGACGACGGTGAAGTCACCGGCGAACGCGGCCAGCAGGGCGCCCGCGATGGCGAACACCTTCGCGATGAGCAGCGGGGGAACGCGGCCGATCCGGGTGGCGAGCCAACCGCCGACCGGGTTGAAGACGATCGCCAGGGCCGGTGCGGTGGCCGTGAGGATCGAGACCTGCGTGCTGGTGAGCTCCATCTGGGACGTCATCGGTCCCAGACCGGCACTCAGCGCGGCGTTCGAATAGGCGTCGAGAAACAGCCCGCCGAACACGAGAAACCAGATGACTTGCGCCCGGCCGGTGATCTTTCCCAGCCCATCGATGAGCGCAACGACGTCGGCGACGCCTTTGACGCTCGGACGTTGTGCCATGAATCCGCCTTCGAGGAAGACCCATCGGCGGCACGGGAGCACAAAAAAACAGGCATGACGAAACCACCGACAGGTGGTCTATGTCTGTGCCTGTCAAAACACTGCGGAAAGCGCCGCAGCACGTGAACTGCAAGGAATGCGAACTACGCAGTGAGGTTAAGAACGAGTCAGGACAAACGTCAAGGGTTTCCGGCAGGTTACTCAAACGTGACGTGGGACCTCATGGTACGTGCACTGCCCCGGCGGCATCCGACGGCCCCCGGCGCGGTGCACATACCCCGTCAGGCCACGGAAGGCGCCCGCTTCGCCGCCGTCGCCGCCGTGCCCGGCTCCAAGGGCTGTCGGCAGGGTTGTCGGCAGAGTTGTGGGCCGGGAGGCTGCCGCACACTGCACAAGTGTGGGCAGCCCGGTCGGTGGCACGACTCCGTGCATGAGCGATGTCCGGGACGTGCGGCGCCGTCCGCTTCACTCCGGACGGCGCCACGGTCTTCCCGCAGGACTTGTCAGCGCCCGGCCCGGAGCGCTGCCCAGGTTGCCGGTCCCACGATGCCGTCGGCCGTCAGCCCCCGGCTCGTCTGGTAGCTGCGTACCGCCGTCGCCGTCGCCGGGCCGAAGCTCCCGTCGATGCCGACCGTCGAGCCGAGCGCCGCGGTCAGTGAGCGCTGGAGCCGTTTCACCCCGTCGCCCGAGTCGCCCTGCTTGAGCGTCGTCGTCGCGCCGGCCGACAGCAGCGCGGTCCAGGTTCTGGCTCCCACGACGCCGTCGGCCGACAGGCCGTGGGTCGCCTGATACGCCATCACCGCATTCTGTGTGGCCTGTCCGAAGCCGCCGTCCACCGTGCCCACCCCGTAGCCCTGCTCGCTCAGCAGCTGCTGAACGGCTCTGACCTGGGGGCCCGTCGAGCCGCTCCGCTGGGTCTTGTACGCGGTGAAGTTCAGGCCGTCACCGCTGTTGCCGCCGCCGTTGGCCCCGCCCACCAACTGCATATAGCGGTTCCAGTCCCAGTACGGCCCCGGGTCCGTGTGGTCGTTGCCCGGTGCCTCGCTGTGCCCGATGATGTGCGCCCGGTCCTTCCGAATCCCGTACCGGTCGCACAGATGCTTCGTCAGGGCCGCCGAGGATCGGTACATCGTGTCCGTGAACCACGACGGGTCGTCGATGAATCCCTCGTGCTCGATGCCGAGCGCCGAGGCGTTCTGGCTCCGTGCGTGGTACGCGGTGGCGCTGTCGCGCACCATCTGGGTGATCTGGCCGTCGGAGGAACGCACCACATAGTGGGCGCTCACCTCTGCCGTCGGGTTCTGGAACCAGCTGATCGAGCCCGCGTACGAGCCCTGCGTGACATGGATGATCACCTTGTCGATCTTGGCCGTCCGGCCCACGGCGAAGTTGTGCGCGTCGGCCGGAACCCACAGCGCCGACGGGTAGTCGGGGCTCTGGGTACGTACGTCGGTGGTGTCGAACGTGCCCTTCTGCGGTGAGACCGGGCGGGCCGTCACCGAGATCTGCTCACCCCCGGGGACGGTGGCGTAGAGCCCGTTGGTCAGGAAGGTGTAGACGGTGTCGGCGTAGAGGGCTGCGGCGCGTCCCGTCGTGCCGCTGTACCGCGCGACGGCCGGGTACCAGGCGTCGATGTCGTCGCGGTCCCGGGCGTCGAGGCCCAGCTTGTCCGCGTAGCTGCGCAGCACCGCCGCACCGCCCAGGATGTTGGCCGCGGTGTCGCTGCGGAGGTCGGCCACGGGCTCGCCGGTGAGGGCGGCGGCCCGCTCCAGCGTCCGGTTCACGGGGTTGCTCACCAGATGCATCACGCCATAGCCGTTCGCCTGACTGGGGCGCCCGGAGTGGCTGTCGAGCCGGGTTTCGCCGTATCCGACGGCGGCGAGCAGATCACGCGGTACGTCGAACTTCTCGGCCGCCCGCGCGAACGCCCGGTTCATCGGGTGTCCGTCGTCCGGAGCGGCGAGGGCCGGGGCGCCGGTCGCGGCCAGCACGGTGGCGGTGAGGGCCGCGAGGACGGATGCGCGGGCCGTGGTGTGGGGGACGGCGCGTCGGGGCATACCTGCTCCTGCTCGGTGGGGGGAGAGAAAGAACGACCCCCGGGCCCGAGTGGGGTGGGCCGAGGGCCGTTGAGCCCGCCCAGCGTATCGATCTGTTCCGGGCATGACAATCATGCGCCGACGTGTCGAACTTCCTTTCACTCCAACGCGGTTGAGGTGCAGGTCAGGGCCCTGCCCGGCGACCGCCTCCGCGGTCACCGGCGTTGGGGACCAGCGGTACAGCCGTTGGCGCTAAGGACTTGATCTTGGTCGCCTAGCACAGGTGATCGGTGCGGTGCGGGGTTCTCCGGAAGATTCTCGATCACTGGTGGGGGCTGGCTACCGTCCGCCGCATGCCGGTGGAATTTCTGACTGATGAACAGGCCGAGGCGTACGGGAAGTTCGCCGAGGAGCCGACGAGGCGCGAGCTGGAGCGGTTCTTCTTCCTCGACGACGAGGACCGGAAGCTGATCGCGAAGCGGCGTGGTGACCACAACCGGCTCGGCTTCGCCCTCCAGATGTGCACGGTCCGCTACATCGGACTGTTCCTGGAGGACCCCTTGGCCGTGCCGTGGCCGGTGGTGGAGCATTTGGCCACGCAGCTGGAGATCGAGAACGTCTCCTGCGTCAAGGAGTACACCGAACGGCTGAAGACGGCGTACGAGCACGCGTGGGAGGCACTGGCCCGCAACAAGGTCAATGTGAAGAAGGTTGTCACGGCCTGGCCGGACATGCTGCGGGTGGCCGGCTCCCTGGTCACCAGCCAGGTCAGGGCCTACGACCTGCTGCGGATGTTCGGCCGCGAGGGCCACCCCACCCCGCTGGGGCAGGCGTTCGCCGAGTACGGGCGCATCGCCAAGACCCTGCACCTGCTCGCCGTCGTCGACCCGTCGACGACACCTACCGGCGTCAGATGCACAAGCAGCTCACCGTCCAGGAGTCCCGCCACAAGCTCGCCCGCGACATCTGCCACGGCAAGAAGGGCACCATCCACCAGGCATACCGGGACGGGATGGAAGATCAGTTGGGGTCACTGGGTCTTGTTTTGAATGGGGTGGTGCTCTGGACGACCAGGTACATCGACGCCGCCGTCGCCCAACTCCGCGCCAAGGGTCACGAGGTCCGCGACGAGGACGTGGCCCGGCTATCCCCGCTCAAGCACAAGAACCTCAACGTCCTGGGCCGCTACAGCTTCACCGCCACCCAGCTGGCGGGCGGCACCCTGCGTCCGCTCCGGGACCCGGACGCGGCCGGGCTCGACGACGACGAGGACGGCGCGGAGGTCTGACGGGCGTCAGGAGTCGACCAGGGGCGCCGATCAGTTTGTGGGCCCCCTTGGCCAGCCGCTTCGACGCCGTTGCGGTCCGCTCTCTGGGAGTACGCGGCTTGATGTCGGTGCCCTTGACCGCCTTGACGAACTCGGCGTCGAACCGCTCCTTGCCCAGCTTCTCCGCGAGGCTGGTGAGCAGGTGTTTTTGAACCTCAACTGCGAGTCAGTGCAGGTCGATCGTTCCGGCGGATCCACCGGAAGCTGCGAATGCCTGGAGCCACGCCCCACCTCAAGCTCAATTGTCAGACACGTCCCGATGCGTATCGTGAGCCCCGGCGGGCTCGGTGCGCTGGGGCATGGGCAGCCACATAGTCATCTGTGCGCGGGCGACAACATGGTAGAGAACGGCCCGCCATCGCGATTCGTACGGGCGCTGTGCAGCTCAGTCAGCGACCTCTGCGGCGGCCAGGTATTCCACGCGGGTACCCTGCTGCGGGAGTTGCAGGTGACAGGGACGAGCGGACGCAGTTTCAGCGGGGGCAACGTGGTGCGCGTACTTAAGGTGGTAGTTCCGGTCCTCGCCATGGTGGCTGTGGCGGCGGGGTGTTCCTCGTCCGAGGGCAAGGACGAGCAGTGGCTGACCGCGCAGCGGGAGAACTACTGCACGCAGCTGGGGGCGTGGCAGAAGGCGCGGAACGCGGCGGGCACGGACACGCCGGAACCGTCAGAGTACGACGAGGTCGGGGCCGTCGCTCAGGACGCCTTCCTCGCGATGCGACCGCTCCGGGATGAGACCGTCGGCGGAGGCCGCACCTTGGGGGATGCGACGGTGGCAGCGATGAACAACAGTGACTCCGAGGCAGAGGGGCGCGTCGTGCAGTACTGCGGAGATGTCGGCTTCGAGACGCTGACCCGCTAGTGCGTTGGCCGTCAGCGCCTACTCGTCCACGCCCTCCGTCAGCCCGGGGCCGACCAGGCCGTAGTAGCCGGTCGTGCCCCGGGGCAGGACGGTGAACCCGGTTGGGATGGCGTGCGCGGTGAGCCAACCCTGACACCGCCGCAGTCTCCCACCGCGCCCGGTTCCGGAACAGTGGCCGTCACCCCTGCGGTGGTTGGGAACATCGGAACGAAGACCGGCGCCAAGGGCAGCCGCCGTGTTGGCCTCAACGGCCAATCACGACGCTCACAGTGATGCTTCGTACGCCTCGCGGATGAAGGCGGGGATGCGCCCCTTGTCATTAACGAGGTAGCCGTTCGCGCGGGCCCAGAGGCGTATCGCCTCGCCCTCCGGACCGCGGTCGCGCATAGGGCCCCCGGCGGTTTCTCTCGCGTTGTCCGAGGAGACTCCCTCCAGGTGGTCCGCTGCATCCTGGAAGAAGGCGAACAGCGAGGGAAACTTTCCTTCTTCGGGGTAGGAGCCCTCGGTCCAAGACCCGATGCTTCCAGTGCGTGTGTTCAAAAACCGCCCATAGAAGCCGTCGCTCTCCGCGGCGATCGGCACCCATTCTTGGCGCCAGGACGGATAGTCAGGGTCGTCGGACGGTTCCATCTCCTCCATGCCCATCTTGTGGAGGTAGACCCGCTCAATGTCCGTGAGCCCCAGAAGCAGACCGCCGCTGGGGATGACTCCCCCACACCCCAGCGCCACCAGGCACGAGTGGGCATCGGGTTGTCTCCCGGCACCGACGTCGTTCGACAGAAGCCACTGCCACATTTCTCTCGGCAGTTTCAGGCCCATGCGGTCTTCAGTACCGCTGATGGCTGTCGGGCTGCCCGGGTCGCCAAGCTCAGCAAAAACGTCGGGAGCGTGCTGTTCGAGCCACTTGGTGACCCGGCCCCATGGCTGTCGTACGTCTTCTGCCTCGTGCGTCGGCATTTCGCTCATGCGTGATCTCCAACGGACGGAGCACGCCGACCCGCGTTGCTGACCCCCAGGAACCGCAGAACGGACTCCCAGGTTCTGACGTCGTCTATCAGAGGGAAGGGCGACCGCTGATCATCCATGGGCAGACCGTACGCGGGGCCACTGACATCGAACCCTGTCGGGGTCTCCATGTTGCTGCGGGCTACCTGCCTGCGCGCGGCGGGCGGTCTCCGGCAACGGACATCACACACGGTCATTCTCAGAAATGATCATCTGTGAGAGTTCTGCGACAGGACCCGGAATGATCACGTTTCCGCAGGTCGCCGTTCGCAGAAGTCCTCTCGAAACCGGCGTGTTGTGCGAGGCACTTCTGAGAGGCTGCCGTCATGGATCTCACGCCCGATCAGGCCGCATTGGCGGTAGAACGCCACAACTGCCCGAACTGTGACGCGCCCGCTGGCAGCGCCTGCCGCACCCGAGGCGGGAAGACCGCCGCGAAGTACCACACCCCGCGCTTCGTCCTCGTCCCCGCGCTCCGCGAGGAACTGGAGATCCCCGTCCCCGCCGACCGGCTCCCCGGCCGCGCGTGGAAGCAGGGCCCGGCGCTTGCCGTTGTGCCCGTACCCCGCACCGAGCGACCGGTCCGCATCGGGTACGCCCGGACGTCGACCGCCCGGCAGGAGCTGGCGAGCCAGCTCGAAGCCCTCCACCGCGCCAACGGCTGTACCGCTGGTCCCCACGGTCGGTCACCGGGCAGGGCCCCGGGGGAGGGGTCTGTCCGGGCCGCCCTCCCGCGCCAGTCGGCGGGCGCGCGTTCGGTGCCGAGGGCGTGAGGGGGCGGCCCGGGCCGGGGTCCGGAGCCCGGTGTGGGTGAGGCCCGGTGGGTGAGGCCCGGCGTGGGGTGAGGCCCGCCCCCACCCCACCCCGAACGGCCCGCACCCTGCGCTCGCGGGCCCGGCGGTCAACGCCCGCTGTTGTCCTGCGCGTTGACGTCGACCCGCACGACCTGCGGGTCGTGGTCGCTCGCCTGGTCGGCGAACTCCGCGTTGATGTGCACCACGTCGTAGTCGAAGCGGCGGATGCCGGGACTGGTCAGGATGTGGTCCAGCGTCTGCGAGTTGCCCTCGTACACGTAGCTGTACTGCTCGCTCGCGGGCAGCGTGGTGATCAGCGGCTTGAGTACCTCGCCGTTGGTCAGCGCCTCCATCGTCGGCGAGAACGCGAAATCGTTGAGGTCGCCGAGGGTGATGACGCGGGCCGAATCGTCCGCTGCCAGCAGTGACTTGACGAAGGTGTTGACCTCCGTCGCCTGCTTCGCCCGCTTGGTCTCCGAGCTGCGCTTCGGCTCCTGGTAGCGGCCGTGCAGGGGCTGGTCGCCGCCCTTGGACGTGAAGTGGTTGCCGATGACGAAGACCGGCTTCCCGTGGAAGCGGAACTCGCCGACGAGCGGCTTGCGGCTGTCGGCCCACGCCGCGTCGGTCGGGGTGATCCGGCCGGGCGACGCCGAGAGTGTCACTCCCTTCTTCGTCTTCACGGCGGTCACGGCGGTGGTCGCGTCGCCGCCCGCGCGGTCCACGAAGTCGACCCTCTCCGGATTGAAGAGGAAGACGTTACGGATGTTTCCGCCGGGTTCGCCGCCGTCCTTGTTGTTCTCGGGGGCGATGTACCGCCACGCGTACTGCGGACCGCCCGCGGCCACGATGGCGTCGGTGAACCGCTTCAGCGTCGCCTCGGAGCCGACCGTGCCGTCGTTCACCGCACCGTTGTCGTCCTGGATCTCCTCCAGCGACACGATGTCCGGGGAAGAGAGGTTGACCGCGACGCCCTCGGCGAGGGTGTCGAACTTGGCCTGCTCGTCCAGCGCGTCCAGGTTCTCCACGTTGTACGTGGCGACGGCGAGTTCATTGCCCTTCTGCTTCCGGGTGACCTCGCGCTGCAGGTGGTTGTCGGTGAGCGTGGCCAGTTCGGTGGCCTGGAGGTTGTAGCCGCCGAACGACGCGTAGTCCACGACACCGGTGGTCGCGCCGGACAGCACATCGCCCACGTCGGCGACGGGGACCGGCTTGGCCGGGTCGAGCGACATCACCTTGATACGGCCGGTGTTCTGGTCGTTGTACGAGGAGTACAGCGTGCCGCCGCGCCCGGTGCGGTTCTCGTCCGGCTTGACGGTCACCCAGACCTCGCCGTACGCCGTCGTCGCACCCGTCACCCGGGTGTCGGAGATCCGGACCCTGGTGCCTTCGAGCGATTCGTAGAGGTCGAGGGCGTACGCCGACGGGTCGAGGGCCAGCGAGTCGATCGAACCGCCGTCCGCCGACGGAGCGTACGCGTCCGGAACCGCGGCTGCGTCGAGCACGACCGGGGCCGGCAGCGCGTTGCCCGAGGACAGGACCGTCGTCTTCGGGGCGGTGATCTCGGTGATCGACTGGGTGGTCGTCGACGGGTAGTACTCGTCCACCTTGCCGCTGACCAGCACCGAGTCGCCCACGGCGACCTCCGGGGCGGTGGAGCCGGTGAAGACGAACACGCCCTCGCTGGTCCGGGCGTCCGCGTCCGGCGCGGTGTCCTGGATCCAGAAGCCGCGCGAACCGGTGGTCCGTACGCCGGTGACGATGCCGGGGACCCCGGTCACCTGCCGGCCCTTCAGCGGCGACACCCGGGTGGTGCCCTGGATGTCGTGGATCCGGACGGTGCCGGGCTCGGTCGGGCCGCCGGGGTCGCCGGGGTCGGAGCCGCCGGAGGTCTGACCGGCCGTGTTGACCGGCGTCGGGGCGCCCGCGGTGAAGTCGGCGGCGTTGTCGTCGGTGTCGGCGAGGGATGTGCCGCGCGCCACCGAGGAGGTGTTCGACGCTCCCGTCGCGGGGCCGCTGCCCTCCCGTACGACCGCGGAGCCGTAGCCGACGAGGTCCACGATCCGCGGGTCGGCCGCGCAGTCGGCCGCCGTCTTGCAGGTCAGCGGGGTCTTGCCGGTGACGAGCGCGACGGTTCCGCCGCCGGCCGCCATCGCGACCGTGCCGGTGGCGTCCGGCGTCGGCAGGGCGACCGTGCCGCCGGTGCCGGCGGCCTCGGCGACGAGATAGCGGCCGCCGGGGGCGACGGACCCGGTCAGTGCGGAGGCCTGCCACAGCGAGCCGGCCGACGGGGCGGCCGGCAGGTACTGCACGCTGAAACCGGTCAGGTCGTACGCGGCGGTGCCGGCGTTGGCCAGCTCGATGAAGTCGCGGGTGAGCGTCGCACCCGAATTGCCCCCGCCGCCGTACACCTCGGAGATCACGGCGGTCGAGGACGGAGCCGCGAACGCGGCAGGCAGAGCGGTGACCGAGAGCGTCACGGCGACGGCGCCGGACAGCAGAACGGAACGAGGTCTGGATATGTGCACGGTGGCTGCTCCCGAAGTGTGGTGAGGGCAAAAGCTATGCGCGTAGACCCGGCCGTGACAAGACATCAGAAGTTAATTCGAGAAATCGCCCCGGCGACCCGGAAGTGCTCAGGCCCGCCGCCCCGACCATCCGACTGCCCGGCGACCCGGAGGTGCTGGGCGGCGCGCGCCCGGCTCGACATGCAACCAATTGGTTGCCTATGGTGGGGGTCCGGGACACGGACGGGCGACGGTGACGTGATGGCGACGATGGACGCGATATTCAAGGCGCTCGCCGATCCGAGCCGCCGGGAGCTCCTCGACCGGCTCAATGCGCGGGGCGGCCAGACCCTGCGGGAGCTGGGCGAGGGCCTGGACATGAGCCGGCAGGCGGTGAGCAAGCACCTCGCGGTGCTCGAATCGGCGCTGCTGGTCACCGCGGTACGTCGGGGCCGGGAGAAGCTGCACTACCTCAACCCGGTGCCCATCCAGGAGGTCGCCGACCGCTGGATCGGCCGATACGAACGCCACCGCCTGAGTGCACTGTCCCACCTCAAGCAGACCCTGGAAGGAACGGCCATGGACAAGCCCGAGTTCGTCTACGTCATCTACATCCAGACCACCGCCGAGAAGCTCTACCAGGCGCTGACCGACCCCGAGTTCATCAAGATGTACATGGTCGGTCACGGCCCCGAGTCCACGTGGGAGGTCGGCGCACCGGTCCGCTGGAAGATGTCCCCGGACGGCGAGTTCGAGGAGGTCGGTCAGCGGGTCCTGGTGGCGGAGCCGGGCAAGCGGCTCTCGTACACCTGGCACACCCTGCAGCCCATGCACCGCGAGATGTTCGGCTTCGCCTCGGACGAGGCGTGGGAGAAGGCCGTTCAGGAACGGTCGAAGGTCACCTTCGACATCGAGCCGGCCGAGGTGCCCGGGATGGGCGTCAAGTTGACGATCACCCACGACGGGTTCGACAGCCCGGACAGCAAGATGCTGGAGGGCGTCAGCGGCGGCTGGATCATGATCCTCTCGGCGCTCAAGACCCTTCTGGAGGGCGGGAAGGTCCTCGACGGGCAGGGCTGAGGAGCCGCTCGATGACGAGGCGGTCCGGGGGGCGGCTCGGCCTCCCGGACGCCATGGGGATCGGACTCGGGTCCGGCTCCGGCTCCGGGGGCAGGCTCCGGGGTCAGGCTCCGGGGTCAGGCTCCGGGATCAGGCCCCGGGCTCCGGCCCCGGGATCAGGCTCCGGGATCCGGCCCCGGGATCAGGCTCCGGGTACCCGGTCGAGGAAGCCGCTGACCGAAGCGATGCGTCCGTCGTCGGCGAGCCTGAGCACGTCGGACCCGGCGACGGGCGCCGAGCCGTCGGTGGAGACCAGTTCCCAGCTGAAGCGCACGATGTCGTGGTGCCCGTCCGGGGTGCCGGTCGGCCGGAACTCGAATCCGGGGAACTGCTCATGGGCCCCGTCGATCGTGGCCGTGAGCTCCTCGTGGCCGCGCACATCGGCCAGCGGGTCGGTGTAGGTGGCGGTCTCGGTGAAGGCGGCCGCCACGGCCTTCTCCAAGTCCTCGGCGGTGGCCGCGTTCCAGGCGGCGAAGTAACGCTGAACGGCGTCCTCGTATGCGGTCATCGTGCTGTCCCCTCCTCGCGTCCCGGCTCCTGGGCCGGGCTCCCGTGTGCTGGTGAGGAACACGATGTCCGACGCCGAGAAAGGCGTCGATTACCTCCGAGGTCATGCGGCAGGGCAGGGGAACGGAAGGGCTGCCGGGCATCGGTGCAGGAGGAAGAAAGAGCCGCCTCCTCAGATCTGGCTGTCCCGGACGACGTGCATAGCGGCCTCCTCGGCCGATGCCGCCGCTCCGTCGATCCCGACGTCCTCGGCCGTCAGCGTGTCCGGCTCGTTGATGTCCAGCTGCCGGGTGAGACGGCCGGCGCGTACCGTACCGACCTCCGCGTCCCAGAGCTCGCCGTCACCGTCGGACAGGTCCCCCACGTCGTCCCCCGCGGCTTCGGTGACCTCCGGCAGTTCCCGGGCCAGACGGCTCTCCAGCGGCTCGCCGCTGTGCTGTTCGGCGGCCGTGGTGCCCTGGTCCTCCACCGCCCATGGTCGTTCGGGCGGGGAGTAGCCCTCGTCGAGGAGGTCGTTCAGCCCCACCCGGTTGTCCAGGGTGTCCTCGATGTCGAGCTGCTCGGTGGGATCGGAGGCCTCCGGTTCCTGGGGCTGGTAGACATCGTCTCCCATGTCGCCATCCTTCATGGTCAGTCCCTTCCCGGTCTCGAGGATCCCGGTCGTGCATGGCGCACACGCGACTCGGGGGAAAGGGGGCGTACGTGCGGTATATGTGCGATATGCGCCCTGATGCCGTCGAACCGCCCGTATGGGTTCAGGATAGGTTGCCCGGGCATGAGCCCGCAGCCGTGGGCCGCCAGACCGGGCGCCGGGGGCCGGTCTGGGGGACCATGGAAGTGGCAGGCTGAACCATGCCCTGCCCCATCCGTATCGGGAGAATCGCCATGGACTACCCGGAGAGCTACGAGCTGGTATTTCAGGCGTCCGCCGTGGAGGACGACACGGTGACTGTTCGGCGTACGGCGCAGTCGGGCGCGGGCGGGTACCCGATCTACGAGGACGAGACCGGAATCGTGCGTGCGGAGATAAGCGACCGCGGAGAGGTGCGCATGCTGGCCACCGGCGGACACCAGGTGCTCGGCACCCCACTGGTGGTGCGTGAATCGAGGGTCTGAGCCGCTCACGGGCCCGTCCCGGGGCCGGTCCGGCGGGTCATGGCCGGACCGGCCCCGGGATGTTCACGGCTCCGTCGGGAGCGGGGCCGTCAGCCCTCGGTCCAGCCGTGGTTCTTGGCGAACTGCAGCAACCCGCTCCGGATCTGCAGGATCTGAGCGCCCGTCAGTGTCGGCGCCGACTCCAGCAGGAGGTCGGTAACCTCCTTGGTGTACTCGGACGCGCTGAGCACATCGCACAGGGTGTCGTCGTCCGCCGACCCGGAACCATGGACCGCGACGGGCCTCGGAGGCGTCAGCGGCTTCCCGTCGGGCCCCTCGGCGAGCCGGACGGACGACGCCTTCAGTCCGCGGTCACCGTCCTCGATCTCGAACTCGACCGCCGTACCCGTGTGTACGTAGGACTCCGGGATCAACATGTCGTTCACGTGGAGGAAGACGTCCTCGCCGCCGTGATCGGGCGCGATGAAACCGTATCCCCGTGCGCCGTCGAACCGCACCACACGACCAGTAACCACACCAACCCCCAGGAAATGATCGGGCCCCTTGCCCGTCGCCACGCATGGCTCGACCGGAGAATAGCCCCGTGCGTCCGGGCGGCGCGACCCGGTCCGGGCGATCGCCAGGATTCCGGGTCACTTGACCCTGGGTGCCGGCGGCGCGGTTCCGGACGCCAGTGGGGAGCGGGCCAGCTCGACGCAGCCCACGGCGATCAGGGCGAGGGCGATCAGTTCGGGCAGCACCCACCAGCCGGTGCGCAGATGCTCGCCGAACAGCGTCACCCCGTACAGGACGCTGATCAGCGCGTCACCGAGGGTGAGCGGTGGCTGGACGGCCACCAGCGTGCCCGCCTGGAGCGCGTTCTGGAGGAGGAACAGCGCGCCCACTCCGGCCGCGGCGGTCGCGTACAGCTGCCAGGACGTCAGGAGCGCCACCGCTCCGCCGCCGTCCGCTTCGAGCTGTGCCATGGCGTCCTTCATGAGCGCGGCCGTGAGCGCGTATCCGCATGCGGCGGCGAGGCCGAGCAGTGTGCCCCGGGGGTTGCCGCGGGTGCTCAGGGCCGCGCCGATCAGCGTGGCCTCGAAGACGCCGGTCAGGACCAGCGTCGGCACCCAGGCCGTTCCGTGCACGGACGCGCTGCCGCCGCCCGGGGCCGCGGAGGCCATGCCCAGGGCCAGGCCCAGGGTCACGGCCGCCACCGCGTACCAGGTCGGCCGGGGCAGCCGGACCCGCATCACGAAGCCGGCCATGAGCAGTGCGCCCGGCAGTTCGATCACAAAGATCGGCTGGACCACCGCGATCGGCCCGGTGGCCAGCGCCACGGCCTGGCAGACGGCTGCGACGATCACCAGGCCGATACCGGCGAGCCACATGCGCTGGCGCAGCAGGTGCCCGATCAGCGACAGATGCATCGCCTCGGTGTCGGGTACGGTGCGGGCGGCGCGGCGCTGGAGCACGGAGGCCGCGCCGTTGCTGAGTGCGGTCAGGATGGCGAACAGGACGCTGATCACCGACCCATGATGCGGGCGGAGGGCCCACGATCCGGGGTGCGGCGGCGTGGCGGCATGGCGGGGAGTCACGAGTCCGGCAGCACCGGGATCACGGCAGCAGCCCCGCGCGCCGCGCCGCCACCACCGCCTCCAGCCGGGTGTGCGCCCCCAGCTTGCGCATCGCCGAACGCAGATACCCCTTCACCGTCTCCGGCCGCAGCCCCAGCCGCTCCGCCGCCACCGCGTTCGTCGTCCCCGCCGCCACACAGGCCAGCACGTCCACCTCGCGCGGCGCCAGGTGCACCCCGCGGGCCTTCGGCGCGCGGGTCCCGGACGCCGAGGCGAGCAGCCCGCACACCGCGAGCAGATCGTCGCGCAGTGCCGGGTCGACGACCTTCGGGACCAGGGCACGCAGTTCGCGATGGGCCTCGCGGACGTCCTCCCACGCCTCCGGCGCCGCTCTCGGGTCCGTGACCTGTTCCCGGGTCACGGCCAGGAGCTGCTGCACCTCGTCCCGTACGACCAGGGCCTGCTCCACATCGCGGGCCGCGGCCATCGCCGCGTCGAACGTACGGTCCCCGAGAGTGACCGGCTCGCGCAGCGCCCCGTACAGCACGCCGCGCACCTTGCGCCGTACGACGACGGGCACCGCGAGCACCGAGCGCAGGCCCTCCGCCGCAACCGCCAGGTCGTACTCGTGGCTGATGTGGCGCGAGGAGCGGTAGTCGGTCACCGCGCACGGCCGGGACAGGGCGATCGACTTGCCGCCGAGCCCGCTGCCCGCCGAGATGACGAGTCCGCGCAGCGCGGTCGTCTGCGCCCCGTTCAGCTCGGCTATCCGGGCATGACGGGAATCCGACAGCAGCCCCCCGAAGGCCACGGGCAGCCCACTGGTCCGGCGCAGCCGTAGCAGCGCCGCCTGTATTTCCACCGCGTCGACGGATTCCGGCACGCTGCCGCCTCTCTGCCCGGTCCTGCCCGGCTCCGGCAGGCTCCAGGGCCCCCGCTCGCCGCACCACCCCCGTTCGGGGGTGGTGAGACCTGGGTCACTGTTTACATGATGTTAAACGACCGGTCCGGTCCGCAATGAGGAGGGCACATGTCGGCAACCAGCGCGACGGAGACGTTCCGGGCCGCCCGGGACTTTCTGCTGCAGCACCGCGAGGACTACCACGCGGCCTACGAGGGCTTCCGCTGGCCCCGGACCGACCATTTCAACTGGGCGCTCGACTGGTTCGACGCCATCGCCGAGAACAACGACCGCACCGCCCTGCACATCGTGGAGGAGGACGGCGGCCGCACCGAGGTGTCCTTCGCCCGGATGTCCGCCCGCTCCAACCAGGCCGCGAACTGGCTGCGCTCGCAGGGTGTCCGGGCCGGGGACCGCATCCTCGTCATGCTCGGCAACCAGGTCGAGCTGTGGGAGACGGCCCTCGCCGCGATGAAGCTGCGCGCCGTCGTCATCCCCGCCACCCCGCTCCTCGGCCCGGTAGATCTGCGCGACCGGGTGGAGCGCGGCCGGGTCCGGCACGCCCTGGTCCGGGACGCCGACACCGCCAAGTTCGACGAGGTGCCCGGCGACTACACCCGGATCTCGGTCGGCGCGGACGTGCCCGGCTGGCTGTCGTACAGCGGCGCCGACGAGCAGCCCGAGACCTTCGAGGCGGACCGGGAGACCGATGCCGACGAACCGCTGATGCTCTACTTCACCTCGGGGACGACCGCCAGCCCCAAGCTCGTCGAGCACACCCATGTCTCCTACCCCGTGGGCCACTTGTCGACGATGTACTGGATCGGCCTCAAGCCCGGGGACGTCCATCTCAACATCTCCTCGCCCGGCTGGGCCAAGCACGCCTGGTCGAACCTCTTCGCGCCCTGGAGTGCCGAGGCGACCGTCTTCATCTTCAACTACACCCGCTTCGACGCGGGCCGGCTGATGGCCGAGATGGACCGCTCGGGCGTCACCAGCTTCTGCGCGCCGCCCACCGTCTGGCGGATGCTGATCCAGGCGGACCTCTCCCAGCTGAAGACCCCGCCGCGCGAGGTCGTGGCGGCCGGTGAGCCGCTGAACCCGGAGGTCATCGAGACGGTGCGGCGCACCTGGGGCGTCACCATCCGGGACGGCTTCGGCCAGACGGAGACCGCCGTCCAGGTCGCCAACACCCCGGGGCAGCTGCTGAAGGCCGGTTCGATGGGACGGCCCAGCCCCGGTTTCAAGGTCGAGCTCCTCGACCCGGTCACCGGCGAGCCCGGCGCGGTCGAGGGAGAGATCTCCCTCGACCTGTCGTACCGCCCGGTGGGCCTGATGACCGGCTACCACGGCGACCCGGACCGGACCGCGCAGGCGATGGCCGGCGGCTACTACCGCACCGGTGACATCGGCTCCCGCGACGAGGACGGCTACATCACCTACGTCGGCCGCGCCGACGACGTCTTCAAGGCATCCGACTACAAGATCTCGCCGTTCGAGCTGGAGAGCGCCCTGCTGGAGCACGAGGCGGTCGCCGAGGCGGCCGTCGTCCCGGCACCCGACCCGGTACGGCTCGCCGTGCCGAAGGCGTACGTCGTGCTCGCGGAGGGCTGGGAGCCCGGACCGGACACGGCGAAGGTCCTGTTCGAGCACTCCCGGGCGGTCCTCGCCCCGTACAAGCGGGTCCGCCGGCTGGAGTTCGCCGAGCTGCCCAAGACCGTCTCCGGCAAGATCCGCCGCATCGAACTGCGCGAGCGCACGGCCCGGGGCGCCGGCACCGAGTACGACGAGGGGGATCTGCGATGAGCGAGCTGTCCCACGCGCAAGGGGCCGGTGCCGGTGCCGCCGGAGCGGGCGGGCATCCTCGGGCCCAGGAACTGTCCTACGCGCACGGCACCGGCACCACGGCGCTGCTCGGCGACACCATCGGGGGCAATCTCGGCCGTGCGGTCGCGGCCTTCGGTGAACGCGAGGCGCTCGTCGACGTCGCGTCGGGGCGACGCTGGACGTACGCCGAATTCGGCGCGTCGGTCGACGAGCTGGCCCGTGCGCTGATGGCGTCGGGGGTGGCCAAGGGCGACCGGGTCGGCATCTGGGCGGTCAACTGCCCCGAGTGGGTCCTCGTGCAGTACGCCACCGCCCGCATCGGCGCCATCATGGTCAACATCAACCCGGCCTACCGGGCGCACGAGCTGGAGTTCGTGCTGAAGCAGGCCGGGATCTCGCTCCTGGTCGCCTCGCTCACGCACCGCACCAGCGACTACCGCGGCCTCGTCGACCAGGTCCGCGGCGACTGCCCCGTCCTGCGCGCCGTGCACTACATCGGTGACCCGTCCTGGGACGCGCTGCTGGCCGCCGCGTCATCCGTGACGGAGCAGCAACTCACGGACCGCGAAACCGAGTTGTCCTGCGACGACCCGATCAACATCCAGTACACCTCCGGCACCACCGGCTTCCCCAAGGGCGCCACCCTCTCCCACCACAACATCCTCAACAACGGCTACTTCGTGGGGGAGCTGGTCGCCTACACCGAACAGGACCGGATCTGTCTGCCCGTCCCCTTCTACCACTGCTTTGGCATGGTCATGGGCAACCTCGCCGCCACCTCGCACGGCGCCTGCATCGTGATCCCGGCGCCCTCCTTCGAGCCCGCCGCGGTGCTGGCCGCCGTGCAGCAGGAGCGCTGCACCTCGCTCTACGGCGTCCCCACCATGTTCATCGCCGAGCTGAACCTTCCCGACTTCGCCTCGTACGACCTCTCCTCGCTGCGCACCGGCATCATGGCCGGATCGCCCTGCCCGGTCGAGGTGATGAAGCGGGTCGTCGCCGAGATGCACATGGACGAGGTGTCCATCTGCTACGGCATGACGGAGACCTCGCCGGTCTCCACCCAGACCCGCCGCGACGACGACCTGGAGCGCCGCACCGGCACGGTCGGCCGGGTCTTGCCGCACATCGAGGTCAAGGTCGTCGACCCGGTGACCGGCGTGACCCTGGAGCGCGGCACGGCGGGCGAACTCCGCACCCGGGGCTACAGCGTGATGCTCGGTTACTGGGAGGAGCCCGAGCGCACCGCTGAGGCGATTGACGCGGGACGCTGGATGCATACCGGGGACCTCGCGGTGATGCGCGAGGACGGTTACGTACAGATCGTCGGCCGGATCAAGGACGTGATCATCCGCGGCGGCGAGAACGTGTATCCGCGGGAGGTCGAGGAGTTCCTCCACGGCCACCCGAAGATCGCGGACGTGCAGGTGGTGGGCGTACCGGACGAGACGTACGGCGAGGAGATCCTGGCCTGCGTCATCCCGAAGGACCCGGCTCACCCGCCGACCCTGGACGAGGTTTCGGACTACTGCCGCGAGCAGTTGGCGCATTACAAGATCCCGCGGCTGCTGCGGATCCTGGAGACCTTCCCGATGACGGTCAGCGGGAAGGTCCGCAAGATCGAACTGCGGGAGCGCTACGGCCGGTAGGACCGGATCGCCCCGGGCGTGGTCAGGCGGCCTCGATGATGTCGCCGGCCATGCCCCGGGTCGCGGCCGCCCATTCGATCAGCAGCACCTCGTAGGCGGCGGATTCCACGGACGACCAGTCCTGGCCGGCTCGCGCGTCGACCAATGCCCGTATCGCCTCGTTCGCCTTGGCGGCGGACGGGTGCGTCGGTCGGGTCGTGCGCAGCGGGTTGGTGAGCGGGATCTGCCGTGGAGTTAAAACCATGGCCCTACCTTAAGGCCCGCCACTGACAACGGTCCGAACATTTGTGGCCCCTGGCTCGAACGTGACCGATTGCACTCACTGTTGCCGGCCGATTCCGCTGAGGTGTGGGTCGTGCTCGGCGCGCGGGACCTCGCGGCGCATGCAGACCCTCGGCCAGCGGTCCAGGCCGTGTTCCGCCTCCTCCGCCCTGATCTTCCGCAGCCCGTCGGTGAGTTCGGCTTCCGTGAGCGCACGGAAGCCGAGGCGGGTGTAGTACGGGGCGTTCCACGGGACGTGGGAGAAGGTCGTCAGCGTGAGCGCGTCCAGCCGGGCGTCGGCCGCCCACCCGGCGAGATGGTCGATGAGCGTGCTGCCCAGTCGGCGCCGTGCGACGGACGGATGGACGGAGACCTGCTCGATATGGGCCGCGCCGTCGACCGGGTCGGCGATCAGGTAGCCGACCGGGCGGTCGTCGCCGTCCGCGGCCACCCAGGCGCGGCCGGCCCGCAGGTAGCCCTCCAGCAGGTCGAGGGGTGGCGGATCGTCGTCCGCGACGGCGGTCATGCCGAGCGTGCGGAACGGTTCGCCGGCGGCGCGCTCGATGTTCTGCAGCAGCGGAAGATCGGAGCGGCGGGCGGTACGGGTACGCATCCGGCCAGTATGGCGCCCGCGTATGACGGCCGGTCTCAGGCGCCGGTGCTGATCAGCTCGTCCGCAGGGGTGTTGACCGGCTGCGGCGTTCCCGTGAGGTCCATCGTGAAGAGCGGGACGCCGAGCCCTTCCGCGCACGCCTCGGCGTCCTCGGCGTAGCCCACGAGGGAGAAGAGCACGCTCCTGGCGGACGCGGTCAGCGCGTGCAGCCAGAGGCACTCGACGTCGCGCAGCGCGGTCGGGCGGGTGGTGGCGTCGACCTGGGCGATCAGCCCGGTGGCCCGCAGGTCGATCCGCGCGGGGGAGTGCTCCGCGGGCTGTGCGACGTCGTGGTAGCCGAGCCACTTCAGGTACAGGGCGGCGCCGGCGACCACGTCGCGTGCGGTACGGATCGGCCGTGGCCGGAACGCCGGCCGGGGCGGCGGCGCGGTGCGCGGCGGCGGGATGTGGGACGGTCGGGCGGACCGGGTGCCGTCGGTGGGGGCGACTGTGCCGCCGTGCGCCGTCACCGGGCGGACCGGTATGCGCAGCACCGTCCCGCACGGGCAGCACAGCTCCGGCTGCGGCCACTGGTCGAGACGCCCGCAGCCACGGCAGCGCACCGTCACCCAGTCGTCGTTCCAGGTGCGGTGCGTGATCGGTACGACCGGGGCGCCGCGCAGCGCGGGCGGGGTGGTCGGCGCCCCGCACGGACACGGATAGACGGGCGTGCTGTACGCGTGGACGCGGCGGCAGGCCGGACAGCGTACCGGCACCGACTCCACCATGGTCTCCCTCCGGCCCCGGGAGCGCGCCCCGGCGACGGGCCGCCTCGGCGCGCCCCGACGCGCCGGAGCCGACCGATGCGGGCCGGCTCCGCTCCGTACCTCCATGGTCCACCAGGAGCGAGGTCCGGGGGAGCGACTTGGCGTACTTCGCGGACCGGCGTGCGCATCGGTCCGCCGCGTGCGGCCTCTCTTGACGGCCGCCCGGCCGCGCTTTAGATTGACTTCCGCATAACAGAATCAATTTTCCGCAATGTGGAAATGATGCGGAATCAAAGCGGAATTGGTGCTCTCAGGTGGCGCGACAGAGCCCGAATCCACCAGGTCCGAGCAGGAGCACTCAATGCCTCGAATGACCGCTGCCCGAGCGGCAGTTGAGATCCTCAAGCGCGAAGGCGTCAGCAACGCGTTCGGCGTGCCGGGCGCGGCGATCAACCCCTTCTACGCGGCCCTCAAGGCCTCCGGCGGGGTTCATCACACGCTCGCCCGTCACGTCGAGGGCGCCTCCCACATGGCGGAGGGGTACACCCGGGCGCGCCCGGGCAACATCGGCGTCTGCATCGGCACGTCGGGACCGGCCGGCACCGACATGATCACCGGCCTCTACTCCGCGATCGCCGACTCGATCCCGATCCTCTGCATCACCGGCCAGGCCCCGACGGCCGTGCTCCACAAGGAGGACTTCCAGGCGGTCGACATCGCCTCGATCGCGGCGCCTGTCACCAAGGCCGCCACGACCGTCCTCGAGGCAGCCCAGGTCCCGGGCGTCTTCCAGCATGCCTTCCACCTGATGCGCACCGGCCGCCCCGGCCCGGTCCTCATCGACCTGCCCATCGACGTCCAGCTCACCGAGATCGAGTTCGACCCCGATCTGTACGAGCCGCTGCCGGTGCACAAGCCCGCCGCGACCCGCAGGCAGATCGAGCGCGCCCTGGAGCTGCTGAACGCCTCCGAGCGCCCGCTGCTCGTCGCGGGCGGCGGCATCATCAATGCCGACGCATCCGAACTCCTCGTCGAATTCGCCGAGTTGACCGGCGTCCCGGTCGTACCGACCCTGATGGGCTGGGGCATCATCGCCGACGACCACGAGCTGAACGCGGGCCTGGTCGGCCTGCAGACCTCGCACCGCTACGGCAACGCGAACTTCCTGGAGTCCGACTTCGTCCTCGGCATCGGCAACCGCTGGGCCAACCGCCACACCGGCAAGCTGGATGTCTACACCCGGGGCCGGACCTTCGTCCACGTGGACATCGAGCCCACCCAGCTCGGCAAGATCTTCGCCCCCGATCTCGGCATCGCCTCCGACGCCAAGGCGGCGCTGGAGCTGTTCGTCGAGGTGGCGCGCGAGCTGAAGGCCGCCGGGAAGCTCGAGGACCGCTCGGAGTGGGCCGCGTCCACCCAGCAGCGCCGGGCCACGCTGCAGCGCCGTACGCACTTCGACAACGTGCCGCTGAAGCCGCAGCGGGTGTACGAGGAGATGAACCGGGCCTTCGGCCCCGACACCCGGTACGTCACCACGATCGGCCTCTCCCAGATCGCCGGTGCGCAGATGCTGCACGTCTACCGGCCGCGCCACTGGATCAACTGCGGCCAGGCGGGCCCGCTCGGCTGGACCATCCCGGCCGCGCTGGGCGTTGCCACGGCCGACCCGGACGGCTCCGTCGTCGCGCTCTCCGGCGACTACGACTTCCAGTTCATGCTGGAGGAGCTGGCGGTCGGCGCACAGCACCGCATCCCGTACGTCCACGTCCTGGTGAACAACTCCTACCTGGGACTGATCCGCCAGGCGCAGCGCAACTTCGACATCGACTTCCAGGTCAACCTGGAGTTCGAGAACCTCAACTCGCCGGAGCTCGGCGTCTACGGCGTCGACCACGTCAAGGTCGTCGAGGGTCTGGGCTGCAAGGCGATCCGCGTCACCGAGCCGGACCAGCTGCTGCCGGCCTTCGAGGAGGCGAAGAAGCTGGCCGCGGAGTTCCGGGTCCCGGTGGTCGTCGAGGCCATTCTGGAGCGCGTGACGAACATCGCGATGAGCGGTACGGACATCGCGTCCGTCAACGAGTTCGAGGACATCGCGACGGACCCGTCCCACGCCCCGACCGCGATCCGCCCGCTGACGGCATCCTGACAGCCTGCCGGCCCGACCGTGGCCCCCGTCCCCGACTCCCGGGGCGGGGGCCACGGTCATGCTGCCGGCCCGTCCGGCGTGCGAGGACGGAACCCTGGTGGCGAGGGGGCCGGTACCCGGGGCGCGGCCCGGCACGCGAAGAAGGGCGCGGAGTACGGGACCGTATCCGTACTCCGCGCCCTGGCACGGGGAAAACAAAACAGGGGTCGCGGCGGCGGCGATCGGGCCGGAAGCGCTCGTCCCCTTCAGGTCAGGAGACGAGCAGACCCACCAGCCCCCACCACCGCACTGGCATCGCACAACCGCCGCGACCTCGTCCTGCCCGCGCCGCATGACATCCCTCATCCGGATTCGCGGCGCGAGCAGGGCTCAGTGGGAGGCTCAGTCCTCGCGCAGGGCGCGGACGGCCTCCTCCACGCGCTTGCCGTAGTCGGCGTCGGCGGTGTGGAAGTGGGCGAGGTTCTTCTCGATCACGTCGTCGCGGGTCACCTGGGAGAGGCCCCCGGCGATGTTGGCGACCAGGCGGCCCTTCTCGTCCTCGGACATCAGCCGGTACAGCTCGCCCGCCTGGAAGAAGTCGTCGTCCTTGGTGTGGGCGGGCGCCGCGTGGGTGCCGGTCCAGCCGTGGATCGCGAGCGGGGCAAAGAGCGCCGCGTCGGTCTGGGCGGGGCCCGCGTACGAGTTGGGCTCGTAGTTCTTGTCGTGGCGCGCGCCGTTGCGCGTGGCGTGCAGCCCGTCGCGGCCGTAGTTGTCGACGACCGCGGTGCGCGGCGCGTTCACCGGGAGCTGGGTGTGGTTGACGCCCAGCCGGTAGCGGTGCGCGTCCGCGTAGGCGAACAGCCGGCCCTGGAGCATCTTGTCCGGGGACGGGCCGATGCCGGGCACGAAGTTGTTCGGGGAGAACGCGGCCTGCTCGACCTCGGCGAAGACGTTGTCCGGGTTGCGGTTCAGGACCAGCCGGCCCACGCGCTGCAGCGGGTAGTCCGCGTGCGGCCACACCTTGGTCAGGTCGAACGGGTTGAAGCGGTAGTCCGCGGCCTCGGCGGTGGGCATGACCTGCACGTACAGCGTCCAGGACGGGTTCACGCCGCGCTCGATGGCCTGGAGCAGGTCCGTCTGGTGCGAGTTGCCGTCCTTGCCCGCGAGTTCCGCGGCCTGCTCGCTGGAGAGGGAGCGCACGCCCTGGTTCGTCTTGAAGTGGTACTTGACGAAGAAGGCCTCGCCCTCGGCGTTCGTCCACTGGTACGTGTGCGAGCCGTAGCCGTTCATGTGACGGTACGAGGCGGGGATGCCGCGGTCGCCCATCAGCCAGGTGACCTGGTGGGTCGCCTCGGGCGCGTGGGCCCAGAAGTCCCAGACGTTGTCGGGCTCCTGACGGCCCGTGAACGGGTCGCGCTTCTGCGAGTGGATGAAGTCGGGGAACTTGATCGGGTCCTTGATGAAGAACACCGGGGTGTTGTTGCCGACAAGGTCGTAATTGCCCTCGTCCGTATAGAACTTGAGGGCGAACCCGCGCGGGTCGCGTACGGCGTCCGCGCCGCCCAGCGAGTCGGCGACGGTCGAGAAGCGGATGAACGTCTCGGTGCGCTTGCCGACCGCGGAGAGGAAGTCCGCGCGGGTGAACGCCGTGATGTCATCGGTCACTTCGAAGTAGCCGTACGCGCCGGAGCCGCGGGCGTGGACCACGCGCTCCGGAATGCGCTCCCGGTTGAAGCGGGCCAGCTTCTCGAGCAGGTGCTGGTCCTGGAGGAGGATCGGGCCACCGACGCCGGCGGTGGCGGAATTCTGGTTGTCGGCGACCGGGGCGCCTGACTCGGTCGTAAGCACACGCTGCGTCATGGTGTCGGGGCGACCTTCCGTACGGGAGCTGCTGAGCTGCTGAACTGTGACGGCTCGGGGCTCCAGGAGCGTAAGTACGCCCCGAACCTGGCGTCAACAGTTTGTTGAAATTAGGAGTCTGGTATTCCGGATGGCGCCGGCGCCTGGGCGCGACAGGACAGGTGTCAGCGCCGACGCCATCCGGAAGTCTCTGGTGCCGGGCCCGGCGGGGCCCGGCCGATCAGGCATGGACGGGCTGACCCGACAGGCGCTCGACCGAGCGCAGCAGTGCCGAGTGGTCCAGTCCGCCGTCGCCCTGGGCGCGCAGCGAGGCGACGAGCTGGGCGACCACGGCGCCGACGGGCAGCGCGGCACCGACATTGCGGGCGGCGTCCGTGACGATGCCCATGTCCTTGTGGTGCAGGTCGATCCGGAAGCCCGGCGCGAAGTTCCGCTTCAGGAAGTTGTCCTTCTTACGGGTCAGGACCGTCGAGCCCGCCAGTCCGCCATTGAGGACATCCAGCGCGGCGGCGAGGTCGACGCCGGACTTCTCCAGGAAGACGACCGCCTCGGCGCACGCCTGGATGTTGACCGCGACGATCAGCTGATTCGCGGCCTTCACCGTCTGCCCGGAGCCGTGCGGACCGCACAGCACGATGGTCTTGCCGAGCGCCTGGAGGATCGGCTGCGCGGCGTCGAAGTCGGCCTGCTCGCCGCCGACCATGATCGACAGCACCGCCTCGATCGCACCGGCCTCGCCACCGGACACCGGGGCGTCCAGCACCCGGATGCCCTTCTCCACAGCGTTCTTCGCGAGGTCCACGGAGGTCTGCGGGGTGATCGACGACATGTCGATCAGCAGCGCGCCGCGCTTCGCGTTCCCCAGGATGCCGTCGGGGCCGTACGCGATGGCCTCGACCTGCGGGGAGGCGGGCACCATCGTGATGACGACATCGGCGTCCCGGACCGCCTCGGCGATCGAGCCCGCGCCTGTGCCGCCGGCCGCGACCAGCCGGTCGATCTTGTCCTGCTCCAGGGTGTGACCGGTGACGTCGTACCCGGCCTTGATCAGGTTCTCGGACATGGGGGAGCCCATGATGCCGAGTCCGATCCACGCAACCTTGGGGAGGTTGTTGCTCATGAGGGTGCCTTCCGATAAGCGTGTGTACGAGGGGAGTTGCCCGCCTTCAACGGGCGGCCCGCGCGGTGGCCGGGAGCCACTCGAAGGCCTCGGTGCTCGGGCGGTCGCCCGGCTTGTACTCCAGGCCGACCCAGCCGTCGTAACCGGCCTTCGTCAGCTCGTCGAGGAGCTGCTCCAGCGGGAGGGAGCCGGTGCCGGGTGCGCCGCGCCCCGGGTTGTCGGCGATCTGGACGTGGCCGGTCTTCCCGGCATACGCCGTGATGACCTGGCCGAGGTCCTCGCCGTTCATCGACAGGTGGTACAGGTCCAGCAGGAACTTGGCGTTCTCGAGCCCTGTCGCCGCGTTTACCTTGTCGACGATCTCGATGCCGGCCGGTGCGCTCGCCAGGGGGTAGCGCGGCGATTCCGGCTGGTTGAGGGTCTCGATCAGCAGGACCGCCCCGATCCGGTCGGCCGCGCGGGCGGCGACGACCAGGTTCTGAAGGGCGAGTTCGTCCTGCACCGCCGGGTCCACGCCGTCGACGCGGTTGCCGTAGAGCGCGTTGAGCGCCTTGCAGCCGACCGAGGCGGCGAAGTCGGCCGCCACATCGATATTGGCACGGAAGCGGTCCGACTCCGCGCCGGGCACGGAGAGCGCGCCGCGGTCGGGGCCGGGCAGCTGTCCGGCGTAGAAGTTCAGCCCCACCAACTGCGTGCCCGCGTCGTCGAGCGCCTTCTTGAGGGCGTCGAGCTCGGCCTGCGGCGGAGTGGGGGTCTCGATCCAGGGCCACCACAGCTCGACCGCCGTGAAGCCGGCCGCGGCGGCGGCCGCGGGACGCTCCAGGAGCGGGAGTTCCGTGAAGAGGATCGAAAGGTTCACATCGAAGCGCTGGTCCGGGTAGCCCATGAGGGTTTGGCGCTCCTTCCGTATTGCGGAAGTTAGTTTCTACGTAACGGAAGATTGCCCGGAGCTGAGAGGGCTGTCAAGGGGGTGCCCGGAATTCGGGCCGGGTGCCTTGGTGCCGGTTGCGCAAGGTGAGGCCGGAAATGCGCCGGTTGCCGAGGGGGTCCGGGCCGGGACAGGGTGGCTGGTGCACCCGGCGCTCGCCCCCCGTACACCCCCGCACTCGACCCCATACGAGGTGCCTCGCATGGCCCACGCCACCAGCCGGCGCACCGTCCTCGAAGCCCTGTTCGCCGGTGCCGCCCTGTCCGCGGCCCCCGCGCCGCCCGGCTCGATCCGGCCCCCGGGGGCCGCGCAGTCCACCGGGACCGTCCCGGCATTGAGGGCGAGCCGCCGCCCGACGGTCCCGGGGTCCGTCCGTTAGGGTCGGGCCCCGGGGCCGCGGGCGCACAGGAACGCGGCGAACGCACCAGGGAGGCACAGTGCGCTTGAGGGTGGAGTTCACCACCGAACCCTTCGATCTCGACGAGGCGCCCGCCCACGCGGTCGTCGCCCGCGAGGTCATCCAGAACGCCGATCTGGACGCCGTGGACGTCGGCCCCTTCGGCAACACCGCGGAGGGCGGCGCGGACGAGGTGCTCACCGCGGTGGACTCCCTGCTGCGCCGCTCCCTGGCATCCGGTGCCACGCGCGTATCGCTCCAGGTCAACGTGATCGGGGAGGGCTCGAAGTGACCGAACCGGCGGACCACCCCCTCGTCAGCGCGGTCAAGCCGCTCGTCGACGCCATGGGCGCCGAGCTGCTCGGCCCCGAGCAGGCGCAACCCGACGACGTCGTGCTGGCCTGGGAGGGCGAAGACGTCATAGCGGTCCGGCTGCCCCAGCTCTCGGACTCGCTCGACCACATCCTGGCCGCCATGGAGCGCCGGCACGGCATGCCGCTCGCCGAGCTGGACCGCAGGACCAAGCAGTCGGTCGTACGGACCCTGGAGGCACGCGGTGCCTTCTCCGTACGGCACGGCGTGGAGACGGTGGCGGGCGCGCTGGGGGTCAGCCGCTTCACCGTCTACAACTACCTCAACAGGGAAAATGCCGCCAAAGGTGAGTAGTTGAGCCTGTAGGTGAGCGAAGGCCGTGGAAGGCCGCGCCAGGCCGTCGACCGGAGCGCCGGGCGACGGCCTTTTTGCGGTCGCGTAATTTCAACAAAGTGTTGACGTGGTGTTGTGGAGGGCGTTAGCTATCCGCAGCCCGACCGACGCGACGCCGAGCGACGCACAGCAGAATCAGCCACGGAGGCTCCCGTGACTTCGAGCTCCACGCCGGGCCTGGCCCGGTTCAACACCCTGGCGGACGACGAGGCCACCACCGCGTTGCACAAGGTGTGCGCCAGTGCGGCCTGGGGAAGAGTGATCCTCTCCCGACGCCCGTACACCACCGCAGAAGCCCTTCTCTCCGCCAGTGATGCCGCCACGGCCGCGCTGAGGCCGGAGGATCTGGCCGACGCGATGGCCGCTCACCCGCCGATCGGCCGCCCGAAGCCCGGAGACCCGACCTCCTCCCGCGAACAGCGAGGCATGGCCGGCGCCTCCGAGGAACTCAAGGCCGAGATGCTCGAACTGAACCTGGCCTACCAGGAACGGTTCGGACACGTCTTCCTGATCTGCGCCACCGGAGCCACCGGTGAGCAGATGCGCGACGCGTTGAAGTCCCGGATCGGGAACTCGCCCGAGCAGGAGCGCGAGATCGTGCGCACCGAGCTGGGCAAGATCAATCGCATCCGGCTGACCCGTCTCGTAACCGAAGGAGAGTGACGGTCTTGAGCACCGACACCACCGCATCGGTGTCCACGCACATCCTGGACACCAGCATCGGCCGCCCCGCCGTAGCCGTCGCCGTCACGCTCGCCGCCCGCAGTGGCAGCGACGCGCCGTGGGTGACGCTCGGCGGCTCCGCGACCGACGCGGACGGGCGATGCAAGGACCTGCCGGCGTTGCCGGAGGGCACCACCCATGTACGTCTCGACTTCGAGACCGAGGCGTACTTCTTCAACAAGCAAGCCGAGGCGCAGCAGGACGCCCCCCGCGTAAGGGACAGCGGTGCGTTCTTCCCGGAAGTGGCGATCACCTTCGCCGTCGTACCGGGCGAGCACTATCACGTACCGCTGCTGCTCAACCCGTTCGGCTACTCCGTATACCGAGGGAGCTAGCAGACATGCCCACGATTCTCGGCCAGAACCAGTACGGCAAAGCAGAGAACCGCGTCGTCAAGATCACGCGGGCCGGCGACACCCACCACATCAAGGACCTGAACGTCTCGGTCGCCCTCTCCGGCGACATGCACGACGTCCACTACTCCGGCTCCAACGCCAACGTCCTGCCGACCGACACCACCAAGAACACGGTGTTCGCGTTCGCCAAGGAGCACGGCATCGAGTCCGCCGAGCAGTTCGGCATCCACCTCGCGCGCCACTTCGTGACGACGCAGGAGCCGATCAAGACCGCGCGCATCCGGATCCAGGAGTACGCCTGGGAGCGCATCGCGACCTCGGACAACAACTCGAAGTTCATCGGCTCGGACGAGGTCAACCACTCCTTCGCCCGCAAGGGTCAGGAGCTGCGCACCACGCAGATCACCTTCGACGGTGAGAAGTGGCAGATCATCTCCGGCCTGAAGGACCTCACGGTCATGAACTCCACCAACTCGGAGTTCTGGGGCTACGTCAAGGACAAGTACACGACGCTCAAGGAAGCGTACGACCGCATCCTGTGCACCGACGTCTCCGCGGCCTGGCGCTACAACTGGACCAGCGACGCCGACCGGATGCCCAACTGGGAGAAGTCGTACGAGCAGGCCAAGAAGCACATCCTGCAGGCCTTCGCCGAGACGTACTCCCTCTCGCTGCAGCAGACCCTGTACCAGATGGGTTCGCGGGTCATCAACAGTCGCAGCGAGATCGACGAGATCCGGTTCTCACTGCCGAACAGTCATCACTTCCTGGTGGACCTCGAACCGTTCGGGCTCAAGAACGACAACGAGGTTTATTTCGCGGCCGACCGCCCGTACGGCCTGATCGAGGCCACCGTGCTGCGGGACGGGATCGAGCCGCAGATCCCGGTCGACATGACCAACCTCTGACGCGGCGCTGAGCCGGTCCCCGTCCGCACACAGCAGCGCGGGGACCGGGCCGGACCGGAGGCTGGGCTCCGGCATCGGCGCCGGAGCGCCTGCCGCGGTCCTGCTTCACCTGTTCTTCCACCATTTCGGCACCCACGGCCGTCCGGCTGTGGCACTCAAATCCTCCTAGGGTCCTGCCGTGCCCGCATCGCCGGAAAAGAAGAGGAAGCACCATGGCAGCATCGGCAGCTCCTGAGCACGTGGAACGCATCGTCATCGAGAACTGCTCGATCGCGACCGTCGACGCCGACGACACCGAGTACGCCTCGGGTCATGTCGTCGTCGCGGGCAACCGCATCGAGTCCGTCGGCGCGGGCCGGGCCCCCGAGGGCCTGGCGAACGTCGTACGCCGCATCGACGCCACCGGGCATCTGGTCACCCCCGGCCTGATCAACACGCACCACCACTTCTACCAGTGGATCACCCGCGGCCTCGCCACCGATCACAACCTGTTCGACTGGCTGGTCGCGCTGTACCCGACGTGGGCGCGCATCGACGAGCCGATGGTCCGCGCCGCCGCACAGGGCTCCCTCGCCATGATGGCCCGCGGCGGCGTCACCACCGCCATGGACCACCACTACGTCTACCCGCAGGGCTCCGGCGATCTGTCCGGCGTCATCATCGGGGCCGCCCGTGACATGGGCGTACGGTTCACCCTCGCCCGGGGTTCCATGGACCGCAGCGTGAAGGATGGCGGACTGCCGCCGGACTTCGCCGTCGAGACGCTCGACGGTGCGCTCGCCGGCACCGAGGCGACCATCGACGCGCACCACGACGACTCCTTCGACTCGATGACCCAGGTCGCCGCCGCACCCTGCTCCCCGTTCTCCATCTCCACGGAACTGCTGCGACAGGGCGCCGAGTTGGCCCGCCGCAAGGGAGTGCGCATGCACACCCACGGTTCGGAGACGGTGGAGGAGGAGCAGTTCTGCCACGAGCTGTTCGGGATGGGCCCAACCGACTACTTCGAGTCGACCGGCTGGCTCGGTGAAGACGTATGGATGGCGCACTGCGTCCATATGAACGACTCCGACATCGCGGCCTTCGCCCGTACCGGAACGGGCGTCGCGCACTGCCCCTCGTCCAACGCGCGGCTCGCCGCGGGCATCGCCCGGGTGCCCGACATGCTTGCCGCGGGCGTCCCGGTCGGCCTGGGTGTCGACGGCACCGCCTCCAACGAGTCCGGCGAACTCCACACCGAACTGCGCAACGCCCTCCTCATCAACCGCCTCGGCGCCCACCGCGAAAAGGCCCTGAACGCCCGTCAGTCCCTGCGTCTGGGCACGTACGGCGGCGCGCAGGTACTCGGTCGTGCCGACCAGATCGGCTCCCTGGAACCCGGCAAGCTCGCCGACCTGGTGCTCTGGAAGCTGGACACCCTCGCGCACGCCTCCATCGCCGACCCGGTGACCGCGCTCGTCTTCGGCGCCGCGGCCCCCGTCACCCTCTCCCTCGTCAACGGCAAGCCCGTCGTCGAGGACAACCACCTGATCACCGCGGACGAGGACGCCATCGCCCGCGCCACCCGCGACGAGGCCCGCCGCCTCGCACGGATCGCCGCCGGAGCCTGACGCTCCGGGGCACCCCCGATACCGGCCGGCCGAGGGGGACGGCCCTCGGCCGGCCGCCGTGGACCCGAGCGGGGTCACGGCAACGGTGCGGGGGCGCGTACGCACGCGCCCCCGGCACCGCTGAACAAAGCTGCCCGCACCAGCTGCAAGACCTGCCCCACCTGAACCAACGCACCACTTGCACCACCTCCCTGACACCCACGTCACCGCAGACGTGTATCCGACCGGAGGAACCGCCGTGGCAGCTACGCCCAGGTTTCGCAACGACGCAGACGCAGCACCCGATGCCGACCCGCACCTCATCCCCGAATCGGCCTCGGCGGACCGGAAACACCCGGTCGACGAGACGCTCCCCCCGCTGAAGATGTTCACCAGCGGCCTCCAGCACGTGGCCGCGATGTACGCGGGTGTGGTGGCGCCGCCCATGATCGTGGGGCCCGCCGTGGGCCTCACACCCAAGGAGACCGCCTTCCTGATGGGGGCGAGCCTGTTCACCGCGGGCCTCGCCACCCTGCTCCAGACCCTCGGCTTCTGGCGCATCGGCGCCCGGCTGCCGTTCGTCAACGGGGTCTCGTTCGCCGGGGTCACCCCGATGGTGGCGATAGGGAAGGACCGTGGACACGACGGCATCGCCGTCATCTTCGGCGCGATCGTCGTGGCGGGCCTGCTCGGCTTCCTGCTCGCCCCGTACTTCTGCAAACTGGTCCGCTTCTTCCCGCCCGTCGTCACCGGCACCGTGATCACCCTGATCGGTGTCTCGCTGCTGCCGGTCGCCTTCAGATGGTCCCAGGGCGGCAACGCCATGGCCGACGACTACGGCTCGATGACCAACATCACCATGGCCGCGGTCACGCTGGTGATCGTCCTCGCCCTGCGTAAACTGCTGCGCGGCTTCCTCCAGCAGATCGCCATTCTGCTCGGGCTGGTCATCGGCACACTGATCGCGATCCCGGTCGGCATCACCGACTTCGGCGCCATCAAGGACGCCGAACTGATCGGCTTCCCGACGCCGTTCCACTTCGGGGCACCGCAGTTCGAGATCGCCGCGATCGTCTCCATGTGCATCGTGATGCTGGTCTGTATGACCGAGTCCACCGCGGACATGCTGGCTCTCGGAAAGATCGTCGGCCGGCCGGCGGACGAGCGGACCATCGAGGGCGGCCTGCGCGCCGATACCCTGGGCAGCGCCATCAGCCCCCTCTTCAACGGCTTCATGTGCAGCGCCTTCGCCCAGAACATCGGGCTGGTCGCGATGACCAAGGTCCGCAGCCGCTTCGTGGTGGCCGCCGGCGGCGGCATCCTGATCGTGCTCGGGCTGGTTCCCGTCGCCGCTTCCGTCATCGCGCTCGTCCCGCTACCCGTCCTCGGCGGCGCGGGCATCGTGCTCTTCGGTTCGGTTGCCGCGAGCGGGATCCAGACGCTGGCGACCGCCGCGCTGGAGAAGGGCGAGAACGCGCTGATCGTGGCAGCGGCCGTGGGCGTCGGACTGATCCCGATCGCCGCCCCGGACTTCTATCACGCGTTCCCGAAGGATCTGCTGGTGGTGCTGGACTCCGGTATCTCGACCGGATGCGTGGTGGCGATCGTGCTCAACCTGGTCTTCAACCACCTGGGCAGGAAGCCGGATCCGGACCCGTCGGGGCAGGAGCGGGAGCAGGAGCGGAGTCCGGCAGCTGCGGCCCCGGCGGCCGCGCACTGACCCGGACACCCCCGGCTCCGTCCGGAACGGCGCTGTGGCGCGTACGGCGACCCTGCGCAGGTGCTGCCGTACGCGCCACAGCCGGGACCAGGGGGCGTCAGCCGATGTGGTAGCTGTCGCTGTACACCTTCCAGTCGAGCGGCGGATCCAGGTTCAGATTGCCCTTCTTCAGGAAGACCCGCTGGGCGGTGTCCACCCGGCTGGTGTCGGAGTGGGCCTCCTCCTGCTGCATCGCCCAGACCCGGGCGTCGAGGAAGGCGTTGAGGTACGTGACCTCGTTGCCGCCCTGGGACGGCGGCTTCGCCTTGGCGAGGGCCCGTTTGCGGATGGAGCCGAAACTGGTGCCGTCGCCGTCGCCGTTGCCGTGCATGACGATGGCGTCGTAGTACGCGAACTGGCCCAGCGCGCCGATGCCGTCGGCCTTGCCCTGGCCGACCGCCGGGTTGAAGTACACCCGGTCCCGTTCGTCGTTCTGGGCCTGCTTGAACGCCGAGTCGGACGCGGCGGTCGCCCAGTCCCTCTGGAAATTCGGGTCGAGACCGCTGTGCGAGTCCGTGCCGTTGACCTTCCGTAGCGCGGGCAGGTACTTCGCGAGGACGTTGCCCGGCTTGCGCTGGCTGTACAGCTCGACGAGGTCGAGTATGTCGCCGGTGCCGGAACAGAAGCCGATGACGCCCGCCGTGTAGCCGCGGCCGTCGTCGATGTCCTCGATGTACTCGTACTGCGCCTTCCAGTTGAGCGAGGAGTTCTCCGCGCTGGAGACCAGTTGCATGGCGATCTCCTTCTTCGCCGGATCGTCGAGCCCGGATTCCGGTGCTTCCCCGGCGGACCGGGGCGCCGATCCGGCACGCGGTCCCGACCCGGATCCCGAGCATCCGGAGAGCACGGAGACGGCCATGACGGCCGCCGCGACGGCGGTGGACAGGCGACGGGAAACGATCTTCACCCCTCCACCCTGTCACGTCGCGAGGAGTGGTCTGCGCGCATTCGGCTGTAGCGTCAGGGGTATGGAAGATCAGTCTGTTGTGGATGTCGGCGACGTACGGCTGGCGTACCGGACCTGGGGCGACCCCTTCGGCTCGCCGGTGGTCATGCTGCACGGCCTCGGCGGTTCCGCCGCGAGCTGGGAGGCGGCCGGGAGCCTGCTCGGCGAGGAGTGGCGGGTGTACGCCCTCGATCTGCGCGGGCACGGCGAGAGCGACTGGCCCGACGAGTACTCCTTGGAGCTGATGCGGGACGACGTCCTCGGCTTCCTCGACGAGTGCGAGCTCGACCGGGTGGGTCTGGTCGGCCACTCGATGGGCGGAGTCGTCGCGCAGTTGCTCGCCCACGAGCACGCGGACCGGGTGGAGCGACTGGTGCTGGTGGAGACCCCGCCGCCGTTCCCGAGCGAGCCGAAACCGGCCCCCGAGCCGGAGGGGCCGGTGGACTACGACTGGGCTGCCGTGGCTCCCATCCGGGCCCAGGTGTCCGACCCCGACCCCGAGTGGGCGGCCGGGCTCGGCGAGATCGTCGCGCCGACGCTGCTGATCGCCGGCGGCCCGGAGTCCACCATGCCCCAGGGGCGGCTGCAGGACATGGCCTCGCTGATCCCGGACTGCCGGCTGGTCACGATCGGGGGCGGCCACCGGGTGCATGAGGTCCACCCCGGCCAGGTCGCCCAGCAGATCACGGAGTTCTTCACCAGCTGAAGGGCTGACGGTACGGACTTCGGCCCGCGCCCGGACCCGCACCCGCCCGGCAACCGCTCGCGCTTTCACGGAAGCGCGGCCGAGGTCCTACGGAAGCGCGGCCGACGTGCCCGGCTGCCAGTCCGGGCGGCGGCCGCTCATGGCGACGGCCCGGTCGACGAGGGGCGCGTCGGCCGGGACCGGAACGGGCGGGCCGAAGATGGTCTCGGACCGGGGGACGGCGTCGTTCGGCGTCAGCATGGCCAGCGAGACACACAGGCTCGCCTCGTCCGCCTCGTACTTCTGGCCGGTCGAACGGGCCAGGTCCCAGCCGTGGATCACCAACTCGTCCAGTACGACCACCGCGGCCACCTCGCCCGGCATGTCGACACCGCCCGCCCTGGTCATGCCCTGCCGGGCGGCGGGGTCGCGCCAGGCCGTCACCAGCTCGTCCAGCAGCGGCGGCAGCGTTTCGCGCCAGTCGTCGGCGAGGGCCGGAAGCGCGGCGTCCGGGGCGGTGTCGGTCGTCGGGCCGAAGTCCTTGTGCGCCGCGTCGCGGAAGGCCGTGCTCAGCCCGGCCACGTGGGCGAGGAGCTCCCGGACCGTGTAGTCGGGACAGGGCGTCGGGCCCGCCAGCTGCTGTTCACCGATCCCGTCGAGCAGGGCGGTGATCTGCCGGGCCGCGGGCTCCAGATCGATCGTGGGTGTGGTCTCCGCGCGTGTTTCCATAAAAATGTAGACCGCTCCGGCGCCCGGAACTCATCGCTCAGCGCACGACGCGTCCCCGGAGCACGATCCGGCTCGGATGATCCAGCGCGGCCGGGTCCAGGGTCGGGTCGGTGTCGTACGCGACGAGGTCGGCGGGCGCGCCGTCCACCAGACCGGGCAGCCCCAGCCAGGACCGCGCCGTCCAGGACGCCGCACCGAGCGCCGCCTCGGCCGGCAGCCCGGCCCGCTGCAGCCAGGTCAGCTCGCCCGCGACGGTCCCGCACGGGAAGGAGTCCGTCCCCGCCAGCACCGTCACACCCGCCTCGTGGGCCGCGCGCACATTGCCGAGCATGGTGTCCCAGCCGGCCAGCCACAGATCACGGCGCACGCCCGGCTCCCGGGCCCGCATCTCGTCCACGTTCGCGCCGAAGGCGCTCAGCGTCGGGACGAACGCCGTGCTCTGCGCCGCCATCCGGTCCAGCAGCGCCGGGTCCAGATGCATACCGTGCTCCAGGCTGTCGGCGCCCGCGAGTACGGCATTGCGGGTGCCCTCGGCGGTCTGGCAGTGCACCGCCACCTTGCCCCCGGCCGCGTGCACCGCCTCCACCACCGAGGTCAGCAGCGCGAGCGGTACGGCGGGTTCGTCGGCGGCCCAGTCGCCGATGACCTTGCACCACCCGGACGAAGCGGCCGCCTCCTCCACGGCCGCCCGCACCAAATCGGCCTCGCTCACATCCCGTCCGGCGCCGGGGAAGAACCGCCCGGGCGTGGCCAGCCAGCGCCCTGCCGAGGTCACGCGCGGGAGTTCGGGGTCCTTCTCCACCCAGGCGGGCATCCGCTGCGCGGTGCCCGGGGTACGCACCGCGAGCACTCCGGCGTCCCGGTGCTCGCCCAACTGTCTGCGCAGCAGTTCCTCGTCGAAGGGCGCGCCCGGCTCCAGCGCCCCGGGGTGGGTATGCACGTCGACGAGTCCGGGCAGCAACCAGCCGCCGTCGACGATCGTCTCCGCGTCCCGGCCCGCGAGCCCGCCCGGGGGATCGCCCGCGCGAAGCACCTCGCCGTCGATCCAGAACACCCGCTCCTCGCGCTCCGGCAGCACGACCCCACGTATGCACAACATCGGCAGACCGTATGTCACATCCCGCACTGCTGCCAACGGATCACCGACCCACGACCACCTGCGCACACCGGCACATTGCGGAACGTTCCGCACCACCCCTTTGTCGGCGACCCCCGCGCCATGCGATCCAGGTCTGGACCATTGTTGCCGGATGGAAGGCACGACCGTGCAACGCCCCCACGCAACCGCCGCGTTGGCCTGCTCCACTGCCGCCCTGCTCCTCGCCTCGCTCACCGCCTGCGATTCCGCCCCCGAGGCCGACACCCGAAAGCCCACGACCCCGGGACACGTGACGGCGCGGGCCGGCAGCGCCACGTCCGCGCACGTCATGTGGGAGCAGGCCGCCGACAACAAGGCGGTCACCGGCTACGAGGTCTACCGCCGGAGGCGGAGTCGTCAGTGCATGGGCAGCGGGGCTCAGGCCAGCTGCTCGTACGCGGGCAGGGTCAGGAAGTCCGCGTAGTCCTGGTCCAGGGAGACCTGGAGCAGGAGGTCGTGGGCCTGCTGCCACTTGCCGGACGCGAACGCCTCGTCGCCGATCTCGGCGCGGATCGCGGCGAGTTCCTCGGCCGCGACCTTGCGGGCCAGGTCCGCGGTGGCGTGTTCGCCGTTCTCGAAGACGACGTCCGCGTTGATCCACTGCCAGATCTGTGAGCGCGAGATCTCCGCGGTGGCCGCGTCCTCCATCAGGTTGAAGATGGCGACCGCGCCCATGCCGCGCAGCCAGGCCTCGATGTAGCGGATGCCGACCGCGACGGCGTTGCGCAGGCCCTCGTACGTGGGCTTGGCGTCCAGGGTGTCGATGGCGATCAGGTCGCCCGCCGCCACCGAGACGTCCTCGCGCAGGCGTTCCTTCTGGTTCGGCTTCTCGCCGAGGACCGCGTCGAAGGAGGCCATGGCGATCGGGACCAGGTCGGGGTGGGCGACCCAGGAGCCGTCGAAGCCGTCGTGGGCCTCGCGGTCCTTGTCGGCCTTGACCTTCTCGAAGGCGACCTTGTTGACCTCGGCGTCGCGGCGGGACGGGATGAAGGCCGCCATGCCGCCGATCGCGTGCGCGCCGCGCTTGTGGCAGGTGCGGACGAGGAGTTCGGTGTACGCGCGCATGAACGGGGCGGTCATCGTCACCGCGTTGCGGTCCGGGAGGACGAACTTGGCGCCGCCGTCACGGAAGTTCTTGACGATGGAGAAGAGGTAGTCCCAACGGCCCGCGTTCAGCCCGGAGGCGTGGTCGCGGAGTTCGTAGAGGATCTCCTCCATCTCGTACGCGGCGGTGATCGTCTCGATGAGGACGGTCGCGCGGACCGTGCCCTGCGGGATGCCGACGTAGTCCTGGGCGAAGACGAAGATGTCGTTCCAGAGGCGGGCCTCCAGGTGCGACTCCGTCTTCGGGAGGTAGAAGTACGGGCCCTTGCCGAGGTCGATGAGGCGCTGGGCGTTGTGGAAGAAGTAGAGGCCGAAGTCGACCAGCGCGCCCGGCACCGGGGTGCCGTCGAGCTGGAGGTGACGCTCGTCCAGGTGCCAGCCGCGGGGGCGGGTGACGACCGTGGCGAGCTCGTCGGCGGGCCCCAGGGCGTACGACTTGCCGGACCTGGGGTCCGTGAAGTCGATGTCACGGGTGAAGGCGTCGATCAGATTGAGCTGGCCGAGGACGACGTTCTCCCACGTGGGGGCGGACGCGTCCTCGAAGTCGGCGAGCCAGACCTTGGCGCCCGAGTTCAGGGCGTTGATGGTCATCTTGCGGTCGGTCGGACCGGTGATCTCCACCCGGCGGTCGTTCAGCGCGGCCGGGGCCGGCGCGACCTTCCAGGAGTCGTCCGCGCGGATCGCTGCCGTCTCGGGCAGAAAGTCCAGCGTGGAGGTGCGGGCGATCTCGGCGCGGCGCTCGCCCCGGCGGGCGAGCAGTTCGTCGCGGCGGGGCGTGAACTGCCGGTGCAGCTCGGCCACGAATGCGAGAGCCGCGTGGTTAAGGACCTCGTCCTGCCGGGGCAGGGGCTCGGCATCGACGATGGCCAGCGGGGACGGCGCTGGTGCGGACATGAGCTGTCACTCCTTCAGCGGGCGGTGCGGGCGGCGTCTCACGGCCGCCCGGTCGCCTGGAATGGCACGGCGTGCCAAGGCTCCGAGATACGGCCGTGGTCGCCGTCTGAGGTGCAGAGGGCTTCTGATCAGTGGATAGTAGTTTCCTCATGGTGGAAGTTCAATGGTTTGTTGATGTCGAGATTCTCCGGGTCGACACAATTGGTGCGTTGCTGGCGCAGCGTGCCAGTCCACTCACTCAAGGTGCTTCAGGTCCTCCACCGTGTCGATGTCGTACGCCTGAGCCACATCGGAACACTCGACGAGCGCGATCGCATCGCGGTGCGCCCGCAGATACGCCCGGGCGCCCTGATCGCCCACCGCTGCGGCCGCGACGTCCGCCCACCGGTCGGCCCCGAACAGCACCGGATGGCCGCGCTCCCCGTCGTACGAGGCGGCCGCGAGACTCCTGCGGGAGCGGTACGCCGATCGCACCCGCGCCACCGCGTCCGCACCGATGCCCGGCTGGTCCACCAGGAGCACGAGCGCCGCGTCCGCCCCCGTATCGGCCAGTGCCCGGAGCCCCGCCCGCAACGACGAGCCCATGCCCTTGGCCCACTCGGGGTTGACGGTCACGGGGCAGCCGCCGAGGTCGGCGCGTGCGCGCACCTCGTCGGCCGCGGCGCCCAGGACCACCTGGACGCGGTCGCAGCCGCCCTCCCGCAGGACGCGTACCGCGTGCTCCACCAGCGGCCGGCCGCGGTGGTCGAGCAGTGCCTTGGGCCGCCCGCCGAGCCGCCGCCCGCCGCCCGCGGCGAGCAGCAGCCCGGCGATCACCGGGGTCCGGGTCCGTCCGCTGTCGGCCGGGGCCTGTGTTGTTCGAGTCATGGGGACTGGATACCCCGGAGCCGCCCCGCCCGCGCAACCGGGGACCGGCGGGGGCGGTGGGAGGCGGGCTCGGCGGCGTACGCCGAGCCGTCCATGGAGCGGCGTGCGCATCACCCTTACGGGAGACCCTGAATTCCGTCCGCGGAGTGGCGCTCGGCACCTGCCATGGCGTTAACTTGCGGGCATCTCCGGACACTTGACCAAGGTCCGGGGTCCGGTCGAAACACTGGCACAAGAATGTGCGAGGGGGAGTGCTTTGTTGCGAAGCGTGGGGCAGACGCGGGTGACCAGCAGTGGTGAGGATCCGAGAGTGGCGGAGCTGCGTACGGCGGTCTCCCGGCTCCGCCGCGAGCTGGCGGGGCATCCCGCGGAGTTCCCGGACCGGGGGATCGCCGAGGACGAGCTGGCCGCGCTGGACGCGATGGCGATCAGTGGCGCGCCGGAGATTCCCCGCCTGCGCCGTTCGCTGCTGCTGATCGCGGGGGCGATCGGCTCGGTCAGCGCACTGGCCGCCGCACTCAGGGACGTACGCGTCGCCGTCGATCTCTTCGGCGAACCACCGCGCACCTGACAGCCGCCGCGCTCCTGACGGCCACCGTGCACCTGACAGCCGCCGCGCTCCTGACGGCCACCACGCTCCTGACAGCCGCCGCGCCCCTGCCCGTCGCCGTGCTCCTGGCGCGCGACGGCCGGGAATCGGTCGCGGCGGCGCGGCTCAGCCGGTGGAGCCGTTGCTGGCCAGCGCGTCGGACAGCTCCTTCGCGGCCTGCTGCAGGATCGGCACGATCCGCTCCGTCGCCGCCTCCGTCACCCGGCCCGCCGGGCCCGAGATCGAAATCGCGGCCGACGTGGGGGAGTTGGGTACGGAGACCGCCAGACAGCGCACCCCGATCTCCTGCTCGTTGTCGTCGACCGCGTAGCCGACCCTGCGGACCTGCTCCAGCGCGTCGAGGAAGTCGTCCGGCGTGGTGATCGTCTTCTCGGTGGCGGCCGGCATTCCGGTGCGGGCGAGCAGGGCCCGTACCTCTTCCGGGGGCGTGTGCGCCAGCAGTGCCTTGCCGACTCCCGTGGAGTGCGGGAGGACCCGGCGGCCCACCTCGGTGAACATGCGCATCGAGTGCTTGGACGGCACCTGCGCCACGTACACGATCTCGTCGCCGTCGAGCAGCGCCATGTTCGCGGTCTCGCCGGTCTCCTCGACCAGGCGCGCGAGGTACGGGCGGGCCCAGGTGCCGAGCAGCCGGGAGGAGGACTCGCCGAGCCGGATCAGACGCGGGCCGAGTGCGTAGCGCCGGTTCGGCTGCTGGCGCACGTATCCGCACACCACCAGCGTGCGCATCAGGCGGTGGATGGTCGGCAGCGGAAGCCCGCTGCTCGTGGAGAGTTCGCTCAGCCCGACCTCGCCCCCGGCATCCGCCATCCGCTCCAGCAGATCGAAGGCGCGCTCAAGGGACTGCACGCCGCCGCTGGAGGCGGCGGGCTTGGAGTCGGATGTGCTGGCGTGGGACGACGGCACGTCAACGGTCCTTTCGAGGCGGAAGAGCGGGTGCCTCGCCGGGCGAGGCACCCAGCAGACTACCGGTCGGTTCCCGATCGGCGCACTGCTCCGGGTGCGGAGTCCTGGCCGGTCAGAGCCCCTTTGTCCCGGTGTCTGCAGTCAGCGGGGCCATTCCGTGGTGCCGCACTGGTCCCATGTTACGTTCCACACTCCGAAATCTGTCTTTTACTTTGTGGAAATCTCCACTCGCGCCTCCGGGTGGTCCGACTGCCGTCGGGCGAGGAAAGTGGGGTCTTGACGGGCCCGAATCCCGAGTGAAGACTCCTTCAACAGTTCGTTCAACAGTTCGTTGAATTCGTCAGCGGTCGAAAGTCCGAAGTGAGGAGCACGGGTGTCCGGTGCGGACGTGAAACTGGTACTGCGCTCGACGCGTGTCGTCACCCCGGACGGGACGCGCCCCGCAGTGGTCGCCGTCGCCGGGGGGAGAATCGACGCCGTCCTGCCGTACGACACCGAGGTGCCGGCCGGTGTCCGGCTGGAGGACTTCGGTGACGACGTCCTGCTGCCCGGACTCGTCGACACCCATGTCCATGTGAACGACCCGGGCCGCACCGCGTGGGAGGGCTTCCACACCGCCACCCGCGCCGCGGCGGCGGGCGGCATCACCACCCTGCTCGACATGCCGCTCAACTCCCTCCCGCCGACCACCACCGTCCCGCACCTGCGCACCAAGCAGCAGGTGGCAGCGCCCAAGGCGCACATCGACACCGGATTCTGGGGCGGGGCGATCCCCTCCAACCTCAAGGACCTGCGTCCGCTGCACGAGGCCGGGGTCTTCGGTTTCAAGTGCTTCCTCTCGCCCTCCGGCGTCGAGGAGTTCCCCGAGCTCGACCAGGAGCAGCTGGCCCGGTCCATGGCCGAGATCTCCGGCTTCGGCGGGCTGCTGATCGTGCACGCCGAGGACCCGCACCAGCTGGCCTCCGCCCCGCAGCGCAGCGGACCCGCGTACGCCGACTTCCTCGCCTCCCGGCCTCGGGACGCCGAGAACACCGCGATCGAGGGGCTCATCGCGCACGCCGGGCGGCTGAACGCCCGGGTCCATGTGCTGCATCTGTCCTCCGGCGACGCGCTGCCGGTGATCGCCGCCGCCAAGCGCGAGGGGGTACGGGTCACCGTCGAGTCCTGCCCGCACTTCCTCACCCTCACCGCCGAGGAAGTCCCGGACGGCGCCACGGAGTTCAAGTGCTGCCCGCCGATCCGGGAGGCCGCCAACCAGGACGCGCTGTGGGAGGGCCTGGCCGACGGGACGATCGACTGCGTCGTCTCGGACCACTCGCCGTGCACCGCCGACCTCAAGACGCCGGACTTCGCCTCCGCGTGGGGCGGCATCTCCTCCCTCCAGCTGGGTCTCCCCGCCATCTGGACCGAGGCCCGGGGGCGCGGCCACTCGCTCGACGACGTCGTCCGCTGGATGTCCGCCGCCCCCGCCGAACTGGCCGGGCTGACCCGCAAGGGCGCCATCGAAGCCGGCCGCGACGCCGACTTCGCGGTCCTCGCCCCCGACGAGACCTTCACCGTCGACCCCGCCGAGCTCTTCCACCGCAACCAGGTCACCGCCTACGCCGGCAAGACCCTGCACGGCGTCGTGAAGTCGACGTGGCTGCGCGGGCAGCGGATCGCGGTGGACGGCACCGTCGGCGAACCCACCGGCCGCCTCCTCGAAAGGAATCAGTGACCATGACGGCGACAGCCCGCTTCACCGGCGACGCGAACCCGTACGGCGGCGGCGACCCGTACGCCGACTACCGCACCGCCGACCTCCCCTTCACCGGCCTCGTCGACCTCGCCGACCGGCGGCTCGGCGCCGGGGTGATCGCCGCCAACGACGAGTTCTTCGCCGAGCGCGAGAACCTGCTGAAGCCGGAGCCCGCCCAGTTCGACCCCGAGCGCTTCGGCCACAAGGGCCAGATCATGGACGGGGTGCTGCCCCGGACCCGGCTGCAGCCCGACACGAACCACCGCTTCGTCCTGCCGGACGCGGTGCGGGCCACGCACGTCCGGATCGACATCTTCCCGGACGGCGGCATCTCCCGGCTGCGGCTGTTCGGGTCACCGACCGAGGAGGGTGCCACCCGGCTGGCCGCGCGCCACCGCGAACTCGGCGGGTAGCGCCCGTCCGGCGCTACCCGGGTGTGCCTGATCCGTCCTCATTCACGGCATATGGGAAACTGACGGCATGATCTTCATCGCCGTCAAATTCACCGTCCATACCACCGAACGCGACAACTGGCTCCCGGCCGTCGAGGACTTCACCCTCGCCACCCGGAAAGAGCCCGGCAATCTGTTCTTCGAGTGGTCGTACAGCGTCGAGAACCCGGACCAGTTCGTCCTGCTGGAGGCATTCGCCTCCCCCGAGGCCGGGGAGGCCCATGTGAAGTCGCAGCACTTCGCCGCGGCGATGGACACGATGGCGGATCTCGTCGCCGAGACTCCGGAGATCATCAACGTCGAGGTGCCGGGCGAGGGTTGGTCCCGGATGACGGAACTCGCCCCGCGCGGCCCGCGGTGACGGGTACGTCGGTGCTGCCGTTCCCCGGAGCCCTCGCCGGTCCGGGCTGCCGTCCGGCGGCCCCGCCGGGTGTGCCGATGAGTTCCGGACGGAGGTGGGGTCTCAAGAGGGAAGCGACCGTTTCCGGACCAGGAGAATGATCATGGCGAAGCTGACCCTGACCACCTTCCTCACCCTCGACGGTGTCATGCAGGCGCCGGGCACCCCCGACGAGGACACCAGTGGGGGGTTCGAGTATGGCGGCTGGCTCGTGCCGTTCGCGGACGAGGGCATGAATCAGTTCATGACCGAGGTGTTCGACCGGGTGGCGGCGTTCCTGCTGGGCCGTCGTACGTACGACATCTTCGCCGCGCACTGGCCCAGGGTGACCGACCCCGGGGACCCGGTCGCAAGCCGTCTCAACACGTACCCCAAGTACGTCGTGTCGACCACCCTGGAGAAGCCGGACTGGCAGCACACGACCGTCGTCGCCACGGACGTCGTCGCGGAAGTCGCCCGGATCAAGGAGCGGACGGAGGGCGGCGAACTCCAGATCCACGGCAGCGGCGCTCTCGCCCGCTACCTGATGGCGCACGACCTGATCGACGAGTACAACCTCCTCTTCTACCCGGTCGTGCTCGGCCGGGGCCGCCGGCTCTTCCCGGACGGCGGGCTGCCCACGGCGTTCGAACAGATCGAGGCGCGCACGACGCCCAACGGCATCTCGATCCACACCTACCGGCCCACCGGCCGGGCGCGGTTCGGCTCCTTCGCCCTCGACCAGTGAGACGCGGTTCACCCGCCGCGGACACCTGAGGCGGGGCGCGGCAGCCGAGACAGGTATTCCCGGGGCCGGGTACCGCCCGGTACGGTGATCGCTCCGCGTGTGATCCGGCAAGGTCTCCACATCGTGCCCGCGCGTTCCCACACCCATGACGCGTGCGGAGTACTCCTGGTCGCTGCCCTCGGCGATGGCCGACCCCGAGCTCCCCGGCGACCGGGGCGGCCGCTCCCGACGCACCGTGCGGGACTGGGCCGTCGACATCACCGCGTTCCTCTTCGCGGCGGGAATCGGGCTGCTCGCGGCGGCGCCGATCGACGCCGGCCGCACCCTCTTCGACGGCGTCGTCCTCGTCGACTCCCTGATCGGGGCGGCCGCCTGCTGCTCCCTGTGGGTGCGGCGGCGGTGGCCGGTCGGGCCGCCACGGCTCGACGCCAACAGCCGTGGCCGGATCGCGTCGTCGGCGCATGACACGGGCCCGCTCGACGGCGGTGCGGAAACCGGCGGCATAGGCTGAACCGGTCGGTCCGAGACGATCGGGCCGTTCAGACCGGGAGGGGCGATCCCATGTCCGATGCCAGTGACCGTGTCGATGTCGATCTGCGCGGGGTCGAGGGCTTCACCGCGAATCCGTATCCGTACTACGCGAAGCTGCGCGCCGCGGGTCCCGTGCACACCGTCCGCACCGACGTCAGCGAGCGGGTCTGGCTCGTGGTGGGGTACGACGAGGCCCGCGCGGCCCTGGCCGATCAGCGGCTCGGCAAGGACTGGCGTCGGCTGCCCGGCGCGCCCGCCCAGAGCGCCCCGATCTTCGCCAACATGCTGGAGCTCGACGCACCCGACCACACCCGGCTGCGCAAACTCGTCGCCCGCGAGTTCACCGCCCGCCGCATCGAGGCCCTGCGCCCGCGCGTCCAGCAGATCACCGACGAACTCCTCGACGCGATGGTGCCGTCGAGGCACGCCGATCTCGTCGACGCGCTCGCCTTCCCGCTGCCCATGACCGTCATCTGCGAACTGATCGGCGTGCCGGACCTGGACCGCGAGGTGTTCCGCCGGCTGTCGAACGGCGTCATCCATCCGGCCACACCGCAGGAGGCGGCCGAGACGGTGGCCGCCATGGGGGCGTATCTCGCCGAACTCATCGAGGACAAGCGCTGCTCGCCCGGTGACGACCTGATGAGCGCGCTGGTCCGGACCCGCGACGAGGAGGGGGACGGACTGTCCCCCGACGAGCTCGTGGGCATGGCGTTCCTGCTGCTCGTCGCCGGCCACGAGACCACAGTCAACCTGATCGTCAACGGGGTACGCGCACTGCTCGACCACCCGGACCAACTGGCCGCCCTCCGCGCCGACTCCGGCCTGATCGACGGCGCGGTCGAGGAGATGCTGCGCTACGAGGGCCCGGTGGAGACCGCCACGTTCCGCTACCCCCGCGAACAGATCGAGATCGGTGACCGGGTCATCCCGGCGGGCGAGCCGGTCCTGGTCTCCCTGGCGGGCGCCGACCGCGACCACGGCCGCTACGCGCGACCGGACACCTTCGACATCCGCCGCGACGCCCAGGGGCACCTGGCCTTCGGGCACGGCAGCCACTTCTGCATGGGCGCCCCCCTGGCCCGGATGGAGGGCCGGATCGCGATCCGCACACTGCTGGACCGGTGCCCCGGCCTCGTACTGGACGCGGACGGGGGCGAGTTCGACTGGATCCCCGGCCTGCTCATCCGGGGGGTGCGACGGTTGCCCGTCCGCTGGTGAGGCAGGGCCGACCGGCAATTGGGGGGGGCCTGATAACCTCTGTCATGACCGGACTTGACTTGCAGATGGCACAGAAGGTTCTCGACAGCCAGCCGTTCAGCGGGCTCGTCGGGGCCCGGATCACCGCCTTCGGGGACGGCGCGGCCACCCTCGAAGTGGACATCCGGCAGGAACTCCAGCAGCAGAACGGCTTTCTGCACGGGGGAGTCCTGGCCTACGCCGCCGACAACTCGATCACCTTCGCCGCCGGAACGACGCTCGGCCCGGCCGTACTGACCGGCGGCTTCTCCATCCAGTACATCCGGCCCGCCACCGGCCGCACCCTCATCGCCCACGCCGACGTCGTGCACACCGGCCGCCGCCAGGCCGTGGTCCGCTGTGAGCTGTTCGCCGCGGGCGAGGACGGAGCGAGGACGCTCTGCGCGGTCGCGCAAGGCACCGTACTGTCCGCCGCGTCGACCTCCTGAACCGCCCGGACCGCCGCCGCGTCACGAGGAGGGGCGGGCGGTTCCCCCCGGACGGGCGGCGGTGCCCCCGGCGATCTTCGCGACCTCCGCGATCTCCACGGGGCGCCGCTCACGGCGGGACACCTCGCACGCCTCCGCGATCAGCAGCGCGTACCACGCCTCCCGGCCGTCGCACGGATTGGGCAGCACGCCCCGCACCACCCGTACGAACGCGTCCAGTTCGGCCTCGTACGCCGCGCCGAACCGTTCCAGGAAACCCGGCCAGGGGCTGTGCGGTGCGGCGGGGCCCTGCGGCTCGGCCGAGGTGAGCGGCGTACGGTCGTCCAGGCCGACCGTGATCTGGCCGAGCTCGCCCGCCAGTTCCATCCGTACGTCGTAACCGGCGCCGTTGCAGCGCGTGGCCGTCGCCGTGACCAGAGTGCCGTCGTCGAGAGTGAGCAGGGCCGCCGCCGTGTCGACGTCGCCGGCCGCCCGGAACATCTCGGGCCCGGCGTCCGACCCGGTGGCGTACACCTCGGTCACCTCACGGCCCGTCACCCACCGCAGCATGTCGAAGTCATGGACCAGGCAGTCCCGGTACAGCCCCCCGGAGAGCGGCAGATACGCGGCGGGCGGCGGCGCGGGGTCCATCGTCATCGCCCGCACGGTGTGCAGCCGCCCCAGCGCCCCTGCCCGCACGGCGGCGCGCGCCGCCCCGTACCCGGCGTCGAACCTGCGCATGAAGCCCAGTTGGAGGACGCTTCCCGCCCGTTCGACCGCCCGCAGCGCGCTCAGCGTCCCCGGCAGGTCCAGGGCGATCGGCTTCTCGCAGAACGCGGGCAGTCCCGCCCGCGCGGCCTGCCCGATCAGCTCCGCGTGCGCCGACGTGGCCGACGCGATCACCACGGCGTCCACACCCGCGCCGAACACCTCGGCGGCGCTGTCCGCGGCCGTCGCGCCGACGCGGTCCGCGACCTCGGCCGCCCGCGCCCGGTCGGTGTCCGTCACCACCAGGGCGTCCACCTCGGGATGGCGGGCCAGCACGCCCGCGTGGAAGGAACCGATCCGTCCGGTGCCGATGAGTCCGATGCGCATGGACCCAACGTGACGCCCCCGGACTGCGCTGTCAACCGTATGTCCTGACAAGAGGCGGCTTGTTCGGTGTTCATGCTGTCCGGACAACAGAACGACCTGACTACCGGAGGTTCTGATGCGGGGGATACCCTCCACGCGTGCCCGAACCCACCACCGACCCCGCCGCGCTGGAGCTCGGCGTGGACCGCACCAGCCCGGTTCCGCTCTACTACCAACTGGCCCAGCAGCTGGAAGCGGCCATCGAGCAGGGCCGGCTCGCCCCCGGCAGCCTCCTCGGCAACGAGATCGAGCTCGCGGCCCGGCTCGGCCTGTCCCGGCCCACCGTCCGCCAGGCCATCCAGTCACTGGTCGACAAGGGCCTGATGGTCCGCCGTCGCGGCGTCGGCACCCAGGTCGTGCACAGCAGGGTCCGCCGCCCGCTCGAACTGAGCAGCCTGTACGACGACCTGGAGGCGGCGGGCGGGCACCCCACGACCCGCGTCCTGCGCAACACCGTCGAACCCGCCGGAGCCGACGTCGCCGACGCCCTCGGAATCGCGGCGGGCACCGACGTACACCTCGTCGAACGGCTGCGGTACGCGCACGACGAGCCGCTGGCACTCCTGCGCAACCACGTGCCCCCCGGGGTCGTCGACCTCGACACCGGACGGCTGGAGACCACCGGCCTCTACCGGATGATGCGGGGCGCCGGCATCACCCTGCACAGCGCCCGCCAGACCGTCGGCGCCCGGCTCGCCACCGCCGAGGAGGCGGCCAAACTCGCCGAGACGCAGGGCGCCGCCGTGCTGACGATGGAGCGCACCACCTTCGACGACACCGGGCGCGCGGTCGAGTTCGGCTCCCACATCTACCGGGCCTCGCGCTACTCCTTCGAATTTCAGCTGCTCGTACGGTGACGACGGCCCCACGGCCCCACGGCCCCGTTGACGTCTCGTACGCCTGCCGCTAGAACTCACCCAGCCGCACTCGGGCGGCCGGGACAGAAGGCGGACCCACCATGCGTACCGTTCCTGTAGGGCCCGTGCTCACCAGCCCGGCGATCGTCACCGCCGACGACGTACCGCAGCTGGAGGAATGCACCGCGCGCGGCGCCCGATGTCTCTCCCGCGCAGCGCCGCGCACACCCGGTGCCCGCGCACCTGCCCCGCCCCTGCCGGGCGGCGCCGTCGCCGGCTCGGGGATACTTGGCCAGCCGGGCAGCGCGTGAATCGTCCCCGGCCCCACCAAAGAGCACAGCGAGCAGCACAAGAAGGGCACGGCGTCGTGGCAAGGGTTCGGACAGGGGTACGTGCGATGGGCGCCGTGCTTGCGGCGGTGCTGGGGGCTTCCCTGGTGGGATGCAGCAGCACCGGCGGCAAGCGGGCGGAGGAGCGCGCGGTCCGGGCTGCCGCCGAGGGCCGGTCCGCGGTGACCACGCCCCGCTGGACCTTCGCCATGGTCACCCACTCGGGCGACGGCGACACCTTCTGGGACATCGTCCAGAGCGGTGCGAAACAGGCGGCTGTCAAGGACAACATCAAGTTCCTGTACTCGCACAACGACGAGGCCCAGCAGCAGGCCCAGCTCGTCCAGGCCGCCATCGACCAGAAGGTCGACGGGCTGATCGTCACGCTCGCCAAGCCCGACGCGATGAAGGACGTCGTCGCCAAGGCCACCAAGGCCGGCATCCCGGTGATCACGGTGAACTCGGGCTCCGCGGAGTCCAAGCAGTTCGGCGCGCTCACCCACATCGGCCAGGACGAGTCCATCGCGGGCGAGGCGGTCGGCGACGAGCTCAACGCACGCGGCCGCAAGAAGGCACTGTGCATCCTGCACGAGCAGGGCAACGTCGGCCACGAGCAGCGCTGCGCCGGAGCGAAGAAGACGTTCGACGGGCAGATGCAGAACCTGTACGTCGAGGGCACCAACATGCCCGACGTCCAGGCGTCCATCGAGGCGAAGCTCCAGGCCGACAAGGGCATCGACGCGGTCGTCACCCTCGGGGCGCCGTTCGCGGACGCCGCCGTCAAGGCGAAGAAGACCGCGGGCAGCAAGGCCGAGATCGACACCTTCGACCTGAACGCCAAGGTCGCCGACGCCCTCCAGGACAAGAGCCTCGGCTTCGCCGTCGACCAGCAGCCCTACCTCCAGGGGTACGAGGCCGTCGACCTGCTCTGGCTCTACCGCTACAACGGCAACGTGCTCGGCGGTGGCCGCCCGGTCCTCACCGGGCCGCAGATCATCACCTCGAAGGACGCCGCCGAGCTGGCGCAATACACGAAGCGGGGGACCCGATGAGCACCGTCATCGGCCCACCCGCCCCGGCCGCGGCCGACGAGCGGCTGCTGCGCACCTCACCGCTGCGCAGACTGCTCGGCCGCCCCGAGCTCGGTTCGGTGGTCGGCGCCGCGGCCGTCTTCATCTTCTTCTCGATCGTCGCCGACAGCTTCCTGCGCGCCTCCAGCCTCGGCACGGTGCTGTACGCGGCCTCCACCATCGGGATCATGGCCGCGCCGGTGGCGCTGCTGATGATCGGCGGCGAGTTCGACCTCTCCGCGGGTGTCCTGGTCACCAGTTCCGCGCTGATCTCGTCGATGTTCAGCTACCAGATGACGGCCAACGTCTGGGTCGGTGTCCTGGTGTCGCTGCTGGTCACACTGGCCATCGGGGCGTTCAACGGCTTCATGCTGACCCGTACCAAACTGCCGAGCTTCATCATCACGCTCGGCACGTTCCTGATGCTGACCGGCCTCAATCTGGGCTTCACCAAGCTGATCAGCGGGACGGTGTCGACGAAGTCCATCGGCGACATGGAGGGCTTCGACTCGGCCCGTCAGGTCTTCGCCTCGCAGTGGACCATCGGCGGCGTCGAGTTCAAGGTCACCATCCTGTGGTGGGCCGTGCTCGTCGCGATCGCCACCTGGATCCTGCTCCGCACCCGCTTCGGCAACTGGATCTTCGCGGTCGGCGGCGAGGCCGACGCGGCCCGCGCGGTCGGCGTCCCGGTCATCCGTACCAAGATCGGGCTCTACCTCGGGGTCGCCTTCGCCGCCTGGGTCTCCGGGCAGCATCTGCTGTTCTCGTACGACGTGGTGCAGTCCGGCGAGGGCGTCGGCAACGAACTGATCTACATCATCGCGGCCGTCATCGGCGGCTGCCTGATCACCGGCGGCTACGGCTCCGCGATCGGCTCCGCGGTCGGTGCCTTCATCTTCGGCATGACCAGCAAGGGCATCGTGTACGCGGAGTGGAACCCGGACTGGTTCAAGTTCTTCCTCGGAGCCATGCTGCTCCTGGCCACCCTGCTCAACGCATGGGTACGCAAGCGCGCGGAGGCGACGAAATGACGGCCCCCCAGGCACCGGCCGACGGGCGGACGTCCCACCGGGCGCTCGTCGAGCTGGACCACGTCAGCAAGTTCTACGGCAACATCAAGGCGCTCCAGGACGTCTCGCTGGAGGTCCACGCGGGAGAGATCTCCTGTGTCCTCGGCGACAACGGCGCCGGCAAGTCCACCCTGATCAAGATCATCGCAGGGCTGCACCGGCACGACGCGGGAACCTTCCTCATCGACGGCGAGGAGACCAACCTCGCCAATCCGCGCGACGCGCTGGACCGCGGCATCGCCACGGTCTACCAGGACCTGGCCGTCGTCCCCCTGATGCCGGTCTGGCGGAACTTCTTCCTCGGCTCCGAGCCGACCACCGGCGCGGGCCCCTTCAAGCGCCTCGACGTACGGCTGATGCGCGAGACGACCCGCGCCGAGCTGCTGCGCATGGGCATCGACCTGCGCGACGTCGACCAGCCGATCGGCACGCTCTCCGGCGGCGAGCGCCAGTGCGTAGCCATCGCGCGGGCCGTGTACTTCGGCGCGAAGGTCCTCGTCCTGGACGAGCCGACCGCCGCGCTCGGCGTCAAGCAGTCCGGGGTCGTCCTCAAGTACGTCGCCGCCGCCCGCGACGCCGGCCTCGGCGTGGTCCTCATCACGCACAACCCGCACCACGCGTATCTCGTCGGTGACCGGTTCGTCCTGCTCAAGCGGGGAGCCATGGCCGGCAGCCACACCCGGTCGAGCATCACGCTGGACGAACTGACCCGCCAGATGGCGGGCGGCAGCGAGCTGGAGGAGCTCGGCCAGGAGCTGGAGCGGGCCCCGGGGCCGACCCATCTCGGCGGCCATCCGGTCACCGACGACCCGCGGTAGCCGGGACCGGTACGGGACCCGGCCGACGGTTGCGCCGACCGCGCCGCCTCCGGCAGTGGCAGAATCGAGCCCGACGGGCGCCGTCCGCCGCCGGGAGCACCGCCCCGGCCCCCCAGACCCCGCAGGGACGATGAGCACGTACCGCGACTTCACCCACCGCGGCTCCGCCCGCGCCACCGTCCTGCGGACCGTGGGCACCCGGGAGCGGCGCTCGCACCTCACGGCGCCGCGGGTTCCCACCGTCGGCATCGACATCGGGGGTACGAAGGTGATGGCCGGTGTCGTCGACGCCGACGGCAACATCCTGGAGCAGCTGCGCGTCGAGACGCCGGACAAGTCCAAGAGCCCCAAGGTCGTCGAGGACACCATCGTCGAGCTGGTCCTGGATCTGTCCGACCGGCACGATGTGCACGCCGTCGGCATCGGGGCGGCCGGCTGGGTCGACGCGGACCGCTCCAAGGTGCTGTTCGCCCCGCACCTCGCCTGGCGCGACGAACCCCTGCGCGACGCCCTCGCCTCCCGCCTCGTCGTCCCCGTCATGGTCGACAACGACGCCAACACCGCCGCCTGGGCGGAGTGGCGCTTCGGAGCGGGCCGCGGCGAGGACCACCTCGTCATGATCACACTCGGTACCGGCATCGGCGGTGCGATCCTGGAGGACGGCCAGGTCAAGCGGGGCAAGTACGGAGTCGCCGGTGAGTTCGGCCACATGCAGGTGGTGCCCGGCGGGCACCGCTGCCCCTGTGGGAACCGTGGCTGCTGGGAGCAGTACAGCTCCGGCAACGCCCTCGTCCGCGAGGCCAAGGAACTGGCCGCGGCCGACTCCCCGGTGGCGCACGGCATCATCGAGCGGGTCAAGGGCAACATCCCTGACATCACCGGGCCGCTCATCACCGAACTGGCCCGCGAGGGCGACGCGATGTGCGTCGAGCTCCTCCAGGACATCGGCCAGTGGCTCGGCGTCGGCATCGCCAATCTGGCCGCCGCGCTCGACCCCTCGTGCTTCGTCATCGGAGGCGGCGTCAGCGCCGCCGACGACCTGCTGATCGGCCCCGCCAGGGACGCCTTCAAGCGCCATCTCACGGGTCGCGGCTACCGCCCCGAGGCCCGGATCGCGAAGGCGCAGCTCGGCCCGGAGGCAGGTATGGTCGGCGCCGCCGACCTGGCCCGGCTGGTGGCCCGCAGATTCCGCCGTACCAACCGTCGCCGCGTCGAGCGGTACGAGCGGTACGCGCAGATCTACGACCAGGCCGCGAGCACCATCCGGAACACGCGCAACACCCGCACCTCCTAGGGATCTCCACAGACATGACCGCAGTCGAGCACCCCGTCCTGCCGCGCCAGTCCTCGCCGCCCGACGACGAAAGGCCGCCCCAGGACCGGCGCCGGATGATCCGCCGCCGTCTGGTCACGGCGACCATCATCGTGCTGCTCATCGGCATCCCGGCCGGCTATCTGCTGATCTCCGCGGGCCAGAGCCGCCGCTCCGGCCAGAACAAGGAGGCCGAGGCCTCCGCACAGGGGCTCCGGGAGGGCTGGCCGTCCCGGATGCAGCGCCGGATCTTCGAGCTGCCGATGCCCGGCAACTCGTTGGACGTGCAGTACTACGAAACCAACAACTGGAAGGCCAGCCGCCTGTACGTGGAGTTCCGCACCACGTCCGCCGGGCTCGACCGGTTCCTGAGCCGGATGGGCAGCGGCCGCGCCGAGCTGGTGACGGGCAAGGTCAGCATCGGCCCCCGCGACCAGGAGATCTCCGGCTGGAGCTTCGACCCGGGCATCCAGTGGGCGGGCACCACGCACACCAACAAGGCCCCGCGGCCCACCCAGGACATCACCGTGAACATGACCGATCCGATGAACCCTGTCGTCTATGTCGTATCCGCGGCGACCCCCTGACCGGGAGCCGACAGGCCGCTCACCAACCTGGAGCGAGTGAGCGACGCCAGTGACATGAATACCCTGCAGCCCGTGCAGACCCCGCAGCCCGTGCAGCCGGTCGCGGCACCCGCCCCGGTTCCGGCCCCGGTCCCGGTGCCGCAGACCGTGCAGGCCGTCCCGGCCCTGGAGCCCGTGTAGCCCGCACCCGCCCCGCAGCCCGCGCAGCCGAGGCGACGGCGGCCACAGTCCGAAAGGACATCGTCGACACGGTCGCCGCGGCGGGCCTGACACAGATGGGCGAGCCGCCATAGGCGGCGCGCAGGCCGGGGTTGAGCCGCGTGACCAGGGCGTCCAACTCCCCGGTCAGGGTGGCGTGTTCCTCGGTCAGGTTCTGGACGTGCCTGGCGAGTGCGAGCAGGGCGGTCAGGACCGGGGCATGGACAGGATCGTTGCCGGCGCGGAAGCGTGCCAGGGCGTCGATGTGTTTGTCGCCCTGCAGCACTTCGTATTTCGTGCGGATGCCGTCGGGCGCGCTGATCAGGATGTGCCCGATCTGATTCAGCGCCGTTGTGCGGGCTCTGATGGCGGATCGTGCCGCGTTGTGCAGAGCCCGGATTCCGGTGACGGCATCGCCCTTGGGGGCACTGATGGCCCGGCCGGACACGACCGCGCGGGCGGCGGCGTCGGCGTCGATGGGATCAGGCTTGCCGATCCGGCGGCGTTCAGCCTCGTCCGGGCGGTTGACCTCGGAACGCAAGCACGCGCTGCGTTGCAAGCTGGCGATCGACAAGTACAACAAGTCCAAGGCGTACGACCTGGGCACCTTGGTGGCGTTCTCCGGCACTCTGGACGACCCGGAGTACGGCATCCACGATGAGGTCTTCGAGGTCAAGATGAACCCGGGGGTCGGACCGGACCTGGCCGAGGCGTTCGCCGAGCCGAATTACCGCGTCATGACAGCCGCGGACAAGTTCCAGACCGGGTTCGATCAACCACTGCTCCGCGCGATGCAGATGGTCATCGTGCCCGGACAGGCCCTGGCGCTTGCCCGCTCGGGTCCTCGGGACGGTCGGCCCAGGCCGCGGCGGGTAGGCCGTGCCCGCCGGCATTGGTCACCGTCCGGCCTGGACGAACCCTGCTGTGCGCGGTCACGTTCGTCGGACAGCCACCGTTCACGTGGCCTCCTTGGAACCTACGACAGGCCACATGTCAAGCAGCGACTTGCCGACACTTTCTGGCGACCCACCGCCACATCGGGTGAGTAGACGTCAGAAGATCACCTGCAAGGGCTAATGGTCTTTCAACTTCCCAAGTCAGAAGCCTTTTTGATGATTCGTCAGCTCTCTTCGGAGTGGCAAAAAGGGGCTCTGCGTACCCGATCGGCCCCACGAAACCAGGGGTCCCGACTTGCCCGATATGACAGGAATAAGAGGTGTTAGTACGTTCAATCACGCACCGGCTGTCACAGCGGGACTGTCTCTGAGTCCGAGAAGGAGAAAACGACATGATCATGACCCGTTCCCACGCGATCGCCACGGCCGTCGCGGCCGCCGCGGCACTGACCGCGACCGGCATCACCTACGCCTCCGCCGTCCCCTCCCCCCAGGCCCAGGTGGCCCCGGCCGCCGTCCCCGCCCAGGCCCTCATGGGCGGGGAAGGCGGCAACAACGGCAAGGGCAACGAAGGCAACGAGCGCCGGGGCAACGAGCGCGGAGGCAACGAGCGCGAGGGCAGGCGCCATTACGAGGGCCGGATCCACATCAACGAGCGCGAATACTCCGGCCGCCCCGACGGCTGCATCACCGTCGTCAGCGGCCTGGGCGCCAATAGCTTCAACATCCGCAACGACAGCCGCAACGAGGTAGAGGTCTTCCGCGGAGCCGTGTGCGACAACGGCGCTCCCATCGCCACCGTCGGCCCGCACAGCTCCGCCAACGGTGTCTGCCCGGGCAAGAGCGGGCGCGAGGACGAGGACGAAAACTGCGAGAAGGGCGAGCACCACGAGAAGGGCGAGCACCACGAGAAGAAGCACCACGGGAAGAAGGACCACGAGGAGATGAATGGCGGCGTGAAGGTCAAGAACGGAGTCATCGCCAGCTTCCGCGTCATCAAGCGCCACCACAACGAGAGGGGCGAGGGCGGCGAATTCGGCGAATTCGGCGATTACTAAATCCAGCAATCGCCTGATGCGCATGCTGGAGAACTCCGGCCCGCCGTAATCGGGCCGGGGCCCTCCGGCCAGACGCACAACACAGAATCCCGGCCCGCCGTAATCGGGCCGGGATTTCGTCCGACGCCCCAGCCCTGAGGATATCCCTTCTCGGAACATCCAGCTCAGGACCGCGGACGTGCGTGGAAGCGTCGACGAGGGCGGTGTACAGCCGTACGGGCATGGAACCGATCCACGCGCAGTACCTCAGCGAGCCCGGGCTTGTCGTCCTCGGCATCACCGCGCCGACGAAGCAATCGCCCACGCGGTCATGACCGCACTCGAACAGCAGTGGGCCGCATCAGGGATCGGGCCCGTACGGAAAGTGCCCGGTGAACCAGGAGTCGAGCACGCATGTACGCGGACCCCCGGCGGCTCCCTGCCGAGTAAACCGACCACCTTCACCAGGCACCAAGCCGGAGCCCGGACCAGTCAGCCGCCGGGCACGTGGCGGGTGAGGTGGGAGCGGGCACAGCTCCGCTCTCCTGGGCGCTCCGTCACCGCCGAGCAGGGGGGCAGTCTGTCTGCGCAGTGCTTCGTCGAGCTGGCCGCCGGTGACGGCATGCATGATGCGTCAGCTGGTCGAGTAGCCGAAGGCAGGGACGAGCGCCGGGTAGACCGCGAGGCCGGCGGCATGAGTGGCGGTGCAGTCCCGGTACCCCGTCCGGCTGCGGTGGGCCGATGGGATGATGCCGGCGTCCTCGTAATTGCGGACCGCCTGCGTGGACAGGCCATGGCGACGAGCCAGGCGCTCACCAACCTGGAGCGAGTGAGCGACGCCAGTGACATGAATACCCTGCAGCCCGTGCAGACCCCGCAGCCCGCGCGGCCTCAGCGACTGTCCAGGGGCGTCCGGCCGATCCAGGGCGGGAGCATAGTGCCAGGTCAGGACCTCATGGTCCGGGGAGTCCACACAGTCGGTGAGACAGTTGGTGAGACCTGTTCGAGAGAGCGTGGGACGACGCAGCCCCGCCGGAATTCAGACGGCCAGCCGGATTCCGGTGACCAGATGTGGACGAATGCGTACCGCACAGTTCATCACTGGGCCCGACCAGGGGCGGAGCAGCCGCTGATAGCGCGTCAGCGCGTCCGGATCGGCGACCGGGCGGCAGTACCCCGTGGCGACGACACTCCAGCCCAGATGAGTCAGCGGATCGATGTCGTCGGCCTGGTAGGCGACCACGACTCCCCGATCGCCATGGTCGTGGGCCTGGGCGAACAGATCCGAGCCCTGATGGGTCAGGATGACGATCTGACCGTGGTCCAGCAGATGGTTCACCGGTCGGATGGCGGGCAGCGCGCGCTGAGTGAAGACGATCCGCCCGAGCGACGTCCTGCCGAGCAGGCTCAGTGCCTGGGTACCTGTCAACTCGATCGTGCGGCGCGGACCGGTGGCCGCCGAATCCGAAAACGGTGCCGCCGCCGATGGTGTGGTCGCAGCCGTGCGCACCGACGGCTGGGGCGACTGATGGCATGAGTAGCTCATGGGGCTGCCTCGTCTCCTGGTCTGCTCGCCTGCCGTACGAGTACAACGTGTGGCGCCGTTCCCACGCCAGGGTCGAACGGCCCTAGCGGCGTCGGACCTCCGATGGGTTCACTGCGGTGCATCGCATGCTGCGGGCCGGTCGAGTATCGGCTCCTGGGCCGGGCCGGGCCGGGCCGTGGCGTGCGGGAGCGTTCGGACGGTGCGGGTGCGCGCAGGAGGGAAACGTGGTGATCGCAGTCGTCGGGCACAGAGACCTCAGCAAGAGAACCCTGGAACTGGTGGAAGCTGAACTGAGAGCGCGGCTGGACCGCTTGGCAGAGGGTGCGGCCGCCTTGGTGCGGGCCGGAGCGGGGCTGCCGCTGGTGTTCGGGCGGGCCGCTCGGGAGGCCGGGCGGAAGCTGACAGTGCTGCTGCCGGCCCAGGGCGCTGTTCCCGCCGTGCTGCCCGCGCGGGACCGGCCGGCCGCAGGCGAACTGCTGGTCCTGGCCGAACACATACGGCTGCTGGCTTTCGATCCGGCCGACCGCAACGCGTGTGTCAGCGCTGATGAACGTCTGGTGGAGACGTGCCGAACCGTGCTCGCCGTGTGGGACGGATCGCCGTCGGACGGCCGGGACGCCACCGCACATCTGGTTGCCTTCGCGCGTGCGCGAGGAATCCGGGTGGAGGTCGTCTGGCCGGACGGTTGTGTACGGGGGCGGACATGAAACTGTCGGAGCGTGGGGCGGGGAGGACGGCGGAAGAATCCGAGGCCGACGACCGGGTCTGCGCCAGTGCGTCCGGGACGGGCTACGACCGGGAGTACGCCGGGGCGAGGCGGGGGTTCGGGTGGCTGTTGGTGATCACCGCCGCGCTCGGGCTGCTCGGCTCGTTCGTCATCACGATCGACAAGTTCGAACTGCTCGCCGACCCCGGCTTCGTGCCCGCCTGCTCGCTGAGCCCCGTGGTGTCCTGCACGAATGTGATGCGCAGCGAGCAGGCGTCGGTGTTCGGCTTTCCCAACCCGCTCATCGGGCTGGTCGCCTTCGGGGTGGTGATGGGGACCGGCGCCGGCCTGCTTGCAGGCGCACGCTATCGGCGCTGGTACTGGTTGGGGCTGAACCTCGGCACGCTGTTCGGCGTCGGCTTCTGCATGTGGCTGATGACGCAGGCGTTGTACGACATAGGCGCCCTCTGCCTGTGGTGCGTGCTCGTGTGGGTGGCCACCATCTTCATGTTCTGGCACACCACGGTGCACAATCTGCGCCATGGCGTTCTGCCCGCCCCACGCGCCCTGGTCGCGGCGGTGCTGGAGTTCCCGCTCGTGGTGCCGGTGACCTGGTGCCTGGCCGTCGTCATGCTGATAGCAACCCGGTTCTGGTCGTACTGGCAGACGTTTCTGTGACCGCGACGATGCCGGTGGTCTCGTGATGGATGTGCGCGGCCGGTACTCCGGCGGCGACCAGCCGCTCGGCGACGGCCCGCGCCGGCCCGGTCGTGGAGGCCTCGGGGGCCAGGGCCAGAAAGGCGTGCTGCCGGGCGGCGGCCCCGGGACGCGGGGTCAGTATTCCGTTCAGGGCCCGCAGCCCGGCACCCGCGAAGCGGGCATCCGTCGCATCAGCCGCGATGACGGTCAGCCAGGGGCGTCCGCGCCGGAACGCCTCCAGATACGCCGCGTCGTACATCCCTTCGGCCGCCGCCCCCTCCTCCGGCGCGGCGAGACCCAGCAGCAGTCGTACCCGGTGCGCACGGGACCGGTCGGCGTCGATCCCCTGGAGCAGCGCCTTCATCGGAGCCCAGCCCGTACCGGAGGCGATCAGCAGGATGTCCGCGGACGGAGTGTGATCGGGCAGCGCCAGCGCGCCGCGCGGGGCGCTCAGACGGACGGCGCCGCCCTCCCGCGTGCCGTGCACCAGCGCATCGCTCACCCCGTCGGCGCCCCGGGCCCGTACATGGAACTCCAGCTCGCCGTCCGGATGCGGCGCGCGGGCCAGATAGTAGGGACGCCATGCCTGTTCCAGCAGCGGCGACTCCAAGGACGCGTACTGCCCGGCCTCGAAGGCGTAGGACTGATGGGGCCGTACCCGCAGCACCGCGAGATCGGGCGTGCGGAGTTCGTGCGAGGTCACTGTCGCCTCCCAGCTGGGCGGTTCGGCGATCGCCTCGTCCGCGCCCCTGACCATCGCCGAAACAGCCAGCCGCAGCATCCGCAGCCAGGCATGCTCCAGCGCACTGGTCCACCGGGCGCCCGCGCGCACGCGCAGCGCCTCGACCAGCGCCGCCTCGAAGGCCTCGAAATGCGCGGGGCGCACACCGAGCTTGCGATGGTCGCGCCCCAACTGCCCGAAGACGCCGATCATCTCGTCCGTACGGTGCAGATTGCCGATCAGATAGCGGAAGATCCTTACGAGATGGACCTGCTGGAACGCCATCGACTCGGGGAACAACGACCGTAGATACGGATGCCGCTCGAACAGCAGCCTGTACAGCTCGGCGATCAGCTCCTCCAGCGGGTTCACCAGTGGTAGCGAGTCGCTGATCAGCAGCTGGTCGGCCGTTCCGTCGTACGCCTGCGGGGCCTTGGCGCTCCACGGTTCGGGACGGCTGCCGGACGGGGCCAGGATGCGACGTCGCAGCCGCATCGCGTCATGCCGTGCGAGCAGTGCGTGGTAGTCCTCGCTCGGGGTGTTCATGGGCCGGTGACTCCTTGGTGCAGCGCAGTGGGGTGGCCGGGTAAGGGAGATGTCCGTGGCGCCCGGACGATCTTGGCGGCGCCAAGTATGGCACCGCGTCCAGCCCGCTGACCGGCCCCGGCCACAGGGCCTTTCGGCCCTGTTCAAGCACCGTTTGCCATGCTGCGGCACCCCGGCGGGAACAGGCCCGCGGACGGGCACATACTGGTTCCGGCCCTCTCCCCGAACCGATCGAGCATGATGTGAACGAGTCCGCGAAGTCCCCACTGAGCACGACCCCGTCGCAGTCCGCGGCCCCCGTACGCGTCTTCATCCTGGACGACCACGAGGTCGTACGGCGCGGCGTACGCGATCTGCTGGAAGCCGAGGACGGCATCGAGGTCGTCGGCGAGGCGTCCGACGCCCGGGAGGCGCTGGCCCGCGTACCGGCCAGCAGACCGCAGGTCGCCGTACTGGACGTACGCCTCGGCGACGACCGAGGTGGTGACCACGCCGGTATCGAGGTATGCCGGGAATTGCGTGCCCTGATGCCCGAACTCGCCTGCCTGATGCTGACGTCGTTCGATGACGACGAGGCGCTGTTCGACGCCATCATGGCGGGCGCTGCGGGGTACGTGCTGAAGCAGATCAACGGAGCCGATCTGATCGCCGCCGTACGCACGGTCGCGTCAGGCACCTCGATGCTCGATCCACGGACGACTGCCCGCGTGATGGCACGGCTGCGGGGCACCCAGCGAACCGCGGCCAAGGCGTCGGAGGCATCGGAACTGGACGGACTCACGCCCAGGGAGAGGCAGATCCTGGATCTCATCGGCGAGGGCCTCACCAACCGTGAGATCGCGGAACGTCTCTTCCTGGCCGAGAAGACCGTCAAGAACCGCATCTCCTCGATCCTCGCCAAACTGGGCGTGGGCCGCCGGATCCAGGCCGCGATGCTCGTCGGCCGGGTCAAGGACCGCCAGGGGTGCCCTTGACCCCGGGAAGCTGACAGGCACTCAGGCGTCAGTCGTGGAGCGGCACGCGCCAGATGATCCGGGTGCCGCCGTCCGTCGGCCGTTCGACGGCCAGTGTGCCGCCGCACAGCTCTGCCCGCGTTCGCATATTGGCCAGCCCTCCGAGGCGCCCGGCTGCCGGTTCGTCGGCATCGACCGCTGCCCCTGTCCCGGGCGCGGTCGTGACACCGCCCCGGATTCCGATGCCGTTGTCGGTGACGGTCAGGGTCACCGCGTCGTCGGCCGACAGCACGATGCCGATACGAGTGGCACGGGCATGGCGAGAGGCATTGGACACCGCCTCGGCGGCGACCGCCACCACGTGTTCGGCCAGTTCGTCCGGCACCGTGGTGTCCACCGGCCCGTCGATCCGCACAGCGGGCCGGAAACCAAGGGCGTGTGCCGCCGTGCGAGCGGTCTCCGCCATCCGGTGCCGCAATCCGCCGCGGCCCGAACCGTCCGCTGTCCGCAGATCGAAGATGGTGGACCGGATGATCCGGATCGTGGTGTCCAGATCATCCACCGCCCGGCTGACCCGCTCGGCCGCGTCCGGCCGGTCCGCGATGGCACGCGTGGTGCTCTGGAGAGTCATCCCGGTCGCGAAGAGACGCTGGATCGCCAGATCGTGCAGATCGCGGGCGATCCGGTCCCGGTCGTGCATGACGGCGAGTTCCTCGGACTCGGCCCGTCTACGGGCCAGTTCCAGGGCGATGGCCGCCTGGTCGGCGAAGCCCGAGACGAGCGCGACCTCGGTGTCGTCGAACGGCGGGCGGTCCGCCGGCCGCCCCAGGCGCAGTGCGCCCCTTGCCCCCGTGTCGACCCGCAAAGGCACCGTCACCACCGGACCCAGACCGTCCTCGGCACCGTCGCCGAACGGGTGGGCCCGGGGATCGGTACGGACATCGGCGCAGTGCACCGGTGTCCCGGTACGGGCGGCGAGTCCGGCCAGTGATCCCCGCGCGGGTACGGACAGCCCCGATACGCGTTCGGAGTCCCTGCCGTGGGCGACGGCGACGGTGAGACGTGCCTCGGCCCCGCATGTCTCCGAAGCTCCGGAGAGGGACGCGGGTGGCGTCGGCAGCAGAATCGCGGCCCGGTCGGCCCCCGCCACCTCCATCGCCCGCTCGGCGATCAGATGCAGCACCTCGTCGGCGTCCGTCCCCGAGAGCAGGGTGCGAGTGATCTCGCCCAGTGCCTCCAGACGCCGCTCCCGGCGACGGCTCTCGTCGTACATGCGGGCGTTGTCGATGGCGACCCCGGCCGCGATCGACAAGGTGGTCAGCACCGCCTCGTCGTCGGCGTCGAAGCTCACCCCGCCCCGCTTCTCGGTGAGGTAGAGGTTGCCGAACACCTTGTCGCGAACCCGCACCGGCACCCCGAGGAAGGTGCGCATCGGGGGATGATGGGGCGGAAATCCGAAGCTGCGCGGATGGCTGCTCAGATCGGTGAGCCGCAGCGGTTTTGGGTGATGGATCAGCTCACCGAGGATTCCGCGCCCGCACGGCGTCTGGCCGATCACGGTGGCGAGCTGCTCCGATATGCCGACCGGCAGGAACTCCAGCAGTTTCTGCCCGTCCCCGACAATGCCGAGCGCTCCGTACTCCGCGTCGGTCAGGGTCACTGCGGCCTCCACGATCCCGCGGAGCACCTCGGGCAGTTCTAGGCCCCGCCCCAGACTCATCACGGCATCCAGCAGACTGCGCATCCTGTCCGGCCGACTGGGCTCGGGCCAGGTCGCCGGACCGGGGCAGGGGCCCCCGGGCGAGTCGAGGGCGGGGGAGGCGGAGCCGGGAGAAGGGACTCCGAAGGGGGAGTCGGGCGCGGTAGGTGCTGTCTCTGTCATCGGGGCGCCGCTCTCTGGGTCCGTGTGCCGTATGCCGGGAAATTGCTCACCGGATCACCACAGGGCTGGGACCGGTCCACGGACGGTCAGCCTACGACAGCCACGGGGCCGAGGGCCCGGCGGTGCACTGCCGCCTCCGGGGCCGACTCGGGTGAGGCCGGTCGGCCGCCTGACGGATCGGCAGTAGGGCCGGTCGGCCCCGTGGAAGGTACCTGTCGGTCCCTGGAGGGCTTCGACGGTCAGGACCAGCATGGTGCGGCCGGGAAGGTCCGGTCCGTCCCCTCGCGATCCGCCGGACCTTTCCGACCGCTCCCCTCCGCCCGTGCGGCAGGGGAGCGCTCGAAGAAGCGCAACAGCTGGAGGACACGGTCCGGTGGACGCAATGGAATCTCAGGGCAATCAGGACGCCCCTTCACAGGGGCCCATGCCCCCCGACGATGCTTCTGCTGCTCATGCCGGTCGATCCGAGCATGGTCGCGCTGCTGGCGGTCGCGGGCACCACCACCGTGGTGTCCCTGACCGTCCAGGCATGGCTGCGACGGAGCCAGGAGCAGCGTGAGGAGGAAGCTCGCTGGTCCGCGCTCCTTCCGGTACGGACCGCCGACCCGGTCGGGACCACCGAGGACGAGCAATGAGCCGCCCCTCGTGCACCGGAACGCCTCATCGGCTTCGGCGAGGTGGAGGGCGACCTACGCGAGGGGTCGCTGCAGCACGTGGTCGGATCGCGATCATCTCCTTGCCCCGCGGACGAGGTACACCAACGTCAAGACCACGAAGCGCCGGTATGTGAAGCGGGATCCGGAGGACCTTCGTCCGGCGGCGGATACACGCGGACGACCGGCGAGAGTCTCGACCCGCTCCCGTGAGAAATGCGAGAAAGGGGAGCGTGAGGGGGTGAGTGAGACGACGACTGAAACCCTGCAATACCGCAGAGGAAACGTGGGATGACGGCGCACTGTTCTTTCGTGCTGCCCCAGCCCTACATGGTTCGGTATGCCCGGAGAAAGGTCCGCACTCCCTCGACGACGAGTGGCCGGACGCGGGTGTCCTCCGCGGCATTCGCGGAACCGAGCCTGTCCAGCGCGACGCCGAAGGTCAGCGCGATGAACTGGTCGGCCGCGAGTCGGGGGTCGGGGACGTTGAGCAGCCCTGCCGCGGCGAAGGCGGCGAACCGCTCGGCAAGTGCCTCGTCGGGGGTGTCGGCCATGGAGTTGTAGCCCCGGTGCGGCAGGTGGAGCCGGCTTTCCTGCAGGTGAAGGGCGACGAGTACCGGCCCGTGCACATGGCGGTGTCCGGCACCGCGCTGCTCACGCTGGCGTCCGTCGCCACGCTCGTCGACGTCGCCGACACCCAGGTGCGCAAGCTGCGCGGGCTCGGCAGCGCGCTGCGTCGCCGCAAGGCGGGCTGGTGAGCGGACGGGGGTCGGGCCGCACCGACACCTGATGCCCGTCGGCCGTGCGGTCCTACCGCTCGGCCGACGCCGCGTTCTCGGCCCACAGCGAGCGCACATGCCCGCAGCGGCCCGCCCGGGCCACGAACATCCGGTAGCCGTGGAGGAGTTGCGTCAGGCACTCGTCGACGCCGGAGAGGTGGAAGCCGCCACACTCCATCCGCACGCGCCCTTGGTCCCCTCAGCCGCTCCGAGCAGTGCTGCCGGTGGCGGGAATCGGAGTGAGGGGCACCGGCCGTACCGAGGTGGCGCTGCTGTTGGGCATCACGCCGCTGCTCGCGCTGCCTGTCATGGTGGGCGTGGTGCACGGGACCACCGTGCTGGCCACCCGTTCGGGCCGCGGTGAACTGGCCCTGTCCCGGGCGGTCGCGGACTCCGGCTCACTCACCCTGCTGGCGGTGACGGTGCTCCCCGCTCTGATCGCGGTCGCCCTCGGGTAGCTGTGGATCCGGCGGGTCTTCGCCCGGGTGCCTCCCGACCGGCGTGACAGCCCGACACGGGTGCGGAGCCGTCGTCCGGGTCCCCGTCGCGGTCTCCATGGCCCGATGAGGAAAAAAACCCTTCTGGAACATCGTGTGAAGGATCGACGGAAAACCGCAGCCATAACGCCTGCTTCTGACCGGGATAAAGCGTTTTTCTTGGACCTGTGGCCGCTCGGACGATGGCCTTGGAGCTATGGGTAATACTGCACACGGGCATTCAGAATCCGAGGTCCGCGCGGAGATCGCGGCTGAACGCCGTGAGTTCGCTCACGTGTTGGACGGATTACCGGCTCGAATGTGGGACGAACCCTCGCTGTGCTCGGGCTGGCGGGTTCGCGAGGTGGCCGCCCATATGTCCCGGGGGGTCCGCTACTCACTTCCCCGGGTGGCCGCGGAACTCGTCAAGGCGCGCGGCAGCCTGAACCGGATGACCGACCGGTGCGCCCGCTAGGACGCCGCCCTGTTCTCGAACCCCCAGTTGTCCGACTTCCTCCGGGACGCCGCCTCGACGGTCCGCAGGCGGACCGTTTCGCCCTCGACTGAGGGCTGTGCCGTAGTCCCTCCTGGGGAGGCGCGCGGCCTCGGGCGGGGTGTGTCGCACGGCGGATGGACGTCCGCACGCCGGAGATGTATGCGGATGTTCCGTCCATGCGCCGAGGTATTTTGGCTGTCGTCGTGTGTCCACCCGTCCTCGCCGACCGCATTGCCAATTGACTCAGAATGGGGGCTGGTTGTTAAGAGAATATAAATTTCTGCTGTATAGGAGAAGAGGGTTTTTCATGATGTCCGCGGCGCGTAACGTGAGGGACTGAATACGCGCGTTGTGTGCGTTCTGAGCTGTGGGGGCGGTCGATGAAGACGGGGATGACGGCTGAAAGTCCGGAGAGGGCGACACATTCACGGTCCGACACCCGTGGCCGTGTGGCCGAACTGCTGGCACTGCGCGAGCAGGCCCGTCGCGGACCGAGTGACCGGGCGACCGAGGCGCAGCACGCCAAGGGCAAGCTGACGGCGCGTGAGCGCATCGAGCTGCTGGTCGATCCGGGGTCGTTCAAGGAGGTCGAGCAGCTGCGTCGGCACCGGGCGACCGGCTTCGGCCTGGAGGAGAAGAAGCCGTACACCGACGGTGTCATCACCGGCTGGGGCACGGTCGACGGCCGGACCGTCTTCGTCTACGCGCACGACTTCCGGATCTTCGGCGGCGCCCTGGGCGAGGCCCACGCCACCAAGATCCACAAGATCATGGACATGGCCATCTCGGCCGGTGCCCCGCTCGTCTCGCTGAACGACGGCGCGGGCGCCCGTATCCAGGAGGGCGTCAGCGCGCTCGCCGGGTACGGCGGCATCTTCCAGCGCAACACCAAGGCATCCGGCGTCATCCCGCAGATCAGCGTGATGCTCGGCCCGTGCGCGGGCGGCGCGGCCTACAGCCCCGCCCTCACGGACTTCGTGTTCATGGTCCGCGAGACCTCCCAGATGTTCATCACGGGACCGGACGTCGTGAAGGCGGTCACCGGCGAGGAGATCACCCAGAACGGCCTCGGCGGCGCCGATGTGCACGCCGAGACCTCGGGCGTCGCGCACTTCGCGTACGACGACGAGGAGACCTGCATCGCCGAGGTCCGCTACCTGATCGGGATGCTGCCGTCCAACAACCGGGAGAACCCGCCCGCCGTGGCGAGCGACGACCCGGCCGACCGGCGCGGCGACGTCCTGCTGGACCTGGTGCCGGCCGACGGCAACCGCCCGTACGACATGCACAAGGTCATCGAGGAGCTCGTCGACGACGGCGACTACCTGGAGATCCACGAGCGCTGGGCCCGCAACATCATCTGCGCCCTGGCCCGTCTGGACGGCCAGGTCGTCGGCATCGTCGCCAACCAGCCGCAGTCCCTCGCCGGCGTCCTGGACATCGAGGCGTCGGAGAAGGCGGCCCGGTTCGTCCAGATGTGTGATGCATTCAACATTCCCATCATCACTCTTTTGGACGTACCCGGCTTTCTCCCCGGGGTCGATCAGGAGCACGGTGGAATCATTCGGCACGGTGCGAAGCTGCTCTACGCGTACTGCAACGCCACGGTGCCGAGGATCTCGCTGATCCTGCGCAAGGCCTACGGCGGTGCGTACATCGTGATGGACAGCCAGTCCATCGGTGCGGATCTGACGTACGCCTGGCCGACCAACGAGATCGCGGTGATGGGCGCCGAAGGCGCCGCCAACGTCATCTTCCGCCGGCAGATCGCCGACGCCGAGGACCCGGAGGCCATGCGGACCCGCATGGTCAAGGAGTACAAGGCCGAACTGATGCACCCGTACTACGCCGCCGAGCGCGGCCTGGTCGACGACGTCATCGACCCCGCCGAGACCCGCGAGGTACTGATCGCCTCGCTCGCCATGCTCCGCACCAAGCACGCCGACCTGCCGTCCCGCAAGCACGGCAACCCCCCGCAATAAGGCCGGTACGTCGTCATGCGAGGGAGCGCGCACCCATGACCAGTACCGTTGCCGAGCACATCCTCCGAGTCGAGAAGGGCCACGCCCGGTCCGAGGAACTGGCTGCCATCACCGTGGTCCTGCTGGCCCGCGTCACGGCCCGGACCGGCGGTGGCACCGACTCCCACCAGACGCCCAGCAGAGCCGGCTGGCAGCGGCTGGAGCGGATGGGCGCGTTCCGCGTTCCGCACAGCTGGCAGGGTTGAACCGGAGCGGGGCCTCCCCGCCGGCCGACTCCCATGACCGGCACAACGGTCAACCGGCCGTATGCGAAGGGTTGTCAGGGACGGCAACGGCTGGCCGGACGGCCCGAGGCCACGGTCGGCGACAGCGACAGCCGCGGACCGAAGCCGGGCAGGGCGAGCAGCACCGGCGGCCGGGTCCAGTCCTCCTGTCGTACCGCGATGCCGAGGCGGGTGGTGGCGTGAGCGCCGATCTGTACCGGGCCGACCGTGCCGACCAGCAGCGGTGAACTGCCGGCCGGTCCGCTCCCCGCCCGGGCGCCCAGAGCCACCGCGTGCAGGTACCAGGTGCCCGGCGGCACCTTGTTCAAGGAGAAGGGCCCGGCTCCGTCGAGGCTGGACCAGGCCACGGGCTGACCTTGCAGGATGGAACTGCTGAAGGCGCCGACGTACAGAGTCGGTCGATACCGCCGCCCGTCTCTCGGCCGGTGACGGGGGGGCGCTGATGAACACCAGGGGGCTGACGGAATTGGTGATCCTCGGTGTCGGGCTCCAACTCGGCCTGCTCGACCCCTCCTTGTACTCGCTGATGGTCGTCATGGCCCTGGTGACAACTGCCATGACAGGACCGCTGCTGTTGCTCATCGGGACGCGGACGACTCCGTCTCCGACATCCGCCGTCCCCGACGAGGGCGCTCTCGAAGAGAGCGCTGTCGACGAGTGCGTCGGCAGCGCGGGGCAAGGTCGTCGTGCTGTGGGCTGAGAGGGACCGTGGCGATGCGGCGGAGTCCGGCCGGCGCCGACGTCGCTGTCGGGCCACGGAGGCGCGGAAACGTGCGGTGTCCGGTTCCGGACGCGATGTGTAGTGTGGTTTGACATGAAGGCCGAGACACTGAGAGGGAACCTGGAAGGGATGCTGTTGTCCGTGCTGGAGCCCGGACAACTGCACGGCTATGCCGTCATCGAGGAACTCAAGCGGCGCAGTGGTGACGCGATCAACCTGCCCACAGGGACGGTCTACCCGGCGCTGCACCGACTGGAGGCCGCGGGGCTGGTCGGCAGCGAGTGGTCACGCCACAACGGCCGTCGGCGTCGCAACTACTTCCTCACCACGGCCGGACACGGTGCCCTGGCCGACAAACGTACGGCCTGGCTGGAGGTTTCCAGCGTGATCTCGGTGGTTCTGGGAGGCGGAGCGTAATGGAGACGGCGGTACTGCGGCATTACACCGACCACTTGGCGCAGCACCTTGTCGGACCGTACTCGCGGCGGTCGGCCATCATCGACGAGGTGATGGATGGCCTGCAGTGCGCGGCCGAAGGAAACCTGGAGGACTGCCCGGACGTGGAGGAAGCCGCGCACCGTGCAGTCCTGGAGTGGGGACCGCCCAGTGAGATCGCCCGGGCCTACAACGACGCGACGCTGCGCATCAGTGCCAACCGGCTTTCTGTGCGAGCCGTGTGCGCGCTGCCGCTGCTCGCGGTGACGTGGGCGTGCGCGCTGCTCGGTGGCCCGGCCGGGCCCTGGGCGTACCGTCATCCACCCCTCCTCGTGATGGGGTTGGCGATCGTGGCGTTCGGCTGCGTGCTTTCCCTGGCGGGAGCGCTGTCGGGGCTCCGCAAGGGCAGCGGTCTGGCGGCGGCGGCCGCCCGGCGGGACAACACGGTCACGACCGGGACACTCGCGGCCCTCATCGGTCTGCTGTTCGTGCTGGGCGCCTTGGTCCTGCTCCTGCTCAACCGGGGGCTGAGCCATCCTGAATCCCTGGACTGGCCCCTGGTCTCCGTACCCGCGGTCCTGACCCTCCTGGCCGGGGCCTATTTCGGACTCGCCCTGAAGCGATTCGTCTCCGCCCTGCGGGGGGCCGGTTCCGCCTAGAAGGCCCTCGACGCTCCGTCGGGCTTCCTGCTCCACGCAGGTCCGAACGGATCGTGACCAGAGCTCCCGGTGGGGGCGGCGAACGGTTTCGGCGCCGTCCCCACCGGGAGCTCTGCGCGTTCGGGGGACGGTGGCCACCTCATATCCAACTTCCGTGTCCGAACGGCATGTTGCGGTTGCCGTGATGGGGGGTTACGTTGTTTCTCGATATGTAGCGTGGCTATACAATAGCGTCCCTACAGGAGGTGCGCCGTGGAGCGCATGACGCGATGGGTGCTTGCCCATCGGTGGCCCGTGGTTCTGGTCTGGGTGGTGCTGACCATGGCCGGAGGCGCCATGGCGGGCAGCACGATTGACAAGCTCTCGTTCGAGTCGCGGCTCCCTGACAAGCCTGCCCAGACGGCGAACGACACCATCGCCCAGCGCTTCTCGCAGACCGGTGGCAAGAACGCCCCCCTGCTCGTCGTGGTGACCGTGCCGGAGAGCACCACCGCCGACAGTGCGGACGTGCGCAAGGAGTGGGGCGACCTGATCACCAGGATCACGCCTCAGGGTGGTCGCAGTGTCTCCTACGCGAACACCGGTGACGATTCCCTGCTCTCCCAGGACAAGCGCACCACCGTGGCGCTCGTCTATCCGTCGGCCAATCCCTCCAACTCGCCCTATGAGCAGTCCCTGCCGGGCATCAAGAAGGCGGTCGAGCAGGCGAAAGTAGCGGGCGCCCCGGTCGAGCTGACCGGTCAACCCGTACTGTCCGGCCGTGACAGCGGAGCCCAGCGCAGTCCGATCTACGAGACGCTGATCGGCGCCCTGGGAGCCCTGCTCGTGCTGGGTCTTGTCTTCGCCAGCGGCCTCGCCATCGTGCCTCTGCTGATGGCCGCGGTGGCCATTCCCACCACATTCCTGCTGGTGCGCGGCATCACCGGGGTGACCGACGTCTCGTTCATCGTCCAGTACCTGGTCGCGCTCATCGGCCTGGGCATCGCCATCGACTACGCGCTGCTCGTCGTCACGCGCTGGCGGGAGGAGCGCCAGAAGCCCGGCGCCGACGGCCAGGAGCCGACGGCGCGCAGGGAGGCGATCGTGCGGTCCGTGGCCAGCGCCGGCCGTGCCGTCGCGTTGAGCGGGGCCACGGTGGCGATCTCGCTCGCCGCCCTCGTCGTCCTCCCCGTACCGTTCCTGCGCAGCGTCGGATACGCGGGTCTGCTGATCCCGCTGGTGAGCGTCGCTGTCGCCCTCACCCTGCTGCCCGTCCTCCTCTATGCGTGGGGCGACAAGCTCGACCGGCCGCGCCGCGCGCATCGTCCGGATAGCAGGATGTGGACCCGGATCGCCGGACTCACCACACGTCGTCCGGCGCTCTGTGCGGTGCTCAGCGGCACACTGCTGCTCGCTCTGGCCGCGCCCGTGCTCGCCCTGCGCCTGGGGCAGCCGGCCGTAGTGACGCTCGCTCAGGGCGGCAAGCCGGCGGCGGCGTTCCAGCGGATCGTCGACGCGGGCTTCGGCGAGGGCATCGCCCGCCCCGTCGAGGTGGTCGTGGGGGCGGACGCCGGCGACACGATGAACACCCGGCTCAGCGGCCTCGACGGCGTCGCCGGCTCCGTCGCCCCGACGGACTGGGCGCGCGGCGGGCAGAGCATCGTCGACGTGTGGACCAAGGCCGATCCGTCGAGCGGTGACGGCGGGGCCACGGTGACGGAGATCGTGGATACCGCACGGGAGTCCCCGGGCGTGCTCGTCGGCGGTGGACCGGCGCAGGACGCCGACTTCATCGACGCGGTCTATGGATCCCTCGGGCTCATCCTCGTCTTCGTGGCCCTGCTCACCTTCATCGTGCTGGCCCGGACACTGCGCTCGGTGGTTCTGCCGATCAAGGCTCTGGTCCTCAACGCGCTGTCCACCTGTGCGGCATACGGCGTGGTGGTCCTCATCTGGCAGAAGGGCTACGGCAGCGAGCTGCTGTTCAACACCCCGGCCATCGGAGCGGTGACCATCTGGGTCCCCATGGCGGTCTTCGCGTTCCTCTTCGGACTCTCCATGGACTACGAGGTGTTCATTCTCCATCGCATCCGCGAGACCCATCTCGACCTGATCGCCAAGGGGGAGCGCGACACCGTAATCCCCTCCGTCGTGACAGGCATCAGCCGGACCGGACGGCTCGTCACCTCCGCCGCGCTCATCCTCTTCCTGGCCTTCACCGCGCTGGCCAGCATCCCGATCACCGATGTGAAGGTGTTCGCCACCGCGCTGGCGGCGGGCATCATCATCGACGCCACCGTTGTCCGGGGTGTTCTGACTCCGGCCCTGGTCACGCTTCTCGGGCGGTCCAACTGGTGGTTCCCGCGCTCCTTGGGCCGGTTGCTTGTCACCACCCCCGAACAGGCCTCCGGCCCAAGGCCCGACCGTGCCTTTGCCGACGAGGCGGCGCGGGCTCCCGAAGGACAGCCGGCGGACCCCACCGAGACGGTCCCCTCCTCGAAGGCGGGTCCCCTGGGCGGTGCCTGACCGCAAGCCACCGCGCTCCGGCGCGGTGGCTTGCACGTGCTTTCTCACGCCTTCATCGGCGTGCGCAAGGGTGGTCGTGCGGACGCCGAGCGCAATGCGGCGCCCAAGACCTTACGACTGCGAAGGGAACCCGACAGTGTCCACAGAGAAGCCTGACCATGACGTAGTGATCCTGGGCTCGGGAATCGCCGGATCCACCCTCGGCGCCGTACTGGCCCGTAACGGAGTCAAGGTACTGCTCGCCGACGCGGGCACCCATCCTCGCTTCGCAGTGGGGGAGTCGATGATCCCCCAGCTGGTCGCCTGGCTCCAGGTCCTGGCCGAGCGCTACGACGTGCCCGAGTTCGAGGCCCTGACCGACGCGACCACCATGAACGAGTCGGTGAGCAACACCTTCGGCAGCAAGCGGCACTTCGGCTTCATGCTGCACCGGCCGGGCCAGGAGCCCGACCCGGACGAAGCGCACCAGTTCGTCATACCCGATGCGCTGAGTTCCGCGAGCCACCTCTTCCGGCAGGACAGTGACGCCTATCTGTTCCGAGTCGCTGTCGGGCACGGCTGCGCGACACGGCAGCAGTGGCGGGTGGAGAACATCGACCTCTACGACGACGGCGTCACGCTGACCGGCACCGACGGACACGTGGTCAGGGCTCGTTATCTGGTGGACGCGAGCGGCTTCCGTTCCCCGCTGGCCGACCGCCTCGGTCTGCGGGAGGAGCCCGCGCGCTTTCAGCACCACTCCCGATCCCTGTTCACGCACATGGTCGGAGTCCGCCCCTTCGACGACGTGGTGAACGTCCCGGAGAAGAGCCGGCCGCCCGTGCGGTGGCACGAGGGCACCATGCACCATCTTTTCGACCGCGGCTGGTTCTGGATCATCCCCTTCGACAACCACGAACTCTCCCGCAACCCGTTGTGCAGTGTGGGGGTCACCCTTGATCCGCGGATTTATCCCAAGCCGGAAGGCGTCACGGCGGAACAGGAGTTCGCGCAGCTGGTGCACCAGTTCCCTGCGGTGGCAAGGCAGTTCGAGGGAGCCAGGAAGGTCCGGGAGTGGGTCTCCACCGGACGGCTGCAGTATTCGTCCCACCGGACCGTGGGTAAGCGCTGGTGCTTGATGTCCCATGCCGCGGGTTTCCTCGACCCTTTGTACTCGCGCGGTATGTCCAACACCTTCGAGATCATTCACGCCCTCGTCCCGCGCATACTCGGGGCACTGGCGGACGACGACTTCGACGAGGAGCGGTTCCGCCATGTCGAGGAGCTCGAACAGGGTCTGCTCGACTACAACGACACGCTTGTCAACTGCTCGTTCATCGCCTTCTCGCATTTCCGTCTCTGGGACGCGGTCTTCCGTGTCTGGGGAAGCGGCAACACCCCTGGCACCCTGAGGATCAACAACGCACTGCGCCACTTCCGCGCCAACCGCGACCCGGCCGTCTTCGACGCTCTGGAGAAGGCGCCCCACACCGGCCTGTGGTGGCCGGACAGTGACGCTTTCAAGACAGTGCTCGACGGAATGGCCGAGGCCTGCCGACGATACGAAGCGAAGCTGATCGACGGCGACACGGCGGCGGACATCATTCTCACGCTCATCCAGGAATCCGACTCGGTGTACCCGGGGTTCGGCTGGAAGGACGTCAACCAGCGGTTCGTCCAACCGGATCGGCCCCAGATGAGGGATTTCCTGGAATGGGCCGCAGGATCGCCGCTGCCGGAACTGAGCACCATCGGCCGCGAAAGCCTGCAGGCGCTGCGCGCAGCGGGTGCCGCACCGGTCTCCGTCTCCCCGGAAGGCAGCCGGTGAGCGGCGGGACCTCCCAGGTGGGGGCGAGCATCCAGGAAGCCAACAAGGCCCTCGCGCGGTACTGGTTCGAAGAGGGCTGGAGCCGCGGCAACCTGGACGCGGCCGACCGGATCTTCGCCCCTGATTTCCTGCTGGGCGGCGAACCGGTCGGCCCCGAGGGCCCCAAACGGAGCGTGCGACTGCGGCGAGCCGCGTTCTCCGGACTTACTGTCAGGGTCGGACTACAGGTGGCCGAGGGGCCGTGGGTGGCGAGCTGGTACACCACCCGGGGCACACACCAGGGAGAATTCGCCGGCGTGGCCCCCACCGGACGTGCGATCTCCTCCGAAGGAATTCAGCTGTGGCGGGTGGAGAATGGACTGGTTGTCGAGGATCGAAATGTGTTCGACGTGAGGCGGGTTCTGTCCCAGATCCGCACGCCGGACGATGAGATCCCGAAGTCGACGCAATTCGCTAGGGGCCGACATGGATGATGTTTTTCTCGTACGCAAAAATGACCGCGTGTACGCGGTTGCGGAGGCGTAATTTCTCCATTACTTTTTGGATATGAGATTTCACGGTGCTCTGACTCAGTATTAATTCCGCAGAAATCTCGGCATTGCTGTAGCCGCGCGTCATGAGGCGGAACACCTCGATTTCCCGTTCGGTCAGCTGGCCGAGCGGGGAGTCGCCGGACTCCTCCCATGCCGTGGGGATGAGCAGGGACCGGCCGGTGGCCATGATGCGGACCGCGGCGGCGAGCTCCTGGGAGCTGCTCCCACTGGACAACAGGCCCTTCACGCCGGCCTCCAGGACTTGGCCCGCCGCCGCGTTCACGTTGTTGATCAGGACGAGCACATTGGGTGGTGGAAGCGGGGAATGGGACCGGGAGAGCGCACCTATGCTGTCCAGGGCCTCTGTCGCGTCCTCGTGGGAGTTGACGATGACGACATCGGGCCGCAACTCCCGGTACCGGGCGGAGGCGGTGTCGCCGTCCTGGGCGACGCCGACGACTGTCAGATCGGGGCAGCCGTCGAGAATGGTGCGTAGCCCGGTCAGTGAGATGGGGTGTGAATCGACGAGCAGGACGCTGACGCATGGCATGCCTGACATGTATTCCCCCCGGGGTGTGGTAGTGCAGTTCTGGTGCACAGAATAGCGTGGCCGGTGTCGATCTGTTTCGGTCGGAGGTTTATCCCGCATTGACGAATTCGTGTGGGACCGACGTATCGGCAGGGCGCACCGAAGGTGTGGGCATCGAACTTTTTCCCCGGCCGCGTGCCCGGTTGTCCGGCCACGGGGAGGAATACGGCGCGCTGAACACCCGATCCCGGGCCACCGGCCCAGGAGCGGGCTCGCGCTTTTCCGCGTCAGTTCTTGCGAGCGATCACCGCCGTCGTCAGCGCGGGCAGCCTGACGACCCGTTCGACCGTGAAGCCCGCGTCCGTCATCCACGAGGAGCACTGGGCAGGCGAGTATCCGCCGGCCTGTGCGGACTGCAGCATCATGATGAGGCTGAGCATCAGGCTGTCCGCCTGCTGCCGCCCGTCGTCGAGCATGGTGTCGTACACGATGAGCGCCCCCGCGTCGTGGACGGCGCCGTGCGCCTTGCGCAGCAGCGTGGCACGCTGCTCCATCGGCCAGTCGTGCAGCACACTGCCGAGGATCAGTACATCCGCGGGCGGCAGGTCGGCCCGGAAGAAATCGCCTCCCACGAACCGCAGGCGCTTCTCCGCGCCACGCTCCGCCACGAGCCGGTCGAAGTGTTCGGCCATCGACGGGCGGTCCATCACCGTGCCGGTGAGCCCGGGATGCGCGGCGGTGAGGCGCTCCGCCAGATTGCCGCGCGCCCCGCCCACATCGGTGAACGTCGCATAGCGCGACCAGTTGAAGACGTGTGCCAATTCCTCGGCGACGGCCCCGTTGAAGCTGTCCATGGCGGACAGGAAGTGCCGCAGTCGGACCGGGTCGTGGAAGATCCGTGTGAACGGGACCTCGCCACCGGTCCCCTGGCCCCGGGCCGTGCCGTTGCGCAGCAGCCCGGTGAGGGAGTCCTGGTCGCCGCCCATGAGTTCGGTGGTCATCCGCAGGAAGCCGCCGACGAACTCCTCACTGTCCGGCAGCAGATGGCCGGCCACGCCCGGGCTGTTGCGGTAGCGGCCTTCCGCCCGCGACAGGAGGCCGATGGCGGTCAGTGCGTCGAGGAAGTCCTGGGCGCCGCGCGGGTGCAGGCCCGCGCGGTCGCACAACTCCTCGGTGCTGAGCGACCCGTCGCCCAGCACCGAGAAGACCCCCAGGTCCATCGCCGCTGTGAGGAGCTTGCTCCGGAAGAAGGACCACCCGACGAACATCACGTCGTAGGGGTCTCGCAGCGGACGCTCCGCGGGCCGGCCGGACCGTACCGGTGCGAGCCCGTCCGTGACAGGTTTTGACGTCGTCATGCCCGTCAACCTCAATCCATTGGTGTGGAACTGCTTTCGGAAGGACGGCTCTCCGTGGTGGTCGCTTGATTTTGTGGAGCGGGAACACGTGGCGTGCGCCGGCCTATTCGGGCGCGCAGCCACAGCTCCGAAGGTCGTTCGTAGAACCGGTACAGAATGGCGCAGATGGTGACGGTGACGAAGAGTGCCAGAACTGCCCAGCCCGCATTCGACCAGCTGGCCCCGATCGGCATCATATAGAATTCGACAATATTCTTCCGGTCGAATACTGTCGACGAGATCTCAAAAAGCACGGTGAAATGCAGAAGGTAGAAGGCGTACGACCATTCACCAAGAGCCACCATCGGTTTCGTCCGCAGCCACGACGTGCCGCCCGCGAGGTCCCGCTGGGCCACCGCGACGACCACGAGTGCGTACAGCGGCGCGGTGACCTGGCCGAGGGCGTCGAACGCGACGTACAGACGCCATGTCTCGTCGCGCAGCAACCACAGGGCGAACAGCCCGGCGACGAGCAGCGCGGTGGCCGACCGGACCCCGAGCGGGGAGCGCCAGCCCTTGCGCACCGCGGCCGCCGCGACCATGCCGAGGAGGAACTCCCAGAGCCGGGCGATCGGCGAGTAGGTGCCGAAGATCAGCCCGTCCATACCGGTGAACGACGGGCGTGCCTGCGGAGGATAGAGCTGCCAGAGCCACACCCTGATGCCCCAGCCCACCAGCACCAGGGCGACGGCCGCCCAGCCGAGCCAGCGCAACGACCGGCGTACCGTGTACTTCGCCGCGAACGGGAAGATCGCGTAGAAGAACGCCTCGCACGCGAGGGACCATGTCACCGGGCTCGTCCCGCCCAGGATCCAGCTGGGGACCCACGCCTGGTACAGCAGGCCGGCGGAGAGCGCCATCAGGATCAGCGTGTTCGCCTGGCCCTTCGGGGCGTCGGGGAGCTGCAGGAGCAGCGGCACCAGCACGCCTATGGCCAGCATCGGCCAGATGCGGGCGAACCTGCGTCCGTAGAACGGCCCGATCCGGTCCGAGGCCATGTAGGTCCAGGTGAGGACGAAGCCGGAGAGCACGAAGAAGAACGTCACTCCGGAGGAGCCCAGGGCGAAGACGGCGTCCGTGTGGGGGAGCGGTAGGAGGGTGCTGACGTGTGAGAGGAAGACGGCGAAGGCCGCGATCCAGCGCAGACCCGTCAGTGAGTCCAGCCGGGCAGCCGGTCCGGCCCCGGGCGTGCGAGGCGTGACGGGCGGCGATTCTCGCTTCTGTGCGGAGGAAGTCATGGCACTGGCACCAGCCATTTCGACGGGGACGGGAAGGAGAGGGCCATTCCGGGACGGTGTCGCGGAATGCATGACGGCTTTATTGAGTACGGAGCCGGGCCCGAGCGTGCGGCAGTAGTGCATCACCGGCCGATGAACCCTCGGTTAAGCCGAAATAAACCAGCCCGTGGGCCTCCGGTTCTCCTTTTCGCTGGCACATTTGCAGCTGTTGCCGCTAATCTATTCCGACTCATGCAGTTGAATTGCCGAAGAGATTCGAGGATGTCATGCGGCGATTTCCGTACGGCACGGCCATGGTGACCGGGGCGTCGAGTGGGATCGGAGAGGCGTTCGCCCGCCTGCTGGCCCAGGAAGGGGTGGGCCTCGTCCTCGTCGCGAGGCGAGGGGACCTGCTCAAACAGCTCGCGAGCGAGTTGGAGTCCGCGCACGGGGTGGACATCGAGGTGTTGCAGCTCGACCTCACCGACGAGAGTCAGGTCATCGTCGCCGAGAAGCGGCTCGCCGATCCGGACCGGCCCGTGGAGCTTCTGGTGAACAACGCCGGGTCGAGCGGCTCCGGCTACTTCGCGGAACTGCCCCCGGAACGTGAGCTGCACACCGTGGTGCTCAACGCTGTCGTGCCGCTGAGACTGGCCCGCGCCTGTCTGCCCGGCCTGATCGCGCGTGGTGCCGGCGGCATCGTGAATGTCTCCTCACTCGTCGCCGTGCTGCCGAAGCCGCGCTCCGCGACCTACGCCGCCTCCAAGGCCTTCCTGTCCTCGCTGAGTGAGACTCTGGCGATGGAGGTCGCCCGCCACGGCGTTCACGTCACCACCGTGCACACGGGTCTGACTCGCTCCGGGTTCCACGCGGCGGCCGGCGTGCCGACCGATGCGCTGCCTCGTATGAAGTGGCTGACGGCGGATCAGGTCGCCCGCGCCGGACTGGACGCGGTGGCGGCCGGGCGGCCGTCCACGGTGCCCGGGCTGGCGTACCGCATCAGGCTCCCCCTCATGCGCTCGATGCCCCGGTCCGTCGTCAGGGCCATCACCCGGCGCGTCCACGAGGCGCGACAGGCATGACCACACAGCGCTCCGTCTCACCCCGGCACCGGGCACGCAACAACGTCGTCATCCTCCTGCACCGCCTGGGGCTGCCCTTCGGCCCGATGCATCTGCTCACCGTGCCCGGCCGCAGAAGCGGCCTGCCCCGGACCACTCCGGTCGCGCCGGTGGTCGTCGACGGCACCCGCTACATCCTCCAGGCGTATCCGGAATCGGACTGGGTCAAGAACGCCCGTGCCGCCGGACACGGGGTGCTCGCCCGGGGCCGCCGGGAACAGCAAGTGGAGCTGGTGGAGCTTCCGGAGGAGGAAAGAGGGCCGATTCTGCGTGAGTTCCCCAGCCAGAACCCCAGGGGGATCGGTGCCTTCCTGCGCAACGGACTGGCGGCCTCGGCCTCCCCGGAGGACTTCGAGGCGGCAGCGCCGCGCTGCCCCGTCTTCCGTGTCGCCCCTCGGCCGAGTTGAACCCCGGGACACCTGCCGCGCAGGTCGGCCACGCATGAGCGGGCGGTTCCCACGAACCCGTGGGAACCGCCCGCTCATGCGCATGCCGTACGCCTTCGTCAGTGCGGCACGGCCATCTCCTCGTCGGCCGCGGCCGTCAGCGGCACACCGTGCACATCGACGCCGGTGGTGAGATAGCGCAGCTCGTCCGGGCCTTCGTGGCGCAGCCAGTGCGCCATCTGCCGCAGATCGTCCGGCTTGGGGTAGATGAACCTGCAGGCGGGGTCGCGCAGTCCGAGGTGGTCCAGCACCACGGGGGCCTTCGCCACCGTCGTCAGCAGCTCCGCCCCCGCGTCGGCGGCGGTGCGCTCCCCCCGGTCGACCGCTTCGCAGACCCGCACCATCTCGTCGAACAGTTCCTTGTAGCCGTGTGATCCGGGCACCGGAAGTCCAGGGTGGGCGGCTTCCTCCATCACCCGGAGCACGCCGTCGTCGCCCGAGTCCATGAAGCGTTCGGTGAACCGGTCGAACCGCAGGTTGATCGGTACCTCCGCCGCACACCAGACGCGGTAGACGGCGTTCCACAGGGCGTGGTCGCTGAAGGAGATGAACGAGCAGTTGACGAGCTCGTCGTTGTACCGGATAAGGCCCTGCTGGAGTTCGTCGACGTACCGGAAGCGCTCCTCGTCGAAGTCGTCCTCGGCCAGCGCTTCGAGGAGCCGCCACGCAAGCGAGTTGACCACCTCGCCGGTGTTGGTGAGGCCTCGGGAGTACAGCGGGTCGATGAAACCGGCCGCGTGCGACATCAGACACCAGCGGTGCCCCACGGTCTTGCCGGAGGCGTACTGGATCCGGTCGGCCGACACCCAGGGCCGTACGGTCCGGGCGTCCGCGAACAGTCGGCGCACCGCGGGGAACCGTTCCGCCAGGCTCCGGAACTCCTCCTCCGGGGAGATGTCGTCCGGCTTGGGGTACCGGCGCTCGTCGAGTGTCAGCCCGACACTGACCAGCGGATTCTTAGACCCCGGCCCATTGTTGAACGGGATCGACCAGAACCATCCGCGTTCGAAGATGTGGTGCATGGTCCCCTCCACCCAGGGGATCGGCGGCGCGTCCTCGGGCCCCACCCGCAGACACTCGTCCGTCGGCCGCACCCCCATCATGTGCGTGAACAAGGAGCGGGAGTGGTGCTTGATCTCCTCCGGCGGCCTGCGCAGTGCGAGCTGCCGGGCCACCGGGGACCGGAACCCGCTGGCGTCCACCAGATACCGGCCCTCGTGACGCTCACCGCCCTTCCCGACCACGGCAACGTGGTCCTCGGCCAGTTCGACGTCCTCGACGTGGAACGCCTGCTGGACGTCACAGCCGTAGCGGATGGCCGTGTGGAAGAGATACGCGTCGGTGTCCTGACGGAACAGATGGCTGGTCTGCAGCACCTTCGACGGCGGGCTGAACTGGAGGAACTCGGCCGGGTCGGGCTCCTTGCCCTCCTCGTGCCGGATGAAGCCGAAGTGCCGCTTGGTCCCGCTGGTCGGGGCGATCTTGTCGCGGCAGTCCTCGTAGGAGGTGAGCGACTCCAGTTCGGGAATGCCGTAGCGCCGGGCGAGCAGCCGGAACATCTTCAGGGTGTAGAGCGTCGTCGACTCACCGACGGCGAAGCGGGGGTGCGTTCCGCCGTCGAGGAGGAGAACGGAGACACCCTGTTTCGCCAGGATGGCGCCCAGGGCCGATCCGGCGATGCCGGAACCCAGAATGATCACGTCATGGCGGGGCGGCGTGCCGGGCTTCGGTCCGGCACGGTAGCCCGAGAGGTTTTTGGGCATGGTGTCCTCCCTGGTCGGACTGGAACGAGTGGGTTGCGTGCGAGCGCGCCGGAGCGGCACGGGGCCGGCCGGGGCACCGCGGAATGCCGCGGTGCCCCGGCCGGGATCCTCCTGCGAGCCATGCGGCGCACGGGAGGCCGGTGGCAGAGGGGGGAGGGCCGTCAGCGCCCCGGAGCGGTGTGTGTCAGCCACGGGATCCGCGCGCGGCGGCGGCCGGACCGCCGGCACCGTCGCGGACCGCGGCCGGCGGGCCGCCCAGGTCGCCGTGGGCTCCGGGCGGCGGCCGGAATCCCCGCATCTGGTGCTCGTTGGCGAGCTGCTGCATCTTGCGCCAGTCCGGGGCCCCGTCCGCGACGAGCTCGGACAGACCGATGAAGAAGTTCTCGACGCCGCCGGGAGTGGCGATCACGAGCAACTGGCCAGGCTCGTCACCCACGTTGAGGAAGCGGTGGGGTACGCCACGCGGACCGTAGATGATGCTGCCGGCGTTGATGACCTCCGTGACCCCGCCGACCTCGAACTCGTAGCTTCCCTTGTTGACGAAGAACGCCTCGTCGGCGGTCTCGTGCACGTGCAGCGGCGGACCGCTCCCCGGCTGGGTGGTGATCTGGTAGAAGCTGTACAGCCCGCCCGTGTCCTCCTTGCGCAGCAGGAACCGGCCTTCCTCACCGAACCAGCAGACGGGCTCGACATCGTCCCGGTTGACCACTTTTCGCTCGGGCTTCGACATGGTTTCTCATTTCTTTCGCTCGGATCGTCCGGTGACGGACGGCAGCCGTTGGACAGGCAATCAGCGGCTGCAAAGGGGGTGATAAAGGCGGGGAAAATCCACTGGCCCACGTCGTGCGCGGCGCCGGGCGATCAGGCGAACGCGGTGCCGCCGTCCGCGAGCAGACAACTGCCGGTGAGGTACGAGGAGCGCTGTGACGCCAGGAACGCGATGACCTCGGCGACGTCCCGTGGGGTTCCGTTGCGCCTGAGCGCGGCGCGCTCGGCAACGGCCAGGCGCTGTTCCTCGGGGACCTGATGGGCGAGTTCGGTGAGGATGAGATTGGGTTCCACCGCGTTGACCCGCACACCCCGTGGGCCGACTTCCATGGCCAGGGTGCGCACAGCGGCCTCCACGCCCGCCTTGGCGACCGCCAGCGGAAGGAAACGCGGTGCGGGCCGGCGGGCGAGCGCCGCCCCCACCGCCACCACCGAGCCGCCGCCCCGGGCGATCATGTCCGGCAGCACGGCACGCGTGGTCAGGAGCAGAGCCTTGAGCTGCTGTGTGACCACGTGTTCCAGGTCCTCCCACGTCAGGTCCGTCACGGGGGCGATGCGCGCCTCATGGGCGCCCAGACCCGCGGCGTTGAGGACCAGGAGGTTCACCGGGCCGACTTCGGCCGTGACACCGGCGACCAGCGCGGCCACCTGCTCGGGATCGGTGACGTCGCCCTGCAGCGCCACTGCTTCACCGCCGAGTTGCCGGATCGAGTCCACGACCTCCTGGGCCCGGTCCGCGCTCTTGTGGTAGTTGACCGCCACCCGGGCCCCTCGGGCGGCCAGCAGCCGGGCGGTGGCCGCGCCGATGCCGCGGGCTCCCCCGGTGACCAGAGCGACCCGGCCCGCGAACTCCGGTGGCTCAGGCGTCTGCCCGGCGGACTCGGCGGCCGACGTGTGCGCGGCACTCTCCTCATGTGCGGGATTCATGGGATCAGCTCCTCAACTGAAGGACAAACGATCGGAAGCGGCCGGGACCACGGATACGGTGCTCAGGCCCACAGCAGGCAACAGCCGCTGAGCGCGGCACAGAACGCGAGGACGGCGAAGGCGGTACGCAACTGGTTGGCACGCGCCCAGCGGTCACGCAGCGTCTCCCAGCCCTCGGGGATCTCCCCGGCTTCGGCCCACGCGTCGACCCGTCGGTTCATCCGTACGTTGCGCAGTTCCGACACCAGGGCGACGCCCGCCACTCCTGCCAGGGCGGTGGCGAACGCGGCCTTCGCACCAGCCCCGGGGGCCAGGAACGACAGCCCGAGGCCGGCGGCCAGCGCCACCTTGTTCACGGTCGGCATCAGCGGGTCGAAGCCGGGGTCCAGCAGCCGATGCACTTCGGACCAGCTCTGCCGGGGCAGACGCAACAGCATGGGAACGACGGCTCGTTCGACCGCGATCAGCGCACCCGCGAGCACGCCGGTGCACAGCACGAGGACGGAGGCCAGGGCGGCGGCCAGCATCGGAGGCCCTCACCCCGCCCCGTGGTCGAGTGCCCCGGCCGTCCGAAGGGGCGCCCGCTCCAGCCGGCCGTCCAGCATCAGCGCATAGCTCTGGCCCCGGGCGACCGTGTCGAAGAAGGTGTACATCATGAGGTCGCGCAGTCGGCACAGCGGAGCGCTGTGAGCCAGTCCCAGCGTGCCGATGCGCCACGAGGTCGTCACCATGTCGCCGGCCCGCCCGCGACGGGCGGACTCGAAGGCACGGAGCGTCCCGGGCACCGCATCCGGTTGCGCGCGTCCCAGCATGTCGGCGAGGACCACCCCGCTCTCGATGGCCTGGCCCGCGCCCTGGCTGAGATTGAGCGTCATCGGATGGGCGGCGTCACCGATGAGCACGACCCGGCCCTCGCTCCAGCCGCCGCTCGGCGGCCGGTCGTGAATGCTCACCGGCAGGATCGCCCCCTCGTCGGTCGAGGAGATGATCCTGCCGACGGGGTCCGCCCAGCCGCGGTACGCGGCCGCCAGCGCAGCGCCTCGCGTTTTGCGCAGGGTGTCGATCCCGGCGGCCGCGCGGTCACTGGTGATGGCATCCCAGTAGACCTCGGTCTTGTTCAGCCTGCAGTACAGGAAGCGCAGGCCCCCCTTGCCCCACAGGTTGAAGAACGTGCCGGTGGGCACCAGTGACTCGCCCGGCAGCCGGGTGATGGCCTGCCAGGCCGTGTATCCGGCGTATCGCGGCGGTGGTTCGAACCCCCTTCGCATCTCGGCCCGAACCGTGGAACGTAGCCCGTCGGCGCCGATCAGCACCTCACCACGGGCCGTGGACCCGTCGTCGAACTGCGCGGTGACACCGTCGACGTCCTGCGTGTAGCCGGTGAACCGGCGGCCCAGCCGGATCCGGTGGTCACCCACCGCCTCGGTGAGCACCTTGTGCAGGGAGGAGCGGCGCAGGGCGCAGGCCGGTGCGCCGGACTTCTCCGTCGGACCGTCCAGGTGCCAACGTGCCAGGCGTCGGCCGGAGTCGGAGCGGAACTCGTGGAAGCGCATGTGTACCGAATCGGCGGCGACGGCCTCGTCGATCCCGAGCCCGAGCCTGCGCAGCGAGAGGAAGGCGTTGTGCCAGAGCATGAACCCACCCCCGGTCAGCAGCCGTCCCGGCGTGGGACGCGCCTCGAACACCTCCGCCTCGATGCCCTGCCGCAGGAGGCCTGCCGCCGTGGTGAGCCCGCCGATACCGGCGCCGATCACCAGGGCCTTGCGGATGGTAGCCATGGGTGCCGTCCGCTCACGTGTGGGACGGGACGCTGTCGAGCCGGGCCCGCAGATCGTAGATCCGCCGCTCGATACCGCCGCCGCTCCAGTAGGGGAACATGGGCGCCGCCATCTCGCGGTGCGACGGGGCGTCCTCCCAGGCACGGAACGCCTCTTCGCTCTCCCACTCGGCGAGCAGGATGTAGCGGCCGGCCTCCTCCGCGTCGCGCAGCATCTCGTCGCGAATATGGCCGGGCGTGCCCCGGACGGCGGCGGCGACCGAGAGGTAGGCCTCCTCGAAGGCCTCGCGGTCCTTCTCCTCGACACGGGCGGACACCATGACACGTACGGTCACGAGGGATCACCTTCCAACGGAGTGGTGGCTGACACGTGCTGAACGGCTTCGAGCACGCGCTTGCGGGCTGATTCGCGGAACGGCTCAAGCCGGGCGCTGAGCCGTTCCCGAGCGGGACTTGTCCGGAAGGCCTCCAGGGCGGCCCGGTCCGCCCAGTCGGCCATGATCAGATGTGTACGGGGACGGTGCGGGTCGCGCAGCAGGGTCTGGCCAACACTGCCCGGCAGACGCGCGGCAGCCTGGGCCGTCTCCAGCCAGGCCGCGCGGAACTCTGCCTCGCATCCCTCACGGACCGTCATCTCCAGCACGGTGCGTAGCACGGAGTACGGTCTCCTTCCGGTCAGATGCCGCCGTCGGCGTCGAGCGTGGCGCCGGTGATGTAGCGGGCGGCGTGCGAGACGAGGAACAGCACCACATCGGCTATCTCCTCCGGGCGGCCGAGCCGTCCCAGCGAGATCATCTGCTCGTAACGGGCCCGCCCCTCGGCCGTGACGGCCTTCATCTGGTCCGTTTCGACCAGCCCGGAGGCGATGCAGTTGACCCGGATTCCCTGTGGCCCCAACTCCTTGGCCAGGGCCCTGGTCAGCCCCATCACACCGGCCTTGGACGCCACGTAGTGGGCGGCGCCCGGCATGCCGTGGTGTGCGACGGCGGAGCTGATGTTGACGATGGAGGCGACCTCGGCGACGTACGACAGCGACGCGCGGATCACGTGGTACATGCCGGTCAGATTGGCGTCGAGGATGCGATGCCACTCGTCGGGGCCCAGATTCCGCAGCGGGAGGTGACTGATGACACCGGCGTTGTTCACGACGGCGTCGATGGGTCCGTACCTCTCGTGCGCGTCGGCGCACAACCGGCCGGCCTGCTCGTGGTCGGTGATGTCGCAGCGTACGAGCGAGCCCTGGGCACCCTGCTCGCCCAGCTCACGCCGCAGCGACTCGACCTGCCCGCTCTCGTTGACGTAGCAGGTTGTCACCGAGGCGCCCTGAGCGGCCAGGGCGAGCACGGTGGCCCGTCCGATTCCCCGGGCGCCGCCGGTGACCAGGACGTGCTTGCCCTTGAGGGCGAAATCGATGCCGCTCATCGCGCCACCATCGCTCCGGCACGGCCCCGGGCCGCCGCCTCGACCCGCTCCTTGATCAGCGACATCTGGGTCTTCGAGTTCCCGTTGATGCGCTCGGCCATGGCGGCGTCGTCGACCGGGGCGTCCGGCTTCATGTGGAACTCCTGGACCCAGCGCATCTCCACACCTGTGTCGGTCTGCCGGTAGGACCAGTGGATGTTCATGAAGGCGAAGGGGCCCGGCTCGACGCGGTGTGCCTCGACGGTCCTGTTCACGCGGTCCATGACGCGTTCGGAGATCCAGCTCCAGACCTTTCCGTCGGCCTCCGGATGGAGGGAGAGACGGAAGCGCACGGTGTCACCTCGGTGCTGCAGGATCTCCGCGGAGGCGTACTCGCTGAACAGGTTCGGCCAGTTGGCCACATCGTTGGTCATGTCCCACACCAAGTCCAACGGTGCGTCGATGACGACGTGGTTCTCGGTACGCGCGCCCGCCGGCTTCAACTGCTCGTTGATCAGGGCGAAGACCTCCGGGAGACGGGTGAGGTCCTCGGCATCCAACTGGATGTCGTATCGGTTCTCCACTTCGGTGAGGACATTGATCAGACCCAGCGAGTCCACTCCCATGTCCTGGATGGTCGCGATCGGGTCGTCCGCCCGCAGCGTCTCCGCGGGAACCCCGGTGCACTGCTGGACGATCTTGAGGAACTCCTCGTACGTGAGGGACGGCGCGGTCATGGATACCGGTCCTTTCGATGTCGCGTGGTCGGGATCGGGCAGGGGATTCATGAGCTGACGGTCCGGACGACGAGGGCGGAGTTGAAGCCGCCGTAGCCGCGGGCGAGCACCAGCGCGGTGCGCAGCGGAGCCTCGCGGGGCTCCGACACGAGGTCGATCCGGTGGGCGGGGTCCGCGGTGGCGCCCGGTCCGGTGGGCGGGATCACCTGGTCGCGTAGGGCGAGCAGAGCGGTGACGACGTCGAGCGGAGCTCCGCCCGCGTACAGCCGTCCGTAGCGCGCCTTGGGGGCCGTGACCGGCACCCCGCGTGGTCCGAAGACTTCGGCGAGGCATCGCGCCTCCGCACGGTCCAGTTCGGGGGTGGCCGCCGCGTCGGCGAAGACCACGTCGACCTCCTCCGGCCGGATCCGGGCGTCGGCGAGGGCGAGCCGGACGGCCCGGCGAAGAGCGGTGGGGGCGTTGCCCTCGGGGACGCCGGGCGCCGGGTCGAAGGTGGCCGCGTGACCGGCGATCTCACCGTACGGAGAGTCGGCGCCGCGCTCGCGGGCGTTGTCCTGCGCCTCCAGTACGAGGATGGCCCCGCCCTCGCCGGGGACGTGGCCGCACGCGGCCACGTCGAACGGCACGTAGGCACGCTCCGGGTCGTCGCTGGTGCTCAGCCGGCCGGAACTGGTCTGGCAGGTCAGGGCGTACGGGCTCAGCGGCGCCTCGGTACCCCCGGTCAGCACGGCCTTGGCATCCCCGTGCAGCAGGGCACGACGGGCCTGCGCGATCGCGTCGAGGCCGCCGGCCTGTTCGGCGACAGTGACCCCGCAGGGGCCCTTCATGCCGTGCCGGATGGAGAGCTGACCGGTCGTGGCGGCGTAGAACCAGGCGATCGACTGGTACGGACCGACATGCCGCGGTCCCTTCGACCACAGGGCCGCGATCTCCTGCTGGCCGAACGCGTTGCCTCCGGAGGAGGAGGCCGTGATGACCCCGAGGTCGTACGGGGAGAACGACTCGGGTCGCACCCCCGCATCGGCCAGCGCCTCCTCGGCCGCCAACAGCGCGAACTGGCTCCAGCGGTCCGTCTGCACGGCGAGCCGGGGGTCGACGCCGGGCAGAGTGCCGTCACCGAAGACCTCGCCGACCAGTCGCACCGGGAATTCGGCTGCGTCGAAGTGCGTCACGGGGCCGAGACCGAAGCGGCCGTCGAGCACGGAGTGCCAGAACGCGTCAGTTCCCCTGCCGCCCGGCGCCACCGCCGAGATGCCGGTGACCACGGCACGGCGCGGGGCCGTGGCTGTGTCAGACATCGAGCATCACCCGGCCGGGGGCGGCCAGCACCATCGCTGTCTGGAACCCGCCGAAGCCGCTGCCGACACTGAGTACGGTGTCCGTCCGCTGCTCACGTGCTGTCAACGGAACGTAGTCCAGGCCGAGTTCGGGATCCGGGTTCCGGAGATTGGCGGTCGGCGGAATCGTGTCCATCTCGATGGCGAGTGCGCAGGCGGCGAGCTCCAGGGCGCCGATCGCGCCCAGGGAATGGCCCACCATGGACTTGATCGAGCTCACCGGCACGCGGTAGGCGTGTTCGCCGAGCGAGGTCTTGAACGCGGAGGTCTCGTGCCGGTCGTTCTGCCGGGTACCCGACCCGTGGGCGTTGACGTAGTCCACGGCCTGCGGAGGCAACTGGGCACGGTCCAGTGCCACCCGCACCGCGTCCGCCAGTTCCGAACCGTCCGGGCGCAGACCGGTCATGTGGAACGCGTTGCTGCGCTGCGCGTACCCCGCGACCTCGCAGTAGACCCGGGCACCGCGGCGGCGCGCGGCCTCGGCGTCCTCCAGTACGAGGACGGCCGCGCCCTCGCCGAGCACGAAGCCATCACGGTCCCGGTCGAAGGGACGGGAGGCGTGGGCGGCGTCGTCGTTGTTGGACGAGGTCGCCTTGATGGCGTCGAAACAGGCGACGGTGATCGGCGAGATGGGCGCGTCGGTCGCACCGGCCACGACCATGTCGGCCAATCCGTCCTCGATGAACTGGGCACCCTGCGCCACGGAGTCGAGACCTGAGGTGCAGCCCGTCGACACCACCCGGACCGGCCCCTGTGCCCCGGCCGTCCAAGCCACCTCCGCCGCGAGCGTGCCGGGCACCAGCGCGCCGTACAGGTGCGGATACGGGTCCGAGGCATTCACGACCCAGCGGCTGCCGGCGTCGCTGACCCGGACGTACTGCTGTTCCAGCGTGATGGTGGAGCCGACCGCGCTCCCGATCGAGACGCCGATGCGATGCGGCGGCAACTGGTCGGTCTCGACCCCGCTGTCCGAGAGGGCCTCCCGTGCGGCGACCACAGCGAACTGGGCACAGCGATCCAGCCGCCCGACCTCTTCGGAACTCAGTCCGCAAGCGGCGGGGTCGAAGTCGCACTCCGCCGCGATCCTTGAGCGGTAGCCCGACGCGTCGAAGTGCGTGATGGCACGGGTGGCTGTACGTCCCTCGGACAGCAGCTTCCAGAAGGCCTTGGTGCCGATGCCCCCGGGCGCCACCACTCCGACGCCGGTGACCACGGCCCTGCGGCGACTCATACCGACTCCTGATGCGGCAGCGGTTCGGTGTCCACATGCCCGAGTTCGGGGCGCGGTGCGAGCGGGCCCAGCTGGAAGACCAGGAAGGCGGGCTCCGTACCGTCGTTCTCCAGCCGGTGCCGGACGTTGATCCGCAGGTGGAGCGCCTCACCCGCGGCGAGCGGGACGGGCTCCCCGTCGATCCGCGCCGTGATCTCCCCTCTGACGAGGTACAGGAACTCCTCGGAATACGGGTGGTAGTGCTCGGTGACGACCTCGCCCGGCTCCAAGGTGAGGACCCCCATGAACCCTGAAGTGGTGCCTGCGGTGGCCGGGCTCAGCAATGTGCGCAGATCCCCGCCCCGGCGCCGGTTGGGCTCGATGTCCTTCGTCACGATCTTGGTCATTCGTTCGCTGGCCACGCCAGCCTCCTCTCGTTGGTCCGCACCGACGGTGCGGCGGCTCCCCCGGCCGGCGACGCCGCCGTCGCCTCGGCACGCGAGCGGCGATCCGGCTCAGCCGTCCGCGTGCCAGGTGTAGAACTCGTGGGCCATGGCGTCCCGGGGCCCTTGCCACGTCCCCGGGTCGTATGCGGTGATGTGCGCGCTCAACCTGTCGCTGACATCGGTGAACAGCTCGTGGCTCCGCAGCTCGTTGATCGATCCGCGCACGTCCTCGTCGGACGCCAGGTAATGCATGTAGAGATCGTGGAAGCGGAACAGTCTGCGTTCCTTCACACCGATCAGATGGGGCAGCTCGCCGGCGTCGGATTCGGTGAAGATACGGTTCACATCATCGGCGGAATCTGGCTTCATGCGAGCCACGATCAGAGTGCTGCGCATTCACTTTCCTCCCGTTCCAGGTTTTCGGTCGTTCGGTGAGCGGCCACATCAGAATCACCCGACGGGGTAAAGCGTCGATGAGGTCAGGAAAAAGCCATGAGAAGAAAGACGGCCGCCGGTCCGGCTCCGTGGAACGCCGCCGGCCACTGCGGCAGCAACCGGAGGTCGCACGGCACGCCCCCGGTTCTCCCGGGTTGCCCAGTCAGTCGTGCCGCACAACGGGCGCCGGGGTTGAACACGCCTCGTTGACCTGGGCCTACGCGGTCAGGTGCCATGCGTCGGCACATCTCCTTGGGACGAAAGTACGCCCCGCCTCATCCTTTGGGGCCGTAGGCGGCACCATCGTCGTCTCGTTAAGCTCGCGGCACCTGCACCACCCTGTTTCTGGCTCCTGTGATTTCAGCTGTGAGAGGCAAGTGCGGTATTTCCTAGGGGGTTGACGTGGACAGCTTGACCGTTTCTGAAGCCGAGGAAAGGGACACCGCGACCGTGGAGGCACGAGTGCTCCGTGACGTGTGCGGACGTTATCCGACGGGCGTCGCGGTGATTACCTGTCAAGGTAAGGACGAGGAGCCGGTGGGGGTTACGGTGAATTCGTTCACCTCGGTTTCGCTCGACCCTGCCCTGGTGCTTTTCTGTGTCCACAGGGAGTCGAGGGCTCTCGCGGCTCTTCAGGCCTCCGGCGCCTTCGCCGTCAACATCCTTGCCTCCGACCAGGCCCACCTGTGCCGCGCTTTCGCCCGCCGCGACACCGCCGAGTTCGACGACCTGCCCCATGGTCCCGGTGCGACCGGCTCCCCGGTGCTCGGGGACTCGCTGGCCTATCTCGACTGCCGGCTGCACACCACGTTCCAGGGCGGGGACCACGAGATCGTGATCGGGGAGGTCGTCGACCTCAGCCTGCTGCGCGAGGAGCAGCCGCTGACCTTCTTCCGCAGTGCCCACCCGCGGCTGGAGGTTCTGGCATGACCGCCACCATGGAAGTGCAGCCGGCGTGCGGTGTGCAGGACATCACCCCGCGCAGGGTCGCCCTGCGACTGCTGGGGCCACTGGAGATCGTGGTGGACTCCGTCGAAGTTCCCCTGCCGCAGCGCAAGTTGCGTCAGCTCCTGGCCACACTCCTCATCCGGCCCAACGCGACCTTGTCCACCGAGGCGCTCATCCGTGAACTGTGGGGCGACCGCCCGCCGGCCACCGCCCTCGCGGCCCTGCGGGTGTACGTCTCCCAACTGCGCAAGTTCCTGATCCGGCACGACCTCGACGGCCGCTGGTGCACGCTGCGCACCCGGGCCCCCGGCTATCAACTGCAGGTCAACGACGGCATCCTCGACACCGTGTGCTTCGACCGCCTGTGTGCGCTGGCGGCGGATTCGGCGGAGGCCGGCCACGAGGAACTGGCGTCGAAACAGTACCGAGAGGCACTGGACCTCCGTCGCGGCCCGACACTGGAGGACCTGGGGGAAAGCACGGCGCTCTCTGGCGCCGCACTTCAGTACGACGAGGCGTGGATGACCGCGCTCAAGAGACGCGTCGACCTGGATCTGCGGCTCGGCCGTCATCTCGAACTGGTTGGTGAGCTCAGCCGGCTGGTGGCCGAGAACCCTCTCAGCGAAGGGTTCTGTGCCCGCCTCATGGTGGCGCTCCACCGCAGCGGCCGCAGCGGCGACGCGTTTGTTGCCTACCGTCGCATGCGGGAGCAGCTCGTCGAGGAACTGGGCATCGACCCCGGTCTCGAACTGCGCATGGCCCACCAGACCGTACTCGCCGACGACACGGCGTTCCACCTGCGGCGGGCCTCGGCCTGAGCGGCCAGGCGAGTACCGCGGACGGGGAAACGGAATGGCGATCTTGGCCCAGGTCTTCGAGCGCAGGACCCGGTGTGCAACCGGCGATCAGCCCGTAACTTCACGGCCTTGCGCTTTAGCCCGGTTTTTTCGCTGCCCACCACGATTGGTTCCATGCGTTGGTCCATGCGTCGCCTCTTGCGCCTGTGCGCGGATTCACTGATTGCCTACGGCCAGATATATCTGTCCGAGCCCCATCCGTACATCGCGGAACCGCCCCCACCCGGGCACCCCGAATGCCTGGCCTCGGATCGGCCGTTGACCGAGACCGAAAGGGCTCTCGACCGTCAGCTGGAAGGCAGGACCGGCCGTGGCTGACCACCGGGGCGCGTTCTCATGCCTTCGTCTCCCGCGGCTGCGCGCCGTCCGCCTCGATGGGCTCCCGAGCGGTCTCCTGCCGGTCTCGGAAAGGCGCCACGGCGGTGACGACGAGCAGAATGAAGGCGACCAGGGCGGTGGTGGTGCGCAGCCGGTTGAACAGGTCCCACCGGTGCAGGAGCTCGGCGTAGTTGGCCGGCGCCGACGTGGTGGCCCACACCTTGATCTGACCGTTGATCGGCACGTTACCGAAACGAGTGATCAGAAAGGACGCCACCGCCAGCGAGGTCGCACCGGCGGCGAGCCATCGCTCCCGGCCGCGGGTCTGCAGCGCCAGCGCCAGGGAGCTGGCAGCGGCGGCCGCCATCGCGGTCAGCATCACCGGAGAGTTCATCTTCATCAGTTGGGCGTGGAAGGACAGCCGCATTTCCAGCGGAACCTTCCAGAACGTCGGCGCGAGGTTGATCGCCCCATAGCCGAATGCGCCGGTGAGAAGACCGGTGGTGGCGATGGCAATGCCTTTCGTCATGCGAACAAGCATGATCTCTCCCTCAGTTGAACAGCCCGGCCCCGTTGTGCGTCATCACGGGCAGGATAGCCACGCCAGTGGCCGGGGCGATGCACGGATTGCGCGCGGCGCCGGTCGCAGAACAAAGAAGCAAGATAAACCGGCTGAAATCAGCCGCACGCGGCGCGCCTCCGGGATTTCCCCGGCCGCGCGCGTGCGCCCCACCACCTGGAGGTCCCATGTCACGCGGAGCACGGGCCGGCTCGGGCCCCGAAAAGGCTTCCCCGACGGGACCCACCCGTCACCCGGTTCTCGCCCTGCTCGTCATCGCCGCGGCGGAATTGATGGTGGTGCTCGACGCCACGATCGTGAACATCGCGCTGCCGAGCATCCAGAGCGGACTGAAGGTGTCCGGGGGCAACCTGGCCTGGGTGGTGAACGCCTACGCGGTCACGTTCGGCGGACTGATGCTTCTCGGCGGCAGGGCCGGCGACCTGTTCGGTCGGCGCCGCGTCTTCAGGTTCGGCATCGCCTTATTCGTACTCGCGTCACTGCTCGGCGGCCTGGCACCCAATGCGGGACTGCTCATAGCCGCACGGGTGCTACAGGGTATGGGCGCCGCCGTCGCGGCACCCACCGCGCTCGCGCTGATCGCCACGAACTTTCCCGAGGGCATGGAGCGCAACCGAGCCATGGGCACCTACGCCGCCATGGCCGGCGTGGGGTCGACCGTCGGCCTGATCGCGGGCGGTGTCCTCACCGAGTACCTCGACTGGCGTTGGGTACTGCTGGTGAACATACCCATCGGCATCGGTGTGCTGGCCGGAACCACCGTGCTCGGCGAGGCCGACCCCGCACACGGGAAGCTCGACGTCCAGGGGGCGGCAGCGGGGACCGCCGGCCTGCTCTCCCTGGTCTACGCGATCACCCGCGGCGGCCAGGAGGGCTGGACCGACAGCCTCACCCTCACCTGCTTCGCCACCGCCGCGGTGCTGCTCACCCTGTTCCTGCTCCGGCAGAGCCGCATCGAACACCCCATGCTGCCCCTGCGCGTCCTCCAGGACCGCAACCGTGCAGGCACCTACGCGGCCCTGTTGCTCGTGGGCCTGGGCATGTTCGCCACGTTCTATTTCCTGACCCTCTACATGCAGCATGTGCTGGAGTACAGCGCGTTGAGAACGGGGCTCGCCTACCTGCCGTTCAGTGCCGGCATCGGCCTGATGGCGGGGATCGGCTCGAAGCTCGTGGTCGAGCTGCCGCCACGGCTGCTGGCCGCACCCGGACTGGTGGTCGCCATGGCCGGAATGCTCTGGCTGAGCACGCTGACACCGCACTCCCCGTACGCGGGCGCGCTGATGCCCGCCATGTTCGTCACCGCCGTCGGACTCGGCTGCGCCTTCGTACCGCTGACACTCGGCGCCGTGCGTGGTGTCGACACGAGCGACTCGGGCAGTGCGTCGGGACTGCTCAACACCGCTCAACAGACCGGTGGCGCGCTCGGCCTGGCCATCCTGGCCACGCTGTCGACGTCCGTCGCCGACAACCGCCTGCCGCACGCGGACGAGACCTATTTCGCGGGTCTGCGCATGCACGACGCCGCGCTCGTGATACGAGCCCAGGAGGCCATGACGCATGGCTACAGCAGGGCGTTCATCGGCGCGGCGCTGGCGTTCGCGACAGCCGCACTCATCGTTGCCGTGGTCATCGACGCGGGCAAGCAGGACCCGTCCGACAGTGGCGCGGCGCACTGATGGTGCTGACGTCATGTACGTCCCGACCGGGCGCGTGGTCCGCGAGGCGCCGAGGTGGGATGCCGACGGCTGCGGCCCCGGGGCTTCCGCCGCGAGGCCGCATGGTGGTCGGACATGGGGCCGTCGGTCCGGGCCTGCATGGCGGCCTCCCGGACGTCCGCGTCCGACTCCAGGCTCACGCTGTGCACGGGTCGTTCGTCGATCCCCAGGACGCGCATCAACTCGGTGGTCGGGGTTGAGGGGCGAGCCCAGCCCGTCCACGAGGCTGTGCAGGAATCGGGATGAGGCCAGCAAGGACGTGAGTGGTGGTTCGAGCTTCGGGTTCAGGAACAAGGGGACAGCCAACAGCGGCACTCGCCTCTCAGGGGGGCAGCGACAGCTCGACTGCCGGGGGCACTGGTTGGCGCCGCCGCAGGTGATGGGTCAGCTCTTCGAGATGATTGTCATATCCATAATGTCCAGGCCGAGCGACCTCTATGCCTGCGTCATGAACGAACGTGAACAGCGGCAGGCGCCGGTGCGGAGAGTCCACACCGGCGCCTGTCGTGTCCGTGCATGTCACCTGATCGGCCGATGCCGACGGGCCTCGAGCTGCAGTGGTTGATCAGTGATCGTCCCAATGCCCGTCGTGCGAGGCATGCCGATGGCCGTCATGGACGTAGTCGACGTGGTCCTCATGCGGCACGGCGACATGGCCGCAGTCCAGTCCGTGCTGGTGCTCGTGCCCTTCGTGCACCGAGTGCGCCGGATTCACGCACTCGTCCACATGGTCTTCGTGGACGCGATGCAGGTGGCTGTCGTGCGCGTAGTCGATGTGGTCGTTGTGCGGGATCGCCACGTGGCCGCATCCCGGGGCGTGCTGGTGCGCGTGCGCGGGGTGGGGGTGGTGCGCCGTGGTCGTGGACATCTCGCTGACTCCTTCGTAGGTTCGCCTCCTGAGAGACGCCGGAGTGGCCTGCCGGGGAACGAGTGGCAGATATATCCGGCATATCCCGCAGAGTAAGCCTGTCCCGACACGGACGCCTCCGGGCGCGCTGCCGGCGCTGCGGCGTGCTGCCCAGGGCTCTCGAACGTCACCCCGCCCCGCACCGCGACGGCTGCCCCGGGCCGCGGATCACTTGCTGGAGCTGGAGTACGGCAGCAGCGCCATCTCGCGTGCGTTCTTGACCGCTGTGGCGACCTGTCGCTGCTGCTGGGCGCTGATACGGGTGACCCTGCGGCTGCGGATCTTGCCCCGGTCGGAGATGAACTTCCGCAGCAGATCGGTGTCCTTGTAGTCGATGTAGGTGATCTCCGCTGCGTCGAGCGGGTTCGGTCGGTTCTTGGCGGGCTTACGGGGTTCCTGGCGTCGCGCCATGGGTCTTCCTTACGGGGGTGGGTGTTCGGGTGCGTGAGGCGGTCAGTGGACCGGGTCGAGAAGCGCGTCGAATGCGGCCGGCAGGTTCTTCCATGCCGCGCGGCCTGCTTCGTACTCGTCGTCGGTCAGCAGGCAGGAATCGAGCAGAGCGGTCAGTCCGTCCCGGTCGAGGCCGGGAGAGATGAAGACCAGGTGCTGGCAGCAGTCGCCGTGCTCGGGGTGCCAGTCCAGTGCAGCGGCCGCTCGCCGGACCGGCGGAACCATGTCCCAGACGGCGTCCGGCAGGGATGCGAGCCAGGGGCCGTTGTTCTCGACGCAGAGCGCGCCGCCCGCCGCGTCCCAGGACAGGAGGGTGTCGGGACGATCGGCGAGCCAGAACCGGCCCCGGCTGCGGGCGGCCGCACAACTCAGATCCTCCAGCGCGTCGTACAGGCGCTCGGGATGGAACGGGCGGTGCCTGCGCCACACGAGAGTGCTGACGCCGGCCTCCTCGGCCTCCTGGGGCAGCAGGGCGCAGGCCGGATGCTGGCCGGCACCGGCCGCTTCCACGTCGAACCCCGAGAGAGCAAGCTTCACCAACTCCTGGGAACCGGCCGCTGCCTGCGGTGCCGTCGGGTGCAGCTGACCGATCAGCGCCCGGTCCTCCTCGTCCGCCCGGTCGTTGTCCACGAGGGCGACAGCCGACGCGTACTCCAACTGCCGGGCCCAGGTGTCTCCGACGGTCCGCTCATCGGTGGCCGCGGCTGCCAGACCCGCCTCGGCGAGGTCGTCACCGTTGACGAGGTAGGGCAGCACGAGGGCGGGATCGACGGCGGTGACCACACCGGTCACCTCGACCAGGCCCTCACCGTGCGCGGCGATGACCTCGGCCATCGCCCTGGGCTCGACGGAGTCCCAGAGCTCGACGACGGCCATCCTGGTCACACCGTCGACCGCCAGGCGCTCCAGCTCCGGCATCAGGTCCACGCGCAGGGCGCAGCAGGCGCAGTCGTTCACCAGGGGGGCCTCGCCGCTGGAGAGCATCCCGGAGGTGTCGCGTACGGTCCGGCGCACCGTGCCCTTCTCCGCTGTCGCCAGGTCGTGGTGCAGTGCGACGCTGTGAGGCACCTCCCTCAACAGCCCCTCCACGACCTCGTGGCGTGCGTCCGAGTGCAGCCCGTTGACGATGACGACGGGGAGCGTGTGCTTGTCCTCCATCACCGGCCCTCACGGCGGCCGTAGCGCCGCTCGAAGCGCTCGACGCGGCCCGCGGTGTCCAGGACGCGGGCGGTGCCGGTGTAGAAGGGATGGCTCGCGGAGGAGATCTCCACGTCGACGACAGGGTAGGTGTTGCCGTCCTCCCATTCGACGGTGCGGTCGCTGGTCAGGGTGGAGCGGGTCAGGAAGGCGAAGTCGGCGGCCTTGTCGCGGAAGACGACGGGGCGGTAGGCGGGGTGGATCCCGGGCTTCATAGCGGTGTCCTAGGGGTCGGGGGGTGTTGAGCGGGGGAGTTGTGGTGTCAGCGCTCTTCGCGGAAGTCGACGTGGCGGCGGACGAGTGGGTCGAACTTCCGCAGCACCAGCCGGTCGGGGTTGTTTCGTCGGTTCTTGCGGGTGACGTAGGTGTAGCCCGTTCCCGCGGTGGAGCGGAGCTTGATGATCGGGCGTAGTTCGTTGCGAGCCATGCCGCTACTATATGGAAATGGTTTCCATGTTCAATATGGGGGCCGGTTCAATGAGAGGCAGGTAACTTCGTGTCCGCCCACTGCCAACTGACCGGCGCACAGCCGGGCTTCGGCAACAACATCTCCCACTCGCACCGGCGCACGTCGCGCCGATTCGACCCGAACATCCAGCGCAAGCGCTACTGGCTGCCCAGTGAAGGACGGCATGTACGCCTGGTGCTGAGCGCCAGGGCGATCAAGACGATCGACACCATCGGCGTCGAGGCAGCGGTCGCCCGCATCCGGGCGCGGGGAGTGAAGGTCTGATGGCCAAGAAGAGCAAGATCGCGCAGAACGAGAAGCGCAAGGCGACCGTCGAGCAGTACGCCGCACGGCGTGCGGAGTTGAAGGAGATCATCCGTCGGCCCGACACCACGGAGGCCGAGCGGGCCGCCGCGGCCGAGGAACTGCGCCGCCAGCCGCGCAACGCCAGCGCGACCCGGGTGCGCAACCGGGACAGCGTGGACGGCCGTCCCCGCGGTCACCTGCGGAAGTTCGGGCTGTCCCGGGTCAGGATGCGCGAACAGGCGCACGCCGGATTCCTTCCCGGAGTGACCAAGTCCTCCTGGTGACACCACCCGTCGCCGTTCCCCGGCCCGAAGGCCGCCCCCGCTGACGAGGCGGCGTCGCGGGGGCATCGCAGGACAGCAGCAGGAGGAGCGCGCTCCCGCCCGGCGGGAACGCGCTCCTCGGGACTCGGGAGAGGGTCAGCGCTGCTTGACGCCGCTCAGCTCGTTGGGGGCCTTCGGCAGTTCCGTCGAGGCCAGCTGCTTGCCCGACTCGATGTCGATGGCCAGCAGCTTCTTGCTCGACGGGTCCGAGACGTACGCCGTGTGGTCGCGCACGAACAGCGCCGGGCGGGGCTGCTGCCAGTCCAGCGGCTCCTGCCACGAACCGAGGGCGGAGATCTTCTTGGTCACCTTGCCCGTGGCGGGGTCGATGACATGGATACTGCCGTCGGTGCCCAGGACGAGCGCCTCACCGTGCGGACCGCGTGCCAGCGAACGGAAGGTGTAGCTCGTACCGATGTCGACGAGCCGCATCTTGCCCGTCTCGGTGTCGATGAGCGACACCTGCTCCGGGCGTTCCAGCTCGGCGTCCTTGTCCTTCTTGTAATCGCCGAGGACGATGGGGGACTCGTAGGACCCGGCCTGGTTGCCGATCCGGCCGATATCGGTTGCGTGTACCGGGCTGTGCGGCTGTGGAACGGCTGGGACCGTCCGGCTCCGCTCACGCAGGCCGAGGCGGCGGTACGGCAGGTCGAGTCTGCCGATGTGCTCTACGTGCCCGCGGGGGAAGGCGCCGACAGGCGGTACGCATCAGGAGCGGCGTCTCTGGTAGAGCAGGTCAACGGCACCGCTTCGCTTCTGGATTCATCCGCCGATGGGCGTCACCTGGTGCGCCCCCTGCCGGCTGACTTCGGTGAACAGTGGCTGGCGCGACTGGATCCCGTGGTGATCCCCGGCATCCGGCGCGGAACCGCGCACTCCGTGCAGTCAGTGCTGTGGCGCTCCCGCCGCCCCGCCCACCCGCAACGCCTGGCCGATGCCCTCACCGCCGTCATGAGGGGCGTCGTACGCGGCCGAGGCCATCTGGGGCTCTCCAGCCGTCCCGATTCCGTGGTCACCTGGCGTTCCGCCGGCGCGCACCTGGAACTGCGGGAGGCGGACCGGTGGCCGGAGCCGGAAGAGGCGCGGGCCTGGCAGGCCGCCACGCCCCAGAGGCGCACTCTCGCGTCGTGGTTTTGGCACGACTACTACGGGGGGCGGCGCAACGAAATCGTCTTCACCGGAGTGGATCTCGATGAGCAGGCCATCCGACTCGCCCTCGACGAAGCCCTGCTGACCGACCATGAGTTGGCGCAGGGCAGGGAGGCGTGGGCCGCGATTCCCGACCCGCTGCTCAGTAATGACCCGGGGTGAGTGAGGCCCCTGCCGCCGCGTGTACACGTGTATAGGTGAACCCCGTCGACCGATGGTCTGGTCGACGAGGTTCACCTATACACGTGTAAGAGCCGGACCGGACGATGCCGTGGCTGCGACCACCGTCCGGCCCGGAGTTCAGGGGTGTGCCGCCACCGGGTCCGGGTGCTTGTGCTCACACGCGTCGTCGATGCCGTAGGTGTCCCACTCCGGGAACGGATCGGTCACGGGCCGCGCCTCTCCCTCGGACATCAGGCACTCGGCCAGGGCATCATGGAGGGCCTCCACCTGCAGATCCGTGCCGATGAAGACCAGTTCCTGGCCCTGCGCGGTGTCGGCGTCGCGCGCGCCGGACGGCTCGAAGCGGGCCACGGAACCCGCCTGTGACCAGAGTCCGGTCACGTTTGGCCGACTGGACAGCCAGAAGAATCCCTTGGAGCGCAGTACCTGCCCGTACCGGCCGCTGTCGAGCCCGCCGGTGACGAATGTCCACAGGCGGTCGGGGTGGAAGGGGCGGTCCGAGCGGAAGACCGTGCTGGAGATTCCGTACTCCTCGGTCTCCGGCATGTGGTCCCCGTTCAGTTCACGAACCCATCCGGGAGCCTGCTGGGCCCGCTCCAGGTCGAAGAGGCCGGTGCCGAGTACCTCGGACAGTTCCACGCGGCCTCGGCTGACGGGCACTATCCGAGCCACCGGGTTGAGGCGGTTGAGCGCGGCGTTGAGCTGTTCGCGCCCTCGCTCGTCCACGAGGTCCAGCTTGTTCAGCACGATGACGTCGGCGAACTCGATCTGGTCCATGAGCAGGTCGCTGACCGTCCGCTCGTCGTCCTCGTACTGATCGAGTCCGCGCTCGGCGAGGCCGTCACCCCCCGCCAGTTCCGGAAGGAAGTTGGCCGCGTCGACCACGGTGACCATCGTGTCGAGCCGGGCGAGATCACCCAGTGTCGCCCCGTCGTCTCGTGGGAAGGAGAAGGTCGCCGCCACCGGCATCGGTTCCGAGATACCGCTGGACTCGATCAGCAGGTAGTCGTAGCGCCCCTCGCGGGCGAGCCGGTCCACCTCTTCGAGCAGATCGTCGCGCAGGGTGCAGCAGATGCATCCGTTGGTCATCTCGACCAGGCGTTCCTCGGTGCGCGAGAGTGCGGCCTCACCTCCGCGCACCAGTGCCGCGTCGATGTTGATCTCGCTCATGTCGTTGACGATCACCGCGACCCGCATGCCCTCGCGGTTGCCGAGGACATGGTTGAGCAGTGTGGTCTTGCCGGCCCCCAGAAAGCCGGAAAGCACAGTGACGGGCAGTAGGTCCTGGGCCATGAAGGATCAGCCCTCGGGGCGCAGGAGGCCGCGCTCGTAGGCCCTCACCAGCCGCTGCGGCACCTGGTAGACGGAGCCGTCGACCGTGACGGGCACGAGCTGAGGCGTCGTGGCCTTCCACTGGGCACGACGGTGACGGGTGTTGCTGCGGGACGTTTTCCGCTTCGGGACTGCCATGAAGACCTCCTGGGTCGTCGTCGACACCGAACGCTATATGAAAACGATAGTCAATGCTAAATGGGTTCTGTGGCGCGGAACCGTCCCTCCGCCGGCGCTCACCGCCCCCCACGACGGCGCACCCTCTCGCCGACATGAATCGCCCCGCCGGCAGCCGCTCGATCACCTCGTACTGCCGCGCCGCGGCCGCTGACTCCCGCACCTCGGCCCCGATAGCGCCGTGGCGGCCGAGACGCATGTCTTTTCGGTCGTGCCACCGAAGAGAGTGCACGTCCCCTTGCATGTCATGGCATCGGTACGCCCGAGGCTCTGGCGGTGCGTCGCAGAGCCACCGACGCCCTCACCGAGGCGCGCGAGACACCCGAAGACGGTTCAGGCGCATCCAGCCTGGCGTTGTGTATACCGGGTGTCCCATCGTGAGGAAGGCCAGACGGCACGCGCCCCAGCCCGCCGCCGACGCTGTCCCACGGGGGAGGTGATCCTCGGGGGTGGACACGCACCGGGACACTCATGTGGCTGCCGTCCTCTCCCCGCTCGGGGCAGTGTTCGGCACCGAGGAGTTCCCGGCCACCGCCGCCGGATACCGCGGGCTGCTCGCGTGGGCCGGCGGCTTGGGCACGGTGCGGCGGGCCGGGGTGGAGGGGACCGGGTCTTTCGGAGCGGCCCTGTCCCGTGCTGTCCCAGGGCGTGGAAGGGCGTTGTCACGTTGGCTGACCGGCCTGGGATGATCTTGGAGTTGATCGTGCTGGGGAGGGGTTCGCTCGTGTCGTCCGCGTCGCCGTCGTACAAGGGGCACCGGTACCCGGTGGAGATCATCGCGCACTGCGTGTGGCTGTACTTCCGCTTCCCGCTCAGCTTCCGCGAGGTCGAGGAGCTGATGCTTGAGCGCGGCGTGATCGTCTCCCACGAGACCGTCCGGCGCTGGTGTGCGAAGTTCGAGCAGGCCTACGCCAACTCCCTGCGCCGCCGGCGGCCCCGCCCGGGCGACAAGTGGCACCTGGACGAGGTCTTCGTGAAGATCAACGGCGAGCTGAAGTACCTGTGGCGGGCCGTCGACGCCGACGGCAACGTGCTCAACATCCTGGTCCAGGGCCGAAGGGACAAGGCCGCGGCCCGACGCTTCTTCCGTAAGCTGCTCAAGAAGGCCATCACCGCGCCGCGGGTGGTGGTCACCGACAAGCTCCGCTCCTACGGCGCGGCCCACCGCGAGGTCATGCCCTCCGTGGAACACCGCTCCCACAAGGGCCTGAACAATCGGGCCGAGAACTCCCACCAGCCCACCCGGCAACGCGAACGCGCCATGAAGGGCTTCCGCTCCGTCGGCGGAGCCCAGCGGTTCCTGGCCGCGTTCAGCGGCATCTCACCCCACTTCCGACCACGCCGCCACCTGATGACCGCCACCGAATACCGCACCGAGATGACCACCCGCTTCGCCATCTGGGACCAGATCACCGGCGCCACCGCCCTGCCCACCGCAGCGTGACCCAGGCCCCCGCCCGACCCCTACACACCCTGACGCACCCTCAATCGATCAACACCCCACCAACGTGACAACGCCGGCGGGTGGCGTGTTCGATGACGGCGAGAATGTACGTGTCCGTTCACGGTCACGGTCTCGATGAAGTCCATGGCTAGTGCCGCATCAGGCAACGTTCGCCCTGTTGCGACGTGACGCGCCGTCCGAGTGCGGCTCGGGCGGACTGCATCCTTCACGGTAGGCGGAGGAGGCGTTCGAGCAGCTCAGAGTCGTAACGGACGATGAAGGTGTCGACCTCTTCCAGTAGTCGGTCGAGGTGGGCTCGCATCAGCTCGGCGGCGCGCTCTGCGTCGCGCTGGGCCATGGCCTCGATGATGGATCCGTGTTCGGACACGCTGACGGCGCCGTGGTGATGCGCCTCCAGGATGACGTCCAGCGCCGCCTCGACGTGATCATGGCTGTCATCGAGCACGATGGCGACCATCGCCCGCACCAGGGGATTGCGCGCGGGCGCGCTCAGCAGGCGATGGAAGGTGAGTGCGATGTCCCTGGGAGGCCGCTCCTTGACCTTGGCCCGGTCGTGGTGCTCGGCCACGACCGTGCGCAGAACGGCGAGTTCGGCGTCGGAGATGTGCGTGGTGGCGTCACGTACAGCCTCGGGTTCAATCGCCCGCCGGGCCTTGAGCAGGTTGATCACGTCCTGAGCGGTGCGCACCTCGGACGCCGACACAAGGCTTGCGCTCCGGGACGTGCGCCGCAGACGCTCGACCGCTCTGTTGCCCGCGTCGGTGAGGACGCGGCCCTTGGCTCCCACCTGGAGAGTCAGGCCTTCGGCATCGAGCTGGCGCAGTCGTCGCGCCACGGTGGATTCGGACAGGTGCCGTCCCCGCTCGGCCAGCGCTGCACTGATCTGCCGGGCGCCCACCGGGCTGCCGACTTCGTCGATGACGACGAGCAGTGCGTCGCCGGTGCTGTCGTCCAGCCGGCTCGACACCAGGGGTGCGTCGTGCACCGCTTCGCTCACAGCACTCCTTGTGGTGACGGCGGTTTGAACCGCTGCGCAGTCTGAAGAGGTCGAGGAGCCAGTATGCCATTTCCGATTGTCGACCTCCAAGAGCGACAGACGTCCGTCACTATTGACGGACATCTGTCGCTCCGGGCAGACTCCAGGCCATCGACATGAGCGCCGCCCACCTCGCGGGGACGGCGGCGCCGACTGAGCGCCTGACGTTGGCACGGCACGTGGCGGCTCAGACGTCCCACCTCCAGGAAGAGATGCGATGACTACTTCTGTCGGGGCTGCCGCCCCTCCCGCGGAGCGCCGCTCCCGTGTCAGATGGGTCATGATCTGGCTGGCCTTCGCCGGTCTGACCATCGCCTATGTGGACCGGGCCAACATTTCGGTCGCGCTTCCCTACATGACCAAGGACCTGCACATCGACCCGGCGCTCTCGGGTCTGCTGCTCGGCGCGTTTTTCTGGACGTACTCCCTGTTCCAGATCCCGATGGGCTGGCTCGTCGACCGCTTCGGCAGCCGAGTGCTGTACGCCGCGGCCGTCGCGTGGTGGTCGCTCATCACCTTCGCCATGGCAGCCGTCCGCGGGGTCGGCTCGCTGATCGGCGCCCGGCTGCTGCTCGGGGTCGGTGAGGCGGCCGCGTTCCCGGCCTGTACGAAGGTCGTGGAGCGGTGGTTCCCCCGCCAGGAGCGAGGCACAGCGTCGGGGATCTACGACAGCGGAGCGCGAGGCGGCACGCTGCTCGCCACCCCCTTGGTGACCGCGCTGATCGCGGCCGTCGGGTGGCGCGGCTCGTTCATCGTCACCGGGGTGCTCGGCATGATCTGGGTGGTGTTCTGGCTGAAGATGTACCGCGACCCCCGCAAGCATCCGAAGGTCAACGAGGCGGAGCTCGCCTACATCGAGGCCGGCCAAAAAAAGCAGGACGCCGACGCATCAGACGACGGCCCGCAACTGCGCTGGCGCGACCTGCTCCGGTACCGAACGGTCTGGGGGATGGCGCTGGGATTCTCCTGCCAGTCCTTCGTGATCTACTTCTTCATCACCTGGTTCCCGTCATACCTCGTCGAGGCACGCGGCTTCTCCCTGCTCACGTTGGGCGTGTTCGGCACGATCCCGGCAATCATCGCATTCATCGGCAACTTCGGGGGCGGCTGGGCCTCGGACGCATTGGTCAGACGCGGCCACAGCCTGACCTTCGCCCGCAAGTCCTGCATCATCGCCGGCATGCTGGTGTCCGCGCTGATCGGCCTGGCGGCCGTGGTCGACAACAGCATGGTGGCGCTTGCCCTGCTGTCCTTGTCCTTCGGCGGGGTCACCTTCGCCACGTCGAGCATCGTGACGCTGCCCGCCGACATCGCGCCGCTCTCGACGCGGTCGTGGGCGTCCACAATCCAGGGCGTCCAGAACTCCGTGTCCAATCTCGCCGGCGTCGCCAGCCCGTTCGTCATCGGCCTGATCTACAGCAGCACCGGCTCCTTCGTCGGCGGACTCCTCGCCGCTGCCGGCGTCGCCATCGCCGGCTGCCTTATCTACCTCTTCATGGTCGGGGACATCAAGCCGCTCGAAGTCAAAGCCCGGCCAGACGCCACAGCAGAGCCCGTCCGCTGAACCACTACCCCCACATCGCTGACAAGCACAACTGGAGAAGCACCATGTCCGAAGCCAAGCTCAACCTCCCGTTCACCGGCATCCCGTCCTTCATGCGAGCGCCGATCGTGGGCAACCTCGACGAACTCGATGCCGACATCGCCATCCTGGGCGTGCCCAGCGACGAGGGCTCGCCGTGGTACCCCGGTGCCCGAATGGCACCGCGCCAGATTCGCGAGATGTCCGTCCGGTACGCCGAGTACGGCCCCACCCAGCGCCACGGCGGCTACTACGACCTCGATGAGGACCGCCGGTACCTGGTGCATGAGACCAAGAACAACCGCATCGTCGACTGCGGCGACGTCGACATCGTCTACACCAACCCCGAGCAGACGATGAACAACGTCACCCGCTCGGTCCGCAAGATCCTTGACGCCGGCGCGCTGCCGGTCGTCTACGGCGGCGACCACGCCATCTCCTACGGCGTCGTCCGCGCCTACGAACAGCCCGTCATCCTGCTGCACTTCGACGCTCACCTCGACTTCAGGCCGTTCGTTCACGGCGCCCAGTACGGCAACGGCAGTCCGGTCCGGAAGATGTCCTCCCTCAACCAGGTCGAACAGATGGTGCAGGTCGGCATGCGCAGCATGCGGATGAGCCAGGACGACCTGGCCGACGCCCGGCGCCACGGCAACGACGTCATCACCATGAAGCAGTACCGCCGGCACGGACTGGAGCGTCTCCTGGACAAGATACCCGCGGGCGCCTCGGTCTACGTCAGCATGGACATCGACGTCCTCGACATGCCACTTGTCCCAGGATGCGCCTCTGCCGAGCCCGACGGATTCGGCTACGAAGAGATGAAGCAGACGCTGTTCGGCATCGCCCGGCACGCCGATGTCGTCGGATTCGACATCGTCGAGATCAACCCGATGATCGACGTCCGGTCCAACAACACCTCCCTGCTCGGAGCCCAACTGGGCGTGGAATTCATGGCGAGGGTGGCCGACAGCGAGCCGTACCTGCGCAGGAACGGCCGACTTCCGGCGGCCGAGCCGGCGCACACCAGCTGAACCTTCGCCAGTCCACGGGTCCGGCCGCGCTCCCCGGCGCGGCCAGCCGACAACCCGGTGGAAAAGAACGCCCCCCTCTCCGAGCTCGTCGAGCATCCGGCCTGTGCGGACAACCCGGTGCCGAAGGGGTTCCCTGACGCACTCTGTGAGCGAACAGGCCATGCCTGCCGCCGCAGCGCCGGCGGACGACCGGCCCCGACGTCACCATCGTGTCCGCTGCCAAGGGCTGGAGCCTGCGGCAGAACTGTGCCGACGACGCAGGCCCCATCAAGGACAGCCACCGCCGACTCGAACCCGAAATCGCTGACGCCGCAGACGTCGCCATCCGGGGCTCCGGCACTCTCGGCGCATCGTCGCGGACCAAACATGCAGAGCTCCATCACCTTGGTCCCGATGGCCGACGAAGAGCTCGCCAAGGACGACGTCGATGCCATGGTGGCCAACACCGGCGCGACGTCATCGAAGAGATGGCGTATCGGTCGAACTCGCAGTCCCCAGCCGGAAGCCGGTGGTGTTCGCCGGCTCCGCCCGCCCAGAAAACGGCCACAGCACGAGGCCCACGACCTGCTATCACCGGTCCGGGCGGCCCAATGAGGTCGTTCGACATAGACGACACCCTTGGGCCGCCTGGACCGGCTCGGCGGCATTCCGCCGCAGACCGCCATCCACCGCGACCGACATCGAGAAAGCGAACCATCATGACCGCCAGCACCGCCCACGCGACCACCGGCATCGCGGAAGCCGGTTCCCCTCCCGGCGGGATTCGGCTCGAGCACGACCTGCTCGGCGACCGGTCCATCGACGACCGGGCATACTTCGGCGTCCACACCCTGCGCGCCACCGAGAACTTCCCGATCACCGGAATCCCGATCAGCACCTACCCCGATCTGGTCGTCGCGCTGGCGTGCGTGAAGCAGGCCGCAGCCCTCAGCAACGCGGAACTCGGCCTGCTCGACACCGACAAGGCCGACGCGATCGCCGCCGCCTGCGAGGACATCCGGGCAGGCTCTCTCCACGAGCACTTCGTCGTCGACGTCATCCAAGGCGGCGCCGGCACCTCGACGAACATGAACGCCAACGAGGTCATTGCCAACCGCGCGCTGGAGCACCTCCACCGCGACCGTGGGGACTATGCGGTGATGCACCCGCTCGAACACGTCAACATGAGCCAGTCCACCAACGACGTCTACCCGACCGCCGTCAAGATCGCCCTGCAGTTCGCCATCCGTCGCCTGCACGGCACGTTGACCGAGCTGTCCGAGGCTTTCAACACCAAAGCCGTCGAGTTCGCCAACGTGCTGAAGATGGGCCGCACCCAGCTGCAGGACGCCGTTCCGATGACCCTTGGACAGGAGTTCGGCGCCTACAGTGTGATGGTCGCCGAAGACGCCGAACGCCTACTCGAAGCCGGAGAGTTGATCAGCGAGATCAACCTTGGCGGCACAGCGATCGGCACCGGGATCAATGCCCACCCCCACTACGCCGGGCTCGCTTGTCGGCGCTTGCGAGAGATTTCCGGTGTACCGGTCATCACCGCGCCCGATCTCGTGGAAGCCACGCAGGACGTCGGGGCGTTCGTGCAACTCTCCGGGGTGCTCAAGCGCACCGCGGTGAAGCTGTCGAAGATCTGCAACGACCTGCGCCTGTTGTCCTCGGGCCCCCGCACCGGCCTCTCAGAAATCAATCTCCCGGCGGTGCAGGCCGGGTCGAGCATCATGCCCGGCAAAGTCAATCCGGTGATCCCCGAGGTCGTCAACCAGGTCGCCTTCGAGGTCGTCGGCAACGACGTAGCCATCAGCATGGCCGCTGAGGGCGGACAGTTGCAGCTCAACGCCTTCGAGCCGATCATCACGCATGCACTGTTCGAGTCGATCACCCACCTGAACAGCGCCTGCCACACTCTGACCAACCGCTGCATCACCGGGATCACAGCCAACGAGGCGCACCTGCTCCGTGTCGTCGAACAGTCCATCGGAGTCGTGACCGCCCTCAACCCCCACATCGGCTACGCCGCCGCGTCCGAGGTAGCAGCCGCGGCGCTCACCACCGGGCGCAGCATCCCCGCTCTGGTCGTGGAGCAAGGCCTGCTCACCGAAGAGCAAGTTGCCAACATCCTCCGCCCGGAGGCCCTCATCCCGACCATGCAAAGAGAACACGCCACCGACGCCAGGGAGGTGTGATCCGCTCCGCCCGTCCCGGCCCGTTCGGCCGACGGTGGGCCCAGCCTGCTGCCTCGTTGGATACGTTGCCGCAGGTCAGAACCAGAACGGTTCCCGTGTTCACACGCTGTTCGATCGACGGAGGAGGAGCCCGGCTATACCTCCGCGGCATCGCCACGACTACCCCGCAGCACTTCGTCGTAGCCTCCCCGGACGACACATAGCAACCGTCCGGGAAGTTCCCCGACCCCCGAGGGGGCGGGGACGCACCGCATCCGGCCCATATCCGCCAGGTTCGAGTTGGTGACGAGTAAGGAGGCGTCAGCGCCGGTTCCTCGCGTACTCCTTTCCGTCTCGCTTGCCGGATCCGCACCATCTGGCAGTGCTGATACGCCCCGGCTTTGTCAGGGCCGCTTGCCACCCTCCCCGGCACCTCCCGGGTCGGGCTGCCCTCAGCTTCAACCGACCTGCTGCGACAGGACGGCGGTGGCGTCTGTCACCACCACTCGAACAGCGCACGCTTCACGGCGCACCTATGTCCTTCGTCAAGCGGGGCGTGGGGTTCTGGGTTGGTAGAAGGTGCCGTCGCGGCCGGCGGGGGGAGCCCCCGGGCGCGCGAAGCTGCGGGCCGGTTAGCGGCTGCCGGCGGCGGCAGCGGCGGAGACGGGTGCGGTGAGCATCCCTTCGACGGCGTCGACGAAGGGCACCGCCCAGGCTGGAGGGTCCTCGCCGGGGGAGGTGTCGCCTCTTCGCTCGTGGTCGGCCGCGGTGTGCACCAGGACCAGGCCGAGCATACGGAGCCGCTGTTCCAGCACCGGCTCGGGCAGATCGGCGAGGCAGCGGCGGATGCCCTGCCGGACTAGCCGGTGACTTCGCACATGGGGTTTTAGGGCCTGTTCCGGGTTGAGATCACTCGGTGGGGCGGAGGCTGCGGATCCAGATGAGGGAGCCGCGTAGGTGGAGCCCTGCGAGGTAGCTGGCGGAGGTTTTGTCGAAGCGGGTGGCGAGGCCGCGCCAGTCCTTGATCTTGTTGATGCAACGCTCCACGCTGTTGCGCTCCTTGTAAAGATCGGCGTCGTGGCTGACGGGTCGTCCGCCCCGGCGGCCCTTCTTCTTGCGGTTCGCGGCCTGGTCCTTCTTCTCCGGGATGACGGCCTTGATGTTGCGTTTGCGCAGGTGGGCGCGGTTGGCGCGGGAGGAATATGCCTAATGGGAAGCGAACGTCGGCGGTAGCTGCCGTTCTGGGGGCGCGAGCCGAGCCTTTGAATACGCCCGGGCCTGAGAGCCCTGTTGACAAGACGAGGTTGGCTCGCGCCCAGCAGTCAGGGCATGAGTGCTCGGAACCAGGTGCGGTTCTGTCTGTTTGGGCCTCGAAGTGGTCCTGTTGCTGCGGGCCGGTCCATCTGCGCCCACCGGGAGGTTTGCTGTCCGTAGTCCGAGCCGGTTGTGCGGATCACCTCTCAGCTCTGCCTTGAGCTTTCAGCTCTGACGCGGACCGAGGGCCGTACGACTCGCTGGGGTTGCGAACGGCTGGTGGGATGACGTGCCTTGAGCACTTCCATTAGGGAGCACGCGCACCCTGCACAGGCTCTGGCCTGGGAAAAGAGTCACGCCGAAGGAGAAGCATATGGAGATCACCGAGTTACCGACGCCAGTCTTCTGTGGCGTGGACTGGGCCGAAGACCACCACGACATTGCACTGGTCGATGCGGGCGGAAAGCAACTCGCCAAGATGCGGATCAGCGACGATGCTGCAGGGTTTGCCCAGCTCATGGCCCTGTTGGCTGAGCACGGCGATAGCGAGGACGCTCCGATCCCGGTGGCGATCGAGACGTCACGCGGACTGCTTGTCGCGTGCCTGCGAGCCACCGGCCGGCCGGTCTTCGCGATCAACCCGCTGGCCGTTGCCCGCTACCGCGACCGCTACTCTGTCGCCCGCAAGAAGTCGGACGCCGTCGACGCCGCGGCCCTGGCCAACATCCTGCGGACCGACATGGCCGCCCACAGATCGCTGCCGGCGGACTCCGAACTCGTTCAAGCCATCGCCGTGCTCGCCCGGGCCCAACAAGACGCCGTCTGGGCCCGCGGCCAGGCCCACAACAAGCTTCGCTCCCAGCTGAGAGGGTTCTACCCAGCAATCCTCGACGCCTTCGCCCAGCACAAACACGGCCTGTGCTCGAGGGAAGCCCGCAGCATTCTGGCTGCAGCACCGACCCCCACCATTGCCGCGAAACTGACACGGCGGCGCCTGCAGTCACTGCTCAGGCAGGCAGGCCGGGTCCGCGGCATCCAGACCGAAGCCGAAAGGCTCCACGAGGTCTTCAAACGCGACTACCTCCACCAGCTCCCGCAGGTCGAGGCGGCTCTCGGGCATCAGACGTCTGCTCTGCTCAGGCAGCTGAACACCGCCTGCGACAACGCCAGCCAGCTCGAAGAAGCCGTCACGCAAGCCTTCGAAGAGCATCCGGACGCACCCGTGATCCGCAGCTTTCCGGGTCTCGCCGCACTGACCGGCGCCCGGGTCCTGGCGGAGATCGGCGATGACCGGGCTCGATTTGCCAGCGCCGGTTCCTTGAAGGCCTACGCGGGAAGTGCCCCGGTCACCAGAGCCAGCGGCAAGAGCTGCAAGGTCATGAGTCGGAAGGTCAAGAACCAGCGACTGGCTGCCGTCGGCTACGTCTGGGCCTTCGTCTCTCTCACCAGGTCGCCAGGCGCCAGAGCCCACTACGACCGCCGACGAGCAGCTGGCGACCGTCACGTCGCAGCACAGCGGAACCTCTTGCACCGGCAGCCCATGGCGGGACATGCCCGACGACCACGGCGCCTGGACGACGGTCTACCACCGGTTCCTGCAGTGGCGTGACCTGGGCGTCTTTGAAGCCCTGATGGACGGCGTGATCGCCGAGGCCGCCGCGCGCGGACAGGTCGACCTCAGCCTGGTCAGCGTGGACTCCACCGTAGCCCGGGCCCACCACGACGCCGCCGGCATGGTCGTGGACGCCGAGGTCCTCACCGCGCTGGAGAAGGCGGCCGAGGAGGAAAAGGGGGCACGCGCAAGGGAGGAAAAGGGCAGACGGGGGCGGGCGCCGAACCTGTCAGCCCGGAACGTGAAGAGCGTCGGCGAGTGCGCCGACGGCAACGGGCCCGGCTGAAAGCGGCCCTGCTGGGACGCTCGCGCGGCGGCCTGACCGGAAAGGTTCACCTCTCCGCCGACCGGCGCTGCCGCCCGCTGTCCTTCGTCCTCACCCCGGGACAGTCCGCCGACAGCCCCCAGTTCACCGCCGTCCTGGCCGGCATCAAGGTCCGCGGCCCGGTCGGCCGCCCCCGCACCCGCCCGGACGCCGTCGCTGGTGACAGCGTCAGGGTGTACGGCGCGATGTCGACAGCGCGCTTGGCGACCTCGGCTATCAGCTGGTCGATCTCGGCACCGGTCGCGCTGTCCTGCGGTCCGGCGTGCAGAACAGTGACGTGCATCCACTCCGGGCGCACCGGACACACGCCGGGCTGCTCAACGAGCGTGCGGTAGGGCTCGTACAAGTACTTCCGGGCGACGTCCTCCCCAGGGATCACGAGCCAGTGGAGATCTTTCCGGAAGGGTGGCCAGGTGTGCATCCGGGTCTCTACCTGTGCGAAGAAGTCCTTCATGCGGTCACGCTACCGGCACTGATCTTCCATCAAGCCCGTCCGGCTCTCTGGGCTGTGCGACAGAGTGGTGCTGGATCAGTTGCGTCGGCTGGCCTTTTTGAGGGATCCTGCGACCTCGGCCCAGTAGTACGCCTCGCGTGCGGCGCCGGCATGGCACGGCTCAACGGACATGGTCCCCACCTCTCGCTGTCAGTACCGAGATCAGCCTAGTGAGACTCGCTCTTCCAAGGGAGCGACTGCAGCATTGGGTTGGTCCCGCACCTCGGACAGCACCACATAGCTCCACCCCCCCCGGCAGACCTGCCCGTGATCCACATGCGTCGCCGGGGCCCTGGCGTGAGGATCGGGGTACGGGCGGTGGCCCGGCCGCGCCCCGACCCCTCGTACGTACGGGGTTGGCACCCCTTCCCTGGCGCTCCGGTCCGCTTCCCGGCTCACACCGCTAGGGGGGCCTGGAGGTAGGTATGCCGCGGCCCTTGTGGACCGGTGCGATCAGCTTTGGCCTGGTCACAATCCCCGTCAAGATCATTAGTGCGACCGAGGACCGGTCGGTCCGCTTCCATCAGGTCCACCTGAAGGACATGGGCAGGGTCCGCACCCGCAAGGTCTGCGAGCTCGATGACGAGGTCGTGCCGCAGGAGGAGATCGGCAAGGGCTACGAGCTCACCAAGGACCAAATGGTCCCGATCTCTGATGAAGAGCTGGACGAGATGCCGCTGCCGACGGCCAAGGCGATCGAGATCGCCGCGTTCATCTCGGCCGACAGCATTGACCCGATCCGGATTGGCGACAGCTACTACCTCGCGGTCGACGGTCAGGTCGCTGCCAAGCCCTACACCCTGCTCCGCAAGGCGCTGGAGCGCTCTGACAAGGTCGCCGTCGCGAAATTTGCCTGGCATGGCCGCGAGCGCCTCGGACTCCTTCGCGTGCGTGAGGGTGCGATCGTGCTGCACAGCTTGCGGTGGCCGGACGAGATCCGCAGCCCCCAATCCCTCGCCCCCAGGACCATCGATCTGGACGACGACGAGATCGAACGGGCCGTCCAGCTCACCGACACGATGGCCATGGACGACGCCAGCGGCTTCCGGGACCAGTACCGCGACGCCCTGGAAGAGCTGATCGAGGCGAAGTCGGAGGGCAAGGAGCTCCGGGAGCCGGCCCAGGGCGAGGAGCGGGAATCCGGGAAGGTCATGGACCTGATGGCCGCTCTGAACGCCTCGGTCAAGGCGGCCAAGGAAGCGCGCGGCGAGCACGGCGAGGACGCGACCGTGCACGAGATGCGGCCCAGCAAGAAGACATCGGCGAAGGAGAAGACCGTCCCGGCCAAGAAGACGACGGCGAAGAAGACGACGGCGGCCGCGAAGAAGAGTACGGCCAGGAAACCGGCTGCGAAGAAGCGCAGCGCGTCCTGACCGGACAAGGGCGCGCCATCATGGTCACGTTGCCGCGGATTGCTCCCATGCTCGCCACCCCCGGCAGCCTGCCGCCCGCGGCCGTCGAAGACCGGTGGGCGTTCGAGGTGAAGCAGGACGGTCAGCGCGCCATGGTCTACCTGCCGGGCGACGGGACTACGGTTCTGCGGGCCCGGTCCGGCGCGGACATCACCGCCGCCTACCCGGAATTCGACCCACTTGGCTCCGTGCTCGGCCGGCCCGCAGTCCTGGACGGTGAGATCGTCGCTCTCGATAGCGAGGGGCGCAGTGACTTCGAGCGGTTGCAGTCCCGGATGGGGCTGGCCGGATCTCCGACGAAGGCTGCCCGCATGGCCCAGGTCGTGCCAGCCCACCTGATCCTGTTCGACGCCGTGTTCCTGGACCACAGCCTGGTCCGGCTGCCGTACACCCAGCGCCGCACCCTCCTGGAGGACCTGGACCTGAACGGGGCCCATTGGTCGACGCCGGCAGCGGTCGTCGGGCACGGAGCTCAGGCCCTGGAGCTGACCCGGACCGCAGGACTTGAGGGCGTGCTCGCCAAGCGGCTCACCTCCCGGTACGAACCGGGTGTCCGCTCGCGCGCGTGGATCAAGATCCGTCACGTCCGTACCGCCGACGTGATCGTCGGCGGGTGGGTGCCCGGCCGCGGCCGGCTCGCCGGTCTCCCCGGCGCCCTTCTGCTGGGGGAACGGCACGAGGGCGCCTTGCGGTATGTGGGCAGCGTCGGCACCGGGTGGAGCGACACGGAGCGCACCACCCTCGCAACCCTGCTCCACATGGCCGCGATTGACGAGTGCCCGTTCGACGAGGCACCCGGGGTGGCCGGCGCACGGTGGGTGCTGCCCCGCCTGGTCGGCGAAGTCCGCTACGCGGCCCGGACCCGGGCAGGCCGACTGCGCCACCCCTCCTGGCACCGCCTGCGCCCCGACCTCGCCCCGGACGACATCACATGACCGCCCGGGCCTACGGCAACAGTCCCGTCTCCGGACTGCAGATCTCGCACTTCACGATGTACGTCTCATGCGTCACCGCAAGCCGCGCCTCCGTGCGATTGAGCCGATGCCCGTCTTTGGCCCCGAATACGGCGCAGCCACCACGGTGCAGCACCGGGGGCGCCTCGCCCCGCTTGGGCTGGATCTTCCACCCCTGGTCGGCGCGTGCCAGCTCCGCACGGCGCCGCTCCTGACTCTCAGCAGCCTCCAGGTCCCGGATCGCCTGATCCATCCGCTGCACCTGATACGCCAGGTACTCCCGGGTGACCCGGAGCTTGTCCAGGCGGGATATCTGCGACGGGTCGGACACGGGCTACGCCGCCTCGTCCTCGGGCTGCTCGTGGACGTGCTTCAGCGCCATACGGGCGTCGACACGGCTGCCGCCGTCCACGGAATCCCAGAAAGGGTGCGTGGACACGGTGATGCTGAGCTCCAGAAGCAACCTTTGGAAGCGGGCGACCTCAGCGGCCTGTTCCTCCGTGTACCCGGGGGAGTCGTCCTTGCGGGACTGGTACCCGGAGTGCAGTTGCTTCTCGCCTTCCCAGCCGGGCATTGGCACTGCCGACCACGGCAGGGTAGTGGCGTACTGCTCGTAGGCGGCACGGGTCTGATGGAGGGCGAGCTGGGCTTCGCGCAGGTCCTTGGGGAATTCGTACGTCGGCACACACGAATGGTACGTCTGTTCGATTAGGTGGATGTGGGGGCACGCCGCCTTCTCGTGTCAGACCCACTCGATCGGCTCTGCGGCCGTTGTCTCACCCTGGGAGCAGGGGTTTCCGATGTCCGCGAAAACGCGGGCCTTCACCCCCGGTGTCCGGGCTCGCGCCGTACAGGCGTGATGCCGGAGGTTGCCCACCGTTGCTCCAGGTCGGCCATCACTGCCCGGGCGGTCGCCTCATCGGATGTGGTGATGTCCAGGACGACCAGGCCGGGCCTGCTGACGTGCTGTTCGTCGATCTGTTTCATGTACTGCCCGACGTGGCCGGGGCGTGTTCGGTTCGCTGGCGGTGTGGGTCGCACCCGCACGAGTGAGCCGAGGGCTCCCCGGCAGGCTGCGCCCCAGGGATTTCCGCACCGATGTGGAGTCCCTGGAGCTCACCACCGAGCGGCTGCGCCACTCCAGGACGCCTTCACAGACGCGGCCGACCAGGCCCACGCGACCCTTTCTCGGTGCGCGCCTCGACCCTGCGCAATCACGGACCGCTCCCCGACCCGGACCACCGCAATCCCTGGACAGCGCGATCGGGGCAAAGGTTGCAACGGGGGGACAAGGAAAGACTGGGGCATGGACCTCAACGAACTCCAGCACCGCGCCCTGCACATCCATGACCTCTACGACGAGCTGAACCTGAGAGAACGCGGCCGGACGTGGACACGTGAGGAGTTCATGCTCGGCTTCGTCGGGGACGTCGGCGATCTGGCAAAGATCGTCATGGCACAGGAAGGAGCCCGTGACATGCCGGGTGGCCGTGCCGCTCTTGAGCACGAACTCGCGGACTGCCTGTGGTCCGTGCTGATCCTTGCGCACCGGTACGACGTCGATCTGAACGCTGCGTTCCTGCGCACGATGGACGGAATCGACCAGTCGATCACCGCGCGGGGCAGACGTGATGCCGACCAACCAGCTGCCGGAGAGTGATGACATTCGCTTCCGGCCCGGGGCCGCTTCCCGCGTGACGGGCACCTGAGAAGAAAGTTCGGCCGCTGCTCCCGCCTGGCGGGACGTACCGCTGATCTGCCTTTTCTTGCAGGTCAGAGCCGTGTGGCGTGGTCTCCATGACAGTGGATATCAGGATCGTCCGAGCCGGTCAGATGTACCGCTACTACCTGCGCCAGGTCGTCGTCGGCGACGGCCGCCGCCGGGCGCGCATGCCGCTGCGCGAGGCCCAGGAGGAGGCCGGTGTCCCGGCCGGGCGATGGATGGGCCGCGGCCTGGCCGTGCTCGGACTGACGGCGGGGGAGGAGGTCACCGAGGCGCAGCTGCGGAACCTGTTCGGCGAGCGGGGCCGGCACCCGTACGCGGACCGGATCGAGGCCGACCGGCTGGCCAAAGGCGAGTCCCCGAAGAAGGCGTGGAAGGCCGGCGCCCTCGGACGCAGGGTGACGGTCACCGGCGTCGACTTCGTCTTCCGGCCGCAGCCGACGATCTACCTGTTGTGGGCGCTGGGCGATGAGGAGACCCGGCGGGTGATCGAGGCCGCGCACGAGCGCGCGATCGAGCGGGTGCTGGAGTGGATCGAGGACGAGGTGGCGGTGATCCGGTACGGCAAGGACGGCATCCACCGTGACCGGCCGCCCGGCGGCCTGGTCGCCGCGCGCTTCCGCCACTACGAGGCACGCTCCGGGATGCCGCTGCTCCATGACCATCTGCTGCTGTCCGTGAAGGGGCAGCGCCTGGACGGGAAGTGGGGCTCGATCCACACCCTGGCCCTGCACGAGAACACCGTGGCCGCCTCCGCGCTCTACAACGAGACCGTGGCCGCTGAGGTCTGCGAGGAGCTGGGGCTGGCGACCGAGCCGCGCACCGTCACCCCGGGGCGCCGGCCGGTGATGGAGATCGCCGGGGTACCGCACGAGCTGATCCGCTGGACCTCCCGGCGCAGCGACCAGATCGCCGCCTGCATGGAGGACCTGGAGCACGAGTACGTCACCGCCGTCAAAGACGACGGCACCCTGAAATACCTGCCTGTGGTCTCCGAGACCGCCCGCGCCAAGCTGAACCAGATCGCCGCCCGCAAGACCCGACCGCCCAAGCAGAAGACCCGGCCGCTCGCGCAGCTGCGCGTCTGGTGGAAGACGAGCGCGATCCTCACCTCCGGGGTGGCCGCCGACATCATCACCTCCCTCCTCGAGTACGCCCGTGCCGCGGCTGCCGCGATCCGGGCCCGGGTCGCCGCCGTGGTCGACGTCGCCCTGGCGGCCGTCGACGTCGCCGCGACCGTGTTCGTGATGAACGACGGCGGCCGCTTCCACCGCAGGCACCTGCTCGCCGAAGCCCGGCGCCACCTCGCCCTCGTCCTGCGCGGCCGCCGCCGCGATCCCGGCCTGGACGACCAGATCGTGGCCGCCGCCATCTCCACCCACTGCCTGGACATCAGCGAGCCGACGACCGCACGCGGCCTGGAAGCCGGCTACCGCCTCTACACCGCCCGGTGGGCCCTGTCCGACCTCCCCGCCCGCCGCCGCCCACCCACTCCCGCACCCGACCCGGACCGGCAGCCCCCGGCCGATCCCGGCGAGCCGGCTGCGCCCCGGCCCCCGGGCCCGGACGCGGGGGAGTGGGAGATACCCCGCATCCCGCTGCAGTACGAGCGGGCGGTCCTCGCCGGTGCGGTGGTGCGGGAGAAGCTGCGCACCACCACCGCCGCCGCCATGCGGGGCCGGGCGTACGACGTCGCCCGGCACCAGCAGGCGGCGATGCCCGAGCAGCTGCTCGCGCCCGCGGCCGCCGACCCCGAGGACGGCGACCAGGAGCCGGACGCCGGACCACGGGAGGCGATCGACATGACGGCACTGCGGGCCTTGAAGACATCCCGCACGGACGTAGAAGCCCTCGATCTCACCGACGAACGACTGCGTCATCTCCAGGACGCCTTCAACAAGTCGGCCGACCGCGCCCGCGAAACGATGAGCCGGTACGCCGACCTGGAGGACACCACCCCACCGCGCCCGGCGCGCGAGGACGACCAGCGCGCGCACCGCCCCCAGCAGCCGGACCGACACCGCGGGCCAGAAGCCGGCCGCTGAATGCACCCGGTGCGGTCCACCCGATGCTCCCGACGATGTCGTGCACTCTCCGGATGGATGCACGACATCGCCCCGGAGTGCACAGCATCGTGGTGACGATGCACGGCATCGCCGGTGACGATGCCGTGCATCCACCCCCGCGCACCCTGCCGCGTTTCCCCTTGACACAGGCCCGTGTCAAGGGGAAACGCACCGCACCGGACACACCCGGAACACCGCATCGAGCCCACCCGATGCCCGCCGTCGAGTGGGCGCCACCGAATCGAGTGGTCTCCACTCAGTGAGACTCCGTCAACTTGAAGTCGCAGGTCAAAGGGCTGGTGTGATCGGATCGCAGGGTACTCGTGCTGGTCGCGGGCGGAACTCCGCGAAGAAGATCCTCCGTCAGCGGCTGACTTCGAGTTTCATCCGAACGAGCAGGGCGCGCAGAAGGTGGGTGGCGCGGGCGGGGTCGGTGCGGAGTTTGGTCAAGGTCCGCCAGTTCTTGAGGTGGGTGAAGCCGTGCTCGACCGGCGGCCCCCAGGGAGACGCATCAGCCCGCAACAAAGGCTTGTTTTCGCATATGGTTCCCGGCATCCAGCTGCTCTAGTGGCCGGAAGGAAGCTACATGTTCCCGACTAAAGGCGGATTTTTTAATGTCAATGCGACGCTCCCTCCTCACCCTCACCGCTGCAGCGGGCTTGGCAATGTCCGCAGCGCTCACCCCACCAGCGGCAGCAGCGGCACCCGCCGCCGAGACACCGTGGCGAAACTGCGAGGTCGGCGAGTTCTGCGTCTATGAGCACGACAACGGACTTGGCAAAGCGGCGTACTTCCGGAGTGGCACCAATGACCTGGGCGACTTCAACCTGGACAACCAAGTCTCCTCGGTATGGAACAGGACTGGCAGGTTGGTCTGCACGTACACAGATTATTTCAGCTGGGGGGACAAGTGGCCAGTAGGGAACTGGAAGGGAAATACCTCCCAGTACAACCGAAACGACAACATCAGCTCCCTGTGGGTAGGGGACGTTAACTGCAACTAGAACCTGATCGTGGGTGCCAAGGTGCCGCAGCAGGCTGGTGTCGCGGAGGTGCGGCGCAGCATTTGCACGGGCCAGGCGGCACATGGCTCTTTGACGGGGAGCAGAGCCGGCTCGTGGTCCACGGGCTGGCCTGACGCATGACCGGCACCTTCACCACCCGCACCATCAACATTGCAACCGGCGCCACTGAGACCATGCACGACCTGACGAACGCATGCTCCGCGTTCCTCCGGGAGGTCGCTCATGGGCGAAACGGACTGCTGAACGTTTTCACCCCCGACGCGACATCCGGCCTGGCCATCATCGAGACCGGCGCGGGCAGTGACAATGACCTGTTGGCAGCCCTCCGCGAAATTCTTCCCGCGGACGACCGTTGGCGAGCCCGCCACGGTCGTCCAGGCCACGGCAGTGACCACGTGCTCCCGGCACTGGTACCACCACACGCCACGCTGCCCGTAGTCAATGGTGAGCTGGAGCTGGAGGCCTCGCAGTCCGTTGTACTGGTGAACTCCAACCGGGAAAGCCCCGAACGCCAAGTCCGGCTGTCCTTCCTCGGCTGACCGCACCACCCACGCGGTCCTGCGGCTGACAGCCCTCTGTTGGCAGCCGATGTCGACTACAGGCCGATGCCGTAGCGGGGGTTGGTCTCCTCAGATGCCGGCCTGGTCGAAATAGTCGGCGACGGCCTTTGAGCCGTCGACACATCCGCCTTCGCGACACGTTGCGATCGTGTCGGCGCCCTTCTCGCGGGCGGCGGTGGCGAATCCTCGGCGTAGGGAGTGGCCGGTCCAGCGGGCGGGCAGGTCGGGAGCCAACAGATCGTTCGGCCTTGCAGTGAGGCCAGCGCGGGCGACGGCGCGGGTGACGATCTCCGCGATGCCCTCGCCGGTCATGCGGCCGGACGCGTCGCCGATTTCCTCGCCGTTGCGGAACATCCGGTGGCCGATGTTGTCGTGGCGGTCGATGTGGATGAAGATCGGGCCGGTGGCTGGCAGCCGTGGTCGATGAGGCACTGCCGCCACGCGCGAAGGGCCCGCACGGGGCAGATGCCGGGGAACGTGCCGTACGGTACGCCGTGCGCGTCGTCCTTGTTGACCTTCGGCCGCCAGAGCTGGAATTCGAGGCCCCGCTCGACCTCGATGACGTCGGCCCAGCCGAGGAGCCGTGCCTCGGAGGTGCAGGCGGCGAGGGCGAATCCGGTCAGCAATGCGGCCGTGTCGCGGAGGCCGATCAGGTAGGGGGCTGCGGCGCGGTCATCTTGCGGAGCAGCAGCACCCTTGTCCCGCCCGGGTCTGCAAATGCTGCGCTGCACCACGAACCACCATCCCAGCCACCACCACGATCAGCAGCAGCACCATGCAGCAGCCGCAGGCCCTGGCCGACGGCTGCTCTCACAGCTATCGCACCTCACAGGGCAGCGCGCCTACCAGGGGAAATGGGCTGTGAGACTCACAGATTTCAAAGCGCGCGGGGGCGGTCGGCGCACACCTACGATTCCTGTCTGCCTCACTGGATACGGCCGCTCATCTGACCTGGCGCACTGGCGCGCGAAGCGATCTCAGCCGCGAGGGTCAGGGGCACGGGAGCGTGCTTCTCAGGAGTGGGGTGTCATTCCTTGCGGGTCGTTCTGCGGGATGTACGTCTTCATTGCCTTGTCTGTCATGAGTGCTGAGATCCGTCGCCATTCCTGGTGTTCCACTTCGGCGGTGCGGAGCCATTCCTCGGCTCGGTAGCTGTCCAGTGCCTGCCCGGCGATGTCGCGCTGGTATTCCTGTGCGTCCTCAGCGGCGCGAGCAACGTCCTGGACCGTCATCCCGGTGGCCTGTTCCTGTACCCGGGCGCGGTAGAACCGGGCGGTGCTGGGGGCGAGGGGAATGGGTTCTTCGAGGGGATGCAGCCAGACGGCGGGCAGGGCGGTGTAGGTGATGGCGGCGGGGAGGGTGACCTCGTTGCCGTCGGTGTCGGTGACGAAGCCGTCGATCTCGTACTCGGGGCCGGCGGGGAGGTCCAGAAGTACGGTCTGGTCGGCGGTGAGGCTCAGGGTGACCCGGTTGGTGGTGGTGGCCTCGTAGCCGTCGACGGTGGCGCCCTCGGGGTCGATACCGGTGACGGTGAGGTCGAAGCGGTCGCCGCGGCGCAGGTTCAGCCGCATGTCGGTGGCGAAATCGGCATGGGTGCGGGGGATACGGTGACGGAGAGTCGGCGGCAGTCGCTGGGGGACCTTGACCTGGTAGGTCTCGCCGATCCGGATGTCCTGGACTCGCATGACGACCTCCTGAACCCCTCTCCAGCCTCCCCCGAGCCGTCCCCAACCGCCAAGGCCGGGGACGGGGAAGCGCCGAGCGGCGGCCCGGTAAAGCCCGCGACCGGAACGCAGGCCGGCTCTCACATGGTCTGAGTGGGCATTTGATGTTGATTCGGGATGGGTATTTCGACCCGCTTTGCCGTATTCATCACCAACCGGCACAGCCTGAAATGCTGGAAGCTCCGCACTGGCGGGAATCTTCCGCCCCATTACTAAACCAGACGGAATCCAGTGCCGAGAAGCGGATTAAACGGGCACACAGGTCGGCGCCCGGAAGGCCGTGAAGGCGCACGTAAGGTGTGAATCAGCCCGAAGATCGTTGGCCGCAGGGGCGACTTAGCACCACAAGCCATCCCTAAACGCTTCCTAATGTTGTTGTCAAGCGATCGTGGTCACTGGGGGTGTGATCTCGTAGCACCGTCGGTCACGGATCAAGGCCCACATGACGTTGACGCGTCGGCGGGCGAGGGCGAGCACGGCTTGGACGTGTTTCTTCCCCTCGGCGCGTTTGCGGTCGTAGAACTTCCGGGAGTTGGGGTCGCAGCGGACGCTGACGAGTGCGGAGGTGTAGAAGACGCGCTGGAGACGTCGGTGGTAGGTGAGCGGTCGGTGGAGGTTGCCGCTGACCTTGCCCGAGTCGCGGGGTGCGGGGGCGACACCGGCGAAGGCCGCCAGGGCGTCCGGGGAGCCGAAGTCGTCCAGGCTGCCGCCGACGGCGGCGACGAACTCTGCACCGAGCACAGCGCCGATGCCCGGGACGCTCAGGACGATGTCGGCGAGTTCGTGCTCGCGAAACCGGCCCTCGATGAGCTTGTCCATCTCGGAGATCTGCTCGTTGAGGGCCATCACCTCCTCTGCCAGGGTGTGGACCAGCTTCGCGATGGTCTTCTCCCCGGGGACAGCTGTGTGCTGGCGCTCGGCGGCCTCAACTGCCTTTTCAGCAAGGGAGCTTGCGTTTCGGACCTTGCGGTTGGCCAGCCACCTGGTCAGCCGCGCGGCCCCGGCGCGGCGGATCGCGGCCGCAGTCTGGTAGCCCGTCAGCAGTTTGAGCGGGCCGGTGTTGGTCACGTCCAGAGCCCGTTCCAGGGCCGGGAACATGCTCAACAGGGTGCCGCGCAGGCGGTTCACCACGCGGGTGCGGTCCTCGACCAGGTCTGCGCGGCGGCCGGTCAGCAGCCGCAGTTCAAGGGCGGCCTCGTCTCCGGGGCGGATGGGCCGCAGGTCTCGGCGCATCCTGGCCTGGTCGGCGATCACGTAGGCGTCGCGGGCATCGGTCTTGCCCTCGCCGCGGTAACCGTCGGACGCCCGGTTCACCAGGCGGCCAGGGATGTAGAGGACCTCCTGGCCGTGGTTGACCAGCAGGGCCAGCAGCAGCGCGGGTTCCCCGCCGGTCATGTCGATCGCCCAGGTGACCTCGTGGCCGTCGGCGAGGTCGAGGACGTCACCGATCAGCTTCAGCAGCTCGGGCTCATCGTTGGCGACACGCCGCGACAGCAGCGTCTTGCCGTCGGCATCCAGTGCGAGACCGTGATGGTGACCCTTCCCGCTGTCGATCCCCGCCCATATCCGGCTCATCATGCTCCTGACGTGCGTGTTCGTGCTGTTCGTGCTGTTCGTGCCACGGACGACCTCGCCGGCATTGCTCTACGCAGCGACTTGTTCGCACTTCCTAATCGGCGGCCGAGTCGTCGTGGGAAGCCGGGCGGCGAAGCGTTTCCAGCCACGAGTCGACAGCCCTCTGATAGCCACACCCGGCTCCCCTGGGTGCCCTCACCTTACGAGTGGGAGGACCAACCCAGTCAAAAAGGTAGAGCCCTCTGAGAGGGCGTTTACGTAGGTCTATTCCGAAAAACGGCCCGGGCGAGGCGCCGCAGTGGGTTCCGGTTCAGTCCAGACGGTCGTAGGCGCCCGGCTGCCAGTCGGCGAACAGCGTCAGTGCGTCCGCTGTCTGGGTACGTTCCGGCGCTGTGGAGGTGGCCGGCCACCAGTTCTCCACCTGATGAGCGTCCACGAGGACGAAGTCCCGGTTTCCGTCGAAGTCGCCGGGGTCGCCTGCCACGCCGATGTGGATGGGCGCGGCATCGGGCAGGTCCTTGAGCGCGTCGCGAAGCTGCGCGGCATTCCAGACCTGCGGGGTGTGCTCGAAGACGTCGGTCATGGGCACAGAGTGCCGGACCGGACCGCGCTGCCAGCGAAGACACGGTTGTGTCCCGGGCCAGAGCACTGATCCGGGGCACAGGAGGCTGGGGTGAAAAGCTGATCACCGGTGGTGAAACAGGCCCAGCCGGTGGACAAGGTACCGGGGCGGCCCTGACCGAGTGCAACGCGATCAGCAGAGACGACCGCCGGCGTCGACCAGTGCGGTCCGTCCAGCCCGGGCGTCGAACATCTGGGGAGGAACAACCCATTGACCAGGCAGACACCGGCGCTACCGCGAAGCTGCCCGGTTCGTTACCAGCACATGACGAACTCCGAGTCGTACGAGGCACTCGTACGCTTCACCTCCGGCCAGGCCTCCGGACAGCCCCCGCTTCCCCGACCACTCCCGCCAGTCCGTCTGACGCTCTCGCTCCGGTGCCGAGTAGACGAGTGCCGTTCGGAACGTCCCTCCCGGCCAATCTGCACAGGGCTTTCAAGGTCCGCTGCATTGCCCGCGACATCCGGATGCAGGACGCGGTGGAGCAGGCGGTGCACGCCTGGATGGAGCGGCATCCGGTGTAGTGGATCATCTCGCCGTGGCCGAGCCCGGCGGCGGCTCGACAGCGCCCAGCCGCGCCCGTTGATCCGGCCACAGCGGCCTTGGCGTTCTTGATGTTTCGTTCCTACGAACGGTATGGCAGCCGGGCTGGGTCAGGCCGACGGCCACGACTTCCGCGGGCGCCCGTCGGCCGCTTCGTCGGCGAGGGTGACCCGGGCGCCCTTGACGCTGCCGCGCTCGCCGATCCATCGGAGGTACTTCCGTTCGGCGGTTGGTAGGTCGGGCCACCAGCCGCGCATGATGGTCCGGGCTCCGATAGTCAGGGTCAGCTGATAGCGATCCATGATGGCTACACCCCGTCTGCGGCAGTTTTCAGAGGGCGGTAAGTGACCTGATGTCCGGTTCGGTGTCGCCTGATCGTGTGACTGCGGGGACTCCCGGCCGGTCGACGGGCTTGGCCGTGCTGGAGTGACAGGGTGAGCGACCGCAAGCCCTATAAGAGCGACTTATCCGACGAACGCTGGGCGCTGATCGAGCCGGTGACCACTGCGTGGAAGGCGAAACACCCGTCCGTCAGCGGTCACCAGGGCAACTACGAGATGCGAGAGATCGTCAACGCGCTCCTGTACCAGTCCCGGACCGGCTGCCAATGGGACTACCTGCCCCACGACCTGCCACCGCCTGGCGCGGTGAAGTACTACTTCTACAAATGGCGCGACGACGGTACCGACGAGGTCATCCATGACCTGCTGCGCTGGCAGGTGCGTGAGAGCCGGGGACGATTAGCCGACCCGAGCCTGGTAGTGCTCGACACCCAGAGCCTGCATGCCGCCGCCGGGGTACCCGCGGCCACGACCGGACGGGACGCCGCCAAGAAGGTACCGGGCCGCAAGCGCGGGCTGGCCGTTGACGTGCTGGGCCTGGTGATCGCCGTGGTGGTACTGGCCGCCTCCGTACACGACAACGTCTTCGGCACCGCGCTGCTGGACAAGGTCGCCACCGGGACCTCCACGGTGACGAAGGCCCTGGTGGACCAGGGGTTCAAGAAGACCGTGGTCGACCACGGCGCCGGCCTGGGCATCGCGGTGGAGATCGTCGAGCGCAACCCGGCCGACCGCGGCTTCGTCCCGCAACCGATCCGCTGGAGAGTCGAGCAGACCAACGGGATCTTGATGCTCCACCGCAGGCTGGTCCGCGACTACGAACACCGCCCGGCCTCGGCCGAGTCACGGGTGTACTGGGCGATAAGCGACGTGATGGCCCGTCGGCTGACGGGCACCTCCACCCCGTCCTGGCGCGGCGCGTGAGCGGCGACCCACAGCAGACCCTCGGCGCCCTGCTGGCCCGCCTGGAGGTCCGCGAGCGGCAGATCGCCGTGGAAGCGGAGGCCGCTCACGAGCAGATCGCGCAGCTGACCACGCTGCTGGACGGACTCGCCCAGGCAGCCGAACACATCACGATCACCCGCAAAACGCTCCTGGAACTGACCGACGAGGCGCCCCTGGCACTGGCAGAGCCGGCTGCGGCCCTGCCGGACGGCCCCGCCTACCAGCGGATCATGGCCGTGTTCGCCGAAGCCGACGCCCCCTTGCGAGCGCGCAACGTGTGCGAGGCAATGGACCTGAACCTCGCACCGAACAACATCAACAACGTCCGCATCAAACTGAAGCGTTTGACCAGGCGCGGAATCCTGGCCGAAACCGAGCCGGGACTGTTCACCAGGCCACGACCGCAATCGCCCGGAAGTCAGCCCTGACCAGCGCGCCTACTCGAGGTCCATGGCCGAGTCGGCCGATGGCTCACGGCCCATCGCCTCGGACGGCGTGGTTTTGATGCTGCCCGGAGCCCAGGCGAGGGCTTCCTCGAAGCTTCGGGCAACGGTCGGGGTGGGCAGGTCCCCACGGTCGCGTTCGAAGGTCCTGATGGTCGCCTCACTCAGCCAGGTGCGGCGCGCGAGTTCACGCTCCGAGATGCCTTCGGCCTCACGGAACTCGATGAGGGCTCTCGCCAGCCGCGCCGATTCCTCTCCACTCATGACCGCAGTATGTCGCAGAGCCCGGGCTGGGACAGCCCTCTGACTCGATCCATGCCCCAGGGGCACCGGCCGCCGCAACACGCCCACCAGGCCGAACCCGAGTCGATTTGTTCGTCCTCGCCATGCAACCGGCGCTCGTTAACAGCCCTGACCTGCATGCCAATCCCACGACAGAGTCAGATATCAGGCAAAACCTTGCATACCGCCCTCTCAGGGCGACGCCCGCCGTTCGGGCCGCCTCCCGCAGCACGGCGAGCGGCTCCGTGAGCGGCGCCTGCGGGCCGCCGCGTGGGGTGGTGGCGACGAGGCAGGCGACGGTGGCTTGCCCCTACCCCCGCCCGGCGGGCGCTGAACCGTCAGTAAATATCAGGCCGTTGGCGAGATCCGGCCATTCACTCCAGGAGTGGGGGAATCGGCTGTACGGGGGGCGGCCGCGCGGGAGAGTACCCATGTAACTGTATGCCTACGTAAAGTGAGGGTGGCGTGATTTTCGGTAAGAAGGATGGGGACAACGCGGGTGGCAACGGGGAGCGCGAGGACGTCTCCAGCGGCCTGACCATGCTGCACCAGGCGATGCTGCACACCGGGAACACGCTGAGCGAGACCCTCGACCGGGGGCTCGACGAGGTGAAGAAGAACAACGAGGCGGCCCACACCCGCGTCGCCAGGGAAATCTCCTCGATGACCAAGGCCCTGCAGAACACGAAAGACCTGCTGCCTCTGTCGTACTCGGGCCGGGACGAGGCCACCGCTGACGAACTGCGGCGGCTGAGGCAGCTCGTAGAAGGCATGCAGGCCGCCCTCGCCGACATGTCACAGACCGTTACGGCCTCCGCACCGGTCCCGGTCGTGATCGCGTCCGGAGAGTACAGCGGGCACAACACGGCGGCCGCCGACACCGTTCACGCCGGAACGCCCTTGCTGAACGCGGTACCGGAGCAGCGGATGGACAGCCCCGCTGCTGACGTTCCTCCAGCGGCCGCGGAAAAGTCTGCCCCGGCAGGCGACGCGGACGAGTCCGCCGTGCCCGCGGCTGAAACCAGGCCCGAAGACGAGGCCGGGCCTGAGAAGGAAGCGCCCCTGACGCGGGACCAGATGGCCGAAGCCGTACGCGAGGTGCTGGCACAGGAACTCGCGCCGCTGATCGCCGCACCGCCCCGTACGGAGACTGATGACACATCCTCCGCTGTCGCGGACCTGGGCGATCAGATCGCCGCCCTTCGCGCAGAGGTCGCCAACCTCGCCGAACGCCTCCCGCCCGCACAGGATGACGAGGAGGCCGACGGGCGGGAGCGGCCCGTGGCCGATGCGGACCACAGCAAGGTGCTGGAGCAGGCCGCGGGGCTCTCGTCCGCTGTCCTGGTGTGCCACCGCGATCTCTGGGAGCTCCTGTCCGGCTGGGCCGGTCGGCACCCGCACTTCCGGATGCCTCCGCACATCGCCGACCAGAGCGAGAACCGGATCGCGGCGGACATCTCGGGCCGGTCCCTCATCGCCGTCCTCATCAGTCTGGCGACCCTCCGGCGCACCGCCACCGAAGGCGACGGCGACCGGGAACTCGCCAGCGCCGTCTACCAACGCATCAGCGACAGCCTCGCGTCCCTCTCCCCCGACGACGGCCCGCTCGTCACCATCACCCTGGACGACCGCGCACCCCGCACCCACGACAGCGGCGACGGCGGTGACAGCAGCGCCGCTTCCCCTTCCTGACCTGCGCACCGAGGGTCTGGCGGGTGGAGGTGTCAGCCGAGATAGGGAGGTGCTTCGGGGAGTGGGCAGTGGCCGTCGGACGCGGCCCGCGCGACGGCGTCGATGCTGCGCCACCGATCGCCTGGCCCGTAGCCAGCGCTTTTGCCCTCGGCCACTCGGGCTCCGATGGCGGCGCAGACGGCAAAGCGCTTCCCCGGCGGTAGGCGGTGCTGTCCATCGTCGTGAACAACAGCTCGGCGCCGGACGCCGAAGTGCCTCCCGAACTGCTGTAGAAACGCTGCTCCTCGACATGTACAGAGCCAACAAGTGGTACGACGTCGGAGTGCTACGACATGAACTGGCGCTGCACTACCTCGACCGTGCGGCGCAGGCTTCCCGGCGTCACCGCGGACGCGATCGACATCGACGTCGAGCGGAACATGCTGACGGTCAAGGCCGAGCGCAGGCCGGTGGCGAAGGCCGACGACGTACAGATGGAGCTGTCCGAGCGGCCGCTGGGCGTCTTCTCCCGCCAGATCGTGCTGGCCGACACCCTCGACACCGAGCACATCAAGGCCGACTACGACGCGGGCGTGCTGACCCTGCGGATCCCGATCGCCGAGCGTGCCAAGCCCCGCAAGATCTCCATCGGCGTCGCAACCGGCCACAAGGAGATCTCCGGCTGACACCGGCCGGACAGGTGCGGAGGACGGGCATCTGATCTCCCCCTCACCCGCCCTCCGCACCCCGTGGGCAGTCCGAAGAACAAGAAGGGGCGGCGGCCGAGATGACTCTGCGACGCGAAGCGTTCCTCGACCATGTGAAGGAACGCGGCGAGCACGGCACTGCGGAGGAAGCCGAGCGCGCGGCCCGTGTGTTGCTCGCCCTGCTCGGCGCGCATCTGATCGGCGAGGTCCGCGCCCAGCTCGCGGCACGCCTGCCGGAGGGCTTCGCCCTGATCCTGCTCAACCCTCTGCAGAGCGCCGAGCCGCTGCCCCCGGAGCGGTTCGTCCGGGCGACCGCAGCCTGGATCGAGGGCGCCACCGAGCAGACCGCGACCTGGGACGTCAGCGCCGTCCTGTCGACGGTCGCCGACACGGTCGGCGATGACCTGCTGTGGCAGATCCTGCTCCAGCTCCCCGCCGGCTACGACCTCCTTTTCGGTCGCCCTCAGCCCACCTGACCCCATACCTCGGTGCCACACACCGGCACCGCCCCACTCTGGCTTGACGAAAGGCATGCACCGCAGTGATCAGCGACGTACGCGTACCGCTTGAGCACCAGCAACCGTACGGGACGGCATATGAGCAGATGCTGGAGAAGGTCCGCTACGAAGGCGCCTACCCCACCCGCGAGAGAGCCGAGGAAGCCGTCCGCCTGGTCCTTTCGGGGCTGGGGCGCCAGCTGACCGGCGACGAACGCGTCGACCTGGCCGCCTGCCTGCCCCTGGAGGCCGCACGTGTCCTGACCGCGCAGATCCCCGACACACAGCCGCTGACCGGATGGGCCTTCGTCAAGGACCTCGCCGCCCGCTCCTGCGCCTCCCTGGCCACGACCCGGTGGGACACTGGCTCCGTCTTCGCGGCCGTCGCCGCCCACGCCGGCCCCGACCTCATTACCCGCATGCTGCACCAGCTCCCCACCGGCTACGCGCTGCTGTTCGGCCGCGCCGCACTCACCCCTGCCGCGTAAACGGTCCGTGCCCTTCCAGCGCCAGGGAGGGTTGGACGACGGTGCACGGCCCGCGCACCCCGCAGGGAGAGGCCGCCGAAGCCTCGGCGTGACAGCCGGGCTCCGGGCGGGGCCGGAGCCATGGTGAAGACGACGTTGCCCGGGACGCCGGAGCGTCCCGGGCAGTATGTGCGGGCGCCAGCCCCGAAGCACTTGGGTAGTTGCAGGTCTTCGCTGTCTCAGGCTGAGGCCGACGGAGCGGAAGACTCGGCGGCGCGACGGTATTCGGCGTTGATGCGCTGGGCTTCTTCGAGCTGGTCTTCGAGGATGACGATGCGGCAGGCGGCCTCGATCGGGGTCCCGCGGTCGACGAGCTCCCGGGCCCGGGCGGCGATGCGCAGTTGGTAGCGGGAGTAGCGGCGGTGCCCGCCCGCGGAGCGGAGCGGGGTGATCAGGCGGGCTTCGCCGATGGCGCGGAGGAAGCCCTGGGTGGTGCCGAGCATCTCGGCGGCCCGGCCCATGGTGTAGGCGGGGTAGTCGTCGTCGTCGAGACGGCCGAAGGTGTCGTCTGCTGTCATTGCACCTCTCTGTGGAACACGCTTGAGGGGCCCTGGTGTCGTACGACACCAGGGCCCCGAAGGAACTGCTACACCATCTGCCGGCCCTGGTACTGCGCCGGCGTTCTGTTTCCGCTGACCCGACGGGAAGGCTGTCGGGGGTGCGGGGATCGCGGTTGCTTGACCGGAGACCACCTCACTATCGATGTCCTGCGGTACCCGGGCTCAAGACTTCCGCCCGGGCGATCCTGATGGCGCCTGGCTCCTCCGTTCTTCCTCGGTGATCAACTGCGTACTTCTGGTACTGCGAACTGCTCAGCGGCCTGTGACAGCGCCACCTTCGGCAGTCAGCCCCGTCGCCCGTCCTGCGTCTGCTCTGGCTTAGAACCCACTGCCGAACTTCCCGGTGCGCGCGTCCGCAGTCGACGCCTTCACCGAGGTGCTGCTCACTGACTTCACTGCTGGGTACTGCGTCCTGCAGTTACGGGTACTGCGTCAACTGCGGTACTGCTCACGGCGGCCCCTGATCACTGCGGGCCACCCGGTCCGGTCGCCAGTCCCGTCGCCGTCCTGCGACAACCCTGGCTTCGAAACTCCGCCACCGCACCGTCCTGCCAACTGCAACTGCGGGTACTGCTGCCCGGCAGTTCGTCTCTGCCAGGCCCTGCTGACTTCCTGGGTACGAGAGAAACCATAACCAGGCCACCACCCAATGTCTACTCCAGCCACCATAGATTTTCGCGTGTTCGACAATGAGGTAATCGAACTCGAACGGCGATGAAACAGGGGTTGGCGGACCACAGGCCGGGCACAAGCACCGCGCAGACAACCGGGCATGACGATGCAGAGGCCAGGGTGACCTGATGGACACGATGAGCGTCACTGTCGTACCCGCGCGATCCGACGTCCGTCGCCGTCGCACGCGACAGCGCCCGGGACTTCCTCGCGGGTCTCGTAGATCCGATCCCAGCCGAGGTCGCCGACACCGTGGTCTTGGTCGTCTCGGAGCTCGTCACCAACGCCCTGCGCCAGGGCGGCGGCAGCTGGACCCTGGACCTGACCGTGCACCCGGACAGCATCGCGGTGGCCGTGCATGACCACAGCCCGCAGGCGCCGCGCATGCGCACCCCTGACCTCAACGGCGGCACCGGAGGCTTCGGCTGGCCCATGGTCAACGGCCTCGCCCACACCGCCTCGGTCACCCGCCGGCCGTCCGGCGGCAAGACGGTCAGCGCAATTCTCGCCCGGAAGCGCCAAGGCGCCTCAGTACCGGACCGCTCCGACCGAACCTTGAAGGCCCTGCGGCCACCCCTCGCCTGACGGTCGGTTCGCTTCGCAGAAACGGTCGTTTATGAGAACGGCTTAGCGCGTCAGCCCCTGAGTAGATCGCGCTGGATCTGGTGAGCGATAGAGCGGCGTACCGATGCTGATGTGGTGGTGGTGACCTTCGAGGGAAGGTCAAGGCCGCGGCTGATCTCGTCGTACGCGGCCTGGTAACCGTCGGACAGCTCTGCCCGGTGCAGCCTCAGGTCCTCCTCAACGAGACGCCTCAGTTCGTCGATATTCTGGGGCGTGAAGCGCTTCTTCCCCCGGGTGAGCGCGTTGACGTAGCGGGTACGGTGCGCGGTTTCATCGAGAGTCTCAGAGATCTCCTCAGCGAGGCCCCAGAGTCGCCCTTCGAGCCAGGGGACGTCGCGCTGATCGAGGGACACCTCCATCGGGGGCCGTGGCTCATCGGTCTTGTGCTTCGCCATCTGTTTGGACACATGCCCGGACTCAATCGGTTGTCGCAACACCGGCTTCTTGAGTCAAGAGTAGGTGTTCGTTGAGGGCTTCAGCGGGTGTCTTCCATCCGAGGTCACCGGCGTCCGCGGCCGGTGAGGCGGGCCGTGACCCAGGCCAGGCCGGCGCCTTACCGGGCAGTCGTGCCGTCGCACTTCGGGCGGTGCTCGCCACTTCCTCCTTCGTGAGGTATGGAACCGGCACCGAAGGGTGCAGCGTGTGCAGGTGCAGACCAGCGCCGTCGCGCAAACGGGTTTCCTCCTGTTGCGGGCTCTCCGCTGTTTTGCCCATCCTCCTCTTCCTTTCATCGGAGTCGGTGTGGTGTGCCTCTCCAATTCTCGCGCGCTTCCGGAGGCGTGTGCGCGTTCAAAGCGTTGCGATGGAGATGCGGGGTTGCCGTTTTACCCGTGCACGCGGGAGGGCATCGCGGGCCGCAGGGAGCTGCTGGTGATGCACGAAGCCACCCCGAGGACCTGTGCGCCTGACGGTCGTGTTTCGAGAGCGCCGACGCCACCCTGCGGCAGCTGGCCCGCTACGGGGACGCGGTCCGGCAGAAGGGCGAACCGAAGACGTCCCCGGCCGTCGACGTGGAGCGGTTCGAGCACGTGCATCAGGCCGCGTCCCACTGATGCGCACGGCCTCCTTGCCACTCGACCATTCCAGGGTCGTCGATGAGGGTCTCCGCGTCCGGCAGCCCGGCGCGCTGGAGGAACTCGATCAGCTCCTGATCGTCATGTGCGAGGCCGAGGATCTTCCGGTACGCAGTGACGCGCCGACCGCCAGCTGCCGAGGGCCGGTGCACGACTATCGGTGCAGCAACCATGCCTCCTATCGTGCGACGGTCCGCACGTGCTGGCACACCGACGCTGCAACGAACCGCCCTGGGCCGGTGCCGGCGTAGCGGCAGCTTCTCCTTCGGAGGACGTACTGATGGCTCCCGGTCTGGGGCTATCGAGGGGCGGATCGGTGCCCGAAGAAATGCCACCTGCCCCGCCCGCCACTGGCTGAGGAGCGAGGGCGCCCGTCGTGGGGTCGGTCGTACGCGGTCTCCGCGCGGGGGGTCTCGCGTTGGCCGATCGCGTCTTCGCGATCATCCACGGTCGGGCGGCGCACGGCGGCCACGATCAGGCTCAGTCCGACCATAGCCAGCGCCCCGACGACGATGCCGTAGAGGAACAGCATGCCGGTGGAACTGGTCACGTGATACCCGAATACCGAGAAGCCGTCGGTGAGCTGGTGAGCGATGCCGCCGTTGGTGACAATGCCGGCCACGGCGACGACAACCGCGGCGATCAGGATGATGAGCCCCAGGATGACGATCATGACGTACTCCGGAAATTGCGGCGTATATCCAAAATAGTTCGTTTGGACAGCGCGAAGCATCAGATCGATGACGTCAGGCTTGGCCGGGGCGACGTCCTCGGCGATGAGTCTCGTCGCCTGATCGCGAGAGGGAGCTCGTTCAGCCGACAGCAGAGCGCGTCGACATCGCACGCTCGCTCTCAGCTGTCACGGTTGGCCCAAGGCCGCATCATCGCCGTCACACTCGATATGCCGCCCCGCCCCGCTCTGGGCGCCTGGGCAGCCGCCGATCTTCACCAGGCACCAGGGCGGGACGCGCCGTCATCGGGTCCGGCAGCCTCCAACCCTGCAGCCGGGGTCACCCCCGCGGTCGGTGGGCCGGCACCGCCGTACAGGCAGTCAGGCAGTCTTCCGGTCCTCGTCCGTGCCACTTCCCCGCGATTCCTGGTACCAGTAGTGGGGTAGGTCGGCGTGGTCGCTGACGATCATCTGGAAGTTCGGGGAGAGCTCGGTGGCGACCTGGTGCATGAGCTGGAATAGACGGGTGGCTGTCACGCGGTCTTCGCCGATGGTGATGTCTTTCAGTCGCCCGCGCGCTTTGGTCATGTCGGAGGGGTAGTAGGGCTGGGTCGGCTGGTCGAGTATGAGGAAGCGGGGGGCGGGCCGGTTGTTGGTGACGAAGTACTGGTGGAGGGCAAGGTGATAGCCGACGTGGTTCTTGCCGCTGCCGATGCGGAGCCGGGCACCTGGCCCTCGCCCATGCGCCACCGGGTCGGAGGCGCTTCATGCAGTCGAGCGTGCGGACCAGGCGGGTGATCTGCGGGTACTGGTCGCCCCCGGCTCTGCGTTTGCGGGCGGCGCAAGCGCAGCGAAGAGTGGGGGCATCCCGACTCTGGACTCTGGGGGAGGAACCCCCGCTGGCTCCGCCCATCGGCGCAGACTGAAGCCATTGCGGAGCAGGCGACGTCCCCGACACGGGCCTGCTCCTGCCGCGCTGGTGGGGGCACGAGGTGCGCGGGAGCCCGGCTCGATGGAGTCTGATGATCATGCAGCGTAAGGATGCGCGGGGAAGCGGAAGGCACGACGTAGAGGGACTTGTGGACGAGCTCTACGCCACGCCGCCGTCCGCTTTCGTCTCCCGCCGTGAGGAGCTTGCTGCCGAGGCCAAGGCGGACGGGCGTGTGGAGGATGCCCGTCTGATCCATGCCGCCCGCCGCCCCACGCTCGCGGCCTGGGCAGCGAACCTGCTGCTGCGCTCGCAACCGGCAGAGAGCCAGCGGTTCCTGGAGCTCGGACGGGCGCTGCGCGAGGCTTACCGAACCCTGGATGCCGACGGGATCAAAGAGCTGTCTGACCAGCGCAGCAGTATCGTCTCGGCCCTGTCCGGAAAGCTGCCGCACTTGCCCGTGAAGCCGGGCACCGGCTGTCGGATGCAGCGCAGCAGGGTCTCGCATCCACCCTGCGCGCCGTGCTCGCCGATCAGGACGCGGCAGACCAGTGGGCCGCCGGACGCCTGGAGAGCGCACTCACCCCGCCGGCAGACTTTCCGTCCGGCACCGCCGCGACAACCGACGCAGCGCAGAAGCCGGCACGAGCGCCGACTGCGCCGCGGCGGTCTTCGCGGACGGGAGCGAAGGGCGAACTCGCCGAGCGGCGCCGCCAGAGGCAGGAACAGCTCGCCCAGGCCCGCAAGACTGTCACGACGGCCGATCAGCGGCTTCGCAGGCAGCGCGCCGAACAAGCGGACGCTGACGCATCGCTGCAACAGACACGCGACCGGCATGCCCAGGCCCGCCAGCAGGTGAGCGCTGCCGAGGAGCAGCTGCGAAAGGCACGCGAGGAGTTTCAGCGGTCCGAACACGAACAGCAGGAAGCCGAGGAACGGGTGCCAGGCGGCGGCTGACGCTGTGACCCGGGCCGAACGGGCGGCGCAGGAGGCTGCCCAAGAGGTAGAACGTCTGACCGGCCCCGTCAGATAGATGTCGGCTCCCGGATCCGTAGATCCACTGCCGGCCTCCTGCCCGGCTGCATGCTCCTACTCCGCTCGCCTGCTCCCAGCGCGCGCCGTGCATGCAGGAGTGCCAGCGTGGTCAGCAGGAGCAGCTGCGCCTGGTGCGCTGACTGAAAGGCAGGATGGGAGTGGGCGGTCATGGCACGTGCGATCTGGACGGGTGTGATCACCTTCGGGCTGGTCAGCGTGCCGGTCGGCCTGTACACCGCGGTCGGGGACCACACGGTCCACTTTCACCAGTTGCAGCGTGGCAGTGCCGACCGGGTCCGCAACCGGCGGGTCAACGAACGTACCGGCAAGGAAGTGCCGGCCGAGGACATCGTCAAGGGCTTCGAGGTGGCCGAAGGCGAGTGCGTCGTCGTCGAGCCCGACGAACTGGACGAGATCGCGCCCGGGCGCTCCCAGACCATCGACATCAGCGACTTCGTCGACCTGGGTGACGTCGAGCCGGTCTACTTCGACCGCACGTACTACATCGCCCCTCGCGGCAAGGAGTACACGAAGGTCTATGAGCTGCTGCGGGCGGCGCTGGCGGAGGCGGGCAAGGCCGGCATCGCCACGTTCGTGATGCGTGGCAAGCAGTACCTGACCGCGCTGCGTGCCGAGGACAAGCTCCTGGTGCTGCAGACGCTCCACTGGGCGGACGAGGTCCGCGATCCCGGGCAGGAGCTACCCGAACTGCCCTCCGGCCGTGCCGGCAAGGGCAAGGAGCGGGACATGGCGATCCAGCTGATCGACGCTCTGGGCGCGCCGTGGGATCCGGCCCGGTATCACGACACCTACCAGGAGAAGGTGCGGGAGCTGGTGCGGGCGAAGGCCGAGGGCCAGGAGATCGCAGCGGCGGAGGAGGCACCGCAGGCCACCAACGTCGTCGACCTGATGGAACTCCTGCAGGGCAGCCTCGACCAGGCCCAAGGCGCCCGGGAGAAGGAGCCGCCCGAGCCGCGGCAGAAGAAGACCGCCGCCCGCAACGTGCGCAAGCCGGAGGCGGAGAGGAAGACCGCCACCAAGAAGGCCCCGCCGAAGGCAGCCCGCGCGTCGGCGACAACCCGCGGCCAGGGAGGGAGCAGGAGCGAGCTATGGCGGTTGACCAAGAGGGACTTGTACCAGCGGGCCACCGAGCAGGACATCGCAGGCCGCTCCAAGATGAGCCGGGACGAGCTCATCGACGCGCTCGCCCGGGCCGGACACCGCCGTGTAAAGAGCGCTGCGTGACCACCGATCCGTCCGGTTTCGCGCAGGCGCGCCCGGTTGTGGCGTTCTAGGGTTCGGGCGTGGCAGACACCCTGGAAGAGCTGGTCGGCATGCGGCGCGCAACGGACGAGGCGCACGTGCGGGTCATGGAACTGCGCCAGCGATTGGGGCCACCGGCCACTGAGCCGTGGAGCGAGGCGCAAACGACGACCTACGAGACGGCATGGCGGGCGTGGCGTGACCTCGAGCGCGATCTGCAGGAAGCGATCACGCAGTACGCGAAGAATGAGGGCCTTGACCGCAACGACATCGAGCAGGCCGTGCGCAATGCCTGAGAAAATCTTCACTTCTGCAGGGCGGTGAGGTGGTCGGCGGCTTCCCCGCGCCATTCGATCAGGAAGAGGGTTGCGTCATCACTGGTGGACCCGCCGCGCTCCTGTTTGAGAGCTTGGGAGAGCTGGAGCGCCTCGGCCCGCATTCCTCCTTCCCTGTGTTCGAGTTGGTTGACGCAGCGGATGAGCCGTTGCTCGCCGAATGGTTGTCCGTGTGCGTCCCGTTCCTCGATCACCCCGTCGGTGTAGCACAGCACCCGGTCGCCCCGTTGGAGCTGGAGGTGGCTGATGGAGGGGCATGTACCGCCGAGGCCGACGGGCAGGGTGGTCGGGCCTTCCAGCTGGCGGATCACCTGCTTTTCCCGGATCAGTAGGGGTACGGGGTGGCCCGCGTTGACCCATTGGAACAGGCCGGTGGTGATGTCCAGGCGCATCATCTGTGCAGTGACGAAGTGGTCGGCTCCGAACTGTTCGGCGATGGCCTGGTCCATGTACCGGTACTTCTCGGCCAGGCCGATGCCAGCGCGTCTGGCATGCCGGTAGGCGCCGACGGCGACGGTCGCCATCGTGGCGGCGTCCAGTCCGTGGCCCATCGCGTCGATGACCGCCGCGTGCAGGATGTTGTCATTGAGGGCGAAGTCGAAGCTGTCGCCGGCGATGTCGTATGCGGGCTCGACCGCTCCGCCTACAGCGACCTGTGGCACGGACATGGTCAGCGGTGGCAGCAGGGACCACTGCATCTCCGCGGCCACACTCATCGGTTCGCGGCGGCGGGCCTGGAAGAACCGGTCGGTATAAGCATGCTTGGTGACCAGAATGTCCGCGACCAGACTCGCCAGACGGCGCAGCAGCCGCCGGTCGTCGTCATCGACGGCGTCCAGGGTCAGGGCCAGCACGCCCACTGCGTCGCTGCCGTCCAGCAACGGCAGATACATCCGCACGCCGTCCGCCTGCCAGACCTCGACTGGGGTGGCCCGCAAGAACGCCGTACCGGCCGGAGAGTCAGCGATCTCCTGGGGCTCGCCGACAAGGAGTCTCTGGCCCGGCAGTGGCACCAGCAGTTCGCGCCCGTAGTCCTGCAGGAGGATCGAGACGTCGCGGCCACCGATGCCGGCCACCTCCTCCGCGATCATCGGAGCGATCAACTGCGGCGGCATCGCATGCGCACGGTCCAACAGCAGACCGAGGAGCCGCTCACCGAAGCCCTCCGACCGGTCCACCACCTTCCTGCCAGGCCGCCGCTCACGTTCCTCCACAGCCGCAGCCGCCCCTTCTGGCCTGACCGGCCGCAATCGTTCACCTTCGTGAGGCATCGACCGTCGCCCCAGAAATTCGCTCCCCTGATCATCGCCGCCGACAGCTGACTCACCGGCTGTGAGGGCTTCCATGGCCGGTGAATCACTCCATCAGTGCAAACGGGACCGGTATCGGGCTGAGGCTGTGTCAGTGAGGTTGCTGCAAGGGCGGCGCCCCGGCGCAGGCAAGGCGATCTGGCCTGCCCCTTGACCGCACCCGACCGAATACCTTTCGTGCGTTCGCACATGGACACGACACGCCGGGGTACGCGAAGCCTCACAGACTGGGTCGATTCAGCCTGTGAACCCGGTGCTCGCATCGGAAACGCCCCCGTGACCAGTAGGCGGGTCACACGGCGCGGCCGGCCGTCGCCTGTCGCCGGGTCTCCTGGCCACGGCCACACCTCCTACAGGGCTAATACTTCCGTGGGTCCAGTCTGCGCGGCCTCAGCGAATCGGCGGCGTGCCTGCCGTGAGCGTGTGCGACATGGATGTTGGACGGGCCGCCCTGTCTGGTCCTGACCGGGCGCTGCTGCGTGTGGCTTGTCTGAGCGGGTTGCCGGCCGGGGTGAGGCTTGGCCCATGTCCGGATACCTTCCGATCGTGATCTATCCGCCCGATGAGTCCGGCGGCCGCCGGGTGCATGTCGACGGGGAGATCCTCTGCAACGCATTGCCTGCGGGATGTGACGGAGTTCCTGCGCCGGGCCGGAATGGACGACATCACCGAGGACGACGTTCTCCGGGGTGATCGACTGGCGTGGAGGCGGGCCGAACCTGTGGCCTGCCCCGCGGTGAGCGAGCCCCGGACGCACGAAACCGCCCCCCGTCTCAGCCATAGCCGTGGCTGGAGACAGGGGGCGGAGTGCTCAGGGCGAGTTCGGACCCAGCTTGACTCCGCCCCTCCCGACCGAGTGCGGGGGCGGAGTCGCCGTCCGGCCTCGGCCGGGGTGAGGGTTCGGTTCCGTGGACCGGACGACTCATCCACTCAATCAGCCCACATTCCCTTGACCAAACCCCACGTATGCCATCCGGCGGTACGGCGAGGTCCGCCGTTGTCTGCGGTCCAGGCCGCCGGGTATGAACGAACGATGGTGGTCTCGAAAGTGCTGCGGGCGCGGCTGAGGTTGGACAGCTCCTCGACCGGGCGAATGACCGGGCCTCCTGCTCTGGTGCCACATGGCTCTGGCTCGACGCGTGGACGACGAACAAACCGCCCTGGTCGGAATTGGCCTGAGCGGCGCCTGACGGTGGGAATCTCGCGCGGCGGCAGCCCTCACCGCGCCGTGGGGCTGGTCATGCCGTGCCGCGGACAACGGTGACGGGGCAGTGCGGCGCGTGGTGCAGCAGTGCCTGGCTCACCGAACCCAAGAGCAGGCCGGCGAAACCGCCACGTCCCTGGCTCCCACGACCATGAGCTGGGCGGTCCGGCTCGCCTCGATCAACGTCTCGCGGGTTTCGCCGCTCAGCACTTCGTGTCTGACCGTGACGTCCGGATTAGCGTTCCCTGCGGCCAGCGAGTGCCTGGGCCAGCAGACGCTCTCGGCCCCGTACCGGCCAGCACGTAGTCCGGCAGCCACGCGTGCACCCCCACGATCTCAGCGCCGCGCAGCGCCGCCCCGGCTAAGGCGGATTCGACCGCCTTCTCGCCGGCAGGGGAGCCGTCGACAGCCAGGGTGCTCGCCAAATGCGATCACGACGGACTGCCAGCAGTTGCTGCACTGGCTTGTGGCAGACACAGTTGAAGAGGAGCACACGCGAGATGGGAGTGTGTCGCTATCGTTTCGCTCCGGGCCTGGGGACGAGGGCGAACACGGTTTCCCGGCGATCGATGGCACTACCGGTAGAATAACCGGGCAATCGCACATGGCTACCGGTGGCCACTCGCCTCACCCATCGGCGGTTTCCGCCGGAGATGGTGACGGGGGCATGGCATCTCCGGCAGTTCTTCGTTTCTCGGTGATCGGCGAGCGGAGGAGTCATGTCGACCGGAACCCTCATAGCGATCATTGTTGCGGTAGTGGTCGTCTTGCTGGTGTGCGCACTCGTGGCATGGCAGGTCGCGCGCAGACGCCATCTGAAGAAACAGTTCGGCCCGGAGTACGAGCGGCTCGTGGAGGAGAAACAGAGCCGGCCGGCCGCGGAACACGAACTGCGGGAGCGGGAACAGCGCCATGACGCTCTGGAGATCAAGCCTCTCTCGGCGGCGGACCGTGAGAAGTACGCCCAGGGCTGGAGTCAGGCGCAGGAGCGGTTCGTCGACCACCCCGACGACGCGGTCCACGAAGCCGACCGGCTCGTGACCGCGCTGATGAGCGAGCGCGGCTATCCGACCAAGGGGTTCGAGCAGCAGGCCAGCGATCTGTCGGTCGAGCACGGCCGCACTCTGCAGAGCTACCGCACCGCCCATGAGGTCAGCGACCGCAGCAGCCGTCACCAGGCGACCACGGAAGAGCTACGGGGCGCGATGGTCCACTACCGGGCTCTGTTCGACGAGCTGCTCCACAACGGTGGGCGGCCGCGGGAGTAACGGATGGAGGAAGAGCTATGGCGACGGAACATCGGGGTCCTCGCGGGTCCGATGCAGGCAAACTGTCCACTGACGATCTCCGCGGTGAGGGCGCCCCGGCTCCGGAAGCCCGCGAGGCCCCGACCGAAGTTCCACCGACCTTTCCGGGCGAAGCCACGACGGCTGACCCCAGCCACCTTCCGGGCGGCGAGGACGGGACCCGGCACGCACCGGCGTCCGCCGCGGGGCCCGACACGGCCGCCACAGGCGCAGACGGGGACGGGAATGAGCCTCTTCTCGGCGAGGAACAGGAGGCGTTCCGCAGCCGGTGGCAGCGGATCCAGAGCGACTTCGTGGATGACCCCCGCGAAGCGGTCAGCGCTGCCGACACCCTGGTCGCGGAAGTGATGCAGGCACTCGCCCGGACCTTCTCCGACCACAAGCAGGGGCTCGAAGGGCAGTGGCAGCGGGGCGAGGAAGTACCGACCGAGGAACTGCGTGTCGCTCTGCAACGCTACCGGTCGTTCTTCAACCGGCTGCTGAACACCTGAGCGGACTGCTGCCGACGTACGGTCTCAACCCGCGCAAGGATGAACGTACCCAGCTCTGGCCCACGCGGCACTCACGGACGCAACAGCCGACGACGTAAAACTGTCCGGTTCAGCGGAAGGCCGCGCGGAACAAGACTCGCCCCATGGCGAGCACCCCACCGCGCGGCCGACCCAACGTCCTGGCTACCGCAGACTCAACCACCGCTACGAACGCCACCCCCCAACTACTTGGCCTTCTCGGGCTCGCCACGCGACGATCACGGGGCAGTTCGGTCGGTGAAGGTGTCCGTGAAGAAATGTGGGCCGGAACTGCCCGTCCTCGTCGGCGGGGAGGACGCGTCATCCCTCGACTCCGGTGGTTCCGTGAGGTGTTCCGACGGGTTTGGACTCCGGGGACCCACGCTGGAGCAGGTATACGGGGAAGGTGGGCCACTGTCATGGGCCGGTTCATCGTTCCTGCTCACTCGGAGAATGCGATCGTGCGAACTGTTGGTGTCGAAGAGGAACTGCTGCTCGTCGATACACCCAGCGGTGAGCCCCGGGCGCTTTCGACGGCCGTGCTGGCCGTCGCCGAACGCCGCTCGGAGGGAGACTCGGTCTTCGAGCCGGAGCTTCATCATCAGCAACTGGAATTCGCCACCGAACCGTGCAGTGAGATGCGCGAGCTCGCGGACGAAATCCGCCGCTGGCGCACTGAGGCCGCAGAGAATGCGGCCCGGACCGGGGCAGCTGTGGTGGCCCTTGCGACGGCCCCTTTGCCGGTCAGTCCTTCGATCGGTCAGGGAGAGCGGTACAGTTGGCTGGCTGACAGGTTCGGTCAGACCACACAGGAACAGCTGACGTGCGGATGCCACGTACACGTTTCTGTGGCCTCTGACGAGGAGGGTGTCGGTGTGCTGGACCGGGTGCGCACATGGTTGCCGGTCCTGCTGGCACTGAGTGCCAACTCGCCTTTCTGGCAAGGCTGCGACACCAAGTACAGCAGCTACCGGAGCAGGGTCTGGGGGCGCTGGCCCTCCGCCGGACCGGTCGAGATCTTCGGTTCCGCGGAGCGCTACCACGAACAGGTCCAGGCACTCATCGACACGGGAGTCCTGCGTGACGAAGGATGATCTATTTCGACGCGCGGCTTTCGCACCGGTACCCAACGATCGAGATCAGAGTGGCGGACGTGTGCCTGGACCCGGCCGACACCGTGCTGCTTGCTACGCTCGTCCGCGGCCTCGTCGAGACCGCGGCACGCGAGTGGCGTGCCGGCGATCCGCCGGACCCGGCGGGAGCGGGCATCCTGCGTATGGCTGCCTGGCAGGCCAGCCGGTCGGGACTGGAGGGGCAACTGCTCCACCCCCGCACCATGCGTCCCGAGCCCGCGGCCGGTGTCGTCGGGGACCTGCTCGCGCACGTTCGCAGTGCGCTGGAGGACAGTCACGACTTCGCCTCGGCTGAGAAGGCGCTCATGGACGTACTGGAGCGGGGGACCGGGGCACGGACCCAACGGGAACTGCTCGCTCGCACCGGAAGTCTTCGTGACGCAGTAGCCGAGTGCGTGTCCAGGACACGTGGCTGACCCTGGGGAGACCCGCCCCGCTCCCGCATCAGTGGCCTGCACGTTTGCCGAGAATCGGTACAAGGGAAAGTACACCCACCGGCCACACGGTGGCCGGTGAGATGCCCGAACAGCGGCGCAAGCTACTCTTCAGGTTCAGCCGGGTGAAGGATGAAGGCGGCTAGAGATCTGCCGGCAGGCCGGGCGACAGTCCACGGCCCTTCTCGGTCACCGCCACTCCTACATGGGAGCGGTGCCGTCTCCATACCTGTGCCGCGACGTACTCCCCTCAGGAACGACGACAGCGCCTCCTGCGCCGGCGTGGGCGTGCCGCAGTCAGAGCCTTCCGCACCAGCGTCACGGGAACACGTACACCTTGGCGTCCAGGAGGTCCCCGAGTTGCTGCGCCAGGACCGGCTCCGCCGCCAGGTTGAACGCACCCGTACGTCAGCGGCCACGGCCGCCCCATAGGCCTGCGCCGCGTCATCGGTATGCAGGACCTGGGGGGAGGAGGTCGGGGCGCAGCAGGGACCGGGCACATAGCGGCCCACGAATATGCGACGCTGTTCGCTGGCGGCATGCTCCTTGGACAGGAACCGGGCCGCACCCTGACTACTCGGATCTCCGGATGCTGCAACTCGAACGTGTCCAGCACACGCTCCAGGGCCCTCGGGCTTGGTACCCCTCGATCTGCACGGACGTCGTCTCGCTTGTCCGAGCAAGAGGCAGCGGACATCCGCCACTAGGGTTCGACCTTCGGCCAGGCACTGGGAAGACGGGCAGTTCGCCGCCGCTGATAGTGGCCTCCTGTCGGGGAGACATAGCTCCAAGGTCCTCTTCCTGGTCCTGCCTGTCGTCGCGATCGCACTGCATTGCTTTTCAGCGCAACCCCACGCCTGGATGCCGGGAAGTCGAGCCGCCCGCATCCAACGGAGGCGGAAGGCCCGCACGAGCGAGGGCACGCGCCGCCGGACACTCGATTCCGCCCCCTTCCCCGAAGGGGGCGGAATTGCCGCCCGGTCACGGCCAGCCGCTGACAGTTGCGCAGATCGGACGGCACCAGCAGCTAACCACCGTGCACCGACCCGTCCAAAAAGCCGCTCGGCCACATGGGTGTACGGCGCTCGTCGGAACGTCGCCTCGAACGTGCCCGGCGGGCACGTTCCGCGGTCATCGTGTTGCGAGAACGAGGTCTGGAACGAGGTGGGAGAGAAGCTACGGGGTGCTGCGCCGTGGCGTTCCACCTTCCCGTAAGCCGGAAGCCGCGTATCGGCAGGACCGGTTGCGTTCAGTGAGCGTTTACGGCGAGCGCTGCATCGATCTCTTGGAGGAACGGTTCCAGATCACCTGGGTTGCGCGAGGTGATGAGGGTCCATCCGTGGGAGTCATCCTTGATGACCGACTTGTCAGCCCATTCACCACCGGCATTGCCGATGTCTGTCCTCAACGAGGGGTAGGAGGTGAGCCTCTTGCCTTCGATGACACCCGCCTCGACCAAGGCCCAGGGGCCGTGGCAGATGGCCGCTACGGGGCGCCCGGACGACGTGAAGGAGCGGACGATCTCCGTCGTCGAACCCTGCTGGCGCAGCGCATCGGCGTTCAACGTGCCACCCGGCACGAGCAGTAGGTCGTAATCGGCCGGGGCAACGTCACTCAAAGTAAGCTCGGGGCGGATGGTTTTTCCGGGAGCCTTGTCACCGACCAGGGTCTGAACGTCGTCCGCCGACACGGCAGCGACATCCACATCGGCGCCCCAGCCACGCAGGTGTTCGACGGGCACCAGGAGTTCGTCCTGCTCGACGCCGTAGTTCGTGACGATCGCCAGCACCTTCCGCATACTCACGTCGTTGTCAGACATTCCCAGGTCCTTTCGGGTTGGAACGGTCCGCCGGAAGTGGATTGCTGTCGTGGGTTCCCCGAATCTTCGTGCTTATGCGGCGTCGCCAGGCCTCCCGGCCTGCGGGGACCGATCGGAACCTGCGCCGCGCCGGAGCCCAACCGCCGTGGTGATGATCAGGGAGTTGCGTGGAGACTCGACACCGAAGACCGCGCCGTGCGGGTCGTACAACAGGGCCGTGCGGTGATCACCCTCTACGGCCCGGCCGATGGTTCCGCCACCGTGCCGGGAGGCCGCCTCCGTTGCCCTGCCGGCATTCGGTACGGGGAAGTAGACGTTCCAGCGCGGACTCGTCCGCTCGCCGCTCAGCGCCGCACCGGCCGGTACGATCCGGGCTGCCACGCTGCCGACGTCCCGGAGCGCGACGCCGCCGTGCTCGTAGCGGACCTCGCAGCAGCCGGGCCGGGCGCAGGCCCACTCGAGTACCTCGCCGTAGAAGATGGCGGCCTCGAACATGTCTCCCGCCCGCAGTTCCAGTCGCCACGGCCGGTGTGCGCGCCAGGACTCCCAGTCGGCGATCAGTTGCCCTTCCCAGATTCCGAAACGATTGCCCTCACGGTCGGCAGCCAGCACCCCGCGACCGAGGGGAAGGCGGACCGGACCCACCGCGATGGTGCCGGTGCGTTCCAGGATGCGGGCCGCGGCCTCGTCGGCGTCTGTGACACAGAAGTAGGGCGTCCAGTCCAGGGCCACCTGCAAGGCTGGTGTTGTACACCCCAGGCTCGCGGTGGGCATGCCCGCCCAGAGCGCCATCCTGAAGTCCTCACCCAGCGAGGTCCGCCGGAACTCCCACCCGAGTACGGCGCCGTAGAAGTCCTCGGCGGCTCGGGGGTCCGGCGTGGCGAGGCTTGCCCAGCAAGGGGCACCGACAGTGCAGCTGGCCAGTTCCGTGACCTCTGCCGGTGGTCTGTGTGGCCGGGGCGGGCTGGGTGTGGAAACCATAGCGTTGCCTTGCGCGGGGGACACGACCCCTTTGCCAGCATGCATGTTCGGCGCCTCCGGCGGCGAGCGTAGAGCGGGCGGCCGAAGCGGGAAGCCACTGGGCTGTTCCTCCGCCCATGCGCTGAGCAGGCATAAGAGGCTTCGGAGAGAACGCTGTCCGCACTCCGTACCGAGGCCGGACACGGCCGACACTCCGACGCCGTCTCCCACCTTGAGCTTCGAGAGCAACCGGGGAGACGGATCGCTCCGCAGGACTGTACGGTCAGCACCAGTCAGGGAGACAGCGTTCAGGTCGACCACGCGCTGCTACAGTCGCTGCTTCCTTTGCGACGGGGGCGTTTCACCGACGATCCGGTCCGGCGCTTCGTCCGCGACGCGTGCGGCACCACAAGCCCTTCGTTGGTTGCCGGTGGAGGCATCGGCCGCCCTGGGCGATCTCCTGCACGCTGGGGTCACCGACCCGGATGCGGCGGGAGGCGAACCCGCCGCTCGGTACGGAGTGGTGACCGCGGCCAACGGCGACGACGCTTCCAGATGCGTTCGCCGTAGCGATTGCCGACGGCAGCTTGAGCGGACACAGTCAGCGCACCGGGCGAAATTCGGGGCACGGTGGAAGCATGGTGGGGGAGGACGCGTTCGACGCCCGTGACGAAGACCGACGCATGCAGTCGTTGATGCGCAGCTCCTTCAAAGCGCGGCGCCCTGCTCTCGCTGCCGCACTGGGACATCCCCGCCACCAGCAGGACGGCGGGGCGAGCAGCCAGGAGCATCACCGGTGTTCCTTGCCACGGTGCATCCCTCGGCCGCGCTGCGGGCGAGGAGCGCACCGTCGTGGCCAAGTGAGGGCCTCGTGTCCGATGTGCAGATGGCTGCCCAATTCCTTTGCTGACGGTCTCTATCCCCGCGTGAGATGCCGACCACGGCGCCAGAACCCTGCCCCGTTGCCACGGACCGTTTCCGAGCGACCTCGCTCAACTTACGGTTGGTCCGCTGGGGTGGTGCGAAGCAGCCGAGAAAGGACGAGAGCAATGACCACAGAACCTTCCCCCGAGGGTCCCGGGCCAGTCCCCAGTCGGCCGGATCCGGTGCCACACGACCCGCAGCCGCCGTCCGAACCAGGTCCCGGCGAACCCGAGCCCCAACCGGACGTGGAGCCGTCCCCGGCGCCGGGTCCCGGTTCCCGCCCGGTCCCCGAGCCGCCCGACTGACCGGAGAGTGCTGCTCCCGCGGCCCTTCTTTCCGGTTGCTCGTGAGCGCGACACCTCACCGATTGCGGCCTCAGAGTGATCGACGCAAGGTGGATACGTCAGCCCCGACAGTGAAGGACGGAATCGTCATGGGTAAGGCAAAGGCGACGGCCAAGCAGGTCAAGGGCAAACTGAAGGAAACCGTCGGCGATGCCATGGACGACAAGGGCCTGCAGGCAGAAGGCCGTGGCGAGCAAATGACGGGCAAGGCCCAGGAGACCGCGGCAAAGGCGGCTGAGCGGCTGAAGAAGTCCGGACAGTAGGACCTGCATTGTGGGCCGCGAACCCGGGGCGACCACATCCGGGTTTCACGGCCGCCGGGGCGCGGCCTGTCGGCCGCGCGGCTGGCACCAGGCGTCAGGTTTCGTTGCTCGGTGAAAGTTCGCTGACGTTCGGCGAAGTGCGAGTGCCGGGTGATTGCAACGCCGGGTCGCCTAGGCTGATTGCCCCCTGGTGTTCATCCTTTCTCCCGTTTTAAGCGCCGCCGTACGACTCGGGGTTACCTACTTGCGCGGAGTGGTGTTGTCGACCTCACGCGCGTGCGCCGTCACCCAGCGCGCGTGGGCCGCCACTCAGCCTAAGGAGCCGCGATGTTGCTCCCGGACAAGTCCCTGGTCGATTCGCTGCTGCGGCGCTATCGCGCGTGGGAGGTCGTCGTCCTGGCAGAGCCGCACGATCTGGCCAGCCGTCGGCACCTTGAGGATGTCGCGTACACCTTGTGTGTGCTCATGGGGCAGCGCACCACCCGCGATGCGATTACCGAAGCCGAGTTCTACCTCGGGTGGGCCCGATCGGTGATGCCGGCCGCCAATGCGATGACGCGGGACGGCGGAAAACAGTCTCGTGATTTCTCGTGATTCTCGGGCCCGAGGCGAGCGACCTCGTTACATGACCTGGGTGCCCCGGAGCCGGACAGCTCGTGTTCGGAGCCGAAGGCTCGGCAAGGAGTGTTCCATGGTGCTGGTCGGATACACGATGATGACCGAGCAGGCCGGTCCGCGTGAGCTCGTCGACCACGCGGTGGGCGCCGAGCGCGCCGGCTTCGACTTCTCCGTCACTTCGGACCACTTCTTTCCGTGGCTGGACTCCCAGGGGCACGCCCCGTACGCATGGAGTGTGCTCGGCGCGGCCGCACAGGCCACATCGCGGATCCCGTTGATGACGTACGTGACATGCCCGACCGTGCGATACCACCCTGCGGTGGTCGCTCAGAAGGCCGCGACGATGCAGCTGCTCTCCCAGGGGCGGTTCCGACTCGGTCTCGGCTCCGGCGAGAACCTCAACGAGCATGTGGTGGGCGCGGGCTGGCCCGCCGCCCACGTTCGTTTGGAGATGCTGGAAGAGGCCGTGGAAGTCATTCGCGCGCTCTTCGGTGGCCGTGATGTGAGCCATCACGGCACACATTTCGACGTGGAGAACGCCAAGCTCTGGGACCTCCCGGACGAGCTGCCGGCGATCGGGATCGCGGTATCGGGGGAGCGGTCTTGCGAGATCGCCGGCCGGCTCGGCGATCTCGTCATTGCCACCGAGCCCAGGAGCGACCTGCTGGACGCTTTCGACCGGCACGGCGGTACGGGCAAGCCGCGGGTTGGTCAGCTGCCCGTCTGCTACGACACCGACCGGGATGCGGCGGTCGCACGGGCGCACGACCAGTTCCGCTGGTCGGTCGGCAGCTGGAAGGTCAACGCAGAGCTGCCCGGGCCGGCCGGATTCGCCGGGGCGTCCCAGTTCGTGCGCCCGGACGACATCGCGGATTCCATCCCGTGCGGTGACGACGTCGCCACCTTCGTCGAGGCAGTGCGTTCCTACGCCGAGGCGGGCTTCACGGAGATCGCCCTGGTCCAGGTCGGCGGTGACCATCAGCAGCCCTTCCTCGACTGGGCGGAGAAGGCCCTGCTGCCCGCCCTGCGTGATCTCTGAGAGCCGGTCGCGGCAGTGAAGTTCCTCCAGCCTCCGGGTGTCTACGCGCCACAGGAAGACACAGCCATGTTGGTATCCGCTCTGCGGCGCGAACGTCTGTCACCCGGAGCGGAGGTGCTCGACGTGGGTACCGGTACCGGCGCGGTGGCGATCGCCGCCGCCCGCTTCGGTGCTGCCCGTGTAATCGCCATCGACACGTCGGCCGCGGCGGTGCTCACGACACGACTGAACGCACTGCTGTCCGGGCACGCGCGGGCTATCCGGGCCAGCCGCGGTGACCTGACGGAGCCTGTGACCGGCCTGAGGTTCGACCTGGTGCTGGCGAACCCGCCGTACGTACCGTCCGCGAACGTCCGATTGCCTCGTCGCGGTGTTGCTCGGGCCTGGGAGGCGGGGAGCGACGGCCGGGCGGTGCTCGACCGGCTCTGTGCCAAGGTCCCCGTTCTGCTGCGCCCCGGAGGTGTGCTGCTCGCGGTCCACTCCGTACTGAGCAACCCAGCGACGACCCTGGCGCGGCTGGCTGAAGCCGGATTGGACGTGGCTGTGACCGACCGCCGGTTCGTTCCCTTCGGGCCCGTCCTGCGCGAACGGGCCGCCTGGCTGGAGATGCAGGGCCTGATCGAGCGCGGCCAGGAGAAAGAGGAACTGGTGGTGATCCGTGCAGAACGGCCGTACTGAACCGGAGACCACACCTCGGGCAGCTGCACGGCGCGTCATGCAGGAGCCGGGCGGACCCGTGCTCGTGGAAGGGCCCGTTGAAGTGGTCCAGGAGGACGGCACCATTGCTCGCTCGGACCGTCCGGTTGTCGCACTGTGTACCTGCCGGCGGAGCCGCATCTTCCCCTGGTGCGACACGAGCCACCGCGGCCGGAAGAGGCCGAAAGCCCCATCGTCGGCCTCAGAGCGGCACACGGAGTGAGGACTCGCCGCCCCGCCATGCGCCGAGCAACTGCTCCCCGAACCGGTCTTCCAACCATCCGGTGGCCGCGATGCCGAAGGCGACGTCCGGTGCCAGATCCGGCTCCTCCTGGAGCAGACCGGCGACGACCTCATGTCGCACGAGTTGCTCATGCACGGCGTCGGCCTCCACATGCTCCGCGTAGAAGTGGATGGCCGCAGGCCCGGCACCGGTCCGCTTCAATGCCTGAGCGAGGCGCCGCGACCCTGGTGGCGATGTGGTCTCCACTGAGGCGAAGTGACCGACCAGCGCACCACGGTGTGAGCGGTGGAGCCCAAAGAGTGACATGAGGTTGACGGTCGCGAGCATCTGCCGAGAGCCGGCGTCGAGGTAGCGCCCATACGAGGTGTCCAGGTTGAGGTCCGCCATCAGATCGGCGAACAGCTTCGAGTGGACCTGTTCCGCCCGTCCCGCTCCGAATTCGTCGTACTCCACAGCAGCCATTCCTGCCTTGGCCCGGCCGGTCAGGCGCGGGATCACCCACACGTGCGGATCGGCCTCCTTGAGGTGGTACAGCGAGCGGTGGGCGGCGTACTCGCGCAGATGCCACAGCTCGCCCTCGTCCCGCAGGAAGTACGACACGCCGTCGGCGTCCACTGGCTCCAGAACGAGTTCGTCCAGCGCACTGCCGACATCCTCTGCCACCGGCACGTCAGCGCGCAGAACCGCCAGGAAGCCACGCTCCAGCGCGGCCCGCACCCTGAGCAGTTCCGGATCCCACTCCCAGGCGCCGTCCACCCCGTCGAAGCCGCGGTAGTGCAACTCGTAGCAGAGGTACAGGGCGAGCTGGAGGTCGTCGCCGTACGGGTCGGCGCCCGCCGTCAGGGACGTGTCCGGCAGCCTGCGCCGACCCGGTTCCCGGCCGAGCGCTTCGATCAGGGCGGCAGTTACCTCACCTCTGGTTTCCGGCAGCTTCATGGGGCTTCCTCTCCTCGGCCCGCCGGCTCGTTCCGTGGGGGCACCGCGAGGGAGAAGGAGTGCCCGGCGGGGTCGGCGTAAAAGCGTACGCCGCGCAGCCCACCTCCGGCCTTCGCGTCCATCGGCATTGCCCCGAGGCTCACCGCTTCTCGTTCCGCCTCGTCCAAATCACCGTGCGCGACGAGTATCCGAAGATGCGCCTGCTGGGCGTCGTCCGGCCGCGGCCAGCTGGGAGGGGCATAGCCGTGGTCCCGGCGGATCGCCAGGTGCACGCCGTTGTGGCCGACGAGTTCCACAAAATCAGGATCGCTCACCACCTGGATTTCCGCATCGAGCAGTGACGCGTAGAACTCCGCCAGGGCTTCGGGCTCCGCGCAGTCCAGAACGAGGACACTTGTCTTCGTGACGGTCATGTTGTTTCGGGTACCCGCCGACGCTCAGAACACACGGGCGACGGCCAACGCTCACGGGGACGGGCTTCCGTCGTCGAGAACCAACTGGCTTTATCGAGCAGTAGTGGTTCTGGTTCAACTTCCGTGACGCGCGCATGCTGAGTGACGATTGATGCTCCGCCGAGCGGCTGGGAAGTTACCCGAAAATGACGACGCCCCTGGTGTGGCCGACAATTCGGCGTCGTGGAAAAGACGGTGTTCGGGACGGAAGATATGTTGTTCCCGCCGATCACGGAGGTGGCGGTGCAGTCGGTGGACGTGAACGACGAGACGATACGCATCGAGGTCGGTAGTACGGCGGCTGGGGCGGCGTGTCCGGGCTGCCGGAGCCAGATACACAGCTCCTACCTGCAGGTCCCACAGGCATGACAACGTCCTGCCCGAGACGCCTGCAGCCACCAGAGTGGAGCGGAGCTGACGCTTGTTTGGGAATCGGCCGCACATGGTAAACCGCTCATCATGCGGCTTTCAGCGGGGTATACGAGATTCGCGGTTCTCGCTCCGAGCAGCGACAGGGTGAAAGTGGCGGCCGCCCGCACCGAGGGCCTCTTTCTGAGGTCCCTCGACGCGCTGGGCCGCCTGGAGAAGCTTGATGTTGTTATCAGCCCCGTGCGGCGGATGGTGCGCGGCGTGCCTCTGGGGCGCTGTCGCGATGTGCTGCACGGTCTGCCGATCGGCCATCCCCTGCACCCCGCGCTGGTGCAGGTTCCGATGGGTGCGTGGTTTTCCGCCGCGGTGCTGGACGTCGTGCCCGGCACCCGGCGCAGTGCTCGCATCTTGGTGGGTGTGGGCGTCCTGGGGGCCGCGCCGGCTGCGTTGGCCGGCTGGGTGGACTGGGCTGAGCAGCACGAGGACCAGATGCGTACCGGCCTGGTGCACGCGGCGTCGATCGCCGCGGCCATCGGGCTCTACACGGGATCTTGGGTGCATCGTGGCCGAGGCCGTACCGCATTGGGCAAGGCGCTCGGCTTTGCGGGGCTGTGTATGGCCGGCACCGGCGGGATGCTCGGTGGCCACCTCGCCTATCGCCAAGCCGCAGGCGCCAACAAGGCGGCAGCGGTCCGGCGTCTGTTGGAAGAGGGTTGGCATCCGGTCGGCAGAGTGGAGGACTTCCCGGTCGGCGAGGCCGTGCGGCGGGAGTTGGGCGAGGTGCCTTTGCTGGTGTTCCGTCAGCCGGGTGGCCGCATTCATGTCCTTGCCGAGCGGTGCAGCCACCTGTCAGGGCCCCTGTCGGACGGGAAGATCGCCGACGGCTGCGTGGAATGCCCCTGGCACGGCAGTGTCTTCCGACTGTCGGACGGTGCGAACGTACGTGGGCCGGCTACCGCACCGCAGCCGTCCTTCCAGGTGAGTGTGGACAGCGACGGCACCGTCCACGTACAGCTGCCCCGAGCAGGCCGAACCACGCAATGACGTATCAGCGGCCCAGGGCGTTCCGAAGCTGCTGCTTGTTCATCGAGGAGCGGCCGTCGATGTTGCGATTCTTCGCCTCCTCGTACAGCTGATCCTTCGTCGGCCCTTGCGGCCCGCTGTGGGACCGTTCGCCACCACGTTGTGAGGCGGACTTTTTGTCTTGAGTGGACACCTTGCTGGAGGTCTTCGACTCGCCGGAGCGCGCCCGCTCCTTGTTCACGGTGCGCGCGGCAATTTCCTTCGCACGCTTTGTGGACTCACCTCTGTCCTTGGCGCTCTCCTTGATGTGCTCGTACTAACGCTCACGCTTCTTGCTCGAGCCGGCAGGCTTGATCTTCTCCTTGACCTGAGCACATTTCGTCGACGCGATCTGCGCAGCGGTGCGGTCGTCCTGCCACACATGACACATACCACTTCAGCCCGAATAGCAGCTCTGCGCTACTTGGAGCGCGCAGCGACTCGGACCGCCTCACCGCGCGAACGGCTCCTTCGCGGGTGTTACCCGCCCCCGCGCTTCAGGAGGAAGCCGGGCCCGCAGCGGCGGAGAGCCGAAAGCGCGACACCATCTCTTCCCAAGCGCAGGCGAGCACCTGGGTACGAACGTCGCTCTGGCCCCGTCGGTGCACGGCGTGCGGCGGCGGGGCCGTGACTGCTACGTAGTGCCTGAGCGTGTCTTTCAGTGCCGGAACCTGTCCTTGCCCTTCTCCACGGCCTGCTTCAGTTTGCCCTTGGTCTTTTCGGCCTTTCCTTTGCTTTCCAGGCTTTCGTTACCAACGGCCTTCCCGAGCGTTTCCTTGGCTTTCCCTTTGGATATCTCGCCGATGTTCTTGGTCTTCTTTCGGATGCCCATGTCGTCCTCCTTATGGGCCTTCGGTCGAGTAAGCGGGGTTCGGCCGACGGCTATTCGGACGGTGGCAGCAATGTTCCGAGAGGTCCGAGATCCAGATTGAGGTCTTGCATGGAAAGGTCGTATCGAGCGCAGAGTTCCACCATACGCTCGTGCAGAATCATGAGTGTGGCGCCCAGCCGCTCCTCCTGTTCCTCGGTGAGGTCTCCGGCGTCGACCCGCTGCAGTGCCTGGCGTTCCATGAGCTGTCGCAGCAGCTCGACGATGGTGAGAACGAGCTTGATCAGGTCCCGTTCCACCGTGTCGGGGTCGGTGGTCACCCGATGTGTGGTTCCCTGCGCCTTCGAGCCGCTCGGCGGCAGGACGTCCTGCGGGGCGGCGGGCAGCAGACGGAAGGCACGGGCCGCCGCGTCGGCGACTTCGTCGAAGCGGTTGCCGGGCCGGCGGGTTTCATCTGTCATGGCTGCCTCGCAGGGGTGCCGGGGCGGGCCACGGGGAGGGGTTCTGTTCGCTGATGGAGACGATCAGCGCACGCAGCGAGATGCGTACAAGATCGATATCGGCGATTGAGAGTACGACGTCACCGGTGAGCACCACACCTCCGCTCAGCAGCCGGTCCAGCAGGTCGATCAGCGCGATCTGCCGGTCCGGCAGCGGCTCTTCTGCCGCGGCCAACGCCCCGCCGTCCGCCCTCACGGCGCGGCTCTCTTCAACGGTTCGGCTTCGGCGGGCGTGGCGAAGGAGTAGGGCGCCCACGGTCCGGTCACCTCGATACGTACCCCTGGAAGTCCCTCGGCGGCCTGCATGACGTCGGCCCGGAATTGTTCGGCGTGCGCCAGCGGCACGAGGTAGGCGTCGTTGACGACGTTCTCTCCCGGACCGCGGGCGAGTTCGCCTTGCTGGGTCCGGTGCTGGACCCGGTCAACGGCCACGTCTCGGGCCGCGTCCTCGACACGCCAGGCCGCCTGTTCGGCGTCGCGGTAGGCGTCGTCGCGGGCGTGGCGCTGCGCTCTGCGGTGGCTGAGATAGGCACGTCCGGGGCTCAGGGCCGGATCTGCGGACGGCTCTGCCGGGCTTTCGGTGGCCGCGGGCGCTTCGACGTAGATCTTGACGCCCCATTCCACCTGTGCGGCCAGGTCGGACAGCCGCTCGGCGAACGCCTCCCGGCGGACGGCGTCCGCGCGGGCGGAGGTCTCCCAGGCGACCACCCGGCGGGAGAACGCGTCGCGGATCGCGGACAGCCACAACGGCCCCTCCCCGGTGGAGATCATGGTCAGGTCGGTAACCCACAGCCGGTTCGGCCCATTCGCGGTGAAGTCGCGTTGCACCAGGTCAGGGGCCAGATCGGCGTCCGGGTCACGGCGAGTGAAACTCGTGCCCCGGCGGGGGCTGATCCCGGCCAGGCCGGCCTCCCGCATGAGCCGCTCGACGCGTTTCCTGCCGACGTGGACGCCCTCACGCTTGAGGACGGCGTGCACGCGAGGTGAGCCGTAGATCCCGCCGGACTCGTCGTGGACCTGCCGGATCCTGCCCGTCAGCTCGGCGTCCCGGCGGCGCCGTTCGCACGGTTCCTTCTCGGCCTGGCGCCACCGGTAGTAGGTGGAGGAGGGGATGTTCAGTTCCCGGAGTACGGGCTCGACCCCCAGATGCGGGTGCTCGTCAACGAGCGCCGTCACCTGGGCCGGGTCGGGTCGAGCTGGGCCGCGAAAAAAGCCGAGGCCGTCCGCAGGACCTCATTCGCACGCTTGAGCTGGGCGTTCTCCTTGCGCAGGGCGGCAAGCTCCTCACGCTCGGCGGTGGTGAGCAGGTCGTCGCGTTCGCCGGCGTCGGCTTCGGCCTGGCGGATCCAGTTGCGCAGGGCCTCGTGGTGCACGCCGAGTTCCTCGGCCATGCGGCGGATCACGGGCTTCGGCTCGGCGGTCAGGTACATCCGTACCGCACGCTCACGCAACTCCAGCGGGTACTTCCTCGGCGCAGGCATCGTCTGGGCTCCTCTCATGAGACCCATCTGACCTTCTGTCACCCATCCCCGCATCTCGGGGGAACCTCAAGCTGCCGGGGAAGTGCCGGCGGGGACGGCAGACGCTGATCCGCAGATGAGGCGTCTACCGGGTCGTCCAGGCACTGGCAGCCTGACATCCGATCCTGGGGAACGAACACCCTCGCCCCTTCGCTTGGACGAAAATTGCACACGAAATCCTCGGCAAGGCCGCCTACTGCCATCAAAAATCCCCGACCCAGACCATCAGGGTAGTAGTCAGGGCAATTCATGGAAATCCCGAAAGGTGGCACGCCAAGAGAGCGGCCGCGAGGCACCTCCAAGTGGCGTGTTCCCGGACAGCTCCACCGCACCGGGGGCCTCCGCTTTTGGTCAAGACTTCCGTGTCAACAACCTTTGTGATCGATAGGGCTATAGGCCAAGGCCGTGAAGTTACGGTCCGGGATCCGACGTCAAGATGTCGATGCTGATGGTGGCCTTGTAGGTGTGGCGGTCGACTTTGATGCTCTTGTAGGCGTATCGAGACAAGGGCCGTTTGACCGCGCGGGGGCCGAGGCGGATTCGCCGGGCGGGCATGAGGGTGCCCAGGACGGCGTGCCCGATCGCGCCGACGAGGTCGATGACGGTGTCGGCGATCACGCCCTGGGCCTGGACGATCTGGTCGCGGGCGGTGTTCAGGGCAATGGAGAAGCTGCAGCGGTCGGGATCGGTGCCGGATGCCTGGGTGGCGTCGGCTATGGCGATCCGGATCACTTGATAGGCGGTCAGGAGCGTGTAGATCTCCTGGGCGATCCCGGGCCAGGTGCGGGAGCGCAGGACGCGTCGGCCGAGCATCGATTTCTTGATCTCGAAGTAGGCCGATTCCACTTCCCATCGTTCGTGATACAGCCTGACCAGGTCGAATGCCGGGTGGGTGCGGTGGTCAAGGAGCGTCGTGGCCAGCCGGTAGGCGCCGGTGCGGCGGCCCGCGCTGGTGGCGATGGTGATCTCACAGATGACGATGCGGACCTCGACGTCACCAATCCTGGACAGGAACGAGCCATCCGGGTAGGTGGCCAGGACGGGCGGTTTGCGTCCCGAGGAGAGACGGGCGAGGAAGTCCGCTCCGGTGCCGGCGACGGTCGTCAGGAAGGGGTTGGAGGAGAATCCCCGGTCCAGCAGGGCGATCATGCCGCCTGTCAGGGAGCGTGCCAGGCGGCGGCCCAGGACGGATTCGCCGGGCTTGCGCGGGCCGAAGACGGCGTCGATGATCGCGCGGGTGCCGCAGGCGACCAGTGTCACCAGCATGACCTGTGGGTATCCCGAGGCGGCGGTGTACTGGTTGGATCCCTTGCCCAGCTTGGCGCGGACCGCCTGGTCGTCGGCGACGTCCAGGTGGGTGCCGTCGATCGCGACGACGAGCAGGCCCTTCCAGCGTGCTCCGGTCGTACGGATCGCGCAGGCGGGTCCGCGCAGCAGGTCGAACAGGGCCCGCACCGGGCGGACTCCGAGCCGACAGCGGGCGTGCCACAGCGCGGTCGCAGTCACTTTAACCAGCGGCAGCCCCACCAGGGCGCCGGTGAGCTTGCGCCATACCTCGCGATAGCCGCAGTCCTCGAACAGGGCCGCGGCCAGCAGCAGGTAGACCACGACCCGTGCGGGCAGTTTCCGCAGCCGCTGCTGGACGGTTCCGCACTCGACAAGCACGGCATCGACCAGCTCGAACGGAACGATCCTGGTCAACTCGCCCAGGTGGCCCGGTGCATAGAGCCCTTCGGCCACCGTGACGACACGCGTGATGGCAGACTGTCCGGACAGCGGAGCCTCCGGTGAGTGAACGGTTGTCTTGGTCGACTGCCAGTTCTACCGGGGCTCCGCTTCCTACGTCCGGCAAACCCACAGATCACAGCCGCCTGGACAGTCGCACTCAAGCCGTAACTTCACGGCCTTGGGCTATAGGCCGCGGTTTCTGTGATGAGGACGGCGGCGGTTACCGGGCCCGAGGTGTCACTGGTGGCTGCGTCGGCTACCGCCGCCCGGACGGCTCGGGCTACTTCCAGTGGTTGGTATCCGGCGGCGACCGCAAGCTGGACCTGGATGTGCTGGCCTGGTGGATGGTCATGTTGCTCCACTTTGACCGGGCGGCTTCCCAGCACGGGGGTGAGGCGGGCCACGCCCGGAACAGCCGCTGCGACGTCGGCCAGCTCCCCGCTGGGGCCCCGCATGGGTCCTGTTCCGGTCGTTGGGAGCGAGCGTCGCGTGGCTGCGGCCTCCGGCGGGGGCCCCGTGGCGTTCTCTGCGGTCTGCGGCCTGACGTCTCTCTTCGGGCCCTCATGGAGATCCGTGACGCGCAGGTCAACTGCCACGGTGGCCAGGCCGAGCCGTTCAGCGGCCACGTTGAGCAATGTGCTCCTCAACTGCTCCGCGGTGCGGGGCAGTGGCTGCCCCATGAATGCGGTGAATGCGGCCTCGATCCTGAGCGGGCCAGGCGGTAGCGCGCTGGCCGGCGGACGGACGGACGGCTCGGACACGGGCCCGAGCGATGCCGGTCCGATGCGGAGGCTCTCCAGCCAAACGTCAGGAATCTCAGCGGCCGTGCGCCCGAGGGCCCGAACGGCTGCTTGCTCGGTGATCCACGTCCCGTCGTCAGACCCTCCGAGCGGGAGCAGCCGACCCAGGTCGAGCTGGCGCCGTACTGCCTGCATCCACGCCTCAGTTTTCACCGCCCTCTCACCCTCTTCCATGGCCGCGGTTCTCCCCCTCCCGCACAGCGCCCCAACTTCGCAGGGGCTCTGGCAGGGGCACTTCGTACCACTCGTTGGGCCACCCCGTCTCATGGTTCGCGCCTCTGATAAATCCCACTAAAACGAATATAATCCGATCAAAGAGTGCTAGGTGATCTCCTTCAGGGAGGAATAGCCCGATGACTGAGAACACCGGCGGAAAGCACGGCGGTGCGCCCGGCTCTCGCGGTCGGACGACCATTGCCGACGTGGTGGTAGAGAAGATCGCCGGAATGGCGGCACGCGATGTGCCCGGCGTCCATTCCCTGGGCAGTGGATTCGCGCGCTCGATGGGATCCATGCGGGAGCGGATGCCCGGCGCCGGTAGTGGCAAATCCGTCACGCGCGGGGTCAGCGTCGAGGTGGGAGAGGTGCAGGCGGCCATCGATCTGGAGATCGTCGTCGACTACGGCGTCTCCATCACGGACGTGGCCAGTGACGTGCGCGAGAACGTGATCTCCGCAGTGGAGCGGATGGCGGGCCTGGAAGTCGTGGAAGTCGATATCGCGGTCAGCGATGTGAAGCTGCCCGACGAGGAGGACGAAGAGGAACAGCGGCAGCGGGTTCAGTAGCCAAGGGGGAGCAGCCCGCTTGAGCGAAGGAGCGCGTGATGAGCAAGGCTGTGGTCGGCTTGATTGCCGGAATGGCACTGGGCTTCGCCGGATACTTCGGTGGCTTCTGGGCCTTCCTGCTGGTGCTGGTACTGGGCGCCGTCGGACTTGTCGCCGGGCGCTTGATGGAAGGTGATCTCGAACCGGGTGACTTCATCCGCCGCCGTGACGACCACCAGCGGATGCGCGATGACCGGCGACAGGCTCAGGGAGACTGGCGGCAGTGACCAGTGACGTCGATCGTCGTCCGGGCATTCCTCGCGGGGAGCGGGGAGCGACCGCCGTCTCCGACCGTGTCGTTGCGAAGATTGCTTCCCATGTGGCCCGCGAGGCGCTGAGCCGGTTCTCCGAGTCGGCCGCCCACGTGCCGCCCGGCCGCCGGACACCACGCGTGACGACGTCTGTGCGGCGGGCACCGGAGCGGAACGAGAACGCCGCAGGACGGGACGGCGATCCTGCCAATAGCCGTCCGGCCGTGCTCGGCGAAGTACGGATGCACATCGCCGTGGAGCTCGGCTATCCGTCCGACATTGGGGCTCAGTGCGCTGCGGTGCGCCGCGAGGTCATCGAGCAACTCAGGAGATGGGCCGGCATGGACGTGTCCGAACTCGCGGTGTCGGTCGAGAGGCTGCACTCGGTGCACTCGCGGCATACAGACCGGGAAAGAGTGAGATGAGCGCGAACACCTGGCGGCAGCCGACCGGCGATGGCGACATTCCCTCCGGTACGGGACAGGCAACTACGTCTGCGGGCAACCCCCCAGGCAAGGGCACGACGGCAGCGGTCCATAGAGCGGGCAGGCCGGCGCGCCGCTTCTGGTCCGCACGGCGGATCCCGGCAGCCATCGTGGCGCTGCTGTCCGTCGCAGGCATGGGGCTGCTCCTGTACGACGTGGTCTCGGTGCGGGCAGACCGGCCCGGGATGAGCTGGCGACGGCGTCTCGCCGAGGAACTGGCCACACGACCACTGCATGACATCTGGATGACCGTCGGGGCCGCAGTGGCGATGGCCCTTGGCCTGTGGCTTTTCCTGCTGGCGGTGACGCCGGGACTGCGCAGACTGCTACCCATGCGGCATCCCACCGGAATCCCCGGAACAGGGGAGGTCCGCGCCGGGCTCGACCGCCACGCAGCCGCCCTGATTCTGCGCGACCGAGCCGTACGGGTGTCCGGTGTGCAATCGGCACGGGTCGATGTCGGCCGCCGGAAGGTCAAAGCCCGGGCACAGGCACATTTCCGCGATCTCAACGAGGTCCACGCGGATCTGGACGCCGCGCTGAGCGAAGCCGCAACGAACTTGGGTCTCGCCCAGCAGCCCACGCTGGACGTGCGCGTCCGGCGCCCGAAGAAGGGGTGAAGCGTCCCATGCTCAAGGCGGTGAACCGGGTGCTGCTGGGGCTACTCGGCCTTGGACTGTTCGCCCTGGGTGGCGGCGTGCTGCTGGGCGGACTGGATCTGCAGCGCCACTGGGGGTTCGACGTGCCGGGCTGGTGGCCCTTCCGAGGTCCGAACGATGTCGTGCTGGGCACCGAGGGACGCACCCGGTGGCGGGAAGAGTACTGGTGGTGGCCGGCCGTCATTGCGGTGCTCGCCGTGCTTCTCGCACTGCTGCTGTGGTGGCTTCTGGCGCAACTGCGCAGACACCGGCTGGGCCAGGTCCTCATCGACAGCGAAGACGACGTGGCGGCGGCCCGACTCAACGGCCGCGCGCTGGAGGACGCAATCGAGAAGGAGGCACAGGCCCTGGACGGGATCTCGCGGGCTCACGTGCGGCTGACGGGTCGGCGTACTGCTCCGGCGGCACGAGTACGGCTGTTGCTGAAGTCTCACGCGGAACCGGCGCGGGCTCTGGAGCAACTGAGCCGGGAAACGCTCGCACACGCACGGGACTCGGCAGGCCTGGACCGCCTCCCGTCGGAGGTCCGACTCCGGGAAGTCCGCCACCGCGCCCGCCGCGTCGCCTAAAGAAGGACTCGCCGAGAATCAACACGGTTTGATCTCTGTTGGCTGTTGGCTGTCGCAGGGATCGCGGCCACGTCGGGGGCGTGCGGAACCTGTCCGTTGAGGTCAAGGCAGGAGGAATGCCCTGGTGGGGTACTGCCGTTGACGACGAAGAGCTGGGCCAGCAGGTCTCGGAGGCCGACAGGTAGGCCAGGACTCGGTCGGCCGCGTTCGGCTTGTCTTTGGCGCTGCTCCGGGACCACGGCGTCGCTCCCCCCGCGTTGACGGAATCGCTTAGGCTCATGCCACTCGGCCAGATTCAGTGGCCACTTCGTCGACGGGGTGATCCAGTCCCACTTCGGGCATGCCGGTCAGCTCCGGGCTGTGCAACGATGCAGTCTCAAGCCGCAGTGGTGTCTTTTCCGGTCGGTCGGCCGCTCTTGGCGTCCGGGTCGCCGTGGAAGCGGTGCCGGGTCATGGCGAGGGCGTCGATCTGGGCATCGGTGACCGTGGTGTCGAGTTCAACTTCGAGTTCGGTGTTGGTGCCGGTGGTGGTCGAGGTAATGGTTTCCAAGATGACTTCTGGACCCTTTCTGTCGGGATCGGGCTCGGGCGCATATTCGGCGGCGTGGACGCAGCGGTGCGCACTGAGATTGTCCTGCTGACGGGTTTCGTCCACCTCCGCGACCGGCTGTGCTGTTTGGATCCCCCGTGGCCATCGCCTGGTCTGCATCGCCGTGTGTATGTGTGAGGCGCATACTGAAAAGACCTGCGAGAACGGAGGGCGCCATGATCATCCTCGGCGTCATTCTGCTGGTCATCGGCCTGGTGGCCGGCATATCGATCCTGTGGACCATCGGTATCGTGCTCGTCGCGATCGGCATCGTTCTCTGGATCCTGGGTGCCGTCGGCCATGCGGTGGGCGGTCGGCGGCATTACTGGTAGGGCTGCTTGTTCCGGCTGCCCGTGAGCTCTCGGTGTGCTCGGGTGCCTTGTGCTCTGCGCGGATATGGTGCCGGTCCGCAAATCGCTACCAGGGTTGGAACTTCAGCGTCCCGGATGGGAGCACACATGGCTGTACGTCATCAGCTCATCGCCCGGGAACCGTCCGTCCTCTGGGCGGTTCTGGAGGACGAGAGCCGGTATGCGGACTGGGTGGTGGGGGCCTTCGACTCCGCCCCGGGCAACGGGCGTTGGCCGGAACTCGGATCGTCGATCAAATACACGGTGCGTCTGGGTCCGAAGGAGTTCCGCGGACGCACGACGGTCCGTCGCCTCGATGCGCCGCGCGCACTGGAACTCGAAGCGGACGGGGGGCCGTTGGGTACGGCGCGGATTGCCATAGACGTCCGGCCGTGGGGCGACAAGACCTTGGTCATTCTCGACGAGCATCCGCTGCGCGGACTGGGAGGGAGTCTCCACAACACAGTTCTCGAAGCCCTTGCGCAGTTCCGGCACCGCAGCATGCTGCGGCGACTTGCGGAAGTCGTCGAAGGAATGCCCCCGGACGCGGGGTGAGCGACAGACCGAGAGGGACTGCCTCAACCCGGATCCACCGGCTTGACGCCTGTGGATCGTGCTTCCGGAAATGAAGAAGTGCCTTGTGACCTGCGATGATGGGGTTTCTCTAGGACCACATCAGGCACGATCGGCAAGGCACTTCCGAGATGCAATCTTCCCATACCGCGACGGCTGTCTCATCCGCGTTCGATGACCCGAACCTGATCGCGTACGGCGGGCTGGAGCCGGTGGTGCGGCTGGCCGAGCGGTGCGGTCTGCCAGCTCTGGCCGACGAGCTCATCAGGCTGCCCGCATCGAAGGACGGCACCGGAGCCTTCCCAGCGGCGAAACTGATGTCGCTGGTGGGTGGCATGGCCGCGGGCGCCGACAGCATCGATGACATGGACCGCCTGCGGCATGGGGCGATGGGCCGCCTGTTTGCCGGGGTCCGGGCCCCGTCCACGCTGGGGTCGTTCCTACGCTCCTTCACGCACGGGCATGTGAAGCAACTCCACGCCGTGGCCCGCCGGTTCCTGCCCGCACTGGCCCGTCATACCCCACTACTGCCCGGCGCGGACCAGGTCGCCTACGTGGACATCGACGACACCATCCGCCGCACCTACGGCTACGCCAAGCAGGGCGCCGGTTACGGATACAGCAAGGTCAAGGGCCTGAACGCACTGCTCGGCATCGTCTCCACACCCCTGTCCGCCCCGGTGATCGCCGCCACCAGGCTGCGCAAAGGACCGTCGAACTCCGCACGCGGCGCGGCAGCGTTCGTCGCCGAGACCATCCGCACCGCCCGTGCCTGCGGCGCCAGTGGCCTGCTGGTGATGCGGGCGGACTCCGCGTTCTACGGCGCCGACGTCGTCAACTCCTGCCGGGCGCTGGGCGCGTGGTTCTCCATCACCGTGCGGATGAACGCCTCCGTCAAGGCCGCGATCGCCCGCATCGACGAGGGCGCCTGGACGCCGATCAAGTACCCCAAGGCGGTCTGGGACGAGGAGGGCCAGTGCTGGATCTCGGACGCCGAGATAGCCGAGGTCCCCTACACCGCGTTCACTTCCAAGCCGAAGAAGCAGCAGGTCACCGCCCGTCTGATCGTGCGCCGCGTCAAACGCCTGGGCACTGGCACCGTTCCCGCCGGACAGGGCACGCTGTTTGACACCTGGCGCTACCACGCCGCGTTCACCGACTCCCCGCTCTCCTTGAAGGACGCCGAGCGTGATCATCGACGGCACGCTGTCGTCGAGCAGGTGATCGCGGATGTCAAGAACAGTGCCTTCGCTCACGCGCCGTCCGGGCATTTCCAGGCCAATGCCGCGTGGCTCGCCCTGGCAGCCGTGGTGCACAACCTAACCCGCGCCGCCGGTGCCCTGGCCGGAACGTTCCATGCCAGAGCGACCACCGCCACCATCCGTGATCACCTGATCAACGTGCCTGCCCGCCTGGCCCGCTCGGCCCGCCGCCTCACCCTGCACCTGCCCGAACGCTGGCCCTGGAGCATGGACTTCACCCAGCTCTTCAGCACGGTGCATGCGCCACCAGCCTCCTGACGCTCCCCGACCGACCTGCCCGAAAGGGCCCGACACCTGTGGCCAAGTGGAAAGGCTGGGCAGACCAGCGGCCACCCCATGCCCGAATCCGCGACTCAACCCCGACACGGCCCGCACAACCCCGAAACACCCACCCCAAGATCAGCCGGTGGATCCGGGCTCAACAATTCGTCTGCCTGCCGACGCCCCGGAGGGCAGCGAATCGGTATGTCGGGTCTCTGTCCCGTTCCGCCCAGCTCATTCAGGCGGCGATGAGAGTGGTGCTCCTGGGAGCAACGTCGCGCGCCGCAGTTGCACGCAGCGTCCCGTCCTTGCCGTGCGTGGGCGCCTCGCGTACACCGCGACCACGGCCGTGGAACGGCCTTTCGTGCACCGGGCTGGCACTGTGACCGTACGACCTGTGCCTGGAGCCCGCAGCTATGAAAACGGTGGGCGCGTGCACCGTTGTCCGAAACATCCCCAAACATCAATCACCGCACGGCGGCTTACCCCGGCAGGGGCGCCCGATGGCTCCGCTCAAGGTGCGAGGCGCCCGATACCGATCAGACTTGAATTCATGGCAGAAGAACGTCGGCCGTGCGCCGGGAAATCCTTGACGACAGCCGCTCGCCGCACGCCATTCGTGCGTGGAGCGGAACATGTTGCCCGTGCTGCCTGTCGGAGCCTGAATAGGCTGATCGACCATCCCACGGAGGGCGTATCAGCGGTGAGATGTGTGTCGAGGACGGTTGGTGCGTCGTCGTCCTTGAGTCGCCCCGGATTCCAGACACAACGAGCCTTGTTGCCTCCTACGAGGTACAGCTCGATCGGGACGGCGAACTCATGGGGTGCCGCAGGGTCCGCCGCTAACGGCGGGGGTCCGCCGATGCGTGATCCAGGTTTGCCCAACAGCCGGAAAGACGACCCATGCCTGCGACCGCTGCCGAAGAATGGCAGCGGCGTGGGCACCCCGTCTGCCCCTCTGCGGACGGTCCGGCACGGGCAGGTTGCCGCAGTCGTCAGTGAGGCTCCTCCGAAGCCCCGCGCCCGGCGGCGTGATGTGTTGGCTCACCAAGATTTTTTGCTGCGCCTCTCGGATGGGGGCCCGGTACTGCCCATGCGGTTGGGATGGTCGCTCCGGACGAGGAGATTGTGCGCGGTCAACGGGTCGTTGGCGAGACGGGGCACGTTGCTGCACTGGACTGTCTCTCCGACGCGGTTCCTTCCTTGTCAACCGCGGCGACAGCAACGACTTCCGAAGCGTGGCGGAGCGATTTGCCGACGCGCACCGCGAACACGTCGAGCGGCACTCATGTTCGGGCCGCCGGAGTCTGACATGGGACTGCCCGCGCTCCCCATCGCACCGGTCCGCGGCGTGGTCTGGGTGGCGGAGAAGCTCAACGATGCTGCCGAGCGCGAGCTGCACGACCCAGGAGTGCTCCGTGCCCAGCTGGCTCTACTGAACCGGGAACTTGAAGACGGAGACATCAGCCTGGAGGAGTTCGAACGGGAAGAGGAACGGCTGCTCGCCCGGCTGCATGCTGCAGAAGTCGGCCCCCGAGCCGAACGATCGAAGGTGACGCGCTCATGGATGACACAGCCAAGGTGACCCTCGCGGCCGCAGTAGTGGGCGGCTATGTGCTGGGCCGGACGAAGAAGGGCCGGCTGGCGCTGACCATCGCAACCTATCTGGCAGGCAGACGATTCGGCCTTGAACCCCGACAGCTTGCCGCCGAAGGGATGCGCAGACTCGGCGAGATTCCCCAGTTCGCCGAGCTGCAGGAGCAGCTGAAAGGGGAGGGCCTCGACGCGGGCCGAAAGGCAGTGACGGCCGCTGCCGACCGCGGCATGAGTTCGCTGGCCGACGCACTCAGCGACCGTACGGCCCGGCTCGGCGAGAAGCGGGACGAGGGGGAGGAAGAGGGGGAAGAGGAAGAGGAGCCGGAAGAGGAAGGCGCGGAGTACGAGGAAGAGAAGGAGGAAGAGCCGGAAGAGGAGGAGCCGGAAGAGGAAGAGCCGGAGGAGGAGGAGGAGGAGGAGGAGGAGCCGGAAGAGGAAGAGGAAGAGGAAGAGGAAGAACCGGAAGAGACGCAGCCGCAGCGGCGCAGCACTCGGCGATCAGCCCAGCCCAGAGGAGGCGCGGCACGCAAGAAGGCCGCTCCCGCCCAGGGAGAGAAGCCTCGGACGGCGAAGAAGACTGCGGCTCGGAAGACGGCTCCGGCGAAGAAGACTGCGGCTCGGAAGACGACGTCGTCGAAGCGAGCAGCATCCAAGCGAGCCGATCGTCGGAGGTAGCCAGTCATGACCAGGACGGAAAGTGACCAGCCCGCAGTGGAAGAGTCGGGTGCGGATCGGCTTCGCGAAGAGCTGTCCAACTTCCTCACTGCGCAAGTGGAGAGACTCGCTGAGAAGGCGGGCGACAAACTGACGGACGTCACGGAGCAGCTCACCGACGTAGCCGAGAGCGGGTCGCTTCCCGCAATCGGCTCCCGCATCCTCCAGGGCGACTCCCCCCTGAAGGCATTCGTCGGGGAGAAGGCCAAGGGCCTCAAGGACAACGTCGTGGGGAAGGTCAAGGAAGCATTCGGCGGCGGAAAGGGGAAACGCAAGTCAAGCGGCGGCAAAGTCATGAACATCATCGAGGTTCTCGATGTGGGAGTGCCCCTGCGCGTCGCGTACGACCACTGGACGCAGTACGACCAGTTCAGCAGCTTCGCGAAGGGCGTTCGCGACGTCTCGAAGAACGACGAGATGGCCAGTGACTGGAAGGTCAAAGTCGGCCCTTCCTCGCGCAGCTTCAAAGCGACTGTCCAGGAACAGATTCCCGACGACCGCATCGTATGGACATCCGAGGGCGCCAAGGGCACTGAGGTGACCCCCGGAGTGTGGACACAGGGGTTCATGCTGCGAGTGAGAGTTTAGCTGTCTTGTGGTGGTGCTGTTCGAATTCCATCGGGGAGAGGTAGGAGAGCGCGCTGTGTCGGCGTCGGGCGTTGTAGTAGGTGAGCCACCGGAATATCTCGAGCCTCGCCTGAGACATCGTCACGAACACTCTCCTGTGCATCGTTTCTCGCTTCAGTGAGGTCTTCTCGGCAACCTGACGGTTGCAGTGCGTGACGACCCGCTGGACGGCAGCATGGTGACCCGACGTCAGGCATGAGTGAAACCCCTGGTAGGAACAGGTCTGCGAAGATCACGTTCCCGAGCACCAGAGGCTTCACGCATTGACCAGTGTCACCTACACCGCGGTGCTCAATGCCCGTCGGGAGACCGCCGAGCACGTCGCGAAACTGCTGCACGAGCACCGGGAACGGCTCGGGACTCGCAGAGGCACCCGCGCGCTGGGCGCCTTCAAGCAGGCAGTCCTCGTGCTGCGGTGGTTTATCGACGGTGCCCGGCTCGTCCAACTGGCCCGGGACAACGGCATCTCGACACCGACCGCCTACCGCTACCTGCACGAGGGCCTGACCGTGCTCGCCGACCACGCCCCGGACCTGTCCACCGCCCTGGAGCGCGCGACGGCCGCCGGATACACCCACCTCAACCTGGACGGCACCGTCATCCGTACCGACCGCGTCGCCGCCCCCGGCCCCAACAAAGCAGACCTCTGGTGGTCGGGAAAGCACCGGCACCATGGTGGCAACGTCCAGGTCATCTCCGCCCCGGACGGCTGGCCGATCTGGGTCTCCCCGGTCCGCCCTGGCCGCGAACACGACACCACCTGCGCCCGCACTCACGGCCTTGTCGACGCGCTGAACCGCCTCGCCGCCACCTTGGGCATCCCGACCCTGACCGACCTCGGCTACGAGAACGCCGGCCCTGGCTTCCGTCACCCCGCCAAGAAGCCGCAGGGACGCGAACTCGACCTCAAGCAGAAGACGTTCAACAAGGTGATCCGCGGCATCCACGGCGTCGCCGAACGCGCCAATGCCCTGTTCAAGGTCACCTTCAAGGCCCTGCGCAGAGTCAGCCTCGACCCCGGCAGCATTACCCGAATCGCCCGAGCCGCCCTCGCCCTGCTCCAGATGGAGCACGGCCGCACCACCTGAACGAAGATCACGAACCGTCACGAGACGTTACCCGCGAAGGTTCAATCGCTGGACGGCGAACAGTTCCAGGTGTGCGCAGTTCGGGCAGCGGAAGGCATCGATCTGCCATTGCGGCAGGCCCCGCGTCTTAGCTATGCCCATTATGCCCCGATCAAGGAGGCTTCCGAACCATCGCGCGTACCCGCGGGCGCCGCTGCCACTGTCACTGACAAAGCCCTGCTCAAGCCCGACCTGACCGCATTGGGTGCACCGCATGTTGTTCATCGAGGGAGTGTAAGTGGGGGCCGGGGGTTGATGCTGGTGAGTTTCGCGTATTCAACTGTCGCGAGTTCCCCAGGTCATTACCTCCAGAGAGTGACGTTCGTTCTTGGTCGGCGGGTGCATCGTCGACGGATGAACATGCGAGCTCACCAGTCTCCGTAGTGGCGGCCCGGGACGCTCGGGCCGACGAGCTCCCCGGCGGGTTGTGGGCCAGGCGTCATCACTCGCTGCTCGGCGGTCTCCCGACGGGCATTGAGCACCGCGGTGTAGGTGACACTGGTCAATGCGTGAAGCCTCTGGTGCTCGGGAACGTGATCTTCGCAGACCTGTTCCTACCAGGGGTTTCACTCATGCCTGACGTCGGGTCACCATGCTGCCGTCCAGCGGGTCGTCACGCACTGCAACCGTCAGGTTGCCGAGAAGACCTCAGTCCCTGCCAGAAAGGTGCCAGTGGCGGAGCCAGTCGTCGGTGTCGGTGTGGAAGAGGCGTGTGTAGCGGTTCGCCACGCGGATGTCGTTGCTGTACAGGTGGTCGGGGCGTTCCTGTGTGTTGCAGGACTGGCAGAGGGGGGCGCGGACGTAGCCGTGTTCGTGGCAGTGGTCGAGCACGGTGGCGGGCGCGGTGCGGCAGACGGCGCACGCCCACCCGGCCACCTTGCGGGAGGTGCCGGGTTTCCTGCTGAGTACCGAGTACAGCTGGCCTTCCAGCTCTTTGTTGTACGGGCGCAGTGCGGCGGTGGGGCTCTCGGGGCTCGTCGTCTGCCGACCGCCGGCGTCTCGGGCCTGCCGGGGGTGGGAGGGCGGCTCGGTGACGGCTGCGCTTGCCTGGCGGGTCCGCGCGGTTTGCACCCACTGCGTTTCGGCGTGCTCGGCCGCGTCCAGCAGTCTGACCACAGCGCGCGGCAGCCACCACGTGCGCTGCGTCCCGTCGCGGGTCTGCTCCACGAGTATCTGTCGCCAGTCGATCCCCGCCAGGGGGTACGGCCGGCCGACTTCACGTCGTGCTGCCCGCTCGGGGCCGCCCAGCTCCTGCAGTTCCCCCGTGATGCGCCGGCGCCAACGCAGCGGCGTTTCCCCGTTGCACTCCTGCCTCGGCGCCCCACGAAACGGACCGACGCGGACCAGGTCCTGCCGATCCATCCCCACCGCGTTCAGTTCCGCGGCCGCCCGGCGCACCTCAACCTCCGGAACACTCCACTGACCGTTGCTCGCCCTCACCGTCGCCACCACACGGCCGCCGAGCAGGACGTACCCCACCTGGGCACGGTCAGGAGAGCAGGTGAATGCCCCAGAAGCCGTCGGCACAGCACTGTCGGCTGTCAAACCGACCCACAGAGCGTCCGCGGCAACCAGGGTGATCAGGCCGTCCGTGCGACCGGGCATGACACGCTCCGACATACCGACAGGCTAACGGCCTGCAACGCGCCAACGGGTCCCAAGCGCCTCGGTCAGCCCGGCCGCCGCCCGCAACTCCATATTCCTGAACATCTGGTTCGCCAGTACCTCCCGTGCCCGCAGCCTCACCACCAGAACGCCAAGAACCGGGCAAGTCGCCCTCGCACATCAGCGGTCCCCGAGCCCAGACGAATTGAGCAACAGAGTCCCGCGGCGGTTGAGTCGGCCTGAAGCGCGGTTCCGGTGTTGCCACCGGCCCGTTTCTCCAGGCCGCTCTCCGAACCCGGCGTACCCGTCTCCGAGTACCGGGCTCTCCACAGTTCCTCTCGTCGGACTGGTTGTCAGGCTGTGGGCCAGGGGCTGGGGATCGTGTCGCCCCGGTAGCGGTACCGGGTGATCGCCGGTGTCCGCGCCAGGTTGATCAGTTCGACCCCGTCCGCAGTGATCGGCAGCCATGACCCGTGAGGGCCAAGGAGCTGGCTGCGGACGTCCTTCCAAGACCAGCGGTGCATTGTCTTGAGCCACATGATTACGCGATGCCAGAGGAAGGCCCCGAGCATGCGGAACGTGTGCTTCGCGACGGCATGCCGGAAGTAGTTGGCCCAGCCGCGCATGATCTGGTTGAGCCGGATCAGCACTTCCCTGGGGTCAGCCTGTGACGTCCTGCGGGTCAGGGCACGGATCTTGTCCTTCACCGAGCGGACGGGCCGCGCGGCGATGAACGCGTAGACGTACCACTTGTTACTTCCCCGTTTGCGGCGCCGCCGGATGCGGAACCCGAGGAAGTCGAACCCGTCCTCTATGTGCGCGATTCGGGTCTTGGCTGGTGACAGCCTCAACCCCAAAGGTTCGAGCACGGAGGCTACTTCGCCCTGGAGGGCCGCCGCATCCTCGGCAGAGCCATGCACCATGATCGCGAAATCGTCCGCGTAGCGGACAATTCGCCAGTTGGGCAGGCCATGCCGACGACGCTTGCGACGCGGGTACTGGCCATCCATCCGCCCGCCGGGCAGCCAGTCGCGGTGCAGGTGCTCGTCGAGCGCCGACAACGCGACGTTGAAGATCAGCGGGGAGAGGATGCCGCCCTGCGGGGTGCCGGTGTGGGTGTCCCTTCGCTGGCCGTCCTCATTGAGGATGCCTGCCTTGAGGAACGCCTTGACCAGCGCCAAGACACGCTTGTCCTTGACCCGTTTCCGCACGGCGCCCATAACGGCGCGATGGGAGACGTTGTCGAAGGCCGCTTCGATGTCGGCGTCCAGCACCCAGTGATATCCCTTGGAGCCGAAACGCTGGATCTCCGCGATCGCGTCCTGAGCCCGCCGGTTGGGCCGGAACCCGTAGGAGACCGGCAGGAAGTCGGCCTCGAAGATGGGTTCCAGCACCAGCTTCAGCGCGGCCTGAACGGTCCGGTCCGCCACCGTGGGAATACCGAGGCTGCGAACCTTTCCCGACCCGCCCGGCTTGGGGATCTTGCGCTCCCTCACCGGCAGGGGCCGGAACGCGCCGGACTTCACGTCCGAGCGCAGACCGTCCAGGAACCCAGGTGCTCCAATATCCCGCTCGACGTCGGTGACGGTCACACCGTCCACGCCGGCGGTTCGGGCTCCCTGGTTGCCCGCGACCCGGTCGAACGCCACGATGAGCGTCGCCGGGTCGTGAACGAAATTGAACAGGTCGTCGAACCGGCGGCCGGGGTCGGCCACCGCCCAACGGTGAAGCTTGGCCTGCATCTCCAGTACCCGGCCGAAGGGCCCCGCTGGGGTATCTCCTTCCGGAGCGCCGCCGTTCGGCGGCGCGTCTTCTGGCATTACAGCATCCTTCCCTTCATGGAACTGCTGCCGCCCTTCCCCTTGCTCCGGGCTCTCCCCGGCTCTGAGAGGGCGTTAAGTCCGTTTCTGGTAACGGCCGCGTCCGGGTTGTTCGAGGAGTCCTTGGCGGACGAGTCGTCCCAGGCGGGAGCGGGTGACGTTGATCGAGGGATCGTCGGTGGGCAGGCCGAGGTGCTCGTGCAGATCTCGGACGCGGAACACCTTCCCGGGGTGCTCGTTGAACGTAGTCACGATGCGCTGGTAGACGGTGGCGGTGGCGGTCTCCGCGGGGGCTGTTGCCTGGTCGGGAGGGGCGATGCCGTCGATGACCTTGCGGGTCGCGGCGAGGTCGGCCAGGCGGGCTTCGGTCTCGGCGAGGTCGGTCGTGAGCCTAACGGGCAAACGCTGCCTGCCGCGGCACTAGCGACGTGCCTTCCCGCCGCAGAGGCGCAGTGCGCTTTCCAGACACAGCGCCTCTGCCTCTTGGGTGGTGAGGCGCCCGATTGCGACTTGTGCCGCGGCGGTGTGGTGGAGCCCGAGGACGGCGGCGGAGAGCCAGGCCGCGGGGGGTGACGGGTCGAAGTCGCCTGCGTGCTGGCCTCGCTGGATGAGCCGTTCGAGTCGTGGGGGCACTACGTCATGGGGATCGCTGTCGGGCCGTGGGATCCGGGCCGCGGTGGCGTTCAGCAGAAGGGGATAGCGGTCGAGGAACCGCCAGCCGACGTCGAGGAGCCGGGCCAGCGCGTCGGCGGGTGGGGCGGTGTCGAGGTCGGCGGCGTCGAGCGCGGCGAGGTATTCGGCGGCCGCGGCCTCGATGAGAGCGACGACCAGGGCGTCGCGTGAAGGGAAGTGCGCGTAGACGGTCTGGCGAGTGACGCCGGCCGCGGCGGCGATGTCCTCCATGCTCGCGTCGGGGCGTTCGCCGAGCACGACTCGCGCCGCGTTGAGGATGGCGTGAATGCTGCGTCGGGCGTCGGCCCGGCGGCGGCGTGGTGGCGTGGCGGCGTCGTGCAAGTCCATCTCAAAATGCTATGCGTTCGGCTATAACCTTGACAATCTGCCAGAGATAGCGCAACTGTTACGGCATGCCAAAGACGGGTGGGGATGATCCGGCGATCGAGGCGCGCGGTCTGATCAAGGTCTACGGAGAGAGCCGGGCGCTGGACGGGATCGACCTCACGATTCGGCGAGGTCAGGTGTTCGGATTCCTCGGCCCCAACGGGGCGGGCAAGACCACCACGATCCGCATCCTGGCCACGTTGACCCGGCCTTCCGGCGGCATGGTCCGTGTCCTCGGTCACGACGTGATGACCGAGGCGGACGCGATCCGGGCCCGGGTGGCGATGACCGGCCAGTTCGCCTCCCTCGACGAAGACCTGACGGGATACGAGAACCTGCTGATCCTCGGCCGGCTCCAGGGCCTGTCCCGGGCCGCCAGCAGGCAACGCGCCGACGACCTGCTCGCCGCGTTCGACCTGACCGATGCGGCCGGCCGCCCGGTGGGCGGCTACTCGGGCGGTATGCGCCGCCGGCTCGACATCGGCGCCAGCCTGATCGTGACTCCCGACCTGCTGTTCCTCGACGAGCCGACCACCGGTCTCGACCCGCGCAGCCGTAACCAGGTGTGGGAGCTGGTCCGTCGGGTCGCCGCAGCCGGTACCACGGTGCTGCTGACCACCCAGTACCTCGAGGAGGCCGACCAACTCGCCGAGCAGATCGCGGTCATCGACAACGGCCGGATCGTGGCCGAAGGCACCAGCGCCCAGCTCAAGTCCTTGAACCGCTCGCCGCAGGATGGGGGTGAGACGCACATCGGAAGAGCGCGACAGATGCGACGTTCCATGGGGGTCACTCCTCGACGGCGGCGCACTAGGCGTGTTCACCACGGTCGCCCTGGCCGTCCACGTGGTCCAACATCCGCCCTGCGGCACATGAACGTCGACCTTCCCCAGGCAGTCGGCACCAGCCTTGTCTGAACCCTTCAACGGAGTTTCCATGCGAGTATTAGCAATTCCGGCCGGTCGGAGGGCGAAATGGGTCGTCCTCGCGTTCTGGATCGGCCTGCTGGCGGTCGCCAGCGTGTTCAGCGGCAAGTTCACCAGCGTCCAGCAGAACGACAGCTTCACGTTCCTGCCGAAGAACGCCGAGTCGACCCAGGCCGTCACACTGGCGAAGAAGTTAACGCCGGAAGTCAGCTCGGCGGTCGTCATCTACGAGCGCGCCAATGGCGCCGTCACCGCGGACGACAAGGCGGTGGCCGCGGCGGACTCCCGGCGCTTCACGCAGATTGCGCACGTGACCACGCCCATCGTGGGGCCAGTGGTTTCGAAGGACGGCCGGGCGATCCGGCTCGTCGTCCCCATCAAGGGCGCGTCAGGCGGGCAGTCGGGCTCGGACGAGACCGCGTCCGCCGTCAAGGAGATCCGGTCGGTCGTCCACTCCCATTCCGGCCTCACCACGCATGTCACCGGACCCGCGGGCTACTCCGCGGACCGGGCCGACGCGTTCTCGGGCACCGACAAGACGCTGCTCTACCTCACGATCGCGATCGTCGTCATCATCCTGCTGTTCACCTATCGCAGCCCGGTGCTGTGGATCGTCCCGCTGATCTGCGTGGGCCTGGCGTTGGTCGTCGCTCAGGCGGTGATCTACCTCTTCGCCCGGAATGGGGGCCTGACGGTCGGCGCGGACACCGGGTTCGTGCTCACCGTGCTCGTCTTCGGCGCGGGCACCGACTATGCCCTGCTACTTATCGCCCGCTACCGCGAAGAACTACGCCGCCACGAGGATCGACATGAGGCGATGGCGGTCGCCCTGCGGCACGCCGGGTCGGCCATCGTCGCCAGCGGCGCGACGCTGGTCCTGAGCCTGATGTGTTTCCTCGTGGCCGAGCTCAACTCGACCAAGAGCCTGGGGCCCTCGATGGCCATTGGCGTCGCGAGCGCTCTGCTCGCGATGACCACACTGTTTCCGGCTCTTCTCGTCATCTTCGGGCGCTGGCTGTTCTGGCCGGTCCGGCCGGCGTTCGGCTCCCCGGAGCCGGCGGTACGTGGCACGTGGACGCGGGTCGGGCGCGCAGTGGTCCGTCGGCCGCGCATCACCTGGATCGGTACCTCGGTCGTGCTCGGTGTGCTGGCGCTCGGCCTGATCGGGTTCAAGGCGGACAACATGCAGCTGAAGGACTCCTTCACCGGCACGCCCGAAGCCGTCTCCGGTGAGCGGGCGATGGCCCTGCACTTCCCGGCGGGCGGAGGCGATCCCGTCCAGATCATCGGCTCCGCCGGCGCGGCTGAACCGCTACGGTCCGCCGTGGCCGCCACGCCCGGGATCGCGGACGTCAGCGCGCCGGTGGTGAAGGACGGCCGCGTCTACCTGGAAGGCACGCTGAAGGCCGAATCGAACAGCGAGGCGGCGTTCGCGACCATCGATCGGGTGCGTGACGCGGCGCACGCCGTCCCAGGCGCGGAGGCCAAGGTCGGTGGAGGCAGCGCGATCAACCTCGACTACAAGAGGGCCGGCGAGAGTGACCGGAATCTGCTGGTCCCGCTCGTCCTGGTCGTCGTGGGCCTCATCATCGGCCTGCTGCTGCGTGCCGTCGTCGCACCGCTGGTTCTGCTCGCCACGGTCGTGCTGTCGTTCGCGGCGGCGCTCGGTGTGAGCGCCCTGACCTTCAAGTATGTCTTCGGGTTCGCCGGAACCTCCCCTGCGATCCCCCTGTGGATCTTCGTCTTCCTCATCGCCTTGGGAGTCGACTACAACATCTTCCTGATGACCCGGGTGCGCGAGGAATCCAAGGCGCACGGCACCCGGCGCGGATCGCTGCGCGGTCTGCACGCCACCGGCGGTGTGATCACATCCGCCGGCGTCGTGCTCGCCGGAACCTTCGCCGCGCTCACGACGCTGCCACTGGTCTTCGCCGTGGAAATCGGCTTCGCGGTCGCATTCGGCGTACTCCTCGACACCTTCGTGGTGCGCTCCGTCCTCGTCACGGCCCTGACGTACGACATCGGTCGCCGGATGTGGTGGCCGAGTGCGTTGAGTCGCAAGGAACCGGAGAGCGATCTCGAGGAGCCGGCGCCGCACGAGCTCGCTCGGCAGTGAATCCTTCGTGACCGGGCGGGGCCTGGATCACCCGAGGCTTGCCTCGGGTGATCCAGGCCCCGCCCACGTACGTACTCCCTGATCGGGCCTGATCCAAACGGCTTTGCTCGAGCGGGAGGGACCCCCAGCGCGGGCGGTGCCCCCACGCCGCCGCTCCTTGACGGGCAAACGTTGCCTGTCGCGGCACTACCGCCCGCCGCGGCACTAGCCCTCGGCCCGCATGACAGCGGCCAGCCGGGCGACCGTCGGGTTGTCGAAGAGCCTGCGCAGACCGTCGTCCTGGCTTGCGGTCGTGCCGAACTCCTCGCTGATCCGTTCCAGGACGCCGATCGCGTGCAGGGAGTCCCCGCCGAGTTCGAAGAAGTTCTCCTCCGTCCCGAAGTCATCGCGTTCCAGGACTTCCTGCCAGAACCGAAGCAGAGTCCGCTCCAGATCGTCCTGCGGAGCGGACGGCCTGCCGGGGGCCTGCTGATCCCTCGGGGCGGGCAGAGCCGACACGTCGACCTTCCCGTTCGAGCTCAGTGGCACCTTCGGGATGACGAGGTAGTGGCGGGGCACCATGTACTCCGGAAGGACCTGTTCGAGCGCGGCCTGCAGCGCGCCGGCGTCGGGGTGCGCCCGTCCTGCGGTGGCCTCTTCTTCCGCGGGCACCAGATAGGCGACCAGCTGGCGGCGGCCCGTCCTGGGGTTGGTGTCCACGGTGACCAGTGCGTCACGGACGCCCGGATGCCGACGCAGCGGGGCCGCGATCTCGCCGAGCTCGATGCGGTAGCCGTTGAGCATGATCTGCGAATCCTGGACAGATCGGTGACCTGGATGTCATACGGCGGTACCTCGGGCAGGACGCGCTGGAGTCCGCCGGGCTGGATGATCGCCCGAAGCATGTCGTGGCGCTGGATGAGCTTGTCGAGACTGCGACTCAGCCTCGGGATGTCGAGATCCGCGGCGTCGAACTCGATGTAGCCGTGGGCCGAGTTCCCGCCGAGCTCCACCGCCGGTGTCCGCCCCACCCAGTACGCCTGCTGGATGTCCGTCAGCGGGAACGGTTCATGCCTCTCCGCCGGCCGCGGATCGATGCTCGCCGGCTCGTCCGCGCTCTCGGAGCGCGTGATGATCTCGACGAGGCGGGGAAGCGTTCCGCCAGCCTCCGGGTCGAGTCACCGGATCCCGGCTCGCAGCCGGTGAACACCACGGCCGTTTTCGCGGCGGTGGCCGCCCCGGTGACCAAGCCGGGTGCGTCCTCGCCTCGGGCCAGAGCCGCGAGCGCGGCGAGGTGCTCGCCGGCTGAGGACCCACGCTGACCGCGCGGCGCTTGAACCCCGCCCTCGTGCGGGCAAGCGAAATCCCGACCTCCGCGGTGGGGGTCGGCTGAGCGGTGAGGAAATCGCCGAGTTCCGCGGCCATGGCACGCAGCGCCGGCTCGGTCTTCGCCGACAGCACCCAGGGCACGGAGATACCGTCGGCGCCGCCCGGCGCCGGGGCGGATCCGTCGTCCGCAGTGGCATGCTCCTCGAGGATCAGGTGCGCGTTGGTGCCGCTGATGCCGAAGGAGGACAGGCCCGCCGGCCCGCCGGGGCCCAGCGTCGGCCGGCCACGGAACCGACTCGGTGGTCAGTACGACCGTCCCGCCGGACCAGTCGACATAGGTGGACGGCCGGTCGATGTGGAGCGTCCGCGCGTGTGTTCCCGAGCGGATGGACATGACCATCTTGATCACGCTCGCCACCCCGGACGCGGTCTGGGTATGGCCGATGTTCGATTTGACCGAGCTCAGCCGTAGGGGCCGGTCGGCCGTCCTGGTCTCGCCGTAGGTGGCGATGACGGCCTCGGCCTCGATCGAGTCGCCCAGCGGCGTGCCGGTCCCATGCCCTTCCACCGCGTCCACTTGGTCGGGGGTGAGTCCGGCGTTCGCCAGTGCCTGCCGGATGACCGCCTCCTGCGCCGTGCGGCTCGGCGAGGTCAGCCCGTTCGTCGCGCCGTCCTGGTTGATCGCCGACCCGCGGATCACCGCGAGCACGTTGTGGCCGTTGCGCAGTGCCACGGACAGGCGTTCCAGCACCAGCAGCCCGGCACCTTCGCCGAACCCCATGCCGTCCGCGGCAGCCGAGAAGGGCTTGCATCTGCCGTCCCCGGCGACAGCGCCGCGGCGGCCGAACACGAGGATGACGTTCGGCGTGGCCATGATCGTGACGCCGCCGGCCAGCGCGAGGTCGCAGTCGCCGCGCCGCAGTCCCTGACACGCCAGGTGGATGGCCACCAGCGAAGACGAGCAGGCCGTGTCGATGCTGATGGCCGACCCGCGCAATCCCATGACGTAGGCGACTCTGCCCGAGGTCGTGCTCGGCGTGCCGCCGACGATCAGCTGGTCTTCGACGCCGGCCGGGAGCACCGCCTGCGGCCCTGCGCCGTAGTGACAGTAGGACACACCGGCATAGACGCCCGTCTGCGTCCCGCGCAGGCCGACCGGATCAAGACCGGCGTGCTCGGCGGCTTCCCATGCGGTCTCCAGGAGCAGCCGTTGCTGCGGATCCATCGCAAGCGCCTCATGTTCGGCGATCCCGAAGAACTCGGCGTCGAACCGGTCGGCTCCGGCTACGAAGCCTCCCTGGCACACCGTTGGTTCCGGCGTCGCATGGGCGCCGCCGTCGGGCACGCTCACGGCACCCCATCCCCGGTCGTCGGGAAACGGCGAGATGCCGTCGCCTTCGCCGGCCACGAACCGCCACAGATCCGCCGGGGAGCGCAGATCGGGCGGAAACCGGCAGCCCATGCCGACGATCGCGATGGGCTCGGCATCCCTGAGTTCGGCCTCGTGCAGTCTCCGGGCGGCAGGGCGATTGCAAAGTCAGGGTGATCTTGTAGGTGCGCAGGTCACGGCGATGTGACGATGTTCGGTGGGGCCGCGACGTACGCAACGAAGCTCCGTTGTGCAGATGACCTTCCCAAGTCGCCTGCGTCCAACGGAGCTTCGATGTGCCGTCAGTCTGCCACTGTCTGTCTGGTCAAGTCGCCCACGAGTCACCATCGTGCGATGGGTCCGCTGCCGGAGCGGCTGGCCACGCTGGTCGATCCGCGGTGCCGACGCGGGAAGCGTCACCCGTTCGTGGCGGTGCTGCTGATCGCGTGCTCGGCGGTGGTCACGGGGGCGACGAGCTTCGCGGCGATCGGCGAGTGGGCGGCGGACGCTCCGCAGGATGTTCTGGCCCGGCTCGGTGCCCGGACGGCGACGGTGTTCTCCGCCCGTGTTCCGCCCAGCGGGGCGACCCTGCGGCGGGTGGTCGTGCGGACCTGCCCCGGCGGGCTGGCTGATCTCCTGGGGCATGATCCGGCTGGTGGTGACACCCTCGCGGTGGACGGCAAGAGTGCCCGCGGCTCGCGCCACGGCACCAGACCGGCCGCCCACCTGCTGGCTGCGATGACCGGCACCGGGCTCGCCGTCACCCAGCTGCGGGTACCGGACAAGACAAACGAGATCACCTGCTTCGCCGCCCTGCTGGAACCCTTCGACCTGCACGGAGTTACTGTGACCGGCGACGCGCTCCACACGCAGCGCGAGCATGCCCGCTTCCTGGTCGACGTGAAGAAGGCGCACTACGCCTTCACCGTGAAGCGGAACCAGAAGAACCTCTACGAACAACTGCGGGCTCTGCCCTGGCAAGAGGCGGCAGCGAAGTTCTACGACCGCACCACCGGCCATGGCCGGACGGAGACCCGGGTCGTCACGGCACTGACCGTCACCGACTTGGGCGTCGACTTCCCACACGCCGCCCAGGTCGCCAGGGTCGTGCGGCACCGCACCGACACCAAGACCGGCAGACGCAGCCGCGAGACCGTCTACGTGATCACCGATCTGACCAGCCGTCAGGCCTCCCCGGAACGACTCGCGAACATCTTGCGGGCTCACTGGTTGATCGAAAACAGGCTCCACTTCGTCCGGGACACCTCTTTCCGTGAGGACGCCTCCAAGATCCCACCGGACATGGTCCGGAGAACATGGCCACATTGCGAAGCTTCGCCATCAACCAGCTCCGCACCGCTGGCCACACCAACATCGCCGCCGGACTCCGTAAGATCGCCCGCCGCCCCTACGAACGCCCCCTGGAACTGCTCGGCCTCAGCTGACCTGCACCTCCCCTTGATCAAAAGACTTTGCAATCGCCCTGGCCCCCTGATACCCCACCTCCACCCCTACGCGTACCCCTAATTGCACCTCCTGAGGTGCGATAGGGGTTGATGGGGCATCGGAATTCTGGTAACACAAGGTTCGTGGCGGCGTGCGCCGGTCGGGTCCGTTGTGGATGCACTTGCGGTCGTGTATTTCTCATATTCCTTCAGGGTTTTTCCGTCGGTAGTCTGGCAGCCGAGGTCGCAGCCGCGAGTTCACCTGGACGTTCAACTGAGAAAGGGCCGAGAAGTCGATGGCTGAACAAGGCAATGGGCTGAGCATCAAGGCGGCGGCGGCTTGGTTTCCGCCGGACAAGGAGATTCCGCCCACCGGTGAGCTCAGCCCGGAGGACATCGAGCGCATCGGTGTCAGGGAAGTGACCGTCGCGAACGAGCTGGCGGCACCGGAAATGGCCGTGCTGGCCGCGCGGGACGCGCTCGGGGAGAGCGGTGTGGAGCCGGGCACCGTCGGATACCTCGTGCACGCGCACATATACCACCAGGGATTCGATTTGTGGTCGCCGGCGCACTACATCGCGCAGGAGTCGGGAGCCGTCAGCAGTCTGCCCATCAACGTGCAGCAGACCTGCAACGGCGCCGCCCTGGCGCTTCACCTCGCGGCCACGTGGATGACCGCCACGCCTGACGCGAGTGCGGCTCTCGTCACGGCCGCAGACCGGTTCTGCGGGCCCGGGTTCGACCGGTGGGCGAGCAACGACGAGGCCGTCTACGGGGACGCGGGCGTCGCGGTCGTGCTCGGCCGACGCGGCGACGGCAACGATCTGCTCGACCTCCTGGCGCTCGAGATGGCGGCGGATCCGGCGTTCGAGACCCAGATGCGGGGAGACGACAAGTTCGGTCTCGCCCCGCTCTGGCACAGCACCCCGATCGACCTCAACCGCCCCAAAAACGCCTTCCAGGCCACGGCCCAGGCGGCGCAACTCGCCAAGAGCGGTATCGAGAAGCTGTACGCCGCTGTGCAGCGAAGCCTGGCCAAGGCCGGCGTCGCGCCGGAGGACATTCGCTGCGTCACGGTTCCGCGGCTCATCCGGCACATGCGCGAGAACGCGTTCAAGCCCGGGGTCGATCTGCTCCTCGGCAGGCGGCCGGAGTACCTGGAGAACGCCACCGGCTGCCTCGGCCCGGCGGAGTACCTGGCAGACCTGGCGGAGATGGGGGCGGCACTTGAGCCCGGTGAGGTCGGCATGCTCATCCAAAGCGGCGCCGGATCCACCTTCTCCTGCACGATCGTCCGGCGGTCGGTGAACTGAATCCCCATTGATTGCCTCGCCGCGGATATCGGCCCCGGCGGGGCAATCAGTCATATTCGTTCATTCGATGAAAAATACACGAGGAAATGTGCGGGATTAATCTGCCATGACGAGTCATCCCGCTGGTAGCGTCGACAAAGTTGATTGAAAATCATTTTGTCGATCCTGTCTCGGGAGGTGGACTGTGTCAGGCCGGCCTGTAGTGGTGGATGCGCCCTGGGAAAGGGTCGCGGATTCCATTGAATTCATTCCCGCCGAGTATTCCAGCAAGAGTCAGCCCGAATCGGTGGCGCAGGAGATGCTGCGTTGCGGTTCGGCGGAGATCGATCGGCTCGTCGCTGCCGGGCTGCCCTTCGAGGAGCGATCCGGCGTTCGCCACTTCGACACGCAGCTCGCGAGAGAGGACGCAGGATGGACACCCCGGTACCGACGGACGGCTCCGCGCGCGAGACGGCCCCCCTCACGCCGGAGCGACGGCTCCTCGAACTGCTCCGCTCCGGCCGGCTCGCCGCCCACTACCCGGAGGTCCGCGGCCTGCTGTCCGAACTGTCGGGCGAGGGCCTGACCCGGGCCGGGCAGCTGCTCGGCCGGCTCGACCCGGACGAGGTCCTGCGCGAGCACCCCGCCGTCCCGGCCATGACCGTCGCCGTCACCGGCCACGGCACCCTCTCCTCCCTCGTCGCGCCGCTGACGGCCGAGTTCGCCCGGCACGGGCTGCTGCTGCGCCCGCACGTCTCGGACTACAACTCCTTCGTCTTCGACCTCTCCGACCCGGGCAGCGCCCTGTACGCGGTCGCCCCCGAACTGGTGCTCTGCGTGCTGGACCCGGCGCTCGTCTTCGACGAGGTCCCGACCCTGTGGCACGTGGCGGACGTCGAACGCGTCCTCGACGAGAAGATCCGGCTCGTCGAAGGCCTCGCCGCGGCCTTCGGGACCACCAGCCGCGGGACCCTGCTGTTCAACACCCTGCCGCTGCTGCGGCGCCACACCGCCCAGCTCGTCGACTACCGCTCCCGGGCCGCGCTCGGCGCCGTGTGGCGCGACGCCAACGCCCGGCTGCTGTGCCTCGCCGAGGGCCACCCGTCGCTCGTGGTGCTCGACCTCGACCCGCTCGCCGCCGAGGGCGACCTCGTCAGCGACGCGCGGCTGAGCGTGTACGCCAAGTCCCACTTCTCCCCCGCGCTGCTCGCCGCCTATGCGCGGGAGGCCGGGCACCTCGGCCGCCAGCTGACCGGACGCACCAAGAAGGCCCTGGTGCTCGACCTCGACAACACCGTCTGGGGCGGGGTCCTCGGCGACGACGGACCGGACGGCATCGAGGTCGGCGGCAGCTACCGCGGCGAGGCGTTCCTGGCCTTCCAGCGGGTCGCCAAGCAGCTGGGCTCCCAGGGCGTCCTGCTCGCCGCCGCCAGCAAGAACGACCGGGAACCGGTGCGCGCGGTCTTCCGCGAACACCCCGACATGGTGCTGCGCGAGGACGACTTCGTCCGGATCACCGCCAACTGGCAGCCCAAGTCGGACAACCTCAGGGACCTCGCCCAGGCGCTCAACCTGGGCGTGGACAGCTTCGTCTTCGCGGACGACAGCCCCTACGAATGCGGGCTGGTGCGCCAGGAGCTCCCCGAGGTGGCGGTCGTCCGGCTCGACGACGAGCCGGCCCTGCACGTGGAGCGCCTGCTGCGGGACGGCTGGTTCGACACCCGGGAGCTCACCGCCGAGGACCGCAGCCGCCCCGCCAAGTACCGCGAGGAGAGCGCCCGCTCCGACTTCCTGCACAGCTTCTCCTCGCTCGAGGACTACCTGCGCGAACTCGACGTGCGGGTGACGTTCACCCCCGTCGAGGAGCGCGACGTCCCCCGGGTCTCCCAGATCACCCTGCGCACCAACCAGTTCAACCTCACGACCGAACGCCTCCAGCCGCAGGACGTCCGGGAGCGGATCGCCGACCCCGGCACCTGGGCGCTCGCGATCCGCTCCACCGACCGCTTCGGCGACAACGGCCTGGTGGGCGCGGTCTTCGTCCGCCGCGACGGCGACACCGTCCGGGTGGAGAACTTCCTGCTCAGCTGCCGGGTCTTCTCCCGCGGCATCGAGCAGGCGTGCCTCTCCGCGCTGCTCCGGCACGCCCGGGACGCCGGCCTGAAGGCCGTGTACGGCAGCTACCGGCCGACGGCCAAGAACACCACCGTCAAGGACCTGTACCCCCGCTACGGCTTCCAGCAGGTGGCCGACGACGGGACGACGACGACCTACCGGCACGACCTCGCCGACATCGTCCCGTCCCCGGAGCACATCCGACTGACCGCGCATCCGGAAGGACAAGCACTGTGATGACCATCGACGACTTCGTCACCCTCGTCCGCGACGAGCTGGGCATGCCGGTGACGGCCGAACACATCGGCCTGAGCCTCGACGAGGTGCCGGGCTGGGACTCCGTGCACCTGCTGTGGCTGGTGACCGCGATGGAGCGGGAGACCGGCCGCCGGGTGGCGCTGCCCGACCTCCTCGAAGTGTCCAGCCTGGGGGCCGTCCACGCCCTCTACGTCCCCGCCGCCGGGGCCGCCTGAAGCGTGGCGCGCGTCAGGCGGCCGGTTGCGGCTACCGGGCCGGGGCGTCGGCCATGAGAATGGTCCGCTGGAGGTCCTGGACCGAACGGCACGGCTCCAGGCCGAGTTCCGCGTTGAGCGTCCGGCGGGCAGGTAGACCATGAGGGCGTCCGCCTTGCGGTCCGAGCGGTACAGCGCGAGCATCAGCTGCCGGTAGAAGACCTCCCGCAGCGGGTGCTCGGCTGTGAGCGAGTACAGACTCGGCACCAGCTCCCGGTGGCGGCCAAGTTCGAGCTGGGCGTCGGCGAGCATCTCGCTGCACTCCAGGCGCAGTTCCATCAGCCAGGTGACGTACCGGCTGATGGCCGAACCGCTCGGCAGGTCGCCCAGGGTCGGCCCGCGCCACAGCCCGAGCGCCGGCTCCATCAGCGCCGCGGCCTACTCCAATGTCTTTTCAAGTGCTGTGGATTGGCGGCGGAGTGTTTTTGGGAAGGGCGGCAGCTCGGCGTGTGCGCTGGCCGACGGCCGCGCGAGCGGTAGCCGATCTCCAGGATGCGTCACCGGTCTAGCTGGCAAACTCTATGGACGCGGGTGTTGTTCGGCGCAGCTCCGCACGTCGAGGTGCGTGGGGCGTGGGGGCAGACGTCGGGTGGTGCCTTTCGATGTACGGGCAGGTTGTGGCGGTGGACTACAAATGGTGCGCGGGATCGCCGGTTTGGCCAACCGGCGATCCCGCGCTACGTTGCCTCGGTTATGTGTGCCGTTGATCAGCGGATACGGCTGACTGTAGGCCCTGACGTGTCCGCCGGGGCGGCTGGCGATTTGGTACCGAAACTCGCCCCTCAGTCAAGCGGACTGTGCCCGTCGGTGAGTGAGGTATTCCGAGAGATGGAATGCGGCGTGCTGGGAGTGTGCGAGGACCCTATAGGCGCGATGAGCATCAGCCTGCTTCCGGCCCGTGCACAAGTGGCGGTCGCGGGCCTGTTCGGGCTCTGCGTTTGTGGGGTGCGGCTTTTCCGGGGTCAGAGCAGGCTGAGGGCCCGGTTGTCGCATCGGGTGGGCGCCGGGTTCCACTTCCCGGTGTAGTCGTTCGGGTTGTTGGGACGGTCGAAGTGGCTGGTCAGCCGGGGTTCGGCAGGGCCTGGAGCCTGTCGATCGCATCGGTGATGATGTCGGTCCAGGGCCATCGGGCGGGCAGGCAGGGCCAGCGACGGCGGCCGGTGTTCACGAGTTGCGCGGCGGTGGAGAACAGGCGGGGTCGGGCTCGTTCTGATGGGCCGTCAGGCGTTTCAGGTCGCTGGTCAGACCCCCTGTTAACTAGGCGGGCGTGGCAGGTTGTCGAGAATTACGCAGCGAGACACCACCGCCTAGCGCACACGCCTTCGACAGGTGGCGCAAGCGTGTGCGGAGCCGGGGCCGTATCGATGAATGGGTGCGCCGCGGCCAGCGCATGGGCCGACATGCCAGACAGGACTGCCGTAGCGTCGTGACGCCTCGGCTCGCTGCTCGGGGCTGACGGCGCGCTGGCCGCGACTAGGTCGTCGACTTGAGTGTGTGGCTTGGGCGGCAGGCACAGGACCGGCAGGGCCCAGGCCACGTGCAGGCCCCCGCACGAACTGCCGTTGAGGGGGCAGGGTCTCTGGGCGGCCGGAGTGCAGGCCCAGTCCTGCCCTGTTCGCAACCTTCCAGTCGCCGTGCCTGGCGAAGGTGCTGGCACCGCGGCCTACCTGTCGAATCTGAGGCGTATGGCCGCGGTGATCGGCTTGCTGGAGGGCGCTACACGAGGTACTCGGTCATGAGGTCGGCGCAGTGAATGAGCCAGGGCCAGACGGTGCCGTTGGCGGCATGCAGGACGGAGCGCCGCAGGACCTGGACGTACATGGCGAGTTCGGCGGGGTCATCGCCGTCTTGCAGGAGCGCTGTGACGATCTCCAGGGGGCGGGGGTTGTGCACGGACCAGGTGGCGTCCTGGGGTCGTGCAGGGTCGAGTTTGGTGACGTTGAGAGGGGTCTGGTTCTGGTCTGGGCGGGGGTTGAGTCCGTAGAAGACGGTGTCGCTGTGCTGAACGAGTCCGCTGAAGCGTCCGTTGCCGGGGGTGCGTTGTTCGGTCTCTTCGTTGTAGGGGACGCCGAAGAGGTGGGCGACGGCGTTACGGTCGGCGGCCTCGCGGATCCGGATGATGCGCAGGCCGGGCAGGTCGCCGGGCTTGCGCGGGGTGGGGACGGTTTCGGGTTGGTCCAGGCGGGTGCCGGGTGCGTGGACGGCTCCGGGGGTGAGATGGGTGTCCTGGAGCCAGGGCCAGATGTCGCGCTGGCGCAGGGTGGCGGCGCGGGCGAGGAAGATCCGGTCGGTGGTGCTGTCCGGGGCGAGTGCCTGGCGCAGGAAGTCGACGAGGGCGGGGCGATCGCGGTAGGCGTTGATGCGGCCGCGTTTGGCGGTGAGGGCCTCGGGGAGTTGAGTGAAGGGGATTTCGGGTTCGTAGTTGCTGCCTCGGGTGGGCATGAGCTGTGCGGTGGGTGGGGTGCCGGGGCGGGCGCGCAGGATCATCGGGACGCACTGGTTGCCGGGGGCGGGCGGCATCCACAGGGTGATCAGTTCGAAGGGGCCGGTGATGCCGCGTGGTTGAGAAAGGTCGGGAAGGTAGCCGATCTGGCGCAGGGCGTCGAGGGCTGAGGCCGCGGCGCGTTCGATGTCGCTGGAGCGCAGGTCGGTCCCGGGGTAGCGCTTTACCTTGCTGGCCTTGTCGGGGGCGGGAAGGACGGGGCGCATGCACTGCACCCGGCGTCCCAGTGACGGCAGGTTTGCCTTGAACGAGGCTTTGGGGTCGAGGAGTTGGTTGCGGCCGAAGTAGTGCTGGTCGTCGAGTTCGATGACTGCAGCCCGCGGGGCGGTGGCAGGTGGCACGTGCTCGCGGATCTGCTGGGTGTGGTCGGCGCGGGCCCGGTCGTCCTCGGCGCGGCGCGCGGCACGGTCGGTATGGGCGGAGCGGGGGACGCCGCCGGTGAGGCTTCCGGGGTCGTACGGGTGGACGGTGAGGGTGTAGTCGTCGCCGCTGTAGGTGGCCGAGCCGTCGGTGGACTCGCCGGGCTCGGAGGTGAGCGCGAGTTTGTCGGTGAGGGCGAGGTGGAGGGCCTGACGGGTGCGGGGCGATGTAGCCCAGTGCTCCATTTGGTAGTGAGGGCGGGGGACAGCTGGGATACGCGCGGAGGGCGGCGGAAAGGGCCGGGTGCGGGCGGGGGCCTTGTGCGCGGCGGTGACCGGAATCAGGCCGAGCGGGGCGAGGAGCGGGGTGAGGGCGTCGAAGACTTCGAGGTGATCGCGCGGCTGGTAGCCGGGGGCGGCCGGATGCTCGGCGCTCTTGCGCACGTCGGGAGTGGAGGGGGCGTCGGGGGACTTCGGCAGGTGGTAGCGCATACCGGTGCTGTGTGTGGCCCAGGCAGCGATGGTCTGCTCAGTGCTGCTGGCCAGTGAGGCGGGATCGGTGCGCAGCGTGTCGGGGGCGGGGTATCGGGGGCGGGAGAGGAGTGCCAGGAGGCGGGAGATGCGGGGCGCCCATGTCAGGCGGGAGCCGTCTGCGGTGTGCTGGAGGGTGAGTTCCGCCTGGACGAGCATGCGCCGCTCGGTGGAGGTGAGGAAGCCGGTGTCGGTGTGGAGCAGGGCGCTGAGGGTGGCCGGTTTGTCGCCGCGGCGGGGGATGTAGCTCATTGGGCGGGCGGCGAAGCGGGCCATGTGGAGGTCGGCGTGGAGTCGGACCTGGGGGTCGCCGGGGATCGTTTCGAGGTGGAATTCGATGTAGGGCGTGTACAGGCCCTGGGCGCCGGTGCGGTCGGTGAGTTCGACGGGTGGGCCGAGGTAGACGCGGCGGCGCCTGTCGGGCTGGGTGGGGCCGAGCCAGCCGGTATATGCGTGGCCGGCGAGGGTGAGACCGGTGGTGGCGATGCGCTCGGCGAGCAGGCTGGGCAGCACCGACCAGACTGCTTCGGCAGGGTTGGCGGTGTTGTTGGAGTGCACATGGGCGCGGGCGAGGTGTGCGAGGTCGAGGTCTTCGCTGTGCCACTGCACGGGGTGTTCGCCCAGCAGGGCTTCCCAGTCTGTCTCGGGCAGGTGAGGGGCGACATCGATGGCGGCCCAGGCAGCCACGGCCAGGTCGAAGGGAGTGGTGGGTTCAGCGGTGGCCCGCAGCGCGTGGGGGGAGTCGAGGCGGTGGTCCAGGGAGGTGATGCGAGGGTCGAAGGCGGGCAGCAACGCGGACAGGCTGCGGGTGGGCAGGCTGCTGGCGCTGTGGCGTCCGGGGCGGGTCTCCCAGACGGTGCGCAGATGGCGCAGCCAGGGGGCCGGAAGCGCGGCTGAGAGGGAGTGAGCGGTGAGTTCGGCGTCAGGGGTGAAGACGAAGACGGCGGACTGCTGCCGACGGTATTGGGGCATGTCAGATTCCCAGGTCGATGGTGGAGTACAGGTGGCCGGCCAGCCCCCAACAGGCTTGGCGAATGGCGTGATTACTGACTTCGGCGTATTAGGGTCTGTCCGGTCTGTCGAGCGCGAGGCCCGTCCCGGCGAGGAATCCGCCGAGGATGCCGTGCCGGTACTGCAGCGCTTTGAGCCGCCTGCGGAGCAGAGTCTCCAGCTCGCTGAGGGTGCGGGCGGCCAGGTTGGCCAGGCTCCGCTTGATGTGCGCCCACAGGCCCTCGACCGGGTTGAGGTCGGGCGCATACCCGGGCAGCAGGACCACCGTCAGCCAGTCCCGCTCGGCAACGAGTGCCTTCATCGTCTTGGAGATGTGGGTGTTCAGCCGGTCCCACACCACGATCAGCGGGGCCTTGAGCAGTTGGTGGGCGCCATCCAACAGGCGTATGTAGTCCGCCTCGCCCAGCGAGCGACGCTCGCCCTTGCGGCCGGTATGCCGACGCAGCCGGTAGCACAGACGGGCGGGCAGGCCCGGCCGGTAGCACAGCAGACCGGCCACCGAGAGACGTCCCCGGCTACGGCCGGGCACCTTGACCCTCGGGGTGATGCCGCGCCGGCCCCAGGTGCGGCCCTTGGGCGGCCGACCGGTCACGCCCGCTTCGTCCTCGAAGCAGATGAACGCGCCGGTCGCCGCCCGGAGGGTTTACCTCCTGCCAGGTCGCCTCCCGCCATGCGGTGATCGCGTCCTCGTCGCGTTCGGCGGCGGGCCGGGCGGGCATCTGCACGCTGTAGCCCATGCGGTGCAGCAGCCGAGTGACCCCGGAGACGCTGTAGGAGAGGTGGAACTTCCGCCCGATCAGCGTGCGTACCCGCGCGGCGGTCCACACCTGGTCGTCCGCCCAGCCGTGCGCGGCCGGCCCCTCATCAAGCCACATCGCGAGCTTGGTCTGCAGGTGTGGGCCGAGCCGACAGTCGTAGCCGCAGGGGCCTCTGGAACGCAGCGCCTCGCGTCCGCCCGTCCTCCAGGTGCGGCGCCACTGGTAGACCGACTTCTCACTCACCCGTAACTCCCGGGCGATGCACGGGACTTCCACGCCCTCATCGAAGAGGTCAACGGCCCGCATCCGTACCTCTTCCCGGCGCCTGCGCTGCTCGGCGGTCAGCCCGCCCCCGTCCGGATACCGCATACCTCCGGCGTACCAGCCCGGACGGACCCCGTCACCCCTCCCGACACAAATCCAGACCCCGAAACGCCGAAATCAGTACGGCGTTCGATCGGCGAGGCGTCGGGGCCGGGGGCGGTGAGCATGCGGTCGAGCAGGTGCTGGGTGGCGACCAGGAGACTGGTGCGTTCGGTGTCGGGTGCGGTCTCGTCGCGGTCCGCGGTGCGCGGTGCCCAGGCGGCGTCGCACAGGTAGACGAGGACGGGAACGTCCCCGCGGATGCCGCGGCCGGCGGTCTGGTAGGTGGAGTTCAGCTGGTTGCCGGCGAAGGCGTCGCGCAGCCGTTGTTCGGCCAGCCGGGAGAAGAGGATCGGCTGGCCGAACAGGCTCCAGGTGGCGCGCGCTCCGTGGCGCAACCTGCGGGCGAGGTCGTCGGCGTCCGCGCCGGGCAGGGACAGGTCGGTCGGGTGGGCGAGGCGGCGCATGGCGTCTGCACCGAGGAGGGACAGGACGAACGAGGAGTCGTCGCCCGGAGGGTGGGGCCGTACCAGGTAGAAGATGGCGCCGAGGGCTGCTTCGCGGCGGGCGTTGAGGAGGTTGTGGCCGCGCTGAATGGTGCCTTCGGAGGCGACGAGGATGTCGGCGCCGGTGGCGGGGAATGTGGCGACCTGGCGGCGGGCGATGCCGTAGGGGCCGGGGGAATCGCCGTCGCGGACCACGTGCCGGGCGGTGTAGGTGGTGTGCAGGTTGAGGTAGGTGGCGACAGTTTCGGCATCGCGGGTGCTGAGCACGGTGAACAGCACTTGTTTACGGCCCTCGGCCAGCATCGTGCGGACCTGGGCGAGCAGGTCGGTGGCAGCCCCGGGGCGGGGCAGACACAGTGCGGCCGTATTTCGCAGCAGTGCTTGGGCTCGGCGCTGGGGATCGCCGCCAGTGCCGGAGACGAACACCGGGCGCCCTCCGGCGGTGTATCCCGGGCGCAGGAACATCCGGGAGGCGGCCAGGGCGGCGCGGGAGGGTTTCGGGGTGCGCAGCACGAGACCGACCGGAAGATCGATGTGGTACTTCGGGGCCGCCGGCGCATGCGACGTCGCAGAGGCCAGGACGGTGTTGGGGCCGTCGATGTCTTCGGGGGACAGCAGGTCGTGCAGGTGATACAGCAGCCAGCGGCCCACGCCACGTAGCCACAGGATGCGCAGCGAGCCGCTGTCGCCGCTGGGTGTGGGCTGCCATTCCAGCGACATCAGGTTCCCGGCGGGCTGTTCGGGGACGAACGCCATCAGCTCGCGGGGCGGCTGGTCCTTGAGGAACCCGGCTTCTTCGTCCACGTCCAGGGCGAGGTCTGCGTTGACGGCCGGGTAGAGCTTGGCCATCTGGAAGAATGTTGTGGTGATCCGGGCCGCCCAGATACCGGCCTGCAGCAGACGTGCCCAGTGCAGCTCGCGGGGGGTGGGCGCGTCGGCCGTGTCTTCGCTTTCGGGGTGGCCTTCCGTTCCGCTTTCCTCGGTGTCGGCAAGCTCATCGTCGGTGAGGACAGTTTCGGGCGCGTCGCACTGGCGCAGCCACGCGAGCGCGGCGACGTCCGGGGGAGAGGTGCCGTCATGGGCGGAGGTCATCGCCTCCAGAACGGGGGAGAGGTCGGGCGGCGGCAGTGCCATGGACTCGGAGGCGAGCGGTTGCAGTCTGGCTTCGAAGAAGTCCTGGGCCAGGTCTTCGAGTTCAGGAGACTTGTGGTGTTCGGAGCGCTCCCCCAGTCCGTGCAGGGCGCGGGCCAGTTGACGCAACAGCGTGTGGCCGCTGAAGGGGCCCCGACTCAACAGGTCGCGCAGTGGCGCCCCCTCTTCGTCGACTAGGAGCTGGTAGAGGCGGACGCGGGCTTGTCCGTGACGGCGTTCGAGTTCCTCATAGCGCTGGACGTCGGGGTTGTTCAGGGGCAGGTGCCAGCGGTGGTCCAGACTCTCGGCGACCGAATGACGGGTGCGGGTGGACCAGCCGTCCCGCGGTGCGGTGAGCACGCGCTGTTGGAGGAAGGCGTCGTCCAGGTTGCGCTGGACCTCGTCGGCCTACCGCCTCGTGGTGGACAGCCGCTCCTGCCGCGGCAGCAAGGCGCACGGCAGTCTCCCCCCGGCTGGTAGGCCAGGCCGACATCGACGATGTCCGCGGCCTCACGAACTTCTACTCCGCGCGAGACCAGCAGCGTGGCGGAGCCTCCGGACGCTCGGCCCTGGCCGGCCACCTTCGCGATGAAGCAGTCCCCCTGCTCGGCAGTCGATTTCGCACGGAGCAGCACCGCAGGGATACGTACTCCGCCGTCGCGGAGATGACCTACCTCGCCGGCTGGATGGCCTTCGACGCCTCTGAGCACCGAACGGCCCAGCGCTACCTCACCCTTGCTGCCCGCATCGCGGCCGAAGCCGGGGACGGACCGCTCGGCGGACACATCCTGCGAGCCCTGGCACACCAAGCAGTGGACCTCGGGCACCCGCGCAGAGCACTCGCCCTGGCCGACGCCTCCATGGCCCGCGACCGCTACGGCCAGGCCAGCCACCGCGAGAAGGCCCTGCTCGCGATCGTTCACTCCCGAGCACTCGCAGCCGGCGGCGACCGGCCCGGCACCCTCGCGGCCATCAGCCGCGCGGAGCGGGACCTCGCCCGCGCCGACAACGACGATGCGCCGGGCCGCGTGGACTTCTTCCAGGAAGCCTCCCTCGCCCACGAGACTGCTTGCGCCCTGCGCGACATGGGCCAGCCGCTCGACGCGGAGATCCACTTCCAGCGCAGCGTTGCCACCCGCCGCCGCCAGCAATACGCCCGCACCCACAGCGTGACCCTCGGCTACCTCGGCGTCCAGGTACAACAGGGACGCCTCGACGAGGCGTGTGCCACCTGGAACCGGGCCCTCGACGCCATGGTCGGCGTCCAGTCCGGCCGCGCCCGCGACGTCATCGTCCGCATGCAGAGTGACCTCTCGCCCGTCCGGCAACGCGGCGGTCGCCACGTCGCCGAACTGGACCGGCGAGCGCGAGACATGCTGCGCGCCATAGGCTGACCGACGAGCAGATCCGCGGCGCCGGCCGGAGGCCGCCGCACGCGCTACGCCCAGGGAGAGGAACGAGCGCCGATGGTGACGTACGAGGTCGAATCGATTGCAACGGTCGTCGGGGGCCACACCCGCGTTCAGGACGACTATCAAGGCGCGGTCGAATCGATCATCAGGCTCGACGACGCGTATCCGCCCGAGACCCTGCAAGGAATTGAGGAGTTCTCCCACCTGGTCGTGACCTGGCGCTTCCACCTGGCGGAACCCGAAGACGTCCAGCTCCATGCACGCAGTCCTCGGGGAAACCAGAACTGGCCGGCGACGGGTACGTTCGTCCACCGCAACCACCGGCGACCCAACCAACTGGCGATCAGTTACCCGCGGTTGCTGAAGGTCGAAGGTCGGGACCTCCTGGTCACCGATCTCGACGCCGTTGAAGGGACGCCCGTGATCGACCTGGCGCCGTATTTCGAGCAGATGGGGCCTCGGGGCCCGATCTGTCAGCCAGCATGGCCTGGCGAGATGCTTGAACCGAACTACTGGGCGAAGGCAACGGAACGGCCCTCGGAGCGCTCTGTGTAGCGGGAGGGACTGAGTTGCGCTACTCGTCATTCGCATGGTCGAGGAACATCTGGAGGTCTGACTCAAGCCGCAGCCCTCGCGTCCCGGAACTCACACCACGTCTCCTCGCCGTTGCTCTCCCACGCGTCTGAGATCGCGTCGACAAGCCGGATCCCACGACCCGATTCACCGTCGCGTCCGGCTTCCTTGAGTACTGCTGGAACCGGGTTGTGATCGGTTACGGAGGCGCGCACTACGTCGACGGCCACCGTGATCTGGAGCATGACTTCGCCCTCACCGTGAATCACCGCGTTGGTGACCAGCTCCGAGACGGCCAGTGCGAAGAACTCCGCCACCAGCTTCGAAACACGGCACCGCCGCAGGAACGCCCTGGCTACCTGCTGCATCTCCGCAACTACCCTGAGGTCAGGGAGAAAGGCCGCCTGACAGGCATGGGATGCCGTGGGTATGTCTGCCCATGCCGATGTGCTGCGTCGGTCCTCCTGAACTGACCTCACGTATGACGCGCCTGCTGCGGCCGCAAAGCCTCGGATGCCCCTGCCGGGCGGGGGTGCCTCTTGGAGCCTGGTCATGGGGCCTATCGCATCGCGCGGAGACGCCGTCGACCAGGGGAATCCAGCGGGGGAAAGTTCTGTCAAGGGGGGAAACGGGAGGGGGAGTTGAGGTCATGATTGGATTCCGCCCACCAATAGAGGTCACACTCATGCCAGATCCGTTCGCCGACCTTCTCCTCCGGCTTCGGCAGGATGCGGGCCGGACGCAGGAGGAGCAGGCAGACGCGATCAACGCTGTCTCCGGCCGGGACACCATGACCCGCCGAGAGATCAGCCGCTATGAGAACTTCGAGAACGTCCCTACCAATCACACAATCGGCCACATCGCGGCGGCCTGCGGTGTCCCCTTCGAGGAACTACGGCGGGAGGCAAAGGCTGCCCGCGCTCGCAAGAGAAAGGGGCATGCCAATGCAGGGGAGGCCCAGGACGCCGTGAAGCGTCGCACACTGCTGGGTGGCGCTGCTATCGGCGTGAGCGCGGCTGCCGAGCCCTGGGGGCGACTCGCCCTCGCCCTCGGTAAGGGGTCCGTGATCGATTCGCCCTCCGCCGTCGCGCTCATCGACCGGGCCGCTGAACTGCACGTCCAGGAACTCAACCTCAGCGCCCGGCGACTACAAAGCACGGTCGAGTCGCATCTTGACGCGATCACCGCGGCTCTGCCTCGTGTCGGCGAGCACGAACGGGCTCTCACCATCGCCGCCGGAGAAACGGCTGCCCTGGCCGGTTGGGTGGCCTGGGACCTGGGCGAGCTCGACAAAGCCGATGCCTACTACAAGGTCACGTCGCAGTGCGCGGCGACCGCCGGGCACCCTCCACTCCGAGCCCTGGCCCTGACCTACACCAGCTACGGCGCTTCGACGCCGAAGGCGAAGTTGGAGCTCCTTTCCCAAGCGGCCAACGACGTGCGAGGCCACGGCAACGCTACTGCTGCCGCCTGGCTCCTCGGCAGGCACGCGGAGGAAGCTGCGGCGGCCGGCGACGAGACGGGGGCGCTCCGGGCGTTGGACCGAGCGCGCTTTGCCTACGACTTCGCGGATCACACCAGCGAGCAGGCGTGGGTCCGGTTCGTGACCCCCTACCGCATGGACTCGTTGGCCCTCTCCGTATACGGGCAGTTGCGGCGTCCCGAACTCACCGCTACAGCCGACACCGCAGTCCACCGTCTCGGCGCTGAACTCCCGGACGGAGGCGTTGTGGTCCTCGGAGATCTCGCTTCGGCCCTGCTGCGTGGAGGTGACGTCGACCAAGGTATCTACGTGGCACGCCAGTTCGCGTCTGCGGCACAGGCTAAGCCCAACACGATGGGCAAGGAGCGTGCGGCGACTATCGCAGCCTCCCTCCCCGACAGCGAGCAGGAACTCGCCGTTTACCTGAGGCAGTTCGCTTCCTGAGCCTCCTCGCGCGGTAGGCGAGCAAGCCCAGGACGCGAACGCCGTCGTACGGCCGGCCCGACGCTCCTCAGTCCTGTGCCGTCTCCTCAACCACCCAGGACAGGTACGCCTCCGACCCTCCGGTCACGGGCAGCGTGATCCACTGGGGGACGTCGTACGGGTGCTTCTCGTGAAGCCATGCCTCCAGTGCCGGGAGACGGTCCGTCGTAGTCATGTACGAGATCCGCCACTCCTGCGCCGTCTCGACCTTCCCCTTCCACCAGTAGAAGGCGGTGATCGGCGCATCGATGTGAACGCCCGCTGCCAGCTTGCTCTCGACCGCGCCCCGGGCCAGCGCCTTCGCCTGATCCTCGTCGTCACTGGTCGTCTGCGCGATCACAATCTCGTGGGCCATGCAACTACCTCTCCAGTTCGGGTACCGCGACCCTACCCAGCCGTCCAGCGCACGCCGAAAGTTGGTCGCTACCGGTGAAGGTGGGTGGGACTCACCCGCCGACCTGGATCAGTGAGACGGCAGCGCGTCATTCAGCCCGGATCCACCGGCTGATCTTGGGGTGGGTGTTTCGGGGTTGTGCGGGCCGTGTCGGGGTTGAGTCGCGGATTCGGGCATGGGGTGGCCGCTGGTCTGCCCAGCCTTTCCACTTGGCCACAGGTGTCGGGCCCTTTCGGGCAGGTCGGTCGGGGAGCGTCAGGAGGCTGGTGGCGCATGCACCGTGCTGAAGAGCTGGGTGAAGTCCATGCTCCAGGGCCAGCGTTCGGGCAGGTGCAGGGTGAGGCGGCGGGCCGAGCGGGCCAGGCGGGCAGGCACGTTGATCAGGTGATCACGGATGGTGGCGGTGGTCGCTCTGGCATGGAACGTTCCGGCCAGGGCACCGGCGGCGCGGGTTAGGTTGTGCACCACGGCTGCCAGGGCGAGCCACGCGGCATTGGCCTGGAAATGCCCGGACGGCGCGTGAGCGAAGGCACTGTTCTTGACATCCGCGATCACCTGCTCGACGACAGCGTGCCGTCGATGATCACGCTCGGCGTCCTTCAAGGAGAGCGGGGAGTCGGTGAACGCGGCGTGGTAGCGCCAGGTGTCAAACAGCGTGCCCTGTCCGGCGGGAACGGTGCCAGTGCCCAGGCGTTTGACGCGGCGCACGATCAGACGGGCGGTGACCTGCTGCTTCTTCGGCTTGGAAGTGAACGCGGTGTAGGGGACCTCGGCTATCTCGGCGTCCGAGATCCAGCACTGGCCCTCCTCGTCCCAGACCGCCTTGGGGTACTTGATCGGCGTCCAGGCGCCCTCGTCGATGCGGGCGATCGCGGCCTTGACGGAGGCGTTCATCCGCACGGTGATGGAGAACCACGCGCCCAGCGCCCGGCAGGAGTTGACGACGTCGGCGCCGTAGAACGCGGAGTCCGCCCGCATCACCAGCAGGCCACTGGCGCCGCAGGCACGGGCGGTGCGGATGGTCTCGGCGACGAACGCTGCCGCGCCGCGTGCGGAGTTCGACGGTCCTTTGCGCAGCCTGGTGGCGGCGATCACCGGGGCGGACAGGGGTGTGGAGACGATGCCGAGCAGTGCGTTCAGGCCCTTGACCTTGCTGTATCCGTAACCGGCGCCCTGCTTGGCGTAGCCGTAGGTGCGGCGGATGGTGTCGTCGATGTCCACGTAGGCGACCTGGTCCGCGCCGGGCAGTAGTGGGGTATGACGGGCCAGTGCGGGCAGGAACCGGCGGGCCACGGCGTGGAGTTGCTTCACATGCCCGTGCGTGAAGGAGCGTAGGAACGACCCCAGCGTGGACGGGGCCCGGACCCCGGCAAACAGGCGGCCCATCGCCCCATGCCGCAGGCGGTCCATGTCATCGATGCTGTCGGCGCCCGCGGCCATGCCACCCACCAGCGACATCAGTTTCGCCGCTGGGAAGGCTCCGGTGCCGTCCTTCGATGCGGGCAGCCTGATGAGCTCGTCGGCCAGAGCTGGCAGACCGCACCGCTCGGCCAGCCGCACCACCGGCTCCAGCCCGCCGTACGCGATCAGGTTCGGGTCATCGAACGCGGATGAGACAGCCGTCGCGGTATGGGAAGATTGCATCTCGGAAGTGCCTTGCCGATCGTGCCTGATGTGGTCCTAGAGAAACCCCATCATCGCAGGTCACAAGGCACTTCTTCATTTCCGGAAGCACGATCCACAGGCGTCAAGCCGGTGGATCCGGGTTCAGGGTGGCGCGTTGCTTCGACACCACGGTGAAGGTCCTCTCGTCGACGAGGTCGTGTAACGGCTTCATGATGCAGGTGCCGGCGCATATCTTGCGCCTCAACGGGTCCGTGGCAGATGGGCTTTACACAGCTGTCGGCAGGCATACGCCCACGGCAGACAAGAAAGAACTCCAAAGGACTGGAAACCTCCGCCGGGAGCATGTCAACGTACAGCGTCCCGGCAAATACCAGGTCAGACGGTGCAGTTGCTTCGGTGTGAGGCGAGGCTGTGAATGATTCGCAGCCTCGCCTCACGTGAGACTGCCCTACTGGCATGGTCGCTATGTAGGAGGCCCTCTGCTGGATTCCGCTATTCGATCACCACGCTTCACTTCCCCCATCCTCTTCGCGCTGAACGCTTGGTCCGGCCGGGCGGCGGGTGACTACGGTGCCGTGTCCACCGGGCTGTGCGTCTGCGCGGCCGGCCTGTTCGGCGAGGATTTATTGCAAAGGGGATATCGCGGTGATCTTGTCGTCCTCGCGTATGTTGCGGTGCATCCCTGTGCCACGACACGGCAAGTGGCACAGGCCATCAGGACTCCCGGGCGCCTCGCTATGCGAAGTCTCAACCGGCTGACGGGTGACGGCCTCCTGGTGGTTGCCTCGGACGACGAGACCCCAGCTTTGCGCTCGTATCAGTTGCTTCTTCAAGGAACTCAACCCCGGGGCGCCAGCTGGGGGCGCGCAACATAGCCGACGATCGCCGGTTAGCCAAACCGGTAATCGTGGCGACCCTTGCGGGAGTTCGCATTCGGCTGCGCTTGGCGGTAGAGCCGAAGTGAGCTCTATCAGTTGTGTCCGTTGACAGAAGTCAACGCGGCTTCCCGTCTGCCTTTTGGAGGAGTTTCAACCCGATGGAAAGGTCCGAGGTGGGGACTTCATCGCCCTTGGCTTTCAGCACCAGCACCAGCACCAGCTGCCGCGTGCGCAGCGACTGCGACCGCATCGAAGAACTAGAGGACTAACCGTGCCCGAAGCGATCAAGAAGCTGCCGCCGAACGCGAAAGGCCAGGTGCGCTACCGCTTCGTGGTGGACGCGGGCACGGACCCCGCCACCGGGAAGCGAAAGCAGCTGAAGCGCACGTTCGACACGCTGAAGGAAGCGAAGGCGGAGTACGCGCGCATCACTAGCAAGCGCCACGAGGGAACGTTCGTCGCGCCCAACAAGATCACCGTGAACGAGTGGCTGGATCAGTGGCTCGCGATGAAGGCTGAAGACCTGGAGTCCACGACGATCTACAACTACCGCGTGACCCTGGACCGCGTGCGCGAGAAGCTCGGGCCCATCCGGCTCCAGGAACTCACCGAAGACCACGTGGGCGAGTGGATGCGGTGGGCGCTCCAGGGAGGCCGGGTGCGCGGTGGGAAGGCCGGTACGGGCCTCGGGGTGACCTCCGTGGACATGAGCCTGGCCCGACTGAAGGAGGCCCTGAACCGGGCCGTCACGCGCCGGCTTGTCACCGTGAATGTGGCGAGCGAGGTCCACATCCCGCTGAAGGCGCGGAAGGCGGAGCGGAAGACGAAGGCGGTCGTCACGCCGTGGAACGCCTCGGAGGTGGGCGCCTTCATCACGGCGATGAAGGGGGACCGCCTGTACGCGCCGCTGCTGCTCTCCCTGATGGGCCTGCGCCCGGCGGAGGTCTGCGGCCTGCGGTGGTCGGACATCGATCTGGAGGCGGCCACGCTCAGCATCGCGAACACGCGGACCATGATGGGCAACCGCACCGTGGTGGAGAAGGACACCAAGAGCATGGCGGGGGAGCGCGCGCTTCCCCTGCCATCGCTGGTCCGCGAGGCACTGAAGACCTTCAGGGCCACGCAGGCGGCGGAGAGGCTGGCGTCGGGGGAGGGCCACTCGGGGAGTGGCTACGTCCTGGTGGACGAACTCGGAGCCGCGCTGAACGGTCGGCAGCTCCGGGTACGGGCCTACAAGATCATGGACGAAAACGGCCTTCGCAGGGTCCGTCTGTACGATGTTCGGGCGTCCTGCTTGACGTATCTCGCCAACAACGGCGTGCCGGATCACCTGCTCGCCCTGTGGGCAGGGCACACCAACGTGAAGACGACCAAGAAGTGGTACGTGAAGCTTGATGTAAACGACCTGCTTCCGGCGGCGGAAGCGTGGGGTGGTCTTGCGGGGGGTGTGTGACAGATCGTGACAGATGAAGGTGTGAGCCCGTGGATGTACCCAAGATCGAAACCATGCAATACCGCTTTGACGGGCCAGAAGACGCACCGGTCCTCGTCATGGGGACCTCCCTCGGTACCACATGGCACATGTGGGACCGGCAGATGCCCGAGCTCACCCAGCACTGGAGGGTTCTGCGTTTCGACCTTCCCGGCCATGGCGGCGCCCCCGCCCACCCGGCCTCCGCCGTCACCGAACTCGCCGACCGGCTGCTGGCCACCCTCGACGGGCTCGGCGTCCAGCGCTTCGGCTACGCGGGCTGCTCCCTCGGCGGCGCGATCGGCGCCGACCTCGCGCTGCGCCACCCGCACCGGGTCGCCTCGCTCGCCCTGATCGCCGCCTCGCCCCGGTTCGGCAGCGCCGACGAATTCCGCCAGCGCGGCGTGGTCGTCCGCACCAACGGCCTGGAACCGATGGCCCGCAGCGCGCCGGAGCGCTGGTTCACCCCGGGCTTCGCCGCCGCCCAGCCGGCCATCGTCGAGTGGGCTGTCCAGATGGTCCGCACCACCGACCCCGGCTGCTACATCGCCGCCTGCGAAGCCCTCGCCGTCTTCGACATCCGCGGCGACCTCGGCCGCATCACCGTCCCGACCCTCGTCCTGGTCGGCGCGGAGGACCGGGTCACCGGCCCCGGCGACGCCCGCACCCTCGTCGCGGGCATACCGGACGCCCGGCTCGCCCTCGTCCCCGGCGCCTCCCACCTCGCCCCGGTCGAGCAGCCCGGAGCCGTCACCGATCTGCTGCTCACCCACTTCTCCACGGCCTGGCAGGACACCCTCGCCGCCATCCCCGTCCCGCCGTTCGCTCCGCAGCTCTCCACCCCCGTGCTGCCCGTCGCCGAGATCACCGCCGCCACCGCGCAGCCGGAGACCGGCACCACCGGACGCGCCGACCCGTACGAGCCCGGCATGAAGGTCCGCCGCGAGGTGCTCGGCGACGCCCATGTGGACCGCACCCTGGCCGCCTCCGACGACTTCACCGGCGACTTCCAGGAGCTCGTCACGCGTTACGCCTGGGGCGAGGTGTGGACCCGGGAGGGCCTGGACCGCCGCACCCGCAGCTGCGTCACGCTCACTGCGCTGGTCGCCTCCGGCCGTCTGGAGAGCCTGGCCGCACACGTCACGGCCGCGCTGCGGGGCGGCCTCACCCCGGCCGAGATCAAGGAGGTGCTCATGCAGACCGCCGTGTACTGCGGCGTGCCCGCCGCGAGCGCCGCGTTCGCGATCGCCCAGACCGTGATTCAGGAAGAAACGACGCCCCGGCCGTAGCAGGATGGGCCCATGAACGCCGCGAACCCCATGCACCTGACACTGACCAAGAAGACGCACTCCTGCATCCGCCTGGAGAAGGACGGGCGGATGCTCGTCATCGACCCGGGCGGATTCTCGGAGCAGGACGCCGCCGTCGGCGCCGACGCGATCCTGGTGACGCACGAGCACCCCGACCACTTCGACGAGGGGCGGCTGCGCGCCGGCCTGGAGGCCGACCCGGCCGCCGAGATCTGGACCCTGCGCAGCGTCGCCGAACGGCTGTCCGCGGCCTTCCCCGGCCGCGTCCACACCGTCGGTCACGGGGACACCTTCTCCGTGGCGGGCTTCGACGTACAGGTGCACGGCGAGCTGCACGCGGTGATCCACCCGGACATCCCGCGGATCACCAACATCGGCTTCCTGGTGGACGGTTTGCTCTTCCACCCCGGCGACGCGCTCACCGTCCCCGACCGGCCGGTCGACACCCTGATGCTCCCGGTGATGGCCCCCTGGAACAAGATCTCCGAGGTCATCGACTACGTACGCGAGGTCAAACCGCGCCGCGCCATCGACATCCACGACGCGCTCCTCACCGACCTCGCCCGTCCGATCTACGACAACCAGATCGGCAGCCTCGGCGGCACGGACCACGGCCGGCTGGCCCCGGGGGACTCGACCGGCCTGTGACCCCGTCCGGTCCGGCGGCTGTCAGAGGCAGCCGCTAGGTTTACGTACATGCGCATCGCCACCTGGAACGTCAATTCGATCACCGCCCGGCTCCCGAGGCTGCTGGCCTGGCTGGAGAGCTCCGGCACGGATGTGCTGTGCATCCAGGAGACCAAGTGCTCCGCCGAACAGTTCCCGGCGGACGCGCTCCGCGAGTTCGGCTACGAGTCCGCGGTCCACGCCACGGGCCGGTGGAACGGGGTCGCGCTGGTCTCCCGGGCCGGCCTGTCCGACGTCGTCGAGGGCCTGCCCGGCGGCCCCGAGTACGAGGGCGCGCAGGAGCCCCGGGCGATCTCCGCGACCTGCGGCCCGGTCCGAGTCTGGTCGGTGTACGTGCCCAACGGCCGCGAGATCGAGCACGCGCACTACGCGTACAAGCTGCGCTGGTTCGAGGCCCTGCAGAAGGCCGTCGCGGCGGACGCCGCGGGCCCGCGGCCGTTTGCGGTCCTGGGCGACTTCAACGTGGCCCCGACCGATGAGGACGTCTGGGATCCGGCGCTCTTCGTGGGCGCCACCCACGTCACCCCCGCCGAGCGCGCCGCCCTCGCCGCACTGCGCCAGGAGGGGCTGGCCGACGTCATGCCGCGCCCGCTCAAGTACGACCGCCCGTACACCTTCTGGGACTACCGGGAGCTGCGCTTTCCGAAGAACAAGGGCATGCGGATCGACCTCGTCTACGGCAACGCGCCCTTCGTCGCGGCGGTCACGGACAGCTATGTGGACCGTGAGGAGCGCAAGGGCAAGGGCGCGTCCGACCATGCACCGGTGGTCGTGGACCTCGACGTCTGACGCCTCGGGCGAGCCGTCGTTGTCAGTGGTCGCCGATACCGTGGTCGATGTCCTTATCCCGCTTGCTGGCTGCTTGCTGTGACCAGGACAGCCCCGCCCGTTCAGCGCCGGGCGGGGCCTCATCCACCCCGCTGTCAGACCGCGGGAACGCGGTCCGGGCTCCGCCGGTCGACGGCCCGGCGCATGCCCAGCGAGGCACCGGCCGTGCCCAGCGCCAGAGCCATCAGCAGCGCGCTCACCCACAGCGGTGAGCGGAAGCCGAATCCCGCACCGATCGCGAGCCCGCCGAGCCAGGGACCGAGCGCGCCGCCCACATTGAACGCGGATGTGGCGAACGAACCGGACAGGGTCGGCGCGTCGGCCGCCAGCCGGAACACCCACGAGATCAGCGCCGTCCCGGTGCCGAACGCGAGCATCCCCTGGACCGCGACGAGCGCGACCGTCGCGAACGGGCTTCCCGCGCTCAGTGCGAGCCCGGTCCAGCCGACGGTGAGCGCGACCAGACCGGCCGCGGTGAGGGCGAGGGGCCGTGCGTCGACGACCCGGCCGGCGACGGTGACCCCGACGAACGAGCCCAGACCGAACAGCGCGAGCAGAACGGGCACCCAGCCGGACCCGAGTCCGGTGACCCGGGTGGCGAGCGGTTCGACGTAGGAGAACGCGCAGAACGTCGCGCCCTGCACGAGGGCGCTCGTCAGCAGGGTGAGCAGCAGCCGCGGACGGGCCAGGGCCCGCAGTTCGACGCGGGCGCGTGCCGGGGCGGCCTGCGGCCGTGTCCCCGGAATCGTTCTGGCGATCACGACGACGGCCGGTACGGAGACCAGCGCCACGGCCCAGAACGCCGACCGCCACCCCCACTGCCCGCCCAGCGCCGCACCGGCGGGAACACCGGCCACGCAGGCGACGGTGACGCCCCCGACGACCACGGACGTGGCGCGGGCCCGGGCCCCGGGCCCGACCATGGAGACCGCGGTCACCAGGGCCACGGCCCAGAATCCGGCATTCGCCAGCGCCCCGACGACCCGCGTCGCCAGGAGCACCCCGTAGCCGGGGGTGAGCGCGCCGACGACATGGGCGGCGCTGAAGACGCAGAGGAAGAACAACAGGGCGCGGCGGCGCGGCCAGTTACGGCTGAAGAGCGCCATCAGCGGCGCCCCGACGACCATCCCGATCGCGAAGGCCGAGGTCAGCAGCCCGGCGGCCGGAATGGATACGTGGAGGTCGGCGGCGATGTCCGTGACCAGACCGGACAGCATGAACTCGGATGTGCCCTGGGCGAAGACGGCGAGCCCGAGCGCGTACACGGCAAAAGGCATGAAGGAACCCCATGGATGTCTGACGGATGGACCATGCAGGGGGTGTGGGCCGCGCCCGCCCGTCAAGACGGGTGGCAACACGGCGGAACGTCCGGGGTGTTCATGGACGGGACGCGACAGTTCGGCAGTCGCCGGGCCGGAGAATCAGCGCACGAGCGCAGATGGGGAAAGCGCAGCCCACACCGCGGTGGTCCCGCGGCGGCAGCCGGGCGGAAGCGGTCCCGCCACCGGTACACGACCGGGCGGGATCGACGCGACAGCGGTTCGGCCACCGGCGGACCGGTGGCTAGTCTCTGTCGGACTCGGGGCTGGACATGATCGCGAAGCTACCAGCCTGGTCACCCTCGCCTCCACCCCTTTTCCGCCGGAGCGGCGGCAGCAGCCGGCACACCCGGACCGGGCCGCGTCCGGTTCGGCACTCGAACGACAGGCCGCGCGCCCTGTGGTGCGTATCACGCCTGGGATGCGACCCTGAGTGGTATGAACATCCCCTTCTTGGTCAACTGGCGTAAGCGTCACGACGGTAAGCGAGGGGCGGGGTTCGCCGCCGCCGTCGCGGCCGATCCCGAGGGCGTGGCCGAGCTGCTTGCCGAGTGCGAGCTGCTGCGCGTCCGGGCAGGGCAACGGGGGCTCGAACTCGACGACAGTCCGGACTCGTTGGCGGCTCTCGACCAGTTGCCGCCGCGCTGGCGCGACGATCCCGAGGAGCTGCCCTGGCTGGGCAACGACGCGGGGCTCTACCTCGGCACGGTTCTGGTGCGCAATGTCCCCGGTGCGGTCTGGAACATCTGGCCGAGCGGACAGCCCGTGGTGCGGCTCGCCTCGGGGCGGGAGATCGATGTGGTCGAGGCCGGGCTGGACTGGGCGATGGCCGGTAGCCCCGAGCTCTCGCAGGTGTACTCGGAATCGGCCGAGGGGTAGAACTCTCACTAAAACCGGATAAGACGCCTTGCGCCCCATTTGTGCGTGTCGTAGGTGAAGTCCCTTTTCGCGCTGGATAGTTTGCGCTGACCTCGACATAGCGACAAGTGGGTGGGGCAGGGCATGGCCGTCGATCCTTTGATCGAGCTGCGGGACGTCAACAAGTTCTACGGACAGTTGCACGTACTGCGGGACATCAATCTCACCGTCGGCCGCGGGGAGGTGGTGGTGGTCATCGGCCCCTCGGGCTCCGGCAAATCGACGCTCTGCCGGACCATCAACCGACTCGAGACGGTCGAGTCCGGGTACATCGCGATCGACGGCAGACCCCTCCCCGAGGAGGGAAAGGGGCTGGCCCAGCTCCGGGCCGAAGTGGGCATGGTCTTCCAGTCGTTCAACCTGTTCGCGCACAAGACCGTGCTGGACAACGTCTCGCTCGCGCAGCTCAAGGTCCGCAAACGGAAGAAGGACGAGGCCGACCGGCGCTCCCGGCAGCTGCTGGAGCGGGTCGGACTCGCCTCGCAGGCCGACAAGTTCCCCGCGCAGCTCTCCGGCGGCCAGCAGCAGCGGGTGGCCATCGCCCGCGCCCTTGCCATGGACCCCAAGGCGCTCCTCTTCGACGAGCCGACCTCGGCACTCGACCCGGAGATGATCAACGAGGTGCTGGAGGTCATGCAGCAACTCGCCCGGGAGGGCATGACCATGGTCGTCGTCACGCACGAGATGGGCTTCGCCCGCTCCGCCGCCAACCGTGTGATCTTCATGGCCGACGGACGCGTCGTCGAGGACCGTACTCCCGAGGCGTTCTTCACCGCCCCGGAGAGTGACCGCGCCAAGGACTTCCTGTCCAAGATCCTGAAGCACTGACGGGGGGCTCCGTGTTGCGTACGAGAAAACTTCTGGCCGCCTGCGCCGCTCTCCTGCTCGCCGTGCTCGCCGCCGGATGCGGCAAGGAGGGCAGCCCGCCGGTGAAGGGGCCGAAGCCCGAACAACTGCCCGTGTACAAGGTCGACACCGCCTTCCGGCTGCCCGGATCACCGACCTGGACGAAGGCGAAGAAGCGCGGATACCTCCGGGTCGGGGCCAAGGAGGACCAGCCCTACCTCGGCGAGAAGGACCCGGCCACCGGCGTCTACTCCGGCTTCGACATCGAGATCGCCAAGATGATGGCGGCCTCGCTCGGCTTCGACCCGAAGACGATCCGCTTCCGGACCATCGCCTCCGCCAACCGCGAGACGGCACTGCAGAACGGCCAGATCGACTACTACGTCGGCACCTACACCATCAACGCCCTGCGCAAGAGGCTCGTCGGCTTCGCCGGGCCCTACTTCATGGCCGGGCAGTCGCTGCTCGTCCGCACCGACGAGCACGACATCGACGGACCGCAGGACCTGGACGGCAGGACGGTCTGCTCGGCGGCCGGTTCGACCCCGTACCAGCGCATCGCCGCCGACTACCCGAAGGCGATCCTGGTCGCCTACGACACGTACTCGATCTGCGTCGACAACCTGCTCACCTACCAGGTCGACGCCGTCACCACCGATGACGCGATCCTGCTGGGCTTCGCCGCGAAGGCGCCCGAGGAGATGAAGGTGGTGGGCAAGCCCTTCTCCGAGGAGCCGTACGGAATCGGTGTCCCGCGCAGCGACAACGCGTTGCGGTTCGCCCTCGACGACGCCCTGGAGGCCAACGAGAAGAACGGCAACTGGAAGAAGGCGTTCGAGGCGACACTCGGTCTGTCCGGAGTGCCCGCGCCGACCCCGCCGCCCATCGACCGCTACCCGGCGACCTGAGAGGGCGGGCATCGACCATGGACGTACTCACGGAGAACTTCTCGCTCTACGGCAAGGGCTTCCTCGGCACGGTCGAGCTGACCGTCTACTCCTCGATCCTGGCCCTGCTCCTCGGCTTCTTCATGGCCTCCTGCCGGGTGGCGCCCGTCGGCTCGCTCCGGGTGCTCGGCACGGTCTGGGTGACGGTGCTGCGCAACACCCCGCTGACGCTGCTCTTCTTCGCCGTCCTGCTCGGACTGCCGCGCTTCGGACTGGTGCTTCCCTTCAAGGTCTTCGCGGTCCTCGCGCTCGGCTGCTACACCTCCGCGTTCATCTGCGAGGTGCTGCGCTCCGGCATCAACACGGTGCCGAGAGGGCAGGGCGAGGCGGCTCGCAGCCTCGGCATGACGTTCGGTCAGACGCTGAACAGCATCGTGCTGCCACAGGCGTTCCGTACGGTGATCCCGCCGATCGGCTCGACACTGATCGCCCTCGCCAAGAACTCGGCGATCGCCGGGGCCTTCAGCGTGACGGAGCTGCTCGGCACCTACAAGACCCTCAACGAGCTGGGGTACAGCATCATCTGGACCTTCGTCTGGATCGCCGTCGGCTACCTCATCATCACCCTGTCCATCAGTGCGCTCTTCAATGTGATGGAGAAGCGCTGGGGAGTCGCCCGATGACCACCCGCACCGCGCCCTTTGCCACCGCGCTCTACGATGTCCCGGGCCCCGTCACCCGCAGACGTCACCGCCTGTACGGGTTCATGTCGACCGCCCTGATCCTCGCCCTGTTGGGCTGGATCGTCTATCTGCTCGTCGACACCGGACAGTTCGCCGGCGCCAAATGGACGCCCTTCGAATACCAGGGCATTCAGGAGCTGCTGCTGCGCGGACTGGGCAACACCCTCAAGGCGTTCGCGCTGGCGGCGGTGTTCTCCCTCGTGCTCGGGGCGGTGCTCGCCGTCGGCCGGCTCTCCGACCACCGGGCCGTGCGCTGGCTCTCGACGCTTCTGGTCGAGTTCTTCCGGGCCATGCCCGTACTGGTGATGATCTTCTTCATCTTCGTGGCCCTGAAAGTGCAGCCGCTGCCCGCGCTGGTCACCGGCCTGACGCTCTACAACGGCTCGGTGCTCGCCGAGGTGTTCCGTACCGGGATCAACTCGGTGGACCGCGGCCAGCGCGAGGCCGCGTACGCCCTCGGGATGCGCAAGACGCAGGTCACCACGTTCGTACTGGCCCCGCAGGCGGTGCGCGCCATGCTGCCCACGATCATCAGCCAGCTGGTGGTCGCATTGAAGGACACCTCGCTCGGCTACCTGATCACCTACGAGGAATTCCTCCACGCCGGCAAGCTCATCGCGTCCAACCTCGACTACGATCTTCCCTTCATCCCCGTGGTGATGGTGATCTCGCCGATCTACATCGGGATGTGCATGCTGCTCTCCTGGTTCGCGACCTGGGTGGCCAAACAGGAGCGGCGTAATCCGAAGACGAAGGCCGTGGAGGTCGCACCGGCCGAACCAGGAACGCTGCTGCCGGGAGTGCAGTAGCCGGGACCCGCTGCGAAGCGGTCTCCGAGGGCAGTGCCCGTCCGGCAGCAGCCGGTGATCACTTCTCGCGCGAGTCGGCGGTTCCGTACGACGGGTCCGCCGAGGGCGAGGAGAAGGTCAGCTGCGAGCCGGCCGGGCCGTGCTCGGCGTACAGCGGGTCGAGCGTGTCGATCACCAGGGCGAGCCGGCGACCGGCCGGGACACCACGGACGGCGGAGAACAGCTCCGGGTCCGCGGGGGAACGGCCGGGCACGGCGTCCGTCCGCGGAACGTATAGGGGGCGTTACTGACCAGCGTGCCGGGAGCGGCCCTCCGTCGTGGAGATGCAGGACGGAGGGAGGCTCGCCTTGTCCTCGTCGTCGCCGGGCTGGGCGGCGGCGGGCGTGCCGTGCAGGTCCAGGACGTCGGCGTACGAGGGCGGGGGCTTCGGGTGTCCGTGGGCGGCGGCCGTCTGCGGTACGGCGAGGGGGCCGCCGGCGAGGAGGGGTGCGGTCAGGGCACTCAGGGGACGGTGTCCGGTCATGTGTCGGTTTCTCCAACGCGTCATTTCTCGGTCTCTCCACGGGAGTCGGTGGCTATACGCAGAACGGCGACGCCGAGCGGGCCGAGGTCGATGTGGTCGCGGACGGCGGCTCCCGTGAGCAGGTCGGTGCCGCCGGCCGCGTAGGGGCCGGTCAGTGGCGTCCGCGTGTCGTGCTCGCTGTGGTCGAGGACGACGAGGTACGTGCCCCGCGCGCCGGAGCGCACGGTCGCCTCGACGCCCTCGGGGACGTCGAGCACGGGGCGTACGCCCGCCGCCCGCAGCGCGTCGTCGAGCACTGCCGCGATGCCGTCGCCGAGGTGGGCGCTCGTGTACCACGCGGTGCCGGTGCCGTAGGGGTGGCGGGTGACGGCGGGGCGGCCGGACGACCGGGCGGTTGAACTGCGCAGCGCGCTCGACACGGAGCGCAGAGGGCCTCGCTGATCGGCCGGCGTCCTGTGTTGAGACCGCCAAGCCTTCAGGCAGCTCGCTTGGCTCACCCCAGCCATTGGTGGGGTGCAGACCGGGTGAACGGCCAATGGCGACATCCTGACACCGGGGTAGGGTTCGGCTGAGGAGATTCCGCTCGGTCCACGCGAGCTGCGCCGGGACCGGACACGGTGGCCGCCCGAGGAGGAGCCGGATGCTACAGGCGCTGGGATTGGGCCCGGCCGAAGAGGCCATCTACACAGCACTGCTGGCCCGCCCGACAGCCTCCGCGCAGGACCTCGCCCGGCAGACCGGAATAGAGAAGGCCGAGACCGCACGCATCCTGCTTGACCTGGTGACACGTGGCCTGGTGGCGGTTGCCACCGAGGCCGAGAGCGGGGGAGGCGACCCGGCCGCCTGCGGGGTTGGCCTCCAGCCTGCCCGCTACCGGCTCACACCACCCTCGGTGGCCCTGGCCCCGCTTCTCGTCGAGCAGCGTAACGCGCTGCACCGGGCCGAGACCGCGTTCTCGATGCTGACCGAGCAGTACCGCAGTACCGCCGCGCACCCTGCGGGCAGCGTCGTGGAGGTGGTCGTCGGCGTTGAGCAGGTCGCACACCGGTTCCACCAACTGCAGCGCGGTGCCCAGCGGGAGTTGCTTGTCTTCCTCGTCGGCGCGCCCATCGCGGTGCCGCGCGAGGATGCCGACATGTCGGAGCGTTCCGCGCTGGACCGCGGAGTCGACTTCCGGGTCGTGGCTGCCAAGAGCTATCTCGACGGTCACGACGTAGCGCAGGACGTGCGGGCGGCCATCACGGCGGGCCTCGAGCTTCGCCTGGTCGACTCGCTGCCGCTGAAGATGGTCGTGTCGGACCGGGAGCGTGCCATGGTGCCACTGGACATGGCGGACTCCGGCGGCGAGCCGAGCGCAATCGTGGTGCACCGCAGCGGCCTGCTGACGGCCCTGGTCCACCTCTTCGAGAAGGAGTGGGCCCAGGCCCGGCCGCTGTACACCACCACCACGGGTGTGCGCGTGGAGCCGGCAGCCGATCAGCAGCCGACCGAGGGGGAACTGGAGGTCCTCGCCCTGCTGCTGGCAGGGATCTCCGACCGGCGGGCGGCCTCCCAACTCGGCCTCTCCATACGCACCGTGGAGCGGCGGACGCGCCGTCTGATGGACCTTGCCGGAGCGGATTCGCGCCTGCAGCTCGGATGGCACGCAGCACGCGCGGGCTGGTTTTGATCTCCTCCTCGGCCTGAGAGCCGAGGAGTCGCCGTCTGTCGGTGGTCACCCTGCGAGGGTGGCCGCCAACTCCTGGCGGGTTTCTGCTTCACCGCCGCCGGGCCCGTGATCCGGGCTGGAGGCGTCTACCGGAGCGGCGGCGCGCGCATCCAAGCCGACAGGTACCTGACCGAGCCCCTAGCGGCTCTTGGCGGCTTGCGGATGAGGAACGACCTCGCGATGGCGGCGGCCATGATGACGACACCGGCGATCGCGCCGACAAGCGGCGGCCCGGCGGGGCATACCCCCACCTGCCAGGTCCGAAGACCCAACGAGCCGACCAACCGGTTGATGTGACCACGTGACGGAATACCGACACGCGGGAAATCCGTCACGCTTGGCATCCCTACGTAATCCGTATGTCTGCCAGGCTGCAGCCGCAGCATGGCATGTTCACGGCGTCAAGTAGGGAGACTCATGCGCCCCATAACGCGTATAGCCTTGGGCGCGGCGATCGCCGCCGTCCTGGCCGTTACCGCGGTCGCGCCATCCGGGGCGGCGGATACGCCGCCTGACGGTGCCTCGGGGAAGCGGCCCATCGTCGGCAGTGGGGCCGCGGCAGCGGGCGGCAAGCAGGTGGCGGTCACGCTCGTCACCGGCGACAAGGTGCTGGTGACCACGGACTCGTCGGGCCACAGCTCGGCGGCCGTGCTGCCCCGCGAGGACGGCACGCAGCCGATGGTCCAGACCTATCAGATGGGCAAGGACCTCTACGTCTACCCGGAGGACGCCTCCCAGGCGATCGCCGAGGGCAAGGTCGACGAGCAGCTGTTCAACGTCACTGGGCTCATCCGCCAGGGATACGACGACACACACACCGACACGCTGCCGCTCATCGCCACCTACCAGAACGGTGTGAACGTTGCCGACAGCGCGCCGGCGGCCCCTCGCGGGGCCGAACGGGGCCTGAGCCTCCCGGCTGTGGACGGCGTCGCGCTCAAGGCCGGCAAGGACACTGCCGCCACCTTCTGGCAGGACATCACCAATACCCGCTCACGTTCTGCCTCCACGTTGAAGAAGCTGTGGCTGGACAGCAAGGTCAAGGCCACGCTGGACCAGTCCACCAAGCAGGTGCACGCGCCGGAGGCCTGGGCCGAGGGCTACGACGGCAAGGGCACCAAGGTCGCCGTACTGGACACGGGCGTGGACGCCGAGCACCCGGACCTGGTGAACCGGGTCGCCGCGGCCAAGAACTTCACGGACTCCAACAGCACCAACGACCGGCAGGGACACGGCACCCACACCGCCTCCACGGTCGGCGGTTCCGGAGCGGCCAGCGACGGCCGAAAGAAGGGCGTCGCCCCCGGGACCGGCCTGCTCATCGGCAAGGTCCTCAACGACAGAGGCTACGGCGAAAGCTCCTGGATCATCGCTGGCATGCAGTGGGCCGTCGACCAGCAGGCCGACGTCGTCTCCATGAGCCTGGGCAACCCCGCGATCGGCGACTGCACCGACCCGCTGGCCGAGGCCGCGAAGCAGCTCTCGCAGAACACGCACACCCTGTTCGTCGTCGCCGCCGGCAACGCCGGCTCGGGCATCGAGACCGTCTCCTCGCCCGGCTGCGCGCCCGGCGTGCTGACCGTCGGCGCTGTCGACCGCGACGACACCACCGCGTGGTTCTCCAGCCGCGGTCCGGTGGCCGTCACCCACACCCTCAAGCCCGAGATCGCCGCCCCCGGCGTCGACATCTCGGCGGCCAACGCGGGCGGACGCGGCGTCTACGCCTACCGGACGATGTCGGGCACCTCCATGGCGACCCCGCACGTCGCGGGCGCCGCGGCCATCGTCCGCCAGGCCCACCCGGACTGGACCGCGCAGCAGATCAAGGCCGCCCTGGTCTCCTCCGCCCGCACCGGCGGCAAGGTCGCCGGCGCCGACCAGACCGGCGGTGGGGCGCTTGACGTGTTCGGCGCGGTGAACCAGAAGGTGCTCTCCGCGCCCGCCGTCCAGGCCGGCAGCTACAACTGGCCGCAGGACGCCTCGGACCGCACCACCGTGCAGGTGCCGTTCACCAATACCAGCGGCACCGACCTGACCCTGGGCCTGAAGGTCAGCGGTGTGCACGGCAACGACGGCAGCGACGTCAACTCCGGCATCATCAAGCTGGAACAGGGCAAGGTGACCGTCCCCGCGGGGGCCACCGCCCAGGTGCCGCTGCGGATCGATCCCACCGCCCGCCTCAAGGCCGGCCAGTACGGCGCTGTCACCGGCCGGATCCTGGCCACCGGCGGCGATGCGCACGTCTCCGTGCCCGTCACGCTCTACGTCCAGCCGGAGATGGTCACCCTCCGGGTCAAGGTCATCGACCGTAATGGCAAGCCCGCGACCGGCCCCTCCTCCCTGGACCTGGTCAGCCTCGACACCGACAAGGGCGAGCGCCGCAGCAACGCGGGTGCGACCGCCCAGACGTACAGCGTGCGCCCGGGCGACTATGCCCTCAGCAGCTTCGTGGCGAGCTACGACGCGAGCAACAAGCCCGAATCGGTCAGCTACCTCGGGAACCCGCAGCTGCGGATCACTCATGACACCACTGTCGTCCTCGACGCCCGCAAGGCCCACCGGCTGAGCCTGCACACCGACCGCCCCTCGACGGTGAACAACACCACGTTCAGCTACGCCCGCACGTGGGACGACACCTGGCTGATATCCGGATCGCTGATGGCCGGCAACACCGTCCAGAAGTTCTACGCGGACGTCGACGGACGGGCCGAGAACGGCACCTTCGAGTTCCGGCCCACCTGGCGCGCGACCGGTTCCGAGGACGGCTCGCCCTACGTCTACAACCTGTCGTTCCCGACCGAGGGTCCGCTGCAGTCCGACCAGGTCTACAAGCCCGAGGACTCCAAGCTGGCCCAGGTCACCGAAACGTGGAACGCCATGGGCAAGGAGGCCGACTACATCGACGCGATGTTCATCCGCCCCACCGGGAGCAGCGGCAACTACGTCCCCGTGAGCCCGTTCGGCTCCGTCCACGTGCCCGGTACCCGCACCGCCTACTACACGACCGGCGACGATGCCTGGTACCACGGCGCGATGACCAGTTTCCCGTTCGCCGCGTTCATGAACGACCAAGAGCGCACCTACCGGGCCGGAGAGCGGCGCGCCGAGGAGTGGTACGGCGGCCCCCTGCGGCCGGCCGCGCCGCGCGACGCCGACGGCAAGCTGATGCTGACCGCCGAGCGGCAGGGCGACCTGATCGGATTCCAGAACGCGCTCTGGCTCGACGGTTCCGGCGACCACTGGTCCTACGGCGGATCGTTCGGCGACCTCGGCAACCTGGTGCTGAAGCGCAACGGTGAGCAGATCGCCACCAGCGCCTATCCGTACGAGGTGTTCAAGGTTCCGGCCGAGGACTCCGCGTACGAGCTCACCCAGAACCTGTCCAAGATCCCGACCTCGGACCGGAACTGGCTGCGCTCCACCGATGTCACCACCACCTGGAGCTTCCGCTCCCACCTGGAGCCGGACGTCTACTCACGCGGCCTGCCGATCCTCTTCCCGGCGTACGACACGCCGGTGGACGGCCTGAACACCCTGCCCGCGCAGAGCGGCATCAAGGTCGGCCTGTCGGCCGAGGGCCACGCCGGGTACACCCCGGGCGCGATCACGGCGGCCTCGCTGTCCTACTCCTACGACGGCGGCGCCACCTGGACCCAGGCGCCGACCGAGCACCGGGACGGCAAGTGGACGGCAGTCCTCGACCACACCGGCGCCGCCGGCAAGCAGGTCATGATGAAGGCCACCCTCACCGACGCCAACGGCAACGCGGTCACCCAGACCATCACCCGCGCCTACGACGTTCGGTAACCACCCGGTCCGGCCGGGCGCTCTCCCGCAACCGGGGGCCCGCCCGGCCACCCACCTGCTGCCCGCACCCGTGATCATCCGAGTGCGGGCAGCAGGTGGTGCAGACCGCCACGGACACGGCAGGCCGACAGCTTGCCGACGCGGCCGCGCGGCTCACTTCAGTGCGCTCTTCGCCTGCCGGCCGGACCAGGCCACATTCCACGCCCCGTACCCGTTGCCCTCCGCGACCGTGCCCGTGGCGTCGGCGCCGGTGATCTCGAACGGGTCGCCGACCCGCACCTGCTCGTACAGCGCGCCGGGCCGGGCCGGCGCAGCACCTTCGCGAAGATCGCCGATATCTGGTCCGACGGCGTGTTCCAGAGCCCGCGCGCGTGGGAGCGAGCGAACCCTGAGAGGGACCGCTACCGGACCCCTCCCCCAGCGTGGCGGGCCGCCGCCGGCTTCGGCACGGGTGATGCCCGGGAAGGGGCGGAGGGTGGCCTCGACGGCAAGAGATATATTCACGGCGCACCCACCAGTACCTCCTGCGCCAGCTGCGCGAAAGCCTTCGCCACCCGTGGGCGGAGCCTGGACAGGTTCCGCTCCCGGGGGCCCGCCAGGTGCCGATCGAACGGTACGACCACCACGGCCCGCACCTGGGTGGCGAAGATGGCCCGCACGCTCTGTTCGTCCGCCAGATGGTCGATGCCGCCGAGTGCGGTGCACACCACCACTGTCTGGTCTGCAATCTGCTCCCATCCGTCCGCCCGCAGTTCGTCCAGCTGGTCCACCGCAGCCTCGACCGAGTACACGGTGTTGGTGCAACACAGCACCAGCCGGTCGGTGTGCGCCAGTACGGTCGTCGCGCCCCGGCTGATCCGGCTCCCTGCCCAGTCGCTCAGTACCACTGGGTAGTGACGGGCCGTCATTGCCATAATCCGTCGGTACTCGTCAGCGTAGGCCGGACTCGCGGTCGAATGGGCGGCGGCATGGGCCAGCACCTCCAGCCCGCCGGTGCCGCGCGTCGTGTAGGCCCGGATCTCCTCGTAGGAGGCGTTTGCCGGGAGTTCGGCGAGTTCGTGCGGGGTGCGGGGGTTGCGCTCGCGGAGGTAGCCGGACAGCTCGCCGACGGCCGGAGCTCCGTCCATGGCCAGCACCGGCTCGCCCCGCACCGCGGCGAACATCCCGCCCAGCACCAGGCATGCGGTGGTTCGCCCGCAGCCGGGCTGGGCACCTGCGACGGTGATCCGCAGGCTCTGGGTCAGCGGTCGACGCAGCCCAGCCAGCAGCTGGTAGAACCTGCTCCTCTCCGGAGTGCGGGCCGTGGGGAGCAGCGACCTGCTCCCGATGCGCAGCGCGGCGACGTCTCGCGGCGCCGCGCCCGGGCGGGCCAGGAGGGCGGGCCGGGCCCCGGCGCTCCGGGCCTCGTCGACGCGGCGCACCCCGGGCATCGGCCCCCCTCGCGCGAGCGCCACGTACCGAGCGAGGACCGTTGCAACCTCGGCGGCGGTCGGGCGCCGGAGCGGGTCCGGGGCCAGACAGCGGCCGACGATCTCCCGCAGGGATTGCCAAGTGTCCCCCTGCCACAGGTGCATACCGTCCGGCATCCCGTACGAGGTGCCCTGCCGCTTGCTGCTGATCCGGCGCAGCAGTTCCCCGAGGGCCCGGACATTGTCGGCCTGGCTGGGCAACGGTCCGCTGCCCGCGTACTCGCCGTCCACCGCGCAGTCGAAAAGCCCGGTCAGCACCACCGAACGTTGGAGTACCACCACGGTGTCCTCGGTCAGCGAGGCCGGCACCAGCCCGCTCGTGTGGCAGATGCTCAGCGCGCCCGCCAGATGCCAGCCAAGGGTGAGGCCGGTAAGGATATCGAAGGGGGCGCGGTCCGCCTCGGCGTGGAAGCTGATCAGATCGCCGAGGGTGGCAGGCTGCCCCGCCCGCGCGGTGGCATCGCTGAGCAGCTGCATGGCGATCCAGGGGGGATCGTCATCGAGCCCGCGGGCCAGGAGGGCGGGGGAGTAGCGGCCGTTCATCCGGCGCAGTGCCTCCGCCTCGATGACCAGCAGCTGGCCTGTGGCCCGGGGGAGATCGGGGCGGATTACCCGGACCGCGGCCTCCCCGCCCCGGGCATCGCGCGCGGTAGATGATGGACCGGTCGTCGACACGGCGGTACAGCAGCTGATACGGGCCCAGCCGGACGGGGTCCTGTGGAGTGAGCGGCGCCCACGCGGACGACGCGTCGGCGGCGGCCGAGGGGTCGAACAGGTCCGCGACCGGGCCGGGTCCGTGGCCGCCCGGGACGGTCCGGGGCAGTGGCTCCATGGTGATGCCCATCCGCGCCAGCAGCCGGCGCTCCACTGCGGTGAAGGAGCGCAGGGCCTCCGGCACCCGGTCCTGACCGTCCTCGTGTGCCAGCCAGACCGGGAAGTCCGGTGAGCGGCCTGCCAGTTGACTCAGACGTCGCCCCATGCGCCGGCTCGTCGCCACCAGTTCGGCGCTGGGTAGCGCGTCCAGCAGGGCCGGCTTGGCCTCTTCGGTGAATTCGAAGACCTGGTGCCGGGCCGGCAGTGGCCCGGCCACGGGAGCGGCCACCGGTCGCAGCAGCCCGCCCAGAAACACCTCCGCGAGATGCGTGGTCCGTGCCTGCCACGGCACTTCGTTCTGTACCAGCCGCATCACCGGCACCGAAACCGGGCTCACCGCCGCCAGGTGCGCCGCCAGCCGGTACGCTTCCGGGGACGCCGCGTCCCTGAAGTGCTGCACCCCGCGCTCGCCCCGGGACGGTGCCATCAGGGTCCGTAGCCGGGCGGGGCCCAGCAGCGGCAGGCTGACCGTGGTCCCGGGTGAGGTGAGCAGGCGGGCCCAGTCGTGCAGTGCACCGGCCGTCGGTTCCAGCACCGGCACGGGCGTGCCTGGGAACTCGGCGAGTTCCGGCGGCAGCATCTGGTCCGTGACCAGCCATCGGGAGTTGGGTGCCCCGGGGTGCCTGGTGGTGATCTGCCAGCGGTCGGCCTGGATCCCCGATGCGTCCCACAGACCGGGCGGCAGGGTGTGCACCAGGGCCGTCGGCCCGCAGCGCGCCCACCGCGTCAGCACCGGGTGCATCCGTCCCTGGCGCCAGGCCGAACCCATCCCGTCGCTCAGGACGAGTACAAGCGTCCGCCCGGACGGGTCGGCGGACAGTGAGGACGACAGGGGTGCGCTCGTCGGATCGAAGGGCCGCCCGCGCAGCATCGGTTCCCCGGGGCCGGTGCTGTCCAGTCCGTACACCCGCAGCGACCGGAAGGCGCCCAGCCGTTGCAGGGTTGCCTGGATGTCCGCGGTCAGCCGCTGCCAGAGCAGCATCGAGATCCCGTCGTCCACCACCAGGACCAGGTCCAGCCAGCGCTCGCGTACTGGGCGCATGACCACGTCCGGCAGCCTGGTCTCCGCCAGCGCGGCGGCGGTGGCCCGCTCGTCCAGTTCGGACCGCCACCGGCTCGGCCGCTTCCGTTTCAGCGGCCGCAACGACCGTCCCACCAGCAGCTCTTGCGTCAGGGCTTTCTCTTCCGGCACCCGGACCGGCATGCCCGGCTGCGACTGGTCCTCGAGGTCGGGTACGGAGTGTTCGGCAGACTCCCGTACGCCGGTGGGGGGCGGCAGCGGTGCCGCGTGCAGGCCAGGGAGGGTGAGGTCGGGCAGGTCTTCGTCCGGCAGCTTCAGCTCCCCGGGGGCTTCCTGGTCCGGCTCCGGCCAGGACTCGTCCTCTGCGGCTGTCCCGTCGGCGGGGTGCTGGGAGCGGGACCGGGCGGCGGCGAGCGGCAAGGCGGCCGGATCGCCGGACAGGCTGTGGGCCAGCCACAGCACGTCCAGTACGCCCTGGGCGTCCAGGTCCTGACCGACGGCGGCCAACACCTGGAGGACGGTGCCGAGCCGGTCGGGTTCGGGCACGTCGGGCCTGATCATGCTCAGCCTGCTCCGGTCAGCTGGTGCAGGACCGCGTCCAGCAGTCCATCCGCGTCCAGGTCCACCCCGCCCGCGCGCAGGAACACCGCGTTCAGCAACTGGTCGGTGGCCAGCTCACCCGGCGCCCTGCGGCGCAGGAATGCCTGGAGCAGGTCGTCAACCTCAAGCAAAGCCTGATCTCCCAGATGGGCCGAGACGATCGCCCGCAGCCTCGCTTCGTCGGGGACCGGCAGATCGAGCCGTACGCAGCGGCGCAGGAAGGCCGGCGGGAAATCCCGCTCTCCGTTGCTGGTGATGATCACCACGGGGAACTCGGTGCAGTGCACCATGCCCCGCTCCACGAGCGCCGTGCCCTGATGGTCTGCGGTCAGCACCTCCACGGCATCCGTCCCGTCGGGCAGCCGGGCCAGCTCCGGGATGTCGAAGATCCCTTCCTCGAAGACGGTGAGCAGGTCGTTGGGGAGGTCTACGTCCCCCTTGTCCATCTCGTCGACCAGCAGGGTGCGGGGTTTCGGTCCCGGGACCCGCGCCGTGCCCAGCGGGCCCAAGCGGACGAACCGGCCGATGCCGGGATCGCCCTCGCCCCGGTCCCGGCTCAGTGTGGTCTCGCGCAGCCGCCCGATGGCGTCGTACTGGTACAGCGCATCCTGCACGCTGGAGCGGCTGTTGACCGACCAGCGCAGCAGCCGACCCAGCTGGAGCTCGTGGGCCACGGCCTTGGCCAGCGAGGACTTGCCGGTTCCGGCAGGCCCCGTGACCAGCAGCGGTCGGCGCAGGTGGAGCGCCGCGTTGACCACGTCGGCATGCTGCGGGTTGATCAGGTACGGGAGTTGCGGCGCAGGTGCGCCGGCTTGTTTGAACCGCCTCCATGGCGGAGCCGGGGGCATCGACACCGGGCGCGGCACCCCGTTCCCGCGGAAGAGCCGCCAGCTGCCTGCATCCGTCTCGTGGTCGCCGCGCTCCCGCGGAGTGCCGGCTGCCCCGTTCTCTGCCTCGCTCATGCGCTCTCCTGTGGTTCGGCCAGATACAGCTGGGGCACGGTCCGGTCGGCATCAGCCCAGGCCAGTACGGGCCTGCCTGGGTAGTCCTGGGGCCGGTGCACCGTCTTGGCACGGTACGACCGCACCCCCTCGGGCAGCTCGCGGGTGGAGACCACGTCCATCTGTGCCACGGCCGCCGACTGGCTCTGCCCTGCCCGGTCCCAAACCACCACCGGCACGCCCACCGCCAGGCACACCTGCACGATCTCCTCCCGGAGTCCGGACGGTACCGCCACCGAGACCCGCACGGCATCGGCCCGGTCCATCAGGGTCCCGTAGATCTCCCGAGGGCCCATCGCCGCGTCGCTGAATATCAGCGAGGTCCCGGTGTCAAGCTGGCGCCAGCGCCGCCTCCAGTCCGGCAGGAAGCGCTCGTTTCGACGCAGTAACTCCGGGCAGTTCACCACTACTTGGTATTCCGCACCGAGTACAGCAGGCACGACGTCGTCGGGGTCGTCCGTCTCCCACTCATCGATGGGCAGGTTCAGTCCCGCCCGATCGACCAGGGCCTCGACCAGCGGCCGGTGCTCGCCCGGGTCCGCTGCCCGGCACAGCGACTCCAGCGCGCGCAGCACCTCCCGGGCGGCCTGCGCCCCGCTGTACACGCGCTCGCCGTCGGTGGAGACTTGGCGGGGTCCCGCTCCTTCGTCGCACCACAGGCGGAGCCGGTAGCGGTCGGCCCCGGCAAGCGTCTGCACCTGCACCAGTACCCTCAGCGGCGCTGTCCGCGCGCCCTGTGTACGGGCCCACTCCTCGGCATCGGAGCGGCGCTCGGCCAGCGCCGAACGGGGTATGCCGAGCCGGTCGGCCACACCGTCGGACCAGAGCCGCAGCCGGGCCCGCGGTCCCTCGCTGCACAGGACCGCCAGATACTCCATCACCCGCAACAGTCCGGGCACCCGAGGGCCCGCGGGATCGCCTTGACTGTCGCCGGAGAGCCGCTCCAGGCTGGTCAGTGTCTCGTCGAGGCGCTCCCCGTCGGGCAGCGCCGCGGCCAGCGGCAGCGCGGCCCGCATCGCCTGTGGCAACCGGGCCCGCAGGCTCTCGGGCAACCCATCCAGTTGGCTGCGCAGCCGGTCGAACTCCCTCGGCGAGAGCAGCAGCGGCACCTGGGAGAGCAGCCGTGCTTGCAGGATCCGCTCGGTGGCCGGAGGGTCCAGCAGGCGCAACACCTCGCTGAGCGCGGCCAGCGCCCGTGGGTCCGTCACCAGCAGCCGGGCGAACTCCTCGTTCCCGGGCGCCGATCCGTCCTGCGGGTAGGCGTACCCGCAGCGCTCGGCCACCGCCCGCGCCCGCTCCCGGCGTATCTCGGGCGAAGGCATCACCGTCTCAAGCAGATCGGTCAGCAGCGGCAGCGCGGGATCCTCCGGATCGGCCTCGGCCGCCGCCTCGAAAAGCCCCGACGCGTTCGCCGCGCGCAATTCCTCCTGGATTGCCTGCCAGGGGGTGGCCCAACTGCGGCGGGCGATCTGCTGACTGCCGTACGGGAGCGGCCGTCCGCTGATCGGGTCGAGGGGCGGCATGATGTGCCCGGTGACGAGCCCTACGACTACCTGCGCGTCCACGGACCACAGCGGGCCCCCGCTGTACGCCGGCCCGATGGCCATCCCGGTCGGCTCACCGTCGACGTAACCGACCGCCCCGTCAAGGTACTTGACGTGCACATCGGCGAATGAGCTGCCCAGCCCGGTGCTGTGCCAGGCCCGCAGCCTCTGTCCCGACTCCATGGGCGCCCACTTTGGCGGTCGACCGCGAAAGTCCCCGGGCCGGTCGACGGCCAGCACGGCCAGGTCCCCGTACCAGTCGTGGTCCCGCTTCTCGCGCACCGGCAGTCCGTCGTCGCGCGACCGGTTCGCAAAGATCAACGCGTCGATGCCCGCACGCCGGCGGATCGCGCCGGAGCAGTCGGTCAGCTCCGCATGCGGGCCTGACGGGCCCACTCGTGCAGGGCGGGAACGCAGAAGTCGGCGAAGCGGTCGTAGTCGGCCGGGGTGTTGTAGACATGGGCCGACAAACGGAGGTAGCCGATTCCGTCGAAGCTGGTGAAAGCCGCCTCCACGCCCAGTTCGGCGGTGGCCCGGTCGCGCAGCGCGTCCGCTGCGATGCGGGTGCGTCCCAGTCCCTCGGGAAGGCGGACCAGGCGCATACCCGGCACGGGCATGCCGACGTCCACGCTTTCCGTAGGCCCCGCCGAGCCGGCGAACGCGGAGCCGATCACGCGGGCGCCGTAGTCGGCCAGTTCGTCCATATAGCGGCGGCCCGTCTCCCAGCCCCACGTGCGGTCGATGAAGTCCAGTGCCACCGGCGCCGCCAGAGGTCCGGTGGCGTCCACGGTGCCCTGCTGGTCGAAGCGGTGGGGAAACGCTTCGGTCGCGCTCCAGGAGTCGATCAGTGGATGGAGGTGCTCGCGCAGCGGGCCGCGGGCCACGAGGGCTGCCGTGCCGCGCGGTGCGCAACCCCACTTGTGGAGGTTGCCAACCCAGGCGTCGCAGACCAGCCCTTCGAGCGGGGAGGCCAGGATGCCGGGGGAGTGGGCACCGTCCACGAGCAGGGTGATGTTACGCCGGGCCAGTTCGGCACCGACTTGCTCCACCGGCAGTTCACGGGCGGTGGCCGAGGTGATCTGGTCGAGCACCACGAGCGCGACCCGGTTGTCCACCTCGGACATCACCGCCCGATATGCCTGGTCGGCGTCGGCTGTCAGCGGCACCCGGGCCGTGCGTACCCGGCGGCCCCAGCCGCGGGCGAGGCGTTCCGCTCCCATGGTGACCGCGCCGTAGCCGTGATCGGTGACGACGATGTCTCCGCCGGGATGCGCGGTCAGGGCGGCGTACACGGCGCTGGCGCCCGCGCTGGCGTTGGGTACGAGTGCCAGGTCTTGGGCGTCGACGTGCAGAAAGCGGGCGATCTCGCCGCGCGTGGCGGCGATCCGGGCGGGTAGCCCGGGAAACCAGACGACGGGAGCACGCTCCATCTCGTCCCGCAGTTCGTGCTGCCGCTGCTGTGCGATCAACGGGACGGCGCCGAAGGAGCCGTGGTTGAGGTGCAGCATTCCGGGGTCGAGTGACCAGGCTGCGGCGGCAGGCCGGCCGTCGCTAAGCAGCAGCGGGCGAGGCTCGGTGACGACCTCGGTCTCGCTCATGTGACTCCTCGTTACTCGGCGCTTCCGGGATTTCGAAGGTGCTCGGAGCCCATCTGCTCGGCACCGCCCGGTCGTCGGCTCGCCCTTACGATACATATGAGGAATCGAGGCCCTGATGCCGCTATGACCGACTTCTCCTGGCCGGGCACCCGGTTCCTGCGCGAGGGCGGCGTGCCGCGGGACATGTCCCCGGTCGACGCCGCGCCGGTCGCCTATGTCGGGAACGAATGGGTCCGGCCCTATATGCCCTGCGAATGAGTCCAAGTTCCCGCGGCGTTCGTCCATAGCGAGGGAAAGCAATTACCGCGCAAACCGGTGCGGGCGATCCAGCGCGGCGCTGATGCCGGCGGCTATCACGCCCAGCACGATGTTGCGTACGTCGTCGGTTACGGGCGGGCATGTCAGCGGGTGACCGGATGCCGGTTCACGGGTGGTCCTGACGGGGCGGGGGGCGCGGCGTTACCCTGCGGCGGACAATCCTTCACTGGAGGTGCGCATGCGACGTCCCGTCGCGCGGTATGTGTCGTTGCCGGTCGTTCTCGCCGCTGTCGTCACGATGGGGGCGGCGGCCCCGTCCTCGTCCGCACCACCGTCCGAGCCACCGCCCAAGTCGCCTGTGGCGGTGGGGTACGGAGGGGCGGTCGCCAGCGTCGACGCGGATGCGTCGGCCGCCGGCATCGAGGTGCTTCGCAAGGGCGGCAACGCGGTGGACGCGGCGGTCGCGACCGCCGCGGCGCTCGGTGTGACCGAGCCCTACTCGTCGGGTCTCGGGGGTGGCGGCTATTTCGTCCACTACGACGCCAGGACGCACACCGTGGAGACGATCGACGGCCGCGAGACCGCACCGCGCAGTGCGGACTCCTCGCTGTTCCTGGAGAACGGCAAGCCGCTCGCCTTCGAGGATGCCGTCACCAGCGGACTGAGCGTGGGCACCCCCGGAACCCCGGCCACCTGGGCCACCGCGCTCGACATCTGGGGCAGCAAATCGCTGCGGCAGGTACTCAAACCGGCCGAGCGGCTCGCCAGGGACGGCTTCGTCGTCGACAGCACGTTCCGCTCGCAGACCGAGGGCAACCAGGCCAGGTTCGCCGACTTCCCGGCGAGCCGGAAACTCTTCCTGCCGGGCGGCCAACTGCCGGTCGTAGGCTCGGTGTTCAAGAACCCGGATCTGGCGCGTACGTACGAAAAGGTGGGCCGCGAGGGCATCGACGGGCTGTACAAGGGCGAGTTGGCCGACGACGTCGTACGGACCGTACGCAATCCGCCCGTGGACCCGAAGGCCGGCCGGGTCGTACGGCCCGGCGACCTCACGGCCAAGGACCTGCGGTCCTACCGGGTGTTGCGGCAGGCACCGACGAAGGTCGGCTACCGCGGCCTCGACGTGTACGGCATGGCGCCCTCCTCGTCCGGCGGCACGAGCGTCGGTGAGGCGCTCAACATCCTTGAGTCCACGGACCTTTCGAAGCTGAGCGAGGCGAAGTACCTGCACCGGTACATCGAGGCGAGCCGGATCGCGTTCGCGGACCGCGGGCGGTGGGTCGGCGACCCGGCGTTCGAGGACGTACCGACGCAGGGGCTGCTCAGCCAGCGGTTCGCCGACTCGCGGGAGTGCCTGATCAGGGACGACGCGGTGCTGACGAGCCCGCTGGCTCCGGGCGACCCCAGCCACCCGGCCGACTGCGCGGCCGGTGGCACGGCCGCCCCGACGACGTACGAGGGGGAGAACACCACCCATCTGACGACCGCCGACAAGTGGGGCAACGTCGTCGCGTACACCCTTACGATCGAGCAGACGGGCGGCAGCGGCATCACCGTGCCGGGGCGCGGCTATCTGCTCAACAACGAGCTGACGGACTTCTCGTTCGCGCCCGCCAACCCGGCGGTCCACGACCCGAACCTGCCCGGTCCGGGCAAGCGCCCGCGCTCGTCCATCTCGCCGACGATCGTGTTGAAGCACGGTGAGCCGGTGCTGGCCCTCGGGTCGCCGGGCGGTGCCACGATCATCACGACAGTGCTGCAGTCGCTCATCGGTACGGTCGACCGCGGGCTGCCCCTGGTCGACGCCATCGCGGCGCCGCGTGCCAGCCAGCGCAACTCGGCGACCACGGAACTCGAACCCGGGCTGTGGAACAGCCCGGTGCGGTCCCAACTGGAGTCGCTGGGGCATGCCTTCAAGCTGAACCCGGAGATCGGCGCGGCGACGGGGGTGCAGCGGCTGCCGGACGGACGGTGGCTGGCGGCCGCCGAGAAGGTGCGCCGGGGCGGGGGCTCCGCGATGGTCGTGAAGCCGAGCGGGCGTCCTTGAGGGTCCGTCAATAATCGTCTGTGCGAGGCTGGTTCCTTGCGGCAATTCGCGAGGAACCAGCCCCTCGGCCTTGACGGGCGCATGACTCAGAGGCATCTTGGCCGCTTCGGTAAGGAAAGGTCCTAACAGACCTGATGGAAGGGCACTCCCAATCGTCATCCTCGCCGATCGAGAGCCACAGCGCCGCCGTCACCGCCGGTGAAGCACTCGCCAAGCAGTTTATGGAGAACAACCAGGCACGCGGGAGCGGGGGTTGATCACAGCGCGGTCAGGATCCGCGGCCCGTCGTCGGTGATCGCCACCGTGTGCTCGACGTGCGCGGCCCGGCTGCCGTCGGACGTACGCAGCGTCCAGCCGTCCCGGTCCGGATGGAACGCGTCCTTGCCGCCGCCGATCAGCATCGGCTCGATCGCCAGCACCATTCCGTGCCGCAACGGCATGCCGCGACCCGGTCGTCCCTCGTTGGGGACGCCCGGGTCCTCGTGCATGGACCGGCCCACGCCGTGGCCGCCGAACCCCTCCGGGATGCCGTAACCGGCGCTGCGGCACACCGTGCCGATCGCATGGGAGATGTCACCGATCCGATTCCCGACGACCGCCGCCGCGATTCCCGCCCCCAGAGCCGCGAACGCCGTGTCGATCAGCCGGGTGTCCGCCGGCCGGGCGCGCCCGACGGTGAAACTGATCGCCGAATCGCCCGCCCAGCCGCCGAGCGTCGCGCCCGCGTCGATGCTCACCAGGTCGCCGTCGCGCAGTCGCTGATCGGTGGGGATGCCGTGCACGATCGCGTCGTTGACCGACGCGCAGATCACGGCGGGGAACGGAGTGGGGGCGAAATGCGGCCGGTAGTTCAGGAACGGCGACCCGGCGCCCGCCTCGCGGAGAACCTCGCGGGCCACCTCGTCGAGTTCACGCAACGAGACGCCGACCGCCGCCGCCTCCCGTGCGGCCGTCAGCAGCTGCGCCACGACCCGGCCGGTCTCGCGCATCGCTTCGATGGATGTGTCTGTCTTGAGTTGCACCATGCCAATTACTATACCGGTCCTGGCGGTATTAGAATGACGGCATGGTACGAACGCCCCTCACCCCGCAAGAGCGCCGCCGCGGCGAACGCCTCGGAGCGCTGCTCCGCGAGGCGCGCGGCGGGCGCAGCATGGTCGAGATCGCGGCGAGCGCCGGAATCTCTTCCGAAACGCTCCGCAAGATCGAGACTGGCCGCGCCCCGACCCCCGCGTTCTTCACTGTCGCGGCGCTGGCCGGGGCGCTCGGACTCTCGATGGACGAACTGCTCACGCGCTGCGCCCCGGAGCCGGATGCGGTGCCGCTGGCCGGGTAGGGGCGCGGGATTCCGCGCGTGTTCCGCGCGGGGGCCGATGTGATCGGCCCCGGGCTCAGTCGGCGACCTGATCCGGTCCCGGGCTCAGGTTGCGACCGGGCCCGGCCCTCGGGCTCAGTCGGCGACCAAGTCCGGCGCTGGGCTCGGCGGCGTGCCCCCGCGAGAAGACCCGGTACGGCTCCGGGAAGTCCGGCGCGCCCATCCCCCGTGCACCCGGTGTGGTCTCCAGCGTCGAGGCGATCTTGAGCGTCACCAGGCGCCAGACCGTTCCGAGATCCTCGGGCCACCGTACGGCGTCGACCGGCGCGCACATGTGGACCGCACGGGTGTGAAACATGATCGACTCCGTCGGTTCACGGCGATGGTCTTGCCCCGCTGTGTGACGGGGCTTACGTTCTCCTCTACGCACGTGTCTACGGGCGTAGAAACGCGTAGAGGCTCTCTGACGCCGCGCCGAAGGAGCAGCTCATGTCCCAAGTCGTACGCGCCGCACTTGTCCAGGCGACCTGGACCGGTGACACCGAATCCATGATCGCCAAGCATGAGGAGCATGCGCGCGAGGCAGCCCGCCGGGGCGCGAAGATCATCGGCTTCCAGGAGGTGTTCAACGCCCCCTACTTCTGCCAGGTGCAGGAACCCGAGCACTACCGCTGGGCCGAGGCCGTCCCGGACGGGCCCACCGTCCGGCGGATGCAGGAACTCGCCCGCGAGACCGGCATGGTGATCGTCGTGCCGGTCTTCGAGATCGAGCAGTCCGGCTTCTACTACAACACCGCCGCCGTCATCGATGCTGACGGCTCCTATCTCGGCAAGTACCGCAAGCACCACATTCCCCAGGTCAAGGGCTTCTGGGAGAAGTACTACTTCAAGCCCGGAAACGTCGGCTGGCCGGTCTTCGACACCGCCGTCGGCAAGGTCGGCGTCTACATCTGCTATGACCGGCACTTTCCGGAGGGATGGCGTCAACTCGGGCTCAACGGAGCGCAGTTGGTGTACAACCCGTCCGCCACCTCGCGCGGCCTGTCCAGCTATCTCTGGCAGCTGGAACAGCCCGCGTCCGCCGTCGCCAACGAGTACTTCGTCGCCGCGATCAACCGCGTCGGCCAGGAGGAGTACGGCGACAACGACTTCTACGGAACCAGCTACTTCGTCGACCCGCGCGGCCAGTTCGTGGGCGAGGTCGCCAGCGACAAGGAAGAGGAACTCGTCGTCCGCGACCTCGACTTCGGCCTCATCGACGAGGTCCGTCAGCAGTGGGCGTTCTACCGGGACCGCCGGCCCGACGCGTACGAAGGACTGGTGGAGCCTTGAGCAGCCTGCACGAACGCCATCTGGCCGTCAGTCCCGACTGGCTGGCGCTCTACTACAAGCACCCGCTGGAGATCACCCACGGCGAGGGCCGCCACGTCTGGGACGCCGACGGCAGGCGCTACCTCGACTTCTTCGGCGGCATCCTCACCACCATGACCGCGCACGCACTGCCCGAGGTGACGAAGGCGGTCAGCGAGCAGGCCGGGCGGATCATCCACTCCTCCACGCTCTACCTCAACCGGCCGATGGTCGAGCTGGCCGAACGCATCGCCACGCTCTCCGGCATCCCGGACGCCCGGGTCTTCTTCACCACCTCCGGCACCGAGGCCAACGACACGGCCCTGCTCCTCGCCACCGCGTACCGCAGGTCCAACCAGATCCTCGCGATGCGCAACAGCTACCACGGCAGGTCCTTCTCCGCGGTCTCCATCACCGGCAACAACGCGTGGTCGCCCACGAGTCTGTCGCCGCTGCAGACGCTGTACGTGCACGGCGGCGTCCGCACCCGGGGGCCGTACGCGCACCTCGGCGACGCCGACTTCATCGCGGCCTGCGTCGCCGACCTGGAGGACCTGCTCGGCCACATCCGCGAGCCCGCCGCCCTGATCGCGGAACCCATCCAGGGCGTCGGCGGGTTCACCTCACCGCCCGACGGTCTGTACGCGGCCTTCCGCCGGGTCCTCGACCGCCACGGCGTCCTGTGGATCTCCGACGAGGTGCAGACCGGCTGGGGCCGTTCCGGGGAACACTTCTGGGGCTGGCAGGCACACGGCGAGAACGGGCCGCCGGACATCCTGACCTTCGCCAAGGGAATCGGCAACGGCATGTCGATCGGCGGTGTCGTGGCCCGCGCCGACGTCATGAACTGCCTCGACGCCAACTCCATCTCGACCTTCGGCGGCTCCCCGGTCACCATGGCGGCCGGCCTCGCCAACCTCTCGTACCTCCTCGAGCACGATCTGCAGGGCAACGCCCGGCGCGTCGGCGGGCTGCTGATCGAGCGGCTGCGTGCGGTCGGCGCTGCTTCCGCGTGTGTACGGGAGGTGCGCGGCCGGGGCCTGATGATCGGCATCGAGCTGGTGAAGCCCGGCACCGACGAGGCGGACCCGGAGGCGGCCGCCGCCGTGCTCGAAGCGGCCCGGGAGGGCGGCCTGCTCATCGGAAAGGGCGGCGGTCACAACACCAGCGTGCTGCGGATCGCCCCGCCGCTCTCGCTGACCATCCCGGAGGCGGAGGAGGGCGCGGCGATCCTGGCCGAGGCCCTGCGGTCGGTGGGATGAGAAGCGGCGGCTGAGCGACGGGGGTGTGGGCGGCGGCCGGAGTACGTGACCGTGCCGACCGGCCGCCGTCACGTCCCCCGTGCGGCTGTCACCTGATACGGCCGGGCCCCGGACGGTGCGTCCGGGGCCCGGCCGGCCGGTCAGCCCCGGTCGCCGGCGGGGACAGCAGCAGTCCGCTGCCTCCGTGCCGGAGGCGACCCGTACCAAGTAACCCGTACGCGGTCCGGTACTCGCGGACGGTACGTATACGACGCGTCGCGCTGTGGGCCGGTGGAGTGCCGGACGGGGGAAACCGAAACGTCTTCAGTGGTTAGCCGCAGCGGTATTGCCACAGTGGGTAACCCACTTCTACGTTCTTCACACGCACCTCGTCTACGTGCGTAGACCCGTTCCGCCACAGTGAGGAGGGGTACATGACCCGCACCGTCATCCACGGTGGTCTCGTCATCACCGCGTCCGACGAAATGCATGCCGACGTACTCATCGAGGGCGGCCGCATCGCCGCCCTCGCAGCACCCGACACCGACGCGGCCGAGAGCTGGAGCGCCGACCGGAGGATCGACGCCACCGGTAAATACGTCATCCCGGGCGGTGTCGACGCGCATACGCACATGGAGATGCCGTTCGGCGGCACCTATGCCTCCGACACCTTCGAGACCGGCACGCGGGCTGCGGCCTGGGGCGGTACGACGACCATCATCGATTTCGCCATCCAGTCCGTGGGCCACGCAGTCCGCGAAGGGCTCGACGCCTGGTACGCGAAGGCCGACGGCAACTGCGCCATCGACTACGCGTTCCACATGATCCTTTCCGACGTGAACGAGTCCTCGCTCAAGGAGATGGACCTGCTGGTGTCCGAGGGAGTCACCTCCTTCAAGCTGTTCATGGCGTACCCCGGTGTCTTCTACAGCGACGACGGCCAGATCCTGCGCGCCATGCAACGGGCCGCAGGGAACGGCGGGCTGATCATGATGCACGCCGAGAACGGCATCGCCATCGATGTCCTCGTCGAGCAGGCGCTGGCCGCGGGCCGCACCGACCCGCGCTACCACGGCGACGTCCGCAAGGTGGCGCTGGAGGCCGAGGCCACCCACCGTGCCATCCAGCTCGCCCGTGTCGCCGGATCCCCGCTGTACGTTGTGCACGTCTCCGCCGACGAGGCCGTCGCCGAGCTGGCGGCCGCCCGCCACAAGGGACTTCCGGTCTTCGGCGAGACCTGCCCGCAGTACCTCTTCCTCTCCACCGACAACCTCGCCGAGCCGGACTTCGAGGGCGCGAAGTACGTCTGCTCCACCCCGCTGCGGCCCAAGGAGCACCAGGAGGCGCTCTGGCGCGGCCTGCGGAACAACGAGCTCCAGGTCGTCTCCACCGACCACTGCCCGTTCTGCTTCTTTGGCCAGAAGGAGATGGGGCGCGGCGACTTCTCGAAGATCCCGAACGGCATGCCCGGCGTCGAGAACCGGATGGATCTCCTCCATCAGGCGGTCGTGGACGGCCACATCTCCCGCCGCCGCTGGATCGAGATCGCCTGCGCCTCCCCGGCCCGGATGTTCGGCCTCTACCCGAAGAAGGGCACCATCGCCCCGGGCGCCGACGCCGATGTCGTCATCTACGACCCGGCGTGCGAACAGACCCTTTCCGCCGAGACCCATCACATGAGCGTCGACTACTCCGCGTACGAAGGCAAGCGGATCACCGGCCAGGTCGACACCGTGCTCTCGCGCGGTGAAGTCGTCATAGATGGACGGAAGTTCACCGGCCGGGCCGGTCACGGCATGTACACCCCGCGCGCCACCTGCCAGTACCTGGACTAGGAGCACCGTCATGGAATTCGGACTCGTCCTCCAGACCGACCCGCCCGCCTCGGCCGTCGTCGGCCTGATGCGCCGCGCCGAACGCAACGGCTTCCGCCACGGCTGGACCTTCGACTCGGCGGTGCTCTGGCAGGAGCCGTTCGTCATCTACAGCCAGATCCTCGAACACACCGAACACCTCGTCGTCGGCCCCATGGTCACCAATCCGTCCACCCGCACCTGGGAGGTCACCGCCTCCACCTTCGCCACCCTCAACGACATGTTCGGCAACCGCACCGTCTGCGGCATCGGCCGGGGCGACTCGGCGATGCGCGTCGCCGGACGCAAACCCAACACCCTGGCCCGCCTCGGCGAGGCCATCGACGCCATCCGCGACCTCGCCGAGGGCCGGGAGGCCACCGTCGACGGGCAGCCGGTCCAGATCCCCTGGGTGAAGAACGGCAGACTGCCCGTCTGGATGGCCGCGTACGGCCCGAAGGCGCTCGCCCTCGCCGGGCAGAAGGCCGACGGCTTCATCCTCCAGCTCGCCGACCCGTTCCTCACCGAGTGGATGATCAAGGCCGTACGGGACGCGGCGGCACAGGCGGGCCGCGACCCGGACTCCGTGACGATCTGCGTCGCCGCCCCCGCCTATGTGAGCGACGACCTCGACCACGCCCGCGAGCAGTGCCGCTGGTTCGGCGGCATGGTCGGCAACCATGTCGCGGACCTGGTCTCCCGGTACGGAGAGCACTCCGGACTCGTCCCCGAGGCCCTGACCGCGTACATCGCCGGACGGTCCGGCTACGACTACAGCCACCACGGCCGCGCCGGAAACCCCGACACGGCCTTCGTGCCGGACGAGATCGTCGACCGGTTCTGTCTGCTGGGCCCCGCCGAGGCGCACATCGAGAAGCTCCGGGCGCTGCGCGACCTGGGCGTCGACCAGTTCGCCGTCTACAACATGCACGACGCGCGCGAGGCGACGATCGATGCCTACGGCTCGCAGATCATCCCCGCCCTGACGACGTGACAGCCTGACCGCCGGACCCGTCCGCCCCACGGTCGTCCGCACCCCCGCACCCCCGCACCCCCGCACCTCCGCACCCCGTTACCTTTTCTGTGGCCCCGAAATGGGGCGCCTGGCCCCCGGGTCCGGTATGGCTGTGTGCCCCCTGTCGAAGTCGATGACCTGGGGGGTGTTGCCGCCGGGCTTCGGGGCACCGCTTGACCGCTGATGAGGGGCCTGACGACTGCCTGGTCCGGTGCAACGCCGGACCGCTTCACGGGCGGGATGTCTGCGTAACGTGGTTGCCGGCGTGTGGTGCCGCAGGGACGGCCGGGACGGATGCGAAAGGCACGACCGAAGAGGGGCATCGCGCATGGCCGACACCGTCATCGATATCTCCGGCATAGGTCTGTTCCTCGGCCTGGACCTGGGCAAGGAGTTCCACCACGCCCGCGGCCTGACCGGGCAGGGCAAGACCGTCCACGACAAGAAGCTGCCCAACACCGAGGCCCGCCTGCGGGAGTTGTTCGACAAGCTCAGGGCCAAGTTCGGCACCGTCCTGGTGATCGTGGACCAGGTCGCCAACATCGGCGCGCTGCCACTGACCGTGGCCCGCGCGACCGGCTGCCGGGTCGCTTACCTGCCGGGACTCTCGATGCGCCGGGCCGCCGACCTCTACCCGGGCGAAGCCAAGACCGACGCCCGCGACGCCTTCGTCATCGCCGACACCGCCCGGACCATGCCGCACACCCTGCGCGTGGTGGACCGCGACGACGAGAAGCTGGCCGAGCTGACCATGCTCACCGGCTACGACAACGACCTGGCCGGCGAGGTCAACCGCACCTCCAACCGGCTGCGCGGCCTGCTCTCCCAGATCCATCCCACCCTGGAGCGGGTGGTCGGCCCCCGGCTGGGCTACCCCTACATCCTGGCCCTCCTTGAACGGCACGGCTCCCCGGCCAGGCTGAAGAAACTGGGCCGCACCCGCTGCGAGGCCCTGCTCAAGGCGCACGGCTCGCGCAAGGCCCGCCACCTCACCGCGGAGATCTTCGACGCGCTTGCCGAGCAGACCGTCATCGTGCCCGGCACCGAGGCCAGCGCGCTGATCGTGCCCGGACTTGCCGCCCAGCTCGCCGCCGCCCACACCCAGCGCCGCCAGGCCGAGCAGGAGATCGCCGCCCTGCTGGAGGCCCTCCCTCTTTTCCACCTCCTGACCTCCATGCCCGGCATGGGCGTCAGGACCACCGCCGCCGTGATCGTCGCCATCGGCGACGGCACCACCTTCCCCACCGCAGGACACCTCGCCTCCTACGCCGGACTCGCCCCCGCCACCAAGTCCTCGGGCACCTCCATCCGTGGCGAGCACGCACCCCACCGCGGCAACCGGCTCCTCAAACGCGCCCTCTTCCAGGCCGCGTTCGCCGCGATCGGCTGCAAATCCGACCGCTCCTCCCGCACCTACTACGACCGTCAACGCGCACGCGGCAAGACCCACACCCAAGCGATCCTCCGCCTGGCCCGCCAACGTGTGAACGTCATCCACGCGATGATCCGCACCGGGGCCCTCTACGAACCACGAACCCCCGGCGACATCGGCCTCGCGGCCTGACAGCACCACCGTCCCTACCTTCCTGACCCCATCACGCGCGCACCGGCACGGCCACCCCCGCCGTGCCGGCCACCGGGCTGCCCATCAGGCACCCGATCCGCCGGGAACGTCCCGCTTCGCGGGACGTTCCCAAAAACCAGCACCAACTCCCACGAACCGACCCTGACAGGGTTGACGAAACAGATAGGGGCACCCCCCCGCACCCCCCCGCACCCCCCCCGCACCGCCCCGCACCGCCCCGCACGGCACCGCTCCCATGCGAAGGGTCCAGCCGCCATGACATCGACCGTTCCACCCACACCACCCCTTCCACCCGTCCCACCGCAGGGCCGGATATCCGACGCGTCGGGCCGCATCGAACTCGCCCCCGGGGCCGTCCCCACCGACAACCGTTTCGTCAACGAGGACCTGCTGCCCGTCCCGCTGGAACGGCGCCGCTGGACGACGTACAACTTCGCCGCGCTCTGTATCGCGCAAGAGAAAACACGAACATTGGCGCGGGGCGCTGACCTGCGGGTTCGTGGGGGTGCTCGTCAGGCGGGTGGTGCAGGGTCCGGTTCGTCCGGGTTCGGCCTGTCGCCGTGTGCTGCTGCTGTTGCGTCTGGCTGAGCCGGTGCCTGCGGCCTTGGCCCATTTTCCGCGAGCAGCACCAGGGGGCTGACTGTCGTCCCGCTCCGTCGTACGACCCCGAGGGCCCAGTGCCAAGCTCTCGGGGAGGTCACGTTCCCCCGCACGAGACTCCGCGAACCGAGGTGGCTTCATGTCCTCCAGCGCACCGTCGATACCCGAGACGTCCACGATCCAGCAGACCTATCCCGATGGTCGCGTCGCCCTCGCCGAGGGGGTCGTCCTGGACGACGCCCGGTTCGCCAACGACGACCTGGCGCCGGTGCCCGTCGAGAGGCGTACGTGGGGTGTTTACAACTATTTGAGTCTCTGGGTGGGAATGGCTCATAACATCCCGTCCTGGACCCTGGCCTCCGGTCTGGTCGCGCTCGGCATGGACTGGAAGCAGGCGGTCCTCACCATCGCGCTGGCCAACCTCATCGTGCTGGTGCCGATGCTGCTCACGGGGCATGTGGGGACGAAGTACGGGATTCCGTTCCCGGTGTTCGCGCGGGCGTCGTTCGGGATGCGGGGTGCGAATCTGCCGGCGCTGATTCGGGCGGCGGTGGCGTGTGCCTGGTTCGGTATCCAGACCTGGATCGGTGGCGAGGGGATCTTCCTGCTGGCCGGGAAGCTCTTGGGTGGCGGTTGGCAGAGCGCTGGTCAGGTCGCCGGGCAGCCGTGGACACTGTGGCTGTCGTTCGGTCTGTTCTGGGCGCTGGAGATCGCGGTGATCGCGCGGGGCATGGAGACCCTGCGGCGGTTCGAGAACTGGGCCGCTCCGTTCGTGATCGTGGGCGCGCTGGCGTTGCTGGTGTGGATCGCGGTGAAGGCGGGTGGGTTCGGTCCGCTGCTGTCGCAGCCGTCGGCGCTGGGGTGGGGAAGCGGTTTCTGGAAGGTGTTCTTCCCGGCTCTGATGGGCATGATCGGGTTCTGGTCCACGCTGTCGCTCAACATTCCGGACTTCACCCGTTTCGGCGGCAGCCAGCGCGCCCAGATGCGTGGTCAGGCCCTGGGTCTGCCCACCACCATGACGCTGTTCGCGCTGCTTTCGGTGCTGGTCACCTCGGGCTCGCAGGCGGTCTACGGTGTCCCGATCTGGGACCCGATCGCGCTCGCCGCGAAGATGGACAGCGTCGCGGGCACCCTCTTCGCCCTGCTCGTGGTCCTGGTCGCCACCCTGTCGGTGAACATCGCCGCCAACGTCGTCAGCCCGGCCTACGACCTCGCCAACCTGGTCCCACGCTTCATCAACTTCCGTACCGGCGCGCTGATCACGGGCGTGGTCGGGATCGCCATCATGCCGTGGAAACTGATCGCCAACCCTCACGTCTACATCTTCACCTGGCTGGGCGTCGTCGGCGGCCTGCTCGGCACCGTCGCGGGCATCCTGATCGCCGACTACTGGATCGTCCGCCGCACCCAACTCGCCCTGGACGAGCTGTACAGCCCTGCCGGCCGCTACTGGTACACGGGTGGCTGGAACCTGCGCGCCGTCCTGGCCCTCCTCGTCGGTGGCGTCCTCGCCATCGGCGGCTCCTACTCCACTATCGACGCCAATGGCACCGCACAGGGCCCCTTCCCCGTCGACGGCCTCATCCCCTTCCTCAAGCCCCTCGCCGACTACGGCTGGGCCGTCGGCCTCGCCTCCTCCCTCCTCCTCTACACCTTCCTCAACCTCGGCGAACGAACCAGGCGCTGAGAGCCCGAATCCCCGCAACTGCCCCCGCCTCGCGGCGCCTCGCCGCGAGGCGGGGGCGTGTACGCCATCCGCAGGGCGAGGACCCGGGGGGTGGTCTCCTGCGGCAGGGGAGAGCCGGCCTTGCTGCTGTGACACCGGGGTCGGAAGTGTGTACCCGGCGTACAGCCAGACTCGTCTCCGCCACCTGCGGCTTTGCCTTGGAAAGAGCCTCTGACCTGCGTCGGAAGTCCTCACCGATCTTTAGGGGGCTTGCCCCGTCAGGTAGCGAAAGGTCCCTCGGAAGTCCCTCAGACAGCGCTGGAAGTCCCTGAAAAGTCCCAGGAGCGGAGGGGCGGAAGACGTCTCCGGGCTGGTTTGGATCCCATGGGACAGGCCGCTGTTTCTCCAGGCTCGCGGCTCTGTAACTGCCGTGGGCAGGTGGACTCGTAATGTGTAGGTCTCGGGCTCGAATCCCGAGGTGGTTCCATGGGAAACCGCAGGTTAGGCCTCGCTTGCCAACTGCCGACGTTGACCGCGTCCGGAGGCAGGCCCAGTCCTTGGCGGGCGGGGCAGGGAGGGCTTCGGCGGCGTAGGGGCGAGACTGCGCAGGCCGGTCCAGCGGGGCGACCTGACGAGAGAGGCGGTCTTTTCCATGGCTTTCGATCCACCTCGGTGGATCGAGGCTTGGAATCAGACACTCCCTCCTCGGGGTGCTGGCGATGAGCAGCGAGTACGGCACGGGGACCATCCGCGCCCCCCTGACAGCGGTGCCGGGCCGCGCCCGCGTCCTCGCCGCCAAGGCCGCTGTCGTCGCCGGGCCGCCCTGGCGGCCGGCTCGCTGGCGACCCTCGGCTCACTGCTCGCTGGCCTCCTCCTCCCCGGCAACGGCTTCAGTGGCGGGTCGCTCTCCCTCGCCGAGGCCCGACGCTGCGCGCCACCGCGGGCACAGTGCTCTACATCGCCCTGCTCGCCCTGGGGGTGGCGGCGCTCCTACGGGCACGGCGGGGGCGATCACGGCCGTACTCGGCCTGTTCTACGCCTTTCCCGTCGTCACGATGATGGTCGTCGACGAGCAGTGGCGGGAGCACCTCCAGGAGCTGGCCCCCGCCTCGGCGGGACTTGCCGTCCAGGCCACGCGGAACCTGGACGCCCTGCCGATCGGCCCCTGGCCGGGCCCTCGGTGTCCTGCGGCCGCCTGGGCGGCGGCGCCGCTGGCGGGCGCGGCGGTCTTCAGGCTGCGCGACGCGTGACCTGACAGGCGCTTCGACCCTGCTGCACGCCGTCACGAGCCCCGTTAGAATCACCAAGTGACCCGCGTTGCGGGCTAGTTCGAACGGGGGGCCAGGAAGATGGTCACGGTTTTATTCGTACACGGTACGGGCGTACGCGAGCCGTCCTACACCCAGGCGCTGGAGGGGATACGGAACGGCCTGGCCCGCGTCCGCCCCGACGTACGTGTCGAACCCTGCGACTGGGGCTCCTCACTCGGCTCGTACCTGAGGGCGGGCGGCGTATCGATACCCGGATACCCGGAGTACCTGGCAACGGCCGAGGAGGCAGGAGCCGAAACAGCGGAATTCGGGGTGGTGGCAGCCGGGCCGTACCCGCTGCCCTCCGACGGCTTCGAGGGCGGCAGCGAAACGGACGAGGACCGGCAGCGCTGGGCGATGCTGTACGCCGATCCGTTCGCCGAGCTCGGCGTCTACGCCATGTCGGGGAAGCCGTCCGGTTCCGGGGCCCCCGCCCTCTTCACCCCGGGCGTGATCTCCAGTGGCGACCAGCTCCTGGGAGTGCTGTCCCGGTTGGGGGCGTCCGACGCGGTGCGTGACGCGTGGCGGGCCTTCGTGTCCAGCCCCTCAGTCACCGAGGGGATCGCCGCCCTGCTGGCCACCCAGGAATTGCGCCAGGCCGTCGTTGCCGCGCCCGCCGAGGGCGACGCCCTTCCCCGGCTGGCTGCCCGTGCTCTGACCGCCTGGGCGATGGCGCAGTCGCCCAGGGAGGCCGGCACGTTTCCGGTCCCGGAGCGGGACGATCTCGTGGACCTTCTCACGAACGAACTCGGTGGCGACGCCAAGGGACTGAACGACGTCCTGGTCTCCGCCCTCGGATACTCGGCACGGCTTTTCGAGCGTTCGTTCGGCTCTCGGATGCTGGTGGCCCGGCGAGCCCGGCTCAGCAATCGCTCGGTGGGCTTCTTCGGTGACGTACTCAGCTATCTGACGCGTGGTCAGGCAGTACGTGACCACGTGGCCGACACGCTTCGGGCCCTTCCCGACCGGGGGCCTGTGGTCCTGCTCGGGCACAGCCTGGGCGGGATCATCGCTTTCGACCTGCTGGCGGCCCAGGCCTCGAACCCCGTCGCGGACATGCTGGTGACAGTAGGTTCGCAAGCGCCGCTGCTGTACGAACTGGACGCGTTGCCGTCCCTTCCCTACGGCACCGGACTGCCCGGCGCGTTCCCCCGCTGGCTCAACGTCCACGACCGCCGCGACTTGCTTTCCTACGTCGCAGCCGAGGCCTTCGGAAATGACCCGCGCATCACCGATGTGGCGGTGGACAACCGCCAGCCGGTATCCGCGGCCCACAGCTCGTATTGGGCCAACGCGTATCTCTACCGGGTCCTGGCCGATGCACTTCCCGGCTGATCGGGGAGCCCTTACCCTGGGCTCCCACCTCGATTCGAACACACGTCACGGTGCAAGAGAGGACGCGCGTGGCCACGGGAGGATTCGATGCCGTACAACACCGGGTCCTGCGTGCGGTGATCAAAGCGCTGGAGGACCCGGCGGGACGGCTCATCAACGACAGCAGCCGGGACCTGTGGCGTCAGATGATCCACCAGCACATTCCTGGCCTGACGCCTGCGAGCTTCACCGTGACGCGTCAGGAATTCGTCAGCATCGTTTACAGCTGCGCCACGTTGGACGACGGCATGGACCTCCTGGTGGAGGCCACCTGCCTGGTCACGCCTGCGCTGGAGCCGGCGCTGCTCCTCCTGCTGTCGCAATGGAAGGCGCGGCTGGCGTTCCCGGGGCCCGACTGGGAGCCACTGCGCCGCGTGCTGGATGTTCCGGTGGCCGATTTCGGCGCCCTGGTGGACCGGGCCACCGACGGTCTGGCACGCCTGCCCGAGAACTGCGCCACGCCCTGGGAGGCATTTCTCCATCTTGCCGACCACAACGGGCGCCCCGGCGAGCTGATGCCCGCCATGGCCTTCCTGGAACACCTGTCACTCTGTCCCGAAGTGGCGTCGGGAGTAGGCGAGTTACGTACGTGGAACGACCACTTCGCCGAGCTGTGGAACATGCCGGCGCCGCTGGCCGAACTGCGGGCCGACCTCAGGGACGGCACCGACCCCCGGATCGCCGGTTCCCCTGACGCCCCGCACGCCGGTCGCGGTGGCCCGGCCAGGCCGCTGATCAGGATCTACGTCAAGGTGGAGCCGGACCGTACGCCCCACAGCGGAGCGGGCAGGCGGCGGATGGGCAGGGCGCAGCGCTACTACGTCTCCGCCTGTGTCAGATATCCGGATTCGAACGCACTCCAACGAGATCCTCACATCGAGCCGCTGGAATCAGTGACCAGATCTCAACTACCCTACGAGATAGCCAAGTTACTCAGTCACATGACGCAGTTGCGCCACTCCCGCGCGGACAACGCCGCCTTGGAGGTCTTTCTTCCGGCGGAGCTGCTCACCGAGCCCGTGGAGTGGTGGGACCGTGATCCCTCGCTGGGCTTTCCCAACGCTCTGCTGAGCCGATACCGGGAGATCATGCTGCACAGCCTGGAGCGCGTACAGCGTCCTACCTTCCACAACGCGTGGCGCGCCCGCTGGGCGCACTGGCGGACCGGCGACGGCCAGGGCCAGATGTACGAATGCGCTCCCGAGGGGCTGACGGACGCCGAGCACCTGGCTCTGCTGGACGCGAAGATCGGGCGGGACGACGACGTGGTCGGCATGGTGCTCAGCAGGCCGCCGCACCGCGAGAGCGAATTGGGCCTGCGCGAGCTGAGTCTCGCCCTGGACCTCGGAGTGCCCATAGTCGTCTACCACCGGGCGGATCCCGCGTCAGCGGTGTTCCGGAGCATTATTCGTGAAAGCTTGGCCAATGAGGGGCTGGCACACCTTCCCGAAAGTGCGCAACAGTGGAAGTCCGACGTTGCCGTCCGTGCCACGGTCGCAGACGAGTCAAGTGCTGTTCGGGAGCAAGACGTTGACGCGATCCGTTCGATGAGCATGATCTGGGACGACCCCGAGCATCTTCTTGAGGGCGGGCAGAACGCTCCCGCCACCTTTGTAGGGGGGACCGAGTGAACGCGGCGGACAACAACGACGGCCGGCTCTACCGGGGCACCGGAGACCCATTACCGGACGAGGCGTACGAGAAACGCACCTGGCCCAAGGGGCCGCCCTGGCGCACCTTCCGCAGCACGGCGACCATGCCTCAGCCACCGGACGACGACGAGGCCGACCGCCGGCTCGGCCCGCCCGGGCGTCGGCGCGTCCCTCGTGCCGAGGAGCTTCGCCTGGTCAACGCCGCGCTCCTGCTCCGCAGGCCCCTGTTGGTCACCGGCCGGCCAGGAGTGGGAAAATCGGGCCTCGCCTACCGGATCGCCCGGGAGCTGCGGCTCGGACGTGTGTTGCACTGGCCCGTCACCAGCCGGACGACGCTGACCTCCGGTCTGTACGAGTACGACGCCATCGGACGCGCGCAGGCCACCCAGGACGCCGCCGAAAGCACCGGACGGCCCAGCATCGGCAACTACGTCCAGCTGGGGCCGCTGGGCACGGGAATGCTCCCCTACCGGCTGCCGCGAGTGGTCCTCATCGACGAGATCGACAAGTGCGACGCCGATCTGCCCAATGACCTTCTGACCCTGTTCGAGGACGCCTGGTTCGAAGTACCACCCCTCGTACGGGTGAAGCAGACGGAAGCAAAGACCACCGTCCATACGGCTGATCCCGGCCACAGCGCGGTGGTCGAAAACGGAGTGGTCAGGGCTCACGTCTTCCCCGTCGTCGTCATGACCTCGAATGGTGAACGCGATTTCCCCGAAGCGTTTATGCGGCGCTGTCTGCGGCTCAACATTCCGGACCCCGACGCGGAGACATTGGGAGACCTCGTCTCCGGACATTTCGGAGATCTCCTCGGCGACAGCCAGGACGCGCTGATCCGTGATTTTCTCCGACGGAGCTCCCGGATGGGCGGGCTGGCCGCCGATCAGCTGCTGAATGCCGCGCATTTGGCGACATCGGGCCTCTACCAGCGGGACGGAAGCGACGCCAACGAGTGGCAATCGGTCCTCGCCGCTATTTGGCACCCGCTGGGCGGTGAAGGGGCGGATTCGGGGTGATCGGGGAATCTTCGAGGGTCGGAGGCACTGGTGCGCAGCACCGCCGCGACGGTCCGATGAGCCCGCCTGACGGCGGACCGCTGCCTCTCACCGGTCTGTACCCATGGGAAGTGGCCGACTCGTTATGGCTGGCGGCGAACCATCCTGGGCTGGCCACCGACGAGGACCTGGCGGACACCGGTCGTGAGGACGCCGAGCCATCGGAGCCTGCCCCCGCGCAGCAGGACGACGACCGGGTGACCGAGCCGGAGCAGCCGGATCGGGACGAGGAGCCGCAGCCGGAACAGCAGCGGCCTCCGGGGCCCGAACCGCTGCCGCCTTCCGCACGGGACGAGGGACCGCCACCCGTCGCCGGGCCGGGTACGAGGGACACCCTCGCGCCGACGGCCGAACTGCCCGCGGCCTCGCAGCTGCGGACCGCCGTCGGCCCCGGCGCAGGTGACCGCCCCCCGCGCGACCGTCTGAGCCTCGGTCGTGCGCTGCGTCCGCTGCGCTCCTTTGTCGCCTCCGCCCACTCCGACGTCCTGGACGAGTCGGCGACGGCGGAACGGATCGCATTCGCCCCGCATCTGCCACCGGTGCTCACGCCCGAGCCGGAGCGGCAACGGAGCGCGGTCCTGGTGGTCGACAGTGCCCCGCACATGACCATGTGGCGGCCGGCAGTGAAGCACTTCCGGACGATGCTGAGCCGGTACGGCGGGATGCGCGACGTGAAGATGATGACGCTCGACACCGCTGATGCCGCGCGTGCGCTGCTGCGCGGCCACGGGCAGGCGTCGCACCCGCAGCCGCCGCGCGGCCTTGTCGACCCGACGGCGCGGCAGATCGTTTTCCTGGTGACGGACGGGGTCGCGCCCGCCTGGCGTTCCGGGGCCGCGCAGCGACTGGCCGCTCTCTGGGGGAGGTTCCAGCCCGTGGCGGTGCTCCAGCTGCTGCCACAGCGCCTGTGGCCCAGCACAGGACTCTTTCCGGTACGGGTGAGACTCCGTGCCCAAGGGCCCTGGTCGGTCAATGGGCAGGTGCACTGGGAGCCCGCCGAGCCGCTTGCCGCATCGCTCCCGCGCGATCCCTCCGATCAGGTCGTCCTCGTCCCGGTGCTGGAACTGAGCGCCGAGTGGCTCGGTCCGTGGGCCCGGTTCGTCGCGGGAACGACGCCGCGCTGGGCGGATATGGCGGCGATCCTCACCAGTACCCGGCCGCTGCCGTCTCCCGCGCCGTCACCCGTTCAGGGGCTGACCGCCGCCGAATTGGTTGCGCGGTTCCGCACCAGGGCTTCGGCAGAGGCGTTCGCGCTGGCCACGCGCCTGGCTGCGGTACAGCTTGACCTGGAAACCATGTCCGAGGTGAAGCGGCAGGTCATGCCGCGCGCCTCGCGAGCGCATCTGGCGGAGCTGCTGATCAGCCCATTGGTCGATCCGCTGCCCGGGTGTGACGGGGAATCCTACGTATTCGTTGACGGTGCCCGCGAGGAATTACTTGCTGCAGGCAGCAGAACGGCCACTGCAAGAGCACTGAAAAAGGCGGCAGAGTTTTTGGCCCCGCGCAATGAAGCGGCGCGTGAGTTCCTCGGCTACTTACATGGTTCCAAAGAGTCGCCGCATAGTGAGGAAGCGCTCACGACAGTCGAGTCGACCAAGGAGAACCTTCGCTTCCGGCAGGCCGAACACGCGGCGCTGCAGGCGATTTCCGGAAACCATCTCCACCGCGCCCGGCGTCTTGGCGAGCACATCGGGGCCGGCCCGCCGACCGCTGCGAACACGCCCGGATCCGAGGCCCGGCGCAACGCTTTGCGGCCTTCTCCCGATGAGACACTCCCCGACGACACCGACAGTACGATCCCCACCCCTGGAGGCCCACAAGTGAGTACGGTCCGCCCCTCGGTAGAGAGCCCGGCCCCGGCACCCCCGGCCGGAGGCGGTGCGCGACCGCCCATGCCCGCCGTCTGGGGCAACATGCCGCCGAGGAACCTCGTATTCACCGGACGCGAAGAATTGCTGATCAACCTGGAACGCGGTCTGCAGGACGGCCCCACCGCGGTGCTCCCGCATGCACTGCACGGAATGGGCGGTGTCGGGAAGTCGCAACTCGCACTCGAATACGTATACCGGCACGCCGCCGAATACGAAGTGGTCTGCTGGATCCCGGCAGAACGGCCCACACAAATTCAGCAGGCGTTTGTCGAACTGGCCCGGCGACTCCACCTTCCGGTGAGCAGTGAGGCGATTACCGCAGTGCCGGCCGTCCTGGAGGCGCTGCGCATCGGAAACCCGTACAGTAAATGGCTTCTGGTGTTCGATAATGCCGAGAGTCCGGCGGCGGTGCAGGAATACTTCCCGAGCGCGCCTGCGGGCGGACCGGTAGGCTCCGTAATCGTGACATCGCGTAATCCCCAGTGGAACACCTTGGCCCACCCGTTGGAAGTCGATGTGTTCGAGCGGGAAGAAAGCATCCAGCTGCTCCGGCGGCGCAACCCCGATCTGTCCACCGAGGACGCGGACATGCTCGCCGAGGTCCTCGGCGACCTGCCGCTCGCGGTGGAGCAGGCATCGGCGTGGCGCGCCGAGACCGGCATGCCTCCGGCCGAATATCTGAGGGTGTTCGAAGAAAAGAGCGCTGAGCTGATGGCTGTGTCCCCGCCGACTCAGTACGAGAAGACCGTCGCCACCGCGTGGAACGTCTCCCTCGACCACGTCGAAGGGAAGAACGCCGGGGCCATCCAGCTCCTGGAACTCTGCGCCTATTTCGCGCCGGAACCAGTTTCCAGGCAGTTCTTCACCAACGCGGTTTCCGAGCCGATCGCCCCGGAGCTGGACCGGATCTTCACCGACCCGATCCGGCTCAGCCGGGCCATCCGCGAGATCAGCCGCTACTCCCTGGCGAAGATCGACCATCGCACCAACTCGATCCAGATGCACCGGCTGGTCCAGGCGGTGCTCGAAGCGCGCATGGCGGAGGAGCAACGCCGTACATTCCGGCACGGGGCGCACCTGCTCCTCGCGGCGAACGCCCCCAGCGACCCGCGTGCCCCGCAGAACTGGACGCGTTTCGGTGAGCTCTACCCGCATGTCATCGCCTCCCAGGCGTCGCTTTCGCCCAACCGCAATGTGCGCCAGATGGTCTACAACGTCGCGGAATACCTCTTCTACTGGGGCGATCACGAGGCGGCGTTGGACTTCTCCAGCGAGACGTACGAGAACTGGTGCCGGCTCTTCGGCGAGGACGACCAGCAGACGTTGATCCTGGGTCGGCATGTGCGTTACATCATGTGGACGATGGGCCGCTATCCGCAGGCTGCGGCCCTGGGGGAGCGCATGCTCGCCACGCTGGAGGAGGCCGGCCCGGATCTCGAGGAGGAGTACCTGCGCGTCAAGGGCCAGGTGTCCGGTGACCGCAGAGCGCGCGGGGACTTCCGAGGCGCGCTGGAGTTCGACGAGGAGGTCTACGCGCGGGCCGTCAGGTCGTACGGCGACGAGGACCCCGAGACCCTGCTCCATGCCCACAACCTCGCGGTGACCCGGCGCGGCAACGGCCTCTTCCGCGAAGCGCGGGACCTGGACGAGGCGAGCTGGCGCACCAAGGTGCAGATGTTCGGCGCGGACGCGCCCACCACTCTCAACTCGGAGGTCTCACTCACCCTGGACAAGCAGGAACTCGGGGAGTACGCCGCGTCGGAGAGGGCCTGCGAGGACGCGGTCGACACTTTCCGCGGTACGTTCGGCGACCTCCACCCGTCCGCACTGCGGGCGGTGGCGAGGCTCGGGGTGGCGCAGCGCAAGGCGGGCCATCACGAGGCTGCACAGGCCAGCACGGAGATGGCCCGGACCGCGCTCATCGACCGGTACGGCGAGCGCAGCCCCGACGGCCTGCAGGCTTCGCTCAACCTCTCCATCGACCTGCGGCAGAACGGGAAGCTCCAGGAGGCTCTGAAGCTGGGGGAGCGAACCCGGGCGTTGTACGCGGAGGTATTCGGCAAGGACCATCCGCACACCGTCGCGGCCGATGCCAATCTCGCCGTCACGCTGCGGCTGCTTGACCGGGTGGACGAGGCGCGGAAGCTGAACGAGTCGGCACTGACCCGTTTCCGGGCACCGCTCGGCGACACACACCCGCACGCATTGATCTGCGCGATCAACCTGGCCAACGATCTCTTCGCCCAGGGAGATGCTGCCGCGGCTCTGGAACTCGACCGGAAGACGACGGCAGCGCTGATCGAGAAGTTCGGCGAATCCCACCCCACTGTGCTTGTGCTGCGTGGCAATACCGCGTCGGACCTGAGGGCGCTGGGCCGTACCGGGGAGGCGGAGGAACTGCACCGGAATGCTGTGGACGCGATCAACGAGCAGTTGGGACCGGATCACCGGGCCAGTGCTGACACGCTCGCCTGGCGCCGGGCCAATTGCGACGTCGACCCCATGCCGATCTAACAGATGCCGGGCGGACCGGCATCGCCCTGGCCGAGCCAACTGGCCAGGACGATCGGGTCCGGCGCCCGCTGTGATATCCGCCGGGCGGCACCGTGAACGCCCGCGACCATTTCAGGCACCGCCGTCAGGGCCTTGACGGCCTCCGGAGCACGGCCGGCGTCCGCCAGGGCCAGCCCCAGACCCGTCCATGCCCCGGGGCCGGCGGATGCGCTCTGGATGTCCTGTGAGTAGAGGCGCCGCGCAGCGGCGAACTCGGCGCAGGCCCAGAGGACATCGGCCGGCCCGGCCCCGGCGACCCCGGGCACGTGGTCACCCTGGCTGCCGCGCATTTTGTAGAGTGCCGCCGGGTCGGCGAGGCCGACGCGCACCAGCATGGCGCGGGCGTCGAGGTGCCGCGCCCCGGATTCCCGGATCTCCGGGTGCGGACGCGGTGGCAGCGCGGGCGGTTGCTTCCGGCCCGCACACCAGGCGGCCGCCAGTCGCCCCACGTCGTCCGGATGAGGCCGCACATGGGCCAGCCTCCACGTCGCCCGGTGATCGGCGGCCATCCGGCGGGCCATCGTCACCTCGGGGCCTTCACCGGTCCGGTCGTGCAGCCGGACGACGGCCCCGAGCAGGTCCTGTAAGGCGTCACGTCCCAGCGCGGTCAGCGCGGGGTCGGTGGCCAGGTCCGGCAAGACGTCGGCCAACTGGCCGAGCCACAGGGCACTTTCGAAGCGGGCGAGGCTGCTGACGTGTCCGGTGAGCTGCACGGCGCAAGCACTCCAGAACCGCGCTACCGCCGTGAAGGCGTAGGCGCCCTGCAGCATTCCCCCGAGCGGTCGGGGGTCATCGCGCCAGGGAGCGTAGTAGAGCCGCTGCGCCGCGCCCGGGGGCGCGGGCTCGTGGAGCGGGTACAGGTGCATCAGCGCGCTGAGCTTGCTGTGCTGGAGTTCGTGCACCAGCGTGGCCGCGCAGAGGGGCGCCGTATCCGGCATGGACGATGCCAGTCCGCCGACGCCGTGCCCGCTGCTGACGCTGCGTACCCGGAACCGTTCGTGGGCCTGCATCGGCTGGAGGGAGCGCAGCAACCCGGCGGCCGCGTCGGCCGTCGGCGGATCCATGGTGGTCAACAGCCCGTACGCGTCCTGCAGCAGTCTGCTCCAGGAGTCGTACGCGCTCTGCGTCAACCGCTGGGCTGCACCGTCCGGCAGCGGGGCTAGCCGGTGGTGGCCGAGGTCGTCCAGCGTGATCCGGCGGGCAGCGCCTGCGCCGAGAGCCGGCCGACGCTGGGGCAGCCAGCCACGCGCCGGGTGCTCCGGGCCGGAGGGCAGACGCAGATGGCCGTATGCGCCGATGAGGGTGAGCCGGCCGCACACCGATCGGACCTCTGCCACGGTCCAGGTGTTCCGCTGCCGGTGCGCCGAGGGCAGCCGCGCCAGTCCCATCGTGGGCAGCCAGACCCTCTCCTGGAGGGCAGGGACGGGAAAGCTGAAGGTGAGGCGCGCCCGTGCCGCGGCCACGGCGGCCAGGGTGTGCAGATGTCCTGCCTCTGCCCACAAAGGGGTCTCGGCACGGCCGGCGGAGCGCAGCCGGGTCAACAGCCGGGTCAGCCACAGCCCGGTTTCCGGAAGGAGGAGCAATTCCTCCACCGCTGCCGGATTCTGGCGCTGTGCCGCGGCGAGCAGGTCCCAGGCCCGCTGGGCGGCAGGGAGCCGGCCGGTCACCCCGGCCAGAGGGCTGAGAGTATCCATCAGCAGATCGAACAACAGCAGGCGGTGGCTGTACTCGGCTCGCGACAGCGCAGCGAGCGTGGCGGGACTGCCGTCGCCGCGCGCGAGTTCACGGAATTGCTGGGGTGTCAGTGAATGCCGCGACTCCGCTTCGTGCAGTGAGTCAGGGCGCATACGCTCCCTCTGCCTTGGCACCGGATCGGGACAGACCGGGGATGTCAGGCGGTCCAGCTGTTTTCCCCGCCGGTGGACAGGCTTCTGGCCGACCGCCCGACTTCCTCCAGCAGCCGCTTCTTGGCGGCCGCTCTGTCGTCGTTCGATCGAGCGCGCAACGCCTCCAGGGACGTGCCAGTGAGATCAGGCAGATCCGATATGGCGGCGCTTTTCGGCTTTACCACTGCCGTGAGACCTCCCCCGAGTCAGTGCGATGCGATGTTCGACCCGCACTTACATGATGTCCTATGCATGCGCTGCTGGAAACATGCTCAACCGGTCAGCCTGCGCCATCACAGGCTTGAAATGGCCGAATCACGAAGCGTCAATTCGCGTCGAGACGAGGCGGAGTAAACCACTCCGGATAACTCCGGAAGACCTCCAGGAGGTCGTCGAGCGCAGTCGTACCAGGATCAACCAGGGACACCGCCGACCACAAGTGCGTCAATCCGTCACCAAATGTCAGACAGGTTTCGACGAGATCCAGGATCTCCAGGAGCATTACCCCTGATCTGGCGACACTTCCCGCTATCTCATCAGGAAGCAAGCCAATGACCTGGCTACGCGACTCCGGCTGCCGCATCACCCCCACCGCGGCCAGTGCGTCGCGCAGACGACGTTTGTCGGACAGATCGAGTCTCCGCCCCGGAATCTTCCGCCTCACGGCGGTCCGCCCGGCCTCCCCGTCCCCTTCGAACCAGAGAGAGGTGGTAGTCCCGAACCGGCTGCGCAGCGCTTCGGCCAGTGGCCGGGGAGACCGCCGCCAGTCGGGGTGCTCGCGCAGCATCCGCAGAGCCTCGGCACTGAACACACCCGAGCGCATTCCATTGCGCGTCGCCTCACCGGGACCACAGGCGAACAGCGCGTACTGATCGGCCTGCTGACGTGGAGTCGAACGCGGTATGGGGTCGGGCCGCAGGGCCCCAGCCGTCGTCGCCGGGTCAGCGTACGTCTGGCAGGCGTCGAACAGCCAGAGCTGACGCGGATGTCCCGGTGCGCCGTCCGACCGGTACATAGCAAGCACCGCTTCCACGTCCAGACCACGCAGATCCCGGTGGACCGCATCCGCAAAAAGCAGTCGGCGGCTGCGATCGGCGTCGATGAGGCCATGCCCGGACCAGGCGACGAACAGCCAGTCAGTCCTCTCGTCCGCCAGCTCCCTGGTCAGCACCTGGTGCACGGTGTTCCGGTCGGCCGGGCGGTACGGCAGACCGAAGCCGTCGGCGAGTTCGCGGTTGCGGTCGAGTGGAGAGAGCAACAGGGTCAGCGACTCGTCCCTCACTCCGAGTTCCCGCAGCCAGCGCGCGTACCCCAGTGCGTCGTGCACCGGCCCGTCGAGGTTCCAGGCCGACCCCGCCTCGTAAGACTCCACCCCGACCACGAGCGCCCGCATCCACATCTCCCGTCGCCTTACCCACAGCCATTGTGGGCCAACAGCAGGCCCCGGGGCGGCAGTCGGGACTCGGTCCGCGCAGTACGCTTCCCGCGCCGGGAGCTCGCCCGCCGTGAGGAAGGTGGTGACCCGGTGGCCGCCGCAGGCGTTGCCGTCGCCGAGGTCGTCATCCAGCCGAGGCCGCTCGATCGACGTCCGGGGCACGACGGCTCCACGAAGTCCCACTCGGCATCGGTCAGTTCATGGCGGCGTATCTGGGTGCTCGAACTCGCCATCATCTACCGGGGGATGGACGCCCTGCGCCGGTTCGAGAACTGGGCGGCCCCGTTCGTCATCGTCGGTGCCGTGGTGCTGCTCATCTGGGTCGCCGTCAAGGCCGGTGGCTTCGGCCCGCTGCTCGACCAGCCCTCGAAGCTCGGCTGGGGCAAGGAGTTCTGGCCGGTCTTCTTCCCCTCCCTGATGGGCATGATCGCCTTCTGGGCCACACTCTCCCTGAACATCCCCGACTTCACCCGCTTCGGGGCCGGCCAACGCGCCCAGATCCGGGGCCAGTCGCTCGGCCTGCCGACCACGATGACGCTCTTCGCCCTGCTCTCGGTCCTGGTCACCTCCGGCTCGCAGGCGGTGTACGGGGAGGCGATCTGGGACCCGGTCCAGCTCGTCGCCCGGACCGACAACGTCTTCGGGCTGCTGTACGCCCTGGTCACCGTGCTGGTCGCAACGGTCTCCGTGAACATCGCGGCGAACGTCGTGTCACCCGCGTACGACCTGGCGAACCTCGTCACTGGTGTTGTACGTGGTGCTGAGCGGGCGTTCCGGCTCCGGCGTCACAGCGGAGCGGTCCGACGGGTCAGCAGCGCGTTGATGTCGTACGTCTGATCCGGCGGCGGCGTGGCCGTGGGCACCGGCTTGTCGAAGGCCGAGAGGCCCACGACCGCGTTCGCCCCGTCGCCCCGCACCGTGATCCTCAGCGGGTACGGCTTGCCCGTGGCCGCGACGTACACCGTCTGGGTCCTGCCGTCCCTGAGCCTGGTCACCGGCACCACGGGAGCGCCGGCGAGCGTGGTCCTGCGGCCCTTGTTCAGCGTGCCCCGGTCGTTGTCCGCATGATCGCCGACCAGCTTCCGGAAGGTGTCCAGATCGCATCCCTTCGTCACCTCGCGCAGCCTCGGGTCGGTGGCCGAGCCCTTCATGTAGCGCCCGTTGAGGATCGCGGCGAAGGCCGCTCCGCCGTCCGGCACCTGGTTCTTCCAGAAGGCGGCGTCCGGCTTGACCCAGACGTCGTTGCCGCGCTTCACGATCCGGACCGACCCCTGGCTCCTGCCGAGGTCCACCGAACCGGTGCAGTTGCCGTTCCGGTCGAGGGTGAGTTCCAGGGTCGTCGACGGGCTGCCCCCGCCGAGGGTGCCGCGCGTGCTGAGGTGCAAGGAGTGGGCGCTCAGGAGCGCGTCACGTGAGCGGTCGGCGATCTGCTGGGCGGAGAGCTTGTCGATGCCGTTGTCCGCCCGGGCCACACCGCCGCCGACGACACCGCCGCTCGTGACTCCCAGTACGAGGACCGCCGCCCAGGCGGCCTGGCGTGTGCCGATGAGATGGCCGGTCACGGCGCCTCCCTCGAAGGGCCCATCAGGCCTGTTCAGGTGTGCGATCCGATCCTTTTGAGCGTACGCCGGGCAGGGGCGGGTCGCGCGACGGCGAACCGCCCACCGAGCGCATACGCACGGTGATGTTTTGCCTCGTTTTGTGTCATAGGTGGTGGGGGACGGTTGCCGACGCACCGGGTTCGTCACCGACGAGGAGGAACAGGAAGACATGAAGCTGTCGATGGGGAGCGTGTCCGGGACCGTGCTCCGGGGCGTCGTCGTCGCAGGGGCGGCCGCGGCGCTCGCGGTACCCGCGACCGTCGCCACCGCCGTGGCACCCGGAGCGACGCCGCCCGGCCTGTCCTGCGAGACCGGAAAGCACGAGATCGACGACTACACGGGCTACGCGCTTTGCCGCAACGACGGAAGCACGGCCCAGACCTTCTGGGTGCATCTGGTCTGCGGCTGGTCCCCGGACGTGGACGGTGAGCACGTCACCCTCAACCCCGGGCAGTCCGGTCAGTCCACCGCCCACTGTGCGGGCCTCGGGACCGGGATCGGCGGGATCAGCGTCCAGCCGTAGGCGGCAGGCGGTGGGGCGTCGGCAACCGTCCCCCGCCACCCAACCCTCCTCCGAACGGTTGAGCGGACCTCCCACGACTCGTTACTCTCCGGTAAGTTCGTTCGGGCGTACAGGTGCGGGCGTACGCACCTGCCGAGGCGAGGAAGGCGGGCAGCCCATGTCGTCAACGGAAGCCGTCGAAGCCACCGAACCGGCCGAACCGGCCGGCCCGACCGGACTGGCCGACAGCGCACGGGAGCTGGCCGAAGGCCGTACCACCTCGACCGAGCAGGTGGCCGAGGCCCTGCGCCGCATCGAGGCCAGCCAAGGCACCCTGAACGCCTTCCGGCACCTGCGCGCCGAGGCCGCGCTCGCCGAGGCCGCCGAGGCCGACCGCAGGCTCGCCGCGGGGGAGCGGCTGCCCCTGCTCGGCGTGCCGGTCGCCGTCAAGGACGACACCGATGTCCTCGGCATGCCGACCTACTTCGGCTGCGACGGTGATCTGCCCGCCGCCACCGCCGACAGCGAGGCCGTGCGCAGGCTGCGGGCCGCCGGGGCCGTGATCGTCGGGAAGACCAACTCCTGCGAGCTGGGCCAGTGGCCGTTCACCGAGGGCCCCGCCTTCGGCGCCACCCGCAACCCGTGGCACACCGGACACACCCCCGGCGGCTCGTCCGGCGGGTCCGCGGCCGCCGTCGCCGCCGGGCTCGTACCCGCCGCGCTCGGATCGGACGGCGCCGGGTCCGTCCGGATCCCGGCGGCCTGGACCCACCTCGTCGGCATCAAACCGCAGCGCGGCCGGATCTCCGTCCACCCGCAGAGCGACGCCTTCCAGGGGTTGACCGTCAACGGACCGTTGGCCAGGACCGTCGCCGACGCCGCCCTGCTGTTCGACGCCGTCGCCGGACCCCACCCCGACGACCCGCACCGCCCGCCCCCCGTCGCGGCCTCGGCCGCCGCCCGCCGCGACCCGGGCAGACTGCGCATCGCCGTCGCCTGGCGCCCCCCGCTCACCCTCACCCGCACCGCGCCCCACCCCGAAGTGCGGCGGGCCGTCACCGAACTGGCCGAGGCCCTCGCCCGCCTCGGCCACGACGTCGAGGAGGCCAGGCCCCGCTACGGGCTGATCGGCCTCGGCTTCGTCCCCCGCGCCACCGCCGGGATCGCCGAACTCGCCGCCCGCCACCCCGACCCCGCCCTCCTCGACCCGCGCACCCGCAGCGCCCTGCGCACCGGCACCCGGCTCGGCGGCCGGGTGGTGCGCGCGGCCAGGGAGCGGGAGGTCCGCCAGCACCGCAGGATCGGCGCGTTCTTCCGTACGTCCCGGGCCCGGGCCGGTTACGACGTGCTGCTCACCCCGACGACCGCCCTGCCACCGCCCCCGATCGGCCGGTTCGACGGGCTGAGCGCCTGGCGCACCGATGTGGCGATGACCGAGGCCTGCCCGTACGCCTGGCCCTGGAACGTACTGGGCTGGCCCGGCATCAACGTACCGGCCGGGTTCACCGCCGACGGGCTGCCCGTCGGTGCCCAACTGCTCGGCCCTTCCCGCAGCGAGGAACGGCTGATCTCCCTCGCCGCCCAGCTGGAGGCCGACCGCCGCTGGTACGAGCACCGGCCGCCCACCCAGGTCAGGCCGGGCTAAGGGCGCTGACCACCCACACCCCGGCCCGCAGCAGCACACCGTCCGGGGTCTCGTGCGGCAGCAGCACCTTTGTCATCGCGGCCCGGGTCTCAGCGGAGACGGCGGGCCCCGGCGTCCGGGACACGAAGAACTCCACCGCGTCCGCCGCGTCCCGGCCCCAGCGGGTCGCCGCGTCCACGGCGACCGCGGAGATCTCCGTGAACCCGGCCGCGCCCAGCACTTCGTGGAGGCGCTCCGGATCCGAGAGGGAGGCCATCGCCGTCGCCACCGCGTTCTCCGAGGTGTGGTCCCGACCCAGCAGCGAGGCCAGCAGGCCCAGCGCCTTGCTCTCCTCGCCGTCGGCCCGCGGGGGCTGCGGGCAGATGAAGGCCAGTCTGTCGCCGGGCCGCAGCGCGCCGGCCCCCCGAACCGCGGCCGCGGACGTTCGCACCCGGGCGCCGTACGCAGGATCATGGAACCGAACGGAGTGGATGGGTGGTGACCAGTATGGCGTCCGCAGGCCCGCAGTCGGCGCCCGGAGCCGAACCGTCGCAACCCAGCAACCCTCAGCACTCCTTCGACGCGGCGAACGACGCGACCGCGGTGGTCGCCGCGACCGGAACGATCACCGGCTGGACGCACAGCGCGCAGGAGCTGCTCGGCTACGAAGCCACGGAGGTGGTCGGGCGCCCCGCCGGCTTCCTCCTCGCCATGCCCGGGGACCCGGCACGGGTGGCGGGCATCGCCGAGCGCTGCCGCACGGGCGTGGGGTGGAGCGGTGTCGCCGCAGTGCGGCGGCGCGACGGGCAGCGGATCGAAGTGGATCTGCGGGTCTCGGCCGCGTTCCACCTGGACGGCCGGGAGTGCTTCCTGGTCTCCGGGCGTGAACGGAAACCGGAGTGGACGGTCGGGCAGTCTGTGGTCGACGCCTTCCTGACCAGCTCACCGATCGGGCTGGCGGTGCTGAACCCGCAGCTGCGCTACGTCTGGCTGAACGACACCCTGGAACGCATCGGCGGCGTCCCGCGGGAACAGCGGGTGGGCCGCGGACTGAGCGAAGTGCTCCCGGGAATGGCGGCCGACGCCATAGAGACCCTGATGCGGCGGGTGCTGGACACCGGGGTCCCCGTCATCGACTACGAGTACCGGGGCTGGAGCTGGGCCGATCCGCACCGGGAGCGCGCCTACTCCACCTCGTTCTTCCCCCTGACCGAGGGCGACGGCACCGTCACCGGCATCTGCTACATGGTCCTGGACGTCACCGACCGGTGGAGGGCCCAGCAGCGCCTCGCCCTGGTCAACGACGCCGGAGCCAGCATCGGCTCCACCCTGGACGTACTGCGCACGGCCCAGGAGCTGGCCGACTTCGCGGTGCCGCGGTTCGCCGACTTCGTCGTCGTCGACCTGCTGGATCCGGTTGCCAGCCCGGAGGAGCCCGGCCCGTGGCCCCTCGGTACGGGACCTTCGGGCACGGGGCCCGCCGGTACGGGTCTTGCGGGTGGCGCGTCGGCCCGGCCGATGCTGCGCCGCGCGGGAATGAGGTCGGTGCGGGAGGGCTGTCCGGAGGCGGTCCACCAGGTCGGGGACATGGTGGACTCCGTGCCCCCGCCCCACGACGTCCGGTTCCTCAGGGAGGGCGAACCCGTCCTGATCCCGGTCCTCGACGCCGTCAGGCGGCTCTGGGACGTCGAGCAGCCTGCCAGGGCGGCGACCATCCGCGAGTTCGGTCTCCACTCCCTGATCGCCGTACCCATGCGGGCCCGGGACACGGTGCTCGGCCTGACCACCTTCGTACGATCGGTGAACCTGGCCCCGTTCGAACCCGACGACGTCCTGCCGGCCCGCGAAGTGGTGGCACGGGCGGCGGTGTGCGTGGACAACGCCCGCCGCTACACCCGCGAGCACGCCGCGGCACTGACCCTCCAGCGCAGTCTGCTCCCGCACACGCTGCCCGGAGGAATGGCCCTGGACGTGGCGTCCTCGTACCTCCCGGCGGACGCCAAGGACGGAGTCGGGGGCGACTGGTTCGATGTGATCCCGCTGTCCGGCGCCCGGGTAGCCCTGGTCGTCGGCGATGTCGTCGGCCACGGCATCAGCGCCGCCGCGACCATGGGCAGGCTCCGCACCGCCGTGCACACCCTCGCCGACATGGACCTTCCCCCCGACGAACTCCTGGCCCACCTCGACGACCTCGTGCTCCGGCTGGGCGACGAGGAACCCGACGGCGAGGCCAGCGGCACGACCGTGCTCGGCGCCACCTGCCTGTACGCGGTCTACGACCCGGTCACCCAGCTCTGCACGATGGCCCGCGCCGGCCACCCGCCCCCCGTCGTCGTCTTCCCGGACGGCCGGGTCAGCTTCCCCGAACTTCCCGCAGGGCCCCCGCTCGGCCTGGGTGCGATGCCCTTCGAGACGGCGGAGGTCACGCTGCCGGAAGGCAGCCTGATCGGCCTCTACACCAACGGCCTCATCGAAGGCAGGGACCGGGACGCCGATCTCGGCATGTCCCGCCTCGGCGCCTCGCTGTCCCAGTGCGGACTATCCCTCGATGCTCTGTGCGCGACGGTCGTCGAGCAGCTGCTCCCCGTACCGCAGCCCGACGACGTCGCCCTGCTGCTCGCCCGTACGCACGAGCTGCGCGCCGACCACGTCGTCTCCTGGGAGGTGCCCTCAGACCCGGCCGCCGTCGCGGGCGCCCGGGCCCGCACGGCGCGCGTGCTGAGGACCTGGGGCCTGGAGGAACTGGAGACGACGACCGAGCTGATCGTCAGCGAGCTGGTCACCAACGCGGTGCGCTACGCCACCGGCCCGATCAGGCTGCGGCTGCTGCGCCAGTCCGTCCTGATCTGCGAGGTCTCCGACGCCAGCAGCACCTCTCCCCGGCTGCGGCACGCCAGGACGACCGACGAGGGCGGTCGCGGTCTCTTCCTCGTCGCCCAGCTGACCCGCCGCTGGGGTACCCGCTACACGCCCGAAGGCAAGATCATCTGGACCGAGCAGGAACTCCCGGCGACGGCAACGTGACGGTCCTCCCGACGGACCGTCCACAGCACCGGCATCACAGCAACGCCTCTGTCTTCGGCTCCGTGCATCACCCGCTCACGGAATCCGGCGCTCGCTCACGGGGTCCCGCTCACGGCACCCGAGCGGTCCACTCCTCGGTGGCGAACTTCGTCCGCACCAGTTCCTCCGCGCGGGCCATCTCTTCCGCCGTGACTTCGCCGGTGGTCAGCCCGTAGCGGTTGCGGAAGGAGGCGATCATGTTCTCGATGACCTGCTCCCGCGCGAGGCCCGTCTGCCGGCGGAGCGGGTCGACGCGCTTCTTGGCGCTCTTGGTCCCCTTGTCGGACATCTTCTCCTTGTCGATGCGGAGCACCTCGAGCATCTTGTCGGCGTCGATGTCGTAGGACATCGTCACGTGATGGAGGACGGCTCCAGGGCCGCCATCAGGGCCGACCATGCGCTTCTGGGCGGCACCGGCAATCTTGCCGGCCTCGGTGGCGATGTCGTTCAGGGGCTGGTACCAGGCCTTGATCCCCATGTCGCCCAGTGCGCCCAGCACCCAGTCGTCGAGGTAGGCGTAGCTGTCTGCGAAGGAGAGGCCCGAGACCAGGGACTCCGGCACGGACAGGGAGTACGTGATCGTACTCATGGGCTCTACGAACATGGCCCCACCACCAGAAACACGGCGAACCACGGTCATCCCGTGCTTCGCAGCCCCTTCGGGGTCCACCTCGTTCCGCAGGGACTGGAAGCTGCCGATCACCACAGAAGGCGAGGCCCACTCCCATACCCGTAGAGTCGGGGCTCGCCGCCCAGCGGCCACCTCGGCGGTGATCACCTCGTCCAGCGCCATGTGCAGTGCCGGTGCCTGCGGCTCCACGTGCACCAGCTGCCAGTCGTAGTCGCTCCACTCGGTCGCGTGGGCCAGAGCACGCCGGACGGCGATGCCAACGCCCTCCGCGGTCAGCCCGAGCATCACGGTCGACTCCGGCAGCGCCGCCGTGATCCGGGTGGCCAGCCCTGCAGCGTCCGTCGATGAGAGCGCACCCTCAAGGGCTGTGTTGATCGAGAAGATCGCTTCGTCCGGCTCCAGGAAGAAGTCTCCGGCGACTCGCACGTTGCGCAGGACACCTTCCTCGACATCCAGATCTACGACGACCAGCTTGCCGCCGGGCACCTTGTACGAGCCATGCACGGCTTCGTTCCCTTCCAGTGCGCGGCGTGTGTCCTGAGCCTGTTGCTCTGACATTCGGACAGATGCGCACATGTTTTTCGGATTGCAGCTTAATGCTCGCCCGTAGCGAGCGGATACGCAGCCCCAAGGTACGCATTCCTTCTGAATGCTTACTCGTGGACAGCACGGCCGGTGAGACAAGCCAACGCCGCTACATGGGACCCGAGATCCTCGGCCGCAGCCGCCTTCACCTGATCGAAGGAAATACCGCCGGGACAACCAACCCGGCAGCCCTCACCGCCTAGCTTTCACAGTGGATCACCGTGGCCGTCGTTACACCACGCCACCGGACGTGACCTCCGGCGACACGACGCGGCATCACGTCACACGAACGCTCACGGTCTCGTCATGCGTAGGTCTCGCTACCTGGCGTGTACCGACTGCACTCACACCCTGAGACGCGCGCCGTCTCCTTGTACTTGACCTCCTTGTACTTGACCTTCATGTCGGCGCCGGTCTCCTTCATCGTCTTGATGACCTTGTTGAGGGAGACGTGGTGCCGGCCGTCGCCGCGCAGGGCCATGCGGGCCGCGGTCACCGCCTTAACCGCCGCCATGCCGTTGCGCTCGATGCACGGGATCTGCACCAGGCCGCCGACCGGGTCGCAGGTCAGCCCCAGGTTGTGCTCCATGCCGATCTCGGCGGCGTTCTCCACCTGCTCCGGCGAGCCGCCCAGGACCTCGGCCAGGCCGCCCGCGGCCATCGAGCAGGCCGACCCGACCTCGCCCTGACAGCCCACCTCTGCCCCGGAGATCGAGGCGACTACTCCATGGCGTGGCCGCCCGGGTCGCCCTCGGCGCGCAGCGCCCGGGCGGAGGTGGCCGCCCGGCGGCGGACCTTCAGCCCGCCGGGCAGGATGCCCTCCCGGGCCACGCCGCGGGCCACGCACGCCTTCATCACCCGCCAGATCTCCAGCAGCCCCTCGCGGATCTCGGCCTCGGTGCGCCAGGCCTTTTCGTTCTCCAGCATCAGGGCGGAGACCGACAGGCCGGTCTCGCGGGCCAGGCGCAGCAGCTCGTCGCCGGTGCGGAAGGAGTGCTTCAACACCGTGTCGTCGAGCTTGATGCGGTCTTCGCCGATTGCGTCCTCGTCGACGACGAAGCCGCCGCAGACCGAGTAGTAGGTCTTCTCCAGCAGCGGGAGTCCTTCCGCTGCGTAGGCGAAGAGGGTCATGCCGTTGGCGTGGTACGGCAGGGAGCGGCGGCGGTGCAGGAGCAGCTGGGAGTCGGCGTCGAAGGTGATCTCGTGGGCGTCGCCCAGGTCCGTGCGTAAAAGCCGCAGCCTGCGGGTGGCGGTGATCCGCTGGACCTCGGCGTCGGCGGTCTCCACATCGACCGTGTGCGGCTCGTTGCCCTCCAGGCCGAGCAGGACGGCCTTCGGAGTGCCGTGTCCGTGGCCGGTGGCGCCGAGCGAGCCGAAGAGCTCCGCCCGTACCGAGGCCGTCTGGGCGAGCAGACCGTCCTTCTTCAGACGGCCGACGAACATTCGGGAGGCCCGCATCGGGCCGACCGTGTGCGAGCTGGACGGGCCTATACCGATGGAGAACAGGTCGAATACGGAGATGGCCACGGGCGGGCTCCCATTGAACGGGGGTGGGCAGGGGAAATGCGACGTGGGCGCGGTGAACCGACCGGCGCCGGGTAGCGTTTTGTGGGCCTGGTGGTAGGGCCGGGCGCCCTTGTAGCTCGGCAAGAGGGAGTGGTGGATGTTGATGGCCCGGCCGTCGAGGCGCTTGCACAGGTCGTCCGACAGGATCTGCATGTAGCGGGCCAGCAGCACCATGTCGACGCCGAGCTCGTCGACCAGGTCCAGCAGCCGCGCCTCGGCCTCGTCCTTGGTCTCCGGCGTCACCGGGATGTGGTGGAAGGGGATGCCGTAGCTGTGCGCGAGCGGCTCGAAGTCCCGGTGGTTGGCGACGATTGCCGGGACTTCGATGTTGAGGGCGCCCGTGCTGACGCGGAAGAGCAGGTCGTTCAGGCAGTGGCCGTTGAGAGTTTCCGGGGAGGATTTGCTCCTTCGGCGCCACACCTTTCGGGGGAGTGGGCTCTCCCGCGCAGAATCGTCAGCGGTGTATTGAGTTGTCCGGTTATTGCCGAGGCCTCTTGCCGAGTGCCTGCTGGTAGAGGCGGCCGGCTCGGTAGGAGGAGCGGACCAGCGGGCCGGACATCACTCCGGCGAAGCCGATCTGCTCGGCTTCCTCCTTGAGTTCGACGAACTCCTCGGGTTTGACCCACCGGTCCACCGGATGATGCCGCGCCGAGGGCCGCAGGTACTGGGTGATGGTGATCAGGTCGCACCCGGCGTCGTGCAGGTCCTGCAGCGCGGTCGAGACCTCCTTCCGTGTCTCCCCCATGCCCAGGATCAGGTTCGACTTGGTGACCAGCCCGAACTCCCGCGCTGCGGTGAGCACACCGAGTGACCGCTCGTAGCGGAACGCGGGCCTGATCCGTTTGAAGATCCGCGGCACCGATTCCACGTTGTGCGCCAGCACTTCCGGGCGGGATTCGAAGACCTGGGTCAGCAGTTCCGGGACACCGTTGAAGTCCGGGACCAGGTTCTCCACCCCGGTGTCCGGGTTCAGCGCATGGATCTGCCGGACCGTTTCGGCGTACAACCACGCACCACCGTCGGGCAGGTCGTCGCGGGCCACCCCGGTGATGGTGGCGTACCGCAGACCCATCTTCGCCACCGACTCCGCCACCCGGCGCGGCTCGTCCCGGTCCAGAGGGCGGGGCTTGCCGGTGTCGATCTGGCAGAAGTCACACCGCCGGGTGCACTGGTCACCGCCGATCAGGAAGGTGGCCTCGCGATCCTCCCAGCACTCGAAGATGTTCGGACAGCCCGCCTCCTGACACACCGTGTGCAGGCCCTCGGTTTTCACCAGCGATCGCAACGCGTTGTACTCCGGTCCCATCCGCGCCCGGGTTTTGATCCACTCCGGCTTCCGCTCGACGGGGGTCTGGCTGTTCCGCACCTCCAGCCGCAGCAACCTGCGGCCGTCAGGCGAAGCGGGAGGTGTGACGGTGCCGCTCATCTCACAACTCCGGGTACAACGGGTGGGCGTCGGCGAGCGTCGTCACGCGAGCCCGCAGCTTGGCGGCGACGCCCTCGTCGTACGCCGGCTCGAGGGCCTCCGCGATGATGTCGGCGACCTCCGCGAATGCGGCCTCCCCGAAGCCGCGGCCGGCCAGGGCCGGCGTACCGATCCTCAATCCCGAGGTCACCATCGGCGGGCGGGGGTCGAACGGTACGGCGTTGCGGTTCACTGTGATGCCGATGTCGTGCAGGCGGTCCTCCGCCTGCTGCCCGTCGAGCTCCGACTCACGCAGGTCGACCAGCACCAGGTGTACGTCGGTGCCGCCCGACAGCACGGACACACCCGCGGCGGCGACATCGGGAGCACTCAGCCGCTGCGCGAGGAGCCGAGCGCCCGCGAGTGTGCGCTCCTGGCGCTCGCGGAACTCCGGCTCGGCCGCCATCTTGAACGCGACCGCCTTGGCCGCGATCACGTGCTCCAGCGGGCCGCCCTGCTGGCCGGGGAAGACCGCGCTGTTGACCTTCTTCGCCACGTCCTGACGGTTGGTCAGCACCACGCCTCCGCGCGGGCCGCCGAGCGTCTTGTGCGTGGTCGTGGTGACCACGTCGGCGTACGGCAGCGGGTTCGGGTGGAGCCCGGCGGCCACCAGCCCGGCGAAGTGCGCCATGTCCACCATCAGGTACGCGCCGACCTGGTCCGCGATCCGCCGGAAGGCGGCGAAGTCGAGCTGCCGGGGGTACGCCGACCAGCCCGCGATGATCAGCTGCGGCCGGTGCTCCTCGGCGATTCGCCGCACCTCCGCCAGATCGACGCGGTTGTCGTCCGCGGAGACGTGGTAGGCGACGACGTTGTAGAGCTTGCCGGAGAAGTTGATCCGCATGCCGTGCGTGAGGTGACCGCCGTGGGCCAGGTCCAGGCCCAGGATGGTGTCCTTGGGGCTGAGGAGTGCCGTCATGGCGGCGGCGTTCGCCTGGGCGCCCGAGTGCGGCTGCACATTGGCGTAGGCAGCGCCGAACAGCGCCTTCACCCGCTCGACGGCGAGGGACTCGATCACGTCGACGTGCTCGCACCCGCCGTAGTAGCGGCGGCCCGGGTAGCCCTCGGCGTACTTGTTCGTCAGGACGGAGCCCTGCGCCTCCATCACCGCGACCGGTGCGAAGTTCTCGCTTGCGATCATCTCCAGCGTGCTCTGCTGACGCGCCAGTTCGGCGCGGACGGCGGTGTGCACGGCGGGGTCGAGGTCGGCGAGCCGACGGTCCAGCACGGACATCTCAGGCCCCTTCGATGAGAGCGGTGTAGCCGGTGGCATCCAGCAGGTCCGGCTCTCCGGTGATCCGCATCCGGAACAGCCAGCCCGCTCCGAACGGGTCGGAGTTGACCAGGCCGGGGTCGGCGACCACGGCCTCGTTGATCTCGACGACCTCGCCGTCGGCAGGAGCGAACAGGTCGCTCACGGACTTGGTCGACTCGATCTCTCCGCACGCCTCGCCGGCCTTCGTGGTCGTGCCGACAGCGGGCAGGTCGAGGTAGACGACGTCGCCGAGCGCGTCGGCGGCGTGGGCGGTGACACCGATCGTCGACAGGTTGCCGTCGGTCGCGATCCACTCGTGGTCTCGGGTGTATTTCAGCTCGGTGGGCAGGCTCATGATCTGTCCTTTTCTGAACGTGGTCAGGTTTGGCGGCGGTAGAAGGGCAGCGGGACGACCTCGGCGTACTGCCGAGCACCGCGGATGTCGACGAGCACCTTCGTGCCGGGTTCGCTGCGATCCGGCGGCAGGTAGGCCATCGCCACGGGGTGGCCAAGGGTGGGCGCGAGCGCGCCGGAGGTGATGTCGCCGATGCGTTCGCCGCTGTCCAGGTCGAGTACGGCGTAACCGGTGCGCGGCGCTCGCCGGCCGGTCGAGGTCAGCCCGACCAGCACACGGGCCGGTGCCTCGTCCTGACGGGCGGCCAAGGCCGCCTCGCCGACGAACCCGCCGGGCTTCCCGAATACCACGACTCGGCCCAGTCCGGCCTCGAACGGGGTGGTGCGGACGGTGAGTTCCTGGCCGTACAACGGCATGCCGGCCTCGAGACGCAGCGTGTCACGGCAGGCCAGGCCGCACGGGGCCAGCCCGTGCTCCGCGCCCGCTGCGCTGACGGCCTGCCAGACGGCAACCGCGTCCTTGCTGCGGCAGTAGATCTCGAAGCCGTCCTCGCCGGTGTAGCCGGTGCGCGCGAGCAGGACGTCGTGGTCCGCCATCCGCGCCGGGTCGATGGCGTAGTACTTCAGCGACGGCACGTCGACGTCGACCACGGCGCTGAGGATCGCCGGCGACGTGGGGCCCTGGACCGCGATCAGCGCCCACTCGCTGGACACGTCCCGGATCGTGGCGGCATAGCCGTCGATGCGGTCACGCAGGTGCGAGAGCACCACCAGCACATTGCCGGCGTTGGCCACGACCAGGTACTTCTGCTCGGCCAAACGGTAGACGACGAGGTCGTCGAGGACTCCGCCCGTCTCGTGGACCAGCATGGAGTAGCGCGCGCGGCCAACAGCGATCTTCGACGGTTGCCCGACCAGGGCGTGGTCGAGCGCCCGGCCCGCCTCGGGGCCGGACACCTCGATCTCGCCCATGTGGGTGAGGTCGAAGATTCCGGCGGTGGTCCGTACGGCGTGGTGCTCAGCCAGCTCGGAGGTGTAGCGCAGCGGCATGGACCAGCCGGCGAAGTCGGTGAACGACGCACCGAGCTGGGTGTGGATGTCGTGCAGGGGTGTCTTCTTCGACATGGTGGCTCCTCTCAGATCGTCACGGTCGGTCACGACGCGAACGACTCGGGAGGCGGGCAGGCGCAGACCAGGTTCCGGTCGCCGTGCGCCTGGTCGATCCGGCCGACCGGCGGCCAGTACTTGTCGGGAGAGATGCCGGCCGGGAAGACGGCCCGTTCGCGCGAGTACGCACGGGACCACTCGCCGGCGATCGCGGCCGCGGTGTGCGGCGCCCGTCGCAGCGGGCTTCCCTCGACGGACCAGACGCCCCTCTCCACCAGCTCGATCTCCGCGCGGATGGCGATCAACGCCTCGCAGAAGCGGTCCAGTTCCTGCAGGTTCTCGCTCTCCGTCGGCTCGACCATCAGCGTTCCGGCGACCGGGAAGCTCATCGTCGGTGCGTGGAAGCCGTAGTCGATGAGCCGCTTGGCGATGTCGTCGACCGTCACACCCGTGGCCGCGGTGAGCGAGCGCACGTCGAGGATGCACTCGTGCGCCACGAGGCCGGCCTCCCCGGCGTACAGGACCGGGAAGTGCGGCGCGAGCCGCCGAGCCACGTAGTTGGCACTCAGCACGGCCGTCCGGGTCGCCTCGGTCAACCCTTCGGCGCCCATCATCCGGATGTAGGCCCACGGGATCGGCAGGATGCCGGCGCTGCCGAACGGCGCGGCACTCACCGACCCGATCCCGTCGCGGCGCCCGGTGTCGGGGTGCAGCGGGTGGGTGGGCAGGTACGGCGCGAGGTGCTCCGCCACCGCGACCGGACCGACGCCCGGCCCCCCGCCGCCGTGCGGGATGCAGAACGTCTTGTGCAGATTGAGGTGTGACACGTCGCCACCGAACTCACCGGGCTTGGCGACCCCGAGCAGCGCGTTGAGGTTGGCGCCGTCGACGTACACCTGTCCACCGTGCTCGTGCACCAGCTCGCACAGCCGGGTGACGCTCTCCTCGTAGACGCCGTGCGTCGAGGGGTAGGTCACCATGATCGCGGCCAGCTCGTCGGAGTGCTTCGCGCACTTGGACTGGAGGTCGTCGAGGTCGACCGTGCCATCGGGCCGCGACGCCACCACGACGACGCGCATCCCGGCCATGACGGCCGAGGCGGCGTTGGTGCCGTGCGCGCTCGCCGGGATCAGACACACGTCGCGTTCGGCCCGGCCGTTGCTCCGGTGGTAGGCGCGGATAGCCAGCAGGCCCGCGAGCTCGCCCTGCGATCCGGCGTTCGGCTGGATGGAGACCTTGGCGTAACCGGTGACCTCGGCCAGCCACGTCTCGAGTTGCTCGACCAGGGTCAGGTATCCGGCCGCGTCCGTGACCGGGGCGAACGGGTGCAGGTCAGCGAACGCGGGCCAGCTGAGCGGCTCCATCTCCGTGGTCGCGTTGAGCTTCATCGTGCAGGACCCGAGCGGGATCATGCCGCGGTCCAGCGCGAAGTCACGGTCGGAGAGCTTGCGCAGGTAGCGCAGCATCGCGGTCTCCGAGCGGTGCTGGTGGAAGACCGGGTGGGTGAGGAACGGGGAGGTACGACGCAGCTCCGGCGGGAGCACCGCCGAGACGTCGGGCGTCAGGGTGTCCAGGCCGCCGCCGGCTCGGCCGAAGGCGTCGAGCACGAGGCGGACGTGCTCGTCCGTGGTGACCTCGGAGCAGGAGATGCCGACGTGGTCGCCGTCCACCAGCCGCAGCCGCAGGCCCTTGTCGTGCGCGGCCGCGACGACCTCCTCGGCGCGACCCGGGACCGCCACCAGCAGGGTGTCGAAGAACTCGCGGTGTACCAGCGTGATCCCGCTCGCCCGCAGACCCGCGGCGACGAGCGCGGCCTGCCGGTGCGTCCGCCGGGCGATCTCGGTCAGTCCGTCGGGACCGTGGTAGACGGCGTACATCGACGCGACCACCGCGAGCAGCACCTGCGCCGTGCAGATGTTCGAGGTCGCCTTGTCACGCCGGATGTGCTGCTCGCGGGTCTGCAGTGCCAGGCGGTACGCCGGCCGGCCGGTGTCGTCCACGGACACGCCCACGAGCCGGCCGGGCAGGTGACGTTCGAGCCCTTCGCGGACCGCGATGAACCCGGCGTGCGGCCCGCCGTAGAACAGGGGGACACCGAACCGCTGGGACGACCCCACGACGATGTCGGCGCCGTACTCGCCCGGCGGCACGAGCAGGGTGAGCGCCAGCAGGTCGGCGGTCACGGTGACGAGCGCCCCGCGTGCCTGTGCCGCGGCGGTCACTTCGCGCAGGTCACGGACCGCGCCCGAGCAGCCGGGGTAGGACAGCACCACCCCGAAGAAACCGTCCTCCGGCAGCGGCTGGGTGACGTCGATCTCGACGACCTCGATACCGACGGCGGCCGCCCGTGTGCGCAGCACGTCGAGGGTCTGCGGCAGGGTGTCGTGGTCGACCAGGACGCGGCGCCGGCCCTTCCCCGCGACGCGGCGCATGACTGTGACGGCCTCGGCCACCGCCGTGCCCTCGTCGAGCAGCGACGCGTTGGCGGTCGGCAGCCCGGTCAGGTCGCCGACCATGGTCTGGAAGTTGAGCAGCGCCTCCAGCCGGCCCTGGCTGATCTCCGGCTGGTACGGCGTGTAGGCGGTGTACCACGCCGGGTCCTCCAGCACGTTGCGCCGGATCACCGCGGGCGTGACGGTCGCGTGGTAGCCCAGGCCGGTCATCGGGACGGCCACGGTGTTCCGGCCCGCGAGCTCGCGCAACTCGGCGAGCGCCTCGGCCTCGGTGGCCGCGGCGGGCAGGTTCAGGCCGGAGGTGCTGCGGATGCCGCTCGGGACGGCGGCGTCGATCAGGCCGGCAAGCGTCGGATAGCCGACTTCGGCCAGCATCTTGGTGCGGTCGGCGTCGCTGACGCCGATGTGCCGGGTGGCGAACGCGCCCGACGCGCGGGACTCGGGTGAGGTCATGGTGGGAGGCTCCCTGGAGGGACACCGCGGACGCGGCGCCGTGAACGGATGACCTCCCCGCTCTGTCATCGGTACCTGAGAGCTTCACCACCGGGTCCGGCGGTTTGCACCGTGGGCGCAGGACATGAGGTCCTGACTTTCCAGAGTCGCCTCGCCGAAGCGGTAGTTGTGCCTGAGAGATTCTGGGGAGAGTTGCTCCTTCGGCGCCTCGCCAAGGATGGGCGAGGGCTCTCCCGCTTCGGTTCGAGCGGCGCGATGTTGAGTTGTCGGGCCTGACCGCGAGGTCAGGTGGCGGTGCCGTCGAGGCGGGTCAGCGCCTTGACGGCCCCTGGTGCCTGCTGAGTCGCGCCCGGAATCAGGCGTGGTCCGCGGCCGTCAGCACGGGGCCGGACACCTGGTTCTTCGTCATGAGCGTGATCAGGTCGAACACCACGGTGGCGGCAGCGACGCAGGTGATCTCGGCGTGGTCGTAGGCCGGAGCGACCTCGACCACGTCGCCACCGATGATGTTGAGCCCGTCGAGGCTGCGGAGCAGACGCAACAGCTCGCGGCTGTTGAGCCCGCCCATCTCCGGTGTACCCGTCCCGGGCGCGAACGCGGGGTCGAGCACGTCGATGTCGATCGAGATGTACACCGGTGCGTCGCCCACGCGTCGCCGTACGGCGTCCACCGCCCCGTCGATCCCGATGACGTCGAGGTCTCCGGCACGGATCGCCCGGAAGCCGAACGCCTTGTCGTTCACGAGGTCCATCCGGTCGTAGATCGGTCCACGGATGCCCAGGTGTATGGACTTGTCCTCGGCGAGCAGGCCCTCTTCGAAGGCCCGGCGGAACACCGTGCCGTGCGTGACCGGAGCGTTGAAGTAGGTGTCCCAGGTGTCGAGATGCGCGTCGAAGTGGACCAACGCGACCGGGCCGTACTTGTCCCTGGCCGCGCGCAGCATGGGCAGCGCGATCGTGTGGTCACCGCCGATGCTCACGATGCGCCGGTCGGACTGTCCCACGACGTCGCGGGCGTAGCCCTCGATCTGGGCGACTGCTTCGTCGATGCTGAACGGCGTACAGGGAACGTCACCGGCGTCGACGACCTGGAGCGCTTCGAGCGGTGCGGTGTCGAGCTCGACGTGGAACTTCGGGCGCAGGTGACGCGATGCCTGACGGACGCCCATCGGTCCGAAGCGGGCGCCCGGCCGGTACGACGTACCCCCGTCGAACGGCACGCCCAGGACCGCGATGTCGTAGTCGCTGACCGAGCCGATGTCGGGGATCCGGGCGAAGGTACCCAGGCCGGCGAAGCGTGGGACCTTCGTGGCGTCCAGGGCTCCGATCGGGGAGGGTCGGTTGTCGTGGTTCATCACAGTTTCCAGTCAGTTCGTAATGGTGGTGGCAAGGGAGGGGTAGGCCGGATCGGCCGGGTTGCCGGCGCCTGCGGCGGTGTCGCTGAGCGACCGGCCTCGGGTCTCGGTTGCCCAGGCCAGCGTGATCAGGAGCCCGACGACCGACACGATGGCGCCGACGAGGAGCGGCAGGCTCTGGCTCTTGGCCAGTGCGAACGGCATCAGGTAGGTGCCCGCGGCTGCCCCGATGCGGGACACGGCTGTCCCCACGCCGACGGCGGTGGCGCGGACCTCGGTCGGGAACAGCTCGTTGGGGTAGACCACCTCGAGGAAGCTGGAGCCGCCCGAGGCGAGCGCGAAGACGCAGATCGAAACGAAGGAGACCCAGGTCGGCAGTCCGGGCACCAGACCGGGGATGGCCAGGGCTACCGCGATGATCCCGAAGGACCACAGCAGCAACGCCCGACGGCCGATGCGCTCGACCAGCCAGAGTCCGGGGATGCCGCCGATGACGAACAGCGCGGCGAGGAAGATCTCCGAGGTGTTTCCGGTGATTCCCATGCCCGCCAGCAGGTCGGGGGCGAACGAGTAGAGCGCGAACAGCGGGATCACCTGGGCGGTCCAGAAGACGCCCACGAACAGGGTGCGCTTGAGATACGGCGAGCGGAACACCGTGGTGTAGCTGGTCTTCGCCACGGTCGGTTCCTCGGCGAGGTCCGCCACGCCGTACTGCGGACCGTAGACCTTCTTGATCGACCGGTCGGCCTCGTCGACACGCCCCTTGCTGAGCAGCCAGCGTGGCGACTCCGGCGTACCGAGCCGCAGGAACAAGGTCACCAGGGCGAACACGGCGGGGCTGGCGAGCATGAAGCGCCAGGCGTTCACGCCGAGCCCCTCGAGGCCCACGCCCACGACGTACGCCGCCGCGGCACCGAGTGCCCAGACCACGAAGGTGGCACCGAGCATCCGGCCGCGGAACTTCCGCGGGAGGTACTCCGCCAACAGGGACGTGGCGATCGGGTAGTCGGCACCGATGGCCGCGCCGAGGAGGAAGCGGAGCAGCACGAGCTGCCAGACCTCGTTCGCGAAGGCGGACAGGATGGAGAACAGCGCGAGCGCGGCGAGGTCGGCGATGTACATGATGTGCCGGCCGATCTTGTCGGTGACGTATCCGAAGACCGCCCCACCGAAGAAGATGCCGACCAGGCTTGCGGCAGCGACCAGGCCCTTGTCGGCCGTGGTCATGTCGAGGGCCGGGGTGAGCGTCGCGAAGGCGACACCGACAATCGCGATCGCGTAGCCGTCGATGAACGGTCCGCCCGAGGAGTAGGCGGTCAGTTTCTTGTGGAAGCGCGTCAGTGGAGCGTCGTCAATGAGGTTCGATCTCGCAGTCATGGAAGGTCCTTGGCTCGCGGCGACCATGCGGAAGTGTTGCGTCCAGATGTACGCCGTGTGACCAGCGGTCGAGCAGACCCGCAGCGCTCAAAGCTCTCGCCGGTTCTTATACATTTGCACAACACTGCTATGCGGTCGATCAGGCCCGTCGTACCGTGGTCCCATGCCGATCACAGTGGGCGAGCTGCTCGAGATGCCCCACCTGCGCCTGAGACTCCACTCAGGGGCCGGTGCGCTGAACCGGCCTGTCTCGTGGACGCACACGACCGACCTGCCCGAGCCATGGCGCTGGGTGGCCGGCGGCGAGCTCCTCATGACGAACGGCATGCCGATTCCCCGGAGCGCGTCCGGCCAGGAAGAATTCGTCCGCCAACTGGTCGAGCACGGCGTCGCTGCGCTGGCCATCGGCGAGAAGATGTACGCCCCGCCGCTGACCAAGCGGCTGACGCGGACGAGCGACGAGCTGGGCTTCCCGGTGCTCTGGATCGCCTACCCCATGCCGTTCGTAGCGATCTCTCGCACCGTCGCCGAGGCGACCCTGTTGGAACAGTCCCAACGTCTGATTCGGACCGAGCGGATCTATCAAGCGCTGCAGCGGATCTCCTTGCAGAACTCCGGGCTCAAGACGCTCACGAGTGCACTGTCCCGCGAGATCGACTGCGACGTCCGCGTGTGCGACCGCGCCACCGGCTTCGACTGGTACCCCGGCGTCGCTCCGCTCCCCGAGGGGATCCGCGGCGCCGTGGCCGAGCACCGCGGAAGGCTCCGCGCCGGCGTCATCGCGGTCCGTCTCGGTGGAGACCGTCGCGCACTCCTGGTCGACGTGCCGACGCATCCGGACGCGGTTCTCGTCGCCCTCCCCGAGCCCACAGAGCAGCCGGATGCGCTGCTCCTGCAGCACGCCGCGACGGTGTGTGCGCTGGCGCTTTCCCAAGCCCGCTTGACGATCGAGTACGACCGCAGGACAGGTGCAGAGCTTCTGCTCCAGATCCTCGATGCGCAGCTGGCGCCTGCCGTAGCCCAGCGCCAGCTGGAAGAACTCGGCCTGCGGCTCGAGGGAGCAGTGTGCGTGGCGGCACGGAACGACGACGACCCGGACCTGCTCAGCAGCGTGCACCTCAGCCTATGGCGCTCGGCCGTCAGCCACGTCACGGTGCACCGCGGAGGCACGTCGCTCACGGTGCTGCCCGACGACGCTGCTGTACAGGTGCTCGTGCAGGCTCTCGGACAGGGCGGTCAGGCCGGAGTCAGCGACCTGATCGTCCGCTCCGACCGGATGGTCGACGCGGCCCGCGAGGCCACCTGGTCACTCGAGATCGCGAAGGAGCAAGGCACGCTGCTGCTGCGCTACGCCGACGCCATCCCACTCCTCGGCCCCCGCAACCCGGCCGAGGCACGGGCACTCGTTGATCGCGTGCTGCGTCCCGTCCTCGACCTCCCCTCCGAGCAGGCGAACGAGTTGCTGATGACCCTGCGGGTCTTCCTGGAGAACGGCAGGTCCTGGCAGCGGGCAGCGGAAGCCCTGCACGTCCACCGGCAGACGGTGCTCTACCGCGTCCGGCGCGTGGAGCAGTTGACCGGCAGGCAGGTCGCGAATACCGGTGATCTGGCCGCATTGTGGCTCGCCCTGAAAGCCTTGTGAGGAGAGGGCCCTTCGTGAACCCCCGGGGAGCCCACGGCGACCGTGCGCATCCGGCACTACAACGCCCCGGCCCTGTCCCCCAGGTCACCGCCCCGGCCAGAGCCTCGAACACGAGCCGCAACGGCTCCGGCTCCGGCCCCAGTCGCTGGCCCGGGGCGGCAGCCAGAGGTGTGCGGGCGCACCGGGGCGAGCGCGCCCAGGCCGGCGGTGAGTTTTGTCCCACACCGCCCGTACGAGCGAGGACGCAGTCCGATGTCCGAACAGACGTGGTTACGAACAGCCGAGCGGCATGTCGGGCCGCTGGCCTTGCCAACCGCCGAGTGGGTCCCTGATCGCCGCCTTGAACCTCGTCGCGCTCGTCGGCATCCTGCGGGTGTTCAGGGCGATGCGGGCCGGCCGCTTCGACGAGGCCGAACTGGAGCAGCACCTGGACTCGCGAGGGTTCATGAACCGGATCCTCGGCCGGTTCACCCGCTCCATCACCAGGCCCGGCCAGATGTATCCGCTCGGCTTCCTCTTCGGTCTCGGCTTCGACACCGCCACGGAGGTCACCCTGATGGTCCTGGCGGGCAGCGGTGCCGCGGCCGGTGTGCCCTGGTACGCGATCCTGTGCCTGCCATTGCCGGGACTCGGTCACCGGCCGGATCTCCGGCCTCGACCTGGGCAACGTCGGATACATCATCGTCGGGCTCTTCGTGCTGGTGTGGGCGGTGGCGTTGGCGTACTGGAGGATCGCGAAGGTCGAGGAACGCTGGACGGCCCGTGCCGCCGACAGCGGCTGACGCCCTCCCGCCGGGGCGAGTTCGGGGTGAGTCTCATCGACAGGACGGTCCGGGGCCGTGCGGTGAGTGCACACCACGCGGCCCCGGACCGTGGGGACACTGTTTCAAGCGGGCGGGTCAGCCCTTGCGGGTCTTGACCTCTTCGGTGAGCTGGGGCACGACCTGGAAGAGGTCGCCGACGACGCCGTAGTCGACGAGGTCGAAGATCGGGGCCTCGGCGTCCTTGTTGATCGCGACGATCGTCTTGGACGTCTGCATGCCCGCCCGGTGCTGGATCGCCCCGGAGATGCCGGACGCGATGTACAGCTGCGGCGAGACGGACTTGCCGGTCTGGCCGACCTGGCTGGAGTGCGGGTACCAGCCCGCGTCGACCGCGGCACGCGAGGCGCCGACCGCCGCACCGAGCGAGTCGGCCAGCGCCTCGATGACCGCGAAGTTCTCCGCGCCGTTGACACCCCGGCCACCGGAGACGACGATCGCGGCCTCGGTCAGCTCCGGCCGCCCCGTCGACTCACGCGGGGTACGGGAGACGACCTTGGTACCCGTGGCCTTCTCGGAGAACGACACGGCCAGCGCCTCCACCACGCCCGCGGCCGGAGCGGCCTCCACCGGCGCCGAGTTCGGCTTGACCGTGATCACCGGGGTGCCCCTGGAGACCCGGGACCTGGTGGTGAACGACGCGGCGAACGCGGACTGCGTGGCGACCGGGCCCTGCTCACCGGCCTCCAGATCCACCGCGTCCGTGATGATCCCCGAACCGATACGGACCGCGAGACGGGCCGCGATCTCCTTGCCCTCCACGGACGACGGGACCAGCACCGCGACCGGCGACACCGCCTCGTACGCCGCCTGCAGCGCATCGACCTTCGGCACCACCAGGTACTCGGCGAACTCCGGCGCATCAGCCGTCAGAACCCTCACCGCACCATGCTCCGCCAGCACACCGGCCGTACCCGCGGCACCGGAACCCACCGCGAGCGCGACCGGCTCACCGACACGGCGCGCCAGCGTCAGCAGCTCCAGCGTGGGCTTGCGGACGGCACCGTCCACGTGATCGACAAAGACGAGAACTTCAGCCATGGGACTTCAATCTCCTGCGAGTTGCGAAGAAAAACGAGAACGGGAACGGAACGGGGGGACCGGGGTCAGATGAACTTCTGGCCCGCCAGGAACTCGGCCAGCCGCTTGCCGCCCTCGCCCTCGTCCTTGACGATCGTGCCCGCCGTACGGGCCGGACGCGCCGCCGCCGAATCGACCGCGGTCCAGGCACCCGCCAGACCGACCTCGTCCGCCTCGATCTCCAGATCCTCCAGATCCCAGGACTCCACCGGCTTCTTCTTCGCCGCCATGATCCCCTTGAACGACGGGTACCGCGCCTCGCCCGACTGGTCCGTCACCGACACCACCGCCGGGAGAGAAGCCTCCAGCTGCTCGGACGCCGTGTCACCGTCACGACGCCCCCTGACGACCCCGTCCGCCACGGAAACCTCGGACAGCAGCGTGACCTGCGGAACACCCAGACGCTCCGCCAGCAGCGCCGGAACCACACCCATCGTGCCGTCTGTGGACGCCATACCGGCGATGACCAGGTCATAACCGGCCTTCTCGATCGCCTTCGCCAGCACCAGCGACGTACCCATCACGTCCGAGCCGTGCAGATCGTCGTCCTCGACATGAACAGCCTTGTCCGCACCCATCGACAACGCCTTGCGCAACGCGTCCTTGGCATCCTCCGGACCCACCGTCAGCACAGTGATCTCCGCATCGGCCGCCTCGTCCGCGATCTGCAGCGCCTGCTCCACCGCGTACTCGTCGAGCTCCGACAGCAGACCATCGACATCCTCACGGTCCAGCGTCAGGTCATCGGCGAAATGCCGGTCCCCGGTGGCGTCGGGCACGTACTTCACACAGACAACGATCCTCAAGCTCACGCCGGCTCTCCTACCTGGGTATGGTTCGCAGGGATGACGATATGGCACTCAGTACCCTCTGTAAAGGAACCTAGTGCCAGAAGAGGCTCTCCGGTGCTACGTTCCCCGCATGACTGACGCACGCAGACCGGCGAAGAAGGCCCCCATGCGGGAGGTGCTCGCCCAAGCGGCCTTCCAGCTCTTCCTGGAGCGGGGCTTCGAGCAGACCACGGTGGACGACATCGTGGCGCGGGCCGGGGTCGGGCGCCGGTCGTTCTTCCGGTACTTCCCGTCCAAGGACGACGCGGTCTTCCCGGACCACGAACGCTGCCTCGCCGACATGACCGCCTTCCTGGCGGCGGTCGGTGACGCGGAGCCGGTCGACGCGGTGTGCGACGCGGCCCGGCTCGTCCTGCGGATGTACTCCGCCAACCCCGAATTCTCCGTCCAGCGCTACCGGCTCACCCGGGAGGTGCCCGGGCTGCGCACCTACGAACTGTCCGTGGTGCGCCGGTACGAGCAGACGCTGGCCGGCTATCTCCGGGACCGGTACGGCGAGTCGGGGGACGGCGCGCTGCGGGCCGAGGTGATCGCCGCGTCCGTCGTCGCCGCGCACAACAACGGGCTGCGGACCTGGCTGCGTTCGGGCGGACACGGGGACGCGGAGGCCGCGGTGGATCACGCCCTCGGGCTGGTGCGCCAGGTGTGGGGGAGCGCGACGGCCGGGGGCGCGTCCACGCCCTCGCCCGACGGCGATGTGGTCGTCATGGTCGCGGCGAAGGGTGCTCCGATGTGGCGCGTCGTGCAGCAGATCGAGTCGGCCATCGGGCAGGACTGACACCGGACCGCACCGCCTAAAGGCACTGAGTGCCTTTACGTTTCGGCACTCAGTGTCCTATGGTGCGGACGCGTCGACGCGCAGGCGCGGCGCATCCGAGCCGAGCGCAGGGGGTCGAACATGTCCCAGTCATCAAGTGGCACCGTGCAGACGGTGCATGAGGAAGCCGGCCTGCACTACCACCGGTGCCGTTGGTGTGGCACGGCCTCCTTCCGGAGGCTGCTGTGTCCGGTGTGCGCATCGAGTGATCTGAAGCCCGAACACAGCGCCGGGCTGGGCGTCGTGGTGAGGTCCGGGGTCGTGCACCGCTACACGGAAGCGGCGCGCAATGAGTCCCTCGTCCGGCTCCCCGAGGGCTTCGTGTTCCGCTGCCGCGTCGTCGGCGCCGCGCCGCACCTGGTGTCGGCCGGCGCCCGGGTCCGCCCGGTCGCCGGTGGCGATCCGGATGCGGGCGAGGTGGTCTTCGAGCTCTGTGAACCACCCGCGCGTGAGGAGTGGTTCTGATCGTCCTCGTGGTTCTTTCCGGCCCCGGTCGTGATGGCGCCGCACCGGACGGGGCTCCGGTGCGGCGCCCACGCTCGGCCCCGGGCTACTTCAGCGTGTAGGCCTGGTCGAGGGTTTCGACGGTGCGGCTGCCCGCGTTGTCCCAGAGTTCGGCCTTGACGGCCACGTATCCATTGGTTTCGGAGAGCTTCGGCTGCCGGTAGGAGACTCCGAAGGAGTCCGCGTCCGCACGCTCGACCGTGGCCGGGCGCCAGGTCTTGCCACCGTCGTAGCTCACCGAGACCTTCGCCCCGGCGACCTTCGTCAGATCCCCGGTGGTGAGCCCGCCGAAGAGGGCGTACGTCCCCTGGGGAACGCGCAGCTCGAGGCTGCCGAGGCCGCTCGTCTGGAAGGTCTGGTAGTAGTCGTTGTCGAGGCCCATGGCGACGACGAGGCCCCGGTCGGGGGCGCTGCCCTCGCGGTTTGTATGGCAGGTGCAGGGTGATGCGTCGCGCTGAGCGGGCGATCCGGGCCGGAACGTGGACCAGGTGGCTGCGGAGGGGGCACTCGACAGCGGCAGGCGGCACTGGTGGTCAATCCCGGACGGGCCCTCGGATGGCCGGGAGTTCTTCTGCATTCCCATGGTGCGGAGTCAGGTGCCTGATCACCGACGCCACGGGAAAGACTCCCCAAGCGCACCCGTCATTCCACCGCCCGGCGAAGCCGTCCCCCTCTTGAAGCAACTCCTGTAACTTCAGGGGAGTTTGACGGTCGTGCGGTGTATTCCAGGTCGGTGCCGGTCAGGAGTGGTCACGGTGAGTCTCATAGAACAGGGACAGCCCCTCCTCGACGCCTTGCGGCCCCAGGACCGGGTGGCCCTGCTGGCGCTGGGTGTCCCGCGCCGCTACGGTGCCGGCGAGGTGATCCTCTCCGAGCAGGCCACTACCTCGTACGTCGTCGCGATTCTCAGCGGCTTGGCCGTGGTCTTCGTGGAGACCGGGCGCGGCAACCGGGTCATCCTCGCGCTGCGCGGCGCGGGTGAACTGGTCGGCGAGCAGTCGGCGATGGACCGCCGGCCGCGCAGCGCCACGGTGACCGCGCTGGGCCGGATGGACGCCGTGGTGATTCCCGGCGACCGGTTCCGCGGGTTCCTCGCCGGCAATCCCGCGGCCGGTGCCCTGGTGCTCCGGCAGCTCAGCTCCCGGCTGCGCAGCGCCGACGGTGAACGCCGCTCGCTTGCCTCGGAGAAGGTGCTGCAGCGGCTCGCGGCGCGCCTGTTCGAACTCGCTCACCGGACCGGGCATCCCAACCCCGACGGCAGCGTCACCATCGACCTCGCGCTGCCCCAGCACGATCTCGCGGCCTCCGTCGGTGCCACCCGCGAGGCGGTCGCCAAGGCGCTGCGCGTCCTGCGGGAGCGCGGCATCGTGCGCACCGCCGCCCGGCGTCTGGTCGTCATGGACGTCGAACCGCTGCGGCTGCTGGCCGGGGACGGTGCCCCGCCGGGAGGCCCCGCCGTGTGAACAGGCCCTGCACCGCGGCTTGTGTAAACGGCTACATACACCGCAGCCGCCCGGGGCCATCCTGTCCGTGCCGGAACGTCGTCGAGGGGGAGCGAAGTGAACGGTCACGAGGCGGTCCACCGGCTGGTGGTCAGCGCCGATCTCAAAGGCTCCGGGAGCCTGGGGCAGCAGGCCAGACTCCGGGCGCGCCGGGGGATGTACGAGGTCTTCGAGGCCGCCTTCGACGCGGTCGGGGCGAGCGGCAACCTGCTGCACCTGGAGGACCGCGGCGACGGAGTGCTGGCCGCGCTGGCACCCCAGGTACCGCCGTCACTCCTGGTCGGGATCTGGCTCGAAGAGGTCTACCAGGGGCTGCGCGAGCACAACGCGGGCGAGCGAGACCCGCTGCGGCTGCGGATCGCGATGCACGGCGGCCCCGTCAGCCACGACGGTCGGGGGCTGGTGGGCCGGGCCGTGGACCTGACCTGCCGGCTGTGCGACAGCGAACCCGCCCGCGCGGTCCTGGACGCCGACGACGGTATCGACCTGGTCTTCGTGGTCTCCGACAGCCTTTACCACTCGGTCGTCGCCGACGGCGGCCGGTTCGTGGAGCCCGAGCACTACCGGCCGCACCGGGTGCGGAGCAAGGAGACCGACGAGACAGCCTGGTTCCATGTGCCGCGCCGCAGCCGACCGCCGCTGCCCGAGCCCGAGCAGGCCGAGGCGCCGCAGGGCCCCGGCCGGCGCGATGTCCCGGCCGCTGCGGGGCGGCCCGGCGCGGACTCCGGTCCGCAGCGGCCGACGAAGTACTCGATCACCGTCAACGGAGGAACCAACCAGGTCGTGGACGGAGCAGAGGTGCACGGCGACATCAACGGCGTGCGGGTGACACGGGAGGACGACAGCGTGGACGGGGGTGAGCGGGCGTGAGCGGCGACAGTGGCGGCAAGAGTCCGCAGAGTGGCGGCGCCGGAGGCGGCAGGGGCCCCAAGGGCGGCGGTGGCGGCGGGGGAAAGGGCGCGGGCGGCAAGGCCGGTGGCGGCGCGCCCGGCCGCGGGGACGGCCCCGCGGCCGGCACCGGTCGGGGCGCACAGTCCGACGACGGCCGCAAGTCCGGTGCGCAACGCGGCGGTCCGCTCGGAGACCATGCGGAAGTCGGCGCCTTCGACGCCATACGGCATACGCTCGCCAACTTCGTCGATGTGCACGGGCGCAACGCGATCGTCGACGGCAGCCACGGTGATGTGAATCTGGGCGACCACCATCACCACTATGGAGCCCAGGACGGCGCCCCCCGCCTGGTGTCCGGTGCCGTGCACCGGGACGAGCTGCGGCGGCTGCGCCTGGTCTTCGAGGAGCCGCCCGACCATGCGGAACTACTCGAACTCCTCAAGCAGCAGCGGCTGATCGCGTTGTGCGGCGACCCGGGAAGCGGGCGCAAATACGCGGCGCTGTCCCTGCTCGACGCGGTCACCCACGGTCGTGTCGAGCGGATGGACCCGCGCACCGAACTGGACCGGATCACCGAGTCCGACCTGGAGGCGGAGCACGGCTACCACGTGGCGATCAGCGGCGACGAGCTGTTCGCCCCCGCCCACCGCCCGAAGCACGACAGACGCGAGGAGGAGCGGCGGCGCCACACCGAGCGTCCCGCCGAGCTGCACCTGGACCGGCTCAGCGACCTGCTGAAGCGACGCGGTGCCTACGCCGTCCTCGTCATCGACGCGGGCAGCTTCGCCGACGAACTGCTGCGCGGCCGCTACGGCCGGCTGTTCCGACCGCCGTCCGCCGACGGGATGCTGCGCAAGCATCTCGTGTCCCTGCTGGGCCACGCCGACGAGGAGGGGCTGGAGCAGGCGCTTGCACTGTCCCGGCGGCAGGACGTGGTGGACGCGACGGGCCTCGACCGGCTGCGACCGCACGAGGTCGAGACGCTGGCCCGGCTGTTGGTCGCGCACCTGAGCGGCGAGACCTCCGAGGGCGAACTCCTCGCCGCCCTGCGCTCTTTCTCGAGGCAGCAGGCGCGGATGTGGTTCGCCGCCACCGGACGGACCGACCCGCGCAACCGGGACGCCGTGGCGGCGGCGACACGGCAGTCGGCCTTCCGCACTGCACTGGCCGTCTACAACGGCGCCCCCTACAGCGTGGCCGCCGAGGCGGCAGAGCAACTGTCCTGGGAGCTCGCGCTGACCCTGGACCCCGAACACCAGCCCGGACGCGCCGTCTTCCACGACCACCGCCAGTCCCGACTGGCGGCCGCACGGGCCGAAATCGTCACCGGCACGGTCACGTACGACGACCGCCGGCTCGAGACCCGCAGCGTACGGCTACAGGGACGGGCCCTGTCCTGGGCCGTGCTGTCCCATGTCTGGGACGAGTACCACAACGCCCGTGGACCGATGTGCCGTTGGCTGCGCACCCTGTGCGACGACTCCCGCCCCATGGTGTGGATCCCGGCCGCCATCACGGCCGGAACGCTGTGCACTCTCGACTACCCCTACGTACGGCACAACGTTCTGTTCCCGATGGCGTCCGCCGACTCCTTCTCCCAGCGCATGGCGGCCGCCACGGCACTCGCCCAGGCGGCGGCCCTCGACGACTCGGTCCGGCGCGTCGTACGGGAGGAGGTGCGGACCTGGGCGCGGTACGACGACGACGTGGCGCGCCTCAGCACGGCGGCCTTGGTCCACGGATACGGCACCGTCGAGCCGTCGGTCTCCGCCTCGCTGGACGAGCTGGGCCTACTGGTCGGCCGGGAGGACTGGGACCTGCTCGACAACGCCTCGCACAGCGTGGCGCGGCTGGCGGCCGGGACCGAGCCGGGCACGGTGCTGCGGCGTCTTGGCGCCTGGCTGGGCGACCGTCGCCAGAACCGCCGCGACTTGGCCCTGTGCACCGTGGACCGGCTGGTCTGGCAGCGCCCCTCGCGTCTGTGGGGACTGGGGAACGTCCCCGAGCTCGAGAGCCACCTCAACTGGCCGCTGATCGCGGCCCTGCTCGCGGCGCGCATCAACGATGCACGCATGGTGGCCGACCTGGTGTGGTGCGGGCTGGACACCGCGCGGTGGCGTGCGGAGCTCGAGGCGTCCCTCGCCGAGTGGATGCGCCGGGCGGACGACAATGCCGAACTGCTGGACACCCTGTGCCACTTCCTGCCCCGGCTGGTGAGCAGCGCAGGGGACGCGGAGCGGCTGCTGAACGTCGTGCGTCGTATGGAACGCGACCCTGACGAAGCTCTGACGCAGGCGACCGTACGTCGGCTGCGTGCAGCGATACCCGGGCAGCCGCCCGGCGATGTGACCGTGATCAGGCAGCCGGATCCGTCCGGCCGGAGCGCAGAGAAGGCAGAGTGAGATGAACGCCCAGAACCCGATGCACGTCGCCCCGCCGACTCCGACGGCCGCGCCCCAGGTCGCTGCTCCGGCCTCTCTCGTCGCCGCTGCGGCACGGCCCGTCGCATCGGCCGACGCGTCGGCGACACCCGCCTGGACACTGCGGTCTTCGACGAAGCCCGCCGAACTTCCCGCCGCGTCACAGGAGTTGGCGGGGCCGTTCCTGCGGGAGTACCGACCGGTCTGGCCGTACCGGCACCGCAGCGCCCAGGTCGTGGCTGTCCTCTACTACCGCAACCGCCCCCCCCGGGCCGTGGGCCCCGAGGGCGAGGAGGGCTTCCTGCTGCGCTGGCTCACCCGGCCCTACACCGCCTTCGAGCTGCAACTCGGCTGGCACACCGTGTCGTTCAAGGCCCAGCTGCCGGCGGCCGAGGCCGGCCGGTCCTTCCCCGCCGAGGTGCGCGTCCGCTGGCAGGTGGACGACCCCTGCCTGGTGGCGAGAAGCCAGGTCTCCGATGTCGCCACGCTGCTCTTGCCGGAACTGGAGCAGCGGCTGCGCGACGTCTCCCGCACGTTCTCCATCCGCCACGCCGAGAGGGTCCGCGACGCCGTGCACGAGGCGCTCAGCGGGCAGCGGCTCGGCGGGCGGTTCGGCCTGGAGCTGGACGTTTTCGTCACGATCTCCTCGGACCAGCTGATCCAGGACCACGGCGAGAGCCTGGGCCGGGACGAGAGCAAGAGGGAACTCATCGAAGGCTGGGCCCGCGACTTCCAGCGTGCGCTGGAGGCCGACGACGACGCCATGATGGCGCGGATGATCGCGGGTAATCCGAAGGATCAGCAGGCGATCCGCCAGATGTTCCGCAAGGAGCAGCGGGATGAGCGCCAGGACGTGATGGAGGTGATGTCCCGGCTGATCGACGGCGGGCTGCTGGAACGCTGGGAACTGGGCGAACAGGCCATGGTGGTCGTGGAGTTCCTTCGCCAGAACGCACGCCGGGTGGCCTCCGACCCGATGCCCCTGACACAGGGCGCGCAGTCCCGGCGCAGTGTTTTCTGGGAGGAGGTCGGCGGGTCCGGCAAGGAGGTCGGCGGGTCCGAAAGCGGCTCGGCCGTCTCCGCCGACGGCTCGGGCGACCGGGGGGACGAGGGCGATGGCGATCGCGGATAATACATCGCACCGGCAGCCCGGCGGTCCCGGCACCGCGCAGGCATCGCTGTCCGAGCCAGGCCCCCGGCTCGTCGCGGAGCGGCTGCTCGGCACGGTTCGCGAGGAGATCGCGCGGGCCGACACGAAGGCCTCGATCCTGCTGTCGGGTGCCGTCGCCATGCCCGCCCTCGTCGTCTCGGTCGGGCATGGGCGGCTGGTCTCCGGCCTGGTCGCAACGGTCGGTGTCGCGACGTGGCTGGCCGGGATCGCGATGCTGATCCTGGTGATCCTGCCGCGCACCGGGACGACCAGGCGTCGGCGGTCCGGCGGCGCCTGGTCCCCCCTGACGGTGACCGCACTCGACGGCGCCGCGGGCCCCGACCAGCTGACGGCGTCGGTCCTTGCCGCAGGGCGCGACCCCGGCCGCTGGATGTTGGAGCAGTCCTGCGCCCTCGGGCTCATCCTCGCGGCCAAGTACCGCTGGATGCGGTGGGCAGTGGCGTGTCTGGCGGCGGGCGGTGCGGCGGTACTGACGGCGGCACTGCGGTGAGTGCCAGCATCGCAGTGGATCACGTGTCTACAGCCAGTCCTGCCGCTTGAAGATCACATATCGACTGACGCAGACGACCCTCATCAGACCGAGCGCAGTTGGAATCCACGGCGTCCCCTGGCTCTTCAGCCACCGGTCCGCAAGCCGGGGTCCGCCGCCCGCACAAAGGGCGGCGGCAAAGGGCGGCGGCCCCCCTGCGCCGCCCAGGAGCCGCTAATTGGGAGATTCTGACGGGAATCTTGACGATCCCAAGCGGAACGGCGTGGAGCGAGTGCGGTGGCGGCCCGGTGGCAGGGCCGAACTCTCCAGATTGTCCTCAGGCCCGATCGTGAGCCGTGATCGGTCCGCTTGACACGTACGAATGGCAAGGTGACGCGCGATGTTCACGACCCGACCGACCCTCCAGGGCACCTTCGGCATGGCGTCCTCCACCCACTGGATCGCCTCGCAGTCCGCGATGGCCGTGCTGGAGGACGGCGGCAACGCCTACGACGCCGCTGTCGCCGCCGGATTCGTCCTGCATGTCATCGAACCGCACCTCAACGGCCCGGCCGGAGAGGTGCCGATGATCCTGGGGCCGAAGGACGGCGAGGTCCAGGTGCTCTGCGGCCAGGGCCCGGCCCCCGCGGGTGCCTCCGTCGCCCACTAACGTTCCCTCGGCCTCGACCTGGTCCCCGGCACCGGACCCCTCGCCGCGGCCGTGCCGGGTGCCTTCGACGCCTGGATGCTGCTGCTGCGCGACCACGGCACCAAGACCGTCGCCGAGGTGCTGCGGTACGCGATCGGGTACGCCGAGGACGGCCACGCGCCCGTCGAACGGGTCGGCCAGACCGTCGAGACCGTCCGGGAATTCTTTGAGACCGAGTGGCGGTCCTCCGCCGACGTCTACCTGCCCGGCGGCAGGTCTCCGCAGCCGGGCGAGCTGTTCCGCAACCCCGCCACCTGGCGCCGGCTGATCGCCGAGGCGGCGCAGACCGGCGGCGAGGACCGCATCGCCCAGATCGACGCCGCACGGCAGATCTGGAGCAAGGGCTTCATCGCCGAGGCCCTCGTCCGCCAGGCCGCCCGCCCCACCATGGATACCAGCGGCTGCCGCCACACCGGCACGCTCACCGCCGCCGACCTGGCCGGCTGGTCCGCGTCCTACGAGGCGCCCGCCACCTACGACTGGAACGGCTGGACGCTCGCCAAGGCGGCGGGCTGGAGCCAGGGCCCGGTCTTCCTCCAGCAACTCGCTCTGCTCCCCGCTGAGCTGCCGCGGTACGGCTCTGCGGACTACGTCCACCTGCTCATCGAGGGCTGCAAGCTCGCCATGGCCGACCGCGAGGCCTGGTACGGCGACGCCGCCGACGTACCCCTCGGCACGCTGCTCTCGGAGCCGTACAACGCCGAGCGCCGCGCCCTCGTCACCGGCAAGGCCTCGTACGAGCTGCGGCCCGGCAGCCCGGACGGCCGCACCCCCGTCCTCAGCGGACACGCCCACGCCGTCGCCTCCGGCGCGGCCGGCTTCGACCCCCTGGGCATCCCGACGGCGGGCGTCGGCGAACCGACGGTCGCGAAGGACGGCGCCGCTCTCGACGCCGCCGAACCGACCGTCTCCAAGGGCGGCGCGACCCGGGGCGACACCTGTCACATCGACGTGGTCGACCGCTGGGGCAACATGATCTCCGCCACGCCCAGCGGTGGCTGGCTGCAGTCCAACCCGGTCGTGCCGGAGCTCGGCTTCCCGCTGGGCACCCGGCTCCAGATGGCCTGGCTCGACGAGGGCCTGCCGAACTCCCTCACCCCCGGCCGCCGCCCCCGCACCACCCTGACCCCGTCCCTCGCCATGCGCGACGGCGTCCCCGTCATGGCGTTCGGCACGCCCGGCGGCGACCAGCAGGACCAGTGGCAGGTCCACTTCTTCCTGGCGGTCGCCCTGCGCGCCGAGGTCCGCGGCGGCCTCGACCTCCAGGGTGCCATCGACGCCCCGAACTGGCACAACGACAGCTTCCCCGGCTCCTTCTTCCCGCGCGGGATGCGCCCCGGCTGCGTCACCGTCGAGGCGGGCATGGACCCGGAGGTCGTCGAGGAGCTGCGCCGCCGCGGCCATGACGTCACCGTCGGCGCCCCGTGGTCCGAGGGGCGGCTGTGTGCCGTGGCCCGCGCCCCGGAGACCGGAGTGCTCTCCGCTGCGGCGAACCCGCGCGGCATGCAGGGGTACGCCGTCGGACGCTTACCGGCCACCTCCCCGTCAGGCAGGGATACGCCGTCGGACGCCGACTGGCCACCTCCCCGCCATGACCAGGTCGTCGGCTCCCCGGCGGGCCGTGATTGGCTGGGGGCATGATTGATGAATTCCTTGACCGGGACCTGACCGAGGTCGAGGCGGCGATCCGCGCAGCGGCCGCCGCCGAGATCATGCCCCGTTACCGCCGGCTCGCCGCGCACGAGATCGTCGAGAAGAGCGGCCCGCACGACCTCGTCACCACCGCCGACCGCCTTGCCGAGGAACACCTCACCGCCGCCCTGTCCCGGCTCCTGCCCGGCTCGGTGGTCGTGGGCGAGGAGGCGGTCCACGCCGATCCGAAGGTGTACGACGCCCTGGGCGGCGACGCGCCGGTGTGGATCGTCGACCCGGTCGACGGCACCCGCCAGTTCGCCCGCGGCGAACCGGGCTTCTGCACCCTGGTCGCCCTCGCCCGCCACGGTGAACTCCTCGCCTCGTGGACGTACGCCGCCGCTCTGGACGAGATGGCGATCGCGGTCCGCGGCCGTGGCGCCACGCTCGACGGCAAGCCGATACGTTCCGGCTCGCCCGCGCCCGGCGCCGTGCTGAAGGTGGCGATGTCGCACCCCGACTACACCACCGATGCGCAGAAGCGCGCGCTGCTCGGCCTGCGCACCGACGGCATCGACGCCCGCCCCTGTGGTTCGGCGGGCCTCGAATACCTCGCCGTCGCGCGCGGCGACCAGGACGCGGTCGCCTTCAGCTGGGAGTACGCCTGGGACCACGCGGCAGGGCTGCTCCTGGTCACCGAGGCCGGCGGCGCGCAGGCCACGCTCTTTGGCGCCCCGTTCCGCATCACCGGCGGCAACGCCCTCCCGTTCACGGCGGCCCGCGACGAGGCGACCGTCGAACGCGTCCTTCAGGCGCTGCGCGACGGCGCCTGACCGCGCCGCTCACGCCACGCCGCTGCCGTGCCCGACCACGCATTGCAGTCGGGCGATCACGGCCGGCCCCCGCCCTGAGCGGTGCCCGTGGCGAGTGCCGACCGTACGTCCCGTACCAGCTCAGCGGCCCGCTCCACCGCCGCCGCGTCCAGCCCCCGCAGCGCCTCGTCGATCCGTCCGGCGAAGTTCACGGGCGTGTCCGGCAGGGCGGCCGCCGCGGCCGACGCCCCCTTCTCGTTGAGACACCAGGTGCGGTGGTGGGCGTGGAGGGACTGCGTGAGGATGCCGAACGCCCGCGACAGGCACAGGGCGACATGGAGCGTGTCACCAGTGGGGGCCGACTTGCGGGCGGCGGCCACCGAGAAGTCGGCTTCCCACGCGGCTGCGACGAGCGCGGTGCGCAGCGGCTCCGGATAGGTACGGGTCTCTCGCTGAAGCACCGTCAGTTCACCGTGTGGGTCGGCGAGTACGCGGCCGAGCGCGACCTCCCCGGGATACGCGGGTGACCAGAACCCGAGCGGATGCCCCGGCTGCACGCCCACTTCGTAGCGCCCCTCGCGGCAGTCCGCCCAGACCGCCTCGACCCGGTCCAGATCGCGCAGGATCCAGTCCACCGGGACGCCGTCCACCCGCAGCCACGCCCCGCCGTCGACCCATGGACCCCAGCCGCCGGGACCCGCCACCTCGGCCGGGGAGCCCTGCACCTCGGACGCCAGCGCGGTCAGCGCGGCCAGGTCGGGGGTGCCGCGGTAGTACAGGCCCAGATCCCAGTCGGAGTCCGGGCGGTGGGTGCTACGGGCCCGGCTGCCGCCCAGCACGACGGCCCGGATGCCGGGCAGCGTGCCGAGCCGGGAGGCCATGTCCGCGATACGGGCGGGAACGCCCGCGTCGGCGCCCGTCGCGGGCGCGGCCGGGGAGTTCGGTGTGATCACGGGGGGTGACCCTACCCGCGACCGCAGTGTCGGTGCCTCGGAATATCCTGGGTGTCCTGGCCGTCGGCTGACGAAGGAGTCCGAAGGTGCCGTCGATGCTTGATGCTGTCATCGTGGGGGCGGGGCCCAACGGACTGACCGCCGCGGCCGAACTGGCCCGCCGCGGCTTCGCCGTGGAGGTCTTCGAGGCGGGCGACACCGTCGGAGGCGGTGCCCGTACCGAAGAGCTCACCCTTCCCGGCTTCCGCCACGACCCCTGTTCCGCCGTCCACCCGCTGGGCATCGGCTCGCCCGCGTTCGCCAGGATGCCGCTCGACCAGCACGGCCTGGAGTGGCTCCAGCCCGAGCTGGCGCTCGCCCACCCGTTCCCGGACGGATCGGCCGCCGTGCTCACCGGTTCGGTGGGGGAGAGCGCCATGTCGCTGGGCGCCCGGGACGCAGGGGCGTACCGCAGGCTCGTCGCCCCGTTCCTCGGCCACTGGGACACCCTCGCCGAGGACTTTCTCCGCACCCCGTGGGACGGGCTGCCCCGCGACCCGTACCGCTGGGTGCGCTTCGGACTGGACGCGCTCCAGCCCGCGACGCTGCTCTCCCGCCGCTTCCACGGCGCGAAGGCGCGCGGTCTGATCGCCGGGCTCGCCGCCCACGCCATAGCCCCCGTCAGCGGCGTGGCCACCGGTGGAATCGCCCTGCTCTTCGCCCTCGCCGCGCACGAGAAGGGCTGGCCGGTGCCGCGCGGCGGCTCGCAGGCCATCTCCGACGCCCTCGCCTCGTACATACGGGAACAGGGCGGCACGATCCGTACCGGTACGGAGGTCAAGCGCCTCGACGAACTCCCGCCCGCCCGCGCCTACGTCTTCGACACCTCGCCGACCGCCCTCGCCCGCATCGCGGGGCTGGGTCACGCGTACCGCGGCTATCGGTACGGAGCGTCCTGCTTCAAGATCGATTACGCGCTCTCGGGCCCCGTCCCCTGGACCGCGAAGGAGGCCCGCAGGGCCGGAACGGTCCACATCGGCCCCACGGCCGGCGAGATCGACGCCGCGCTGAGCGCCGCGGTGGCGGGCCGCGACCCGAGCGTGCCGTTCCTGATCACCGCGCAGCCCAGCCTGATCGATCCGTCGCGCGCACCCGAGGGCCGGCACGTCTTCTGGGCGTACGGACACGTCCCGGCGGGCTGGGAGGGCGACGCCACCGACGTCATCGAACGGCAGCTGGAGCGCTTCGCTCCCGGCTTCCGTGACCTGGTGCTCGCCCGAGCGGTCGCCGGGCCGCCCCAACTCGCGGCACGCAACGCCAATTACGTCGGCGGCGACATCGCGTGCGGCGCGTTCTCCGGCCTCCAGACGGTGATCCGGCCCAAGCTCGCACGCGTGCCGTACGCGACGGCGCATCCGGCGGTGTTCCTGTGCTCCTCCGCCACCCCGCCGGGACCGGGCGTGCACGGCATGTCCGGCCACCACGCGGCGAAGGCGGTCTGGCGGCGGCTGCGGTCGGCCTGAGCGGCGCGGCTCTCAGGGAGCGCACAGGGCCCGGGCGGAACTCCGCGGCGCCTTGGTGTCCGACGGCACAGGCGGCCAAGCACGATCGAGGGAGACTGACGGCTGTCCTGCACATCATCTCTGGGCCGGTGTGGACGTTGAACTGACGCCGGCCGTCCACCGCGGTGACCGCTACCACCTCCGGGCCTCCATCACGTCCTGAGCCGGCGCCCCTGAGGGACATCGGCCGACTGCGAACACGCAACGAGGGCCGCGACCTCGAGGCCGCGGCCCTGCCGCTGCAGCGAGGGTCCGAGGGGGTGTTCGACCACTGAAGATACGGCCGTGGTCGCGGAGGGCCGACTCCCACCAGCAGGCCCCCGGAGCCACGCTTCGGGTTGACCGCTCGCGTCGGCGCCGGGCCCGGGGCTGTTGCTCCGGGCCCGGCGCCGGCCGCTGGGCGACTACAGGTTCCGCACCCGGATGTTGCGGAACTCGATCAGGTCGTTGTTGCCGTGGTTCTGCAACCCCACGTACCCGCTGAGGAACTGACGCAGGTCCGTGGGCGGGTCACCCGCCCGGGACGACGACTTGCCGGGCGTGTTGTCGAACTCGTTGATCACCACGCCGTTGCGGATGATCGTGTAGTGCTGCCCGACCGCGCGGATCTCGTAGTCGTTCCACTGGCCCTTCGGGGTCACCCCCGCCTTGTCCAGGCCCACCGGCTTGAAGTTGTACACCGAGCCGGTCTTCTGGGCCTCGCCCGTGGCCCCGTCGTAGATCTGGATCTCCTGGCCGCAGTAGATGGCGACCCACTCGGGGGCGGTGCGAGCCGAACCGACCGTCCCGCAACTGCCGGCCGGGCGGTCGGCCAGCGGCGTCCGTGGGTCCGGGAACCGGATGAAGAGCCCGCTGTTGGCGCTGCCGGTACCCGGAGCCACGTCCCGGAACTGGAGCCGGACCGAGAAGTCTCCGAGCTCCTGCTTGGCGTACCACAGCATGCCCATACCGCCGGAGCTGCGCATGGTGCCGTCGGGCAGGAGTGAGAACTTCCCAGCACCCGCCTGCCGCCAGTCGGCGAGGCTCGCCGCGGTCCCGTCGAAGAGGGGCTGGTACCCGGCGACCTTGCCGATCTTGCTCTGCGCCGCCGCCTTGCTGATCGCCGCCGACTCGCGGTTGTCGAGGACGTCCTCCTTGCGGAGGTCGTTGACCACGGCGTTGACGTGGCTGACGAACTCGCCGTGGTTCGGCCAGGACGCCTCGTCGTCGATCAGGTCGTTGACGGTGCAGCCGCCGCCCGCGCGGTGGTTGGCCACGCCGGTGTCGGTGTCGAGCAGCTTGACGGTCTTCCGGGCGTCGGGGGCGGGGCAGCCGGCCTCGGCGTCGAACGTCGCGGTGGCCTTCTCGCCGTCGGCGTAGGTGACCGTCAGCTTCGCGTGGTACGTGCCGTAGTCGGCGTAGGTGTGCGTCGGGTTGGCCTCGTGCGACGGCGCGCTGCCGTCACCGAAGTCCCACTCCCAGGCCACACCGCCGACCTTGGCACCGGAGAACGCCACCGTCTTGGGCTTGCTCTGGGTGATGACGCGCGCCCCGGCGTCCTGCGGCTTCGGGGTGGCCGGGCCACCCTGGTAGGCGATGCGGATGAGCTTCTGGTTGGAGTGCAGGCTGAAGAAACCGCCCGCGTAGTCGAGCATGTACAGCGCACCGTCGGGACCGAACTTGGCGTCCATCCAGCTCTGCAGTTGGGTGGAGCCGCTGCCGGGCGCGATGATGCTGCGCACGTCCTCGCCGAAGGCCGGCGCGCCCGCGTCCTTGACCTGGTCGGGGTCGACGGTCACCGCGACCCGGTTGTTGGAGTTGGACTCGTCACCGATGAACCACTTGTCCTCCCAGTACGCCGGCCAGGCGACACCGCTCTTGGTGTCCACCTGGGAGCGGTGGTAGGTCGGACCGGACATGACGGCCTGGCCGCCGCCCTTGAGGTACGGCTGGGTGTAGGTGGCCTCGCTGTCGACGTAGCTCGGGACACCGCTGCCGTCCGCGCGCTTCGGGAAGACCGGGCCGCCGCCCTGAGGCGAGTACCACATCATGTTGTCGCGGGCCGGCGGGATGTCCACCAGGCCGGTGTTGCGCGGCGACTCGTTCTTGAGGTTGTTGCAGTCGTACCAGCCGGTGAGGACGCTGGCGTCGGTGTTGCTGCGGTCACGGTACGGCTGCCGGTTGCCCATGCAGTAGGGCCAGCCCTGGTTGCCCGCGGAGGTGATGATCGTGGCCGTCTCGTACTTGGCCGGGCCCAGCTCCGGGTTCGACGCTCCCGCGTCCGGTCCGACCCAGCCGGCGTTCAGCCAGTTGTGCACCGGGTCGACGGAGAGCCGCGCGATGTTGCGGACACCCATCACGTAGATCTCCGGGCGGGTCTTGGCCGTGCCCGGCGCGAAGAGGTTGCCCTTGGGGATGGTGTAGGTGCCGTCGGCCTCGGGGTGGATGCGGATGATCTTGCCGTTGAGGTCGTTGGTGTTGCCGGAGGTGCGGCGGGCGTCCTGGAAGGAGAGACCCTTGTAGTCCTGGGTCCAGTTGTTCCCGGAGTAGCCGCTGGAGCCGCCGGAGGAGTTGCTGTCACCGGAGCCGATGTAGAGGTTGCCGTCCTTGTCGAAGGACATGCCGCCGCCGGCGTGGCAGCAGCTGTGGATCTGGGTGTCCCAGTGCAGCAGGTCCTTGCGGGTGCCCTGGTCGATGGACTCGGTCGCGAAGTCGTAGGTCAGCCGGGAGACCGTCCGCTGGCCGATCCGCTTGTCGCGGTCGATCGACTCGTGCGGCATCCAGTAGATGTAGATCCACCCGTTCTTGTCGAACTTCGGGTCGAGGGTGACGCCTACGAGGCCTTCCTCGTTCTTGACCAGCTCGTCACCGCTGCCCCGGTTGCCCATCACATCGAGTGTGGTGAGCAGCTTGACCTTCTTGGTCTTGGGGTCCCACTGGTGGATGGTGCCGCAGCCCAGGCCGACCTTGGGGTCGTTCCAGGAGCCGATCGGGCCGGACGGGCAGGCGGCCTTGCCGATGTAGAAGGCCTTGCCGTCGGGGGCCATGGTCAGACCGTGCGGCTCACCGATCTGGTCGAGCTGCCCCGCCTGGTTCTGGGCGGTCAGCCGCTCGGTCGTGTAGTTGGACGCGATGGTCGCCTGACAGTCACCGCGGACCATGCCGGTGGTCCACTGGATGGCGCCGAGGAGGTGGCTCTGGAACTTCGTGTCGGTGGTGTAGCTCTCCTCGGTGCGGCCCATGCCGGTGTAGAAGGAACGACCACCGTCGTAGTCCCGGCACCACGAGATCGGGTGGAACGGGCCGTTGGCGCTGAGACCCGGCTTGTACTTCCACTCCTCGACCTGGGCAATGGTGTGGACCTTGCCGATCGGGCTGGGGTCCCAGTTGATCCACTGGTCGGAGCGGGTCCAGTTGAGTGGAAGTCCCTCGTTTGCGGGATGCTGACGGTCCGTCACATCAACGACGGCCTGCTGGACCTTGGAATCCTGCGGGGGCGTCGGGTTGGCGCTGAAGAGCCGCAGCTCGGCCAACTGGATCAGCGGCTCACCACTGTTCTCGGTGATATCCAGCCGGTAGTGCTGGTAGGCCGTGCTGTTGGTGAACTGGAACTGCCTGGTCTGGAACCGCGACGAGAAGGTCTCGCCGGTCCGGGTGTCCAGGGTCTTCCAGGTCTCGCCGTCCTCCGAGCCCTGCAGCTTCCAGTTCTTCGGGTCCCGTCCCGGGTAGTCGTTGGCCGAGGTCAGCGCATAGTTGACCGCCGCGACGGGCTTGTCCAGCTTCGCGGTGACCCAGCCGGTCGTCGAACGGGCCAGCCACTTGGTGTCGTTCTTGCCGTCGAACAGCTTGTCCTTGCCCTCGTTCGGCGGGTTCTCCGAGTTGACCGCGCTCTCAACGACCTTCTCGGCGTCGGGCAGCCCCAGGGCGGGGCGGGTGCCGATCAGCCCGGTGAACCAGGAGGAGTCGGACTGGGCCCGGGCGGCGTCGTGGACGCCGACGAAGCCGCCGCCGTTGTTGATGTACGACTGGAACGCAGCTTCCTGCTCGGCGTTGAGCTTCACGCCGTCGGCCGACAGGAACACCACCCCTCGGTACTTGGCGAGGTCGGCGGTGTTGAACACGCTCGTGTCCTCGGACTCGACGACCTTGAACCCGTTCTTCTTGCCGAGGTTCTCTATCGCCGCCGTGGCCTTGTTGACCGGGTCGTCCTGCTTGGCGGCCGGTCCGTGGAAGACCAGGACGTTCACCTGGGTGTCGGTGGCGGCACCCTGGTCCTGGCTGACGCCTTCGACGGGCGGCTGCGCCTGTGCCTGCATGGCCGGCAGCCCGGTCAGCCCCACCGTCAGCGCGGCGCTCGACAGCAGAACGACCGCGCGGCGCCAGGGCCACGCGTGATGAGAGGTCCCCGCAGGACGTGACGGCGGCGATCCGCGTCGTCTCGACAGCGCGAACCGGTCTCTCTTGCCCATACTTGCTCCTTGACTCGATCCGGAAACGGAAGAGCGATCAGGGGGTTGGAGCGAGGGCTGCCGCAGGGGCCCCGCCAGGTATGCGCCGGGCGAGGCGGCTTTCGGCGGGCGGTCACGCTGCCCGGGAAGGAGGGGATGCCGGAGCAGGGAGGTCAGGTTCTCCTCCGGTCCTGGCGGGCGAGGACCGACCGGCGGCAGGCTGGTACACGCCCGTCAGGCGGTCAGGCAGGCCTGACGGGCGTGGCTTCGGGGGCGGAGCCCGCATCAGGGCCCCGCCGTCGCCTTCTAGTGGTGGGGCATGCCGCCGGGGACCGTGCCGTCGGCCTCGGTCACGAGGAAGATCCCGGCCATGCCCATGTCCGAGTGGCTCTGGACGTGACAGTGGTACATCCAGGCACCCGCGCCGACCCGGGCACCCGCGATCACCTGGAACCCGAAGGAGTCCGCGGGGCCGACGGTCTTGGTGTCGATGACCCGGCTCACGTCCTGCGGACCCTGCAGGATGCCGGTGCGGTTGTCCGCCCAGCGGTGCCCGTGCACATGGAAGGTGTGGAAGAATTCCCCGTGGGTGATGACGATGAACTCCACCCGCTCGCCGCGGACGGCCGTGAAGTCGGGGCTGTCGTGGTGGGCCTTGTTGTTGATCGTCATGTCGTTGAACACGACCGTGAACTGCTTGTCGGGCAGCACGTCGCCCTTGCGGCGCACGATCACGGGTCCGTACAGGCCCTTCTTGAGGCCGCCCGTGCCGTGTGCGGTCCCCACGTTGTGATCGTGATAGTGCCAGTAGCCGGCGCTGCCGGCCTCCCAGGTCCCGTCGTGGTTCGGCCCCGGGGCGTGGGTGCGCCAGACGTACGTCCGCCGGCCGCCCGGCTCGACAACGCTGTCGTTCATCTTGGTGCCGTCGCTGGCGACGTCGTAGTCCACGCCGTGCACGTGCAGACTCGCGGCGACGTTCAGGTTGTTGACGACCTCGATGTGCATCGTGTCGCCCTCGGTCAGCTCGATGAGCGGGCCGGGAATCGACGCCTTACCGGGCTCCAGACCGTAGCCCATCTCCCCGTTCGGCAGGTTCTCCATGTACAGCGTCAGCTCACGGACGGTGCCCTTGCCGTTTCCTTGACCGCTTCCTTCACCGGGTTTGTCCTTCGGGGCGGCGGCGGTGGTGCCGAGCACCGTGGGCACGACCGCCGCGGCGGCCGCGCCGGTGGCGAACGCTCGCCGGGAGAAGAGGCGTCTCGTGCCTACGCCTGAGTCGGTCATCGCTCTCCAATCCTCGAAACGCGAGGTACCCGAAGGCGTTTCGTGGTCGTGGTGTGAGCCGCCGTCGACGGTAGCTGTCCCGTCACGGCGGTACGCGGTGGTGCGCCGGGCGTTCGGCCCCGCGAGGCAGGCGGGGCGGTTGCCGAACCGAACTCCGGTGGAGACGGTCCGACTTGGCCGGACCGTGGAAGCGGTCCGGCTTGGCTCGATGGGCCGGCCATGGCCGGGATCGGATCGGTTGGGCGAAGGGGGTTCGCCTCGGGACCTCGATACCGTAGCGGGCACGCATCCAGTTTTTCCAGACTCAGGTCAAAGTTGGTTGGATCCCGGTCATAGGTCTTGGCAGATAGTCAAAAGACCCGCTAACTTCCCATCGTTGCCGCATGGAATGAGGTTGTGTGAACCCCGCCCTCGGGTTCGCGGTGCCGGCGGCCTCGCAGCGACAGGGGTGGATGCCGCCTGTGCGTGAGTGACGGCGGCCCCCGCCGTCGGCGCGCGCGGACGAACTACCTAAGCGCGGCACTTGCCCCGTTCCGTCCAGGGCGCCGGTCCGGTGAGCGGAGTACACGCGTCTCGAACATGCTCATCCCGGCGGCTGATCGTCCACCCGGCGGGACCGCGAGTCCTGCGCGGTGCCGCACAAGCGAATTCCCGGAAGGTGCAGCGGTGTTCAGAAGACTGCTCCATGCCCAGACGGATCCGCCCTCCTCAAGATCCGTGCTACGTGACCGACTCAGCGCGCATCCGGTGCTGATGGCGCTGATGGCCGTTGTCTTCACGGCTTTCGCGTTGGCCGTGCCGGCCGCCTACGCGGCGGTGAGCCGCGCGGACGAGACCGCCGCGCCCCAGGTGCTCACCTGGACGGCCAGCGACGATTACATGAAGTACACGTCAGCCCCCACCACCGCGGTGGCCGGCAAGGCGACCATCGTGTTCGAGAGCAGCGCGGCGACCGGCAATACGACGGGGTTGACGCACACCCTGACGTTCGACGCCTCGAACCCCGACTACAACAACGACGTCAGCCTCAACATCCTGGCGAGCCCCTTCGACTCCGAGGGAGGCAGGCACACGGCCGAAGTCACCCTCACACCTGGCGTCTACCGCTATTTCTGCGCGATGCCGGGCCACCAGATGATGGCGGGTACGCTCATTGTCACCGCCGCGCCCGGCGACGACACCACTGCGCCGGACACGTCAGCGACGGTGTCCGGGACGAAGGACTCCGCCGGGAACTACGTCGGCAGCGCGAACGTGACACTGACGGCTTCTGACGCGGAGTCGGGTGTGGCTGGAATCGAGTACTCGCTCGATGGTGCGTCGTACAGGAGCTACACGGCCCCGGTTGCTGTCAGCAGTGTGGGCCAACATGTGCTGACCTATCGGGCTACCGATAAGGCGGGTAACACGTCATCGGTGAAATCGGTTGAGTTCACCGTTGTGGCCCCCGAGCCGCCGAAGGACACCACTGCGCCTGACACGTCGGCGATGGTTTCGGGAACCAAGGACTCCGCCGGGAATTACGTGTCGAGTGCGACGGTCACAGTGACGGCTTCTGACGCGGAGTCGGGTGTGGCTGGAATCGAGTACTCGCTCGATGGTGCGTCGTACAGGAGCTACACGGCCCCGGTTGCTGTCAGCAGTGTGGGCCAACATGTGCTGACTTACCGGGCTACCGATAAGGCGGGTAACACGTCATCGGTGAAATCGGTTGAGTTCACCGTTGTGGCCCCCGAGCCGCCGAAGGACACCACTGCGCCTGACACGTCGGCGATGGTTTCGGGAACCAAGGACTCCGCCGGGAATTACGTGTCGAGTGCGACGGTCACAGTGACGGCTTCTGACGCGGAGTCGGGTGTGGCTGGAATCGAGTACTCGCTCGATGGTGCGTCGTACAGGAGCTACACGGCCCCGGTTGCTGTCAGCAGCGTGGGCCAACATGTGCTGACTTACCGGGCTACCGATAAGGCGGGTAACACGTCATCGGTGAAATCGGTTGAGTTCACCGTTGTGGCCCCCGAGCCGCCGAAGGACACCACTGCGCCTGACACGTCGGCGATGGTTTCGGGAACCAAGGACTCCGCCGGGAATTACGTGTCGAGTGCGACGGTCACAGTGACGGCTTCTGACGCGGAGTCGGGTGTGGCTGGAATCGAGTACTCGCTCGACGGCGCGTCATACCGCGACTACACGGCGCCCGTCGCTGTCAACGCCGTGGGCCGACACACACTGACCTACCGAGCGACGGACAAGGCGGGCAATACCTCGTCGGCGCAGTCGGTGGAGTTCACCGTCGTGGCGGCTCCGCCCGAGGACAGGACACCGCCGCAGGTGTCGGCCTCCGTCTCCGGCACGAAGAACGACGCCGGTGAGTATGTCGGCAGTGCGAAGGTGACGGTGACGGCCTCGGACGCGGAGTCGGGTGTGGCCAGGATCGAGTACTCCCTCGACGGTGGCCCCTACCTGCAGTACTCCGCCCCGGTGGCGATTGACAGAGCCGGGAGCCACACCTTGCTCTACAGGGCCACCGACAAGGCCGGCAACACATCCACGCCGCAGTCGCTGTCCCTCACCATCGTCGACAGCAAGCCGCCGACCGACTGTTCTGAAACGGACGACCGCTCCACCGTGTTCACCGGCTCGATCAACACCGGTGTCCCGAACCGCGTCACGACCAACGGTTGCACGATCAACGAACTGATCGAGGATCACCGGGTCTGGAAGAACCACGGCGCGTTCGTCTCGCACGTCGGGGAGATCGTCACGACGCTGCGGAAGGAGGGAGTCCTCGACCAGCGGGAGGCCGCCGAGATCAAGAAGGCGGCTGGCCAGTCCGACGTCGGCATGCCGAGCCGCGGTTCCGCCGGTCGCTGAGTCACGGCCCGGCGGTGACACCGCCTGAGCCGTGTGCCTCCGTCGACTGCATCAACAGTCCGCCGAGGTGACCCGGACAGCACACCAGGGCCGATGGGGTGGAGAGTTGGACGGCTCCACCCCATCGGGCCCGGCCGGCTCCCCAGCAGCCGAGGCGGCAACGAGGCAGTGCTGCCTCGCACCAGCTTTGTCCTTGAGCTGATGAAAGTCCTGTGAATCGGTGCACTAGTTTCTTTTGCCTTCGACAGCACGGTGCTACGGTCCGGGTGGAAGTCGCACCCCCAAGCACCGGGCATGCGAACGGCTCTGGCCACGACGGGGGCGGCGTGAGGAGTACGACGGCTCGACCGGCCAATATCCATCAGGCCCGGCTGCTCCGCCTCCTGCGCGACCTCGGCCCGCAGTCCCGGGTCGCCCTCGGCGACCAGGTAGAGCTGTCGCGCTCCAAGCTCGCGTTCGAGATCGACCGCCTGCTGGAATCCGGTCTGGTCGTCCCGGACGGCCTTGCCGCCTCCCGCGGCGGCCGCCGCTCGCACAACGTCCGGATCGCCCCGTCACTGCGGTTCGTCGGCGTGGACATCGGCGCCTCCTCCGTGGATGTCGCGGTCACCAACGCCGAGTTGGACATCCTCGGCCACGTGGCGGAGCCGCTGGACGTGCGCGACGGTCCGGTCGCGGTCTTCGAGCGGGTGCTCGCGTTGGTCGGCAAGCTGCGCGAGACGATGTCGGTGGAACACTTCGACGGCGCCGGGATCGGCGTGCCGGGACCCGTCCGGTTCCCCGAGGGGGTTCCCGTCGCGCCGCCGATCATGCCCGGGTGGAACGGCTTCCCCGTCCGCGAGGCGATGAGCCAGGAGCTCGGCTGTCCCGTCCTCGTCGACAACGACGTGAACCTGATGGCCCTGGGCGAGCAGCAGGCCGGCGTCGCCCGGTCCGTGCGCGACTTCTTATGCGTGAAGCTCGGGACCGGCATCGGCTGCGGCATCGTCGTCGGCGGCGAGGTCCACCGCGGTATCACCGGCAGTGCAGGCGACATCGGCCACATCCAGGTGGACCCGGACGGGCCGCGGTGCGCCTGCGGCAACATCGGTTGCCTGGAGGCCTACTTCAGCGGGAACGCCCTCGCACGCGACGCGACCGCGTTCGCCCAGTCCGGCCGCTCGACGGAGCTGGCCGGACGGCTCGCATCGGCCGGAAAGCTGACCCCCGAGGACGTGTCGGCCGCCGCGGGCGCCGGAGACGCCGCGGCCCTGGATCTGATCCGCTGGGGAGGCAACCGTACCGGTCAGGTCATCGCCGGCCTGGTCAGCTTCTTCAACCCCGGCCTGGTGGTCATCGGAGGAGGGCTCACCGGACTGGGCCACAACCTCCTGGCGAGCATCCGCACCCAGGTCTACCGTCAGTCGCTGCCGTTGGCGACCGGCAACCTGCCGATCGTGCTCGGCGAACTCGGCCAGGTCGCCGGCGTCGTCGGCGCCGCCCGGCTGATCAGCAACCACGTCTTCTCGCCGGCCTGACGCTTCGATACGCGGCCGGAACCCGTGGTGAGGCGAGCCCAGCGACGTACCGCGCCTTGAAAGTGGGGCCGACCGGAGCGCTGCTGAATCCTGCGTTCCGCGCCGGCCCCGGATCCAGTGCCGGTCGCGGCACTAGGGCGTGTATCGGAAGTGGATCTCGAGGTGGGTGATCTGGTTCTGTGGCGCGTGGAGATCTGACGGATACGCAGTGGGCCCGCTTGGAGCCGGTGTTGCCCAGGGGCAGGAAGCCGGGTCGTCCGCGGATATGGACCAGGCGACAGCTGATCGACGGCATACGGTTTCGTACCCGCACCGGTGTCCCGTGGCGGGATGTGCCGGAGACGTACGGGCCCTGGGCCCGGGTGTACGACCTGTTCCGCCGCTGGCAGCGGGATGGCACCTGGCAGCGGATCTTCGCCGAGTTGCAGGCCCAGGCCGACGCCAAGAAGCTCATCAACTGGGACCTCAACATCGACTCCACCGTGTGCCGGGCCCACCAGCACGCCGCCGGGGCGAGGAAAAAGGGGCTCTGCAGAAGGAGCCTCCCGGCGGTATCACCGTCGAGTCCGACGACCACGGCCTCGGTCGCTCGCGCGGCGGCCTGACGACCAAGCTGCACTTGGCCGTCGAGCAGGGGCAAAGGCTCATGTCCATCGTGATCACCGCCGGACAGCGCGGCGACTCCCCGCAGTTCGAGCCCGTTTTGAAGAAGGTCCATGTCGCCCGCCTGGGTTCGGGGCGTCCGCGGACCCGACCCGACCGGGTCCGCGCCGACAAAGCGTATGCGTCCCGAAAGAACCGCGCCTACCTACGCCGACGCGGCATCCGCTGCACCATCCTGGACAAGGCCGATCAGACCCGCAACCGCAAGAAGCTCGGCTCGCGTGGTGGCCGGCCGCCCAAGTTCGACGCCGAGGACTACAAGGCTCGGCACGCGGTCGAGTGCGGCATTAATCGCCTCAAAAGGCACCGCGCTGTGGCCACGAGATACGACAAGCTCGCGGTCCGCTACGAGGCCACTGTCCTCGTAGCGGCCATCAACGAGTGGCTGTGACCAGCACCGTCAGGAAAGGCGGGCGGAGGGCCAGTGGCGTTTAGGTGGTTCAGGGGTTGATGGTGTGTTCGGTGAACTGGCCACAGGAGCGGAACCCCAGGCGGCGGTAGACGGGCTCGCCGTCGGCTGACGCCTGCAAGACCGCGATGCGGTGATCTCGGTCGCGGGCCGTGCGGAGCGCCGCGAGCGTGATAGCACCGCCGTAGCCACGTCGGCGGTGGGCGGCCAGGGTGGAGATGTTGTAGATACCGGCGACCCCCGCGTGATGAAACACTTCAGCCGAACAGACCGGACGGCTCTCCACGTAGCCGACCAGGTACCGGGCCGGGCAGTGCGCGGCCAGTGCCTGCGGGGCGGCCTGGGCGAAGAAGCGGCGGACGGTGTCAGCAGGCGGGTCCCAGTTCGCGGCGAGAACCGTGGCGTAGTCGGCAAGCTGTTCGGGCGTGGCCACCCTCTGAATGTCCAGTCCTTGGACGGCGGGCAGTGGCAGGGTGTCGTCCAGCTCGGCCCACATGGCCGTCTCGCGTTCGGACGCCGACAGACCGGCCGCCGTCAGGCGGGCGGTGAGGTCCAGTGGTGTCGAGGCAGGCCCCACCCACCAGGAGAAACGGCGGCCAGTGCGGGCCAGCGTCCGAGCGGTCTCGGTGATACGTGCCGGGGCGGTGGCAGCGGTGAAGCGGGCCGCGGCAACGATGTTGAAAGTGTCGTCGTCCAGGCCGCTGTCGGCGACCAGGAGGTCACCAGCCTCTGTGACGGCCGCACCAGTCATGCTCCGATGCAGGTGACAGGCATGTTCCGCCAGGTTCCGTTCCATCCTGTCCATCAAGTCGGCTTCACTGAGGAAATGATCATTCATAGCGATTGATCCCAGCATGACTGGGCGGAGATCGCATGCGATTTTGGGTCGTCCGCCGACGGTGTCGCGCTGGCGACCAGCACATTCGATACACGGCCTAGTGCTGTGACCGGGATGGTTCACCGTGATCGGAAGGCGGCTCGCGGGACGAGCGCACGCGAAACGGCTGGTATTACTGGGACATGCAGGAAGAGACCGCACGCTCCGCGATCGACACGTTCATCTCCGCGTTCAACGCCTCGGACGACAGCTATGTGACTGCCCTGCTCTCCCAGGCCCTGACCTCAGACGTGGTCTTCTGGGGGCCGTTGGGCCGCAGCGAAGGAATCGCGGCGGTCGAGCGGTTCGTGCTGGACATCCGGCGCCACCCGGCGGGGACCGGCACGATGGTGCGCTGCTCAGCGGTGGACATGCCTGACGAGTGGGCCCGGTACCAGTGGGTCTTCACCACGCCGGATGGAGGCCCCCGCCTGGCGGGAACGGATGTCGTCCATCTGCGGCGGAGCCTCATCGACCAGGTCATCGTCTTTGCGGGGGAGATCGAGCCGTTCGCCTCCTGAGTCATCCTTCTGTCGCTGTCCTTCTCCTGAACTTGCCCCCTTCGGCGCTCGGGGGCTGCTGTTCGCGGTTGGTCAGGCCGCGGTGTTGAGGGGGCGTCCGCCCCAGCGGATGCCCTTTTCGCTGCGGGTGCGGGCACGTTCCTTGCGTTGGGCGGCGAGTACGTCGGGGTGGCGGGCGTTGGTGTTGCGCCAGTGCAGGTAGCGGTGCAGTGCCTGGGTTTGCGCGGGGTGGCTGCGGTGGTGGGAGTTGGCCAGGGTGAACTGCCGCAGCGGGCCGAAGTGGGCCTCGATCGGGTTGGCCCAGGAAGCGTAGGTCGGGGTGAAGCACAGCTCGACCTTGTTCTTCTTCGCCCAGCGGCGGATGTCCGCCCCGGTGTGGGAGGAGAGGTTGTCCAGGATGATGTAGATCGACGCGTCGTCGGGTCGGGTGGCGCGGATCGACTTGAGCGCGGCCAGGGTGTTGGCGGTGCCCTTGCGGCGGCGGTTGACGCCCCACAGGCGGTCGTCGCCCACGGAGTAGCAGTCGTGGAAGTAGGTGACGCCGTGGGTGCGGCGGTAGGTCGCCAGCAGCCGGTTGGGCTTGGCCTGCTTCGCCCAGCAGGAGCCTGCGGTGGGCCGGATCCCCAGGGGCCCGAACTCGTCGAAGGCGAAGACCCGGTCCGGGAAGCGGTCCAGCACCTGCTCGATCCGGTCGAGCTTGGCATCGCGATCAGGGTCGGGTGACTCCTTCCAGGTCTTGGTGCGCTGGAAGGTGATGCCGCGGCGCCGGAGCAGGCACCGTAAGGCTTCACGGCCGATGCGGATGACACGTCCGTGCGCTTTCCGCAGGTAGGCGGCGAGTTTGCGGATCGACCAGCGGGTGAAGGGCTGGCCGAGCTTGCTGGGGCGAGTGGTGGCCGTCCGGATGACGAACCTCGTCGTCACGACTGAGTAGGCGGGGACGGCCTCCCGCCCACTGAGGGTCCAGGCAGGCCAGGCCGATCTCGTTGAAGCGGTGGATCACATCGCGCACGGTGTCCTCGTCGGCCTGGACCAGCTGGGCGATCACCGGCACCCGGTTCCCGCCCGCCGAGGCGAGCAGCATCATCGCGCGCCGGTAGCGCACCGAACTCGTGCTGCCCCGGCGCACGATCTGCTGCAGCTTCTGCCCCTCCTGGTCGGTCAGTCTGCGTACACGGACAGGCTCAGCCACCGCGCCTCCAGCGATCGGATCGGACGTCACCGCACATCCAACCGTCGCGACCACCAACCCGGCGAACCTTCACGGTCACAGCACTAGCTGACCATGATCGTTCTCAGCGCCAACGGCTGTACCGATGTTCCCCGAGGCCGTACCCGGTCACGCCGAGGCCGGCCTGCCCGTTGGTGTAGCTGGAGTCGGTGGTGCTGCCGACGGTGACGCCGTCCGCCGTCGCGGAGAGGGGCGAGCCCTCAAGGGTGAACGCGACGTTGTGCCAGCCGCCGGTGCCGAGTGCGGTGGTGGTGCCGACGGCCGTCGCGGTCCCGGCCCTCGCTTTGGCCCCCGCGGCCTCGCCGACGAAGTACTCCTGGTTGCCCTGCTTCTGCAGATACGTCAGAGAGATCTCGCCAATCCACCTTTCCGGCGCCGTCGCCGCCCGGCTTCGTGGCCTCCTGGCCGCTGGAGCATGACTGAGCGTAAGAAGCGCGACCATGCCGAGGGCGGCGACTGCGCTGCTTCGACGGCTGCCTTGCGTGGACACGACATAAGTCCACGCAAGGCGGTTGGGGTACGCGGCGGTGTACGCACCTCGTCGAATCAACCAGAACTGAACAGGCCTTGCGTGATCGTGCACGGGCTGCAGAATTTGGGAGACTTGGGAAGATTCCCGTCCCTGCAGGGACTTCGTCCCGCTCGTCGAGATTGAGCTGCGAACATGATTGAACACATCGGATCAAGAGTCAACAGTCGTGATGTGGTCGAGATCTGGGAGCGTGTGGTGTCGAGCCGACGAGGGAATCCGGTGTCCTGCACCCCTTGCCAGTTCTTTTCTTGATGCGTAAAAGTATCTCTCGACGAACTCTTGGTGACAATGAGTCAATCCGTTGGGGAGACATGACGTGAGCGCGATGACGGCCCTGGTGCCTGACCGGACAGGAGCCGAGATCTTCGCCCAAGTACTCACAGCGGGCCCGATCTCCAGAACGGCCGTGGCGCAGCGCCTCGGGCTGTCACCCTCCACGGTGACCCGGCTGCTCGCGCCGCTGATCGAGGACGGCTACCTGAGCGAGACCGGACAGAAGACCGCGACGGGTCCGGGCCGCCCCCAACGCCTGCTGCAGGTCAACGCCGACCAGTGCCTGGTCGTCGGGATTCAGATCGCGCGCACTCATGTCGCGGCCGTGCTCACCGACCTCGGTGCCCGTCCGCTGTGCCGCCTGGAGCACATGCTCGATTCCCTGGAGCCCGCCCACGTGCTTTCGGTGGCGGCGGAGTTGGCGGCCCGGCTCATCGCGCAGGCACCGAGTGCCGACGCGAGGGTGCTGGGCGTCGGGGTCGGTGTGGGCGGCCATGTCGACGCGGCGAGCGGGGTGTGCCGTTCGGCGGTGCGACTGGGCTGGACCGATGTCGCCGTCGCGGCTCCGCTGAGTGCCGCCACCGGACTGCCGGTGGTGGTGGACAACGACGTCAACGCTCTGGTCATTGCCGAACGTTGGTTCGGTGAGGGCCGGGATGTCGATTCGTTCGCCGTGATCTCGGTCGGGCGCGGCGTCGGCGGTGCGCTGATGATCCACGGAACTCTTCCCTCGGGTGCCGGTGGAATGGCTACCGAGTTCGGACATCTGCCGGTCGAGCCGAACGGTCCGGACTGCGCCTGTGGCAACCGCGGCTGCGTGGAGGCGCTGGCTTGTTCCGACGCGGTGTTGCGGATGTTCCGCGAGGCCGGTGGCCGGCCCGAAGCCGACTACGACGCTGTCACGGAGCTGGCGCGGTCAGGGCCGGAAGCCGAACGACGCGCCGCGCTCGATGCGTTCGCCGTGGCCGGAGACGCGCTCGGACGCGGACTGGCATGCCTGTGCAACCTGCTCAACCCGGGACTGATCGTGATCGCGGGCGAAGGCGTGGTGGCCCATGAGCACTTCGGGCCCGCCATGACCGCCGCGTTGGAGCGCCACGCCGTCTCGACCGTGGCACGCGACTGCGTGATCAAGATCGACGAGGAGAGCGAGACGCTATGGGCACGAGGTGCCGCCTGCCTTGTCATCAAGGAGAGCCTCCGTGCCCGGCTGTCCAGACCGCTCTGAGTGCTCGTCCGGTCTGATTCCGTCGATCGAACCATCCCCCACTGCTTACTGAATCCGCAGGGCGAGGACGCGGGTTGACGAAGCACCCAACCGCCGTCCCGTCCTTACGACCGTCTCATGAGGAAGTCATGCGTACATTCACCTCCAGATCCGCCGCCGGTGCGGCAGCCCTCTCCCTCGCCCTTCTGGTGACCGGATGTTCCGGATCCAGCGACTCCGGCGAGGCGACGCAGGCCGGACCGGTGTCGCTGGAGTTCTGGGGCTGGGCCCCGGGCTACGACAAGATCACCGCCCAGTGGAACGCTGCCCACCCGGACATCAAGGTGACGTTCAAGCAGATCCCGTCCGGTGCCAAGGGCGGCTACGACCAGATGACCAACGCGATCACGGCGGGCAAGGCCCCGTGTCTGGCGCAGGTCACCTACAACGACATTCCGTCGATGCTGGTCAAGAAGGCGCTGATGGACATCACCCCGTACGCCTCCGACGACTCCGGCAAGTACCTGGACTGGACCGTCGCGGCGGCCTCGGCCGACGGCAAGATGTACGGCATCCCCGTCGACACCGGGCCGATGGCCCTGTACTACCGCGCCGACCTGTTCAAGAAGTTCGGCATCTCCAAGCCTCCCGCGACCTGGGACGAGTACGCCGCCGACGCCGCCAAGGTCCACGCGGCCGACCCGAGCGTCGCCTTCGGCACCGCGCCCCAGGACGCCTACGACATGGCCGCCTTGACCTGGCAGACCGGCAAGTCCTGGTTCGGCACGCAGAACGGCTCGTGGCAGGTCTCCATCGACAACCCGGGCACGCGACAGGTCGCCACGTACTGGCAGGACCTGAAGGACAAGAAGTTGGTGATGAACAACGGCAACGCCTGGGACCCGACCTTCAGCAAGGCGTCGGAAGCCGGCAAGGTCATGACCTTCGTCAATGCCGCCTGGGCCGTCCCGGGCATCAAGGGGGACCTCAAGGCCCTCGCCGGCAAGTGGGCCGTGGCCCCGATGCCGACCTGGACTGCAGGCGACCGGACCAGCGCGAACTCCGGCGGTTCCGCCACCTCCGTCCTGACCGGCTGCAAGACGCCCAAGGAGGCCGCGCAGTTCGCCGCGTTCCTGTCCACCGACCCGGACGCGGTCAGCACCGGCATCAAGGTCGGCGGCCTGTACCCGGCGTCGAAGGCCGGTCTGGACAACCCGCTGCTGTCCCAGGGTGACCCCTACTTCGGCGGGCAGAAGATCTACGACGTCTTCAAGGAGTCCGCGGCGAACATCCCCACCACCTGGGTCGTCGGGCCGACGTTCGGTCAGATCGAGGCGGACTACTCGGACGCGATCGGCAAGGGGAGCTACACCCGGGCCACGACCGAGGTCCAGCAGAAGACGGTCGAGAAGATCAAGAGCCTGGGGCTCTCCGTGACCGGCGGCTGATGTCGAGGGGACGTCAGGTCGCCCGAGGATTCCCGCGGCGCCGCTCAAGGGTGCGGCGCCGCGGGGCCCCGTCCATACCGCAAGCGCGCGAGGAACGAACACTATGAGCACCCAGACAGCATCACCGCCCGCACCGGCGCCCCCGCGCGTGGTGGCAGGACCGAGCCGCCACCACCGCCGCCGGACCGCGCTGAACGCCGCCGGGTTCCTGGTTCCGTTCGGCGTCCTGTTCGCCGCGATGATGCTCGCACCGATCGGCTACGCGATCTATCAGAGCTTCTACCAGGTCCAACGCCAGGGCCTGTTCGGCGGTGCGCAGACCGAGCGGTTCGTGGGCTTCGACAACTTCGCCGTCGCCCTCCACGACGGCGACTTCATAGCCTCGCTCGGCCGGGTGGTGCTGCTTGGCGTCATCCAGGTGCCGGTGATGCTCGGACTGGCCCTGGTCCTCGCGCTGCTGCTGGACTCGCGTTCGGCCCGGTTCAGGAAGACCTTCCGGCTGACCTTCTTCCTGCCCTATGCGCTGCCCGGTGCGATCGCTGCGGTGATGTGGTCGTTCCTGCTGGTCAAGGACCTCTCGCCGTTCACCGGGCCGCTGGCGGCGATCGGCATCCACACCGACTTCCTCTCGGCCGGCTGGATCTCGGTGTCGATCGGCAACATGATCACCTGGGGTTGGACCGGTTACAACATGCTGATCATCTACTCGGCGCTGCAGGCTGTGCCCGGCGAGGTGATCGAGGCCGCGACCCTCGACAACTGCACCGGCTGGCGCCTGGCCTGGTACGTCAAGATTCCGATGGTGCGGCCCGCCCTGGTCCTCACGACGGTGTTCTCCATCATCGGTACCGCCCAGCTCTACACCGAGCCGGCCGTGCTCGCCGCCGCGCGGATACCCGGTGCCTCCAACAAGTTCAGTCCGATCATGAACACCACGCTCACCGCCTCCCAGGCGGACCCGAACCTGGCCGCCGCCGAATCGGTTCTGCTGGCCCTTGTGACGCTCGTTCTCTCCTTCGGGCTTTTGAAGTTCACTCAGCGAAGGACGGCCGACGCATGACCACCACCCGCAGCCCGCTCACCGAACGCCTGGTCGTCAACGCTCTGCTCGGCCTGATGGCCCTCTACACCCTCATCCCGCTGTGGTGGCTGTTCGTCTCGGCGACCAAGGGCGAGGGGTACCTCCACCAGGGCAGCCCGCTGTGGTTCTCGCACTTCGACCTGGGCGGCAACCTCGACCGCGTCTTCTCCTTCCAGGGCGGGGTCTTCTCCTCCTGGCTGGCCAACAGCGCGCTGTACAGCCTGGTCGGCGCGACGGTCAGCACGCTTTTGTCGGTCATGGCCGGCTTCGCCCTGGCCAAGTACAAGTTCCGCGGCCGCGAGACGATCTTCAACGTGGTCCTGGCCTCGGTGCTGATCCCGGCTCCGATGTTCGCCCTGCCGCTGTTCCTGATGCTGGCCAAGATGCAACTCACCGACACCTACTGGGCCGTTCTGTTCCCCAGCTTCGTCAGCCCCTTCGGCGTCTACCTCTCGCGCGTCTACGCGTCGGCGTCCGTCCCCGACGAGCTGCTGGAGGCGGCGCGCATCGACGGCGCCGGCGAGCAGCGGACCTTCTTCCGTATCGCGCTTCCGGTCATGGCCCCGGCCCTGGTGACGATCTTCCTGTTCCAGTTCGTCAGTGTCTGGAACAACTACCTGCTGCCCGCGCTCATGATCAACGATGCCTCCAAACTGCCGGTCACCGTCGGCCTGGTCCAGTGGCGCTCGGAGTTCGCCAACGGCGTCCCGTCGATGCTCCCCATCACCGGAGCGTTCGTCTCGCTGGTCCCCCTGCTCGTCGCCTTCGTCGCACTACAGCGCTTCTGGCGCAGCGGCCTCACTGCGGGCGCCGTCAAGTAGTAGCCCCACTCTTCGGAGGGAAGGAGCCGGTCCGATCGTCGGAGCCGGCTCCGACCGCGGGCCCGACGCCCGGGACGGCGCCACCACCAACGGCCCTGCGAGGGATCCGGAGCCGTACGGGCGGCGCGGCCGGACCTGCTCTCCGCCGCGCTGTCTCCTGGTGCGTTCATGGCGAGCGGCGGTCGGCCGTGTGACTCGGCGGGGGCATGGCCGACCGTCGGGCCCGGGCGGGGTCGATGGTGGCGTGGCCGATCGGTGGTCCGATCTGTTCGCGAAACGACGGAAGTCGAAGAGTTCCTGGTAGTGCGAGGTTGATGTCGGATTTTCGCCAGCCCCCCTGGTCCCCGGTGACCGATGCTTGAACCATGCACACCGACACCGAGCGCTGCGTGCGGGCCGTCCAGTCCAAGGACGCCCGCTTCGACGGCTGGTTCTTCACGGCGGTCCTGACCACCCGGATCTACTGCCGTCCCAGCTGCCCCGTCGTGCCGCCCAAGGTCGAGAACATGACCTTCTACCCCAGCGCCGCCGCCTGCCAGCAGGCCGGATTCCGGGCCTGCAAACGGTGCCGGCCCGACACCAGCCCCGGCTCCCCGGAGTGGAACGCCCGCGCCGACTCCGTCGCACGTGCGATGCGGCTCATCCGGGACGGCGTCGTCGACCGCGAGGGCGTTCCCGGTCTCGCGGCCCGGCTCGGCTACTCCGCCCGGCAGATCGAGCGCCAGCTGCTCGCCGAGCTGGGCGCCGGTCCGCTCGCCCTGGCCCGCGCGCAGCGCGCGCAGACCGCGCGGCTGCTGATCGAGACGACCGGGCTGCCCATGGCCGAGGTCGCGTTCGCCGCCGGGTTCTCCTCGATCCGCACCTTCAACGACACCGTCCGTGAGGTCTTCGCGCTCGCCCCGGGCGAGCTGCGCGGCCGCGCCACCCGGTCCGCGGCACCGTTGCCCACGCCCGGCGTGATTGCGCTGCGGCTGCCGTACCGGGCCCCGCTCAACCCGACCAACCTCTTCGGTCACCTCGCCGCGACCGCGGTCCCCGGCGTCGAGGAGTGGCGCGAGGGCGCCTACCGCCGCACGCTCACCCTCCGGTACGGGCACGGCATCGTCGCCCTCACCCCGCACCCCGACCACATCGCCTGCCGCCTCTTCCTCACCGATCCGCGCGACCTCACCCTCGCGATCAGCCGCTGCCGCTGGCTGCTCGACCTGGACGCCGACCCGGTGGCCGTGGACGACCAGCTGCGTGCCGATCCGCTGCTCGCCCCCCTGGTCGACAAGGCGCCCGGCCGACGGGTGCCGCGTACCGTCGACGGTGCGGAATTCGCCGTACGGGCCGTGCTCGGGCAGCAGGTCTCGACCGCGGCCGCCCGCACCCACGCGGCCCGGCTGGTCACCGCGTACGGTGTCCCCGTCGACGACCCGGAGGGCGGCCTCACCCATCTCTTCCCGACCCCCGAGGCCCTCGCCGGACTCGACCCCGAACAGCTCGCCCTGCCGCGCACCCGCCGCACCACCCTCACCACCCTCGTCGGCGCACTCGCCGACGACACGCTGCGGCTGGGCACCGACACGGACTGGGAGAAGGCCCGGTCCGAACTCGCCGCTCTGCCCGGCTTCGGCCCCTGGACCGTCGAGGTGATCGCGATGCGGGCGCTCGGCGACCCGGACGCCTTCCTCCCCACGGACCTCGGCATCCGGCGCGCGGCCGAGGAGCTCGGCCTCCCGTCGACGCCCGCAGCGCTCACCGCCCGCGCGGCGACCTGGCGGCCCTGGCGGGCCTACGCGGTTCAGTACCTCTGGACCGTGGACGATCACCCCATCAACCACCTGCCCGCATAAGCACGTTGGGAAATCACCCATGACCGCGACGCACCCTCGCACGGCGACCCGGCAGCACACGGTCGTCGACAGCCCGTACGGTCCGCTCACGCTCGTCGCCACCGACGGCGTCCTCGCGGGCCTCTACATGACCGGCCAACGGCACCGCCCGCCCGAGGAGACCTTCGGCGAGCCCGACCCGCGCCCCTTCACGGAGACGATCCGCCAGCTCGACGCTTATTTCGCCGGTGAACTGCGCGAATTCGACCTGCCGCTGCACCTCGACGGAACCCCGTTCCAGCGCAGCGTCTGGGAGCAGCTCCGGCTGATTCCGTACGGCGAGACCCGCTCGTACGGCGAACTGGCCGAGCTCCTCGGCAAACCGGGCGCCTCACGTGCGGTGGGCCTCGCCAACGGCAAGAACCCGGTGGGCATCATCGTCCCGTGCCACCGCGTCATCGGCGCCTCGGGCAGCCTCACCGGATACGGCGGCGGGCTCGACCGCAAGCAGCGGCTGCTGGCCTTCGAGAGCGGCACGCAGGACGACACCCCCGCACTCTTCTGACACCGCCGAACGAACGCGTCGAGAAAACGCGAAGGACGGGCCCGGGAGAACCAGGCCCGTCCTTCACGGCCGTGCCGCGGCAGCGGAGACAACGCCGCGACCCGAAGCGGTACAGACGTCAGCCGACGAAGATCTCCACGACGGTCCAGATCGCCAGCCCCAGCATGCAGATCCCGCCGATCCGCTGAACCGTCTTCAGCGGTATCCGCTTCGCGATGAACTGCCCTGCCAGCAGCGCCAGCGCCGAGACGGACATCAGGGCGGCGGCGGAGCCGATCGCCGTGGACCAGGTGCCGTTGCTCGCGGCCAGGTTGGCCGTGGTGATCTGGGTGAGGTCGCCCCACTCGCTGATGAAGACTGCCATGAACGCGGTCGAGTAGACCGGCCAGAAGCCGGTCACCGTCTTGGTGCCGCCCTCCTCCTCGTCATCGCCGCCGCCGTTGCGCAGCAGCATGAACGCCCCGAACGCGAAGAGGGACGCCGAGACGAGCTTGACGATCCAGTCGGGCAGCAACCCGATCAGGCTGCCCGCCCCGACGGCGATGGCGACGTGCACGATGAACGCGGACGACGTACCGAACCAGACGTACAGCGGTCGCATGCGGGTGCCCATGGCAAGCGACGCGAACATCGTCTTGTCCGGGAGTTCCGCGAGGAAGATCAGCCCGAAGGCGGTGAGTATCGCCAGGGGGTCGAGGTGCATTCCGGGTGGCTTTCTGTGAGAGCCGGGCCCCGGGACCTTCGCGAAGCGCCACTCGGGCTTTCGGAGGACCACTCGGCCCGGCATGACGTCAGCGCCCACGGGGCGCGGGCGTGTCATACCTGACCGAAGGTCTCGCCCGCCCGTAAGGATCTACGGGCCCGGCCACCGGGAACCCGAGGGCTCCAGTGTGTCGACGACCGGTTTGCGGGGCTACTCCCCTTCGCAGCCATCAACTCTACCCCACCGGCCGACGGGGGAGTGCAGGTGTTCGAACCGGTGGCAGTTATCGGTACAGTCCCCCGGTGATCATCCGCGCCGACACCGGAGGCGTCCCCGTATGAGCCACCGCACCCGCAAGGCTGCCCCCGACCGGGGCACACCCCGGCCCACCGTCAGTGTCTGCCGCGGCTGCTGCTGCGGGACGGCGAAGATCCCGGACGTCGACCACGCCGGCCAGCTCGCCGAACTGCGCCGCTCGCTCGGCGAAACCGCCACGGTCCGCGCCGTGGAGTGCCTGGACGCCTGCGAGCAGGCCAACGTCATCGTCGTACAGCCCTCCGCGGAGGGGCGCGCGGCGGGCGGCCGCCCGGTCTGGCTCGGGCTGGTCAACGACTCGGACGCGGTGAAGGACATCGCCGCCTGGGCCGCGGCGGGCGGCCCGGGGCTGGAGGACGCGCCGGAGATCCTCGACCTGTACACGTTCCGCCCCTCGCGCCGCCTGCAGCGGGAACTCGACCACTAGGCCCTGTCCGGCGGCGGCGCCGGAGATCCCGGCCGGGCCGCTGCGCCGCTACGGGCTCGACCATCGGCAACAGACGGCCGCCCCGGGGCCAGGTCGCGGTGGATGGCCGTGCCGGCCACTCAGCCACCGGAGTCCAAGCCCGTGCCCAGGCGCTCCAGCAGCGCGGGGAGCGCCGTGCCGATGGGCTCGCGGATGGTCTCCTCGGCCAGTTCGTCGTACGGCGTGGGCTCCGCGTTCACCACGATCAGCCGGGCCCCGTTGTCCGCCGCGATCCCGGCCAGCGACGCGGCGGGCTGCACCTGCAGCGTCGTACCGACCGCGATGAACACCTCGCAGGCCTTGGCGATCGACATCGCGTCGCCCAGCACCACCGGATCGAGCCGCTCACCGAACATGACCGTCGCCGACTTCAGGATGCCGCCGCAGACCGTGCACGGCGGGTCGGCCTCGCCCGCCTCGACGCGGGCCAGTGCCTCGGCCATCGGAGCACGGGCGTGGCAGCGGGTGCAGACCGTCTCGCGTGCGGTCCCGTGCAGTTCGAGGACCTTGCGGGCGGGGAGACCGGCGAGCTGATGCAGGCCGTCGACGTTCTGCGTGAGCACCCGCACCGGGGTGCCGGACCGCTCCAGCTCCGCCACCGCGCGGTGGGCCGCGTTCGGCTCGGCGGCCCAGGTCGCGCTCGTGCGCCGCATTTGCCAGGAGCGGCGGCGGATCTCCGGGTCGGCCATGTAGAAGTCGTACGTGACGAGCTTCTCGGCCTCCGGATCCTTGCGCCAGAGCCCGCGCGGGCCGCGGTAGTCGGGGATGCCGGAGTCCGTGGAGATGCCGGCGCCGCTGAGGATCGCGACGAGAGTCATGGCACGAGCCTACGCAGCGCCGGCCGGCATCCGCGAGGAGTTTCCGCACGCGACGGACGTCAGGCCGCGGGGCCGCCAGGGACGAGCGCCGCGGGACCGACAGCCGTACCGGTGGTCGGGCGTATCGGCCGTGTCGCCGTCGAGGACGCCGTCGCCGTTCATGTCGGCGGTGAAGTCCCGTGGCCCGACTGCCAGCCTCTGCCGTCGAATGCCAAATGAACTCGGGCGTCCGGCAGCCGCCGACCGGACTGTCAGGTGACGGCGCGTCAAGACAACGGGGCGCAAAGGGGAATGAGCAAACACAACGGGAATACGGGGCAGCTGCGGGCCGACAGGTCAGCCGTCTTCGTGCGCGCCTGCAGTCAGCCGTCCCTGTGCGGGCCTACCGGTCAGATGTTCGCCGGGCGGCCGTCCTCCAGTTCCACCGCGCCGCCACCGGAATCGAGCGCGTCCAGGGCCGCCCGCAGACGCAGCGCGAGACCGCCGAGCAGATAGCGGTCGAGGTCGTCGGGCTCGACCAGTTCCCAGGACAGGAGCTCCTCCTCCTGCAGCCGGATCGCCTTCAGCTCCGCGTCCTTCAGCACTCCGCCGTCGTACAGATACGCGGCGATCGGCGGCCGCGCCGGCCCGCGTGCCCAGTCGACCGCGAGCAGTCGTCCCGGCTTCCGGTCGAGCCCGATCTCCTCGGCCGTCTCGCGCCGCGCGGCCTGACGCGGGCTCTCGCCCTGGTCGGATTCGACGGTCCCGCCGGGCAGTGCCCAGCCGTCCCGGTAGTTCGGCTCGACGAGCAGCACTCGCCCGTGGACGTCCCGGAACACGGTGGCCGCGGCGGCCAGGACCCGGGGGAGCCCCGCGATGTAGGTGGCGTAATCAGTGGTGGTCACGCGGGCAGCGTAGTGCGGGCGGTGCCGGCGTGAGACGGCTCTGGGCAGCGGGTATGCGCTGCCGATAGGGTCGAGGACGGCGCGACTGCCTGTTCGAAAGCAAGGGATGCAAGGTGGCGGACGGAGCAGTGATGGAGACCGCACGCGTGCTCGTCGCGGCGGACAAGTTCAAGGGCTCGCTCACGGCCGTACAGGTCGCAAAGCGGGTGACGGCCGGGCTGCGGCGCGTCGTGCCCGGGGTGCGGGTCGAGACCCTGCCCGTGGCGGACGGCGGCGACGGCACGGTGTCGGCGGCGGTGGCCGCCGGGTTCGAGCGCCACGAGGCGCGGGTGACCGGGCCGCTCGGGGATCCGGTGACCGCGGCGTACGCGCTGCGCGACACCACCGCCGTGGTCGAGATGGCCGAGGCCTCGGGCCTCCAGCACCTCCCCGCAGGGGTGTTCGCCCCGCTCACGGCCACGACGTACGGCTCCGGAGAGCTGCTGGCCGCGGCGCTCGACGCGGGCGCCCGCACGATCGTGTTCGGCGTCGGCGGCAGCGCGACCACGGACGGCGGTGCCGGCATGCTGGCCGCGCTGGGTGCCCGCTTCCTGGACGCGGACGGCAAGCCGGTCGGCCCGGGGGGTGGTGGCCTCGCCGACCTGGCCGAGGCGGACCTGTCCGGCCTCGACCCGCGCATGTCCGACGTCGACCTGATCCTCGCCAGCGACGTGGACAACCCGCTGACGGGCCCGAAGGGCGCCCCCGAGGTCTACGGCCGGCAGAAGGGCGCGACCGAGGAGGACATCGCGACGCTCGACGCCGCGCTCGCCCACTACGCGTCCGTCCTGGGCCCGGACCAGGCCCGGCTGCCCGGAGCAGGGGCGGCGGGCGGCATCGGCTACGGGGCGCTGGTCGCCCTCGGCGCCCGGTTCCGCCCCGGCATCGAGGTCATGCTCGACGTCCTCGGCTTCGCCCCCGCCCTGGCACGCGCCACGTTGGTGATCACCGGAGAGGGCTCGCTCGACGAGCAGACCCTCCACGGCAAGGCCCCGGCGGGCGTGGCCGCGGCCGCCCGCGCCGCGGGCATCGAGGTCGTGGCCGTCTGCGGCCGCCTCGCCCTGCCGCCGGAGGCCCTGGCCGGCGCGGGCATCAGCCGCGCGTACGCCCTCGCGGACCTGGAACCGGACCCCGCGATCTCCATGGCCCAGGCGGGACCGCTGCTGGAACGGGCGTCCGAGGCGATCGCGCGCGACTTCCTGCTGTAGTACGCCCCCGGTTACGACCGTGGATCGCCGGGCGGGGCAGCAGACCAGGCCCGTCCGGCGATCGAAAATCCGCGTCCGTCCGGCAGGCGAGGACGGACCACCCAGGACGGACCACCCAGGACGGACCCTCCAGGACGAACCCCCCACCCCTCCGCGTCACCCCACGGACGGCTCGGCCCCCTGACCGTCACTCGTGTCCGCGTCAGGACCCTCCCCATCGGCGAGCAGCTCCGCCAGGATCCGCAGCTCCGCCGGCAGGTCACGACGCCACGCCATCGTCACGAACGGGGCAAGGATGATCATGCCGCCGTCCAGATGCGGCTTGACCGATACGTTGACCATCGTTCCCCGTCGGCTGGGACTCAGCCGGAACTCCAGTTCCGGCGAGTGGCGCCCCAGCGGGGTCCACATGCACGCACCGCGGAACGCCAGGTACTCGACCGGTGTGCTCGCGGTGCACGTAAGGCGGTGCGCCCGCCGCCTGCCCGGGAACTTGCAGGTGTACTCGTCGCCGAGTTCCGTGGTGATCGGGCCCTCGATCACGTGATCGATGGTCGATGACCACACGGCCAGATTCCGCGGATCCCGTAGGAACGAGAAGATCTCGTCGGCAGGGCGGGACACATGGACATTCGCTGACACACGGGGCATGGCTCCACCTCTTACGGCGACCGGTCGCCCGAAGTCTCGGCGTCCGATAGCCCTCGTCGCGGTGCCGTCGCCCCTCAGCCTGCTGCCGATCGGGGGTCCGCGCACGCGTCGCACGACCGATGGAGTGAATCAGGTGTCGAGTCGCGCCACCTTCTCGGAGAGTTGCTCGCAGAGCCGCTTGATTTCCTGATATGTGCGCTTCCGCTCGGTGATCACCGCCGCGAGGAGCAGAGCGGTGAGTGAGACCGCTCCGTTGAACGCCTGGAGCGTGATCATGTTGGTGAGGAGGCGGTGGTGGGCGAAGGGGCCGGTCATCCGTTCGGCGGCGAGGATCGCGAACACGGACACGCCCAGTGCGCAGCACGCGGCGCCCGCCCGTTCGAAGCGGAACGCGGCCCAGATCAGGAAGGGGAACACGAGGAAGAGGAACGAGGTATGGGAGGTGTCGGTCGCCACGAGGGTGACGGCCGTCGTACACGCCACCAGCGCGATCGCCTCGGCCCATCGGGTCAGGCCGACACCGTGCGGCAGCCGGGCCCTGCGCAGGACGAGAAGGAACGGCGTGACGACCATGACGCCCATGGCGTCGCCCGTCCACCAGACCCACCAGGTCGGCCAGAAGCCCCCGGCCGGGAGCGCCCCCGACATGGCCAGGATGCCGCTGCCCACGGTCGAGCTGATCAGCATGCCGCCCAGCGCACCGAGGAAGACCAGGGCCAGCGCATCCCGTAAGCGGTCGAGGTCGTCGCGGAAGCCGGCCCGGCGCAGCATCAGGCAGGAGCAGATCGGGGCCAGGGTGTTTCCCACCGCGATGATCAGTACGGGCAGGGCGGAAGGCCCGATCAACACGTTGGCCACGAGGGCGCCGAGCGCGATCCCCGGCCAGACGCGCAGACCGAACACGAGCAGAGCCGCGACCGCGATCCCGGTCGGTGGCCACAGCGGCGTGACCTGGCCGCGCACCAGCTGCTCGAGCAGCCCCAGGCGGGCCGTCGCGTAGTAGCAGACGGCCACCGCCAGGAGCGTGAGGGCCGTAGCCGTGTGCCGCCGGAGCTGTGCGCTGTCCACCACATCAGCATCAGACACCACACCCGGGTGCCCCCGCCGCTCTGGCACGCCGGGGCCACGCCGACGCCACACCCGCGAAGCGGACGCACGAGGCGCATCCGGCTAACCTGCGCCCGGCACACCGTCGTAGCGGATGACGAGAACAGCGGCGTCGTCCTCATGACCCGTCAGGTCCGCCACCCGGATCACCTGTGCGGCGAGCTCGGCGGGATCCGTCGTGGCCGCCGTGCCGACCAGCGCGCACACCGTGGCCAGTCCCTCGTCGATCGGGTAGGTCGGACCTTCCACGACCCCGTCGGTCACCAGGACGAGAAAACCGGGCCGTTTCATCCTCCGACGGGTCACGGGGTACTGCTGACCAGGCAGTATCCCCAGGGGAACCCCGCCGACGTCCAGGGAGATGCCCGAATCGCCGTCATCGGTGCCCCAGATGATCGGGACGTGTCCGGCCCGGGCGACGGAAAGCGCACCGCTCTGCGGGGCGATGCTCAGCAGGCAACAGGTCGTGAACAGGTCGCCGCCCAACGAGATCAGCAGATCGTTGGCGCAGGCCAGTACCTGTCCGGGGTCGTCCGTGACGCTGGCGAGGGCCCGGAGACTGGCCCGCGCCTCACCCATGAAGGCCGCCGCCTCCACCCCGTGCCCCTGCACGTCACCGATGGCGATACCGGCGACCCCGTCCCGCATCGGGAACGCGTCGTAGAAATCACCGCCGACAGCCAGCCCGTCCTGCGAGGGCGAGTAGCTGGCCGCGATCCGGAGCCCCGGAAAGTCGGGCAGTTCGCCCGGGAGCATGTGCTGCTGCAGCGCCATGCCCAGCTCCGCCCGGGACCGCTCGATCCTGATGTTCTCCAACGTCTGATCGACCAGACGCCCGAGGGTGACCAGGAGCTCCTGGGTGCTGTCCGGTGCGCTGTGGTGTCGGTGCATAATTCCCGCGCGTGTCGGTGCGGCCCCTGGTGAAACCTTAGCCCTCCTACCGGCGGGCGCAGCACGGCACGGGTGCGGCACGTCCCCGGTGCACGCGGTCGGGGCCGGTTGCCTCCGCCCCCGTGCAGCCGCACGCTGGACTTGTGGCTGTTCCCGCGCCGGCCCCGGCCGAGCAGACCGGCTGGGCCGTCCAGACACCCGGTCCGATCGGCACCGGGCCGTTGGTGCGTGTACGGCGAGGCGTGCCGGCTCCCGGCCCCGGGGAGCTGCTGCTGAACGTGGAAGCGTGCGGCGTCTGTCGTACGGATCTCCATCTGGCCGAGGGCGATCTCCCGCCGCACCGGCCCGCCACCGTCCCCGGCCACGAGATCGTCGGGCGGGTGGCGGCCCTCGGTGCCGGGGTCGGCCTCTTCCGTGTCGGCGACCGGGTCGGTGGAGCCTGGCTGCGCGGCACGTGCGGGAGCTGCCGGTACTGCCGGGGCGGCCGGGAGAACCTCTGCCCGCGGTCCGTCTACACGGGGTGGGACGCGGACGGCGGCTTCGCCGACACGGCACTGGTTCCGGAGGCGTACGCCTACCGGCTCCCGGCCGACCAGGACGCCGCCCGGCTCGCCCCGCTCCTCTGCGCGGGCATCATCGGATACCGGGCCCTCAGACGCAGCGCGCTGCCCGAGGGCGGGCGGCTGGGTATCTACGGCTTCGGCGCGTCCGCCCACCTCGCCGCCCAGGTGGCCCTCGCCGAGGGCGCCACCGTTCACGTCCTGACCCGCTCACCGCGGGCACGCGAGCTCGCTCTCGACCTGGGGGCCGCGTCGGCGGGTGACGCCTACGACCGCCCGCCGGAACCCCTGGACTCGGCGATCCTGTTCGCACCCGTCGGCGACCTGGTGCCGGTGGCGTTGGAGGCACTGGACCGGTCCGGCACGCTGGCCGTCGCCGGAATCCATCTGTCGGACGTTCCCGTGCTGAACTATCAGCGCCACCTGTTCCAGGAGCGCGATCTGCGCAGCGTCACCTCCAACACCCGTGAGGACGGCCGCGAATTTCTCGCCCTGGCGGCGCGCGTGGGCATCCGGGTCACGGTGAGCCCCTACCCGCTGAGCAGGGCCGACCATGCGCTGGCCGATCTGGCGGCGGACCGGGTGAACGGGGCCGCCGTACTCGTACCCGGCTGAGAGCCACCGGCCCGGACCGACCGGCGGACACGCGAGAGGGCCCCGGGTGCTGGGGAGCACCCGGGGCCCTCTCGCGTGTTCTGCGTGTTCCGTTGTTCCGGCCCTACGGTAGCTGGGCCGCCCGGGCCTCACGTCGGTTGCCGCGGAAGGTGTTCACCCGCCGGGCCGTCGCGAAGAGCGGGATGACCGCTCCCAGGACCACCTGCAGCGCACAGCCGGTCTGGAGAAGCAGCTGGCCGCCGGGGGCCTCGAACGCCCACGCGGCGAGGAGCCCCATCGCGGCCACGATCCAGCTGAGCATCGCCACCGCGAGAATGCCCCGCGGCTTCGGGTACTCGACCCGGCTGACCATCAGCCACGCCACTGCGACGATCGCGAGCAGCGTCGGTACGAAGGGCAGCTCCAGGAGCACGATCGAGACGACCGTGAGCGCTCCGAAGGGGCTCGGCATGCCCTGGAACATGCCGTCCTTCATGGTCACGCAGGAGAATCTGGCAAGCCTGAGCACCACCGCCAGCAGCACCACGATCGCCGCCAGCGCCGACACGCGCTGGTGCGCGTCGTCCGCGACCATGCCGTAGACGAGGACGAAGTACGCCGGGGCGAGCCCGAAGCTGATCAGGTCCGAGAGGTTGTCCAGCTCGGCACCCATCGGCGAGGAGCGCAGCTTGCGGGCCACGAGCCCGTCGAAGAGGTCGAACACCGCGGCGAGCAGCATGAGGATCACGGCGGTGGCCGCGGAGTGCCGCGCCATGCCGGTCTCGTTGCTGCCCGTGAGGTGCGGGATGAGGATTCCGGTGGTGGTGAAGTACACCGCCATGAAACCGCACGTGGCATTGCCGAGAGTGAGGGTGTCCGCTATCGACAGCCGCAGAGAGAGCGGCATGTCCTCGCCGGCGTCCTCCTCGGACTCCGCCTCGGGCACCCAGCCTGCCTGGGTCTCGGGATCAATCACGGTCAATTCGAGTCACCCCCGCGGTGGTGGCCTGGCCGACCTCGACCGCGACATCGATACCTTCCGGAAGGTAGATGTCGACCCGGGAGCCGAAGCGGATCAGGCCGATGCGCTCGCCCTGCTCCACCTTCGTGCCCTGCGGGATGTAGGGGACGATACGACGTGCGACCGCGCCCGCGATCTGCACCATCTCGATGTCGCCGAGCTCGGTGTCGAAGTGCCAGACAACGCGCTCGTTGTTCTCGCTCTCCTTGTTGAACGCCGGAACGAACCCACCGGGGACGTGCTCGACCGAGGCCACCGTGCCGGCCAGGGGCGCACGGTTGACGTGGACATTCAGCGGGCTCATGAAGATCGCCACGCGGGTACGTCCGTCCTTCCACGGCATGATGCTCTGCACCACACCGTCGGCCGGTGAGATGACCCGGCCCTGGGCGATCTCGCGCTCGGGGTCGCGGAAGAACCACAGCATGCCCGCCGCGAGCGCGGTGGTGGGCACGGCCACCGCCGCCCAGCGTCCGGACTTGCGGGCCCGGGCGAGGCTGAGTGCCGCGGTGGCGACGGTCGGCAGGAGCCACGGCGAAGCTCCGCGCGCAAGGCGGACTCCGCCGCGTGGTGCAGAGGTTTGGCTGTCGGGCATGGATGACCTTCGTAGCGGATGATGCCGCGCTGGCAACGGGGGACGGCGGCTTTTCCGGCGATGTTAGCGGTTGCCAGCCGCAACTGGGCAAGCCAGCAGCCGAGTCGGACGGCTTGAAGGCACCGGCCTAGGATGACAGGGTGTGATCTTCTTCGCGGCCAAAGCGGCGTGAAAGGGACAATCAACCCTGGAACCGGTACTCCTCCAGGAGTCGGCGCCCAATGATCATTTTCTGGATCTCGGCGGTACCTTCACCGATCAACAGCATCGGGGCCTCCCGGTAGAGGCGCTCGATCTCGTACTCCTTGGAGAAGCCGTAGCCGCCGTGGATTCGGAAGGCGTCCTCGACGACTTCCTTGCAGTACTCGGAGGCGAGGTACTTCGCCATCCCTGCCTCCAGGTCATTTCGTTCCCCAGAGTCCTTTTTGCGTGCTGCATTTACCATCATTGCATGGGCGGCCTCGACCTTGGTGGCCATTTCGGCCAGCTTGAACTGGATCGCCTGGTGCTGCGCGATCGGCTTTCCGAAGGTCTGGCGCTGCTGTGCGTAGGAAATGCCCAGTTCGAATGCACGCTGAGCGACGCCGCAGCCACGCGCGGCCACATTTACCCGGCCGACCTCGACGCCGTCCATCATTTGGTAAAACCCGCGACCGGTGGTGCCGCCCAGTACGCGATTGGCTGGAATACGTAGCCCGTCCATGATGAGTTCGGTCGTATCCACGCCCTTATAGCCCATTTTGTCGATTTTGCCGGGAATGGTGAGACCGGGCAGGACCTCACCGAATCCGGGCTCCTTCTCCACCAGGAACGTCGTCATCGACTTGTGCGGAGCGGTCCCCTCGGGGTGGCCTTCGTCACTCCGGCACAGGACGGCGACGAGCGAGGACGTGCCACCGTTCGTCAGCCACATCTTCTGGCCGTTCAGGACGTACTCCTCGCCGTCCCTGACGCCCTTGGACGTGATGGCCGCGACGTCCGAGCCCAGCGCCGGCTCGGACATCGAGAAGGCGCCCCGGACCTCGCCCAGCGCCATCCGCGGCAGGAACGTGTCCTTCTGCTCCTGGGTGCCGTGCTGCTTGAGCATGTACGCCACGATGAAGTGCGTATTGATGATTCCCGACACGCTCATCCAGCCGCGCGCGATTTCCTCCACGCACAGCGCGTATGTGAGAAGCGACTCACCCAGCCCCCCGTACTCCTCGGGAATCATCAGCCCGAACAGGCCGAGCTCCTTGAGCCCCTCGACGATTTCCGTCGGGTACTCGTCACGGTGCTCCAGCTGGGTCGCGACCGGAATGATCTCCTTGTCGACGAAATCCCGGACCGTGGAGAGGATTTCCTGCTGGACGTCATTGAGGCCGGCAGTCTGGGCGAGTCGCGTCATGGCTACTTCTCCACGTTCTTCTGCGAGGGCTGGTTCAGCTCGGGACGGCCGGGCTGCTCCCCGCCGCGTTCCTTGATGTACGTCTCGGTGGGGACCATCACCTTGCGACGGAACACGCAGACGAGCGTCCCGTCCTGTTTGTAGCCCTTGGTCTCGACGTGGACGATTCCGCGGTCGTTCTTGGATTTTGACGGAGTCTTGTCGAGAACGGTCGTCTCGCCGTAGATCGTGTCGCCGTGGAACGTCGGCGCGACATGCTTCAGTGACTCGACCTCCAGGTTGGCGATCGCCTTTCCGGAGACGTCCGGCACGGACATGCCGAGCAGCAACGAGTAGATGTAGTTGCCCACTACAACGTTCTTGCCGAAATCGGTGGTCTTCTCCGCGTAGTTGCTGTCCATGTGCAGCGGGTGATGATTCATGGTCAACAGACAGAAGAGGTGATCGTCGTACTCGGTGACCGTCTTTCCGGGCCAGTGCTTGTAAATTGCACCGACCTCGAACTCCTCATAGGTACGTCCGAACCGCATGATCAGGCCTCCGGCGCTTCGAACTTGGAGGTGCGCTGCATGCCGGCCGCGCGGCCCTTGCCCGCGATGACGAGGGCCATCTTGCGGCTCGCCTCGTCGATCATCTCGTCGCCGAGCATCGCCGAGCCCTTCTTGCCGCCCTCTTCCGAGGTGCACCAGTCGTACGCGTCGAGGATCAGCTCGGCGTGGTCGTAGTCCTCCTGCGTGGGCGAGAACACCTCGTTGGCCGCGTCCACCTGACCGGGGTGCAGCACCCACTTGCCGTCGAAGCCCAGCGCCGCCGCACGGCCCGCGACCTCGCGGTACGCGTCCACGTCACGGATCTGCAGGAAGGGGCCGTCGATCGCCTGGAGGTCGTGCGTACGGGCCGCCATCAGAATGCGCATCAGGATGTAGTGGTACGCGTCCGCGCCGTACCCGGGCGGCTGCTGACCGACGACCAGGGTCTTCATGTTGATCGACGCCATGAAGTCGGCCGGGCCGAAGATCAGGGTCTCCAGGCGGGGCGAGGCGGCGGCGATGTCGTCGATGTTCACCAGGCCCTTGGCGTTCTCGATCTGCGCCTCGATGCCGATCCTGCCGACCTCGAAGCCCATCGTCTTCTCGATCTGGGTCAGCAGCAGGTCCAGGGCGACGACCTGCTGGGCGTCCTGGACCTTCGGCAGCATGATGCAGTCGAGATTCTGGCCGGCGCCCTCGACGACCGTGATGACATCGCGGTACGTCCAGTGCGTCGTCCAGTCGTTGACCCGCACGACCCGGGTCTTGCCCGTCCAGTCGCCATTGTTCAGCGCGTCCACGATGGTGTGCCGGGCGCCCTCCTTGGCGAGCGGCGCGCAGGCGTCCTCCAGGTCGAGGAAGACCTGGTCGGCCGGGAGGCCCTGGGCCTTCTCCAGGAACCGCGGGTTCGAGCCGGGCACGGCCAGGCACGAGCGGCGCGGACGCAGGCGGTTGACGGCAGTCATGCGGGGACCTCCAGAGGGTCGAGCTTGTTCGCTTTCCGGATCTCGTCGACGATACGGCCGATGATCTCCGTGATACCGAAATCCTTCGGGGTGAATACCGCGGCGACACCGACCCCGATCAGGGCCGACGCGTCGGCGGGCGGAATGATCCCGCCCGCGATGACCGGGATGTCGGCGGCGCCCGCCTCGCGCAGTCGGGTGAGTACGTCCGGCACGAGCTCGGCGTGCGAACCGGACAGGATCGACAGGCCGACGCAGTGCACGTCCTCGGCGAGGGCGGCCGAGACGATCTGCTCGGGGGTCAGCCTGATCCCCTGGTAGACGACCTCGAAGCCGGCGTCGCGGGCCCGTACGGCGATCTGCTCGGCGCCGTTGGAGTGCCCGTCCAGGCCCGGCTTGCCGACCAGCAGCCGCAGCCGCCCGGCGCCCAGGTCGGCCGCGGTCCGGGCGACCTTCTGGCGGACCAGAGCGAGCGGTGTGCCGGCCTCCGCGGTCACCGCGACCGGCGCCGACGAGACGCCCGTCGGAGCCCGGAACTCGCCGAAGACATCGCGCAGCGCCCAGGACCACTCGCCGGTGGTGACACCCGCGCGGGCGCACTCCACGGTCGCTTCCATCAGGTTCTCGGTGCCCGCGGCGGCCTTCTTCAGCGCGGCCAGCGCGTCGGTGGCGCGGGCCTCGTCACGGTTGTCGCGCCACTCGGCCAAGGCCCTGACGACCCTGGCCTCGTTGGCGGGATCGACGGTCATGATCGCCCCGTCGAGGTCCGCGGTGAGCGGGTTCGGTTCCGTCGTCTCGTAGATGTTGACGCCGACGATCTTCTCCTCGCCGCCCTCGATCCGGGCCCGGCGGGCCGCGTGCGAGGAGACCAGCTCGGACTTCAGATAGCCGGACTCCACGGCAGCCATGGCGCCGCCCATCTCCTGGATCCGGCCGATCTCGGCGAGCGACTCGGTGACCAGCTCGTCCACCTTGGCCTCGACGACGTGCGAGCCGGCGAAGATGTCCTCGTACTCCAGCAGATCGCTCTCGTGCGCGAGGACCTGCTGGATGCGGAGCGACCACTGCTGGTCCCACGGCCGGGGGAGCCCCAGCGCCTCGTTCCAGGCGGGCAGTTGGACGGCCCGGGCGCGGGCGTCCTTGGACAGGGTGACGGCCAGCATCTCCAGGACGATGCGCTGGACGTTGTTCTCCGGCTGCGCCTCGGTCAGACCGAGCGAGTTGACCTGGACGCCGTAGCGGAAGCGGCGCTGCTTTGCGTCGGTGATGCCGTACCGCTCGCGGGTGACCTGGTCCCAGATGCGGCCGAAGGCGCGCATCTTGCACATCTCCTCGATGAAGCGGACGCCCGCGTTCACGAAGAAGGAGATCCGTGCGACCACATCGCCGAACTTCTCCTCGGGCACCTGGCCGGACTCCCGTACGGCGTCCAGGACCGCGATGGCCGTCGACATGGCGTACGCGATCTCCTGGACCGGAGTGGCTCCCGCCTCCTGCAGGTGGTAGCTGCAGATGTTGATCGGGTTCCACTTCGGGATGCGGTTGACCGTGTACGTGATCATGTCGGTGGTCAGCCGGAGCGAGGGGCCGGGCGGGAAGACATGCGTCCCGCGCGAGAGGTACTCCTTGACGATGTCGTTCTGCGTGGTGCCCTGGAGCTTCGTGGGATCGGCGCCCTGCTCCTCGGCGACCACCTGGTAGAGCGCGAGCAGCCACATTGCGGTGGCGTTGATCGTCATCGAGGTGTTCATCTGCTCCAGGGGGATGTCCTGGAACAGCCGGCGCATGTCACCGAGGTGCGACACGGGCACGCCGACCCGGCCGACCTCGCCGTGGGCGAGGACGTGGTCGGGGTCGTACCCGGTCTGCGTCGGCAGGTCGAAGGCGACCGACAGGCCGGTCTGGCCCTTGGCGAGGTTGCGCCGGTAGAGCTCGTTGGACGCCTCGGCGGTCGAGTGACCGGCGTACGTCCGCATGAGCCACGGGCGGTCCTTCTGACGCCCACTCATGTCAGACATCCCTGCTGTGCTTGTCGGTCCGCTCCGCTGACGCCTTACGGCTGTGCTTATTGATCCCCTCCGCTGACGCGTCACGGCTGTGCTTGTCGGTCCCCTCCGCTGACGCGTCACGGCTGTGCTTGTCGGTCCCCTCCGCTGACGCGTCACGGCTGTGCTTGTCGGTCCCCTCCGCTGACGCGTCACGGCTGTGCTTGTCGGTCCCCTCCGCTGACGCGTCACGGAACAGGTTGATGGCGTCGATGTGCTGCTCGCGCAGCTCCTCGTTGCGCACGCCCAGGCCCTCGCGCGGCGCCAGCGCCAGCACGCCGACCTTGCCCTGGTGAAGGTTGCGGTGGACGTCGTACGCGGCCTGGCCGGTCTCCTCCAGGGAGTAGACCTTTGACAGCGTCGGGTGGATCTTGCCCTTCGCCACCAGGCGGTTGGCCTCCCACGCCTCGCGGTAGTTGGCGAAGTGCGAGCCCACGATCTTCTTGAGCGACATCCACAGGTAGCGGTTGTCGTACTCGTGGTTGTAGCCGGACGTCGACGCGCAGGTGACGATCGTGCCGCCCTTGCGGGTCACGTACACCGAGGCGCCGAAGGTCTCGCGGCCCGGATGCTCGAAGACGATGTCGACGTCCTCGCCGCCGGTCAGTTCACGGATGCGCTTGCCGAACCGCTTCCACTCGCGCGGGTCCTGGTTGTGCTCGTCCTTCCAGAACTTGTAGCCCTCGGCGTTGCGGTCGATGATCGCCTCGGCGCCCATCTTCCGGCAGATGTCCGCCTTCTGTTCGCTGGAGACGACACAGATCGGGTTGGCGCCACCGGCCAGGGCGAACTGCGTGGCGTATGAACCGAGTCCGCCGCTGGCGCCCCAGATCAGCACGTTGTCGCCCTGCTTCATGGCAGCGCCGTTGCGCGAGACGAGCTGGCGGTACGCGGTGGAGTTGACCAGGCCCGGAGCGGCGGCCTCCTCCCAGCTGAGGTGCTGCGGCTTCGGCATCAGCTGGTTGGACTTGACAAGTGCGATCTCTGCCAGGCCGCCGAAGTTGGTCTCGAAGCCCCAGATGCGCTGCTCGGGGTCGAGCATCGTGTCGTTGTGGCCGTCCGAGGACTCCAGTTCGACCGAGAGGCAGTGTGCGACGACCTCGTCGCCGGGCTTCCAGGCGTTGACGCCGGGGCCGGTACGCAGGACGACGCCCGCCAGGTCGGAGCCGATCACGTGGTATGGCAGGTCGTGGCGCCTGGTGAGCTCGCTGAGCTTTCCGTAGCGCTCCAGGAAGCCGAAGGTGGACATCGGCTCGAAGATCGAGGTCCAGACGGAGTTGTAGTTCACCGAGCTCGCCATGACGGCGACCAGTGCCTCACCGGGGCCGAGTTCGGGTACCGGGACCTCGTCCAGATGTAGCGACTTGCGGGGGTCCTTGTCACGGGTGGCGAGCCCCGCGAACATCTCCGTCTCGTCCTTGTGCACGGTCACCGCGCGGTACGACTCAGGGATGGACAGGGCCGCGAAATCCGCGGCCGTACCGTCCTGCGATTGGATCGCGTCCAGGATTTCCTTCACGGTGTGCCTCCGGCGGATGGGGGCGCTGAGGGAGCGTTTGAGGGTCCCTGCCAGCAGCGGGGGGAGCTGTGTGGTGTGGAGGTGCTGCCGTCGGTTCGGCTGTCAAAGCTTCGGCTTGCTCTGTGGAGCAGAAGGGTTCGCCTGTGACGCAGGCGTCCGGGCGCGCAGGCAAATCGCTTGCGGGGACAGCCGGCGTACGTGAGATTCCAGCACGCCGGCCGCCCGGACAACTTCAACGTATGGCACTCCGTGACACCTGACAAGGCACTCGGTGCCAACAATTTCCCTCACTTGTCACCCGCCGGGCACCGATGAGCGGTGTGGGGGGTGTTTCACGGGGATATGCCCTGGAAAAAACCGCGAATGATCGATCAGCGCGACCGGTACACATAGGGGGTCGTGGTGCTCAGGGCCACGAATCCGAGCCGCCGGAGGATCGGGCTGCTCATCTCGGAGGCATCGACCTGAAGGTGGCGGTAGCCGCGCTCCGCTGCGATCCGGGCGCGGAAGGCCACCAGGGCCCGGTAGACGCCCTTCCCACGCCACGCCTCGACGGTTCCGCCACCCCAGAGTCCCGCGAAGCCCGTGCCCGGGTACAGCTCCATCCGGGCCGAGCTCACCGGCTCGTCGCCCACCATGGCGAGGACGCCGACGAAGCCGTCCGGGTCCTCGGCCAGCCTGGCCAGCACCTGGTGCCGCAGCCGCGACCGGTCCGAGCCGAACGCCCGCTCATGGGCACTGGCCATCAGCTCCACATCGTCCGCGTCCCGCACGGTGCGCAGCCGCACACCGTCGGGCAGCTCCACTGCCGTCGAGAGCTCCTCGACCGGGGCGACGAGCAGGGTCTCCGGCTCCTCCGCCTCGAAACCGGCCGCCAGGAGCCGGTGCGCCAGACCGGCCGGCCGGTCGTGCGCGTTACGGCTTCCACTCGAACCCGCCGTGCCCGAGCGCCGCGTAGTGCGCCACCTGGGCCGCGATCACCGCGTCCGCCCGCGCGGGGTCCAGGTCCGGGGCCGACCAGACGACGCCGTTCCAGTCGTCGGCCGTGCCGGTCTGCCGTACGAAGTCGCCGGTGCGCTCGACCCGGACGCCGGGGCCGTCGGGGCGGGCGTACTCGCGCATCTCGCGGTCGAAAAGGGTCAGCAGTGCTTCGTGATCACGATTCATCGGCCCACCACAGCACCGGAGCGGGGGCGTGGCAACCAGGTTCCGGCGGGGGGGGGCGTGCCGGGCGGCACGCCCCGGTCAGCGGTCCTGGAGCGCCTGCTGGATCGTGCGCATCACTTCGTCGAGCGGCGCGTCCGTCCGTGCCACGGCGACCAGCACCTCGTTCTGGGACGTCACCGAGGCGGCCGGCTGCTTCGCGGGCTCGGCGCCGACGGTCCGGCCGGCTCCGATGCCGGTCCCGAACGTGTCGCGGACGATCGAGAATGCGTGGTCGAGCTGGGCCTCCACATCGCCCTCGCCGCCCGCCCGCAGCCAGCGGCGCAGCACATGGTTGTGCGCGGTGACGACGGCGGACGCGGCGACCTCCGCGAGCAGCGGGTCGTCGTTGCCGACGTGGTGGTCGCGCTCATCGAAATGGCCCAGCAGATAGCGGGTGAACAGCCGCTCGTAGCGGGCCACCGAAGCGATCTCCGCCTCGCGCAGGGTCGGGACCTCACGGGTGAGCTTGTAGCGGGCCACGGAGACCGCGGGCTTCGCCGCGTACATCTTCATGACTTCCTTGATGCCGCGGCAGACGGTGTCGAGGGGGTGCTCGTGCGCGGGGGCGGCATTGAGAACGGCCTCGGCCCTGACGAGGGTGTCGTCGTGGTCCGGGAAGATCGCCTCTTCCTTGGAACGGAAGTGCCGGAAGAAGGTCCGCCGGGCGACTCCGGCGGCGCCCGCGATCTCGTCGACGGTCGTCGCCTCGTACCCCTTCGTGGCGAAGAGTTCCATTGCCGCGGCGGCCAGTTCGCGGCGCATTTTGAGCCGTTGGGCGGCGGCGCGGGTGCCTGCGGCACTCTCCTGGGGGTCGGGCGCGGCGGAGACACGGGGGGACCTGGCGGGCTGGGACATGGTGTGAACGTACTGCATCGGTGCGGGGGAACGCGCCTGTGGGGGCGGGCCGCCCGACGGATCGAGCAGCCCTCCCCACCCGGACCCGCTCAGCGCCGGGCATATTCGCGGAAGCCGCGCCCCGTCTTGCGACCGAGGCAGCCGGCCGCCACCAGGTGCTCCAGCAGCGGTGCGGGGGCCAGGCCCGGATCGCGGAACTCGCCGTGCAGCACCTTCTCGATGGCGAGCGAGACATCGAGCCCGACGACGTCGAGGAGTTCGAACGGGCCCATCGGGTAACCGCCGCCCAGCTTCATCGCGGCGTCGATGTCGTCGAGGCTCGCGTAGTGCTCCTCGACCATCTTGATCGCGTTGTTGAGGTACGGGAACAGCAGCGCGTTCACGATGAAGCCGGCCCGGTCCCCGCAGTCCACCGGGTGCTTGCGGACCTTGACGCACACCTCGCGGACCGTGGCGTGGACATCGTCCGCGGTGAGCACCGTGCGGACCACCTCGACCAGCTTCATCGCGGGCGCCGGGTTGAAGAAGTGCATCCCGATGACGTCCTGCGGACGGGAGGTGGCCCGCGCGATCGCCACGACCGGCAGCGACGAGGTGGTGGTGGCGAGCACCGCGCCCGGCTTGCAGACCTTGTCCAGCGTCCCGAACAACTGCTGCTTGACCGCCAGGTCCTCGGCGACCGCCTCGACCGCGAGATCGACATCGGCGAAGGCGTCCGGCGAACCGGCCGCGGTGATCCGGGCCAGGGCCTCGTCCCGGGCCTCGGTGGTCAGCCGCCCCTTGGTGACGGAACGCTCCAGGGACTTGGCGATCCGGCCCTTCGCGGCGTCCGCCTTCTCCTGGCTGCGGGCGGCGAGCACCACGTCGTAGCCGGCCTTCGCGAAGACCTCGGCGATCCCCGAGGCCATCGTCCCCGAGCCCGCGACACCCACCGACCGCACCGTGCGCCCGGCCACCGCGGACGCGCTGTCCTGCGGGGTGAGCGCGTCCGGCACCACGGTCTGGCTGCCGGACTCCGCGTACGTGTAGAAGCCGCGGCCCGACTTGCGGCCGGTCAGCCCCGCCTCGCTGAGCTGCCTGAGAACGGGGGCCGGGGCGTGCAGCCGGTCCTGCGACGCGCAGTACATCGCCTCCAGGACGGTACGGGCCGTGTCGATCCCGATCAGGTCGAGCAGGGCGAGCGGGCCCATCGGCAGACCGCAGCCCAGCTTCATCGCCGCGTCGATGTCCTCACGCGAGGCGTAGTTCGCCTCGTACATCGCGGCGGCCTGGTTGAGGTACCCGAACAACAGTCCGTCGGCGACGAAACCCGGCCGGTCGCCGACCGCGACCGGTTCCTTGCCCAGGCTGCGGGCGAGCGCGGTGACCGCCTCGACGGCCGGCGGCGCGGTCAGCACCGAGGAGACCACCTCGACCAGCTTCATCGCGGGCGCCGGGTTGAAGAAGTGCAGGCCGAGCACGCGCTCGGGGCGCAGCGACTCGGCGGCCAGCCGGGTCACAGACAGGGCGTTGGTGCCGGTCGCCAGGATCGCCGTGGGGGAGACGATCGCGTCGAGCTCCCGGAAGACCTGCTGCTTGATCTCGTACGACTCGGGCACGACCTCGATGACCAGCTCCGCCTCCGCGGCGGCCCGAAGGTCCCCGAAGGTACGGAACCGGGCGAGGGTGTCGCTCCGCTCCTCCTCCGTGATCCGATCGCGCCGCACGGCGCGGGCGGTCGCGGCTTCCAGGGCGGCGACGGCCTGACGGGCGGCCGCCTCGCTGATGTCGATACCGATGACCTCGTGGCCGGCGCGGGCGAGTACCTCGGCGATGCCGGTGCCCATGGTGCCGAGACCGACGACGGCGATGGTGCTGAGCGGGGTGTCCATCACGGGACTCCAGAGAATGAGTGACGACTGTGAGGAGCACGGCGCGCGCCGAAAGGGCGAACGGGCGCAGTGCGTGAGGGAATTGCGTGTCGTGGTGCTCAGGGCCGGGGAACGCTGGGCGCGCCCGGACCGGGAAGGGGCGACGGACTCTGTCCCGAGTCACGTCTCGCAAAGCTGCCGAACCGACAGGCACTCCGGATGGCTGCGTCACCAGGCCATCGGAGCAAGCGGGGAGTGTGTCCCGCTCACATGAGCTTAACCGGTGGGTAACGAGCGCGCCAGCCCCGCGTCGTCGTGGGTCATGTCACATTCGCCACGGCCCTCGATACGCAGAGTCCCCGTCGATACGCTGACGGTCATGGACGAGGAGTTCCGGTCCCTGGCGGACCGGCTGGCTGACGAGGCGGGGGAGTCGGCGGCGTACCGCAGGCTGCTCGCCACCGACGACGACGAGGAACTGGCCCGCGTCCTCGTGGAACGCGAACGCCCGCTCTGGGCAAGGGAGATCGCCGCGTTCCGGCTCGGCTGCGCCGGAGACCGACGGGCCTTCGAGGCGCTGGTCCTGCTGCTCAACCACCGTGACCCCGAGCGCTGCGTCTGCGCCGCCCACGCACTGGTGCGCCTCGGCGACCCCCGCACCCCGCGGGCAGCCGCCGCCCTGGCGACCAACACCCTGCGCACCGCGTACGCCCTGCATCCGGTGCGGCTCCTCACCGCGCTGCGGGCCCCGGAGTCCGTACCGGCGCTGATGAGCATCCTGGAGCGGCTGCTGGCCCCCGGCGATCCGCACTGGCGGGTGGCGCTCGCCTGTGTGGAGGGGCTCGGGCAACTCGGGGACGAGCGGGCCCGCCCGGTTCTGGAGTCGGCGGTGCCGCACCCGCGACTGGGTGGCGCGGCGCGGGACGCGCTCAGTCGGCTGCGGGGGCCGGAGGCCTGAGGGCGCGTACGTAGCGAAACTCGGGCACCGGTACGCCGTCCACCTCGAAGGGCTCCTCGGCGCCGTCGGGGAGGAACCCGGCACGCTCGTAGAAGCGGCGGGCCGGGGCGTTCTCCCTCAGGACCCACAGCACCAGGTCCGGGAAGCCGTCCGCGGCGGCACGGCTGAGCATCTCCGTCATCAGGGCGCGGCCGACCCCGGTCCCGATCTGCTCGGGCGCCACGTAGATCGCGTACAGCTCGCCCCGCGCCGTCCGTCGGCCGTTCTCGCGGTACGGGCCGTAGCAGGCCCAGCCGATCACCCCGAGGCCCGGCCGCTCGGCCACCATATTCACGACCGTGTTTCCCTCGGCGAAGAACCCGCGGCGCCGCCGCGCGTCCTCGGCGATGTCCATGGCGTCGAGATGCGACTGCGGCATCAGCCCGGCGTACGCGGCCTGCCAGCCGCGCACCCGGACCTTCGCGACCGCCTCGCAGTCGTCGACGGTCATGTCCCGAACGCGCACATCGGGCATGCGGGGCGGCGTGGTCCGTATCGTCATACGGGCCGTCCTGGCCCATGCGCCAGGACGGCCCGTACCGGTTCGTCCGGCCCCGGTCCGACGGCCGTCAGCCGCGGAAACCGAGCAGGGTGTGCAGGACGCTGCCCCTGCTGCCGGATTCCGTTCCCGGAACCGACTTGACCGACTTCGCCGCCGCCTTGCCGGTCAGCGGATTCGGGTCGGGGGACTTCGCGCAGACCGCGTCCGCGTCGGCTTGGCTGCCGCTGCCGCGCGGGACGGTGCCCTTGGCGAGATAGTCCGCCAGATAGGTGTCCAGGCAGTCGTTGCCGCTCAGCGTGATGCCGTGGTTTCCGCCGCCCTGCTCGACCACCAGGCTGGAGCCGCGCAGCTTGCTGTGCAAGGTGACACCGCCCTCGTACGGCGTGGCCGCGTCCTCGGTGGCCTGGAAGAGCAGCACCGGCGGCAGGCTGCTGTTGGAGACCCGCACCGGATTCAGCGGCTCCACCGGCCAGTCGGCGCACGGGGCGTTGTACCAGGTGTTGTTCCAGGTGAAGAAGGGCGCCTTGGCCTGGACGATCCAGCTGTCGTTGCGCCAGGTGTTCCACTCGCGGGGCCACTGGGCGTCGCGGCACTGCACGGCCGTGTAGACCGAGTACCCGTTGTCGCCCTTCGCGTCGACCGCGCCGAGCTTCTTGTACGCCTTCACGAGCGCGTCCTGGTCGTGGTCGTTCACATACGCGGCGAACGCGTCGGCCAGGTAGGGCCAGTAACCGTTGTAGTAGCCGCCCGGCAAGAAGGTGTCCTCGACCTCGCTCGCCCCGACCGTTGCGCCCGCGGGGTGCGCCTCGACGGCGTCACGCATCGCGTACCAGGCACGCTCGACCACCGCGGGGTCGCTGCCGAGCCCGTAGGCGCTGTCGTGCTTCGCCACCCAGGCGGCGAACGCCTTGTGACGGGCGTCGAAGGCGTAGTTCTGGCCGATGTTGTCGTCGTACCAGACGCCCTCCGGGTCCACGTTCGAGTCGAGCACCAGGCGCCGCACCCGCTCCGGGAACAGCTTGGCGTACACCGCGCCGAGGTAGGTCCCGTAGGAGTACCCGAAGTAGTTGAGCTGCCGGGAACCGGTCGCCTGCCGGATCACGTCGAGGTCCTTGGCGGCGCTGACCGTATCCATGTGGGGCAGCAGATCCGGATACTTCTCCCCGCATGCCTGCGCGAACGAGCGGGCCCGGTTCCGGTTGGCCTCCTCCACGGCGGGCGAGCCCGGCACCGAGTCGGGACGCAGCGGAGCGAAGTACTTCGGTACGCAGTCCATCGCGGGCCGGCTCTTGCCGACGCCGCGCGGGTCGAAGCCGATCACGTCGTACTGCGCCGCAATCCGCTTCGGCAGCGAGGACGCGACGAACCCGGCCATCGAGAGGCCGCTGCCGCCCGGGCCGCCCGGGTTGACGAACAGGGGGCCCTGGAAGGTCTTCGAGGTGTGCGGGATCCGGGACAGGGCAAGGGTGATCCGCCGGCCCGACGGATCGTCATGATCGAGCGGTGTACTGACCGATGAACACTGCAGCCGCGGGTACGACTCGGTGCCGCAGTCGGTCCACGTGAGCTGGGCCGCGGCGCTCGGCGCGCCGGTGTCGGCGGTCGCCGGGGGCGGAGCGGCGGTCACCAGACCGGCGACCGTCGCACCGACGGCGAACAGAATTCCTGGACGTTTCGTCATATGCCCTCCCGTGGTGGGGGAAACGCGGCTGCGCGGGGTGCAGCCCCCGCCGCATGCTCCCCGCATTCACGCCGGGAAGGACCTGTTCTGGTGAGAGTTGACCCGTTTGCCCCCACCGGATGCGCCGGGCCCCCGACCCGGATACGTCACGTCCGCACGGTCGGGGCAGGGGCAGCCGGGTCGGCCCGGGGCCGTCGAGCGGTGCCGGGGGTGTCAAAGGTGCGCGTGGTCACCGCGTCGGCGGTGAAGAGCGCGCTGTTCCCGGCCGTGGCGGGGTTCTCGACCGGATTGTCCCAGCGCATGGACGCCTCCTCGGTAGCACTGGAGCAGAGAATGGAACGCTTGTTCCCTTGATCGTTTTCTCCCCTTCGTCCCGGCCCGGATTTTGAGCGGCGTGCCGGAGGTGATTGGCTCAGCACACCCCCGAACAACCGAGTGCTGGAGGAACAGCCATGGCGCAGGTCGAGGCCACGACAGAGCGAGTCATCGCGGCGGACGCGGAGACGGTGTTCGACGCGCTGGCCGATTACGCGGAGACCCGGAGCAAGGTGCTGACCGGCCACTTCAGCGAGTACGAGGTGCGTGAGGGCGGTGACGGCGAGGGGACCCTCGTCCACTGGAAGCTCCAGGCCACCAGCAAGCGGGTGCGCGACTGCCTGCTGGAGGTCACCGAGCCCACCGACGGCCGCCTCGTGGAGAAGGACCGCAACTCCTCCATGGTCACCACCTGGACCGTCACCCCGGCTGGTGAGGGGAAGTCGAAGGCGGTCGTGTCGACCGTCTGGAACGGCGCCGGCGGCATCGGCGGATTCTTCGAGAAGACCTTTGCCCCCAAGGGACTCGGCCGGATCTACGACGAGCTGCTGCAGAACCTCGCCGCCGAGGTCGAGAAGTAGCTCCATGCCCTCTTGGCCGGCCTCACCGGTTCGGGTGGTCTTCTCGGCCCGTCGGTTGTGCGCCGTAGTGGCTCTCACCGGGGGATAAGCCCCCCGAGTGCGCCGTCAGCGCCCCCCGTCGCGTTTGCCCTTGCTTGTCGCCCGATGCGAGAAATGGGCGGCGCAGATGCGACGAGGGGAGCGGCACGTGGTGGGTGGGATCACTCTGTTGGAGGACGAGCCGAGCGGCACGGGGGCCGACGAGGCTGCGTCCACGCTGCAGATGCCGCAGCCCTCGCCGCCCTCCGTCGAGAAAGGGGCCGCCGCCGCCCCGTCCCCCGTGCCGGAGACCAGCCCCCGCCACATCCGGCTGGTCTTCCTCGGGCTGATGCTGACGCTGCTGCTCGCGGCGCTCGACCAGATGATCGTCGCCACCGCACTGCCGAAGATCGTCGGTGAGCTGCACGGCCTGGAGAAGATGTCCTGGGCCGTCACCGCGTACCTCCTCGCCTCCACCATCGGGCTGCCGATCTACGGAAAGCTCGGCGACCTCTTCGGCCGCAAGGGCGTCTTCCAGTTCGCGATCGTCGTCTTCGTCATCGGCTCCGCGCTGGCCGGCTGGTCCCGCACCATGGACGAACTGATCGCCTTCCGCGCCGTCCAGGGCATCGGCGGCGGCGGACTCATGATCGGTGTCCAGGCGATCATCGCGGATGTCGTGCCGCCCCGGGAACGCGGCCGGTTCATGGGGCTCATCGGCGCCGCCTTCGGCCTCGCCTCCGTCGCCGGCCCGCTGCTCGGCGGCTTTTTCACCGACCACGCCTCCTGGCGCTGGTGCTTCTACATCAACGTCCCGTTCGGCCTGATCACCCTCGCCGTCATCACCGTCGTACTGAAACTTCCCCGCCCCACCGTCCGCCCCCGCCTCGATGTCCTCGGCGCGCTGCTCCTCGCGGCCGCCTCCACCTGCCTGGTGCTGCTGACCAGCTGGGGCGGTACGGAGTACGCCTGGGGATCGCGCACCATCCTCGGGCTCGGCGCCGGGGCGGTCGGAACGGCCCTGCTGTTCCTCGTCGTCGAGCACCGGGCAGCCGAACCGATCATTCCGCTGCGGCTGTTCCGCGACTCGATCTTCAACGTCACCGCGCTCGTCGGCGCCGTTGTCGGGGTCGCGCTGTTCGGCGCCGCCAGCTATCTGCCGACGTTCCTGCAGATGGTCGACGGCGCCACGGCCACCGAGTCCGGGCTGCTGATGCTCCCGATGATGGGCGGCATCGTCGTCGCGTCCGTCGTCTCCGGCCAGATGATCTCCCGGACCGGCCGCTACCGCGTCCATCCGATCCTCGGCGGCGCCGTCTCGGTGGTCGGCATGTGGCTGCTCTCCCGGCTCGAAACCGGTACGCCGCGCCTCGAGTACAGCATCGCGCAGGCCGTGCTCGGCATCGGGATCGGCCTGATCATGCCGGTACTCGTACTCGCCGTGCAGAACTCCGTACAGCCCGCCGACCTCGGCGCCGCCACCAGTGCCAACAACTACTTCCGGCAGATCGGCGGCAGCGTCGGCGCCGCCGTCTTCGGGACGCTCTTCGCCGGCCGCCTCGCGGACGCGCTCGCGGTCCGTCTGCCGTCCGGCGCCGATCTCCCCGACCCCGAGTCGATCACCCCGCAGCTGGTCCATGCCATGGAGCCCGCGCTGCGCGACAGCTATATCCAGGCGTACGCCGACGCGATGCCGCGGATCTTCCTCTACCTCGTGCCGGTGCTCGCGCTCGGTCTGTTCTTCGCCTTCTTCCTCAAGGAGAAACCGCTGGTGTCCCACCACAGCCCCGAATCCGCCGCCGAGTCCGCACCGATCCCCGCCGCCCGCGCCGCCGCCGCCGCTCCGCCGCCCGTGTACCTGTCGGGCGTGCCCGTGTGCGGCAGCGTCCAGCACCCCGACGGTACGAAGGTGCCGCGCGCCGCCCTAACTCTCATCGACGTCCAGGGACAGCAAGTCGGACGGGGCGCGAGCGGGGACGACGGACGGTACGCGCTGAGCGTGCCCGGCGCCGGCAGTTATGTCCTCATCGCCGCGGCCGGCGGCCACCAGCCGCAGGCCGTCAGCGTCACCGTGGGCGAACGGCCCGTCGAACTCGACGTGGTGCTCGGCGGCGCCGGGCGTCTCGCCGGGACCGTCGTCACCGCTGACGGGATCCCGGTGCGCGATGCCGCCGTCACCCTCACCGATGTGCGCGGCGAAGTGGTCGCTTCCACCCGCAGCGGCCGCGAAGGCGGCTACGTCATCACGGAGTTGGTGGCCGGCGAGTACACCTTGGCGGCCAGCGCCCCCGCCTTCCGGCCTGCCGCCCTGCCGGTGAGCGTGCAGGCCGCCAGGGAGACCCGGCAGGACATCGAACTCGCCGGTGGTGCGGTGCTGCGCGGTGTCGTACGGGCGAGCGGCGGCCGGCCCGTCGAGGACGCCCGGGTCACGCTCCTGGACGCGGCGGGCAATGTGGTCGACACCCTGACCACCGGGCCCGACGGCGCATTCCGGTTCGTGGACCTGTCCACCGGTGAGTACACGGTGATCGCGGCCGGGTATCCGCCGGTGGCCACCGTCCTCCAGGTCGCGGGCGGCGGGCGGACCGAACGCGACCTCCAACTGGGGCACGAGGACTGACCGTTCCACGGGAAGGCGTGGTCCCACCGCCCGGCGCCCGGCCGGAGCCGTTCCGTGCGCGGCCGGGTGCGCCGGGCTTCGCTCTGCACACCGCCCGGGGCCGACGGTCGGCCGTCGCTCGTCCTTACGTCCCGTCGCCGCTCCGGAGCAGCGTCATCAGTTCCCGCGCGCCCGGGCTCATGGCCCGGGCCGCCGGGAGCACCACGACACTCTCGTAGAACGGCGGCCGGGGCTCTTCGAGCTCCACCGTCACCAGCCCGCGGGCCTCGGGTTTGCGCGAGAAGTGGTGCGGCACCAGCGCGATCCCCAGCCCCTCGTGCACCAACTCCAGCAGACTGTGCACGTCATTGACCTCCAGCCCCACCGTGCGCCGCACCCGCGCCTGGGCGAACGCCGCGTCCGCCGCCCGGCGCGGACCCCAGTCCGGATGGAAGTCGATGAAGGACTCACCGGGCAGCTCACCCCACGCAGCGCCGCGCGCCGCCGCGAACCGGTGGCCGGGGGCGCAGAGGACGATCAGGGGCTCACGCGCCAGCGGGAGGAGCTCGCCGCGCCACTCGACGGAACTGACGGTCGCGGCGAAGGCGACGTCGAGCCGCCCGCCGGCCACCCCGTCCACCAGGCTGGTGGTGCCCTCCTGACGGAGCCGGATCTCCATGAGCGGATGCTTGCGGTGAAAGGCCGCCAGCAGACGCGGGAGACGCAACCCGGCCACGCACTGTTCGACGCCCACCGACAGCGTGCCGCGCAGCAGCCCCCGTACCGCGTCGACGGCGTCCCGCGCCGCCCGCGCCCCCGCCAGTGTGCGCTCGGCCTCCACCAGCAGGGCGCGGCCCGCCTCGGTCAGCCGCACGCTGCGCGTGGTGCGGCTGAAGAGCGGGGTCCGGAGCTCCTGCTCCAGGGCCCGGACGGAGGCGGACAGACCCGACTGCGACACGGCGAGGCGCTCGGCGGCACGGGTGAAGTGCTGTTCCTCCGCGACGGCGACGAAGTGCTCCAGCTGACGCAATTCCATGATTGAGCAATGTAGTCGCTGAATCCCAGCAGAATCTCCTGTTGGACTGCTGGATCGTGGTCGGCGAACCTGGACTCCGCGCACCGCACCCGCCCCTCTTCCGTGGAGCCCGTATGTACCTCCCGTCCGCCGACCGCTACCGCACCATGCCCTACCGGCGCACCGGACGCAGCGGGCTGCTGCTGCCCGCGCTCTCCCTCGGTCTGTGGCACAACTTCGGCGCCGACCGGACGCCGGAGACCCAGGGGCGGATCCTGCGCCGGGCCTTCGATCTCGGCATCACCCACTTCGACCTCGCCAACAACTACGGACCGCCGCCCGGCGCCGCCGAGACCGCGATGGGGCGCGCGCTGGGGACGGACTTCGCCCGGCTGCGGGACGAGCTCGTCATCTCGACCAAGGCGGGCTATCTGATGGGCGACGGCCCGTACGGGGAATGGGGGTCCAGGAAGACTCTGCTCTCGTCACTGGACCGGAGCCTCTCCAGGCTCGGGCTCGAATACGTCGACATCTTCTACTCGCACCGTCCCGACCCCGACACCCCGCTCGAAGAGACGATGGGGGCGCTCGACTCGGCGGTTCGGCAGGGCAAGGCGCTCTACGCCGGCATCTCCAACTACGCGCCCGAGCAGACCCGGGAGGCCGCCCGGATCCTCAAGGAGCTGGGCACCCCGCTCCTCATCCACCAGCCGCGTTACTCGATGCTGGACCGCCGGGCCGAGGACGGTCTGCTCACGGCGCTGGACGAGCTGGGCACCGGCGCGATCGCCTACTCGCCGCTGGAGCAGGGCATCCTCTCCGACCGCTATCTGCGCGGCATCCCGGAGGGCTCGCGCGCGGCGGGCGACAGCCCCTTCCTGACGCCCGATTCGGTCACTCCGGAACTGCTGGAGCGACTGCGGGCACTCGACGAGGTGGCGTCCGCGCGTGGGCAGTCCCTCGCGCAGATGGCGCTCGCGTGGGTGCTGCGAGGCGGCCGGGTCACCTCCGCCGTGGTCGGGGCGAGCAGCGTCGCCCAGCTGGAGAACAGCGTCGAGGCGGTCCGCAACCTCGAGTTCGCCGACGAGGAGCTGGCCCGGATCCACGAGATCCTCAAGGGTCGGGACGCCGGCTGAGCACCCCGCCGGGCCCTGCCGCCGGGCCCGGCGAAATCATCGGGCGCCTGGCCGTCGTGGTTGGCATGATGACGCGATGCACGACGACGAGAGAACTTTTCCTCCGCAGACGGGCGACGAACGTGCGTCGCTGAGCGGCTTCCTCCAGTTCCAGCGCGAGACCCTGGCCATGAAGTGTGCCGGGCTCACGCCCGAGCAGTTGAGGCGGGCGGCCGTTCGCGCTTCGGACCTGACCCTGCTCGGGCTGGTCCGTCATCTCGCCGAGGTGGAGCGTTCATGGTTCCGCCGCGTGCTGAAGGACGAGGTGGCGCCGCCGCACTGGCCCGGGCCGAACGCGGGCGAGTTCGCCGAGTTCGACGTGGAAACCGCCGACCCCGACGAGGCGTTCAGGATCTGGCACGAGGAGTGCGCGCGCTCGCGGGCGACCGTGGAGGCCGCCGAGTCCCTTGAGATCACCGGAAGTTACGGCGACGAGGTGTTCTCGCTGCGGTACATCCTCACTCACGTGATCGAGGAGTATGCGCGGCACAACGGCCATGCGGACCTGCTCAGGGAGAGCATCGACGGCGTCACCGGGGAGTGAACACCCCCGGTTCCAGGGGGTTACGGGGGGTCGGGGCGTCGAGCATCTCGGGCGGCGGAGGATACGCCCTGGCCGCGGTGCAGGCCCACCCCGGTGGGTGTCGAAACTGATCCTGGCGCCGTATCCGGTGCGCCGAAGGAGACGTACGCGCGTGGGATCCCGGTCGTGAAGTGGATGGACGGGATCGCCCGGTGGGAGGATGACCACCATGACCTGGACGGCGCCCAGCATCGAACGTACGACATCCGACGGCGACCAGCTGAACGTTGCGGGCACCGCGGACGAGCGCGTCATGCTGGAGGGCTGGCTCCACTGGCACCGGGAGACGCTCCTCACCAAGTGCGCCGGACTCGACCCGGCGCAACTGGCCCGCACCACCGCCGAACCGTCGAACCTCACACTCCTCGGCCTGGTGCGGCACATGGCGGAGATCGAACGCTGGTGGTTCCGGCGGAGCTTCGCCGGTGAGCCGATCGGTGACGTCTTCGCCGGTCCCCAGGACGGGGACGAAGGCATCGAGGGCGTCGACGCCGCGTACGTGGAACGGGACTTCGCCGCGTACCGCGCCGAGGTCGAGGCGTGCGACGCCGCGGTCGCGGGGCGCGGTCTCGACGAGACGTTCCGGTTGAAGACCCGCGGCCGGCTCGTCAGCCTTCGCTGGGTGTACCTGGTGATGATCCAGGAGTACGCCCGCCACAACGGCCACGCGGACCTGCTGCGCGAGCGGACCGACGGCGCCACGGGCGACTACCCCGAACAGGACTGAGCACGGTTCCGCACTCCGTGGGCGAGGAGTACGTCCGTACCTCGTGGAAGAGGAGTACGGAACCGGCTCTCAGTCGTCGGTCCCGGACGGATACACCGCCGCGTAGACCGACCGGATGAGGGCGGTGACCTCCTGGCCGCTGAGGCCCTGGGACCGTGCCTCGTCCAGCCACGCGGCGAGCGAGGTGCGCAACGGGGAGTCGGGGCCCTCCTGGGCCGGGGCGAGGGAGCGGGTGATGAAGGTGCCCGCTCCCTGTCGTACCTCGGCGAGGCCCGCGCGCTCCAGCTCGTGGTACGCCTTGAGGGTCGTGTTCGGGTTGACCTTGGTCTCCGCCGCGACCTGCGCCGCCGTGGGCAGCCGGTCGCCCTCCTCCGGGGCGCCCATCCGCAGCGCCTGTTCGACCTGTCGCACGATCTGGAGGTACGTTGCCACTCCGCTGCGTCTGTCGATGCGGAATACGACCGCCGACTTCACCTCCCGTTGGACTGCCGAAACAATATGCACCTGCGGTGCGGGTCCTAGAGGGGCCTCCCGGAGACCCGCCACACTGTGAACGCGGTGAGTACGGTGGTGGCCGCGAGCAGGATGCCCGCCGCGGTCCACTGCATGGCCGGCATCTGGTCGTAACCGAGGTACTCGACGACGTTGTTGACGATGCCGTGTTCCTTGTTGCAGGCGTTCGAGACCGCCTCGGTGGACTTGGCGCACAGGCCCCAGCCGTAGAGATGGCCGTCGGCCGAGCCGATCCAGCGGTCCATCTCGTGCGACTCGCTCAGCCGTGTGGGCAGGTCGGCGGCGAGCGGGTAGGTGACGAGGCGCGACGGCGCAGTTCGTGCAGCGAACGCGACGAGCAGCACGTCGCCGATCCGGAAGAGCTTGCCGACGCGCCCGATCACCGTGCTGGCGTGCGCAGTTGGCATGAGAGGTGCTGTGTAGCGGACAAGCCTCGGTGATGCCGTAGTCGAGCAGGACGTGGGGGGTGTCGGTGAGGATCAGCGGCATGTCGTCCCTGACCGCTCGGCGAGCAGGGCGGCAGTGAGGTCCCGGTCCACCACGGCTTCGACGCCGGTGAGCCGGCCGGTGGTGTGTTCCCTGACCGGGGGATCACGACATGACTGCTTCCAGGCGCTCCCGGATATGGTTACCGCTCGCGGGCTTCACCACCTGGGAGGTCAGGGGGACGTCACGTTGTCGGTGTAGTCCACGTTCGCCTTGCGGTAGGCGACGACCTGGGCGTGCACCTGCTGAGGGGTCAGGATGGTGTCCTTCGCGAAGTACGCGTAGTCGACCTGCTCGTGGTAGGTGCGCGGCGTGCTGTTGGCCAGGAGGCCGCCAGGGATGAACCACTGGTTGAAGTCGATCGCCATCGGGGTGCGCGGGTAGTACTTCCCGCTGTGGTCGGCGAACAGCGCGCCGTCGATGTAGTACTTCACATGCCCGTCGCCGACCTGGATCACCAGGTCGTGCCAGCCGTCGTAGCTCTGGGCGAGTTCGGTGTGTGTGTTGACGGCGACCCAGGGCGACAGCTGGTAGGTGTACCAAGAGGTCGTGTACATGGTGCTCCCCGGAGAGCCCCAGCCGCCGTTGGGCAAGTACTCGTAGTCCAATTCGCTGTACTTCGGGTCCATGGGGGAGGCGAGCGGGGAGAGGGTGAAGAAGGCCTGCACCACCTTGTCGCCGTCCGGGCCATCCTTGATGGGCGCGTCGCTGAAGCGGACCCGTGCGGCGTAGGTGCCGGAGAAGAACTTTTGCTGCTGACTCAGCTGCGCCTGAGTGGTGCCGGCCGGGGTGCCGTTGGTGCTGGAACTGAGCTGGAGCAGGTGGCGGCTGCCGTAGGTGGGAAAGGTCACCCCGCTCGCCGACCATGTCGCGCCCGGGTCGCCGGGGCGGGCTGTGCCGGTCTTGATGCTCCAGCCACGCTCTGCCAGGCGGGGGTCGGTCGAGCCGGTGTAGGAGAAGTCGTCGAAGAATGCCTGCTCCGGCGTGGGGCCGGCGCTGATGCCGTGCTGCGTCTCGACGCTGTCCTCGGCTGCGGCTGCCGGCAGCGTGGTGAGAAGGCTGGTGAACAGGCCGGCGCCAGCGGCGAGGACGGCTGCGATGCGCAGGCGGGAGGGGCGGTGCGACATGGAGTTCCTCCTGTTGTGATGTGGAGACGGTGCGACAGGTGGTGCTATCGCGACTTGAGGTGCCGCGGGGTCGGTCCGGCCGGTCGGCGGACGTCGGCGGCAGGTACTCGGCTGGGAACCGACGAAGGCCCGCTTGCCAAGTCCATGGATGGCACGGTGTGGACGTTCGGGTGCCGAGGCCTTGGACTCTCCTCGTCGGCGGGGGTCCACCCGGGTGGACCGGATCTGGCTGTCGTCTTTCGGCGCTCGGCGGCACCGAGAGACGGAATCGGGCGACTCGGCGAAAGGGATCTGGGCGTATGCGGTCAGCCGGAGTAGGCGCACCGGAATCAGATGTGACCGGCGGAGCTGTCGGGGGCGCCGACTTCATCAAGGCCACCGGGTACGTCGCGGAGGCCGAGCGCTTCGAGTGCTCACCACCGTGCTGCGGCAGGCGGACGACTGGATCAGCGCCCACCCGGAGGAATCGGACGCGGAGTGGTGGCGCTGCACGTTGGGCTTATCGGCGAAGGTTTCGGACATGGAGGCCGGCGGCGGTACCGATACCGGGTCGTACATGTCGTAGTACTCGTCCGGGATGAGGTAGGGCAGGTGAGGACCGAACCAGTGACAGGACAGCATGAACGGCTTGGCGGCGGTGTGCCAGCCGTCGGCGTAGCGGTCCAGCAACTCGGGGGTCTTGTCGGTGAGGTAGGCCTCGATGGTGGCCTCGGGCGGCTACTGGAGGCGGTCGGCGATCAGGTGACCGCGGCCGACTACCTGGTCAGCGCCACCCCGCACGGCGTGCTGCTGAGCGGTGTGGGCGACCGCGGCGTGGTGTACGCGACATACGCGCTGCTGGAGCAGTTCGGAGTCGGTTCTTTCGCACCGCAGTTCAGCTACTACCAGGGTGCCGCCGAGACCCTGCCGCAGACCGTCGACATCACGGTCCGCGCCCAGACCAGCCTGGTCACCCCACCTTGGCCGGTGCGGCGCAAGGCGATCGAGGAGGGCTGGAGCATCAGCCAGTCCAGCCTCACCGCGCTGATCGACTGGATGGGCAAGCAGCGGCTCAACGTCCTGGTCTTTCCGTATGACTACTACGGGGCCGGAGTCACTCGCTACGAGGACTTCGCGGCAGGGATGGCACCAGAGCTCGCCAAGCGCGGCATCATGGTTGAAGTCGGCGGCCACGGGTACGACGCATTTCTCCGCCGGGCCGACTACCCGCAGTACTACACTCCCGGGGTCAACGTCTTCAACGTGCACGACGACGCGGCGGTATCACAGTACATCGCCAACGTCGTCACCTATCTGCGGGCCCGGCCCGAGATCGCCATCTTCGACTGCTGGCCGCCGGACGGGGCGACGTGGCCGAAGGCCACCCTCGCCGAGTTCGGCACCGCCACCAACGCCGAAGTTCACGTTGTGAACAAGCTCGTATCCGCCCTCGCCGACGCCGGACTGCACGTCCAGGTCGAACGCATCGCGTATGGCGCCGGGCTGGACACGCCCACGGCCGGGTACACATTCGACCCGAAGGTGCTCATCGACTTCGCCGCCTACGGACGCACGTACTCCGTCCCGTTGGGCGATCCGTCCTCGGCCGTCAACGCGCACCACCTGGACGTGCTGCGTCGGTGGCGCGCGGCCCACCCGGGCACACTGGCGATCTACGACTACTCGCGCCGCTACCGCTGGCGCGAGCTGGGCAATCCGATCGGTGTCCTCGCCCAGGACGCGGACGTGTACCGCAGCGTCGGCGTCAACGGCATCGGAGCGTACTCCGAACCGGCGAACTGGCTGCAGTTCGAGGCGATCCATCTGTTCGGCGCCCGCAGTGCATGGAATCCGACGCTGACCTACGACGACTTCATGAGCAGCTATCTGCCCACGCGGTTCGGGCCGGCAGCGCAGGAGGTGGCCGACTACCTGCTGCGTACCGCGGACGACCCGGACGTCCTCAACACACCCGGCCAAGGGGCGGCCCTTCGGAGCAAGTACCAGGCTGCAGCGGCCGATGTCGCCGCGGCGCGAGCGAAGACCGTCGGGACCAGCGCCGCCGCGATCGTCCTCGACCGGCTCGCCTGGGGCTGCGAACTCGCCCTGGCCGACATCGATATCACCCTGTGCGCCCAGGCCAACGATCAGGCAGGCAAGCAGCAGGCGATGGCCCGCTACCGCCAGCTGACCCAGCGGCACCGCTTCAACGGCATCCAGCTCGAGTCGGTCTACACCACCCCGCGCTACGGCGAACAGGTCACCCGGGCGCAGATTGCCAAGCAGTACCGCTCCCCGGCATGGGGTTACCTGCCGCAGATCCGGTTCACCGTGCGCCAGGGGGCCTCCGTCGATATGACGATCACGGCGCAGGACGTCGACTTCCAGGGGCACGACGTGGAGTGGACACTCATCACGCCCCAGGGACTCACCGCCGAGCGCACCCAGGGCCGTCTGCGGGCATCGGGCCCGCTCGAGGTTTCGGAAACGGTCCGCCTGAGTGCCGGGACCGACGTCGCACCCGGGAACTACGCCGTCACTGTCGCTTTTGGCGCCGATGGCGGGAAACTGACGTCTGCTCAGTGCTCCATCACTGTGTTTCGCTAGAAACCTGCCGGTCAGCCCCGCCCCGGCGACCTACCGGATCACTATGGACACCGAGCACCTGGCGTGGTTCCCTCTGTCCACAAAGACCAGCACCGCGTGGACGTCCAAGTCCGCCCGTCCGGAGAACGGTAAGGAGAACCCAGCGCTGCTCTGGCCGAGGCACGGCTTCGACCTGCACGCCGAGAACACCGCCAAGGGCGGCGCCACTTCGACTTGGCCTTCGCGACCCAGTCCGGTGCCCCTGCGGACACCGACAAGGCCGAGGCGGAGGCGTCCACCGAGGACGGTGCCACCTGGCGCCCCGCGACGGTGAAGACCGCCAGCGCGCGGTCGCCCATTGTCCGATCGACATGCCTCCGCAATCCTCGCCCGGTCGGCGATGGCTGCCTTGCCGGGCCGCCGGTCGACAGTGAACGCAGATAACGCAGATAAGGAATTCACGTGACGCGCAGACGTCGCCAGTTGCTCGCCGCACTCGTGGCCGGGATGCTCGCTATCTTGGCCTGTGTCGTGGCAACTTATCCGTCAGGAACCGCAGCACAGGTCGCGCTGGGCCAGGATCTGGACAAGCTGCACCGAGCCGACCCTGGTAACCCGCTCGAGGAAGGGTCGGAATCCGGCGAGGAAGGCGAGGAAGGCGAGGAAGACCCGGGATCCGCCGCGCAAGCCGCATTCCTCCAGCGCGCCTACCCCGGTGACACCATCACCGTGGCGCAGATGAACGGCGCGCGCGCCGCCTACCGCACGGCCAAGGGCCGCCCGTTGCCGACGGGCAAGGGAAAGAAGGGCACCTGGGTCACGGTGGGACCCAAGGAGGCGGTCTACCCGTACGCCCCGTACCGCGACTCGTCCAGCTATCTGCCCAACGAGTACGTCGCGGGTGGCCGTACCACCGCAGTAGCGATCAGCCCCACCTGCGTACCGGGTCGCTGCAAGATGTGGATCACGGCCGCAGGTGGCGGCATCTGGCGGACCGACAACGCACTCGCCGACGATCTGCGCTGGCGGTACCTCGGCGGGCCGCTGGGCATCAACGCCGCCGGTACGGTGACCATCGACCGCAACGACGCCACCGGCAACACAATCTACGTCGGCACTGGCGAGGCCAACGGCTGTTCCTCCGGTTGCGTGGCCGGCGTGGGCATCTACAGGTCCACCGACGCCGGCGAAACCTGGACCGGGCCACTGGGCCAGGCGGAACTCGGTGGCAAGGGCATCGGCCAGATCGCGGTCAAGCGGGGTGACCCCCGGACGATTTACGTCGCCACCTCCACCGCGATCCGCGGTATGTCGAGCACCTGCTGCTCCGGGATCACCCGTCCGGTGCCCGACTCGGCCAAGTGGGGCCTCTACAAGTCCACCGATGGTGGAGCCACCTGGGCCTTCGTCCACAACGGGTCGGCCGACGCCGCGGCCTGCGCCGGCAGCCAAGCCGAGTACGCCAACCAGACCGCCTGCTCGCCGGGGGGTGTCCAGGGCGTCGAACTGGACCCCAGCGACCCGGAGATCGTGTACGCGGGCTCGTGGGCGCGGGGCATCTGGCGGTCGCCGGACGGCGGCACCACCTGGAAGCAGATCAAGCCGTCGCTCAATGCGGCGAACGCCTATACCCGGCCCGCCTTCGACGTGACCCGGCTGCCGAACGGCAAGACCCGGATGTACGTCTACGAGGGCAACATGAGCCAGCCGGCCTCCCGGCTGTTCCGCACTGATGACGCGGCCACCGACACCCCGGCCTTCACCGATCTGACCAGCTCCGACATCACCAAACCCGGGTACGCCTGGCTCGGCCTCTGCGGTCAGCTGTGCTGGTACGACATCTTCGTCCACAGCCCGGAGGGGCACCCGGACATGGTCTACGTCGGCGGTTCCTACGCCTACGGCGACAGGATCGCCAACAAGCGGGGATTGGTGCTCTCCACCGACGCCGGGGTGAGTGGCACCGACATGACGTTCGACGGCACCGACCAGCTGCATCCGAACGGCCTGCACCCGGACCAGCAGGCCCTGGCGACGAACCCCAACAACCCGTTCCAGTTCTTCGAGGCCAGCGACGGCGGCATGATGCGGTCCAGCGGCACGTTCGTCGACCGCTCGGCGTGGTGCGACGACCCTCGCCGGAACCTGGACGAGAAATCGAAATCCCGCTGCAGGCAGATGCTCTCCCGCATCCCGGCCGAGCTGCGCAGCATCAACAAGGGTCTGTCCACATTGCAGTTCATCAGTCTGTCGGTCAGCCCGCACAACAGCAACGTGCTACAGGGCGGGACGCAGGACAACGGCACCTGGCAGACCGACGGCAGCCCGAACCTGTGGCGGAACACCGCGATCGGCGACGGCGGCCAGTCGGGCTTCGACGTCGGCCGGCCGGAGTTCCGCTTCCACACCTTCAACAGCGCGTCTGTGGAGGTGAACTTCAACAACGGGAACAACGCCGACTGGATCTGGACCGGCGACCCGATCAACGGGAAGGGCTGGAGCGAGTTCTACCCGCCGGTCATCAGCGACCCGAAGGTCAGCGGCACGATGTTCGCCGGCGCGGGACGTTCGGTCTACCGGACCAAGACGTTCGGGCTCGGTGACCGGACGCTCGAGGAGGCCAATCGGCTCTGCAACTCCAGGACCCGCGACCGCACCGTGGTGTGCGGCGACTGGGTCGAACTCGGGCCCGAACCGCTCAACTCCACTTCCTGGGGCGACCGGTCCGGGCTCGGGGTGGTGGCCGTCGAGCGCACCACCGTCGACACCGCCACCGCCTGGGCGGCGACGGCCACCGGCCGTCTGTTCATCTCCCACAACGTCGACGCGGAGTCGGCGACCTCGGTCTCCTGGACCCGGATCGACGACGACGCGGTGACCCCGAACCGGTTCATCAGCAGCATCCACGTCGACCCCGCTGACGGAAACCACGCCTGGATCTCCTACAGCGGCTTCGACTCGGTCACGCCGACCACCCCTGGGCACGTGTTCGAGGTCCGGTTCGACCCGGCGACCGGCAAGGCCAGCTGGACGGACCGCTCGTACGACTTCGGTGACCTGCCGGCCAATGACCTGGTGCGCGACGACGCCAACGGTGACCTCTACGCGGCAACCGACTTCGGCGTGCTGCGGCTCGCAGCCGGGACCACGACGTGGGCCAAGAGTGCCCCCGGGATACCCAACGTCGAGGTGGCGGGCCTGACCGTCGTGCCGGGCAAGCGGATCCTCTACGCCGCGACCCACGGACTCGGAGCCTGGAGGCTCAATCTCGGCTCCGAATGACACCGAGGAAATACCACGCGAGGGGCCGCACCCGCGGCCCCTCGTCCTGCCCCATCACCTCCTGGAGGTGGCAAGGCTCAGCTGATGTGCAGCTGCGTACAGAGAAAAAAGTGAGAAAGATGATCAAGCGTCGAATGGCCCTCGCGGCAGGTGTCGCTGCCCTTCTGGTCGGCTGCGGAACCACTTCCGCGCCCGCCACCGGCGGCGACACGACCATCCGTGTCCAGGTCTCGGGCGAGCCGGAGGAGACTGCCGGATACAGCGCGATAGCGAAGTCCTACGAGCTGAGCCATCCCGGGACGAAGGTGCAACTCGTACCCGTCGCGAATAAGTCCGATCACCTCACCCGCCTGTCGACGGCGTTCGCCGGCGGCGAGCCGCCGGATGTCTTCCTGATCAACTACCGGGAGTACGCCCAGTTCGCGGCCCGCGGCGCCATCGAACCGATCGGCCCCCGCCTGGCCGGCGTCGGCGTGGACACAGCGGACTACTACCAGCAGCCGATCAGCGCGTTCACGTACGACGGGCAGGTGCAGTGCATGCCCCAGAACCTCTCATCCCTGGTCGTCTACTACAACCGCACGCTGTTCGCCGAGGCGGGTGTGCAAGCCCCGAAGCCGGGGTGGACCTTCGAGCAGTTCAAGGAAGCGGCCACCCGCCTCACCGGCGACGGCGTCCATGGCCTGGGAATGGATCCCTCCATCGTTCGCCTTGCTCCGTTCGTCTGGAGCAACGGCGGCGACATCGTCGACGACCCCCAGCACCCGACGCGACTCACGCTCAACACGCCTGCTGCTCGGCAGGCCCTGGAGTCGCTGGTGCAGCTTGTGCGGAACGATGGTGCAGGACCGGACAGAACCGAGCTCGCGGGTCAGGACCTGCAGGCCCGGTTCGCCTCCGGCAAGCTCGCGATGTTCCTCGATTCCCGTAAGGAAACCCCGGCCCTGCGCGAAGTACAGGGTCTCGACTGGGACGTTGCCGCCCTGCCGGTGACCCGCAAGCCGGCCGGCGTCCTGCACTCGGACGCCTACTGCATCGCCCGCAAGTCGAAGCACCACAGTGAAGCCGCCCGCTTCATCGCCTTCGCCACCGGGAAGGACGGCCAGCGGATCACCTCGCTGAGCGGACGTGTGGTGCCGTCCCTGCGCGAGGTCGCCAACTCGTCGGCCTTCCTCGCCCCTGTCAAGAAGCCGGCCAACTCCCAGGCGTTCCTCGACGTCCTTCCGTATCTCAAGAGCCTCCCGGTCCTGGCGACCTGGCCGGAGATCGAGGACATAGCCGACGAGGAACTGGCCCGCGCCTTCCACGACGGCGCACACCTGGATGACGTGATCAAGCGGATCGACGAGCGCACCCGGCCGTTGTTCACCTCCGGTGACGGCACCCGGTGAGAAGGCTTCGGGCAGTGCTGATCACCGCAGGGGCCTGCGTAGCCCTGCTGACGGCCTGCACCCCTACCACGGCAAACACCGAATCCGGGCCCGGCTCGGCAGAAGACGCTGCCATCTGCCCGGTTCCCAGCCCGGCAGCCAATATCTCGGACCTACCATCCGGGTTCAAGGTCGGCGACCTCGGCGTGGTCACCACCGTCCGCAAGCAGCACGACTTCACCTCTATGGTGATCTCCACCCGGGAATCGATCCGGGAGGCCTTCGGACACGTGCACAAGCTGGCGGACCAGGCCGGCTTCACCGTCCTCAGCTCGCAGAATGACGGTATCGACGCGGAGATCTTCGTCAAAACGCCCCACGGTCAAGGGTTCGTCGGCATGAGCGAGGGGTCGTGCGGCCAGGTAATCGCGATCGTGGAACTACCGGAGCCCCCGAAATGACAGTGCATCAGGAGGCGCGTGTACGACGACGAGCCCGACTTCGTGGCAGCACGGCAGGACGGGCCCTGGCAGCCTGCATGGTCGGGGTCGTGTTCTCCTTCCCGCTGGCCATCATGGCCGTCGGCTCGCTGCGCAAGCCCGGACTGCCGCCTCCTGGCGGGCTCGAACTCCTGCCGGACGTGCTCTGGTCGGGGAACTACGAGACCGCTGCCGGGCTGATCCCGCTCGGCCAACAGCTGCTGAACTCGGTCCTTGTCGTGTCAACCGCGGTACCGGTCACCGTACTTGTCGCTTCCTGGGCCGGGTTCGCGATCGCCATGGCGCGCCCCGCCGTACGACGCCTGCTGATCGGCATCGCGCTGGTGGTGCTCAGCATGCCCGCGTCCGCCATGTGGGTGCCGCGCAAGGTGATGCTGGAGCAGCTGGGGCTGACCGACCACGCCCTCGTCGTCGCGTTGCCCGCGGTCATGGGAACCACACCGTTCTACGTGCTGCTCTTCGCATTCGCCTACCACCGCATTCCACGGTCCCTGTATGAGGTCGCGGCAGTCGAACAGGCATCGGTGTTCCGTATCTGGAGGTCGGTCGCATTCCCACTCGCCCGGCCGACCATGTTCGCCGTGGCCGCGCTCGCCTTCGCCTCCTACTGGGGGAACTTCATCGACCCGCTCATCCTGCTCACCACGGAGGAGGACTGGCCGCTCGCACTCGGCCTGCGCGCCCTCTCCGCACTTGAGCCGACACTGCATCCGCTCTACATGGCAGCAGCCGTCATGGCCACCGCCCCCGCCGCGCTCGCCTTCCTCGCCGCACAACGATCGCTCGCCCCCCGCCGCAACTTGGAGACATGACCATGGGCATCGCAATCCACGGTGCGCACAAGTCCTACCGTTCACGCCGTAAGCAGCCCATCGCCGCCCTGACCGAGGTCGATCTGCACGTGGCCAGGGGCGAGCTCATGGTGGTCGTAGGACCGTCAGGTTCCGGAAAGAGCACTCTGCTCAGAGCGACCGCCGGACTCGAGGCACTCGACGCCGGCCGAATCGAGATCGGCGGACGCGACGTCACGACGGCCGCACCGGGCGATCGAGACATTTCCCTGGTCTTCCAGGACTACGCACTCTTCCCCCATCTCACCGTCGCCGAGAACATCGCCTTCGGCCAGCGCGCCCGAGGCGTGCCCAAGACCCAGATCACCACCGACGTCGCCCAGGCCGCAACCATGCTCGGCCTCACCGATGCTCTGGCCCGGTACCCCCGCGAACTGTCGGGCGGAGAACGCCAACGCGTAGCACTCGCCCGGGCCTTGATCCGCCGACCCAAGGCCTTCCTCCTCGACGAACCTCTCGCCAACCTCGACCCCGACCTGCGACTGCGCACGCGAGCCGAAATCCGCGAACTCCAGCGCCGTCTGGGCGTGTCGATGCTTTACGTCACCCATGACCAGACCGAGGCACTTGCTCTGGGCGACCGTATCGCCGTCGTGCGAGCAGGCCGCATCGAGCAGGTGGGCACACCTGACGAGCTCCACTCGCGCCCGAGCACGGCATTCATCGCACGCTTCATCGGAACTCTGCCGATGAACCTGCTGCCACCCGAAGCGCTGGGCCGCGAGAACGGTCCCGTGACCGGCATCCGACCTGAGCGCACACACCTGGCACAGGCCGGACACGGGCATCTGACGGGACGCGTCACCACCGTGGAGCCAAACGGCGAAGAGACGGTCCTTCACATCGTGTGCCCAGACACCACGCGCATTCTGGTCAGGGTGCCGTCCTCGACCGATGTGCCCCGGCCCGGAAGCGAGACCGGCATCACCTGGAGCAATGCCGACGAGCACCACTTCGCTTCGGCCGAAGGACCGCGCACCGCATGAACGAACAAGACAGCCAACCCACTCGGCCCGCCCCTCACCGCAGATGGGACAGGGCGCGCACACCCTCACTCAGACATCGGCCGACAGCACTGGCCCTGCCATGGCTCGCCGCCACAGCCCTTCTGGTGGGCGTCCCACTCATCGGCTCGGTATGGCTCGCCTTCACCGACTACTACGGCTTCGGCGCCCCCTCATTCACCGGCCTCGACAACTGGCACCGGCTCGCCACCGACGAAACCTTCTGGCACTCTCTCGCCAACTCGGCCAAGATCGCGGCCATAGCCATACCCCTGCGAACCGCACTCGCAGTCGGCTGCGCGCTCCTGCTCCACCGCCGCAGCAGCGTGAACAGCGCCGCCCGCACCGCGGTATTCCTGCCGTCCATCATTCCTGACGCGGCATGGGCTCTCCTGTGGCTCTGGCTGCTCAACCCTCTTTACGGGCCGCTGCCTCTCACCCTCGAAGCATTCGGTCTCCCCTCACCCGGCTGGTTCACCGACCCCGCTGCCGCACGAGGCGGACTCGCGCTCGTCGTCTCCCTCCAGATGGGCGAGGGTTTCCTCGTCGCCCTCGCAGCCCGCCGCCTCCTGCCGGACTCCCTGTACGAAGCCGCCGCCATGGAAGGCGCGGGACGCATCTTCACCTTCAGACGTATCACACTGCCGCTGATGGCACCGGTCCTTACATTGCTCGCACTGCGGGACGTCGTCCTCCTCCTGCACACCACGTTCATCCCGGCCCTGCTGATCACAGCCGGCGAACCGCACTCCGCGACACTGGTGGCACCGCTCTACGTCTACCGCCGCGCATTCCTGTACGGCGAGCTCGGGTATGCCAGCACCCTCTCGATCACGCTGCTGATCACCGCTGCCGCCGTCGCGGCCGCTCAGCTGATCGTTCTTCACCGTACGCGCCTTCTCGAGCTGCTCTGACAGTGAGGATGTGACGGCTGAACTGAGGTTTCGTCAGCTGTCGTGATTTTCGTCAGGCGGTGTTGCGGTACTCGTGGATGAGTCCGCCGAGGACGTCGTGGCGCTGGATGCGCTGCGCGCGGAACGGGATGACGCCCGGGTCGTCGGCGGGTGCGCGAAGTTGCAGGGCTCGGTGAGGCCGTGCGGTGTTGTCGCGATCGTCGTCACCAGTCGTGCCCACCTGTCGGCCGCCGAGATCTCCGCCCGTGCCCGGATCTCGAGCATCGCCCCGCGACACCGTCCGGCGTGAAGACGACCACGATTCGACATTCGTCGGGCTCGCGCTGGGATCGTCCCGACATTCAGCCGATGACGGAGCTGTGCCGCCGGCCATAAAGTCCGCGCAAACCTGTCATCCGGCAGAAGGGACGAACAGAGTCTCGTGCACCGCATCCTGTTGAACCCCTCGCGTTCCAGAGCACCACCTCGAGGCCGGAAAGTGCCGAACCCGTCCGGCTGATCCATCTTCTGGAAGCACGGTAATGAGCGTTTCGTCATCGTATTCGGAGCGACAACGGCCGTGTATCCGGTTTCCTGCCGGCAACGGCCGCTCAGGCACAGAAACCTGCTGGCCCCATCGTCGAAAACGGCCTCAGGTAGCCGCGTTCTCCTATCAGGATGCGATTTGTGAGCACGTGCGCGTGGATCTGCCTTGGACAATGCCGGCGACGGAAGGCCCGACATGATCGCGGCTGACATCATCCGGCCGAAAGAGACCGAGTAGGGCCTCAAGCTCCCCGTGATCACGGACCCCATTCCGTACTAAAGCACGCTGGGCCGCGGAAACGAGTCGCAGCTGAAGAAGTACGGCTGAGCCGAGATCTGCCTGATGAGGAATTTACGATTCGGGTTTGCATGCACCCAGTAGGAGAGGTGTACATGTCTCATCCCCATGTCGCGAGACCATCCCGCCGCAGGTCGCGTCCGGTCGCGTTAACCTCGAAGTTTCGTGACGGTCCGCCGACGAAGCCGGTGGACCGTTTTTGCGTTCTGGGCTGAGGCTGGGCAGGGTCCAGGCCCGAGTGTCGCCTCGGGATGGCGCCGGGTTCCACTGCTCCGGGTGTTGAGGTGCTGTTGAAGGGACGGGGAATCCGTCGGTCAGCCGGGGTCCGGCAGCTGGGTGAGCCGGTCAAGTGCGGCGGTGATGTGGCTGGTCCAGGGCCAGTGCCGGGCCAGGCGGAGGATCCGCCGACGGCCGGTGCTCACGAGCTGTCCGGCCGCGGTGAACAGGCGGAGCCGCAGGCGGCGGGGCTCCCAGAGTCTGGCCTTTCCGGTCAGCGCGAGCATGGGCATCCAGGCCAGCAGGTCCAGCGCGGCGGCGGCGACCGCCGCATCGTGAGGTGCTGGTCGGCGAGCTCGCGTCAGACCGGGAGACAGAGGCGATTACGAACCTGCTGCTTTGTGGCAGTGATGTCCAGGCCTATGCGGCGCGCGCCCTTATCGACGGCGGGCACTTCGTCCCCTCCCTCGGCGTCGTCGTGCTGGTGGTCAGGCCGGTGCTCACCCCCGACGCCGAGCCGGATGACCAGGTGCGGCTCGCCGTCGAACATGCGCTCGTCAACACCCGCCACGTGCTGCCCGCAAGACACGCCGTCCACCTCGTCTCTTACAGCGACGGGTTGCTTCTCTTCGGTACGGAGGGGGAGGTCGACGAGCTAACGGTGAACCGCTGTGTGTCCCACCTCGACCTCGCCCTGCAGACCGCCTTGTCCGCACTCGAGCAGGTGTCGTCATTCGTGATTGGCGTCGGGCAGCCACGGTCGGAGTTGGCGCAGGCACGTGACTCCTATCTCGAGGCCGGCCAAGCCGCTCGTATCGCCGCATTCATGCCCGACGTCAGCCGGATTGCCCGATGGTCCCAGCTCGGCATCTATCGGGTACTCGCGCAGATGTTCAGTCAAGACCTCGGCGATTTTGTGCTTCATCCCGGGCTCGAGCGACTTTTCACCAATCCGGAGGCGCTGCCTCTGCTTCAGACGCTGGAGACCTACCTGGATCTCTCCGGGAACGCACTCGCGACCTCCGAACGCCTGAAGCTGCATCGTACGTCGTTGTACTCCCGCATTCAGCGTTTTGAGCGCTTGGCCGGCGCCAACCTCAAAGACGGCAACGAGCGTCTCTGCCTGCACCTCGGACTGAAACTGGCGCGGTTCACCGGCCGCTACCGGCCTGTCAGCTGAATCCTACGGCCTCGACGTAGCTGTCAACTTGACCCGGCCCCGAGGGACGGGGCTTGTGGGTAAGGTTGCGGAATGCGCCCACGACAGATGGATGCCGTGCTCGTGCAGTCAGGATCAACCGCCTGACGAGACAGCTGCGGCGGGTGGGCGACGATGAGGCGTTCGCCGGACCCCGAATCGTCAGAATCTCCTCGTAGCCAGACGTAGAGGCCGCCGACGATCTCGCGTTCCTGTGAGCTGCTGGACTCCCTGCCGCATGAGCAGAAAGTATGCCTCCCGCTCGCGCGTCAGCTTCTTGTGTCCCTGCGCCGAGCGGATCTTGCGGATCTCGACCATCGCGTTCCCGAAGGTCAGGTGTTGCGACGACCATGAGAACTCGGGCTCGTCAGACAGGGGTTCTTGACCCCGGTGACGCAGGAGGGGAGACGGTTGGCCTGCCTAGATGCTTGTATGGGGGCGCCGAGTTGGGTGCCTGCTTAATGGCCTTCACGAACTGATGTCAGCAACTGGTGTCACGACCGGCCCAGACAGTCCCTGACCTGTAAGAAGACGGACCCAATGAAGATCCTTATCAGTGCGGACATGGAAGGCGCCACCGGCGTCACCTGGCCGGCCGATGTGCTGCCGGGCACCCCCCAATGGGAGCGGTGCCGTGCCCTGTTCACCTCCGATGTGAACGCGGCAGCGCTCGGCTTCTACGACGGCGGCGCCGACGAGGTGCTCATCAACGAGGCCCACTGGTCCATGCGCAACCTCCTGCTGGAGCGGCTCGACGACCGGGTGCAGATGCTCACCGGCAGACACAAGTCCCTCTCCATGGTCGAAGGCATCCAGCACGGCGATGTCGATGCCATCGCCTTCGTCGGCTACCACACCGGCGCCGGTACGGAGGGGGTCCTCGCCCACACGTATCTGGCGAACTCCATCACCGGGGTCTGGCTCAACGGCGCCCGCGCCAGCGAGGGGCTCCTCAACGCGCATGTCGTGGCCGAGTACGGCGTTCCCGTGGTCCTTGTCACCGGCGACGACCTGACCTGCGTGGACGCGGACGGGTACGCCCCCGAGGCCCGCAAGGTCGCCGTGAAGGACTATGTGTCGCGGTACGCGGCGGTGTGCCGCACCCCGGCCCGTACCGCCGCGGACATCCGTGCCGCGGCCAAGGACGCGACCGTGCTGGCCGTGCGGCACACCCCGGTGGAGGGCGGCCCCTTCACCATCGAGCTGGAGTTCGACGCCGAGCACCTGGCCGCGGCGGCCACCGTCGTCCCCGGCGTGGCGCCCAGCGGCGAACGGCGCGTCGCCTACACCAGCGCGACGATGTACGAAGGTATCCGCACGTTCAAGGCGGTGACGACGATCGTGTCGTCCGCCGTGGAGGAGCAGTATGGCTGAGGCGACCGACCCCCGCGAGAGCGCCGACCCCCGCGAGAGCACCGACCCTCGGGAGAGCACCGACCCTCGGGAGAGCGTCGACCGGCAGGCGCTCGACGAATCGGTGACGTTCACCTCCGAACTGATCCGGATCGACACCACCAACCGCGGCGGCGGCGACTGCCGCGAACGCCCGGCTGCCGAGTACGTCGCCGAGCGGCTCGCCGCCGCCGGACTGGAACCCGCCCTGCTGGAACGCACCCCGGGGCGCACCAATGTGGTGGCCCGGATCGAGGGCACCGACCCGTCCGCCGACGCCCTGCTCGTGCACGGCCATCTCGACGTCGTCCCGGCCGAGGCCGACGACTGGTCCGTGCACCCGTTCTCCGGCGAAGTCCGCGACGGCGTCGTCTGGGGGCGCGGCGCCATCGACATGAAGAACATGGACGCGATGGTCCTGGCCGTCGTACGCGGCTGGGCGCGGGCCGGTGTCCGGCCCCGCCGCGACATCGTGATCGCGTACACCGCCGACGAGGAGGCCAGCGCCGAGGACGGCTCGGGTTTCCTCGCCGACCGGCACGCCGCACTCTTCGAAGGGTGCACGGAGGGCATCAGCGAATCCGGCGCCTTCACCTTCCACGCCGGACCGGACATGCCGCTCTACCCGATCGCCGCCGGCGAGCGCGGCACCGCCTGGCTGAAGCTCACCGCACACGGCAAGGCCGGGCACGGCTCCAAGGTCAACAAGGCCAACGCGGTCAGCACGCTCGCCGCGGCCGTCGCCCGGATCGGCGCGCACGAATGGCCCGTCCGGCTCACCCCGACGGTCCGCGCCGCGCTCACCGAGCTCGCCGCCCTGCACGGCATCCACCCCGACCTCGACGCCCCCGGCTTCGACGTCGACGAGCTGCTCGGCAAGCTCGGGCCGGCCGCCGACCTGGTCGCACCGACCATCCGCAACAGCTCCAACCCGACCATGCTGGAGGCCGGTTACAAGGTCAACGTCATCCCGGGCCACGCCACCGCCTTCATCGACGGCCGGATGGTGCCCGGCGGCGAGGACGAGTTCCACGCCACCCTGGACCGGCTGACCGGACCCGACGTCGACTGGGAGTTCCACCACCGCGAGGTCCCGCTGCAGGCCCCCGTCGACTCGCCGACCTTCGCGAAGCTGCGCGCCGCGATCGAACGCTTCGACCCGGCCGGCCACGTCGTGCCGTACTGCATGTCGGGCGGCACGGACGCCAAGCAGTTCTCCCGGCTCGGCATCACCGGCTACGGCTTCTCACCGCTGAAGCTGCCCGTCGGCTTCGATTACCAGGCGCTGTTCCACGGCGTCGACGAACGCGTCCCCGTCGACGCACTGCACTTCGGTGTCCGCGTCCTCGACCACTATCTGCGCACGGCCTGACCCGGAACGGGGGGAATCGAACATGATGTCCACAGGGCCCTACGGAACGTGGCCTTCGCCGATCGACGCGCGGCTGGCAGCCTCACGCGACGGCCGTCCGGAATACGTCGGCGTGGTCGGCGACGAGGTGTGGTGGACGGAGCCGCGCCCCGCCGAGGCGGGCCGCCGCGCACTGGTCCGCCGCCGCGCGGACGGGACCGGTGACAGCGTCCTGCCCGCTCCGTGGAACGTACGCAGCCGGGTCATCGAATACGGCGGACAGCCCTGGGCCGGGGCCGAACGCGCCGAGGGCGGACCGCTGATCGTCTTCGTCGACTTCGCCGACCAGCGGCTGTACGCCTACGCCCCCGACGAGCCGGGCGAGCCCCGGCCGCTTACCCCCGTCTCGGCCGTCGGCGGCGGGCTGCGGTGGGTCGACCCGCAGCTGCACCTCGACCGGGGCGACCGGGGCGAAGTGTGGTGCGTCCTGGAGGAGTTCACCGGCGAGCGGCCCACTGACCTGCGCCGGGTGATCGCCGCCGTACCGCTGGACGGCTCGGCCGCCGAGGACCGCTCCGCGGTACGCGAACTCACCGACGACAGCCACCGGTTCGTCACCGGGCCGAAGCTCTCGCCCGACGGACGGCGGGTGGCCTGGCTCGCCTGGGACCATCCGCGCATGCCGTGGGACGGCACCGAGGTGATGCTCGCGGACGTCGCCGACGACGGTACGTTCCAGCACACCTGGAGCTTCGGCGGCGGCCCAGAGGAATCGGTGCCGCAGATCGAATGGGACGCCGACGGGCAGCTTCTCTTCGCCAGCGACCGCGACGGCTGGTGGAACCTGTACCGCGCCGACCCGCACCGGGGCGCGGTCGTGCTCTGCCCCCGGGAGCAGGAGTTCGCCGGACCCCTGTGGAAGATCGGCCTCAGCTGGTTCCGGCCGCTGGAGAACGGCCTGATCGCCACCGTCCACGGCAAGGGCACCACCACGCTCGGCATCCTCGACCCGGCGACCGGTGACCTCGTCGACGTCGCCGGCCCCTGGACCGAATGGGCCGAGTCGCTGGCCGTGCACGGCAGTCGGGTCTATGGCATCGCCGCGAGCCCGTACAGCGCCTACGAGGTCGTCGAGCTGGACACCGCGACCGGCCGCACCCGGATCATCGGCACACCGCACGAGGACGCCGTCGACCCCGCGTACTACCCGCGGCCCGAGGACCGCACCTTCACCGGGCCCGACGGCCGGGAGATCCACGCCCACATCTACCCGCCCCGCAACCCCGACCGGACCGGCCCCGACGGCGAACTGCCGCCCTACGTGGTCTGGGCGCACGGCGGCCCCACCGGGCATGCCGCGCTCGTACTCGACCTGGAGATCGCCTACTTCACCTCGCGCGGCATCGGCGTCGCCGAAGTGAACTACGGCGGCTCCACCGGCTACGGCAGGAGCTACCGCAACCGGCTGCGCGAACAGTGGGGCGTCGTCGACGTCGAGGACTGCGCGGCCGTCGCCCGGGCGCTGGCCGCAGAGGGCACGGCCGACCCGCGGCGGCTCGCCATCCGGGGCGGCAGCGCCGGCGGCTGGACCACCGCGGCCTCGCTGACCGGCACCGACGTCTACGCCTGCGGCACGATCATCTACCCCATCCTCGACCTGACCGGCTGGGGCACCGACGAGACCCATGACTTCGAGTCGCAGTACCTGGAGTCCCTCGTGGGCCCCCTCGCCGACGTCCCGGACCGCTACCGCGAACGGTCGCCGATCAGCCGCACCGACCGGCTGACCACCCCCTTCCTCCTGCTCCAGGGACTGGACGATCCGATCTGCCCGCCCGTCCAGTGCGAGCGGTTCCTGGCCGAGGTCGAGGGGCGCGGCGTCCCGCACGCGTACCTCACCTTCGAGGGGGAGGGGCACGGGTTCCGGCGCGCCGACACGATGATCCGTGCCCTGGAGGCCGAACTCTCCCTGTACGGGCAGACGTTCGGCATCGACTGTCCCGACGTCCCGCGACTGGAGCTGAAGAAGTGACCCTCGCACCCCTGACCCGCCCCGCCCGGCTGCGTCCCGGTGCCAGGATCGCCGTCGTGGCACCGAGCGGGCCGGTGCCCGCGGACCGTCTGGCGGCGGGCCTCGACGTACTGCGGGGCTGGGGCCTGGAAACCGTCGAGGCTCCTCATGTGCGGGACGTCCACCCGGAGTTGGGCTACCTCGGCGGTACGGACGAGGCGCGCGCCCGGGATCTCCAGGAAGCCTGGTGCGATCCGTCCGTCGACGCGGTGATCTGTGCCCGTGGCGGGTACGGCGCGCACCGCATGGTCGACCTGATCGACTGGGCGGCGATGCGCGCGGCCGGGCCCAAGGTGTTCATCGGCTACAGCGACATCACCGTGCTCCACGAGGCGTTCGCCCGGCGCATGGGGCTCGCCACCCTGCACGGTCCGTTGGCCGGCGCCGAAACCTTCCTCAAGGACCCGGACACTCAGGAGTCCCTGCGGGCCACCCTGTTCGAGCCCGAGACGGTACGGACCCTCGGCCTGCCCACGGCACGGGCACTGGTACCGGGCCGGGCCCGTGGCATCACCTACGGCGGCTGTGTGAGCCTGCTCGCCGCCGACCTGGGCACCCCGCACGCCCGCACATCGGCCCGGGGCGGGCTGCTGGTGATCGAGGACACCACCGAGGACCCGTACAGCATCGACCGCATCCTCACCCAGTTGCTGAGGGCCGGCGCGCTCGCCGGGATATCCGGGGTGGCCTGCGGTTCCTGGGCCGGCTGCGGCCCGTACGAGAGCGTGCGCGCGGTCCTCGCCGACCGGCTCGGCACACTGGGCGTGCCCGTCGTCGAGGAGCTGGGCTTCGGACACGGACCGACGGCGCTGACGATTCCGCTCGGCGTGCCCGCGGTGCTGGACGCGCCGGCCGACGGCGGCCCCGCCACGCTCACGATCGACGGGCCCGCGCTGGTCTGAACGGGGCCGAATCGCAAAGAAGTTGAGTACCCGTCAGGCAACTCCGCCCGGGGCGTTGGCATTGTTGTGGAAGACGGTCGCGTACGCGGCCGGCGCCGCACCGGTGGTCGGCGACCCGGGGGAAGGGAGGCGCGCGCGACGAGCCGACCACACCCCCTTAGCCCACACTTAGCCCCGATACACCGGTCGATAGTCCGTCGGTGGACATGTGGAAAAGCTGGGCAGTCCAGCGGCTACCACATGCCCTCCACCGACCGACCGGCCCGAACCACGCTGAACGATCACCCCGAAGCCGAGCCGGTGGATCCGGGATCAGTAGGACGGCCCCACTTCAGGCACGATGATCGGCTTGGCTTCCGTGCCCGAGCGCATCCTGGAGAGCGCGTCGCCGAGCTGGTCGAGCCGGTAGCGGTTGCCGAGCATCTGGTCCCAGTCGAACTCGCCCTGGAAGCGGTCGATGAAGTCCAGCGCCTGGGCGTAGTGGCCGATCGTCGCGCTGTAGCAGCCGCTGACGCTCAACTGCTTGGTGACGATGTGGTGCGCCGAGGTCGGGTGGGGGGCGTTGGCGGCCGAGCCGACCAGCACCACGTGGCCGCCGCGCGCCGTGAAGTCCAGGGCCTCGGCGAACGCTGACGGCACACCGGCGAACTCCAGGGTGACGTTGGGGCCGCGGCCGTCGGTCAGGCCCTGGATCGCGGCCTTGCGGGACTCCGCGTCGGGCAGGTCGCCGATCGAGATGGTGTCGGTCGCGCCCCACTGCCGGGCCAGTTCCAGGCTGCTGTCGGGCGCGCCCACCACGATGAGCTTGCGGGGCCGGTGCACCGAGACAGCGGCCGTGGCGAACAGGCCGAGCGGCCCGGCGCCCTGGATTACCACCGTGTCGTGGGTGCCCAGCGTCGGGATCTTCTCCAGCGCACTCTTCACGGTGCGCAGGGCGCAGCTGGCTGCCGAGGCCCACTCGCTCTTCACGCCGTCGGGGACGCGGAGCCGGCCCGCGCGTGGCCAGACGTAACTGTGGGTGCCGAAGGTGGCCGACACGTGCGGGAAGGTGTGGATGGACTGGTGCATGCCCATGGTGCGGTTGGTGCACAGCACCTCCGCGCCGAGCACGGAGCACTCGTGGCACTGCCCGCACGCCTGGTGCGTCCAGATCACCCGGTCGCCCTCCGTCAGGGGAGTGCTGGCGGAGTCCGTCTCGACGCCCTTGCCTCGCTCGAGGATGACCCCGACGCCCTCGTGGCCCATGCAGATGGGCGGCTGCAGCCCGAAGGCCGCGGCGTACGCGCCCTGCCACTGGTGGACGTCGGTCCCACACACGGTGGCGACGTCCATCTTCACCACGATGGCCCCGGCCTCGGGGCTCGGCAGCGGCACGGTCTCGACGACGGGTGCCTCGCCGTACGTCGCGATCGCTGCGATCTGGGCCACGTCGGAACGGTAAGGAACAGTCATCTGCGAACTCCTTGGAAGTCGTGGGCGGGCCCGGCGAGCCGCGTCCGGACGGCTGTGCGAAGGCAACCGACGTTCTCTTGGTCAAACCCTTGCGTTCCCCCTGCGAGCATACGATGCTACGGGCAGGTGAGATGTGGATCATATCCTCGTTGAGAATCGAGAAGGGACGGCCGTGGAGCAGTTTCAGATGTTGATCGGCGGGAAGCGCGTCGACGCGGTGTCGGGAAAGACGTTCGAGTCCGAGAACCCCTACACCCGAGAGCCCTGGGCGACGGTGCCCGACGGTAGCGCGGCGGACGTCGACCTCGCCGTGCAGGCCGCTCGCGACGCCCTCAACGGCGAATGGGGCTCGATGACCGGCTTCACTCGCGCCCGCCTGCTCCGCAAGCTCGGCGACCTGATCGAGGTCCACGCCGAACGACTCGGCCGGATGGAGGTCAACGACTCGGGGAAGCTCTATCTGGAGACCGTGGGCCAGGCCAAGGGACTCAGTGCGTGGTACCACTACTTCGCCGGCCTGGCCGACAAGGTCGAGGGCCGCCAGATCCCGGGCCCGACTTCGGACTTCCTCATCTACACCCGTCGTGAGCCGGTGGGCGTGGTCGCCGCGATCACTCCGTGGAACTCACCCCTGCTCCTGCTCTCGGTGAAGCTGGCTCCCGCCCTCGCCGCAGGCTGCACCGTCGTGGTCAAGCCCTCGGAGCACTCACCGACCGCCACGCTGGCCTTCGCCGAGTTGTTCGAAGAGGCGGGCTTCCCCCCGGGCGTGCTTAACGTCGTGACCGGGATATCCCGTGAGACCGGCGCCGCCCTTGCCGCGCACCCCGGCGTCGACCGCGTCGGTTTCACCGGCTCCACCGAGACCGGGCGATCGGTTGCCAAGGCCGCTGCCGGCAACCTCAACAAGGCCACTCTCGAGCTCGGCGGCAAGTCGCCGCAGGTGGTCTTCCCTGACGCCGACCTGGACGCGGCTGCCAACGGCATCGTCGCCGGGGTCTTCGCCGCATCCGGGCAGAGCTGCATCGCGGGCACCCGACTGATCGCCCACGTGGACATCCACGACGAGCTGGTCGAACGCATCGTGGAGAAGGCCAGGCGGATCCGCCAGGGCGACCCCCACGACGTCAACTCGCAGATGGGCCCGATGGCCAACAAGGTGCAGTACGAGAAGGTCATGCACTACCTGGGCATCGCCAAGGACGAGGGCGCGACCGCTGCCTGCGGCGGCGGCCAGAACCCGGAGCTGGGTGGCTACTTCATCGAGCCCACGCTGCTGACCGGGGTGACCAAGGACTCCACCGTGGTCCGCGAGGAGGTCTTCGGCCCCGTCCTGGCGGCCCTGACCTTCACCGACGAGGACGAGGCCGTGGCGCTGGCCAACGACACCGAGTTCGGCCTCGGCGGCGGTGTTTGGACCAACGACATCGGTCGCGCGCACCGGGTGGCTGCGCGGATTCAGGCCGGCACCGTGTGGGTCAACACCTATCGACTGTTCGCCCCCAGCGCCCCGTTCGGTGGCGTGAAGCAGTCGGGCATCGGTCGGGAGAACGGCATCCACGCCATCGACGAATACACCGAGGAGAAGACGATCTGGGTCAACGTCTCGGGCGTCAACCGGGATCCGTTCGCGTTCGTCGCGCCCAAGGTCGAAGCGAAAGCCCAAGGCTGAGCACCAGCTGGAGCGAGAGGGAACTGATCGATGAGCATTACCAGCGGATTGACACAGACGGTGTCCCCCACCAGCCCGGGAGGACAGTCCCTGGCTGTGAACGTCACCAACGTCACGCACAACTTCCTGCTCGACAAGCAGGGGGACACGCGAGCGATCGAGGCGCTGCACGACGTCAATCTCGAGGTCACCGACGGGCAGTTCGTCGCCCTGGTGGGACCCAGTGGCTGCGGCAAGACCACCCTGCTCAACATGGTGGCCGGCCTGCTGACCCCGCACACCGGCACGATCGACGTGCTCGGGCAGCCGCCGAAGTCGGGGCGCCGCGACATCGCCTACATGCTGGCGCGCGACGCGCTCCTCCCGTGGCGCACCGCGATGGAGAACGTGATGTTCGGCCTCGAGGTCCGCAATATCAACGACCGCCAGTGGCGCGAGGAGCGCGCCCGGGAGATGTTGTCGCTTGTCGGGCTGGAGGGGTTCCACGACGCCTACCGCACCGAGTTGTCGCAGGGCATGCGCCAGCGGGTCGCGCTGGCCCGCACCTTCGCACTGCCCAGCGACGTACTCCTGATGGACGAACCGTTCGGAGCACTGGACCCGCAGCGCAAGATCCAGCTCGGCCAGGTGCTGCTGGGCTTGTGGGAGAAGGAGCCCCGCACAATCCTGTTCGTCACCCACGACCTGCACGAGGCCATCGCCCTGGCCGACCGGGTGATCGTGATGAACCCGCGGCCTGGCCACATCGCCGAAGACGTGCCGATCGGCCTTCCGCGCCCTCGATCCATCCGTGATCTGCAGACGGATGCGGAATTCCACGCGCTCTACTCGCGCATATGGGAGGTCCTCAACCATGACTGAAACCACTCTTGCCGCCACGGCGGCACGTCCTCGCACCGAGGAAGCCGACCTGGCCACCTGGGCCACCGAGGAACAGGGCCGGCGGGTGCGTTCGCGTCGCCGGCACCGCACCTGGGTGTGGTCGCTGCGCATCGGCCTGCTGGCCACCGGACTGCTGATCTGGCAGCTGCTGGCCTCGGACTCCGCATCCAGCGCCATCACCATCAGCAGCCCCGGGGCGGTCTTCGACTACCTCAGGGAACAGTTGCCGACCTCGGAGTACTGGACCAACATCGGCGTCACCATGAAGGAGGCGGGCATCGGGTTCGGCCTCTCCGCCGTCGCGGCGGTGTTCTTCGCCTTTCTGCTGAGCAGCTCGCCGCTGGTCACCGACGTGATGAACCCGCTGTTGAACTTCCTCAACTCGCTGCCGCGCATCGCCTTCGCGCCGCTGTTCATCGCCTGGTTCGGCCTGGGGGAGCTGCCGCAGATCGTCCTGGTCTTCACGCTCTGCTTCTTCGTGGTCCTCAACGGCGCCATGGTGGGCCTGGCCAGTGTCGACCCTGACCTAAAGCTGCTCTCGGAGCAGCTCGGCGTCAACCACCGCAGTTACTTCACCAAGGTGCGCTGGCCCCATGCGGTGCCCAGCATCTTCGGTGCCCTGCGGTTGTCACTGATCTATTCATTCCTGGGAGCCATGACCGGCGAGATGCTGACGGGCAACGCCGGCGCAGGTGCCGAGATTGCCAAGCAGTCGGGCCTGCTGCAAATGGATGCGGTCTTCGGAATCTTGTTCACGCTCGGAGTGGTCGTCTCGATCTCGGTCGAATTGCTGCGCGCTGTCGAGTCGCGGCTCTGTCGATGGCAGAAGGTCTGAGCCTGTAGTCCGCTCGATCCCGAGCGCTCCCGCCTTCCACACACTTCCCCAAGAGGAGCTGAACAGATGTCGTGCAGTATGAAGGGTCGGAGCTTGCTGGCCGTGTCGTCGGTGTTGCTGCTGGCCGCCTGCGGCGGATCCAGTGACGGTGGCAAGGACGTCCCCCAGCTGAGGATGCAGCTCTTCCCCAGCAACCTGGTGAGTTTCTACCCCCAGGTCGCCGACAAGGAGGGCATCTTCAAGGACAACAAGCTTGACGTGAAGCTCGTCCCGGTCGCCAGCTCACCGCAGGCGCTCTCGGCCATGCTGGCCGGCAGCCTCGACCTGGCACCGGGCACGTCCGACAGCTTCCTGCTGGCCAAGGCCAAGGGTACCGACGCCGTCGCCGTCGCTGCCAACACCGCACAGCCGGTCTTCCAGATCGTGGCGAGCTCCAAGTACGTCGCGGCCGGCGGCGACCTGCAGACCAAGGCCGAGACGCTCACGGGCAAGCCCATCGCCGTGTACGGCCGTGGTGGCACCTCCGACCGGTTCGTGAACTTCCTGTTCGAGTCCAACAAGATCGCGAGCCAGCCGGACTACGTGATCGCGGGCGCGGCCAAGACCACCTCGGCCTTCCTGGCCGACAAGGTGGAGTTCGCCTCGGACACCGTCCAGATCGCCAACCTCCTGGAGGCTGCCGGCAAGGGCGGCACCTACATCAACTGTGCGGTCGACAAGTGTGCACCCGGCTCCGAGGGTGACAAGCAACTGTACTGGACAACTGCCGAGTTCGCCGAGAAGAACCCCGACACCGTGAAGCGGTTCATCGCGGCGATGGACGAGACCAACAAGTGGGTCCACGACCCGGCCAACAAGGACGCGGTCATCGCCCACCTGAAGGAGTTCTTCCCGGCACCGGGTGGGATCGATGGCGACAAGTACGCCAACCTGCTCTACCAGTCGCAACTGGACTTCATCAACTCCACCGAGCTGGACCCGGCTGCCATCAAGACCTCGATGAACCGCCTGCTCGAACTGGGCCAGCTCAAGAAGCCGGTCGATGTCAAGAGCATGGTGTGGTCGCAGGCCCCGGTCAAGTGAGTGCTGAGTCGGAGCTCGTGAGCGCGTATCGCCGGGTCTGGGAGAACCTCCGGGACGGCGATCGCGTCGCCCACATGGGGCTGGGCCGACGCCCGGCGCTGGTGGTGGTGGACTTGGAAGTCGGTTTCACCGATCCCGAAGAACCTCTCGGCTTCGACCTCACCTCTGAGATCGCGGCGACCAACAGGCTACTTGGGCCCGCCCGGGACGTGGGGGCCCCGGTGATCTTCTTCACCGTGGCCTACGAGTCGGACTCCACGGAGGCCGACATCTGGTTGGAGAAGATCCCGGGCGGTCGCGCCTTGGTCACCGGCACCCCGGCCGTGGAGATCGATCCTCGGCTGGAGCGCAAGCCCGGCGACCCGGTGATGGTCAAGGCCCACGCCTCCTGCTTCGTCGGGACAGACCTGGCGTCGTACCTGCGCGGAGCGGGCGTCGATACGGTGGTGATCACCGGAGCCACGACCAGCGGCTGTGTGCGTACGACCGCCGTGGACGCGTGCTCGCACGGTTTTCGCACCGTCGTCGTCGAGGACGCCAGCGGTGACCGTTCGCCGATGCAGCACCTGGCGAGCCTCATTGACATCCACATCAAGTACGGCGAAGTCCTCAACTCGGATGCGGCCTCTCGCTATCTCCGGTCCTGCTCCTGAAGGAGGTGTCCGGGCAGGCCAGCTCGCGAAGCCGAGCAGTTCCATCCCCCAAAACCTGGTGAGCTTCTACTCCCAGGTCGCCGATGAGCAGGGGGTGTTCAAGGACAACGACCTGCAGGTCAAGCTCGTGCCGGTACAGACCTCAGCTCAGGCGCTGTCGGCCATGCTGTCCGGGAGTCTCGACCTGGCTCCGGGCACGCCCGATCCGTTCGTCCTGGCGAAGGCCAAGGGCAGCGACCTGCGGGCGGTGGCAGCCACCACTCAGGAGACCGTGTTCCAGATCATCGCCGGCTCCAAGCACGTCGATGCCGGCGGTGACCTCAAGGCCAGGACCGAGGCGTTGAAGGGCAAGTCCGTCGCGGTCTACGGCCGTGGCAATGCCTCGGACCGTTTCGTCGACTTCCTGTTCGATGCTGTGGACATCACGGGCGAGCCGGTCTATGTCATCGCCGGTGCCTCCAAGACCGTGGCAGCCTTCTTGGCCGGCAAGGTCGACTTTGCCTCCGACACCGTCCAGGTCGCCAACCTCCTGGAGGCTGCCGGCAAGGGCGGCACCTACATCAACTGCGCCACGGACGGTTACCCGACCGGCTACGAGGGCGACAAGCAGATGTATTGGACCACCGGCAAGTTCGCAGACGCGAACCCCGAAGCCCTGCGTCGCTTCATCAAGGCCATGGACGACACGCAGGAGTGGGTCCAGGACGCAGCGAACGAAGAGCGGTCGTCGCCTACCTGAAGAAGTTCTATCCGGCTCCGTCCGGCATCGACGGGGACAAGTACGCGAGCCTGCTGCACAAGTCGCAGATGACGTTCCTCGGCTTGTCGAAGTTGGACCCGTCCGACATTGAGATGCCGCAGAAGCGGCTCCAGGACCTGGGCCAGCTCAAGGGGAGCGTGGACACCAAAAGCCTCGTGTGGTCGGAGGCCTCGGTCGAGTAGTCACCGAGGCCCTCATGCGGGAGCGCCGTCGCCGCCCGCATGGGCCGGGACCACGATTCGCGGCCACCACATAGACCATGCGATCGTAATATCATGTTACGGTTACTACTCATCCCCCTCGCGCCCCCAGTCGCCGGCGTGGACAGCAATTGTCCTTATAGGAGAAGATGTGAGCGTCCTCGATAATGATTCCCTGACCGAGTCGGAGTTGATCGAACTTATCGGCCAGGGGGAGCTCGTCCCGCTACTGGCGGCGCTGACCCACCTGACCGGCGATCCGCAGTACATCGACACTGCCGTCCGGCCCCAGGCATCCACGTTCCTCGGACGGGCCGTGGCCGGATCGGCCAACGACGACTCGGCTGCCACGGCGCTGGCCGTCAAGGGGCTGAAGGAGATCTCGTACTTGGGCCTGGCCGGCACCGACCGCTCGGCCGGCCGCGAACTCATCGAATATCTCGTCGGCGCACCCATCGACGACGACACCGAGGACATGCTGCGCTACCAGCTCGGCATTCCCCACGACCAGGGCGCCCCCACCTGGACGGCTGCTGCATCGTTGGACCGCGCGCTCTCGGTGGCCATCATCGGCGCCGGCATGTCGGGGATCGTGATGGCCCGACGCCTGGACCAGGCCGGCATCCCGTACACGATCTTCGAGCGCAACGAGGACTTCGGTGGCGTCTGGCACGAGAACAGCTACCCCGGCTGCCGCGTCGACACCACCAACTACATCTACAGCTACAGCTTCGCCACCCGCGACGACTGGACCCACGACTTCTCGCTGCAGCAGGCCGTCCACGGCTACCTGCGCGACGTCGCCAACGAGTACGGCGTGGATCGCAACGTCCGCTTCGGCACCGAGGTCCAGGCCGCCACCTTCGTCGAGGACACCTGCACCTGGCAGCTGACGCTCACCGGACCGGAGGGCCCGTACGAAGCCGAGTTCTCGGCCGTGGTCTCCGCGGTCGGCCAGCTGAACCGGCCCAAGTATCCCGACGTGCCCGGCATCGACACCTTCGCCGGCCCGGCGTTCCACACCGCCCGTTGGGACCACGGTGTCGACCTCACGAGCAAGCGGGTCGCCATCATCGGCACCGGAGCCAGCGCCTACCAGGTGGTCCCCGAGATCGCCGAGCAGGTCGGCAGCCTGACGGTCTTCCAGCGCAGTGCGCCCTGGATGGAGTGGACTCCGGCGTACACCGACGAGGTCAAGCCCGGTCTGCGCTGGCTGTTCGAGAACGTGCCGACCTACTCCGAGTGGTATCGCGCCTACCAGTTCTGGACCACCGCCGATGCACGGCGTCCCTACTACACCGTGGACCCGAGCTGGGACCGGCCGGGATCGGTCTCGGCGGAGAACGAGGCGCTGCGCCAGCACTTGACCAACGGCCTGGAGCGTCAGTACCACGACCGCCCGGACCTGCTGGAGAAGGTGATCCCCTCCTACGCGCCGTACTCCAAGCGGCTCCTGCGTGACAACGGCCTGTGGGCCAAGACGCTGCAGCAGCCCAACGTCCGGCTGGTCTCGGACCGCATCGAGGCCATCGGCGAGACCGGGATCAGGACCAACAAGGAGCACCTGGACTTCGACGTCATCATCTACGCCACGGGCTTCAAGGCCTCGGAGATCCTCGAGCCGGTGGACGTCACCGGTCTCGAGGGACGCAAGCTCCACGACGAGTGGGCCGGGGACCCGAAGGCCTTCATGGGCATCGCGGTGACGGGTTTCCCCAACCTGTTCTGCCTCTACGGTCCCAACACCAACGTCGTGGTCAGCAGCAGCCTGTTCTTCTTCGCCGAGAGCGCGGCCAACTTCGTGATGTCGGCGCTGCAGACGCTGCAGGAGACCGGAGCCGGTGCGGTCGACTGCCTGCCCGAGTCACTGGAGGAGTTCGTGGCGGAGATTGACGCCGCCAGCGACCTGACCGCGTGGGGCGCCTCGGACGAGTCCACCTGGTACAAGGGCGCCTCAGGCCGGGTCTCGCAGAACTGGCCACTGCGCGTCGTCGACTACTGGACCCGCACGCGTGTCTTCCCGTCGGAGAAGTTCCGCACCATCAACCCCACCACCGACGAGCATGAGGTGACGTCATGAGTGTCCTGTCGCTGTCGCACTACTGGGTGCCGGGCATGCAGGGGGTGCCCATCCTGCCCACGGTGGAGGCCGACCATGTGCTCAACATCAACCGCGGCGACGCCATCCGGGTGCAGCACATCTCGGCCCCCTCGCACATGGGCACCCACATCGATGCGCCGAGCCACACCTTCGCCGACGGCAAGACGATCGATGAGTACCCGCTGGAGCGGTTCATCGGCAACGCGGTCATCTCCTCGCCCACGTGCAGCTACGGCACCACGATCACCGTGGACGACATCCTCGCCGGGGGGCCGGCGCCGTCGCGGGGCGACATGCTGCTGATCCACACCGGGTGGGGCGAGAAGTTCGGCGACCCCGAATACCTCAGCCACCCCAGCCTGGACGAGTCCGTGGCTGCCTGGGCGGCCGACCTCGAACTCAATCTGATCGGCATGGACCTGCTGACCCCGGAGCTGCCAGCGCAGGACCGCGACGAGTCTTTCGCATTCCAGCTCCACCGGGGCCTGCTGGGAGCCGACGTCCTGATCGCAGAGAACCTGTTCTTCCCCCGCGTGGAGGAGCGCCAGGTACGCGTCGTCGCCGCGCCCGTGGCCATGTCCGGCGGCGACGCCGGCTGGACCAACTTCGTCGTGGAATGGTGAGTTGACTGATGAATGACCAGATGTTGTCGGCACAACTGGGTGCCATCAAAATTGCGTACTACGACGTGGGCCCGCGTGACGCGGAGGACGCCATCGTGCTGCTGCACGACGGCGCCTTCGGAAGCTCGGCGAAGCTCGCGTGGGAGGGTGTCATGCCGGCCCTGGCTGAGCGCTTCCGGGTGATCGCTCTCGACCTCGTCGGCTACGGAGGCTCCAGCAAGGTCACCTTCTTCGACCGCCCTCCGCAGGCGGCACACGGTGACGTCGTCTCGGCGTTCTTCGCGACGCTCAGTGTCCCGGCGGCCCGCGTGCACCTGGTGGGCTCGTCCTTCGGCGGCAGCACCGCGGTCACGGCAGCGCGCACCCGGTACGGACAACCGTGGACCTCGGCCGTCTCCATCGGTGGCTCGCTCGGGCACGGCCGTAACGGCAGCGCCTTCGACGAGCTGCAGCGCTACGACCAGTCCGTCGACGACGCCCGGCGGATCACCGGCCTGCTCGTCGAAGACGCCAGCCGGTGGGACGACCACGTCGCTGAGCGGCACGCCAACGGCCTGCTGCCGGGCCACTGGGAAGCACTTTCGGCGGCGCGGGTGCGCGCCCCGCAGCGCGACGCGGCCGGCCCGCCGCCGCTGGCCGACCGGTTGGCCAAGACCGAGGCGCCGGTGTTGTTCGTCGAGGGCCAGGACGACCAGCTCCTGGTGCCCGGATGGACCGCGGAGCTGGCCGAGATGGCGCCGCATGGACGGGCCGTGACGATCCCGGGCGCCCACTGCCCCAACATCGACCGTCCCGAGGGTGTCGTGGACGTGATCATGGAATTTGTCGAGAGCGTGAATGCAGAAGGAAGGATCAAGTCATGACGAGTGGAGTCATCTTCGCGTGGTCAACCCCCAAGGAAGGCCATGAGCAGGCGTTTCATGACTGGTACGACAACGAGCACATCCCGTCGCGGGTGGACCTGCCGGGTATCGAGGGTGCCCGGCGCTACTCCAACGTCAAGCCTGGCGAAACCGCACAATTCGCGGTTCGCTACGACGTCTCGGACACGGCCGTCTTCGATTCTGCGGAATTCAAGGAGCTGCGGACCAATCCCTCCGAAGAATCACGTCGAGTGATCAAAAATACGGTCGACTTCGATCGTTTCGTCGGTGAGGAAATCATCACCCAGGGTAACACCTGGCACCCGATCGATGTTACGATTTCCTACGTAGTGACCTTCACGGTTCCTGAGGACTACTGGAACGAATTCGAGGCCTGGTATGCCACCGAGCACCTGCCGATCATGCTGCAGGAGCCGCTGTGGGCGGGGTGCCAGATCTACCGCTGCATCAAGAGTGACCGCGGCAGTGGAGCGCCGGGCAATCAGGCCCGGGACTCGTGGACCCATGTGGCGTTCCACTCGTTGCGCAGCCAGGACGCCATGAAGAGCCCGGCTCGTGAACGGGCCCGCGCCACGCCGTGGCGCGAGAGGCTGTCGCAGAATGCTTGGCACCGCGCCTCGGTCCGTCATACTTTCGAGGCGATGACCCAGCCGAGTCACGGGGCCTGAGTGAATCGTGTGAATTGTCACAGTCGATACCTCAGGAATGATCGTCGTTACTAAAAGGGTAGAGGAATGACAGAAGTCCAGGAAGCGTATCGGGTGACCCGTAGTGCCGCGCCAGTCCGAGAGCAGGCGGTCATCAACCTGCGCAACCTCTTGATGGGCAGGTTCCAGCCGGGCGAGCGGATCACCGAGGCAGCAGTCTGCGAGCTCCTCGGCACCAGTCGTACGACGGTGCGCGAGGCGCTGCGGCAACTGGAGACCGAGGGCCTCGTCGAGATCGTCCCGGGAAAGGGACCCCAGGTCGCGCGGATCGACGAGCACGACATCCGTGACCTCTACGAGATCCGTGAGGTGCTGGAGTCCTTCGCCATCATGCTGTTCACTCAGCGTGCGACCGAGGACGAGAAGGCACGGCTCGCCGAGGCGTTCAGCCAGCTGGAGAAGGCCCACGAGAGCGGTGACGCAGCCGAGGTGCTGGTGAGCAAGCAGGCCCTCTACGACGTGCTCTTCGAAGGCGCCCACAACAACGCCATCTCGGTGCTGGCCCAGCGCATCTACTGGCGGGTCGCCCGGGTGCGGCTGGCCTCGCTGTCGGCCGAGCGGATCAAGGCCGGCATCGAGGAGCTGCGGACGGTGAACAAGCTGATCGCCTCGAATTCCGTGCAGGAGGCCCAGGACGCCTACGCCATCCACATGAAAAACGCGCGCGAGGCCGCGGTCGAGGCGGTCAAGCGCTTCGCTTGATGTCCATGCGGCAGTGCGGCAGGCGGACCCAGGGAGCTGACGATTAACAACTCCTCGGTTTCTGAGGCCTGTTGGCCCGTAGGATTTGGGTGTGTCGGAGGGAATCGAGGCGGGGCGGGCCCAGACGTTCGAGCTGTTTCTGCCGTATCTGGATGAGCGACAGCGACGGCTGGTGCTCGGGGCCGCTGCCCGTGTACGGGGGGCACGGCGGGATTCGCCTGGTGGCTGGTGCTGCGGGAGTGGCGGAGTCCACGGTGTCGCGCGGGTTGCGTGAGCTGGAAAGGGGTGGGAACCCCGATGGCCGGGTTCGGGCGGCGGGCGCTGGTCGCTCCGGATCAGCGGGGAGATCCGGAGTCTCCACTGCGGTGGACGGTGAAGTCCACCCGTGTCCTGGCTGCGGAGCTGTCCCGCCAGGGGCACCGGGTCGGCCACGAAACTGTGGCCGCGCTGCTGAAGGCCGAGGGGTTCTCCCTCCAGGGCACCCCGCGCAGGGCCGAGGGTGCCCGCCACCCGGACCGGGATGCCCAGCTCCACTACATCAACGACCAGGTCAAGGAGTTCACTGCGGTCGGCGAGCCGGTCATCAGTGTGGAAGCCAAGAAGAAGGAGACCCTGGGCGAGTATGCGGTCGCCTGGCGCGAGTGGCACCGGGCCGGGCAGCCGGTCCGCGTACGCGCCCACGACTTTCCCGAGAAGGGAACCAAGAAGGCGGTGCCGTACGGGATCTCGACATCGGCGCGGACGACGGCTGGGTGTCGGTGGGCTGCGACGGCGGCACCGCCGCCTTCGCCGTGGCTACCCTGCGCCGCTGGTGGGACGGGGAGGGACGACACCACTACCCGCACGCCTCCCGGCTACTGATCACCGCCGACGCCGGTGGCTCCAACGGCTACCGGATCCGCGCCTGGAAGAAGGAGCTCGCCGACTTCGCTCACGCGGCCGGACTGGAGGTGACCGTCTGCCATTTCCCTCCAGGCACTCAAAGCCGTTGCTTGAGTGTGCCAAGCAGTTCACGGTGACGTTGCAGGAGCGCGGTCGTTGGACTCGGCATGCATCCGTGGGTGGGGTTATCCGATCGTGTGCGGCTGGGAGTGGTGACCCGATGGGTGACCCCGGAGCTCGTCGCCGATGTGCTGGAGAAGTGCGGAGTTCGCGACAAGAAGCCCGGCGCCCTGCCGGCCGGGTTCATGGTCTACTTCACACTCGCCCTGGCCCTGTTCCAGCAGGATTCCTACGACGACGTGGCGGAGCAACTGGTCGGCGATTGCTGAGTTGAGCGGGAGCATCCCCAACAAGTCCTCGTTTACGCGGGCGCGGAGGCGCCTGGGTCCACCGGTCCTGGAAACCACGTTCCGCGAGCTGGCTGGCCCGTTGGCTCCTGTCGGCCTGAGGAGAGCCTTCTACCGTGGGATGCGTCTGGCTGCGGTGGACGGGTTCGTGCTGGATGCGCCGGATACGACGGCCAACCGGGCCACCTTCGGAGGGCCGGTCAAGAACGGCCAGCCCGCGGGGTTCCCGCAGACGCGGGTGGTGACCCTGACCGAGCGCGGTACGCACGCGCAGATTGACGCGGCGGTGGGCGGGTTCAACGGCAGCGAGCCGGAGTTGGCGATCAAGATGGCCGACTCGGCCGCCGGACTGGCCGTCCACGCCGAACTCGACCCCGGCGTCACCGTCTCCGACGACGTCATGGACCGCCTCCCCTCACCCCGCACGACTGGCACGGCATCTGGAACCACACACTGCACCCCGAACCCCTCGCCCCGCCGCCCCCGGCACGGCCCGCCGAGTTCGGGCGGTTTCCGGCCGACGACAAGGCACCCGCCTGGCTGTGACACCCCAGCCTCCCGCTACCGCGACTACTGCACCACGCACCCACCGGTCCTGCTCCCCGGCAAACGCCCCGACGACGGTCCAAGCGCCGGCACCCAGCTACTCCGCGGCCGACCGTGTCCTGATCGGTGTCCTGACCCGGCGCTGAAAGACGCCCCGCACCACGCTGGCCGCCCCGTGCAGGGTCAGCACCGGCCGAAGCTCCCGAGCCGTGAAGGAGACCGGAACCGATCTCGACGCCCTCGGACACACCGTCGAACCCGGCGCCGTCAGCGCCACCACCCCACAAGCACACGCGGCCATCGCCGGACACACCCTGCACGCCAAACCGTGATCAAACAATGGAGTTGTTAATCGTCAGCTCCACAGGCGGACCAGCCCCGCTCCGGTCGACGAGGTCGCCCGGAGCGGGGCTGGCGCATTCTTGGGTGCCGTTCTGGGTGAAGTCGTGCTCGTGGTCGGCGCCGGCCGGGTGCTCGCCCCGGCCGTGGCGAGGCCATCGCGTCAGCGATTCACGGCGAAAAGCCGGGAGGCGGCTGACAAACTCACCTCCACTGTATTACCGTATGACTAGATGCAGGAATGACGGTCGGACGCGTCAGGTGCCGTCGGCTTTGGAAGGGGGCCCAAGTGGCTTCAGCGGGTGAACGTGTCAGCGATCTCTTGGCCGAGTTGGGCGTGAGTTGTGTCTTCGGTGTGGTGGGGTCCTCGACGATGGAGATCTACAACGGCCTCCACTCACATCCACAGGTGCGCTACATCGGCGCCCGCGACGAGCGCGCAGCCACCGGCATGGCCGACGGGTTCGCCCGCGCCAGCGGATCGCTCGGCGTCGTTCTCGCCGGCCAGAGCGGCCCCGGCGTCACCAACCTGGTCTCCGGCCTGGCTGCGGCGAAGGCCGCCCACACCCCGGTGCTCTCCATCGGCGGATCTGTCTCGACCGACCAGTGGCACAAGGACGCCTTCCAGGAGGTTGACCAGGAAGCCCTGCTCCGCCCGGTGTCCAAGGCGGTCTTCACCGTCCTGCAGCCGGAGCGCGTGCTGCCGACGCTCGAATACGCCGCCCGGCTGGCGATGAGCCACCCCCGGGGTCCGGTGCACGTCAACCTGCCCCGCGACGTCCTCATGGGGGAGGTGCCCGAGGGTGCCCGGCCCAAGGAGCTGCAGTCCTCGGACCCCAGCCACCGCGACGCGGTCGAGCAGGTCGTCTCGATGATCGAGTCGGCCCAGCGCCCCGTCATCGTGGCCGGTGGCGGTGTGAAGAGCAGCCGCTGCGGAGAGCTGGTCGAGCGACTGAGTGACCTGTGCGGCATGCCGATCGTCACCTCTGCCGGTCACCGCGATGCGGTCAACAACGACCATCCGCTGATGCTGGGACAGATGGGTCCGCGCGGCGGAGTGCTGCCGGCCGCAGTCGTCGCCGAGGCCGACCTGGTCATCGGCATGGGCACCCGGCTGGGCTTCAACTCGACCTTCTTCGAGCCGGAGATCTTCGCAGAGGGCGCCCGACTGGTGCAGGTGGACGTGGACGCCTCGGCCCTGAACCGCTACTGGGCCGTCGACCTCGCCGCGATGGCCGAGGCCGGATCCTTCCTCGGGGAACTGGTGGCCGAGGTGGCCGAGCGCGGCGCCTCGCGCAGTGAGGCCGGCTGGTTCGCCTCGGTCCAGGAACGCGCCGCGGCGCACCGCGAGGAGCGCTCCAGCATTCCGGACTCCCGCCACAGCATCCCCATGGACGACCAGACCTTCTTCTACACGCTGCGCCAGGCGCTGCCGCGGGAGGCGATCATCTCCCTCGATGCTGGCACCTGGTGCCTGAAGGCGTCCGAGGCCCTCGACCACCGGATTACGCCGTCGTTGTTCACCCCGCTCGACTTCGCCTCGTTGGGGTTCGCGTTCCCGGCGGCGATCGGCGCGCAGCTCGCCGCTCCGGAGCGACCCTCGATCGCCCTGCTGGGCGATGGCGGGGCGCTCTACACGATTGCCGAGCTCAGCACGGCGCTGGAGCACGACATCCCGGTCACGATGATCGTCATGAACAACTCGGCATGGGGTGCTGAGAAGGCCTACCAGCACGACTTCTACGACAAGCGCTACATCGGCACGGACCTGCCAACCCATGACTTCGCCGCGATCGCGAAGTCGTTCGGACTCCGGGGGCTGACCGCCGACAGTGCACAGAGCCTCGAGGCCGCCATCAAGGAGGCGTTCGCCGAGCGGGTCCCGACCGTGATTGACGTACGGGTGAATCCGGCGATCCTGTTCAGCTTCCGCAAGGACGTCTTCAAGAAGTACAAGTGAGCGAGGTCGCGATGCAGCGCACAGCAGTGGTCACCGGCTCGGGCCGGGGCATCGGGCAGGCGACGGTCGAGTTGCTCAGGTCCCAGGGAGTCCATGTCGTCGGCGTCGACCTGGCCGGAGCCGACATCAACGTCGACCTGTCGCAGGAGGAGGGGCGCGCGGCGCTGGAGGCCGGTGTCCGGGAGCGCTGCCCCGACGGCATTGACGTCATCGTGGGCAACGCCGGGGTGCTCAGCGAGGACGAGCTGAGCCTGCAGGTCAACTACTTCGGTGCCGTCGAGACCCTCGAGCGGCTGCGGCCCATGCTGCGGCCGGAGGCCCCGCGTGCGGTGGTCGTCGCCTCCCGCTCAGTACTGAAGCCGGTCAACGAGGAGATCGTCAAGGCGTGCCTGGCCGGCGACGAGGCGCGGGCGATCGAACTCGCCCGCCGGGCGACCGACCAGCGCCACCTGCTGTATGCGACCAGCAAGCGCGCGATCGCCCGTTGGATCCGGCGCAAAGCCCCGACGCCGGAGTGGGCAGGGGCCGGGATCGCCCTCAACGGGGTCGGACCCGGTGCGGTCCTGACCGAGATGATCGCCCAGCGCGACCCGGCCGAGCAGGAGCGCCTGGCCATCGAGCGTCCGATGCCCTTGGGTGGCATGGCCACCGCGCAGGAGGTCGCCGAGCTGATCGCCTTCCTCGCCGATGCCAGGAACTCGAAGATCGCCGGACAGCTCATCTTCATCGACGGTGGTGGCGAGACCCTGATGGGCCACGAGGACATCTGGGAAGCGATGTTGACCTGAGCCTCGTCCCGACGAGGCCGCGTCCACCAGCGCGCAAGAGAACGGGAGCTGCTTCATGAACCACCCGGCCAACGGGGCGCACGGCGGTGCGAGCCGTCAGGTCTCGCGCCGGTTGGCAGCCCTTGTCGAGGGCCTGGTTGATGGTGCCCTGCGGTGTGCGAGCTCGGGAATGTCCACTGCGCCGGCCAGCCGGCCCGGAGCCGCGACCGCAAGGGCCTCCAACGCCGCCCGTACACTCTCACCTGCGAGTTCGGTCCGGTTCAGGTCACGGACTGCGCTGATCACATGGATGAAGTCGGTGCGCCGCTTGCCGTCGGCCCCGACCAGGCCCTCCTTGCGGCAGAGGTCCAGGAACCGGTCGAACACCACCCTCTCCAAGCCGTGTTCCGCCAGCCGGGTCAGGAACCGGGGCAACACCGTCGCGTCGAAACCGGTATCGGTCAGCTCCGCGTCGATCGCGTACTTCCAGTCGATCGCGCGGACCGCCATCGCGGCGGCCCGCCGGTCGGTCAGGTTCTCCGTGAACTGCAACACCGCCGGCGGCAGACCCGGTGCCCCACGACGGCCGAACGCCTCGGTGAACGGCTCGTCCGCGGACACCTCACCCAGCCGGTCCCGCGCCCGCATCGCCAACGTTCCGTAAGGGAACGCCGCCCGGGCGACCGCCACGGTCTGGGCCGGGATCTCCGGCAGCCCCTCCGGGATCTCCGGCAGCCCCTTCGGCTGCAACGGCATGTGCTCCACCCTCTGCGGCCCACGACATCACAGGACCACAGATGCGATCATGCCGAACCCGCGACGCGAACCCAGCCGAATTGCGCAGCAGAGTCGCCGAGCAGGGCTACAAGGTGACCGCGGCCGACCTCGAGCGGGCCCGGGCGCCGCGTACGAAGGCCGTGGTGTTCGTCTCGCCGTCCAACCCCACCGGTGCGGTGTACAAGGCCCGGGGAGACGCGTGCCATCGGCGAGTGGGCGCTGGAGCACGGCGTCTGGGCCGTCACCGACGAGATCTACAAGGACCTGCTCCACGACGGTGTCGAGTCCCCCTCGACGTTGGCCGTCGTGCCCGAGCAGGTGATCGTGCTGGACGATGTGGTCAAGACCTACGCCATGACCGGTTGGCGGGTGGCTGGATGGTGGCCCCGGACCGCGTCGTGCGCGCCGTGTCGAATCTGCAGTCGCACCTGTCCAGCAACGTCGCCAACATCTCCCAGCACGCTGCGCTCGCGGCGATCACTGGGCCGCAGGACTGCATCGAGTCGTTCAGGTCGGCCTTCGACCGTCGCCGCCGCGCTCCCTGGTCGAGGGACTGGCCGGCATCGAGGGCGTGCAGGTGCCGGTACCGCAGGGGGCCTTCTGCGCCTATCCCGACGTCTCCGGCCTGCTGGGCCGTGAGTGGTCGGGTGCGCGACCGACCACCACCGTCGAGCTGGCGGAGCTCATCCCGGGAGAGACCGAGGTGGCCGTGGTGCCGGGGGAGACCTTCGGGCCGAGCGGCTACCTGCGCCTGTCCATCGCCCTGGCCGACGACGCGCCGGCCGAGGGGATCGACCGCCTGCAGCGGCTCTTCTCCTGAGGCGAAAAGCCTTCTCATGGGCGTGTGACGTGTGCTACGATCAGGCAGTAACACCGTAGTACGGTAAGACGTTCGGACGAGGCCTTCGCCGGGATTGGAGAAGACATGAGTGCACAGACGGTCAATGCTCCTACGGGGTGCCCCTTTTCGAACCCAAAGGAGTTCACTCCGTGGGCTCCTGAGTTCGTGGAAAACCCGTACCCGACCTTCGCGTGGCTGCGTTCGCTCGGGCCGGTGGCATACTCCGAGGCGATGGACTACTGGCTGATCAGCCACCACGACGCCATCAAGGAGATCCTGATGGACTCCGAGCGGGTGTCGTCGAAGACCATGCTGCTGACCATGACTGAGTGGCCGGAGGACGTGAAGGCCGAGCTGGCGAAGGTCATCCCGGACCGCCCCATGCTGAAGGACCTCGACGGCGAGACCCACGACCAGGCCCGCCGGTTCCTCCGGTTCGCCTTCACGCCGCGACGCCTCGAGTGGATCCGCGGCGACATCGAGCGCATCGCCGATGAGTGCCTCGAGGAGCTGTTCGCCGACGGCGAAGGCGACCTGGTCCACAGCTTCACCGACATCGCCCCCATCCGCGTCCTCATGCGCTTCCTTGGCATCCCGGACGAGATGCGCGAACAGATCCGGATGTGGTCGCACAACCGCGAGAACATGCTGCAGGGCAACCTCACCGAGGAGGAGTTGCGGGCCGGTGTTCAGCCGCTGAAGGACTACTACGCGTACGCCCGCCGGCGCATCGCGGAGCTCGAGGCCAACCCGGGCGACGACTACATGAGCGAGGTCATCCAGCTGTGGAAGCAGGAGCAGCCGGAGAACGTGGTCCGGGACGACCTGCTCAACATCTTGATGTCGCTGATGAACGCCGGCCACGCCACCACCTCCGACCTCATGGGCAACGGCCTGTGGGCCCTGCTCACCCACCGCGACCAGTGGGAGAAGATCTGCGCCGAACCGCGCCTGGTCACCGACGCGGTCGAGGAGATGCTGCGCTGGGACACCAGCGTCCCGGCCTGGCGGCGGGTCGCGCTCGTCGACCTGGAGATCGCCGGCCAGCGCATCCCCGCAGGCTCGAAGCTGCTGCTGTTGCTGGGTTCGGGCAACCGGGACGAGGCGAAGGTGAGCAACGGGGAGACCTTCGACCTGGAGCGCACCGACGGTCGCCAGTACGTGACGTTCAGTGCCGGTGCCCACTACTGCCTCGGTCAGCCGCTGGCCAAGCTGGAGCTCAACACCTTCCTGCAGCGGGTCGTCGCCAAGTATCCGCAGCTCAAGCTGGGCGACGGCTTCGTGCCCGAATACCGCGTGAACGCCTTCCACCGTGGTCCCAAGTCGCTGCCGGTGGAACTGGTGCCCTGATCCTCCGGGATCGCCCAACCTGGAGAGGAGAAGTCGATGAAGGTGACCATTGACGGCGCCAAGTGCGTGGGAGCCGGCAACTGTGAGGCCGACATGCACGATGTCTTCGAGGTGCAGAACGTCGGTCCGACCAAGGTGATTTGCCAGCCCTCCGAGGACCGCCGCCGCGAGTTGGAGTTCGTGATCGGCAACTGCCCGGGCGGCGCCATCGGTATCGAAGAATGAAGCGTTGCCTGATTGTCGGCGGGTCGGCGGCCGGGATGCGGACAGCGGCGGGAATCGCCAGAGGTGGCTACGACGGGGTCGTGACCGTCCTCGACGCCGACGCGCAGGCGCCCTACGACCGGACGGTGCTGTCGACGGGATTCCTCACCGGTGCCCGACAGGCTGAGGGCACGGTGCTCGACGTGCCCGACGGCGTCGAGTGGCTGTGCGGCGTACGAGCCCAGGGATTGGACCTCGACCGTCAGGTCGTGCGCACCGATGCCGGTGAGTTCGCCTACACCGACCTGGTGCTGGCCACGGGAGGCGTCGCGCACCTGCCCGCAGCCTGGCAGGGCCTCGAGGGCGTGCTCACCCTGCGCACGATGCACGATGCCGAAGTCCTGCGGGACGCGGCTGCGCAGGCCGCCCACGTCGTCGTCGTCGGCGGCGGCGTGTTGGGCATGGAGATCGCGACCAGCCTGGCCGAGCTCGGATGCCGGGTCGACGTCGTTGAAGCGGACGACCAGCCGCTCGGCCGGGTGCTCCCCGCCGCCTTCGGGCGACACCTCGGGCAACGGGCCGCTGACCACGGCGTGACGCTCAGCTGTGGGGTCTCGGTCAAGTCGCTGGGCGGAGCCCCGCGGGTGGACCGGGTGACCCTAACCGACGGCCGGGTCGTGCCCACGGACCTGGTGGTGGTCGCGGTGGGCAACCGGCCGGCCACTGGATGGCTCGCCGATTCGGGACTGGAGATCGAGGACGGGGTCGTCTGTGACGAGCGGCTGCAGGCCGGCGCCCCCCACGTCTGGGTCGCCGGAGACCTCGCGCGGGTCCGTCACGGCGACGGCTCCTCCGAGCGCTCCGAGCACTGGACCCGGGCCGGTGAGCACGGCACCTACGTCGCGCAGGCGATCTTGGGCGAGGTCGAGACCGGGTTCTCGGCGCTGTCCTACGTCTGGAGCGATCTGCTCGGCACCCGCGTGCAGGTGCTGGGGAGCATGGACTTTGACCAGCACCTCGTGCTCCGGTCCGGCGCCGATGGCGGCCAGGTCGCTGCCCTGGCCGTGCAGGACGGGGTCCTGCGGGGCGCTGCCGTGATCGGCTGGCAGCGGATGGCCATGACCCTGCGTCGCGCGCTGGTGCAGGGCCTCTCCCCGGCGGAGGTGCTCGACGCCCTACCTCCCGACGTACTCAGAGAAACCTCGATACTCCATGCCTAAGACCCACCTGCGGATCGCCGTCGTCGGCAGCGGCCCGGCCGGGATCTACGCCGCCGACGCCCTCGCTCGCGCCAAGGAGGCGGAGGTCGCCGTCGATGTCCTCGACCGGCTCCCCACCCCCTACGGCCTCGTGCGCTACGGCGTGGCTCCGGACCACCAGAGCATCAAGGGCATCGCGAAGGCGCTGCAGCGAGTGCTCGAGAACCACAAGGTGCGCTTCCTCGGCGGCCTGGAATTGGGCCGTGACCTGACGGCCGACGACCTCACGGAGGCCTACGATGCCGTGGTCCTGGCCACGGGGGCGCCGAGGAGCGCGGGGCTGGGCATTCCGGGTGCCAAGCTGCCGGGCAGCCTGACGGCGGCGGAGTTCGTCGGTTGGTACAGCGGGCACCCCGATGTCGCCCAACCGCACGACCTGGCCGCGCGCTCCGTCGGCGTCGTGGGGGCAGGCAACGTCGCCCTCGACATCGCCAGGTTGCTGGTGAAGGACGCCGAGGACCTCGCCGACACCGACATCCCCGACTCGGTGCTGTGGGTCCTGCGGCAGAGCACGGTCCGTGACGTCCACATCTTCTGCCGACGGGGACCGGCCGACTGCAAGTTCACCGCGCGCGAGCTGGCTGAGTTGCTCAGCCTCGACGACATCGACATCGCGATCGACCCGACGACCTTGGAGCAGGACACCGGAGTCGAGATCTCCCGGGCCGCGGAGGAGAACCTGTCGATCTTCCGCGAGCTCGCCGACCATCGCGTCGAGGCGCCGCGGCGCCGACTCCACCTGCATTTCTGGTCGCGACCGGTCGAGATCCTGGGAATCGAACGCGTAGAGTCGGTGCAGATCGAGACCACGCAGACAGGCACGGACGGACGGCTGGTCGGCACCGGCCAGGTCAGTGAACTGCCGATTGACGTGATTGTTGGAGCCGTCGGATTCCGGGGCACGAGGATACCGGGCGTTCCGTTCGATGAATCGACCGGAACGATCCCCAACGACGCGGGTCGGGTACGTCAACTCGACGGTTCTCCCATCGACGGGCTCTATGTGGCCGGCTGGGCCAAGCGAGGCCCCTCGGGAGTGGTCGGCACCAACCGCGCGGACGCCGCCGAGACGGTCAGAACGCTGCTGCTGGACCTCGCGCAGCGTGACGAGCCGCAAGGACCTCGCAGCGACCCACATTTCCTAGGAAACGCGATCGGCTACGACGGCTGGATCCGCATTGACGAGGCTGAGCTCTCGCGCGGAGCATCCGTCGGCCGGCCACGGGTCAAGATCGCCGACTGGCACACGTTGCGTGAACTGTCTCGCGCCGACAATGGAAGGGGAGAAGCTGAATGACGTACGTGATTGGCGCTGGCTGCATCGATGTGACCGACCGCAGTTGTGTGGAGGTCTGCCCGGTCGACTGCATTTACGAGGGCAAGCGCAAGCTCTACATTCAGCCAGACGAGTGTGTTGATTGCGGAGCATGTGAACCGGTCTGCCCCGAGAACGCCATCTTCTACGCTCCTCGTGCACCCATCTCCGAGACAGCACACCTGGACGATGCCAAGGTGTTCTTCTACGACACGCTTGCGGGGCAGAGCGTCGAACTGGGGATGCCGGGTGGGGCGCGCGATGTCGATCCCTTGGGCGTGGACACCCCGATGGTGAGGGACTGGGCGTAGTGCGGCCTCTTGTGTGGTGTCAACACAGCCTCGGCGCAGTCGCGCGGCGGCCCGCGCCCGCTCGTTGGCTTCGAGGACGACCTTGCGGAGGTGGACGGCGTCGGAGGTGACCTCGACGCACTCATCAGAGCGCCAGAACCCCAGGCACTGCCCCGAGAGAAAGTTTCTTGGGAGAACGTCCGCGCCGACGACTTGGACGTCAACATTACCAGCGACGGCCATGTCCACCCCGCGCCGTGCACGCCGACCGAGCACCTATGGTGGGGCGACGGCGGGGGCGACCGGGCCGGCGAGGCCGCGGCCGTCGTCGACCAGCTCCCCGACGACCTCGGCGCTACCGTCGACCTGCACCAGCACTGGCGCGCTCCCAAGGGCCTGACCGCTCTGTTCAACGAGGAACACAAAAAGGGCGCCGAACTCACCCGCGCTGGCTGCTCCACGCTCGTATGACTCCGCCTCGCAGGCGCTGAACCGCCCTTTTGCGCGCCCCGGCCCGTGCTCGGACCCGGGGCGCGCACCTGTGCCGCGCGCGGCCATGGCCTCCATGACGACGGACCCGATCGGCCTGGGTGTCCAGCAAGTCCCCCGATGGCCGCCACCTTAGCTAAGTTGGCCGGATGTCTGAATTCGACTATCTGGCCGAGGGACGCCGTGTGGCGATCCGCGCCTACACCCCGGCGGATGCCGAAGAGTTCACCACGCGGGCGAGGGAGAGCCGGGACGTACACCACCCCTGGCTCTTCCCGCCGGAGGACGCCCGCGCGTACGCCACCTACGCGGGGCGGCTGATCGACGACCCCACCAAGGTCGGCTTCCTGGTCTGCGAGCCGGAACGCGAACGGGGCCGGGAAGCAGGCAACGGCAGGGCCGGTGAGGGCGGGGGCGGCGGTGGGATCGCGGGCTTCATCAACATCAACAACATCGTCCACGGCGGGTTCCGTTGCGGCGCGCTCGGATACGGGGCCTTCGCCCACGCGGTGGGGCGCGGTCTGATGAGCGAAGGGCTGGCACTGGTCCTGCGGTACGCCTTCGGGCCGCTCGGCCTGCACCGGCTCGAAGCCAACATCCAGCCCGCCAACGAGGGGTCGATCGCCCTTGTCCGGCGGGCCGGATTCCGCCTAGAAGGGTTCTCGCCGGACTTCCTCTTCATCGACAGAGCCTGGCGCGACCACGAACGGTGGGCGATCACGGTGGAGATGCTGGGCTAGCGCCTCTGCGTTCGGTCCGTGGACGTCGACGACGGGGTTCTGCAGTGGCCCGGCCTGGCGTACACGGTGATGCGCGCCTGCGTGACCGTCCGGCTCGCGCACTCCTCGAAGTACGCGTCGAGGGTGGCGCGCTTGACCGCCTCGCGCGCGTTCGCCTCCAGGGGCTGGCCCTCCAGGTCGCGTACGGCGATGACACGGGTGCTGGTCAGGATGCGCTCGCGGATCCGCTCCGGTGGCCACTCCCGGCCGAACAGCGTGTTCGACGCCACGGGGGTCCGCTCCAGGGCGAGGTCGGACAGCGCCGCAAAAGAGTCCGGCCGGGCGAGTGTCCATACGCGCCTGCGGGACGGCATGAACAGCAGCCCGTCCCCGGGCTCGGCGATGTCCTGGACCGCCCGGGCGATCGCGACCGCGTCGTTCCTGCGGCTCCCCGGCTTCCGCAGTGCGGTGCTCACGGGTACGAGGGCGGCGAGCACCGCGACCAGTGCCACCGCACACGTCACACGTTTCATCGTTCCCGCGTCGCCTGCCGACAGGAGTAACCGGACCCGGTCGAGCGCCGCGCCCGCCAGGAGCGCGAAGCCGATGGCGGAGGCCAGGACGTATCTGTCCACGTACAACGGATGCAGCGGGCTCGTCAGCATGAGCAGCGTGGTGGGCAGGACCAGCAGTGGGAGCGCGAGTGCGGGCAGGGCGACCGGTCCGCGCGAACGGCCGGTGGAGCGGGCGAGGGCGATGCCCAGCAGGGCCGTCACGACGAAGGCCAGCACCTCCCCGGCGTCCGGCGGACCGATCCAGTCCACCTGCGCCGACTGCGTGGTGCTGAAGACGGCGAGCGGGAGGAGCCCGGCGAGGACCCCGCCCGCCGTGATGCTCCACGCCCGTCTCATGGGCCGCGCCGAACGCGCCCCGAGGACGGTCACACCGTGGGCCAGGAGTATCAGTACGGCGAACTCGTGGAGCAGGCAGGCCGTCAGCATGACAACGCCATATGTCACCCATCCCCATGCCCGCCCCCGCATTCGCCCCCGGGCCCCGTCCGGTCCCTCCGGCCGGGAGAGGTTGCTGACGAGGAGACAACTGGCCCAGGTGATCAGCGCGCAGACCAGCGCATAGGACCGGCCCTCCTGCGCATACCGCTGCACCGGCGGGAGCAGCGGGAAGACGAGGCCCGCCGGCAGCCCGGTCCAGGTCCCGCCGAGCCGTTGTCCGAGCCGTACGATGCCGACCGCGGCCGCGGCGACCGCCAGTACCGAGGGCAGCCGCAGTGCCACGAGCCCGCCGTCCCAGAGGCCGAACACGCCGCGCATCATCAGGTAGTACAGGCCGTGCACGACGTCGATGTGGCGCAGGGTGTGCCATATCTGCGGCACACTCCGGTGTGACATGGCGTAGGTGACCGCCTCGTCTCCCCACAGGGTGCCCTGGCGACGGATTCCCCAGAACCCGACGAGCAGGGCGACGAGACCGGGGGCCCACGGGACCGCCCGGCTCAGCGCGCTCCGGGGCAGGGTCGCGGGCGATGGCCGGCGATGTTCCGTTGCCGAATCGACGGCGGGTGCGGGGTGCTGGATGAGAGAGATGACGTGCTCCGTCCTGAGGGGGTCTCTCGCTCAGTCGATCGTCCGCCGTGTTGCTGGGCAGCTCTGGCAGGCGGCGCCCATCAATTCCGTTCGAGGGCGGACCCGCGAGGACGAATGGCAGGCGCAACTGCCCGATCCGGCGTATCGGCCCGTGTGTCGAGTCGCCGGGTGCACCCCACTGGCCGAAGCCGGATCGGGCAAGTCTTTGCCCGTGGCCGATTCGGGCTGCCTCCCCGACGCGCGGGCCCGCTCGCTACGGGATGCGGAGCTCTGTACTCCGTACAGGAAGGGGGAAATGCAGCGGCCGAAAGTATCGGGAGTCCGCCCCCGGCGGGATGACGATCGTGTTGACCGTACGCAATCGCAGGCACAGGCTCGACACATAGCTGCTAAATACAACTGGTTCTGCCGGGCCTTCGCCTTCGGCAGCCGCCCGAGCGACGGCACCGTGCGTACGACCGCTTCCCGGCCGGGACCGAAATCGGGAGGACGCGTATGTGTGGCATCGTCGGCTGGGTCTCCTTCGACCGCGATCTGCGGGGCGCCGCGGAGGCCGCGACGCTGGACGCGATGACGGAGACCATGGCCTGCCGGGGCCCGGACGACCGGGGGACCTGGACCGTCGAGCACGCGGGGCTCGGACACCGCCGGCTCGCGATCATCGACCTGCCCGGCGGACGCCAGCCCATGACCGTCTCCACCCCCGAGGGCGACATCGCCCTCGTCTACTCCGGTGAGGCGTACAACTTCACCGAACTCCGCACCGAACTGACCACCCGCGGGCACCGCTTCCTCACCGACTCGGACACCGAGGTCGTGCTGCACGGCTATCTGGAGTGGGGCGAGTCCGTCGCCGAACGGCTCAACGGCATGTACGCCTTCGCCCTCTGGGACAGCCGCCACGACAGGCTCGTCATGATCCGCGACCGGATGGGCGTCAAGCCCTTCTACTACTGGCCGACGCCCGACGGAGTGCTCTTCGGCTCGGAACCCAAGGCCATCCTCGCCAACCCGCTGTCCCGGCCCCGGGTGACCCTGGACGGGCTCCGGGAGCTCTTCAGCTTCGTCAAGAACCCCGGTCACGCCGTCTGGGACGGCATGTACGAGGTGGAGCCCGGCACCGTACTCACCGTCGACCGCGACGGCCTGCGCCGAGACGTCTACTGGCGGCTGGAGACCCGTCCGCACCCCGACGACCGGGACACCTCGATCGCCACCGTACGGTCACTGCTCGACGACATCGTGCGCCGCCAGCTGATCTCCGACGTGCCCCGGTGCATCCTGCTCTCCGGCGGCCTCGACTCCTCCGCGGTCACCTCCCTCGCCGCCCGGCAGCTCGCCGAGACCGGCGAGAAGGTCCGCACCTTCGCCGTCGACTTCGTCGGACGCACCGAGAACTTCGTCGCCGACGAGCTGCGCACCACCCCCGACACACCGTTCGTCCACGCCGTGGCCGAGCGGGCCGGCACCATCCACCGCGACATCGTGCTCGACCCGGACGCCCTCGCCGACCCCGATGTGCGCGCCCGGATGATCCGGGCCCGGGACATCCCCATGGGCCTCGGCGACATGGACGCCTCGCTCTACCTGCTCTTCCGCGCCATCCGCGAACACTCGACGGTCGCCCTGTCCGGCGAATCCGCCGACGAGGTCTTCGGCGGCTACCTCCAGTTCTTCGACGAGGAGGCCCGGAGCGCCGACACCTTCCCCTGGCTGGTCCGGTTCACCGAGCACTTCGGCGAGGACGCGGGCGTGCTCCGCGCCGACGTGAACCAGGCCCTCGGCCTGGAGAAGTACATCCGCGAGAGCTACGACTCCGCGGTCGCCGGCATCGAACGGCTCACCGGCGAGAGCGACTTCGAGTACCGCATGCGCCGGATCTGCCACCTCCACCTGACCCGGTTCGTACGCGTCCTGCTGGATCGCAAGGACCGCGCGAGCATGGCCGTCGGTCTGGAGGTCCGGGTGCCGTTCTGCGACCACCGGCTCGTCGAGTACGTCTACAACACCCCCTGGGACGTGAAGTCCTTCGACGGCAGGGAGAAGAGCCTGCTGCGCGAGGCCACCGCCGATCTGCTGCCCCGTTCCGTGTACGAGCGGACCAAGAGCCCCTATCCGTCGACCCAGGACCCCAAGTACGCCGTCGCCCTCCAGGAGCACGCCCGCACCCTGCTCGCGAGCCCCGGACACCGGGTCTTCGACCTCGTCGACCGCGACCGGCTGCGCAGGGTGGCCGAACACGACGCGCCCGGGATCACCTCGGCGTCCCGGCGCGGGCTGGAACGCACCCTGGACCTCGCGATGTGGCTGGACATGTACGAGCCGGAGCTGGACCTCGGCTGAGCGGGCTGCGGTCGGCAGGGCGTGCGGCGGCCGCCCCGCCGCTCACCGACCCTTGTAATTGATCTTCATGGTGTCCATGTCCGTTGCCTTGGAACGGAGTTCGCCATGACCATAACCCTGGTCCCGCAACAGGGTCTCGGCCCGTTCCTCGGCGATCGCGGATGCCATCTCCTCGCCGTCCTCGGCGTCCGACACGACCACGAACCGGAAGCTGAAGTGCTTGAGTACGCGGTCGTACGTCAGCGAGCCCTCCTCGGTGAACTGCATTGCGCTCAGGCCGTGCTCGTCCACCTCGGACAGGAGCCGGGCGCGTGCCTCTTCCGTCAGGTCGTCCCAGGTGCCGCGCACGATCACTCGGTAGGTGTGCTGCGTGCTCATCTGTTTCCCGCTCCGCTTTTCGCTCGTGAACCGTCGAGGGGCAAGGTTACGGCGGTGGGGGTGGGACGCACACGAATTATCCGGGCCACCGGGTTCGGGGCCACCGGGTCCGGGGCTCCGGGATGGCGGTTTCCGGCGCCGCTTCCGTGATCTTTCGGTCTTTTGCCGAAGTCTGACGGCAACGCCCCTGGCCGGGCCGCAGTCCAGCGTGTTCCATGGTCATCGGGGGCGCCCGGACCTGCGGCGGCCCGCGCGAGGGAGCGAGGTTGCCTTGGCCACGACCGTACGACGTGCCGTACTGACTCTGCCCGCCGCACCACTGGGCCCGGAGAACCCGCTGCCCGCACTGCGGCCGCTCGACGAGATGCATGTCGTCGATGACCGCGACCGGGCCGGACTGCCACGTGACATGGCACGCCAGATCGGCTACGAACCACTGGCCACCGTGCTGCCGGTGCGCATCCTCGACGGGTACGGGCGCGAGCGCGTCCCCACCGGGCTCGACGCGATCATCATCGAGAACGCCCGGCTGCGGGCCACCGTCCTGCCCGGGCTCGGCGGCCGCGTCCACTCCCTCCACCACAAGCCGACCGGCCGCGAACTCCTCTACACCAACCCCGTGCTCCAGCCCGCCGACTTCGCGCTCAACGGCGCCTGGTTCTCCGGCGGCATCGAGTGGAACATCGGCGCCACGGGCCACACCACGCTGTCCTGCGCCCCGGTGCACGCGGCCCGGGTGCCCGCACCCGACGGCGGTGACATGGTCCGCCTCTGGGAGTGGGAGCGGCTGCGCGACCTGCCGTTCCAGGTGGACCTCTGGCTGCCCGAGGACTCCGACTTCCTGCACGTCGGCGTGCGGATACGCAATCCGCACGAGCACACCGCACCCGTCTACTGGTGGTCCAACATCGCCGTGCCCGAGGGCGAACGCACCCGCGTCCTGGCCCCGGCCGAGGAGGCGTGGCACTTCGGTTACGAGCGCGCCCTGACCCGGGTCCCGGTCCCCGAGTCGGGTTCCGTCGACCGTACGTATCCAATGCGTGGCGACTTCCCCGCCGACTACTTCTACGAGGTGCCCGACGGCGCGCGCCGCTGGATCGCCTCCCTCGACGAGGACGGGCACGGACTCGTCCATACGTCGACCGATCTGCTGCGGGGCCGGAAGCTGTTCCTGTGGGGCAGCGGCCCGGGCGGGCGGCGCTGGCAGAAGTGGCTCACCGAGCCCGGCACCGTCGGCTACGTCGAGATCCAGGCCGGACTCGCCCGTACCCAGCTGGAACACATTCCGCTCGAACCGGGCGCCGAGTTCAGCTGGCTGGAGTCGTACGGACCGCTGTCCGCGGAACCCGGGGCCGTGCACGGCGACGACTGGGCGGCAGCTCGCGCCGAGACGGAGCGACGGCTCGCCGAGGTGCTGCCGCGCGCCGATGTCGACGCCGCGTACGCCGCCTGGCGCCCCTGCGCCGACACCGAGCCCGGCGAGTCGCTCGCCACCGGCTCGGGCTGGGGCGCCCTGGAAGTCCGGCGCGGAAAATACCGGCTCCCCGGTACACCGTTCGCCGAGTCCACCCTGGGTGAACAGCAGGAACCCTGGCTTGAGTTGCTGGACCAGGGCACCTTCCCCGCACCCCGCCGGGCGACCCCGCCGGGCCCCTCCCTGGTCTCGCCGCACTGGCGCGACATGCTGGAGACGGCCGTCGCCGAACCCCTCACCGAATACCACCTCGGCGTCGCCCAGTGGCACGCCGGCGACCGCGCCCAGGCGGTCCGCAGCTGGGAACGCGGACTGGCTCTCGCCCCGTCCCGGTGGCCGCTGTTGCGCTGCCTCGCCGTCGCCGCGGAGGGGAGCGGACAGGGGGACCGGGCCGCCGATCTCCACGCCGAGGCGTTCGACGACCTGTGTGCGCAACGCCCCGTCGGCGAAGGCGGTGACGAAGGCGGTGACGAAGGCGGTGACGAAGGCGGTGACGAAGGCGGTGACGACGCCTGGACGCCCGCCGCGACGGCGCTCGGCCGCGAGGCGATGGAGGCCATGCTGGCAGTAGGACGTCCCGGAGCGGCCCGGACGGTGTGGGCCGGCCTGCCTCCGGCGGTCCGACAGCGCGGCCGTTTCCGTCTGTTGGAGGCCCGACTGCTGATCGCCGAGGGCGACCGGGTCGCCGCCCGGGCCGTGTTCGACGAGGGCTTCGAGGTCGCGGATCTGCGCGAGGGCGCGGAGATCCTGGGCGAGGTATGGGCCGAACTCACCGACGAGCCACTGCCGGACACGTACAACTACCGGATGCGGCCAGCGACTTGACGCCGACGACTTGACGCCGACGGCCGTCCGCCCCGGGCCCACCTTCACCGGCGCGGGCCGGACGGCCGTATACCGGCGCGGGCCGGACGGCCGCGAGACCGATCCGTCGGGTGGGGAGTCCCGCGGCTCAGCCGGCCGGGGTCCGGTCGACGTACTCGAAGACCGAGCCGTCCGGATGCACCGCGATCAGATTGCGGCCGACCGGCGTCGGTACCGGACCTGCGAGGATCCGGGCGCCGACGCGGGTGAGGGAGGCGTGGGCTTCGTCGACATCCTTGACCGCGATCGTCGCCGTCACCTTGCGCAGGATCTCCAGCTCCGACTCCGGTCCGCTCATCAGCAAGAAGCAGCTGATCGCGGCGACCGAGACTCCGCCGCGCTCGAAGCGCAGCGCGGAACTGGCCGTGAGGTCCTCGTAGAAGGCCACCGCGGCCTCCAGGTCGTCGACGCAGATACGCAGCGTGGTTCCCAGAATGTCCATGCGGACAAGGGTAGTTGGCCGTGATCAGACGCGGCAGAGGATCTCGCCGTGCGGGACCATGAACCAGGCGTCGTCCCGTGCGCCCCACTCGTGCCAGGCCGCGGAGATCGCGGCGAGCTCCTCGGTGCTCGCGTGGCCGCCGTCCACGGCCAGCTGCGCGTAGACCGAACCGACCGTGCGATCCGCCCACAGACCGCTCCACCAGGCGCGGCTCTCCGAGGTGGCGAAGCACCAGTTGGCGGCGGTCGGTGCGATGTCGGTGAAGCCGGCCTGCCGCGCCCAGGACAGCAGCCGTCGGCCCGCGTCCGGCTCCCCGCCGTTGGCGCGGGCGACCCGGCCGTACAGCTCCTGCCAGGCGTCCATGCCCGGCACCTCGGGGTACCAGGTCATCGCCGAGTAGTCGCTGTCGCGGGCCGCGACGATGCCGCCGGGGCGGCAGACGCGCCGCATTTCGCGCAGCGCCTGCACCGGGTCGCCCACGTGCTGGAGCACCTGATGGGCATGGACCACGTCGAAGGAGTCGTCGGGGAAGTCCAGGGCATGCACGTCCGTGGTGGTGAACTCCACGTTGTCCAGGCCGCGTTCGGCCGCGACCTGGGCCGCCTGGGCCAGGATCTCCCCGGTGGTGTCGACGGCGGTTACCCGGCCGGGGGCGACCAGTGCGGCCAGGTCCGCGGTGATGGTGCCGGGCCCGCAGCCGACGTCCAGCACGCTCATGCCGGGGCGGAGCTCGTCGATCAGATACGCGGCGGAGTTGGCGGCGGTGCGCCAGCGGTGCGAGCGCAGCACCGACTCGTGGTGGCCGTGGGTGTAGACGGCGGTCTCTTTCGGCATGGCGGTGGATCCTTCCTCGGGGCGCGGAGCCCGAACGCGAGCCGCGCGAAGGGCTGATCGTCAGCGACACCGTACGCGCTTATGTCGAATATTGAGATACGCGTCTTGATATGTGGACATTTTTTCGAGTTGATCGGTACACGGAAGGGCGGCCGACTCGCCGTCGGCCGCCCCTGGTTCGCCCAGACCTGCGCGACCTCTACATCTCCACGGCCCGGACGGGCCTTGCCGCCCCGCACCCGCTGTCCGGTTCGCTGCTGGTGCTGCCGGACGCGGGGCACGGGATGTCCGGGACGGCCTTCGCGGGCTGAGCCCGCCCCTCGCCCGGTACCGATGAATGCTCCGCCGGGCGGGCGCCGTCGGTCGAACCCTCGTATAAAGGGCCCTGAGCACCAAAGGGCCCTGAGCACCAAAGGGCCCTGAGCGGCCAACGGGTCCTGGGTGCCGACGGGTCCTGGGTGCGAGACGCACAGGACAGGGCGACGCGGTGGCGGCGAAGGAGGCTCGATGGCGCGGAAGCGGACCGGGCGGACCGGACTGGCGGGGCGCGGCCGGCAGGGCGGGGGCGGTGTGCGGTCCGTACGGGAGGACCGCGGACCGGTCCGGTACGGGCCGCCCGCCCTCGATCCCGGTCTGCCCGTCCTGCCCGAACTGGCCGAGGTGCTCGCCGCCGCGGCCGGACGCGGCGAACCCGAACCGACCGGCGGCGGTGAGGCCCTGCGCGAGGCCGCGACCGGCTACTGGGCGCGACGCGGACTGCACGGCGGCCCGGAGCACGTCGCTGCCGCCCCGGGCGCGTCGCCGCTGCTGCTCGCACTGATCGCTGCGCACGGCGGCGACGTGCTCATGCCCCGCCCCTGCACGGCCACCTGGATCCCGCAGGCCCGGCTGCTGGGCCGGCCCGCCTACCACGTGCCGACCCCGGCCGAGTGCGGCGGCGTGCCCGATCCGTACGCGCTGCTGGAGACCGTGCGCCGGGTGCGCGCCGAGGGCGGCCGGCCCCGGCTGCTGCTGATCTCCGTCGTCGACGACCCGACCGCCACCGTCGCCCCGCCGGAACTGGTGCGCGAGGCCTGCGAGGCCGCGGTCGCCGAGGGGATGCACATCGTCAGCGACGAGACGTGGCGCGACACCCTGCACCGGCCGCACGACACGGTCCTGCTCAGTCCGGCCGAGATGTGCCCCGACGACGTCACGGTCGTCAGCGATCTCGCCGGCGCGCTGACCCCGTCCGCCTGGCCGGTCGCGGTCGCCCGGTTCCCGGACACCGAGCGGGCGTCGGCGCGCCATGCCCGTACCCTCGACATCCTCACCGCGCTCGGCGCACTCGTCGCGGGGCCCGTCGCCATGGCCGCCGCCCACGCGCTGCGCGAACCGGAATCCGTCACCGACCGGGTCCGCCGGGCCGCCGCGCTCCAGGCGAAGGTCGCCGCGGCGGCCCACCGGGCGGTCCTCGCGTCGGGCGCGCTGGCCAGGCCCCCGCAGGCGGGGCGCCATCTGTACGCCGACCTCGGGCCGCTCCGATCGCGGCTGGCGAACCGCGGTGTCACGGACTCCCTGGAGCTGGAGGAGTACCTGACGGAACGTCTCGGCACACCGACGCCGGGCGGCCACCGGTTCGGCGACGAACTGGGGGCGCTGCGCGTAAGGCTGGGCACCGGGACGCTGCTCGGGTCGACCCCGGAACAGCAGATGGAGTCCCTCACCGCTGTGGAGCCCCTGGAATTGCCGCATGTGGCCGAAGCGCTGAGCATTTTCGGGACGGCACTCGACGAACTCCGATGAGGAACAGCGAGACGGGAGTCTCTCGATGACGGAACCCACCGAGCGCTCCCGCACCGGGACCGCGCACCCGCACCAGGTCTCTCGCGGCGAGGTCGTCGAACCGCGTCCGCTCGGCGAGGTCCGAGTCTGGCCCAGAACCTTCGCCGACCGGCTCACCACGCCGCTCCCGAGGGTCATGAGCATGTCCCGACTGGCCCGTGAACACGCCCTGCGGCCCAACCCGGAAGGGCTGCGCGGCATCCACCGGCTCCCGTACGCCCCCGAACCCCTGCCCGTCATCCCCACCGGCGCCACCGCCGTCACCTGGGCCGGGCACGCCAGCTGGATCGTCCGCACCGGTGGTCTCACCGTCCTCACCGACCCCGTCTGGTCACGGCGCATCCTCGGCACCCCGGCCAGGATCACGCCGGTCGGCGTCCGCTGGGAGGACCTGCCACCCGTCGACGCCGTCGTCATCAGCCACAACCACTACGACCACCTCGACGCCCCCACTCTGCGTCGACTGCCCCGGAACACCCCACTGTTCGTCCCCGCCGGACTCGGCCACTGGTGCCGCCGCCGAGGCTTCACCTGCGTCACCGAACTCGACTGGTGGGAATCGGCCCGGCTGGACGGCGTCCGCTTCGACTTCGTGCCCGCCCACCACTGGTCCAAGCGGACCCTCACCGACACCTGCCGCTCCCTGTGGGGTGGCTGGATCATCGGCACCGAGGGCAGCGACGGGCAGCGGATCCACTTCGCGGGGGACAGCGGGTACGGGCACTGGTTCGGCGAGATCGGCCGCCGGTACCCCGGCATCGATCTGACCCTGATGCCGATCGGGGCGTACGAACCGCGCTGGTGGCTCGGTGACGTACACACCGATCCGGAAGAGGCCGTGCAGGCGTACGAGGACCTCGGCGCCCGCGCGATGGCGCCGATGCACTGGGCGACCTTCCTGCTCTCCGCGGAGCCCGTACTGGAACCGCTGGCCCGGCTGCGTACCGCCTGGCAGCGGGCCGGACACCCTCGGACACGGCTCTGGGACCTGCCGATCGGCGGCTCCCGCCTGCTCGACCCGGTACCCCGCACGGTCAGTGGCTGAACCGCGCCCGCATCCTGCGCCACACCGCGGGAGCCCCGCTGATCAGCAGTGTCAGACCCACCGCCGCCACCACGCCCTGCCAAGGCTCGGGGAAGAGCGAACCGCCCAGAACGCCGATCAGCTGGTACGTCGCCGCCCACGCCAGACAGGCCGGCACATCCCCGCGGGCGAACCGGCGCAGCGGCATCCGGCCCAGCAGACAGGCCAGCATCACCGGAATCCGGCCCGCCGGTACCAGCCTCGACAGCACGAGCACCACCGCACCGTGCTCGTCCAGCTTCCGCTGTGCCTGCGCCAACCGCTCCGGAGCGGCCCGGTCGCTGATCGCCCGCAGCCACTTCGAACCGTTCTTCGACCGCACCCCGCGCTGACCGAGCCAGTACAGACAGATGTCACCGAGGAGCGCCGCGGCCGACGCCACCCCGAAGACGATCAGCAGCGAGAACGGCGACGCCTGATGCAGCGCCACCACGGCGGCCGAACTGACCAGAGCTCCCGTCGGCACCACCGGCACCAGCGCGCCCAGCGCCACCAGCAGAAACAGGGACGGGTAGCCGACGGCCTGCTGCGTCGACTCCGGGGGCAGCTGTCTCACGACGTCCTGGATCACCGGGCGGCCTCCGGCCGCACGTGTTCGCCGTGCGACAGCCGGTGCACCGCCACCTCCGGCGCCAGCAGCGCCGCCTTGCGGACGAACTCGTCACCCGGCGCGTGGAACTCGTGCGGCCTGACCCCGTCCATGCCGATCGGCCAGTACGTGCCGTAGTGCACCGGCACGGCCGACCGGGGAGCCAGCCGGGCCAGCGCCTGCGCGGCACGGCTCGCGTCCAGATGACTGTGGCCCAGATAAGGACCCCAGCCGCCCACCGGCAACAGCACCACGTCCACCGGACCGACGGCCCGGGCCATGTCGTCGAAGAGCCCGGTGTCACCGGCGAAATACGTCCGCGCCTCGCCCTCGACCACATAGCCGAGCGCGGGGGAGCGGTGCGGGCCCACGGGCAGCCGCCTGCCGTCGTGCAGCGCGGGAACGGCCCGGACCCGGACCTCGCCGACCCGGACCACGTCGCCCGGAGAGACCTCGGTGATCCGCAGCCCGCGCACCGAGCGCAGCACCCGCAGCCCCGGCACGGAGCGCAGCGCACCCGTCGGCACGATCAGCCGGCTGCCGGGCGCGAGCCGGGCCAGCGACGGCAGATGCAGATGGTCGGAGTGCAGATGCGAGACGAGCACGACATCGGCGACCGCGGCCTCGGGGCCGGGCAGCTCGCCGCGGCGCCGGCGCAGATGCGCGAAGCGCCGTACGAAGAGCGGATCGGTCAGCACCCGGACCCCGGAGTCCTCGATCGTGCAGGTGGCATGACCCCACCAGGTGACTTCCACCGGCACGCGGTGCCTCCTCGTTCCCGGGTTTCCTTGTTCCGGCCCTGGTATCGAGCCTAGTGCCGTGACCGGACCGGGTGACCCGGCTCCGTCCGGTCGTCGCCTCCGGCTGGTCACTCTCAGTCGGTGAGGCCCAGCGCCCCCGCCGCCTGGATGGCCAGCCAGACCTCCGCCAGGGCCCCGTGGCCGCCCAGATCGCCACGCTGCTGCCGTTCGTTTTCGGCCTGGCCACCGCCTCGATCATCGCGTCGAAGGCCGCCAAGTACGTCGACCCGGCCGCCCCCAATGACGAGGACGCGGACCTGGAGAAGGCGGTCGTGGACCTCGTCGTCGGCGGTTTCTTCGACGCGGGTCAGGACTGTACGGCCGCGACCCGCGTCCTGGTCCACGAGTCCATCCATGACGAGTTCGTCACTGCCCTGGCCAAGGCCGCCGCCGACACGAAGACGGGGCAGCCGGACGACGAGGACGTGCTGTACGGGCCCGCTCAACAACGCCAACCAGCTGAAGCAGGTCAGCGGCTTCATCGACCGCCTCCCCGCCCACGCCAAGGTCGAGGCGGGCGGCCACCGGGTCGGCGAGAAGGGCTACTTCTACGCCCCGACCGTCGTCTCCGGTCTTCAGCAGGACGACGAGGTCATCCAGAACGAGGTCTTCGGCCCGGTCATCACCGTCCAGAAGTTCACCGACGAGGCCCAGGCCGTCGCGTACGCCAACGGCGTCGAGTACGCCCTCGCGTCCTCGGTATGGGCCAAGGACCACGCCCGCGCCATGCGGATGTCCAAGAACCTCGACTTCGGCTGCGTGTGGATCAACACCCACATGGCACTCGTCGCCGAGATGCCGCACGGCGGATTCAAGAAGTCCGGCTACGGCAAGGACCTCTCCGCGTACGGCTTCGAGGACTACACCCGCATCAAGCACGTCATGACCTCGCTCCGACCCACCCGCGCCACGTGCGCCCCCAGGGCGGGGGCGCACCGGCGTTCCGTGTCCGTACGCCGCACGCCCCCTCGCTCCTCCCGTACCGGCACGCGCCTTTTTGCGCGGGAGCCGGAGGGGTTCACAACTGCTGGGCAGACACATCGTTTTGGCGAACATGGACTCGATTGGGTGAACGGTGTCACAAGCTGCAGGTATGCCCGGCAGGGTGTGCGTAACGTATTCGGTGCGATCTGGGACGTCGGGTGTGGCGTCAGCAGTCGGGGCCCCCGTTTCACCAGCGAGATGGTTCGGGGCCTCCCCGTCGCCTCTGGCCACACCCATATGGCCAGGTCGTAGGAATTCCGCCCGCCCGGGACGGACCGCATACGGGATATGCGTCGCCGACCAGGATGCGAAAGCGGAGGACCAGTGCGCCCAAGACCGTTCGGGGCGTGCCGGTGAGTCGGGACTCACTCCTGCTCACTGCCCAGGAACGGTAGGGTCGCCGGTACGCCCAGCACGGGGGAACGGCCATGGGGGACGCAATGGACGTACGGGTGGCGGCCATCGCCAGTCTCACGCCGCTCGAGGAACTCGACAGCGAACCGTTCCTCGTGGACACCCGCAGCCAGCACGACATGTGCGCCCGCTGGGCCGCCGACAAGGGATACGTCGTCACCCGGCAGTTGCGTTTCTACGGACTGCGCCCCGACCACCACGCCCTGTGGGCGGACGTCGAGAGCGGCGAGGTCGAGGTGTTCGTCGCCGCCAACGACCGGGTGCTGGCGCGGGCCCTCACCTCGGTGCCGGAGTTCGCCGCGGAGTGCGAGCGGCGCGGCGTACGGCTGGAGATCGTGGGACTCGACGAGCCGCCGTACAGCGCCCGAACGAAGGCGAGCGTGCACCGCAGACTCTCCATGCCGACCGCCGGATACGACGGCTGCTGACCGTCCCGCCGACCGCTGTCGCCGGCGTTCCGCGCCCCCGCTGTGAAAGGCTGGGGGGCCAGGGCCCGGAACGGCGGGGTCCGGACGTGAGGTGGAAACGGCGTGAGTGACGGGCGATGGCGAACGGCCGGCAACGCCCTGATGCGGGTGATTGTGGTCTGGGCGGTCTCGACGCTCACGATGCTGGCACTCGCCGGGATTCTGCCGGACTTCCAGCTCCAGTCGGACAACGGCGACAGCATCACCAAGATCGCGTTCACCGCGGCCTGGGGTGCCGGAGCGTTCGGTCTCCTCTCCGCACTGGTCTGGCCGGTCCTGGTTCGGGCGCTGCTCATCGTGCCCGCACTCGTCCTCGGGATGCTCGTCTTCTTCCTGAACGGTTCGCTGCTGCTGCTCGCCCTGCGGCTCATACCGGACGGGCGCGGCGCCGCCAACCCGGAGACCGCGGTCGTCGTCGCGGCCGTGATGTCCGCCGTCGCCTCCGCGACCTCCACGGCGCTCGCGGTCCGCGACGACAACGCCTACCGGCGCCGCCTCTCCCGGCTCGCCGACCGCCGCAGGCGGCGCAGCGGCGCCGACAGCGGGCGCAGCGGACCGCCCGGCACCGTCTTCATCCAGCTCGACGGCGTCGGCCACGACGTGCTCGTCCGTGCCGCCGGCTCCGGCCTGATGCCGACCGTCGCTCAGTGGCTCGCGGACGAGGACGGCCATCGGCTGACCTTCTGGCGCACCGACTGGTCCAGCCAGACCGGCGCCAGCCAGCTGGGCATCCTGCACGGCAGCAATCACGACGTCCCCGCCTTCCGCTGGTACGAGAAGGAGACCGGCGACGTCATGGTCTCCAGCCGCCCCGCGAGCGCCCTCGAAATCCAGCGCCGGGCCATCGCCCGCACCCATGACGGGGGGCTGCTCACGGTCGACGGCGCCAGCCGCGGCAACCTCTTCAGCGGCGGCGCCGATCAGCTGGCGCTCGTCCTGTCCATGGCGGCCCGGCTCGGCAAGGGCCGCCGTTCCAGGTCGGGGTATTTCGCCTACTTCTCCGACCCGGCCAACGCCGTACGCACCGCGCTGTCGTTCGTTGCCGAGGTCTGCCGCGAGATCGGCCAGTCGACCCGGGCACGGATACGGAAGGACACGCCCCGGATCAAACGTGGCGGTTTCTACCCCTTCATCAGGGCCTTCGCGACCGTCGTCGAACGTGATGTGGTGGTCGCCGCCGTCATGGGGGACATGTTCGCCGGACGCACCGCCGTCTACGCCGACCTGGTCGCGTACGACGAGGTGGCGCACCACTCCGGACCGCACAGCCGCGACGCGGAGAAGGTCCTCGCACGCCTGGACCGCTCGCTCGCCCTGATCGAGAAGGTCGCCGAGCACACCCCGCGCACCTACCGGATCGTGCTGCTCTCCGACCACGGACAGAGCCCCGGGGAGACCTTCGCGGGGGCGTACGGACTGACGCTCAGGGACCTGGTGCGGGCGGGCTGCGGACTGCCCGTGCCCCGTCGGGCACAGCGCACCCGCAGCGGTTCGGAGGCGCGGGACGCGGTACGGATCGCCCTGCACCGCCGGCCGGTCGAGGAGGGCGAGGCGGAACACCGCGCGAAGCCGTCCGACCCGGTCGTCCTCGCCTCCGGCAACCTCGGCCTGATCTCCTTCCCGGACATCGAGGGACGCGCCTCGCGCGAACAGCTCGACCGGAGCCGCCCCGCACTGCTCGGCACCCTCGCCAACCACCCCGGCATCGGCTTCCTGCTGGTCCGCAGCGAACGGCACGGATCGGTCGTCCTGGGCCGCGGGGGCATCGAGGTTCCGGTGTCGGAACTGAAGGACGGGCAGGGGCCGCTGGCGTCCTTCGGCCCGGGCGCGGCGGCCGCGGTGCGCCGCACGGACACCTTCCCGCACGTCGCCGACATCATGGTGAACTCGATGTACGACGAGGGCACGGGCCAGGTGCACGCCTTCGAGGAGCAGATCGGCTCGCACGGCGGTCTGGGCGGTGAGCAGTCCCGGCCGTTCCTGCTGTGGCCGGCGCAACTGTCGGCGCCGGTGGCGGACGGCACGGAGCTGGTGGGGGCCGAGCAGGTGCACGGGGTGCTGCGGCGGTGGCTGCGGGAGTGCCCGGGGCCGCAGATCCCGCTGGCGGCGCCCGGCGCGGTGGGTGGCGCCGACGAGGCGGACGGAACGGTTCAGGCGGTCGGCTGAGGGTCGTCGTCCCTGCTGGGAGGGCGTTGTCAGTGGTGGGCGGCAGGATGGGGGACATGACGAACTCAGCTGTTGTGCTCGCCGATACCGCCGCCTACGCCGCCGCGGTCGAAGAAGCGTCGCAGGCCGCCGCCGCGTACTACGCCATCGGCGAGAGCACGCTCGACGACGATGCGTACGACCGGCTGGTGCGGGGGATCGCCGACTACGAGCAGGAGCACCCGCAGGAAGTGCTGGAGGCGTCCCCGACCGGCAAGGTGGCGGGCGGCGCCGCGAGCGGCGACGTGCCGCACACGGTGCCGATGCTGTCTCTGGACAACGTCTTCTCGGCCGAGCAGTTCGCCACCTGGACGGCGTCGCTGGAGCGCCGGATCGGCAGGCCCGTCGCCGCGTGGAGCGTGGAGCCGAAGCTCGACGGGCTGGCCGTCGCCGCCCGCTACCGGGCGGGGCGTCTGGAGCGGCTGATCACCCGCGGCGACGGCACCGCCGGCGAGGACGTCTCGCACGCGATCGGCACCGTGGCCGGCCTCCCCGAGCAGCTCGCCGAGCCCGTGACGATCGAGGTGCGCGGCGAGATCCTCATGACGAACGAGCAGTTCGAGCAGGCCAACACCGCGCGCACCGAGCACGGCGGCGCCCCCTTCGCCAACCCGAGGAACGGCGCGGCGGGCACACTCCGGGCCAAGGACCGCGCGTACACGGTGGAGATGACGTTCTTCGCCTACGGTGCCCTGCCGCTCCCCGGTACCGGCGAGCTCACCGACACCCTCGCCGAACTCCCGCACAGCGAGGTCCTGGAGTACGTCGCCGGGCTCGGCGTGCACACCGCGGCGGACACGGACGTGGCACCGCGCACCGTCACCACCGTCGAGGAGGTGCAGAGCCGGGTCGAGGACATAGCGGCGCTGCGTGCCTCGTTGCCGTTCGGCATCGACGGCATCGTGATCAAGGCCGACCTCGCGGCCGACCAGCGCGAGGCCGGTTCCGGGACCAGGGCGCCGCGCTGGGCCATCGCCTACAAGCTCCCCGCCGTGGAGAAGGTCACCCGGCTCCTCGACGTCGAGTGGAACGTCGGCAGGACCGGCATCATCGCGCCGCGCGCCGTGCTCGAACCGGTCGAGATCGACGGCTCGACCGTCAGCTACGCCACACTGCACAACCCGGCCGACATCACCCGCCGCGATCTGCGCCTGGGCGACCGGGTGATGGTCTACAAGGCGGGCGACATCATCCCCCGTATCGAGGCGCCCGTCGCCCATCTGCGCACCGGTGAGGAGCAGCCCGTCGTCTTCCCCGAGGCGTGCCCGCAGTGCGGCTCCGAGATCGACACCAGCGAGCAGCGCTGGCGCTGTGTCCGGGGCCGCGACTGCCGTCTCGTCGCCTCCATCTCGTATGCGGCGGGCCGCGACCAGCTCGACATCGAGGGCCTCGGCGCCACCCGGGTCGTCCAGCTCGTCGACGCGGGCCTGGTGGCCGACTTCGCCGACCTGTTCACCCTCGACCGGGAACAGCTGCTCGGCCTGGAACGCATGGGCGAGACCAGCACCGACAACCTCCTCGCCGCCATCGAAACGGCACGGACCCAGCCGCTCTCCCGGGTCTTCTGCGCGCTGGGGGTACGCGGCACCGGGCGTTCCATGTCACGCCGTATCGCCCGGTACTTCGCGGACATGGACCGGATCAGGGCGGCCGACGCCGAGGCGCTCCAGCGGGTGGACGGGATCGGCAAGGAGAAGGCGGCGGGCGTCGTCGCGGAGCTGGTGGAGCTGGCCCCGCTGATCGAGAAGCTCGTGGCCGCCGGGGTCAACATGACGGAGCCCGGCGCGACGCCGCCGCCCGCGCCCGGCGAGGCAGGCACGGAAGCGCCCACCACGGACGGCGAGGGGGTCGGCGGGCTGCCGCTGGGCGGGATGACCGTGGTGGTGACGGGCGCGATGACCGGCGTACTGGAGAAGCTCTCCCGGAATCAGATGAACGAACTGATCGAGCGGGCCGGCGGGAAGTCCTCGTCCAGCGTCTCCAAGCGCACCACGCTCCTGGTCGCCGGGGAGAAGGCCGGATCCAAGCGCACCAAGGCGGAGGGCCTCGGCATCCGGATCGCCGCACCGGACGAGTTCGCCGAACTGATTGCCGGGTACCTGCCGTCGGAGGTTTGAGGCAATACCCGGGTACCTGCCGTCGGAGGTTTGAGGCAATACCCGGAAACCTGCCGTCGGAGGTTTGAGGCAATACGGAGACCTCGCAACGCCCGAGCCCTTGGATTTTGCCGGAGAGTGGCTTTCTTTGCCTCCCTATTGCATAGTGATGGCTCAGCCATGCCTCGCTATCAGCGGGTCCATGGACAGGTGAACGGCCATGGTGGCGCGCAGGGGGAGGAGGGGCGGATGCATACGTCGCACGACGGACCGCGACTCGGCCGGTCCGTCCGCCAGGAGGACCGCGGTCTCACCCGCGGTCTCGCCCTCGACCTGGGCAGTTCGCGGACCCGCGCCTGGATGCCGGGACACGGCGTCATTGCCGACACCGAGGCGTGCGGCGACTTCGGCGCCGGGCCGGGGCACGCCCGCCCGGTCCGGCGGGGACGCATCGTCGACCCCGTGTCCTGCGGCCGGATGCTCGGCCGTATCGCCGATACGGCCCTGGGCGCGGACCGAACCGACACCGTGATCGTCCTCAGCCACCCCGTCCTCGCCGGGGCCGAGCACCGCGCCGCGGCAAGGGAACTGATCGCCGCACTCGGGCCGGTCAGCGTCATCGCCCTGGACAGCGCACGGGCCGCCGCCGCGTGCGCCGGACCGCAGGACGGCGGCCCACTGCTCGTCGTCGACCTCGGCGCCGAGCTGACCGAGGCGACGCTCCTCGTCGACGGAATGGTCCGTGACGCGCGCCAGGCCGAGACGGGACTGAGCGACCTCGACCCCTGCGAGCCACCCACCGCCGTCGTCCGCACCGTCCTGGACATGGTGACGGAGATGTGGAAGCAGGACCGGCACGGCGCCGTCCTGGGGGCCCTGCGCAAGGGCCCGCTGCTCGCCGGGGGCGGCGCCGCCCGCCCCGACATCACCGACCGGATCGCGGCCTGCCTCGGCGTTCCGGTACGTCTCGCGGACGACCCGGCGACCACGGTCGTACGAGGCGCCGGGCTGATCCTCAGCTCCGTGCTCCGCCGGGCCGGCGAGACACCGGCCCGGCGGGAGACCGCCGGCACGGCACCGGCCCGGCCCGGCCGAGAGCGGTGACCCCCCTCCCGGGGCCGCCCCCGGGGATCGCGCCCCCGAGGCCACGACCGGGCACCTCGGCACGGCGCGGGCGCGCGCAGGAGGCCCGGCGGCTCGTCGTCGCCGTCCTGCTCGCCGTGCTCACCGTCATCGGCGGCGCCCCCGCGGCCGCCGGATCCTCCCTCCCCGCCCGGCCGTTCGCCGACGTGCCGCCCTGCGCCGCGTCCTCACCCGGCGCCCTTCAGCCAGCCCTGCACAGCGACCGGACCGTCCGCACCGGCACCGCCCACGACACCCACCGCAGCCACGTCCGCACCGCCACGGCGACCGACGGCCGCCGCCCGGCGCCGACGCCCCCGCCCTGGCCCAGGGCCGGGGCCGACCACGCCCGCACCGCGCACCATCTCCCGCCGCCTGGCCCCGACATCCTGCTGCCCGGCGCACCGGGCATCCGCGTACCGCACCGGGCGCACCGGCAAACCCCCGCCGCACCCCCTCGTGCCACCGACCGTTTCCGCGTCACGCTCCCCGGCGTACGCGGTCCTCCGAGGACGGCTGTTCACCGGCCACCGGTCCTGCCACCGGTCCCGTCCCACACGCACGCCGTGCCGTCCCCGCAGAGGTGAGGGCGCCCGGCGCCCCCTCGGAGGAAACCCATGACTCGCGCCACCACGGTGCGAGCGGTTCTGGCTGCGGCCGTCCTGCTCGTCTCCGTGCTCATCACGCTGACCATGTCACCCAGACTTGGCCTCGACCTGCAGGGCGGCACCCGAATGGTGCTGCAGGCCAAGGACTCCGACACCGCGAAAGCGGACCGCGAGAGCACCGACCGCACCCTTGAGGTGCTCCGCCAGCGCATCGACTCCCTCGGCGTCGCCGAACCCACCCTGACCCGCTCCGGCGAGGACCGGATCATCGTCGAACTCCCCGACGTCCAGGACCCGCGCAAGGCCGCCGAAGTCATCGGCAAAACCGCCCAGCTCAGCTTCCACGCAGTCCAGGGCCCCGGCACCCAGAAGAACGACAAGGCGGACGACAAGGCCGGCACCGGGTCCGACGACAAGGCGGACGGCACGACCGGCGACGGGCTGACCCTCCCCGACGAACAGGGCCGCCCCCTCGCTCTCGGCCCGACCAGGCTCTCCGGCGCGGGTGTCAAGGACGCCACCGCCGCGTTCGACGCCCAGCAGGGCGCAGGCTGGACCGTCTCCCTCGACTTCCACAAGAAGGCGGGCCGGGACTGGACCCGGCTGACCGGCGAAGCGGCCTGCCACCCGGTCCAGGACGACCGGCGCCGCGTCGCCATCGTCCTCGACCAGCAGATCATCTCCTCGCCGCAGGTCTCCCCGTCGGTCGGCTGCAACGTCGGTCTGCCGTCCGGCTCCACCCAGATCACCGGCTCGTTCAGCGCCGACGAGGCCCGCGAACTGTCCCTGCTCATCAAGGGCGGCGCCCTGCCGCTCCCCGTCGAGATCGTCGAACAGCGGACCGTCGGCCCGACGCTCGGCGCCGCCGCCATCGACGCCAGCGCCCGGGCCGCCCTCATCGGAGCCGCGGCCACCGCGCTGTTCATCACCATCATCTACCGGCTCTTCGGCGCACTCGCCGCCGTCGCGCTCGCCGCCTACGGACTGATCTCCTACGCGGCCCTGGTCGCCCTCGGCGTCACGCTCACGCTGCCCGGCCTCGCCGGATTCGTCCTGGCCATCGGGATGGCGGTCGACGCCAACGTGCTGGTCTTCGAACGGGCCAGAGAGGAATACGCGCAACACCCGGGCCGCACCCTGCGCTCCTCGCTCACCGCCGGATTCCGAGGTGCCTGGAGCGCCGTCGCCGACTCCAACGTCACGACGCTGATCGCGGCCGGACTGCTCTTCTTCCTCGGCTCCGGGCCGGTGAAGGGCTTCGGTGTCACGCTCGCCATCGGTGTGCTGGCCTCGATGTTCTCCGCACTCGTCATCGCCCGCGCGCTCACCGAGATCGCCGCACGTTCACGATTCGTCAGCGACTACCGGGGCATCAACGGCCTTGCCTCCCCCGGCCGGGTACGTACCTGGCTGACCCGCCGCGATCCCCAGCTGATGCGGTTCCCGCGCCGCTGGCTGCTGGTCTCCACGGCACTGGTCGCCGTCGCCGTCCTCGGTATCGTCGTACGAGGCGTCAACCTGGGCGTCGAATTCACCGGCGGCCGGCTCGTCGAGTACTCGACCAGCAGGCCCGTCGAGGTGGAGCGGGCCCGCACCGCCCTCGCCGACGCGGGCTTCGGCGACGCCGAGGTCACCACCGCGGGCGCGGGCGACCTCTCCGTACGCACCGGAAAGCTCGACAACGACGGCGAACACGCCCTGCGCGCCGCCCTCGCGAAGGAGGGCGGCGAAACCACCAAGGTCCGCGACGAACTCATCGGCCCCAGCCTCGGTGACGAACTCCGGCGCAACGCCCTGATCGCGCTCGCCATCGCCGTCCTCGTGCAGCTGGCGTATCTGGTGATCCGGTTCCGCTGGACGTTCGCCGTGGCCTCGGTCGGGGCGCTGGTCCACGACGTCATCATCCTGGTCGGCGCCTTCGCCTGGCTCGGACGCACCGTCGACGGCATCTTCCTGGCCGCACTCCTCACCGTCATCGGATACTCCGTCAACGACTCCGTGGTGGTCTTCGACCGGGTACGGGAACTGTGGGCGAAGGCCCGCCGCGAACCCATCGCCACGGTCGCCAACCGGGCCGTTCTCCAGACCGTTCCCAGAACGGTCAACACCGGAATGGGCGCCCTGTTCATCCTGGCCGCACTGGCCGTGCTGGGTGGCGACTCCCTCGCCGACTTCGCGCTCGCCCTCCTGATCGGCATCTGCGTCGGCACGTACTCCTCGGTGCTGACCGCAGTGCCGGCCGCGCTCGTCCTGGAACAGAGCAGCAAGGCCCCGCCGCCCGCCCGCAAGCGTGCTCCCGGACGCCGGTCCGGTACGCGGACGACGGCACGCCGGGACCCGCTCGACAACGGAGCACGCGTATAACCGCTCCGGAACGTGCGACGCCCCCGCCCTGAAGGAAGCCCGGCTTCCTTCAGGCCGGGGGCGACCTGCGTCGGTCGTGGCGTTCCGTGCGCCCGGGACGGCACAATTCCGAGCACCCACCTGTGATCGGAGCGCGCCCGTGACCATGCCCGTGCCCGTCGTGCTGCGTGAGGCATGGTCCACCGTCGTACCCGACATGAACGACCGGCACGGACCGCTGCCGCCCCTGATGCTCGCCCTGACCGTCGTGACACCACCGTGCTGACGCTGACGATCACCGGCATCCTCTCCGACAGCCGGTTCGCGGGCGGAGCCGGCAGCAAGGCCGGACGACGGGTGCTCTCGGCCGCCGCCATGATGACCGGAGCGCTCGTCGGCGCCATGGCCGTACTGCACGGGCACCCGAGACTTCCCCTGCTGTTCGCCCTGGCGCTCCTGGCCGCGGTGACCACGGCCGCGATCGTCCTGGCGCGTGCCGACGCCCTCTGGGTCCGCCCGATCGTCAGGATGTGAGGGACCGCAGATGGTCGGCGGTGGCCCGGTCGGCAGGCAGGAACGTCTCGATGGCCAGCTCGGCCACCGTCACATCCATCGGCGTATTGAACGTTGCGATGGAGGCGACGAACGAGAGCACCCGCCCGCCGTGCTCGATGTGCAACGGCAACGCGAATGGCAGCGGCAAAGCGGGGCCGGACCTCTCGATCGCCCCGTTGCCGTTGCCGTTGCCGTTGCCGTCGCCGTCCCCGGCCGGCCCGGCGTCGTCGGCCCGGTCCGAGCCTCCGGGCGCGGGATAGCCGGAAACCTCCTCGTACAGCTCACGCAGCTCCGCCGACCGGGCCAGGGCGATCTGGCGCTCCATCTGGGCCAGCAGATCGGCCCGCCACTCCCGGAGATTACGGATCCGCGGAGCCAGGCCCTCCGGATGGAGGGTGAGCCGCATGGCGTTCAGCGGCGGCGCCAGCAGATGCCCGGCCACGCCCTCCAGCAGCATCGTGATACCCCGATTGGCCGCCACCACGTTGTACCTGCCGTCGACGACGAGCGCAGGGTACGGGTCGTACGCGTGGAGCAGCCGCTCCATCCCCTCGCGCAGCGCGCCGAACGCCGGGTCGTCGAGCGCGGTCTGTGCGTAGCGGGGCGCGTAACCGGCCACCACCAGCAGAGCGTTGCGTTCCCTGACCGGGATGTCGAGGTGCTCGGCCAGCCGCAGGATCATATCCTCGCTGGGCCGGGAGCGGCCGGTCTCGACGAAGGAAATGTGCCGGGCCGAGGAATCGGCCCGCAGCGCCAGCTCCAGCTGGCTGATCCGACGCTGCTCCCGCCAGCTGCGCAGCAGCGGCCCTACCCCCGTGTCAAGCGCGACAGTTGTCATACCCAGACCGTAACGTCACCGGCACCGTCGACCGGAACCGATCGCTCGTGAGGGAGTCTCAGCATGCCCGCCGCACCCTTGTCGCAGAAGGAGATCGAGGACCGTCTGGGGGATCTGCCCGGCTGGTCGCTGAAAGGGGACCGGATCACCTGCACCTACCGGCTCCACACGCATTTCGCCGCTCTGGGTCTGACCGTGCACATCGCCCAGATCCAGGACGAGCTGAACCACCACTCCGACATGACCCTCGGATACAACACCGTCACCCTGTCCGTGAACACTCACGACGCGGGCGGTGTGGTCACCGAGAACGACCTGAACCTGGCCGCGCGAGTGGTGGCGATCGCCCCCGGGCACGGCGTGAGATAGCCGGGCGAACGGGCGCGCCACGGCCGTGCGATGACATGTCACATCCCAACCCAACCCGACCTGAACCCGCCGACCCGCGATGGCAGGTCACATCGCCGGGCCGAAGCGTGGATGCGCAGCAAGCCATCCCGCACAGCTTTCGCTGCGCTCCACCACCTCCGCGTACGCCGCCCGCGTGTGTCCGCTCACCGCTCCGGATGCCGCGGCGGCCGCCACCGAGCGTGTTCGCCACCGAAGCCGTCACCGGGGGCCTGCCCGTCCACATCGCCGCCCGCATCCTCGGGCACAAGACGCTGACCACCACCCAGGCATACCTCGCCGTCTTCCAGGACGACCTGGTGCGGACCTACCGCGGCTTCCTGGACCGGCGCCGGGCCGACCGGCCACAGGAGGAGTACCGCGAGCCCACCGAGCAGGAGTGGCGCGACTTCCAGCAGCACTTCGAGCGGCGCAAGGTCTCCCTCGGTACCTGCGGACGGCCCTACGGCACCCCGTGCAAGCACGAACACGCCTGCTTAACCGAACTTGCGGTGGGTGGCTGAGAGCCTGCCTGCGCGCCTGATCAGCTCACTCTGAGTAGACGCCAGCGGGGCCACCAGGGATCCCGGGCGTGTCGCCAATCGTGTTGCTGGGATTACCGCAGCAGCCGGTCGGCCCATGGATGTGGTCCGTAAGCCTGGGTGATGGCGTGGACGAGCCAGTGTCGCGAACGTCGTAGGAGGCCACCAGCGGTATCGCCCCGTTATGGCCGCGCAAGCGGCTGATGATGGCGCTGAGGACGTCGGCGAGTTCCGGGCTGACCAAGAGGAGTCGTTCGGTGTCGGTTTTGGGGCTCTTCACAATGCAGGGTGTAGTCGGGGCGGGGCGTCGGCGATACTGTGGGCGTGGAGTACGTGTCCAGGGTGCCGCGACCGCCGCTGGACGGGCTGCTCGACGACCTTTACTACCTGGCGGGTGCGCCGCCGTACGCCCGGCTGACGCTGCCGCCGATGCCGTCGGCGTTGCTCATCGTCAACCTCGGGGCGCCGTTTCGCATCCGCGTCGGCACCGACATCGACACGGCCGAGTACGCCGACGGCTGCGTGGTCACCATGCCCACCCGCGCGTTGGAGTTCGGCTACCCACTCCGGACCCGGTCCGTCGGCGTGCACTTCAAGCCGTGGGGGCTGGCGCCGTTCCTGCCGATGCCCGCGGCCGAGCTGTGTGACCGGCCGGTGACGGTAGAGCAGGTTTGGGGCCGGCCCGCCGTTGCTGAGCTGCGAGACCGGCTGGCCACGGCGGACGGACCGCACGAGATGCTGACGCTGCTCGAGGAGGAGCTAATGCGACGGCTGTGCGAGACCGCCGGCCTGGGGCTGGTCCACCATACGAGCAGCGTCATCGCGGCGACCAGCGGGGCGGTGGCGATCGGCGACCTGTGCGTGGCAGCCGGTGTCAGCAGCACTCATCTGGCACAGCGGTTCAAGGAGCTCATCGGCGTCACGCCGAAGCGGCTGGCCCGCAACTACCGCTTCGCCGCCACCGTGTTCGCGATCAACCCCGCCGGACCGATCGACTGGGGCGACCTCGCCGCTGGCGCAGGCTACTTCGACCAGGCCCACTTCGGCCACGAGTTCCGGGCGTTCACCGGGCTCACGCCGACCCGGTACGTCGAAATCCGGCGGCGGTTCCTGCGCGAACATCCCGGCCACGTGCTGGACAGCTGGCCGCTGCCGGCCGATTGATTTCTTACAAGAGCGACAGCTCACGACAGGCTAATTTGGGGGCACCCCAAAGCAGAGGAGAGCCCCGTGGGCAAGGTGGTCATGTACAGCTCGGTGTCGGTGGACGGCTTCGTCGCGGACGAGAATGACCAGCCCGGACCGCTGTTCGACTGGTTGTCCAGCGGTGACGTCCCGTTGGACGAGAGCGGCGAGGTGAAGGTGTCGCAGACGTCCTACGACTACACCCGGCCGTACTGGGACCAGATCGGGGCGACACTCGTCGGCCGCCACGTCTTCGACATGACGGACGGCTGGGGCGGGAAGCCTCCGGGCGGGATCGACCACGTGGTCGTCGTGACGCACCGGCCGGAGCCCGAGGGCTGGGACCCCGAGGCGCCGTTTCACTTCGTCGAGGGCGTCGAGGCAGCCGTGGCCAAGGCGCAGGAGCTTGCGGGTGACCGCATGGTCGAGGTCGCCGCTGGCGAGGTCGGTGGCCAGGTGCTTGCCGCGGGCCTGGTCGACGAGGTGCGCATGGACGTCGTACCCGTCGTGTTCGGGTCCGGCAAGCGCTACTTCGGGTCGGTCCACGCGCAGCACCTGTTGGAGGATCCTGACGTGGTGATTCAGGGCAACCGGGTGCTTCACCTGCGCTATCGAGTGCGCCGTTGACCGATCTGAGCGGGTACGCGAAGAAGTCCACTACGAACGGTGAGAGGGCCTCCGGCTGCGTTTGCGCATCGCTGTCCCTTGTCGAGCAGCCGACGCCGATCCGCCCCAGCACCTCACCTGCGGCAAGTTCAACTCAAGATCACTGGTTTTCGGTTTCCGTCGTATCTTGGCCGACCCCTAGGATCTCCGTGGGTTCAAGGAAACCGAAGGTCCTTCAGCTTGAACCCACGGGTCCACCGGTCTGCTTCAGGCCGGTAGACCCGTGGGTTCGGTTGGAACACGAGGATGCTGTACAAGCCGAAGAGCTTCGGCCGTGACCTCGGCGTCGACCTGCGCCTGTGTTCTGTCGCCGTATTCGAGGACGTCGTAATCGTCATCCAGGTTGGCGAGTCGTTCAACCAGAGGCAGATCGTGCCCGAAACGACCGTGGATCCGGAAGGCCAGCTCGCGTGGTGTCAGCTCGCCGACCAGCATCCGGGCGGCAAGTGCACGCGCGGCGGCTTCCTGTCCGGCAACGCTGCCCGCTGGGTGGAAGATGAGGCCCAGTTCGTCGAGTGCCGGTGGAAGGAGGTCGGGGACCTCGTAATCCGCCTCCGCGCGTGTGCACGCGGCCAAGATCCGCAGGGCAGGACTGTCGAGGCCGGCAACGAGTGCATCACAGGCAGTAGTGACGACGTCGGTTGCGCGGATCTCGCCCATGCTCCAGAGGACGGCATGGTCCTGTAGAGCGGTTGCTGCTGCTTCGGTCGAGGTCACTCGCACATGATTGCCTTCATCGTGCGTCTGGTCGAGCAGGTCTCATCGAAGCTGTTGTTCAGCGGCCTGTTCCAGCAGCGCCCGCGCGGAGTCCGTGTAGCGAATCGCGGTCTTCGCATCGAGTCCGAAGACCTCGGCGAGGTGGAGGGGGTCGGGGCCATGGACGAGGGCTTCTTCGAGCTGCCGGTCGACGCGGAACTGTTCCAGGGTGGCGGCCTGGCCGCGAAGCGGTTTGGTCAGGGAGACCGCGCTGACCGGGCCGGTGCCCAAGGCGGTGAACTTGTTGATCAGCAGGTGCGGGTTAGCGGTGTCGGGCCAGCGGCAGCGTCGGTGGTCCAGCCACTCGCGGGCGACGTGCAGTGTCAGCGCGTCCAGAGGCCGGACGCGGCCGTCGATCACGAGCTTGCGACTGCCGATGTCGAGGTCGTCGAGTTGAAGGCGCCGGATCGCACCGGATCGCGCGGCGTGCACCGCGGCGAGCGCGAGGACCAGCCGGTCCGCCGGCTTGGCGACCGCGGCAACGGAGTTGTTGACGTGCTCGGGCTCCAGGGGTTGGAGGATGCCGTACTCGTGCTGGCCAACACGGATGCGGTTGGTCGGATTCTTGAAGATGGTGCCGCTCTTCTTCGCTCGGCCGAACAGCGACCGCAGCACGATGAGCGTGTGCCGTCGCTGGCTGCCGTGGAGAGCATCGAGCTGGGTGAGGACGTCGTCGCGTGTCACCTCGCGCAGATGGCCGTAGGGGACAGACCACTCCAGCAGGACGGGACGGATCCGGTTGAGATAGCCCCAGACCGTGGCCTCGTCGCGGGGCTGGGATCTGGGGCCACCGTCGTGCAGGAGGCGAGCCCAGTGCTCCACGTCGCGGCGGATTCCGGGGGCGATGCCTTCGAGCTTGCGCTCCAGCCACTGTTCGAACAACGGCGTCCGGTCGTCTTGGAAGACGCCGATGTCGGCGAGTACTTCCACTGTGCGTTGGACGCTGAGCCCGCGGGACCGCAGGGCCGGGAAGATCTCGGAGTGCCGCACGACTTCGCCGCTGACATGGCCGGACAGCACGATGACCAGGGCTCGGCCAACGTCGAGGCGGACACCGCGAGGCCAGCCATGCGCTTCGCCGAGACGATGTGCGGTATGCCGGGCCCAGGCCAGCCACGGGTTGTCGAGCCGGGCATGTTCCTGGCGATTGAACCGGGTGAAATCTCGGCGGGCCTCGAACAGCGGCGGCTGGAGCCAACCGGGGACCGGCCGGTGGGCGGGGGTCGGGTCGGGGTGGCGCGGGCGACCCCGACGTCGTCCCTGCTTACCTCTGGGAGGGCCGGGCTGACGCGGACGGTGGAGGTTGGTGAAAAACAGTTGATGATGCTGCACCTTCTCCAAGTAGGGCTCCAAGACGGTGACCTGCCCCCTGGCGTCCTGGCTCGCCTGATGCCAGCACAGACGGCAGTAGCCCTTCTTCAACCGCACTGTTCGCCGACAACCCCTGCACTCGGCAGGCTCCTCGTTGCGGCGGAAACTCTCGCATGCGCCGCAGGCGCGGCCGGGCAGCACGCCCCAGCCGAAGCAAGTCGGGCAACTGGCTGGCGGTTTGCACTTGCCCGCCGGCAGAACGTAGGCCATCACATCGGTGGCAGAGACCGGCCGTCACGGCGACGCGGAACCACCACCGGGGCCGGGCCAGCCGCAACGGCGGCCTGCAGGCCGGTCTCCTCGCCGGGGCGCCGGACTTTCTCCGGCTCGGGGATCAGCAGATCGCTGATTTCGCAGCCGAGGGCGACGCAGATGACGTCCAGGTCCTCCAGCTTGAGTGAGACGGGCTGGCCGGACCACAGTCCGGACATCTTCCCGGCCGAGATCACCAGGCCGTGCTCTGCCAGGCTCCGCTGGAGCTCGGAGGCTTTCCAGACGCCCTTGTTGGGGTGCCGTTAACGAGTGGCGAACCAGGTGACAAGTAACCCGCCAGTAGCTTTCGGATCGAAGGCGCACCGCGCAGCAGAGGACTCCGGCCGTGGCCGGGATCCTCTGCTTGTTCCGGGGCGTCGGGCTACGCGGCCGCCGGCTCCGGCTCGGGGTCCGGTTCCTGATGCACGGGCTGGGCGAGCTGGAGGCGTCGGCCCATGTTGAGCCGTACCTCGCCGTAGGGCTGGATGTGCATCCAGAACAGCGGGGTCAGGGCCCGTTTGTCCTCCTCGGTCAGGAGGTTGGCCCACTCCGGGTCGGCGAGCATCTCCTGGATCATCAGCGTGTTTACCTGTTGACTGAACTACCAGGAGGGTTTGCCCAGTTCAGGCGACAGCGCCGTCTACAGGTGGCTACGGTCCCGAATCATGATCGAGAGAGACGGGCAAGGCCGGGATCTGAGGTGGCTGGTCGTACCGCGGGTCGGTTCACTCGCGGAGACCGGCGATGTGTGGGAGCCGTACAGGCTGCTTGATCCGACGGGCGAAGTGGTTGAGCCAGTCGCGGTGTACATGAGGGACCTCCAGGCGATCGGACGGCCTGCGACGACGCAACGTTCGTACGGGATGGATCTGCTGCGCTGGTTCCGGTTCCTGTGGGCGATCGAGATCCCCTGGGATCAGGCGACCCGGGACGAGGCCCGGGACTTCTCCCGCTGGATCCAGATCAGCGACAAGCCGGGGCGGACGGGGGCCATGGTCGCCGCGAAAGGACCGAACCCGGTGACGGGAAAGACGGGGCCGGCCCGCACCTACGCATCGGCCACACGTGGTCACAGCGAGAGTGTGCTGCGCGGCTTCTACGACTTCCACCGCGATGCCGGGTCGGGGCCGATGGTCGACCCGTTTCCGCTGGCCCGTCGTGGTGCCCGGGCTCATGCCCACCACAATCCGATGGACCTCTACCGCAATGAGCGGACGGGACTCTATCGGCCTCGGCATGTTCAGCGAGTTCCGCGCAGTATCCCCGACGAGAAGTTCAACGAGCTGTTCGCTCAGCTGGGATCGCACCGGGACCGGGCACTCGTGGCCTTTTGGGTGTCCTCGGGGGCGCGGGCATCAGAGCTGCTCGGAGCTCAGTACGGCGATGCCGATCCCGGTCAGCAGCTGATCACGGTAGTTCGGAAGGGCACGCGGGCGATCCAGCAGGTGCCGGCCTCGCCGGATGCGTTCGTCTGGTTGAGGCTTTATCAGGCGCAGATGCACGGCCTGGTCCCCGCAGGTGGCGATGATCCGCTGTGGTGGACGCTGCGGCGGCCGTTCCGTCAGCTGGCTTATCACGCCGCGTATCGGATGTTCCGCCGCGCGAACGCGGCGCTGGGGGCCAACTGGTCCCTGCACGACCTGCGGCACACCGCGGCCTACCGGATGGCCCGTGACCCCGACATGCCGATCACGGACGTGCAGTGGGTTCTTGGTCATGCGCATTTGTCCACCACTCAGCTATACCTGAACCCGCTCCCCGAGGACGTGATCGCGGGAGTGCTCGCCCACCACGCCCGCAGGGCGGCAGGGGTATCACCGGCAACCGGAACAGCGGGGATCTCTTCGGCGGTGTCGTATCGGCCGGAGGCGTTGAACGTCCTGTTCGGGGAGGGCACCGCGTGACTACTCAGGCGCTGACCACAGCACGTTCCCCGCAGCGGCAGTACAGCCCTGAGATGGCGGCGATGCTGAAGAGCTTTCCGCCCCGCAGACCTGAGCAGAGCCGGAAGGCGACCGAGCAGTCGCGCGAGCAGGTGATGGAACAGATGCTCGCGTCGCCGTTCGTCCTTGAATCTTCGGCATCTCAGGCCCGGCGCAAGACCGGCATGACCAAGATCCTGGCGTGGCTGGAGCAGTACCCCGGACAGACCTGGCAGGACCGGTGGATGGCCAGCGGCGCAGACGCGGTCGGCAACATCGCCTGGCGGCGATTGGCGACCGGGTGGCTCCAGTCCACCGGCTGGTCCTACCAGGACCCGAAGAAGGACTTCGACGCCCTGGGCAGCGGAATGCTGCCGCTGATCAGCGGTGACGTCATCCGCCCCAGCCTGTCGTGGCTGCTGACTCCCGGAACAGTGCAGATCCTGACCGCCGAGATGGCCCGCAGCCGCGACCCGCAGGGCTTCATGGCTCTGGCTGCCCTCTGCCGGGAAGACCCTGCCAACTCCCATACAAAGGATGGCGCGTTGCGCCGGATCGCCACGATGATGGCCGCCAAGGGCGGCATGGTCAGCGACATCACCGTCGGGGACTGTCTTGAACTGGCGGCCCTGCTTCCGGGCATCGGCGGCCGCTCGGCGGACACGAGCGTGTACTTCTACCAGCTGCTGCACGCGACGGGCGTCTTCCCGGACGCTGCCCTGCCGACCGTCCGTATCTTCAACCCCAAGAACCAGGGACAGATCAGCGTCGAGCATATGATCGACCGCTATGACATCGTCTGCCGCCCCATGCGCGACCTCCTCGTCGACTACCTGCGCGAGCGCAGGCCCTCCCTCGACTACGCCTCGTTGCGGGCCGTGGCGTTCGGCTTGGGCAAGCTGTTCTGGAAAGACCTGGAGAACCATCACCCGGGAATCGACTCACTACGTCTGACGCCCGACATCGCGGCCGCGTGGAAGCAGCGGATCGCGATGAAGAAGACCCGTGGCAAGACCGCCAACGGTCAGAGCGTCGAGACGGACACCCCGCGCGCCGATCGGGGCATCAACTACGTGGCCATGGTCCGGGCCTTCTACCTCGATCTCGGCCAGTGGGCGATGGACGACCCCGCCCGCTGGGGCATCTGGGCGGCTCCCTGCCCGATCCGGGAAGAGGAGATGTCGCGCCGAAAGGAACGCTCCGGCCGCAAGTCCCGCATGGATCAGCGGACCCGCGAACGGCTGCCTGTTCTGCCGGTCCTGGTGCAGACGGTCGACACCGAGCGCAGGCTGGCAGCCGAGCGGCTGAAGGCGGCCCGGGCCGCCAGTCCGGGGTCCGACTTCACAGCGGCCGGCCAGACCTGGCACCGGCCGGTTACCAAGAATCCGGCCGCCAAGGTCTGGGCTGACGACCCCGAGACCGGACGCCGCCGTGACCTCACCCTGGAGGAACACCGGGCGTTCTGGTCCTGGGCGATCGTCGAAGTCCTCCGGCACACCGGAATCCGCATCGAGGAGCTGACCGAACTCTCCCATCAGGGCCTTGTCCAGTACCGGCTGCCGGGCACCGGCGAGCTCATCCCGCTCCTCCACATCGCCCCGTCCAAGACTGACGCCGAACGCCTGCTCGTCATCAGCCCCGAGCTCGCCGACGTGCTCAGCGCGATCATCAGCCGCATCCGTGATGCCACCGGCGCAGTCCCGCTCGTGGTGTCCTACGACAGCCACGAACGCGTCTGGAACCCGCCGATGCCGCTGCTGTTCCAACGGCGCGCCGGAGTGGAGAACCGGCCCATCCCGTTTTCCGGCATCAGAAAGGTGCTCACCGAGGCACTCGCCCACACTGGCCTCACCGACGTCGCCAACCGGCCACTGACCTTCACTCCCCACGACTTCCGCAGGCTGTTCATCACGGACGCGATCATGAACGGGATGCCGCCCCACATCACCCAACTCGTGGTCGGCCACCGGGATATCAACACCACCATGGGATACAAGGCGATCTATCCCGAGGAGGTCATCAACGGCCACCGGGCCTTCATTGCCCGCCGCCGCACCGCTCGACCCAGCGAGGAGTACCGGACTCCCACCGACGAGGAATGGAACGACTTCCTCGGCCACTTCGAACGCCGCAGGGTCGCCCTGGGCGACTGCGGACGCGCCTACGGAACCAACTGTGCCCACGAGCACAGCTGCTTATCCGAACTAACCCAGCATGAAGACGGGTTGGGGTTCCAGGCCGCGCCCACCACAGAACGTAGTGGTGGACAAGTTGGACGACCGGGCCCTGCCGGGCGTGTCGCGAGTCGAGGAGGATCACCCCTCTTACTTGGCCTGCGCCCCTGCGAGACCCTGGCAAACAGGAAGACGTGGAGGAAGAGCGGACATAGCTCAACGCTCGCTGGAGTAGGCGGGCTCGGCGGTTCGTCAGTCGGCGGCATCACTGAATATGTGGGGAACGGTGTTACTTGCCCAGTTTCTTGGCCAGGGCGGCACGCCGGGCGAACATCTCGTCCTTGGACGCAGCCATCTCGCGGAGGGCTGCCTTTCGTTCCCGCTGGGCAAGCCGGTCCAGATACAGGTGACCATGAAGGTGGTCTGTCTCGTGCTGCAGGCACCGGGCGAAGTACCCTCTGCCCTCGATCACGAGCGGCTTGCCGTTCTTGTCACGGCCTCGCACGACAGCACGGTCGAGGCGGGGCACCACCCGGTAGGGGCCGGGAACGGACAGACAGCCTTCGGGTTCTTCGACCAGCCTGCGCTGCTCGGTCGGCACCTCGTCCAGGACGGGGTTGGCGATGTGCCCGACGTGACGCACCCCCCACTCGTCCGTGATGTCCCACATGAACAACTGCAGGTCCACGTCGACTTGGTTGGCGGCAAGCCCCGCGCCCTCCGCCACCTGGTTCGTAGCGAACATGTCGTCCACCAGCTGCGACAGCTCCGGCGTACCGAACTGCGTGACCTCCCGGCACCGCTGCCGCAGAATCTCTTCCCCGACGACGGTGATGCGGCGCACCGAACCCCGTTCGACCTCCGGCGCGAGCCGCGGATAGGAATCGACGGGTTCACCCAGCACGCGCACCCGGTGGTCCTGCGAGGTGTCACCGAACCCAACAGCCATGAAATATCAACGCCTTCCGCACATGCCTCAGTCGGCCAGGGCTGAGGCCCCGGCCGGCCCGCGGCCCAGCTTGACCGAATGCTTTGCAAAGTAGCACCCTTTGCAAAATGAGCGATGAAAACCGTCAAGCCGCGTCCACGGACCCACTGCCGCATCGCGCCCGGCAGCAACTTCCCGACCATCCCGTGCGCGTCGCCTTGCTGGACCTGCTCGCCGAGGTCGGCACAGCCACGTCGACCCAGGCCGCCGCCCGCCTTGGCCACAGTTCCGGCCTCTGCTCCTTTCATCTGCGCCAACTCGCCCGGCACGGCCTCATTGAAGAAGCGCCACACAACGGCGGCCGGGCACGGCCGTGGCAGCTGCGCTGGGCGTCCTCAGATCAGTCCGACCGGGAAGCGCCGGAAGAGTTCGCCGCGCTCGCGCGTGGACTGGAAGATGAGAGCTATCAACATTGGCTGGCTCACCGAGAGCAGGCGCCGAGCGAGTGGCAGCACGACGAGTCCTTCAGCGCCGTGGTCCACCTCACTCCAGCGGAAATGGCCGAACTCGCCACGTCCATCCGCTGCCTACTGGCCGACTATCGCGAACGGGACCAACGACCCGCCGCGCGCCCGGCAGGCACCGTGGCCGTAGCTGCGGTCACCCGGCTGTTCCCCCTCCTTGGTCGGTGAGCCTGCCGGCAGCCGTGCGGATGTCGGGCATGCCGAGGTGAACGGTGGACGGTTGCGCTGCGCGGTCGCGCATGGCCTCCAGCTTCTGCGCGGCAGCGGCCAGGGTGGTCTCGATCGCGGCGACCTCACCGAGCCAGCCCTGGTCTTTGGCCTCCTGGAGCCGGTCGATGAGGTTGCCGTGGATCTCCTGGAGGCGAGGCATCTGGGCCGGGTCCACGAGAAGTAGGGGACACCTGACACAGGCGTTTTCATGCTGGCAGGGGGTCGCGTAGTCGCGGCCGCAGGTTCCCAGAGCGACCTTGCGGAGTTCGAAGTGCGAGAGGAACTCAGCCCATTCGGTGGCGGTGAGCTCGCGGTACTCCTCGCTGGGCCGCTCGGTTCTGCGGCGGGCGATGAATGCCCGGTGGTGGGAAATCACATCTTCCGGGTAGATCGCGGCATAGCCCATGGTCGTGTCCAGAGCGGCGTGGCCGCAGATCTTCGCGGCGATGTGCGGGGGCAGTCCGGAGCGGATGGCGTCGGTCACGAAGATCCTTCTGAAGTCGTGGGGGCGCCATTCGAGCGGGTCGCCTGCCACGGTGATCTGGGCGGACTGCGAGGTGGCGACCAGGCACTCGCGGATGTAGCTGCGGGTGAGCGGTCGGTCCTCGGTGCCGTACCGGCGTTGGAACAGGAACGGCATGGGCGGGCTCCAGGTCTGCTCGAACACGTCGTATGCCGACACCAAAGGAAGGGCGACGTTCCCAGCCCGGACCCGGAAGATGACCGCGGTCAGTACCTCCGCCAGTTCCGGGGAGACCAGCAGCAGGCGTTCCGCATCGGTCTTGGACGGGGCGACCTGCAGCATCGGCACCACCTCGCCGGTGGTGGGCAGGGCGTAGGCGATGAAGCTGTGGTGGGTGAGCTCCAGCATCTCCTCGATCCGGATACCGGTGTGCCGCAGCACCTCCACCGTTGCCCAGGACCAGAAAGCCGCCTCTTCCTCGTGCGTCAGGTTCCGCCGCCTGTCGGTGGCCACCTCTGTGACGTAGACGCGGCCGGCCTGCCCGGACCGGCAGCGTTCGAACTCCTCCCCGGCAATGAGGAACCGTCCACCGGCCGGTGTCGCGCGAGCTGCGGTGATGCGGGCCTCGGCGTCCTTGCGCTGCTGGTCGACGACGCGAAGCAGGGCAGGCAGCAACGGCAGCTGGGTCCTGGTCCGTTGGTCCATCCGGGACTTCACCCGGGACCTGGACTTCTTCGTCGCGCACTCGCTCGCCTTGATTGGACACGGCGCCACCCAGGGCGCCCACCGAGCCGGATCGTCGGCGGCCCAGCGGGCGATGTCCTGGTAGAACGCCCGGATGAACACCAGCTCGCTGCGGAAGTTCACCCGCGGACGCACCGGGTGGCCCTTATCGTCACGAATGTGGGCCAGACGTTCTTTCCACGCCTGCGCGACCTCAGGTGCCAGTCGCAGCGAGTCGATGCCCGGATGGTGGATCTCCAGGTCGCGCCAGAACAACCGGCACAGGTTGCGGGCGATGGAACGCAGCGAGACGTGGTCGAGCTCGGGAGCCCGCTCGGTGAAGTACTCGACCAGCAGATCACGGACGGCCCGGCACTCGATGCCGTACCCGTCGACGATCTGCTCGACGCTGCGACGGCCCTCGATCCGAAGCACCCGCAGCCGCGGTGGTGCACTGACCGGGAGCACGCCGGTCTCCTTGAGTAGGGCGTAGAACAGCGGCCGGCCCGCGCTGCCGCGGAAGTGGTGTTCCTCCAGCGCGGCTGTCAGCTCGATGCAGTCGCCGACGGTGATGTCGCTGACCAGTCCGCCCTTGCGGATCACGATCCAGGTGAGCTTGTTCAGGGCATCGGACCTGGCTGCGGCTGTCGCGTGTTGAGCCAGTTGGTCGAGCCGCTGGAAGACGTCGGGGTCGCTGGCGGCCCGGGTCTCGGTGAGCATCACTGTCAGGCGTTGCCGCAGCAGCCACAGGTAGCTGGGGCGGATCGCCTGCCCGGCGACCAGGAGCGCCAGCCCCGTGGCCAGTTCATCGCGCAGGTGGCGTTTGGTTGCGCCGCGTCCCTTCAGGGGCAAATCGGTCCACTCGAAGCCGGCGGTGTCCGCTCCGCTGGCCATCCAGCGGTCCTGCCAGGTCTCTCCCGGCTGACCTTCGAGCCAGTCCAGCGCCTTACTCAGGCCCCGCCGCCGTGTCTTGTCACGGGTGAGGCCCGCACTGGGGTCGGTGAACAATCCCAGCAGCCGTTTGGCCAGGCTCTCCCGGCTCTGACGGGTCTGCCACCAGCTCGCTTCGCACACTCGTGGTTCCCACTCCAGAGGCTTGTCCTCCTCCGGCGACTCGACGGGCGTGGGGACAGCGGCCTGCGCGATCGGATTCACCGGCGAGTCCCGTGGGCAGTCGATGTGCCGAACAGTGCTGCCAGCACTTCGGGGCGGTAGCCGGGCGCCGGCGGGGCCGGCGGCTTGGCCAGCTCGGTGCGCTGCCGTTCATGGTGGGCCAGGACGTGAGCGACGACCTCGTCGGGAGTGGGAGCGATATAAATCTCCGTGGTGGTGATGTGGGCATGCCCCAGGACCCATTGCACGTCGGCGAGGGTCAGATTCGGATCGCGGACCATCCTCTTGGCCGCGCTGTGCCTCAGGTCGTGCAGAGTCCAGTTCGCGCCGAGCAGCTGGTTGGCGCGGGTGAAGACCATCCGGGCCGCGTCGTACTCCAGCGGACGAAAGGGCCGACGAAGCGTCCACCACAACGGCTCCGACGGGCCCTTGGGAACCATGCTGCGGAGTTCCTGCTGGTAGAGCCGCAACCACACGAACGCGTCCGCAGAGGCAGGAAGGTGCTGGAGGGTCTGGCTGCCCTTGCGGACCACGCCGATCGTCTGGCCCTCGGGCGCGACCAGGCCCTGCTCGACGCCGAGCAGCTCAGAGGCGCGAGCGCCGGTGGAGATGTAGAACGCGACCAGGGCCCTGTCCCGGTTGCACTTCAACGCGGCGAACAGGTCATTGAATGCCTGGTCAGGAATGATCCGCGGGGTTGGCTTGGGTTCCTTGGGCTGATACGTCCCCCGGCGGGCGGGGCGCCGGAACGGCTGCATCGGATTGTGGTGGGCATTCGGGCTCCCCTCCTCAGCTGCCCCGCCCTGGGGAAACGGGTTGATCAGCGGTCGGCCGTGCGTCTCACGGTGGTACTCGTAGAACGACCGGATCACCGCGCGAGCGTGCCGCCTGGTCCGAGCGGCATAGTTCTCGCCAGGCGCGGCCTTCCCCGTAATCGGGTTCACCGAGCCCGGCGCGGGCGCATCGGGACGGCGCTGCCGCGGCGGTTTCTTCGTGGTCTTCAGCCACAGTGTGAAGTCACGGGCCTCGACCCGGCTCGCGAGATACCAGGGCACCTCCACCGCGCGTAAGAACCGGACCCACGCCAACAGCTCGTACGCGTAGGACCGCAACGACGCCGGACTCGCATCGTCGGCGAGCATGTGATGCAGAAACTCACTGACCGCTGCCACCTCGGTGCCATCGGCGTCCACGAGCCGGAACGGCCGCAGCGGGTCACCGCTCTTCTCGACACGGCCGACCCGCGCCACCGTCAACGCCGCCACATCCCGGACCGTCCTGCTGTGCTCTGGCATCCATACCTCCACGGGGCGTACGTGCTCGACGACACGCGATCAGACCAGATCCGCCCCGACACGCGCAGTTACAACGAGCTCCAGCAGCAGCTACAACCACCTTGCGGTCACTATGCGTTGACCTCAGCACGAGCCCAGGACGCGTCCAACCTAGTTCGGTCAACGGGACCTGCGATGCAGCCTCCTCCGCCCTGATCCCGGACAGGCTGGCCGCATCATGGAGATCCGCGACAACCTGCTCGACCGCATCACTGAAGCCAAACGGGAGGGCTGGCTCGGCGAAGTCGAAGGACTCAAAGTGAGCCTAGCCGGGGCCCGGCAGAAGCTCGCCGAACTCGGCGAACGTGACCGTCGGGCCACCACCGTGAACCTCGGCATTCCTTCATTTCGCGACATCGCCGGCCACACCGTCACAGCCGCGGAGAACCTGACGTGACCTTCAACCGCGGGCGCGGCGGCCTTCAGAGAACGTTGAGTCAGTTGACTCCTCAGGTAGGCCACTCTCACCCAAGCCTGTTCCTCCCGGGCTGTGGCTCCTACTCTGCGAGCATGGACTGGGGAGCAATCGTCGGCACCGTTACGGGCGCACTCATCGGCGTGGGCGCCACTTCTCTGGCCGACCGGTCAAGATGGCGCCGAGAACAGGCGACGCGTCAAACCATGATCAAACGAGAGTTATATGCCGCCTACCTTGCGGCCGTAGCACAGTCATGGAACGAGATCCGCGCGGCCGTGATCGACAGCGACGATGCGTGGCCGGAGCGCGCACGCTTGGCGAGCCTCGCCTATCGGAACGGCGGTGTATACGAGCTGCGCTACCAGGTATCCATCACCGCTCCGCCGAACGTCGTCGCTCTATCCGACCAAACCATGCGTGGCATGCGCGACCTGACAAACAGGTTGAACGCCGGACAGACGTATAGCAGTTGGGATGAGCTCAAGCGCGATAACCAAGCGTGGTTCGACGCCTTCAACACCATGCGTCGCATGATGCGCCTGGACCTCGACCCCGAAGCACTCCACCTGCCACCGTCCAGCCCATGACATCCCACCGGCCGGTCCCGTAGGGCGCCTGCCAGTGCCTGATCAGCCTTCTGGAAGTAAGTTCAGAGAAGACGAAGACGAGGGCTGTCTGGAGGAGATGGAGCGCGAGGACGGAGAGTTCTTGCTGGTCGCGGCGGTTGCTGCTGAGTTCACCGCTCTTGCCGAAGAAGATGATGTCGTTGGCGCCGTTCCAGCCCTCGACGACGTTGAGGCCCTCCTGGATTTCGCGTTGGAGGTCGCGGTCGCGCAGGTAGCGGGCGACGAAGATGGTCTTCTGTGCTCGGCCGACTTCGAGCATGGCCTGGTAGACGGGGTGGGAGGCGGTGCGGGTGAAGCGCCGCAAGATCGCTTCGCTGGAGGCGGTGCCGACCCGGATCGCGGTGGCGTACTTGATGAGCTGGTCGTAGTTGTTCTCGATGACGTCGCAGCGGATGGGGCGGGTCATCGCGTCGGCCAGGCGCTCGTAGGTGTCTTCGTCTTCGCGGCCGGGCCGGTACAGCTTGACCTTGTTGATCTGCTTGATGCGCGGCAGCAGATCATAGCCCAGGAGCCTCGTGAGTCCGAACCCGATTTCCGACTGGCCATGTGAATCGACGTAGTTGCCCTCGGCCTGCATCGTTGTGGCGTGCCGCATCATGCCCTCGATGGCGGCGGCGACCTCGGAGGCGGTGCAGTTCAGAAGCTGGCTGTGAATGGCCATCGAGCCTTTCTCGATGTGCCAGTACACGAGCACCCCGCGGCCCCCGTACCGGGAGTGCCACTCGGTGAAGATGTTGCGGTCCCAGGCTTTGAAGTGCGTGGAGTCCGAGGCGACGGTGGTGGTGCCTTGCCCCCAGACCGCCTCGGAGCGGGCGGCGAAGGTGGCGTTGGCTATCTCGACGCCGGCGGCCTTCAGCTCGACGGCGGTCAGGTAGCGGCGGGCGGTGTAGCGCAGCTCTTCCTCGCTGTGCCCGTGCTCGCCCGCTGCGACGGAGCTGATCCCCGAGTTGGTGCCGTACGCGTATGCGATCAGGAGCAGGCGTTCCAGGAGCTTCGCCTCGTCGATCGCCTCCCGGGTGCCCACGGGCGCCAGGGCCTTGAGCATCCCGGTGCGCAGGGCGGCCTCTTTCAGGATGTCGATGAGGGCGACGGTGCGAGCAGGGCCGCGAGCAGGACGTGCCGCACGGGGTCGTCGAAGCGCCGCAGGTGGCTCGGGGAGGCGGCTGAGGCTCTGGCCCGCCAGGCGTTGATGACCTGGACGCCGATGCCGGTGAACGCCTTGGCCGGGATGCTGACGGCGCGGACCTGCTTGAGCTTTTTGATCTCGTCCAGCAGCGAGTTGAGGCTGACGTTGCCCGGATGGGCCTTGATGTCGGAGAGCACCGACTCCACGTCGTCCTCGTCCTCACCGCCGTCGCTGTCCACCGTTTCGGTGCCGGGGCCGTCATTCTGGGCGCCGTCGTCGGTCGGGTCGGTGAAGACCAGCGCGTCCAGCCGACGGGGACAGTCCTCCACGCGCGCGAGCCGTGCGGCGACCTCGGCGACGGCCCGCTCATCGGCCTGGTGCAGCGCGGACCGGATGACCGAGTCGATCTGGGCCGCTGTCGGCGGCTCGATCAAGTCCACGCGCATCTGCCGCAGCAGCTCGGCCCGCACCTGTTCCTCGCGGCGCTCGTCGTGCCAGATCACATCCACCAGGTGCGAGACGAGCTTGACCTGGTCGGTCACGCTGCACTCGTGCCATCCGGTCAGATTCCGCAGTTCGCTGCGGTGCCGTTTCGCGGCACGGGAGGTGAAGTCGTAGAACCCCAGCTCGGACGCGGTGACGCCGACCTGCTTGGCGACGTGCTCGACCGCGTCGGGCGGAAGCTCCAGACGCATCTTGGGGAACCGTCCGCGCCAGGTCAAAAACTTGAGCTGGACGGCGAAGCCCAGCCTCGTGGCCCCGGTCTTGTTCCGTAACCAGCCCACCTCGTCGCCGGACAGGGTGAAGTGGTCCACCACCCCGTCCAGACCCAGATCCCGCCCCACTCGACAGCCCCTTCCGCACGCCCCCGTGATCAGCATTCGGGCTGGACGGTAGAGGCGCCGCTGTACACGGCGGACGAACTTCGGCGAAGCAGTCCGGCAGGGTGGGAGGGCCTGGTAACAGCGGCAGCCGATCAGTTCAGGCGGCGGCCGGATGCCCGGCCGCCTTGCCGGTGGCATCCCGGCGCATGGCGGTCATGCCCAGATCGGCCAGGCGGGGCACGAAGGCGACGTCGAGTTCGTCGACCGGGTGGAGCAGGCCCCGCTCGCAGGTCTCCACCAGCCACACCGCGCAGCGGTCGGGGTAGGCGGGGTTGACGCCGATCTCGCCCTTGGGGAGGAACCCGTTGAACGGCGCCCGGATCTGGTGGTGGTTCCAGTAGTTCCAGGCCCGAAGGGCCTTGGCTTGCTCGAAAGCGAGGTAGAGCTGCGGATAGCGCTGAAGAATGCGCATCTCGCGGAAGAGCGTCTGGCCCAGCAGGGACGGCGCGGCCTGGGCAAGGCTGTCGAAGTCCTGGCCGCGGAAGGTGAAGGCGCTCGCGTCCTGGTTGGGGTGGAGGGCCAGAGCGGTGAGCAGGTGGGAGAGCCGGTCTCGGGTGTACTGCGCCGCTCCAGGGGCGAGAGGGGGCTCGATGTCGGCGATCAGGTCGTGCAGGCGCTGGTGGTCGGGGTGGAAGCGGGACAGGTCGAACAGTTTGTCCATGCCGTTGACCGCGGAGAACGCCAGGCGCTTGTAGAGGGGGTTGTTCATCTCGCCGGCCTCCGCGAACGCCTTCGTCTCGGCACTGGTGGAGTGGAGCATCAGGTACTCGGAGAGCACCTCGAAGTACACGTAGCCCAGGAACGGAAGGCCTGGGACGGCAGCGGCGAGCTGGTCCACGAACGTGCTCGGCGTTGTCCGGCGTCCGGTGGCGTTGGCCAGGACCGTGTCGAGGAAAGGGGCGGCGTGACGGATTTGGTGCAGTGCTCTGTCGCGTAGTTGGAGGTCCTCGGCCTGGGTGAGGAAGCTGCGGTGGTCGAGGTAGGTGTGCAGGTGGAGGGGGCCGAGCCGCAGGTAGTCGATGCCCTTGGCCGGTGCCGGTGCGGTGGGCGTGATCTCGATCATCAGGGTTTGGGTGTGTGGCTTGGTCTGCAGCAGGTAGGCGCCGAGGTTGTGCGGGCGCAGGCCGGCGGGGGTCTCGGCCAGGGGCGCGCAGTACAGGGCGGCGAGCAGGCATCCGGAGGAGGCATAGAGCTGGCCGCTGGCGCGGATGGCGTCCAGGGCGCTCGTGGTGTGCATCAGATGGATCGGGCGGCCGCTGGCGAGCGTCTGGGTCATGGTGTTGTGGGCGAGCAGATGGCCGCCGGGGGTGTCGTGCTGCAGTCGGCGGCGCCAGTCGTCCTCGCTCTCGGTGCACCCGGCCGGGACGGGGCGGGTGCGGGGGTGGGTGTAGTCGGTGTGGGCGTCGTCGAGGTCAATGTCCACGCGGGGCTCCTACTGGCCGGGGGTAAGGGAACGTCGGGCGGCGGCGAGGGCGCAGGGGGTGGTGGCTCCGTCAAGGGCGGCCTGTTCACTGCGTACGACCAGGGCGAAGGCGGCCGGGGGCAGCCAGTCGGGCACGGCGATACGCAGCCGGGTCAAGTCCGGCCACCACCGCGTAAGCGGCAGGCGGTAGCGGTCCAGGCAGTCGGCCGCCTTGAGGACATCGACGAGATGCGGAGCTTGTCGGTAGGCGCGCTTCTGGCGAGTGGTGAAGTGGTCGTAGGGCACGTCGTGCACGGCGATCGCCTGCGCCGCCCGGTGCAGCGTGGCGGCCGGAACTTCGCGGCCCAGCGCGCGGTTGACCGTGGCGGTGCGGCGGCGGAACCACGTTGCCGCTCGTTGTCCGTGACCGGGGTCGGCCCGGTCGTCGCGCCGTCGGCAGTCGTGGACGGCTCCGGCGGCGCAGAGGGCCGCGATGTCGTCGGCGCCGAGCTCGTGCTCCTGGGCGAGGAGGGCGGCGTACAGGCTGACGCGGGCGTTGTGGCGCACCCCGTGGTTGGCGTCGGACTGGCGCTCGGAGAGGAACCACGAGCGGGCCGGTACGAGCATGAGTCCGGGGCGTGGGAAGCTGGGCGCGGCGTCGAAGTTCGCCGGACGGTGGTCCGAAATCCACCCGAGCGTCATCTGGTCCATCGGCTGGTGGGCGGGCAGTCGGCGCTGGGCGGCGAGTTCATGCAGGCAGGCGCGGCCGGGCGGATTTCGATCGGTCATGGCGTCCTTCACACAGATGGGAACAGGGCAGGCGTGAAGCTGGGCGTGGCGATCCTGACGATGGGCACCCGGCCCAAGGAACTGGCCGAGCTGCTGGCCTCGGTCCATGCGCAGACGGCCCCGGCTGCGCGGACGGTGGTGGTGGCCAACGGATGCGCGATGCCCGAGCTGCCGCCGTGGGTCGAGACGGTGCAGCTGGCAGAGAACCTGGGAGTGACCGGCGGCCGCAACGCCGCCCTGGAACACCTCTCGGACATGGACCTGGTGCTGGACCTGGATGACGACGGCCTGCTGGTCGCCGACGACGTCTTCGCCACGATCCACGCGCTGTACGCGGCGGACCCGCGGCTGGGGATCATCGGCTTCCGTATCGCGGACGAGACTGGAGTGACCCAGCGCCGCCACGTCCCCCGGCTGCGGGCCGGTGATCCGATGCGCGGCGGGGAGGTGACCGGCTTCCTCGGCGGCGCCCACGTCCTGTCCGTGAAGATGCTGCAGGAGATCGGCTACTGGCCGGACGCGTTCTTCTTCGCGCACGAGGAGACCGACATGGCCTGGCGGGCGATCGACGCCGGCTGGAAGGTCCGCTACGCACCCCAACTGCTTCTCCAGCACCCGCGGACCTCCCCGGCCCGGCACGCGTTCTTCTACCAGGTCAACGCCCGCAACCGGGTCTACCTCGCCCGCCGCCACCTGCCCGCGGTGCTCGTCCCCGTCTACCTGGGGGTGTGGGTGGCCTTGACGCTGGTCCGCACCCGCAGCCTCACCGGGCTGCGGGCCTGGTTCGGCGGCTTCGCCGAGGGCTGGCGCACCGAGTGCGGGCGCCGCCAACCGATGCGCTGGCGCACCGTGCTCCGACTGGCCCGCCTCGGCCGCCCCCCGGTGATCTGAGCGACTCACGAAGCAGCCTGGGCCTCGGTGTGCAGCCACGCCGGAATCGCTTCCGGGGTCTGCTCCAGCCACTGCAGGTAGCGGCGCACCCCGTCCTCGATGTTCACCCGCGGAGCCCAGCCCAGCACCTCGGTCATGCGGGTGATGTCGGCGCAAGCGCCGAGCGGATCGCCCTGCGGCCGCGGGGTCTCGATGATCCGCGCACCGGAATGGCGGCGGCGTACCAGGTCGGCGATCTGCCGGATGGAAGTGGCCCGGCCGGTGCCGACGTTGAGCGTCGTACGATCTGCGCGCTCGGTCACCGCCGCCAGCAGGGTCGCCTCCGCGATGTCGTCGACGTGCACGAAGTCCCGCACCTGGTGGCCCCCGCCGTTGAGATGCAGCGGCAGGCCGAGCGCGGCCCGCATCGCGAACCAGGCCACCACCCAGCTGTGACTGTTCTCCTTGACCACCTGCGGCTGTCCGTAGACGGAGAAGTACCGCACGATCGCGTACGAATTGTCGGAGCCGCCCAGGGCGAGGGCGGTCTGATGCTCGCCCCACAGTTTGGTGTTGGCGTAGATCGACCCGGGCGTCAGCACATCGTCCTCGCTGAACTTTGCCCCCGCGTCCGGCGAACCGTTGCCGACGCCGTAGACGCTGGCCGAGGAGACGAAGACCAGTCGCCTCAGCGTGCCGCTGTGCCGGCCCGCGGCATCCAGCACAGTCTGGGTACCGCGGATATTGGCTTCCAGCGCGGCCGCCGGATTACGGGTGCACTCCGCGACGTCGGCCAGCGCCGCGGCGTGGATGACGTAATCACTGCGCGAGATCAGGTCGTTCATCAGCGGGGCGTCGGTGATGTCGCCGGCGACGACGTCCACGCCCCCGGGCGAGATGCCGAACACGGAGGAGTAGACGGAACTTCCGTAGGCATCCAGGCGACCCACGGCCAGCGGCTTGGCGCCCAGCGTGCGGAGTTTGTGCACGATGCGGCTGCCGACCAGTCCGAAGCCTCCGGTCACGGTGACGGTGGCTCCGGAAAGATCAGCGAAGCGATCCCGTGTGTTCACGTAAGGACCAGCCCTTCTCGACGGCACCGCGCGGATGCGCGGCGTCACGCCGTCGAGGACACCACCGGGCCCCGCCCTGCTCCAGGGGATGACTGTGTGGCCGGTGTGTGCCCGGCCTCGGTGAAGCCTCCTCAACCCCTGCCCGGGTACGGCATGGTGAAGGGGCGGCGTCAGTATCGGAGGGTGCGACATGGAGCTGGACCGTCATCCGCTGGCGCATCTGCGCCGCAGTCACCACTGGTCCGGAGAGGACCTCGCCCGTCTGCTTCGTGCGCAGGCCCGCAGGCGTGGCCTGCGCAGCGGTATCGACCGCAACCGGATCTGGCTCTGGGAGACAGGAACCACCCCGAGCGAGGAGAGCCAGCTGCTGCTGGCCGAGGTCCTCGATGTTCCCGCCGCCGCGCTCGACCAGCTGCGATGGCCCCACTGGCTGCCCGCCTTCGAACATCCCGCCCCGTTCAGCCCCTCGGGAAGCCGGGCCGCCCTGAAAGAGGTGCAGATCACCCGCATGGACCGACGATCCTTCCTGGTACTCAGCAGCAGCGCCCTCATCGAGGTCGCCGCCGACTGGGCCCGCATCGAGCCACGCCACCTGTCCCAGGCCCTGGGCGGACAACAGATCGACGAGGAACTCCTGAGGTGGCTGGAGCAGCGTTCCGGCGAGCTGCGCACCCTTGCCGCCGGAACGCACCGGCAGGTCTCCGGTCTCATCGACGCCCATCTGAACACTGCGATCGACCTGATCACCCAGGACCGCTACAGCTCAGCAATGGGCCGCCGCCTCCACGCCGTGGCCGCCGACCTCGCGCACTGCGCCGCCTGGCTGCGCTTCGACGCCGACCGGCACGCGGATGCCCAACGCCACTGGCAGGCCGCCGTCCACGCCGCACACCAGGCCGGTGACCGCGATCTCGCCGCCGTCGCGTTATCCGATCTCGGCTACCAGGCCACCTGGTTGTCCAGGCCCGCCGACGCGATCAAAGTGCTGGAGCATGCCCGCTCCCGGACCCGTACGCCGGCCGCCCGCTCCCTGCTCGACGTACGCCGTGCACGGGCCTGCGCCGTACTCCAAGATCACACCGGAACCGGGCGCGCCTTACCTCCGCTGAGAACGAACTGGACCGGATGCGCCCACAGGACACACCCCCGGTGGTGTCCTGGATGTCGATGGCGGACGTCAACGCGGACGCGGGGCGGTGCTGGCTCGACCTCGGCGACCCCGGTCGTGCCGCCACCGCGATCGACTCCGGACTGGGCGGCCTCGATCCACGCCGCTCCCGTACCAGAGCAGTGTTCCTGACCTACCGGGCCGAAGGCTCACTCCGCAACCGCGACGCCTCCGCCGCTGCGGCCGATGCCCGCGCCGCTCTCGACACCGCACTCGCCTCCGGGGCCACTCGGTGCATCGACCTCGCTTCCGCACTCATCCACCGCCTGGACGACCGGACCGAGCAACCGATGATCGAGCTGCGCGAGTACGCCCGGGAACGACTCGCAGGATGATCCGACCAACCGCCGAGAGGCTGCCCCTGAGTGTCGGCAAACGACCGTCTGTCGACACTCCACCTCGCGATCACGAACCCGCAGGTGAGCACTGTCGACAACTCGCGTCGACAATCAATGTCGGAGAACGGTCCGGCCGATAGATTCCGACGATGCTCATTGGCTACTGCCGCACATCGACGGCCGACCAGAACCCCGATCATCAGATCGACGCACTACTGCGCAACGGCGTCGACCGCGACAACATCCACGTCGACGTCGCCAGCGGCGCGAAAGCCTCCCGCCCCAAACTCGATCTCGTCATGCAGTTGCTGCGCGAGGGCGACACGTTGAAGGTCACCCGGCTCGACCGGCTCTCCCGCTCCGTGCTGCACCTGGTGACCCTCGGCGCCGAGCTACGCGAGCGCGGGATCGGGCTGCACGTCATCGAGCAGGGCATCGACACCGCCACCATGGAGGGCCGCGCGATGTTCGGGATGCTCAGCGTGCTCGCGGAGCTCCAGCGCGAGCTGATCGTGGCGAATACGAACGACGGGCTCGCCTCCGCGCGGGCCCGCGGCCGGGTCGGCGGCCGGCGACCGAAGCTCACGGCCGACCAGGCCGAGCTGGCCCAGCAGCTCTACGACGCCCGCGAGAAGACCGTCCAGCAGATCGCCGACATGTTCAACGTGCCCCGTTCCACGGTGTACGGACACCTCGACAAGACCAAGACCGTGCCCCGACAGCCGAAGAAGACCACCGCGCCGAATGCCTGAAAGCTACCGGCGGGTCACTTGTCACTTGGTTCGCCGCTCGTTAACGGCACCCCTTGTTCGCGGCGGTCAGCCGTAGGTTCCACCTCATCGGACCAGTCCTTCCAGCCGCTTCGCGGCCCGTTCCGTCCCGGCGACCCAGGCATCTTCAACCCGGGTCTGCTGGACGTGGATGTATCGCATGGTCGTGGCGATCCAGGAGTGCCCCAAAACCTCCTGGATTGCGAGCAAGTCAAGCCCGTTTCCGTAGAGTTGCGACGCGCAGAAGTGCCGCAGGACATGCGGAGTCAGCCTCTCGCCCCACCCCGGCAGGTGTGATTTGGCGGCATCCTTGAGCCCGCTTCGCAGGGCGTCGTCGCCCACCCGGCGGGAGGAGCCGTCGGTGTTCTTTCGCTCGGAGGGAAGCAGCGGGGCACCAGGGCGTGTGTGGTCGTCGTCGAACTGGCCCCAGACGTCCTCGATGAACCATCGAAGCGTCCGATCAGCGCCGTTGATTAACGGCACCATCCGCTCACGTGGCCCCGATCCACGGGCGCCCTTGCCGTGGCGAACGTGGAGCTTGCCGAAGCGGCCCAGGTCCCACTTGATGTCGGCCAGGTCGAGCTTGCATGCCTCGCTCACCCGCAGGCCGACCTGGGACATCAGCTTCGAGGCGGTGTAGTTCCTGGCCGTAGGGGCGAACTTGCGGCACGTCGCCAGCTCGCCGCCCCAGCCCGTGAACAGTGTCCCGACCTCCGGCTCGCTCGGCGGGATCCGTAAGTGGGCGTCCTTGGCCCCACGCGGCCGGTTCATCTCGTCGATCGGGCACTCAACAACCCGGCCGGTCATCCGGTGGAGCTCGACCTTGTGCCGCAGCTCCAGGAACATGAAGTACGTCGTCAGCGCCTGCGACCGGGCCAGCCGGGTGCCGCTGGGCGAGTTCCGCAGCACCTTCCCGAAGTACGCGTCAGCGTCAGCGGGCTCCATGTCCCACAGGGGCCGGCCGAACCAGGACCTGATCTGGTCCAGGTGCCCGACGTCCCCACGGATCGTGCCGTCCGCCAGGCCAGCCGAGGCCCGCGCAAGGACAAACCCGGACAGCACGTCGGTCTCGAACCGCTCCAGCTCCTCCGCCGACACCGGTGCCCAGTGCTCACGCAGGTCCCGTACGACTGCCAGCGCCGCCAACCCGAGCCTCCTCGCCTTCGGCCCGACTGCGGATCGGTCGGACGAGGTGAGAACGCTTCAAGAATCCCGAAGTTACGTCACAAGGCCACAGAGCACCCGAAGGAGGAAGAACCCCCTGGCCATGCGGCCAGGGACTCAGCGAGGCTCAGAAGAACTCACGGGATGTCGCACAGAAGAGCGCCTCTTCACAATGCAGGGTGTAGTCGGGGCTGTGAGCTGCTGTCGGTTTGCTGGGCTGAAGTGCGTTGTAGTGAGCAGGAGTGAGTCTCAGCGGCTCGCTTGCTCAGGGTGCGGCCGAGCTTGGTGATCTCGACCAGCGGCCTGGGGACGCCGGCGCTGAGCGACTCGATCAGCTTGACCATCAGCTCGCGGCCCGCGGCTGGGTCGGGGTGCCGGTAGGCGGCGATCATCCGCTGGTAGATGCCCCAGGTGGCCTCGACCTCGACATGCTCATCGATGGCGAACAAGGCCGTGAGTCGGGCGGCCTGCTTGTCGGTGAGCAGGTCGGCACCGGTGTGCAGGGTTCGCCGGGCACGGTAGAGCGGGTCGTTCTTGCGGCCGCGGCGGCCGCAGGTGGTCTGCTGAACGCGGCGGCGGCAGTCGTTGCGGGCGTCGTCGGCCAGGCGCACCACGTGGAAGGGGTCCATCACCGCGACCGCGGCGGGGCTCTCCTCAGCGGCGGCGGTCTTGAAGCCGGTGAAGCCGTCCATCGCGACGACCTCCACGGCCTCGCGCCACGCCTGGGGGCGCTGGGTAAGCCAGGCATTGAACGCGGCCTTGGAGCGGCACGGGATCACGTCCAGCAGCCTCGCTGGACCCGTACCGGCGCGCACCGGCGTGAGGTCGATGATCACGGTGACGTACTTGTCCCCGCGGCGGGTGTGGCGCCACACGTGCTCATCGACCCCGATGACCTTCACACCGTTCAACCGGCCGGGATCGTTGATCAGCACCCGCCGGCCCTCGGCCAGGGCCGCGTCGTTGGCGGTGTTCCACGCGACGCCGAGCCCTTGGGCGACGCGAGCGATGCTCAAGTGCTGACACACGATCGCCTCCAGCGCCCAGGCCAGTCCACGACGCGACAGCCTGGCCCGCGGCTCGGCCGCGCGGCTGGTGTCCTGGCGCCACACATGCCCACACCCGGTGCACCGGTACCGGCGGATCGTCACCACAAGGGTGGTCGGTCGCCAGCCCACGGGCTCGTGCGCCAGCTCCCGCGTGACGGTGTCCCGGAGTCTTCCTGCACACCCGCAGCGTCGGCACCAGCCCTCGGTGCCGTCATTGACCTCCAGGACCCGGCACGCCAGGACCGCGCGATCGGGCTCCAGAACGCTGGCCGACCACGACTAGGCCGAGCTCATCCAGGCGGCAGAACGTGGTCAGGTCAGGGCAGCCGAAGGTAGCGTCAGGCACGTCGAAGTCTTCCAGATGGGCGGCGTAGGAACCTCCATCCTCGGAAGACCTCGACACCTGCCCCGGGACCGACGCGCCAGCCACCATCCAACCAGCGACTACACCCTCAACTGTGAAGAGCCGGTTTTGGACGGGGCGATCTGCAGCAGCGGTACGACTTCGCCGGTAGACGGGAGTGGGTATTGGGTAACGCTGTGGTGCGTCAGCTCCAGGAGTTCCTCGTTGCGGATGCCGGTCAGGCGCAGAACCTCGATCGCGGCGAAGGCCCAGAACGCCTCCTCTTCCTCGTAGGTCAGGTTCCGCCGCCGTCCACTGGATGTCTCTTCGACCCAGGTGAGGTGGCCCGCCGCCGTGGGGGCGACGGCTCTGCGCAGCGACCCGTCGGTGCCGGGGACCAGCGCCCCGGGCTCGGTATTCCTCGCCACCTGGAGCAGCTCGGCGGCCGCGCGTCGCCGACGGTCGGCGGTGCTGGTAAGAACGGGCAGGACGGGCAGCCGCTCGCGCGTGCGCTGATCCATCCGGGCCTTGCGCCGCTTGCGTTCCTTCGCCTTGCGGATCTCGTCGTCGCTGATGGGGCAGGGCACGGCCCATGGCCCCCAGCGGGCTGGTTCCTCGGCCGCCCACTGTGCGATGTCGAGGTAGAAGGCCCGCACCCGTATGAGCTCGTCCTTGGCATTGAGCCGCGGACTGGAGACCTCGATGGTGCCGTCGGGGCCGGTGACGGTGCGCTTCTTGACCTTCAAGTCCTCCTTCCAGGCGCGGGCCACTGCCGACGGCAGCCGCAACGAGTCGATCCCCGGCGCCAGGGCTTCGATCCGGGCCCAGAACAGACCCGCGAGCGTGCGCGAGACCGCGTCCAGGCTGGCGAAGTCCAGCGAAGGCTGCCGCTCCCGCAGGTAGTCCACGATTAGATCGCGGACCGGCCGGCACCGGATCCGGTAGCGGTCCACCAACTCCTCGATGCTCAACTGGCCAAGTGCAAGACCAAACGCACGGATTGTTGCGGGAGCGTCCTCGGGGAAGATGCCCAGGGCGCGCAGCCGCAGGTAGAAGTCGACCTTCTTCTGCCCGCCGCGGGCATGTACCCGGCGCTGGGCGTCGACGAGTTCCACGCAGTCGCCGACCGTGATGTCGCGGATTTGTCCGCCCTTGCAGGCCAGCAGAGTTGCGATGCGCGTCGCCGCGACCTGGGCGTCCTTGCGTGAGCTCGCCGGCCCGGACTCGGCCGGCTGGTGCAGGCGCGCGAACCCGTCGGGGTCCCGGACCCCGGCCATGACGGAGGCGAGATACCGATGCGTACGGGTGAGCATCCACGGCAGACCAGGTCGGATGACGTCGCCGCAGATCATCATGAGCAACCCTGAGGACAGGTCATCGCGGTCATGCGACGGCGAGTGCCCGCGCTCGCGCAGCCACCACAGCGGAAGATCCACCCAGGCAGCACCGCGGAGATCCTCCGCGCCGCTGGCCATCCACCGTTGCTGCCAGGTCTCCCCGGGCAGGGCCGACAGCCAGCGCAGCAGCTTGGTCACCCCGCGTCGACGACCGGCTCGGGTCCCGTTGGCCGCCGAGTCGAACGGCGGCGCGGTCAGCCGCCCCAGCGTCTCCTCCAGCGGCTGTCCGGTGTGCGGCCACGACAACTCGGCAGCCCGGGCTGGAAAACGCGCCCGCAGCTGGCTGTTCCTCGCCTGCGCCTGCTCCGCCGTCGCATTCGAGACTTCCAACGGCCTGCGTGTCACGTGTTTGAAGACAGCGGTCACGGCAACCGCCCGAACAGGACGTCCAGCGACGCCGGGTTGTAGCCCGGCGCCGGAGGCGGCGGCACCGGCTGGCTGCGCTCACGGGCATGACGCTCGTGATGGGCCAGCACCCCGGCCACGACCTCGTCCTTGCGGGGCGTCAGATACACCTCCGTGGCGGACAAATGCGCATGTCCGAGCACCCATTGCACGTCGGCCAACGTCAACTTCGGGTCGCCCACCATGCGGACGGCCGCGCTGTGCCGCAGGTCGTGAAGGGTCCAATTGGCGCCGAGCGAGGCATTGACCCGCTCAAACATCCGGTGGGCACCGTGATAGGTCAGCGGCCGGAACGGGCTCCGCCGTGTCCACCACACCGGTTGGGTGCGACCGCGTGGCACATGGCCATGCACCTCCTGCTGATATAGGCGCAGCCACACGAACGCGTCGGCCGACGCCGGCACCTCGATGCCGCCACCGCCAAGCTCAACAGCCTCAGCCGAACCCCGACCGATGGCCGGCCACAGCTGGTCGACCTCGGCATGCCCGTCTTCACCGACCACGCACCCACATCAGCGCCGGGAGGAGAACCAGACCCTGCACCTGACTCGACCCTGCCCTGATTCGGAGGCAGGGGCTCTTGCAGCAAGAGCTCACGCAGCTTTGACGGAGGTGGCTGGTTGCCTTGCTCGGCGAAACTCTCTGACGGCAAGGGCCCCAGCAGCCGCTGTCGCCCCGAGCGGCAAAACGGGCAACAATACCGCGATCCCCCATGAAACAAAGCCCGTGTCTACCGCTTCGTAGCTTCCCCAGGGCTTTTGTGCAGCTCGGATGGTCTCGCCTTGGTGGCCGTCGTACGTGACCTTTATGGTGCCCGCGTTCGCGGTGTTCTGCGATGGGCCGCTGCATGCGGTGTGGGTTGTGTTCCGTGCTCCGTCCTCACGGTGGCACTCCGTGAGCCGAACCTCCACGGCGTTCCCCAGCAGGTTCAGCCGTGCGATGCCGGTGAACACTGTCCAGGCTGCCGCCGCCGCGCACAGCAGTGTGAATAGCCGACGACTGCGATTATCCGCCCCTTTGGCATGGGCCAATCATGCCGCCCCCTGAGCACTTCAGGTAGCCAGGGCTCTCCCCCGCCACCAGCGGCCGTACGGGACATCAGCGGCACTGCCCAGCACGCATGTGCAAGACCAGCCTGCCGGGACGGTCGAGGCGCGGCAGGCTCATGATCGATTTCTTAGTCCGGAAAAGAGCGAGGGTGCCAGCCCAGCAGGTGGCGACGGCTCAGCGGTGAACCGGTGAGCGGGCGTCTCACCAGCCCGGGCGTCGGCGGGAACGTCGCCCGGCAGAGCCCGACCGCCCGCCCCATCTGGACCAGGTGGACGACGGACGCCGTGTCCGTCTCGTACACCGAGACCGGGCTGAACCCGGCCCGGGCGCAGGCGCCGACGAAACAGTCCGCGAAGCAGCCGTCGCCCGGCACGTCCGCCCATGACGTCGGCAGTGACATCGACGTGGCGTTCGCCCCCTACCTGAACGCCGATCCGTCCGACGCCGCGGAGCTGATCGTCGGGTACGGCTCGGAGGCAGGGCTCGACGTGGTGGGGGAGGCCCACTTCCGGGGTCACGGCCAGGGCAGGAGCCCGTCGAGCGCGGCGGACGCGGTGCGTGCGGGCCATTACGCCTCACGGCTGCACCTGCCGGGGACGGCGGCCGAACGGCTCGCCGCCGCCCTGACAGCGCTGCCCGAGCCCGACAGACCGCGCGCCGACCCGCGCTACCGGCTGCTGGCACTGCGCCGGAGCGACTGACCCTGGACCACCCCTCCCACGCCCCGCCCCACCGCCCGCCGTCCCGCCCCACCGCCCTGCCCGTACCGGCACGGCGCCTTGCCGAATCGGCAACAAATCTGGCCAGGACGCCGATGTGTGGTGAGGCTGTCCCCATGAGCCAGCACACCGACCACGGTCACCAGCACACCACCACTCACGGCCACCGGCACAACGACGCCACCCACGTGCATCACCACGACACCACCGAATTCGACTGGGACGTCATGGGCCCGGTGCTGGAGCAGAACGCCGAGCTCAGCCGCCCGCAGTACGAGGAGGCGGCCCGCTGGATCGCCGGCCTGCCCACGGCCCCGGACGTGCGCAGGGTGCTCGACATCGGCAGCGGTCCCGGTGTGATCTCCTGTCTGCTCGCCGAGGTGTTCCCCGAGGCCGAAGTCATCGCCGTCGACGGCACCCCGGCCCTGCTGGAACGCACCCGGGCCCGTGCCCAGCGGCTCGGTCTCGGCGACCGCGTACAGGTCCAGCGGGCCGAGCTCCCCGAGGACCTCGACGAGTTGGGGGAGGCCGATCTGATCTGGGTGGGCAACGCTCTGCACCACATGGGCGACCAGCGCGCCGTCCTCGCCGGGTTCGCCGCTCTCCTGCGCCCCGGCGGGATCATCGCCCTGGTCGAGGGCGGTCTGCCGCCCCGCCAGCTCCCGCGCGACATCGGCATCGGGCGGCCCGGTCTGGAGGCCAGGCTCGACGCGATCACCGCGGACTGGTTCGAGGACATGCGGGCGTCGCTGCCCGGCACCAAGCGGGAGACCGAGGACTGGAGCGCCCTGTTCACCGCGGTGGGGCTGGACCCGCAGGGCACCCGCAGTTTCCTGCTCGACCTCCCGGCGCCGCTCTCCGAGCCCGCACGTGACCATGTCATCGCCGAGTTCACCCGTCGGCGCGAGATGTTCGAAGAGGTGCTCTCGGTCGAGGACGTCGCCGTACTGGACCGGCTCCTCGACCCCGAGGACCCGGCCGGACTGCGTCAGCGCCCCGACGTCTTCCTGCTCATGGCGCGCACGGTGCACCTGGGCCGACGGGGCTGACCTGCAAAGGCTCCGGTCGTCCCCTCGCGCAAAGGGATCGATGGTCCCCTCGGCACCGCCCATGGACGGATTGGAGTGCTCCCCGGCAGCCGAGTTGGACATCTCGTCCACTGCGGTGACGTGTGCTGCGGGCCCAGGATGTGGCTTCGCGAGCCCGGCCGTCACCGGCCCGGCTCGCGACACGTCGCCTCGCGCGAGGACGCGTATCGAGAGGAAGCCCATGCAGCACACTTCAGCCATCCTGCCGCGGGCCGAGGGCGCCCACGTACGCCGCACCGTTGTCGAACTGCCCCGCTGTGAGGACCCGTTGTGGCGCGAGGAGGTGTTGGAGCCACGTGAACAGGTCCGCGCCGCACGGGACTTCCGTACCGGCATTGCCACGGTGTACGCACGCGGCTCCCGGACGGTGACCCGATGACCGCCGCCGTTCCCGGCTCTCTGTCCGGTGTCGTGGTCGCCGACTTCGGGCGGGTGCTGGCCGCCCCGTACGCCACGATGCTGCTCGCGGACCTGGGCGCCGACGTCATCAAGGTGGAACGGCCGGGCTCCGGCGACGACACCCGGGCCTGGGGCCCGCCGCGCGCCCATGACGAATCCACCTACTTCCTGTCCGTGAACCGCAACAAACGGTCCCTCACCCTCGATCTCGGCACGGCGGAAGGACGCCGGCACGCCCACGAACTGGTGCGTCGCGCCGATGTGCTCTTCGAGAACTTCCGCCCCGGCACCATGGGCAAGTACGGGCTCTCCTACGAGGAGGCCCACGCACTCAACCCCGGCATCGTCTACTGCTCGGTCACCGGATTCGGAGCCGGCGAAGGAGCCGCGCTGCCCGGCTACGACCTGCTGCTGCAAGCGGTCGGCGGGCTGATGAGCGTCACCGGGCCCGCGCCCGGACAGCCCGTCAAGACGGGTGTGGCGCTCGTCGACGTGCTCACCGGACTGCACGCGGCCGTGGGCGTCATGGCGGCGCTGCGCCACCGCGATGCGACCGGTGACGGCCAGCACGTCGAGGTCAATCTGCTGTCCTCGCTGCTGTCGAGCATGGTGAACCAGGCGGGCGGCTACACCCTGGCCGGTCAGGTGCCGGGCATCCTCGGCAACCGTCACCCGTCCATCGCCCCGTACGAGATCTACCGGGCGGCGGACCGGCCGCTGGTCGTGGCCGTCGGCAACGACCGGCAGTTCCGCGCCCTGTGTCGGGGCCTGAGCGCCGAGGAGTTGGCCACCGACCCCCGGTTCGCGTCGAACGCGGACCGGGTCGCGCACGTCGACGCGCTGGCCGAGGAGATCTCCGCGCGGCTTGCCCGGCGCACCGCGGCCGAGTGGTTCGCCCTGCTCACCCCGCTCGGGGTGCCCTGCGGTCCGGTCAACGACCTCGCGGGCGCCTTCGGGCTCGCCGAACGCCTGGGCCTGTCCCCGCAGGTCACGCCTGCCGACGCGGGCCCCGGCGACCCCATGCGCCTGGTGGCCAACCCCATCGGACTGTCCCGTACCCCGCCGCGGTACGAACGGCGACCGCCGCGCCTCGGCGAGCACACCGAGGACCTCAGGCGCTGGCTGGACGGCTGACCGTCCGTCGACCAGCGTCCGGGGGCCGTGAACGACCGGCATTCACGGCCCCCGGCCGCTGCCCGGACCGTGTCAAGACAAGACACGCTGCCGCCAGGGTGAGCGGGCATCAGAAAGTCCCCTGGACAGGCTAATAGCGGATCAATTTGCCTACGAATAAAGGCAATTGGCAGCTTGTCTAATTATATGGAAATAGCATATGGCGTACTTTATGTACCTCGATCGGCGTGCAGTCGCCAACCTTCAACGTGTCCGATATGACAGGTATGTGAGCCGTCAGTACGTTCATCCACGGGTCGACTGCTCAGCCGACCTCTCTGAGACAGGAGAAGCGACATGGTTACCCGTTCCAGCATCGTTACCGCCGCCGTCGCGGCCGCTGCGGCTCTGGCCGCCACCGGCATCACCTACGCCTCGGCCGCCCCCTCCGAGCCCGTCCAGGCTGCCCCGGCCGTCCAGCAGGCCACTCCCGTTTCGGCTCTCGACGGCGGCGACGCCGGAAAGGGCAATGAGAGCAAGGGCAACGAGGGCAAGGGCAACGAGGGCAGGGGCAACGAGGGCCGCGGCTACGAGCGCCGTGGCTTCGAGGGCCGTGAGCACTTCGAGGGCCGTATCCACATCAACGAGCGGACGTACTCCGCCGAGCCGGGCGGCTGCATGGTCGTGGTCAGCGGCCTCGGCGCCAAGAGCCTCAACATCCGCAACGACAGCCGCCGGACCGTCGAGGTCTTCCGCGGGGCCACCTGCGACAACGGCGCCCCCATCGCCACCGTCGGACCGTGGAGCTCCAGCGACGGGGTGTTCCCGGGGCACGTCAAGGGCGGCCTGTGGGTCAAGAACGGAGTGGTGGGCAGCTTCCGGGTGATCCACCACTTCGACGAGGACCGCGACCGCGGTGACCGCGGCGGCGATCGCGGCGGCGACGGGGACTGGTGACCGAGTCACTCGGTTGACGTAGAACCCCGGCCCGCCGGAATCGGGCCGGGGCTCCAGTCAGGGCATCCGATCGGAGCGACCCAGTCGGATGCCCACACCTGAACGACGACTGACAAACCCGAACACCTGCCACGCCATACTAGAGCCGGACGGCGAGGCACTGCCAGCCGACCGGCACGGCCGCGCCGCACGCGGCCACCGGGCTCCGGTTCCGGTTCCCATCCGGTTCCGGAGTTCGGCTTTTGGGCTCCGGATCCGGATTCCGCTTCCGGGACTCGGCTTCCGGAATCCGGTTGCGGTTCCGGGCTCCGTTCCGGGACGCGGCTTCCGGATTCGTTCTCGGCCTGCGGCCCTCGGTGGGGCCCGGCAACCGGGCGGCAGAACGTGGCGCCGGCGCGGCAGACGCCGCCCACGTCCCGGCCGCCAGGGAGCCGGCCGGCCGTACGGCCGGGATACCGGCGATCGACGAAACTCGCGCTGCTCGAAGGCACCTGACGACGGGCCTTGGCCCAGATGGGTGACGGCCCCGGCGGCACGGCCCCGAAGGGCCACCCCCATTCCGGTCCGCACGCATCCGCACGCCGGCCACTGTCCGGCCTATGTTCCGGGAGTGTCCCGTACCGGCTCCAACTGCCACCACTGGCCGGGGGAGTCGGTGTCCTCCCACTGCTGGACACGGGCACCGTCCGCCGTGCTGCCGTCGGCGACCTCCAGGACGAGCCCGCTGATGAAGCTGACCAGCGTCACCACCCCGGGCGCCTCCAGGTGCTGCTCGATCAGCCATTCCTGGGCGCCGTAGTTGTTGGCCCGCCACTGCTGGACCGCGGCGCCGTTCTCGGTGGAGGCATTGGCGACGTCCAGCCGCTTGCTGCTGTGGATGTTGACCAGGTGGTACAGCGCCGCACCCTCGTGCACGGGGGAGAGCTGCCAGTGCTGGGCCGCCGAACCGCTCTCCGCGCCCTGCTGCACCGGGGCGCCGCCGCCCTTGGCGGAGCCGTACACCTCCAGCAGCAGTCCGCTGCCCACATTGCGCAGCCGGTAGCGGCCAGCCGCGACGACGGGCGCGGTGTCCCCGCTCATGTTCCGGTTCCTTCCTGCGGCACGGACCGCCGCCCGGCTCGGCAGCCGGGCGGCGGTCCGTGTGCGTCAACGGTGCGATGACAGGGCTCAGGCGCCGAGGTTGAACTCGCCGGGATTCGGGCCGAGGCGCTTGCCCTCGTCCAGTGCGGCGAACGCGGCCAGGTCGTCGGCGTCCAGCTCGAAGCCGAACACATCGAGGTTCTCCACGATCCGGGACGGCGTCACCGACTTCGGGATCACCACATTGCCGGTCTGGATGTGCCAGCGGAGCACCACCTGAGCCGGTGTGCGGTCGTGCTTCCGGGCGATCGCGACGACCGTCGGCACCTCCAGGAGCCCCTTGCCCTGGCCCAGCGGCGACCACGCCTCGGTCGCGATGCCGTGCTTGGCGTGGAACGCGCGCGACTCGGCCTGCTGGAGCTGCGGGTGGAGCTCGATCTGGTTGATCACCGGGATCACGGAGGTCTCGCCGAGCAGGCGCTCCAGGTGCTCGGGGAGGAAGTTCGAGACTCCGATGGCCTTCGCGCGGCCCTCGGAGTAGATCTTCTCGAAGGCCTTGTACGTGTCGAGGTACGCGTCCTTGGCCGGCACGGGCCAGTGGATCAGATACAGATCGACGTACTCCAGCCCCAGCTTGTCGAGCGAGCTGTCGAAGGCGCGCAGGGTGGAATCGTAGCCCTGATCGGTGTTCCACAGCTTTGTCGTGACGAAGAGCTCTTCGCGGGCCACACCGGAGGCCGCGACGGCCCTGCCGGTGCCCTCCTCGTTCTCGTAGATCGCGGCGGTGTCGATGCTCCGGTATCCGGACTCGATGGCTGTCGCGACCGCCTTCGCGGCCTCGTCGTCAGGCACCTGCCAGACACCGAAGCCGAGCTGCGGCATCTCGACGCCGTTGTTGAGGGTGATGGAGGGGACCTTGCTCACGAGCGGTCGATCCTTACGTCGTCGGTTGGGATTCTCATGGTCAACGATCACCGTGGGCCGTGCATTCCCGGCCGTTCCGATTTCCTTGCATCACGAGCAAACCGGCCATCGGCGGCACGGCACTCGCCGCCGGACCGCTGCTGCCCCTGCTCGACGCGCCACCCGCGCGGCCGCTGCGGCCACCCGGTACGAGGCGGAGTCCGCGACGACCATCGTCACGCGCCGCAGAGTCCAACCACCCCGGCTACCCCGGGACCGGCTCCCTCAATGGCGACAACGTCACCGACAGCTATGCGGAGTTGCCGCGACGGACAACGTGGGCGTCGCCGCGTACGACATCTACGAACACGGCAACAAGCTCGCGCTCGCCGAGGCGGCGGGCACCGTCACGACGAAGAAGCTGACCGGGCTCATCCCCGACACCGCGTAGAACCCACGTTGTTCGCCCTGTACCGCTGAGGCACGGCCCGCCGTGCCTCAGCGGTACAGGGCGTCGACCTCCGCCGCGTACGCCGTCTCGATCGCCTTGCGCTTCAGCTTCAGCGACGGGGTGAGCAGGCCGTGCTCCTCGCTGAACGGATGCGCCAGGATCCGGAACGTACGGATCGACTCGGCCTGCGACACCGCCGTATTGGCGGCGACCACCGCACGTCGGACCTCCGTCTCCAGGCCCGGATCCCGCACCATTTCCTCCGGCCGCAGGGGCGCCCGCCCCTGAATGGCGAGCCAGTGGTCCACCCACTCCTGGTCGACCGTGACCAGCGCGGCGACGTAGGGCCGGTCGTTGCCGACGACGATGCACTGCGCGACCAGCGGATGCGCCCGCACCCGCTCCTCCAGACCGGTCGGAGACACACTCTTGCCGCCCGACGTCACCAGGATCTCCTTCTTCCGCCCCGTGATCGTCAGAAAGCCGTCCTCGTCGAGCGCCCCCAGGTCCCCGGTGGCCAGCCAGCCCTCCCGCAGCACCGCGGCGGTGGCCTCCGGGGCGCCGAGATAGCCCGCGAACACATGGTCGCCGTGCACCCACACCTCGCCGTCCTCCGCGATGTGCACGGTCGTGCCGGGGATCGGCTGCCCGACCGTGCCGTACCGGGTGCGCTCCGGCGGATTGGCGGTGGCCGCCGCGGTCGACTCGGTCAGCCCGTACCCCTCGTACACGGTCACGCCCGCACCCGCGAAGAACAGCCCCAGCTGCCGCGCCATGCCCGAACCGCCGGACATGGCGTGCCGGATCCGGCCGCCCATCGCCTCGCGCACCTTCCTGTACACGACCTTGTCGAAGAACTGGTGCTGCATCCGCAGCCCGGCGGACGGCCCGGGACCGGTCCCGAACGCCCGTGCCTCCACCGCCTCGGCGTACTTCACCGCGATGTCGACGGCCTTGTCGAACGCCCCGACCCGGCCCTCCGCCTCGGCCTTGCGCCGGGCGCCGCCTAAGACCTTCTCGAAGATGTACGGAACCGCCAGGATGAACGTCGGCCGGAACGACACCAGATCCGGCATCAGGGCCTTCGCCGACAGCTCCGGCTGATGGCCCAGCTTCACCCGGCCGCGGACCGCGGCGAGCTCCACCATCCGGCCGAAGACATGCGCCAGTGGCAGGAAGAGGAGAGTGGCAGCCTCGTCGCCCGGCTTCGAGTGGAAGACCGGCTCCCAGCGCGAGGCCATGGTGTCCGTCTCGAACATGAAGTTGGCGTGCGTGATCACACAGCCCTTGGGGCGTCCCGTCGTCCCCGAGGTGTAGATGATCGTCGCCACCGACTCGGGCGTCACCGCGCGCCGGTGGCGGTGCACCACCTCGTCCTCGACCTGGGCGCCCGCGTCGAGCAACTCGCCCACCGCGTCGGCGTCCAGCTGCCAGAGCCGCTTGAGACCGGGTAGCTGGTCGATCACCGAGGCGATCGTCATCGCGTGGTCCTCGTGCTCGACCATCACGGCCGACACGTCGGCGTCGTGCAGCATCCAGAGGACCTGCTCGGCCGAGGACGTCGGATAGACCGGTACGGACTGGGCGCCGACCGTCCACAGCGCGAAGTCGAAGAGCGTCCACTCGTAGCGCGTCCGCGACATCAGGGCCACCCGGTCGCCGAATCTGACGCCGTGCGCGATCAGGCCCTTGGCGAGGGCCAGCACCTCGTCGCGGAACGTCGCGGCGGTGACATCCCGCCAGCGTCCGCTCGCGTCCTTTCGGCCGAGCGCGACCCGGTCCGGATCCTCCTCGGCGTAGTCGAACACCACATCGGCCAGCCCGCCTACGAGGGGCGCGGCCGCCATGGGTGGGACAGTGAACTCGCGCAATGACCTGCTCCTCGTGGCGCTACGCACAGCGCCGTGACGCTACCCCAACAGACGGCGCGGCGGGAGGGCCCGTACCGGCGGACCCTGTGGCATATGCACAGGTCAGCCACCGAAATACGGCCAGATGGGCAAGGCTCGGGCGTGGCTGAGACCACGGAGTAAGCGGCCGGCGCGGGAATCTCCACCAAATCTGTACGACACGGTCACTCCCGTTCTGGGCGGTTACGACCTCACCCGTTCTCTATCGCGGCGAGGTCGTTACGGGGTATTGGTCCGCGGATCAGCCGGTCGCCGCCCGCCAGGATCGCCGCCGCCAGTGCGTCCGCGGCCTCCTGTGCCCTGCCCCGGCGGTGGCCGTGCAGCAGCACGAAGTCCACCTCGCCCAGCTCCGGCAGCCCCGCTCTGGCCGGCACCGGCACCAGACCCGGCGGGATCAGCCCGCGGCTGTGAGCCATCACGCCCAGCCCCGCACGGGCCGCCGCGATCAGCCCGCTCAGGCTGGTGCTCGTACAGGCGATCCGCCAGGCCCGGCCGTGCTCCTCCAGGACCTCCAGGGCGCGGGCCCGGGTGATGCCCGGCGGTGGGAAGAGGACCAGCGGAACCGGACGGTCCGGGTCGATCCGCAGCCGGGGAGTGCCGATCCAGTCCAGCGCGTCCTGCCAGACGAGCTCCCCGTGTGTGTCGCCGACGCGCCGCTTGGCGAGCACCAGATCGAGCCGGCCTGCCGCGAGCCGCTGGTGGAGCGTCCCGGAGAGCTCCACCGTCAGCTCCAACTCGACCTCCGGGTGGTCGCGGCGGAACGACTCCAGGATCTCCGGCAGCCGGGTCAGCACGAAGTCCTCGGACGCCCCGAACCGCAGCCGCCCGCGCAGTCGCGTGCCGGTGAAGAAGGCCGCCGCCCGCTCATGGGCCTCGAGTATCGTCCGGGCGAAACCGAGCATCGCCTCACCGTCCACGGTGAGATCGACCCGGTGCGTGTCCCGGGTGAACAGCTGCCGCCCCGTGGCATCCTCCAGGCGCCGCACATGCTGGCTCACCGTGGACTGCCGTACACCCAGTCGGCGGGCCGCCTGGGTGAAGCTCAGTGTCTGGGCGACGGCGAGAAAGGTACGCAACTGCGCGGGGTCGTACATGGGCCCCAGGCTATCGCGAACCGTGATGACAGTGAGAGCGGTATGCCGGATTCCCGATCGCGGTGATCAAGAGCAGGATGGAGAGGGCACGACCAGAACCAAGAGAACATGTGGAGCACATGAGCCGCCGCACCCTGAAACTGCCGTCCTGGCTGCCGATCGACCCGTACATCCTGGCGCTGATCGGCACGGTCGTGCTGGCGGCGATCCTGCCCGCATCGGGGACCGCCGCCGATGTGGCGGGCGGCGCCTCGACCGGAGCCGTCGCCTTTCTCTTCTTCCTGTACGGAGCCCGTCTCTCCACCGCCGAGGCACTCGACGGCCTCAAGCACTGGCGGCTCCACCTCACCGTTCTCGTCTGCACCTTCGTGGCGTTCCCGCTGCTCGGTCTCGCGGGCAAGGGACTGGTGCCGTACGTCCTGACGCCGCAGCTCCACAGCGGCTTCCTCTTCCTGTGCCTCGTCCCCTCGACGATCCAGTCGTCGATCGCCTTCACCTCGATCGCCCGCGGCAATGTGCCCGCGGCGATCTGTGCGGGCTCCTTCTCCTCGATCGCCGGAATCTTCCTCACGCCGCTGCTCGCCGCGGCGCTGCTGGGCAACAGCGGCGGTGGATTCTCGGCCGACGCGCTGCTGAAGATCGGGGTCCAGCTGCTGCTGCCGTTCGTCGCCGGGCAGCTGCTGCGTCGCTGGATCGGTGGCTTCATCACCCGCCACAAGAAGGCCCTCGGCTATGTCGACCGCGGCTCGATCCTGCTCGTCGTCTACACGGCATGCAGCGAGGGCATGGTCGCGGGCATCTGGCACCAGGTCACCCCGGCCAGGCTCGGCGCGCTGCTCGGCGCCGAGGCGGTGCTGCTCGCGCTGATGCTGACGCTGACCTGGTTCGGCGCGAAGCGGCTCGGCTTCGACCGTGGGGACCGGATCGCCATCCAGTTCGCCGGCTCGAAGAAGAGCCTGGCCGCCGGGCTGCCGATGGCGAGCGTCCTGTTCGGGGCGCAGGCGTCCCTCGCCGTACTGCCGCTCATGCTCTTCCACCAGATGCAGCTGATGGTGTGCGCGGTGATCGCCAAGCGCCGCTCGCGCGATCCGCTGGAGGAGAACCGGGAGCACAGTGCGGTGTCACGGGAGCCCGTCACGGTGAGCTGAGGGTGCGCCCGGAGCCCCGCCCGGGGACGGGGCCGGCCGGCGCAGGGGGCGCTCCCCGCCGGCCGGACCCTGACCCGTGCAGACGGGCGGGGCGCCTCAGCCCTGGACGATCGTCGCCTCCAGGGTGATGCGGTGCTCACCCGCATACACGTTCATGGAAGGACCCCGCAGGAAACCGACCAGGGTCAGTCCGGTCTCGGCCGCCAGATCGACGGCGAGGGACGACGGCGCCGAGACCGCCGCGAGCACCGGGATCCCGGCCATCACCGCCTTCTGGGCCAGTTCGAACGAGGCCCGCCCCGACACCAGCAGGATCGCCCGGGACAGCGGCAGCCGGTGGTCGGTCAGGGCCCGGCCGACCAGCTTGTCGACCGCGTTGTGCCGGCCGACGTCCTCCCGGATGTCGAGCAGTTCACCCGTCTCGGAGAACAGCGCCGCCGCGTGCAGGCCCCCGGTCCGGTCGAAGACCTGTTGCGCGGCCCGCAGCCGGTCGGGGAGGGCGGCGAGCAGCGCGGGTTCGACCCGGACCGGGGGAGTGTCGGCGATCGGATGACGGGTCGTGGTGCGTACCGCGTCGAGGCTCGCCTTGCCGCACAGCCCGCAGGACGACGTGGTGTACACATTGCGTTCGAGGGTGATGTCGGGAACCGGGACACCGGGCGCGAGCTTCACGTCCACGACGTTGTACGTGTTCACGCCGTCCGCCGTGGCCCCGGCGCAGTAGACGATCGACTGGACTTCGGAGCCGTCACCGATCACACCCTCGCTCACCAGGAAGCCCGCCGCCAGCGCGAAGTCGTCGCCCGGCGTGCGCATCGTGATGGCGAGCGGCCTGCCGTTCAGCCGGATCTCCAGGGGCTCCTCGGCGACGAGCGTGTCGGGGCGCGTGGACACCGCCCCGTCCCGGATACGGATGGTGCGGCGGCGCTCGGTGACCCGTCCCATAGCGGTTAAACCCGATTCTGTACGTGTTGGAAGCCGAACCGGCCCTTGATGCAGAGGTTGCCGTGGGTCACCGGATTGTCGTGCGGAGAGGTGACCTTGACGATCTCATTGTCCTGCACATGGAGTGTGACATCGCAGCCGAATCCGCAGTACGCGCAGATCGTGGTGGTCTCCGTCTGGGCCCCTTCGTCCCAGGTCCCGGCCTCGCGCATGTCGAATTCGGACTTGAAGGAGAGCGCCCCGGTGGGGCACACCTCGATACAGTTGCCGCAGTAGACGCACGCCGAATCGGTGAGCGGCGCGTCGTGCTCGGTGGAGACGCGGGCGTCGAAGCCGCGGCCCGCCACGGCGATCACGAAGGTGCTCTGCCACTGCTCGCCGCACCGGGGCGGTGACCGTGCCCCGCCGGGACGCCACCCGGACCGAGGAGCGGGCCAGGGGACGGGCCAGGGGGGGCGGACCGGGGTGGTCCGAGGAGCGGGCTGAACGGGCTGAAATGACTGATTGGGCCCAGCGGACCGAGCGGGCTCAGCCGGAGAGCAGGAGGCGATATCACATCACGCCGACAGAATATTGTCTACAGTATGCTTTCCGAGGTCAAGGCTGTCGCCAAGCCTCCAACAACCGGGTCCTATTCCTGTGCGAACACGTGCCCCCGTACCGGGCAGTAGCGACCAAGACTGGATGGTTCCTGCCGTACGTAGCGAGGAGATCCTGTACATGACCGGCTCACGTGTCGTGGCGCTCGGCCACTATCAGCCCGCCAAGGTGCTCACCAACGACGATCTGGCGGCCATGGTCGACACCAGCGACGAGTGGATCACCAGCCGCGTCGGCATCAAGACCCGCCACGTCGGAGGCCCTGACGAGCCGGTGGACGAGATGGCCGCGTACGCGGGGGGCAAGGCGCTCGCCGCGGCGGGGCTGCGGCCCGCCGAGATCGATCTGGTGCTGGTCGCCACCTCCACCGCGATCGACCGCTCGCCGAGCATGTCGGCGCGGGTCGCCGCCCGGCTCGGCATGGGCTCGCCCGCGGTCATGGACATCAACGTGGTCTGCTCCGGATTCACCCACGCCCTCGCCACCGCCGACCACGCGATCCGGGCGGGCGCGGCCGAGCGCGTCCTCGTCATCGGTGCCGACAAGATGGCGGACATCGCGGACTGGACGGACCGCAGCACCTGTGTCCTGCTCGGTGACGGGGCCGGCGCGGCGGTCGTCGTCGCGGACCCGGACGGCGGGGACCGGTCCGGGATCGGCCCGGTCCTGTGGGGTTCGGTGCCGGAGATGGGCAACGCGGTGCGGATCGAGGGGACGCCGCCGCGTTTCGCGCAGGAAGGGCAGTCCGTGTACCGCTGGGCCACCACGCAGCTGCCGCCCATCGCCCGCAAGGTGTGCGAGAAGGCCGGTGTCGCCCCCGAGGAGCTGGCCGCGGTCGTGCTGCACCAGGCCAATCTGCGGATCATCGAACCCGTCGCCAGGAAGATCGGCGCGGTCAACGCGGTCATCGCCCGGGATGTCGTGGATTCCGGCAATACGTCCGCGGCGTCCATCCCGATGGCCCTGTCCAAGCTGGTGGAACGCGGCGAGGTCCAAAGCGGCGCGCCGGTGCTGCTTTTCGGCTTCGGCGGGAATCTCTCGTACGCGGGTCAGGTGATCCGCTGCCCCTGAGGGGCGCTGTGCTCGGTAGACTGTAGACGATAAGCAATTGCTCGTCGCCCGGAGGGGGACCGCGATGTTGTCCGCAGGACTGCCGCCAGGGGCTGTGCCGAAGCTGGAACGGCCCGGTCCGCTACGCGAGCGCGTGTACGAGGCGCTGCTCGAACTGATAACGACGCGTGCGCTCCGTCCCGGCCAGCACCTGGTCGAGAGCGAACTGGCCGGCCATCTCGGGGTGTCCAGGCAGCCGGTGCGGGAGGCGCTGCAGCGGCTGAACACCGAGGGCTGGGTCGATCTCCGGCCCGCCCAGGGCGCGTTCGTGCATGAGCCCACGGAGGGCGAGGCGGACCAGCTGCTCTCGGTCCGCACCCTGCTGGAGGCCGAGGCCGCCCGCCTCGCCGCGGTCAACTCCGACGCCGCGGGCATCGCCGTCCTGGAGGAGCTCTGCGCCAAGGGTGAGCAGGCGGTCGCCGACGACGACGTGGACCTGGCGGTCGCCACCAACGCGGCCTTCCACGCCAAGGTCATGGAGCTGGCGGGCAATGTCGTCCTCTCCGAGCTGGCCGGGCAGGTGGACCGCCGGGTCCGCTGGTACTACACCCCGGTGGCCCGCCGGCGTGGCACCCAGTCCTGGATCGAGCACCGCTCGCTCATCGCGGCGATCGCCTCGCGCGACGAACAGCGGGCCACGGAGATCATGCGGGCGCACACGGAACACACGCGCAAGACGTACCACCAGCGCAACGGGGAGTAGCGCGCGGCAGGGTGGTCGAACGGGGTCGTAACGGAAGGGCCGGGGCTTGAGCCCCGGCCCTTCGTGGGTTTGTGGCCGTTGTGGCCGTTGTGGCCGTTGTGGCCGTTGTGGGCTCGGGGGCTCGGGGGCTCGGGGGCTCGGGGGCTCGGGGGCTCCAGGGCTCGTGGTCGTCGTGGGCCGAGCGGCTTTGTCCTCGATCTGGAGAAAGTTGTAGTGGATTCCTGCGCAACTTCTTCCCACCCCCGGCAACCGCTGCTACGTTTCCCTCGAAAGCCCGACGGACAGGCCGATGTGGCGGGGAGGGGCGCGTGAGACGTATGACGGCACGACCCGCGAATTCTCATCAGGCGCGACTGCTCCGGCTGTTGCGCGACGGCGGGCCCAACTCACGGGCACAGCTGGGGGATCAGGTCGATCTCTCCCGCTCCAAGCTCGCCGTCGAGGTCGACAGGCTGCTGGAGACCGGACTTGTCGTGGCCGACGGACTCGCCGCATCCCGCGGCGGCCGTCGCTCGCACAACATCCGGCTCGCTCCGCAACTGCGCTTCCTCGGCGTCGACATCGGTGCCACATCCGTCGATGTGGCCGTCACCAACGCCGAGTTGGAGGTTCTGGGCCACCTCAACCATCCCATGGACGTACGCGAAGGGCCGGTCGCCATCTTCGAGCAGGTGCTGGCCATGGCGGCCAAGCTCCGGGCCTCGGGGCTCGCCGAAGGTTTCGACGGCGCGGGCATCGGCGTACCCGGACCGGTCCGCTTCCCCGAAGGTGTGCCGGTCGCACCGCCGATCATGCCCGGCTGGGACGGCTTCCCGGTCCGCGAGGCGCTGAGCCAGGAACTGGGCTGCCCCGTCATGGTCGACAACGATGTGAACCTGATGGCGATGGGGGAGCAGCACGCGGGCGTCGCACGCTCCGTGGGCGACTTCCTCTGCGTCAAGATCGGTACGGGCATCGGCTGCGGCATCGTCGTCGGCGGCGAGGTCCACCGCGGCACGACGGGCAGCGCCGGAGACATCGGCCACATCCAGGTCGAACCCGAAGGGCGCGCCTGCGCCTGCGGCAACCGGGGTTGTCTGGAAGCCCACTTCAGCGGTGCCGCGCTCGCCCGCGACGCCGAGGACGCGGCGAGTGCCGGGCGGTCACCGGAGCTCGCGGGCCGACTGGAGGCGGCCGGCAAACTCACCGCCGTCGATGTGGCCGCCGCCGCGGCCGCCGGCGATGCCACCTCGCTCGACCTGATCCGCGAAGGCGGCGACCGGGTGGGGCAGGTCATCGCGGGACTTGTCAGCTTCTTCAATCCCGGACTGGTGGTGATCGGCGGCGGAGTGACCGGCCTCGGGCACACGCTCCTCGCCAGCGTCCGGACCCAGGTCTACCGGCAGTCGCTGCCGCTGGCCACCGGTAATCTCCCCATCGTGCTCGGCGAGTTGGGACCGGCCGCCGGAGTGATCGGCGCCGCCCGGCTCATCAGCGACCACCTGTTCTCACCGGCCTGATCCTCGGCCGGTACGTACCACCGAACCGCTCCCGCCTCTTTTGGCCGGGGGTCCGGGGGTCACCCCCGGGACAGTACTGCGCCCTGCCCGCTCACCGGCCTTCCCCCAGCTCTCGGCTGCGCTCGAGAAGGGGAGAACCCATTCGCCGAGGGGATTCGTCATGGCACCAGAACCGCCCCTGCTCACCATGTCCGGCATCACCAAGTCGTTCCCCGGAGTACGCGCCCTCGACGGCGTGGACCTGGAGGTACAGGCCGGCGAAGTCCACTGTCTCCTCGGGCAGAACGGCGCCGGCAAGTCCACCCTCATCAAGGTGCTCGCCGGGGCCCACCAGCCCGACGGCGGCGAGATCACCTGGCGCGGCGAACCGGCCGCACTCAAGTCGCCCATCGCCGCGATGCGGCTCGGCATCGCCACCATCTACCAGGAACTCGACCTGGTCGAGGGCCTGTCGGTCGCCGAGAACGTCTTCCTCGGCCATGAACCCACCACCGCCCGCTTCATCGTCCGCACCCGCGAGGGCCGTACGGCGGCCGCCGCGCTGCTGAAGCGTCTCGGTCACCCGGAGATCGACCCGGCCCGGGCGGTCGGAGAACTGTCCGCCGCACAGCAGCAGATCGTCTCCATGGCGCGGGCACTCTCCCACGACGTACGGCTCATCGTGATGGACGAGCCGTCCGCCGCGCTCGACCCGGACGAGGTCGACAACCTCTTCCGTGTCGTCGCCGCTCTCACCGCCGACGGGGTCGCCGTCGTCTACATCTCGCACCGCCTCGAGGAGATCCGCCGCATCGGCGACCGGGTGACCGTGCTCAAGGACGGCCGCGCCGTCGCCGTGGGGCTGCCCGCCAAGTCCACACCGACACGCGACGTAGTTGCCATGATGACCGGCCGCAACGTCGAACACGTCTTCCCGCCGCGCACCGCGGACCGTGCGGGGGCGGCCGTCGCAGAACCGGTCCTGAAGGTCGAAGGGCTCACCAGGAAGGGCGAATTCGCCCCGGTGGACCTGGAGCTGCGGCCCGGCGAGATCGTCGGCCTGGCCGGACTCGTCGGTTCGGGACGTTCCGAGATCCTGGAGACCATCTACGGGGCCCGCAGGCCGAGCGCCGGACGCGTCACCGTGGCAGGGCAGCAGCTCCGGCCCGGCAGCGTCCGCGCCGCCGTCGCCGCCGGAATCGGGCTCGCCCCCGAGGAACGCAAGGCGCAGGCCCTGCTGATGCTCGAAACCGTCACCCGTAACGTCTCCGTCTCCTCGATGTCCCGCTTCTCCCGGGCCGGCTGGCTCGACCGCGGGGCCGAACGCCGGGCCGCCCGCACCGCAACCCGTGAGCTCTCCCTGCGACCCGACAACCCGGACACCCCGGTCCGCACACTGTCCGGCGGCAACCAGCAGAAGGCCGTCCTGGCCCGCTGGCTGCTGCGCGGCTGCCGGGTTCTGCTGCTCGACGAACCGACCCGCGGTGTCGACGTCGGCGCCCGCGCCGAGCTCTACGCCGTGATCCGCCGGCTGGCCGACGAAGGCCTCGCCGTCCTGCTCGTCTCCAGCGAGGTGCCCGAAGTGCTCGGCCTCGCCGACCGGGTGCTGGTGCTCCGCGAGGGCCGCGTCGTGCACTCGGCGGACGCCCGGGAGCTCGACGAGCACCGCGTACTCGACATAGTGATGGAAGGGAGCCCGACGTCATGACGCAGCCCGTCTCCTCGGCGCAGCAGAGCGGGCCGGACAAGGGAGCCGTCCCCGCCCCGGCCGCCGGACCCAGGAAGCAGGACGGACCTTCGCGCGCCTTCGGCCTGCGCATGGACATGCGCAACCTCTCGCTGCTCGGCGTCCTCGCCGCACTGATCGTCGTCGGCGGATTCACCGAGCCCGATGCCTTCCTGGACACCGGGAACCTTCAGCTGATCCTGACCCAGTCCTCCGTCATCGGAGTGGTCACCGTCGGGATGACCTTCGTCATCACCAGCGGCGGCATCGACCTGTCGGTCGGCGCGATGGTCGCGCTCGCCTCCGTATGGGCGACCACGCTCGCCACCCAGGAGTACGGCTTCGCGGGAATCCTGTTCACCGCCGTGATCGTCGGACTCGGTGCCGGGCTGGTGAACGGGGTACTCATCGCGTACGGGCGGATGGTGCCGTTCATCGCGACGCTGGCCATGCTCGCCTCGGCCCGCGGGCTCGCCCTCCTGATCACCGACGGCAAGACCCAGATCGTCACCGTCAAGTCGGTCCTCGACCTGGGACTGCCCGACTCGTACGTCCTCGGCATCCCACCCCTGGTCATGATGTTCGCCGCCGTGACCGTCATCGGCTGGCTCGTACTGAACCGCACGACCTTCGGACGGCGTACGGTCGCGGTCGGCGGCAACGCGGAAGCGGCCAGGCTGGCCGGCATCGACGTACGACGGCAGCGGCTCTACCTCTATCTGCTCTCCGGACTGTGCTGCGGCATCGCGGCCTTCATGCTGATCGTCCTGGCCGGATCGGGACAGAACACCAACGGCAATCTGTACGAGCTCGACGCCATCGCCGCCGCGATCATCGGCGGCACCCTGCTCAGCGGCGGGCGCGGCACCATCGTCGGTTCCGTACTCGGCGTTCTCGTCTTCACCACCATCACCAACATCTTCGCGCTCAACAATCTGCAGACCGACGTCCAGCAGATCGCCAAGGGCGCGATCATCGTCGCCGCAGTCCTGGTCCAGCGCCGCACACCGGCGCACGGGGAGACCTGAGCCCACCGCCCGCTTCTCCGCATCGCCCACCGCACCGCCCACCGCTCCGTTCGCCACATGTGACACGTCACGCACCGGCATGACATATCACGCACCGGATGAAGGGTTTGACAGCCATGCCAGAAACCAGCCGCAGACGACTGCTCTTCGGCACCGCAGCCGTCTCCGCAGGCGCCGTTCTCACCGCTTGCACCAGCAACGAGCCCAAGAAATCGGAGACCGCGCAGAGCAATCAGCCCGCCGCCGACGACAAGCCCGGCAAGCCCGTCACCATCGGCTTCGCGGGTCCGCAGGCCGACCACGGCTGGCTCAACGCCATCAACGAGAACGCCAAGTCGCGGGCGGCGAAGTACTCCGAGGTGACGCTGGAGAGTACCGAGGGCTCCAATGACACCGCCGCCCAGATCGGCCAGGTCAAGACCCTCATCAACAAGAAGGTCGATGTCCTCGTCATCCTCCCCGCCGACGGCAAGGCGCTCACCCAGGTCGGCCTTGAGGCCATGCGGGCGGGCATCCCCGTCATCAACCTGGACCGGATCTTCGCCTCCCCGCAGGCCTACCGCTGCTGGGTCGGCGGCGACAACTACGGCATGGGTCTCAACGCCGGCACGTACATCGGTGAGCAGCTCAAGGACAAGGCGGGAGCCAAGGTCGTCGAGCTGGCCGGCATCGACAACCTGGAGCTCACCAAGCAGCGCAGTCAGGGCTTCGCCGACGCCTTGAAGAACTACCCCAACATCAAACTGGTGGCCCGTCAGGCCGCCGACTTCACCGTCGAGTCGGGTCAGGCGAAGATGGCCCAACTCCTCCAGGCGCAGAAGAAGTTCGACGCTCTGTGGAATCACGACGACGACCAGGGTGTGGGCGCGCTGCGCGCCATCCAGCAGGCGGGCCGCGACGAGTTCCTGATGGTCGGCGGCGCCGGCGCGAAGTCCGCGATGGACGCCATCAAGGCCGACAACAGCGTGCTGAAGGCGACCGTTCTCTATCCGCCCACGATGGCCGCGTCCGCCATCGACCTGGCCCGCGCCCTCGCCCAGGGCAAGGGCGTCGGCGGCCTGGCCGAAATGGAGATCCCGACCAGTCTCACTCTCTACTCGGCCGTGGTCACCAAGGAGAACATCGACCAGTACCTGCCGACGGGCTTCAGCTGAGCCGCCCCGCAGGAGGGTGCTGACCCTCCTGCCGCACCCATCGAACGACCGACGAGGAGGAAGCCCGGATGGCCCGTAGGGAAGAGACGGATCAGGAGGCCGCAGGTCCGCCGATGCAACGGCCGAAGCCGAGCGTGTCCACGCATCAGCCGACGCCGAACGTGTCCACGCAACAACCGGTGGCGAGCGCACCCACGCATCCGCCGGTGGCGAGCGCACCCACGCTCGGAGTCGGCATGGTCGGATACGCGTTCATGGGCGCCGCCCACTCGCAGGGGTGGCGCACCGTGGGACACGTCTTCGAACTGCCGATGCGACCGGCTCTCGCCGCGATCTGCGGACGTGACCGGGCGGCCGTCGACGCGGCGGCGGCCCGCCACGGCTGGGCGGCGGCGGAGACCGACTGGCGGGCCCTCATCGCCCGGGACGACGTGCAACTCGTCGACATCTGCACCCCCGGCGACAGCCACGCCGAGATCGCCATCGCCGCCTTGGAGGCAGGCAAGCACGTGCTGTGCGAGAAGCCGCTCGCCAACACGGTCGCCGAGGCGGAGGCCATGGCCGCGGCCGCGGAACGCGCGGCGGCCCGAGGCCAGGTCGCCCTGGTGGGCTTCAACTACCGCAAGGTGCCCGCGATCACATACGCCCGGCAGCTGATCGCCGAGGGCCGGATCGGCACCCTGCGGCATGTCCGGGCCGCCTACCTCCAGGACTGGCTCGTCGACCCGGAATCGCCGCTCACCTGGCGGCTGAAGCGGGAACACGCCGGCTCGGGAGCACTGGGCGACCTCGGGGCGCACATCGTCGACCTGGCCCAGTATCTGGCGGGGGAGAAGCTGGTCGGGGTGTCGGCGGTCCGTGAGACGTTCGTACGCGAACGGCCGCTGCTCACCGGTCCGTCCGCCGGGCTCTCCGGCGCCGCGGACTCGGCGGCGCGTGGGGCGGTGACCGTCGACGACGCGACCCTGTTCACCGGCCGGCTCGCCTCCGGGGCGCTGGCCTCGTTCGAGACGACCCGGATGGCGGCCGGCCGGAAGAACGCGCTGCGGCTGGAGATCAACGGGCAGCTCGGCTCGCTCGCCTTCGATCTGGAACGGCTCAACGAGCTGTCCTTCCACGACCACACCGAACCCGCCACCACGGCAGGGTTCCGGCGCATCCTCGTCACCGAGCCCCAGCATCCCTACCTGGAGGCGTGGTGGCCGCCGGGCCACGCCCTCGGCTACGAGCACACCTTCACCCACCAGGCCCGTGATGTGGTGCGGACGATCGCCGAAGGGACCGCCCCCGCACCGTCGTTCGCCGACGGACTGCAGGTGCAACGGGTGCTCGCGGCGGTGGAGGAGAGTGCCGAGAAGAATTCCGTACACACCCCCGTGGCTCTGTAGGAGGTCCTGCTCATGCCCCGTCCCTTCACGCTCTTCACCGGTCAGTGGGCCGACCTGCCCTTGGAGGAGGTCTGCCGGCATGCCCGGGACTTCGGCTACGACGGTCTCGAACTCGCCTGCTGGGGAGACCACTTCGAGGTCGACAAGGCCCTGGCGGACCCCGGCTACCTGGACGACCGGCGGAAATTGCTCGACAAGTACGGGTTGAAGTGCTGGGCGATCTCCAACCACCTCGTCGGCCAGGCCGTCTGCGACAGTCCGATCGACGAACGGCACCAGGGAATTCTCCCGGCGCGGATCTGGGGCGACGGTGAACCCGAAGGGGTACGCCGCCGTGCCGCCGAGGAGATCAAGAACACCGCCCGCGCGGCCGCCGCCTTCGGAGTGCGTACGGTCATCGGCTTCACCGGCTCCTCGATCTGGCACCTCGTCGCGATGTTCCCGCCGGTCCCGCCGCACATGATCGAGCGGGGGTACGAGGACTTCGCCGAGCGCTGGAACCCGATCCTGGACGTCTTCGACGCGGAGGGCGTGCGGTTCGCCCACGAGGTGCACCCCAGCGAGATCGCGTACGACTACTGGACCACCCACCGCGCGCTGGAGGCCGTCGGCCACCGGGCCGCGTTCGGGCTGAACTTCGACCCCAGCCACTTCGTCTGGCAGGACCTCGACCCGGTCAACTTCCTGTACGACTTCCGGGACCGCATCTACCACGTGGACTGCAAGGAGGCGCGCAAGCGCCTGGACGGCCGCAACGGCCGCCTCGGCTCCCATCTGCCGTGGGGCGACCCGCGGCGCGGCTGGGACTTCGTCTCCGCCGGGCACGGTGACGTGCCGTGGGAGGACGTCTTCCGGATGCTCCGCTCCATCGGATACGAGGGGCCGGTCTCCGTCGAGTGGGAGGACGCGGGGATGGACCGGCTGGCAGGTGCGCCGGAAGCGCTTTCTACGCTGAAGCGGTACGACTTCGAACCGCCGTCGGCATCGTTCGACGCGGCGTTCGGGGGTGGCGACTGACGGGTCCTTCCCGGGGATGTTGTCCCCGGGCCCCGGTCCGGGAAGGGGCGGGCCGTGCGGGGTGGGGGATGGAGCCCAGCCACCACCCCGTGCTCGCCCCTGCCCTCACCCCGCTTTGTCCTGACTCAGGGAAAAGTTCAACATGGCCGCTGTGTAAGGGCTTTCCGTTCAGGACGAACAGGGATACCGTCCACAACGTGTACATGGCATAACTCGCGTCGCGGGCGCCCTACAGGCCCCGAACGACCTGCGCGGCAGCCCCCGCGCGGAACGGCACGGCAGCACCCGCCCGTACCACCGGCACTCTCCGGAGGACACTCGTGCACATAACCAGGTACAGGAGCAGAACCCGGCTCCGCGTCCGTACATCCCTCGCACTGCTCACCGGCGGCCTGCTCACCGCGGCCACCCTCACCCTCGGCGCCTCGCCCGGCGCCGCCGTGGAAGGACCGGCGTCGCCGGCCGCCGCCGACGCCGCGGCCGAGGAATTCCAGCAGGTCACCCTCGCCAAGGGCGCGGCCGAGACCGGCGAGCCCATGACCCTCGCCGTCCTCCCCGACCGCAGCGTGCTGCACACCTCGCGCACCGGCGAGCTGCGCCTCACCGACAGCGGCGGAAACACCCGGGTCGTCGGGTCCGTCCCCGTGTACTCGCACGACGAAGAGGGCCTCCAGGGCGTCGCCATCGACCCCGACTTCAGCAAGAACCGGGCCATCTACCTCTACTACGCGCCCCCGCTGAACACCCCCTCCGGGGACGCGCCCGAGAACGGCACGGCCGCCGACTTCGCCAAGTTCGACGGGGTGAACCGCCTCTCGCGCTTCGTCCTGAAGGCCGACGGCACCCTCGACAACGCCAGCGAGAAGAAGATCCTCGACATCCCGGCCTCGCGCGGCATCTGCTGCCACGTCGGCGGCGACATCGACTTCGACGCCCAGGGCAACCTGTATCTGTCGACCGGCGACGACTCCAACCCGTTCGCCTCCGACGGTTACACACCGATCGACGAGCGCCCCGACCGCAACCCGGCGTTCGACGCCAGGCGCACCTCCGGCAACACCAACGACCTGCGCGGCAAGATTCTCCGGATCAAGGTCGCCGAGGACGGCTCGTACACCATCCCCGACGGGAACCTCTTCGCACCGGGTACGGACAAGACCCGCCCCGAGATCTACGCGATGGGCTTGCGCAACCCGTTCCGGTTCTCCGTCGACAAGGCCACCGGCATCCTCTACGTCGGCGACTACGGGCCCGACGCGGGCGCGGCCAACCCCAAGCGCGGCCCGGCCGGCCAGGTCGAGTTCGCCCGGGTGACCGAGCCGGGCAACCTCGGCTGGCCGTTCTGCACCGGTAAGAACGACGCCTACGTCGACTACGACTTCGCGACGAAGACGTCCGGCGCGTCCTTCGACTGCAACGCCCCGAAGAACACCTCGCCGCACAACACCGGCCTCGTGGACCTGCCGCCCGCCCAGCCCGCCTGGATTCCCTACGACGGCGGATCCGTGCCCGAGTTCGGCACCGGCTCGGAGTCGCCGATGGGCGGCCCCGTCTACCACTACGACGCCGACCTCGACTCGCCCGTGAAGTTCCCCGAGGCCTACGACGGGCAGTTCTTCGCCGGAGAGTTCGGCCGGCGCTGGATCAAGGCCATCAAGCACGACGCCGACGGCACCGTCCAGTCCATCAACCCCGTTCCGTGGACCGGGACCCAGGTGATGGACATGGCCTTCGGACCCGACGGGGCCCTGTACGTCCTCGACTACGGCACCAGCTGGTTCGGCGGCGACGCGAACTCCGGTCTCTACCGCATCGAGAACGCCACCGGCGGCCGCTCACCCAACGCCGTCGCGTCGTCCGACAAGACCTCGGGCACGACGCCGCTCAAGGTGAGCTTCTCCTCGGCGGGCACCGTCGACCCGGACGGCGACCCGCTGACGTACGCCTGGGACTTCGGTGACGGCGGCACCTCGACGGCGGCCAACCCCACGTACACGTACAAGAAGAACGGCACCTACGCGGCCACCGTCACCGCCAAGGACCCGACCGGCCGGACCGCCTCCGCGAGTGTCCATGTCACGGTCGGCAACACGGCACCGAAGGTGGAACTGAAACTCCCCGGTGACGGGCAGTTGTTCGCCTTCGGCGACGATGTCCCGTTCAAGGTGACCGTCACCGATCCCGAGGACGGCACGATCGACTGCTCCAAGGTCGAGGTCCGCTTCGTCCTCGGCCACGACAGCCACGGCCACCCCATCACCACCGTCAACGGGTGCTCCGGCGTGATCAAGACCGCCGTCGACGGCGGACACGACCCGAACGCCAACATCTTCGGGGTCATCGACGCCTCCTACACGGACGGCGGAGGCGGCGGCCAGGCATCCCTGTCCGGTCACGACCAGGCGCAGCTCCAGCCGAGGCACCGCCAGGCCGAGCACTTCACCGCCTCGTCCGGGATCACGGTCTACAACAAGGCGACCGCCAACGGCGGCAAGACCGTCGGCGACATCAACAACGGCGACTGGGTCTCCTTCAAGCCGTACATCCTCGGCGACTCCAACAAGCTCACCGCCCGTATATCGTCCGGTGGCAGCGGAGGATTCCTGGAGGTACGGGCAGGCTCGGCGACCGGTACGCTCCTGGGCTCGACCCCGGTACCGGTGACCGGCGGCTGGGAGACCTTCCAGAACGTCGACGTGACCTTGCGCGACGTCCCCAAGAAGGCCACCGAGCTCTTCCTCGTCTTCAAGGGAGGCGACGGAGCACTGTACGACGTCGACGACTTCGAGCTCACCCACAGCACCGCGGCCAAGGCCGCCAAGCGGGTCCTGGTCTTCTCGAAGACAGCCGGCTTCCGCCACGACGCGATTCCCGCCGGCATCACCGCGCTGAAGGAACTCGGCAAGGGCAGCGACATCACCGTCGACGCGACGGAGGAGGCCCGCCAGTTCACCACGGACAACCTGGCGCGGTACGACGCCGTCGTCTTCCTGTCGACGACCGGTGATGTGCTCAACGCCGACCAGCAGAAGGCATTCGAGAACTACGTGGCCACCGGCGGAGGCTACATGGGCGTCCACGCGGCGGCGGACACGGAGTACGACTGGCCGTTCTACGGCGGACTCGTCGGGGCGTACTTCTCCTCGCACCCCGCCATCCAGCCCGCCACCGTCCGCGTCGAGGACCACAAGCACCCGGCCACCGCCCACCTCGACGACGAGTGGAACCGCACCGACGAGTGGTACAACTACCGCACCAACCCGCGCGGTCAGGCCAAGGTCCTCGCCACACTCGACGAGACGACCTACACCGGCGGCAGCATGAAGGGTGACCACCCGATCACCTGGTGCCAGGCATACCAGGGCGGCCGCTCCTTCTACACCGGCCTCGGCCACACCAAGGAGTCGTACGCCGAACCGGCCTTCCGAGGACTCCTGCTCGGCGGCATGCGGTACGCGGCCGGTCAGGTGAAGGCCGACTGCAAGCCCGACACCGGCTACCGGTCGATCTTCAACGGCAAGACCCTCGCAGGGTGGAAGCAGGCCGGCCCCGGAAAGTTCGACATCGTCGACGGTGAACTGCGCTCCGTGGGCGGCATGGGTCTGCTCACCTACCAGGCCAAGGAGCTCGGGTCGTACTCGCTCAAGCTCGACTGGAAGATGCAGGGCGACGACAACTCCGGTGTCTTCGTCGGCTTCCCGCAGTCCGACGACCCCTGGTCCGCGGTGAACAACGGCTACGAGGTCCAGATCGACGCCACCGACGCGCCCGACCGCACCACGGGCTCGATCTACACCTTCAAGGCGGCGGACATCAAGGCCCGCGACGAGGCCCTGCGGCCGCCCGGCCAGTGGAACAGCTACGAGATCAAGGTCCAGGGCGAACGTCTCCAGGTCTTCCTCAACGGAGTGAAGATCAACGACTTCACCAACACCGATCCCGTACGGAGCCTGAAGGACGGCTACATCGGCCTCCAGAACCACGGTGCCAATGACCATGTGTCCTTCCGCAACATCCAGCTGAAGGAACTGCCCTCGGCGTAGGGCGGTCACCGGCCGACGGCGGGCGGGGAAGGGAAAACCTCCCCACCCGCCGTCACCACCCGGCCGTCTCGCTTCGTCGTTCCTCTTCCCTTGTCGTTCCTGTTCCGCCTTCGATCCGGTTCCCTCTTCGATCCGGTTCCCTCTTCGACTCTGTTCCGTCGTTGCGCAGCGCCACTCGCTCTGCCCAGCCAGCACCCTCAGCCAGGGAGGCAGCCCGTGTCAGCATCCGCCGTTCGTACCGGAGTCTGGTTCATCGGAGCACGTGGTTCCGTCGCCACCACCGCCGCGGCGGGGTGCGCGGCGGTGGTGGCAGGGCTCCACCCGGCGGCCGGCATGGTCACCGAGACCACGCCGTTCGCCGACAGCGGGCTGCCCGCCCTCGACTCACTCGTCTTCGGCGGACACGACACCGTCGGCTGTCCCCTGCCCAAACGGGCCGAGGCCCTCGCCGCCGGGGGAGTGCTGCCGCACGGACTGCCGCAGGCCGTCCGTTCCGAACTCGCTGCCGCCGACGCGGAGATACGGACCGGCGGGCCGCTGCCCGGCGACACCCGCAGCGACGAGGAACTCATCACCGCCTTCGCCGCCGACCTCGTCGACTTCGGGCACCGCAACGGCCTGGCCAGGACGGTCGTGGTCAACGTCGCCTCCACGGAATCCGTCCCGGCCCCCGGCGACCCGCGAATGGCCGCCAGCTCGCTCTATGCCGCGGCAGCGCTCCGGGCCGGCTGCCCGTACGTCAACTTCACCCCCTCCACCGGGCTGCGCACCCCCGCGCTCCAGGACGCCGTCGCGGGCTGCGGACTTCCTCACGCGGGCCGCGACGGCAAGACCGGCCAGACGCTGCTCCGCTCCGTACTCGCCCCGATGTTCGTGCAACGCGCCCTGCCCGTACGGGCCTGGTCGGGCACCAACCTGCTGGGCGGCGGGGACGGAGCGGCGCTGGCCGACCCGGGCGCGGCCGCCGCCAAGAACGCCGGCAAGGAACGCGTCCTCGCCGACACGCTGGGAACGACGCCCGAGGGCGAGGTCCACATCGACGACGTGCCGGCCCTCGGCGACTGGAAGACGGCGTGGGACCACATCGCGTTCGACGGATTCCTCGGGGCGCGCATGGTGCTCCAGACCACCTGGCAGGGGTGCGACTCCGCACTGGCCGCACCCCTGGTCCTGGACCTGGCGAGACTGGTCGCCCGTGCCCACGAGAAGGGACTGACCGGCCCCTTGCCCCAGCTCGGCTTCTACTTCAAGGACCCGGACGGCGGCCCGGCCGCACTCTTCGAGCAGTACGGGGAACTGCTGGCCTTCGCCGACACGCTGCGGGGGGCGAAGTGACGGTACGGGCCTGGGCGGAACTGCTGCGGGTGTCGGCGCTGTTCACCGTCCCCGGCGACGCGCTCGCCGGAGCCGCGGCAAGGGGCCTGCGCCCCGACCGGGGCACCGCGCTGGCCGTCGGCGCCTCGCTCTGCCTGTACGAGGCGGGGATGGCCCTCAACGACTGGGCCGACCGTGACGAGGACGCCATCGACCGCCCGCACCGGCCGATCCCCTCGGGACGGATCGCCCCCGGCGCGGCCCTCGCGGCGGCGGGCGCGCTGACGGCCGCGGGCCTGGGCCTCGCCGCCCGGGCCGGCCGCCCGGCCCTCGCGGTCGCCACGGGGCTGGCGGCGACGGTCTGGGCGTACGACCTCCGGCTCAAACACACCCCGGCGGGACCGGCGGCGATGGCGGCGGCGCGAGGACTGGATCTCCTGCTCGGAGCCACGGCCACGGGGACCGCGAAGACACCGAAGGGCTCGGGTCCGGGCCCGGGCCCGGACCCTGGTGCGGCTGCGCGCGGCGGGATGCTCGGCGGCATGCGCAGCGCTCTCCCGGCGGCCGGACTGCTCGGTGCGCACACCTACGCCGTCACCGCCGTCTCCCGGCACGAGGCGCAGGGCGGATCCACCACCGTCCCCCTGGCCGCGCTCGCGGCCGTCACCGCGCTGGGCGCCGCGGCACTGCGCGAGCCCGGGGGCGCACTCCCGAAACCGGGGAGGCCCGAGGACACGCTCCCGCACGCGCCTCACGGCCGTACGCGGACGGCGGGCCTCTCGCACCGGCCCCGGGCCACCCCGGCGTCCGCCACCCCCCGCCTCCTCCTCACCGCGCTCACCGGCAGCTACTTCCGTACCGCCGCCGGGCCCCTCCTCCACGCCGCCCTCAACCCGTCGCCGCCGCTCACCCAGCGCGCCGTCGGCGGCGGCATCCGGGCGATGATCCCGCTCCAGGCAGCCCTGGCCGCCCGCGCCGGAGCAGCCGGAACCGGGCTCGCCGTCATGGGACTCGTCCCGCTCGCCCGCACTCTCGCCCGGAAGGTGAGCCCCACATGACGATCCGCTTCGGCTACGGCACCAACGGACTCACCGACCTCCGCCTGGACGACGCCCTCGGCCTCCTCGCCGACCTCGGCTACGACGGGGTCGGCCTGACCCTCGACCACATGCACCTCGACCCCCTCGCCCCGGACCTCTGCGCCCGCACCCGTCGGGTGGCGTCCAGGCTCCAGGAGCTGGGCCTCGGCGTCACCGTCGAGACCGGGGCCCGGTACATCCTCGACCCCCGCCGCAAGCACGGCCCGTCCCTCCTCGACCCGGACCCCGAGGCCCGCGCCGCCCGCACCCGGCTGCTCGTCCGGGCGTTCGGCATCGCCGCCGATCTCGGCGCCCACGCCGTGCACTGCTTCAGCGGCATCACCCCACCGGACACCACCCCCGACACCGCCTGGCAGCGGCTCGCCGACTCCCTCGCCCCCGTCCTGGAAGCCGCCGACCGCTCCGGCATCCCCCTGGCCATCGAACCCGAACCCGGACACCTCCTCGCCGACCTCGCCGACTTCCACCACCTGCGCGTCCTCAGCGGCGATCCACCACCGCTCGGACTCACCCTCGACATCGGCCACTGCCAATGCCTGGAGCCCGCCCCACCCGCCGACTGTGTCCGCGACGCCGCCCCCTGGCTGCGGCACGTCCAGATCGAGGACATGCGCAGCGGTGTCCACGAACACCTTCCGTTCGGCGACGGCGAGATCGACTTCCCGCCCGTACTCGAAGCGCTCGACGCCCTCTCGGACACCGGCTACCGCGGCCTGACCGTCGTCGAGCTGCCCCGTCACTCCCACGCCGGACCCGAACTCGCCCGCACCTCCATCGAGTTCCTCCGCAAGCACGGCCCATCAGGACGCTGAAACCGCGAAGGGAGCGACGACGCCATGCCGATGAACCCGACGACCACCCGGCTGCTGACCCGCAAGGAACTCGACGCCCAACTCGGCGGAGCCGCACGCGCCTGGCTCGACGAGGCCCTCGCCGAGGCCGAACACGCCGCCTCCCACCAAGACACCGAACAGCGGCCCGGCAGCCCGAACGCCGCACCGTCGTGGGAGCTGCGGTACGCGGCCGCCGGCCGGTACTGCGGACTCGAACACGCCGACTCCGTACGCGCCCTGCTGCTCATCGAGGCCCGCGCCGCACTGCCTGCCCTCACCAGGCTGTACGAGCAGGGAACCGCCGCCGAACGACGCGCCGTCCTGCTCACTCTGCACCGGCTGAACCTCGGCCCCACCGCCCTTCCGCTCGTCGAGGACGCTCTGCGCACCAATGACACCCGGCTGGTCGCCGCGGCCGTCGGACCGTACGCGGCCGCCCATCTCGATGCGCACAACTGGCGCCACGCCATTCTCAAATGCCTCTTCACCGGTGTCCCCGTCGAGGCCGTCGACCAACTGGCCCGGCGCTCGCGCGGCGACGCGGAACTCGCCCGCATGCTCGGCGACTTCGCGGCCGAACGTATCGCCGCGGGCCGCAGTGTCCCCGCCGGTCTCACCCGCGTCCTCGACCTCACCACCCCTGGCCCCGCGGCACCCACGGAGGAGTCCTGATGCGTATCTTCGACCCCCACATCCACATGACCTCCCGCACCACGGACGACTACCAGGCGATGTACGACGCGGGCGTCCGCGCCCTCGTGGAACCCTCCTTCTGGCTCGGCCAGCCCCGCACCTCGCCCGCCAGCTTCTTCGACTACTTCGACGCCCTGCTCGGCTGGGAACCCTTCCGCGCCGCCCAGTACGGCATAGCCCACCACTGCGCGCTCGCCCTCAACCCCAAAGAGGCGAACCACCCCCGCTGCACACCCGTCCTGGACGCCCTGCCCCGCTATCTCGTGAAGGACTCCGTCGTCGCCGTCGGCGAGATCGGCTACGACTCCATGACCCCGGCCGAGGACACCGCCCTGGCCGCCCAGCTCCAGCTCGCCGCCGACCACGGCCTGCCCGCCCTCGTACACACCCCGCACCGCGACAAGCTCGCCGGGCTGCACCGCACCCTCGACGTCATCCGCGAATCCCACCTCCCCCCGGAGCGGGTCCTGCTCGATCACCTCAATGAGACGACCGTAAAGGATGCCGCTGACAGTGGCTGCTGGGCCGGCTTCTCCGTCTACCCCGACACCAAGATGGACGAGGACCGCATGATCGCGATCCTCAAGAGCCACGGCACCGAGAAGGTCCTGGTCAACTCGGCCGCCGACTGGGGCCGGAGCGACCCGCTCAAGACCCGCAAGGTCGGCGACGCGATGCTCGCCGCCGGATTCGACGAGGACGACGTCGACCAGGTGCTCTGGCGCAACCCCGTCGCCTTCTACGGCCAGAGCGGCCGCCTCCAGCTCGACATCGTCGCACCGCAACCACTCCACGAGGGCAACTCCATCCTGCGCGGCGGGGAGTGAGGCGATGCGCTTCCGCCACCCCGACGGCTCCACCGTTCACCTCGCGTACTGCACCAACGTCCACCCCGCCGAGACGCTCGACGGGGTCCGGACCCAACTTCGCGACCACTGTGAACCGGTCCGCAAACGCCTGAGCCGGGACAGGCTCGGCATCGGCCTCTGGCTGGCCAGGGACGCCGCCCGCAGCCTGATCAACGATCCCTCCCAACTGCGCTCCCTGCGCGCCGAACTGGACCGGCGCGGCCTGGAGGTCGTCACCCTCAACGGCTTCCCGTACGAGGGCTTCGGCGCCGACGAGGTCAAGTACCGGGTGTACAAACCGGACTGGACCGACCCCGAGCGGCTCGCCCACACCACCGACCTCGCCCGGCTCCTCGCCGGCCTGCTCCCCGACGACGTCACCGAAGGAACCATCTCCACCCTTCCCATAGCCTGGCGCACCCCCTTCGACACGGACGCCGAGGCCGCCGCTCTCGCCCGCACCGCGCTCACCACCCTCGCGGAACGCCTCGACGCGCTGGCCGAGCTCACCGGCAAATCCATCCGCATCGGCCTCGAACCCGAGCCGGGCTGCACCGTCGAGACCACCGCCGACGCCATCGCACCCCTCACCGCCGTCGGACACCCACGCATCGGCATCTGCATCGACACCTGCCACCTGGCAACCTCCTTCGAGGACCCCAACACCGCCGTCGACGCGCTCCGCACAGCGGGCATCCCGGTCGCCAAGGCACAGCTCTCCGCCGCACTGCACGCCGAACACCCCCACCTCCCCGAGGTACGCGCCGCGCTCGCCGCCTTCGCCGAGCCCCGCTTCCTCCACCAGACCCGTACCAGCACCGCCGCCGGACTGCGCGGCACCGACGACCTCGCCGCGGCGCTCACCGGCCGGGTCCTGCCCGACGGCGCCCCGTGGCGCGCCCACTTCCACGTCCCCCTGCACGCACCCCCGGCACCACCACTCACCTCCACCCTTCCCGTCCTGCGGTCCACGCTGACCCGGCTCGTCGGTGGCGCCCGGCCCCTCACCCGGCACCTGGAGGTCGAGACGTACACCTGGCAGGCGTTACCGGCCGCGCTGCGCCCGCGCACCCGCACCCAGCTCGCCGACGGCATCGCCGCCGAACTCACCCTCGCCCGCGACCTCCTGGTCGACCTCGGCCTCAAGGAGCTCCCATGACCGCAGCCGAGCACCCGGCCGAGCAGACCACTACGGCCACCGAACCCACCGCACCCATTCCCCTCCTCGTTCTCGACGTCGTCGGCCTCACCCCGCAACTCCTCGACCACATGCCCCACCTCAAGGCCCTGGGGCAGTCCGGCACCCACGCCCCCCTCGGCACCGTCCTCCCCGCCGTCACCTGCGCCGCCCAGTCCACCTTCCTCACCGGCACCACCCCCGCCGAGCACGGCATCGTCGCCAACGGCTGGTACTTCCGCGAGCTCGGTGACATCCTGCTCTGGCGCCAGCACAACGGTCTGGTCGCCGGAGACAAACTCTGGGACGCCGCCCGCCGCGCCCACCCCGGCTACACCGTCGCCAACATCTGCTGGTGGTACGCGATGGGCGCCGACACCGACATCACCGTCACCCCACGACCCGTCTACTACGCCGACGGCCGTAAGGAACCCGACTGCTACACCCGGCCGCCCGCCCTGCACGACGAACTCACCGAGAAACTCGGCACGTTCCCCCTCTTCCACTTCTGGGGACCCGGCGCCGACCTCGTCTCCTCCCAGTGGATCATCGACGCGACCCGGCACATCCTCGACACCCGCCACCCCGACCTGGCCCTGTGCTACCTCCCGCATCTCGACTACGACCTGCAGCGCTACGGCCCCGACGATCCCCGCTCCCACCGCGCCGCCACCGATCTCGACCGGGCCGTGGCACCCCTCCTGGACGACGCCCGCCGTGAGGGCCGCACCGTCGTCGCCCTCTCCGAGTACGGGATCACGCGCGTCGACCGGCCCGTCGACATCAACCGGGCCCTGCGCCGCGCCGGCCTCCTGGAGGTCCACACCCAGGACGGCATGGAGTACCTCGACCCGATGGCCTCCCGCGCCTTCGCCGTCGCCGACCACCAGCTCGCCCACGTCTACGTACGCCGCCCCGAGGACCTCGAAGCGACCCGCGAAGCCCTCCAGGACCTCCCGGGCATCGAGCAGCTCCTCGACGACGAGGGCAAGAAGGCCAATGGCCTGGACCACCCCCGCTCCGGAGAACTCGTCGCCGTCGCCGAACCGGATGCCTGGTTCACGTACTACTACTGGCTCGACGACGCCCACGCGCCCGACTTCGCACAGCTCGTCGAGATCCACCGCAAACCCGGCTACGACCCCGTCGAACTCTTCCTGGACCCCCAGGACCCGTACGTCCGGGTGAAGGCGGCCACCGCCGTGGCCCGCAAGAAACTCGGCATGCGCTACCGCATGGCGGTCGTGCCCCTCGACCCGTCACCCATTCGCGGCAGCCACGGCCGCCTCCCCATGAGCGACGAAGAAGGTCCGCTCATCCTCTGTTCCACCCCCCATGCGTTCACCGGACCCGTCCGGGCCACCGAGGTGAAGTCCTTGCTCCTCACGCTTGCCGGCCTCGCATGAGATCGGTCCGTGCACAGCGTTTCGAGCATCTTCGAGAAAGAGAGAGACCGTGACCGCGTACAACGACGAATCCGGAACGGACGGCGCCCTGCGCCGCAGCCTCGGCGTCAGTCGCCGCCGCTTTCTGAGTACCTGCACGGCCGCTGCGGCAGCGGCGATCGCCGCGCCCGCCTTCGGCGCGTCGCCGGCCCTTGCCCAGCCCGCCCCCGACCAGGGGAAGGGCGTCGGCCTGGCTCTGGTCCCGGCGGACAGACGAGGGATCATCCTGTACACCGTGCGCGACGCCACGGGCCGGGATCCGCTCACCACCGACCTTCCCTCGGGCTTCCGTGAGGTCTTCGGGGAGCTGGCCCGCTACGGCTACCGGCAGGTCGAGTTCGCCGGGTACGGCCAGCACGCCAACGCACCCGGTGGAAGCAACCTCGAAACGGTGGAAGGCGCGAAGCTGCTGCGCTCGTGGCTGGACGAGTACGGTCTGCGCGCCCAGGGCAACCACGGCTTCATCCCGTCGTCCTGGCCGCTGAACCAGAGCGACCTGGACCGGTTCAAGCGTCACCTCGAGATAGCGAACATCCTCGGCATGGAGCACATGGGCACCGGTGGCGACCCCACCGGCAGCGCCTACCGTGCCGACTGGGACGTGGCCGCCGACAAGTGGAACACGATGGGACAGATCGCTCAGGGTGCGGGCATCAAGCTGTACACCCACAACCACGACGCGGCCTACGGCTTCCTGCTCGACGGCGGTCCGCTGGACGCACAGGGCCGCCCCACCCGCAGCTCCGGCATCCGCAAGCTGGAGTACTTCCTTCAGGTCACCGACCCGAAGTCCGTATGGCTGGAGATGGACATCTACTGGGCGCACGTCGCCCAGTACAAGTTCCACACCTACACGGCGCACGACGGGTCGCAGCAGGAGAACATCTTCGACCCGGCGGCGCTGGTCCGCGGCAACACCAAGCGCTACCCGCTGTTCCACGCCAAGGACGGCGTCGTCAACACCACCAGCGGCCAGGGCTACGACATGGTCCCCTTCGGTACCGGGGTCATCGACTACCGCACGTTCTTCCGCCGCGTCGGGGCGAAGAACTACCACAACCCGATGGTCGAGCAGGACAACGCACCGAGCTCGACCGTCCCCGCGCAGTCCCTGAACCATGCGCGGACCGGTTACGACAACTTGGCGGCGCTGCGCAAGTAGGTCCGTCGGCGGCACCGGAGGGGCGGTCCGCGCCGCACCCCGAATTCCTGAACACCGGGGAACAGCGCAAACGCCCGCCCGGTGACGTCAGGCACCGTACGCTCCACGGCAGTCGCCCGGAGCGTACGGTGCCCGACCAGCACCGCGAACCGCGCCCGGCGGGGGAGCGGCTGCCGGGCAACTTTCCGGACCGTCACCCGATGCCGTGACCGCTGATCGATACCGTGTGTAAGTATCCTGTGGCGGACTGTGCGTTCGGAGGGGGGAAAGTCCGCCGGATTGCACCGAGGGCGCCCACCGCACCGCACTGACCACCGGAAACGCAGGTGAGAGCCACCCCGAACCCCTGGTATTGTTTTCCATGTCGCCGCGGGAAACCGGGGCCGACCACCTGGTCCGGGTGGCGGAATGGCAGACGCGCTAGCTTGAGGTGCTAGTGCCCTTTATCGGGCGTGGGGGTTCAAGTCCCCCCTCGGACACCAGCTACTACAGCTGTTTTACCAACCAGGCCCTGGCCGGGAGTGATCCCGACCGGGGCTTTGTGCTGTGCGGACGTGGACGCGGGTGCAGGTGCGGGCGTGGGCTCGGCCGGCTACCGGTCGGCTGAAGGGGGCAGTTGCGCGGGGCTCACCCGCTCGCCCAGTACCTCGGTCATGAACTGGACGAGCCACCGCTGCGAGGGGCTGCGCGAGGCCTCGTGGCGCGCGTAGAGAGCCACTTCCACCGGCTCCGCCTCGAACGGGAGGCGTACCAGGCGCAGGCGGTGGGAGGCGGTGAAGACCTCCCCTACGAACTCGGGGACGAAGGCGATCAGGTCGGTCTGCTCCAGCAGGTACGGGAGCATCGAGAAGCGCGTGGCGTCGACGGCGACCCGGTCCAGGAGTCCGTTCGCGGCCAGCGCGGTGTGCGGCGCGGCGTGACCGCTGGGGCCGTGGACGGTCGCGTGGTGCTCCGCCGCCAGCGCCTGGAGGCTGATCGAGTCGCCCGTCACCCGGGGGTGGTCGGCCGAGACCATCCCGACGTAGCGCTCCCGGAAGAGGGGAATCCGCACGGTCCGGTGTGAACTCAGCACCGGGGTGGCCACGAACGCGTCCAGCTCGCCCCGGCGCAGCTGGCCCTCCGCGTCGGCCACGTCGAGCGGCTGGATGGTGAACGAGACGCGGGGCGCCCGTTCGTGCGCCTTCGCCAGGAGCCGGGGCAGCAACGACGTCTCGCCCAGGTCCGAGAGGGCGATGGTGAAGCGGCCCGACATCGTCTCGGGGTCGAAGTCGTCGCCCTGGCGCACGGTTCCGTCGATCTCCGCGAGAGCATGCTGCAACGGTTCGTACAGCCGGCGCGCGCCCGCGGTCGGGGTCAGCCCGCGCCCGGTGCGCCGGAACAGCTCGTCGCCGAAATGCCGCCGCAACTTCCCCAGGCTGTAGCTGACGGTCGGCTGTGTCACGTGCAGCGTCTCGGCGGTGGCCGTGACGCTGCCGGTCTCGTACAGCAGCACGAAGACCCGGGTGAGGTTGAGATCGAAGTTGCTCATATCGATGAACTCTATATCGCAGATCCGCAACATCTATTGGTGCCTAAGTCGGAGCGTTGCCTAGCGTGTCCGCCACCAACAACGTAAGGAACGTCCGTGCCGTCCGTACGCCGTGTCTCCCATGAGCTCCTGGAGCGCCGAGGACTCACCACCATCTTCGGCAACCCCGGCTCGAACGAGCTGCCCTTCCTCGCCGAACTGCCCGACAGCTTCCGCTATGTCCTCGGTCTTCACGAGGGCGCGGTGGTCGGTATGGCCGACGGCTACGCGCAGGCGACCGGCCGCCCCGTCCTGGTCAACCTGCACGCCGCCTCCGGCTCCGGCAACGCCATGGGCGCGCTGACCAACGCGGTCGCCTCCCGTACGCCCATGGTGGTCGTCGCCGGCCAGCAGGTACGGCCCGCCATCGGTCCCGAGGCCAACCTGGCGAGCGTCGACGCACCCGCGCTCATGAAGCCCCTCGTGGGCTGGGCGGCGGAGCCCGCGTGCGCCGAGGACGTACCGCGTGCGCTCGCGCAGGCCCTGTTCGAGGCCGAGTTGCAGCGGCGGCCGACGTACCTCTCCGTTCCCTACGACGACTGGGCCGCCGAGGCCGGCGAGAACTGCCTCCCCATCCTCGACCGGCAGGTCGAGCGTGGTTCGGCGCCCAGCGGTGAGCAGGCCCGCCGGCTCGTCGAGCGGGTGACCGGGGCGCGGCGGCCGCTGCTCGTGCTCGGCGGCGACATCGACTCGGCCGGTCTCTTCGACGACGCCGTCCGGCTCGCCGAGCGCCTGGGCAGCCCGGTGTGGGCCGCGCCGTCGCTGTTCCGGCTGCCCTTCCCCAACCGGCACCCGCTGTTCCGGGGCGTGCTGCCCGCCGGCATCAAGCCCGTATCGGAGGCGTTCGAGGGCCATGACCTCGTACTCGTGCTCGGCGCCCCGGCGTTCCGCTACCACGAGTACCTCCCGGGCCGATACCTGCCGGAGGGCACCCGCCTGATCCAGGTGACCGACGACGCCTCCGCCGCCGCGCGGGCGCCGATGGGCGAGGCGCTCGTCGCCGCGCCCGGCGCCGTCATCGACCTGCTGGTGAACGCGCTGGACGCACCCGGCGAGGCCGCGGGCGAGTACCGGCCCGACCCCGAGCCGCCGACGGCCGAGGGCGATCGGCTGCACCCGGAGGAGGTGTTCGCGGCGCTGCGCGACCGGATGCCCCGCGACACCGCGTACGTGGTCGAGTCCACGTCCACGAACTCCGCGTGGTGGCGGCAGATGGACCTGCGCAGGTCCGGTTCCTACTACTTCCCGGCCGCCGGAGGGCTCGGCTTCGGGCTGCCCGGCGCGGTCGGCGTCGCGATGGGCCAACCGGACCGGCCCGTCGTCGGGGTCGTCGGCGACGGCTCCGCCAACTACGGCATCACCGCCCTGTGGACCGCGGCCCAGCACCGAGTGCCGCTGACCGTGGTGCTGCTGCGCAACGGCACGTACGGCGCCCTGCGTTGGTTCGGCGGACTCCTGGGCGTCCCGGACGCGCCCGGCCTGGACATTCCGGGCCTGGACTTCACCCGCATCGCGGAGGGCTACGGCGTCGCGTCGCAGCACGTCCGCAGTGCGGAGGAACTGCGGGCCGTGCTCGCCGAGCACCCCGACCACCCGCGCCTCGTGCAGGTGGACACGGTGCTCACCACGCCGTCGTAGCCAATTCGACGCACGGCAAGTACCGCAAGTGCCTGAAGTACCCCAAGTGCCCGAAGAGTTCGAAGTGCCTGAATAGTGCGAAGGGCACGAAGAGCACGAAGAGCACGAAGAGTTCGTAGAGTTCGAGGAAAGGCAGATCGATGACACTCCTGGACAGCGCCGTCTGGGGCGGGAAGCTCTACAGCGACGGTTGGCAGGAATCCGCCTCCGGCCACCCGGTGGTCGAACCGGCGACCGGTGCCCAGCTCGGCACCGTGGGCCTGGCCACGGAGAAGGACGCGCACCGCGCCGCCGCCCGTGCCGCCGAGGCGCAGCGGGCGTGGGCCGCGACCTCGCCGCAGGCACGGGCCGCGGTGCTGCGCCGTGCGGGCGAGCTGTTCAACGAGCATGCGGCGGAGATCGAGGACTGGCTCGTGCGCGAGGCCGGTTCGGTGCGCGCCAAGGCGGGTTTCGAGGTCCAGCTCGCCGTGGGGGAGTGCTTCGAATGCGCGTCGCTGCCCACGCACCCGCAGGGCGAGGTGCTCACCACCGAGGAGGCGCGCTGGTCGCTCGCCCGCCGCCGCCCCGCCGGTGTCGTGAGCGTCATCGCTCCCTTCAACTTCCCCCTCATCCTCGGCCTGCGTTCGGTGGCGCCCGCGCTCGCCCTGGGCAACGCGGTGCTGCTCAAGCCGGATCCGCGCACCACGGTGACCGGCGGCGTCGTCATCGCGCGCATCTTCGAGGAGGCCGGACTGCCGGCCGGTGTGCTGCACCTGCTGCCGGGCGACGGCGCGGTCGGGCAGGCGGTCGTCGAGGCCCCGGAGGTCCGGGTGATCTCCTTCACCGGTTCGACGCCGGTCGGGCGGGCCATCGGCGAGCGGGCGGGTCGCCTCCTGAAGCGGGCCCACCTGGAGCTCGGCGGAAACAACGCTCTGGTCGTGCTGCCCGGTGCCGATGTGCAGAAGGCGGCATCGGCCGGCGCGTTCGGTTCGTACCTGCACCAGGGCCAGATCTGCATGACGACCGGCCGCCACATCGTCCACGAGTCACTGGTGGAGGAGTACACGGCCGTGCTCGCGGCGAAGGCCCGTGCGCTGCCGGTCGGCGACCCCGCCCGCGAGGACGTGGCCCTCGGCCCGATCATCGACCGCCGGCAGCTGGAGCGCGTGCACGGCATCGTCACCGAGAGCGTCGCGGCGGGCGCCACGCTCGCCGCGGGCGGCGAGATCTCCGGTGCCTGCTACCGGGCCACCGTGCTGAGTGACGTGACCACGGACATGCCTGCCTGGCGCGAGGAGGTCTTCGGCCCCGTCGCACCGGTCATCGGCTTCTCGACGCTGGAGGAGGCCGCGCGCATCGTCGACGACTGCGAGTTCGGCCTGTCCGTCGGCATCCTCGGCGACGTCGGCACCGCGATGAAGCTCGCCGACCGGATCGAGTCCGGCAAGGTCCACATCAACGAGCAGACCGTGGCCGACGAGCCCAACGCGCCCTTCGGCGGCGTGAAGGCATCCGGCACCGGCTCCCGCTTCGGCGGCGCCGCGGCCAACGTCGAGGCGTTCACCGAGACCCAGTGGGTCACCGTCCGCCCCGACATCGCCGACTACCCGTTCTGACCCGCTTCGCACTCCGTCTCCCGTAGCCGCCCCAGGGGGCCCACCGTGGCAAACAACATATCGACGCAGTCTCCGGCCAGATCCGGCACCGCCTCTCGCAGCTCCTGGACGGTGATCCTGTGCTGGATCACCGTCCTGCTGGAGGGCTACGACCTCGTGGTCCTCGGCGCCATCATCCCCACGCTCCTCAAGACCCACCATCTCGGCATGACCGCGGGCGACGCGACCACCATCGCGACGCTCTCGCTCGTCGGCGTGGCCATCGGCGCGGTCTGCGTCGGGCCGCTGGCCGACCGTCTTGGCCGGCGCCTCCTGCTGATCGGGTCGGTGGTGCTGTTCTCCGTCTTCACCATCCTCGTCCCGCTGGCCGACTCCGTCGCCATGTTCGCCGCGCTGCGGCTCATCGCCGGCCTCGGCCTCGGCGCCTGCATGCCGGTCTCGCTCACGATGATGTCCGAGCACATGCCCGCGCACCGGCGGGCGCGGGCCTCCACCCTGACGATGACCGGCTACCACACCGGTGCCGTGATCACTTCACTGCTGGCCCTGCAGGTCACCGACAACTGGCAGGTCCTCTTCTACGGCCTGGGCGTCGCCGGCCTCGGCGTCGCCGTGATCCAGTGGTTCCGCCTGCCGGAGTCGGATGTCTTCGTGCAGGCGAAGGAGGCGCCCAAGGCTCAGCGCGTGGCGTTCACCGAACTGCTCAAGCCCAACTTCCTGCGCGCGAGCATCGGGATCTGGGTCGCCTCGTTCATGGGGCTGCTCCTGGTCTACGGCCTCAACACGTGGCTGCCCAAGCTCATGAACGACGCCGGCTACCCGGTGCCCACGGCCGTCACCCAGCTCCTCGTGCTCAACGTCGGCGGAGTCGTCGGCCTGGTCCTCGGCGGATACGTCGCCGACCGGCGCGGTATCAAGGGCACCACGCTCGGCTGGTTCGCAGTCTCCGTGCTCATGCTGGCCTGCCTGAGCATCAAGATCAGCAGCGATCTCCTGCTCAACACCATCATCTTCTTCACCGGTGTGTTCGTCTTCTCGGCGCAGGTGCTCGTCTACGCCTACGTGACGAACTACTACCCGGCGTCCGTCCGCGGCACGGCGCTCGGCTCGGCCTCCGGCATCGGCCGCATCGGCTCGATCGTCGGCCCGTCGATCACCGGCGCCCTGGTCACCGCCGGCATCGGCCACCCGTGGGGCTTCTACTTCTTCGCCGCCGTCGCGGTGTTCGGCTTCCTGGCCGTGTTGACGCTGCCGCGCGGAACCGCCGACGCGCAGCCGGAAGCCGCCGTTTCCACAGCCTGAGCACAGCCCGAGCACGCCAGGCGGTACGCATTGGTGCGGCGACTGCCGTAAGTGCAGCAATTTCCGCAACCGCATCAACTGCCGCACCACGTCATGGGCATGGGTCCGCCTTCCAGGGCGGGCCCATGCCCATGCCCATGCTTTGCGCCGCGCGTGGACGCGCGGCGCGACCCCCTTTTTATTGCGATCCGGTATCGAGTGACCGGCCACGTCTTGCTTTCGGTCATGTAATCGATTTCAATCGTGTCTGTAATCGATTTCCCAGCTCTGGACCGCTGGTTTCGAGGCTCACGGAAACCGCAAGGAGGGGGTCCGGAAATGGCGAGCATCAAGGATGTCGCGGCCGAGGCGGGAGTGTCCGTCGCCACGGTCTCCCGCGTACTCAACAGCCATCCCTCCGTCAGCCCCGACGCGCGCGCTCGCGTCCTTGCCGCGGTCCACGTCCTCGGCTACCGGCCCAACGCTGTCGCCCGTTCGCTTCGTACCGATCGGACGCGGACCCTCGGCCTGGTCATCAGTGACGTACTCAACCCGTACTTCACCGAACTGGCCCGCTTCGTCGAGGAGGAGGCTCGCGCCCTCGGCTACAGCGTCATCATCGGAAACGCCGACGAGCGTCCGGACCTGCAGGAACACCACGTACGCACGCTCCTCGACCGCCGGATCGACGGACTCCTCGTCTCCCCGGCCGACGGTAGCTCCCCGCTCATGCCGGGTGCCGCGGGCAGCGGCACGCCGATGGTCTTCGTGGACCGTTGGATCCAGGGCGTGGACGTCCCCGTGGTGCGTGCCGACGGCCGCGACGCCATCCGGGACCTGGTGGCCCACCTGCACCGCCTCGGCCACCGCAGCCTCGCGATCATCGCCGGCCCGGCGACCACCACCACGGGCAACGAGCGCGTCGAAGCCTTCCGCGAGGCGCTGCGCGAGCACGGACTGGCGCTGCCCGACGCCTACATCGGCCGGGGCGACTACCGGGCAGACAGCGGGCGCCACATCACCGAGCGCTTTCTGGACCTTCCCGAACCGCCCGGGATCGTCTTCGCCGCCGACAATCCGATGGCGCTCGGCGCGTTGGACGCGATCCGCGCACGCGGGCTTCGCGTACCGCGGGACATCGGGCTCGCGGCCTTCGACGACATCCCGTGGTTCCTGCACACCGATCCGCCGATCACGGCGATCGCCCAGCCGACGGGAGAACTCGGCCGCGCCGCCGTACGCGCGCTGGTCGACATCGTCGAGGGGCGGTCCCCACAATCCGTGACCCTTCCCGCCCGCCTTGTCGTACGCAGTTCCTGCGGCGAACACGATTCGAACCGGAGGAACAACCTGTGAGCACCCAGGGCGAGTTGCTGCGCATCGAAGGCATACGCAAGGCCCAGGCGCACGAACTGGGCACACGCCGCGCAGAACGCGGCGCGAGCCGCAGAGGGAATGAAGGTCATTAGCATGGTGCGGGTGCCAGTTCAAGGTAGTCATTGAGAAGATTGCCGCCAATTTCTCCTGAAAAGCGCCTGAGTAGCGTCTGACCTCGGAAAGCAGGAACAATGCACGTCAACGACCACCACCAGTACGACCTGCTGGTTGTGGGCTCGGCCAACGCCGACCTGGTCATCGGTGTCGAACGCCGCCCGGCACCCGGTGAGACCGTGCTCGGTTCCGATCTTGCCGTCCACCCGGGCGGCAAGGGAGGGAACCAGGCGGTGGCCGCCGCCCGCCTCGGGGCCGTCACTGCGCTGCTGGCACGGGTCGGCGACGACGCCCACGGCCGCCTGCTGCTCGAATCGCAGCGGGCGGCCGGGGTGGACACCGAGGGCGTCCTCGTGGGCGGGGCACCGACCGGAGTCGCGCTGATCACCGTGGACCCCTCCGGCGACAACAGCATCGTGGTGTCGCCGGGGGCCAATGCCCGGCTGACCCCCGAGGACATCCGGGCGGCCGGACCCCTCTTCGAGGCGGCGCGGGTCGTGTCCGTACAGCTGGAGATTCCGCTGGAGACGGTTGCGGAGGTGGCCGGTGCCATCTCACCCGGTACCCGGCTGGTCCTGAACCCGTCCCCGCCCGCACCCCTGCCCGATCACGTGCTGGCCGCCTGCGACCCCTTGGTCGTCAACGAGCACGAGGCGCGCTACATGCTGGGGGAAGCCGCCGGCGCCACGCCTCAGGAGTGGGCGCGTGCCCTGCTGAAGCTCGGCCCGCAGTCGGTCGTGGTCACACTGGGTGCGGCGGGCGCGCTCGTAGCCGACGGCCGTACGGGTGACGTCGTACTCGTACCGAGTCCCAAGGTCGAGGCTGTGGACACGACGGGGGCGGGCGACGCGTTCACCGCCGCCCTGGCCTGGCGGCTCGGCCTGGGAGAACAACTCGCCGAGGCCGCCGCGTTCGCCGTCAAGGTCGGTGCGGTGGCCGTCACCCGGCAGGGCGCGCAGGAGTCCTACCCGAGCGCAGAGGAAATCTCCGCGCTGTGAAGGAGGAAGTCTCCGCGCTGTGAAGAAGGCGGAATCCTCAACCGTTATCTCGTGGGGCGCCGGCCGAGTTGGGCCATGGTGACGGGGTACTGATCTGCGACGTGGGTACGCCCATCCCGATCCGGCCCCTTGAGCGGCCGGTTACAGCCGCCACTCAGCGGCGAGCAGGCCGAGGAGGCACGGTCCAGATCAGGAGCCCGGGCTCCGGCCGCGCCGGGTCTCATGACGCCGGGTTTCCGGCAGGCTCCCGGGCCCACGCCGGGTCGGCGCCGGGTGCGGCGTCGGCCGGACCGGTGGAGTCCGTCGCGCTGGAGCCGCGGACGTGGAGTTCCGGACCGAGTCGTACCGTGCGGCTCGGACCGGCCGCCTCTCCGGCCAGCCGCCGGTTCAGCAACCGGGCGGCCTCCGCGGCCAGTTCGGCGACGGGTTGGCGGACGGTGGTCACGTCAGGGTCGGTGAGGCTCGCCATGGGGATGTCGTCGAAGCCGGTGACGGCTATCTCGCCCGGGACGTCCACGCCCAGCTGTCGCAGTCGTTGCAACGCACCGATGGCGATGAGGTCGTTGGCGCAGACGATGGCGTCCGGACGGTGCGCGCGGACCCGGTCCACCGCGGCCCGCCCCCATTCGACGGAGAATTCGCCGAGTTCGACACGTCCGGGCGCCTGCGGGTCCAGTGCTCCGGCGCCGGACTCGTACGCGGCGCGGCGTTCGACCGCCGCCGAGGCGGTGCCCGCAGCCCCGATGAAGCACGGACGGCGACGCCCCGCGGCCGCGAGGTGGTCCAGCACGAGCTTTATGCCGGCGGCGTTGTCGACGACCACGGAGTCGGCGACGCCGGGGCCGCAGCCTCGGTCCAGCAGGACCAGCGGCACCCGGGCCGCCGCGGCGGTCACCGCGGCCACGCTGCGCTTCTCGTCGACCGGGACGACCAGCAGGGCGTCGACCTGCCGGGCCAGCAAGGCGTCGATCCGGGCCGCTTCGGTCACCGGGTCGTCGTCGCAGTCGGCGAGGATCACGGCACGGTCGTGGACGTGCAGCGCGCGCGTCAGCTCCCGCACCAGAGTGGGGTAGAACGGGTTGGTGATCTGCGGCAGTACGAGGCCGATGGTGCCTGTCGAGCGGCTGCGCAGCGCACGGGCCACGTGGTTGGGCCGGTAGCCGAGACTGTCGGCAGCCGCGCGTACTCGCCGGGCGGTTTCCGTGCCGACCGGGCGGTTGCCGACGAGCACCCGGGACACCGTCGCGATGGAACAGCCCGCCAGGTGGGCCACGTCTCGCAGTGTTACTTCCGCCACTTCGGATCGCCTGCCCTGTTCGTCTGGTCCAGTCGCGAAGCGGGCGGGTGCCCGCGGGGAGTTGGCAAACGTTATCACCGGCCCTTACCCGTGCCCAGACCCCGATCCCCTGTCCCAAACGGGTCACAACGTGAGATATGACTTCACCCATTGACATCGTGGGCGTCGGTGCGCAAAGTTCTCGGAGAACGATTTCCCGAAACGTTTTCTCAACGTTTCCCCACCGCGTGATCAAGGAAGAGTGCGCGGTACCCGTCTGTCTCGCTGCCCGCCCGCGGGTCGGCGCCGCATGCCGGCGCGGACCGTAACGGCGGTCGGGGACCGTACCGGCGCACTCTGTGCAGTAGCCCTTTTGCGGCGCTGGCCGAGATCCATCTCAAACTGTTCAGCTGAGCGAAGGGGCTCTTCCGATGGCCAGAAAGATCATCCTGGACTGCGACCCCGGGCACGACGACGCGATTGCCATGCTCCTCGCGTACGGGAACCCGGACGTGGATCTGGTCGCCGTGACCACCGTGGTCGGCAACCAGACGCTGGAGAAGGTGACGCGCAACGCGTTGTCCGTGGCGCGTATCGCCGGTATCACCGGGATTCCCTTCGCCGCGGGTTGTCCGCGGCCGCTGGTGCGGACCATCGAGACCGCGCCGGAGATCCACGGCGAGTCGGGACTGGACGGCCCGGTGCTGCCCGAACCGACCCTGGAGCTGGACCGACGTCACGCCGTGGACCTCATCATCGACACGGTGATGTCCCATGAGCCGGGCGAGATCACCATCGTCCCCACGGCCGGCCTGACCAACATCGCGCTCGCCGTACGCAAGGAGCCGCGCATCGCCTCCCGCGTCCGCGAGGTCGTGCTGATGGGCGGCGGCTACCACGAGGGCAACTGGAGCGCGGTCGCCGAGTTCAACATCATCATCGACCCGGAGGCCGCGCACATCGTCTTCAACGAGAGCTGGCCGGTCACGATGGTGGGTCTCGACCTGACCCACCAGGCGCTCGCGACCCCGGAGGTGCGGGAGAAGATCGCCGCGGTCGGCACCAAGCCGGCCGCGTTCGTGGGCGAGCTGCTCGACTTCTTCGGCGCCACCTACCTCGAGTCGCAGGGCTTCGAGCACCCTCCGGTGCACGACCCGTGCGCGGTCGCCTACGTCATCGACCCGACCGTCATGACGGTGCGCAAGGCCCCCGTGGACATCGAGCTCACCGGCGGGCTGACCCTCGGCATGACCGTGACCGACTTCCGGGCGCCCGCACCGCCCGACTGCCACACCCAGGTCGCCGTCAAGCTCGACCACGAGCGCTTCTGGGACCTCGTCGTGGACGCCCTGACGCGGATCGGTGAGGGCGCAGAATGAACGCCTTCACCGGTACCAAAGCTGTCCCGGGTGGGCCGCCGCCGGTCACCGACCGGCGTCCGGTCCGGGTGGGCGTGCTGGTCGCCGCGCTCCTCGTGGCGTGTTTCGCCTTCCAGCTGAACGCCAGCATGCTGAGCCCGGCCCTGAAGAGCATCGAGGACAGCCTGGGTGCCACTTCGGCCGAGATCGGGCTCACCCAGACCGCGTTCTTCACCTCGGCGGCCCTGTTCTCGCTGTTCCTGCCGAGGCTGGGCGACATCATCGGCCGCCGCCGGGTGCTGGTCGCGATGATGGCGCTCATGGCGGTCGGCTGCGTGGTCGCCGCACTGGCACAGAACGTGCCGATGCTGTTCGTCGGCCGCATCATCCAGGGCGTCTCCGGGCCTACGGTGCCGCTGTGCCTGATCATGCTGCGGGTCGAGGTCACCGAGCCGAAGAAGTACGGCACCCTGCTGGGCGTGATCACCGCCGTCAACGGTGGCATCGCCGGGGTCGACTCCCTCGCCGGCGGGTTCCTCGCCGACAAGCACGGCTTCGCCTCGGTGTTCTGGGTGATGGCCCTGGTGGCGGTGATCGCCACGGTTCTGGTCGCCACCATGACGCCGGAGTCCAAGGCGGCCGTCGCGTCCCGGATGGACTGGCCCGGTGTCACACTCCTGGTCGTCTCGGTCGGAGCACTGCTGATCGCGCTGAACGAGGCCGGAAAGCTCGGCGCCGCGAACTGGCTGCTCTTCGCCGTCCTTGTCGTCGTGGCGGCGATCGCCTTCGCCCTGTTCTGGCGGACCGAGGGCAGGAGCGGGCACCCGCTGGTCGCGACCCGGCACCTGCGGCAGCGCGCGACCTGGGCGACGCTGCTGACCACCGTGCTCACCATGACCGGCGTGTTCGCCATCATGAACGGGCTGATCCCGGCGTTCGCCCAGGACGCAAACGCAGGGCTCGGCATGTCCGCCGAAGCCTCCGCATGGTGGACGCTCACGCCGTACGCGCTGGCCGGGCTTGCCATGGGCCCCATCGCCGGCCGGCTCGCCGCCACCTTCGGCTACCGCCGCATCCTGCGTCTGGGCCTGATCGGCGCGGCCGCCTCCGTCGTCCTGATCATTTTCACCCTGGGCGACCAGTCGCGTGCCCTGCTGCTCGTGGCCTCGCTCCTGGTCGGCATCACCTACGCGGGCGTGGGCAACATCATGCTCAACGGCCTCGGTATCGTGCTGTCCCCGCGCGAGAACCCCGGATTCCTGCCCGGGTTGAACGCCGGCGCGTTCAACCTCGGCGCCGGGCTCAGTTTCGCGGTGCTCTACGCGGTCCAGACGGCCGTCCAGCCCGCCGACCCGGCATCAATCGACGGGTACGTCGCCAGCATGATCGCGGGCGTGGTCCTGCTGGGCCTCGCCACCGTGGCGTCCTTCCTGATCCCCAAGCCAGTGGCGGCGGAAGACTGACCCTGACGGCTGCGGCTGCCCCGGCGTGACACTGTCGACGCCGGGGCAGCGGGATCAGCTCGGCCGGTGGACCGCTGGAGTTCCCGGGGTTGTTCACAGCACCCTGAGGGGCGGGCGGATCTTCCCGCTCAGGCCGGAAGGCGGGAATCCTCAACCGTCATTACGAATCGCGGACGACGGGTCTGCGCGGTGGTCACCGCGGTCTCCGGCGCGATCACCCCGCAGTCGGCATGGGCCGCATTCCTCTTCGGAGGGCGGCCCATCACGTGTATGCGCCGATGCAGACGGTGCGGATCCCGGTGAACCGTCGACAGTACTGACGGGCTCCCTCGCCCAACCCATCCCTCTCGTGACCCGCGGCGTGCCCGTGCGTCGGCCCGTGCGCGCCACGATGTCGGCCCCTCAAGAGAGATCCGTACTCCGTGCCCCCGGGCGGATTCGGTCGGTGCAATGCCCTCCACTCCGTGGCCACGCCAGACGGAGATCTGCTTGGATGAGGCAACGCACCATCAGTAACACCCGGTGGCGGTCGCTTTGGGGTGAGCGTGACGTAGCGTTGCCCCTTTGGTGGTGTTCGGAAGAGCACTGCAAGGCACCGTTGTGCCCTCATCAGTCGTGGGGCACCGAGGGGTATTGGGATGAAGCTCTGCTTCCTCGTCGAAGAGCTGTACCGGCATGACGGCATGCCGCTTGACGTGGTCCGACGACTGTTGTCGTGGGGACACCAGGTGGACGTGGTGCGCCCCGGCAACTCACTGCTGCGGATCTCGGAAGAGGTGCGGGCGGGGACCCATGACGCCTGGGTGCTCAAGACCGTGTCCGGCGGCCCCGGGCTCACCCTGCTGGAGGCCGCGGCGGCTGTGGGCCTGACCACGGTGAACGATGCGCGGTCGATCCGCGCGGTGCGCGACAAGGTCCTCACCTCGGTCATCGCGCGACAGCACGGGCTACCGGTTCCGGTGACCTATTCGGCCCCGAGGGCCACACTGTTCGCGGATGTTCCCGACGAGCTCTTCCCCCTGGTGGTCAAGCCCGCCGACGGCAGCTCGGGGCGCGGGGTGCGGCTCGTGTCGGACCCCGGGCGGCTGGCGGAGGCGGAGCAGGCGGGGGAGGGCCAACTCATCGCACAGCCCTACGTGTCCAACTCGGGCTCCGACCTGAAGGTCTACTGTCTCGCGGGCGAGTTCCACGCGACCTTGCGCCGCTCCCCGCTCCACCCGGACGGGCCGGTCGACGAGGGAGCCGTTCCCCTGCCCGCCGAGGTGGCCGCAGTGGCGGCGAAGGTGGGAGCGGTCTTCGGCCTCGATCTGTACGGCATCGACGTGGTGCTCGGCCCCGACGGCCCCGTGATCGTCGACATCAACGACTTCCCGAGCTTCCGTCAGGTCCCCGACGCCGTATCCCGGTTGGCCGGAGCCGTCCTCGACCTGGCCAGGACGGGCGGCGCTGCCAGGACGGGCATGCTCGCCCCTGCTCCGCGCATTCCCGCGCAGCCGCAAATCGCCCATGGACTGCCTCATTTGCACCCCGTCCCTGGCCCCGAATCGGACATGTTGGCAGCCGTGCCGGGAGTCGCGCAGATATGAGGGTGTGTCTGCTGACCGACAAGCCGGATCATCCGCTGCTCGCCACAGCCTCTGCCGCACTGATCGAGGCGGAGCACCGGGTGACGTTCCTGAACCCGGACACCGGTACCGGATCCCCGTCACAACTGGTGACCCCGGACGATCTCGCCGACGTCTACCTCCTCAAGGCTCACACCCCCCGGGCACTGGTGCTGGCCCGTTTCCTCGAAGCACACGGCGCCCGGGTGGTGAACTCCGCTGCCGCGACGGAGCTGTGCCAGGACAGGAGCCGGATCGCCGCCGTGGCGGAAGGCGCCGGCCTGCCGATGCCCCGGACCAGGACCCTGGACGCGCTGTCCGAAGCCCTCCCCGTAGCGGAGCGGCCGCAGAGCGGCTATCCGCTCATGGTCAAGAGCCGCCACAGCCGGCGCGCGGACCTGGTCGCCCGCGTGGACTGCCCGTCCGAGCTCCGGGACCTCGCCGCCAAGTGGCCCAACGAGCCCGTCGTCCTACAGGAGTTCGTCGCGAACAGCGGCTGGGACCACAAGCTGTGGGTGATCGCGAAGGAGGTGTTCGCAGGGGTACGCCCCGCACCCGTGGGCGCACCGCCGGACGGTGCGCAGCCCGCGCCACTGGTCCGTGACCTGCCGCAGGCCTGGACCGAACTCGCCCTCCACACGGGAGAGGTCTTCGGCCTGGATGTCTACGGTGTCGACCTGCTGGACCGCGAGGGGGCGCCCGTCGTCGTCGACATCAACGCCTTCCCCGGCATCCGCGGACCGAAGGGCGCCCCCGCCGCGCTGGTGGCCCTGGCACTGCGACGCCCCCGGCCCGGCCCTCCCGCCTACAAGGCCTGACGCACCCCGGCCTCCACCAGGAACTCGCTCGGCGCGCCCGACCACGACACATGCAGCCCGTCCCGGGCCCGCGTGCACGCGACGAACAGCAGACAGCGTTCCGCCAGCAGGTCCGACTCGTGCTGGAGCCGGTCGATGTAGGCCGGAGTCACCGCACGCGGGTACGGCAGCACACCGTCGCTCACGCGGGTTGAGGAAGACCCCGGTCGGGTCCGGCGCCCCCGCAGGTCCGGCTTCACCGGGCCCGGGTATCCGGCCGGGCGGCGGCAGGAAGGGCCGAAGCCGCTCGTACACCTCCTGCACATCGGCGGGCCGTGCCTCCGGTGCCTTGAGCAGCAGATGCAGGACGAGCTCCTCCAGCTCCTGCGGCACCTCGGGACGCAGTACCCGCAGTGGGGTGGGAGCGGCGTTGACGTGCTGGTGCATCACCATGTACTCGCTGTCCGCCGTGAACAGCAGGCGTCCGCCGAGCAGTTCGTGCAGCACACAGCCGAGCGCGTACAGGTCGGTCTGCGGAGTGGTCCGCCCGCCGCGCACCTGCTCGGGCGCCATGTACTGGTAGGTGCCGATGGGGGTGCCGGTCGCGGTCAGCTTCGTGACATCGGTCCGCAGGATCGCCGCGATCCCGAAGTCGAGGACCTTCACCGTCCCGTCGCGGGCGACCAGGACGTTGCTGGGTTTGAGGTCGCGGTGGATGACCGGTACCTCGTGCGCGTACGACAGTACGGTGGCGACCTGGGCCGCCACCGCCACCGCCCAACTGACCGGAAGCAGCCGATCCGGGTGGATGTACGTGGACAGGGACACCCCGTCCACCAGCTCCATGACCAGGAACAGCCGCTCGTACGTGTCGTCGAGCACCGCGTCGTACACCTGCGGCACGCCGGGGTGCTGGATCCGCGCGGTGATACGGGCCTCACGGCGGAAGCGCCTGGCGAACTTTCGGAGTGCTGGTCATCGCGACGGTGGTGGGACAGGTCGTCGTGTACCAGTTGGAGAACCCCTCTCCGCCGCGAACCGAGTGGCCGCGTGACCGGGTGCTCCTGCCCGCCCCCTCACCTGGTCCCAATCCGCTTGGTGCATTGACTTCGGCCATCGCGGCCGCGGCGGCGGACAGGAACCGGTGAACGCCGTCCTGCGACGACTGCGTCAGGGGCCTGGGGCTCTGAAGGCCGAACTGTCGAGGCTTCGCGGCGGCAGGTTCCGGCGTGTGCTTGTGGTGATCGACCAGCTCGAAGAGGTTGTCACGCTGGCCGGCGAACGGGAACGGTCGCAGTTCCTGGACGCGCTTCGTGACTGTGTGGAGCAGGACTCGGGTGTCCGTGTCGGTGCGACACAAGGGACGTGGTGTCCGGCCACGAGCCGTACGCACAGGTGACGCACGAGGCGCTTATCCGCCGGTGGGCTCTTTCGAGGCAGGAGGTCGAGTCACGCGTCGAGCAGTTGCGGCAGCGCGCAGACATCCTCGATGCGGCGAAGGCTGGGGGAGCCCGGAGGGTCGTGCTTCTCTCCTCCATCGGGGTCGCGAGCCGATCGGATTCGGAGTCGCACGGCGGTACGGGTCTGGCGCTGGACCGCGCGGTCCGCGAGTCGGGGATGGACTGGACGGTCCTGCGGGCCGGCGGTTTCGCCTCCAACGCGTACGCCTGGGCCGAGCCGGTCCGTACGCGGCGGACCGTGGCCGCACCGTTGGCCGGCATCGGTCTGCCGGTCATCGACCCGGCCGATATCGCCGATGTTGCCGCTCCGGCCCTGCACGAGGACGGTCACGCCGGGCAGGTCCACGAGCTGACGGGACCCGCCCTCACGACGCCGCGGCAGCAGGCCGAGGCGCTCGCCGAGGCGCTGGGCGAGCCGGTCCGGTTCATCGAACTGACCCGCGAGGAGGCCCGCGAGCAGATGCTCGCGTTCATGCCCGCGCCCGTCGTCGAGACCACGCTGACCATCCTCGGTGAGCCCAACGCAGCCGAGTTGCGCCTCAGCCCCGCCGTCGAGCAGATCCTCGGCCGCCCGCCCCGCACCTTCGCGGACTGGGCCCGGCGTCACATCGCCGCCTTCGCATAGGACCAGTACGCGGAATACGACGTACCGCGGTCGCTATCCAGACAAACAGGCACCGTGAAGGCGCGGTGGGTTTTCGGTGGACGCCCCTTGGAGGCGCGGGTGAGGCCGATTGAGTGACCCGGTGCTTCACCGGCCCTCCACAGTCCGTTTTGCACCTGCCGCAAACATCACACCCCGTGATCCCGGGTGACCCACCGGTAGTGGTGGCCGGATCCGCGAGCCGTCGATTGACGTGTGTCACGTCACTGCTCCAGTCTCGCCGAGGTCAACGCTCGAGATGCGCCGGAAGTCGAACCCGGCGCCCGGGTTCAGGGGGAACCATCACTGAGCACAGACCTCTCTTCAGCATGCGCCGATCCGTGCGCGGCGCGCTGCTCGCACTGTCCGTCACCGCCGCGCTCACCGCAGGCTCGCTGGGCCCGGCCCATGCGGCCGAATCGGCCGGCACCACCGAAGTGACCTACCAGGGACGCACGTTCACCGTTCCGGAATCGTGGGAGGTCATCGACCTCCGCGACGATCCGGAGACCTGTGTCCGGTTCGACCGGCACGCCGTGTACCTCGGCGCGCCCGGTACCCAACAGGACTGTCCGGCCAAGGTGTTCGGCCGCACCGAAGCGCTCCTGCTGGAGCCCGCCGAGGTCACCACCGACGCGGCGCGCGTCACCGAGAACCGCGCATCGGGTACGTACGAGGCAACCGTGGACGGGATCTCGGTCACCGCGGTCTACGGCGGCGACCGGCAACGGATCCAGGATGTACTGCGCAGCGCCTCGCTGCCGGTCGACGACGCCGGCCCCGCCACGACGGCGGAGGAACCGCCCTCGGTCGCGGCCGTTCCGGCAGACGCAACTTCCTTCCATGGCCAGGGCTTCGACAAATGCGCAGCCCCCTCCACGGGCGACATGAACGTCTGGCAGGAGGCATCCCCGTACAGCGCCATCGGTGTGTACATCGGCGGTGTCAACGCGGGCTGCGACATCACCATCGACGCGCAGTGGGTCCAGACCCAGTACGACAACGAGTGGCGCTTCTTCCCCATCTACGTCGGCCGCCAGGCATCGGCGGACGCGGGCAGCTGCGGTGACGACGGCGGCCGGGAATGCGAAGTGATCACCGACCCGGAACCGCAGGGCGCGGAAGCGGCCCGGGACGCGATCGCGCAGGCGGAGAGCGTCGGCTTCGGGAAAGGGTCGGTTCTCTACTTCAACATGGAGAACTACGAATCGGGGCCGGACACCACGGCCCTGGTCATGCCCTTCCTGGCGTCGTGGACCACGACCCTGCACGAACTGGGTTACGTCTCCGGTGTCTACGGGAGTCTGTCCTCGCTCATCGCCGACCTGGTGAAGGCGGACGGGTCGAACTACCCCATGCCCGATGTCATCGACTTCGCGAAGTGGGATGGGAACGGAACCACCGACGACCCGGCGATCCCGGACCACCTGTGGGCCGACCACCAGCGCATCAAGCAGTACAGCGGTGATGTCACCACGGCGTACGGCGGTGTGGAGTTCACGATCGACGAGAACCAGATCGATGTGGGCGAGGGTGTGGTGCAGCCGCCCGTCCAGAAGGACACGGCCCTCGCGTACGACGGTCCGACGAGCATCGCGAACGGTTCGCCGGTGGAGCTGTCGGCGACGCTGACGGAGAAGGAGGGCGGCGCGCCGGTCGCCGGGCGTGCGGTCAGCTTCTCCCTCGGGGAGGAGGGCGGTGCGCAGACGTGTGAGGGCACAACGGATGCGAAGGGCAAGGCGAGCTGCCCGATCGACTCGGTCGACCAGCCGCTCAGGTCGGACGCCACTGTTCCGGTGACTGCGGTGTTCGCGGGGGACGACGCGTACAAGAAGTCCGAGATCTCCGCGGACCTGAAGCTCCAGTTCGTGAGCGGTCGGGCGTACGGGCTGACGGCGAAGGTGCCGGTCCTGCTGCTGCCCATCGTGATCGCTCCGACCCCTGACACCGGTGAGGTGCGTACGGCGGGTGCCGAGACGGTGGCCCCGGCCTGCGCGCAGGGCATCAACGCCCTTCTGCTGTCCGCCGAAGCCCTCTGCGCCAAGGTGGCGGCCACGACCGGCCCCAGCAGCGCTTCGGCCACCGCGAGCGTGGCGGAGGCACGGATCGGGCTGGCTGGGCTGCCGGTGGTGGGCCTCTCCGGCGTACGGGCCACATCCACCAGCAGCTGCACGGACACCACGGGCAGCACCGACCTGACGCTGACGATCGCGGGCACTCCGGTGGAGATCGGTGACCTGCCGAACCGCACGATCGACCTGGGCGTGGGGGCGAAGCTCGTCGTCAACGAGCAGATCGAGTCCGAGGGCGGGCTCACCGTCAACGCCGTACATCTGACCGCCGTCGGCGGCATCGACATCGTGGTCGCTTCGAGCACCACGGCTGCGCACAACTGCGCCTGACTCAGGGGGACATCACTGTGAAGAAGAGAAGCGGAACCTTACTGGCGGCCCTGGCCGCGACGCTCGGCCTGATCCTGGCGGCTCCGGTCGCGCAGGCGGCCGAACCCGCGCCGGCCGGCGACGTCTCGGTCATGGCGAGGCCGGACTTTCTGGCCCCGTTCGAGTGCGACACCACCTGGAAGTACTTCACCCGTGTCGGGCACGGGGGCGGCGGCGACGGCGAGTTGTCACTGGACTTCAACCTGGGTGCCGGTGACGAGGACCTCGGTCTGCCCGTGCTCGCCGCGGCCGATGGGACCGCCGAGGCCGGCGACTGGGGGGCCGACGGCGGTCAGTATGTGCAGCTCGCGCACCCCGACGGCTGGGTGAGCAAGTACCTCCACCTCAACGAGCTGACCGTCAAGACCGGCGATGAGGTCAAGCGAGGCGATCAGATCGGCACCGTCGGCAAGACCGGTGGCGTCGATTACGCCCACTTGCACCACGAGCAGTGGCATGACGGGTCCCTCGTGCCGATCTGGATGGAGGGCAAGGAGCTCGAGTATCCCTACGACGAAGAGAACGCCGCGGAGATCACCAGCACCAACGGCTGCGACGGCCAGGAACCGCCGGTCCAGAAGGACACGGCCCTCGCGTACGACGGTCCGACGAGCATCGCGAACGGTTCGCCGGTGGAGCTGTCGGCCACCTTGACGGAGAAGGAGGGTGGCGCGCCGGTCGACGGGCGTGAGGTGAGCTTCGCCCTGGGGGAGGGGGACAACCCGCAGACGTGTGAGGGCACGACGGATGCCAAGGGTGTGGCGAGCTGCCCGATCGACTCCGTCGACCAGCCGTGGGCGGAGGGCGCCACTATCCCGCTGACGGTGACGTTCGCGGGGGACGACGACTACAAGGCGTCCGAGACGTCTGCCGAGCTGAAGCTCCAGTACGTGAGCGGGCGGGCGTACGGTCTGTCGGCGAAGGTTCCCGTCCTGCTGCTGCCCCTCGTGATCGCGCCGACTCCGGACACCGGTGAGGTGCGTACGGCGGGTGCCCAGACGGTGGCCCCGGCCTGTGCGCAGGGCATCAACGCGCTCGTCCTGTCCGCCGACGCCCTCTGCGCCGAGGTCGTCACGGACGTCGGTCCGAGCTCGGCGACCGCCACGTCGACCGTGTCCAAGGCCACAGTGGGGCTGCCGGGCCTGCCCGTCATCCAGGCGTCGGGGCTCACTGCGTCCTCGACCAGCACCTGCACGTTGAAGAAGGGGTCCACGGCGCTCACCCTGAGCATCGCGGGCACTCCGGTCACGGTGCCGGACACTCCGAACCACACGATCGATCTCGGGGTGGGAGTGAAGGCCGTCATCAACGAGCAGACGGAGACCGCCGACGGGCTCACGGTCAACGCACTCCATGTGACCGGCCTCGGCGGGATCGACGTGGTGATCGGCTCCAGCACCAGCGCCGCGCACAACTGCGTCTGATCCTGTGACGCGTAGGCCCCAGGACCCGTTGCTTGGGTCCTGGGGCTCAAGACGGTGGCTCGCCGACCGTCAGCGTCGGCGCCGTAAGGGAATCAGAGCCTGCCCCGGCGCTCCCCCATGGCGCAGGGCCGGACGATGGCATTCCCATTTCCAGCACGGCCCAGACCGTCTTGCCGGGGCCGTCCGCGCACGGGTACCAGCCCCAGCGGTCCGTGAGTGCGGCCACGAGGAGCAGGCCGCGGCCGTCTTCCTGGTCGTCCGATGCCGGTTCGGCGAGGGTGGGGATCCTCTCGCCGCGGGTGTCGGTGACCTCGACGCGCAGGGTGGTGTCCTCGGCGGACAGGCGCAGACGGAAGTCGCGGCCGGGCACGTGGCCGTGGCGTACGGCGTTGGCGCTCAGCTCGGCGACGATCAGCGTCACCGTGTCGTGCGTGTCGCTGCCGTACGGGATGCCCCACGCGTCGAGCCGCTCGCCGGCCAGGCGCCGGGCGAGGCGGGCACCGCGTGGCGTGGAGCTGAAGCGCATCGAGAAGTGGTGCCAGGGGAACCGGGGTTGGGTGGTGTGGATGGGGCGTACGGGGAGTGGTGGATTGCTGGTCATGGCTCCACGGTGTCGTTCGGTGGCGTAGCGTGACCAGGGGTGACGCGCCGTCGCGGACTGCTTGTACGCGGAGGCGTCCGGCATGTACGTGCGTGGGACGGGCGGTGGCGATGACGGTGACGCGGGGCGACGCGGACGCGGACATGGGCTCGGGCTCGGGGTCAGGCTCGGGTGTGAAGCCCGGGAAGCGGCCGGAGGATGGGACTCCCCTACGTCTGCGGCTGTGGAACAAGCCAGAGATCAAAGCTCTCGAAGCATGGCTCGCCCAAGAACCTCAACGTAGTGAGGCGACGTGGGTCAATGACCGGTCGAAGTGCCTTCTGCGGGCGGGGGACAACCGGGCCTATCGCCTACGCGCCTGGTCCTGCACATGTACGAACTCGCGGGCTGGGAGCAAGCCCCAGTCGCAGTCCAGGGTCCCGCCCGGTGGACTGTGGACGGAGGAGGCTTGACCCTCTCTGACATGGCACTGGCGCTCCTTGACGAACAGGCCGAGCAGGAGTGAGGGGCGTACTGCGGCTCGCGGACGGCCCTCGCGCTGAGCTCGGCGACGATCAGCGACAGCGTGTCGTGCGTGTCGCTGCTGTACGGGATGCCCCACGCGTCGAGCCGCTCGCCGGCCAGGCGCCGGGCGAGGCGGGCTCCACGTGGCGTGGAGCTGAAGCGCATCGAGAAGTGGTGCCAGGGGAACCGGGTCTTCGAAGTTGAGCGGTGCGCCTCGTCGGGGAGCTGACGTGCTGTCACTGTCGGTGTTCGAGTCGCTGTCTGGCGGCCTGGATGCAGGATTCCCGTGGTTCTGAGTGATCATTTCTGTTCTCGACGCAGAACGATCGCCCAGGAGCCACGGGCTTGTTCAACGATACGACGTTGCTGCTCAACTTCGACGGGGTGTCCGTCGGTCGGGTCAAGAAGCCGGCCGGCGGACGGCGCCGGATCCACCTGGCCACGGCCGACGAGACGGCCGGGGCCTGGCCGCCTGCGGGGTGTTCGCCACCCGGGTGAAGGGCTCGGCCGTGACCCGGCCCGAACATCAGCTCGCGCGGTGCAAGGACGGCGAGGCCGCCACCCCTGCGAGGGTGGCGGCCTTCCGTTTCTGTAGCGGCCAGCGGCCGGCCATTCATTCTTGGAGCGGATCAGACGTGGGGTTCGAGCGGTGTGACAATTTCGTCGTATCCGCCGTGTCTAGAAGATCAGCTCGCCTGCGGCGTATCCGCTGCCCGCGTGAGTGCGGGGTGCGCAGTAGCTCGCTCCGTTGCCCTTGTAGAGCTACAGGTCACCGGCGGTGTCCCGGCCGACCAGGTCGGCTCGGCCGTCACCAGAGAAATTCCCCGCAGCGGCTGGCAGGTTCGCCGGCTAGAAGCCGCCGCCCTTGCAAGGGGCTGCCCGCGTGCTGATCCAGGTCATCGCCGACTGCCTAGCTGGACAGGCTGCCGGTGGTCTGGCCGCTGTGCTTCCAGGTCGCCGCACCGCGCAGCAGCTTGTGGTCGGAGACCTTGGTGTCCATCGGCAGCACGTCGGCCTCGGGGTTGGCGAAGTACTTGGCGCTGAGGAAGACGTAGTCGATCTTGCCGCCGTCCTTGCTGTCCTGACCCGAGCGGCACTGCGACACCTCCGCCGAGACGCAGGCGGGGGTGAAGTAGTCGCGGTCGGTCTCGTCGACCTCGATCATGGTTCCCTTGGCACCGCCACCGAGGGCGGGCTCGTAGAAATACGAGGCCATGGTGCTGGCGGGCGGGGCGTTGAAGTCCCCGCCCAGCACCACCGGGATGCCCGCGTCTTCCCATGCCTTGGCCTGCGCGGCGAGCTCACGCGCTTCGGCGTCGCGCAGCGTCGGCGAGGCCGACCAGTACAGGTGGATCGAGCAGGACCAGGTGATCCGGCCCTGCAGCCGGGACTTGATGCAGGGGTTCTTGATCGGCTCCGACTCGCCGCCCTGGGTCAGGTCCAGGACGGTGGTCTCCAGCGCCGGCCCCTTGACGAAGACCGCCATTCCGTAGTCGCTGCCGTGGCAGATCGTCGGATAGCCCGACAGTGTCGCGGTGTACAGGCCGCTGAACCCCTTGGGGGCGAGCTTGGCCAGGATCGCGTCGTACTGCGAGCGGCACACCTCCGACAGGAAGATCTGGTCCGCGCCCCACACATCCGCCGACGCCTCGGCGACCACCTGGTCGATGCGGCGCTGGTTGTCGTAGTAGTTCGGGTTGCCGCACATGTTGCCGCAGATGTTGTAGCTGGTGAACCGCAACTGCGGCGCCGTCACCCGTGTCACGGTGTCGGCGCTCGCGGACGACGGCGCAATCAACGCACCGGTCAGTGCGAGCACAGCGCAGCCTATTGCCGCGAGGAGGGCTCTGATCGTTTTCAAGGTTTCTCCGCTGGGGTGGGAACGCCCTAGTCGTAGGGCTGGGGGCGCGTGCGCGCCCCGCAAAGCTTGTCCATGAGGAGAGACCGTAAAGTAAAGTATGTGTAAACGTGATCAGTACAGTGTTTGTAAGTTATGACTGTGCATCAAATCGCGCGTCAAGGCGCACTCATTGACCGCTGCACGACGACTGCGCCGCCGGTGGGCCGGGTCCCGCTGCCACCGGGCGGTCGGCGAAGAACCGACAAAGCAACCGGCATGCCGCCAGCCGTTGGTCGTGGCCGGGAAGGCCCGCAAGGCCGGGGTTGGGCGGTGCGGATGGGGCGCACGGGGAGTGGTGGATTGCTGGTCATGGCTCCACGGTGTCGTTCGGTGGCATAGCGTGATCAGGGGTGACGCGCCGTCGCGGACTGCTTGTACGCGGGGCGTTCGGCATGTACGTGCGTGGGACAGGCGGTGGCGATGACGGTGACGCGGGGCGACACGGACGCGGACATGGGGTCGGGTTCGGGTTCGGGTTCGGGCTCGGGCGTGGAGTCCGAGAAGCGGCCGGAGGACGAGCCAGGGTCCGGGGTGATGGCCGCGTTCGGACGGCAGTTGAAGCTGTTACGTCTGCGGGCGGGGCTGGACCGGACAGAGTTCGGGAAACGGGTGGGCTACGCGGCACAGTCCGTCGCGTCGTTCGAGCAGGGGCGGCGGATTCCGCAGCCCGAGTTCATCGACAAGGCGGACGCGGTGCTGGAGGCCGGGGGTTTGTTGCTGGCCCTGAAGGAGGAGGTTGCGCGGGCGCAGTATCCGCCGTTCTTCCGGGACATGGCGCGGCTGGAGGCGGAGGCGATCACCCTTCACGTGTACGCAACGATGGCTGTACCTGGCCTGTTGCAAACTGAGGAATACGCGCACGCCGTGTTTGCCGTGCGGCGGCCGCTTCTCGACGAGGAGACGATCGAGCAGCGCGTATCGGCACGCTTGGCGCGCCAGGCCATCTTTGCTCGGAAACCGATGCCAACTCTGAGTTTCGTGATCGAGGAGTCGGTGTTGCGACGCCCGGTCGGGGGTTGGGGCGTGCAACGTGGCCAACTGGAACAGATCATTCTCCATGGCCACCGGCGGAACGTGGAGATCCAGATTATGCCGACCGATCGGCAGGAACACTGCGGGCTTGCGGGACCGTTCACCTTGATCGAAAAATGCGACGGGCGGAGGATGGCGTACGTTGAGGTTCAGCGAGACAGCCGTCTGCACACCGAGCGAACGGTTGTACGGGATGTCGAGGAGCAGTACGGCATCATCCGAGCTCAGGCTCTGACACCGAGTGAATCGCTGGACGTCGTCAAGGGACTTCTGGAAGAGGGATGATGGGCCGGACGGAGATGCCGAGCGTGCCGGAGACGGCTTGGTTCAAGAGCAGCTACAGCAGTGGCGAAGGCGGCGAATGCGTAGAGGTCGCCTGGCGCAAGAGCAGCTACAGCACCGGCAATGGCGGTGAATGCTTGGAGTTCGCCGCTGCGGCCACCCACGTACACATCCGCGACTCGAAGCAGCTCAGCGGCCCCATGCTGACCGTTGGGCCAGGTGCGTGGACCGGATTCATCGGCCTCGTCGCCGGCTGAGGCACGCAACGCCAGGAGGGTCCCGCCGCGCCGCACAGGCGTAACGGCGGCACCCTCCCCGTGTGTTGCGGGACTACTCGTCCCCACGCCCTCCTCGCGGACTGGGAGCGTGCCAAGGACGCGAGCGGGGAGTTCGGCTCCATCATCGCCAACAACAATTTGAACGGCCCCGGTTGTGTGACGCTCAACAAGGGCGAGTACTTCAAGACGAACCGCTGCGCGGAATGGAAGAGGGGCGGCTGAGCGGGGTGATGCGACGGCGGAGAGGAGCGTGCGCCGGGTACTGCCCCGCGATGCTTATCTCTTCGGCCGGTAACTGAAGAGCTGACCGGGCGCCTATTCTTCCGAGTCGGAATCTCGACCTGAGTCAGCCGTGCTGGTGCTGGACGAGCTCGGGCGGTGTCCTGCTCATGTACCAACCCTCGACGCGGGGTCCGACAAGGTCGGACGGCCAGCCTGCCGTCTCGACGGCGGCATCGTAGACGGCGTCACCGAACGCCACAATGGCCTGGTGCGGGTCCGCTGTCTCCCTGAGCTTGGCCCACGGCAGACGAACCAGACCAGCGTCGGGATACCAGGCGGCGCCCTCAACACCCCAGGGCCGGCCCTCAAGACCGTCCGGCTGGGGCCAGATGTACGCGTACATGCCCACGTTCGGCGCCTTGTCATCCCCGAAGGAGAATCCCACCGACACGTACGCGTCGAGCTGGGCATTCTGCATGAACGGCGGTCGGCCGGGCGGCGGCACGGTGGGCTGCGCCCGGAAACGCGTGGCTGACAGGTCGAAGCCGCCCCACATCACACCGACCCGGGGGCGGTGTCCCAGGAAGGGGGCCTGCCACGCCTCGAGCCCGTCAGCGGCGAGGTTCAACGCTGTCCAGATCAGCCGGGCTGCGTGGCCATCCCAGGTGCGTTCGACGTGATCGTCCTCGAAGCGCGGCGGGGCATCGGGAATCTCGCAGATCAACGAGCTGCGCGGTCGGTGTATGCCGAGCTCGTCTGCCGCATCGCAGAAGGACGCATAGAACATGGCCACCGATCCCTTGGACAATGGCACCGTCCGCGAACCATTGTCGGCCTCGATGACCACGCGTCCGTCGAGCAGGCTGTAGTGCACCGTGAAGGTCACGCCTCGCTGCCGAAGGGTTGGCGTACTGAGCCCCCGGGGGGTGACATTGAGGACGATGTTTCCCCAGCCGACTTCGAAGGGCTCGTCGAGGGTGTACTTGCCTGCGACCTGTACCACCCGGTTCACGTAGTCGACCATGGGCGCCAGGTCCTCATAGACCAGCGTCGGCCACGCATTGAGACGTTCGCTCACGGAGAGCCTCCCAGCGTGTCGATGGGATCAAGGGGAGGGGGACCTCAGGTGATGCGCCCGCTCCCATGCATCGCCGGGCGTGCCTTGGACACCGAACTGCGATCCAGTACCCAATTCTCACACTCAGGTCAGGGTCCTGCCCACTCGGTGGCGTCGGGCGTCCGACGTGCTGGGCCAGCAGCCAGGACGCGGTGGGTGGCCGAAACCCCACCTTCTTCGCCTGAGGGTCGAACCGCGCCGCTTCTTTGCAGGTCAACTGCCTATCGGAGGGTAGAACGCGGTTCACCGAGGGTAAAGCGCCGTCGCCTGAACGGGGTGGAGGTCGACGCCGCGGCCGTCGTCGTCCTGCTCACGGCCACGGCACCCTCGGTCTGCAGGGACACGGCGGCTCCCGCTCGGGACCGAACCGCCGGCCTTGACCCCCGCGGGCTCTGGAGGGGCGGGTGGCAGCAGGCGCGGAAGAAGCAGCGGCGCAAGGAGTCGAACCAAGAGCCGGGTCGGTCAGACCTGGTTCCGCCGTCTCCTCGTCAGGCTTCGTGGACTCGGGCGTGCAGATGCATGTCGTGCCAGCCGTCGGCGTGGAGCAGCGCTTGACGTCGTACGCCTTCCAGGGCGAAGCCTGTCTTCTCGGCGATGCGGCAGGATGCGATGTTTACCGTTGAGTGGCTGAGTTCGAGTCGGTTGAAGCCGGCCTCTTCCAGTGCCCAGCTCGATACTCGGGCCACAGCCCGGGAACAGACACCCTGGCCACGGGACTCCGGGGTGGTCCAGTAGGAGATCTCTGCTTGGCCGCCGACCATGATGACGGACTGGAGGGAGACCCGTCCGAGAACCCTGTCGCCGCCGGCATCGACCACGGCCCAATGGCAGGCGGTCTCGCTCTCCCAGCCACGTCGCCACTGTTTGATCCACTCTTGGGCTTCGTCTTCGGAGTCCGCCTTGCGCAGGTGCCAGTGCTGGATCGTTGGGTCCTGGAACACTCGCGCGACGGTGGCTGCGTCGGAAGGCAGCCATGGCCGCAGAAGCAAGTCGTCGTCGATCGGCAGCGTCGGCTGGGTAGAGGCGTTGAGGCTGCCAGGGGGCATGACAGGAGCGACCAGAGAAGGCATGGCCGCCATCATGGCAAGCCTGCCTCTGGGCCCGCGAGTAATCGTCAAGACTTGTGGATCAGCAGTATCAGGGAGCGCTCCGGCGGTAGGTCCACATCTCGGCCATCTGACCGTCGAGGAGTCGGATCAGCCAGATGAGATGGCTGTCGATGGTGCCGGGGCGACTTTCGTGGCCGACGCCGCCGACCACGGACAGTAAATCGTCGGTGCCGAGGATCGTATCGATGTGGAAGCGGAGTTCAGGTCGGCCGGCGTGGGTATGCGTGACGGCGCGTTGAACGTCGGTGGGCCCGGTCACCTCTGGGTGTGCATGGTCGGTCCAGTCCGGGCTCCCCTACCTGACCGAGCACATCAAACGGTTCGGCGAGTACTCCACCCACGAACTCGGTATCACCCCGGACGACTACGACGCCCACCTGGACATGGACTTCAGCGTGCTCGGCGAGGACGAGGCGGCCGCCGCATGAGGGAAAAACGTCCCGTCGTTCTCAGGTAAACGTGACCCCCCGCTCGGTCGCATCAGGTGCGATGAAGGCGAGAAGTCGCTCGGCCTCGTCCAGTACTGCCTGTGTGCCCGCTTGCGACAGCGGCCGGAAGGGGGAGATGAGCAGTACGGAGCCCTTCACCGACCACGTGCCGTGGACGAAGCCGTCAACGAGGAAGGTGGGCCGCAACATGGCCTGCCCCGGCATCACCAGCTTGCGGTCTGCCTCGCTGATCACTCGCGCGCGGTCCGTGTGCCCGAGGAGGAGGTTGTCGAAGGCCGGCAGAAATCGCACGGGGACGGGCAGGTCCGGGTCGGCGAGCGGCGCGTCGGGCAGGTCGAAGAGCTCAGTGCCCCGCTCGTCGTGGAAGACGCGCAGCTGTGACCGCAGCCCGTCGAGAGTCTCACGCAGGCGGGTCAGCCCCGACCATGTCTGGATGTCCATGACGCCGGCCGGGCCGAACGCCGCCAGGTAGCGGCGGATCATCGTCTCGACTCGTGGCGCTGCCATCGGTCGGCCGATCCAGTGCTCCGCGAGGGTGATGGCGATGTTGGGGCGGTTGCCCCAGGCGCCCCAGGCGCCGGTGGCCGGGGCGTGCACCATCGGTACCCGCAGCTCCACCGCCCCCGCGAGCACGCGGCCGTCGCGGCCCGGGAAGCGCTCGGCGAGCGACAGGGCGAGCTTCCGCCGAGGCAGGGTTTGGCCGGCCATCAGCTCCCGACCGGCGTCGGTGAGCTCGGCGATGTCCAACTCGGCGGTCTGCGCGGCGAAGTACTGCGCCCCGGCGGTGCGGTCCAGGACGGGCTGGACGACGGGCCGCAGCCAGCGGAAGTCGTTGCTGCTGGTCAGGTGCTGGGTGCTGCGTAGGGCTGCGGAGCGCACCACGCGCCCGTCGCGGAGCAGTGCCATCAGGTCGTCATGTCGGAAGTCGGCCAGCCGGGTCCACAGCCCCACGTAAGGCCAGTTGGGCTCCTGCCCCTGCAGAGCGACCAGGTGTTCGACGACGTCAAGTACCGGGCGGGAGGTTCGGGCGGCCAGGAACTGTCGCTGGAGCAGTGTCCGGTTCAGGGTGCGGGTGGACAGCACGGAGGCGTCGGTCATGTGGTGCCGGTTCTCCTTGGATGGTGGGGACGTCACCGGGAGCGCGTCGCCCGTCCGTGTGTGACGGGCGGCGTGCTTCGATCCTCAGCCGGCGACCCTGACGGAGACGTTGCCCTTGTAGCTGCCCTTCAGCAGGGAGACGAGCGCCTGGGGAGCTGCCGAGAGGCCGCCTTCCACGATCGTGTGGGGGAACACGAAGCGGTCCTTGCTCAACCACGTACTGAAGCGCTCGGTCCACGCCGCGATCTGCTCCGGGGTGTGATAGGTGGAGAACGGCAGAACCTCGATCCCCTTGGCGGCCGCCGCAGCGAGATCCGGCTCGGGGAACCGGTCCTCGTGGTAGCCGATCTGAGTGGACAGCGCGCCGCACAGCGCGAAGCGGGCCCCCGGCGCCGCCGCCTCGACCGCCGCGTCGAACTGCTCTCCGCCGACGTTGTCGAAAAACACGGTGATGCCCTCGGGCGCCAGGTCCCGCAGATGATCGAGGACGGGGCCGTCGTGGTAGTCGAACGCCGCGTCGAAGCCGAGCTCTTCAACCAGGTAGTCGATCTTCGCCTGGCTACCCGCACTACCGATCACCTTCGCGGCGCCCTGGCACTTGGCGATCTGTCCGGCCAGCGACCCGACGCCGCCCGCCGCGCCGGAGACGAAGACGACATCGCCGGCACCGGCCTTGGCGATCTCGGACATCCCGTAGTAGGCGGTGGGCCCCTGGCTGAGGTAGTGCACCGGGCTCGGGAACAAGTCGGGGTCCACCTTGCGGTACTGGTCGGCAGGCCCGGCCGAGTACTCGCACCAGCCGGCCACGGTGCATACCTGGTCGCCGACGGCCAGGTCCGCACTGATGGACCGCACGACCGTGCCCACCGCGCCGCCGCCGATGCGTTGGCCGACCTCCCACGGCGGGATCGGCAGACGGGAGTCGGCCCGCAGCATCTCCAGGTACGCCACCGACAGACCCAGGTAGTCCGTGCGGACCAGTACCTCTCCCGTGGCCGGCTCGGGCGTCGGCACCTGTACGAGGTCAAAGGTGTCGGTCCCGAGGTCGCCCTTCAGGTGTTTGGCCAGTCGCACCTCCCACATCGTGTCGGGGGTCGTCGACATCGTGCTGTCGGTCATGGTTCTCCTCGTTTCGATCAGTCGGCGCACCCGGCCTGGGCCCGTGCCGTTCTCGTGAGACCCACGCTATGAGCCATAGCGGTCACTTTCCGACCTCAATTGCCGCCATCCTGGAGGACATGGCGAACACAAGCTCACGGACTCTGCGGCTGCTGTCCCTGCTCCAGACCCACCGGCACTGGCCGGGCGGCGAGTTGGCCGACAGACTCGGGGTTTCTGCGCGTACCCTGCGGCGCGACGTCGACCGGCTGCGCGAGTTGGGCTACCCGGTCGAGGCCAGTCGCGGCGTCGATGGCGGCTACCAGCTCACGGCAGGCGCCGCCCTGCCGCCGTTGGTGCTCGACGACGAGGAGGCGGTCGCGCTCGCCATTGGGTTGCGTGCGGCCGCCCAGGGCGCGGTTACCGGAATCGAGGAGTCCTCGATCCGCGCGTTCACCAAGGTCGTGCAGGTCATGCCGGCGCGACTGCGCCGACGGGTCGACGCCCTGCGAGTGGTGACCGTGCCCTCGGTCGAGGGCGGTGGGAAGACCGTCGAGGCCGGTCTGCTGACCGCCATCGCGCAGGCGTGCCGGGACGAGGAACGACTTCGCTTCTCCTACACCGCCCGCGGTGGCGAGCGCAGTGTCCGCCATGTCGAGCCCCACGGGCTGGTCTCGTTCGGGTACCGCTGGTACCTGGTCGCTTACGACCTGACCCGGCAGGACTGGCGCAGCTTCCGCCTCGACCGTCTCGACGGTCCGCGCGGGACCGGAGAGCGGTTCCGCCCACGCGAGCTACCTGCCGACGACGCCTCGGCCTTCGTCCGTGCGGGGAGCGGCGGCGTCCCCGTTCCGCACACCGTCGAAGCGCTTGTGCACGCCCCCGCAGCGGCTGTTCGCGCGCGCGTTGGCCCGTGGGCAACGGTCGAGGAGGTCGACGAGCAGCGGTGCCGGGTACGGATGACCTCGCAGACCCTGGACTGGCCGACTCAGGCACTGGGTAATGTGGGTGCGGAGTTCGAGGTGCTCGGCCCTCCCGAGTTCGTCGACTTCGTCCGGGAGTGGGCTGCCCGCTTCACCCGTGCCACCGGCTCGTGATGTCCGGTGCCGGAGGTCCGCCGTCGCAGGCCAAGCGATCAAGATCTTCAATAAACCACCGTTTGTTGAAGATCGCCGGGCAGATCACCGGAAGGGCCCCTGGGCCTTCAAAAACTCCTTCGGGGGTGACGGTCGCGGGCGCCTTCAGCTCCGGGCGGCGTACACGATGAGGTTGTCCACCGGGTGGCCCTGGGCGTCGAAGGCGCCGTCGCAGGTGATGAGGCGCAGGGCGCGTGCGTTGGTGGCACCGTAGACCTTCTCGGTCGGGAATGCCTTCTTGCTGACGGTCTCGGTGCCGGTGACCCTGAAGTGGATCTCGGCTCCCCGGTCGTTCCGGATCGCGATGTCCGCCCCCTTGCCGATCTTCTTGAGATCGTGGAAGACGGCCTTGCCGAGGCGGGTGTCGTTGTGCCCGATGAGGACCGCGGCGCCACGTTCGCCGGGGACCGCGCCCCCGGTGTACCAGCCGACCGTCATGCCCTTCTCGGCGGGCGGGACCTCCACCGTGCCGTCCTTGTTCAGCCCGAGCCGCATCAGTGAGCTGTTCACCCCGATCGACGGGATGCTGACATGGGTGGGGCTAGCGGCGGATTCAGGGGAGCCGGGCTCGTTCGCCGCCCTGGAACCTGTTTCCTTCGGGGAGTTGAGAGCATCCGGGACGCCGGACGAACCGCCACTGCCGTGTGGTGCGGCGGACGAAGCGTCCACGGCGTCGGAGGGGGAGGGGGAGGAGCAGCCTGCGAGGGCGAGGCAGGCGAGCGCCGGGAGGAGAGCGCGCCAAAGCGGTGGGTGTTTACGGGACATGGTGGGGGCTCCAGGAAGATGCGGAGAAGGGGAGTGGCGCCGCCCGGGCTGGGCGGCGCCACGCGGAAGACCGACTGCTGTGCGCCGTCGACTGCCGTGCTCGGTCACGTGCCGAGCGATGTCACGTGCCGTGATGTCACGTGTTCGTGCGATGTCACATGTCATGCACGGTCACGTACTGTGCAACGTCACATGTCGAACACGGCTACTTCCGTGCAATGTCACATGCTGTGAAGTGATGTGACATGTCGTCGGCTCAGCTGCCCTGCTGTGCGGCAGAGCGACGGCGCAGCACGACCGTTCCCGCTCCCGCGATCAGCAGAGCGGCCGCGGCCGACCCGGCAAGGGCGGTGGTGCGGTCGCCCGAGGTGCCGGCCGGTCGCTCACCCGCGGCGACTCCGCCACGCGGAGCGGGGACAGCCGAAGCCTTGGCGGCACCCGCTCGCTCGACCACGGCAGCTCGCTCGGAACGTACCGGAGCGGGAGTGTCGCCGGCGGCGACCCCGCCCCGGGGCGCCACCGAGGGCTGCGCTCCCCGCTCGACCACGGCAGCTCGCTCGGAACGTACCGGAGCGGGAGTGTCGCCGGCGGCGACGCCGCCACGGGGTGCCACCGACGGCTGCGCTCCCTGCGCGGCTACGGTGGACCGCTCGACGGACGGCGCCGAAGGCGCGGGCATGGGCGTGCTGTCGGCGAACGCCGCTGCTGACGGGACGAGTACCGCGCCGGCCGCGACAGCGGCAAGGACGGCGGTACGGAGGGACAGACGGTGGGGCATGGACATGGCTCCATTCCAGGTCGGCCTCGGTGGTGCCCGGATACCGGTTCGCACCGGGCGCAAGGCATGCCGACAGGCTGGCGTGAAGTTATGAAGAAGCTGTCAGATCGCTGTGGTCATCGCATCAGATCCGCCCCGCATCGCGTTCTCCGCTGTCCGCACCGCTCCCGCCGCCGCCAGAACCGTTCCTCGACGTGACAGCCGAGGTCCCTCCCGACTCACCCGAGCCATACCCCTCACCCAGCCTCAGCTGCGGAACCGTCCCCGGCCCCGTCCCCGGCCCCGTCCCCGGCCCCGTCCCCGGCCCCGTCCCCGGCCCCGGCCCCGTCCCCGTCCCCGGCTCAGGCCCTGTCCCCGGTCCCAACCCCGCCGCGTCCGTCGGCAGTCGGAGCGTGAACACCGAGCCCTGCCCCTCGACGCTCACCACGCTCACCGATCCGCCGTGCGCCTCGACGAGTTTCCGTACGATCGCCAGGCCCAGACCGCTGCCGCCGGTGCGGCGACTGCGGGACTTCTCGGCGCGCCAGAAACGGTCGAAGACATGCGGCAGATCATCGGCCGAGATGCCGCTGCCGGTATCGGCGACGTCCACGACCACCTCGTCCGCGGACTCGGAGCCGTCCGCACGCAATGAGCCGTACGCACGCAATGTGACAGTTCCACCCGCCAGGGTGTGACGCACCGCGTTGGAGACCAGATTGCCGATGGCCTGATGCAGCCGGACCGGGTCGGCCGTCAGCTCGGGAGAGGGGGAGCCGATCGCCGCCGTGAGAACCGTCAGCGTGACTCCCGCGGTCTCGGCCCGCCCCTGGTGGGCCGCGGCGACCTGGTCCAGCACCTCCTCGATACGTACCGGCTCAGGATGCAGTCGCAACACACCCGCGTCGGCGGCGGCCAGATCCTGGAGGTCGTCGATGATGTGCTGCAGCTGCACGGCCTCCGTGTGGAGCGAGGAGATGAACGCCGGATCGGGCTCCGCGAGACCGTCCTGCGCCGCCTCCAGCCAGCCGCGGATATTGCTCAGCGGGGTGCGCAGTTCATGGGCGACATCGCTGACCATGTCCTTGCGCTGTCCTTCGAGGCGGGCGCGGTGGGCGGCCATGTCGTTGAAGGCCGCGGCGAGTCGCCCGATCTCGTTGTCGTCGGTGACCAGTACGGGCGCCGAGTCCTCCCCGTCCCGCATCCGCTGCGCCGCACCGGTGAGGGCGTGCAGCGGACGTACGAGCCGTGCCCCGGCCAGCACCGTGGCCCCGACGGTGAGTGCCAGGACGAGCGCCGCGGCGCCCGCGATCTTCGCGGTGTTCGCCGGGGAGAGATCGAAGCCGGGCACGGTCGTGCTGCCCTCGTCACTGATGAACAGCAGCGCGGGCGCAGCGACATAGGAACTGAGCTGCTCGCGGCGGGCCGTGCCCACACAGGAGGCGGTGGCCCGGTCGTCGTCGCCGGTGCGGACGCTCGGTACGGGGACGGCAGTCCGGTCCTCGGCAGCCTCGCTCGGCACCGGTTCGGGACGGCCGCCCCAGGACAGGTCCAGATTGAGCACGACGCCCGCGCGGCCCTGACGCTTCAGGCAGGCATTGGCCAACTGGTTGAGCTCCCCGAGCGCCTTGCGCTCGGTCGCTGTCGGGTAGACCAGGTCGTCGGACGCGCACCGGGTGTCCGCCACCCGGCCGGGATCGTTGCCGACGACCTCGATGCGCGGGCGGCCACTCGGATCCTGGACCGCGTCCGCCGCGACCCCGGACCGGCTCAGGCAGGCCACACTCCGCTCGGCGGCACGTTGCAGGGCCGCACGTTCGGCCTTCGGGAGCCGGAACGGACCGACCGCGCGCGGGTCGACGCGGTCGGACGTGGCACCCGCCGCCAGGCCCACCGTCCGGGACAGCGCCGTGTCCACGGACAGCGGATCGACGATCGCCGACGCCTGAGGCGGCAGCGCGGGCGGTGACGGCAGGGTGACGGAATCGGCGAGGGGCCGGCGCTGTTCGGTCGTGAGGGTGATCCGCCGGCCGGACTGCCGCGCCAGGTCACGCACGGTGCTCCCGACACCGTCCCAGGTGGGATGGGCCGCCGCATATCCGAGCAGGGTGTTGTAGATCCGCGCGTCGGCGGTGAGATTCTGCCCCTGCTCCCGCTTGATGGCGCCGGAGGTGGTCTGGACGGCGAGCCAGGCGGTGGCGGCCACCGAACACGCCGCCACCAGAGCCGATACCGCGAGCAGGCGGCCGAACAGGCTCTTGCGGAGCGGCAGTCGGGCCCGCCGCTCACGACGAACGGGCACGTCACCCACCCCGCTACGGCCCTCGCTACGGCCCTCGCTACGACGACGCACGCGATGCGTTCCTGACCGGATCCGTCAGCTTGTACCCCACACCGAAAACGGTGAGCAACCGCACCGGCCGACGCGGTGCGGGCTCGATCTTCTTCCTCAGGTTCATGATGTGCACGTCGACCGTGCGAAAGCTGATGTACCGGTCGAAGCCGTGCAGCTCCTCCAGGAGCCGCTGCCGGGTGAAGACCCGTTCCGGCTCGGCCGCCATGGCGGCGAGAATCCGGAACTCACCGGGCGTGCACTCCACGAACCGGCCCTCGACCGACACCTCGTGCCGGACCGGATCGACCGTCAGCGCGCCCACCGTCAGTACCTGATCCGAGGTGGGATCGACCTCCGCGGCGACTCGCCGGGCGCGACGCAGCAGCGTCCGTACACGCGCCATCAACTCACGTGGGCTGTACGGCTTCGTCACGTAGTCGTCCGCGCCGAGATCCAGGCCCAGCAGCAGATCGTCCTCGGTGCTGCGGGCCGTGAGCATCAGCACCGGCACCTCCCGGTGCTCGGCGCGCAGCACACGTACGACGTCCAGACCGTCGGCCCGCGGCATCATCACGTCGAGCACCAGCAGATCGGGCTCCCGGTGCCGGACCTCGGCGAGGGCCGCGAGGCCGTCCCCGACGACTCTGACCGCGTGCCCCTCGTGTTCGAGGTAGCGGCGTATGAGTTCGGCCTGCTTCTCGTCGTCTTCGGCGACTATGACGTTTGCGCACACGCGGACGATCGTAGATGAGCTCCCGCGGGCGCCCCGCTACACCGCGGACGCCGAGCGGGCCGACCTCCTACCATGGGCGATCCATGACGAGGTCCACGGGCGAGTGCGCACATGCGGACGAGTGCACAGAAGTGGTCGAGGCGGGGAGAACTGTGGAACCAGGAACCGGATACGACGCACGCGACGTCCCGGGCGTGCTGCCCGAAGGGCTCGGCGAGGCGATACGTGCCACCGCCGCGGAGATCGCCGAAGTGCTGCGCGGAGTTGCGGACACGAGTGTTCCGGTGCCCGGCTCGGAGTGGACCGTAGGGCAGGCGGCGGCGCACCTGGCGCAGGCCAACGAGCTGATGGCCGACCTCGCGGCCGGGCAGGAACGCAGCTACGGGGACGGCACGCCGCAGAGCCTGGCCACGGCCAACGAGCGTGCGCTCGCCGCCTTCGAGGAGCGGGACGCCGAACCGCTGGCCGGGTTGATCGCGGCGCACGCGGACGCGTACCTCAAGGCGGTGGACCGGTGCGCGACGGACGAGAACGCGAGCGTGGTCACGCCGTTGGGTCCGATGAGCCGGGCGGTGCTGGGCTCGTACCTGCTGACACACATGCTCGGCCACGGCTACGACCTGGCACGTGCGCTGGGCCGCCCGCACATGATCGACCGCTCCCGCGTCGAGTTGTCGCTGCCCTTCCTGATCACGGCGATGCCCCGGGTGACCGACGCCGACGCCACCGCCCGGCTGACGGCGCGCTACACGATCCGGCTGTGGGGCGGCGGCCGTTTCGGCGTCACGTTCACCGACGGCGCCGTGTCCGTCACCCCGCAGCCGCCCTCGCGCCCCGACTGCGTCATTCTCATCGAACCGGTCACCTTCTTCCTCATGGCACTCGGCCGCTGCAACCCGTGGGGCGCCATGGCCCGCGGCTGTGTCCTCACCTGGGGCCGCAAACCCTGGCTCGCGCCACGGTTCCCCGGGCTGTTCACGGCGCCCTGAGGGGCGGGCGGATCGTCCCGCGTCAACTCCGGACGATCACCATTGCCATGTCCAAGGGATGCCGGCCCCTCTGACGCTAACGTTGATCCGCACGGTGGCAGCGGCGGTGCCGGGGAGGGCGCATCGCGCGGAACACCGGGAACGAGGAGTGCGCGACATGCTGGATCCCACTTCGGTGGCGGCGATTTCGGCGGTACTCGGCGCGGTTGGTTCGGGGATGGCCAACGAGGCCGGCAAATGGGCCTGGGAGTCGACCGGCGGTTTCGTACGGAGAATCGTCGGGCGGGAGGTCCCCGCGCCCGTGGCCCCCGGCGAACGGGACGACGTCGCTCGCATGGTCCACGAACAGATCCGCGCGAACCCACAACTGGCCGCCTCCTGGAGCGCGTTCGCGTCGAGAGTGCACGGCGGCCCCACTCCCGCCCGAGCCACGCAGTCACACCTCCCCGCCTCCATCAGGTTCTTCACGGACCGCAAGGAAGCGATGAAGCAACTCCAGCGCGAGGCATCCCGGCGCGCGGACGGACGGCCCCGGCTCGCCCTGGTGCACGGTCCGGACGGCATGGGTTCCAGCACGCTCGCCGTGCACTTCGGATCCCGGCCGACGCGGCTCTTCCCGGACGGCCAGATCTACGCCGACCTCGGAGGCGGGGGCATCGGGAGCGCGCGCGACTCCGGAACCGTACTGCGCACACTGCTCCGCCAGTTGGGCGTGCGGGACGAAGAGATGCCGCCCGCGACCGACCGGCTCGGCGAGTTCTTCCGGCACTGTGTGGCCGGCCGCAGGCTCCTGGTCGTGCTCGACCACGCGCACTCGGCAGCCCAGGTCCGACCGTTCCTCACGTCGGCGCCCGGGGTGTTCACGATCGTGGTCGCCCGGACCCCGTTCCCCGGTCTCGACGCCGTACGGGTCCCCGTCGGTCCGCTCACCGACCGGGACGCCGTGCGTCTGCTCACCGATATCACCGGCAAATCCACCGTCGCCGCCGCGCGCGCCACACTGCCGTCGCTGCTCGACCGGTGCGGCGGATCGCCGTACGCCCTGCGCGCCGCGGCGGAGCGGCTCTCCGCCCCCACGCTTGCGCCACACAGGGCCGTGGTGAACGGCGACCCGGTCCAAGGAGCGGCGGAGGACAACTACCAACTCCTGACGCCGGAAGCCGGCACGCTGTACCGGCTGATGGCGCTGCGCGGTTGGCCTGCCTTCGACGCCGCGGCGGCGGGACGGACCACCGGACTCGACCCGGCGGTCACGGCCGGGCTCCTGGAGGATCTCGCCGACAGGATGCTCCTGGAGCGCAGCCGGAACGGAAGCGACGACGGGCGCTACCACTACCGCCCCGGAGTCCGCGCACACGCCGAGGCGACAGCGATCCGCGTGGACGGTATCGCGGCCTGCTCAGCAGCCCTGGCCCGCACGCTCCTCGCCTACACGGACCTGGCGGCATCGGCGGCCCACCAGGCACTCCCGGAGAGCTGGCGCGTCCCGGCGCCCTCCGACGATCGGACCGGGCAGGTGTACGAGGACCGGGGCGCCGCCCTCGACGCGCTGCTCACGGAGTCGGGCAATCTGGTCGAGGCCGTTCGCTGCGCCGAGGAGTCCGGTGACCCGGACACCGCCGTACACCTGTGCCGTTCCCTGTGGCCGCTGCAGCTCAAGGCGGGGCATCACGAGATGCTGCTGCCCGCGCTGCGTATCGGAGCACGTCTCGTCGACTCCCGTCTCCCGGGCAGCCTCGACGCCGGAGCGCTGCACGCGCAACTGGCGCACGGTCTCACCGAATTGGGACGCTGGGAGGAAGCGGAGGCGGAGACGCTGGCTGCGGCGCGGGCCGAGGAATCGGCAGGCCACAAGCGAGGCCACGCCTCGGCCGTGGAGTTCCTGGGATTGCTGAGACTGCGTCAGTGGCGTTACCAGGAGGCGTACGAGTCCTTCGAAGGAGCGGGCGACATCCTGAGCACGCTGGGCGCGCACGACGAAGGAGCAGCTGATCTGCCGCGCGCCCAGGCCCTGTTGGAGCGCCACCGCGGACGGGCCCTGCGCGGGCTCGGGCGCGGAGCGGAGGCCCGGGAGAGGCTGGAGACCGCGCTACGCCGATTCCGGGCGAGCGGCGATACGTACAACACGGCCCGGACGCTCACCGATCTGGCGGAGACCTGGCTGGACGGAGGGGACACCGGAGCGGCGCTGCCCCTGATCGACGAGGCGATCACCACACTCGACGGCCAGCGCGCGGAGTACCACCTGACGCATCTGCGGCGCATGCGAGAACGCTGCGTCGCCCCGTAGGCGCCGTTCCCGGCTCCGGCACCTTTGGCACCTACGTCATCCCGGAGGTGCCAGAGGCTCGATGCGTACGTGGTGCAGCCGAGCACCTGTCCGCACGCAGAGCCCGTCGGTCACCACTCGCGCGAGCCGCTGGTCGGGGGCGGCCGCATCATGGCTGCCCGTGGCCAGCCAGGCGTACAGGGCTGAGGCGTACGCGGCGGGATCCACACCGCAGGCGCCCTCCGTGTCGGTCGTGGGCGCCGCCACCACCCGCAGCGGCTCTTCGCCGCGCATCCGGACCACACACGCCGACGGCCCGGTCACGTAGGCCGCGAGGGAACAGCACTGATGGCGGCGGAGCACCTCGGCGGTCCAGAGCGACGGAGACCCGAAGCGCGGATCGTCCGGCGCCCCGTCCCGGAAGATGACGTCGGCGAGATCCAACTGGTCCACGTCGCGGGTGTCTTCGTGCACGGCGACGTGCGATTCACCGTCCCGGTCCCCGTCGCCGCCGCCATCCGCACTCGTCCATGGCGGCGGCCCCGCCCAGCGGCTGAGCGCGATCTCGCCCGGCCCGCGTACCTGCGACAGAACGCGCAGGGGGACGGTGACCGTTCCGGCCTCGTAATCGGGCAGCGGGAGCGGCTTCAAGGAGGCCGGCCGGGCGGGCTCGGGCGCGCCCATCATCGAGTAGAAGAGCCTGCGCAGGCGCTCTGGGGATTCGCCCGGCACGGATGTGGTGAACTCGGCGGGCCCCGGCAACGGCCGGTGACGGGCGATGAGTCGATCGATCTGCGCCGCCAGCGATGCTTGGGGATCGAGCTGCGGCGCCTCCCGCATGAACGTGGAGATCGGCGCATCGGGATCGAGAACGTCGAGCGGCGCGGCGCCCAGCAGTACAGGAGTGCCGAGGGCGGCCGCGTAATAGGTGACGGAACCGTGGTCCCCGATCACCGCATCGGCGGCCAGCAGAGCCTGCCGCCAGCCCTTCAGCGGATCGATCAGCGCCAGCCCGCCGCGCCGCGCGCGATCGAGCCAGGCACGGATCTGACCGGGTCCGTGGCCGTGCCAGATGTTGGGGTGCAGTACGGCGGCGAACCGGTACTCGTCCACGGGGAACTCCGTGGCGACCCGATCCAGCAGTGCAGCGATGACGTCACCACCGCCCTCTTGGCCGTCACCGATCAGCGAATCGGAGTTCCAGGTCGAATTGAGCAGGACGAGCCGCTGCCCCGGCCGCACCCCCAACGCGCGGCGGAAGCGCTCGCGACGGGGCCGCGCGGCGAGCATCCGGTCGAAGCAGGGGTCCCCGGCGAGAACGGCGGTCGGCGCCGCCTCGGGGCAGGCAATGCGCAATCGTTCGTACTGCTCGGGGTGGGAGAGGACGAGCGCGTCCGCGACGGGCACGCCCTGCGACAGAAGCCACTCCGGCGCGAGCCCGAAGACGGGCACGGGCACTGCCCCCGCCCCTGACCCGGTGTCCGGTGTCCGGTGTTGCCAGCCTCTTAGTGTAGCCGACCCCATGCGAAAGGATGGCCAACTTCCCGTCAGGAAAGTCTAGTTGGCCGCCGAAGCTGGCGGAGACGACCAGATCCACCTCCGTCTCGGCCGCCTGCTCGTACGGCACGACCGGCACCCCGGTATCGGCAAGCAACTCTGCCGTGCCGGCCGCGAACGCCGAGGAGCCCGTACAGGTCACCAGAAGCTGGACGCGCCAGTCGTCGTCGAACAGGGGGAGCACATCGAGCAGCCGGGTCGCGGCGGTCACGTTGTGCACGACGACGAGCACGCGCAGGCACTTGCCCCGGGTCGTCCACCGCGCCGCATCGTCCCCCACCGGCACCCGCACCCGCCCGGCCAGCCCGTACGCCATCCGTCCGCACGCCCCTTCATCGGATTCCTCCGTGGATACTCCGCCCTTCAGGGCGGGGAGGAAACGGACTCCTGCGGAGCAGGGTAAGGGGCGGAGTGTCGCCCCCGGGGTGAAAGGCCGTGCTGTGACCCGCAGATTTGATCTTAACTCGCAGCACCGCTAGTTTGTGAGCGTGACCACGAGCCGTGTGAAGCGGGCGTTCAAGTACCGCTTCTATCCGACCGATGCGCAGGCAGCCGAGCTGTCGCGCACGTTCGGTTGCGTGCGGAAGGTCTACAATCTGGCGCTCGCCGCCCGCACGGAGGCATGGGTGCGGCAGGAGCGGGTCAACTACAACGCAACGTCGGCGATGCTGACGGCGTGGAAGAAGACCGAGGAGCTGGCGTTCCTCAACCAGGTCTCGTCGGTGCCGCTCCAGCAGACGCTGCGGCACCTGCAGACCGCGTTCACCAATTTCTTCGGCAAGCGGGCGAAGTACCCGCGCTTCAAGTCGCGGAAGAAGTCGCGGAAGTCGGCGGAGTACACCACCAGCGGGTTCCGCTTCCGTGAGGGGGAGCTGACCCTGGCGAAGATGACCGAACCGCTGGACATCGTGTGGTCCCGGCCGCTCCCCGAGGGGGCGAGGCCGTCCACGGTGACCGTTTCCCAGGACGCGGCGGGACGGTGGTTCGTCTCGTTGCTGTGTGACGACCCGTCCGTCCAGCCCCTCCCCGCCACCGACAGCGCGCTCGGAATCGATGTCGGCCTGGACCACCTGCTGACCCTGTCCACCGGGGAGAAGATCGCCAACCCCCGGCACGAACGGCGGGACCGCGCCCGACTCGCCAAATCTCAGCGGAAACTGTCCCGCAAGGCCAGGGGCGAGGGTGCCAACCGGGCCAGGGCCCGGCGCAAGGTCGCCGAGATCCACGCGAGGATCGCCGACCGTCGCCGTGACCTGCTCCACAAGCTGACCACTCGGCTCGTGCGTGAAAACCAAACGCTCGTGATCGAGGACCTGACCGTGCGCAACATGGTCAAGAACCACACGCTCGCCCGAGCCATCTCGGACGCGAGCTGGAGCGAGTTCCGCTCCATGCTGGAGTACAAGGCCGCCTGGTACGGGCGCGAGGTGATCGCCGTCGACCGATGGTTTCCCTCGTCCAAGCTGTGCTCCGTCTGCGGCACCCTCGCCGAGAAGATGCCGCTGAACGTCCGTACCTGGACGTGCGACTGCGCAGCGACCCACGACCGGGACGTGAACGCGGCGAAGAACCTTCTGGCCGCCGGGCTGGCGGTAACAGTCTGTGGAGCTGGTGTAAGACCTCAACGGAGTTCTCCGGGCGGGCAGTCGGCGACGAAGCAGAAACCCCCACGGCGCGAGCCGTAGGAATCCCCCTCGCTCACGAGGGGGAGGAAGTCAACCAGTCCAGCTCAGCCACGATAGTCAACCAGCGCGACCACCGGGCCGACCATGGGACCGAGCATGGGGCGGACCAGGACGGGGTCCTGTGTGCGGCACGGCAGTCACGGCTGCTCCGCGTTCAGCTCGCCGTCGAGTCCAAGGCGTTGTGGGAGGCGGACGACTCTCGCCTCCGGAGCGAATGGGCAGGCATCGAGTGGCTTTTCGGCCCGGACAGCATGCTGGCCAACTGGCAGGTGGACCGGCAGGGTCACGCCCTTCGCATCCGATGCCGACCGTCCGGAGCCACGCGCATCGTGGAGATCGGAACCCAGTATCCCGACACCCCGGTCGAATGGGTTCCCCTTTCCGCCTGCCGCATGACCTCGTTCGGCATCCAGACTCCGGGCCTCGCTCTCACCCCCGGTGGCCTCGTCCAGCGTGGCAAGGAACCCCGTAGTTCCGCTGCCCCGCGCGGGAAGGCCGACGCCCGTGTGCACCGTCCGGTGCCGTCCGCGCACGCGGCTCAGGCCCGATGGGCCGAGGATGTACGCAGCCACAGGCTCTCCGCGAACTCCGACTTCCGGGTCACGCGCGTCTGATCCGGGACTTCGTCATTCCGAAGAGCCGCGTATGTGCCCGGGACCGGAGTCGGGGCACAGGTCCAGCTGCTGCCCCGTCACTGGATGACTGGCTGCCCGGCCTTCAGCTCCGCCGCCGGATTGCAGGCGCACTCCGTTACGACAGGGGCCGCGTACATCGGAGTGATGTACGCGGCTCCGGCCGCGTCAGAGTCCCCCATGGGGCCGGCCCCTCAGGAAGCCTCCGCGGTTCGAGGGGATTGACGCACCCTGCTCCGCGATGAACGGAGAGCTTCCGCTTGCAGAGGGGCAAGGCCTTGTCAGGGCGCCTCTTCCTGGGTAGGACTGTCCGCGTGGGTGATCACGGAACTCGCGTGTGTTGTCAGGGAGGTCACCTGGTCATGATTGCCGGGTGCGCGGTGGAGGTGACGATCAGGGCGATGACCGTGGGCGTCATCTCGGCGGGACAACCAAGGGCGTTGGGCCGAGCAGCGTTGCAGCGGCAGGTTGCCGACACGATTCCGAGGCCGGCGTGATGTGCCTGTCGACCGGCCGGCCTGCCCTGCTGCCGCCGTGGGTGAGGTTGTCGGCGACCGAGGTGAGATCCCGGCGGAGCCCCTCGAGCGACGGGCGCCTTCGTGACCATGGACGGCGACCACTCCGCTCGCCTCGAAGACGCCGGCCGCAATGGGCTGTTCGGGACCCGAGCCTCGCATGGCGGTTATGCGTCCGGTCGTGGGCCGTGAGGAGCGCGGGCGCACGGACCGGGCCAGGGCTTCATGCCGCGAGAACGCCGCGCTCATTGTGCCCGGGGCGGGCGGTGCGGCGACGCAGCGGTCTGACGGGCATGCCGTGCCGGCCGGACAGAGCGCCGCGGGCCCAGCGGCGGACCACCACCCACAAGATCACGTAAAGCTGCACGATCCCCTGATGCTTGAAGGAAGAAGGAGCCACTCATGAGCGATGCGCAGAACTCCGGGCTGAGTCGACGCCGCGTCCTGGGCGGAGCAGCCGGGCTGGCCGTTGCCGCGGCGGGGCTGCCGTCCGGCACCGCGTTCGCGGCATCGGCGCCGGCCGATGAGGCCCGCTGGCGCAGACACGCTGCCCAGGTGACAATCACGCGGGACGACTGGGGCGTTCCGCACATCGTGGGCAAGGCCGATGCCGACGCGGTGTTCGGGATGATGTACGCCCAGGCGGAGGACGACTTCAACCGGATCGAGCAGAACTACCTCGTCGCCCTGGGTCGTCTTGCCGAGGCCGAGGGCGAGAGCGCGATCTGGCAGGACCTGCGTCAGCGGCTGTTCCTCGACCCCGAGGCGCTGAAGAAGGACTATGCGAAGTGCCCGGCGTGGCTGCGGAAGTTGATGCAGGCCTGGGCGGACGGACTCAACTACTACCTCGCGACACACCCCGATGTGCGTCCACGCGTGCTCGACCGGTTCGAGCCGTGGATGCCGTTGAGCTTCTCGGAGGGCAGCATCGGCGGCGACATCGAGTCGGTGCTGCTCACCCAACTCGAAGCCTTCTACGGCAAGCGGGACGTGCCGATGACCGACGAGGAGCGCGGGCTGGTGCTGCGTGAACCCACCGGCTCGAACGGCATAGCCATCGCGCCGAGCCACACGCGGGACGGCCACGCGCTGCTGCTGATCAACCCGCACACCAGCTTCTTCTTCCGTGCGGAGCAGCATGTGACGAGCGGCGAGGGACTCAATGTCTACGGTGCCGCCACCTGGGGGCAGTTCTTCATCTACCAGGGCTTCAACGCGCACACGGGCTGGATGCACACGACGAGCGGCGTCGACAACATCGACGAGTTCGCCGAGACGATCGTGACGGGGGCCAAAGGAACCCGCTCCTACCGTTACGGCGACGAACTGCGCCCCGTCACCACGAAGACGATCACCTTGTCCTTCCGTACTGCGACCGGCGGGCAGGCCAAGCGCAGCTTCACCACGTTCGCCACACACCACGGCCCGATCGTGCGCGAGGCGGACGGCAAGTGGGTCGCGTGTGCGCTGATGAACAAGCCTGTCGAGGCGCTCAAGCAGAGCTTCCTGCGCACCACGACGCGGGACTACAAGCAGTACTTGAAGGTCGCGGGACTGAAGGCGAACAGCTCGAACAACACACTCTTCGCGGACTCGAAGGGTGATATCGCTTTCCTGATGCCGCAGTTCATGCCGGTGAGAGACGATCGGTTCGACTATCTCAAGCCCGTCGACGGCAGTGATCCGGCGACCGACTGGCGTGGACTGCACAGCCTGGACAGCCTGCCGCAGGCTGTGAACCCGAAGAACGGCTGGGCGTTCAACACCAACAACTGGCCCTGGACCGCCGCCGGCGCGGACAGCCCCGACGCGGCCGACCATCCACGCTACTTCGACCGGTTCGGTGAGAACCCGCGCGGGCCACAGGCGGTCCGGGTGCTGACCGCGCGCGACGACTTCACCCCGCAGACGCTGATCGAGGCCGCGTTCGATCCGTACCTCACCGCCTTTGCGCGGCTGGTGCCGGGGCTCGTCGCCGCGTGGGACCAACTGCCCGAGCACAACGGGCAGAAGGCGAAGCTGGCCGATCCGATCGGCCTGCTTCGCGACTGGGACCACCGGTGGGCCGCGGAGTCGACCGCGACGTCGGTGGCCGTGTTCTGGGGTGAGGACCTGTGGGCGCTCACGTCTAAGGCGGCGGCGGAAGCCGGGATGTCGGTATGGGACTACATGGCCGACCGCGCCACGGACGCGCAGCGGCTCGGGGCACTCGAGACAGCGACACAGCGGCTGCGGCGGGACTTCGGCAGCTGGAAGGTGCCGTGGGGCGAGATCAACCGCTACCAGCGCAACGACGGAGCGATCGTCCAGGAGTTCAGCGACGCCAAGCCGAGCATCCCCGTGCCCTTCACCTCGGCGCGATGGGGCTCCCTCGCCTCGTTCGGAGCCAAGGCCTACCCGGGAACGAAGCGCTACTACGGCACCAGCGGCAACAGTTTCGTGGCGGTGGTGGAGTTCGGGCCGCGACTGCGCGCCTGGGCGGTGACGGCGGGCGGGGTGAGCGGGCATCCCGACTCGCCGCACTTCGACGACCAGGCCGAACGCTACGCGAGCGGCGACCTGCGGCCCGTCTACTTCTATCCCGATGACCTCGAGGGCCATGTGGGGCGGAGGTACCGGCCCGGTAGGTGACCGGTCGCCCGGGAACGGGCGCGATGGGGTGTGCGGTGTGCTCTGCGCAATCGGAGCTGCCCGGCATCGCGGAGTACCCACGAAGGAGTGAGGAGGGCGATAGCGCAATTCGGGTCTCGAAGCCCAGGTTTCGAGACCCGGCGCATGGCGGCACCACACACCCCTGCGCCCCGCACCTATGGCTGCTCACCCCATGGGAAGGTCACCCGCACCGCCCTACCGTGGCGGACTCGAACCACCGAGCCCACCCCCCCCACGGACGGGAGAGCCGCGATGCGCAGAGCAACGAGCACACTGCTCGGCCTGCTTCTCACACTGCTGAGCCTCGGAGCAGCGACCACACCGGCCCACGCCGCCCCACCGGGCTACCTCACCCTCGAAGCCACGTACACCACCGTCGCCAACGGCTGGGACCGCGTCGACCGCTACCTCGACACCACCAGCGGTTTCCACGCCGAGCAGTACCCCCCGGACGGCCGTGGCGACCAGGACGGCCAGCGACGCACCTTCTTCGGCGGCGTCAAGCAGCCCTACTCCGGCCGCTTCCTCCTCTACTCCGCCCCCGGCTGGAACAGCGGCAGTCACCAGACCCCGGTCCTCCTCGTCCACGGCGCCAACGACAACGCCGACCGCGCCTGGGCCAATCCCGGCGAAGCCGGTGGCTACGGCTGCGGGGCCATGTCCTGTCCCAGCACCGGACTCATGCAGTACCTCGCCGCCCGCGGCCACCGCGTCTTCGCCGTCAACTTCGCCCACAAGCAGGGCGACAACCTGATGCAGGCCCAGCAGGTCGGCGACGCCATCGCCGTCATCAAGGACCGGCTCGGCGTCAGCCAGGTCGACCTCGTCGGCTGGAGCAAGGGGGAGATGTCCACCCGGGCCTACGTGTCCTCAGTGCGCCCCACCTGGGGACGCCCCTACGCCGGAGACGTACGCCGCCTCATCACACTCGGCGGCCCCAACGGCGGCTACGACTACCCCTACGCCCACGGCTGGGCCCACGACTTCAGCATCTGGCCCCAGTGCGGCGGCAGTGTCAACGCCCCCTCGCCCCACCTCTACATGACCTGCTACGGCACGTACACCGCCCACCCCGAATTCGCCTTCGCTCCCACCAGCGGCTACGACGTCTACCCCGGACAGCGTCAGATGCTCGCCCGCTGGGACGCCACGTACGGCATCGACACGACCCAACAGGACTGGTACACCACCTACCACGGCGGCCAGGGCTTCTACACCTCCGGCAGCGGCATCCAGACCGCCATCGACGCCGGCTCCCTGATCGCCCCCCTCCACAAGGCAGGCATCCCCGGAACCGTCGCCACCTACCTCCTCGCCGGCGGGTCCCCCAGCGTCCTCGGCATCTACAACGAGAACCGCGGCCCCAGCGACGGCGTGGTCTTCGTCAACAGCGCCCTCGACCGCACCGGCATCGCCAACGTTGCCGCAACCGCCCTCATCTCCACCGCCAACCACCTGCAACTCGGCTGGCACTCCTCCGCCTGCGCCCAGATCGCCACCTGGCTCGGCTGACCCCGCCACTCCCAAGGACGGACCATGACCCCGACCGTACTCCTGCCCGGCATCCACGCCCGACGCATCACCACCCCCCGGCTCACCCTCAACCTCCTCGAAGTCCCCGACCGGACCGGCGAACCCGTCCTCTTCGTCCACGGCAACGTCTCCGCCGCCACCTTCTGGCAGCAGACCATGCTCGACCTGCCCCGCCCCTACCGCCCCCTCGCCGTCGACCTCCGCGGTTTCGGCGACACCGACTCCCTCCCCGTCGACGCCACCCGCGGCGTCCGGGACTACAGCGACGACCTCACCGCCCTCCGCGACGCCCTCTTCCTCGACCGCTTCCACCTCGTCGGCTGGAGCATGGGCGGCGGCATCGCCCTCCAACACCTGCGCGATCACCCCACAGCCGTCCGCAGCCTCACCCTCGTCAACCCCGTCTCCCCGTACGGCTTCGGAGGCACCCACGGCCCGGACGGCCGACTCAACCACCCCGACGGCGCCGGCTCCGGCGCGGGCACCGTCAACCCCGAATTCGTCCAGCGCCTCAAAGACGGCGACCGCAGCGAGAACTCACCACTCTCCCCCCGCGCCGTCCTCGCCTCCAGCTACGTCAAACCGCCGCTCCGCCCCGCACTTGAGGACGCCTTCGTCGACGCCATGCTCTCCACCCGCACGGGAGACGATCACTACCCCGGCGACACCCGCCCCAGCGACCACTGGCCCGGCACCGCCCCCGGCCCTCGAGGTGTCCTCAACGCCATGGCCCCCACCCACTTCCGCATCGACGACCTGCACCGGATCGACCCCAAGCCGCCGATCGGCTGGATCCGCGGCACCGACGACCTCATCGTCTCCGACACCTCCCTCTTCGACCTCGCCCACCTCGGCGCACTCGGCGCCGTCCCCGGCTGGCCCGGCGCCGCGCACTGCCCCGCCCAACCCATGGTCGCCCAGACCCGCCATGCACTCGATCACTACGCCGCCACGGGCGGCACCGTCCGCGAAACCGCCATCCCGGACGCCGGCCACGCCGTCCACATCGACAAACCCAAGGAGTTCACCGCGGCCCTCCTCGACACCCTCACCGCGGGCCGGTGAAGCAGCCCGACCGTGGTCGATGCCAAATAGTGGTCGATGCCAAATACCGGGCCGAGACCCGGTGTTGTCGTGAAGCAAACACTGGACCCGGATCACCGACGGGTGAACCGACCGCCGAGGCAGGGAAGTCGGCCCGTTCGGATCGTGGCGATGCCTGCGCGGTGACGTACACGGAGCGTAATTACCCTGACGTCCAGGTAGGTTGAGGCCATAGTTTGATCGCTTTCGCGTTCGGAGGTCTCCATGAGTGAGCAGCAGTCGTCCGTCACCCCTCCCGCCACGCCGGTGTCGGAGCGGATCGATACCACCCGGCCTCATTCCGCCCGTTTCTGGAACTACTTCGTGGGCGGCAAGGACAACTACGAGGTCGACCGTGAGGTCGGTGACCAGATCAGGAAGCTCTTTCCGGGCCTCGTCGACGTGGCGGTGGCGGGGCGGCAGTTTCTTCGGCGTTCGGTGAGTCATCTGGTGGAGGAGCGGGGTATCCGGCAGTTCCTCGACATCGGGACCGGGCTGCCCACCGCGGACAACACCCATCAGGTGGCGCAGCGCATCGCCCCCGAGGCGCGCATCGTGTACGTGGACAACGACCCGCTCGTGCTGGCGCACGCCCGTGCCCTGCTCACCAGCACACCCGAAGGGGTCACCGACTACATCGATGCCGACCTTTACCAGCCGGAGATCATTCTCGCCGAGGCCGCGAAGACGCTCGACTTCGACCGGCCGGTGGCCCTGATGCTGCTCGGCATACTCGGCCACGCGGGCGACTTCGAGGGGGCCCGTGAGGTGGTGGGCAAGCTGATGGCGGGCCTGCCGGCGGGCAGCCACCTCGTGCTGTACGACGGCACGCGTACGAGCGAGGGCATGATCGCCGCGGAGAAGGCGTACATGGAGAGCGGCGCGGTGCCGTACTACGTCCGCGAGCCCGGCGAGATCGTTACGCTCTTCGACGGGTTGCGGATCCTCGACCCCGGCTTCGTCCGGCTCAGTGAGTGGCGGCCCGACGCCGACAGCGCGACCGTGTCCGCGGATGTCGACGCCTTCGGCGGAATCGGCGTCAAGGAGTGACGCTCAGCGGGCTGTCGGCGGCTGCCGGCTCCCCGGTTGTCCGTGCGGTCGTCCGGGGGACCGCCTCGTACGCGGCGGGCGTCGGTACATGGACGCTCGTACCGCGGTCGCACCAGGGAGCGATTTCCCGCAAGTCGTAGGGGCGGGGGACAGGCGTCAGGGACGGTCCGTGGACGGCCCCTGACATTTGGTCCGGTCACATAGGCGGCAAGGGAACAGCCCTGATAGCGCCGGAGCACCTCGGCGGTCCAGATCGACGGGGACGCGGATCGTCGGGTGCTCCATCCGGACGATGACATCGGCCAGATCCAACTGGTCCACGTCACGGGTGTCCTCGTGCACGGCGACATGCAGCTCCCAGTCGTCGACCGAACCCACCGACGCCCGCGGCCCCGGCCGGCGACTGACCGCAACCTCACCCTGTCCGAGGACCCGCGACAGGACGTGCAGGCGGGCGGTGGTTGTCCCGGCCTCGTGATCGGGCAGTGGGAGCGGCGTCACCGAAGAGCGACTCGGAATTCCAGGTCGAATTGAGCAGGATCAGTTGCTGACCGGTCCGCACACCCAGTGCACGGCGGAAGCGCTCGCGACAGGGCCGGGCGGCGAGTATCCGGTCGAAGCAGGGGTCCCCGGCGAGTACGGCGGTAGGTGCCGTCCAGGGACAGGCGATGCGCAACCGTTCGTACTGCTCGGGATGGGAGAGGACGAGCGCGTCCGCGACAGGAGCACCCCGTGACAGCAGCCGCTCCGGAGCCATCCCGAAGACGGACGCAGGCTCCGCCCCCGATCCGGTGTTCGGTGTTGCCAGCCTTTCAGCGTATCCGACGCCGTGTGAGTGGACGGGCAACTTTCCCGAAAGCAGGTGTAGTTGGACGCCGAAACTGGCCGGGACGACCAGGTCCGCCGCTGTCTCGACAGCCTGCTCCCACGACAGGACCGGAATTCCGGTATCGGCAAGGAAACTCGGCGGTACCGGCCGCGAACGCCGAGGATCCCGTGCACGTCTGCTGGACACGCCAATCGTCGTCGAACAGAGGTAGCACATCGAGCAGTCGCGTCGCGGCGGTCACGTTGTGCACGACGACGAGGACACGCAGCGGGTCGAGCCGGCCCGGCTCGCGCCCCGCTGCCCGACAATTTGCAGCGTCCCGAGCCCGACGGGGACCCGTTGCCAACCGTGACCGAATCATCGCGTCCGACCTCGTCCGCCGCTGCCGTCGCCGGTGGACCGATTACGGTTCAATAGTGATCGCCCGGTCCCGTGGAACCGCGATCTCCGCCGGGCCCGAAGGTCGCCGGCATGCTCTGCGACCGCGGCCGTACGACAGGACAGGCAGGGCCGGTGTGATGCGGATGTTCTTCGCGCCTGAGGAGACCGAGGAATACGAGGCAGCGCGTTCGCTGCTGATCCACCGCATGGGGCAGTGGGCCCGCGAGCGGGGCGAGAGCATGGACCCCTTCGTCGTCGAGGCAGCGCTCGATTATCGCCATCGAGGTACCTGCGACGGGCGGCTCGGCCTGTGGGAACCCCGGCACATCGAGGAGTATCTGCTGGACTGGCTGCCGCGCACGGTCACCGTGTTGCCCGGCGAAGAGCCGGCGGATGCGCCCGGCACGCTCGCGGTCCTGCTGCGCTACCTCGACGCGATGGGCCTCAGCGACCCGCGCGGGGCCTCGCAGGCCGAAAACCTTGCTGCGATCGAGACCCTCGTACCGCGGTACGTCCCCGCCATGGCTGACCGCGGCCGCTGGGGAATGGTGAAGTTCTGGGCGGTCACCGCAGCCGAGCAAGGCGTCGACATCCAGGATCCGGCGGCGCTCGAGCACTTCGTGGAGCAAGCTCAGCGAGACAAGGTGCCGTACGACCGAGACGTACTGGACCAGGTGGTGCGGAACCATCTGACGCGCGGCCCGGCAGCCGTGACACGCGCCGAACCGCAGCTGCCGGTCCTGCTGCCCGGGGAGAAGGAGCTGCGCGCACGCGCCGACACGTCCCGCGCGCTGCGGTGGCTGCGAGGGATCGCCGACTGGGCGGGCCGTGAGGGGCGCGTGCTCACCGCGTCGGGCAGCCTGCGCATGGCAGACGCGCGAGCCCTCGTCGCCGAGCTGGGGACAGACGACGCGGTGGAAACGGTGCGCTCCTCCACGCAGCTGCCGCGCCTGGCGCTTGCGGTCGAGTGGGCGAAGAAGGCGCGGCTGGTACGGGTGGCCAAGGGGCGCCTGTACGCGGTCGCCAAGGCGCAGCCCCTGATGAAAGACCCGCTCGGGCTGTGGCGGCACGCCTTCGAGACCTTCTCCGAGCTGCGCGGGCCGCTCCTGGGCGCCCGCAGCGGCCGACACGTCGAGTCGATGCTCTTCGACAGCTTCGAGGACGCCGTGCAGGATGTCCTCAATGCCCTCTACAGCCTGCCGCACGCCATGCCCTGGCCCCGGCTGCGCGACTCGCTGCACCTGCGCTATCGCGCCGAGTACGACCTGACCGGGCGCTATGCCTGGCAGATGGAGCTCGGACACGCGGACCGTGATCTGCGCACCGTACTGGACGCGCTGGAGGACCTGGGTGCGATCAAGCGGCACGAGGGCATGGCCGACCCGGTCTTCCTCGACATACCGCTCGAGGAGCACGCGCTGCCGCCCGCCGGGATGCCGCCGGAGCTCGCCGAGCTCTTCGGTGCCGTCGCCGGTGGACAGGGGGAGAGCGAGGAGGCCGAAGAGAGGCGTGAGGAACAGCGGGCGGAACTGGTCGGCGGACCCGTCGAGTTGATCCGTCTCACCGCCCTCGGTCACGACTCCGTACGCCGTCGGCTGCTTGCCGAGGGGCGCGATGCCCCGCTCATCGGTGAACTCGCCCACGCCTCCGCCGCCGGTCTCCTCGGTGTCATCGCAGAGCACTACGACCCGGACGCCGCCCGCACCGAACTCGCTGCCTGGACCGCCGCCCAGGAGGGCCCTGCCGAGGCGCTGGAGAAGCTGACCGACGCGGTGCGCACCTGCCCGTTCCGCACCCGCGCCGAAGCCATGCTCGACGCTCTCGTCGAGGCGTACCCGGATGGCGAGGCCATGCTGCGCGGCCTGCGCGGCGACCCGCTCCTCGCCCCCACCGTCCTGAGTGTCCTGGTACGCCGGGAGGTCCTCGGTGCCGAGGACCTCACCGAGCCCGAGAGCCTCCTCATGGTCGCCGAGAGTCTGCTCCAGCTCCTGGAGACGGCGGGCCCCGAAGGCTTCCTCACAATCCTGGGAGGCCAGGAACTCTCTGCCCATAAGGCTCTTGAGGCCGCTCTCGGATCCGGTCACCCCGACCGGGCGGGCCTGGCAGACCTGAGGGCGGTCGCCGAGCAGGCCCGGCGGCAGCCGGTCGTGCGTCTCGGCCGCAGCCATCAGCGGCGCCGGCCGGGCGCCGGCGGCAAGGGCAGGGGCAGGGGCGGCAAGCGGCGGCGGTGACGCCGCACGCGGTCAGGGCCGCAGCGGTCCGGGTGACGCCGCCCTCGGCGAAGCCGCCGAACGCGCCGGCGGACATCGTGCGAGGGGCTTGTCCATGCACCTGGCACCGGACCGACGGTCTCGAAGAAGTATCGCGGAGGCGGGCAGCGGAAGGGCAGGGTGACGGCTCGCGCCCGCTCGCGGGACCGATGCCGAGTTCGCCGAGACGTTCGGGGCGCGGGGGCGGCCTGGTTGGTCACCGGGCCGGCTGGCTCTGGTGACGGTCCTACGGGCCCTGACCCCGGGTTTTGGACACCGGAGAGACTTGGATCGTGATGGTCCAGGAGAACGGAGTCCCTGTGGGGATGAAGCACTACCCCGCCGAGTTCAAGGCGGATGCGGTCGCGTTGTACCGGTCGCGTCCGGGAGCGACGATCAAGTCGGTCGCCATCGACCTCGGAGTGAATACCGAGACGCTGCGGAACACTCAACCTCATACGCCTCGACGCCTGGTGGAACGGGCATCCTTTGGACCGCACCCGCGTCAGCCACCTCGCCCGGCTCGACCTCTCCCTCGCCGTATGACCCCGAATAAGCCAGCAGGATCGCTGACAGCGTTCTTACCGGCACCCCACGTACCGCGACCTTTCCCCGCCACGCCATCGACAAGGCATTCTGGTCACTGGACCAGGCCCTGCGCCGCTCCGGATTCTCGCGCCCCTGACGTCCGAACGGTCTCAGGCTTCAGTGGGACAGAGGGAATACGGCCGGGCGAGGACGTCCAGCTTCGCGACCCGCTGGCCCGCCTTCACCTGCTCGCCGAGCTTGTCGAGGCCGTTCTGGTCCACAGGCCCAGCTGGGCGTTGTGGTCCTGGAACCCCTTGGCGGTCTCCGGCAGGTTCTTGTAACCGCAGCCGTAACCGTCGTTGGGCTGGGAGTTGTTGTAGCCGCCCTCGTTCCAGTTGGTGTTTTTGGCGACGTACACCGTCTTGTCACGGTGGGAGAAGCTGCCGTTCTGCTCGCCCCCGCCGAAGAACTGTTCGTCCGCGCCGCGTTCCAGGCTCTGCCGCATACCGCCGGTGGACCAGCGCAGGAGCTTGTCCTCCTGCCAGATCCGGGTCCGGTTGTCGGTTCTGTGGAGGCCGAAGCTCAGCGGCTTCCATCGCTCAGGTGAATGTCAACGGACGGGATGGGCAGGGGAGTTCACCCCTCTTGTGATCAAACATGCGCCACTGTCCGCCTCTTGTTGTCATAAAAGTGGCAGGTACGGTCGTGATCGGCAGCTAAAGCTTCACGGGACATCCCTATAGTGGTCCCGCGTTGACCGTGGGTCCGTAACGCCAAACCGCCGCCACAGGAGTCAGTTCGATGACGCGCCCCTCTTCCGCCGTGCCTGCGCCGCCCGAGCCCGACGCAACCGGCGGGGGCTGTGCCATGGGGCACGGCCCGGCCGCAGTGCCGCTCAGCGGCCCCGAGTTCCACACCGACCCCCAGGTCCTCTACCGCACCATGCGGCGCGACCATGGACCCGTGGTGCCCGTCGAGCTTCCCGGAGGGTTTCCGGCCTGGCTGGTCATTGGCTACCGGGAACTCCACCAGGTCACCAGCGACGGCCAGTTGTTCCCCCGGGACGTCGGGTTATGGAACCAATGGGAGCACATTCCCGAGGACTGGCCGCTGCTCCCGATGGTCGGGCGACCCATGCCGTCGATCTACTTCACCGCGGGCGCCGAGCACCGCCGCCACGCCGAGATGGTGGGGCCGGCCCTGGAGGGGGCGGATCCGTTCGAAATCCGTCGCCACTGCGAGGAGTTGGCCGACCGGCTCATCGATGATCTCTGCACACGCGGAAGCGCCGAACTGGTCGCCGAGTTCGCCGAGCCACTGCCCGTGCTGGTCCTCGCCAGGCTCATCGGCTTCCCGGACGCGGAAGGCGCGGACATCGCCCGGGTGCTGAAGGAGCTGGCCGACGGCGGTCCCGGGGCGCAGAGCGCGTATGCGCGGTTCGGGGAGCACATGCAGCGGCTGGTGGCGGCCAAGCGGGCGGTTCCCGGGAACGACGTGACCACGCGGATGATGGCCCATCACGAGCCGTTCACCGATGAGGAGTACGCCCTCGACCTGATGGCCGTCACGGCTGCCGGGCATCTGCCCACAGCAGACTGGATCAGTAACTCCCTGCGGCTGATGCTCACCGATGACCAGTTCGCCGACTCCCTCTTCGGCGGCCGGCACAGCATCGGCGAGACGATGAACGAGGTTCTCTGGGAGGAGAGTCCGACCCCGATCCTCGCCGGCCGCTGGGCGGCCCGGGACACCCGGCTCGCCGGCCGGGACATCAAGGCCGGAGACATGCTGCTTCTCGGCCTGGGAGCGGCCAACTCCGATCCGCATGTGCGGCAGCATCTCTCCACCGGCCACCCCTCCGGCCAGAGCGGCAACAGTGCGCACCTTGCGTTCAGCCACGGGGAGTACCGCTGCCCGTTCCCCGCTCAGGAAATCGCCGAGATCACCGCCCGTACCGGAATCGAGGTGCTCCTGGACCGGCTGCCCGATCTCGCCCTGGCGGTTCCCGAGGAGATGCTTGTGCGGCGGCAGTCCGCCTTCCTGCGGGGGATGGAATCACTGCCGGTCCTGTTCACCCCCGTACGTACGACAGGAGATGTCTCTTGAACTGCCCTCACGCCGCTGCCCAGCAGGCCGATTCCGCCTGGGTCGGCGGGACCGTCGTCATCGACCCCATGGTGCAGGACCTGGACGGTGAGACGGCGCGGCTGCGCGACGCAGGACCGCTCGCGAGGATCGAGCTGCTCGGCGTACCGGCCTGGACCGTCACCCGGCACGCCGAAGCCCGCCAGCTGCTCGTCGACACCCGTCTGGTGAAGGACCTCGACGCCTGGGGGCTCTGGCAGAGCGGAGCGGTGACGCATGCCTGGCCGCTGATCGGCATGATCGACGCCGGGCGTTCGATGTTCACCGTGGACGGCGCGGAGCACCGGCGGCTGCGCACGAAGACCTCCCAGGCCCTCACGCCACGTCGGCTCGAAGCGATACGGCCGGACATCGAGAGGTTCACCGAGGAGCTGCTGGACGCTCTGGCCGATCAGGGCAAGAACGGTGTGGTCGACCTCAAGTCCGTGTTCGCGCAGCCGCTGCCGATGCGCGTGGTCGGCATGCTGATGGGCGTGGACGAAGCCGAGCACGCCATGCTGACGAAGAGTTACAAGGCCTTCTTCTCGATGCTCACTCCGCACGACGAACGGATGGCGCTGCTGGCCGAGTTGGACGTCTTCTACGCCGCGCTCGTCCGTGAGAGGACGGCACGGCCGAAGGACGATCTCACCAGTGCGCTCATCCTCGCCGAGGAAGGCGGGGACCCGCTCACCGAAGAAGAGGTGGTCGGCAATCTCAAGGCGATGGTTGCGGCCGGGCACGAGACCACCATCGGGCTGATCCTCAACGCGGTACGGGCCCTGCTCGCCCACCCCGATCAGCTGCGCAAGGTCCTCGACGGCGAGATCTCGTGGGAGACAGTGATCGAGGAGACGCTGCGCTGGGACACTCCCACCACCCATCTTCTGATGCGGTTCGCCACCGAGGACATCCAGGTCGGCGACGAGGTGATCGCCAAGGGGGAGGGCGTGGTCATCTCCTACCGGGTCATCGGCCGTGACGTCGAGCAGCACGGACCGGACGCCGATGCCTTCGACATCACCCGGCCGGCCCCGATCCGGCACATGGCCTTCGGGCACGGCCCGCACATCTGCCCCGGGGCCGCACTATCGCGGGTGGAGGCGGGCATCGCCCTTCCCGCACTGTTCGGGCGCTTTCCCCGGCTGTTGCTCGCTGTGCCGGACAAGGAGCTCCGCAAACTGCCGGTGATGACGCAGAACGACTTGGAGTGCTTCCCGGTTTTGCTGCACGGGGCGGCGGGGGAGGGCGTGGGGACGGTGCGGGTGGGCTGAGAGTACCGCGGGCTCCCCAGGCCTCTTTGGGGCGGACGGTCGCCCGCCCGTCAGCCCAGCGCCCCGGCCACCGCTACCGCGCCCGGACCGTCGCCATCACCTCGCGGTCCGGTTGCAGCGTCAGTGTCGGTACGGGGTTGATCGTGCCCGGGTCCACGTCCAGTTCGAACCGGCGTGCCAGGACGGCCAGGATCAGTACGGCCTCGACCATCGCGAACCGGGTGCCGAGGCAGACCCGGGGGCCGCCGCCGAACGGGAACCAGGCGTACTCCTCGATGTCGTCGCCCTGCTCCGGGTCCCAGCGCTCGGGGCGGAACTCCTCCGGCTCGGGAAACCACCGTTCGTCACGGTGCGTCGCCCACTGACTGGTCCACACCCTCGTGCCCTCCGGTATCGGGACACCGCCGATCCGCGCACCCTCCTTGGCGACGCCGGTGACCAGCCAGATCGTCGGGTAGAGACGCAGCGTCTCCTTGACCACCGACTGGGTGTACGTCAGCCGGGCATAGTCCTCGAACTCCGGCTCCCGGTCACCGAGTACCCGGTCCAGCTCCTCGGTGAGCGCGGCGCGCACCCGCGGATTGCGGGACAGCAGATACCAGGCCCACACCAAAGTGGAGCTCGTCGTCTCGTGCCCGCCGATGTACAGCGTGACCGTCTCGTCGCGGATCTCCTGGTCCGTGAGGTGCGCGCCCGTCTCGTCGACCGCGGTCAGCAGCCGGCTCAGCAGGTCGGGGCGATCGTCCCCGCCGTCGCGGTGACGGGCGACGACCCGGCCCACCTCGGCGTCGATGACCGCGGCGGCCTTCCTGATCCTGGCCCGGCCCGGTGTCGGCACCCGGTCCGGCAAGAGCGCGCCGATACCGGCGAACTCCTTGCCGATCTCCTGCTGCGCCACATCCATGGCCCGGCCCATCGCATCCGCGTCGGCGGGGGTGTCGACGCCGAAGATCGTACGGACCGCGATCCTCTGCGTGAGCGCCGCCATCTCCCGCTTGATGTCGATGCGTTCGCCGCCGGACCAGGTGTCCGCCAGCTCCACCGCGCTGCCCGCCATCGTCGCCGCGTACGACCGCACCTGCTTGGGGCGCACGGAAGGCTGCACCAGCGACCGCTTCCGACGCCAGTCCGCGCCCCGGGCGACCACCACGCCGTTGCCCATCACCGTGCGGAACGCGATGCCGAGCGCCGGCTGGTCGAAGGTGCGTTCCGTCTCGGTGAGCAGCTCGCCGATGCACTCCGGATCGGCTATGTACACACATGAGTGGGGGCCGAATCGCCAGCCGACCATGTCTCCGTGCGCGCGCAGCCGCTCGAAGAAGGCGAGGGGGTTCTTCGCGAACTGGCGCATGTTCCCGAGGAAGGGCAGCCCCTTCGGGCCCGGCACGATCCTGTGGCCGCGCGGCTCGGCAGCTACGGCCTCGCCGGTCTCCGTGGACATGAAAGTCTCCGCTCCCTTGTGGCGCACCGCATCGGTGCGCGGCGACCTGACGTCAGCTGTACCGCACGGCGTGGAAAAAGTTTCATCGGCCTTGTGCGGTACGTGAGTTGTCGAGGGTAGCGGCTGTCACGCCGGGAGGCGCCCGGCACCGCCGGACGGGTCCGGAACCCGCCCGGCGGTGCGGTGGGCCGTGGTCCGGAACCCGTCCCGCGGTGTGCGGGTCAGACGCCGGGCGGGACCCGGGAGGGGCGGCCGGTGCCGCGTGTGAGGGAGTAGCCGAAGACGGCTGCGAGTGCCCCGAGGACTCCGCCGCCGACCGTCCACAGCCAGCGGTCGGTCCACCAGCCGGATGCCCAGCCGTCCTCCGGCTCGCTGCCGAGTGCCACCTTGGCCGGCGCCGTGTTGTCGTCACCCGTGGCCGAGGCGTCCGATGCGTCGGCGGCCTGCTCGACCGAGGACGCACCGGGGACCAGCGGCTGGGCGAGCATGCCGTCGACGTCCCCGGCACCGCCCTTGTCGACCGACGTGACCTCGACCTCGGTCCGTACCGGCAGACCGAGGTCCGCCGAGGGCAGGTCGACGACCGTGAGTCGTACGTAATAACTGCCCGGCAGCGGGTCGTTGGCCCACGGCTCGGACCAGGCGCGGACGGTCCGCAGTACGCAGGTCAGCTCGACCGTCGACGCGTCGGGGGCCGCCTTCCCGGTCTGGCGGCCGTACATGCAGGCCTGTCGGCGCCGCAGCCCGTCGTACACATCGACCTGCCAGGTCGACGCGCCGTGCCAAGCGGCGCTCTCCGGCAGCGTGATCTGCGCCTTGACGGTGGCGCGTTGGCCCGCGTCGGCGGGGAACACCCAGTACAGGTAGTCACCCGTGGACGCCCCGGCGGTGGCGCGCTGGTTCTGCTGGATCGCCGTCGCCGTACGGAAGGTGGTGCCGGCCTCGGTGGGGCCGGACGCGCCGTCGGAGGCGCTCGGGCTCGGGCTCGCCGACGGGTCGTCCGCCGAGGCGGCGCCCGCCGAGGTCAGCAGGGCGAGGCCGGTCAGCAGTGCACCCGCGAGTACACGTCTCGTACGCGTCATCAGTTGGTCCTCCAGACGGCGATGCGCCAGCGCGAGATCCAGCCGGTCAGCAGTCCCGCGACCAGTCCGGTGAGAACCAGTACGCCGAGCAGCCACCAGCCGCGGCCGAGACCGAACGCGGCGACATCGGCCGCGTCGTCCGGGGCGTCCACCAGGTCCACGGTCAGCTCGACGGGCATGCCCGGCGTGGTCTTCACCGAGGCGGGGGCCGAGTAGGAGTTGCTGACCTGGAGGCACACGGTCTCGGCGGCGGGCTTGTCGCCGCTGTCCGTGCCGTCCTGCTCGGCCTTCGGGTAGCGCAGGCCGGAGGAGATCGCGTCGGTGCGGCCGGTGCCCGACTCCGAGCCCCGGACGATTTCCCGGCCGTGCACGGTCACCGCTCGCAGCAGTACCCCGTAGTCGTTGTTCACGGCGCGGTCGGCGAAGACGCTGACGGAGGCGCGCAGCTCCTGGCCGGGCAGCACGTCCACCCGGTACCAGCGGTGCTCGCCGAACTTCTCGCGGTCGGTGTACAGGCCCGGCTTGAGCTGGGGAGCCGTGGAGCAGCTGTTCGCGCCCTCGGTCGCCACGGGCGTGACGACGGGCTCGGCGGCCCGGTCGACCAACTGCTTGACGCGGCTGGAGAGTTCATCGGCGTGCTGGACGGCGGTGTAGGTGCCGCCGGTGGCTTCGGCGATGCAGGTCAGCTGCTCGCGGATCTTCGCGTTCGGTACCAGACCCAGCGTGTCGATGACGAGATGGATACCGCGGGCCGCGATGTCACGTGCCACCTCGCACGGATCCAGCGGGCCGCAGGTGTCCTCGCCGTCGCTGATCAGCACGATCCGGCGGGTGGAGTCGCCGCCTTCGAGGTCGTCGGCGGCGCCCAGCAGGGCCGGGCCGATCGGGGTCCAGCCGGTGGGGGCCAAGGTGGCGACGGCGGTCTTCGCCTCGGTGCGGTCCAGTGGGCCGACCGGGTAGAGCTGCTTGGTGTCCTTGCAGCCGACCTTCCGGTCATCGCCCGGGTAGTCGGCGCCGAGCGTCCGGATGCCGAGCTCCACCTGCTCGGGCACCGCGTCCAGGACCTCGTTGAACGCCTGCTTCGCCGCGGCCATCCTGGACTGGCCGTCGATGTCGCGGGTCCGCATGGAGCCACTGACGTCGAGCACGAGCTCGACCTTGGGGGAGGCTTTGGTGGGGGTTTCATCGGCTGCGGCGGGGAGTGCCGAACCGAGCCCGGCGGTCAGGGTGGCGAGCAGGATGCCCACCCCGACCGTCAGCCTTCTTCTTATGATCATCGCCGGATACTAGTGAAGATCGCTTCGCTTCCCCAAACCGGTGCGGGGATGTCAGGCGCCGCCCAGCAAAGGGCCCGCGGCCCGCTCCAGCACCGAGCCGACCCGCTCCCAGGTGGCCGAGTCCCGCTCGATGGCGGGTAGTTGGACATCCTCCTCGGTCCTCCAGCCGGTGGCGATCGCGACCGGGTCCCCGCCCGTCGCCGCCGCGGCGGCCAGTGCGGCCGCGCCCAGGGCCACCAGTTCGCCGCCGCCGGGCACGATCACCGGCCGGCCGGAGAGCCGCCGCACGGTCTCCACCCAGGTGCGTCCCTGGGCGCCGCCGCCGACCAGGCGCAGCGGCCGGGCGGCCACCTCGGGGCCGGTCGGGTCGAGGCCGCAGGCCGACAGGAGTTCGTCGAGGGCGCGCAGCACGGTGACGACCGCGCCTTCGTAGGCGGCGCCGAGGAGTTGCCGCGGGGTGGTGTCGTGCCGGAGCCCGGTGAGGAGGCCGGAGGCGTTCGGGAGATCGGGGGTGCGTTCGCCGTCGAGGTAGGGGAGGAACACCGCCTCGCCGCCGGGCGCCGCGTCGTCGCGGTCCAGGCCGAGCAGCGCGGCGACCTTGTCCACGGCGAGCGTGCAGTTGAGGGTGCAGGCCAGCGGGAGGTACGTACCGTCCGCCGCGGCGAAGCCGGACAGCGCCGTCGACGCGGGCCGGGTCCGGGACGCGGCGAAGACCGTTCCCGAGGTGCCGAGGCTGAGCACGGGGTGGTCCAGCAGTCCGGCGCCGCCCAGTCCGAGGCCGACGGCGGCGCTCATGTTGTCCCCGGTGCCCGCGGCCACGGCGATTGCGGCGGGCAGGCCGAGCGCGTCGGCCGCCGCATCGATGAGCGAGCCGACGCGCGTCGCCCCGGTCTCGGCCACTTCGGGCAGCAACGCGGCGTCCAGGCCGAGGAGTTCGAGCAGCTCGGGATCGTACGCACCGATTGCCGTGGAGTACCAGCCGGTGCCCGAGGCGTCACCGGGGTCGGTCACGGCGGCGCCGGCGAGGCGTTCGGTCAGGAAGTCGTGGGGGAGGCGGACGGCCGCGGCCGCGGCGGCGTTCGCCGGTTCGTGCTCCCGCAGCCACTGCCACTTCGACGCGGTGAGGGAGGCCACCGGCACCGAACCGGTCCGCGCGGTCCAGGCCGTGGCCCCGCCCAGTGCCGCGGTGAGGGCGGCGGCCTGCGGCGCGGAGCGGGTGTCGTTCCACAGCATCGCCGGGCGCAGCGGACGTCCCGCCCGGTCGAGGACGACCAGCCCGTGCTGCTGCCCGGCGACCGCGATGCCGGCCACCGCACAGGCGGCGACGCCGGACTCCTTCAGCCCGGCGGCGACGGCGTCCCGCAGCGCCTGCCACCACACCTCCGGGTCGCTCTCGCGGGCGCCCGCGTCGCCGGTGACGACATGGGGTGCGCGGCCGACGGCCAGCAGCCGGCCGGTTTTGGCGTCGACGAAGGCGGCTTTGGTGGACTGGGTGGAGCTGTCCACTCCGATGACGACGGTACGCGGCGGCATGGGTGACCTCATTCCTGTGCGCCACATCTATTTGATCGTGCGGTTAACAAATTACGCGATCGTGTCCGCCGGGAACAGTGATCGCCGCCAATTTCCGCCGACGGGGGGTTACGTGCCCGAGGTGCCCGCGTGCATGATTAGTCATGACAGTAAACAAATAGGGTTCGGCCACCTCGACCGGTCATGGAACCCGACAGCACTGAAGGCGGCCAGACGATGACGGAACGCTTCACGCCCACCCCCGAGGACAAGTTCACCTTCGGACTGTGGACGGTGGGCTGGCAGGGGCGCGACCCCTTCGGCGATGCGACCCGGACCGCGATCGACCCTGTCGACTCCGTGCGGCGGCTCGCGGAGCTCGGTGCGTACGGTGTGACATTCCACGACGACGACCTGATCCCGTTCGGCTCGACGGACACCGAGCGCGAAGGCATCGTGAAGCGGTTCCGGCAGGCGTTGGACGCGGCCGGACTCGTCGTCCCCATGGCGACGACGAACCTCTTCACCCACCCGGTGTTCAAGGACGGCGCGTTCACCGCCAACGACCGGGACGTACGCCGCTACGCCCTGCGCAAGACCCTGCGCAACATCGACCTCGCCGTCGAGCTCGGCGCCACCACCTATGTGGCCTGGGGCGGCCGCGAGGGCTCCGAGTCCGGCGCCGCCAAGGACATCCGGGTCGCCCTCGACCGCATGAAGGAAGCCTTCGATCTGCTCGGCGACTACGTCACGGAGCAGGGGTACGACCTGAAGTTCGCCATCGAGCCCAAGCCGAACGAGCCGCGCGGCGACATCCTGCTGCCGACCATCGGTCACGCCCTCGCCTTCATCGAGCGCCTCGAACGCCCGGAACTGGTCGGCGTCAACCCCGAGACCGGGCACGAGCAGATGGCCGGGCTCAACTTCCCGCACGGCATCGCGCAGGCGCTCTGGGCGGGCAAGCTCTTCCACATCGACCTGAACGGCCAGTCCGGCATCAAGTACGACCAGGACCTGCGCTTCGGCGCGGGTGACCTGCGCCAGGCGTTCTGGCTCGTCGACCTGCTGGAGACGGCCGGTTACGCGGGGCCGCGGCACTTCGACTTCAAGCCGCCGCGGACCGAGGACTACGACGGTGTGTGGGCCTCGGCCGCGGGCTGCATGCGCAACTACCTGATCCTCAAGGAGCGCGCCGCCGCCTTCCGCGCCGACCCCGCCGTGCAGGAGGCACTGCGCACGTCCCGGCTCGACGAGCTGGCCCGCCCGACCGCCGCGGACGGCGTGGCCGGACTGCTGGCCGACCGGTCGGCGTTCGAGGAGTTCGACGTTGACGCGGCAGCGGAACGAGGGATGGCGTTCGAGGTCCTGGACCAGCTGGCGATGGACCACCTGCTCGGGGTCCGCTGACCCCGGCCCGCAGCGACGCACGGCCAGGGGCGCGGGCCGGACACCGGACCGGACCGGGTGTCCGGCCCGCACCCGTTCGCGTGGTTCGGCAGGCGGGCCCGGCTGCCCGTGTGTGCGTGGTTTGGCAGGCGGGCTCGGCTGCCCGTGTGTGCGTGGTTCAGCAGACGACCCGGCTGCCCGTGTGTGCGTGGTTCAGCAGACGACCCGGCCGCCCGCGTTCGCGTGGTTCAGGAGGCCGCCCGGCCGCCCGCGTACGTTACCGGGTCGGCCAGTACCGCCGTCATCACCAGCGCCGCGGCGCCCCGCGCGGCGTCACCCGCGACGGACGAGGCGCGCAGCCGGCCGCTCCCCGGGGACCAGAGCCCGGACACCACGCGGCCGGTCAGCTCCTCGTCGGCCGGCGGTGACAGCCACGGCATCAGGTTCCGGTAGATCCCGCCGAGCACCACCGCGTCCGGGTCGAGCAGGTTCACCGCCCCCGACAGCACCCGCCCCAGCATCCGGCCGGCCTCCGCGACAGCGGCCACCGCCCGATCGTCCCCGGCCCCAACGCGCCGCTCCAGCTCGGCCACCCCGGCACCGCTGCCGGGCTCCTCGATCCCGGCGGCCCGCAGCAGCGCCCCCTGTCCCGCGTACTGCTCCAGGCAGCCACGCGATCCGCACCGGCACGCCGGCCCCTCCGCGTCGGCCACCACATGCCCGATCTCCCCGGCGAACCCGTGCGCCCCGCGCAGCAGTTCACCGTCGATGACCAGGGCGCCGCCGACCCCGATCTCACCCGTCAGATAGAGGAAACTGCGGATCGGGCCGAGCCCGCCGAACCAGAGTTCGGCCAGCGCCGCCAGATTGGCCTCGTTCTCCGAACTCACCGGCAGCGCCGCGCGACCGGGGCGTTCGGCGGCGAGCGACGCGGCGAAGAGCTCCCCGGCCGGAACCTGGTTCCAGCCCAGGTTGGGTGCCTGGCGCACGGCGCCGCCGGAGACCAGACCGGGAAGCGCGAGCGTCACCCCGACCGGGAAGAGTTCCTGCTCGCGGGCCGACTCCAGGGTGCGCGCCGCGATCCCGGCCGCCCGCGCCAGCACCTCCGCGGGCGGTGCGCCGCGGTTGTCCAGGTGCTCGGTGAGCCGCACCCGGCCGGTGCCCGCCAGATCGACGACGCACACCGACACGTAGTCGATGTTGACCTCGACGCCGAGCCCGGCGGGCCCCGTGCGCGTTACCTTGAGCGCGGTCCCGGGGCGGCCCGCCTGCCCGCTGAACGTCTTGCCGGACTCGGTGAGGAACCCGATGTCGAGGAGCTGCTCGACGAGCGAGGACACCGCGGCCCGGGTCAGACCCACCCGCGCGGCAACCCCGGCCCTGGTCGCTTCGCCCTCGGCCTCGTCGCGGACGGCCCGCAGCACGAGGCTGAGGTTGCTCCGGCGCACGGTGTCCTTGTCGGCCTTGGGCCCCAGCGGTGCGAGGTTGCTCTTCATATTGGATCCGAGCCTATGCGATCCCCTGTGCGACTCCCGGTGCGATCCCTTCCGCGATGTCCCCGGCCCGCTCAGAGCGCGCAGCGGAATCCGCCATGGCCCGTCGTGCTGTCGGGGGTGTTGGAGGTGCGGGCGGCGACCCGGTAGCGGGTGCAGTAGGAGCTGTGGCAGAGGTAGGAGCCGCCGCGCAGTACCCGGTTCTCGCCGACCGGCGGCCCGACGGGATCGACGCGGGTCTGCGGGCGGTCGGCGACGTGCCAGTCGGCGCTGAACCGGTCGGCGCACCACTCCCACACATTGCCCGAGGTGTTGTACAGGCCGAAGCCGCCCGGCGGGTAGGAGTTGACAGGGGCGGTGGAGAGGAAGCCGTCCTCGCCCGTGTTGCGCACGGGGAAGTCGCCCTGCCAGATGTTGCAGCGGTGCCTGCCCCTGGGCGTGAGCTCGTCGCCCCACGGAAAGCGGGCCCGGACCAGTCCGCCACGGGCCGCCTTCTCCCACTCGGCCTCGGTGGGCAGCCGCTTGCCGGCCCATCGGGCGTAGGCCGTCGCGTCGTGCCACGACATGTGGACCACGGGGTGATTGCGGCGGTCACCGATCGAGGTCCCCGGCCCCTCGGGCGCCCGCCAGTACGCACCGCTCACCGCCCGCCACCAGGGGGCACCGGGGACGATGCCGGGCAGCACCGCGTGTCGTGCCTGCGGGGGCACGAAGGAGCCGAACACATAGGACCAGCCGATGAGTTCGGCCTCGGTGCGGTAGCCGGTGGCCTTCACGAACACGGCGAACTGGGCATTGGTCACACACGTCGCGTCGATGTGGAACGGGCCGACGATGACCTCCCGTACGGGCCCCTCACCGTCTGCCGCGAACCCGTCCTCGTCCGCGCCGCCCATCAGGAACGGGCCACCCGGGATGGCCACCATGCCTCGAAGGACGTCGGCCGACCGGCGCACAGGAACGGCGAAATCCGCCGGCGGAGGACAGGGCGAGACTTCCGCCGGGGGAGGACAGGGCGAGACCCCCGCCGGGGGAGGGCAGAGAGAGGCCTCCGCCGGGGGAGGGCGGAGCGAGCCGTCCGACGGCGGGGCGGCGAGCGAGGAGTCCGCCGGGGCGGCGGCCGCAACCGTCGCGTCCGCTCGGGACGGTCCGCAGCATGCGCTCATCGTGTCACTCCGGTGACGAGAGGCGAGCCGTCTTCGGTGGCGTCGCCGGGTACAGGTCTGTCGTCGAGCAGCCCGGCCAGTTCCTGGCCGGTGGTACGCAGGAGCAGGGCCACCCCGCCGAGCGCGACCATCTCCTCGGCGTCCTCGACCACCACGCCCCGGTCGGCACAGGCCGCGAGCAGAGCGGGAACGCTGATGAGGCCCTCCAGACAGCCGCGGCCACCGCAGTGGCAGGGCTTGCCTTCCGGATCGCAACTGGTGTGGCCGATCTCGCCGGCCGCGCCGTGGGCGCCGCGCACCAGCAGGCCGTTGACGACGAGCCCCCCGCCGACCCCCTGGGACCACCCCAGATAGACGGTGTTGTCGAGGCCGCGGGCCGCACCCCAGGTGACCTCCGCGAGCGCGGCGAGCCTGGAGTTGTTGTCGGTGAGCACGGGGGCGTCGAAGTGCCGGCCGAGTTCGGCGGCGACATGGCTGGCGAAAGGTGTCATGTTGCGCGGGTCGCCGGAGGCCGGATTCTGGACGAATCCGGGGAGCCCGAGGCCGATGCCCTCGACCGGAGCGAGGCTGATGTTCTCGCGCCGTACCAGCTCGTCCACGGCGGCGATGGCCTGCGCGGCCCGTTCGGCGGCGCCGCTGTCCGCCGGGACGGGGACGCTGTACCGGCCGACGATGTCATGGGCGCAGTTGGCGACGACCACATGGATCCGGTGGCGCTGGAGGTCGATGCCGATCAGTTCGGCGCCGCGCGCGTTGAGCGCGATCTCCAGGGCGGGCCTGCCCCGGCCGCGCGGATGCTCGGGGTCGGGGGCGGGCTGTTCGACGACGGCCTTGCGTTCCAGCAGATCGGAGACGATCGCGAACAGGGTGGTGCGGGAGAGCCCGACCCTTGCCTTGAGCTCGCCGCGGCTCAGCGCGCCCGACCTGCGCAGTTCACCGAGCACGGCGGCTTCATTGGCCCTGCGCAGACCTGCTGACCAGCGAGAACGCCGGGACCGCCGAGAACGCCGGGGCCGCCGAGAGGTCCAGGACCGCCGGGACCGCCGAGACGTCCGAGACGTCCGTCGGGAAGACCCGCGACGAGATCGTCGCCGAATTCCACGGCCACCACTTCCCCTACTCCCAGCGCATGCTCCGCGACCGGCGCCACAAGCTGGTGCACAACCCGGAGAGCGTGCACGAGCTGTACGACCTGGAGACCGACCCGCACGAACTGCACAACGTGTACGAGGCACCCGCCTACGCCGGCGTCCGGCGCGACCTCACCGTGCGGCTCTACCGCGAGCTGCTGCGCCGCGGCGACCCGGCCTACACCTGGATGAGCTACATGGCGGACATCGGCGGCGATCGTGCGGCGGACGTCGACGGAGTCGCGGAGGAAGTCGCATGAGACAGAAACTGATGTCCGGCCCCGCCCCGGCGGACGAACCGGCGGACGAACCGGCGGACCAACCGCCCACGGCCGCACCGGTGAAGACCCCGAAATCGGCGAAGTACCCGAAGAAGAAGGCCCGTACCACGGGCCGGCTGGGTTCCGTGCTGCTCGGCCTCGCCTCCGCCGCGCTCGGCCTGGCCGCCTGGTTCGTCCTCGCCAACAGTGGCACCGACGGCTTTCCGGGGCCCGTCGAAGTGGCCCGCCGGGCCCTCACCCTCATCGGCGACGGCACACTCTTCGCCGACGCGGGCGCCAGCCTGAAGCGCGTGCTCATCGGCTATGTCCTCGGTGTCGCCCTCGCGATCCCGGTCGGCTTCCTGATGGGCTGGTACCCGGTCGTCCGCCGGCTGATCGAACCCTGGCTGCAGTTCTTCCGCATGGTGCCGCCGCTCGCGATCATCCCGCTCGCCATCGTCCTCATGGGCATCGACGAGACCCCGAAGATCTTCGTCATCTTCCTGGCCTCGTTCCTGTCGTCCGTCGTCTCCACCTTCCAGGGCGTCGTCGCGGTCGACGTCACCCTCGTCAACGCGGCCAGGGTGCTCGGCGCGCGCGACCCACAGGTCTTCCTCGGCGTCGTCGTCCCCGCGTCCACGCCGTTCATCCTGGTCGGCATGCGGATCGGCCTCGGCGCCTCCTGGGCGACCGTTGTCGCGGCCGAACTCATCGCGGCCCAGGACGGACTGGGCCGCCGCATGCAGCAGGCACAGCTCTTCTACGACCTGCCGACCATCTTCGTCCAGCTCATCGCGATCGGCGCGATCGGCCTCGCCATGGACCGGCTGCTGCTCCGGGCCGAGCGCCGGCTCACCCACTGGCAGGAACGGCGGTAACCATGCCCACCATCAACTTCCATGACGTATCAAGGGGCTTCGCCGTCAAGGACGGCGAGTTCCTGGCCCTGGACCGGGTGGGACTCGACATCGAGGACGGCGAGTTCGTCACCGTCGTCGGCCCGTCCGGCTGCGGCAAGAGCACCCTGATGAACATCGCGGCCGGTCTCCTGGACGCGACCGACGGCGACGTCACCGTCGACGGTGTCCCCGTCCGCGGACCGGCCCCCGAACGCGGCGTCATCTTCCAGCAGTACGCGCTCTTCCCCTGGATGACCGTCGCCGCCAACGTCGAGTACGGACTGAAGGTCGCCGGAGTCGGCAAGGCCGAACGCCGCCGCCGCGCCCGCGAGGTCATCGAACTCGTCGGCCTCACCGACTTCGCCGACGCCCTGCCCAAGACACTCTCCGGCGGCATGAAGCAGCGCTGCGCCATCGCCCGCGCCTACGCCGTCGACCCGAAGGTCCTCCTCATGGACGAACCCTTCGGCGCCCTCGACTCACTGACCCGGGTCCGGATGCAGGAATCCCTGCTCGACACCTGGAGCCGCGACCGGCGCACCGTCATGTTCATCACCCACGATGTCGACGAGGCGGTCTTCCTCGCCAACCGGGTCGTCGTGATGGCCGCCCGTCCGGGCCGCATCCACACGATCATCCCCGTCACGCTGCCCTACCCGCGCACCGAGGAACACCGCCTCTCGCCCGAGTTCGCCGAGCTGCGCGCCCGGGTCTGGCATGCCGTCCACCATCAGCCCGCTCCCCTCGAAGGAACAGCGTCGTGAAGAAAACCCGGGTCATCGGCCGTCGCACGGCGGGCCTCCTCCTCGCCCTCGCCCTCGTCCCCGCAGCCACCGGATGCGGCGGCGACTCGTCCGCCGGCTCCTCGGGCGGTGACAGCCACAAGGTCCGCTTCGGCTACATCGCCGACTACAGCGGCTCGGCGGCGCTCGCCGTCGCCCAGAAGCAGGGCCTGTGGAAGAAGGCGGGCATCACCCCCGAGCTGAAGGTCTTCACCAACGGCCCGCTCTAGGTCCAGGCACTCGGCTCCGGCAACCTGGACTTCGGCTACCTCGGCCCGGGCGCGCTCTGGCTCCCCGCCTCCGGCCGCGCCTCGATCGTCTCCGTCAACATGCTGGGCCTCGCCGACCGGGTCATCGCCCGGCCGGGCTCCGGCATCGACAAGCCCGCCGACCTCAAGGGCAAGAAGATCGCCGTCGCCGAAGGCACCTCCGGCGACATGATCCTCAACCTGGCGCTGCGCGAGGCCGGCCTGAAGCAGAGCGACGTCACCAAGGTCGCCATGGACGCCTCGACCGTCGTCACGGCCTTCTCGTCCGGCCAGGTGGACGCGGCCGCCACCTGGTACCCACTGATCGACACGATGAAGAAGAAGGTCCCCGATCTCAAGGAGATCAGCCGGACCCAGGACTACTACCCCAAGCTGACCTTCCCGAACGTCTTCGTCACCCAGCCGAAGCTGGCCTCCGGAAACCCGGAACTCGTCAAGAAGGTGACCGAGGTCCTCAAGGAGGCCGGTGACTGGATCGCCGCACACCCTCAGGAGTCGGAGACCGTCGCCGCCGACTTCCTCAAGCTGCCCGCCGGTCAGCTCAAGGGATCCACGAAGTACGTGAGGATCCTCCCGTCCGCCGAGCTGACGAAGCTCAGCAAGGACGGCACGGTCGACGGCTGGTTCGACGAACTCGCCGATGTCTTCGTCCAGATGAAGAAGCTCCCCGAAGCAGGCAAGGCCAAGGACTACTACCTCGCAGACCTGTACGCCACAGCCGGAAAGGCGGACCACACATGAACGACCCGAGCGCCACGGACGACGGATACGCATCCCGCGACCTGAGCACCATGAGCGCGCTGAGACGACGGGGATTCCTCGCCGGAGCCGCGGGCCTCGCCGGTGCAGCCGTACTGCCCTGGACCACCGCCGCCGAAGCCGCGGCGGCCGTACCCGCCACCGCCACCGCCCTCCGTGTCGTCACGGGCGGACGCGCCCGGGCCACGGTCCTGTGGTGGGGAGAGGGCAGCGCGCGGTTCGCCGCCACCGAACTGCGGGACTACGTCCAGCGGATCACCGGTGTCCGGCTGCCGCTGCGCGCCGCGCACGCCCCCGGCACCACCGTCCCCGAAGGCATCACCGGCCTGGTGAGCCTCGCCCCGGGCACCGGCGGTCAGACCACGATCCCCGCGAGCCGGCTCGCCGACGCGGGCCGGGAACTCTCCGGCTCCCCCGAGGACTCCTTCACCCTGCTCGGCGACAACACCCACCTGCTCCTGACCGGGCTCGGCGACCGGGCCCCGCTCTACGCCGTCTACGCGCTCCTGGAACGGCTCGGCGTACGGTTCTTCGCCCCGTCCTTCCCCGCGTACGAGGGCCACGCCGAGCAGATCCCCGACACCCCGGCCCTCACCCTCCCGCCCGTGCGCCGCACCGAACGGCCCGACTGGCAACTGCGCCGGCAGTACGCCGAGGAGGGCTTCAGCCACACGGAAGCCAGCCTGCCGCCGCTGCTCGACTGGATGGCGAAGAACCGGCTCAACACCTTCGTCTACCCGACCGACTACCTGGGCCTCGGCGTCACCACGTACGACGGAGTGCGGACCGTCCTCGCCCGCGAGGCCACCAAGCGCGGCATCCGCATCGAGACCGGCGGCCACGGCTACGACAGCTTCCTGCCGAAGGCCGACTACCCGCAGTACTACGAGTCAGGCGGGCCGCTCTTCGACATCTACAACCCCGAGGCGCTCGACGCCTACATCGACCGCGTCGTCACCTTCCTGCGGGACCGTCCCGAGATCACCGTCTTCGACTGCTGGCCCCCGGACGTCGGCGCGTTCCAGAAGCCGATCCTCGACCGGTACGGCAAACCCGCCAACGCGGAATCGGTGGTCGTCAACAAGCTCGTCCAGGTGCTGCGGGAGGAGCTGCCCGGCGTCCGGGTCGAACGGATCGCGTACGCGTCCACCGTCCGGCCGCCCGACCCGGAGTACGCGTGCGACCCCGAGGTCATCGTCGACTTCGCCCCGTACTCCCGTAACTACGACGGGAATCTCGGCGACCCCGCCGTGAAGGCCAACACCGGGCTCGCCGACGCGTTGCGCGCCTGGCGGGCCGGATTCCGCGGGTCGCTCGTGATGTACGAGTACTACCGGCGCTACCGCTGGCGCAGCCTGCCGGTGCGTCCGTTCGCCACCATCGCGGGCGACGTCGAACCGGCGCTACCGCTGGCGCAGCCTGCCGGTGCGTCCGTTCGCCACCATCGCGGGCGACGTCGCCTTCGAGGCCCGGCTCGGTCTGGGCGGCATGGGCATGTACAGCGAACCGGGCGACTGGATCACGTACGAACCCGTCCAGAGTCTCGTTGCCGCGCTGGCCTGGGACAACAGCCTGGACGCCGAAGCGTATCTCGACGGCTACCTGATGGCTCGCTTCGGCGAGGAGACCTTCACCGCCGTACGCCGCTACTACGACCTCACCGGCCTCGACCCGGACACCCACGCGGCCGCCCGGCTCAGCGACAACTACACGCAGGCGCGCGACGCGCTCCAGGAAGCCACCGGCCGGGCGAAGGGAGCCGCGGCCCGCACGGCGCTCGACCGGCTGACCCGCAACATCGACATCGCGCTGGCCGACATGCGCATCGGTCTGGCACCGGCGAACAGTGCCGAAGTCGACGCGGCCCGCCGGGAGTACCGGGCGCTCGTGCACCGCAACCGGTTCAACGGCGTCTGCCTGCCCAACATGCAGGCCTTGTGGCGCTGGAACGGTCCGGCCGGGCAGCCGCCGTACGACGACGCCAGGATCCGCCAGAACGTCGTCGACAGCTATGCGAGTCCCGCCGCCGGATTCGGCGACCCGGGATTCCTCGCGCTGGTACGGGACGGTGATGCCGCGGCGCTCGATGTCGAGGCACAGGACGTCGACTTCACCGGTCACACCGTCCACTGGGCGGCGACCGCGCCCGAGGGTGTGGTGCTGGAACCGGCGAGCGGCACGCTGAAGGTGCACGGAACCCGGGGCGCGGCCGCCAGGGTGACGGTGCGCGCCACCGCCCGGGCGGCGACCGGTGCGCAGCGGATCACGCTGGACTTCCGGCTGCCGGACGGGACCGCGCTGGTCCCCGCGCGGGTGGAGGTCGCCGTGTCATGACCGGGGCCGGCCCGTTCGCGGCGGAGGAATCCGCCGCGAACGGGCCGGGCATGCACCCGCGCAGCGCTGCACGGGTGCCCTACGCGTCCGCACCGGGCACCCGCGCAGCGCTGCACGGGTGCCCTACGCGTCCGCACCGGCCTGCGTGGGGTGCCGGAACGTCCGGCGCTCAGGCCGTCGAACCGCGCTCCTTGAGCATGTCCGCCATGAGCGCGATCTCCGACTGCTGGCCCCGGACCATGCCCGCCGCCAGGTTCCTGATCTCCTCGGTGCCGGCCGCGTCAGCCGCTGCCTGCGCCATCTCCGCACCCGCGCGGTGGTGCGGCGTCATCAGCTTCAGGTACCTCACCTCGGCGTCCCTGCCCTTCGCCGCCCGCAGCGCGTCCAGCTCGGTGTCGGTCGCCATGCCCGGCATCAGTGAACCGTCGCCGCGCGGCGTGAAGGTGTGCCCCATCCACGCCATGGGCGGAGCCTCGGACGACTTCGCCAGGCCCCACATCTCCAGCCAGCCGAGCATCATGCCGCGCTGATTGGCCTGGGTGTTGATGATGTCGTACGCGAGCCGGCGCACCGCCACGTCGGACGTACGGTCCCGCACGATGAACGACATCTCGACCGCCTGCTGATGGTGGATCGACATGTCGCGGGCGAACCCGGCATCGACCGACGTGTCCGAGGGCGCGCCCGCCGACGCGGCGGCAGCGGCGGAGCCCGCCGAGGACGACGGCCGCAGGACCATCAGCGCGACCAGGCCCAGCGCCAGCAGCAGCACCACCCCGCCCGCCACCACCATCGGGCGCGAGGAGCGGACCGCGGACGTCACTGGGCGACCCCGCCCGTGCAGGCCGCGCCCGGCTCCGGGGTCTGCGGCCCCTGCACGTACTTGGTGAAGAACTGCGCCACGCGCGCGTCGGTGGCACTCGTCACCGTCACCTGCTTGCCCCACGCGCTGAGCATCAGCGGGGCGGCCTGGTCCTCGACCGGGCTCATCAGCGAGTAGGGCGTCGTCCCGACCCGCTCGCCGAGCTTCTCGATGTCGGCAGGCTTCGCCTTGCTCGTGTACGTGACCCAGACCGCGCCGTGCTCCAGGGAGTGGACGGCGTTCTGCTTCGGTATCGCCTTGGTGTAGACGTCGGCGTCGCAGTTCATCCACACCGGGTGGTGATCGCCGCCGACCGGCGGGTTCATCGGGTAGTCGACCGGCTTCTCGACATGGTCCTGGGTGAGCTTGTCCCAGGTCCGCTCGCCCCGTACGGGCGCGGACTTGGCCTCGGCCTCGGCCTGATCCTTGTCGTCTGCGGCCGACATCAGATAGCCGCCGCCCGCGACGAGCGCGGCGACCACGGCGACGGAGGCGGTGAGAGTGATGATCCGGTTGCGCCGCTCGCGGGCCCGCTCCTTGCGGCGGGCCTCCTCCAGCTTGGCGCGGCGTGCGGCGGCAGCGGTGTTCTGCTTCTCGTCGGAAGTCACGGAATGTCCTTCGGTTCAACACGACTGATGGAGCTGAGGGCATGGGGGAGAACGTCCTCGGTGTTCCGAGGAACGGGCCCTGCCTCTAGATCCGTTGAACCTGCAGACGGAGATGGTCGACTTCCCGCACGGCGTCATTGGACGGGCCGCGGATCGCGGCGGCGCCGGTGAGCGGGGCGACCGGGGCCGTGACGGTCGCACCGGGAAGGGCCGCGGGTGCGTTCTGGCCGGGCAGCACGACAGGCGTCGCGTGGTCGGACGTCACATGGCAGGAACTGCCCCCGCCCCGGCCCTCCGGGGCGTCGGCCACCACGGTGCGTACGACCACGGGGTGCGCGGGTGTCACGGCCCGGTCGACGGCCGCGGTGTGGGTACTTTGGTGGTGCGCGGCCGAACCCGGCAGCGCGATCGAGCAGCACGAGACCACGGCGAGCAGGACGAACAGCAGGCCGAGAACGGCCGAGGCGTGGTCGCCCTGCCGTCGTCGGTGCGTCCGTTCGCTCAGCGTGTTCATCGCCGCCATCGTACGCGGTGTGTGAAGTTTCAATGAGGGGTGGACGGGGTGGATGCCGTGCAAGTGCCCCCTCGCGCGATCGGTCCGTGCGAGGGGGCACCTGGGTGTGCGGCGGCAGCTGGTGTGGCCAGGAGGCGGATCCGGCCTGATCCAAACGGAAGACCCCAGGTCCACCGGGCCGGTCAGCCGCGGTCGAGCGCGCGGTCGGTGAGGGAGCCCGCGCAGCCGGTGTACCGGGCGGGGTCGGTCAGTTCGCCCAGGTCGAGACCGGCGAGTTCGGGTTCCTCGTCCAGTACGTCGGTGAGGACGTCGGCCAGGTCCGTGGTCTCCGCGCGGGCCCGGGCGGCGGCGTTCACCAGGACCTCCTTGGCACGCTTGCGGCCGATCCGCTCGGCGAACACGGCGGCCAGCCGCTCCGCGACGATCAGCCCGTCGGTGAGCTGGAGATTCTCTCGCATGGCGTACGGGACGACCCGCAGCCCGTCGGTGAGTTCGGCTGCCTCGTACGCGGCCCCGCCGACGAGCCGCAGCAGCTCGCGCAGCGGCTCCCATTCCGCGTGCCACGCCCCGGCCGGCCGCTCGTCCTCGGCGACGAGCGAGCCGTACAGCGTCGCCGCCAGGCCCGGAGCGCGCCGGGCGGCCGCCACGACGAGGGTGGCGCGCACCGGGTTGGCCTTCTGCGGCATGGTGGACGAACCACCGCCCTGCCCCTCGGTCACCTCACCGATCTCGGTACGGGACAGGACGAGCACGTCGGCGGCCAACTTGCCGAGCGCACCTGCCGTGAAGGCGAGCGCACCCGCCAGGTCCGCGATCGGGGTCCGCAGGGTGTGCCACGGCAACAGCGGTTCGGCCAGACCGAGTTCGTTCGCGAATGCCTGGAGCAGGGGCAGCCCCGGGCCGCCGTCCTCGGCGGCGACGGTGCCGGACGCATCGGTGCCGGAAACACCGGCATCGGCTGCGCCGATGGGCGTGAAGGCGTCGAAGACGGCCAACGTGCCCGCCGCACCGCCGAGTTGTGCGGGCAGCGACTCCCGTACGGCCGACAGGCGGTCCCGTGCGTCGAGGATCAGCGCACGCCACCCCGCCGCCTTCAGCCCGAAGGTGGTCGGCACGGCGTGCTGGGTGAGCGTACGGCCGGCCATCGGGGTGTTGCGGTGGGCGACGGCCAGCCGCGCCACCGCGTCCGCGGCCCGCACCAGATCGTCGAGCACCGGGGCCAGGGTCCGCGCGGCGACCAGCATGGCGGCCGTGTCGAGGATGTCCTGACTGGTGGCGCCGCGGTGCACGTACGGCCGGACACCGGGCTCCACCGCGGCGGCCAGGTCGACGACCAGCGGGATGACCGGATTGCCGTCCGTCCGGGCGCGCAGCGCCAGACTCCGTACCTCGAACCGGCTCGCGTCGGCCGCCGCCGCGGTCACCGCCCGCCCGGCCTCGGCGGGCGCGAGCCCGCAGTCGGCCTGGGCGCGGGTGAGCGCGGCCTCGGCGTCGAGCATCGCCTGCAGAAAGGCGCCGTCACCGGTGGCCGCCTCGGCGGGGGAGCCGGCCCGCCCGGGGGCGAGCAGTCCGGCATCGCTCTCGTACATCAGCTGAACTCCAGGAAGACCGTTAGCCGTTCCCGCCGGCAGGCGGATGTCGAACCGATGGATACGCGGGTCCGTGCGTGTCGGGACCAGCGCTGGGCACCAGGGCCTGTCCGGCGGATCGGGGTCGGACAGGCCCTCTTGCCGGGAGGGGCACTAGCCTTCGTCGCCCGCCCGGTGGATGCCGAACGCCGCGCCCTGCGGGTCCCGTACCACCGCGATCCGTGGACCGCCCGGAACGTCCGTCGGCGGCATCAGCAGCTCGCCGCCCGCTCCCTGCGCGGTGGCCGCCGCCAGGTCGACGTCCGGCACGGCGAAGTACGGCAGCCAGTTCGGCGGCGCCTGTGGCGGGAACCTGTCGTCCATGACCAGCAGGCCGCCGAAGTCCTCGCCGGCCACGCCCCACTGCGGATAGTTCCCGGAAGCGGCGTTCACCGTCCACCCGAAGACCGCGGGATAGAAAGCGAGCGCCGGGTCGGCCTGTCGGGTGACGAGTTCGACCCAGCCGAGCGCGCCCGGGGCGTTCAGCAGCTCCGCACCGGCGAAGGCACGCCCCTGCCACAACGAGAACACCGCGCCCGACGGGTCCGCGACCACCGCGAACCTGCCCTGGTCGAACACGTCCATCGGGCCGACCAGCAGCGAGCCGCCCGCCGACCTCACCTTCTCGACCGTCGCGTCGGTGTCCTCGGTCGCGAACGAAACCGTCCAGGCGGGCGGCTGTCCCGGCTGGTAGATCGGACTGAGCGCGGCCACGCGCGCGTCTGCGAGGTGCGCCATGGTGTAGCCGCCCGCCTCCTCGCGCGGGTCGGTCTCGGAGCGCCACCCGAAGAGCGCCGCGTAGAACGACTTGGCGGCAGGGATGTCGGGGGTACTCAGCTCGACCCAGCAGGGACCGCCGGGCACCGGTGCGGTGAGCTTCATTCGGTTTCCTCCATGGACGGGCGGATGTGCGGGCGGGCGGACGCGTGGACTTAGACCGACCGGCAAATGGGGGGCGGCGTCGCGGGGCTGGGCACGCACATCTGCGGCGTTGTCGTCAATCACCATGGCTCCGCCATGCCTCAATCCTCCGCCTTGCAGCTGCACGCACCCAGCCCCGCTCCTTCTTCCACCCCCCATTTGCCGGTCGGTCTTAGTGAAGTGTGGACGTACCGATGCCGGGATGTATCGACACATCGACGGATGGATACGTGGACGTACCGATGGGTGACTCTCTGTCCTTGTGCCTGAACGCTATTGCTTCACGGAGAGGTCAGCCATCGGTGCCGTGCGGCAGAGCGCCGGGACGAGCGTGATGTTTTACGGGTGTAATACCTGCTAAAGTGTTTGGGTGAGTGATACAACCATCCGGCCCCGTCGGCCCTCCGTCCGCAGACTCCCGCTGGTGGCTCCCCTGCGCCTCGCCCGGCCCTCGGACATGTGGTTCAAACCGGCGCTGAGTGTGGTCGTCGCCACCGCCGTACCGGATCTGGTGCTGTTCGCCATGGACCGGCTCGACCTCGTGATGTACACGATGGCCGGTTCCCTCTGTGCGCTGTACGGCCACAACCTGCCGTATGCCCGCCGGGCCCGCGCCGTCGCCGGAGTCGTCGTCTCCATGGTCATCGGCCTGGCGATATCCCTGGTCGCGGCCTCGCTCACCGGATCGACCGTCGTGCTGATCGCGGTGGGCGCGGTTCTCGCGGCCGCGCAGAAGATGCTCTGCGACGCCACCCGCATCGGCCCGCCCGGACCGTTGATCTTCACGTTCATCACCTCGGCCGCGCTCTTCGCCCCGCAGCACCTCGGGCAGGTCCCGGGCCACCTCGCGCTGACCCTGGTCGCGGGCGCGGTCTCCTGGCTGGTCGCGGTCGGTCCCGCGGCGATCCGCAGGGAAGGTCCGGAGCGCCGGGCGACCGCCCGCGCACTCGACGCGGCCGCGGCATACGTCACGGCACCCGGTCACCGCACCCGGCACGCCGCGGTCGCCGCCGTGCACGCGGCCTGGCAGACCCTGCTCGCGGCCGGACGCCCCACCCCCGTACGCCGGGCGCTCGAACGCCTCGTCGTCCACGCCGAAGCCGTCCTCGCCGGCGGCGCCCTCGGCGACTCCCCGGCCGCTCCCCTCTCCGCAGCCGCCCACGCCTCGGCCGCCGATCCGGACCGGCTGCGAGCCTGGGCCCGGCAGACCCGTGCCCGCGGGCCCGTCCCCACCGCGCCGCCCGCTCCGGGCGCGGCGGAGGAACTCTTCGGCATCGACGCCGAACGGGCCGCCCGGCGCACCGCAAGCCGCCGCGACGCCCGCCGCGCACTGCTGCGCAGCCTCGCTCCGGGCTCCCCGCTGCTGCCCATCGGCGCCCGCGTGCTCATCGGCTGCGCCCTCGCCGGATACGCCTCCCAGGCGGCCGGCGTGGGCCGCCCCTACTGGGCGATCGTCACCGCCGCCTCCCTCTACCAGGCCAATGTGACCCTGACCTGGAACCGGGCACTCCAACGGACCCTCGGTAATCTGCTCGGCGTACTCGTCTTCGCCGCCGTCCTCCCGGTCAGCCGCACCGGCCCCCTGGCCCTCATCGGCTTCTGTCTGCTCTTCGGCTTCGCGGCCGAGGCGCTGATCACCCGCAACTACTGGCTCGGCTCCATCGCCGTCACCCCGATGGCCCTGCTGGTCCTGGAGTTCGGCGGCACCCACCCGGCCGGTGAACTCATCGGTGACCGGGTCCTGGACACCGTGATCGGCGCCGCGGTGGGCCTGCTCGCCGCCATGCTGGTGACGAACCGCCGGGCCACCGGGCGCCTGGAGAAGGCCCTCGCCGCCACCGATCGGGCGCGCGCCCACGCCGTGCACGCCCTGGCCGCCCCGCAGCCCACGCCCGCCGCCCTCGACGCCGCCCGTCGCAGGCTGACCGGTTCGCTCGTCGAACTGCGCGAAGCCGATGACACCGCGGCGGGCGAATGGTGGCAGCGCGCCCTGCCCCAGGAGCAGGTACTCGCGGCCGAGCAGGCCGGACACCGTACGCTCGCGGCGACAGCGAAGCGGCAGGGGCTGATCGCCCCCGTCCAGGAGAACGGAGCGGTGTGACCGACGACATCGTCGCCTCGGTGGTACGGCAGTGGCAAGCCGTCAACCCGGAGCTCGACACCGGACCGATGGAACTCATCGGCCGCATCAACCGCTGCGCGGCCCTGCTCCAGCAGGCGGAGGACGCACCGCTGCGCGCCGCCGACCTGACCCGCGCCGAGTTCGACCTGCTCGGTGCGGTACGCCGTACCGACCGCGAACTCACCCCCGGCGAGCTGGCCAGGGAGACGTTCTCCTCCGGCGCCGCCGTCACCAAGCGTCTGCGGGCCCTTCAGGAACGGGGTCTCGTCGAGCGCCGCGGCGACGCCCGCGACCGGCGCGTCGCCCATGTCCGCCTCACCGAGGAGGGACGCGAGATGGTCGATCGGCTGCTGCCGCGCCAGCTGGCGTACGAACGCACGGTGCTGTCCGGTCTCGACGAGCAGGCCCGCAGCCGGCTCAGCGCCCAGCTCAGCGAGTTGCTGGTGCAGCTGGAGGGGCGCATCGGCGGCGCCGGACGCTGAACCGGAGGCCGACGTGAACGCGGGCCGGTGTCGAACGGGGTCCTGTCGAACGGGGTCCTGTGTCGAACGGGGCCCCGTGCCGAACGGGGGCCGGTGCCGAACGGGGGCCGGTGCCGAACCGGGAGCTGGGCGGCCCGGCGAAAATGCCGCGCGGACATCGGGACGTCGCTGCTAACGTCCCCCGCATGAAGCGCGCTGCCATGACGACGACGCCGGAGATTGTCCCGGCGCGCTGACAGCTGTTCAGTCCGAAGCCCCGGGGCGAGTGCCCCGGGCTTCGCCTTGCGGTCACCCGCCCCACGACCGCGAGGAGACCGCCATGCACGACCACCGCAAGCTCGGCCGCGAGCTGGACCTGTTCGACACCGATCCGCTGATCGGCGCCGGGCTGCCGTACTGGCTGCCCGACGGCGCTGTGGTACGCCACACCCTGGAGGAGTACATCCGTACCGCCGAACGGCGGGCGGGCTACCGGCACGTGTACTCACCGGTGCTCGGCAAGCGGGAGCTGTACGAGATCTCCGGGCACTGGTCGCACTACAGCGACGACATGTTCCCGCCGATGGACGTGGGCGGGGAACAGGTCGTGCTCCGGCCCAGTCTGTGTCCGCACCACGCGCTCATGTACCGCTCCCGCTCCCACAGCTACCGTGAACTTCCGCTGAGGATGGCCGAGTTGGGAGGCATGTACCGCTCCGAACTCTCCGGGGTGCTCGGCGGACTGACCCGGGTGAGGGCCATCCAGCTGAACGACGCGCACATCTTCTGCACCCTGGACCAGGCCGCCGAGGAGGCGCGGGCCGCGCTGGAACTGATCCGCCGGGCGTACGGGGCGCTGGGCATCGGTTCGGCCCGCTACCGGCTCTCCCTCCCGGGCCCCGGCGGAAAGTACGTCGCCGCCCCCGAACTGTGGCAGCGTTCCACCGCACTGCTGACCGACGTCCTCGACCGCTCCGGACTGCCCTACGAGGCGGCGGAGGGGGAAGCCGCGTTCTACGGCCCCAAGATCGATGTCCAGCTCGTCGACAGCGCCGGCCGGGAGTTCACCCTCTCCACCATCCAGGTCGACTTCCACCAGCCGGCCCGGTTCGACCTGCACTACATCGGTGCGGACGGCGCGAAACACCGGCCGGTGATGATTCACCGCAGCATCATCGGCAGCGTCGAGCGCGCCGTGGCCCACCTCATCGAGGAGTACGGCGGGGCCTTCCCCGCCTGGCTCGCCCCCACCCAGCTGGTGATCCTCCCGGTCTCCGAAGCCGAACTGCCGGACGCCGAGGCGTTCGCCCGGCGCTGCACCGGTCTGGGGCTGCGGGCCGAGACCGCCGGACCGGAACGCGGCACCCTGGGCGCCCGCATCCGGGAAGCCCGGCTGGTGCCCTACCAAGCCGTCATCGGTGCCAGGGAAGCCACCCACGACCGGGTCGCCCTGCGCCTGCGTGACGGACGCCGGCACGATCCGCGGCCCGCCGACGAGGTCCTCGCCCGCATCGCCGCCCTCGTCGACGCCCACAGCACCGACCTCTGGAACTAGCCGGGGCCTCTCGTTCGGATCAGGCCGACATCAGGCCCCGCCGAACAGTGCGGCGGACCGGCGCAGTTCGTCGACCAGACGGGCGAGCGCCGCGTCGTCGCCGCGGTCGGCGGGTGCCGAGGCCATCAGGGCGAGCCAGTTCCGGCGGCTCGACGCGGCCAGCGCAACGGCCACGGCATGCAGGCCCGGGACCGACTCCCCGCGGCTGAGGGCGTATCCGCGGGAGCGGATCGCGTCGAGCTCCGCGAACAGCGCCGACCGTGAGGTGAGGGTGTTCGGCGTGAACCGGGGAAGTTGCTCCTGCGGATAGAGGGCGTGGAGCTCATCCGCCGCCATCCGGGAGAGCAGCATTTTGCCGCCGGCGGTGGCGTGTGCGGGGTGCGTACGGCCCCTCTCCGGCATCACCCGGACCGGGTGCGGCGACTCGCGGCCGTCGGTGACGAGGATCCGGTCGCCGATGAGCGCCGCGCTCTGGACGGTCTCGCCGGTGCGCCGTACCGCGTCGTCCAGTACGGCTCCGAGCTGTTCGCGGACGGCCGCGCCGAAGCCCGCCGGACGGCCGAGCCGCGCCGGCTCCGGACCTGCCGAGTAGCCCCGCCCGGAGGGTTCCCGGACCGCGAAGCCGCGCCCTTCGAGGGTGCTGAGTACCCGATGGGCGGTGGACCGGCCGATGGAGAGCAGTCCGGCCGCCTCGGAGACGGTCAGGGTGTCATGCGTCAGGAACAGTTGCAGCAGCCGGAGTCCGGTGTCCAGCGACTCGATGGTGTAGCCGCGCGCCGGCCCCGTACTGCTCGCATCCTCCGTACCGCCCACACCGGCCGTACCTTCCATGCCACCCGTACCTTCCATGCCACCCGCACTAGGCGGACCTTCCGCATCGCTCGCAGCGCCCGAACCTTCCGCATCTCTCGCAGCGCCCGTCGCTGTGGCGACCTCGCCGTACATCCGTCCTTCGGTCATCAATGCGCTCCTTTCGATCCGCTTCGATCACGCGTGCGTGCGTCCCTCACCGTGGGGCAATTGCCAACGATGGCGGAGCAATTCGCCGAGCATCCGCGAAAGTGTCCCGTACTGCGGGACGGCAGATACCTCGGATCGCGGACCTCCCTTGATCGTCACTCCCTGTGCACGCGCGGAGGCGGTGCGTGCGAAAACTCGTGAGTGTATTACCGCGGGAGCGCTCGCGCAGGGGGTTGGGTGAATGTGCCGAAGCCCTGATTCGATCTGACTAAGCTCACGCGCAGCGAAGTCGAGTTGAGATGATTTCGAGCGCTTGTTCCTGAGTGTCCTTCAAGCGCGTTTACCTCCAGAATCAACCGCCAGAGGTTTTAGATGGTTCGTGCTGAATCACCGCCGATCGAACGAGGGATCCCCGTCGTCCGCGCCATGTTGCTGCCCGTGCTTCTGACGGGCGGCGCAACCGCCGCCGCGGCGGCGCTGGTTTCCGCGGCCGCGCGGATACCAGTCGTCTGGTGCGGTGCTCTCGCCACCGTCGTGGTCACCGCACTCACCGTTCAACTCGCCCGCCGGGCACGCGATATGCGCGCCCAGCGTGCCGCGTACGAACGGCGCTTCGCCGACCTGGAACGGCGCATCGCCACCCACGACGACGAGACCGTGCGGATCAGCAAGGAGCTCCTGCCGGCCGCCATCCACCGGCTGCGGGTGGGAAATTCACCCGAAGAGGTGCTCCGGGACGTCGTCGACGCGGACGACGCGTACCGCGACCTGCCCGACGCCCAACGCACCCTCGTCTACACGGTGCTGAACATCATCGACAACGAAGAGGCGATGCGCGACTCCGCGCAGCGCGCCTTCGTCAACGTCGCCCGGCGCGTCCAGGCGATCGTCCACCGCCAGGCGAGTGAACTGCGGGAGATGGAGGAGCACCACGGGCGCAACCCCGACGTCTTCGACGACCTGCTCCGCATCGACCACGGCACCGCGCTGATCGGCCGTCTCGCCGACTCGATCGCGGTACTCGGCGGCGCCCGCCCCAGCCGCCAGTGGCCCAAGCCCGTACCGCTGTTCAGCGTGCTGCGCGGCGCCATGTCGCGGATCCTGGAGTACCCGCGGATCGATCTGCACTCGATCGCCAGGGTCGCCATCATCGGCACGGCCGTCGAGCCGCTCATCCACGCCTGTGCCGAACTCCTCGACAACGCCACGCGCTACTCGCCGCCGCAGACCCGGGTGCATGTCACCGCCGTCGAGGTGCAGACCGGCATTGCCATCGAGATCGAGGACGGCGGTGTCTCGCTCAGCGAGGAGGCCCGGTCCCGGGCCGAGAACATGCTCGCCCGGGCCCAGGCCGGCTCCAACATGAACGACCTCGGCGAGTCCCCCCGGCTCGGCATGGCCGTCGTCGGACGGCTCGCGCGCATGTACGACCTCCAGGTCTCGCTGCGGCAGTCCGCGTACGGCGGTGTCCGCGCCGTGCTCATCGTGCCCCGCGCGATGATCACCACCGGCCCCGCTCCCGGTATCGCCCACGGCATCGGCGCCACGTCGAGGCCCACCAGTGACATCGACCAGGAGGCGATGAAGCACGTCGTGCCGCCCCGCCGCAAGCCCCGCCCCGTGGCCCAGCGCCCCGCCACCGGACCCGTCGCACCCGCCGCACCCGCCGCACCCGTCACCCGGCCGGCACTCCCCCCGGCCGCCATGGAGGACGACGTCCCCGTGGTGACCGAGTGGACCGCCGGAGGGCTCCCGCAACGCCGCAGCCGCGGCCGCGCCCCCCTGGGCTCGCACAACCTCCCCGCACAGCCCGTCGACCCGACCGCGGGACAGCGCAACGGCCACGGCGGGACCGACAGCGGCAAGGAACAGCCCCCCGGGCTCTGGCTGGAGGCCTTCACCAACGCCGTCAACGGCGTGCCGCAGGACCCGAAGACCGACGAAGACTCTGACAATGCCTGGGACAAGGGAGACCTGAAGTGATCCAGCAGCGGGGAAATATGGACTGGATGCTCAAGGAACTGGCCGACGATGTGCCGGACATCCACCAGATCGTGGTGCTCTCCGCCGACGGCCTGCGCATCGCCCGGCACGGCGGCGATCCCGATGTCGCCGACCGCCTCGCGGCGGCCTGCGCCGGACTTCAGAGCCTGGCCGCCGCCGTCGCCTCCGAAATCCCTTACAGCGACGGCCTGATGCGCCTGGTCGTCATCGAAGTCACCGGCGGCTTCTTCTACTTGATGGCCGCCGGAACGGGCGCGTACCTCGCCGTCCTGGCCGGTGAGACGGTCGACGCGGGGCTCGTCGGAGCACGGATGCGCGACATGGTCGTCAGGATCGGCGCCCACCTGACGAGCCCGCCGCGCCATGACGGGCAGGCCGGATGAATTCTCCCCGACGAGAACGCCGAGAGGCCGATCCGGCACTGAGCGATCCGGAACGGCTGTACGTGATCACCGGCGATCCCGACGGCAGCGAGCGGGCGCCGCTCGACCTGGTCACGATGGTCGTCGCGAAGGCCCAGCCGACGCCGACGGTCCAGCCCGAGCAGGCCGTGATCCTGCGGTTCTGCCAGGCGCCCTTATCCGTTGCCGAGATCTCGGCGTACCTCGGTCTGCCCTTCAGCGTGGTGACATCGCTCCTCACGGAACTCCTCGCGGCCGACCTCATCGAATCGCGCGCGCCCATCGTCCGCGCCACCCTCCCGGACAGGTCCCTTCTCGAAGCGGTGATGCATGGACTTCAGAAGCTCTGACACGATCACCGGCCCCCGGCGCGAAGACGTCCTTCCCACCACGGCCACCGCCGCGGTGAAGGTCGTGATCGTCGGCGGGTTCGGGGTCGGCAAGACGACCATGGTCGGATCCGTCAGTGAGATCCGGCCACTGACCACCGAAGAGACCATGACCCAGGCCGGCGTCGGCGTGGACGACAACTTCGGGGTGGAGAGCAAGACCGCCACCACCGTCGCCATGGACTTCGGCCGGATCTCCATCAGTGAGGAACTGATCCTCTATCTGTTCGGCACCCCGGGCCAGGAAAGGTTCTGGTTCCTCTGGAACGGCCTGTTCGAGGGCGCCCTCGGCGCGGTGGTCCTCATCGACACCCGCCGCCTCGAAGTCAGCTTCGACGTCATCGGGCGGCTGGAGGAGCGCGGCGTCCCGTTCGTCGTCGCTGTCAACACCTTCCCCGACGCCCCGAAACACCCGGTCGAGGTGTTGCGCAGCGCCCTCGACCTTCCCGAAGAGGTTCCGATGATCGACTGCGACGCCCGGCTGCGCGCCTCCAGCCGCGACGTACTGATGACGCTGATGCGCTATCTGCACAGTCTGGCCCTCCCGCTCGCCTGACCGCAGCACCCCCCCCGCGCGTCCCATCCGTCTGGTCCTTGGAATCCTGATCCCTGGAGCGATCGTGACAACCCCATTCCACTACGAGCCCGGAGCGGCCCAGGGGCCGGTTCCGCCCCCCGAGTGCCCGGCCCACGGCCTCGGTATCGGCCCCGGCGGGCGACGCCGGATCTACGGCCCGGAGGCCGAGCGGGACCCCAACGGGCTGTACGACAAACTGCGCGCCGAACACGGCAGCGTGGCCCCCGTCCTGCTGCACGGGGACGTGCCCGCCTGGCTGGTCCTCGGCCACAGCGAGAACGTGCACATGACCCGGACCCCCTCGCAGTTCTCCCGCGACTCGCGGCGGTGGCGGGCCCTGCAGGACGGCACCGTCGCCCCGGACCACCCGCTCGCCCCGATCTTCACCTGGCAGCCGATCTGTGTCTTCGCCGACGGCGCCACCCACGAGCGCCAACGCGGCGCGGTCACCGACAGCATGGGCCGCATCGACACCCGCGGGGTGCGCCGCCACGTCAACCGCCACAGCAACCGGCTCGTCAACGACTTCTGCCAGGAAGGCCGCGTCGACCTGGTCAGTCAGTTCGCCGAGCGGCTGCCGATGATGGTGATGTGCGCGATCCTCGGCATGCCCGAGGAGTACAACGACCGGATGGTCCAGGCCGCCCGCGACATGACCCGGGGCACGGCGACCGCGATCGCGAGCAACGCGTACGTCCTCGAAGCGCTGACCCGGCTCGTCCGGCGCCGCCGGCGCGAACCCGCGGACGACTTCGCCACCTGGCTCGTCGAGCATCCGGCGGGGATGACCGACCAGGAGGTCAGCGAGCATCTGCGGCTGATCCTCATCGCCTCGTACGAGGCGACCGCGAACCTGATCGCCAACGTCCTGCGGATGGTGCTCACCGACCCCCGCTTCCGGGCCCGGCTCAGCGGTGGTCACATGACGGTGCCCGAGGCGGTCGAGCAGTCGCTGTGGGACGAACCACCGTTCACCGCGGTCTTCGGCCGCTGGGCGGTGGGCGACACCGAACTGGGCGGTCAGCAGATCAAGGCGGGCGATGCCCTGATCGTCGGCATCGCACCGGCCAACACCGATCCCGTCGTACGGCCCGATCTCAAGGCCGACATGGAGGGCAACCGCGCCCACCTCGCGTTCAGCGGCGGCCCCCACGAATGTCCCGGGCAGGACATCGGACGCGCCATCGCGGATGTCGGCGTCGACGCCCTGCTGATGCGCCTGCCCGATCTCGAACTCGCCGTCGACGAGAGCGAGCTGAGCTGGATCGGGAACTTCATGGGGCGGCACCTGGTGGAACTCCCGGCGGACTTCGCCGCGCGTCCGCCGCAGGACGACAAGGAACCGCCGTCCATGGGGAGGCCGAACCCGCAATGCCAGGACCGGGAGGTCCAGTCGACGGTCCGGCACACGGCCCCCACACCCGGCCGCGCCCCGGCCCCGGCCCCTGCCGCCACGGGCACCGGGGCGGGTGCGACGGCTGCCAACGGGCCCGCAGGCACCCCTGCCGGGGAGTCCGCCGCCGGGCGCATTCCGCAGCAGCGGGGCGGGACCGCACCGGCTCGGCTGTGGCGCGCCGTTTCACGCTGGTGGAGCGGCGACTGACCCCGATCCGTCCGCCGCGACGGAGACGAGACCGATCACCGGCCCGGTGGCCGTGGACCCGCGCGCCCGTGGGTTCCCGGCCACCGGGCCGGGCGCCGTGCGCACAAGGCGGGAGCAGCAGTCCGGAGTCGCTCGGGCCCCGTCCGGACCCGGCCCCGTACGATGCGGAAGCGTGAAGCTGACAATTCTGGGCGGCGGCGGATTCCGGGTTCCACTCGTGTACGGGGCGCTGCTCGCCGATCACGCCGAGGGCCGCGTCACCGCGGTCACCCTCCACGACACCGACGCCGACCGGCTCACCGCCGTGGCCCGGGTGCTCGCCGACCAGGCCGCGACCGTCCCGGACGCCCCCGCCGTCAACGCCACCACCGACCTCGACGAGGCACTGCGCGGCGCCGACTTCGTCTTCTCGGCGATCCGCGTCGGCGGCCTCGAAGGCCGGGCGGCCGACGAACGCGTCGCCCTCGACGAAGGCGTACTCGGCCAGGAGACGGTCGGCGCGGGCGGCATCGCGTACGGGCTGCGCACCGTGCCCGTCGCCGTCGACCTCGCACAGCGCGTCGCGCGGCTCGCCCCGAACGCCTGGGTCATCAACTTCACCAACCCGGCGGGCCTGGTCACCGAGGCCATGTCCCGTTACCTGGGCGACCGGGTCATCGGCATCTGCGACTCCCCGGTGGGTCTCGGCCGCCGGATCGCCCGGGTGCTCGGTGCCGACCCCGACCGGGCCCGGATCGACTACGTCGGCCTCAACCATCTGGGCTGGGTCCGCGCACTGCGTGTCGACGGCCGCGACGAACTCCCGCGCCTGCTCGCGGACCCGGAACTGCTCGGCTCCTTCGAGGAGGGCCGCCTCTTCGGCGTCGACTGGCTGCGGTCGCTGGGCGCGATCCCCAACGAGTACCTGCACTACTACTACTTCAACCGGGAGGCCGTGCGCGCCTACCAGGACGCCGAGCAGACCCGCGGCGCCTTCCTCCGCGAACAGCAGGAGGGCTTCTACGCCCGGATGAAGGACCCGGCCGTCCCCGCGCTGCAGACCTGGGACCGCACCCGCGCCGAACGCGAGGCCACCTACATGTCGGAGAACCGCGAGGTCGCCGGAGTCGGCGAGCGGGACGAGAGCGATCTGGAGTCCGGCGGCTACGAGAAGGTGGCGCTCACCCTCATGCGGGCCATCGCCCGCAACGAACGGACCTCGCTGATCCTCAACGTCCGCAACCGCACGACGCTTTCCGTGCTCGACGCGGACGCCGTCATCGAGGTGCCGTGCCTCGTCGACGCGAACGGCGCTCATCCCGTCGCCGCCGACCCGCTTCCGTACCATGCCGTCGGCCTGGTCACCGCGGTCAAGGCGGTCGAACGCGCGGTGCTGGACGCGGCGGACAGCGGCTCGCGGGCCGCCGCCCTGAAGGCCTTCGCGCTGCACCCGCTGGTCGACTCGGTGACGGTGGCCCGCCGTCTCCTCGACGGATACCTCAAGGTCCATCCTGGCCTCGCCTACCTGAACCGTCCCTGACGTCCCTCAGACATCGGACCCCGCTCCGGAGGAACGGAGCTCGCTGCTGACCAGGAGGTGGAGCTGGGCCGCCAGCCACGCCCCGGAACGGGCGGCGAGGGCCTCCTCGTTCGGCATGGCCCCGTCGTCCAGGGTCTCGACGAAGGCGCGCAGCAGGATCGCGGCGCGGGACAGGCCGGTGCGGGACAGCGTGGTCGCCGCTTCGTCGATCCGGGCGCGCGCGGGGACGTTCAGATGGCGCAGCCCGCTGTGCGGCACCGCCGACATGGCGGATATCGCCTCGTCCAGCGCCGCCGTCAGCGGCTCGGACGGGCGTTGTCCTACCGCTGCCAGCGCCGTGGAGCCATCACCGGCGGCGAGATCGGGCACGACCGTCCCCGCCGGGGTGAGCACCGCGAGCGGGTCGATCCGGACTCCACCGCCGGACCGGTGCAGCGAACCGCTGATGTGTGTGGCGCCGCCCTCCAGCGCGTCGGCCAGGGCGTCCAGCGCGCCGGGGCACTCCGGCCGGTACTCCGACGTCACCAGCGCCCGGGTCCCCGCCGCGTCGCGCACAACGGCTTCGAGGCGCTGCTCGGCCGGGTCGTAACCGACGTTCTCCACCTCCGACAGCGCGACGACATGGACCGCCTCCGCCTCGACCCGCGGCCGGATCAGCCGGGGCGGCCTGCCGTCCCAGCCTGCCGTCAGGGTGGTCAGATCCCGTACGAGCAACGGGTCGGGAAGCTCCGTCCAGGCGGCGCCGACCGGGGTGATGGTCGTCGTGCCGAGCCTGCCCCGGGTGACGGTCAGCGCGCGGCTCGGGGTGCGCCGGACGCTCTCGCTGACCAGGCTTCCGGTGGCCAGCGAGCCCAGCGGTGTGGCGAGGACACGACGGGTGGCCAGCTGGTGGGAGGAGAGCTCCTTGCCCTCGGGGACCGTCCAGGTCCTGCGCAGCACGAGGACGGTGCCCGCGCCGGGGTGGGCGAAATACACCTCGGAGATCAGGGACTGCGCGGTGCCGTGGACGCGGCAGCCGAGCGAGACGAGCCGGACCCGGCGCAGCGGGGTGTCCCCGGCCTCGCGGGTGCCGAGCACGCCGGGATGCGCGGCGGCCCGCCGCCGGGCGTGCAACTCGGTGAGCAGGGTGGCGACCGACTCCGGGCGGTAGTGGGCGTTGCGGTCGGCGTACGCCGTGAGCTGGTCCGTCAGCTCGGCGATCGCGCCCGCCGGCCAGTGCATCGATGCGGCGGTCAGCGCGGCACCAGCACGCGCCAGGGCTCCGCCGTGCACCGGCCCGACATGGGCCACGCCCTCCGCCAGCAGCTCGTCCGCCAGCCCTACGGCCGCGTCCAGCGCGGGCAGGGCCGTGGCCGGTGCGGTGGGGCGGCCACCGACCTGGACAGGTACGGAACGCGCCTCGGTGTCCGTGGCGTCGGCGGCCCGGAACGCCCATACCGCGAGCGCCACCACCTCGCCGCGCAGCGCGGCCGCCGCGTCCGTCAACGCGTACGCGATCTCGCCGGGGACCGGGAAACGCACCGCGCAGGTGGGGAGCTCGACCCGGGGCTCGGGGTGATCGGGGGAGGGGCGGTGCACAACGGCGGCGTAACCCCGCTCGAAGGTGCGCCGGGCCGAGGTGACCGGGCGGGTGCCGACGGCCTCGGTCAGAGCCGCGTCTTCGGTGCCGCCGGGGGACCAGTCGGTGAACGTGGCGGGGGCGCTGTCCGGATCGGCCGCGGCGCCGCGCTGATGGGCCAGCACCAGCGCGATGAGGTGGCGGCACACGCCAAGTGCGGCGCAGCTGCAGTCGCCCTCGTCCAGACCGGTGCCGGGCGGCAGTGCGGTGGTGGTGCCGTCGGCGAACCGGGCGTGCACCGTGGTGTCCGGATCGGTCGTGAGAGCGGGCACCGCCCCCGCGTCCAGCTCCTTCGTGGCGCGTTTGACCAGGCCGCGGTTGGCCAGTGCGGCGAGGGTCTGCGGAGTGAGGGCGAGCAGATCGGGGCGCATGGCGTCGCGGGTTCCTGCCTCGGTCATCGGCCCAGCCTCTCGGCCACGAACTCGGCGAGCCGGCCCGGTGTCATCGCACCGACGTGCGCCCCGGCCGAGGCGAGCTGCCCGGCCGTCAGCCGGTCGTAGTCCGGCTCGGCGTCCTCGTCGAGCGCGGCCAGCCCCAGCACGGTCGAGCCCTGCTCCACCAGCCCCCGTACCGCCCGCACCAGCCGGTAGGGGTCGCCGCCCTCGTAGAAGTCGGTGATCAGTGCGACGATCGTGCGCCGGGGGTTCTCCACCAGACCCGCGCCGTACTCCACGGCCCGTGCGATGTTCGTGCCGCCGCCCAGCTGGACCCGCATCAGCAGTTCCACCGGGTCGGTCACATCGGCGGTCAGGTCCACCACCTGGGTGTCGAAGGCGACCAGGTGCGTCTTGAGGCCGGGCAGACCCCACAGACACGCGGCGGTCACCGCGGAGTGGATGACCGATCCGGCCATCGAGCCCGACTGGTCGACCAGCAGGATCAGCTGCCACTGCGTCACATGCCGACGGGTACGGGAGTGGAAGTGGGCGCGCTCGATGAGCAGGCGCCGCTCGGCCGGCTGGTAGTGGGCGAGGTTGGCCTTCACGGTTTGCCGGAAGTCGAAGTCCCTCGCCAGCGGGAACCGGCTCGGCCTGCGGGAGCGGGTGCCGTGGAACGCCCGGCGGATCTCCGGCCGGAGCCTGGCCAGGAGCTGCTTCACCACCGACTCGACGATGCGCCGGGCCAGCCGCAGCACCTGCGGATTCATCAGATGCTTGGTGCGCAGCACGGCACGCAGCAGGGTCTGGCTCGGCTCGACCCGCTCCAGCACCGCGGGGTCGGTGACGATCTCCTGGATCCCGTACTTCTCGACGGCATCGCGCTCCAGACGCTCGATGGTCTCCTTCGGGAAGAGCCGGTGGATGTCGTCGAGCCAGTCGATCGCGGTCACCGCGGACGGGCCGTCACCGCCCTCCCGGGAGGTGGTGCCGGAACGCCGCACCCCCCGCCGGGCGAGGTCGGGGTCGCGGCCGTAGAGCCAGTCGAGGGCGGCGTCGCGGCCGGCGTTGCCCGGCCCCAGCGGCCCGGTGTGCCGTTCGGCGGCGGAGCCGAGGACCAGCCGCCAGCGCTCCAGGCCCGCGTCGGGAGCCGTGCCGGGACCCTCTCCGGGCACGGGTGCCCGGCCGGGGGCTTGTTCGGACGTGGTCATGGGGTGGCTTCCAGTTCGTAGCGGGCCAGCAGTCGGGACACGGATTCCTCCAGGGCGCGGGCCCGGGCGATCAGCAGGGGATCCGCGGTGGTCCGCAGCAGGGAACGCGACGAGCCGTGCACCCCGCGCCGTTCCAGCAGACGGCCGGCGATCCGGTCCCGCTCGCGCGGCGGGAAGAACGCGAAGGCCTGCCTCAGCGCCGGCAGCCCGCACAGGAACTCGTCGTCGGGCAGCGCGCAGACCAGGTCGTCCAGCACATCGATCAGCGATTCGGCCCCGTCGCCGTCGTCGCTGCCCACCGCGCCCGTCACCTCGTCGCGGGCGAGCGCGAACAGCCCGGCCAGCCAGTCGCCGAGGGCGTCCGTACCGGCTCTCGCCACCGCACCCACCGCCTCGGCCGGGTCTCCGGCCGCGCCCGGGACCTGCCCGAGGGAGCGGCGCAGCCCGAACGCGGCCCCGCGCAGATCGATCGGTGCCTCGGGGTCGCCGGCGATCCGCCAGGCGATGCCGGCCGCGGTCTCCCGGGTCACGGAGAGCAACTCCGGTGCGTGCAGCACCGTGTCGCGCACCGCGACCACGGCCCGCAGCCGGGGGAAGTCCACCCCCGACGAGCCGCGCGCACCCTCCAGGAGCCACAGCAGCCGCTCCGTCGCCCCGTCGATCACGGTGGCGAGCAGCGGACCACGCGCCATGCCGAACACCCGGTCGTGCCGCCACAGCCCGAGCGCCGTGGCGAGCACCTCCCCGAGCGTGCCGACCACGGGCAACTCGCGTACCCGGATGGTGAGTTCGCCGAGCAGCTGGTCCGAGAGACCGTCCATCCCGCACAGCACGGCGTCGAACAGCGCCCCCGCCAGGTGATCGGCCTGCGCCGAGCCGGCCCGCGTCCGCTCGGTAAGTGCGACAGCCGCTGCCTCGGCCAGGGTGGCTCCGTACGCCCCCGCCTCCACCAGCGCGGCCTCGCGCCCCGCGACGGACCGTGCCTCCCAGCGTTCGGTGAACACCGGGTCCACACCGTGGGCGGGACCGGCGGTCCGCACGTGTCCGGGGATCCCCAGCACCCGCAGCCGGTGGAGCGTCCGGCTGCGTTCCAGACCGGCGGCGTCCGTGAGATCGAGGCGGTACGTGGACTCGGGGCCGCCGTCCAGCGCCTGCCTGGCCAGCTGCGCCGCGACGTCGTGAACCAGGGGCGGTGCCGGAGTGCCGGGATGGAGCCGCCCGGCGCGGTCGCCGCCGCAGGCCGCGACCATCTCGACCACCGCGGGATGGGCACCCGCCGCCAGCGTGCCCCGGCCCGTCCACGGCAGCGGGCGGTCCAGGTCGTCCGTGATCAGGGCGCCCGCCAGGCCGTCCAGTACATCGATCCTGGCGGGGCGCGGATGGCCGCGCAGCGCCGTGAGTCCCTGGGCCAGGCTCCGAGCGGCGATCAGATCGGCGGTGGACACCGGGAACTTCCGCGCCCGCAGCCGCTCGACGACCACCCGCAGCAAGCCGTCCGCCGCGGCCTCGGGACCCGCCTCCCACACCTGCTGGTAGTAGCCGGGCGACGGCATCCCCGACTGGTACCCGGCGAACGCGTCCAACTGCCGGAAGGAGTACGGCACGAGGAAACTCCCGGCGATGGCGCCGTCCGGCGGGGCGGGCACCCGGGGCCAGCCGTCCTCGCCCCGCTCCCAGCCGTCGTCGCCCGCGCCGCCCCGCTCACCGGATCCGGTGAGCGCACGGAGCGCGGGCTGGTGGAAGCCACCGGTGACCACCAGAACCGGTCGGTCCCCGGCGGCATCCACCGCCGCGCGCACCCACGCGGCCATGTATGTCTCCCGCGCCCGGTCGCCCGCGTCGGCCTCCGCGTCACCCCGGACCAGCGCGAAGTACGCGTCGAGCCGCTCGGCGAGACCCTCGTCCGGCTCGACCTCGAACAGGCGGTCCCACAGGGCGTCGGAGGAGTCCACCGCGAAGTGCCGGCACAGCCGCTCCGTCGCCTCCGCATAGCGCGCCTCCGCGTCGGCATAGCGGTTGGTGCGCTCGGCGAAGGCCGGATGCCAGGCCGGCAGATCGATGAAGCGGACCTCCGCCCCGGCCGCCCGCCCCGCCCGCACCGCGACCCACTCCGGCGAGTAGTCGCACAGCGGGGCCCAGGACGTCGCGGCCCGCTCCCCGTCGCGGTAGTGACTGAACACCGCGACCGGCAGCTCGTGCCCGAGCAGCAGCTCGTCCAGCCGCCCGTTCATCTCGGCGGGACCCTCGATCAGCACCTGGGCGGGCCGGAGCTCACCGATGGTCCGCTCGACCAGCCGTGCGCAGGCGGGAGAGTGGTGACGCACCCCCAGGAACACCGCGGACATCAGTCGGCCAGCAGATGGCGTGCGTCGTGCAGGGCCTTCCAGTGCGGACCGGGACGGCGCGGCACCTGCTGCTCCAGATAGCGGCGCAAGCGGGCCAGGTCCTCCGGGCTGTCCTTTGCCGCCGTACCCGCCAGACACGCAACCACATCGGCGGCACTGCCCGGCTCGCCGCGCAGGAACCAGCCGCGCACCCCCACGGCATGGGCGACGGACACGGCCTCCGCCGTGCTCATCACCGCCGAGGGCCGGCCCGGACCGGCGCCGGACCCGCCCTGCTCACCGGCCCCCGCACGCAGCTCCCGGAACGTACCGACCAGGACCTCCAGCACAGCCCGGTCCGGCGGCGGCTCCACTCCGGAGCGTTGCAGCAGGGCCGTCACCTCGGCCTCCACCAGGGTCAGTTCGGTGTCCAGGTCGGGGATCGGGAAGACAGTCTCGAAGTTGAACCGCCGCTTGAGGGCCGCGCTCATCTCGTTGACACCCCGGTCCCGGGTGTTGGCCGTGGCGATGACATTGAAGCCTTGCCGGGCGAAGACCATGCCGTCGGGCCCGGTCAGCTCCGGGATGGCCACCACCCGCTCGGAGAGCAGTGACAGCAGCGAGTCCTGCACCTCCAGCGGACAGCGGGTGATCTCCTCGAACCTGACGAGCCTGCCCTCCGCCATGCCCCGCAGCATCGGGGCGGGGACGAGCGACCGGGTGGAGGGCCCCTCGGCGACCAGCAGCGCGTAATTCCAGCCGTACTTGATCTGGTCCTCGGTGGTGGCCGCACCGCCCTGCACCGTCAGCGTCGAGTCCCCGCTGACCGCGGCCGCGATCAGTTCGGACAGCAGCGACTTGGCGGTGCCCGGCTCTCCGACCAGCATCAGCCCACGACTCGTGGCCAGCGTCACCAGAGCCCGGTCCACCAGCGAAGGGTTGCCGACGAACTTCCGGCTGATGCCCGTCTCCACGTCACCGATGATGAACCGGCGCGCGGCTCGCAGGCTCAGCTCCCAACCGGGCGGACGCGGATCGCGGTCGTCCGCCCGCAGGGCCGCCAGCTCCTCGGCGTACCGCTCCTCGGCCGGGGGTCGCTGCACCGGTGCCGCGGCGCCGCCCGTTGTCCCGGTACGGATCTCGTCCCGCTTGGTCACGACGCGACGCCCTCGGTGAGTTCGGCCAGGTCGACGAGGAGTTCGGACATGGTCACCGCGTCCAACCCGGTGAACCGGAGCGAGTGGCTGCGCCGCCTCCAGTGGTCGTCGGGCCGATCGTCGAGCCAGACCGTCTCCAGAACCTGCTCGGGGAACATGTCGACCACACCGACCGCGATGCCGGGGTCCAGCGCGATCACGAGATAGCAGTCGTCACTCAGCCGCTTGGAGATCCAGCGCTCCACCCCGGCGTCCTGCGGGACACCGCGCCGCCAGCCGCGCCGCTCCAGCCCGAGCACCTTTCCGATCGGCACCTTGAGGCCCTCGAACCGGGTGAGCCGGTACTCCCCGGCCTCCTCCTCGGGCAGCGTGAGCACGGTGCGCCCGAGCTGCGGGAACGACTGCAGGATCTCGTAGTCGGCGAACACCTCGGCCCAGGCGGTCAGTTCGTCGCCCAGGTGCAGCGGGTGCGCGAGCCGCACGGTCGCGTCTTCCGGCAGGACGAAGACATCGTCCTCGGCGTCGGCGAAAGTACGGTCCTCCGCGACCCGGAACGCGGTGCGCGCCGCACCGTCCGTCCCGCTCAGCCACACCAGCCGGCGCACCAGGTGCCACAGCAGCGGATGACCGACGAACAGCTCCTGGAACTCCTGGGCCGTCCAGGACCGTCCGGTCACCATCGCGGCCTCCAGACGCCTCACCTGGTCCGAGGCGACCGTCCGGACGTCTTTCTTGAGCGCCATGAACCGCTTGCGTTCCGCGGGGGCGAGCTCCGCGTCGTCCCGGGCGCCTGGCTTCGGGAGGTCCTTGCGGCGCTTGCCGTCACCGTCCAGCACGTACGGCCGCAGCTGCTCGTCGAAGCCGACCGTGAACGAGCGGGTGCCGTAGTCGACGACGGTCGAGCCGTCCGCGTCCAGGCCGAAGTCCGGAACCAGACGGTCGGAGAGCTGCTCCCCGGTCAGCCCCAGTCCTGCGGCGACCTCGGCGATCTTCTCCTGGGCCCGCGCCTTGAGCGCCTTGAACTTCACCCGCTGCGAGATGCCGTGCAGATGCAGCAGCGCCACATCGCTGCCGATGGACGCCAGCACATCGAGCCCTTCCACCGCCCGGTGGTGCGCTCCCTCACCGGGCCAGGAACGGAGGATCGGCGTGAGCCGGCGGACCGTCTCGTCGACACCCAGCAGCCCCAGCGCGTGCAGGGCCCACGACTCCTTCGCGGGCATGTTCGCCAGCCGCCACTGCTCGAAGAGGGCCCAGGCGAACTCGGCGAGCGAATCGGCTGTGGCCGTTTCGGTCAGGGAGGCGATTCCCGGATATTCCTCACCGGGCTTCGACAGTGCCAGCATCGTCAGGGCATGGCGCGCCGATGCCACCGGCAGCGCGCCGCCGGACCGGACCAGGATCTGCGGCAGCACCGAGGGCTCCGCCCAACCCGGCAGTTCCGGCATCTTGGCGGGCAGTGCCCGCTCCAGCGGGTCTGCGGCCAGCAGCCCGTCCACCGCGGCCGCCGCCTCCGCGCCGTACGCCCGGGCGGCCTCGCGCACCACGGCGTCGCCGTGCACCGTGGCGATCAGCGTCAGCGCCTGTTCGGCGGAGCGCCGCGCGGCACCCGCCTTGCCCACGGCGTCCGGCACCAGGAGCGGGGCGGCCGCGACGCCGTGCCGGGCGAACCAGGAACGGGCGGTCGTCGCAGTGGACTTGAGCCGGACCGCCCAGTTCGCCATGGACCGGGCGACGTCCACATCGACGTACGGGAGCAGCAGCGGGGCGAGCGAACTCGGCTGCCGGGGCACGACCCGCAACAGCAACGGCAGTGCGGCCAGGCCGAAGCGTGCGGCGATCGGCTTGAACGTGTCCTCGCCGTCCCACAGGTCGGTCGGATCCCAGGTGGCCAGCAGCGGGGCGACCACTTCCTCGTCGCCGTGGACGAACACCCACGCCGGTCGCAGATCTTCCGCGCCCGAGCCGTGGCGCAGGACGTCGATGTACTCGTTCAGATCGCTGTTGTCGCGCTGCGTGGTGTACCAGGAGGAGGTGGCCGCCCAGGCGGCCTGTTCCTCGGGCAGCCACTCCAGGGAGGGCACGGACACAGCGGTCAGGCCCGTCACCGCCTTGGTCTTGACGGTGGTGCGGGGCCGGGACCACGGCGGGGCCGTCAGCACGGCCGGCAGGGCGTTCACCGGCGCGTCGGCGATCAGATCCGCAGGATTGAGCAGCGGTTCGACGATCTCCACGACCTCGGGGCCGAGATCGCCGAGCACCGGCGTCAGCAGCTCACGGTGGGCGCCGACATGACTCCGGAGCAGCTGCAAGGACCGGGACGCGGCAGCCGAACCGCCGCTCGCCTCGGCGGCCAGCAGACGCACTGCACGCACCGGATAGCGGCGCATGGCTTCCAGGAGCGAGGGGCGGACATGCTTGGAGTCCGCATGCGCCAGCAGGCCGCGAAAGGCCTCGTCGGTGGGCAGCTCCACCAGGGCGTCGGCGGCGAGCTTCACGCTGTCCGAGTAGTAGTGGTTGCCGTCGAGCGTGGCGGCCAGCGGCTGGGAGACAGCCGGTCCGATGCCCTCGGCCACCGTGGCGATGATCGCGACACCGAGGGTGAAATCAGGGCGGTACGGAAGCAGCGCCAGCTGGTCCGCCGAGTACAGGGAGCTGAACACCATGGCACGCAGGGTGCGGTCTTGCTCCACGCTCACCGCGGGATCCGCGCAGAGCTCGTCCACCCAGTCGGTCTCGCTCGGCACCAGGTAGGAGACGATGATCTTGCGCAAGGTGTCGGTGCGGCACTCGGCCAGTGCCTCGACCGCCGCCCGGTAGGTCTCTTCGTCGGCCGCGGCGAGCAGCGCACGGACCCGGTCGATCGGCGCTCGGTGATGCCAGGACCAGTACGCGTGGCGGGGGCCCGGGAGCGCCATCAGCCGGGGCGCGCCCCGCTGTAGGCCGCTCTGCTGCCAGTCGGCGTCGACCGAGAACACCTCGGTCGCCGTCCGTGCGGCGAACGGCAGGCCGTATCGCTCGGACCAGAAGTCCGCCCACCCCGAAACATCGACGATCGCGGTCAGTGCGGCCGCACCGACCGGTGAGGGCTCTGAGCCGAGATGTGCGCGCAGCGACTCGGCCACCGAGGCGTCCGAACGCGGCGAGTCCGCGAACTCCTGGATCCAGGCGGCGTCTTCCGCGAGCCTGGCCTCGATCGTGTCGAACGCCTCCCGCCGGATCTTGACGGGCCCTCGGCGCACTCCGCCGCGCCGGGGGTGGAGCACCCGCTTCCAGTTGGTGGGCAGGATGAAGGTGTTCTCGTCCGGGAGAACGGGTGTGTCCTCCTGTGGAACCGCACCGGGGGCGGTCGCGGCTGTCGTGGCGTCCGGCGCAGGAACAGCAGCAGCGGGGGCCGAAGCCGACGCCGCGACCTCGCGGTACCCCTTCTTCTCCTTCTCCGCGATCGTCCTGACGACCTGTGCCGCCGCGGCCTCGGCCGACGCGTACTCCTTGGTCCGGGTACGTCCGTCGCTTCCGCACCGTCCGTAGCGCACCGTCACCACGGCGCCCTCGGCCCCGGTCTCCCAGAACTTCGACGCAGTGCCCTCGACAAATTCCCAGCGGCGCACGGCTCCGCCCCCTTCTCGCCCGCAGCCCGCTCCGCCGCGGGCTTTTCGATCAGTGGTGCCACAGTAGAACGGGCCACTGACAACGCAGCGTGAACGGGGTGTCCGACGGGTGAATCAGCAGGTCAGGGGGCGGGGTTTCCTGAAAGAACCCCGCCCCCTGTCTCCCTGACGCGGCCGGGAGCGGACCGGCCGCGTCAGGGAGCGGACACCGCGCGGGCGCCACCGGACGGTGCCCACGACGGTGTCACGCCAGTGACCTGACAGACCATCAGGAAGAGCGGGATCGGCGGTGTGTACGGCGTGCGGTTGTCGGGCTGGTGGATCAGCCGGGGCCGTACCGCCGGAACGAACGCCCCCTTCGCGTAGGCGACCTGCGGGGGCCAGTCCAGATCGAGGTCGGAACCCGCGGGCACGATCCACCACCAGCGGTCCGCGTCCGCGAACACGCAGCCGGTGCGTGGCAGATGGGACATCAGCCGGAAGCCGTACCCCGCCGGAACCCCCACCGCGTCGCAGCCCAGGCTCGCCGACAGTGCGGGCGGCAGCGGCAACTGCACCATGCCCGGGTCGATGGCGCGCCGGGGCTCGTGGGAGCGCCGCGCTCCGAGCAGATGCGACATCGCGTTCTTCAGCATGACTGCTCCGTGCCGTGCGGTAGTTCTGCCCAGACGATGCGTCCCGAGCCGTTGCCCGCGCCATGGGAACCCCAGGAACTGCTCATCGCGTCGACGAGCAGCAGACCGCGTCCGTGCTCGTCGTCGGCGGTGCGGCACAGCTGTGGCCCGCCGGGCTGATGCCCCTGGTCCTGTACGGCTATCCGCAGTCGTCCGTCCAGGCAGCGCAGCTCGCACACGACGCGCGTGCTCATCGTGTGCACGACCGCGTTGGTGAACAGCTCCGAGACGATCAGGACCGCCGCCTCGTGCGTGTCCTCGTCCAGCCGCCACTCGTCGAGTCTGGCCCGCGTCAGCCGCCGCGCGCCGGCCACCGACTCCGGGTGCGCGGGCAGCGCGAAGCAGTACCGGAGCGCCTCCGCGCCGGGCCTGAGGTCCATGAGCCGGGGGACGAGCGCACTGCCAGGTGCCACAACCGATTCCTCACAGTGGGGGCTGCGCCACGCTCCGCCATCCCATGTGCACAGGGGCGGACGTGACTGCGTGAACTGGTTCACTCACCAACTCTCCCCCTGTCGGGAACACTTGGCAAGGGGCACTCTGAAAATTTCAGAGTGGCTGTGTCGTGGGCGGCCCGCGCATGGCACACTGCTGCCAAACACCGCATCGGGAGGTCTGAAGTGAGCGAACCGCGGTCCGCCCCGACCGTGGGTCAGGTCGTTCTCGGCAAGCGCCTGCAGGATCTGCGGGAGCGCGTCGGTATGAGCCGTGACCAGGCTGCCAAGGTGCTGCGGGTCGCACCTGCGACGATACGCAGGATGGAGACCGCCGAGGTCGCTCTCAAGATCCCCTATGTCCAGATGCTGCTGAAGGCGTACGGGATCGCCGACGACGAGGCCGACGCCTTCGTGGGGCTCGCCGAGGAGGCCAATAGACCCGGCTGGTGGCAGCGCTACCACGATGTGCTGCCCGACTGGTTCAGCATGTATGTCAGCCTGGAGGGCGCCGCGAGCCTCCTGCGCATGTACGAGCCGCACTTCGTCCCCGGACTGCTGCAGACCGAGGACTACGCGCGCTCGGTGATGCGCACCGGAGCGGTCGGCCAGACCAGACCCGAGGACATCGAACGCCATGTGGCGCTGCGGATGCAGCGTCAGTCCCTGCTGCTCGGGCCGGACGCCCCGAAACTGTGGGTGGTGATGGACGAGACGGTGCTGCGCCGTCCCGTCGACAGCGCCGACGTCATGCGCGGACAGATCGACCGGCTGCTCGCAGCGACCGAGATGCCCCATGTGACGTTGCAGATCGCGGAATTCTCCACCGGCCACCACCCCGGCACCTACGGCCCCTTCGTCCTCTTCCGCTTCGGCGTCCCCGAACTCCCCGACATGGTCTACAGCGAGTACCTGACCGGAGCCGTCTACTTCGACGCGCGCCCCGAGGTGGCCTCCTACCTCGAAGTCATGGACCGCATGGCGGCTCAGGCCGCAACTGCACAACGCACGAAGGAAATCCTCCGGGACTTCCGCAAGGAGCTGTGATGGATCCCATATACAACGGCATGCCGGCCGCCGAACTCGGCTCCGAAGGCTGGTACAAGCCGTGGAGCGGTGGGAACGGAGGCAATTGCGTCGAAGCCATGAAGCTGTCCGACGGCAGGGTCGCCGTGCGCCAGTCCGCCGATCCCGACGGCCCCGCCCTGATCTACACCCACCGCGAGATCGCCGCGTTCATCCAGGGCGCCAAGTCCGGCCAGGCGGACTTCCTGCTGACCTGAACCGACTGCCCCGCGGCCGAATCCACAGCGCTGCGACCCGAATCGACGGCCTTCTCACCCGAATCCGCAGCGCCGGAGCCGATTCCGCCCCACACTCTTGTTGTCCGCCGGCCCACGAACCCCATGGAGCGCGCATATGACCGGGCAAGACCCTCAAGCCATCGAGATCGACACCAGCAAGCCGCATCCCGCCCGGATGTACGACTGGTTCCTCGGCGGCAAGGACAACTACCCGGTCGACGAACAGATGGCCCGTCAACTGCTGGCCCTTGATGCCAGGGGACGCGATATGGCCCGGGTCAACCGGGCCTTCATGCACCGGGCCACCCGGTGGCTGGCCGAGAACGGCATCCGCCAGTTCCTCGACATCGGCACCGGCATACCCACCGAGCCGAACCTCCACCAGATCGCCCAGCGGACCGCCCCGGACTCCCGCATCGTCTACTGCGACAACGACCCGATCGTCCTCGCCCACGCCGCGGCCCTGCTGCGCTCCACCCCGCAGGGCGCCACCGAGTACATCCAGGCCGATGCCCGCAAGCCGGAAGCCATCCTGGAACAGGCCGGCAAGGTCCTCGACTTCGGCAAGCCGATCGCGCTGTCGCTGCTGGCTCTGCTTCACTTCGTCGACGACGAGGACGGCGCGGCCGAACTCGTCGACAGCCTGGTCGAGCGGCTCGCCCCCGGCAGCTATCTGGTGCTCTCGCACACCACGGGGGACTTCGCCCCGGAGAGCGCCGCGGAGGCGTCCGCCCTGTACAAGGCCCGCGGGATGACGCTGCGCCTGCGTTCCCACGCCGAATTCACCACGTTCTTCGACGGACTCGAACTCGTCGAGCCGGGCGTCTCGCTCTCCGCGGACTGGCACCCGGAACTCGGCGAGCCCGTCGACGTCACCGGCGACGAGCCGATCCCGGGCTACGCGGGCGTGGCCCGCAAGCCCTGAGCACCGGCCGGTGCCGTCACCGCTCCACCCCGGTCCGCCGGGCCGGCCCGACCGCGGGTGACAATGGACGCATGTCACGACGCCCCACACGACCGAGACGCCCGGCCGCCGCCGGAGCGCGGCCTTCCGCGATCACCGCGCAATCGCCGTGCCCGTGCGGCCTGCCCGCCGCCTACGCGGACTGCTGCGGCCGCCTGCACGCCGGGACCCTCGCCGCGCCGACCTGCGAGGCGCTGATGCGATCCCGGTACGCCGCGTTCGTCGTCCGGAACGAGGCGTACCTGCTCCGCACCTGGCACCCCGACACCCGGCCGCCCGCCGTCGACTTCGATCCCGGGACGCGGTGGGTGCGTCTGGAGATCCTTGAGACGACGGACGGCAGCGCGTTCCACACCACCGGCACGGTCACCTTCCGCGCGCACTACACGGAGAACGGGCGGCCCGAATCGCTCCACGAGAAGAGCCGCTTCGTCCGGCACGAGGGCGCCTGGGTGTACGCGACCGCGGTCTTCGCCGACTGACCCCGTACCTCTCGTTCGGATCGTGCCGGGCTCGCGTGCCCCGGCGTCGCGACCCGGCTCCCCGATCCGGCCTGATCCGAACGGAAGACCCCGGCCGCGCGGTGGCGCCCGTTTCAGACGGCGGCCCCCACCCGCGACTTCTCCGGCGAGAGCTCCTGCGCCAGGTCCTCCGCCAGCAGCCGCTTGGCGATCCGGTGCACCGCCGCGCGCAGCTGCCGGTCGTCCGGGCGGGTCCCGTGTTCGTCCAGCCGTTCATTGAGCCACCGCGCCCACGCGTCGCTGATCGCCGCGGTTTCCCGGCTCCCGGCGGCCGTATGCGTGAACAGACGACCGTCGCCGGTGAGATAGCCCTCCTCGATCATCCGGTCGAACACGGGCACCAGAACTTCCGGCGGGATCCGGTGCCGGGCCGCGATGAGGCCGAGACCCGCATGACCCACCATGCGTGTGAACAGCTCCACCTGCATCACCGCCCAGGCCCCCGCCATGTCCAGCCGGGTGTCCGAGGCGGCGACGATCCGCCGGGCCGTGTCGGGACCCGCTCCGTGCAGGATCTTGGCCACGGCGAATTCCAGGACCTTGGCCGAGTCACCGGCGCCGGGCTGGGCGAAGCCCTCGCCCATGTCCGTCGATCCGACCCGTGCCGTGTCCCGCAGCTTCACCTGCTTCAGGAAGAGCGCCACGACGAACCCCAGGAACGCGACCGGCACCGTCCACAGGAACACGGTGTGCAGCGTGTCGGCGTAGGCCTGGGCCAGCGGCGCCGACTGCGCCGCGGGCAGGGCGTGCAGCCCCGCCGGGCTCTGCGCGGCCTTCGCCAGCACCGCGGGGTCGCCGCCCGCCCGCGCCGCCGCGGCGATGCCGTCGGACAGGTTCGGCTTCAGCGCGTTGGCGTAGATCGTGCCGAAGACGGCGGTGCCGAAGCAACTTCCGAGCGTACGGAAGAACGTCACACCCGACGTCGCCGTACCCAGATCCGCGTAGTCGACCGTGTTCTGCACGGCGATCGTCAGTACCTGCATGGCCAGACCGATGCCTACACCGAGCACCAGCATGTAGAGGGACTCCAGCCACACCCCGCTGTCCGGACCCATCCGGGAGAGCAGGAACAGCCCGACCACCATGATCAGCGAGCCCACGACGGGGAACATCCGGTACTGGCCGGTCTTGGAGACCACATTGCCGCTGAAGATCGAGGCGACCAGCAGTCCGAGGACCATCGGCAGCGTCCGCACCCCCGACAGGGTCGCCGAGTCCCCGTCCACGTACTGCAGATATGTCGGCAGGAAGATCATCGCACCGAGCATCGCGAAGCCGACGATGAAGCTCAGGATCGAGCAGACGGTGAACACCGGGTTCCGGAACAGCCGCATCGGCAGCATGGGCTCCTGTGCCCGGAACTCCACCAGGCAGAAGAGGGCCAGCGCCACGACGCCGCCCGCGAAGAGGCCGAGGACGACGGGCGATCCCCACGCGTACTCGTTGCCGCCCCAGCTGGTCGCCAGGATCAGGGCGCTCGCGCCGACCGTGACCATCGCGATGCCCAGGTAGTCGATCACCGGCCGTCCGGCGGCCTTCACCGACGGGATCGTCCGGGCGGCGGCGATGACCACCACGATCGCGATCGGCACGTTGACGTAGAACGCCCAGCGCCAGCTCAGTTGGTCGGTGAAGAGCCCGCCGAGCAACGGCCCGATCACCGTCGACACCCCGAAGACCGCGCCGATCGCGCCCTGGTACTTGCCGCGCTCGCGCAACGGGATCACATCGGCGATCAACGCCATCGAGGTGACCATCAGCCCGCCCGCGCCGATGCCCTGCAGCCCGCGCCAGACGATCAGCAGCGTCATGTTGGTCGCGAAGCCGCACAGGAACGAGCCGGTGATGAAGATGATCGCCGACAGCTGGAAGATGATCTTCCGGCCGAACAGGTCGCCGAACTTGCCGACCAGGACCGTCGCCACCGTCTCGGCGAGCAGATACGCGGTGACCACCCACGACATGTGGGCGGCACCGCCGAGGTCCGAGACGATCGTCGGCAGTGCGGTGCCGACGATCGTCTGGTCCAGGGCGGCCAGCAGAATTCCCAGCACGATCGTCGCGAAGACGATGTTCCGGCGGCGCGGATCGAGCACGGGCGGCGCGGCGGCACTCTGCGCGGCGGGGGCGGTCTCGCTGGCAGTGGTCACGCTTGCACCCTCACACCGGCCCCGCGCCGACGCATGCGGGGGACGGCCGGACGGGGCGTCAGACCAGCAGATCCCGTACGGACGCCTTCATACGGGTCACGAACGCCTCCCGTACCGGCTCCGCCACCCGGTCCAGCGAGAGATACGGATTGAGATCCTCCAGCTCCACGAGCAGCAGTTCGCCCTGAGCCGTCCGGCAGGCGTCGACCCGCTGGATGCCGTGGTCGAGGCTGTTCCACTCCACGAACGTCCGGGCGAACTCCAGATCCGCCGCGCTCGGCGCGTACGGCTCCAGCACCCACCGCTCGTCCGGGTGCGGCGCGTACAGCGCGTACTGGAAATCGCGGTCGATGAAGTAGAAGGACACCTCGTGTCGGAAGTCGATCCGGGGCTGGACGAGCAGCGTGCCGTCGGCACCCTCCGGCAGCGCGGGTTCCCGTACGAACCGCAGGCCGACCGAGTCCGCCCCCAGCTTCGGCTTGACCACGTACTCCGGGGCCTCGGGCAGCAGCCCCAGGTCCGCGGCCCGGTCCACGGTGGGAATCACCGGAAGACCGGCCCGGCTCAGATCGACCAGATACTGCTTGCCCGCCATGTCGCCGCGGCCGTGCAGCGGGTTGTAGACCCGGGCGTCCAGCTCTCGCGCCCGCGCACGGAAGGCGTCGTACGCCTCCTGGTAGTGCAGCACCGGACCACTGTTGCGTACGACGACCGCGTCGAACCCGTCGAGCAGCGCGGTGGCGTCCAGGGGGTGACAGAGCGCGACATCGAACTCCTCGCGCAGTCGCGACGTCAGATGGATGTCCTCGTCGCAGTAGCGGCGCCCGCGTGCCTCGTAGGCGAGGTCGGTGACGTAGAGGACGGACGGGCGCGGGCTGGCCGGCATGGCGTTCCCCCGGGGGTGTGTAGGTGGACGGCTGGTCAATAACCTTGACGGCGTTGCCCGTTCACGACCCTGGAGCGTCATGACGTCTGCCCCGCACGAGTCGGCCGCATCGCAAGCGTCGCCACTGCCCGATATTCTCTCGCCCGCCTTCGCGGCCGATCCCTACGGGGTGAACCGGCGACCGGCGTGAGGCGGCCGGGACGAGGAGTCAGCCGATGCGCGTACAGACGTTGTCCGCGGAGCCGTGGACCATGTGCAGCGTCTTGTCGGGCCGATGGCGAGGGGGAAGAAGCTCATGGGCTCAGGCCTTCGGGATGTCGAAGTAGCGGGTCGGACCCGAGGCCAGACCCACAGTCGAGCCCGGCCAGTTCGGCTACGAGGTTGCCGCTGCTGTTGTCGGCCACGCCAGTTCCCTTACTCCAGAGCAATCTTACTATTGGGTAAGGTAAGTCTCGGGAGGGTCGCTCCTTCGCGAGAAGGGCGCGCGGGTCACCAGGAACTGCCGGGGCGCACCGTCAGTCGGGGGTGGTGGGCGGCCAGGATCTTGTTGGCGCGCGCCAGCTCGGAGAGCACCTGCTCGCGGTCGGCCCGGTCCTCGTCGCAGAGCCGCGGGCCGCGGAAGCTGCGCACCTCGCGCGCGGCGCACTCGGCGTCGAACTCCGCCTGCAGGATGTGCGGCGGGATGCAGGAGCCGATCAGCGCGGCGACCCGGTCGGGGATCGGCACGGGGACGAGGAGGTGGGAGGCGGTCATGGGGCCCTCTCGGATGGTCGGCCAGGAGGTGGACATCGATGCGGCCGCCGGGTGGGCGGCGGACTCCTCCATGTGTACGGGACGCAGTTCCGGGTTTCTTGTTGAGAACGTCTCCGTGTGGCAACCGTTTGGGAGTGACCGGGTATTTTCCCTTACCCGTAGGTAAGTTGACCCATCGTGACGTACGTGCTGCTGCTAGACGGACGCGTCGGTGCAGTGCTCGCGCAACTGGAGTGCCCGTAGTACGGCCTCGGTCGAGAACCGGCTTTCGGGATCGACCAGTTGTTCACCGAAGATGGCCTCCAGGTTGCGCATCCGGTAGCGGACGGTCTGTGGATGCACATCGAGCAGCTCGCCCATATGGGCCGCGGTCCCTCGGGTTTCGAGCCAGACGCGGAGCGTTTCGATCAGCCGCTCGCGCCGAGTGGTGCTGATCCCCGCGATCGGAGCCAGCTCGCGCCGCGCGAGTTGATCGAGGAGGGCCGGGTCGGAGAGGAGCCACAACGACCTCGTCGTCACGCTCCAGAAACTCGTCACCGGCTTCTCCGGCGACCGCAAACCGCTCGGCCGGGCGGTCACCGCGATGGGCGCGCTCACCACCGTCACCGCGGACCTCCTCGACGACGGCCGCAAACCCCTCAAGGACGACATCAGACAACTCGGCCGGCTTTCCGGCCAGTTGGGCAAGGGCACCCCGCAGATCGAGAACTTCCTGCACACGACCCCGGCCAAGATGGAAGCGATCAGCCGCCTCGCCTCGTACGGCTCGTGGCTCAACCTCTACCTCTGCGAGGCCAAGGTCAGCGGTGTGACCAACGACGACGGCAGCGCACCGCCCACCGGCATCGTCGTCGCGAAGCCGAGGTGCCGGGCATGAGAATCAAACCCGTACGGGAACGCAACCCCGTCGCCGTGGCCCTCGTCGGACTGATCGTCCTCGCCCTCGTCGGCCTGGCCGCCTACCGGGCCGACTCGCTGCCCTTCATCGGCGGCGGCACCACCTACAGCGCCGACTTCACAGAATCCGCCGGACTCGACGAGGGCGACGAGGTACGGGTCGCCGGCGTGAAGGTCGGCGAGGTCACCGGCGTCTCGCTCGACGGCTCCAAGGTGAAGGTCCGCTTCAAGGTCAAGGACGTCTGGATCGGCAACTCCTCCACCGTAGGCATCGCCATCAAGACACTGCTGGGCGAGAAGTACCTCGCCGTCGACCCGCTCGGCGACGCCCCGCAGGACCCGCACGAGCGGATCACGGTCAGCCGCACCACCTCCCCGTACGACGTCACCCAGGCGTTCAACGGACTCGGCCTGACCATCGGGGAGATCGACACCCAGCAGCTCGCCAAGAGCTTCGAGACGATCTCCGCCACCTTCAAGGACTCCCCGCCCGACGTGAAGAGCGCCGCCGACGGGCTCTCCGCCCTCTCCAGGACGGTCTCCGAACGCGACGCCCAGCTCGCCACCCTCCTCAAGGGCAGCAAGCAGCTCACCAAGACCCTCGCCGGCAAGAAGAGCAGCTTCGAAACCCTGCTGGAGGACGGCAATCTGCTCCTCGGCGAGATCCAGGCGCGCCGCGACTCCATCCATCTGCTGCTCACCGGCACCCGGAACCTGGGCACTCAGCTGACCGGTCTCGTAGAGGACAACAACAAACAGCTGAAGCCCACCCTGGACGCGCTCGGCCGGGTCACCGCGGTGCTGGTGAAGAACCGCAAGAGCCTCGACAAGGTGCGACGGCAAGGGCACCGCCCCGAAGAGCCCCGGCGCGGGCGGACCGAACAAGCCGAAGCACCCGGTGGGCGGTCCCGGCGCCCCGGGCGGCGGCATCGTCATCGGCCCGCAGCCCGGCGGTTCGCACGGCCCCTCGCCCGCCACGTCCCCGAAGTCCTCCGGCCCAACGACAAGCTCCCCGCACCCCACCGGCTCCCCGGACCCCACCGTCCCGGGTACCCCCTCACCCGACCCGACCGACAGCGGACCGGCCTCCCCGGACCCCGGCACCAGCCCCGACCCCGACCCGAGCACCTCGGCCCCCGACCCCGGCACGGACTCTGGCTGCCCGAGCGGCTCGCCGTCCCCGGACCCCACCGGCTCGACCGGAACCACCGAGTCCGCGACACCCGACCCGGGCGCGACCGAGGAACCGTGCCCCACGCCCTCGGGCTCAGAGGCTGTCGGCTGACCTCTGACCGGGCGGCCACGCCCTGGCACGCACGCTTCCTGCGTTGTCGTCGGTCGGCGACGCTCCGCGTCGCCTCCCTCCTCCGCCTTGGAATCGCACGCACCAGAGCGCGTCCGCTTTCCGATCCGAGGTCACCCGACAGCCTCTCAGCGCCCGCCGGCTGACAGCACCTCGGCCAGGTCGTACCGCACCACCTCTTCCAGCTGTGCGTATGTGCAGCCGTCCGGAGTGCGGTCTGGCCGCCACCGGCGGAACTGCGCCGTGTGCCGGAAACGGTCGCCCTCCATGTGGTCGTACGCCACCTCACAGACCCGCTCCGGGCTGAGCGCCACCCAGGACAGGTCCTTCTTGCCCGACCAGCGACTCGGTGCCCCCGGCAGCCGTGCCCCCTCGTGCGCCGCCGCGTCCGTCCAGGCCGCCCACGGGTGATCGGCCGGCTCGACGCGCAGCGGTTCCAGCTCCGCCAGGAGCTCGGCGCGCCGCCTCATCGAGAAGGCCGCGCAGACCCCGACGTGCTGCAGGACGCCCTCGGCGTCGTACAGACCGAGCAGCAGCGAACCGACGACCGGGCCGCTCTTGTGCAGGCGGTAGCCCGCCACCACGCAGTCGGCGGTCCGCTCGTGCTTGATCTTGTACATCACCCGGGTGTCGGGGCGGTACGGCAGATCGAGCGGTTTGGCGACCACACCGTCGAGCCCCGCGCCCTCGTACCGCTCGAACCACTCCTGGGCGAGTGCCGGGTCCGTGGTCGCCGGCGCGAGGTGGACGGGCGGCGACGCGGCGGACAGGGCCGCCTCCAGCACGGCACGCCGGTCGGACTGCCGGACGGAGAGCAGCGAATCGTCGCCCACCGCCAGGATGTCGAAGGCGACCAGACTGGCCGGGGTCCGCTCGGCGAGCAGCCGCACCCGGGAATCGGCGGGGTGGATGCGCTCGCTGAGCCGGTCGAAATCCAGCCGGCCCCCGTACGCGACGACGATCTCGCCGTCGATCACACAGCGCGGCGGCAGATTGTCGCGGACGGCGGTGACCAGCTCGGGGAAGTAGCGGGTGAGCGGCTTTCCGGTACGACTGCCGATCACCACCTCGTCGCCGTCGCGGTGCACGATCGCGCGGAAACCGTCCCACTTGGCCTCGTACTGCATACCGGGCGGGATCTTCGCGACGGACTTGGCGAGCATCGGCTTCACAGGCGGCATCACCGGCAGGTCCATGGCCCCGATTCTTGCCGACCGACGCGCCCGCGTCTCCCGATATGCGGCATATGTGGACCCGGCCTACCGTGACCGTCATGGGTGCAGCGGGAAAAGCGGTGGAGCTCGAAGCCGGCGGACGGGCCGTACGGCTGTCCAGTCCGGACAAGGTCTACTTCCCGGCGAAGGGCTATACGAAGAGGGACGTGGCCGAGTACTTCCTGGCCGTGGGCCCCGGCATCACCCGCGCCCTGCGCGACCGGCCGACCACCCTCCAGCGCTTCGTCGACGGTGTCGAGGGCGAGTTCTTCTACCAGAAGAGGGCCCCGAAGAACCTCCCCGACTGGATCCCCACCGCCAGGATCGAGTTCCCCAGCGGCCGCTTTGCCGACGAGATCTGCCCCACCGAACTCGCCGCCGTCATCTGGGCGGCCAACCTCGGCACGCTCACCTTCCACCCCTGGCCCGTCCGCAGGGCCGACACCGACCACCCGGACGAGCTGCGCATCGACCTCGACCCACAGCCCGGAACGGACTACGCGGACGCGGTGCGGGCCGCCCACGAACTGCGGTCCGTCCTCGACGAGCACGGTCTGCGCGGCTGGCCCAAAACCTCCGGCGGCCGGGGCATCCACGTCTTCGTGCCCATCGAGCCGAAGTGGACCTTCACCACGGTCCGGCGCGCCGCCATCGCCACCGGACGGGAACTGGAACGCCGGATGCCGGACCGGGTGACCACCGCATGGTGGAAGGAGGAGCGCGGCGAGCGGATCTTCGTCGACTACAACCAGACCGCCCGCGACCGCACGATCGCCTCCGCCTACTCCGTACGCCCCTTCCCGCACGCCCCGGTCTCCGCGCCGCTGCGCTGGGAGGAGATCGACGACGCCGAACCGCGCGACTTCGACATCAGGACCATGCCCGGGCGTTACGCCGAGTGCGGCGACGTGCACGCGGACATGGACGAGCACGCGTTCCGGCTCGACGCGCTGCTGGAGCTGGCCGACCGGGACGAGCGCGAGCACGGGCTCGGCGAACTGCCGTACCCGCCGGAGTACCCGAAGATGCCCGGCGAACCGAAACGGGTCCAGCCGAGCCGGGCCCGGCACGACGAGGACGGCGCTGCATGAGCGCACCCGACCTGGAGCCCTCCGCACCGCACGGAGCGCATGGCCGGCCGCTGAGCCGTGGCCAGAAATGGGCCGCGTACAAGGACTCGCCGTACTTCCCCGCAACCGTCCTGCTGTTCATCGTCGCTGCCGCCGCGGGACTCTTCGCCGGCTCCTACACGTACGCGATGGCCAATCCGACCCCGCACCGGATCCCGACCGCCGTGGTCAGCCCGCCGACGGCGCGGAGCAAGGAATTCGTCGCAGCCATGGACAAGGCGCTCGACGCCTCACTCGTCATCCACCCGTATCCGACGGCGGCACGGGCACGCGAGGCGCTGGAGGAACAGGAGGCCTTCACGATCGTACGGTCGCACAGCCACGGAGTGACCCTGGACGTCGCCAGTGCCTCGGGGGCGTCCGTGGCACAACTGCTCACGGAGTCCGCCGCGAAGGTGGGAACCACCATCGGTGTGCCGGTCACGGTCAGGGACGTCAAGCCGCTCCAGAAGGGCGACCCGCGCGGGCTGGCACTTTTCTACATCTCGCTCGCGGCGGTGATTGTCGGCTTCGTCGGCGCGATCCAGCTGAGTGTGCACGCCCGGGCGCTGCTGCCGCTGGAGCGGATCCTCTTCATCATCGCGTACTCGCTGCTGGGGGCCTTCGCCATCGCCGCCGTCGTGGACTGGCTGCTGGGCGCCCTGGACCTGCCGTTCGTCCACTCCTGGCTGATCCTCGCCTTCACCATGTTCACGTCGGGGATGGTCTTCACCATGTTCAACACCTTCATGGGCCGCTGGGCGATGCTGCCCACCTGGGGGCTGATGGTGCTGCTTGGCAACCCGTCCTCCGGCGGCGCGGTGTCCTGGCCGCTGCTGCCGTCGGTCCTCGGGCACATCGGCCGCTGGCTGCCCCCGGGGGCCTCGGTCAACGCCCAGCACACCGCCGTCTATTACCAGGGGCACCAGTTCCTCTTCCCGTACCTGGTCCTCGGGGCCTGGGCGCTGGTCTCCTGCACGGTGTTCTGGGTGTGGCGCCACCGGCACCCCGGAGGCCGTGACCGCATGCCTCAGCACGCGGCCACGGCCATCTGACGCCGGTCCCGGCTACAGCTCCTTGATCCGGATGTCGCGGTACGAGACCACGTCCGTGGTGCTGTGGACCTGGAGCCCAATGCCGCCGGAGGCCTAGCGCCGGCCGTCGGTGCCCGGGCCGTCGCCCCGCGACGGCTCGAAGACCTGAGTACTTGATGGCGACCCACTCCGGACGCGACTCCTCGGGGTTGTCGTGGACGTTCGGGAAGCGGACGCACACACCGCTGTCGGCGTTGCCCGCGCCGGGGCGTCGTCGCGCCACTGGAGCTTCAGCGAGAAGTCGCCGTACTGCCGGCCCGGGAACCACAACGGAGTTCCCCCGGCTACGGTGTGGGCCGTCCGGGGGGCACCCGCGCCCCGCCAACCCCGGTAACGTCCGTAGCCGCCGCGATCGCCGTAACCTCCGTAACTCCGCAGTCCCGCAGTCTCCGCGACCTGGCAGTCTCCGCGATCCGGGCAGTCCCCGCGATCCGGGTGCGTGCGTAAAACTCCGTAAATTCCTTAGTGCAGTGGGGAGTTCGTCATGGACAGAAGGAGCTTCAACCGGCGGTTCCTGGTGGGCGGCGGGGTGGCGGCCGCGACCGGGGTGACATCGTTGTCGCTGGGTGCGATCGAGGCCAGCTCGGCGGAACCCCCGCCGAAGACCGCCCCCGCAGGGGGTGCCGTCCGTCATCTCAAGCTGTACGCGGAGAAGCTGGCGGATGGTCAGATGGGATACGGCCTGGAGAAGGGCAAGGCATCGATCCCGGGTCCTCTCATCGAGATCAATGAGGGCGACACCCTGCACATCGAGTTCGAGAACACGATGGATGTGCCGGTCGGCCTGCACCCGCACGGCGTCGACTACGACATCGCGAGCGACGGCACCCGGATGAACAAGAGCATCGTCGAGCCGGGTGACACCCGCACCTACACCTGGCACACCCATCCGGCGGGCCGCCGCAACGACGGCACCTGGCAGCCGGGCAGCGCCGGTTACTGGCACTACCACGACCATGTGGTCGGTTCGGATCACGGCACCGGCGGCATCCAAAAGGGCCTCTACGGTCCGTTGATCGTCCGTCGCAAGGGCGACATCCTGCCGGACAAGACGATCGCGATCGTCTTCAACGACATGACGATCAACAACAAGGCGGCCCACGAGGCCCCCGACTTCCGGGCCACGGTGGGGGACCGGCTCGAAGTGGTCATGATCACGCACGGCGAGTACTACCACACGTTCCACGTCCACGGTCATCGCTGGGCGGACAACCGGACCGGGCTGCTCACCGGCCCGGACGACCCGAGCCGCGTCATCGACACGAAGATCGTCGGCCCGGCGGACTCCTTCGGGTTCCAGGTCATCGCGGGCGAACACGTGGGAGCGGGTGCCTGGATGTACCACTGCCATGTGCAGAGCCATTCCGACATGGGCATGGCCGGGCTGCTCCTGGTCGCCAAGGCCGACGGCACCGTGCCGGGCTACGACCCGCACGCCAAGATGAACCACGACACGCCCGCCCCCGGCAAGACGGCTCCGGGCAAGACGGCTCCGGGCGAGACGGCTCCGGGCGAGACGGCTCCGGGCGAGACGGCTTCGGGCGGGACCGCTTCCGGTGACCTCGACGCGCCGAAGGGTACGGCCGCCCACGACCCGGCGGCGCACGCGTCCTGACCGGTCAGCGCTCCGAAACCACTGCGGCCGCCCCGGCTGCACCAGCCGCACCGGCTGCCCCGGCCGCTCCCGTGGCGAGGCGCAGCTGTTCCTCTTCGACGATGCGTCGGGCGAGAGCTCCGTCCGACACATCCACGGCGTCCGGCGTCGTCTCGGCGACGTCGCTGCGCCGTGCGTACAGGTCGAACAGCCGCTCCTTGCGGGCCAGGATGTTGAGCATCCGCTCGTCGACGCTGTCGGCCGCGAGGAGCCGGTGCACCTGGACCGTCCGTATCTGACCCATCCGATGGGCGCGGGCGACCGCCTGATGCTCCATCGTCGGCTTGATCTGCGGTTCGCAGATGATGACGACGGAGGCGGCCTGCAGGTTCAGTCCGACACCGCCTGCCTGGATCTGGCTCAGCAGGACCGCGTGGCCGTCGACGGCAGCGAACCCGTCGATCAGCTGCTGCCGCCGGGCAGCCGGGAGGCTCCCCGAGAGCGGACCGAACACCCCCGGCCCCAGGGCCTGTTCGACCGTGCGGAGCACCTCGCGGAAGTATGAGAACACGACGACCTTGAGGCCGTTCTCCGCGGCCTCGGCGACCAGCTCGCGCAGCCGGTTGAGCTTCGCGGACGTGACGGGCCGGGCGTAGGCGGCCCGGCGCATCCGCATGAACTCCCCGGCGCCCACCGCCTTGCGATAGGCGTCGAGATCGGCCGCGCTGAACTCCTCCCACTCGTCGACCTGCACCAGTGCCGGGAGTTCGGTCAGCACGTCCTCCTGATTGCGCCGCAGATAGGCCGGGGCGACGGCCCTGCGGAACGCGTGCGATCCGGCGGCCCCGTGGGTGGTGCGGATCGAGGGGGCCAGCTCGGGCTGGAGATGGCGGACGAGGCTGCGGAACTCCTCGACCCGGTTCTCCATCGGCGTACCGGTCAGGAACAGCACCCGCTCGGTGCGTTGCGTCCAGCCGGACACCGCCCGGGAGCGGCGCGTCTCGGGATTCTTGACGTAGTGGGCCTCGTCGACGACCAGCATGCCGGGCCTCATGCCGCAGTCCCGGGCAGCCGGCAGGGTGTGCAGGGCATCGAACGTGGTGAGCGCGACCCCGCCGCTCTCGCGCCACTCGGCGAAGGCGCCCTGCCGCTCGGGGCCGTGCACCGGCAGTGCGTGCAGGGTCGAGCGGGCACGGACCTCGCGCGCCCAGTTGATCAGCACGCTCGACGGGCAGACCACCAGGAAGTGCGTCTCGCCCCGCGCGGCGAGGTGCGCGAGCGCGGCGATGGCCTGGACGGTCTTGCCGAGCCCCATCTCGTCACCGAGGATCACCCGCTTCTGCGCGAGCGCGAACCGGGCGCCGAACGACTGGTAGCCGCGCAGGGAGACGCGCAGATGGGCGTCGTCCAGCCGCTGACCGCGCACCCGGTCCGCGATCCCGGACGGCAGGAAGCCCTCGGCCGCGTCCCGGTCGGGGCCGGTGCCCGACATCTCGGCGAGCAGGCTGTAGTACTCGGCGGACCGCAGCTCGAAGTCGACCCACGCCGCGATGTCCGAATCAGGGGCCCGCAGCAGATCGACGGACACCTGACCGAACAGCAGCGCAAGCTCGCGCGCGGCCGCCTCGTCGACCACTGCCCGTACCGAGGCGACGGCCTCCAGCGCCTGGGCACGGGCCCGGCGCCCGGTGAACCACATGCGCAGCCGCCGCCGTGCCGGTCCCGCCGCGCCCAGCAACGGTTCGAGACGCCCCACGAGCCGGCCCGCCGCGTCCACCGCCCGGCGGACGTCCGGGCCGGCCTCGACCAGTCGGTGCAGGGCGATGACCAGCGCGGTCGTGGAGTCGTCCGGGGTGTCCACGTCTATCCGCACCGCGACCGTGTCCCGTACCGCGTGGGCGATCTGGCCGGCCGCGGCCAGCGCCTGGTCGGCCGTCTGCGCGCCGACGCCGGGGATCTGGCGGAGCTCGTAACGGTTCGCCGCATGAACCTGGCCGACGGTCGTGAACCCGGCCTGCTCGACCGCGCCCAGCCGCAGCCGTCCCTCGGTGACGTCCTTGAGTCGGGAGACCGGGATGGCCGACAGTTCGCGACGGATGAGGGAATCGAACAGCGGCGTCAGCGCGGTGTGCACGGCGTCGACGGCGCGGGCGTGATCGGTCAGCACCGCGCGCGCCGTCTCCAGCAGCCGCTCGGCCTGCGCCAGCAGTTCCCGGGCGGCCCTTCCCGTCCTCGCCCCGGCCTCCGTCGGTCCGGCCTCTGTCATGTACGTTCCTCTGTCCGCGCAGCCCGGCTGCCGTCCCGCCCGGCACCTGCCCCGGGCGATTCACATCGTGCCACGCGGCACCGACAGCGCCTCCGGCTCAGGGCGCGGGCGGCCGGCGTTCCGCCGGGGAGAGCAGCAGCACCTCCAGGGCCCGCGCGCAGGGACGGGCCGTGTGCTGGGGAGGCGGGTTGCGGCGCGCCCGCCCCCAGGGCCCGCGCGCAGGGACGGGCCTGCGACAGGAACCACCCGGTGCGCGCGTCGGTGAACTGGTACCGCTCAACGCCGTTGCGACCAGGGCGGTCGCCGGACCGCACTGGCTGCCCTACTTCGAGGTCGACGACTGCGACGCGACCGTCGCGGAGGTGGAGCGGCTGGGTGGCAAACTGACGCTGGAGCCGATGGAGATGGAGGGCGTGGGCAAATTCGCCGACGTGGCCGATCCGGACGGCGCGGAATTCGCCCTGATCAGGAGCGCGCAGCCGTGATCAGGAGCGCGCAGCCGACGCGGACTCCGGAGAGCTGACCGGAAGCCTTCGGCGCGCCGCATTGATGGAGCGTTGATCAGTCGTTTATCGCGACCGGGCACCGTGGGTGCCATGCTGATCAACACCGCGGCCGCCCCCGCGCTCGCCTGGCAGGAGACAGCGCTGTGCGCACAGGCGGGGCCCGAATTCTTCTTTCCTGCCCCCGGCAGCTCCACACGTGAGGCCAAGCAGCTCTGCAACGCCTGCGAGGGGCGCGAAGCCTGCCTGGAGTACGCCCTGGCCAACGACGAGCGGTTCGGCGTGTGGGGCGGCCTCTCGGAGAAGGAGCGGGACCGGCTGCGCAGAACCGGTCGCGAACGGGCCTGAGCACACCCTGCCCGCGCAAGACCGAGGCCCGTCCGGAACGGGGCCGCGCCCCCGCTGTGCGGGCGGCGCCTACGTAACCGGACGGTTCCGCTGACCGGGGACAATGCCCGCATGAATGATCACGACAGAGACAGGCTGCTCGCTGCGGCCGTGCGGCTGCGCACCGAAGGCCGCCCCGAGGAGGCCCGACAGCGGCTGCTCGCCCTTTGTGCCGCCTTCCCCGCGGACGCGGAAGTCGCCTACCAGACCGCCTGGGCCCACGATGTGCTCGGGCTGGAAGCCGAGGCGGTGCCGTTCTACGAACGCTGCCTCGACGGGACCGGGCTGTCGGAGGAGGACCGCCGGGGCGCACTGCTCGGCCTCGGGAGCACCTGCCGGGTGCTCGGACAGTACGAGAGAGCCGTCGAGGTGCTGCGTGGCGGCGTCGAGCGGTTCCCCGACGACGGGGCGCTGCGAACGTTTCTCGCCATGGCCCTCTTCAACACCGGCGAACACCACGAGTCGACGCAGCTGCTGCTGAATCTGCTCGCCGCCACCAGCGAGGACCCGCACGTTCGGCAGTACCGCGCGGCGATCGAGCACTACGCCCGGGACCTGCACGAAACGATATGACCCGGGCCGCCGGACGGGCTTGCGAGCGGTGGGCCCGCCCGGCGGCCGGTGATGACCGTGTGGACGTCAGGCCTGGGCGCGCGCGACCATCCGTGCCTTGCGGGCGGCGAGCTTCTCGTCGAACTTCGACGCCTCGCTGTCCAGACCGCTCATGTACAGGCCCAGTTCCTCCTGGGCCTTCAGACCGTCGGGGCCCAGGCCGTCGATGTCGAGGACCTTGAGATAGCGCAGCACGGGCTGGATCACGTCGTCGTGGTGGATGCGCATGTTGTAGATCTCGCCGATCGCCATCTGCGCGGCGGCCCGCTCGAAGCCCGGCATGCCGTGTCCGGGCATCCGGAAGTTGACGACGACTTCGCGCACGGCCTGCATCGTCAGGTCGGGGGCGAGCTCGAAGGCCGCACCGAGGAGATTGCGGTAGAAGACCATGTGCAGGTTCTCGTCGGTCGCGATGCGCGCCAGCATGCGGTCGCAGACCGGGTCGCCCGACTGGTGGCCCGTGTTGCGGTGCGAGACGCGGGTGGCCAGCTCCTGGAAGGCGACGTACGCCACGGAGTGCAGCATCGAGTGACGGTTGTCGGACTCGAAGCCCTCCGCCATGTGGGCCATCCGGAACTGCTCCAGCTTGTCCGGGTCGACGGCGCGCGAGGTGAGCAGGTAGTCCCGCATCACGATGCCGTGCCGGCCCTCCTCCGCGGTCCAGCGGTGCACCCAGGTGCCCCAGGCGCCGTCACGGCCGAAGAGGGAGGCGATCTCGTGGTGGTAGCTGGGGAGGTTGTCCTCGGTCAGCAGGTTCACGACCAGTGCGATCTTGCCGATGTCGGTGACCTTGGACTGGTCGGCCTGCCACGCCTCGCCGTCCTCGAAGATGCCCGGGAAGTTCCGCCCGTCGGAGAACGGCACGTACTCGTGGGGCATCCAGTCCTTGGCGACCTTGAGATGGCGGTTGAGCTCCTTCTCCACCACCTCTTCCAGGGCGTACAGCAGCTGGGCGTCGGTCCACGCCTTCGGACTGCCGAGGTGGGGAGCGGTGATCGTCACGGGGGACTCCTGGGGACGGGAGAAGTACCTACGGGTACGTAGGTTACGAGACCGTAGGTTAAAGCGGCGGTAAGGCCACCGCCAAGCCAGCCCTCGTGATGCCCGATTACGTAACGTTATGTACGCAGGTCGAGTGGGTGTGGGGGCTGACAGCCCCCGGGCTTGCCGGGGTGTTCGCCACTCCCTCGGATCCACCGATACGGCGCTGAAGGGGCTGTTACGCCCGGTCGCCGGGGCGGACGGGCCCCCGCCCGCGGAGCGCTCAGAGTGGTCGGCGTACTCGGAGCGGACGCGGTGTCTCTCTCCGGCGGTGATGTCACGCGGCAGTGCTGCCGCCACGAAAGGCGCCCCTGCCGGACGCGCCGTCAGCAGGTCCCGCCGAACAGCTCGGTCAGGCTCCGGTCGAGATCCAGGAACCGGTGCTCGTCGCCGGCCGGTACCAGTTCCTGCGCCCGCTCCAGAAAGCGGCGCAGCTCCGCGGTGCGGACATGCACCATCGCGATTCCCTCGGCGGCATGGAACTCCAGCACCGTACGGTCGTATCCGAACGGCCTGATGCGTACGTCGCCGACACCGGCGGCGCCGTCCATTCCCGCCGCGAGCAGCTCGCGGGAGAACTCCCAGGACACATCGGTGCCTTCCAGGGTCGCCGTCGCGGGGAACGCCATGCGTACGGCGAACGGATCCCTCCGGTCGTACATCAGGGTGGCAGGAAGGGTCTCCATCCGCGGTGCGGACGCGACCATGCGGGCTTGCACGGACTGCTCGATAACGGTGGACAAGACCTGCTCCCTATCTCGGCCAGATGAACGGTTCCCGGCACTGAGGGAGACGACGGAATTCCCTCATCCGTGCACCGGTTGGTGGCGTGAGCTGTATCACCGCACGCCATCGCACCGATCGTGTGCCCCCTGCGCGCAGGTGCACCCTGCACGGAGCACAACGTGTGGGCCGGCTTCCAGCGCCATGAGGGCCAAGGGGAAGACGAGACGACTGATGTGCAACAGTCCCCCAACCCGTCGGGCGCCTACCGCTCGGGCGTCGCCTGGCTGCCGCACAGCAGGTCGGGCGCGCTGGCGGTCGGCCCGACCGGCACCGACCTCAGCACGGACGGCGGCCGCACCTGGCGCACGGTCGACACGGGGTCGTACGACACCGTCGACTGCACACCGGACGGCGGCTGCTGGGCGGCGGGCGAGACCGGGCGAGTGGCGCGAGCGAGGATGTAGAGCGTGTCTCCGGCGCGCTGACAGTCCTGTCAAACGTCCCGCGTCGGACGGCGGTGCATACGCGAGCCCGGCATGATCCGAACGAGAGGCCCTGGCTAGACGCGCGGCCGGTATCCCAGCGCCCTGGTGATCTCTCCGGCGTTCGCATACCGGTCGTCCGCGGGAAGTTCTCGCACCGCGTCCACCAGCGTGTCCGGAGCGTACGCCCCGGAGAGGGTCCGCACGAGGGACCTGCGGTCCGCAGGGAAGGCCGTGCGGCTCAGACGACGCGCGAGTTCGGCTCTGACTTCCTCGGCCGCGGCCTCGGCGCGCGCCCGTTCCCGTGCCTCACCGGGTGGCGGGACGGGGCCGCCCGGGTCCACGCGCACATCGTCGTCGGCGGGCGGCTCGGGGTCGTACGCCTCGGTCGTGCGGGAGGTGTGGCCGGACCGGAGGAAGTCCAGCAGTTCGTGTTTCCGCTGGTCGTCCTCATGGGGGCTGACGCGGCTGCTTCCTCGCTCCATGGTGGGAACACCTCCTTGTCGGGCCGGCTGCGCACCTGCCCGGAGCTGCCGCGGGAGCCCATGCACCGGCGAACGGCCGGGAATCCGGCCGCCCCTCTCCGTAGGGCCGCTCAACGAATACGGCAGATATCCATCGAAACCCGATCGGATACGTCTGTCCAGCGGCGAAGACCAGAACTGCGCAGGTATCCCCGGAGGCGGACTCCGCCGCGACCCGGGACAGTTGCAGCAGGTGGCCGACGGTGAACGCAGGAGGAATCAGCGCCGCGCGGCCGCCTCACGAGCACCGCGACAGCGAGGGAGAGGGCATGGCGCGGGTGGTGGTGCAGGGCACCGATATCGTCGTGCGCCTGACCTGGCGCGAGAAGGTGGCGGCCCGCCACCGCGATGTGCGGGTTCCGGTGTCGGCGCTGCGCCGGCTGTACGTAGAGCCCGACTGGTGGCGGGCGCTTCGCGGTGGGCGCGGCCGGGGCACCTGGATTCCCGCACGGCTGTGCGCGGGTATCCGCCCCCTTCCGGAGGGACAGGACTTCGCGTGGGTACGGGCGGGCAGGCCGGTGCTGTGCGTGGAACTGCGCAGAGGCGCACCGTTCAGCCGGCTGGCGATCTCCGTCCCCGACCCCGAGGAGGCGATGCGGGCACTGCTGCCGCTGGTCCCTCGGGACCGGCTGGGACGCACGTGAGGCGGGCCCGGCTGTTCGCTACGGCTGCCCGGGCAACTGCTGGCGGTACGGGGCGAGTTCGTCCGAGGTCTTCGTCGCGATGAACTCCGTGATCCGGTACGCGCACACGCCCTGCTCCGTGAACGGATCCTGCGCCACGATCCGCTCGATCCGCGCACGGTCGTCCCCGACGGCAAGGATCACGCCGCCGTCGCGAGGATTCTTGCGGCCCGACGCGATGAACACCCCCGCCGCGTACTGCGCGTCCAGCCAGGCGACATGGTCCTGCAGCAGCGCGTCGACGCGCTCGACGGGGGCGGTGTAGGTCAATTCGAGTACGAACATGATCGTCAGGCTACGGGACGAGGGCGAGCGGCCCCGGGCAGTATCCGGCAGGCCCGTCCTCAGGCCCGCCGCCGTTGAACGCATCCGTCCCCGCATCCGTCCTCGTCATCGCCGGGTCGGTCGCGTCGTACCCGTTGCCTAGACTTGACGGCACTATGACAACGCTCCCGATGCCCGCCGACGAGGCCGAAGCCCGAGCCGTTCAGGACGCCCTGCGCTCCCGGGTGGTGCTCGACGAGCCCGGCCCGCCGTCCGGCACCGGCCGGGTCACCGGGGTCGACGTCGCCTACGACGACGAGCGCGATGTCGTCGTGGCGGCAGCCGTCGTCCTGGACGAGGCGACGCTCGACGTGGTCGCCGAGACCACCGCCGTCGGCCGGATCAGCTTCCCGTACATCCCCGGCCTCCTCGCCTTCCGGGAGATCCCGACCGTGCTGGCCGCGCTGGAGTCGCTGCCGGTCGACCCCGGACTGGTGATCTGTGACGGATACGGCCTGGCGCACCCGCGCCGTTTCGGGCTCGCCAGCCACCTCGGAGTACTCACCGGACTCCAGGTGATCGGCGTCGCCAAGAACCCGTTCACCTTCTCGTACGAGCGACCGGGCCCCCGCCGGGGCGACTGGTCGCCGCTGCTCGACGGCGAGGAGGAGGTGGGCCGGGCACTGCGTACCCAGGAAGGCGTCAAGCCGGTCTTCGTCTCCGTCGGACACCGGACCGGCCTGGACAACGCCTGCGCCCACACCCTGCTGCTGGCCCGCGACTTCCGTCAGCCGGAGACCACCCGCAGGGCCGACGCACTCTGCCGCCAGGCCCTGCGGGAAGCGACCGCCTGAGCGATCGCCTGAGTATGCGTACGGATGACGCCTGCCGATCATGACCGGCAGACTGGTACGCATGACCGAACACCGAACATCCACGCGACCAGGAACCGTCTATCTTGCCCAGCGCCGGGTCGCGGTGGGAATGACACTCGGCATTCTCGCGGGAGCGGCCTGGGCCGTTTCGATGATCTGCACGCTGGTGGCCTGGGCGCTCTGACCCCCCCGGGGCACTGCGACCCGAGAGCGTGCGCCGCCTCCGACGCTACTTGTGCCGGTCCGGGCCCTGGGCGTTGAGGAGCGCGCGCCAGGTGTTCTCGTCCCCGACGCCCGTCACCGGCAGATTCCGGGACGCCTGGAACTCCTTCAGCGACCGCATGGCCGAAGGGGCGTACGTGCCGGTGCTGTCGGTCGGCACCCCGCGTGGTGAAGCAGGTACTGCACGGCCGTGACGGCCTCGGACTTCGGCGTACGCGAGTCGATCGTCATGATGAGCAGCGGCCAGGTGTCCTTCCCGACCTTGCCGTCGGGCGTCCGAACGCCCGGCGGCCCGTCCGCTCAGCGCGTCGCCGCGACCCGGAAGCGCAGTCCCGCCGCGCGCAGCCGTTCCAGGAGCGCGTCACCCATCGCGACGGCCGTGGTGACCTGCCCCGATGTCGCCGGCAGCTCGTCCATGGCGAGGCAGAGCGCGGACTCGGCCAGTATCTTCGCCGTTTCGTCGTAACCGGGGTCGCCGCCCGACACCTCGGTGAAGACCCGCCGCCCGCCGCCCTCGCCGACGAAACGCACGGTGAACCAGCTGCGCCCCCGGCGCTCCGCGTCCGGGCCCGCGCCCGGCTCGTACCGGTCCATCAGCCAGGACCGCGCGGCCGGTACCTGCGCGGCACCCAGAAGAGCGCCCAGCGCGGCCGTGCCGCCCAGCGCCACGGGCAGATGGCGCACCGAGGCGAAGTGGCGGTAGCGGAAGTCGGGGCCGTACTGGGCGAGCACCCGTGCCGAACGCTCGACGATCCGCGGGTCCAGCGTGGGCAGCGGCAGCGCCCACGTACCGGTCTTCGCACTGAAGTGCGGGGCGCCGAGCGGGGCGCGGGCGCGGCGGGCCACCAGGCGGGGCTCATGCAGGCGGCGTTCCCGCGCGGCGCGCAGCATCCGAGGGCCGCGGCCCATCGCGGTGAGCGCGGAGGCGAACGTACCGCCGGAGAAGACGGCGTTGCTGCGGACGAACCCGTCGATGCTCAGCGGCACGTCCCGCGGCAGCTGCCGGACGGTGAAGTACACCCCGAGGTCGTGCGGTACGGAGTCGAACCCGCAGGCGTGCACGAGCCGCGCCCCGGTCTCGCGGGCCCGCGCATCGTGCTCCAGATACATCCGGTCCACGAACTCCGCCTCGCCGGTGAGGTCCGCGTAGTCCGTCCCGGCCACGGCGCAGGCCGCGACCAGTTGCTCGCCGTACCAGACGTAGGGGCCCACCGTCGTCGCCACCACATGGGTGGATTCGGCGAGTTCGCGCAGCGCGTGCGCGTCGTCGGCGTCGGCACGCAGCAGCGGGAGATCCGCGCACCGCGGATCGATCGCGGTGAGGCGTTCGCGCAGCTGTTCCAGTTTGGCCCGGTTGCGTCCGGCCAACGCCCAGCGGCAGCCGGCGGGCGCGTGGGCGGCGAGATATTCGGCGGTGAGGGCGCCCACGAAGCCGGTGGCACCGAAGAGGACCACGTCGTAGGGGCGTTGGGTCCCGTTCTGCCTGTTCACGAGTGCCTCCGCAGGGGCCGGCGCCGACATAGCACGCAGAGGTTAGCGGAGGGGGTCGTGGCGGTGTGCGGCCGGGCGGCGATCGTGAGGGAGGATCCCGGAGAAAGTGCTAAGCGCTTGCTCGGCCAAAGGGGTTGCGGAGCGCGGTGCGTTATTAGCATTATCACTGTTACATCACTTGTGTCATACCGCTGGGGGCTTGATGGCAACGACAGAGCACGGCCCGCTGGCAGGCGTGCGCGTGGTCGAACTGGCAGGCATCGGACCCGGCCCGTTCGCCGCGATGCTCCTCGCGGACCTCGGCGCCGATGTCGTCAGGGTCGACCGGCCCGGCGGCTCCGGGCTCGGCATCGACCCCGCGTACGACCTCACCAACCGCAACAAACGGTCCGTGCTCATCGACCTCAAGGCCGATGACGGGGCCGCCAGGGTGCTCGACCTGGCCGAGCGCGCCGACATCCTGATCGAGGGCTACCGGCCGGGCGTCGCCGAACGCCTCGGCGTCGGCCCCGATGCCGCCCTCGCCCGTAACCCGCGGCTCGTCTACGGACGGATGACCGGCTGGGGCCAGGACGGACCGCTCGCCGAACGAGCCGGCCACGACATCGCCTACATCGCCCTCACCGGCACCCTTTCCATGATCGGCAAGTCCGGCGAGCCGCCCACCGTCCCGGCCAATCTGGTCGGTGACTACGCGGGCGGCTCGCTCTATCTCGTCGTCGGCGTCCTCGCCGCCCTCCAGCACGCCCGCACCCCCGGCGGCCGGGGACAGGTCGTGGACGCCGCGATCGTCGACGGCGCCGCGCACCTCGCCACGATGATCCACGGAATGCTGGCGGCAGGCGGCTGGCAGGACCGGCGCGGCTCCAACCTCCTGGACGGCGGCTGCCCGTTCTACGGCACGTACGAGACCGCCGACGGCCAGTACATGGCGGTCGGCCCGCTGGAGCAGCGGTTCTACGACGAGTTCACCGCCCTCCTCGGTATCGGGGAAGAAGCCCCGGACCGGCGCGACATCACCCGCTGGGAGGAGCTGCGCACGCTCGTCGCCGACCGGTTCAGGACCCGTACGCGCGCGGAATGGACCGAGGTGTTCGAGAGCACGGACGCCTGCGTGGCGCCCGTCCTCTCCCTGCGCGAGGCGCCTCACCATCCGCACATCGCCGCCCGCTCCACCTTCGTCGAGCACGGCGGACTCACCCAGCCCGCCCCCGCACCCCGCTTCTCCGCCACCCCCGTCTCCGTGCGCAGCGGGCCCGCGCGGCCCGGCGCGGACACCGAGGCCGTCGCCGCCGACTGGGACGTACCCGGCATCGCGAGGTCGTGATCCCCACCGTCAAGAACCGGCTCCAGGAGGCCCCGTAGTGCAGCGGCAGATCTACACCGAAGAGCACGAAGCGTTCCGGGCGACCGTCCGCACCTTCCTCACCAAGGAGGTCCTCCCGCACTACGAGCAGTGGGAGAAGGACGGCATCGTCTCCCGCGAGGCATGGCTCGCGGCCGGCCGGCAGGGGCTGCTCGGTCTCGCGGTGCCCGAGGAGTACGGAGGCGGCGGCAACCCCGACTTCCGGTACAGCGCCGTCCTCGCCGAGGAGTTCACCCGGGCCGGTGCACCCGGACTCGCGCTCGGACTGCACAACGACATCATCGGCCCCTACCTCACCGGCCTCGGCACCGAGGAGCAGAAGCGCCGCTGGCTGCCCGGCTTCTGCACCGGCGAGGTCATCACCGCCATCGCGATGACCGAACCCGGCGCCGGCTCCGACCTCCAGGGCATCCGCACCACCGCCGAGGACAAGGGCGACCACTGGCTGCTCAACGGGTCCAAGACCTTCATCTCCAACGGAATCCTCGCCGACCTGGTGGTCGTCGTTGCGAAGACCACCCCCGAGGGCGGTGCGAAAGGGCTCTCGCTGATCGTCGTCGAACGCGGCGCGGAGGGCTTCGAGCGCGGCCGCAACCTCGACAAGATCGGCCAGAAGTCCCAGGACACCGCCGAGTTGTTCTTCAACGACGTCCGCGTCCCGAAGGAGAACCTGCTCGGCGAGCGCGACGGCGCCTTCATCCACCTGATGACCAATCTCGCGCAGGAACGGATGGGCATAGCGGTCGCCGGAATCGCCGCCGCCGAACACCTGCTGGAGATCACCACGCGGTACGTCAAGGAGCGCGAGGCGTTCGGGCGGCCGCTCTCCAAGCTCCAGCACATCCGGTTCGAGATCGCCGAGATCGCCACCGAGTGCACCGTCACCCGCACCTTCATCGACCGCTGCATCGTCGACCACTCCGACGGAACCCTCGACGCCGTGCACGCCTCGATGGCCAAATGGTGGGCCACCGAACTGCAGAAGCGCGTCGCCGACCGCTGCCTCCAACTCCACGGCGGTTACGGCTACATGACGGAGTATCCGGTCGCCAAGGCGTTCACCGACGGCCGTATCCAGACCATCTACGGTGGCACGACCGAGATCATGAAGGAGATCATCGGCCGCTCGCTGCTCGCCTGACCCCTGACGCACAACCACCCTCGAAAGGCTGCTGACTTGAGTACCGAAGCGTTCGTCTACGACGCGATCCGCACCCCGCGCGGCCGCGGCAAGGCCAACGGCGCCCTGCACGGCACCAAGCCGATCGACCTCGTCGTCGGTCTCATCCACGAAATCCGCAGCCGCTTCCCCGGCCTGGACCCGGCGGCCATCGACGACATCGTCCTCGGCGTGGTCAGCCCGCTCGGCGACCAGGGCTCCGACATCGCCCGGATCGCCGCCATCGCCGCCGGCCTCCCCGACTCCGTCGCGGGAGTCCAGGAGAACCGCTTCTGCGCCTCGGGCCTGGAAGCCGTCAACCTGGCCGCAGCCAAGGTCCGTTCGGGTTGGGAGGACCTCGTCCTCGCGGGCGGCGTCGAGTCGATGTCCCGCGTCCCGATGGGCTCCGACGGCGGCGCCTGGGCGATGGACCCCATGACCAACTTCGACACCGGATTCGCGCCGCAGGGCGTCGGCGCCGACCTCATCGCCACCATCGAGGGCTTCTCCCGCCGCGATGTCGACGAATTCGCCGCGCTCTCCCAGGAACGCGCCGCCGAAGCATGGAAGGACGGCCGCTTCGCGCGCTCCGTCGTCCCCGTCAAGGACCGCAACGGTCTCCTCGTCCTCGACCACGACGAGCACATGCGGCCCGGTACCACCGCCGACTCGCTCGCCGCGCTCAAGCCGTCCTTCGCCACGATCGGCGAAATGGGCGGCTTCGACGCCGTCGCGCTCCAGAAGTACCACTGGGTCGAGAAGATCGACCACGTCCACCACGCGGGCAACTCCTCCGGCATCGTCGACGGCGCCGCGCTCGTCGCGATCGGCAACAAGGAGGTCGGCGAGCGTTACGGACTCACGCCGCGCGCCCGGATCGTCTCCGCCGCCGTCTCCGGCTCCGAGCCCACCATCATGCTCACCGGCCCCGCGCCCGCCACCCGCAAGGCCCTCGCCAAGGCCGGGCTGACCATCGACGACATCGACCTCGTCGAGATCAACGAGGCGTTCGCCGGAGTCGTGCTGCGGTTCGCCAGGGACATGGGGCTCTCCCTCGACAAGATCAACGTCAACGGCGGCGCCATCGCGCTCGGCCACCCGCTCGGCGCCACCGGCGCGATGATCCTCGGCACGCTCATCGACGAACTGGAACGGCGCGACCAGCGGTACGGCCTCGCCACCCTCTGTGTCGGCGGCGGCATGGGCATCGCCACCGTCATCGAGCGTCTCTGACCGTTCCCCGGCCACCCCTGCTTACGGAGAAGAAGAGCAATGACCGAGAGCACGACCATCCGCTGGGAACAGGACGGGACAGGCGTCGTCACCCTCGTACTCGACGACCCCGACCAGTCCGCCAACACCATGAACCAGGCATTCAAGGACTCCATCGCGGCCATCGCCGACCGCGCCGAGGCCGAGAAGGACTCCATCCGCGGCATCATCTACACCTCCGCGAAGAAGACCTTCTTCGCTGGCGGCGACCTCAAGGACATGATCAAGGTCGGTCCCGAGAACGCCCAGCAGGCCTTCGACACCGGCACCGCCATCAAAAACTCGCTGCGCCGCATCGAGACCCTCGGCAAGCCCGTCGTCGCCGCCATCAACGGAGCGGCGCTCGGCGGCGGTTACGAGATCGCCCTCGCCTCGCACCACCGCGTGGCCCTGGACGCACCCGGCTCCCGGATCGGCCTGCCCGAGGTCACCCTCGGCCTGCTGCCCGCGGGCGGCGGCGTCACCCGCACCGTACGCCTCATGGGCATCGCCGACGCGCTGCTGAAGGTCCTCCTCCAGGGCACCCAGTACACCCCGCGACGCGCCCTGGAGAACGGCCTGGTCCACGAGGTCGCCGCCACCCGGGAGGAGATGCTCGACAAGGCCCGCGCCTTCATCGACGCCAACCCGGAGTCCCAGCAGCCCTGGGACGTCAAGGGATACAGGATCCCCGGCGGCACTCCGTCGAACCCGAAGTTCGCCGCGAATCTGCCCGCCTTCCCGGCCAATCTGAAGAAGCAGATCGCGGGCGCCCCGATGCCCGCGCCCCGCAATATCCTGGCCGCCGCTGTCGAGGGCTCGCAGGTCGACTTCGAGACCGCGTTGACCATCGAGGCCCGCTACTTCACCGAACTGGTCACCGGCCAGGTCGCCAAGAACATGATCCAGGCGTTCTTCTTCGACCTCCAGGCCGTCAACTCCGGCGCCGGCCGCCCCAAGGGCATCGAGGAGCGCCAGGTCCGCAAGGTCGCCGTGCTCGGCGCCGGGATGATGGGCGCGGGCATCGCGTACTCCTGCGCCCGCGCCGGCATCGAGGTCGTCCTCAAGGACGTCTCGCAGGAGGCCGCGGCCAAGGGCAAGGCGTACAGCGAGAAGCTCCTCGACAAGGCGCTCTCCCGGGGACGTACCACCGAGGTCGAGCGCGACGAACTGCTGGCCCGCATCACCCCGACCGGCGACCCGGCCGACCTGGCGGGCTGCGACGCTGTCATCGAGGCCGTCTTCGAGGACACCGCGCTCAAGCACAAGGTGTTCCAGGAGATCCAGGACATCATCGAGCCGGACGCGCTGCTCTGCTCCAACACCTCGACCCTGCCCATCACGGTCCTCGCCGAGGGCGTCCCGCGTCCCGTCGACTTCATCGGGCTGCACTTCTTCTCGCCCGTGGACAAGATGCCGCTCGTCGAGATCATCAAGGGTGAGAAGACCGGCGACGAGGCCCTGGCCCGCGCCTTCGACCTGGTCCGCCGGATCAAGAAGACCCCGATCGTCGTCAACGACTCCCGCGGCTTCTTCACCTCGCGCGTCATCGGCCAGTTCATCAACGAGGGCGTCGCCATGGTCGGCGAGGGCGTCGAGCCCGCATCGGTCGAGCAGGCCGCGGCACAGTCCGGCTATCCGGCCAAGGTGCTCTCCCTGATGGACGAGCTGACCCTCACCCTGCCCCGCAAGATCCGCAACGAGACCAGGCGCGCCGTGGAGGCGGCCGGCGGCACCTGGACCGAACACCCGGCGGACGCGGTCATCGACCGGATGGTCGACGAGTTCGACCGCCCGGGACGCAGCGGCGGCGCGGGCTTCTACGAGTACGACGAGACCGGAAAGCGCACGCGTCTGTGGCCGGGGCTGCGCGAGCACTTCGCCAAGCCGGACGCCGATGTCCCGTTCGAGGACATGAAGGAACGGATGCTGTTCTCCGAGGCGCTGGACAGTGTCCGCTGCCTGGAGGAGAACGTCCTCGTCTCGGTCGCCGATGCCAACATCGGCTCCATCATGGGCATCGGCTTCCCGCCGTGGACCGGCGGCGTGCTCCAGTACATCAACGGGTACGAGGGCGGCCTGCCCGGCTTCGTCGCCCGCGCCCGGGAGCTCGCCGAGCGCTACGGCGACCGGTTCCTGCCGCCCGCGCTGCTCGTGGAGAAGGCCGAGAACGGCGAGACCTTCCACGACTGACGGCAGCCCCGCGGGCCGCGTTCACTGTGCCGTGAACGCGGCCCGCAGCTCCTCCTTCAACGACCGCTGGAACGCGGTCACCAGCGCCTGGATCACCATCGGCTGCATATGGGCCGACAGCGACTTCATCGCCGCCACATGCTCCGGGTCCGACTCCCGCTCCCGGTACGGACCCCACACCTCGTCCCGGAACAGCCGCGTAAGCTCCCGCGCGGCCGACCGGGAGTGCTCCAGCAGAACCGTGCGCGCGGCCAGAATCGTCTCGTGCTCGATCGGTACGCCGAGCAGTTCGACCCCGAGCCGCAGCAGCCCCGGGTCCACCCGGTAACTGCCGTCGACCGGCTCCGCGCGCTCCAGCACACCCATCGCGGCCAGCCGCGCCATGTCCTGCTCGCTCAGCGCCCGGCCCGCCCGCCGCTCCAGTTCCGCCCGCGTCGCGTCCTGTGCCGCGTCGGGCGCCCAGGACGCCACCAGCGCCCGGTGGATCGCCAGGTCGTGGGCGCTCAGGTCCGGCGGCAGCTGCTCCAGATAGCGTTCGATCGCGGCCAGCGTCATGCCCTGGTGCTGAAGCTCCTCGATGAGCGCGAGCCGGGACAGATGCTCGTGCCCGTAGTGCCCGACACGACGCGGACCGATCACCGGCGGCGGCAGCAGACCCCGGGTGCTGTAGAAACGCACGGTGCGTACGGTGACACCGGCGCGCGCCGCCAGCTCGTCGACGGTGAGCGTCGGGTCCTCGGTCCCGGTCGTCATGTCTGCTCCTCGCGTTCCGACCCAGCGGTGAACTGCTGCGTCTGCATCAGTCAGGTGCACCAGTATTGCTGTCTCACCATTGCTGTGAAAGCTTCCGGCGCGGTCCCGCTGTCAGTGGTGGCTCCTACGCTGGTGTCATGTCGGAGATCACGTACGTACGGGGCGACGCGACCACCCCACAGGGCAAGGGCGTCAAGCTGATCGCGCATGTCTGCAACGACACGGGCGGCTGGGGCAAGGGCTTCGTCCTGGCCGTCTCGCGTCGCTGGCCCGAACCGGAAAGGGCCTACCGCCACTGGCACCGCGAGCGCGCGAAGAACGACTTCGGTCTCGGCGCGGCCCAGTTCGTCCAGGTGAGCCCGTACCTCTGGGTGGCGAACATGGTGGGCCAGCGGGGGATACGCACGGGCAGCAAGGGGGCCCCGGTGCGCTACGAGGCGATCGACACGGCCCTGGGCGCCGTGGCCGACCGGGCCGTCGAGCTGGGGGCTTCGGTCCATATGCCGCGGATCGGCGGCGGACTGGCGGGCGGCACCTGGTCCGGGATCGAGCCGCTGATAGCGAAGCGGCTGCTGAGCCGGGGCATAGCGGTGACGGTGTACGACTACGACTAGGCCCGGCACGGACCCCGGATCGGCGTGAACTCCCGCTCCCGCTCCACCCCCCGATAGGTCGGGGCTATCGGGGGCATTCGCCAATCGCGCATTGGGACAGCCCTTCCCCTGCGTCAGCCTGACCTGGTCCGGCATGTGCTGCCGGTGGGGTGTGCTGTCCCCGGCGGAGCGTGCGTTCATGGGACTGCTCCGTGAGATCGGCCGCTGGCCGCGGGAACTGCCGGGCAGGTGATGCCGGCCGGGCGGCCCCGCCTGTGCCACCGTCAGGGCGGCCCGCCTGTGCCACCGTCAGGGCGCCCCGGAACGTGGTCGACGCGCTCCGTACGGAACTCGCCGGATAATCTGACTCCCGTCAACGACGTACCAGGAAGGGCGGGTCCGGTGACGGGTGTCCAGGCAGTGCGCAAGGTGTGCGAACGTTACGGCGTGGACGGCGACGGCCGCACCGCGGTGACCGCGGTGGTCGGCGGTGCCCGCGGCTCCGGCAACGACCGGCCCGCGTCGTCCGACGCGTTCGCACCTCGTCCGAACAGGACCTGAGACCTGCACCCCGACGACCGGCCGCACGACCCGATGGACGCGTCCTTGCTCACCCTGCTCGGCCTCGGACCGGACGAGGACGCGGTCTACCGGCTGCTCGTGGACCGTCCCGACAGCGAACCGGCCGCGCTCGCGGGCCCATTGAGCGAACACGCGGTGGCGCGCGCCCTCGATGCGCTCGTCGATCGCGGGCTCGCCAGCGCCGACCGGCCGGACGCCGGCGGCGCCTTCCGGTACCGTGCCGCCTCGCCCGTCCTCGCACTCGGGCCGCTCCTGGAATCCAGGCGGGCCGCGCTGCACCGGGTCGAGTCGCTCGTGGGGGACCTCACCGAGCGGCACCGCTCCGCGCAGGCGCACGCGTCGGGAGCACCCGTGGAGGTGCTGTCCGGTCCGGCGGCGATCCGGTGACGCCTGCTGACCATGCAGCGTCAGGCCAGGAGCGAGGTGTGCACCCTGGTGCCGGCCAGGCACGTGCCCGCGGTGCTCTCCTTCGCGGACAACCATGAGGAGGCGGACTCCGAACTGATGCGCCGCGGTGTGACCGTGCGCAGTGTCGTCGAACGCGCATGGCTGGAACACCCGGAGACAGCGACCCTGATGGCCGCCTGCGTCGCCCAGGGCCAGCACATCTCCGTCACGGACCGGCTGCCGATCAAGCTCATCATCGTGGATCGCCGTATCGCGCTGCTGCCCCTGGACCCGGAGCGCGAGACCGAACCTGTGGCGCTCGTGGTGCACCGTACAAGCCTGCTCACTGCTCTCGGTTCGCTCTTCGAGGAGCATTTCGAGAAGGGGTGGCGGCTGAGCGTTTCCGGCGTCGCGGACAAGGACGAGTCCCCGGTCGCGGCGGTCGACCGGGAGACCGTCGCGCTCCTCCACGTCGGGCTGACCGACGCCGCCATCGCCCGTCAACTTGGCATGGGCCATCGCACCGTTCAGCGACGCCTGCACGGCCTGATGGACGAAGTCGGCGCCGCGACCCGTTTCCAGCTCGGCTGGTATGCGGCCCGCGCGGGTTGGCTGGACGACGAAACCGTCAACTCGGTTCCACCGCAGGTAGTCCCGGGCCACACCGCCCGCGCCCCGTGCCGGGGCACGCGAGCCCGGCACCGTCCAGAAGCAGGGGCACCCGGGCCTCCCGGGTGCCCCTGCGCACCGGCCGGGCAGCGATCGCATACTGGATCACACAAGGGTCGGGCACACCGCCGAGCGCCGGGAGCGTCATGAGTACCGAAGCAGTCAGAGGCGACACCCCCGTCCCGCCGCCGCCCGGCGGCGTGCTCTGGAGCCTGTCCGGCGACATCCGCGCCCTGCTGATGCTGCCTGCCGCCCTCACCCTCCAGGTCGCCCACCCGGCGGTCGGTGCGGGCGTCGACGAACACTCCGTCTTCCGTACGGACCCGTGGGGGCGCGGCGAGAGGTCCCTGCGTTCGCTCCAGCTCTGGGTGTACGGGGGTGACGCGGCCGCCGAGGAGGGACGCAGGCTCCGCAGGCTGCACCGCACCATCCAGGGCACCGACACCCGGGGGCGCCGCTACCATGCGCTGTCGCCCGCGAACTACGCGTGGGTGCACGCCACGGGCTTCCCCGTCTATCAGCACGCCGCGCGCTATCTCGTCCGGCCGCTCACCGACGCGCAGGAACGGGCCCTGTACCGGGAGTGGCTCCAGGTCGGCCGGATTCTCGGCATCCACGACCGGGACATGCCGCAGACGATCGAGGAGTTCTGGCCGTACTTCCGCAAGGTGCTCGCCGACGAGATCGAGCTGACCGTCGTCGTGGCGGACCTGATCTCCACCGAAGGTCCGGTACCGCCGCCGGACCGGGGACCGCTGCCGGTACGGCTGCTGCTGAAGGCGCTGTGGCCGGTGTTGTTCCCGCCGCTGGCCCGGTTCCGCCGCTTCGTCACCATCGGCCTGATGCCGCCCGAGGCGCGGGAGGCGATCGGGCTGGAGTGGACGGACGCGCAGGAGCGGAAGCTGCGACGGTTCTGCGCAGTGGTGCGGCGCGTCGTGCCCGTGCTCCCGGAGCGGCTGCGTTACCTGCCGTACGCGCGCCGGGCGCGGGCGGCGCGGCGCGAGGCCGTCCGGGACGGCGCGAGGCCCGGGAGGAAGGGCGGCGCACCGGCTCGGCCGACGTGATCACCGATCCGATGTAACCGCCCTCGTTGCGGACGCGGCGCCCGGCAGTCCACCGGGTGCCGCCGCCCCACCGAGGAGAGGGGCGACGGCGCCCGGAGCCGACCCGCGGACCCGTCAGCGGTGGTCGTGGATCGTGTTCGTCGCCGCGATCTGCTTCCACGACGCGGGCTGCGCGGGAGCGCGCAACGCGTGCGTGTCGGCCGCTGCCGGGGCCTGGGGCCGCGTCGGCTGGTACAGCCAGGTGTCGAAGAAGCCGGCGAGCGGCTTGCCCGAGACCCGTTCCGCGTACGTCACGAAGTCCGCCACGCTCGCGTTCCCGTACGCGTGCTCGGCCGGCCAGCCCTTCAGCAGCGCGAAGAACGTCTCGTCGCCCACCTCGTTGCGCAGCGCCTGGAGCGCCAGCGCACCCCGGTCGTAGACGGCCGCGTCGAACTGGTTGTCCGGGCCCGGGTCGCCCGGCTTCACCGTCCAGAAGGCGTCGTCCGCCGGATGCTGCGCGTACGTGTAGTCCGCCAGCTCCTGGGCGGTGCCCTCGCCCTCCTTCTCCGACCACAGCCACTGGCTGTAGCGGGCGAAGCCCTCGTTGATCCAGATGTCCTGCCAGCCCTTGAGGGACACGCTGTCGCCGTACCACTGGTGCGCCAGCTCATGGACGACGACGGAGACGTTCGCACCGTTCGCGAACTGCTTCGGGCTGTAGAACGGCCTGGTCTGGGTCTCCAGCGCGAACCCGCTCTTCACATTGGGGGAGTACCCGCCGAGCGCGTCGAAGGGATACGGTCCGAAGACCTCCGTCAGCCACTCGGCGACCTCGGTGGTCCGCTCGATGCTGGCGCGTGCCGCACCGCCGTTGGCGCCGAGATCCCTGCTGTACGCGTTGACGACCGGCAGCCCGTCCGCCGTGGTGTCGGTGGTGATGTCGAACTTTCCGATGGCCAGCGTCGTCAGATACGTCGCCTGCGGCTTCGTGGAGCGCCAGTTGTAGCGGGTCCAGCCGAGCTTCGAACTCTGCGACTGGAGCGTGCCGTTGCTGATCGCCTGGGTGCCGTCCGGCACGGACACCGAGATGTCGTACGTCGCCTTGTCGAGCGGGTGGTCGTTGCTGGGGAACCACCACGCGGCCGACTCCGGCTCCTGCGCGGCCACCGCGCCGTCCGGCGTACGGACCCAGGAGGTCCAGCCGTTGATCTTCACCTCCGACGGCTTTCCGGCGTACCGCACGACGACCGAGACGGCCTTGCCCTTGGCCAGCGCTGCCGCCGGGGCGATTTCGAGCTCCTGCTCGCCGTTCCTGGCGTAGGCGGCCTTCTTGCCGTTCACCCGCACCTCGGAGACGTCCAGCCCGAAGTCGAGGTTGAAACGGGAGAGTGCCTGGGTGGTCGTGGCGAGGATCGTCGCCGTGCCCTCCAGCAGGTCGGTGGCGGGCTGGTACGTCAGCCGCAGGTCGTAGTGGGACACGTCGTAGCCGCCGTTGCCGCTGGCCGGGTAGTAGGGATCGCCGATTCCCGGGGCGCCCGCGGTGCCTTCGGCGGCCGAGGCCGGGATCGCCAGCAGCAGGGAGGCCGCGAGTGCGCTCGGGACGATGAATCTGCGGTGCACGAATGCTCCAATTCGTCGAGGGTGAAGGATCTTTCGAACCGTCACGTAGAGACTATTCAGCGACCCTTGCATCAGTCGTGTCCATGGCAGCTCCTGTCACACGATCGCCATTCGGCCGACATGGCACACGGTGGTCCTTCCCGCATGGGCACGTCATATTCATCGGTGATCGCCCCCTGTTGCCCAGGAGTTGACCGGGGTACCTTCCGCCCATGCCGATACGTGCGCGGGGCACCCGCTTGACGTACAGATCGCTGGTGGTGGCGGCCGTCGCCGCCCTGATGGCAGTCCTGCTCCTACCGGCAGGTGCACAAGGTGCGAGCCCTCGGAAGAGCGGGCCCGTGGCGAGCGGGCCACCGGAGAGCAGCCCCGTCCATTCGTACGAGAACGCCGTGCGCGAATCCGTCTGGGTCGACACCGGACTGGACGGCGACAAAAACGGCAGGAGCGACCGCGTCGCCGTCGACATCGTCCGGCCGCGCGAACCCGCCCGGCAGGGCCGGAAGATACCCGTGATCATGGACGCCGGCCCGTGCTACTCCTGCTGCGGCCGCGGCAACGAGAGCCAGCTGAAGACGTACGACGCCGACGGCCGGCCGGTCCGGTTCCCCCTGTACTACGACAACTACTTCGTGCCGCGCGGCTACGCGTTCGTCGCCGTCGATCTGGCCGGAACCAATCGCTCCGACGGCTGCGTCGACGTCGGCGGCCGCTCCGACGCGCAGTCCGCCAAGGCCGTCATCGACTGGCTGAACGGCCGCGCCCGCGGGTACACCACCCGCACCGGCGGCGAACGCGCCACGGCCGACTGGTCCGACGGGCGCACGGGAATGATCGGCAAGAGCTACGACGGCACCATCGACCTCGCGGCCACCGACCACGTCGTCCCGGCCGGACACCGCCTCGCCCTGATCGTCGCCGGCACCGACCGGGACCTCATCGACCCGCCGGACTCCACGCCGACGCTCACCCTCGACCTGGCCCGTACGTCCGCGAAGCTGCCGTTCACCGGTGGCACCGGAGCCTTCGTACGAGCCGGCGCGGGTTCCGCACCCGCGACAGCCACCTCCCGCGCAGTCCACTCCGAGGGCGTGACGCCACCGCGTCCCGCCCACCGCATCCCGGGAGGCAGCCGCTCATGACACCCCGTATCCCGACCGCCCGCGGGCCGGTCCGCCGTAACCTCGTCCTGACGGCGGCCGCCGCCGTCCTGGCCGTACCCCTGGTCACCGTGCCCGCCCAGGCCGCACACACCGAGCCCCAGCCCCGTACCGGCTTCGAGACCAACAACGGGGCCCGGTGGACCGGCCAGCCGGAGATACCTCTTGTTGATCTCGTGAGGTGAGCGCCACGTGTGGCACTTCCTACGGAGAGTGATTGATCGGCCTCCGTGAAAGGCGCCATCCGTGCCGCACGACGGACATGGAACGGGCGGCCGGGGAGATCTGCCGCTGACGGCGGACCTCCCCGGCGACCCGGCGCGGTACCGGCACCCGCGCCGGTCCCGGTCCCGGGCGGACTGATCGCAGGCACGGTCGGGCTGACCCGGCACCCGCGCGGGTCCCGGGCTCGGGCGGGCTGATCGCAGGCACGGGCGGGCTGATCCCGGGACCCGCGCCGGTCCCGGCGGCCGATTAGGATCGGCACCCTGATGACTGCCACTCTCGTTGCCAAGGACCTCGCCGCCGGACACGGCGACCGCGCACTCTTCGCCGGACTCGACCTCGTCGTCGCGCCCGGTGATGTGATCGGTCTCGTCGGAGTCAACGGGGCCGGTAAATCGTCCCTGCTCCGGCTGCTCGCCGGGCTCGACCACCCGGAGGAGGGCGAGCTGCGGCTCTCCCCGCCCACTGCCACCGTCGGCCACCTCCCGCAGGAGCCGGAGCGGCGTCCGGGCGAGACCGTACGCGAGTTCCTGGCCCGCCGCACCGGCGTCGCCGACGCCCAGTCGGCGATGGACACCGCCACGCAGGCCCTCGTCGACGGGGCGCCGGGCGCGGACGACGCGTACTCCGAGACGCTGGAGCGCTGGCTGGCGCTCGGTGGCGCGGACCTGGACGAGCGCGCCGAGGAGGTCGCCGCCGACCTCGGCCTGACCGTCGGCCTCGACCTGCCGATGACCGCGCTCTCCGGTGGCCAGGCGGCCCGCGCGGGCCTGGCCTCCCTCCTGCTCTCCCGCTACGACGTCTTCCTGCTCGACGAGCCCACCAACGACCTCGACCTGGACGGCCTGGAGCGGCTGGAGCGGTACGTCGCCGGACTGCGCGCGGGCACGGTCGTCATCAGCCACGACCGCGAATTCCTGATGCGTACGGTCACCAAGGTCCTCGAACTGGACCTGGCCCAGCAGCAGATCAACCTCTACGGCGGTGGGTACGCCGCCTACCTGGAGGAGCGCGAGAGGGCGCGCAGGCACGCCCGCGAGGAGTACGAGGAGTACGCCGACAAGCGCGCCGCCCTCGAAGGGCGCGCCCACATGCAGCGCTCCTGGATGGACAAGGGCGTCAAGAACGCCCGCCGCAAGGCGACCGACAACGACAAGACCAGCCGCAAGCTCCGCAGCGAGTCGAGCGAGAAGCAGGCCGCGAAGGCCCGGCAGACCCAGCGCATGATCGAACGGCTCGACGTCGTCGATGAGCCGCGCAAGGAGTGGGAACTGCGGATGGAGATCGCCGCCGCACCCCGCTCCGGCTCGGTCGTCGCGAGCCTGCGCGAAGCCCGGGCCGTACGCGGCGACTTCGGCTTCGGCCCGGCAACACTGCAGATCGACTGGGCGGACCGGGTCGCCATCACCGGCGCCAACGGAGCGGGCAAGTCCACCCTCCTCGCCGCACTCCTGGGCCGCCTCCCGCTGGACGCCGGACACGCGACGCTCGGCTCGGGCGTCGTGGTCGGAGAGGTCGACCAGGCGCGCAAGCTGTTCCACGGCTCCGAATCGCTCCTGGACGCGTTCTGCGCAGCCGTCCCCGACACCGAACCGGCCGAAGTCCGCACGCTGCTCGCCAAGTTCGGCCTGCGCGCGGACCACGTGATGCGTCCCGCGACCACGCTCTCGCCCGGCGAACGCACCAGGGCGGCGCTCGCCCTGCTCCAGGGCCGCGGCGTCAACCTCCTCGTCCTCGACGAGCCGACGAACCACCTCGATCTGCCCGCGATCGAGCAGCTGGAGTCGGCCCTGGACTCGTACCCGGGGACATTGCTGCTGGTCACGCACGACCGGCGGATGCTGGAGGCGGTACGCACGACACGGCGCGTCGAGGTGGCGGACGGCCGGGTGACGGAGCTCTGACCCCCAGCCCGACACCCTCCCGCGGATTCAAGATCCCATCAGGCTGTTGCCAAAGGCGGGCGACAACCGGTTGCGCCGGAACCGGCAGGTGGAAGACCGCCTACGGCGCCTGTCGCGCCCAGGTGGGCGACTCCTCGCCGAACCTGCAGCTCACCGGGACGGTCACCATCCGCACCCCCAGGGACCACCAGGCGTAGGGCCTCGACGGGGATCCGCCGTCGTCGCCGCCCCCGGCCACCGGGGGCGGAACCCCTCGGTGGGGCCTGTCAGGATGCCGGGGCTCCGCGGGTGTGGTTACGTCGGCACAGGTGGGCGCGGGGCTGCCGATGGGAAGGGAGCGCCACGTGCGGATGCCCGGAGCGCAACTGGTTGGTACCCGGCACCTGGAGCCCTGCACGGCCCGAGGACCCGACGGGGAGGTCCGTACTGCGCAGAGCCCGGACGCCGACGGTTTCATCCTCTGCACGCCCGATGGCTACATGTCCGCCTGTTTGGCCCGTTCCACCTCGACGAGGAGACGCGGACGCTCCAGCACCACATGAGCGTCCGAGCGGGCGTGCCGTGGCAGCGGACAAGCGTGTCCTCGTCGCCGAGGCGACGGAACACCCGGGCGGGTTGGACTTGAAGGGCTATCACGATGACGACACGCGACACGGCTCAGCGACTCCTGGCCGGTCTGGACGCCACCCTGACCCAGGACCTCGAAGCGCTCTACCAAGACCTGCACGCCCACCCCGAACTGTCCTTCGAGGAGCACCGCACGGCCGCCGAAGTCTCCCGCCGCGCAAGGCACCTGGGGTACGAGGTCATCGAGGGCGTCGGGAGGACCGGCGTGGTGGCCGAGCTGGTGAACGGCCAGGGTCCGACCGTGCTGCTGCGCGCCGACTTCGACGCATTGCCCGTCACCGAGCGGACCGGACTGCCCTACGCCTCGAAGAACGAGGGCGTGATGCACGCCTGCGGCCACGACGTGCACGTCACCTGCCTGCTGGGCGCCATGGCGCTCCTCGCCGGTGCCCGCGACCAGTGGTCGGGCACCGTCCTGGCCGTGTTCCAGCCCGCCGAAGAAATCGGCCAGGGTGCCCAGGCCATGGTCGACGACAACCTGTACGCCCGCTTCGGCACCCCCGACGTCGTCCTCGGCCAGCACGTGATGTCGATTCCGGCCGGCACCATCGCCTGCCACCCCGGTCTCGCCTTCGCCGCCACCGACGCGCTCAAGGTGCGCATGTTCGGGCGTGGGGCCCACGCGTCGATGCCGGAAGCGGCGATCGACCCGGTGGTGATGGCGGCCTCCACCGTGATGCGGTTGCAGACCGTGGTCTCCCGCGAGATCGCCTCCATGGACCGGGCCGTGGTCACCGTCGGCGCCCTGCAGGCGGGCACCAAGGACAACATCATCCCGGACGAGGCCGAACTCCAGCTCAACATCCGCACCTACACCCCGCAGGTCCGCGCGGCCGTCCTGGGCGCGGTGGAGCGGATCGTACGCGGTGAGGCGGCGGCCGCCGGGGCACAGCGGGATCCGGAGATCAGCACCATGCACACCTTCCCGCTGATGGTCAACGACGAGGACGCGTGCGCCCGCACTCTGGCCGCCATCGGTGACGTGGTCGGCCACGACAGGCTGACCGACCTCGGTGCCTCCTCCGGCAGCGAGGACGTCGGCATCTTCGGCACCAGTGCGAACGTCCCGGTCTGCTACTGGCTGCTCGGCGGCACCGACCCCGACGCCTACGCGAAGGCCGAAGCCGCAGGCACCCGGAACCGCGACATCCCCCAGAACCACTCGCCGTTCTTCGCACCTGTCATGCGGCCCACCCTCACGAACGGCGTCACGGCCCTGACCGCCGCGGCCGTCGCCTGGCTCGGCCCGGCCCCACGCCCGGCGTAACCACCGGCACGCGACACTCCAGGGGGGCGGGGGGCAGCTCCGCGCAGCGGACCGCACCCCACCCCGCCCACTGCGACGTCAGCCCCGCTTGCCGCCCTGCTTCGGATCCGTCAGTCCGGCCCGCCGCAACGCATCCGCCATCGCGCTGTTCACCGGTGCGGGCGTCGGACGAGCGGAGCCGCCGCCACCGCGCCGGTCACGCTCCTGACCACCCTGCCCCTGGCGCTGCCGCGGCGGCCGGCCGCCCTTGCCATTTCCTTGGCCGCCGCGCTCGCCCCGTTCGGACCGCTCCCGCCTGGGCCCGCCGCCCTGCGGCGCGCCTCCCGCCGACGCCTCGTCGTCCAGCCGCAGCGTGAGCGAGATCCGCTTCCGCGGAATGTCGACATCCATGACCTTGACCTTCACGATGTCGCCCGGCTTCACGACATCCCTCGGGTCCTTCACGAACGTGCGCGACATCGCCGACACATGCACCAGACCGTCCTGGTGCACACCGATGTCCACGAACGCGCCGAACGCCGCGACATTGGTGACGACACCCTCCAGCACCATCCCGGACGCCAGATCACCGATCTTCTCGACGCCCTCCTTGAAGGTGGCCGTCTTGAACGCGGGACGCGGGTCGCGCCCCGGCTTCTCCAGCTCCTTCAGGATGTCGGTGACCGTCGGCAGACCGAACTTCTCGTCCACGAATTCGTCGGCCCGCAGCGACCGCAGCACACTCGTGTTGCCGATCAGCGAGGCGACGTCTGAGCCCGTCCGCTTCACCATCGACCGCACCACCGGGTACGCCTCCGGGTGCACGCTCGACGCGTCCAGCGGGTCGTCGCCCCGGATGCGCAGGAAGCCCGCGCACTGCTCGTACGCCTTCGGGCCCAGCCGGGCCACATCCTTGAGCGCCTTCCGCGAACGGAAGGGCCCGTTCGCGTCACGGTGCGCCACGATGTTCTCGGCGAGCCCCGAGCCGATCCCCGAAACCCGCGAAAGCAGCGGCGCCGACGCGGTGTTGACGTCGACGCCGACACCGTTCACACAGTCCTCGACGACCGCGTCCAGCGAGCGCGACAGCTTCACCTCGGACAGGTCGTGCTGGTACTGGCCGACACCGATCGACTTCGGGTCGATCTTCACCAGCTCGGCGAGAGGGTCCTGAAGGCGTCGCGCGATCGAGACGGCGCCGCGCAACGACACGTCCATGTCGGGGAGTTCCTGCGAGGCGAAGGCCGAAGCCGAGTACACCGACGCGCCCGCCTCCGACACCATCACCTTGGTGAGCTTCAACTCGGGGTGCTTGTCGATGAGTTCACCGGCGAGCTTGTCGGTCTCGCGGGACGCCGTGCCGTTGCCGATCGCGATCAGGTCGACGTCGTGGGCCTTCGCCAGCTGCTCCAGCTTGGCCAGCGCCTGGTCCCACTTGTTCGCCGGGACGTGCGGGTGGATGACATCCGTCGCGACGACCTTGCCGGTCGCGTCGACGACGGCGACCTTCACACCCGTACGGAAACCGGGGTCGAGCCCCAGCGTGGCCCGCGTCCCGGCCGGCGCGGCGAGCAGCAGATCGCGCAGATTCGACGCGAAGACCCGTACCGCCTCGTCCTCCGCCGCCGTACGCAGCCGCAGCCGCAGATCGATGCCGAGGTGCACCAGGATCCGGGTCCGCCAGGCCCAGCGCACCGTGTCGGCGAGCCACTTGTCGCCCGGGCGGCCTCGGTCGCTCACCCCGAAGCGCCGGGCGACCATGTTCTCGTACGCCGACGGGCCGGGCGTCTCGGACGGCTCCTGAGGCTCCAGGACCAGGTCGAGGACGTCCTCCTTCTCGCCCCGCAGCATCGCGAGCACCCGGTGCGAGGGCAGCGCGGTGAACGGCTCGGCGAAGTCGAAGTAGTCCGCGAACTTCGCCCCCGCTTCCTCCTTGCCGTCCCGCACCTTGGCGGCCAGCCGCCCGCGCGACCACATGCGTTCACGCAGCTCACCGATCAGATCGGCGTCCTCCGAGAACCGCTCGGTGAGGATGGCGCGGGCGCCCTCCAGCGCCGCCGCACCGTCCGCGACGCCCTTGTCGGCGTCGACGAAGGCGGCGGCAGCGGCCAGCGGTTCCACCGAGGGGTCGCCGAGCAGACCGTCCGCGAGCGGTTCGAGCCCCGCCTCCCTGGCGATCTGGGCCTTCGTGCGCCGCTTGGGCTTGAACGGCAGATAGATGTCCTCAAGACGCGCCTTGGTGTCGGCGGCCCGGATCTGCGCCTCCAGCGCCTCGTCGAGCTTGCCCTGCTCGCGTACCGAGTCGAGGATCGCCGTACGACGGTCCTCCAGTTCCCGCAGATACCGCAGCCGCTCCTCGAGCGTGCGCAGCTGCGCGTCGTCGAGCATCTCGGTCGCTTCCTTGCGGTAGCGCGCGATGAACGGCACGGTCGATCCGCCGTCGAGCAGCTCGACGGCCGCCTTCACCTGCCGCTCGCGTACGCCGAGCTCCTCGGCGATCCTGCCTTCGATGGACGTCGTCACGGTTCTACCGACTCGCCTTCTCGTACTGGCTGTACTGGCTCTACTGGCTGTGCTTGCTGTGCTTGCCGGGGCGGGGCCCCTCCGCCTGCATTGTGCCGGGTGGTCGGGTGCCGTGTCGCCCGACCACCTCACCCATTTGCGGGCCGGTGCCGCTCAGCCCTTGCCGATCAGATCCTCCGGGAACGCGCCCGCCGAGGCGGCCGTGAACAGGAACCCGCGCGCGAGCTCGGTCAGCCGTTCCACCCCCTTTGCGCCGAGACGCTCGTACGGGGCACTGTCCATCCGGTCCGTGGCCTCCTCCAGATCGGCCCGCAGCGCGACGCCCGCCTCCGTCAACTCGCCCTCGCCGTCCAGGAGTCCGCGCCCGCGCAGCCGCTCGGAGGCCTCCTCCCAGTCGCTGCGGCGCCAGCCCCGGGTGGCGAGGACCCAGCGCGGGTTCATCCCCTTGCCGGTCGCGGTGTGGCTGACCAGGGCCTCCACCGGATCGAGACCGGCCGCGAGGAGCGCCGCGAGGTGGCCGTCGCCGCGGTGTTCGCGCAGCAGCGTCCCGGCGTGCCAGTACGCCAGGTGCGGCTGCTCGGGCACCGGCAGATCGGCGTGGGCTGCGTAGAGCGGCCGGGCGTGTCGGGTGCACGCCTCGGCGGCGCGCAGCGCCAGCCCGGCCGCCTCGGCCATCTCGGGGGACGCGGTGATCTCCTCGCCCAGCAGCCGGCGCAACGTGGCGTCGGCGGCGCGCAGCCGGGCGTCCAGGACCGCCTGCGGCGAGGCGACGGACCACACGGCGGGCAGGTGCCGGGCGACGAGATCGTGGTTGAAGTTGTAGAAGGTCGCGGTGACCGTGCCGGGGCCGACGGCGCCCAGCGCCGCCGCCCGCGCGGCGACGTAGGCGGCGTTCGAATCGTCGATGCCGAGCTTCCCGAGCTCCTCGCCGAGGTCGGGGGAGAAGTAGACCGTCGAGTGCAACGGGTTGATGGCGTTGTGGCAGCGGCGTCCGGCGCGCGGCGGCAGAGTACTCATGCAGGCACGTTACCGACTGGTTGGTACGTTCCGTAACCCCGGGTTGACGTCCATTGCGCGCGGACCCCGGCATGGCGGAAAAGGTGGGTTCTTCGTCATTGCGGCCATGCACCCGGCTGCCCAGGATGGCGGTCATGACGCAGCGATCCGTACGCGTCGTCCTCTTCGACGGCGCGTCCCCGGCGGTCCGTATCGCGGGCGAGCACGCCATGTCCGTACAACTGCTGTCCGAGTACGACCCGCAGCCGCCGTACGACGCAGGCTCGCCCGCGAAGGCCCCGGCGGCGCTGGTCGAGAAGTTCCGCGCCGGGAACCGCTTCATCCTCCGGTAGCCGCAAGGGCGTTACGGCCCGGTCGTCCAGGTGAAGCGCGGCGCGCGTCGCTCCAGGAAGGCGCCGACCCCCTCCGCGGTGTCACCGCTGCGGCGCGCCTGGTCCGTCCAGTAGGCGTCCCGGTCCGCGCGCCCGGTGGCGAACTCCTTCGCCGCCGCCTGCGTCAGCTGCGAGCGCGCCGCCAGCGTGCGTGCGTACGCGTCGACCCGTTCGTCCAGCTCGCCGGCCGGCAGCACCTCGTCCACCAGACCGGTCCGCAGCGCCCGCGCGGTGTCGATCAGCTCGCCGGAGAACAGCAGATGCTTCGCCGTGGCCGGGCCGGTCAGCGCCACCAGCCGCCGGGTCGACGACGCCGCGTACACGATCCCGAGCTTGGCCGGTGTGACGCCGAACGACGCGCCCTCCTCGGCGAACCGTAGATCGCAGGCGGCCGCGAGCTGGCTGCCACCGCCCACGCAGTAGCCGCGGATCGCCGCGAGCGTCGGCCGGGGGAACGCCGCGAGGGACTCCTCGGCGGCCACGGCGAGGGCCTGCGGATCGCCCGCCGGATCCCGGAGCGAGGAGATGTCCGCCCCGGCGCAGAAGGTGTTCCCGGCGCCCGTCAGCACCAGCACCCGGACCGAGGCGTCGGCGGCCAGCCGCTCCAGCAGACCGGGCAGCGCGCTCCACATCGCGGCCGTCATCGCATTGCGTTTGGCGGGATTGCTGATGACGACCGTCGCCACACCGTCCGCGACGGTGTGCTCCAGCCGGGGTTCCGTACGGTCCATGCGCCGGATGCTATCCATACGGTTCGAACCTATGATCAAGAAGGGGTCGCCGAACAGGTACGCACCGTGAGGAGCATTCCGTGGCCGGTCCCGCAGCCGAGGGCAAGAAGCTGAGCCGTAGTTTCGGCTGGCTGGCACTGCTCGGCGCCCTTCTCGTCGTGGCCGGTGTGGTCGGCCTCGTGTACACCGGCGTCGCGACGCTCACCTCGATGCTCCTGTTCGGCTGGCTGCTGCTGATCGGCGGCATCGTCGGGCTGCTCCACGCCGTCGAGTCCCGCGGCACGAACTTCTTCTGGCTGGGCGTCGTGGTTGCCGCGCTGAACATCGCCGCCGGAGTCGTCGTCATCCGCCATCCGCACGGCACGGCCGAGGCGCTGACCATGTTCGCCGCGCTGCTCTTCCTGACCGGTGGGCTGTTCCGGCTGGTCGGCAGCGTCGTGGTGCGTGGCCCGCAGTTCGGCTGGACGCTGCTGCAAGGAGTCTTCGGCCTGCTCCTGGGGCTGCTGGTGCTCTTCGACTGGCCGCACAGCAGCCTTTACGTACTCGGTCTGTTCTTCTCGCTGGCGCTGCTCTTCGACGGGCTCGGCCTGATCGCGATCGGGGTCGGCGGCCGCCAGGTGGTCTCCATGGTCTCGGATCAGCAGGCGAGCGGAGGGCTGCCGGGCACACCCGGCGGAGAGCATCCGAAACGCTCCAGGAGCTGACGCGTTCATGCATGTCCGGTCAAATTCTGTCGATACAAGTCGATAGAAGTCGACTTCTGTTCGTAGCGCGAGCCGGACCGACTACGCCCCGCACTCTGTACTCGACGTGCAGTCACCACCGAGTGGAGAGCGGGTACCGGACTATGGAGAGCCGCGGGAGTGTCCCCGCCCGGCCCGTGTCGTACGAGGGAGTCTGGCGGTTCACCGCCCCGGCCGTGGACGTCTCCGTACCGCAGGCCAGGCATGCCGTACGCGATCTGCTGAACCGCCAGGGCGTGCCGCTGGACGAGGACGTCGCGGAGGGCCTGCTGCTCATCGTCTCCGAGCTGGTCACCAATGCTGTGAAGCATGCCGCGCTGCTCTCGCCGGAGCTCGCCGTCGAGGTGGCCGTCGGAGCGGAATGGGTCAGAGTGTCCGTCGAGGACAACCATCCCTACAGACCGACGGCCCTGGAGACCGACTACGCGCAGACCGGCGGCCGCGGCCTGCTGCTCGTCCGGGAGATCACCCGGGAAGCGGGCGGCGCCTGCGATGTGGAGCACACCGCAGGCGGCGGAAAGATCATCTGGGCGGCACTGCCGCTGAGCCCGCGGCTCTGACCCCCCGAAACCGCTGCGACATTCGGTACCGCCCGCCCGCTACCAGCCGGCGGACGGACCCGTCAGTTCCCTGATCGCAGGCCGCGCGGCGTCCAGCACCGTCATGAACCAGGCCGAGAACGGCGCCTGCGCGTGCCGTTCGGCCAGCTCCTCGGCCGTCACGAACGCGGTCTCGCCGACTTCCTCCGGGTCCGGGTGCAGCGGGTCCTGCGCCATGCCCACGAAGAGGTGGTTGAACTCCTGCTCCACCAGGCCGGAGGCCGGGTCGGGGTGGTTGTAGCGGACCGTGCCCGCCTCGGCCATCAGCGAGGGCGAGATCCCCAGCTCCTCGTACGTACGCCGGGCGGCGGCGGTGAAGGGCGCCTCGCCCGGGTAGGGGTGGCCGCAGCAGGTGTTCGACCAGACGCCGGGGGAGTGGTACTTGCCGAGCGCGCGGCGCTGCAGGAGCAGCCTGCCCTGCTCGTCGAAGAGGAACACCGAGAAGGCCCGGTGCAGTTGACCGGGCGGCTGATGGGCGGCGAGCTTCTCCGCCGTACCGATGGCGGTGCCGTTCTCATCGACCAGTTCGAGCATGATCGCTTCTGCTGTGCCGTTCGACGAGTTGTTCGCCGCGGTGGCTGGTGTGGTCGGCATACCCATCCTTCGCTATGGTCCCGGCCCCGTGCGCCGGTCCCGTCGAGTCCGGTCAAGTCTGCCGCACAAAAGCCGCCTGTCCGCACTTCGGGTCCTGCATGTCCGGCCCCGCCGTGCCCCGTGGCGCGGCGGGACCGGACGGCACGTCAGACGCCGAAGGCCGCCGGGTAGCGGATCGTGCCGTGCGGTACCGGCACGGAGTCGTCGAGCACCAGGGCCATCATCGCCTCGTCCGGGACGTCGAAGCCCGGCCGGATACCGTAGCGGGACGCCGGTACGAACCCGAACCTCGGGTAGTACTCCGGATGACCGAGCACCAGGACGAGTGACTCGCCCCGCAGCCGGGCCGCGTCGAGTACGGCCCGCACCACGGCCCGACCGGCGCCCCGCCGCTGATGCTCCGGGGCCGTCGCCACCGGGGCCAGCGCGAGCGCCGGCGCGTCCCCGACCCGGCACCGGGTCAGCAGCGCGTACGCCGCGACGGCGCCGTCCGGGCCGGCCGCGACGTGACCGAGGCCGGGCAGCCAGGCCGCCGGATCGGCGCGCAGCGCGTCGACGAGAGCGGCTTCGTCCGGCGTCGGGAACGCGGCGGTGTTGACCGCGCGCACGGCCGCCACGTCCGCCGCCGTCTCCGGCCGGGTCGGCCAGCGGGGGTCGGCGGGGCGCAGTACGTAGCCGGCGTAGCCGTACTCCGTACCGTGATCGCGCCGCATGGCCAGCTCCTCGCGGGTCGCCGCGAGCGCCCACGCCATGCCGGGAGCCGACGTGTCGGCGGCCGCGACGCGCTCGGCGAGCGGGACGTAGTACTCGTCCCAGTCGCTGTCGGGCTGCACGCGCACCCCGAGGACGTGATAGCCGGCCGCCACGGCCGCCGCCGCGTTGGCCGCCACGGGGCGCATCGACGTCTCCTGCTTCCAGAAGGCGCGGGCCTCGTCGGTCGGCGTGTCCGTCGTCCGGACGCACTCGGAGACGACGAGGGTGCCGCCCGGGGTGAGCAGCCGCTTCCAGTCACGCAGCGCGGTGTCGAAACCGATGATGTACGCGGACCCTTCGGCCCAGACGAGGTCGAACGACCCGGCCGGGAAGTCGGGTCCGGAGAGCTCGGCCATGTCGGCCCGGACCGTACGGATGCGGTCGCCGAGCCCGCGAGCAGCCGCCGCTTCGCGCAGTTCGCCGAGGAACGGCTCGTGGAGATCGACGGCGGTCACCTCGGCGCCCGCCTCGGCGGCGAGCAGCAGCGCGGCGCGGCCGGGCCCGCAGCCCAGATCCAGGACGCGCGGACGGTGCGGCAGCGGGCCGGCGAGCCCCAGCAGCTGCCGGGTGGTGGCATCGGAACCGGGACTCTGCCGGGGAAGATCGTGGTGCAGGGAGAAGAACGCCTCGGAACGGGAGGCGTGATCGTTGTCGGTCACCGTGGGAAACCCTTGTGTACGAGGGCTCCGGCCAACGTGTCGACCCTTTATGAGCCGGCGTGCTGGCCGAGGGCCCGGAAGATGAGGACGGACCGGATGCTGCGCCGGGTGGGCGCCGTCGCGACGGTCATCAACCTCAGCTCCTCTCTCGGACACGGGGAGGACCTCGCCCCGCCGGACACCCTACACGGCGGTGCTGAACGCCAGTTCAGTGGCAGAGCCTGGCCTCGTGCTCGGCATGGCCGCTCGGCTCCAGCTGGAAGGTGCAGTGCTCCACGTCGAAGTGGACGCCGAGGCAGCCCTGCAGCTCATGGAGCAGCTTCTCGTGACCGATCGAGTCCAGCATGTCCTGGCGCACCACCACATGGGCGGAGAGCACCGGCATCCCCGACGTGATCGTCCAGGCGTGCAGGTCGTGGACGCCCAGGACCCCGGGCAGGGCGGTGATGTGGGCCCGTACCTCCCCCATGTCCACACCCTTGGGCGCCGCCTCCAGCAGCACATTGAGCGTCTCCCGGAGCAGTTTCACCGTACGGGGGACGATCATCAGGCCGATCACCAGCGAGGCGATCGGGTCGGCGGCCTGCCAGCCGGTGGCCAGGATGATCCCCGCCGAGAGCAGCACGGCGATGGAGCCCAGCGTGTCCGCGAGCACCTCCAGATAGGCGCCGCGCACATTGATGCTGTCCTTCTGCCCGCGGAGCAGCAGCGACAGGGACACCATGTTGGCCACCAGGCCGACCAGGGCGAACGCGATCGTCAGCCCGCCCCTCGTCTCGGCCGGCGTGATGAAGCGCTGGACCGCCTCGAAGAGCAGATAGCCGCCCACCCCGAGCAGCAGCAGACAGTTGGCCAGGGCGGCGAGGATCTCGGCGCGGGCGAAACCGAAGGTGCGGTTGAGCCCGGCCGGGCGGTTGGCGAAGTGGATCGCCAGCAGCGCCATGCCCAGGCCCAGGGCGTCGGTCGCCATGTGGGCCGCGTCGGCGATCAGAGCGAGGGAGCCGGAGAGCAGTCCGCCGACGACCTCCATGACCGTCACGGTGAGCGTGATGCACAGCGCGATCCGTAGCCGTCCCTTGTACGCGGCGGCTGCCGTGCCGGTGGGCGGCGGCCCGCCGTGTGTGTGCCCGTGGTCGTGCCCTGCCCCCATGGGGACGCCTCCCGGTCGTCGCGCGGACTCGGACGCGATCCGCCCGAGCACTGTCAGTCAACTACGGGTGGGGGGTATCGGGCAACACGGTACTGAACACCGTTGTCATATGCTCTGACCTGCGGAAATGCTCGCAGGTCAGAGCCGTGGGGCGATCGCGGTCGGCTCAGTCGCCGCGGAAGGTCCCCGGCCCGCGCCACCGCGTTTTGTCAGGTGAGGCCGGGATCGACGATGATGATCGCGGGCGGCGCCGCATCATGCCCGTCCACCCCGAACGGAGCACAAACGGGCAGTGAAGTCCCACTTCCGTTCATCCGATAGCCTCTGCCGATGCGCCGACGTGCCGCCGGCCCGCTTCCGGGCCGCACTGTCGCGCGCCGACCCCGTCAGCACCAAGGAGTGAGTTCGTCTGTCGACCGCCATCCTCACCGGTGCACCGGTACCCGGATCGTCGCTCGCGGACGATCTGCGGTCGCTGGGCTTCGACGTACAGGTCGCCGCCGATGTGACTCAGGCCGCACGGCTGCTCGCCGAGGTCCCCGCCGACCGCCGCGTCGCACTGGTCGACCCCCGTTTCGTCGGTCACGTCCACGCCCTGCGGCTCGGACTCACCGACCCGCGCTTCCCCGCCGCCACCGTGCCCGGCGCGCTCACCGCGCAGTCCGAGGCGCGCCCCGCGCTCGTCCGGGCCCTTAGCACCACCGCCACGGCCGTCGGCGCGGGCGTCCCGACCGCTGTGGGCACCACGGCGACGGTCACCGACCGCACCGTCCCGGGCCGCCTCGCCGTCACCATGGACGCCGAAGGCACCCCCGTGCAGCGCCCCGAGCTCGGCTCGCTGGTCGCCGCCGTACCGGTCGACGAATACTCCCGCGCCACAGCGCACAGCGACCTCGCCGCGGTCGACGACGAGGCGGTACGGCTGCGCAGCGCCGTGAAGGCCCACGACGGCTTCTTCACCACGTTCTTCATCAGCCCGTACTCCCGCTACATCGCCCGCTGGTGCGCCCGGCGCGGCCTCACCCCGAACCAGGTCACCACCGCGTCCCTGCTCACCGCGCTGGTCGCGGCGGGCAGCGCGGCGACCGGCACCCGCGGCGGCTACATCGCCGCCGGACTGCTGCTGCTCCTCTCGTTCGTCCTGGACTGCACCGACGGGCAACTCGCCCGCTACTCGCTGCAGTACTCGACGATGGGCGCCTGGCTGGACGCCACCTTCGACCGGGCCAAGGAATACGCGTACTACGCGGGCCTCGCACTCGGCGCCGCCCGCGGCGGCGACGACGTCTGGGCACTGGCCCTCGGCGCGATGGTGCTCCAGGCCTGCCGCCATGTCATCGACTTCTCGTTCAACGAGGCCAACCACGACGCGGTGGCCAATTCGAGCCCCACGGCAGCCCTCTCCGACCGGCTCGACAGCGTCGGCTGGACGGTCTGGCTGCGCCGGATGATAGTGCTGCCGATCGGCGAGCGCTGGGCGCTGATCGCGGTACTGACCGCGGTGACCACGCCCCGGATCGTCTTCTACGCTCTCCTCATCGGCTGCGGCTTCGCCGCCTGCTACACCACGGCGGGCCGCCTGCTGCGTTCGCTGACCCGCAGGGCGGAGCGCACCGACCGAGCCGCCCGCGCACTCGCCGACCTGACCGACTCCGGTCCCCTCGCCCAGATCGTGGCGGCGTGGGGCCCGCGGATCGGGGGCGCCTGGAGCGCACCCGTGATCGCGCTCGTCGGCGCGGGGGCACTGATCGCCGCCGCGCTGCAGCAGCCGTTCGGCAGCAAGCAGATGATCTTCGCCGCGGTTTTCTACGCGATCTGCTCGGGCATGGCGGTGGCCCACCCGCTCAAGGGCGCCCTCGACTGGCTCGTACCCCCGATATTCAGGGCGGCGGAGTACTGCACCATCCTCGTCCTCGCCGCCCGCAGCGATGTCCCGGGAGCCCTTCCGGCAGCTTTCGGACTCGTCTCGGCCGTCGCCTACCATCACTACGACACCGTGTACCGCATCCGCGGCGGCACCGGCGCGCCGCCCCAGTGGCTGGTACGCACGATCGGTGGGCACGAGGGCCGCACCCTGGTGGTGGCCGTACTCGCCGCCGTATTCACCCGGCATTCAGCTTTCACCGTGGCACTGACCGCGCTCGCAGCGGCTGTGGCACTCGTGGTCCTCGTGGAGTCCATCCGCTTCTGGGTGTCCTCCGGAGCACCCGCCGTTCACGACGAAGGAGAACCCGCATGATCGGCCTCGTATTGGCAGCCGGTGCAGGACGGCGTCTGCGCCCCTACACCGACACGCTCCCGAAGGCCCTCGTGCCTGTCGACGGCGAGAGGACAGTGCTGGACCTCACGCTGGCGAACTTCGCGGAGATCGGCCTCACCGAGGTCGCCGTCGTCGTCGGGTACCGCAAGGAAGCCGTGTACGACCGCAAGGCCGAGCTGGAGGCCAAGTACGGCGTCACCCTCACCCTGATCGACAACGACAAGGCCGAGGAGTGGAACAACGCCTACTCCCTGTGGTGCGCCCGTGACGTCCTGACGCGCGGCGTGATCCTGGCCAACGGCGACACCGTCCACCCGGTCTCCGTCGAGAAGACCCTGCTCGCCGCCCGCGGCAACGGCAGAAAGATCATCCTCGCCCTCGACACGGTGAAGCACCTCGCCGACGAGGAGATGAAGGTCATCACCGAGGGCGACAAGGGTGTGCGGCGCATCACGAAGCTGATGGACCCGGCCACCGCGACCGGCGAGTACATCGGCGTCACCCTCATCGAGCCGGAGGCCGCCGCCGAGCTCGCCGACGCGCTGAAGGCCACGTATCTGCGCGACCCCGACCTCTACTACGAGGACGGCTACCAGGAGCTCGTGAACCGCGGATTCACCGTCGACGTGGCCCCCATCGGCGAAGTGACGTGGGTGGAGATCGACAACCACGACGACCTCGCGAAGGGCCGTGAGATCGCGTGCCAGTACTGACCCGACTCATTCCGTCCCCGGTCGTCGTCGACATCCGTCGCGGCGCCCTGGACGATCTGGCCGGCCTCCTCGCCGACCAGCGGATCTCCGCCTCCGGCAAACTCGCCGTCGCGATCAGCGACGGTTCGGGGCGGGTCCTGCGCGAGCGGCTGGCCCCTGCGCTGCCGGGCGCCCACTGGTACCCGGTCACCGACGGCACCCTCGACTCGGCCGTCAAGCTCGCCGACGACATCAGGGGCAACCGCTACGACGCGGTGGTCGGCCTCGGTGGCGGCAAGATCGTCGACGTGGCGAAGTACGCCGCGGCACGCGTCGGCCTGCCCATGGTCGCGGTGGCGACGAACCTCGCGCACGACGGTCTCTGCTCGCCCGTCGCGACCCTGGACAACGACAACGGCCGGGGCTCCTACGGCGTCCCCACCCCGATCGCCGTCGTCATCGACCTCGACGTCGTCCACGAGGCGCCGGCCCGTTTCGTGCGCTCCGGCATCGGCGACGCGATATCCAACGTCTCCTGCGTGGCCGACTGGGAACTCGCCCACGAGGTCAGGGGCGAGGAGATCGACGGACTCGCCGCGGCGATGGCCCGGCAGGCCGGCGAGGCCGTGCTGCGCCACCCCGGCGGGATCGGTGACGACGCCTTCCTCAAGGTGCTGGCCGAGGGCCTCGTGCTGACCGGCATCTCCATGTCGGTCGCCGGGGACTCCCGGCCCGCATCGGGCGCCTGCCACGAGATCAACCACGCCTTCGACCTGCTGTACCCCAAGCGTGCGGCGAGCCACGGCGAACAGGTCGGCCTCGGCGCCTGCTTCGCCATGTATCTGCGCGGTGCGCGCGCGGAGTCGCTGCTCATGGCGGCCACCCTGCGCCGCCACGAGCTGCCCGTCCTGCCCGAAGAGATCGGCTTCACCGTCGACGAGTTCGTCCAGGCCGTCGACTACGCCCCGCAGACCCGCCCGGGACGCTTCACGATCTTGGAACACCTCAACCTGTCCACCGACCAGATCAGGGACGCGTACGCCGACTATGCAAAAGCCATCCATAGCTGAACTCCGTCCCGTCGTGCACCCGCCGGGTGTGAAGGACCGGCGCAGCGGCGAACACTGGGCGGGTCGGCTCTACATGCGCGAGATCTCCCTGTGCGTGGACCGGCACCTGGTGAACACCAGGATCACGCCCAACCAGCTGACCTACGTGATGACCGTCGCGGGCGCGCTCGCCGCGCCGGCGCTGCTCGTTCCCGGCATTCCCGGAGCGCTGCTCGGCGTCCTCATGGTCCAGCTCTACCTGCTGTTCGACTGTGTCGACGGCGAGGTGGCCCGCTGGAAGAAGCAGTTCTCACTGGCCGGGGTCTACATGGACCGCGTCGCCGCGTATCTCTGCGACGCCGCCGTGCTGGTCGGCTTCGGCCTGCGCGCCGCCGATCCGTGGGGCTCCGGACGGATCGACTGGCTGTGGGCCTTCCTGGGCACTCTGGCGGCCCTCGGCGCCATTCTGATCAAGGCCGAGACCGACCTCGTCGGCGTCGCACGCCACCAGGGCGGTCTGCCGCCGGTCAAGGAGGCGGCCTCCGAGCCGCGCTCGTCCGGCATGGCGCTCGCCCGCCGGGCCGCCGGTGCGCTCAAGTTCCACCGGCTGATCCTCGGCATCGAGGCGTCGCTGGTGATCCTGGTGGCGGCGGTCCTCGACGCGGTCAGGGACGATCTGTTCTTCAGCCGTCTCATGGTCGCGGTACTGGCCGGCATCGCCCTGCTGCAGACCTTGCTGCACCTCGTGTCGATCCTGGCGTCGAGCAGGCTGAAGTGAGCAATCCGATGAAGCTCGGCGTGGTCGTCATCACGATGGGCAACCGCCCCGCGGAGCTGCGTGCCCTCCTCGATTCGGTCGCCAAGCAGGACGGCGACCGGATCGAGGTGGTGGTCGTCGGCAACGGCGCTCCCGTACCGGACGTCCCCGCGGGCGTACGCACCGTCGAATTGCCCGAGAACCTGGGCATCCCCGGCGGCCGCAACGTCGGGATCGAGGCCTTCGGCCCGTCCGGCGCCGATGTGGACGCCCTGCTCTTCCTCGACGACGACGGACTGCTGCCGCTCACCGACACCGCCGAGCTTTGCCGACAGGCCTTCGACGCCGACTCCGAGCTCGGCATCATCAGCTTCCGCATCGCCGACCCCGACACCGGTGTCACGCAGCGCCGCCACGTGCCGCGGCTGCGGGCCTCCGACCCGATGCGCTCCTCGCGGGTGACGACCTTCCTCGGCGGCGCCAACGCCGTACGCACCAAGGTCATCGTCGACGTCGGGCCGCTGCCGGGCCAGTTCTTCTACGCGCACGAGGAGACCGACCTCGCCTGGCGGGCACTGGACGCCGGCTGGATGATCGACTACCGCGCGGACATGGTCCTCAACCACCCGACCACGGCGCCGTCCCGGCACGCGGTGTACCACCGCATGGTGGCCCGCAACCGGGTGTGGCTGGCCCGGCGCAACCTGCCCGCCCCGCTGGTCCCCGTCTACCTCGGCGTGTGGCTGCTGCTGACCCTGCTCCGCAAGCCCTCCGGCCCGGCCCTGAAGGCATGGTTCGGCGGCTTCCGGGAAGGCTGGTCCACGCCCTGCGGCACCCGCCGTCCGATGAGGTGGCGCACGGTCTGGCGGCTGACCAGACTCGGCCGACCTCCCGTGATCTGAGAGGCTCTCCTCTGAGAGCATGGGACGTACGTCCTTCCTTCGGGACCTGTCCGCTCCGAGCCGCGCCCGCGACTGGCTGCGCATGAATACGAGAGTTTCATCTGGTGAGTGACACAACCCACGATGGTGCGGTCGCACTGAGCACCCCACCATCCGCCGACGACGGCCTGAGCTCGGCCGAGCTGGCCGTAAAGTACGGCCTGACGGTGAGCGGCGCCCGGCCAGGGCTCTTCGAGTACATCCGGCAGCTCTGGGGCCGCCGCCACTTCATCATGGCGTTCTCCAGGGCGAAGCTGACCGCCCAGTACAGCCAGGCGAAGCTCGGACAGCTGTGGCAGGTGGCCACGCCGTTGCTCAATGCTCTGGTCTATTACCTGATCTTCGGGATGATCCTGGGTACCAGGAGGGGAATGACCCAGGAGGTCTTCATCCCGTTCCTGGTGACCGGCGTCTTCGTCTTCACCTTCACCCAGAGCTCGGTGATGGCGGGGGTGCGGGCCATCTCCGGCAACCTGGGGCTGGTCCGGGCGCTGCACTTCCCGCGCGCCTCGCTGCCCGTCTCGTTCTCGCTGCAGCAGCTCCAGCAGCTGATGTACTCGATGATCGTGCTCGCGGCCGTGGCCGTCGGCTTCGGCAGCTACCCGAGTCTCTCGTGGCTGCTGATCATTCCGGCGCTGGCCATGCAGTTCTTCTTCAACACCGGCCTGGCGCTGATCATGGCCAGGCTGGGCAGCAAGACCCCCGACCTCGCCCAGCTCATGCCGTTCGTCATGCGGACCTGGATGTACGCGTCGGGCGTCATGTTCTCCATCCCGGTGATGCTCAAGGACAAGCCGGCCTGGATCGCCGATGTGCTGCAGTACAACCCGGCGGCCGTCTACATGGACCTGATCCGCTTCGCGCTGATCGACGGCTACGGCTCGGGCAACCTGCCGGCGCACGTCTGGATCGTGGCGCTCGCCTGGGCGGTCCTCGTCGGCCTGGTGGGCTTCGTGTACTTCTGGAAGGCAGAGGAACGGTACGGCCGTGGCTGACGACAAGACTTCAGGGCGCGTCCCCACCGTCATCGCCGACGACGTGCACATCGTGTACCGGGTCAACGGTGCCGGCGGAGGCAAGGGCAGCGCCACCGCGGCGCTGAGCCGGATACTGCGCCGCGGCAACGGCGAGGCGCGCGGCGTACGGAAGGTGCACGCCGTCCGCGGCGTCTCCTTCACCGCCTACCGAGGCGAGGCCATCGGCCTCATCGGGACGAACGGCTCCGGCAAGTCGACCCTGCTGCGGGCCATCGCCGGACTGCTGCCGACCGAGCACGGCAAGGTGTACACGGACGGCCAGCCGTCGCTGCTCGGGGTGAACGCGGCGCTGATGAGCGATCTGACCGGCGAGCGCAACGTTGTGCTCGGCGGCCTCGCGATGGGCATGTCGCGCGAGGAGATCCGCGAGCGCTACCAGGGGATCGTCGACTTCTCCGGCATCAACGAGAAGGGCGACTTCATCACCCTGCCGATGCGGACGTACTCCTCCGGCATGGCCGCCCGGCTGCGTTTCTCCATCGCCGCCGCGAAGAACCACGACGTCCTCATGATCGACGAGGCGCTGGCCACCGGTGACCGCAAGTTCCAGATCCGCTCCGAGAAGCGCATCAGGGAACTCCGCAAGGAGGCGGGCACGGTCTTCTTGGTCAGCCACAGCAACAAGTCCATCCGGGACACCTGCGACCGGGTGCTCTGGCTGGAAAAGGGCGAGCTGCTGATGGACGGCCCGACGGACGAGGTCCTCAAGGCGTACGAGCGCGAGACCGGTAAATAGCAGGCATTTCGGTCCCGTGGCACCGACGCGGCCTCAGCTGGAGAGTTCCGGCGGAGGCCGCGCCGGTGTCCGGGCCGAGGATCCCGTGCGGCGGCCTGCACGCCCGGCGGTACGCCCCGGACAAGATCTCCTCCCGGCGGATGACGTCAATTTCCTTGCGCACGGGGAAGGTTGGCGGGGCGGAGCGCGTTGTTCCGCTGCGCGCAACACCCCGACGTATCGATGAGCGTTGTACAACGTAAGCTGTACCGGTGTTGATTCGTTGCAAGTGGGGCGATACCGCCTGGCCACACGGCCCGGCGGCGTGTTCCGCACTCGGTGGAGCGGGCGGCGTGTCCGGAATGGGATGTTTTGGGTCAGCAGTGTAGAACGGGAGGTGTGACGGCTATGACGGAAGATCTCCAGCTCCGAGGTGCTCACGCCGTCCCAGCGCCGGGCGGTCGGTGGTGACCCCTCCCCGGCAGGCGCACCGCGATGCCGCCGCGCCCAGCACCCTCGACAAGGCCGCTGACGAGAATTTCCCGGTAGCCCCCTTCTTCCTGCCGCGCGCCTGGCGCGACGACCTGATGGCCGTCTACGGCTACGCCCGTCTCGTCGACGACATCGGCGACGGCGACCTCGCCCCCGGCGGCGCGGACGCCCGCCACCTCGGCCTCGACCCCGAGCAGACCGACGACCGACTCGCCATGCTCGATGCCTTCGAGGCCGATCTGCACCGGGTCTTCGACACCGCGGGCGAGGGCCCGCACCACCCCCTGCTCCGCGCGCTGCGCCCCACCGTGCGGCGCTGCTCGCTCACCCCCGAACCCTTCCTCGGCCTCATCGAGGCGAACCGGCAGGACCAGAAGGTCCGCCGCTACGGGACGTACGAGGAGCTCGCCGCTTACTGCGAGCTCTCCGCCAATCCCGTGGGCCGGCTGGTCCTGCAGATCACCGGAACCGCCAGCCCCGAACGCATCCGCCGCTCCGACGCCGTCTGCACGGCCCTGCAGATCGTCGAGCACCTCCAGGACGTCGCCGAGGACCTCGCAGCGGGCCGGATCTACCTGCCCGCGGACGACATGGCCCGGTTCCATGTCCGCGAAACCGATCTGATCGCCCCCTCCGGGGGCGCATCGGTGCGTTCACTGGTTGCGTACGAAGCAGAACGCGCTCGGGAACTGCTGAATGAAGGCACCCCCCTGGTGGGTAGCGTCCACGGCAGGCTCAAGCTGCTTCTCGCCGGATTCGTGGGAGGGGGGCGTGCCGCCCTCACCGCGATCGCGGCCGCCGGGTTCGACGTACTGCCCGGACCGCCCAAGCCCACCAAGCCCAGCCTGCTGCGCGAGGTGGGAGTTGTCTTGCGAAGAGCGCGTAGAGAGGGGTGAGCCGGACCGTGGAGGGACAGACGACGTACATGTCGGCACCGGTACAGGCCGCATACAGTTACTGCGAGGCGGTCACCGGACAGCAGGCGCGTAACTTCGCGTACGGCATCAGGCTGCTGCCGGCCGAGAAGCGACAGGCCATGTCGGCGCTGTACGCCTTCTCCCGTCGCGTCGACGACATCGGTGACGGCGAGCTGGAGCCGGAGATCAAGCGGACCCGCCTGGAGAGCACCCGCACCGTCCTGGACCGGATCCGCGACGGCGCGATCGACGACGACGACACCGACCCGGTGGCCGTCGCGCTCGCCGACGCCGCGCGCAGATTCCCGCTCCCGCTCGGCGGGCTCGACGAACTCATCGACGGCGTGCTGATGGATGTGCGCGGCGCGACGTACGAGACCTGGGACGACCTCAAGGTCTACTGCCGCTGCGTCGCAGGCGCCATCGGCCGCCTCAGCCTGGGCGTCTTCGGTACGGAACCGGGCGCTCCGGGCGCCGACCGGGCAGCGGAGTACGCCGACACGCTCGGCCTCGCGCTCCAGCTGACCAACATCCTGCGCGACGTCCGCGAGGACGCCGGCAACGGGCGTACGTATCTGCCCGCCGACGACCTCGCCAAGTTCGGCTGCTCGGCCGGGTTCCACCGGGCCACTCCGCCGCCCGGCGCGGACTTCGCGGGCCTGGTCCACTTCGAGGTACGGCGCGCCCGCACCCTGTTCGCCGAGGGTTACCGGCTGCTGCCGATGCTGGACCGGCGCAGCGGCGCCTGTGTCGCGGCCATGGCGGGCATCTACCGCCGGCTGCTGGACCGGATCGAGCGCGACCCCGAGGCGGTGCTGCGCGGCCGGGTCTCGCTGCCGGGCCACGAGAAGGCGTACGTCGCGGTGCGCGGACTCTCGGGTCTCGACGCGCGCTACGTCTCCCGGCGGACGGCCCGGGGGCGTGTCTGATGCGCCCCATGGACATCTCGCGCACCATGTGCGGCATGGAAACGCACTTCCATCGGTGGTCAACCCTCTGGTGTACTGACGCGTCCCTGACTGAAGTGACCCGGCGAAAGGAGGGCGCATGACGAACGACGCCCCGCGTCCCTCCCACGCGGTCGTGATCGGCGGCGGAATCGCCGGCATCACCGCGGCCCTGCGGCTCGCCGACGCCAGGCTTGACGTGACCCTGCTCGAAGGGCGGCCCCGGCTCGGCGGACTCGTCTTCTCCTTCCGGCGCGGCGATCTGACGGTCGACAACGGACAGCACGTCTACCTGCGCTGCTGCACCGCCTACCGCTGGTTCCTCGACCGCGTCGACGGAGCCCGCCTGGCGCCCCTGCAAAACCGTTTGGACGTGCCCGTTCTCGATGTCGGGCGCCCCGCGGGTCCCCGGCTGGGACGGCTGCGCCGCAACGCGCTGCCGGTGCCGTTCCACCTCGCCGCCGGACTCGTCGGCTACCCGCATCTCTCGCTCGCCGAACGGGCGAGCGTCGGACGTGCCGCACTGGCGCTGGGCCGCCTGGACCCGGACGACCCCGAGCTGGACGCCGTCGACTTCGGCAGCTGGCTCACCCGGCACGGCCAGTCGCCGCGCACCATCGAGGCCCTCTGGGACCTGGTCGGCGTCGCCACGCTCAACGCCACCGCGCCGAACTCCTCGCTGGCCCTCGCCGCGAAGGTGTTCAAGACCGGACTCCTCTCCGAGCCCGGCGCCGCCGACATCGGCTGGGCGAGCGTGCCGCTGGGCGAAATCCACGACACCCTGGCCCGCAAGGCACTCGACTCCGCCGGGGTACGCACCGAGCTGCGCACCAGAGCGTCCTCCGTCACCCGTACGGAGGATGGCCGTTGGGCCGTCGAGGCCGGCGGCGAACGGATCGAGGCGGACACCGTCGTCCTCGCCGTCCCCCAGCGCGAGACCCACGACCTGCTGCCCACGGGGGCGCTCGACGCGCCCGAACGGCTGCTCGACATCGGCACCTCGCCGATCCTCAACGTGCACGTCGTCTACGACCGCAAGGTGCTGCGCCGCCCGTTCTTCGCCGCGCTCGGCTCCCCGGTCCAGTGGGTCTTCGACCGTACGGACGCCTCGGGCCTCACCGGCCCCGGGCAGTACGTCGCGGTGTCCCAGTCCGCCGCGGACGAGGAGATCGACCTCCCCGTCGCCGAGCTGCGAAGGCGCTACCTGCCCGAGCTGGAGCGGCTCCTGCCGGCTGCCCGCGGGGCCGGGATCAGAGACTTCTTCGTCACCCGGGAGCGCACGGCGACCTTCGCCCCCGCCCCCGGCGTCGGCCGACTGCGGCCCGGAGCCGGTACCCGTGTCCCCGGCCTCAGCCTGGCCGGCGCGTGGACGGCCACCGGCTGGCCCGCGACGATGGAGGGCGCCGTCCGCAGCGGGTTCAGCGCGGCGGACGCCGCGCTCCGGGCACTCGGCCGCTCCCATGAACATCCGCTGCAGGAGGCGGCATGAGCAGTACCACCGGAACAAGAGGAGAGTCAGTGACCCCGGCGAACCCGGCTTTCGACACCGTGGCCGACACGGATGTCACCGCGCTTCTGGAGCGCGGACGGGCCCTTTCCACGCCGGTGCTCCGGGCCGCCGTTGACCGGCTCGCACCGCCCATGGACACCGTCGCCGCCTACCACTTCGGCTGGATCGACGCCCAGGGACGGCCCTCCGAGGGCGACGGCGGCAAGGCCGTCCGCCCGGCGCTCGCCCTGCTGTCCGCGGAGGCGGCCGGCGCCACCGCCGAGGCAGGCGTCCCCGGCGCCGTGGCCGTCGAACTCGTGCACAACTTCTCGCTGCTGCACGACGACCTGATGGACGGCGACGAACAGCGCCGCCACCGCGACACCGTCTGGAAGGTGCACGGCCCCGCCCAGGCGATCCTCGTCGGCGACGCGCTCTTCGCGCTCGCCAACGAGATCCTGCTGGAGCTCGGCACCGTCGAGGCGGGCCGGGCGGCCCGCCGGCTGACCGTCGCCACCCGCAAGCTCATCGACGGTCAGGCCCAGGACATCTCCTACGAGCACCGTGAGCGGGTCACCGTCGAGGAGTGCCTGGAGATGGAGGGCAACAAGACCGGCGCCCTGCTCGCCTGCGCCTGCTCCATCGGTGCGGTCCTCGGCGGCGCCGACGACCGCACCGCCGACATCCTGGAGGCGTACGGTCACCACCTCGGCCTCGCCTTCCAGGCCGTCGACGATCTGCTCGGCATCTGGGGCGACCCCGAGTCCACCGGCAAGCAGACCTGGAGCGATCTGCGCCAGCGCAAGAAGTCGCTGCCGGTCGTCGCCGCGCTCGCCGCGGGCGGACCCGCCTCGGAGCGCCTGGGCGAACTGCTCGCCGCCGACGCCAAGAGCAGTGATTTCGACAGCTTCTCCGAAGAGGAGTTCGCCGCCCGCGCGGCGCTCATCGAGGAGGCGGGCGGCCGTGAATGGACCGCCCAGGAGGCCCGTCGACAGCATGCGGTCGCCATCGAGGCACTGCACCGCGTCGACATGCCGCCCACTGTGCGGGCGCAGCTCACGGCGCTCGCTGACTTCGTCGTCGTACGAAAGAGATGATCACTATCTGCTCCATATGACTCGCAGTCGCCGACCGGTGCCCGTCCGGGCGCCGGCCGACGGAGACCCCAGCACAGCAGAGGACCAAACTGCACGAAGGGGAAGCCATGACAGCGACGACCGACGGAAGCACCGGGGCTGTGAACCCCCGCGCAGCCTCGGCCAGCATTCCGACCGACACAACCATCGCCGCGGACGACGTACAGGCCGCCGCGCGGCGGGCCGCGGAACGCTCGGTGGAGCATCTCCTCGGCAGGCAGGACGAGCAGGGCTGGTGGAAGGGCGACCTCGCCACCAACGTCACCATGGACGCCGAAGACCTGATGCTCCGTCAATTCCTGAGCATCCAGGACCAGGCAGTCGTCCAGGCGGCGGGCCGCTTCATCCGCGGCGAACAGCTCGGCGACGGCACCTGGGCCACCTTCCACGGCGGCCCCGGCGAACTCTCCACCACCATCGAGGCGTACGTGGCACTGCGGCTGGCCGGGGACCGGCCGGACGAACCGCACATGGCCCGGGCCTCGGGATGGATCAAGGAACAGGGCGGAATCGCGGCGAGCCGCGTCTTCACCCGGATCTGGCTCGCCCTCTTCGGCTGGTGGAAGTGGGAAGACCTGCCTCAGATGCCGCCCGAGCTGATGTTCTTTCCCAAATGGGCTCCCCTCAACATCTATGACTTCGGCTGCTGGGCCCGCCAGACCATCGTGCCGCTCACCATCGTCTCGGCGAAGCGGCCGGTGCGCCCGGCCCCCTTCGCACTCGACGAGCTGCACACTGATCCGCATCATCCGAACCCGCCCGGACGCACCGCTCCGGCGGTGAGCTGGGACGGTGTCTTCCAGCGACTCGACAAGGCGCTGCACCTCTACCACCGGATCGCACCGCGCAAGCTGCGCAGGTCCGCCATGAACGCCGCGGCCCGCTGGATCATCGAACGCCAGGAGAACGACGGCTGCTGGGGCGGCATCCAGCCGCCCGCCGTGTACTCCGTCATCGCGCTGCACCTGCTCGGCTACGACCTGGACCACCCGGTGATGCGGGCCGGACTCGAATCGCTCGACCGGTTCGCCGTCTGGCGCGAGGACGGCGCCCGGATGATCGAGGCCTGCCAGTCCCCGGTCTGGGACACCTGCCTCGCCACCATCGCCCTCGCCGACGCCGGGGTCCGCCCCGACCACCCGGCACTCGTGAAGGCCGCGGACTGGATGCTCGGCGAGGAGATCGTCCGGCCCGGCGACTGGTCCGTACGCCGCCCTCGACTCGCCCCGGGGGGCTGGGCGTTCGAGTTCCACAACGACAACTACCCCGACATCGACGACACCGCGGAGGTGGTCCTCGCGCTGCGTCGGGTCCATCACCCCGACAGGGCACGGGTCGAGGCCGCGATCAAGCGCGGAGTGCGCTGGAACCTCGGCATGCAGTCCCGCAACGGCGCCTGGGGTGCCTTCGACGCGGACAACACCAGTCCCTTCCCCAACCGGCTGCCCTTCTCCGACTTCGGCGAGGTCATCGACCCGCCGTCCGCGGACGTCACCGGGCACGTGGTGGAGATGCTCGCCGTCGAGGGACGGTCCGCGCACCCCGCCACCCGGCGCGGGATCGAGTGGCTGCTGGCCGAACAGGACCAAAACGGCGGCTGGTTCGGCCGCTGGGGCGTCAACTATGTATACGGGACGGGGTCGGTGGTGCCGGCACTGGTGGCCGCCGGGCTGCCCGGCACGCATCCGGCAATCCGCCGGGCGGTCGGCTGGCTGGAGTCCGTACAGAACGACGACGGCGGCTGGGGCGAGGACCTGCGCTCGTACCACGAGGAGAAGTGGATCGGGCAGGGCGCCTCGACCGCCTCCCAGACCGCGTGGGCACTGCTCGCGCTGCTCGCCGCGGGGCGGCGGGACAGCGTGGCAGTGCAGCGGGGCGTGCGCTGGCTCACCGAGACCCAGCAGGCCGACGGCTCCTGGGACGAGCCGTACTTCACCGGCACCGGCTTCCCCTGGGACTTCTCCATCAACTACCACCTCTACCGGCAGGTCTTCCCGCTCACCGCACTCGGGCGCTACGTGCACGGCGAACCCTTCGCCGACCGCACGGCCACCCGCAAGGGGGCCTGATGGGTGATGGTCCGGGGCAGGCCGGCCCCGCGGCGCCGCTGCTGATCGCCTGTGCGCTCGGCATCGAGCTGTTCGCGCTGCGCAGCGGCAGAGGCAGGGCCGGCGCGGCTCCGGGCCCGGTGACCGTACTGCGTACGGGCATGGGCCCCAGGGCCGCCGAGGCGGCCGTGGCACAGGCGCTCGGTCAGGACCGGGCACCCGGCACGGCCGTCCTCGCCTCGGGTTTCTGCGCCGGGCTGTCACCCGGCATGCACCCCGGGGACCTGGTGGTTGCCGACGAGACCCGGGGAGCCGGGGATCCGACGGCCTGTACCGGCACGGACCTGCTCGCCGAGGCCCTTGCCCGGACGGTGCCCGGCCGCACCGTCCACACCGGTCCGCTGACCGGCTCCGCCCATGTCGTACGCGGACATGAGCGGGCCGAGCTACGGGCCACCGGAGCGATCGCGGTGGACATGGAGTCCGCCGCCACCCTTCGCGCCGCCCTGCGGTCCGGGCCGCGCCCGGTTGCCGCCGTACGGGTGGTCGTGGACGCTCCGGAGCACGAGCTCGTCCGCATCGGGACGATACGCGGTGGAATATCGGCTTTCCGTGTTCTCCGTGCCGTCCTACCGGCTTTCTATGAATGGCACCGATCTCTGCTGCTCCCCAGGAGGTGAGCTAGATGGCCATGCCGCTCCGTCAGACCATCAAGGTTGCGACGTACCTCATTGAACAGAAGCTCCGCAAGCGGGACAAGTTCCCGCTCATTGTCGAGCTGGAGCCTTTGTTCGCCTGCAATCTGGCGTGTGAGGGCTGCGGGAAGATCCAGCATCCGGCCGGAGTTCTCAAGCAGCGCATGCCAGTTGCCCAGGCTGTCGGCGCGGTACTGGAATCGGGCGCCCCGATGGTTTCCATCGCGGGTGGCGAACCCCTGATGCACCCGCAGATCGACGAAATCGTACGGCAGTTGGTGGCGAAGAAGAAGTATGTCTTCCTCTGCACCAATGCGATGCTGCTGCGGAAGAAGATCGAGAAATTCAAGCCCTCGCCGTACTTCGCCTTTGCCGTGCACATCGACGGGCTGCGGGAACGGCACGATGAATCCGTTGCCAAGGAGGGCGTGTTCGACGAGGCGGTGGCGGCGATCAAGGAGGCCAAGCGACGCGGCTTCCGGGTCACCACGAATTCCACCTTCTTCAACACCGACACCCCGCAGACCGTCATCGAGGTCCTCAACTACCTCAACGACGACCTGAAGGTCGACGAGATGATGATCTCGCCCGCGTACGCGTACGAGAAGGCACCCGACCAGGAGCACTTCCTCGGCGTCGAGCAGACCCGGGAACTCTTCAAGAAGTCGTTCGCGGGCGGCAACCGGTCCCGCTGGCGGCTGAACCACTCGCCGCTCTTCCTGGACTTCCTGGAGGGCAAGGCGGACTTCCCCTGCACCGCGTGGGCGATCCCGAACTACTCGCTCTTCGGCTGGCAGCGGCCCTGCTACCTGATGAGCGACGGGTACGTCCCCACGTACCGGGAACTCATCGAGGAGACCGACTGGGACAAGTACGGCCGCGGCAAGGACCCGCGCTGCGCCAACTGCATGGCGCACTGCGGCTACGAGCCCACCGCCGTCCTCGCCACCATGGGATCGCTGAAGGAATCCCTGCGCGCCGCGCGCGAGACCGTCTCCGGGAGCCGGTGACGTCATGACCGCTGGAGAGCCGGTCGCACTGGGTCTCCCCGAGCTGCCGGCCCGGCCGCTCGCGATGCGCCGCCACTCGCGGCGCATCCAGGTCGGGTCGGTTGCGGTGGGCGGGGATGCGGCGGTGTCGGTGCAGTCGATGACGACGACGCGTACGTCGGACATCGGTGCGACGTTGCAGCAGATCGCGGAGTTGACGGCGTCGGGCTGTCAGATCGTGCGGGTGGCGTGTCCGACGCAGGATGACGCGGATGCGTTGGCGACGATCGCGAAGAAGTCGCAGATTCCGGTGATCGCGGATATTCATTTCCAGCCGAAGTATGTGTTCGCGGCGATCGATGCGGGCTGTGCGGCGGTGCGGGTGAATCCGGGGAACATCAAGCAGTTCGACGACAAGGTGAAGGAGATCGCGCGGGCGGCGAAGGATGCGGGTACGCCGATCCGGATCGGTGTGAACGCGGGTTCGCTGGATGCGCGGTTGCTGAAGAAGTACGGGAAGGCGACTCCGGAGGCGTTGGTGGAGTCGGCGCTGTGGGAGGCGTCGCTCTTCGAGGAGCATGACTTCCGGGAGATCAAGATCTCGGTGAAGCACAACGATCCGGTGGTGATGGTGAATGCGTACCGTCAGCTGGCGGCTCGGTGTGATTATCCGTTGCATCTGGGGGTGACGGAGGCGGGTCCGGCTTTCCAGGGGACGATCAAGTCGGCTGTGGCTTTTGGTGCGTTGCTGTCGGAGGGGATCGGGGACACGATCCGGGTGTCGTTGTCGGCGCCGCCGGCGGAGGAGGTCAAGGTCGGTCTGCAGATTCTGGAGTCGTTGAATCTGAAGCAGCGTCGGCTGGAGATCGTGTCGTGTCCGTCGTGCGGGCGGGCGCAGGTGGATGTGTACAAGCTGGCGGATCAGGTCAGTGCGGGTCTTGAGGGCATGGAGGTGCCGTTGCGGGTGGCCGTGATGGGCTGTGTCGTCAATGGTCCGGGTGAGGCGCGTGAGGCGGATCTGGGTGTCGCGTCGGGCAATGGCAAGGGGCAGATCTTCGTGAAGGGCGAGGTCATCAAGACCGTGCCCGAGTCGAAGATCGTCGAGACGCTGATCGAAGAAGCCCAGAAGATCGCCGAGGGCATGGACGGCGCGGGGACTCCATCGGGGGTTCCCGCCGTCACCGTGAGCTGAAACAGAACCAGAGAGGGGGCCGAGCGTGACGATTCTGGAGAGCATCCGGGGGCCGCACGATCTCAAGGCGCTGAGCGATGCGCAACTCGACGAACTGACCGAGGACATCAGGCAGTTCCTCGTCCGGGCAGTGGCGAGGACCGGCGGTCATCTGGGACCGAACCTGGGGGTGGTGGAGCTCACCATCGCCCTGCACCGGGCCTTCGACTCGCCGGCGGACCGCATCTTGTGGGACACCGGGCACCAGAGTTACGTGCACAAGCTGCTCACCGGTCGGCAGGACTTCTCCAAGCTCCGCGGCAAGGGGGGCCTGTCCGGCTACCCCTCCCGGGAGGAGTCCGAGCACGACGTCATCGAGAACTCGCATGCCTCGACCGTCCTCGGCTGGGCCGACGGCCTGGCCAAGGCCCACCAGGTGCTGGGGCGGAGCGACCATGTGGTGGCCGTCATCGGCGACGGCGCCCTCACCGGCGGCATGGCCTGGGAGGCGCTCAACAACATCGCGGCCGCGCGGGACCGGCCGCTGATCATCGTCGTCAACGACAACGAGCGTTCGTACGGCCCGACGATAGGCGGCCTCGCCAACCACCTCGCCACGCTCCGTACCACCGACGGATACGAACGCTTCCTCTCCTGGGGCAAGGAAGTGCTCCAGCAGACGCCCGTCATCGGGCAGCCGTTGTACGAGTCGCTGCACGGCGCGAAGAAGGGGTTCAAGGACGCCTTCGCCCCGCAGGGCATGTTCGAGGACCTCGGGCTCAAGTACGTGGGGCCGGTCGACGGGCACGACATCGCGGCCGTCGAGTCCGCACTGCACCGGGCGAAACGCTTCCACGGCCCGGTGCTGGTGCACTGCCTCACCGAGAAGGGCCGCGGCTACCCGCCCGCGCTCCGGGACGAGGCCGACCGCTTCCACACCGTGGGCGCGATGGACCCGCTGACCTGCGCACCGCTCGTCCCGACGGAAGCGCCCTCCTGGACCTCGGTGTTCGGGGACGAGATCGCCGCGATCGGCGCGGAGCGGCCGGAGGTCGTGGCCATCACCGCGGCGATGCTGCACCCCGTCGGACTGACCAAGTTCGCCGAGGCGTTCCCCGACCGGGTCTGGGACGTCGGGATCGCCGAGCAGCATGCCGCGGTCTGTGCGGCGGGACTCGCCACCGCCGGACTGCATCCGGTCGTCGCCGTGTACGCCACCTTCCTCAACCGGGCCTTCGACCAGTTGCTGATGGACGTCGCGCTGCACAAGTGCGGGGTGACGTTCGTCCTCGACCGGGCCGGGATCACCGGACCCGACGGGCCCTCGCACAACGGCATGTGGGACATGTCCCTGCTGCAGGTCGTCCCCGGACTGCGGATCGCCGCTCCGCGCGACGCCGACGAACTCCGGGCCGAACTCCGCGAGGCCGTCGACATCGACGACGCCCCCACCGTGATCCGGTTCCCCAAGGAATCGGTGGGCGAGCCGGTCCCGGCCATCGACCGGATCGGCTCCATGGACGTCCTGCACCGGGCGGACGACCCCGATGTGCTGCTGGTGGCCGTCGGGGTGCTCGCCCCGGTCTGCCTGCGCGCCGCCGACCTGCTGGCGGGCCGCGGTATCGGCTGCACCGTCGTCGACCCGCGCTGGGTCAAGCCCGTCGACGAACAGCTGGCCCCGCTGGCCGAACGGCACCGGCTTGTCGCCGTCGTCGAGGACAACAGCCGTTCCGGGGGCGTCGGTTCGGCGGTCGGGCAGGCGCTGCGGGATGCCGGGGTCGACGTACCGCTGCGCACCTTCGGCATCCCCGAGCAGTTCCTCGCCCACGGCAAGCGCAGCGAGGTGCTGGCCGACATCGGGCTCACCCCGGTCGAGATCGCCGGGCGGATCAGCGCCGCACTGGACGGCAAGGAAGCAGCGAGAAGGACCGAGGAGAGCGAGGCATGAAGGACGACGGGCCCAAGGGCTTCGATCTGGCGCAGCTCCTCGCGGAGCGCGGCGCGGAGCGCTACGAACTGCACACGAAACACCTCAATCACCAACTGCCGCGCATGCTGCACACCATCGGCTTCGACAAGATCTACGAACGGGCCGAGGGCGCGCATTTCTGGGACGCGGAAGGCAACGACTACCTCGACATGCTCGCCGGATTCGGAGTGATGGGCCTCGGCCGGCACCACCCCGTCGTACGCAAGGCCCTGCACGACGTCCTCGACGCCTCGCTCGCCGATCTCACCCGCTTCGACTGCCAGCCGCTGCCCGGGCTGCTGGCCGAGAAGCTGCTCGTCCACAGCCCGCATCTGGACCGGGTGTTCTTCGGCAACAGTGGTACGGAGGCCGTCGAGACCGCGCTGAAGTTCGCCCGGTACGCCACCGGCAGGCCCAGGATCATCTACTGCACCCACGCCTTCCACGGGCTGACGACCGGCTCGCTCTCGGTCAACGGGGAAGGCGGCTTCCGGGACGGCTTCGCCCCGCTGCTGCCCGACACCGCCATCGAACTCGGTGATCTCGACGCGCTGAGGCGTGAGCTGAAGCACGGAGATGTGGCGGCCCTGGTCGTCGAGCCGATCCAGGGCAAGGGCGTCCACGCCGCGCCGCCCGGCTTCCTGCGGGCCGCGCAGGAGCTGCTGCACAAGCACAAGGCGCTCCTCATCGCCGACGAGGTGCAGACCGGCCTCGGCAGGACCGGGGACTTCTACGCGTACCAGCACGAGGAGGGGGTCGAACCCGATCTGGTCTGTGTCGCCAAGGCCCTCTCCGGCGGCTATGTGCCGGTCGGGGCGACCCTCGGCAAGGGCTGGATCTTCAGACGGGTGTACTCGTCGATGGACCGGGTCCTGGTCCACTCCGCGAGCTTCGGCTCCAACGCCCAGGCGATGGCCGCCGGGCTCGCGGTCCTCGCCGTGATGGAGGACGAGGAGATCGTCGCGAACGCGCGCCGCACCGGCGATCTGCTGCGCGGGCGGCTGGCCGCGCTGGTCGACCGCTACGAGCTGCTGCACGAGGTGCGCGGCCGCGGGCTGATGATCGGCATCGAGTTCGGCCGGCCGTCGTCACTGAAGCTGCGCAGCCGCTGGGCCATGCTGCAGGCGGCCCGGAAGGGGCTCTTCGCGCAGATGGTGGTGGTGCCCCTGCTTCAGAAGCACCGCATCCTCACGCAGGTCTCGGGCGACCATCTCGAAGTGATCAAGCTGATTCCGCCGCTGGTGATCGGGGAGCCGGAGGTCGACCGGTTCGTCACGGCGTTCACCGAGGTGATGGACGACGCACACAGCGGGGGTGGACTGATGTGGGACTTCGGCAGGACCCTGGTGAAACAGGCCGTCGCCAACCGCTGATCCCGGGAGCTTTGCCTCTGAGGTAATAAATTTGCCTCAGAGGAAAGCTCCTGGCCCAATGGGTACATGAACACTCCGGATGGTGGGGCGGCCGACGAGCTGCCCGGGGTCGCGCCACGACTGCGCGACCTGCGCCGCAGCCGTGGTCTCACCCTGGAGGCCGCCGCTCAGCGGGCGGGGCTGTCGCCCGCCCACCTCTCCCGGCTCGAAACGGGCCGTCGGCAGCCCTCGCTGCCGATGCTCCTCGGTCTTGCCAGGATCTACGGTACGACGGTTTCCGAACTGCTCGGCGAGACGCCCCCGGAACGGGAGGCGATCATCCGCGGCGGGAAGTTCGAAGGGGCCGAGGCCGACGGCTGGATGTACCAGCAGGCCGGTGGTTCCGGCCGGGCGATGCAGGCGCTGCGCGTCCGGGTTCCGTACGGCGCACAGGGCGATCTCGTACGGGTCCATCCCGGCGAGGAGTGGCTGTACGTGCTCCTCGGACACCTCCGGGTCACGCTCGGGGACACCGTGCACGATCTCGCGCCCGGTGACAGCGCGCACTTCGACTCGCTGACCCCGCACCGGATCGCGGCCGTCGACCACGACGGCGCCGAGCTGCTCTTCGTCCACACCCTGCTGCAGAGCCCCGCCGCCGAGCTGTGTCTCGGCAGCGGCATCCACCGTCGCTGACCGGCCCGTCCGGCCGCCAGAGAGGACTGCCATGTCCGATTCAGAGAACTACGACCCGCTCGGGTCCAACAAGAACTACGAGGCCCAGGAGCGGAAGTTTCCGCGCGGCGTGGTGATCCGGCTCTTCGCCTACCTCGTCGCCGGACACATCCTCGCGGCCTTCCTCTACCTGCTCTTCGCGGTGGCCGGCAAGGGCTGACCACCGCCGCCGAGGGGTTCGCGCTACGCCTCGTCGAGGAGCCGGTCCCGCAGCCGCTCACGGGTCTCGGGAGCGAGCTTCAGCCCCTCGGAGAAATAGCGGTCCGTGTCGCCCCAGGTCTCGTTGATGGTGGCGAAGGCGGCCGCCAGATAGTCGGCATGGGCGCCGAAGAGCGGATTGAGCAGCTCCATCACCTCGGCCGACATGCCGTCCGCCGAGGTGTCGCTGCGGCGCACCTTGTAGCGGCGGTGGGCATCGTTGGACTTCAGGTAGTCGGCCTCGATGGCGTCGCGCTCGACGCCGACCGCGAGCAGTGACACCGCGATCGACAGACCGGCCCGGTCCTTGCCCGCGGCGCAGTGCATCAACGCCGGAACGCTGTCCTCGGCCAGGGCGTGCAGCACCCGGCTGTGCTCGGCGGTACGGTCCAGGATGATCGAGCGGTACGAGGCGGTCATCCGGTCCGTTCCCTGGCCGTCGGCCAGGATCGAGCGCAGCTGGACGAGGTCGCCGTCGCGGACCAGTCGCCAGAACTCGGCGCCGTCGGCGGGGTCGGAGAGCGGGATGCTGACATTCCGCACGCCGGGCAGCTCGATGTCCCGGCCGTCGAGCCGGTGGTCGGCCTCATTGCGGAAGTCGAAAACCGTGTGCAGACCGAGACCGCTGAGAAAGGCGGAGTCCTCGGCGGTGGCGTGCGCGAGGTGACCACTGCGAAAGAGCCGTCCGTACCGCATCCGCCGGCCGTCGACGGTGGGCAGGCCGCCCACATCACGGAAGTTGCGGACGCCCGCCAGCTCGGGTTCCGTCGACGGGGTCTGCGGCAACTGCTGCGTCACAGTTTCTCCTGGAGTGTCTGGCGTCGACGCGAGTCGCCGACTGGGCCACTCCCGCGACGATACGACATTGATTCCCCAGGCAATCATCTCGGTCATTCCCTGTCGATACCCCGGCGAACCGCCTTGCCCCTGCGGCGAATCCGTCCGGTGAATTCCTTGCCCGACCGTTGCCCGCCCACCTGGAAATCGTCGATGATGCGCGGAACTGTTGGATTGCGGGGGCGCGGTGATCGAGACTTGCGACAAGGGCCGGACCTGGCTGCTCACCGGGGCGGGCAGCAGCTACGCACTGCGGCTCACCGAGCGGGACGAGCTGGTCCACCTGCACTGGGGCCCGCGGATCTCCCTGGCCGCGGTGGAGGCGCTGGCCGCGGAGCCGGAGCGAGCCCGCCCGGGGCTTCGAGTCCCCGCTCGACGGCCGTGAGGAGTACCCGGTCGAGGGCGGCCCCCGGTTCGTCCGCCCGGCCCTCTCGGTACGGACCCCGGAGGTCCGCGGCACCGAGTGGGCCTTCGCCGACGCCACGGTGGACGGGGACGAACTCCGCATCGGCTTCACCGACTCCGTGCACCGGCTCGCCCTGACCCTGCACTACCGGATGCGGGACACTTCCGACGTCATCGAGCGCTTGGCCACCGTCGCCCACGCCGGGCCGGACGGTCCACCGCTGGAGCTGCTGCGTGCCGACGCGGCCGCCTGGGTGCTGCCCGCCCGCGACGGCTGGCGGCTGAGTCGGCTGCACGGCCGCTGGGCGGCGGAATCGCGGCTCGCCCGGGCGGAGCTGATGTACGGCGAGAGCGTCATCTCCAGCAGGCGCGGCCACACCGGGCACCAGTACCTGCCGTGGGTCGCACTCGACGCGGACGGCGCGGCGACCGAGGAGAGCGGCGAGGTGTACGGCTGCGCGCTCGGCTGGTCCGGGTCGTGGCGGATCTCCGTACAGCGGCTGCCCGACGGGCTCGTGCAGATCACCGGCGGCGCCGGGCACGACGACTCGGGGCTGCTGCTGCTCGCGCCGGGGGAGTCGTACGTCACACCCGTCTTCGCCGGTCTGTGGAGCGCGGCGGGGTTCGGCGGCGCGAGCCGGGCCTGGCACGCCTGGCAGTTGGCCCACGTGATCCCGGACGCGGGGAGTCTGCGGCCCGTGCTCTACAAGTCCTGGGAGGCGATGGGCTTCGACATCGCGCAGGAGCAGCAGCGCGCCCTCGCCGAGCGTGCCGCCACGATGGGCGTCGAGCTGTTCGTCGTGGACGACGCGTGGTTCGGGCAGCGCACCAGCGACCGGGCGGGGCTCGGCGACTGGACGCCGAACCCGGACCGCTTTCCCGGCGGGCTGGGGCCGCTCGCCGACGAAGTGCACGGTCTCGGCATGCAGTTCGGTATCTGGGTCGAGCCGGAAATGGTCAATGCCGACAGTGATCTCTACCGTGCGCACCCCGACTGGGTGCAGCACTTCCCCGGGCGGGCGCGGACCGAGTTCCGTAATCAACTGGTGCTCAATCCGGCCCGTGCCGATGTGCGCGAATATCTCTGGGAACAGCTGGACGCACTGCTGTCCAGCGCGCCTATCGACTATGTGAAATGGGACTTCAACCGCTCCTTCACCGACGCGGGCCGGCCGGGCGAGGAGTATCCGCAGAAGCTCTGGATCGAGCATGTCGACGCCCTGTACGCGCTGATCGACCGGCTCCGGGCCGCGCACCCCTCGGTCGCCTTCGAGTCCTGCTCGGGCGGCGGCGGCCGGATCGATCTGGGGATTCTGTCCCGTGCGGACCAGGTGTGGACCTCGGACAACACCGACCCGCTCGACCGTCTCGCCATCCAGGAGGGCTTCGGCCAGATCCATCCGGCCCGGGTGATGGCCGCCTGGGTCACCGACAGCCCCAACGTCCAGCTCAACGGCCGGGTCAGCTCACTGCGCTTCCGTTTCGTGAGTGCGATGGCCGGTGTGCTCGGGGTCGGTGGTGACCTCACCGAGTGGAGTGAGGAGGAGCTGGCCGAGGCGCGGGCCTGGGTCGATCTCTACAAGGAGATCCGGCCGGTGGTGCAGCACGGCTCGCTGTACCGGCTGCGCGCCCCGCGCGGTGGGCTCAGCGCGGTCCAGTATGTCCACGGGGACGAGGCCGTGGTCCTGATGTGGCTGGAGGCGCAGCGGTACGGGGAGCGGCCCCCGGCCCTGCGACTGCGCGGACTGGACCCCGCGGCGGCGTACACCTGCCTGGACACGGGGGCGGTGCACCACGGTTCGGCACTGCTTCATCAGGGGCTGCAGACCGGGCTTCGGCGGGACCTCGATGCACGGGTGCTGAGGCTCCGACGCGAACGATGAGCATGACATGTCCGGAATGGGTTGATTTAGCGGAACTTGCCCTATGTGTGCGGCAGATGGTTGCCCGTTCGTGAGCGGAATCATATCCGTGACGGTGCGTGCTGGCGGGGCGGTCGGGCATTCCGTGCGCGGCGCGGAATGCCAAGATCCTTAATCCACGGAGTGTGACCGGAATTCCGCACCGAATTCCTGACGCGGATTCCGGAACGGAACCATTGGCTTGTTCTCGCCGTCCCGACTCGCTTACGGTCACCGTCAATCCGGACGGACCGCCTAATCCTGCCGCCGACCGGAATTCGCATCCACTCATCGTGTGGCAGGAGCGGGGGAACCAGGTAGGCCGCCGATCGGAGAAATCCGGCCGGCTCGGGGTGAAGTCGCGCTCAGCGCGGCCGGGCAGCTCCAGCCCGAACCCGACAGCTCACTTCGTAGGCGCCGGAGAGGAACCACTTCATGCCCATATCGGGTAAGCACCGTCGTACGAAGACCCGCGCCATCGCCCGTGGCGTCGCCGCCGCAGGCGCCGGCGGCGCCGTCATCGCGCTGCCGCTGCTCGGCGCCACCGGTGCCAACGCCGCCCCGGCCGCCGCCCCGCAGTCGGTCTCCGCCGCCACGCACGCCGCTTCGGCCAAGCCGGTCGCGCAGAAGCAGGCCGCCACCACGACGTACACCGTCGTCTCCGGCGACTGGCTGTCCAAGATCGCCGCCGAGCACAAGATCGACGGTGGCTGGCAGAAGCTGTACCAGGACAACCGCAAGGTCGTCGGCGACGACCCCGGCCTGATCTTCCCGGGCATGAAGCTGACGCTCGGCGGCAAGGCGTCGGGCGACTCCGCGCCCACCGGCGCCGGTACCGGCGCCGGCCTCCCGTCGAAGGCCCCCTCGGTTCCCTCGTCGGTCGCGAAGAAGTCCGCCCCGGCCAAGGTGTCGACGGTCACGGAGTCCAAGACCTCCGCCCCGGCCGCTCAGAGCAACAGCTCCGGCTACGCCCACCCGGTCCCCGGCAACCACACCACCGGCTACCGCGCCTCCGGCTCCAACTGGTCCAGCGGCAGCCACACCGGGATCGACTTCCCCGTCTTCACCGGCACCAGCGTGAAGGCCATCACCTCCGGCACCGTCGTCACCGCCGGCTGGGGTGGCGCGTACGGCAACCAGGTCGTCATCAAGCACGCCGACGGTCACTACTCGCAGTACGGCCACCTGTCCTCGATCTCCGTCTCGGCGGGCCAGCCCCTGAGCACCGGTCAGCAGGTCGGCCTCTCCGGCGCCACCGGCAACGCCACCGGACCGCACCTGCACTTCGAGGTCCGCACGGGCCCGGCGTACGGCTCGGACATCGACCCGATCGCCTTCCTGGCTTCGCACGGCATCTACGTCTGAGCCGAACGAACGGGCAGTTGAGCAACACGGAATGACCTGAGTTGCACAGCAGGGGCGGTGCGCGGCGGCGCACCGCCCCTGCTGCTTATTCCTCCTTTACCAAAACCTGACCGGGTGGTCTATCTCACCACCCGTCAACCCCTTATTACGGTCGCGTAGGTCACATTCGGCGGTGCAGGATAAGCGTTTGTGGCAGACGATTCGAGAAAAAATCAACGTGGCGTCATCAACCGGCATGGCGTCATCGGGTCGTACGCAGCGATTGGCGACAGCTTCACCGAGGGAGTGGGTGACCCCGGTCCGGACGGGACCTTCGTCGGCTGGGCGGACCGTTTCGCGGTACTTCTCGCGGACCAGCTCCCGGACACCGACGCGGAATCGAGCACCGACGGCTCCGCACACGGGAATTTCACGTACGCCAATCTCGCCGTACGCGGACGCCTCCTCGACCAGATCGTCGAGGAGCAGGTGCCGCGCGCCAAGGAGCTCGCACCCGACCTGGTGAGCTTCTGCGCGGGCGGCAACGACATCATCAGGCCCGGCACCGACCCCGACGACGTGGCCGAGCGCTTCGAGCGCGCGGTCGCCGAGCTGACCGAATCGGTCGGCACCGTGATGGTCACCACCGGCTTCGACACCCGTGGCGTTCCCGTGCTGCGCCATCTGCGCGGCAAGATCGCCACGTACACCGCCCATGTGCGGTCCATCGCCGACCGCTACGACTGCCCGGTCCTCGACCTGTGGTCGCTGCGGTCCGTCCAGGACAGGCGCGCCTGGGACGACGACCGGCTCCATCTGTCGCCCGAGGGACACACCAGGGTCGCGTTGCGCGCCGCCCAGGTCCTCGGCCTCGACGTGCCGGCCGACCCCGACCAGGAATGGCCCCCGCAGCCGCAGCGCGGCACGCTCGAAGTACGGCGCGACGACATCCACTGGGCGCGCGAGTACCTGGTGCCGTGGATCGGCCGGCGGCTGCGCGGCGAGTCCTCCGGCGACCATGTCGAGGCGAAGCGGCCGGACCTGCTGCCGCTCTAGACCTGCCGCCGCTTCCGGGTCTGTCCGGCGGCTCACGACCGCGGCCGCGACCGTGGTGTTCCCGCCCGCCGGACGGGCCCGGGGTCTCAGGCCGGTTCGGCGGATCAGGCCAGTCCGGCGAGGGGCGACAGCGGCCGGGCCGGTATCCGCTCCAGCACGCCGCCCGCGAAGATGTCGTACAGCGGCAGCGTCTCCAGATGCACATAGCCGATGTGGCAGTCGCAGACGGCCAGCGGGCAGACGCGCGGGCCGAGCGCACGCCGGTAACTGCCGTCGTAGAGGTTGCCGAGCTCCGCCGGGACGAAATGGCAGCGCCGCACCGTGCCGTCACCGTCCACCGAGATGACCGACTCGCCCGTCCGGCACGGCAGTCCGGCCGAGCGGTGCGGATGCCGGCTGTACGGGAAGAGCGGGTCCACGGCCGTCCAGCGCTCCGCCTCCTCGTCCGTATAGGTGTGCCCCTCCGCGGCGTTCACCCAGAGATAGACCTCGTCGGGCAGCGCCGCTCGCAGCCGCCGGGCCTCTTCGAGATGGCCGTCGAGCCCGACGACACCGACACTGTGGCGAATGCCGAGCGCGGTCAGCTCTTTGCACTTGGCGAGGAACCGCTCGTAGGGCGTCTGCCCCGGGTGGTATGTGCACCACAGCGCGATCTTCTCGCGGCCCGCCCCACCCGCCTCCGCCAGCCAGCCCGTTCGTCCGCTGAGATTCGTCTGGATCGCGACCCGGCCGATGTGCGGCAGCCCCGCCAGCTCGACCAGCGCGCGCCGGTACCAGGAGCGGACCAGGCCCTCGCCCCAGGGGGTGAACAGGACCGAGATCCGGTCACCGGTCTGCGCCGCGGCCCACGCGGTGAACCGCTCCAGCGCGGCACGGTCGGCACGCAATTGCTCCCGGCTGTCGCGCCGCTTCGCGAACGGGCAGTACGGGCAGTCGTAGTCGCAGGACGCGAGCGGGCCGCGGTAGAGGATGGTCAGGTCCATGGGCGCGCTCACTTCAGTTCGTACGCGGCCATCGCGGCCCGCACACCGGGGGAGAAGAGTTCCGGGCCCAGTGCGTCGGAGTGGGCCAGGCCCTCGGGGGAGAGCCGCAGCAGTCCGGACGCCCCGGCCGTCGCGTCGAGCCAGCCGCGCGCCTCGAACCGGGCCAGTTCGGCGGGGAAGTCATCGGCCGGGGAGGTACCGAAGCGCTCCCGGTAGTCCGCCTGCCGCAGCCCCTCGGCCTGGAGGACGGACTGCAGGAGGTGGCGCCGGCGCGCCTCGTCGCCGTCGACGTACCGGCCGACCTCGGCGCGCGAGAAGTCCTCGGTGGCGGCGTAGCCGTCGATGATGGCCCGAACCTCCCGCATCTCCACCGCGTAGTCGAAGGAGTAGTGCAGCTTCGAGGTGTACGAACGGGCACCGCAGCCCAGGCCGATCATGCCGTCGGTCTGGCAGGCGTAGTCGTCGGGGCCGTCCGTCCGCGGGGCGTCCGCGCGGCGGAACATCCGCATGGACACCTGCTCGTAGCCGTGGGCGAGGAGATGGTCGCGGCCGGCGCGGTACAGCCGCAGCCGCTGCTCGTCCCAGGCGGCGTCGGCCGCCGCCTCGCCGTCCGCGCCGAGCCGCCCGAGACCGGTCAACGGGCGGACGTACAGCGGGTACAGGTACAGCTCCTCCGGCCGCCAGCCGAGCGCCGCGTCCAGCGAGGTGCGCCAGCTCTCCTCGGTCTGCCCGTCGATGCCGTAGATCAGGTCGATGTTGAGGACCGGGATGCGGGCATCACGTATCCGGTCCAGCGCCGCCTCCACGTCGGCGCGCCGCTGCGGTCGCACGGCCGCACGCGCCTCGGCTTCGACGAAGCTCTGCACTCCGATGCTGATCCTGCTCGTACCGCGGCCGGCGAGGACGGCCAGCCGGTCGGCCGTCGCGGTCGACGGCGACGTCTCGACCGACAGCGGAACGGCCCGCAGGTCGGCGCCCATCCGCTTCTGGGCGATGTCGCAGAGCCGTTCCAGCTCCGCCGCGGTCAGGAACGTGGGAGTGCCCCCGCCGAACGCCGCCGCGGCGAACCGCACCGGCTCCGCGTCGCCCAGCGCGTCGCGGACGGCGGTGGCCTGCCGGTCCAGCGCGTCGAGATAGCGGGTCGTCAGCTCGTCGGGAGCGCCGATCCGGGTGAACAGATTGCAGAATCCGCAGCGGACCTCGCAGAACGGGATGTGGAGATAGAGCGAGAGCGCGTCCTTGCGCTCGGCCGCCCACAGCTCGCGCAGCACCGGCCGCTCGGCGAGCGGCCGGTAGGCCGTCTTGTGCGGATAGGCGTACACATAGCTCTGGTACGGGCGGGCGGACCGCGCGACGGTCGTGGTGCGGCTCATGATGCGGTGGCCTCCGGTTCCAGGAAGAAGTGCGCGTACGGAATGGTCCAGACGGACTCGTGGCCGAGCCGGTGACCGGTGTAGCCGTCGTCCCCGTACGCCGTTCCGTGGTCGGAACAGACGATGGCGAAACAGCGGCGACGGCTGCTCGCGGCGGCGAAGAGCCGGCCGATGTGCGCGTCGACGTACTCCAGAGCGGCGGCGTGGGTGGCGCGGGAATCGCCCGCCTCGCGGGTGGCACCCGGTTGGTGGAACCAGTTCGGCTGGTGCAGGGCGGACACATTGACGAAGAGGAACAGCCGTTGCTCGGCGGGGAGTTCGGCGACGACCTGTTCGGCGCGGGCCACCTGAGCCTCGAACGAGGTGGGCGACGCGACACCGAACTCCGGTTCCCAGTGGCTCTCCTGGAACATGCCGGGGAGCACCGAGCCCAGCGGGCCCTGCCGGTTGAAGAAACCGACACCGCCGACGCACACCGTGCGGTACCCCGCACCGGCCAGTCCGGACAGCAGATCGGGGGTGTCGAAGACGAAGGTCCCCGAAGCGGTGGACTCGCTGCCCGCGAAACGTGCCGCGAACAGCCGGGGGTGCGGCCCCGGGCCGGCCGGGGTCGGCAGGAATCCCGCGAAGATCGCCTGGTGGGAGGCGTACGTGAAGCTGCCGGGCGCATGCCGCTTCTCCCAGGCGCCACCCGGCAGATGGCGTGCCAGATGCGGGATGCGACCGGCCGCGGCGAGCTCCGCCGCCACGTCGTACCGGAGCGTGTCGAGGGTGACGAGCAGCAGGTCGTGGCTGCCCACGATCTCGCTCATGTCCGGGTTCCGGGCCTCCGCGAGGGCGGGCGCGGTGTCAGGGAGTGGCGGTTGCACGGTGGTTCCTTGCTCTGTTCAGTACGGCGGCGACCTGCGCCGCGTAGGTGTCCTGGCCCTCGGCGCCGCTGTCGGGGAGTCCGGTCAGTCGCGGAAGCAGATCGCCGAAGGCGTTGACCTCGCCGACGGCGAAGCGCCGCCAGCCGGTCGCGGGCAGCAGATCGACGCCCACGCACAGTGTGTCCGGGAAGCACGCCGCGGCCCGTTCGCACAGGGCCAGGGCCTCGGACCAGCTGCCGCCCGCGGCCTCGACGGCGGCACGGACCTCGTCGAGATCTCCGCGCGTGCCGCCGAGGTGAAGATTGGTCATGGGGGAGTGGCTGGTGCGCACGACGGCATGGGTGGCCCGGCCCGCCACCACCACGACCCGCAGATCCGCTGCCCGGCCGCACTGGGTGGCCTTGGGCAGCCAGCGCTCGATGTGCAGCCCGTCCGGCGCGAGGGCGTCGACGATCGCCGCGACCTCCCGCTCCGTCGTGCAGCGGCGCACCCGCAACGAATTGAAGAGCCGGCCGGCCGTGTCCCGCTCCACCGATGTGGTGGCCCTGACCCGGCCGGGCCCGGCCGTCTCGACGGCCAGGACCCCCGAGGCGGACGAGCCGTGCGCGAGCTTCACGAAGGCCCTGGGCATGCCGTGGGCCGTCATCCGCTCACGTACGTCCGCCCAGCCGCGCACCACGGGCGCCGCGGCGCCCGAAGTCGGCGAGGCGGGCACCCGCACTCCGGCGTCGTCCAGCACGGCATGGCAGAGCCGCTTGTCGAAGAGCACCGCGACATCGCCCGGGTCGTCCAGCAGGACGGCACCGGAAGCGGCGGCCGCCCGCGCCACCGCCCGTACGGCCTCGGTGAACCGGGCGTACCACAGGGCGGTCCCCTCGACCCTGGTCGGATCGCCGACCGCCCTGAGCAGCCGCTCCACCTCGGTGTCCTCACCGGGCGAGTCCATCCGCACGGTCTGGCCCGGCCGGAAGGCGGCCTCGCCGCGCAGGACGTCCAGCCAGGACACGACACGCGCCGCGGGCAGCCCGGCGGCGCGCACGGCGTCCTGGAAGAGCGCGACCCGGCGGTTCCCGGGCACCCCCACGACGGCGAAGCGCGGCGCCGGGCCGGCCGTACTACTCGCTGACGGCGACATAGCGCTCGTCGTCCTCTTCCGGATCCCAGTACTCGACCTCGTCGATCTCACCGTTCACCCGGTCGGAACCGAGCAGGTTCGCCAGACGCTCCACCAACGCGTCGCTGATGTAGTGGTGGTGCAGATCCAGCGAGGTGAGATGGGTGAGCGGCTGGCCGGAGAGCAGCGCTTCGGCGCCCTCGTCGCTCAGGGTCCCCATCGCGAGGGAGAGCGATTCCAACTGGGCGACGACCGGTGCGGAGGCCACCGCGGCCGCGATCTCGTCCTGGATCTCGCTGTTCTGCAGCCCCAGATGGCGCAGTGCGGGGAACGCCGCACCGGACAGCAGCGGAGCGAGGTCGTCGACCGTCGCGTCCCCGCCGTACTCGGTGACGCCGAGCCAGAGTTCCAGGTATTCCAGCGCGGGCAGCTCCGAAGTCCCGACCGCCCGCACGACGCCGGACGGCAGACCGCCGGACTCGAACCGCAGCTTCTTCAGCGACGTGTGCCGCACCGGCCGCAGATCGAGTGTCGTCCGGCCCTCGATCCGCTCGCCGCCCCCGCGTACCGTCAGCTCCTCCAGCTGTCCGAACGACTCGATCACCGGGGTGATGTCGGACATGACCAGCCAGGACACTTCGCACTCCTCGCTCACGACATCGGCGAGGAAGAGTGCCCGCAGGGCCGGGAAGCGGTCCGCGTGACCGGTCAGCAGCTCGATGACCGGAGCGATGGACTCGTAGTCGCCGTGCCACCAGGGACCGATCAGCAGGGCCCGGACACGCGAGGTGTCGACCGTGTCCAGGAAGTGCTGCCAGATCGTGGCGAACGTCGGATCGCCGTCCCAGTCGCTCTCCAGCCGCCACGCGACCGAGTCGGCGGCAGGGAGGGGCTCGGCGCGAGCACCGTCAGGTCCCGGCAGGGTCAGGACGGGAAGACCGTGAAATGTCTCGGGGTGTTCGATGTCGGTCATCGCCCGTCACTCCGAAACCGCGGTGTAGCGGCCTTCGACGCCGCGGTTGCCCCAGGGCTCCTCGCGTTGCGACACATCGACCCGCACGCCGTGCGGCTCCAGCGCCCGAGCGATCCGGCGCTCCATCTGCTCGGTCATGAAGTGGTGGTGCAGATCGAGCCGTTCGAGGTGGGTGAGCGGCTGGCCGTCCAGCAGCGCCGCCCCGCCCTCGTCGCCCAGCGTGCCGTTCGACAGGTCGAGGACGCGCAGCTGGGCGACGACCGGGGCGCCCGCGACGGCCGTCGCGATCTCGTTCTGCAGCTCGCTGTTGCGCAGGCCGAGGTGGGTGAGCCGGGGGAAACGGGAGCCGGAGAGGAGCGGCGCCAGGTCCGCCACATCGGCGTCGCCCCCGTAAGCGGAGACGCCGAGCCAGAGATCGAGCCGCTCCAGCGCGGGCAGTTCGCTGTCCAGAATGCCGCGGATCACACCGACCGGCAGACCACCGGTCTCGATGGTCAGCGAGCGCAGCCGCTCGTGCTTCGACGGCGGGAAGACCAGCTCCGAGCCGCCGCGCACACCCAGTTCGAGCAGTCCCGGGAAGGCCGTCAGCAGCGCCGTGACATCCGACTGCTCGATCCAGGAGATCTCGTTCTGCTCCAGGATCATGTCGCCGACGAAGACGGCCTCCAGCGAGGTGAGCCGATCGGCCGCGCCGATGATCAGGTCGATCGGGTAGGACGAGGTCTTGTCATACGCTTCGCCCCACTGACCGATGATCAGCGCACGGACCCCGGCCGGGTCGACCGCCGCGAGGAACGCCTGGAACGCCTCCTCCCAGGTCGTCTCGGACTCGTCGTCGTACGGATCGACCGAGATGCGCCAGGCCACCGCGTCGGCAGCCTGTGCGGGCACTTCACCCGTCGCGTGCTGGAAATCGACCGCGGGAAGGCCGAGCAACTCGTGCAGATGGTCCACACCGGACATGACCCTGAGCTCCTGGTACTGGGGGACGGCTGATGTCTGCAAGGTGTATCAAGCCGCACTGACAACGACGCGACCGGGACGGTCCGGACGTGCCCGCGGGCTCCCGCGGGAGCCGGTCGCCGGGAGCCGACCGCCGGGAGCCCGCCGCCGGTCGATTGTCAGACCCCTCCCTTAGCGTTTTTCTCGTGGCCGGCACAACGGGTGCGGCCATCGAGGGGAGACGTCTGTGTACCGGCAGGGCGATGTACTGATCGTGTCGTTGGAGGAGTCGGCGGTGCCCGCGCATCTCGTGGACGCGCCGGGCGAACCGAGGGACGGCCGGGGGCGCATGATCCTCGCGCTGGGCGAGGTCACCGGACATGCACACGCGGTTCAGGGGCCGGGCCGGCTGATGCGCGAGGCGGGAGCCTTCGGGCCGATGCTGCTTCACCTTCCCGACGGCGGGCGGGTGGTGCACGAGGAGCACGCGGCGATACCGCTGTCGAAGGGCTGGTACCGCGTGGTGCGCCAGCGGGAGTACGCGCCGGGGGCGGTCCGCATCGTGGCGGACTGAGGCGGGCCGAGGCGCACGACCCGCAACGCGTGAACGCACAACACCGAAACGCAGAACGCAGACCACCGAACACCGCACACGAACACCGAATTCAGGGACGGGGAAGACCGATGCAGTACGTGGACTCATGGCGGGCCGTGGCAGCGGCGACCGGCGCGGCGGACCGGGCCGCGGCCGAGGACGGGCTGCGGCTCGCCTACCGCAGCGCAGGACTTGCCGAGCCGGAGCGAATCCTCTGGGTCGACTCGCCCAGGGCCGCCGTGGAGGCCGTGGAGAAACTCGTCGACGCCGGACGCTCGGTGCGTGACGAGGTACGGACCCGGCCCTGGGCGGAGGAACGGCGCAGGATGTACGACGAGTTGGGCCCGGCGGGCTGGTCCGCCCTGTGGTCCGCCACGGGGGCGCAGCTCTGGGAGACCACGGCGGCGCTCGCCGAGCGGATCAGGGCAGGTGTCGTCGCGGACCTCGCGGAGCGCCCCGAGGACGAGTCAGATGTCCGGCTGGTGTTGCTCGACGCGGTCCTCGGCCAGCACGACGCGGCCTGGCTCGCCGCGTTCGACGGCCGGGGTGACCGGCTGGACGGTCTGGCCCAGGTGGCCAGGCACGCGGGCTGGTGGTGGCCCTACGAGCGTGTCGTGGTGATCAGCGAGCGACCGGAAGCGCTGCACCGCGACGAGGCGGGCCGGCTGGACCGCGGGGACGGCCCGGCGCTCGCCTACCGCGACGGCTTCGCGCTGCACGCCTGGCGTGGCATGCCCGTGCCCGCCGAGTTCCTCGCGGAACTGAACTCCCTGACCCCCGAACGGATACGTGAGGAGGAGAACGCGGAACTGCGCCGCGTCATGCTGGAGTTCTACGGGTACGACCGTTACCTCACCGAGTCGGGCGCCGAGCCGGTCCACCGGGACGAGACAGGAGTCCTGTGGCGGATCGCGCTGGACGGCGACGAGGACGTGGTGATGGTCGAGGTGGTCAACTCCACCCCGGAGCCGGACGGAACCCACCGCACCTACTGGCTGCGGGTGCCGCCCGCCACGAGGACCGCGAAGGCGGGTGTGGCCTGGACGTTCGGACTCCAGGAAGAGGTGTACGCGCCGCTGCGCCAGACCTGAGGCGTTTCAGGCCGTCAGCGTCGCGTGATCGATGCCGAGTTCGCGGGCGAGGGCCTCATCGGTCCAGGCCAGCATCGTGGCCCGGGAGAGCGGGCCCGCGTACGACGTCATCTGCACGGCCAGGCCGTCCAGCAGGGCAGTCAGCCGCCAGGCCACGGACATCGGGTCGTCGCAGTGGAATTCACCGGCGGCGGCGCCCTCCTCGATGACCTCGGCCAGCTCGGCCTTCCACTGCTGGTCGAGATCGCCGGCCACGTTGCGCAGCGCCGGGTCGCGCAGCGAGGCCGCCCAGCCCTCGATCCACAGCCGCCAGCCCTTCGCCCGGCCCGTCGGCGCGTACCAGCGGACGGCGGTGCGCAGCCGCCGTACCGCACTCGTGCGGCGGCTCAGCAGCTTGCGCAGGTGGGCGAGGTCGGCTTCGGCGGCATGCGCGAAGGCGGCCGCGACCAGTTTCTCCTTGGTCGAGAAGTGGTAGAGGACAAGCGCGTTGCTCACGCCGAGCACGGAGGCCACGTCCGCGATCCGTACCGCCGCGACCCCGCGCACCTCGATCTGCTCGACGGCAGCGCGCAGAAGTTCCTCGCGTCGTTCCGCCACGCTCAGCCGTACTCTCGCCACGGCGTCACCCTAACGAATGCGCGGTGGCCGCGCAGGCCGGGGGCGGAGCCGCGTACGGCCCCGCCCCCTGTTCATCCGATGCCCGGGACACCGGCCCGCACCATCAGCACCAGATGTCGGCGCAGCCGGAGTTGTATGCGTCGATCAGGGTCTCCGTAAGCGAAGCACCGGAGGTGTCCGTGACGGTGGACCTCAGATCGACCTTGGCGGTCCGAGGGCCGGCACGGTGACCTTCCAGCGACCGTCCGGCCCGCGAGCCGCCGCGGCCTGCTTCCAGTCGCTGCCGTCGAGCGTGGCCCGCAATCTGCCGTCGAGCCAGACCTGGCCGATGCCCTCGGTGCGCGTGCGCGATTCCGTGCCGAGCTGGTTCCAGACGGTGTGGGCCGACTTCTTCGGCACTGAGCGCGGTGGTCTCCGTGGCCGGGAAGGCCGCGATGACCCGCGCGCCCTTCGGGGCTCCGGGGGCCGCCGACGATGACGCGGCGCTGCCGACAAGGATGCGCAGCGAGTCCGTATCGGTGTCCGAGTGGCCCGAGGCGACCAGCTCGGTCACATCGGTCAGCTGCTCATGGGGCGCTCCACCTCGCACCGGTCCTTGAAGCCCTGGCTCGTCAGACCGAGGGCGGAATTGGTGCGGGAACGCATGTTCTCCACCGCGACCATGGTCGTCAGCTCGACGAGCGCCGCCTCGCCGAGCGTGGTGCGCAGCCGCTCCACCAACTCGTCCCCGACCTCGGGCGGGGTGAGGCTCATCGCCTCCGCGTACGCCATGACGTCACGCTCCAGCGGGCTGAACGCCTCGCTCTCGCGCCACACCGGTACGTCACGCAGCTTGCGCGGGTCCATGCCGTGACGGTGGTTCTCCCAGTAGCCGAAGTCCATGCACCAGCTGCAGCCGATGGTGGTCGCGGAAGCCATGACGGCCAGCGCCTTGAGCTGCGGGTCCAGCTTCTTCCAGCGACCCACCGCCAGTTCGAAGCGGCTCCCGGCCCACAGCACTCCGGTGTGGTGGGCGGTGGCCCGCAGCGGATCGATCACCTTGCCGTACGTACGGTTCGAGTACCACGAAACGGCGCGGAAGAGGAGGCTGCGGGGCGGGTCGAGCGAGATGCGGGCGGTCATGACCGGTCTCCTTCGGTACGGCTCGGATACCGGCCGGCAGCGTCGTGGGACGCCGTCGGCGGGCTGCGTTCACGGGTGTGACGGATGGGGACCTCCCGGATGTGACACGGGAGTGCGGCCGGATCCGGAATCCTGTGGCGGGCACGGACGTTGGATCCGGCATGACGGGAATCGACGCACAGCAGGAAGCGCTGCTCGGGCTGCTCGGCGAGGAGAGCGGCGGAGTGCTCGTGACGCTCAGGCGCGACGGCAGACCCCAGTTGTCCAACGTCAACCACTTCTACTATCCCGAGGAGCGCATCGTCCGCGTCTCGATCACCGAGGACCGCGCGAAGACGAAGAACCTCCGCCGCGACCCACGGGCGAGCTACCACGTCACCAGTGCGGACCGCTGGGCGTGGACGGTCGTGGACGGCTCTGCCGAGCTGTCCCCGGTCGCCGACGATCCGCACGACGCGACGGTGGAGGAGCTGATCACGCTCTACCGCGACGTCCAGGGCGAACACCCCGACTGGGACGACTACCGCAGCGCCATGGTCCGCGACCGTCGGGTCGTGCTGCGACTGCGCATCGAGCACGCGTACGGGCAGCCGCGTGGTTGAAGGGGAACGGCCCGGCGGCCGTCGGCCCGTCGGCCGTTCCGCTCGCACTGTCGTACCCCCCACCCATAATGAGACGACACCGACTCCCTCAGGAGATGCTGTGAACGGCGCTGCCCCCTTCCCTCCGCTCCGCACCCGGCTGCGATCGCTGCGCCCCGCCGCATTCGGCGCCGATCCGGGCGGTGCCCGCATGGAACGCATCCGCCGCTCCCCCAACTTCGCCGACGGCGTCTTTCAGAACCCCGTGGGGGCGCGGACCAGGCCGTCCGGATCCACCCTGGAGTTCGCGAAGGTCTACTTCCGCAAGGACGATCGGGCGCGCAGGGCCCCGGCCGGCACCGTGCCCGTGCACGCGACCACCTACGCCGACCTCGCCGAGCCGCCCGCCACCGGGCTGCGGCTCACCTGGATGGGCCATTCCAGTGTGCTCGCCGAGATCGACGGCCGCCGGGTGCTCTTCGACCCCGTGTGGGGCGAGCGCTGTTCGCCCTTCTCCTTCGCCGGGCCCAAGCGGCTGCATCCCGTGCCGCTGCCGCTGGCCGCGCTCGGTTCCGTCGACGCGGTGGTGATCTCCCACGATCATTACGACCACCTCGATCTGCCGACGATCAAGGCCCTCGCCGGCACGGACACGGCTTTCGCCGTACCGCTCGGCGTCGGCGCCCACCTGGAGCGATGGGGCGTGCCCACCGACCGGATGCGCGAGCTGGACTGGAACGAGACGACGAAGATCGCCGGAATCGGCCTCACCGCCACCCCGGCCCGGCACTTCTGCGGCCGCGGCCTGCGCAACCAGCAGCACACGCTCTGGGCGTCCTGGGCCGTCGCGGGACCCGAACACCGGATCTACCACAGCGGCGACACCGGCTATTTCCCCGGCTTCCAGGACATCGGCGCCGAACACGGCCCGTTCGACGCGACGATGATCCAGATCGGGGCTTATTCCGAGTACTGGCCCGACATACACATGACCCCGGCCGAGGGCATGCGGGCCCATCTGGACCTCCAGGGCGGCACCCCGCTCGGCGTGATGCTCCCGATCCACTGGGCCACCTTCAACCTTGCCCCGCACCCATGGGCCGAGCCGGGCGAGGGCACCCTCGCCGCGGCGGAGGACGCGGGCGCCCGGGTCGCCCTGCCGCGCCCCGGCGAGCCCTTCCAGCCCACGGCGCAGACCATCCCCGCCGAGCCGTGGTGGCGCCCGGTGGCTCCGCAGCCGGTCGAGCGCCGGCCCGTGGCGGCTGCGCGGATCACGGACATCTCCGTCGCTCCGGTGAGCAGTGTGGGCGCAGCCGCAAAGGACGCGGAGGCGGAGGCCGATCACGCCGAGGTGGCGCCGACGGCGTAGCGCGCTCCGGGACGTGCCCCGGTGCGGCGTACACACCACTCACGCGGAACACGCGCACAACCAGGCCCGCGGAACCCGCGGCATACGAGAAACATTCAGACGGCTCGGCCCGTCCGGTACGACCGGGCGGGCCGAGCCGTTCGCTGTGTCCAGGAGTCGCCGCCGTAGGCCGTTCGGGTGTCCGTCGACCAGGTGTCAATGCGGCGTAATCGGTCTCTTGTGCGAGATCTCATACCGGAGCGGGACGGATGGTGGGCAAGTTCGACAACTGCCCGTCGCACCTGCGTGATGGACGACTACCGTGTGTGCGCGGCGATCAACGGTGGGCTCATGTCTTGCGAGCCTGCCGGACCGATGAACCGAGCCTGAGCAAACCGTAGGTGCCACCGCAGGAACGCCGATTCCTGGTGCGCCACGTACCGAGGACACTGATGTCTCAACTTCGCGCACCCGAAGCGCGACCGGAACGCCGAGAGGGCGGACGGCACGGCCGACCGGGTGCCCGTACCCACTCGGCCACGGCCAGGCCGCGCGCCGCCCAACCGTCCACCGAGGCGCGTATACGGCCCCAACTCCTGCGCACCGCGGTGCTGCCGGCCGTCGCCGCGGTGCTGAGCGGAGCCGCAGCGGTCGTCTTCACCCTCCGCTCCACCGGAGCCCGGCCGTCCACCGAACTGTGGATCGGGCTGGGCGGGGCCGGTGCGCTGGCCCTCGCCGCCGTGCTGGCCGCGTATCTCGCGGCCAACCGCGTCGCCACCACCGTCTTCGGCCGCTGCCTGGCGCTCCGCCGCGCCAGCGCCCACGGCCAGGCCGAACTGCAAAGGGTGGTGGAACAGCTCCGCAACGGCGAGCCCGTACCCGCGCGGCGGCCCGCGCAGCCCGCCGTTCCCGGCAGCGACGCCTTCGAACTGCTTGCGCAGGAACTCGGCCGCCAGCAGGAAGTCGCCGTGGCCGCGGTCGTGCAGGCGTCCCGGTTCTCCGACCACACCGGCGAGGACCAGAAGGTCGAGGTCTTCGTCAACCTCGCCCGCCGGCTCCAGTCGCTCGTCCACCGCGAGATCCAGCTGCTCGACGAGCTGGAGCACGAGGTCGAGGACCCCGATCTGCTCAAGGGCCTCTTCCACGTCGACCATCTCGCGACCCGCATCCGCAGGCACGCGGAGAATCTCGCCGTCCTCGGTGGCGCCGTCTCCCGGCGGCAGTGGAGCAACCCGGTCACCATGACCGAGGTCCTGCGCTCGGCGATCGCCGAGGTCGAGCAGTACCCGCGGGTCAAACTGGTACCGCCGATCGACGGCACACTGCGCGGACACGCCGTCGCCGATGTGATCCATTTGCTGGCCGAACTGGTCGAGAACGCCACGGTGTTCTCGGCCCCGCACACCCAAGTGCTGCTGCGCGCCCAGCAGGTCACCGCCGGGCTGGCCCTGGAGGTCGAGGACCGGGGCCTCGGCATGCCGGGCAACGAGCAGCAGCGGATGAACGCCCTGCTCGCCGACCCCGACCAGGTCAACGTGGCCCATCTGCTCCAGGACGGCCGGATCGGCCTGTTCGTCGTCGCGTCACTGGCCCGGCGGCACGGCATCGCGGTCCGGCTCCAGAGCAACATCTACGGCGGCACACAGGCCGTACTCGTCCTCCCGCAGTCCCTCCTGGGCCTGGACGGTGATGTTCCGGCCGGGGGCTACGCGGCCCCGGTCCCGCCCCCCGGTCCCGTGCACCGGCCACCGGCCGAGGACGCCACCGGCAGCCACCGCAGGCCGAACCCGGACCTCGGCCTCGGTCCCGGACCCGACCGGGGCCCCGCCCCGAGTCCGCAGCCGGGTACCAACCGCCAGGCCTACGTCCCCAGCCAGCCGCTGCGCCTGCATCAACCGGCCCAGCAGGCAGGACGCCAGGGCGAAGCCCCACCGCTCCCGCTGCGCGCGGAGCGCCTCGACCGCCCCGCCCCGGCCGAGGCCGGTCCCGGAATCCGGGGCACCGACGACGCACCCGAGGCACTCCACCGCGACGCACCGCACCCCGAGCCCGGAGTGGTACGCGGCACCATGGGCCGCCCCCAACTCCCGAGGCGGGCCAACCAGGAGCACCTCGTCCCACAGCTCAGGGAGGCACCGGCCCCACGCAGCGAGAACGAACAGGCCCTGCACGACCCGGGACTCATGGCGGCCTTCCGGCGCGGCATCGAACTCGCGGAGGCCCGTGCCGAATCCGAGGCGGACACCGCCCGGGCGGCGGACCCGAGCCCCGCACCGGCGCCTGCCCCGCAGCCCCGGCAGCCGCAGGCCCCGCTCGAACCGCTGCCGGTACGCGGACTCACGGCAACCGTCGCCCCGCACCCCCAGGCCCCGGCCCCGGACACGAACGCGGCGGGGACCACCGACCCCCTCGAAACGAACACCTCCAAGGAGTAGATGCACCATGGCGACCGATATGTCGTCCGGTCAGGTCTCGGACCTCGACTGGCTGCTGAGCGGACTGGTCCGGCGCGTCCCGTACACACGCAGCGCAGTCCTTCTCTCCGCCGACGGGCTGGTGAAATCCCTCCACGGCATGGACGCCGACAGCGCCGACCACATGGCGGCGCTGGCCGCCGGCCTGTACTCGCTCGGCCGCAGCGCCGGCGCGCGCTTCGGTGAAAGTGGCGACGTACGCCAGGTGGTCGTCGAGCTCGACTCGACGCTGCTGTTCGTCTCAACCGCGGGCTCGGGCACGTGCCTCGCCGTCCTCGCCGGCCGTGAGGCGGACGCGGCGGTGCTGGGCTACGAGATGACGATGCTGGTCAAGAGCGTCCGGCCCTACCTGATGACTCCGGCAAGACAGGCGGCCGGGGCCCCGAGCACCACGGGGCTGTGAGGGTGTCGGTTCCGCAGGACGCGCCGTTGCTCGACGACGCGGCCGGCCGGCTCATCCGCCCGTACACCGTGAGCAACGGCCGGACCCGCCCGACGGCCGTGCTCGATCTGCTCTCCCTGGTGATGGCCACGGGGACCGAGCCACAGGTCCATCTCGGTCCCGAACACTCCGTCGCGCTGGGGCTGTGCGGCGGCCCCACCTCGGTGGCCGAGATCGCCGCCCATCTGCGGCTGCCCGCGGTCGTCACCAAGGTGCTCGTCTCCGACCTGGTGGACTGCGGAGCAGTCACCGCCCACCCGCCCGCCTTCCATGACATGCCCACCGACCGATCTCTGCTGGAGGCAGTGCTCGATGGCTTACGACGACAGCTCTGACGGCTTCGGCAGCTCAGCCGCGTACGAGAACAGCGCACGCCCCGAAGGCTTCGGAAGTCTCGGAAGCCATGGAGAACACGGTTGCCATGGAGACGAAGGGAGCCATGGGAGCCATGGAGGCCATGGGGGCCATGGAAACCACGGGAGCTCTGGGAGACCCGGAAGCCACGGGTATCCGGAAGGCCACGGCAGCTCCGGCGGTGCGTACGGTTCCGATAGTTCCTACGGCTCCGGCGGTGCGTACGGCTCCGACAGTTCCTATGCCTCCGACAGTTCCTACGGTTCCGACAATTCTTATGCCTCCGACGATTGCTACGGCTCGGACGGTTCTTATGACGGCGGCGGTTCCCACGGCTCCGGCGATTCCCATGACGTCGGCGGCGGCTACGACTCCGCCGGGCCCGACGCCTCCGAAGGCTTTCCCGTAGCACTCAAGGTGCTGGTGGCAGGCGGGTTCGGCGTCGGCAAGACGACCTTCGTCGGCGCGGTCAGCGAAATCGCGCCGCTCAGCACGGAAGAGCTGCTGACCCAGGTCAGCGCCGCGACCGACAGCCTCGACGGCATCGAGTCCAAGACCTCCACCACCGTGGCGATGGACTTCGGCCGCATCACCCTCGACGAGCAGCATGTGCTCTATCTGTTCGGCACCCCTGGCCAGGAACGTTTCTGGTTCATGTGGGACGAGCTGTCCCAGGGCGCGCTGGGAGCGGTCGTCATCGCGGACACCCGAAGGCTCGCGGAGTGCTTCGCCGCCGTCGACTTCTTCGAGCGGCGCGGCATCGGTTTCATCGTCGCGGTGAACGAGTTCGACGGCGCCTACCGCTACGCCCCCGAGGAGGTACGGGCCGCACTCGACCTCGGACCGGACGTGCCCGTCGTGCTCTGCGACGCCCGGATCGCCAGCTCAGGCACCGGTGCCCTGGTCACCCTGGTCCAGCACCTGATCAACGTCACCTCCGCCCCGGCCCCGCTGACCGCCTTCGGAGCCCACACGTGACCCGGCACGCCGCCGGCCGGCTGCTGCTCACGCCCGTCGACCGCGACGCCCTCGTCCGTACCCAACGGCTGCGGACCCTGGGCCTGGGGGAACGCGCCGACGCCTCGTTCGACAACTTCGACGCCTTCGCCGACCGGGTCGCCGAAGTGACCGACGTGCCCTTCTCGATGGTCAACTTCATCGACGGGAACCGGCAGTTCTTCGCCGGACTGCACACCCCGGCCGGCACGCACAAGGGCTCCCACCTGGGCGCCACGGCCGCGGGCAGTGGCCGCGCCGGCCGGTACGTGGCCCTCGACCGCGGCTACTGCCCGCACGTCGTCGTACGACGCAAGGCGCTCGTCCTGGAGGACGTCTGCGACTACCCGCGGTTCGCCGGGAATCCGGTGGTCGACGACATAGGCATCCGCTCCTATCTCGGCGCGCCCCTCATCGACCGCACGGGCATCGCCCTGGGCGCCGTCTGCGCGGTAGACACCGTGCCCCGCCCATGGGGCAGGGCGGGGCTCGACATGATCAAGTCCCTGGCGCGGGAACTGGTCGGGCACATCGACCGGCGGGAGGGGAACAGCATCGGCGGCTGACCGAGGTCAGACCTCGACGGTCGTACCGTCCAGGAACGTCAGCACCACCGAATCGGCCTCCGACGCCGCCCGCACCCGCACCGAGTCGCGCAGCGCCGCCGGATGCACCGTGTCCCGGGACAGAGCGACCAGCGAGACATGGACGCTCCGCCCGCCCGGGTGCGGCCGGCTGAGCAGATACGGAATCGCGGAACGCGGCCCGTACGCGTTGGACTGGACGTCACGCGCCACAGCGGCCCTGCCGGCACCACCGTCCCAGCCATACAGCGCGACCAGGGCGCTGCTCAGACCGTCGGCGGTACGGGCCAGTGCCCAGTCGGGGCCCGACTGGGCGAACGGAGTCTCCGCGTGAGCGACCGTCAGCGGGAAGGCACTGCGCCCGACCGTCCTGAACCTGGACAGCCGGACCCGCACGGTGAAGATCGTGACCTCGGGCACGGGACGCGTGGCACTCTCCCAGGTGCTCGTCCACCCATAGGGTCTGTCCGGCCCTGATCCGCCGACAGACCCCGGGGTGGCCCCTCGGCCTCACCCCCGGACGCCGCTGGTCATCCGACCGGCGGCGTTCCCGTGCTCGCCCGCACCACCACCTCGCCCGCCACCCGCACGACCCGGGCCCGCTGCCCCGCGGACCGCTCCCGCAACGCCAGCGCGATCACGTCCTCGCCCATCGAGGTCAGCGGCAGCGCCACCGTGGTGAGCGCCGGTGACAACTCCCGTACCAGCGGGATGTCGTCGAAGCCCGCGAGCGAGATGTCCTCCGGCACCCGCAGCCCCTCCTCCCGCAGCGCGGCGAGCGCACCGACCGCCATCACATCGGTGACCGCGAACAGACAGGTCGGCCGCGGCCGGCCGCAGGCCAGCAGCCTGCGGGCCGCCGCATACCCGCCCTCGCGGGTGAACGCGCCCTCCACGACCCGGTCGAGCCCGATCCCCGCCTCCGCGAGCCCTTCCCGGAAGCCCGCGAGCCGGTCGGAGACCGTGGTCAGCGCGGGCGGCCCGGTGAGCACCGCGAACGTCCGGTGCCCGAGCCGCACCAGCGTCCGGGCGAGCGCGGCCGCCCCCGCCCGGTTCTCCGGCTGTACGGTGTCCACCCGCAGGCTGCGGTGCCGGCTGACGACCGCGACCCGTCCGCCGCCCCGTACGTACGGCGCCAGTTCGGCATCCATGGCCCGCTCCCACGCCCGGTCCTGGAACCCGGAGCCGATGAGCAGGATCGCCCGGGCGCGCTGGGCCCGCAGCATCGAGACGTAGGCGATCTCCCGGGCGGGCTCCCGGAACGTGGAGGCCAGCATCACCAGCAGATCCTGTTCGGCGGCGGCCCGCATCACACCACTGGACACGGCGGCGAAGTAGGGATCGCTGACGTCATGACATATCACGCCAACCGTACGGTTGTTGGTGGCGTTCGCGAGTGCCTGTGCGTGCGCGTTGGGGATGTAGCCGAGCCGGTCCGCCGCCGCCCGTACCCGCTCGCGCAGATCGTCGCGCACCCTGGCCGTGCCATTGAGGGCGCGCGAGGCGGTGGCGGGGGAGACGCCGGCCTCCCGGGCCACGGCGTCGAGCGTCACATGCGCCGCCGCGCGAGGGGCGTGGCGCGGTCCGCGGTGGTGCGGTTCCGGGTGGTGCGGTGTTCCCCATTCACTCAAGTCGACCCCCAAGGGCGCGGTGGTGGAAGGCGCGAAACTTGTCGACGACCTATTGACCTTGCGTGCAGGCAGTCATTAGCGTGGCGAAAACCTTACCAGAAAGCGCTTTCTGAAAGCGCCTTCTCGTCACCGCAGGATCGTACAGGTCTCCACAACTGCCCCAGAAGTGCAGGGAGTTCACAGTGAGTCAGAGTGTGTTGGCCAAAAGCCCACCCGAAACGGCGGGAGTCGTCCGGCGGGCCGGGCCCTCGGCGGGGGAGCGGTTCGCACGGGCGGCCGAGCAGAGCTGGCGGCCCCTCGCCCTGCTGCTGGCCTGTTTCGCCGTCTGGTGGGTGATCTCGGCGGCGGAGCTGGTGAAGCCCTACCTCGTCCCGTCGCCCGGGGCGACCCTCGACGTCCTCACCGGCAAGGCGGGCTATCTCTGGCAGCACACCTGGGTGACCACGTACGAGACGCTGCTCGGCTTCCTGATCGCCGTGGCCGTCGGTGTCCTCGCGGCGGTCGTCATGGTGTACTCCTCGACCGTCGAGCGCACGCTCTATCCGATCCTGCTGTTCGCCCAGGTCGTACCGAAGATCGCGATCGCGCCGCTGTTCGTCGTCTGGCTCGGTTTCGGAATCGGACCGAAGATCCTCATCGCCGTGCTCATCGCCTTCTTCCCCGTGGTGATCTCCATGGTCACGGGCCTCAAGGCGGTCGACCCGGAGATGCTCCAGCTCTCGGCGACGATGGGCGCCAAGCCCTGGCAGACCTTTCTCAAGATCCGCTTCCCGGCCTCGCTCCCGCATCTCTTCTCGGGACTCAAGGTCGCCGTCACTCTCGCGGTGACCGGCGCGGTCGTCGGCGAGTTCGTCGGCGCCAACGAGGGCCTGGGCTATGTGATCCTCCAGGCCAACGGCAACCTCGACACCCCGATGCTCTTCGCCGGGCTGCTCGTGATGTCACTCATCGGCGTCGTCCTCTTCGTCGCCGTCGAGATCGCGGAAATCCTGCTGCTCCCGTGGCACGCCAGCCGCCGGGACACCTCCGCCACCACCACGTACTGATTCCGTCCGACCGACTCCTTGTTACTTCGTCGCGGGAAGGCCCAACCCATGTATGCGCGCAGACTCCTGATCGGTGTCGTACCTCTCGTCCTGCTGGCCACGGCCTGCGGTGGCAACGACCCGTCGACCACCACGAGCGACTCGGGCAAGAAGCTGGACAAGGTCACGCTGACCCTCAACTGGTATCCGTACGGCGAACACGCGCCGTTCTACTACGGCAAGCAGCAGAAGATCTTCGAGAAGCACGGCATCGACCTGAAGATCCAGGCGGGCCAGGGCTCGCAGAAGACGGTGCAGGCCACCGCGGCGGGTCAGACCGACTTCGGCTGGGCCGACACCCCGGCGCTGCTCGCCGGTGTCGACCAGGGCGTTCAGGTGAAAAGCCTCGGAGTCTTCCTCCAGACCACCCCGGCGTCGGTGCAGTCCTTCGACGCCGCGGGCATCCGATCGCCCGCCGACCTCAAGGGCAAGACCATCGCGGGGACCGCGGGGGACGCGCTCTCCAAGACCTTCCCGATCTTCCTGAAGAAGAACGGCCTGGCCGAGTCGGACGTCAAGGTGCAGAACACCGACCCGGCGGGCAAGATCGCCGCGGTGATCTCCGGGAAGACCGACGGACTGCTCGGCTACGCCAGCGACCAGGGGCCCACCATGCAGGACAAGGCGAAGAAGCCCGTCTCGTACCTGCGCTTCTCCGAGAACGGGCTGAACTTCTACTCCAACGGTCTGCTCGCCGGCCAGCAGATCCTCTCCTCGAAGTCCGAACTCGCCGAACGCATGGTGCGGGCGGTCAGCGAGTCGTGGGCGGCAGCCGAGAAGGCCCCCGGACCGGCGGTCGCGGCGATGGACGGAGCCTCGGAGCAACTGCCGCCGGCCACGGTCCTGGCCGAGCAGTTCAAGACGACCCTCACCCTGCTGCACACCACCTCGACCCAGGGCAAGGCGCCCGGCGTGAACGACGAGGCCGACTGGCAGCAGACCATCGACGTCTTCGCCGAGGCCGGCATGGTGAGCAAGCCGAAGGCCGTCGCCGAGTACTGGGACGAGAAGACGGCACTGAAGGGATGACCATGCCGAAGCAGGACACGACACGGACCGGGGCGCCGGTCCCCGCCGCCACGGCGGCAGCAGCGGTCGAACTGTCCGACGTGGCGGTCCGGTTCCGCAGCAAGAAGCGCGATGTCACGGCGTTGCGCGAGGTGTCGCTCGATGTGGCTCCCGGTGAGTTCGTGGCCATCGTCGGACCGTCCGGATGCGGCAAGTCGACCCTGCTCAAACTGGTCGCGGGACTGCTGAAGCCGTCCGCGGGCGAGGTCCGGCTCGGTGGCGAGCAGGTCAACGGGGTGCGCCACGACATCGGTTACGTGTTCCAGCGCGCCGCCCTCCTGGAGTGGCGCTCGGCGCGCCGCAACATCCTGCTCCAGGCCGAGATCCGGAAGATGCCTCCCGCGCAGGCGCGCGGCCGGGCCGACGAACTGATCCGGATGACGGGACTGGGCGGCTTCGAGGACGCGTATCCGCACGAACTGTCCGGCGGAATGCAACAGCGTGTGGCACTGTGCCGGGCGCTGCTGCACGAACCGCCGGTGCTGTTGATGGACGAGCCGTTCGGCGCGCTCGACGCCCTCACCCGCGAGCAGATGAACATGGAGCTGAACCGCATCTGGCGGGAGACCCGCACCACCGTCCTGCTGGTCACCCACTCCATTTCGGAGGCCGTCTATCTGGCCGACCGGGTGGTGGTGATGAGCCCGCGCCCCGGCACGGTCTCCGAGATCATCGAGGTGGGGCTGGGCGCGGAACGGGAGTACGGCGAGACGCTCGGCCGCCCGGAGTTCCGGGAGGCGGCCGCCCGTATCCGCGACCTGCTGGGGGCGGCGTCGGCGCACGACTGAAGGTGCCGCCGGCCGCTGGGAACGCAACGGCCCCGGGCTGCGGTTGATGCAACCCGGGGCCGCTCCACGCACCCGCCCGGTCAGTACCGCAGCCGGGACAGATACGTATAGCTCGCCAGCGCGGAGGCGAACGGATCAGCCGGTGAGTCGTGCTCCACCAGCCACTGCTTCACACCGCCCCGCCGCGCCGTGTCGAACATCGCCGGGAAGTCCAGCACCCCCGAACCGACATCCGCGAAGTCCCCGTTCGGCGCCATGTCCTTCACATGGAGCGCGGGGAAGCGCCGCGGATGGCGGACGAAGAGCTCACCCGGCGCCGAGGCGCCGCCGTTGGCCGCCCAGTACAGATCCAGTTCGAAACCGACCAGTTCCGGGTCGGTCTCGGCGAGCAGGATGTCGTACAGGCTGACCCCGTCGACCACTTGATGGTCCAGGCCGTGATTGTGGTAGAGCAGCTTCAGTCCGGACTCGCGGGCGGCGAGACCCACCCGGTTGAACTCCCGGGCCACTTCCCGGTATCCGGCCGGACTGTGCAGTCGACCCGGCAGACTGGGTACGACGATCCATTTGCCGCCCAGCGTGTGGATGTCCTCCAGGGCCTGCGGAAGCCCGGCCCCTCTCACGGTGTCGTAGCCGACGTGTTCGAGGACGGCCCGCAGCCTCGTTTCGTCGAGCATCCGCCGGATGTCGGCCGCGCTGTGACCGTGCCGGCCGCTCACCCCGACCGTGGCGTAGCCGATCTCCGCCAGCCGCTCCAGGGTGCCCCTGAAGTCTGTCGCCAGCGGCGTGCGCATGGTGTAGAGGTGCATGCCGATTCCGGACGGCGGGATGCGCCGGCGGCGTTCGGCCCCGGTGGCGGAGGCGGTGGCGAGCCCTGTGGCTGCCGCGGCGCCCACGGCCGTGGCCAGGAAGGTGCGTCGTGTGCGGTCCATGCGGGTCTCCCTTCTCAACTCACGTCGATGCGTACAGAGCCGGTGCTGGTGTCGCCCTTGTCGTCGGTGACCGTGAGGTGCGCGGTGTACTCACCCGCGCGGCCGTAGGTGTGCGTGGCCGTCGCACCGTCACCGGTGGTGTTGTCGCCGAAGGTCCAGTGGTACGAGGCGATCGTGCGTCCGGCCACCGGCTCGACCGCACTGCTCAGTGCCACGGCGAGCGGTGCGGAGCCGGTCGCCGGAGCGGCCTGCACCGTGACCTTCGTGCCGGGCCGCTTCTCGACGCCGGGACCGTTGAAGTGCAGCCAGTCGACCGCGAACAGATCGGCCTTGTCGCCGCTCCACTCCGGGTTGCTGAACACCGCGTACAGCTTGAAGCTGCCGCCGGGATCCGTCAGGGCCGTCGTCGGAGAGACCACCTTGCCCCAGTCGCCGGTGTTCGGCACGGTCACCTTGCCGAGCAGCGGGCCCGTCGGCGACCCGGCCCGGAATTCGACGCTCCCGCCGATCCCGCCGGAGGCCGCACCGACGGTCACCGAGTCGATGTTCTTCAGGTTCACCGGATCGAAGGCGATCCAGTCACCGTCCTCGATCTCGGTCAGCCGCTTCCCGCCGGAGGCATCGGCCCGGTTCCCGATCACCGCACCGCCGTGCGTGCCGCCGGTCGCCGTGAAGTGCTCGGCCTCGCGGAAGGCGGTGCGCAGGGTGAGCGAGGTGGAACCGGTGAGCGCGGGTGCGTCCGGGGCACCCTTGTCCTGGTACTGGGCGGTGATTCCGTAGTAAAGGTTCTGTCCCGGGCCGTGGCTGTCGCCGGTGTCCGTGACGATCTCCCCCGCGCAGCCGGTGTAGTTGTCGAGCGGGTGCAGATGTGTGTCATGACCGAGCTGCGACTGCACGACCACCCGTGAACAGTCGATCGGTCCGCCCTTCCCGTCCTCCTTGTCCTTGACCTTCACGGTGAAGGGAATGGTGTCGCCGAAGCTGAACATCCCGCCGTTCGGCGGCTGTTTGATGGTGACCTCCGGGCGGGAGTTGCCGACGGTGATGTCCTGCACGGCCTGCGCCGTCAGACCGCCGGGCCCGGTGACCGTGAGCCGCGCGGTGACCAGCCCCTTCGTGCGATACGTGTACGAGGGGTTGGCGTCCGTCGAGTCGGTGGTGCCGTCGCCGTCGAAGTCCCAGGCGTACGTGACCGGTTGACCGCCGGGCACGCCGGAGCCGGCGCTGGAGAACGAGACGGTGAGCGGCGCCGGTCCGTTGTCCCGGCTCGCGGTGATCTTCGCGTCGGGCAGCCGGCCGTCACCGACGTAGTCGATCCGGTAGATGCCCGCGCCCTCGTTGCTGCCGCCGCGGCCCGTACCGCTGCCGAGCCCGAAGTCGATGACGTACAGCGCCCCGTCGGGACCGAAGTCCGCGTCGAACGGCTGGTTCCACTGCATGTCCTGGAAGATTGTGTTGATGGACTGGAGCTCACCGGCCTTGACGGGCGCGAACCGCGGATTGTCGAACGTCTGGTCCTTCTGCTGGAAGGAGAACGTCTTGAACCAGCGGCGGGTCAGCTCGTAGTTGATCCACTTCCCCTCGAAGTACTCCGGGAACTTGGTGCGGTAGGTGTTGTCCGGGTCGTAGTCGTACACGGGACCGCTCATCGGGCCGCCGCCTCCCGTGCCGAGCTCCGGGAATTCGGCGGACGCGGAGTACGCGTACCAGACGGTGGCGGGCTGGGCGGGCGGCAGCTCCCGCAACCCCGTGTTGTTCGGCGAGTCGTTCACGAGTGCCGCGCAGTCGAACTTCGGCCCCGGCTTCTTCGTCGTGAAGTCGTAGTCGTTGAACGGGGTGTTGTTGCCGATGCAGTACGGCCAGCCGAAGTTCCCCGCCTTCGTGATGCGGGTGTACTCGACCGTGCCCTCGGGCCCGCGGTCGGCGACCGCCGCCTTGGCGTCCGGACCGTAGTCGGCGACCAGCAGTGCGCCGCTCAGCGGATCGGTGGTGATCCGGAAGGGATTGCGCATCCCCATCGCGTAGATCTCCGGGCGGGTCTTCGCCGTACCGGGTGCGAAGAGATTCCCCTCGGGAACGGTGTACGTACCGTCGTCCTTCGGTGTGATGCGCAGGACCTTGCCGCGCAGATCGTTCGTGTTGCCCGCCGTGCCCTGGGCGTCCCAGGCGCGGCGGCCCGGGCCCTCGTCGATCGGGGTGAAGCCGTCCGAGGCGAACGGGTCGGTGTTGTCACCGGTCGCCGCGTACAGGTTGCCGGCCTTGTCGAAGGCGAGCGAACCGGCCATGTGGGAATTGGCCCGCCCCTCGCCCCGCCAGGTCCCAATGGTCAGCAACCGCTTCTCCGAGGCCGGGTCGACCGTGTTGCCGGTGACCGTGAACCGGGAGAGATTGAGCTGCTTCTCGGTCTTGTCGGAGTGCAGGAGATAGAGCCAGTTGTTGTCGGCGAAGCCAGGGTCGAGGGCGAGGCCGAGCAGCCCGTCGGACTGACTGGTCATCTCCGGTGTGTACGCGAAGTCCAGCGCGGTCGACACCTTCATCGTCCGCTGGTCGATGACCTTCAGCTTTCCGGTGCGCTGGGCGAAGAACACCCGCCGGTCGGGCGCCACGGCCAGCTCGAACGGGTCGGCGAGATCGCTGGTGGCCAGCGCGGTCCGCTGGAACGAACCGGTCCGCGTCGCCGTGCAGTCGCCCGGCTTCGCACCCGCGGCCCACACGATGCCGCCGAGGAGGTGCTGGACGAAGCCTTCCTCCTGGAACGCCGAGGACGCGTGCCCGCCCGCGGTGAACCAGGAGCGGCCGCCGTCGTAGTTCTGGCACCAGGACCACGGATGGTCCACACCCTCGTTGAGGCCGGTGATGCCGTCGCGCACCTTGATCTGCGCGAGGGTGTGCACCTTGGAGGTCGGGTTGGTGCGCCAGTTGTACCACTCCTCCGTACGCTCCCAGAGATCCGGAAGTCCCTTCGTGGAGGGGTGCGCGTGGTCGAGGACCTTGATCCGGCCGGTCTGTACGGCCGGGTGCTGGTCGAAGATCGCACCGACAAGCCCCTCGTACCAGTTCCAGTCGCGCTCACTCGCGGACGCGGCATGCAGACCGACCCAGCCGCCTCCCGCGCGGATGTACTTCTGCAGGGCTGCGCGTTCGTCGGCGTTCAGCAAGTCACCTTTCTCCGGGGTGGAGTTGGTGTTGTTGAACACGACTGCCTGGAAGCGGGCGAGATCGGTGTCGTTGAAGACGGCGGAGTCGTCGGTCGCCTCGACCTCGAATCCGTTCTCGGCGCCGAGTTTCTTGATCGCCTCGATCCCGGCGGGAATCGAGTCGTGTCTGAAGTTGGTGACCTCGGAGTAGACGAGGACCCGGAAGGAGGCGGCGTGGGCCCGGGGCGGGGAGGCCACCAGGAAGCCGACGATCAACGCCAGGAGGGTGGTCAGGGCGATGATCGGCGACGGAAGCCGAGGGGCGAGTAACGGTCGGTGGTGCGAAGGATGATGGCTCGGATGACTCATGGGCGCTCCCTGTGCGGTAGATTCCGACTGCGGGATTTAGAAAGCGCTTTCTGGAGTGCATGGTTCAGCGTAGGATCAGGTTCTGGTGGGGTCAATGGGTCGGGAGCGCACTCTGTGATTTCTCTGTGACGTCATGTGTTCCCGGCTCCTGTTACGTCACGTGTTCCTTGCGCCTGTGACGTCACGGGTTCTCGCGCCACTGCCGGGGGAGAGCGGTTGCCCCCGTATGAGGGCTCCCGCTCCGCTCGGCGACGGTGGAACGCGTCCGTGTGCTTCAGCCGCCGAGGAACGCGCCGATGCGCTCCCGCAGCCCCCGCGGATCCAGGCCGTGGGCGGCGAGGTGCTCGTCGATCTCCCCGTACTTGCGCAGCTCGGCCCTCCGCACCCCGAGCCCCAGCAGGCGGTGCGGCACTTCGATGAGCGTGTCATTGGCGACGGCCGTGGACGTGCCCGCCAGGTAGGGCTCGACGATCACCGCATCGGCGGCCCCGCTGCCGCCGACCGCCCGCCGCAGCCCGGCCCCGTCGAACGGGCGCACCGTCGTCGCGTACAGCACGGTCACGTCGAGGCCCTCGGTCGCCGCGAGGACGTTGTCGAGCATCGGTCCGACCGCGATCACCACCCCGCCCTTCCCCTCCCGCACCACGGTGAACCCGGTCCCCGCGCCGACCGGCCGCCCCTGGCTGTTCGACTGGAGCGACAGTCGTACGTACACCCGGCCGTCCCCGGACGCGGCCTGCCGCAGCAGCTCCTCGGCCTCGTCGGGGTGGCCCGGTACATGGATCGTCCAATCGTCGAGGGTGTCCATGAGGGCGACATCGCCCGGTGACATGTGGGTGAAGCCGCCGGCGGGCCAGTCGTACGAGCCTCCGGCGCTCACCAGCACCCCGCCCACCCCCTGATGGCCGAAGTCCAGCTTGACCTGCTCGAACGGCCGCTCCACCAGAAAGCTGGCGAAGGTGTGCACGATCGGCCGCAGTCCGGCGAGCGCCATCCCGGCGCCCGCGCCGATCAGCAGTTGTTCCCTGATCCCCACATTGACGACCCGGTCCGGATGGGCCCGCGCGGCCCGTTCGAAACCGTCCCGGCTGATCTCGGCCAGCACCAGGGCGAGGCGGGGGTCCTCGTCCAGCAGCTGCGACGTGGTCGAGATGAAGCGGTCACGCATCGTGTCCATGTGTCCCTCTCCGATTCGTTGTCTCTGCCCGTGGGTTCAGTGCTTCGGGGCGACGTGCGCGATCACGGCGCGCGGGCGTCCGGCGTGCGGCGCCGTGAAGGCCGCGTACAACGCCTCGTGGTCCCGCCCGTCGACGGAGGCGACCGACCAGCCGGCGGTCTCGAACCGGGCCGCGATCCCGCCGGGCCGGCCGTGCGATGCCGACGCGTTGTCGATCACCACGGTGTGCAGCTGCTCCAGCCCGGCCGGGCCCGCGTAGGCGAGCGCCTCGTGATTGCTGCCCTCGTCCAGCTCGGCATCCCCGATCAGCACCCATACCCTCGGGTCGGTCAGCCCCCGCGCCCGCAGACCGAGCGCGGTCCCCACGGCCAGCGGCAGCCCGTGCCCCAGCGACCCGCTGCCGATCTCGACCCCCGGCACCAACGTCCGGTCCGGGTGGTGCCCGAGCGGGGAGTCGTACGCCCCGAACCCCGACAGCAGCTCCTCGCCGAAGAAGCCGTGCGCGGCCAGGACGGCGTAGTACGCCATCGGCCCGTGCCCCTTGGACAGCAGGAACCGGTCGCGGTCCGGCGCGTCCACGGTGCCGGGCGTCACCCGCAGCACCCGGCCGTACAGCACCCACAGGGCATCCAGTGTGGAGGTCGCGGCGGGACCGTGCTTCTCGTCCCCCGTCATCAGGCTCATCAGCCGGTTCATGTCGCGGTAGCCGCCTGCCGGCGGGGTTGTCGTGTTCGTCATGACCCCAGCGTTGAACATCAAGTTTGGTTGAGGTCAAGCCGCGGGAAAGGTGTTCGTGACCGCCCGTCCAAGTGCGGTATTGTTCTCATGCGCGTTCGGCCAGGGGAAACCCCAGGTCAGACGGGCATCGGGACGTGGCGCAGCTTGGTAGCGCACTTGACTGGGGGTCAAGGGGTCGCAGGTTCAAATCCTGTCGTCCCGACTTGTGTTTTCGCAGGTCGCAGGCGGTATCGGAGAAATCCGGTACCGCCTTTCCGTGTTTCTTGGGGACCAGTTGGGGACCACGGGGTCTAGCGTCGCCGTCCTGCTGTCGGCTGGACGGCGAGGGTGAGGGGTGTGCGGATGGGGTTGAGGTGTGTGGTGAGGGCGTGGCCGGCGTTGGCGATCTGGGTCATGTCGGGGTGGAGGTAGCGCTGGGTGGTGAGGAGGGAGCCGTGTCCGGCGATTTTGCGGAGGACGTGGGCGGGGACGCCGGCGTCGGCGAACCAGGTGAGTCCTGTGTGGCGGAGGTCGTGGCGGCGCAGGTGTTCGTGGCCGAGTGAGGTGACCACCTCGTCCCAGTGGGTTGCGTCCCGTAGGGCGGCGGCGAAGACGACGACCTCGCGCCATCCCCCGGTCAGGGCGTGTGGGGTGGGCGGCCGCTTCTCCATGGCCGTGGTTGTGGTGTCGCACGGGCCGCGCAGGACCAGAACGGCGAGTTCGTCCGCCTCCAATCGCTCCACCTCTTTCCAGCCCGCGGTGAGCAGGCTGATCTCGTCCTCGTCGAGGGCGATGTCCCGTCGCTCGGGCGGCGTGTGCTCGGCCGTGGGCGTGATGACCACAAGCGCGCCACCGGGCCGCAGCCGCCTGCCGAGCGCATGCAGGACGCGGGTCCTGTCGCGCAGGAACGGGCACATCAGCCGCAGTCCGCGCAGCCGGGCAGTGTTTCGCCATTCGCCAGGCTGATTTGGCGGCGGACGAACTCGGGCAGGGCCAGGGCAGGATGGCCGAGCGGATCGAGCTGGATGCAGCTTCTGCTGCCGGTGGCGGTGCCACCACGTGCCCGGGCGTCGGGGGCCCCGCTGACCGGCATGCTTCTCGCGTCGCCGCCGCTCGGCGTACCGGGCGTCCTCGGCCAGCCGGAGCAGGCGGGCCTCGTGGAGCTCGTTCACCGCACGTTCCAGAGACTCGGGATCGGCGTCGAGGTCGCGTGGTATCGCGGCGCTGACCGTCAGGTGGTGGTACGTGGCGCGGAAGCCGTATGGGGCGTACGGAGTGAGGCAGGCCCGCAGTGCCGTGTGGCGGCGCCGCACCGGAAGCGTGCAGTCAAGCACGAGCCGGCGGTGCGTCAGGAAGCTCGCCATCAGCTCAGCTTTCGCAGTGGTGCGGTGATTGCGAGCGACCGGTCGACCGCACTGACCAGTGCCTGCGCCGACTGGGGCGCGTGCTGCTCGGCCCATGCTGCGACCAGGAGGAGGAAGTCCGCGAGGTCCTGCTGGACCCCGGCGAGCAGCCGGGGGAGCTCGGTCCGGGCGACCTCGATAAATGATGGGTATTGCGACCCGCTTTGCCGTATTCATCGCCAACGTGCACAGCCTGAAATGCTGGAAGCTCCGCACTGGCGGGAATCTTCCGCCCCATTACTAAAGCAGACGGAATCCAGTGCCGAGAAGCGGATTAAACGGGCACACAGGTCGGCGCCCGGAAGGCCGTGAAGGCGCATGTAAGGTGTGAATCAGCCCGAAGATCGTTGGCCGCGGCATCGGCTTAGCATCACAATTCATCCCTAAACGCCCACTCGGGAATCGGAAGGCGGCCTTTCGTGCGTCCGGGCGTGGTGGTCGCAGTGTGATCGCATGCCCGGGTTGGGGCTGGTTCGCGGTGGGTGGGCGGCATCCGGCAGAGTCGGTGGCCCCCTGGTGTGGCTGAGCGCTGTAAGTGGCCAGTCTGAGCAATCTCGTTGGCGACTATCCGCTGTCGGCGTCGCTCGCGCTGCCCTTGACCGTCACTGTCGCCGTCGAGCTCGCCCCGACACCCGCCCTCCCGTCCACCGAGCCGCCCGCGCCGCCCCAATCCGGGGCCGTGCGGGGCGCGCGGCGTTTCATGTCCGCCGTGGCCGCGGGAAAAGGGGAGCTGATCGCTGTATTCGGCGTACCTGTGATCAGCGAAACCCACCCGTTCCGTTAGCATGTTCGAGCTCGCAACGAGCACATTGAAATATGACAAAGCGGCTGAAAATTGATATCTACGGTAACGCGAATGTTTTCGCGAATAGACGGCAGAACCAGGTTCGCTGCATGGCGTCAACCACGCGTCATGCTGTGGGTCGCGGTGAGTGTGGCGGCCCTCGGATTCCTTATTGCACTGGAGGTCGCCGCGCGTCGCTACGGCGAGCCGGGGCCGATCACCGACCAGGCGCGAGAGGTGATATTCGCCCCCAAATCGGGGACGGTGTTGTACGTCAGTATGGCGTTGATGATGGTGGTGCTCACCTGGCGGCAGCGGTTCATCGCGGCCGGCGCCGCGATCGGCATCGACGTCGTCTTCTGGCTCGTGCGGTGGGCGGTCGACGCCGAGATGATGTTCGGCAACGGTGCGTTGTGGGTGACTTTGGCCTGTGCCGTCATCGCTGTCACGCGCCGCACCGACCGGGACCGTGTCCTGCTGCTTAAAGGCGTCGGACTGGCCCTGCTGCTGGTGGCCGGCCGCAAGACCGGCTACACCTGGCTGCTGATCACGTCGAAGACCCGCCCGGCGGTGCTCGACCAGTACGTGGCAACCGCCGATCATGCGTTGGGTAACCCGTCGTGGCTGGTAGGCCGGATTGTCGCGGCTACCGGCACGGTCGGCGCCCACGTTCTCGACTGGGTCTACATTCAGCTCGCGGTGGCCGCGGTCGTCGTCGCGCTGTACCAGCTGCGCCACGTGGCGGTCGAGCGCCGCTTCCCGGGCCATCATCTGGTGCGTACCTTTCTGGTCATCGGCCTGCTCGGGCCGGGCATCTACATGATCTTCCCGGTGGTCGGACCGATCTTCGCCTACGGCGCGGACGGGGGGCACTGGGCGGTGGCCGACCTGTGGCCGGACACGCCGCCGCCGGTCAGTACCCCGCACCCGATGCTCTTCGACGAGATCACCCCGCGCAATTGCATGCCCAGTCTGCACACGGCGTGGGCTACCGCGATCTTCATTCATTCCCGCAAGGGCCCGCGGGCTCTGCGATTCGCAGGCGCGTTCTGGCTGATCGCCACGCTCGGTGCAACGATGGGCTTCGGCTACCACTACGGCGCGGACATCGTCGCCGGTGTGGTGTTCACGCTCACGATCGAGACGGCGCTGCGCTCGCTCGACCGCGGCTGGGACCGGTCGGGAATCCAACTGGTCGTCTACGGCGCCGCGGTCTTCGCTGGGCTCTTGGCGTCGTATCGCTATCTGTCGGTGGAGATGGCCGGACATCCGTGGGTGTTCGGGCCGCTGCTCATTCTGGCGATGACCTCAGTGGTCTACGGCTACGTACGGACCACCAAGCTGTGGGACCGGAAGGCCGCGTCGGCGTATCTGCCGGAACCGCGACGCGAACCGCAGCCCGAACTGGTTTGAGTCATGTGGCAGCGGGTCGTGGGCTGAGCGCCTCCCGGGTGCGGCCGGGAGTGTGGCTGAGCGCTGTGGTTGGCCAGTCCGAGCGCTCTCGTCGGCGACTGTCCGCTGTCGGCGTCGCCCGCGCTGCCTTCGGCATCGCCACGGTCGCCGTCGATGTAGGCCCGGACGCATGGGGCATGGGGCTGGTGGTGGGGACCCGTCCGGATGCTCCTGTTGCCGGCCTGTGTGAGGTCAGCGCGCGGCAGCCGGCGCCCTGCGCAGTGGTCGGCATCCACCGATGCGGCTACCTACGGGTCTGCCGGCAGGGGGTGGTGCGCATGAGTGGTCCACTGTGCCGAAGCACGATAGTTGTCACCTACGAGAGCGACCGATCTGCCGTTCTGTGGTGGCGAGGCACGGTGGTTGTCACCGGATCAGCACGCTACTTGTCACCATCCGGTCGCGGGAGGGCGTGGCTCGTCTTCTCCGCGCGGGGGGTAACGGGGAAGACGCGGCACGCGCTTACAGGGAAGCGGAAACTGATTCACCTGGTGACTCGTCTTGGGGAGCGAGGGCAAGCGGATGGGAAGCCAGATGGAGCGGGCGGACAGCGGTGTGACGTCGACGGTGAAGGCAGCAGTGCCCCGGTGGGCGCGGCGCCGGGCTGGGCAGTGGGTTCCTGGCAAGGGCGAGAAGGAGGATGGGACAGGGTGGTCGGTCTGGACGCGGGGGCGGGTGCCCGCCGCGTTCGCGGTGTTGACGGCCGGGCTGCTGGCGTTCCACCGGGCAGTGCCCAACTCGGTGGGGCGCCTGGGCAGTTTGCTGGAAGCGTTCCTGCCTTGGCTGGGCCTGGTGGTCGTGGTGCTGCTCGGCGTGGCGCTGCTGCGCCGTTCGGTCACCGCGCTGGTGGCCTTGCTGCTGCCGGTGGCGGCCTGGACGTACTTCTTCGGCGGGCTGCTCCTGCCCGGGGCGGGGCCCGGCGTGCACGACCTGGTCGTGGTGCAGCACAACGTCAGCGACGAGAACACCGACCCGGCGGGCACGGCCCGCGCCCTGGCCGACGCCGAGCCCGATCTCATCGCGCTGGAGGAGCTGGTGCCCCCGGCGCTGCCGGTCTACGAGAAGACTCTCGCCCCGGACTACCCGTACCACACGGTCCGGGGCACTGTCGGACTCTGGTCGAAGTATCCGCTCACGGGTGCCCGCCTGGTGGACATCAAACCCCGTGGGATCACGGAGACCTGGAGTCGCGGGCTGCGGAGCGTGGTCCACACGCCGCACGGCGACATCGCGGCGTACGTCGCGCACCTGCCCTCGGTACGTGTCCGGGCGAGCGGCCTCGCATCCTCCTGGCGCGACGAAAGCGCTGGCCTGCTGGGCAGGGCCGTCGCCGCCGAGAAGCTGAAAACGGTGATCCTGCTGGGCGACCTCAACGGCACGGTCGACGACCGTGGGCTGGCCCCGCTGACCTCACGGATGAACGTGGCGGAACGGGGCTTCGCCTTCAGCTTCCCCGCCGCCTTCCCACTGGCCCGAATCGACCAGATCATGGCCCGCTCGGCGACCGTCGGCCACATCCGCACCTTGCCCCCCACCGGCAGCGACCATTTGCCGGTCACCGCCCGGATCGCACTGCGCTGAAGGAGTGGTCTCGGTGACAACAAGCCTGCCTATGTGACACCTATCGTGCTTCGGCTCATCCACGGAGCGTAGCGGTGGGGAGAGGCGCATGGCCGGCGTACGCGCAAGAGACATAGGGCTGTTTATGTTGTCAACGCACTTCTCTCTGGAGGGTTGGTTGCGGTCCGTGTACGCTGGGGGGTATGAAGGACAATGCCGCTTCACCGGTCGGCCCCCTCGTCACCGGTTCCGAGATTGCTCGGTTGGCCGGTGTTACTCGGGCTGCTGTCTCCAATTGGCGTCGGCGCTACGACGACTTCCCCGCGCAGGCGGGAGGTGCCGCGAACAGTCCGCTCTACGCACTCGCCGAGGTTCAGGCATGGCTGGACAAGCAGCGCAAAGGCCAGGAGGTGTCACCCGAGGTCGAGCTGTGGCAGGCCATGCGGGCCGCGTATGGGGAACAGATGGTCGTGGGCCTGGCCGAGGTGGCTGGGATGTTGACCGGAGCGCATGAGTCGGGGTTGCCGGGCGATGTCTCCACCCGTGTACAGGCGCTTGCCCGGACTGAGGCGCCCGTCGACCTTGTCAACGGACTGACCGAGCGATTTATGGACTCCGCGCGGCGTGCGGGATCGGACCAGGTGACCTCCGAGCGCGTGGTGCGTGCTGTGTGCCACTTTGCTCCCGAACTGCCGACCAACGCTGTGGTCTTCGATCCCGCCTGCGGAATCGGGGTGCTGCTCCTGTCCGTCGCCGTGGAAGCGGGAACGCGTTGTCGCGGCCAGGAGATCGACGCCGACAGTGCCCGCTTCGCTCAGCTCCGCGCCGACCTCCTGGACCGATCAGATGTGTGCATCGTGGCGGGTGATTCCCTGCGCGCAGACGGATGGCCGGGTTTTAAGGCGGACCTGGTCGTCTGCGACCCACCGGCCGGTGTGACCGAGTGGGGACGGGAGGAACTGCTGCTCGACTCCCGCTGGGAGCTCGGTACTCCCTCCAAGGCCGAAGGGGAGCTCGCGTGGCTCCAACACGCCTATGCGCACACCGAGCCCGGCGGCCAGGTCCTCATGGTCATGCCTGCCTCAGTCGCCTACCGCAAGGCAGGCCGCCGCATCCGAGCAGAACTCGTACGCCGGGGCATCCTGCGCCAAGTGATTGCCCTGCCGCCAGGGACGGCGACCTCTCACGCCCTGCCCGTCCATCTGTGGTCTCTGCAGCGCCCTGAGAACACGGGAAGCGCGGAGACGAACCGCACCGTGCGCATGGTCGACCTGACCGACAACAGTCCCGACGGGAGCCTGGAACCACGCCCCGACCAGGTTGCCGACGTGTCGCTGATCGAGCTCCTCGACGACACCGTCGACCTGACCCCTGGCAGCCATCTGCGGGTCCGGCACCGCGACTATCCCGGTGAGTACACCACCCTGCGCAAGGAGCTGGAGGACCAGATCCGCCGACTCGCCGCACTCCTGCCCGAGCTTGCGCCGGGCGGCGGACCGGGCTCACTGGAAGGCGCTACCACCAGCGTTGCGGATCTCGCCCGCGCCGGGCTTGTCGCGTACGACGGTCCGGAACCGGTCTCGGCCAGCGAGCAGTTGGACACGGACTATCTGCAGGGATTCCTGCGCAGCTCCGTCAATGCCCGCCGGTCCACAAGTGCCAGCGGGACCTACCGGCTCGACGGCAGGGGTTCACGCATTCCTCGCATGGGCATCGACGATCAGCGTCGGTACGGGTCTGCCTTCCGAGCCCTGTCCGCATTCGAGGAAGGCATGCGAAAGGTCGACGAGCTGAGCCGACAGCTCACCGCGGTCGCCCGTGACGGCCTCGCCGCAGGCGCCCTGGCGCCGGGGGAGTGAGGACCGTGCGGGGCACCCCGGTGGGGGCCCCGCATTGGTCCGCGCCGGGTGGCCGGTCAGGCGGCGCGGACCAGGAACGGGCTCGCAGCTCCGCTCCACGCCACGCGACGCTGTGAGGGGTGGAGAAAGACCCGCCAGGCCTCGAACGGCTTTTCCAGCATCTCCTGCAGCTCCTCCGGTCCGGTGACCAGGCGGATGCGTGCAGGAGTGTTGGCGATCACCGTGGCCAGGTCCTCGACCGGCTCGGCGGGCGCGTCGGCGGGCCGGCGCACGGCGACGACGTCCTGGTAGACCTTTTCCGGTCCGAATCCCTCGGCGAGGTACTGCAGCACCTCCAGCTGATCCTCCGGCAGGAGGCGCATCCGCGGGTCACGGGCGTTCCCGACGGACTCCAGGTGCAGACCCTTGTCCGCGTTGAGTTCGGCGGCACTCAGGGCCTGGAATTTCCCCATGGCCTTGCGTACACCGGCTCTCACCGGCTTCTCCAACGTGTCGTAGCCGTCCCAGAAACTCTGGGCGAAGGCGAGCCGGGGCATGAGGTCCCTACCTTCCTGCCTGACGGTGTTTCATGATCGCGGATGTGGTGTGGCCCCGGCCAGCCTTCCGGCGATTTCCCGGAGGGCCGACAGGATCTGTTCTGGTTCCCGGGAGAGGTCGAGGGTGTGCTGGTACAGCCGCACTCCTTGTCTGTCCTGCCCGGCAGTCGTTCCGCGTACCTCGTGGAAGCGCTCCGGTCGCCGTCCCGCCGCGTAGACGAGGTGAGCCTCGCGCAGACCGAGTACCGTGGCGTACGCCAGGGCCTGGTACAGGTCGGCGTTGTGGAGTCCGTCGGCCTTCTCCACCTTGTACTTGGCGTCGATGACGGCGAGCGGAGTGTGGCCGTCACCGGTGCGTAAGACGAGGTCGGGGCGCATCCGTACAAGGCCCGCGGTGTCGAGGTGGTGGGGGTCCTGGAGGCGCGCGGTCAAGCCGTGCTCCCGAAAGGCCTCGCGCAGAGCGACCGTGACGAAGTCCTCGAACACCTTGTTCATGTCGAGCAGGAAGCCGTCCACGCTGAGCGGGTCGGCGTCGGCCGGCCGGTGTTCGGGGGAGAAGCCGTGCAGGACGGCCTCGGCGAGCCGCAGTGCGGGCTGGTAGCGGGAGTTCAGGCGCGACGGCTGCCAACGCGGCAGTTGCTGTCCCCGTATCAATGGCCGGGCGTCGGCGAGACGTACGCGCTGATGGGCGAGGCGCCTGCGGACCGGGCCGGGGACTCCTGGCAGCCGCAGCAACCGCTCGGCGGCGGCGCGCAGGATGCGGTTCTCGGCGGTGTCGGCGGTGTACGCGTCGTAGGCGATCTCCACGGGCGGTGTACGGCCGAAGTGCCGCCGGATCTGCTCGGCCTCGCGCAGCCGCCCGCGCACGACCAGCCCGGACTCCTCCACTTCCCGGTAGCCCTGGAGGACGCCCTGCCGCAGCGCCGCGTCGATCTGCCGCTCCACGGCGTGCGCGAGGGCGGGGACGACGTCGTCGTACGCGCCGGTGTCGACGGTTCCCTCCCGGTTGTCGCGCCAGGCGCGTGCCGGGTCGAGGCTGAAGCCGAGGAGGAAGAACAGCCGGCTCACAGGGGTCTTGGGCATGATCCGTACGACCGGACCCCCAGGGGTGCGCACAGCGCCGACCTTGCTGCCCGCCCGCAGGACCCAGTGCCCCTCCCGGCCGGGATCCGGGGTCGTGCTCTGCAGGATGCCGGCGGCGGCGAGGGCCCGCCCGGCATCGAGGGACAGCGGTACGGAGACCGGGGGCCCGTACTCGCGCAGCGTCACATCGAGCGCGGTCATGGGCGCTGCTCGCGCAGCGAGGCGAGGCCGTAGCGGGCGGCGACGTCGAGCCCCTCTCCGTAGTGGTACTCCTCGAGCAGCGGGAGGATCTTCGTGCGCCAGGTCCGTTCGAGGCCGCCGTCGCGGTACACGCCCGGCTTCATCAGGTACGAGGGACCGATGGCGAAGTCCGCTTCGTCGATGCGGGCGTTGAGAGCATCGAGAAGGTGAGCGGGCTCCATGTCCCTGCCCTCGCGCCTCAGCCAGCGTGCGAGCAGCCCGGCGGTCGGCTCGGCGCGGGGGGAGAGTTCCACGAACGCGAAACGGCGCCGCATCGCCGCGTCCACCAACGCGATCGACCGGTCGGCGGTGTTCATTGTGCCGATCACGAAGAGGTTGGGGGGCAGCGCGAAGTCGTCCCCGGAGTAGGTGAGACGGACAGACCTCGTCCGGTACTCCAGAAGGAAGTACAGCTCACCGAAGACTTTCGCGAGATTGGCACGGTTGATCTCGTCGATGATCAGGAAGTGCGGGACGTGCCGATTGCCCTCGCGGGAGGCGAGATCGGCGAGCTCCCGGAGCGGGCCCGCCGTCAGTCGGAAGGCCACCTCCCGTGTCTCGGCATCCTCCACGGGCCGGAACCCCTCGAAGAAGTCCTCGTAGGCATAGGACGGGTGGAACTGCACGATCTTGACCTGCTCGGGGCCGCCGCCGAAGTACTCGGCCAGTTTCATCGCCAGGTAGGTCTTGCCCGTGCCCGGCGGGCCGTAGAAAACCAACTGCCTCTCGTCCGTGAGGAGTTCACGCATCTCCTCCAACCAGGCCCTGTCGTGGACGAGGAGGTCGGCCGCGAGGGCCTCGGCGACGTCCGGCAGTGCCAACTCCCGCTGCGCCGGCCGCTCGGCGGCGGCCTGCGGGACGGGGGCGTCGGCTGTTGTCGGGTCGGAGAGTCCAGTGAGCCCGTCCAGCGCTTCCAGGACACCGGTCAGGTCGACGACGTCATGCTGCACGGACAGCTTCTGCTGCACTTCCTCCGGTAGTTCCTCGTACGGGTGGCTGTCGGGCTGCCAGGCAACGGCTCGCCGCAGATTGGACAAGCCGCCCGGGGATGCGTTCTGCACGGCCTCCCCGGTGATCCGTCCGACGTGAAGCCGGCCGTCGCCGATGGTGGCCACCATGTCGCCGACGCGCATCTGTGTCAGGAAGGCATGCAACTCGTCGACGAGGCCCCGCTTCTGGTTGTACGAGGCCGCGCCCTCGTACCCCTCCTCGACGAAGCGGCGCAGTGCGCTCTTCGTCGGATCGCTCTCCTCCAAGGGCGGCAGATGCGCGCCCGCGAGTGAGACGATCCCCTCCTCCAGCCACAGTTGCCGCACCAGGTTGTGCCCCGAGACATTGGAGCCACGCACCAGCCACGCCTTGCGCGGGGCGCGCCAGCCGGTGGACAGGTAGTCGGCGAGCGGGTGGCCCTCGGCGGTTCGCCAGGACTCCGGGCCGGAAGCGTCGTAGCCGTACACCAGCGCCGCGGCAGCAGAGGAGGAGTTGCACACGATGTCCCGGCTCGCCACCCATCGCGGCGGTGCCTGCGGCCGGTCGGGATCCGTTGAGGCGTCGGCGAGCGCGTCGCTCTCGCGCAGCTCCGCACGGCACCGGCGTGCGTGGTCGCCGAGCCCGGGCCAGGCTTCGGCGGCCACCGACGAACCCTCCTGCAGGACGAACTTGTGCGTGCCGTTGCCGCCGAACTCGGTGAGCAGATATCCGCGCGCCTCACCGCCGTCCTTGGGAAGCATGATGCGGAACTCGGGTGTGCCGGGGAGACGGTCATGTCGCGGCATGGGTGACCTTCCGGTTCGGTCGTGAGAGCGCGACACCGCACAGCTTACTTGTTGACGTTGTCAATTGATTACTAGCCATCAGTGATCATAGGCGACCTGTCTGTTGACGATGTAAACGGATGCGGTTTACGGTGTGGATGCATCCGATCGGCTTACCCGGGCGGAACGGGCGCTTGGTCGCCGGAGTGGGGATTCGACGGCTGAGGCCGAACGCCGCGCAATCGAGGCGAAGTTGCCGTCTGTGCGATCACCGCGCGCACCCCGACTGCTCTCCCGCCGAGACCGGGGCGCCGTTGTCCCGCTGGTCATGCCCGGAGCCGGCCCGCGAGGCGTGGCCAGCGGCGCCGACTGCGCGCTGCGCCGGTGGTGGGCACGGCGCCGGTAACCGGTCGCCCGCCTGACACGCACCGTCCATGGCACGTCCGTCAGTGCTGCCACGTCACGGATTGCCCGGCTTCTGGTGCTTCCTTCCAACGTAGATACAAACGTGTCCGCCGACGCCTTGTTCCGCTCCGGAAGCAGGAAATAGCATCCGGCGCAATCGATCTTGGAGGGGTTCGGAGTGTCGAACATAAAACGCGTGAAGCCGGCGCTGATCGCAGCGCTGATACCGATAGTGGTGCTCGGCGTCGCCGCGCAGCCGGCGATGGGGCAGGTGCCCCTGCCACCGTCGATCAAGACCTACGAGGGAGATCCCGGCCGGCTCGGCGACGCGGCGAGCTGGCGTACCCCTGAGTTCAACCGGGACGCCGGCCTGGTGTCGATGGGAGCCGAATTCGCCTACTCTGCCGGCTACTCCGGCACCGAGATGAACATCGGCGTCGTCGACTCGGGCGTCTTCGCCGGGCACGTCCGGGAGCACGGAAGCCTGGACACGAACTACGCGGTCGGGGACCGCTACTTCTCAGTGGAGGCCCAGGGCGGCCAGACGGGCCCCACGCCGGGGTTCTACAACCCGGCGCTCAACGACAGCCACGGCACCCACGTCAGCGGGACCATCGGTGCGAGCCGCGACGGCGTCGGCGAGACGCAACCGGCCGGGCCGGATGCCAACATGCACGGCGTCGCGTTCAACAGCAACGTGTACATGGGCAACACCGGCAAGAAGGACGGCGTGCTCTACGGTCTCCTGCCGGCGAACGCGACCGCCGCGCAGACGCCGGACGACGCCTACATCGGCAATGTCTACCGGGCCGTGAACTCCGCCAAGACGGCGAACGGCGAGCCCATCAGGATCATCACCAGCAGTTGGGGTAGCCAGCCCAACACGGAAAACTACAACACGTATGACACGCCGCCCGGCAGCCCGGCGGGCTTCGGTCTGAACACGGCATGGCGCCTCTGGTCCACTCCGGACGGCGTCGTCGACGCGAACGGCAGCTCCGCCCACTGGCTGAACGGTGCCATCGAGGCCGCGCGTACCGGCACGGTCATCCAGTTCACCGCCGGTAACAGCGGCTACGTGAACCCGTCGCCGCGAGGCGCCGCGCCTTACTTCATGCCCGAGCTGGAGGGCAGTTGGTACACGACGTCGGGGGTCAACCCCACCCAGGGGCGCACGTTCAACGCTGACGGCTCCGTCCTGGTCCCCGGCCAGCAGACGTTCAACCAGTGCGGCGTCGCGAAGTGGTCCTGCGTGACGGCGCCGGCCAACAGCATCAACAGCACGACCGTGTCGGTCGTCAACGGCGTTCCCGAGCCCCGTTACGGCAGTTCGTCGGGGACGTCGATGGCCGGCCCGCACTCGGCGGCCGCACTGTCGTTGATCATGCAGCGCTTCCCATACATGACCAACGAGCAGGCGCTCTACACGATGTTCACCACCGGCCGGCAGAACAACACGATCAGTGACGCGGCGGGCAACGCCGTGCTGAACCCCACCGGCGGCCAGACCGTGCAGGTGCCGGACAGCCGCAACGGCTGGGGCACGGTCAGCCTGCGGGAGGCCATGAACGGCCCGGGCCAGTTCCTGGGGCCGCTCGTCGTCGACACGCAGGGGCGCGACGACGTGTGGTCGAACGACATCTCGGACGTCGCGATCCGGGCCCGCCAGCAGGAGGACGCCGCCGAAGCGGCCGCCTGGACGGCGACCAAAGCCGCCAAGGGCTGGACCAAGGGCCTGCCGGCCGGCGCGAGCGACGCCGACAAGTCGGACTACGACATCGGGGTCCGCCGTGAGCAGGCCCGCGAGGCCCGCGCCTACGAGGGCAGCCTCACGAAGCGTGGCGACGGCACCCTGTTCCTCACCGGAAGCGAGACCTGGCACGGGACGAGCACCGTCCTCGACGGCAAACTCTCGGTCGTCGGCTCGCACGCGAGCGCTGTCGACGTGCGCGGCGGAACGCTCGGCGGCAGCGGCACCGTGGGTGACAGCATCAACGTCAGCCACGGCGTGCTGCGGCCCGGTCTCACGGCCGACGAGGCCGCGCAGATCACCGGCGCTTCCGGCGCCGCAGGCAATGTCCTGAACGTCGGCGGGAACGCGACCATCGGCAAGCAGGGTCGCGTTGCCGTCACGATCTCCGGCGACCGGGACTACACGAGCGTCCGGGCGGCGGGGAACCTGGTGCTGGACGGTGAGCTGGACCTGGACGTGCGGGGCGAGCTGACCCCGGGCACCGTGTTCACGATCATGAGCGGTAGCTCGATCAAGGGAGCCTTCCACGCGCTGCCGGAGAACCGGGTCCTGAACGTGGGCGGTTACCTGTTCCGGGTGTCCTACGAGGACAACAGCATGACGCTGACCGTCATGGACGCGGTGCCGAACAACGGGAGGTAAGCCGTGACCCGTTGACTCAACTCGGCTTGACCACGGTCGAGCCGTAGTCAAGGGGCAGAAAGGAAGGGTGGGCCGCGACGCCGATCTCGGCGTCGCGGCCCACCGATTCACGTGGTCATCTGTTGCGACCGGGCGTCGACTCAGCCGCGCCGAAGGTTCTGCGGTTGCGGCAGATCTGGCGTTACCGGCGATGAGCAGGCCGCTGGACCGGCGTCCGGGACGGGGGTAGGACCACGTCGTATGCCTCACGCCTCGACCGACGCCGTCAACACCGCCCGGACGGTCTTTCTGCTGGGCGGGTGGGGGACGCAGTCCAAGGCTGCGTCGTGGGCCCGGCGGCCATCACTTACGTGGCGTCGGTCTGAGGGTCGTCGTCCTGGTCGGTCGCCAGTGCGGCCGGCAGCGGCAGCCCGTACTTTTCGCACAGGAATCGGGTCTGGCAGTACCGCTGGGCGTCGGCGGCCACCCTGCCGAGGACCGCGGAATTCATGCCGGCACCGATGAGGACACCCACGAACGGCACGACCTTGGCGACGTTTTTAACTGGCACCTTGGAGCCGGCCGGGCCGAGCTGCTGCATCAACTTCTCAAGGGCGGCCAGGAGGCGGTGGTCCTGGCGGAGCTTCTGTGACCAGTTCACGCGTCCCTTGACCGCGTTCGCCGCCTGTGCGGCGTCACGCAACGGCTTGGCTTTGGCCGCCTGTGCCATGAAGGACCTCTGTACCAGGCGTTGGATGAAGTCCTGCTCCTTGGGGTCTTTGGCGTCGTAGCCGTAGGAGTATGCGATGCGCGATGCGATCGACGTGCTCAGGACCTGGACGACGAGGATGTCCCCGGTCATCGCGACGGGGATACCGGCGACGGGGACCATGGCCAGCAGGCCCATGGCGCCGCCTTCGAACGCGCCGGTGGAGCGTTCAGCTCGGGCTTCTCGACCAAGTACCGGATGCTGGACAAGGACCCGTACTGGGTGGACTTTCCCGAGTTCGCGCACTGCGATGCATCCAAAGCGACCGTGACCTGCACGGTTCCGAAGCCGTAAGTTGCTGATCGCCGGGTGGGGCACAGCTCCAGGTTCTCGCTGGGCCCCACCCGGCCCCACGCTGCGTACGGAAGGAGATCAGCAATGTCCGATGGTCTTGCTTGGATCGCGGATGCCTGGTGGAGCTCAACGCTGAACGCCGGTGACCTGTACATCACCTGCGCCCGCGGCCTGACCCCTGAGCAGCTGGCCGAACGCATGGCCGACCACGAACCTGTCGAGATCGGGCCTGCCCTCACCATGCACGAAGCGTCCCGCATGGTCGACCTCACGCAGATCTACTGCGTCGGCCGCGTCGGCCGAAGCGATGACTGGTCGTTCATCGTGGAATGCGGAGGCAGCGAAGGCTGGGCCCTGGACCCGGCAGTCTCCTGCGGCGCCGAAGTCCTGATCCTCGACCCCCGGCCGGACGATCCGCCCTCCTTCTTCACGTACCTCGCCGACGGGGAGGTACAGCTGCACTTCGAATTGGGGTTCGGCTACGACCCCGCCGGAGCCCAGCCCGACCTACTGCGCCCGGCGCTGGAAGCGGCCGGACTCATCCCACCGGAAGACTCCCTCGACGACCTGCTCGGCGACGATGAGGAACTGTCGCCCCGCGAACAGAAACGCCGGGTACTGACAGTCGCTGGTGAACATTTCGGGCTGACCCTCCCCCGGCAGCTCATCGAGAGCGGACAGCTTCCCACCGCAGTCACCCGCATCTCACCTCCCTCGTCCTGGTAACCGCCCAGGAAGACCTCTGCCACCAACGCACCTCAAACGCCCCACTGAGGAGCCGATCTGCGTCGATACGGTCGATCGGGAACAGAATGCCGTCAAGCAACGCGTACGCCTTCATCGCACGCGCCGCCAGCCTCCCAGCGCTGCGGTATCAGAAGGATCGGCACGCCACACCTCGAACGAGATCCGGTTTGCCACAACGCACTTAAAAGCAAGACCTGCCAGACGTGATCACGCGCGGGGCCTGGTGTCGAGGAGTTCGGCCCGGACGGTCTTGCCGCAGGGTGGGTGGGGGACGCAGTCCCAGTGGTCGGTGAGGGCGGCGACGAGCAGCAGGCCCCGGCCGCCGGAGTGCAGCGCCTCGGGTTCGGCGTCCGCCGGAGGGGGCTGCGGGTACACCTCCCCGCGGGCGTCGGTGACTTCGACGCGGAGGCGGCCGGCCGCCGGGTCGAAGACGAGCGTGAGCCGGAAGCAGCGACCCGGTACGAGGCCGTGGAGGACGGAGTTGGCGGCAAGCTCCGCGACCACGAGCTCGGCACGCTCCGTGAGGTCATGCGTGGCACCCCAGGTCCGCAGCTCGGTCCCGGCGAGCAGCCTGGCCAGCCGGGCGCCGCGCCGTGTGGACGACAGCAGCTGCGTGAAGGTGCGGGAGAGGAGGTCGACTTGGGGCAGCGCGTGGTTCATGGCGTCAGAGTGATGGCCGGAGGTGCCTGGGGTCGAGCGCCGCACCCCGTACGCGGAGTCAGCGTACGGGCACGAAGAGTGGACGGTACGGTGTCTCTTCCGTCACGCTGAGTTGCGAGCCCGGGGCGGTGTCAGGAGCCGTCGCGGTGCGGTGCGGAGAGGGGCAGGGCGGATGAGCATCGGTGTGGGGGAGGCGGCCGGGGGCGTCGGCGCACAGGGAGTTCCGGCCGGGGAGTGGGAGCGCGAGCCCCATCCGTCGGACAGTCTGCGCACGTTCGGCGCGGTCGTTCAGGCGCTGCGCGAACACGCGGGTCTCAGCCGGGTCGAGCTCGGCGCCCGGGTCCAGTACTCCAAACACACGGTGGAGTCGGTGGAGTTGGGCCGACGGATGCCGGACGGGGTGTTCGTGGAGCGTGCGGAGGAAGCGCTCGGCAACACCGGTGTGCTGCGGAAGGCCGCCTGCCATCTCACCCGCGGCGAGGCGGGGCTCGCGGCGTGGTTCCGGCGGTGGGCGAGGCTGGAGCGGGAGGCGGTGAGCCTGTGCACGTACGAGTGCCGGCTGGTGCCGGGGTTGTTGCAGCCGGAGGCGTATGCGCGGGCAGTGTTCGACAACAGCATCCCGCTGCTGACCGACGAGCAGACGGAGGCTCAGGTCACCGCGCGAATGGAGCGGCAGACGATGATGCGGGAGAGGCCGACCGTGCCGTTCGGTTTCATCGTGGAGGAGTCGGTTTTTCGACGCGGGCTGGGTGGGGCGCAAGTGCAGGCGAGCATGCTGGACCATGTGCTTGAGCTCACCGCGCCACGTAACGTGACGCTGCAAGTGGTGCCGCTGGAGTTGGAGTTTCATGGGTGCCTGGACGGGCCCATGCGGATCTTGGAGTCTCCGGAGGGGCGGCGGCTCGGGTACTCCGAGGGGCAGCAGAACGGTCGGCTGATCTCCGACGCGAAAGAGATGAGCCTGCTCTGCCGACGCTATGACACACTGCGCTCGCAGGCCCTCAACCCCAGGGAATCCCGGGACCTGCTGGAGCGAATGCGAGGAGAGCTATGAGTAGCGGTACGTCGGAACTCGCCTGGTTCAAGTCCAGCTACAGCGGCACCCAGGGCGACGACTGCGTGGAGGTCGCGATCGCCGAACAGGCCGTCCACGTCAGGGACTCCAAGGACGTGACCCGCCCGGCCTTCGCCGTCGGCCGCGAAGGCTGGGGGCAGTTCGTGCGGTTCGCGTCGGAGCGCTGAGTGACTTGAGGGCGTGCCGTCCGCTGGAGCGGCGGACGGCACGCCCTCACCGCGTTCGGGAGCCCTTGTTCTCGTCCGTGGGGGCGTAGCCGAGCGCCGCGCGGTTGATGAAACGGTCACCGAGGTCGCGAACAGGCGCGGGTTTCGGCTTCTGGGCGGCGTTTTTCGCCGTGGACTTCTTGGGGGCGGCCTTCTTCGTGCCCACAAGCTTGGCTGGTGTCGCCTTCGCCTGCTTGGCGTTCTTTGCGGCCGGCGTGTTGCGCGCCGCGTACTTCTTGCGGAGCGCCGAGAGCTGCTCGCGTTCCTGGACGGCCACGTTGGTGGGGAGGGCTTCGGTGAGGGCGCGGGTTCGGCTGAGCGCGTAACGCGCCGCATGCCAGCGCTTGTTGTTGATCGCCATGCGAGCCAACCCGATGGTCTGCTGCAATGCCTTGATCTTCGCGGGCTGCCGCCGGGGTATGGGGGACTCGGCCCCACTGCTCCGCCGCTGCCCGGCGGCACGGGTACCCCAGTCCGTACCCGAGGTCAGGACGACGACCGAACGGGGGTTGCTGCTTTGGCTTCGACATACCACGTGCGTTGGTTCCTTGGTTGAGCGGTGGGGCATGCCCTGGGGTGGCCTCCAGGTGGGGCCACCCCAGGGGCAGGTCAGTCGTGGCGGGGGCCCTGGCCGGGGGGCGGGGTGAGGGTGGAGCGGTAGGTGCCGGACTCGCCCTCGGTGAGCGGGGTCTCCAGGGTCAGGCCGGCGGCGGCCATACGGTCGTACTCGGCGAGGATCAGGTTCTTGGTGCGGTATTCGCCGTGCGCTTTGATGTCGTTGTCGCGGGTGACGTTGAAGGTGTCGAGGATGTACGCGGTGTCCTCGCGGGTGATGCCGTAGAGGTGGAAGAACAGTGCGTCCAACTCAGCGCGGATGACAACGCGGCGGTCGGGGGCCCAGCGGAAGGGGGCGTCCGTGTCGTCGAGGTCGCGGGCGAAAGCGCTCATGTCGTGTGCGGTGTAGGTGAGTTCGAGGATGCGAGAGGTGATGAACGCCGCGTGGGGTGCGAGCTGGTCGGGGGTGGGGACTGGCATCTGTTGGACATATCCGTAGGTGAGGTGCGTGCCGCCGATCTTCTGGCGGACGGAGTAGTCGCAGACCATGGACGACCAGACAGCGGAGCCGCCTGTCGTCCACGGCCTTCTGCGGATCGGCCGGCCACTCGTAGTCCTCCCCGGGCATGCCCAGGTACAGGTAGCCCTCGCCGTCGCGGCCCCCGGAGGCGGAGGTGTCCCGACGCGGCTCGTACCGGAACGCGCCGCCCTCCTCGGTCCGCCAGACGGTCAGGTACTCCTGGCCGCACTCACGGCAGAACGCCAGCGGGAACAGCGGCTTGCCGTCGCTGCCCGGCTGCTCCAGCTGGTAGGTGCGGGTGAGTGGCCGGGTGAGCGGATCTTCCAGAGTCGTGAAGACGGTGTCGCCCTTGGAGAGGAACTGGTGCAGTCGGAAGGCGAACAGCGGCCGTTCCGTCACCGGATGCTTCGCCTGCGCACCCGCCTCCAGCGTGGTGCGGATCGCCTCGCGCACGCTCTCCTCGGCCACCCCCGATCGGGCGGACAGCTCGGCGGCCGCCTCCTCGACGGTGCCCGGGGCACAGCGGCGGAACCTCCCCGTACCCTCCTCGCGCTCCAGCCCGAACCGGGACTCCACCCAGCAGGCCAGCGAGTCCTTCGTCAGCGCCCCGTACGAGCGGGGCGCCGCCGGCACCCGCAGCCGCTCGGCGGGCACGGTCACCGGGGCCTCCTGGGTCGCCCGGACGAGGGTCTCGCCGATGACCCGCTTCGGCAGCACCGTCGTACCGAACAGTCGGCCGGCGACCCTGGCCACCTCACGCTGCTGGTCCTCCCACGAGCCCTCGGTGGACATGGTCGCCGAGGTGCCGATGCACTGCAGCGTCGCCGAGGCCCGGCAGGCCTCACGGACCCGGCGGATCAGGAACGCCACGTCCGCGCCCTGCCTGCCCCGGTAGGTGTGCAACTCGTCGAAGACGAGGAACTGCAGCCCGTCGGCCATACGGATCAGGCTCGACCGGTCGTCCGGCCGGGTCAGCATCAGCTCCAGCATCACGTAGTTCGTCAGCAGGATGTCCGGAGGGTTCTTGCGCAGCTCCCGACGCTGCTCCTCGGACTCCTGGCCGGTGTAGCGGGCGAAGGTGACCGACTCGCGACCGGTCCCGAAACCGTGGCGCAGGTACTTCTCCAGCTCCATCAGCTGCGAGTTGGCCAGGGCGTTCATCGGGTACACGACGATCGCGCGTACTCGGCCCCCCGCGTCCGGGCCGGCTGTCTGACGTTCCTTCAGGACGCGGTCCACGATCGGGACGATGTACGACAGGGACTTGCCGGAACCGGTGCCGGTGGTCAGCACATAGGAGTCGCCCGCCTGCGCGGCCTCGATCGCCTGCCGCTGGTGGAGATGGAAGGTCAGCGGACGACCGTCCGGGCGCAGCGAGCTCTCCTTCTTGCCCGCCTGGAAGATCTCCGCACACCTGGGGTGCAGCACGCCGTCCCGCACGAGGTCGGTGACCTGGCCGCCGTCGGCGAAGAACGGGTTCAGCGAGAGCCACGGGTCGGGCCACTGCGACTTCGCCGCCAGGTCGTCCTCGACGAAGCCTGCGATCCGGGCGTCCCGGACCACCGTCGCACTCTTGGTGAAGCTCTCGTACTCGCTGATCAGGTCGGCATGGATACCGAAGACGTCCATCGTCTCGGGCAGGCGCGGTTCTCTGCGCGGCACGGGTGCGGGCGCGGCCGGGGTGCGCTCGGGAAGCAGAGAACGCAGCCGCGCCACCGGGTCCATCACCTGCCAGTGCGGAGCCAGCAGGGCGGCGGTGTCGTCCGGCGCGAGCGCGAGCGGGACCAGCGCGTCACGGACCAGAGCGGCGTTCTCGGGCCGCAGTTCGGCGTCCTTCTCCAGGAGGCGGTCGACGAGTCGGACCAGCCCGGCGGGCAGGTCCGGGCGTACCAGGGTCAGCAGCGGTGGCCGCTCGTGCTGGTGCTGCTCGGAGAGCTCGAAGGGGGTTCTGGCGGAGAACGGCGGCTGCCCGATCAGCAGTTCGTACAGGATGCAGCCGAGTGCGTAGAGGTCGGCCAGGGCGGAGACGCGTTCGGCCCGGAACTGCTCGGGTGCCATGTAGCGGGCCGTGCCGACGCTGACGCCCGTGCTGGTCAGTCGCGTCTGGTCGGGATCGTCGACGATCGAGCCCATGCCGAAGTCGAGGACTTTGACGGTGCCGTCTCCGGTCAGCATCACATTGGCCGGCTTCAGATCGCGGTGGACGACCCCGGCTGTGTGCGCGGCGGCGAGACCGGCGGCTATCTGCGCCCCGACGGCGGCTACCCAGGAGACCGGGAGCTGGGGCTCCTCGTCGATGAGGTCCGCGAGCGGATGACCGTCCAGCAGTTCCATGGCCAGGTAGGGCAGACCGCTGCCGCCCGGCGCCCGGTCAACGCCACCGTCGATCAGCAGGGTGAGGTTCGGGTGGCCCTGGGAGAGCATGCGCATGATCCGCACTTCGCGGCGGAAACGGTCGATCTCCTTGCCGGACCCCGAGGCGTCGACGGCGACTCCGGTCCGGCCGCGCAGCACGGTCTTGACCGCTACCTCGTGGTGCGGGGAGTCCGGGGCGGCCCGGAGGTCCTCGGCCCGGTGCACCTCGCCCATGTTCCCGCGCCCGACGATCCCCGTGATCCGGAACCGTCCGTCAACCGTTTCCAGGCCCACTTGCCCTCCCCGTTTCACCCGTCACGTGCAAGACGGGTACATCTTGCAGGGGGTGTACACCTTCACCTCTCAAGGAGGGCGGCGTCTTCATGTATACGTTGTCAACGCGTTATGGCTCCTGTGAATCCTTGAGTGGTCGAAGTGGATCGCATAGTTGGTTCGAGGCAGAGCCGCCCGCTCGGTGTTCAAAGATCGCCGACTTGGTTGACTGGCCAGTTTCCGAGATGCCGTTGGTGCCGCGTGAGGCCCCGGACCCGGCCCCTGTGGCGACGGCGGAGGATGACGCGATGGCGGTGGCTCAGGGTGTCTGACGCGGACCGGATATGCGCGGAGACGGCCGGTTGAGAAGGAAGTCGCCGACGTTCAGGGTCCCGCCAACTGTCCGTGGAGACCGCCGGTTGGGTGGACGGAGTCATACCGTCGAGGGCGACGCAGCGACGCGCATCAGTCCTTGCGGCGGCGAGGCCCCGCACATCGCTCGCGGGGTGGGGCCGACGCACCAGCGCGGCCCCACCCGGCACGTCAGGGCCAGGTCGGCCGATCAGGTGCCGATACCGCGATTCTGCGTAGTCCCTTCGAGTAATGCGTTACCCATAAAGGGCGAACCGTAACAATAAGGGGCGGGGGGGGAAGGAAGATCGACGGGAGAGTGGTGCATGCCCCTGCGGAGACGTAAGGCGCAGCTGAAGACCCAGGCCGGGAAGGCGGCGGTCAGTGGTTACGGCGCGGTGGATGGGCGCCTGCCCGTCAGTGAGCTGGCCAGGCAGTTGCTGCGCAAGGCCTTTCCCGACCACTGGTCCTTTCTCCTCGGTGAGATCGCCCTCTACTCGTTCGTGGTCCTGGTCCTCACCGGCGTGTACCTCACCCTGTTCTTCGACCCGAGCATGACGGAGAGCGTCTACACCGGTTCCTACGTGCCCCTTCAGGGGGTGAGGATGACGCAGGCCTACACCACCACGCTCGACATCAGCTTCGACGTGCGCGGAGGCCTGCTGATGCGTCAGATCCACCACTGGGCGGCACTGGTGTTCGTCGCCGCGATCGCCGTCCATATACTGCGGATCTTCTTCACCGGTGCCTTCCGTAAACCGCGGGAGGCCAACTGGATCGTGGGCGTAACACTGTTCGTCCTTGCGCTCCTCGAAGGATTCGCGGGCTACTCGCTGCCCGACGACCTGCTGTCGGGTACGGGCCTGAGGACGGCGGCCACCATTGTGGGGTCGATCCCTGTCGTCGGAACGTACCTGGAGCTGTTTGTTTTCGGCGGACAGTTCCCGGGCGATGCCGTGATCCCCCGTCTGTACCCCGTGCATGTCCTGCTCGTGCCCGGTCTGATCGTGGGGCTGATCACCGCTCATCTCATGCTGGTGGTCTATCTCAAACACACCCACTGGGCGGGTCGGGGGAAGACCAACAAGAACGCCGTCGGCTCACCGGCGTTTCCTCACTTCACCGCGAAGACCACAGGTTTTTTCCTCATGGTGTTCGGCGTGCTGACCTTGCTGGGCGGGCTCGCCCAGATCAACCCCGTATGGAACTACGGCCCCTACCACGCCAACCAGGTCTCCGGTAACGCACAGCCGGACTGGTATGTCGGGTTCCTGGAGGGCGCGCTCCGGCTGATGCCACCATGGGAGACCGATATTGCGGGCCACACCATCATGTGGAATGTGTTCATTCCGGCGATCGTGCTGCCAGGCGTGGTCTTCACAGTGCTGTTCCTCTATCCCTTTTTCGAGAAATGGGTGACGGGCGACCGCAGGGAACACCATCTGTGCGACCGGCCGCGCAACCGGCCGACCCGTACGGGGCTCGGCGTGGCGGCCATCGTCTTCTACGCCGTTCTCCTGGTCGCCGGCGGCGACGACGTCGTCGCCCTCTCATTCAGGGTTTCGGTCGAGGCCATGACCTGGATCCTCAGAACCGCGCTGATCGCCGCCCCACTCCTGGCCTTCGCGCTGACCAAACGCCTCTGCCTCGCCCTTCAGATGCGGGACCGCCGCCGACTGACCGAAGGTGAGGAGACCGGCCAGGTGACACAGTCGGTGAACGGTGATCTCTCGGAGAGCCGCCGTGGCCTGAGCCCGACAGCCCGCTACCGCATCCTGATGCGTGATGTCCCGACGCCCCTGGAGCTCCCCGCGAAGGGCCCGATCTCGAGTCGGCGACGGCTTCGGACCGTACTGAGCGGCTGGTACTACGGGGACCTCGTGGAACTGCCCGTCACGGAGGAGCAACGGTCCCGGATCGCGGAGCGGATGACACCGCCGGAGCCGGTCCGCGAACGCCAGGACTGAGAACCGCCCTCAGTCCTGGACACGCGCGCCGGAGCCGGTCCGCGAACGCCAGGACTGAGAACCGCCCTCAGTCCTGGACACGCACGTACTGGAAGACCATTCCGAACACCCCCGCCAGGACCAAGCCCAGCCCGATCAGGAACAGCCACAGACCGAACACCACACCGAGGGCGAGCAGGGCCATTCCCGCGGCTGTCAGTGACGGCCAGATGCTGTGCGGAGGAAAGAAGTCCACCGGACCTGACCGCTCATGGATGTGCCCGTCCCCGCGGTCCTCGGGGCGCAGGCCCTTTCTCCGGTAGTTGGTGGCGAAGAAGAACGTGACCAGCAACGCCATGAGGAACGAGACGGTGAGAGCCGCCGTGCCTGTCGGATCATGGGACCACACGGCGTAGAGAACATCGGTCACGAGGAAGAACCCCGCGACTCCGGCGAAGACAATGGCCTCGGTCTTCATTCGCCCGACTCCTCGTCAGCGCCCGATGCGGAGCGGGACCCGCCTCGGCCGAGGCCCGGCTTCTGCTTCTCCGGCGTGAGGGGGCGGCGCAGGTCGAAGGCCGGCGAGTCGGAACGTACGCGGGGCAAAGCCCGGAAATTGTGCCTCGGGGGTGGACAGGAGGTCGCCCACTCCAGGGAACGGCCGAACCCCCACGGGTCGTCCACATCGACCTTGGGCGCGTAACGGCTGGTGCGCCACACGTTGTACAGGAACGGCAGTGTCGACAGGCCCAGCAGAAAGGACCCGACGGACGAGATCGTATTGAGCAAGGTGAAGCCGTCCGCCGCGAGGTAGTCGGCGTAACGCCGGGGCATTCCGGCCTCCCCCAGCCAGTGCTGGACCAGGAAGGTCAGCTGAAAGCCGATGAACAAGGTCCAGAAGTGGATACGTCCGATGCGTTCATCCAGCATGCGTCCGGTCAACTTGGGCCACCAGAAGTAGAAGCCGCCGAACATCGCGAAGACCACTGTTCCGAAGAGCACGTAATGGAGGTGGGCGACGATGAAGTATGAATCGGTGAGATGGAAGTCCAGCGGAGGTGAGGCGATCAGCACTCCACTGAGGCCGCCGAGGAGAAAGGTCACGAGGAAGCCGATCGCCCAGAGCATGGGTGTCTCGAACGAGATATTGCCGTGCCACATGGTGCCGATCCAGTTGAAGAACTTGACACCGGTGGGCACGGCGATGATGAACGACATGGCGGAGAAGAAGGGCAGGAGAACGGCTCCTGTCGCGAACATGTGGTGGGCCCAGACAACCGCCGAGAGCATGGTGATGCTGATCGTGGCCATCACCATTCCGAAATACCCGAACATCGGCTTCCGGCTGAACGCGGGAATGATCTCGCTCACCACTCCGAAGAAGGGCAGCGCGACAATGTAGACCTCGGGATGGCCGAAGAACCAGAACAGGTGCTGCCACAGCAGCGCCCCGCCGTTCGCGGCGTCGTAGACATGGGCCCCGAACTTCCGGTCGGCTTCGAGGGCGAGCAGTGTGGCGGCGAGCACCGGAAAAGCGAGCAGCGCGAGGATCGAGGTGAACAGAATGTTCCAGGTGAAGATCGGCATCCGGAACATGGTCATACCCGGCGCACGCAGACAGACGATCGTAGTGATGAAATTGACCGATGCCAGGGTCGTACTGATCCCCGACAGCACCAGGCCCATGATCCAGAGGTCTCCGCCGGCGCCGGGCGAGAAGACGGCACTGTTCAGCGGTGCGTAGGCGAACCAGCCGAAGTGCGCCGCGCCGCCGGGCACCACGAATCCGGACACCACGATGATTCCGCCGAAGAGGAAGAGCCAGTAGGTGAGCGCGTTGAGGCGGGGGAATGCGACGTCGGGCGCGCCGATCTGAAGCGGCATGATGGCGTTCGCGAAGCCGCCGAACATCGGCGTGGCGAACAGCAGCATCATGATGGTGCCGTGGATGGTGAACAACTGGTTGTACTGTTCCGCGCTGACGATCTGCAGTCCTGGACGGGCAAGCTCCGCTCGCATGAGCATGGCCAGCACTCCGGCCAGCAGGAAGAACCCGAACGCGGTGACCATGTAGAGATTGCCGATGACCTTGTGATCGGTGGTCGTCAGCCAGCCCATGAGTCTCACACCGGCATTGATGCGCTTGTTGGCCACTGGCTCGGCCGGCGCGGCTTCCTGCAGGTCCTGCGCCATCGGTTCTCCGTCCCTCCCGGTTGACTCGATGGTGGAGCCTGCCACCGTGGACGGCCCGTACGACTGGCGGTGACACCTCGAATTTCACCAGTTCACCGGTGCTCCGATCGGGTGTCCCAGGGGCCCGCCGCGTCCAGCAGAGGTGAAAGGCCTTCGTCGCTGATCCTGTCGCAGCAGGACGGTGGAGCTGAGGGCAGTCTGATCCGGGTGGTGCCGGTGAGGGCGGGAAGCAGCCCTGACAAAGCCGGGACGTGCCAGCACTGCCAGATGGTGCGGGTCCGGCAAGCGTGACGGAAAGGAGTGCGAGAGGAACCGGTGTTTACGTCCCTTCATCTTGCACCGGCTCAAATCTGGTGGAGATGGGCCGGGGGCGGCGCGCACCCACCGGATATCGGCGGGTAACTCCTGGGTCGGATAGGACGGCTGGCCGGGAGACCACGATGAAATGCTGCGGGTAGTCGTGGTGATGCCGCAGGGGCAGAGTCGGGCTCCTCCTCCGTCGAGCGAATCACAGTGAACACGGGAACCATCCAGGTCTTGCCACCTGGCCGGGCCGCCAGCCCGGTCGGGTGGCTGAGCGCACCGACCGCTGACCGGGCCGGGATGGGGCGGAGCCGTCGTAGTACTCAGAGCCGGGGGTGCGACACGAAAGTCGCACGAGTTGAGTGAGCTTCATCGAAGGAGGTCGGCTGATGCCGAAGGTGTAGTTACGGATCAGTGTTTGAGGATCTGTCCCCGGCCTGACGTGCGTCGCTGGTAAGGGCGGGGTGCGAAGCTCAGGTCTCCAGGCCCAAGGGCTCCCGTTCCATCCGGGAGCTACAGGTCACGGGGAAGGCCGACAGGGTGAACAACGTGAACCCCTGGTGATGCCTCGTCATCGGAAGCCCCGCAGATGGGTCGTTGCAGCGGGGTCAAGGACTGGCCGTTGAGAAGCGGCAGGCGCCGACCGGAAGACGCTAGTCCGGCCGGGAGAACACCGCCGTCCTCGGGGTATAGGGGGCACCCGACCCGGCCGCACCTCACTCGTGCGGAACGTGACAATCCCGTTGGAGTCCGCAGACGCCACGGCGTCTGCGGCAAGCCGACCGCAAGGAAGGCCCGATTCTCCAGCGGGCGCAGGATGGCCTCAGAAGCCAATGCCGGCGGCCGAAAGGCAGCGGGAAAACGAGACACCATGACCGGCTCTCCGCCGACCGTCTCGCATAACCGGCCGGATACGGGCGGATGCCCGGACCCGAAAGGGTGCTGACGGAGGCCAGGTGAGCCTGTGGAGAGACGAAGAGAACGACACCGGAACCGAAGGACAAGTTGGACGCCATGACGAACACGCAGGTGAAAGCCGACACGGACGTGATGGCGAACGGACCGGAGGACAACATCCCCGACTGGCACGATATTGACTGGCGTGCCGTCGAGGACGAAGTACGGCGTCTGCGACAGAGAATCTTCACGGCATCGCGGGAAGGCGACCTCAAACGAGTTCGCAACTTGCAGAAACTGATGCTCCGCTCCCGTGCCAACACGCTCCTGAGCGTGCGGCGCGTGGCGGAGATCAACGCTGGACGCAAGACCGCCGGAGTGGACGGGCGAACGGCGCTGTTGCCCCAGTCGAAGACCAAACTGGCCGACTGGGCGCAATACCGCTCGAAAATCTGGACGCCCCTGCCGGTCAAGCGCGTGCACGTTCCCAAAGCAGACGGAAAGAAGCGCCCACTGGGGATCCCGGTCATCGCTGACCGGGCACTGCAAGCGCGGGTGGTCAACGCGCTGGAACCCGAGTGGGAGGCGCGGTTCGAGCCGAAGTCGTACGGCTTCCGGCCCGGCCGCGGCTGCCATGACGCGATATCCGCCATCTACCTGACGCTGAAGGGCAAGAACCCCCAGCGGATGTGGGTGCTGGACGCGGACTTGAAAGCGGCGTTCGACCGCATCGACCACGAGCACCTTCTCGCCCAGCTCGGCACGTTCCCGGCCAGGGAACTGGTCAGGCACTGGCTGAAGGCCGGAGTGGTCGACGGCGGCCGGTTCGCCCCGACAGAGGAAGGCACCCCACAAGGGGGCGTCGTCAGCCCTCTGCTGCTGAACATCGCTCTGCACGGAATGGAACAAGCCGCCGGAGTCCGATACCGCAAGCTCGGCACGAACGCCGCCGAGTCGGTTGAGGGTTCCCCGGCATTGATCAGATACGCCGACGATCGTGCGCCACGAACACAACAGGAGGTTTCGGTGTAGACGGAAGCTCTTGACGTGGTGCTGCACTGGTGATGGAGGTAGGCCCTCCGGGATCGCCCACGCAGGGGGAGGTCTCAAACCGCCGCAGGTTGCTCCGGTGAATGAGCCGGGGTGATGAGCACTGTGGAAAAGGCGCACGAGATGCGTCAGGTGTGTGCCGAGAAGGCGAACGCGAGTGAACCACTGCTGAAGTGTCGTAAGCGTATGAGTGGTTGCCGAAACCGGGGTCCAGTTGTTGCCCCGGGATGAGTCTGACGGGTTCCTGTATTCCTGGTCAGGTGGCGGCCCGGCATGAAGGTGGCGCGAGCTCGGCGACAGGCACCAGTGCGGAACGTGGGAACCCCTCGCCGCGATGCTGCCAACCGGTGAACGTCCGGGGGCGGGCAGCCAAGCCCGCTTGGGTTCAGATGATGGCCGCGCGTCGTCGGAAAACCCTGGTCGTCTGCCGCGTCTGCCACGAAGGAATCCACTACAGCGGACGTCCCTCGCGGCAGAACTCATGAGAAAGAAGAGGCACTGGAGAGCCGGATGCGATTAACGTCGCACGTCCGGTTCGGTGGGGGGCCGTTGGAAAAGGGCCTGGCAACAGGTACCTCGCTGGCGGCCTACCCAACCGCACGCCGGGTTCGGCGAGCGGCCCGCAGAAACGGGCCGGTGGCAACACCGGCACCGCGCTGCGGGCCGACTCAACCACCCAGGCGCCCAGTTGCGCTTCACCGACCTCGACGGACTGCGCCTCACCTGCTTCGCGACCAACACCAAGGGCGGCCAACTCGCCGACCTCGAACTCCGCCACCTCAGGCGGGCCCGCTGCGAAGACCGGATCCGACACGCCCGCGACACCGGCCTGCGCAACCTGCCCCTGCACGACACCGCACAGAACCAGATCTGGCTCGAGATCGTCTCCCTCGCACTCGACCTGCTGGCCTGGATGCCGATGCTCGCCCTGACCGGCGACACCCGCCGCTGGGAGCCCAAAAGACTCCGGCTCCGCCTGTTCTCCGCCGCCGCACAACTCATCAACACCGGCCGCCGCCACTGGCTCCGCTTCACCACCCGATGGCCCTGGACCAGCGTGATCACCCGGGCAATCGACCGGCTCCAAGCCCTCCCGAACCCCGGCTGACCAGCCACTTCGACCGCCCCGACGACCCGCACCACCACCCCGGGAAAGTGGAACCCGGCGCGCACCCGACGCGACAACCGGGCCATCAGCGTGCCCACTACCAGCCCGAACAGCCGTGACGGCCCGCCGAAGAAACCGACGGAGAGCCACGAAATTTCGAGGCTAACGGGGCCGCCACTATCCCGGCCTGCCGGGCGGCGCGCTCCGCCCGGCAGGCCGGGATAGCGGCTCAGTTGGGTGCTGTGGGCAGGCCTTGGACGGGGGATGCCCTTTCATCCACTTTCCCTGTTTCGGCGTCGACGTAGACCGGGTAGGAGTCAGTCCCGGCCGATACAGGGATGATCCACTGGGCTCGCCATTCGCCTTCACGCCGGATGGCCAGCAAGTTGCCGGCGGCCGTCTTCGCTCCACCTGCGAACTCGGACGCGGTGGCTGCGGCTTGCTTCTCGCTCACCTTGCGCGGGGGGAGCGAGGCGAAGTCCTCCGCATGCCGGGTCAGCAGTGCGGAGACACGGCCGGCTCTGTTGATCTGCACATCCAGACGCATGGGCATGAGGACGCCGTCGATACGGCTGCGCCAGCTGACCATCCAGCCGAACTCCGCATCATCGCCGACGGGGAAAGACTTCACGTGTGAGTCCTCCAGCCCCCACGGGAAGCGCTCCTTGGCGTACTTCGTGGCAATCCGGAGCGCGTCGTCGGCAGTCTCGGGGGCAGTCCCAGCTCCTGACACCGCAAAGCTGCCAGGACCGGGTTCGCTCGTACTTTCCAGACTGACGGTGAGCTGTTCCTTGTCCGGCCAGCTCAACTCTGCGAACCCTGACTCCAAGGCGATCATCAGCAGGTCGGGCGCATCGTTCTGCCCTGACTGAAGCTGCACATTCTTGATGTCGACGTGATCGTCGAAGGCGGCGGCGAGAACCTGCTGCGCCTGGGTCCTCTCGTCCCCTCCCGCGATCTGCAGACTCGTGGAGTCCATGACCAACGGGGTGATCCAGGCCTTCCACACCACGGCGCAGGCGATAAAGCCGACCGCGAAGACGACGGCCGCCGGCTTCCCCGCAGAGCGCAGGGAGTGGACCTCGCCGCGGACCGCACGAACGATCGCCCAGCCGATAAGCGCCCCGGCTCCCGCCCCGACAGTATTCGTCAGCACATCGCTGCTATCGCAGCTCCGCCCCACCCACGGGGCGAGCGCCTGGCTGAGCTCGGTCGCCACCGACAGCAGTGCTCCACCCAGAAAGACAGGGAAGACGCGCCGGAGAGCAAGAACCCCAAAAATCCCAATAGGCAGGAACATCGCCACATTCAGCAGGCCCTGCTCTGTCGCGAAAGGCTCACTGTAGTTCCGATTGAGGACACACTGACCGGACACATGACCCGGAGACGGGAAGAAAATGGTAACGCTCAACTCGGCCGCCAAGGCGGCGGAAAGTCCCGCATACGCCCATGGGCGATCCAGGAACTTCTTCGCGGCAAGATATCCGATAAGGGCCGCGATCATCACTGCAGCCAAGGCGATAAGAACGAATTCGCCTCGACCATTAAAAACAGCTTGAAGCATAGTGGCGCAACACCTTCGCGCAGGAGCGCCCCGCCCCGCATGAGTGCGGGACGGGGCAATGAACGGAACTCAGCAGGTGCCCGAAGGGGTCTGGAACGTTCCCTGGCCGGTCACCGACATCATCCCAACGGTGGAGTAGCAGTCCGTCGACCAGTAGCGGGTCCACGAGGTGCTCTTCGTCGTGCCCGGCGACTGGGTGAACGTCGAGCCCCACGTGGTGGTACCGGCATAGTTGAAGCCGAGCTTCGCCGAGATGCTGCTCCCGCCGGCGTTCTTCTCGTACCAGGTCCTGACCGTCACCGGACCAGAGCCCTGTGTCTTGTCATGGAACAGACGGCCACCGGACAGAGTGGTACACACGCGGCCGTAGCCGATCTGGCCATTGCTCGGGCATGTCTCCTGAATCGACACGTCGCCACTCGGTGCCGACGTCGATGCCTGAGCCGCGCCGGTTCCCCCCATTGCGGCCAACGTCAGACCGGCAACTGCTGCGCTGCGACTTGTGAGCGAACACATTCATTTCGAATCCCTCCCCAGGAATAGCGGAACCCGTTTTCACGGGTAGCAGGAAGAATGGGAAGCGCATCTTGCGCGTAAACGCCTGACGCGGGCCAGCCCCCTGCAACCGGCTGATCGCAACCAGTGATCAACAAGCTATGTTGCGTCACACTCGAAATCAAGAACGCAATGGATCAAGGCCTGAAAAGTGCTTTCAATTGCCATGTATGTCCAAAATGAGAATAGCTTCATGGCCGGAAGCGCATGCGCTCAAAGCGTCTAACACAGCCGCCTCGCCTCGCCGATGACTCGGAATGGCAGTCCGATCGGTGACCCGGCCGGTCGCATGACTGCGGAGGCTGCCGCCGAGGTGATCGAGCGCCTGGCCGACGCCGCCGATCTCACCGGGGCCGGGTCCGGACACTTGCTGCGCCGCGGGTTCACCACCGCCGCCCGCCCTTGCCGGTCAACTGCAGCCCGCTCGCGCGGGCCCGGTCGACTGCCCGATCAACTGCTCGTCCAGCAGGTCCGCCGACAGCTCGACCGGCCGGACCTCTTCAACCGTCTCAACCGATGCAGTCACATCGCTCATCAGGTGCTACTTCCGTGATCGGGAGTTACACCGAAGACCGTACAGACCCCCTTCAGAGTGACGATTCTGACCACGCGGAGGAGGGCCTGTAGGTGGTGCTGGGGCGGTCGGTGACCGGCGCGGGGACCCTACCTCCCCCGCGTGGAGGACGGCCCTCCGCCGATCGTCCGCCCGTACCGGTTCGCCGCCGCCTGGCTGCCGGTGCTGGCCTTCGCCGGGTTCTGCACGGTCGTCGAAGCGAGCCACTCGGCGTACAAACCCATCACGACGGCGTCGCCCCGGTCTGGGGAGCGGCCGAGGCGTGCGATCAGGTCGTCCTTCGGCTCGATCTGGATCTTCGGCGGTACCCCAGTCGTCACCTTCCAGGTCGGCGCGGTCAGGTCGGCGAGCAACAGGTCATCCGGCGGGAGCATCAGTTCCGGATTGAACGCCGGGTCGAGGAGCTCCCGCGTCCGCCAGTACGCGGCGGAGCGGGTGTTGTTGAAGCCCCATTCGCCGTCGCGAGTCCGCATCTCGCTCTTCGCTGCTCCCGTGTAGGCGAGGACCGGTTCGCCGAGCTCCCGGAGCCGGTCGACGACGCCACCGCCGACGCCCATGGAGTCGACGACCGGGGCGCAGGCCTCGACGAGGAAGGGGCCCGGGTCGGTGAAGGTGATGTTCCGGTCCCGCATGGGGCGGTTCAGCACGGCAGCGATGCCGATGACGTCCACGGGGTGCCTCCTGGCAGGGGCGAGGCACCATACAGGTCAGGGCTCGGGACCGTGGTCGATGAGGTGGGACAGGTAGCGGCGAGCGATGTCACCGCTGGTGACTGTGCCGGTGAGCCCGGACTGCAGCACGTCCGGCCCTTCCACGACCAGGCACGTCTGGAGATCCCGGCACTGGTGGCAAGTGTCCACGGCCGGCGGCGGCGGGGGCTGTACCTCGGTCCTGGGACAGGTTGCGCCGAAGTGGAGTCAGGCGCTCGCGATGCTCTTGACCGAAGCCAGGCATCCTTCTTCAGAACAGCTTTCTACTGGGCGAGTTCGGGGCAAACTGGCCCCATGACTGATGAGTACTCCCCCACCGAGAGGGCACGCGCCATGGCCCGTGAGCTGCCGCTAGCGTTGGCCGAGGCCGGTGCTCTCCCCGACGGCGTCGAACGCGAGTGCGTGAAGCGTGGGTTGGAAGCGGCAGCAGAAAGAGTCGAGACCTATGACTTGATCACCGCACAAGTGTGCCTGAACACTCTGATCGAGCGGGGCGGACGAGGTGCGGAGATCGCCCGCAAGTTCGCTGACGCGCTGAAACTTCCTCCCCAGGTATCCGAAGCACTCAATGAGACTCCGGCAGTTGAGGGAGATAGGAGCGAGCGTCGTCAGCGGCGCCGCACTTCGGACGAGGACGCCGAGCAGGCCCGCCGCCGGGACAGAGCGCGCCGGTCTTCGATCGAGGACGCCGACCAGGCCCTCCGGCGCCAGTCCGAATCCGAGTTGTTCAGTGAGATCGTCGCGAGCGGTGCATTGGCAGCTTCCGTGACCGCTGCTGCAACTGTGGCCAAGGCGCAGATCGAGGCCACCACTCAGCGACGTAAGGATACTCTTGAGGCGGAGACACAACGACGCAAGATCGCATCGGACGAACGTGTGGCGGGATTCCAGGCGATGAGGCCGCAGTCCGAAAGCACCACCCCTGACGACGCGTGATCCCTGCGTATTCCTGGCACCCGGAGATCCTTGCCTGTTGGTCCTGGGGTCCATTGTGTCTGTGTGTGCGGACCGGCTAACTCACATGGGACAGGGCGTGAGCCGGTAGGCCGCGGCCGGTCGCCTACGTCATCGCGCCCCGTCCCATCTGCCGGTCATCGTAGGGCGGGGCCTCTACCGTGGGCGCATGTCTGATCATGACGAGTCTGCGGCAGGCCCGTTGCACCTGGTGGAGGTCAACACCGACGAGGGACGGGAAGGCATCGTGTACAGCTTCGGCCCCGGCTTCCCCGTGGTGGGCATCGTGTTCGTGCCGGCGTACCTACTGGCCGAGGAGCCCTAACCTCGCGCTTTCATGAAGCGGCCGTCCGACAGGCGGTCAGGTGAGCGAAAAGTGCTTCTGGCCAGCAATGCCGGTGAGTTAACGCGTTGGTGCAGGTCAGGTGGGGTGCTTGGTGACTTTGAGTGTGTAGCGGATGTTACTGGGAGTGCGGGGCTGGTCCCGCTTTCTGACCTCGAAGGTGTTCTTGGACGGCTTTTTGATGCGTTGGCACTGCCGGTTGCGTCGGGGCGGGAGGAGGGCGGCCAGGAGCTCTGTGGTGACCTCGCGGCGGGCGGCGGCCAGTGTGGTGACGTCGGCTGCGGCCTGGGCGGCGACGGCCAGCCGGGCGAGTTGCACTGTGACGGTGAAGGAGATCCGGTCAGGATCGGTCCCGCCGTGTTCTGCCGTGCGCGTCTGCAGTGCGCACAGTGCCTGGTGGACGGTGAGGAGGGCGTAGATCTCCTGGTAGATCAGCTCGGGCGCCTTGGAGCGCAGGATGAATCCGGCGCCGCGCAGGCGGTTCTTCAGTTCCGCGAATCCGTTTTCGATCTCCCACCGCTGGTGATATGCCGTCGCCAGTTGGTGGGCCGGGGCGAGGCGGTGGTCCAGCAGGCTGGTGACCAGCCGGAACGTCTCGGTGCGGGGTGGGCCGGCCTGCGGGCGGATGGTCACGGTGTACTCGATGATCCGCACCAGGTGTCCCTGGGCAGGCTCGGGCAGGGTGCGTCCGGCTGCGCGGGCCTGACCGTGGCGGATGTTCTCGGCGGGCGTGCGCATGATGGACAGGTAGGACCCGTCGGACAGTACCCGCAGCGGCACGAAGACCAGGTTCTTCTTGATCCGCCAGGCCAGGTGGGCGCCGGTGGAGCGGGCCAGGCCCCACAGCTGGTGTCCGGCGAAGTTGCGGTCGGCCAGCAGCAGCATGTCCGGTCGCAGGGAGGCCAGCAGCCGGCGGGCGAGCTTGTGCTCGCTGAACCTGGCCACGGCGTCGAAGGCCGCGTCGACCAGGGCGTGGGTGCCGCATTCGGTCAGTGCCATCAGGCGGACCTGCGGGTGTCCGCTCTGGTTGACTCCGCCCTTGCCGGTGAAGCCGAACTCGGCGGCGTTTGCCGGGGTGTCGGGGACGTCCAGCGCGGTGCCGTCCCAGGCGACCAGCCGCAGCCCGAAGGCGAACGCGCCCGGAGTGACGGTCGTGGCCAGCGTGCCGCACCGCCGCTCGAACAGCGCCTGCAGCGGCTTGTCGCCCAGCCGCTGCCGGGCCCGTGTCAGGGCCGAACTGGTGGGCAAGCGCTGCACACGCAGGCCCGGCAGATGCCGCAGCTTCTGCGTCAACGTGCGCAGGACCGACCGGTATCCCGGCGGCCCGGCACTGTCGGAGCTGCTGAACAGGCACAACGCCAGGACGAAGTAGACCACCGCCCGGGTCGGCAACAACCGGCGGCGACGCTCGCCGCAGCCGGTCAACTCCACGACCTCGTCAACCAGTTCGGGGCTGATTTCCTCGGTCAGCACGCCGAGACGGACGTGCTCGCCAAAGCGCCGGTCCGTGGGGGCCGCCAGCCTGTTCAACGGGGCCTGGCTGCCCTCGGTGATGGCAGACGGCATGCGGACGATGGCACACTGAGTACCCAACGGAGTTCCCTCGCGGACAGTCGGATCTTGGTCGATCTTCTGTCCTACCGGGAACTCCGTTGCCGTGTCCCGGCCTCCGCCGACACATCACCAGAAGTGACGGATTACGCAACGTCACCAGGGGATATTCCCACCCAAACCCCGCACCATCAAGTGCCTGACCTGCACCGACGCGTTAACTCACCGGCATTGTCTTGACCTGCAACGATGGGACTTGCTGAGGGTCCTGTTGGTTGCAAGGAGAGGAGCACTTTCCAGGTGAGAGAGCCTATCTCGTCGTACCCGCGTGTCCGTGTCCAGGGGGACGGTCGACAGGTGGTCTCGCAGGCCGGTTCGGTCCTGCTGGTGGAGACGGCCCGCCGAACGGGTCTTGACCAGGCGATATCCGTCGCGCTTGCTCCGTGGCGGAAGCCGCGGGCCGTCCACGATCCGGGGAAGGTCGTTTTGGACCTTGCCCTGGCGGTTGCGATGGGCGGGGACTGCCTGGCCGACGTGGGCATGCTCCGGGCGGAGCCGGCCGTGTTCGGGCCGGTCGCCTCCGACCCGACGGTCTCCCGCCTGATCGACACCCTCGCCTCCTGCGGCGACACCGCCCTTCGAGCGATCCGCGCTGCTCGGGCCGACACCCGCGACAAAGTATGGAAGTTGGCGGGCCGGAAGGCCCCAGACGCGGACCAGGCGGTGACCGTCGACCTGGACGGGGTGCTGGTGATCGCGCACTCCGACAAGCAGGATGCCGCCCCGACCTGGAAGAAGACCTACGGCCACCAGTGCGCCATGAGGAGCTTCGACGTATCCCCGGCGAAGTCGGGAGGAACTTGGAAGGAGGTTCCTGGGCCTGATGACTTACCCGATCCGGAAACGGTGACGGGACAAGAGCATGTCAGGAAACTGGCGGCCGTGCCGGGACGCTACGGGCGGCGCGTCAGGGGGCCCGCGTGACAAGGCGAAAGCTGAACTGCCTGAATCCCAATCTCCAGTGGAGGCAACGAAGACTCTCCCGGCACGGTGTCCAAAGCCGGGTTCGTCGTCTGCGGTGGCTTGATGGTGTGGCTGCTGCACCTTCCGGACGGCGACACGACGCTCAGTCAGAGCGTTCAAGGAGATGAGTGGGGCGCCTACATCATGCTGTTACGTACGTCGGAGACGAACATGGGATCGCCTACGGGACGCGAGTCCTAGGGCGACGGAGTGCCCGTAGTAGTCGCAGGGGTCACGGCCTGCCGGGGCGGACGGTAACGCCGTCCACAGGGCGAAGGGGCACAGGTGATCGGACATCCCGGGTCTGGGAGGTATGCGAAATGCAGAGCGCCGAAACGGTGCTGGGTGTCCTGCGTGATCGCGGCAGGCGTGGCCTGCCGTGCGGGAGGCGTTGACCGGGCGGCCGTGGTCGGTGAACAGCAGGTTCGAGCGCAGGCCCTCGGGCCGGTGCAACAGCCACTCGTCCAGAAGTGTCTTGAGCTGTGGGTGCAAGGGAACGTATCGGTCGGTGTGCATCTTGCCGACCGGGACGCGGAGCCAGTAGGCGGAGCCGATCTGCACCACCGCGTCGATGGTGAGACCCAGCATCTCGCTGCGGCGCATCCCGGTGCGGGCAAGGATCTCGATCGCCAGCCTTGCGAACGGATCGGGATCGCGTCGGGCGGCTGCCAGCAATTTGGCGGCCGCAGCGTCGTCGAGAAAGCGCGGCAGCGGCTCGTCCGCGATCGGGAAGTCGCTGTCGAACACCAGCTGGCGGTCAGGGCGGTCTTCGGCGTTCCACTCGTCCAGGCGGCGGAAGAATCCGCGGAGTTTGCTGAGCCTGTCGCGGACGGTGTGCCGGTGCAGTGGCCCGCCGCGGGCGGCTGGCCACTGCAGCAGCCACTGTCGGTAGCGTTCGACGTGTCGCCGCTTCAGGTCGGCGGCGCAGGTCACGGTGGTGTCCTCGGCAGCCACCAGCAGAGCGAATTCCCGAAGCGTCAACTCAGCGTTCTTCACGGTGCCCGGCAGCAGCGTCCTGTCTTGCTGCAGGTAGTGCTGCATCGTGGCGGCCATCTCAATCGCGACGCGTGACCACTCTGCGGCGCGGATGTCGGCCCGGTCCGGGTGCCGGCGGCGCGGAAGCTCGTCGGACAATCCGCAGTGAAACAGCGTCGCCTCAAGATTGAACAGAGAGGTCGACAGAGCCTTGACGCCGCGGTTGGGAATGCGACGGGCCGCCTCCAGGAGCAGGCTGCGTCCCTCGTCCCGGTCTGCCTGCTGCAGCTCGTGCGGTTGCCGACCGAACAGCGCCACGAAGTGCCCCAGCAGGTTGAACTGGGACATGGCCAGCGCGTCGCGGAAGCCGAGGGTCCGGGCGGTCTCCATGAACCGTAGGTGCAGTTCCGGGTCTGTCCGGGCCAGCACGATGCCCAACCGTGGCCGGCGGGCGACCAGGTAGTCCGCGCCCGGCTGCATGCGTCCGGTGACCGCGAGCCAGCTGATAAATCGGTGGGTCTCGTGGTTGAACGCGAGCTGGTGCTCCAGCGGGAGGCGGCAAAAACTTTCCAGGTCGGGCACTGCGGCGAGCAGGGCGCGAGCTCCTCAGCGGACCTTGTGGTCGGTGTTCATGCCTTGCCCAGCCCGGTGGGCGAGGTAGTACTCGACAAGGTCCGGGCGCACGATCGGCAAGGCCGCGGCGCGGGCCCGGCGCATCAGGCGTCTGCCGTGTCGGCGTCGATGGCGGCACTCGCCGTCAGGTACTGCTCGACGAGCCAGCTGTTCGCCAGGTGGATGTAGATCCGGGTCGATTCGATGGAGCGGTGGCCAGCCTGAGCCTGGACCGCTTCCAGGGCCATGCCCGACTCCCGCAGCCGGGTCAGGCAGGTATGGCGGAGCTGATGGCAGGTCAGCCGGGGCAGCCCGGTCCGCTTCCGGGCGCCGCCGAGGATCTCGTCCAGACCGTCTGCAGACAGTGGCCGGCCGCGGGTCGGGCCGCGCAGCACGACGAACAACCGGTCGTGGTCGACGACAGGACGTTCGCGGTCCAGATAGTCGCCGACGGCGGTGAAGAACTGCCCGGAGACCGGTATGAGGCGCTGATGACCGCCCTTGCCCTCGCTGATGAACACCCGACGCTCACCGGGCGAGAGGTCGCCCAGACGCAGGCCGAGCACTTCGCAGCGGCGCAGCCCGCCCAGCAGCATTGCAAGCACCATGGCCCGTCGCGCGCGGTGTTCAGCGCGCCGAGCACCGCCTCGACCTCGCCCGGGCCAAGCACCCGCGGGAAGGTGCGGGGCGTGCGCAGCAACGGTGCCCCGCGGTGGCCGCTGCGTCGGCGGGTGGCCAGCCCGGTCGGCACCGGGTTGCGCTCGACGGCCAGGTCATCGCGGGTCATCAGGTAGCAGAACTGCCCGGAGATACTGGCGAGCCGACGCTTGATGGTCCGGGCCGAGAGCCCCGCTTCACCATCCTCCAGGCGGACGACCTTCGGCCCCCGCCGCGGCTTCTTCTGCGCGGTGATGAACGCGAAGATATCCGAGGTGACGACCTCGGTCGGTTCCTTGGGCACCGCCGAGAAGAAGACCTTGAGGTCGTAGGCGGTGGCCAGCAGGGTGTTCGGCCAGCAACGTGCCGCCACGAACTCCAGGTAGTCGTCGACCAGGGCATGGCCCAGCGATGCCGCGGGGTTCCCCGCAGCATCGACACGTCGTACCAACTCCGGCTGCCAGGTCATCCGAGCTCCTCGACGGGAGCGACCATCCTGACCGGGAACACGAGATCGCGGAAGAGTTGTCACCCACATAACCGCCCAGGATCCGGAAGGCGTCCACGTGCCCCTGCATGAAGGCTTCCTGCCCGGACGTGGAGAACACGCTTCTCTGCACTACCGAGGTTGAGCTCGCTGTTTCGTGAAGGGCTGACGTTCCTGGCCGAGTTCGGTGACGGCTGCTTTGGCGGCTTGCTCGATCTTCGCGCGCTGGGCTTCCCAGAAAGCCGCGTCGTGCCGCGGAGTCGCGTATTGGACTGTTGTACCCGTCGAGCCGTCGACCTGTTCGCGCAGGATGTCGGCGTGTCCTGCGTGCCGGCTGGTCTCGGTGAGCATGTGGACCAGAATGTTGAACAGCTTCACGTTGGGGCGGGGCCACCAGGGCACGTAGCCGGGGGCGTCGATGGCGAGGGCGGTGATCGTCGCGTCTGCGTGCTCCCAGACGCGACGGTATCGGTCGGTGATCTCCTCGCGCGTCTCGTGCTCGGTCGCCCACATGTCGGCGCCGCACTCCCCGGCATCGTCCCACCGGGGCAGAGGCTCGGGGAACGGTCGGTCGAAGACTTCGCCGAAGTACCTGGCCTCCAACATCGCCAGGTGCTTGACCAGGCCGAGAAGGTTGGTGCCCGTCGAGGTCAGGGGCCGGCGGATGTCGTACTCGCCGAGCCCGTCGAGCTTCCAGAGCATCGTCTCGCGTATCTCTCGCAGATCGCTGTGCAGGTACTCTTTCGCGAAATCATCGATCATGGTGCAAGAGCCTGTCACGCGCCGCTGGTGGGCTCAACGTGTGACCGGCACTCTCAGAGTGGCAAGTGCGTCCTGATATCAGCTGTCAGCTGAGAGCACCGGTTCCTCCCTCCCCGTGTTCGGCATGCCAGCGCAGGCGGTCGGCCTGCTTCTTCTTCTCGGAGATGTGCCGCAAGCTCTCCTTCAGGGCGGCGACCTCGCCCAGCCACTGCATCCGATGGGCCTCTTCGAGCCGTTCGCGAGTGTTGCCCTCGATCTCCAGCAGTCGAGGGACCTGGGCAAGGTCGAGGCGGAGCATCGGGCAGCGGACGTCCCGTTGACCGAACTAGGTTGGACGCGTCCTGGGCTCGTGCTGAGGTCAACGCATAGTGACCGCAAGGTGGTTGTAGCTGCTGCTGGAGCTCGTTGTAACTGCGCGTGTCGGGGCGGATCTGGTCTGATCGCGTGTCGTCGAGCACGTACGCCCCGTGGAGGTATGGATGCCAGAGCACAGCAGGACGGTCCGGGATGTGGCGGCGTTGACGGTGGCGCGGGTCGGCCGTGTCGAGAAGAGCGGTGACCCGCTGCGGCCGTTCCGGCTCGTGGACGCCGATGGCACCGAGGTGGCAGCGGTCAGTGAGTTTCTGCATCACATGCTCGCCGACGATGCGAGTCCGGCGTCGTTGCGGTCCTACGCGTACGAGCTGTTGGCGTGGGTCCGGTTCTTACGCGCGGTGGAGGTGCCCTGGTATCTCGCGAGCCGGGTCGAGGCCCGTGACTTCACACTGTGGCTGAAGACCACGAAGAAACCGCCGCGGCAGCGCCGTCCCGATGCGCCCGCGCCGGGCTCGGTGAACCCGATTACGGGGAAGGCCGCGCCTGGCGAGAACTATGCCGCTCGGACCAGGCGGCACGCTCGCGCGGTGATCCGGTCGTTCTACGAGTACCACCGTGAGACGCACGGCCGACCGCTGATCAACCCGTTTCCCCAGGGCGGGGCAGCTGAGGAGGGGAGCCCGAATGCCCACCACAATCCGATGCAGCCGTTCCGGCGCCCCGCCCGCCGGGGGACGTATCAGCCCAAGGAACCCAAGCCAACCCCGCGGATCATTCCTGACCAGGCATTCAATGACCTGTTCGCCGCGTTGAAGTGCAACCGGGACAGGGCCCTGGTCGCGTTCTACATCTCCACCGGCGCTCGCGCCTCTGAGCTGCTCGGCGTCGAGCAGGGCCTGGTCGCGCCCGAGGGCCAGACGATCGGCGTGGTCCGCAAGGGCAGCCAGACCCTCCAGCACCTTCCTGCCTCTGCGGACGCGTTCGTGTGGTTGCGGCTCTACCAGCAGGAACTCCGCAGCATGGTTCCCAAGGGCCCGTCGGAGCCGTTGTGGTGGACGCTTCGTCGGCCCTTTCGTCCGCTGGAGTACGACGCGGCCCGGATGGTCTTCACCCGCGCCAACCAGCTGCTCGGCGCGAACTGGACTCTGCACGACCTGAGGCACAGCGCGGCCAAGAGGATGGTCCGCGATCCGAATCTGACCCTCGCCGACGTGCAATGGGTCCTGGGGCATGCCCACATCACCACCACGGAGATTTATATCGCTCCCACTCCCGACGAGGTCGTCGCTCACGTCCTGGCCCACCATGAACGGCAGCGCACCGAGCTGGCCAAGCCGCCGGCCCCGCCGGCGCCCGGCTACCGCCCCGAAGTGCTGGCAGCACTGTTCGGCACATCGACTGCCCACGGGACTCGCCGGTGAATCCGATCGCGCAGGCCGCTGTCCCCACGCCCGTCGAGTCGCCGGAGGAGGACAAGCCTCTGGAGTGGGAACCACGAGTGTGCGAAGCGAGCTGGTGGCAGACCCGTCAGAGCCGGGAGAGCCTGGCCAAACGGCTGCTGGGATTGTTCACCGACCCCAGTGCGGGCCTCACCCGTGACAAGACACGGCGGCGGGGCCTGAGTAAGGCGCTGGACTGGCTCGAAGGTCAGCCGGGAGAGACCTGGCAGGACCGCTGGATGGCCAGCGGAGCGGACACCGCCGGCTTCGAGTGGACCGATTTGCCCCTGAAGGGACGCGGCGCAACCAAACGCCACCTGCGCGATGAACTGGCCACGGGGCTGGCGCTCCTGGTCGCCGGGCAGGCGATCCGCCCCAGCTACCTGTGGCTGCTGCGGCAACGCCTGACAGTGATGCTCACCGAGACCCGGGCCGCCAGCGACCCCGACGTCTTCCAGCGGCTCGACCAACTGGCTCAACACGCGACAGCCGCAGCCAGGTCCGATGCCCTGAACAAGCTCACCTGGATCGTGATCCGCAAGGGCGGACTGGTCAGCGACATCACCGTCGGCGACTGCATCGAGCTGACAGCCGCGCTGGAGGAACACCACTTCCGCGGCAGCGCGGGCCGGCCGCTGTTCTACGCCCTACTCAAGGAGACCGGCGTGCTCCCGGTCAGTGCACCACCGCGGCTGCGGGTGCTTCGGATCGAGGGCCGTCGCAGCGTCGAGCAGATCGTCGACGGGTACGGCATCGAGTGCCGGGCCGTCCGTGATCTGCTGGTCGAGTACTTCACCGAGCGGGCTCCCGAGCTCGACCACGTCTCGCTGCGTTCCATCGCCCGCAACCTGTGCCGGTTGTTCTGGCGCGACCTGGAGATCCACCATCCGGGCATCGACTCGCTGCGACTGGCACCTGAGGTCGCGCAGGCGTGGAAAGAACGTCTGGCCCACATTCGTGACGATAAGGGCCACCCGGTGCGTCCGCGGGTGAACTTCCGCAGCGAGCTGGTGTTCATCCGGGCGTTCTACCAGGACATCGCCCGCTGGGCCGCCGACGATCCGGCTCGGTGGGCGCCCTGGGTGGCGCCGTGTCCAATCAAGGCGAGCGAGTGCGCGACGAAGAAGTCCAGGTCCCGGGTGAAGTCCCGGATGGACCAACGGACCAGGACCCAGCTGCCGTTGCTGCCTGCCCTGCTTCGCGTCGTCGACCAGCAGCGCAAGGACGCCGAGGCCCGCATCACCGCAGCTCGCGCGACACCGGCCGGTGGACGGTTCCTCATTGCCGGGGAGGAGTTCGAACGCTGCCGGTCCGGGCAGGCCGGCCGCGTCTACGTCACAGAGGTGGCCACCGACAGGCGGCGGAACCTGACGCACGAGGAAGAGGCGGCTTTCTGGTCCTGGGCAACGGTGGAGGTGCTGCGGCACACCGGTATCCGGATCGAGGAGATGCTGGAGCTCACCCACCACAGCTTCATCGCCTACGCCCTGCCCACCACCGGCGAGGTGGTGCCGATGCTGCAGGTCGCCCCGTCCAAGACCGATGCGGAACGCCTGCTGCTGGTCTCCCCGGAACTGGCGGAGGTACTGACCGCGGTCATCTTCCGGGTCCGGGCTGGGAACGTCGCCCTTCCTTTGGTGTCGGCATACGACGTGTTCGAGCAGACCTGGAGCCCGCCCATGCCGTTCCTGTTCCAACGCCGGTACGGCACCGAGGACCGACCGCTCACCCGCAGCTACATCCGCGAGTGCCTGGTCGCCACCTCGCAGTCCGCCCAGATCACCGTGGCAGGCGACCCGCTCGAATGGCGCCCCCACGACTTCAGAAGGATCTTCGTGACCGACGCCATCCGCTCCGGACTGCCCCCGCACATCGCCGCGAAGATCTGCGGCCACGCCGCTCTGGACACGACCATGGGCTATGCCGCGATCTACCCGGAAGATGTGATTTCCCACCACCGGGCATTCATCGCCCGCCGCAGAACCGAGCGGCCCAGCGAGGAGTACCGCGAGCTCACCGCCACCGAATGGGCTGAGTTCCTCTCGCACTTCGAACTCCGCAAGGTCGCTCTGGGAACCTGCGGCCGCGACTACGCGACCCCCTGCCAGCATGAAAACGCCTGTGTCAGGTGTCCCCTACTTCTCGTGGACCCGGCCCAGATGCCTCGCCTCCAGGAGATCCACGGCAACCTCATCGACCGGCTCCAGGAGGCCAAAGACCAGGGCTGGCTCGGTGAGGTCGCCGCGATCGAGACCACCCTGGCCGCTGCCGCGCAGAAGCTGGAGGCCATGCGCGACCGCGCAGCGCAACCGTCCACCGTTCACCTCGGCATGCCCGACATCCGCACGGCTGCCGGCAGGCTCACCGACCAAGGAGGGGGAACAGCCGGGTGACCGCAGCTACGGCCACGGTGCCTGCCGGGCGCGCGGCGGGTCGTTGGTCCCGTTCGCGATAGTCGGCCAGTAGGCAGCGGATGGACGTGGCGAGTTCGGCCATTTCCGCTGGAGTGAGGTGGACCACGGCGCTGAAGGACTCGTCGTGCTGCCACTCGCTCGGCGCCTGCTCTCGGTGAGCCAGCCAATGTTGATAGCTCTCATCTTCCAGTCCACGCGCGAGCGCGGCGAACTCTTCCGGCGCTTCCCGGTCGGACTGATCTGAGGACGCCCAGCGCAGCTGCCACGGCCGTGCCCGGCCGCCGTTGTGTGGCGCTTCTTCAATGAGGCCGTGCCGGGCGAGTTGGCGCAGATGAAAGGAGCAGAGGCCGGAACTGTGGCCAAGGCGGGCGGCGGCCTGGGTCGACGTGGCTGTGCCGACCTCGGCGAGCAGGTCCAGCAAGGCGACGCGCACGGGATGGTCGGGAAGTTGCTGCCGGGCGCGATGCGGCAGTGGGTCCGTGGACGCGGCTTGACGGTTTTCATCGCTCATTTTGCAAAGGGTGCTACTTTGCAAAGCATTCGGTCAAGCTGGGCCGCGGGCCGGCCGGGGCCTCAGCCCTGGCCGACTGAGGCATGTGCGGAAGGCGTTGATATTTCATGGCTGTTGGGTTCGGTGACACCTCGCAGGACCACCGGGTGCGCGTGCTGGGTGAACCCGTCGATTCCTATCCGCGGCTCGCGCCGGAGGTCGAACGGGGTTCGGTGCGCCGCATCACCGTCGTCGGGGAAGAGATTCTGCGGCAGCGGTGCCGGGAGGTCACGCAGTTCGGTACGCCGGAGCTGTCGCAGCTGGTGGACGACATGTTCGCTACGAACCAGGTGGCGGAGGGCGCGGGGCTTGCCGCCAACCAAGTCGACGTGGACCTGCAGTTGTTCATGTGGGACATCACGGACGAGTGGGGGGTGCGTCACGTCGGGCACATCGCCAACCCCGTCCTGGACGAGGTGCCGACCGAGCAGCGCAGGCTGGTCGAAGAACCCGAAGGCTGTCTGTCCGTTCCCGGCCCCTACCGGGTGGTGCCCCGCCTCGACCGTGCTGTCGTGCGAGGCCGTGACAAGAACGGCAAGCCGCTCGTGATCGAGGGCAGAGGGTACTTCGCCCGGTGCCTGCAGCACGAGACAGACCACCTTCATGGTCACCTGTATCTGGACCGGCTTGCCCAGCGGGAACGAAAGGCAGCCCTCCGCGAGATGGCTGCGTCCAAGGACGAGATGTTCGCCCGGCGTGCCGCCCTGGCCAAGAAACTGGGCAAGTAACACCGTTCCCCACATATTCAGTGATGCCGCCGACTGACGAACCGCCGAGCCCGCCTACTCCAGCGAGCGTTGAGCTATGTCCGCTCTTCCTCCACGTCTTCCTGTTTGCCAGGGTCTCGCAGGGGCGCAGGCCAAGTAAGAGGGGTGATCCTCCTCGACTCGCGACACGCCCGGCAGGGCCCGGTCGTCCAACTTGTCCACCACTACGTTCTGTGGTGGGCGCGGCCTGGAACCCCAACCCGTCTTCATGCTGGGTTAGTTCGGATAAGCACGCATGCTCGTGCTGGCAGGGGGTGCCATAGGGCCTGTCGCAAGTGCCCAGAGCGACCTTGCGCAGGCTGAAGTGGTCTCGGAAGTCATCCCATTCGGCGGCGGTCGGCTCCCGGTACTCTTCGCTGGGACGTGTGGTTCGGCGCTGGTCGACGAAGTGTCGGTAGTGGCGGATGACCTCCTCGGGATAGACAGCGACGTATCCCTGAGTGGTGTTGAGATCGAGATGGCCGAGCACTTTGGCGGCGATGTGGATCGGCAGCCCGCCGTTGACGGTCTCGGTTGAAAAGATCCTCCGGAAGTCGTGCGGGGTGAATCGCAGCCGTGTGCCGTCGACGTCGACGATGTCGGCCCGTTCCGCGAGGTCCGCGAGCAACTCCCGTACCCGGTTCGGGGAGATCACCTGCAAACGGTGCTGGGAGACGCGCTGGAACAGGTGCGGCAGTAGCGGGCCGAAGGTGCGTTCGTAGCCGTCGTAGCGACTCAGCAACGGGACCTTCCCGTCAGGGTCTTTGATCCGGCGGATGATGCGAGCGAGGACGGCAACCAGGTCCGGGTCGGCGGGGATGACTCGTTCCTGGTCGGTCTTGGAGGGGCTGATCTGCAACAACGGGATCAGCTCGCCGGTGGGCGCCCGGTATTGCCGAAGGCTCACATGGGTGAGTTCCAGCAGTTCCTCGATGCGGGCTCCGGTCCGCCGCAGCACCTCGATCACGGCCCAGGTCCAGAACGCGTTGGACTCCTCGCACTCGGCGTCGAAGCGTGTGGCCGGCCCGGCGAACGGGGTGACGAACACGGCGGTCGGACGCCAGCGGCTGGTCACCCGGCCGGTGCGGCGGTACCGCTGGCCGCCGGCAGTGAACTCCTGGCCGGGCTCGCTCTCCCGGGCGGCGGCCAGGACGAACTCGGCCTGTCGCAACCGGTCCTCGGCGGCGGCGACGAGCCGCGGGACCACCGGGATCAAGGTGCGGGTGCGCTGCTGCATCCGGGCCTGGCGGTGCCGGGTCTCCTTCAGGTAGCCGCGGACATCTGCTTCGCTGATCGGGCAAGGTGCCGCCCAGCGGGACCAGCGGGCCGGTTCCTCCAGCGACCACTGCAACAGGTCCAGGTAGAAAGAGCGGACAGCCAGCAGCACGTTGTGGCTGTTGCGGCGGGGGCGTCCGTCGGGCAGAAGGCGGGCCCGCTGCTTCCACTCCTGGGCGACGCCGTCGGGCAGGTGGAGGGAGGAGATCCCGGGATGGTGTCGTTCCAGGTCAGCCCAGAAAAGCCCGGCGAGCATATGGGCCTGGTTGACCAAGGAGCCGTAGTCGAGGACCGCTGCCCGCTCGGCGACATAGTGCACCAGGACGTTGCGGATCTCGCGGTCGGCGATCCGGTAACGATCGACCAGCTCGGCGGGAGTGAGCTGACCCGGTGCGCGGGCCTGCCGCAGGGTAGGCGGTGCGTCCTTCAGGCCGCCGACGGCATGCAGAATCTCGTAGGCGATCGGCAGGGAGGCCACCGTGCGTCCGGAGGCCCGGCGAGCTGCCGTGTACTGCTCGAAGTCCTCGACGTCCAGTTCACGCAGGTTCTTTCCGGTGACGATGGCCATGCGCGTGAGCAGGTTGAGTGCCTCGGCACTGTGCTCGTCGCAGCCACCCCGTCCCTCGGCCTGCCGCTCCAGCCGGGCGAACGCCTCTGCCTGGTTGTGGCGCCGGTAGGCGTCGTAGACACCGAGCAGGCGGCTGCCGCACAACCAGGCGTCGCACGGTCGAACCGCGCGGAGGACGATCAGTGCGCCGAGCCCGGCGGTGAGCCGGCATCGTTGGGATTGGGTCAGCCCCGGCGGACCCCACTGCTTCCCGGCGATGTCGGAGCCGCTCAGCAGCCAGCGCTCCTGCCAGTCCTCCCCGGGGAACTGGCCGAGCCAGTCCAGGACGCGGCCCATCGCGCGGTCCTGCCGGGACTGCTGCTGAGTGGTCGGCTGCACCAGCAGAGCCCGAGCGAGGAGCTCGATCAGCGCGGCGCGGATCTCCAGGTGTACGAGGGTTCCCCACACCTCGTACCGCTGTTACATTCCGGAAAACAAGAATTCATTTCAGTTTACCTGGAGGGTTCGCCATGACGGTTGTCGATGTCGCTGCTGCCGTGGACATACCCGCTCGCCGGGAGCTCCCGCCGTCGATGGTCGAACGCATGACGTTGATCATGGACGCATTCGAATGCCGCACCACTCGGCTGTCCCTGGAGGACGTGGCCCGCAGCACGCATCTCCCGCGTTCCACGGCCCACCGGATCCTCGACCAGCTCGTACGGCTCCAGTGGCTCGAGCACACAGGGTTCGGCTACGGCCTCGGGCGGCGGGCACTCGGGCTAGGCGGGGGCGACGGCACGAACAGTGAGATCCGTGAAGCCGCCGCGCCCAGACTGCACAGCGTGCAGATCCGCACCGGGCTGGTCGTCCACCTCGCCGTGCTCGACGGCGCCGACGTCCACTACCTCGACAAGGCCGGCGGCCGGTTCGCCGCGTCGGTCCCCTCGCGGGTCGGCGGGCGTGCGCCGGCCCACTCGACGGCACTGGGCAAGGCGATGCTGGCCTGGCTCGAACCGGAGGAGGTCGAGGCCCGGGTGGGTGGCGCCATCGCCCGGCTGACCCACCGCACGATCGCCGACCTGGACACCCTGCACCAGGAGCTCAACCGGATCCGGCAGCGTCGCGGCCTGGCGTTCGAGCGGGGCGAGTGCTTCCCCGGCATCGCCTGCGCCGCGGCGGCGATCCGTGGCCCCGAGGGGCCCGTGGCCGCCATCTCGCTGATCGGCGACGCGCAGACCCCGCTGGAGAAGGTGGCCCCGTTGGTGGTCGACGCCGCGCGACAGGTCTCGCTGGAACTGTTCCCCTGCCTGGAGACCCCTGGCCGGGGACACCGCGCGCCCGCCTTCCCGGAGCAGACGTGGTCTCCGCAGGCCATGGACCGGCTGCTCGTCGCCGGCCAGAGCGGCGGCTGGCTGTAGAGCGTGTCCGGGGGAGCGCAGCCGGACAGGCCCTGGAGCCCAGGGCCTGTCGCCGAACCGCGGTCCGCCGTGCGACGCCCGGCAGTTCGACGACCGGACCTCAGCCTCAGCTTGGCGTTTAACCTCGCTGACGCAGTGGCCTGCTGAAATGCGATGTTTCCGTGACAGCAGGGGCGGCCGCCCCTCACGCTTTGAGATGTCGAGTAACAGAGCGCGAGAGAACGGCCGCTGTGATGAGTCTTCCGGTTCAGGTCTCCGACGTCGAGCCGTTGTCCGTGTTGTCCCGTTTCCGGATCGAGTTCTACGACTGCCTCTACACCCGCGCGGACGCGCTCTTCGAGCTGACCGACGCGGTGCTGTGCGCGGACGGCCCGGTGAAGTCGCTGGTCGAGCTGACGCTCGCGGCCGAGCACCGGCGCGGGCACGGCGCGATGTACGACGCGCTGAACTCCGGCTGGCTGGAGCCACGCCGTCTGCGCCGCGTCCTGGACAGCCTGCCGATCCCGCGTACATCGGAGGGGCGTATCGCGCTGGCCGTGGACGTCTCCAATTGGCTGCGCCCCGACGCCCCTACCAGCCCTGACCGGCTGTTCTGCCACGTCTACGGGCGTGGCCGCAGTGCGGATCAGCGCATCCCGGGCTGGCCCTACTCCTTTGTCGCCGCCCTGGAGCCGGGCCGCACCTCGTGGACGCGGGTCCTGGACGCCGTCCGGCTCGGACCGGCCGACGACGCGACCGCGGTCACCGCCGCCCAGCTCCGTGAAGTCGTGGAGCGGCTGGTCCGCGCCGGGCACTGGAAGCCCGGCGATCCGCACATCCTGATCGTCATGGACTCCGGCTACGACGTCACCCGCCTCGCCCATGTCCTGGCCGACCTACCCGTTGAGGTGGCCGGGCGCCTGCGCTCGGACCGCGTCATGCTCCGCGACGCCGGCGAGCGCCGCTCCGGTCCACGGGGCGGACAGCCCCGCAAGCACGGCGGGGTCTTCACCCTGAAGAAGCCCGACAGCTGGCACGAGCCGGAGACCACCACCACGACCGACACCACCCGTTACGGGAAGACCGAGGCCACCGCCTGGAACCGGATGCATCCCCGCCTCACCCACCGTGGCCCCTGGCTCGACCACGACGGTGAACTCCCCCTCGTTCACGGCACGTTGATCCGCCTGAAGGTCGAGTACCTGCCCGGCGACCGCGACCCCAAGCCCGTCTGGCTGTGGTCCTCGGCCCCCGGCGTCGACGGTGCCCACCTGGACCGGATCTGGCGGACCTTCCTCCGCAGATTCGATCTTGAACACACCTTCCGGCTCATGAAGCAAACGCTCGGCTGGACCAGGCCGAAGGTCCGCAGCCCCGAGACCGCCGACCTGTGGACCTGGCTGATCATCGCCGCCTACACCCAGATCCACCTCGCCCGCGCGCTCGCCGAGGACCTCCGAAGGCCCTGGGAGCGACCGGCCCCACCCCGCCGCCTCACTCCCGCCCGAGTCCGGCGAGGGTTCCGCAACATCCGCGCGACCACGACCCGCCCCGCCAGTGTTCCGCAACCCTCCCGACCCGGCCCCGGGCGTCCCTCCGGATCGAAGAACCGCAAGGTCGCACCCCATCACGACGTCGGCAAGACCGTGAAACGCGCCGAGAGCCTCACCGCACATCGAACCGCCGCAGGTTAAACGGAAAGCTCAGAGGCTGTCGGATGACCTCCGAGAGCCTCTCAGCCCCAGTGGTCGCCCCAGCCCCAGGGGTCGGGCATGGTGACCGGCTGGTCCTCGACGCCGAACCGCCCGCGGAAGAAGAGCATCGGCCGTTGTTCGGGCATCGTCTCCAGTTCCAGGACCCGCCCGATCACCACATCGTGGTCACCGGCGACGTGCACGTCGTACACCTCGGCATGGACCCTCATCAGCACGCCGCGCAGGGACGGGGTCCCCCAGCGCGAGAGGTCCCAGCCCAGCCCGTCGTACTTGCTTCCCCTGCTGGAGCCGAAGCGGCCGCAGACATCGGTCTGGTCCTCGGCGAGGACGTTGACGCAGAACCGGCCCGACTCCCTGATCCTCGGCCAGGCGCGCCCCTTGTGGTCGGCGCAGAACAGGACGAGGGGCGGTTCCAGCGAAACGGATGCGAAGGACTGGCACGCGAACCCGACCGGATCCGACCGGTCCATCCCTGTGACGACGGTGACACCCGTCGCGAACGCTCCCATGGTGCGCCGCATCTCCTGAGGAGTGGGCGCCGTGACCTCACCTGTCGTGGGTGCGGTCAAGGACTCTGCTGACATCGGATTCACCTCGACGGGGCCGGGTCTGTGACGTGCTCCTGGCGGGGCACGTCCCGAAGGTAGGACCGTCGCGTCGGGCACCGGAGCGCGCGCTCCCGATGAGTGGAACACGACAGGCCACAGGGCCGGCCCGTACCGCTCCGGCTGCCCGGAACACCCGCGTCCCGCTGATCGGGATGAGTGAGGCGCCCCTGTGGGGGCCCTGGCTACGTTCCAGGAACCGTTGACCACAGGGACGTCGAAGGCAGGGATGATGATGGGGCTGAGCCACGACTCCACATTGCGGGAACTCACAACTGATCACGGCGTTCTGCGCTACCACGAGGCCGGGGACGGTCCGCCTCTGCTGATGTTGCACGGCTCGGGCCCCGGCGTCACGGGCTGGCGCAACTTCCGCGGCAATCTGGCCCGGTTCTCCGAGCACTTCCGCTGCCTGGTCCTGGAGTTCCCCGGGTTCGGGGTCAGCGACCCGGCCGACGGGAACCCCATGGCCACCGCCACCGATGCCGTCGGCCGGTTCCTCGACGGCCTCGGGCTCCACCAGGTCGACGTGATCGGCAACTCCATGGGCGGCTTCGTCGGCACCCGGTTCGCGTTGGACAACCCCGACCGCGTACGCCGCCTGGTGACGATCGGCGGCATGGGCCGGAACCTCTACAGCCCCGGCCCCGGCGAGGGCATCAACCTGCTGATGGAGTTCACCGAGAACCCGACGCGTGAACGTCTGGTCCAGTGGCTGTACTCCATGGTGTACGACCCGGCCATGGTCACCGAGGAACTGATCGAGGAGCGGTGGGCCCAGGCCACCGAGCCGGACACACTCGCCGCCGCGCGCAGGATGTACGGGAAGGCCGCGTTCGCCGCCACCGCCGCCGCGGCGAGGTCCGAGGAGGCCCCGCTCTGGGCGATGCTCCACGGGCTGCGGGCCAAGACCCTGATCACCTGGGGCCGGGACGACCGGGTCAGCCCGGTCGACATGTCCATCGTGCCGATGCGGACCATTCCCGACGTCGAACTGCACGTGTTCCCCAACTGCGGGCACTGGGTGATGATCGAACAGAAGGCGGCCTGGGAGAGTGCCGTGCTCGCCTTCCTGACCCGTAAGGACGCGGCATGAGCGCCGGTGCGAAAGCGGGCGCGGACACGTCCTGGGACCACGAGTTCGACTTCGTCGTCGTCGGCAGCGGCGGTGGCGGCATGGCGGCCGCGCTGACCGCCGTGGACAGCGGCCTGTCCACCGTCGTGATCGAGAAGGGGAAGATGTACGGCGGTACGACCGGCATCTCCGGCGGCGGCATCTGGATCCCCAACAACCCCACGCTGCGCGCCAAGGGCCACAACGACAGCCGTGCGTCGATCCGGCAGTACCTGGACCGCCTCACCGAGGGCCGCGTCCCGGCCGCCCGCCTCGACACCTACGTCGACCAGGGCCCGGCCGCCATGGAACTGCTCGGCAAGAGCCGGTGGATGCGGTTCTTCTGGGTCAAGGGATACGCCGACTACCACCCCGAGTACGACGGCGGCCGGCCGATGGGCCGCTCCATCGAGGCGCTCCCCTTCGACACCCGCAAGCTCGGCGAGGACGAGCGGCACCAGCGGCCCAACAACATGAAGGGCCCGCTCGGTCTGTGGATCACCGCCAAGGACTACCGCGACCTCGCGATGGTCAGGCGGACCTGGCGCGGACGCTGGGCGTCCGTCGTCGCCGCCTGGCGGGTCTCGTCCAACGTGGTCCGCCGCCGGCACATGGCCACCGGCGGTCGCGCGCTGGTGGCACGGCTCAGGATGGCCCTGAAGGACGCCGGGGTCCCCGTGTGGCTGCGGACCCCGATGACCGGCCTGGTCGTCGGCGACGACGGCACGGTGACCGGGATCGTCGCGCAGCGCGACGGCAAGCAGGTGCGCATCGGGGCGCGGCGCGGTGTGCTGTTCGCGACCGGTGGCTTCGACCACAACCAGGAGATGCGCGAGAAGTACCTGCCCGCCGGCGGCCGGGAGATCCACAGCGCCGGCGCGCGGGAGAACGTCGGCGACGGCATCGTCGCCGGGCTGGAGCTCGGCGCCGCGCTGGACTTCATGGACGACGCGTGGTGGATGCCTTCGGTGCGCCACCCGGCCGGCGCCACGATCCCCCTGGTGTCCGAGCGGTGCATCCCGCCGTCGGTGATCGTCGACTCCCACGGCAGCCGCTTCACCAACGAGTCCTCCCCGTACGTGAACTTCGTCCACGACCAGTTGGCGGGCGGCCACGTCCCGGCCTGGTTCGTGATGGACGCCAAGGCCCGCGCCCGCTACCCGTTCGCGCAGATCCTGCCCGGAATGCCGTTCCCCAAGGACTTCTACGAGAGCGGCCTGGCACACCGGGCGGACAGCATCGCCGAACTCGCCGTCGCCATCGGCGTTCCCCCCGAGGAACTCACCGCGACCGTCGAACGGTTCAACGGCTTCGCGCGCACCGGCAAGGACACCGAGTTCGGCCGGGGCGACAGCGCCTACGACCGCTACTACGGCGACCCGACCCTGAAGAACCCCAACCTGGACGAGATCGTCAAGGCGCCCTTCTACGCCGTGCGCATCGAGGTCGGTGACCTCGGGACGAAGGGCGGGCTGGTCTGCGACGAACACAGCCGGGTCCTGAGGGAGGACGGTTCGCTCATCAGCGGCCTCTACGCGACCGGCAACACCTCCGCGCCGGTGATGGGAGGCGAGTACGCCGGACCGGGCGCCACCATCGGCCCGTCCATCGTCTTCGGCTACGTCGCCGCCCGGCACGCCGCCGGCGAGACGACCGGGAGAGCATCGTGACACTGCCCCGCCCGCTCACCGTCCGCGTCGTCGAAGTCATCCGCGAGACGTCCGACGCCCACTCGCTCGTCCTGGAACCCGCGGACGGGACGCAGGACAAGTTCCGCTACAAGCCCGGCCAGTTCCTCACCGTCAAGGTGCCCTCCGACCGCGAGGGCGGGGCCGCCCGCTGCTACTCGCTGTGCAGCTCCCCGCTGCGCGACGAGAAGCTGAAGGTCACCGTCAAACGCACGGTGAACGGATACGGCTCCAACTGGATCTGCGACAACGTCGTCGAAGGCGACACCCTCGAAGTGCTGCGCCCCGCGGGCACCTTCACCCCGGACTCGCTGGACGAGGACTTCCTGCTCCTCGCCGCGGGCAGCGGGATCACGCCGGTGATGTCGATCCTCACCTCCTGCCTGCACGGCGGGAGCGGATCAGTCACCCTGATCTACGCCAACCGCGACGAGAACTCCGTCATCTTCCGCGACGAACTCGCCACCCTGGCAAGGGAGTACGGCGACCGGCTGACCGTCGTCCACTGGCTGGAGTCCGTCCAGGGCCTGCCCGCGGGCCCCGGTCTGCGGGCGCTGGCCGAGCCGTACACCGGACGCCAGGCGTTCATCTGCGGCCCGGGTCCCTTCATGGACCTCGCCGCCACGACGCTCACCGACCTCGGTGTGCCGCCGGGGCGCGTGCACGTCGAACGGTTCACCTCCCTGACGAACGACCCGTTCGCCGCCCCGCAGACCGTCGCCGACCCCACGGGCCCGTCCGGCACCGTAGAGGTCGAGCTCGACGCACGGACCACGACCGTGCCCTGGCCCCAGGGCAGCAAGCTGCTCGACGTGCTCCTCGCGGCAGGACTGGACGCGCCGTTCTCCTGCCGGGAGGGCAGCTGCAGCGCGTGCGCCTGTGTGGTTACCGAGGGCGAGGTGGTCATGGAGCGCAACGAGGTCCTCGACGAGCAGGACCTCGCCGACGGACTCATCCTCTCCTGCCAGGCGCTCCCGGTCAGTGAACGCATCAAGGTCACCTACGACGGATGATCGCCCCCAAACCCCTCGATTCGGATGAGGTTCGAACAGTGACCAAGGCGACCGCCGCGATCGTCGGCTCCGGAAACATCGGAACCGACCTGATGTACAAGCTGCTCCGGTCCGCAGTGATAGAGCCACGCTGGATGATCGGGATCGACCCGCAGAGCCCCGGCCTCAAGCGCGCGGCCGAGGAGGGCCTGATCGCCAGTGCCGAGGGCGTGGACCGGCTGCTCGCCCAGGACGAGCGCCCGGACCTGGTCTTCGAGGCCACCTCGGCGTACGTGCACAAGGCGAACGCCCCCAAATACGCCGAACTCGGCATCCAGGCCGTCGATCTGACGCCCGCCGCGCTGGGCCCCGCCGTCGTCCCGGCCGTCAACCTGGGCGAGCACCTGGACGCGCCCAACGTCAGCCTGATCACCTGCGGGGGACAGGCCACCATCCCCGTGGTCCACGCCGTCTCCCGGGTCACCGAGGTGGCCTACGCGGAGATCGTGGCCAGCGTCGCCTCGCCGTCCGCCGGCCCGGGGACCCGGGCCAACATCGACGAGTTCACGATCACCACCAGCCGGGGCATCGAGACCATCGGCGGCGCGGCCAAGGGCAAGGCCATCATCATCCTCAACCCGGCCGAACCGCCCATGCTGATGCGGGACACGGTCTTCTGTTCCATATCGGCCGACGCCGACGGCGCCGCGATCACCGCGTCGATCCACGAGATCGTCGCCCAGGTCGCGTCGTACGTACCCGGCTACCGGCTGCGCGCCGAGCCGCAGTTCGACGAGCCGACCGAGGTGAGCGGCGGCCTCGCCCGCGTCGCGGTGTTCCTCGAAGTGGAGGGCGCGGGGGACTTCCTGCCGCCCTACTCCGGGAACCTCGACATCATGACCGCCGCGGCCACCGAGGTCGGTGAGGGCTTCGCCCGGCGGATCGTCTCCCAGCGCGCCGGATCCTGAGCACCCAAGGAGTTCACCAGCCATGCCCTACAGCGCCGACCTCGACATCCGCGTCACCGACTCGTCCCTGAGAGACGGATCGCACGCCAAACAGCACCAGTTCACCATCGAGCACGTCCGGTCGATCGTCGGGGCGCTCGACGAGGCAGGGGTCCCGGTCATCGAGGTGACCCACGGCGACGGCCTCGGCGGCTCGTCGTTCAACTACGGCTTCAGCCACACGCCGGAGCAGGAGCTGATCAAGGCGGCCGTGCAGACCGCGCGCCGGGCGAAGATCGCCTTCCTGATGCTGCCCGGTCTCGGCGTCCAGGACGACATCCGTGAGGCGGCCGACAACGGTGCCGCCGTCTGCCGGATCGCCACCCACTGCACCGAGGCCGACATCGCGGTCCAGCACTTCGGGCTGGCCCGCGATCTGGGCCTGGAGACCGTCGGCTTCCTGATGATGTCGCACAGCCAGTCCCCGGAGGTGCTCGCCCGGCAGGCCCGGATCATGGCCGACGCCGGCTGTAGTTGCGTCTACGTCGTCGACTCCGCCGGAGCGCTGGTCATGGAGCAGACCAGCGACCGGATCGCGGCGCTCGTCGCCGAACTCGGCGACGACGCGCAGGTCGGCTTCCACGGCCACGAGAACCTGGGACTCGGCGTCGCCAACTCCGTGCTCGCCGTGCGGGCCGGCGCACAGCAGATCGACGGCTCGACCCGCCGGTTCGGCGCGGGTGCGGGCAACACCCCGGTCGAGGCCTTCGCCGCGGTCGCGGAGAAGCTCGGCATCCGTACCGGCATCGACACCCGGAAGATCATCGACGCCGCCGAGGACGTCGTACGGCCGGTCATGGACGGCGAGTGCCTCCTCGACCGGATGTCGCTGACCATGGGGTACGCCGGGGTCTACTCCAGCTTCCTCAAGCACGCCGACCGCCAGGCCGCGAAGTACGGCGTGTCCGGCGCCGAGATCCTCCTGGAGGCCGGCCGCCGCAACCTCGTCGGAGGCCAGGAGGACCAGCTCATCGAGATTGCCGTCGCCCTCGCCGAGAACACCTCCGCACGGAAGTGAGAACAGCCATGCCCAATCCGGTACTTGAAGCGATCACCGAGCGCGCGGAGGAGATCCGCGCGCTGGGACCGGCGAACGAGTCGCTCGGCCGACTGGACGACCAGACGGCCAAGGTGCTGCGGGAGACCGGTGCGATCCGGATGCTCCAGCCGAAGACGTACGACGGCCTGGAACTGCACCCACGCGAGTTCGCCGAGACCATCATGCGGATCGCCGCCTGCGACGGCGCGACCGGCTGGGTCGCCGGGGTCGTCGGCGTCCACCCCTGGGAAATGGCGATGGCCGACCCCCGGGTCCAGGCGGAGGTGTGGGGCGAGGACAACGACACCTGGATCGGCTCCCCCTACGCGCCGATGGGCGTGCTCCGCCCCGTGGACGGCGGCTACGTCTTCAACGGCCACTGGCAGTTCTCCTCCGGCACCGACCACTGCGACTGGCTCTTCCTCGGCGCGTTCCTGGCCGACAAGGACGGCAACAGGCTGAACCCCCCGCGGTCGGTGCACGTCGTCCTGCCGCGCTCGGACTACGAGATCGTCGAGGACTCGTGGGACGTGGTCGGCCTGCGCGGCACCGGCAGCAAGGACATCGTCGTCAAGGACGCGTTCGTCCCCGAGTACCGGGTCATCGAGTACTCCAAGGTGGTCGACGGCACCCTGGCGAAGGAGGCCGGGCTGACCAACCCCACCTACCGCCTGCCGTTCTCCGCCGCCTTCCCCCTCGGCATCACCGCGGCCGTCATCGGCATCTGCGAGGGGGCGCTGGCCCACCACATGGCCTATCAGCGCCACCGCGTCCAGATCACCGGCACGGCCGTCAAGGACGACCCGTACGTCCTCTACGCCGTCAGCGAGGCGGCGGCGGAGATCGCGGCCTCGCGCTCGGCGCTGCTGGACAACATCTCGCAGCTCCACGACATGGTGGCGGCCGGCCGGGAGGTCACCTTCGACCGCAGGGCCGTGGGCCGGCGTACCCAGGCCCGGGCGGCGTGGCGCGCGGTGCGGGCCGTCGACGAGATCGTCGCGCGCTCCGGCGGGAACGCCATGCGGATGGACAACCCGATCCAGCGCTTCTGGCGCGATGCCCACACCGGCCTCGCCCACGCCATCCACGTGCCCGGTTCGGTCTTCCACGCCGCCGCGCTGACGCAGCTCGACATCGAGCCGCCGCACGGGCCGATGCGCTCGATGATCTGACGACCCGTCACGGCACCAGCGCCCGTCCGACGAAGGACCGGCAGACCGAAAGACCGACAGATGAGGGAGGAACACATGACGCAGATACGAGGGCTTGGCTATCTCAGGGTCCAGACGCGCGACATCGAACGCTGGCGCGAACTCACCGTCGACGGCCTCGGTTTCGCCGAAGGGTCCGGGCCGGATCCCGACGGTCTCTACCTGCGGATGGACGAGCGCCGGGCACGACTGGCCGTCCTGCCCGGTGACACCGACCGGGTGCTGGCCGTCGGGTGGGAGGTGCGCGACCAGTTCGCCCTGCGGGCGGTCGGGCGAGCCGTCGAGGCGTCGGGCAGAGCGGTCAAGGAGCTGACGCAGAAGGAGGCCGACGAACGCGGGGTGGAAGCGGGCATCACCTTCGACGACCCCGCCGGCGTCCCCGCCGAGGTCTTCTTCGCCCCGATCCTCGACCACAGCCCCGTGCGCACCGGCTTCGCCCAGAACTTCGTCACCGGCGGCCAGGGCATGGGCCATGTCGTCCTGCCCACGACCTGCATGGAGGAGACCGTCTCCTTCTACACCGAGGTCCTCGGTTTCCTGCCGCGCGGAGCGATCAGGCTCGCCGGCACGGATCCCGACACCCAACCTCGCCGCGTGCGCTTCATGGGCGTCAACCAGCGGCACCACAGTCTGGCCATCTGCCCCGCGCCGCACGGGCAGGAACCGGGCCTGGTCCACCTCATGGCCGAGGTCGACAGCCTGGACGCGGTGGGCCGCGCGCTCGACAGCGTCGGGCGGCTCGGCTTCTCGATCTCCTCCACCCTGGGCCGGCACACCAACGACAAGATGGTCTCCTTCTACGTGCGCGCGCCCGGCGGCTGGGACATCGAGTACGGCTGCGAGGGCATGCTCGTCGACGAGACGTACTACACCGCCGAGGAGATCACCGCGGACAGCTACTGGGGCCACGACTGGTCCGGTTCGGAGCCGCTCGCGGCCTTCACCCCGCCCGAGGCGGGCCGGTGAGCGCATCCCGGCCAGGCGGGCCGGTGAGCGCCTCCCGGCCGGTGACGCAGGTCCCCGCCTCGTCCGTCTCCCGGTACGACGCCGAGACCGACGTACTCGGCTTCGGCTTCGGCTGCGCGGGCGCGGCCGCGGCCTTCGAAGCGGCCTCGGCCGGCGCCGAGGTCCTGGTACTGGAACGGGCCGGCGGGCCGGGCGGCTCCTCGGCCCTGTCCGGCGGCGAGCTCTACCTCGGCGGCGGCACGCCGGCCAGCCGGGCCCGTACTGGGTGATCGTCGACGAGGAGGGCTACGAGTCCGTGCCCGAGGCGGAACGCTGGGGTGTGCTCCCGCAGTTCGTCGGGGAGACCCTGGCCGAGCTGGAGGAGGAGCTCGGGATGCCGGCGGGTGCGCTGGAGTCGACGGTGGGCACGTACAACAGGTACGCCGAGGAGGGCCAGGACTCGTACTTCCACAAGGACGCCCGGTGGCTGCGGCCGCTGCAGGGGCCCTTCGCGGCGATCGACCCCCGCCTCGGCTTCAACCCCGGGGAGAGCGGGAACACGGGCGCCGGGACGGGTGTCGCCGGATTCACCCTCGGCGGGCTACGCACGACCGTCGACGGTGCGGTGCTGGACGTCTCCGGCACCGCCGTTCCCGGGCTGTTCGCGGCCGGCCGGGCGGCGTCCGGCATCCATGGCGAGGGATACATCAGCGGTACGTCGCTGGGTGACGGCACGTTCTTCGGCCGCAGGGCCGGGGTGGCCGCGGCCCGCGGATAATTCTCCGGTACGACGGTACGACGGTGAAGGGCCGGGCCCTCCCGCTCACATGAGCGGGAGGGCCGGCCCTTCACCGTCGTACCGCAGCGACCCGTTCCCTCACTCCTGGAGCACGGTGATCGCACCGCTCAGCGCGGCCTCCCGGATCGTGTCACCGAGCGAACGGCAGCCTTCGAACGCGCCGCCGTTCGGTCCCTCGCCGGGGCCGCCGGCCTGCCGCTCCGGGCAGCCCAGCATGGCCTGCGCGTCCCACTGCACGCTCGTCTGCTGCCAGCTGCTCTTGCGCACCCGGACCTGGTTGCCGCACCGCGGGCAGGACAGCGGCAGCATGGGCGCGCCGTCGGTCAGCCGGTTGTCCTCGCGCGGCATCAGACGGGCCGGCTCTCGGCCGCGGCCTTGCGGGCGAGGTTGGCCTCGACCTCCTTCTGCCAGGCCTCGACGGGACGGGTGGTGTCGAGCTCGAACTCGAAGCGGTCCACCATCTCCGGCTTGACGTCGGCGACATCGACGTAGAACTGCTCGTACCAGCGGCGCAGTTGGTAGACCGGCCCGTCCTCCTCGCACAGCAGCGGGTTGTCGATGCGGGTCTTGTTCTTCCAGATCGCGATGTCCTGTTCGAAGCCCAGCTTGATGAAATCGGCCATGTTCGTGGCCAGCTTGTCGGCTTCCGTGCCCTCCAGGCTGTCCGAGCGCTTGACGATGATGCCGTACTGCAGGACGAAGCGGTCGGCGCTCACCGGGTAGTGACAGTTGATCAGGACGGACTGCACATCGCCCGTGTCGTAGTGGTAGGTGAGGTCGTCGATCATGAACGACGGGCCGTGGTAGGACGCCACCGATGTGCTGCCGGTCGTTTTCGGCTGGCCGTTCTGCGCCTGCGGGCGCGCGTCCGGGCGGCCCGTGCCCCGCATGAACTGGGTGGCGGTGTGACCCTCGAAGACGTTCTTGAAGAACGTCGGGAACGAGTAGTGCACATAGAAGAAGTGCGCCATGTCCACGACGTTGTCGACGACTTCGCGGCAATTGGCGTCCACGACGGTCTCGTACCAGATCCAGTCGGTCCACGAGTCGCTCGTCGCCCCCTCGATACGGGGGATCGTGACGTCCGCCGGAGGCGGGTTCCCCTCGGGGTCGTTCCAGACGAAGAGCATCCCGTCCTGGTCCAGGGTCGGCCAGGCCGCCGTACGGGCCCGGAGCGGCACGCGCCGGGCGTACGGGATCTGCTTGCAGCGGCCGTCCCCGCCCCAGCGCCAGTCGTGGAAGGGGCAGGCCACCTCGTTGCCCTTGACGGTGCCCTGGGAGAGGTCGCCTCCCATGTGGCGGCAGTAGGCGTCGAGGACACTGAGCTCGCCGTCGCTGCCGCGGAACACCACGAGCTTCTGGCCGAAGGTCTGGACCGAATGGGGCTTGCCGTCCTTGAATTTCTCCGACAGCCCCAGGCAGTGCCATCCACGGGCAAACCGGGCCGGTGCGGCCGCTGCCTCGATGGCGCGGACTCCGTCGTGTTCTGACTCGACTGCGGTCACGTTGTTCCCATCCCCTCAAGGACGCAGGGTCTCCAGTGTTCGGACGGTAGGACGGGGCGTTGCCGGCCCACCTGGGCAGTCCCACTGACCGGAATGCCACACGCCGGGTCCCCGGTGAACGGCGGTTCCGGTCAGCGGGACGGTGCCGACGCCGGTCACCGGGGCCGGGTATCGTCCGCCGCCCTGCCTGCGGGTCGTCCGAAAGAAGGGCCGTCATGAAGCGTTTCGAAGGTGTCGATGTCCTCCTCACCGGAGCGGGGTCCGGTATCGGCCGGGCCACGGCGATCCGCCTGGTGGCCGAGGGGGCGGCCGTGTTCGCCGTCGACCTCTCGGGCGAGGGCCTGCGGGAGACCGCCGAGGCGGCCGCTGGGCCCGGGCGGATCGTGACCCATGTCGCCGACATCTCCGAGGAGAGCGCCGTCGTGGACGCCGTACGGGCGGCCGCCGAGGAGCTCGGCGGCATCGATGCCCTGATCAACGTGGCGGGCATCCACCGGACGACCCCCATCGACCGGCTGACCGTCGCCGACATGCAGCGGCTGTTCTCCGTCAACGCCGTCGGAACGGCCCTGTTCTGCCGGGAGGCGCTGCGGCATCTGCCCGACCGGACGGGCGTCATCGTCAACGTGGCCTCGTCGTCGGCCGCGCACGGGAACCCGTACATGAGCGCCTACTCGGCGTCGAAGGGCGCGGTGCTGGCGTTCTCCTTGTCCCTGGCCGCCGAGGTGGTGCACCGCGGCATCCGCGTCGTGCCCGTCTCACCCGGCACGGTCGCCACGCCGCTGGTGGGGCCGCACGTCCTGCCGCCGGAACTGGACGCCGGTTACTACGGGCGGATCCGGTCGCTGCTGGGCGCCGCCGACCCGGAGCAGATCGCCGGCGTCATCGCCTTCGCGGCCTCGCGGGACGGGAGTTACCTCACGGGAGCGGAGATCAGGGTCGACGGAGGCTCACACATCTGAGGGGCCGCCCGTCCCGGCCGGCCGGCGGCGCGGAGCCATTGAGTGGGGCAGCCATTCAGTGGGACTGGGTCTTGCACCGCACAAGAACGAATTCTAGTTTTTGGGTGCGGTGCTGAACCCCGCGAGCCTCCCCGAGGCCGCGGCAGGCGCCGCGACCGAAAGGCCCCAGCCGTCCGCCAACCGACCCGGCCCGCCAAGGGCCGCCTCACACCCTACGGAGAACCATGCCCGAGGCCGTCATCGTCGAAGCCGCGCGCACACCGGTCGGGCGGCGCCGCGGAGCGCTGTCGGGGCTGCACCCGGCCGAGCTGCTGGGGCTGGCCCAGAAGGGCCTGCTGGAGCGCGCCGGAATCGCCCCGGACGCGGTGGACCAGGTGATCGGAGGCTGCGTCACCCAGGCCGGCGAGCAGTCCAACAACGTCACCCGCAACGCCTGGCTGCACACCGGACTGCCGCACGCCACCGCCTGCACCACCATCGACTGTGCCTGCGGCTCGTCCCAGCAGGCCGTGCACCTGATCGCCGGGCTGATCGCCTCCGGTGCGATCGACGTCGGGATCGGCTGCGGCGTCGAGTCGATGAGCCGGGTCTTCCTCGGACAGGCGCTCACCCCCGGCACCGGCCTGCCGGTGCCGGAGGACTTCGCACTGGACATGCCGGACCAGTTCACCGCCGCCGAGCGGATCGCACGCAAACGCGGCATCACACGGGCCGACGTGGACGCCCTCGCACTCGCCTCCCAGCGCAACGCCGCCCGCGCGTGGGCGGAAGGCCGCTTCGACCGGCAGATCATCGAGGTCGAGGCACCGGTGTCCGGCCCCGAGGGCCCGACCGGGAAGACCGCCGCCGTGACCCGCGACGAGGGCCTGCGGGACACCACGGCCGAGGGGCTCGCCCAGCTGAAGACGGTGCTGCCCGACGGCATCCACACCGCCGGCAACTCCTCCCAGATCAGCGACGGCGCCGCCGCCGTACTCCTGACGAGCGCCGAGCGCGCCGACCGCCTGGGACTGCGCCCGCGGGCCCGTATCGTCGCCTCCGGCATGGTCGGCTCCGACCCCTACTACCACCTCGACGGGCCCATCGAGGCGACCGACCACGTGCTGCGCAAGGCCGGCATGACACTGGCCGACATCGACGCGGTCGAGATCAACGAGGCATTCGCCTCCGTCGTGCTGTCGTGGGCGCAGGTCCACCGTGCCGACATGGACAAGGTGAACGTCAACGGGGGTGCGATCGCCCTCGGCCACGCGGTGGGCTCGACCGGTGCCCGGCTGATCACCCAGGCCCTCCACGAGCTGGAGCGCAGTGACAAGTCCACCGCGCTGATCACCATGTGCGCCGGCGGCGCGCACTCGACGGCGACGATCATCGAACGGATCTGAGGGACCGCCATGACCATCGGACTGACCGAAGAGCACCGCGACCTGCGCGACACCGTACGCACGTTCGGGAACCGGCACATCACCCAGGACGTCGTCCGCAAGGCCGTGAGCGCCGAGCAGGAGATGCTCCCGTCGTTCTGGCAGACCCTCGCCGGACAGGGGCTGCTCGGCCTGCACCTGCCCGAGGACGCGGGCGGTGCCGGCTACGGGCTCCTCGAACTCGCCGTCGTCGTCGAGGAACTGGGCCGGGCCATGGCCCCGGGCCCCTTCCTGCCCACGACGCTCGCCGCCGCGGTCCTGCACCGGGCAGGACACCGGACACATCTGGCCCATCTCGCCGACGGCACCACGATCGGCGCGGTGGGCCTGGGCGCCGGCAGCCTCACGCTCTCCCGCGGCGACGACGGCGCCGCGACGGTCTCCGGCGAGTCCGAACTCGTCATCGGCGGCCACCTCGCCGACCTGTTCGTGCTGCCCGCCCGCGACGGCGACCGCACGACGTGGTTCGTGCTCCCGCGCGCCTTCGCGGACACCACCGACGTGGCCGGCCACGACCTGGCCCGCCGCCCGTCCCGGGTGCGCCTGCGGAACACGGCGGTCCCGGCCACCGACGTACTGGCGGTCGAGCAGCAGCTCCCGCTCGACCTGGCCGCTGTCCTGTTCGCGGCGGAGGCCTCCGGCATCGCCGACCGGGCCGTCGCCGTCTCGGCCGAATACGCCCGGGTGCGCGAGCAGTTCGGCCGCCCCATCGGCCAGTTCCAGGGCGTCAAGCACCGCTGCGCACGGATGCTCGCGCTCGCCGAACAGGCCCGCGCCTGTGCCTGGGACGCCGCCCGCGCCGGCGAACCGGGCGCAGTCCAGGACCCGGCGGAGGCGTCCCTCGCCGCCGCCGTCGCCGGAGCGACCAGCGTCGAAGCGGCGTTCACCACCACGAAGGACGCCATCCAGGTCCTCGGCGGCATCGGCTTCACCTGGGAGCACGACGCCCACCTCTGGCTGCGCCGGGTCCAGACCCTGCGCCTCACCCTCGGCCCGACCGCCCGGTGGCGCCGCCGGGTGGCCCGGCTCACCCTGGACGGCGCCCGCCGCGATCTCGGCGTCGAACTGCCGCCCGAGGCCGAGGAGATACGCGCCGGCATCCGCGCCGAACTGAGCTCCGCGGCCGCCCTGGAAGGCAGGGAACGGCTCGTCCACCTCGCCGACCACGGCTACACCGCACCGCACCTGCCCGCACCCTGGGGGAAGGGCGCCGACGCCGTGACCCAGCTGGTCATCGCGGAGGAGATCCGCGCGGCGGACCTGACCCCCGTCGACATGATCATCGGCGGCTGGGTCGTCCCCACCATCATCGCCCACGGCAACGCCGCCCAGCAGGAGAGGTTCCTCGCGCCGACCCTGCGCGGCGACATCGTCTGGTGCCAGCTCTTCAGCGAGCCCGGAGCCGGTTCCGACCTCGCGTCCGTGAGCACCCGTGCGGAGAAGACCGACGGCGGCTGGCGGATCACCGGACAGAAGGTGTGGACCTCCATGGCCCGCGACGCCCACTGGGGCATCCTGCTGGCCCGGACCGACGCCGCCGCACCCCAGCACAAGGGACTGTCGTACTTCCTGCTCGACATGACCGCCCCCGGCCTGGACATCCGCCCGCTGCGGCAGATCACCGGCGAGTCGGAGTTCAACGAGATCTTCCTCGACGACGTGTTCGTCCCCGACGACATGCTCGTCGCACAGCCGGGCGACGGCTGGAAACTCGCCCGCACCACGCTCGCCAACGAACGGGTCGCCCTCTCCCACGACTCGTCGCTGGGGTCCGGCGAGGCGCTGCTCGACATCGCCGCCGCAGCCCCCCACGAGATGGACGACGAACGGCTCACCACCCTCGGCGGCATCCTCTGCGACGCGCAGTCCGGCGGCCTGCTCGGCCTGCGCACCACGCTGCGCTCGGTCTCCGGCCAGCAGCCGGGCGCGGAGGCCAGCATCGCCAAACTGCTCGGCGTCGAGCATCAGCAGCAGGTCTGGGAGACCGCCATGGACTGGCAGGGCAGCGCCGCGCTGACCGGCGAGGGCCGGCGTCACGACGCCACCTGGATGTTCCTCAACTCCCGCTGTCTGTCGATCGCGGGCGGTACGACGGAAGTCCAGCTGAACATCATCGGCGAACGCCTGCTGGGCCTGGACCGCGACCCCAGGCCCACCCCGAAGCGTGCCTGAAGACGCGACCCCGGCGCGGCCGGCCGGGCCGGCCGCGCCACCGGGCCGAAACCCCTCGTGAAGGAAGAACCACCATGCCCATCGACCGCCACAAGGCGCTGAGCGCGGACCCGTCCGTGCGCGAGATCAGCTGGAGCACCCGCGACGTGCTCCTGTACCACCTCAGCCTCGGGGCCGGTTCGGACGCCGCCACCGACCCGGAACTGCACCTGACCTTCGAGCGCGGCCTCCAGGTGCTGCCCACCTTCGCCCTGGTGGCCGGCTCCGGCATCTCGGCCGGAGAGGTGCCCACGATGTCCGTGAACATGCCCGGCATCGAGACCGACCTCCGCTCGATCCTCCACGCGGGCCAGGGACTTGAGATCCACCGGCCGCTGCCGGCCTCGGGCTCGGCCACGGTCACCTCGCGGGTCGCCGAGGTGTGGGACAAGGGGAAGGCGGCGGTGATCGTGCTGGAGTCCGCCGCGGCCGACCCGCAGGGCGAGCCGCTGTGGACCACCACCACGCAGATCTGGGCCCGCGGGGAGGGCGGCTTCGGGGGAGAGCCCGGACCGGAGACCTCCTGGGCGGCGCCGGAGCGCCCGGCCGACATCGTGCTCGAAACGCCCACCACCCCGCAGCAGGCGCTGCTGTACCGGCTCAACGGAGACCTCAACCCGCTCCACGCCGACCCCGAGTTCGCCCGGACGGCGGGCTTCGACCGGCCGATCCTGCACGGGCTGGCCTCGTACGGAATCGTCTGCAAGGCGCTCGTCGACGGAGTGCTCGACGGTGACGTCACGCGGCTGAACGGCTTCTCCATACGATTCGCGGGCTCACTGTTCCCGGGCGAGACCATCCGCACCTCGGTGTGGCGAGAAGGAGAGGGACTGGTGCTGCACTCCACCTGCCCCGAACGCGACAACGCCCCGGTACTCACCCACGCGACGGCGAAGGTCACCTCATGAGCACCGGAACCGACACCCGTACCGACGGTGAGACCGCCGCACGGCCGCCGCTGGTGGCCGAGGCCCACGACACCGGACTGGACGCGGCCGTCGCCGCGGCCCGCCGGGTGATCGCCGCGTTGCTGCTGGCCGGCGACCGGTCGGACGCCGACATGTCGTGCGTCGCCAAGCAGCTCCACGCGGTCGCGGACCACCTGGCGGAGCACGCTCCCGCCCGCGAGGAGCGCCTGGTCGACATGTGGAACGGCGAGGGGGTGACCAGGCACGACCCGGTCACCGGCCCCGAGAACGCCCTCGCGCCCCCGCTGAAGCTGTACGGCCGGGACGACGGCGCCATCGAGGGCACCGTCACCCTCGGCCTGCCCTACCAGGGGCCGCCCGGGCATGTGCACGGCGGCATCTCGGCGCTGCTCCTGGACCACACCCTCGGCGTCGCGAACCACTGGGGCGGCCCCTCCGGCATGACGGCGGAACTCACCCTGCGCTACCACCGCCCCACCCCGCTGTTCGAACCGCTGACGGTCACCGGCCGCCAGGTCCATGTGGACGGCGCGAAGATCCGCACCGTCGGGACCATCTCGGCCGGCGGCCGGGACTGCGTGAGCGCGGAGGGCCTGTTCATCGCCAAGCACCTGGCCCGCCCGCGCTGAACGCCCGGCCGGCGCACACCCGCACACGAAGAGCCGGAGCACACCCGCACACGAAGAGAGGCAGTCCGGTGGGAAGTCTTGAGAGCAAGGTCGCGGTCGTCACCGGGGCCGGACAAGGAGTGGGGCAGGGCATCGCCCTCGCGCTCGCCGCCGAGGGCGCATCGATCGCCGTCCTCGGGCGGACACCGCAGAAGCTCGAAGCCACCTGCGAACTGCTGCGGGCCCGCGGCGTCCGGGCCGAACCGTTCGTCTGCGACGTGAGCGACACCGACCGCGTCCCCGGGGTGGTGGACGCGGTCGCCAACCGGTTCGGCGGCATCGACATCCTGGTCAACAACGCGTACACGGGCGCCTACGGCCCGCTGCTGTCGATGAGCGACGCGCAGTTCCGCAAGGGCTTCCACAGCGGCCCCTTCGCGACCTTCGCCTTCATGAAGGCCGCCCACCCCCATCTGAAACGACGGGGCGGCGGCGTCGTCGTCAACCTGGTCACCTCGGCCATGGTCCGCTGGGATCTGCGCAACTACGGCGCGTACGCCGCCGCCAAGGTGGCCGTCCGCTCCCTGACCCGCAGCGCCGCCTGCGAGTGGGGGCCCGACAACATCCGCGTCAACGCGGTGGCACCGCACGCCGTTTCGCCCGCGTACGAGAAATGGCAGACCGCCAACCCGGAGGAGGCCGCCGCGTTCTGCGAGTCCATCCCGCTCGGCCACGTCGGCGACTGCGAGCAGGACATCGGACGGGCCGTGGTGATGCTCTGCGGACCGGACGCCCGCTATCTCACCGGCGCGACCGTGCCACTCGACGGCGGCCAGGCCAACTTCGACTGACGTACCGCTCGTTCCCCCCGGGGTGCCGGACGGACCCTGCGCCTCCCGGTCAGCGGGACCGCCCGCACCAGGGGAAACCCTCCCGGCTAACGTCGCGGTCAGCACCTTGACCGGTGCGCCGGCGGAGGACCGGAACGAGGACCGGCCGACGGGTCAGGACCGCGCGAACTCTCCGTCGTGCCACGCCCATCGAGGCATCAGCGCATCACCATTCACGGCGGGCGTCCCGGCGCGCACATCTGCACGCGCCGACGCCCGCACCGACAGCGGGAAACCCCGGTCAACGGGTGAGAGGGACCGACGTTGCCACACGAGACGATTGCCGACCTGCTGCTCGCCAGGGCCGGGGACGACCACGTGGGTCTGCGCACCCGCGAGCGCAGCTGGACCTGGGACGAGGTCGTCCGGGAGAGCGCGGCGCGCGCATCCTGGGCCAGGTCGCTCCGCACCGAGGGGCCGTTCCACATCGGTGTACTGCTGGACAACGTGCCCGAGTTCATCTTCTGGCTGGGCGGCGGCGCCCTCAGCGGCGCGACCGTCGTCGGCATCAACTCCACCCGCCGCGGCGCCCAGCTCGAACAGGAGGTGCGGCACGCCGACTGCGGGCTGCTCGTCACCGACCGTGCGGGCCTCGCACTGCTCGACGGCCTCGACACCGGCGTGGACCGTGACCGGGTCCTGATCGTCGACGAGCCGGGCTACGCGCAGCAGGCGGCCGCGTACGCCGCCGACCCGGTCCAGGACCCGGCCGTCACCGCGGACACCCGGATGCTGCTGCTGTTCACCTCCGGTACGACGGGCGCATCCAAGGCGGCGATCTGCTCGCAGGGCCGACTGACCGCGCTCGCCGGCGCCAACTGCGCCAAGTACGACATCGGCCGCGATGCCATCTGCTACTGCGCCATGCCGCTGTTCCACGGGAACGCGCTGATGATGCTGTGGGCTCCCGCCCTGACCGCCGGTGCCACCATCGCCCTCACCCCCAAGTTCTCGGCCTCCGGCTTCCTCCCGGACGTCAAGCACTTCGGAGCCACCTTCTTCACGTACGTCGGCAAGGCGATCGGCTACGTCCTGGCGACACCCGAGCAGGGCGACGACGGCGACAACCGGCTGACCCACGCCTTCGGCACGGAAGCGTCCCCGGAGGACCAGGCCGCCTTCCTGCGCCGCTTCGGATGCCGGCTCATCGAGGGCTACGGTTCCAGTGAGGGCGGCGGCATGCTCAAACAGGCACCCGGCGGCCCGGTGGGGGCGCTCGGCGTGCCCGCCCGCGAGAGCGTCAGGATCGTCCACCCGGAGACCCGCGAGCAGTGCCCGCCCGCCGTCCTCGACGAGCACGGCAGGGTGAAGAACCCGGAAGAGGCCATCGGGGAGATCGTCGACACCGAGGGCGCCGCCAGGTTCGAGGGCTACTACAAGAACGACGCCGCGAACGCCGAACGCGTACGCCACGGCTGGTACTGGACCGGTGACCTCGGATACGTCGACGAGTCCGGCTGGTTCTACTTCGCGGGCCGTTCCGGCGACTGGATCCGTGTCGACGGGGAGAACACCTCGGCGTTGCTGACCGAACGGATCCTGCGCAGACACCCGGCCATCGTCGCCGCCGGAGTCTTCGGCGTGCCCGACCCCCGCTCCGGCGACCAGGTGATGGCCGCGGTCGAGATCCCCGAGGGCACACGCTTCGAGGACCTGCGCCTGCCGGAGTTCCTGTCCCGGCAGGAGGACCTCGGCACCAAGGGCGCACCGCGCTTCGTCCGGGTCTCCCACGCCCTCCCGAGCACGGGCTCCAACAAGCTCCGCAAGAAGGAGATGCAGCTTCAGGGCTGGCGCACAAAGGACCCGGTCTACCGCTGGGCCGGACGCGGGGAGCCGGACTACGTACCCATGACCGACGAGGACAAGACGGCACTGCGCGGCGAGTTCCTCGCCAACGGGCGCGCGCGCTTCCTTCCCTGACCACGCCCGTCGGCGACAACGACAGGAGAACCACATGCAACTGCGCGAGAGTGCCGCACAGCGCGAGCTGCGCAAGGAGTTGCGCAGGTACTTCTCGGGCCTGATGCCCGAGGAGGAGCGCCGCCGGGTCGGCGAGGAGGGCGTCGGCGGGGACCGCTTCCGCGAGGTGGTCAAACGGCTCGGCTCCGACGGCTGGCTCGGCATCGGCTGGCCGAAGGAGTACGGGGGCCAGGGCCGCTCGATCGAGGAACAGTACGTGTTCTTCGACGAGGTCCAGCGGGCCGGTCTCCCGTTCCCGTTCGTCACCGTGAACACGGTCGGCCCCACGCTCATGGCGTACGGGTCGCAAGAGCACAAGGAACGCTTCCTGCCGGGCATCCTCTCCGGCGAAATCGTCTTCGCGATCGGCTACACGGAGCCCGAGGCGGGCACGGACCTGGCGTCGCTGACGACGCGGGCCGTCCGTGACGGCGACGGCTTCGTCGTCGACGGCAGCAAGATCTTCACCAGTGGTGCCAACACCGCCGACCACATCTGGCTGGCCGTCCGGACCGACGCCGACGCCCCCAAGCACCAGGGCATCTCGATCCTGGTCGTCCCGACCGACGCCGAGGGGTTCTCCTGGAGCCCCATCCGGACCGTGGGCGGCATGGTCGTCACCGCCACCTACTACAGCGGTGTCCGGGTGCCGGCCACCGAGGTGGTGGGCGAGGTGAACGGCGGCTGGCGGCTGATCACGGCGCAGCTCAACCACGAGCGCATCGGCCTGGCGGCGCTGGGGGGCCGGATGATCCAGCTGTGGGAGCGGGTCCTGGAGTGGGCCAAGGCCAATGGCACCATCGAACTGCCGTGGGTCCGCCAGGAGTTCGCACGCACCTACGCCCGGCTGGAGGCGATGCGGCTGATGAACTGGAAGATGACCGGCGCGGTCGCCCAGGGCACCCTGACCGGGGCCGAGGCCGGGGCGGCAAAGACGTACGGCACCGAGACCCACATCGAGGTACAGCGGAGCCTGACCCAGATCCTGGGAGCGGCGGGACGCATCCGGCCCGAGTCGCCGGGCGCGGTACTGGCCGGACAGGTGGAGCAGCTCTCGCGTCAGGGCATCGTGAACACCTTCGGCGGCGGCGTCAACGAAGTCCTCCGCGACATGGTCGCCACCCAGGGTCTGGGCCTTCCCCGCAAGGGGCGTGGCGCGTGAACGAGGAGTACGAGGAGCAGCTGCGGGCCTTCGTCGGCCGCGAACTGAAGCCGCTCGCCCCGGGCCAGGACCCCGTCAACCGGCCGTTGATCCGGCACTGGGCGGAGGCGATGGGGGACGACAACCCGGTGTACGTCGACGACGAGGCGGCCCGCGCCACGGGACGCGCCGGTGTGGTGGCCCCGGCATCGATGGTCCAGGCGTGGACGATGCGGGGCTACGCCGCCACGACGGCGCCGCCGGGTGGGTCCAGCGGGTTCGACGAGCTGGTCGAGCTGCTGGACGCGGGCGGTTACACCTCCGTGGTGGCGACCGACTCCGAGCTGGAGTTCCTGCGCGAACTGGCGCCGGGGGACCACGTCGGCGTGCAGGAGGTGGTCGAGTCGATCTCACCGGAGAAGCGGACCGGGCTCGGCGTCGGACGGTTCGTCACCACCATGAAGACCTACCGGGACCAGGACGGGCAGCCGGTCGCCACCCAGCGCTGGCGCACCCTGCGGTTCCGTCCGGCGGAGTCGCAGCAGGAGCACGAGCAGAAGCAGAAGCAGAAGCAGGAGCAGAAGCAGGAGCAGAAGCAGGAGGCGGCCGCGGCGTCGCAGCGGGAGCCGGCGGCACTGCGGCCACGGCCCGCCGTCAACCGGGACAACGCCTTCTGGTTCGAGGCGGCCAAGGAGCACCGTCTGCTGATCCAGCGCTGTTTCTCCTGCGCGACCCTGCGCCATCCGCCGGGGCCCTGCTGCCCGCAGTGCAACTCCCTGGACTGGGACACCGTCGAGGCATCGGGGCGCGGGCACGTCTACAGCTTCACGGTGAACCACCACCCGCGGCATCCGGCCTTCGCGTTCCCGATGGTCGTCGCGGTCGTCGAACTGGCCGAGGGAACCCGGCTCATCACCAACCTGGCCGGCATCGCGCCCGAGGACGTGGCCATCGACATGCCCGTCGTCCTCGACTGGCTGGACGCCGACCCCGACCTTTCACTGCCGGTGTTCCGGCCTGTCGCGACGGAGGACCACTAGTGGATTTCTCGCTGGGAGAAGAGCTCGAAGCAGTCCGGGACCTGGCACGTGAGATCTTCACCGACCGGGCCACCCCCGAGCGGCTGCGCGAGATCGAGACGTCCGGGACCCGTGTCGACCGTAAGCTCTGGGCCGACCTGGCCGCTGCCGGGCTGCTCGGCACGGCCCTGCCCGAGGAGGCCGGCGGCGCCGGCCTCGGGACGGCCGCGCTGTGCGTCCTGCTGGCGGAGCAGGGGCGGTGCGTGGCACCTGTCCCGATCTGGCCGGCCGTCGTCGCCGCCCTCGCGGTCGACGCGCACGGCTCCGAGCGGCAGCGCGGTGCGCTCCTGCCGGTCGTGGCCGACGGCACTGCCCGGCCGACGCTCGCGCTGGAGGAGTTCGGCCCGGCCGATCCGCTCGCACCGCTGACGACCGCCACGGCCGACGGGGACGACTGGCGGCTCAGCGGCACCAAGGCCGTGGTGCCCTCGCCCGCGGGCGCCGGGCAGGTGCTCGTCACCGCCACGACCGAAGCGGGCACCGGTCTCTTCCTCGTCGCCGCGGACGCCGCCGGGGTCACCTGGGAGCACGCCGAGACCACCAGCCACGACCTTGCCGGGCAGCTCACGCTCGACGGTGCGCTCGCCGAGGCGGTCGGGGCCCCGGGCACCGGAACCGTGGAGTGGACCGTCGAACGCGCCGCCGTCGCGCTGGCCGCCGTACAGCTCGGGGTCGCCGAGGGCGCGCTGCGGCACGCCGCGGGCTATCTGGGCGAGCGCCGGCAGTTCGGCCGTCCGCTGGCCACCTTCCAGGCCGTGCAGCACCAGCTCGCCGACTGCTGGATCGACATCGAGGCGATGCGGGTGACGCTGTGGCAGGCGGTGACCGCGCTCGACGACGGCGAAGGCGCGGCCCGGGCAGTGCTGGTCGCCAAGTGGTGGGCCACCGAGGGCGGGCTGAACGTCGTCCACCGCGTCCAGCACGTGCACGGCGGCATCGGCGTGGACACCGACTATCCGGTGCACCGCCACTTCCTGTGGGGCAAACAGATCTCGACCACCCTGGGCGGAGCAGGCGCCGACCTCTCCCGGCTCGGCGCGCTCCTGGCCCGCGAGGCGGTGGCCTCATGACGGCACCCGCCGGAAGCACACCACCGGCCACGCGGACGACGTCGGCCACCCGGACGTTCGAAGAGGTGGCCGTCGGCGACACGCTCCCCGAGCTGTCGATCCCGCTGACCCGCACGCTCATCGTCGCCACCGCGCTCGCGAGCCGCGACTACCAGGACGTGCACCACGACCCCGAACTGGCGCGGCAGCGCGGCTCGAAGGACATCTTCATGAACATCCTGACCAGCAACGGGCTGGTCGACCGGTACATCACGGGATGGGCCGGCCCGGCCGCGGTCGTCAAGGCGATCCGGATCCGGCTCGGCGCGCCCAACTATCCCGGCGACACGATGGTGCTCACCGGCACGGTCACGGCCAGGACCGACGAGGACCGCGGACTGGAGATCTCCGTGCGCGGCACCAACAGCCTGGGCACCCATGTCTCCGGCACGGTGACCGTGCAACTGCCGAAGGGGGCGGGGACCCGATGACCGTCAGCGCCCTGACCGGTGCCGCCGCCGTGGTGGGCATCGGGGCCACCGAGTTCTCCAAGTCCTCCGGGCGCAGCGAACTCCAACTGGCCTGCGAGGCCGTGCTCGCCGCCCTCGCCGACGCCGGGCTCAAGCCGTCCGACGTCGACGGCCTGGTCACCTTCACCGCCGAGACCAACTCCGAGATCCACCTGGCCCGCAACACCGGTATGGGGGAGCTGACGTTTTTTTCCCGCATCGGCTACGGCGGCGGCGCCGGCTGCGGCACCGTGCAGCAGGCGGCCATGGCCGTCGCCACGGGCGCCGCGGAGGTGGTCGTCTGTTACCGGGCCTTCAACGAGCGCTCCGGCGAACGGTACGGACTCGGGCAGGCCGACCGGCCGATGGACACCACCGCCGACCGCGCCGCGTACGCCTGGATGACCCCGTTCGGACTGAGCACACCCGCCCAGTGGGTCGCCATGTTCGCCCGCCGGTACATGCACGAATACGGAGCCACCAGCGAGGACTTCGGCCGTGTCGCCGTCGTCGACCGCAAGCACGCCGCGAACAATCCCGCCGCCTGGTTCCACGGGCGGCCCATCACCCTGGAGGATCACCAGAACTCGCGCTGGATCGCCGAACCGCTGCGCCTGCTGGACTGCTGCCAGGAGACCGACGGCGGCCAGGCCCTGGTGGTCGTGTCGGCGGAGCGGGCCCGCGACCTGCCCCACCCGCCCGCGGTGATCCGCGCCGCGGCCCAGGGACTGGGAGCCGACCAGCACATGATGACCAGCTACTACCGGCCGACGATCAGCGGCATCCCGGAAATGGGCCTGGTCGGGCGGCAGTTGTACGCGCAGAGCGGCCTCGGGCCCGAGGACATCGACGCCGCGATCCTGTACGACCACTTCACCCCGCTGGTGCTGCCGCAGCTGGAGGAGCTCGGCTTCTGCGGCACGGGCGAGGCCAAGGACTTCATCGCGGAGGGGAACCTGGAGATCGGCGGCCGGCTGCCGGTGAACACCCACGGCGGTCAGCTCGGCGAGGCCTATCTGCACGGCATGAATGGCATCGCGGAGGGCGTCCGGCTAATCCGCGGCACCTCCGTGAACCAGCCCGACGGCGTCGGTAACGTCCTCGTCACCGCGGGGACCGGGGTACCTACCAGCGGACTCGTCCTGGGAGTCGACCGATGACCAACTCCCCGTGGCGCGGCCGCGATCTCGGCACCCGTACCGTCTCCTACACCGAACGCGACGCGATCCTGTACGCGCTCGCGGTCGGAGCGCGGGCGAGCGACCTCGACCTGGTTTTCGAGGAACGGCTGCGGGTGTTGCCCACGTTCGCGCTGACGCTGGCGCAGTGGGCTCCCGACGCCCTCGGCGCGCTGGGCGCCTTCGACATCAGGACCGCCGTCCACGGAGCCCAGCGGCTGAGGGTGCTGGCGCCGCTGGCGAGAAGCGGCGAGGTGGCGATGACGGCCCGGGTCGCCGAGGTGTGGGACAAGGGTTCCGCCGCCGTCTTCGACGTCGAGGTGGCGAGCGAGTGCTTCGTGGCGACGTGGTCGCTGTTCGCCCCCGGCTGCGGCGGCTTCGGCGGCGACCGGGGTGCCGGCGCCCCGAAACGGCCGGAGAAACCCGCCGACCAGCGGCTGTCCGTGACCACGCACCCCGACCAGGCCGCGCTCTACCGGCTGCTCGGCGACCGGCACCACATGCACATCGACCCCGAGGCCGCCCGGGCCGCGGGCATGCCCCGGCCGTTCCTGCACGGTCTGTGCACGCTCGCCGCGGTCACCCTTCCCGTGGCCGAGACGCTGGGAGCCCACCCGGCCGACGTGGTGGAGCTCGAAGCCCGGTTCGCCGCGCCGGTGTTCCCGGGCGAACGGCTCGACGTCCACGGATGGCAGGACGGCGACGGCCTGCGGTTCGAGACGTCGGCACACGAACGTACGGCGATCTCCGGTGGCCGTATCCGTTTCCGTTCCACCCGCCCGACCGGCGGACCCCCGATCCAGGAGGAAGACCACGATGCTTGAGCCCTCGCAGCGCGCCGAAGCCGCAGACCTGTTGTGGGCGGCGCAGCGGGACCGGGTACCCGTGGCCCCGCTGACCGAGACGTTCCCCGGGATCGACGTGATTGACGCCTACGAGATCCAACTGGCGAACATCCGCAGGCAGTTGGCGACCGGGGTCACCGTGAGCGGCCACAAGGTGGGGCTCTCCTCGAAGGTCATGCAACAGATGATGGGGGTCGACGAGCCGGACTACGGCCATCTGCTCTCGGACATGGTGCTGTCGCAAGAGTCCCCCGTGGACACCGGCCGCTACTGCTTCCCCCGGATCGAGGTCGAGATCGGCTACGTACTCGGCGAGAGCCTCCCCGGTGAGGGGTGCACGGGCGAGGACGTCCTCGCCGCGACGGAGTACGTCGTCGCGAGCATCGAACTCATCGACAGCCGGATCCAGGACTGGAAGATCGGGCTCGCGGATACCATCGCCGACAACGCCTCCTCGGCGGGGGTGATCCTGGGCGCCGCCCGGGTCGCCCCGCGCGAGCTGGACCTCACCGACATCGGTGCCGTGCTGTACCGGGGCGGCGAGGAGATCGCGCGCGGCAACACCAGCGCGGTGCTCGGAGATCCGACCGAGGCCGTCGCCTGGCTGGCCCGCAAGGTGGCGTCGTTCGGCGTCCGACTGGAGGCCGGTCACATCGTTCTGCCCGGCTCCTGCACCCGGGCGGTCGACGTGCGGCCCGGGGACGACTTCCGGGCCGAGTTCGCCGGACTGGGCTCGGTGTCGGTCCGCTTCTCATAGCGACGGTCCCGCTCCACTCAGCGGGACGCCTTGCCGGGCAGAACTAGAATTCATACTAGTTTCGGGCTCTCGGAATGCAGGTCGCACGAGAGGAATGAGGCAGCATGAGCTCGACGAGCAGCCTGGCGGGGCGTACCGCCGTCGTCACCGGCGCCGGCGCCGGCCTGGGCAGGAGCGAGGCGCTGGCGCTCGCGGCCCGGGGCGCCAACGTGGTGGTGAACGACGTGGGGCCGGCCGCCGAGGAGGTCGTCGCGGAGATCAAGGCCCTGGGCCGCGAGGCCGTCGCGGTGACCGGCGACGTCGGCGAATGGTCCATGGGCGACAGTCTGGTGCGGGCCGCGGTGGAGAGCTTCGGCAGCCTGGACATCCTCGTCAACAACGCGGGTGTGCTGCGCGACAAGATGCTCTTCAACCTCACCGAGTCCGACTGGGACGACGTCATCCGCGTCCACCTCAAGGGGCACGCCGCCGTCTCGCGCGCGGCGGCGGCGCACTGGCGGGCGGCCGCCAAGGCGGCCGGCGGCCCCGTCTACGGGCGGGTGGTCAACACCTCCTCCGAGGCGTTCCTCTTCGGGGCCCCGGGCCAGCCGAACTACTCCGCGGCGAAGGCCGGCATCACCGCGCTGACCCTGGCCACCGCCCAAGGGCTGTCCCGTTACGGCGTGCGCGCCAACGCGATCTGTCCGCGTGCCCGCACCGGTATGACGGCGGGCGTCTTCGGCGCCGGAGCCAATGCCGACGACGGGCTGGACATCCTCGCCCCCGAGCGGGTCGGGACGTTCGTGAGCTACCTGGCCTCGCCCGCCGCGGAAGAGATCAACGGGCAGGTGTTCGTCGTCTACGGCGACATGGTGGCCCTGATGGCGGCCCCCACCGTGGAACGGAAGTTCACCGCGGCCGACGGGGCCTTCACCCCGGAGGAGCTCGAGTCCCAGCTGACGCCGTATTTCAGCGGGCGCGACCCGTACCACAACTACGCGGCCTTCAGCGTCGCCCAGCTCGACACCACCGGGGTCGAGAACGTGGCAGCCGCGAACTGACGCCTCGCTGGGCAGCGCGAAGCGGGGGCCGTCCCCGGGAAGGGGACGGCCCCCGCTTCGCGCTGCCCAGCACCGGCGCGCTCCGCACGCACCGGTACGGATCAGCCGGAGCGCGTCTCCAGGGGCGTGGGGCCGGGCGCGAGCAGCAGCTCGCACGCCATGCGCACGTCGGACTCCGCGTCGGCCGCGGAGATCCGCTCGTTGAGCCGCGACTGCAGGACGCCGTACCAGAGCAGCGTCAGCAGCCGGACGCGGGTGAGGTGCTGCTCCGCGGGATGCTCCACCCCCCACGCCTTCAGCATGAGGTCGCGGAAGCCGATGTCGACGCGCGTCACATCGGTGACCGTCGCGGCGCTCGCGGAGTTCGCCGACTGGATCATCGCGGTGGCGAGCGTCGGATGGCGCAACAGGTTGTGAGTGGCACTGGCCAGCGTCTCGAAGACGGCGTCCACCGGAGAGGAGTCGGCGCCGCGCTCGGGCAGCCGTGCGCCGAAGCCTTCGATCTGCTCGGCCATGACCGCCGTGAACAGGTGGGTCTTCGACGGGAAGTAGCGGTAGAGCGTACCGATCGCCACTCCGGCGGCCTTGGCCACCTCATGCATCTGCACCCGGTCCAGATCCTGCTCGGCGGCGAGCTCCGCGGCCGCCCGGAGGATGCGCAGCTGACGCGCCCGCTGACCGGGAGAACTGGGCTCGGCACCTGCCCTGGCCTCGGCGATTCTCGGCACTTCTCCCCCTGACCGGTCGTATACAGGAACGACGTCCGAGGATACGCGGCAAGGGGCGGGGAAGGGTGCTGGACAGTCCCGCTCAGTGCGACCGCGCGCCCACCGCGCACCGACAGCTCCGGGGCACGCGGGGCGCGTTCCGTGCGGCGAAACGGACGCCGGGCCGGTTTCCTCCCGGTGAACGGGACCTCGTTCCCCGGGGAGACGGCACGTCTTCCTACGCTGACCGGCACAGCGACCACCGCGCGGGAGGCACCCATGTCCATTGCCGCAGGCAGCACACCCCCAGCCGAAGAAGGATGGGACGACGAGTGCGACGTCCTCGTGGCCGGTTCGGGAGGCGGCGGCCTGACGGGCGCCTACACGGCCGCGGCCCGTGGGCTGGACACGCTGCTCATCGAGAAGACGCCGCTCTTCGGCGGCACCACCGCCTACTCCGGCGCCTCCCTGTGGCTGCCGGGCAACCAGGCGCAACAGCGGTCCGGACTCGACGACAGCGCGCAGCAGGGGCTCACCTACCTGCGGGCCACGGTCGGCGAGCGCACGAGGGCGTCGCTGCAGGAGTCGTACGTCGGCCACTGCGCGGAGCTGGTCGCCCTCCTGGAGGGCAACCGTCATCTGCGCTTTTGCTACGCGGCGTTCCCGGACTACTACGACGCCCCGGGAAGGTTCGACCTCGGACGCTCCATCGTGCCGGAGGACATCGACGCCGAGGACCTCGGTGACCTGGTGGACGTCCTGCGCCCCTCATGGGCCGCCGACCGCCTGGGCACCGATGTGCCCAGGACCCGCCTGGTGGGCGGACAGGCCCTGGTCGGACGCTTCCTGCTGGCCCTGCGGGAGACGCCGCGGGTGCGGCTGAGCCACAGCACCGCCCTTAACGGACTGATCCAGGAGAACGGCCGGGTCGTCGGCGTCCACGCACTGCGAGACGGCCGCCGGCTGCGTATCCGGGCCCGTGCGGGCGTCATCCTCGCCGCCGGCGGCTTCGAGGGCAGCGACGAACTGCGCCGGACGCACCAGGCTCCCCGGGACGCCCGATGGACCATGGGACCGGTGGGAGCCAACACCGGCGACGCGCTGCGGGCGGGCATCTCGGCCGGCGCGGGCACCGACCTGCTGAGCGAGTGCTGGTGGTGCCCCAGCGTGGTGCTGGACGAATCGTCGGCGGCCTTCACCCTCGGCGCGACGAGCGGCATCTTCGTCAACGCCGAAGGACGCCGGTTCGCCAACGAGTCACTGCCCTACGACCAGATGGGCCGCGCGCTGCTCGCCCAGGAGGCCGCCGGAGTCCAGCTGCCCTGCTACTGGATCTACGACGGCACGACGGAAGGGCTGCCGCCCGGTTTCGTCAGCGCGAACCCCACCGACGCCCGGCCCTACCTGGACAGCGGCGTGTGGAAGAAGGCCGACACCCTGGCCGGCCTGGCGGAGCAGATCGGCGTCCCCGCGGCCGAACTCATCGCGACGGTCGAACGGTTCAACGCGTTCGCGGCGGCGGGCAAGGACGAGGACTTCCACCGCGGGGAAGACGCCTACGACCGCTTCTTCGCGACGGGGGAGGGCCCGAACCCCAGCCTCGTGCCGCTGGAGAAGGGGCCGTTCCACGCCGTTCCCGTCGTCCTGGGCGACCTCGGTACCAAGGGCGGCCTGACCACCGACGACCGGGCCCGGGTGACGACACCCGACGGCGACGTCGTCCCGGGCCTCTACGCGGCGGGCAACACCATGGCGTCCGTGAGCGGCTCGGTCTACCCGGGGCCGGGGGTGCCGATCGGATCGGCGATGGTCTTCGCCTACCTGGCGGCCGAGGACATCGCCCGGCAGCAGACGGACTGACCGGATCGCGGCACCGGCCCGCTGCCGGCCGCGAGCAGCCCCCACCCGAGGAAGATCCCGACCAGTGGGATCGCGACAGCCGCGCCCCCGGTGCCCCGGCCTATCGTCCCGGCACACCGCGTTCCGAAGGACGGCCGTCGCGCCGGGCAGGAAGGAAGCCGATGATCGACAAGAGCGTGTACGGGCCGTGGGCGGTCGTCGCCGGAGGATCCGAGGGCGTGGGGGCCTCCTTCGCGCACCGGCTCGCCGACGCCGGAATCAACCTGGTCCTCGTCGCACGCAAGCCGGGACCGCTGCGGCAGACCGCCGACGAGGTCCGCGCCAAGGGTGTCGAGGTGCGCACCCTCGAACTCGACCTCCTCGACCCCGGCGCACTGGCATCGATCCGCAAGGCGACCGATGACGTCGAGGTCGGACTGCTGATCTTCAACGCGGGCGCCAACAGCTACGGCCACGAGTTCGTGAGCAGCGACCTCGACCGGGTCCAGGGCGTGATCGACCTCAACATCACCGCCCAGCTCGCCCTCTCGCACCACTTCGGCGCGAGCATGAAGGAGCGCGGCCGGGGCGGCATCATGCTCGTCGGCTCGCTCTCCGGCTACCTCGGCCAGGCACAGATCAGCATCTACTCAGCCGCGAAAGCGTTCAGCCGGGTCTTCGCCGAGGGGCTCTGGCTGGAGCTGGAGCCGTACGGCGTGCACGTCCTCGAACTGGTCCTCGGCGTGACCCGCACCCCCGCGATGGAACGGGCCGGCCTGCGCATGGACCTGCCCGGACTGCGGGTGGCCGAACCCGACGACGTCGCGGAGGAGGGCCTGGCCCATCTCGCCGACGGACCCGTGTGGGTCGCCGGCGGCAACCAGGCGGCGGCCGAGAAGCGCAGCGGCTTCCCCCGCGCCGGACTCGTACGCGGCGCCCACGAGGCGTCCCGGCGCCTGCTCCCGAGCTCATGAGGGGCCCGCTGACGATTCCCGGCGCACTGGACCTCGCCGCGACCACCTGTCCGCGGACGGAAGCGGTCGTGGACGACGAGGTGCGGCTGACCTACGCGCAGCTGCGCCACGAGGCCCTGGCGGCCACGAGGTCGTTGCTGGCGCTCGGCGTCCGGCGCGGCGACCGGATCGCCCTGTGGGCGCCCAACAGCCACCGCTGGGTGGTGGCCGCCCTCGCCGTCGCCGGTGCCGGCGCGATCCTGGTACCCGTCAACACGCGGTACAAGGGCGACGAGGCGCGCGGGGTGCTCGAGAAGAGCCGGGCGCGGCTCCTGCTGGTCGAGAACGGCTTCCTGGGCAACGACTACCTGGCCATGCTCGGCGCGGACGCCACCGGGGAGACCCCGGTCCCGGGGCTGCCCGATCTCGTCGACGTGGTCACGCTCGGCGGTCCGGCGGATTCCGCCGCGCGGCCGTGGGCGGCCTTCGTGGAGCTCGGCAGCCGGGTCCCGGAGGACGAGGCGGTCGCCCGGTGGGCGTCCGTACGGCCCGACGACGTGTCGGATCTGCTGTTCACCTCCGGGACGACCGGCAGACCCAAGGGCGTGCTGACGAGCCATCAGCAGAATCTCTCGACCTACCGGGCCTGGTGCGGCCGGACCGGAGTCACCGGCGACGACCGCTACCTGATCATCAACCCGCTGTTCCACTGCTTCGGCTACAAGGCAGGGGTCCTGGCCTGTCTGCTGCAGGGCGCGACGATGGTCCTGCAAGCCGTGTTCGACGTGTCGAAGGCGATGACCGCCATCGAGGCGGAGCGCGTCACCGTCCTGCCGGGCCCGCCCACGATCTACACCTCGATCCTGGACGCGCCGGATCGGACCCGGTACGACCTGAGCTCCCTGCGCCTGGCCGTGACGGGCTCCGCCGTGGTGCCGATCGCCCTGGTGCAGCGGATGAGGGCCGAACTGTTTCCCGTCGTACTCACCGCGTACGGCCTGACCGAGTGCTGCGGCACCGTGACCGCGTGCGCCGTCGAGGACGACGACGAGACCGTGGCCCTGACCGCCGGCCGGCCGATCGACGGCGTGGAACTGGCCGTCGTCGACGGCGAAGGCCGGACCGTGCCCGAGGGACAGGACGGCGAGGTCCTGGTGCGCGGTTACAACGTCATGCTCGGCTACCTCGACGATCCTGGGGCGAGCGCCGGGACCGTCGACCCGGACGGCTGGCTGGCCACCGGTGACGTGGGACGCGTCGACGAGCGCGGCAACCTGACCATCACCGGCCGGTCGAAGGACATGTTCACCGTCGGAGGCTTCAACGTCTACCCGGCGGAGATCGAGCAGGTGCTCAGCCGGCACGACGCCGTCGCCGAGGCCGCGGTCGTCGGCGTCCCGGACGACCGGCTGGGCGAGGTCGGACGGGCCTATGTGACCCTGCGGCCGGGCGCGGACGCCGCAGCCGCCGAGCTGATCGGCTTCTGCCGCGACAGGCTGGCGAACTTCAAGGTCCCGCGCGAGGTCGTCGTGCTCCAGGAGTTCCCGCGCAACGCCTCCGGCAAGGTCCACAAGGCCGGGCTCCAGAGCACATGATGACGCACGGACATGGAGGACTGCACGATGGGCAACGAGGTTCTGGAGTCGGTACGCGCACTGCTCCCCGCGATCGCGGAGCGGGCGCAGACCACCGACGAATCGGGGCAGGTGCCTGAGAAGACGATCCGCGAACTCGTCGACGCCGGCGTCTTGCGGATGCTCCAGCCCCGGCGGTACGGCGGGCTGGAGGGCGACCCGGTGGACTTCTACGAAGTGGTCCGGGCGATCTCCGCCGTCTGCTGCTCGACCGGCTGGGTGGCCTCGGTGCTGGGCGTGCACCCCTGGCAGCTGGCACTGTTCGACCGGCAGGCGCAGGACGAGGTGTGGGGCGAGGACCAGGACACCCTGGTCTCGTCGGCCTACGCGCCCGTGGGCCGGCTGACCCCGGTCGACGGCGGCTACCGGCTCTCCGGCCGGTGGAGTTTCTCCTCCGGCTGCGGGCACGCCGGATGGGCGCTGCTGGGGGCCCTGGTCGTCGGTGCGCAGGGCCGTCCCGTCGACTTCATGACGGTGCTGGTACCTCGCTGCGACTACCGGATCGAGGACGTCTGGGACGTGGTGGGGCTGCGGGGCACCGCCAGCAACGACATCGTCGTGGAGCCGGTGTTCGTCCCGGCCCACCGCGTGATCCGCAACTATGAGCAGGCGCAGCTGAAGGGGCCCGGCCAGAAGGTCAACCCCGGGCCGCTGTACCGGCTGCCGTTCGCGGCCGTCTTCACCAGTGCGATCACCGCTCCGGTCATCGGCGCGGTGGCCAGCGGCTACGACTCGTACATCTCCTTGATGAAGGAGCGGGTCCGGCTCAGCCTGGGCGGCGGCAGGTTCATCGAGGACCCCTTCGCCCAGGTCGCGATCGCGCGGGCGGCCTCCGACCTCGACGCGACGCTGCTGCAGATGGACCGCAACCTGCGCGAGCTGTCCGCCCTGGCGGCGGAGGGGGGAGAGATCCCCGTGGAACTGCGCCTGCGCACGCGCCGGGACCAGGTGCGGGGCACCGAGCGGGCCGTCGCCGCGATGGACCTGCTGTTCAAGACGGCGGGCGGCAACTCGCTGCGCCGGGGCAACCCCATCGAACGCGCCTGGCGGGACGCCCACGCAGGCAGTGTGCACGTGGCCAACGACGTCGAACGGGCGCTGGCGATGTACGGCCGCGGCGCTTTCGGGCTCACCGTCGAGGACAACCTGGTCTGAGCCGACGAGGCGCCGCTGCCGGACTCCGGCGGGGGCGCCTCGTCGCGTCACGGCGAGACGGAATGTCCGGTCACGGCGAGACGGAAAGTCCGGTCACGGCGAGACGGAAAGTCCAGTCACGGCGAGACGGAAAAGGGAAACGGCCGCGCGGCACCCGCGCGGCCGTTTCCGTGCGGGCCCCCGAGGGGCCCGCACACAGACCTCAACCGGCCCGTCCGCCCGGCCTCACCGTGTCTCGCCGGACTTCACGGCGAGATAGCGGGAAGGGAACTCGCCGCCGCCGTGCACCGCCAGGTCCGCGCCGTTGACGTAGGAGGCGAGGCCACCGGCGAGGTACAGACAGGCGCCCGCGACATCCTGCGGGACGGCCATCCGCTCCATCGGGACGACCCGCGCCACCGCGGCCCCGCCGTCCTCGCCGTAGACGGCCGCGGCGCTCTCCGTGCGGATCAGGCCGGTGGTGATGTGGTTGACCCGCACCTTCGGCGCCCACTCCAGGGCCAGTGCCCTGGTCAGGGTGAGCAGACCGGCCTTGGCGGCGGAGTAGGCGGCCGTGCCGGGCTGCGGGTCGTGGGCGGAGACACTGCCGATGTTGATGACCGAGCCACCACCGCTCTGGGTCCGCATGACCCGGTTGGCGGCCTGGGCCACGTAGAACGGGGCCAGCAGATTGAGGGCGACGATCTTCTCGACGAACCGCGGCGAGACCGTGGCCGCTTGGGCGTCGGGAGAGCCGCCCGCGTTGTTCACGAGGACGTCCAGCCGGCCGAAGCGGTCCACGGTGCCGTCGACGAGCCGCGCCGCCGCCGCGGGGTCGCGGACATCGGCCGGGAGGAACACGGCGTGCCGGCTGTTCGCGCCGGGCAGCGACCCCGGCTCGTCGCGGCCGCAGACGACCACATCCGCGCCCGCGCCGAGGAACGCCTCGGCGATCGCCGCACCGATGCCCTTGGTACCCCCGGTGACCACCACGACTCGTCCGGTGAAGTCCATCGGGTTGTTTCTGTCCATGTTCCCGCCTTCTGTCAGGCTCCGGTCGGTCTTAGACCGACCGGCAAATGGGGGGCGGCGTCGCGGGGCCGGGCACGCGCATCTGCGGCGTTGTCGTCAATCACCAACGCTCCTTCCCCAAGCTCTCGGCTTCGCTCGAGCAGGGGAGACCCCATCTGCCTCAATCCTCCGCCTTGCAGCTGCACGCACCCAGCCCCGCTCCTTCTCCCGCCCCCCATTTGCCGGTCGGTCTTACTGGAATCCGTGGCTGGAACCACGGACCCGGGTGACCGGGCTTGTGCCCGGCCGGTCACGCCGCGGTCAGCCCCAGGCCGGTGGCGAGCCGGCCCCGGTGCCACGACGGCGGGCCGAAGAGCCGGCCGGAGCCGTGCGCGCGTTTGAAGTAGCGGTGCGCGGTGTGTTCCCAGGTGATGCCGATACCGCCGTGCAGCTGGATCATCTCGCCCGCCACCGCGGAGAACGCCTCCGAGCAGGCGGACTTGGCGACGGCCGCCGACCGGCTCAGCTCCGACGAGCCCTCGACGGCCGCGAAGGCCGCGCCGAGTGCGGCCGAGCGCGCCGACTCCACCAGCACGTACGCGTCAGCGAGCCGGTGCTTCACCGCCTGGAAGGAACCGATGGGCCGGCCGAACTGGACACGGTCCTTGGCATACGCGACCGTGAGTTCGAGACAGCGTTCGGCCGCGCCGACCTGCTCCGCGGCGAGCGCCGCGCAGGCCAGGTCCAGTACGTGCCGCAGCACCCGGTCGCCCTCGCCGTCGGTGCCGATGAGCCGGCCCTCGGCGCCGTCGAGGACCACGCGCGCCTGTGGCCGCGTCAGGTCCATCGCCACCACCGCCTCGCGGCGTACTCCCGCACCGTCCACGGCTACCTCGAAGAGCGAGACCCCGGCCGCCGTGCGGGCCGCCACGAGCAGCACATCGGCCTCGACGCCGTCCAGCACGTGCTCCTTGGTTCCGGTGATCCGCCAGGTGCCGCCGTCGCCGTCGCCGGGGCCTGCGACGGCCCCGGCCCGGATCGCCGCCGGGTCCCAGGAACCCTGCTCGGCCCACGCCAGCGTCCCCACCGCGCGGCCCTCGGCGAGCCGCGGCAGCAACCGGGTGCAGGCCGCCGCGTCACCGGAGGCGAGCAGCGCCTGCACCGCGAGCACCGCGGAGCCGAGACAGGGGACCGGGCTCAGCTCCCGCCCCAACTCCTCCATCACGACGTGGACTTCCGCCGCTCCGCAGCCCGCGCCGCCGTACTCCTCGGGGACGGCGAGCCCCGCGACGCCGATCTGCCCGGTCAGCGGACGCCAGGCCGTCGCACCCTCGTAACGCGCGAGCAACGACCGTACGGCGGACCGCAGTTCCTCCTGTTCCGCCGTCAGTCTCATATGTCTGCTCCCTGAAGAACGCGGGCCCGGCAAGCGGCGGGAGTGCCCCAGGCATCGCGCAGGGGGCGGGCCTTGCGGATCCACAACGACAGGTCGAGTTCGTCGGTGTAGCCGAGGGCGCCGTGCAGTTGCAGGGCCGTGCGGGACGCGGCGTACGCGGCCTCGCCCGCCGTGACCTTGGCCGCCGCGATCTCGCGGGCCGACGCCCGGCCGGAGGCCAGGGCCAGGGCGGCCGAGTGGACCAGCGGCTGGGCGAATTCGAGGGCGAGGAGGGTGTCCGCCAGCCGGTGCTTCACCGCCTGGAAGGAACCGATGGCCACCCCGAACTGGGTGCGCTGGCGGACGTATTCGACCGTGCGCGCCAGCAGGGCGCGGCCGAGCCCGAGGGCCTGGGCGGCCGTGGCCAGCGCCGCGATATCGGCGGCGTGCGCGGCCGCGGCGACGACCTCGGGCCCCCGCGCCAGCACGGCTGTGCCGACCGGCCGGGCCGGCCGTCGGGCCGGGTCGGCGGACGGCTGGACGGGGCCCGCCGACTCCGCCAGGCGCAGGGTGTCGCCGTCCACGACGAAGACGGCGTCGGCGGCATCGGCGTCCAGGGCGTAGGGGCTGTCGGGGGAGAGCAGGCAGAGCGAGGCGACCGTCTTGCCGGAGGCGATCACGGGCAGCCAATCGGCGGCAGCGGCCTCGTCGCCGAGCCGGTCCAGGAGCGCGGCGGCGGCGACGGTCTCGACAAGCGGTCCGGGGACGGCGTGCCGTCCCAGTTCGGTGAAGGCGACGGCCAGTTCGAGCGGGAGCGGGCCGAGGCCGTCGTGCTGCTCCGGTACGGCGAGGGCGAAGACCCCGGCCTGCGCGAGCCGGTCCCACAGCGCGCGCCCGGGTCCGTGGTCGCCGGACGCCCAGGCCCGTACGGCACCCGTGGTGTCGTACGAGCCGAGCATTCCGTCCAGGGTGCGGGCGAACTCCCGCTGTTCGTCGTCCAGGAGGAACCGCATCACCGGCGTCCCTTCGGCAGGCCGAGCAGCCGCTCGGCGATGATGTCGCGCTGGATCTCGTTCGTGCCGGCGTAGATCGGCCCGGCGAGGGAGAAGGTGTAGCCCTCGGCCCAACTGCCGTGTCCGGGCGCCTCCTTGGCGCCGTCGGCCAGCTCGCCGTACGGACCGAGGAGGTCCAGGGCGGTTTCGTGCAGGGCGATGTCGAGCTCGGACCAGAAGATCTTGTTGAGGCTGGACTCGGCGCCGATCGATCCCGCCCGTCGCCCACCACCACCCTTGCTCGAGGGCCCTGCGGGCCCGCCCCCCTCTTCGGCCAGGCGCGAGGCGCCCGCGTAGGTGAACAGCTGGTAGGCGCGGGCGCCGATCACCGCATCGGCGACCCGGTCGCGCAGAGCCGTGTCGGCGGGATCGGCCCGCTCCCGCCACAGCGCGGTCAGGCGGTCGGCGGCCGCGGTGAAGCGGCCGGGGCTGCGCAGGGTCAGGCCGCGCTCGTTGCCCGCGGTGCTCATCGCCACCCGCCAGCCCTGCCCGGGCTCGCCGATGACGTCCTCGTCGGGCACGAACACGTCGTCGAGGAAGAGCTCGGCGAAGGCGGGCTTGCCGTCGAGCCGACCGATGGGCCGTACGGTCACGCCGTCGGCGTCCAGCGGGAACATCAGATACGTCAAGCCCTGGTGCGGCCTGCCGGCATCAGGGTCGCTGCGGAAGAGGCCGAAGGCCCGGTCGGCGAAGGCGGCCCGCGAGGACCAGGTCTTCTGGCCGTTTAGCAGCCAGCCGCCGTCGGTGCGCACGGCCGTCGAGCTCAGGGAGGCGAGGTCGGAGCCGGACTCCGGCTCGGACCAGGCCTGGGCCCAGATGACCTCGCCGCTCGCCATGCGGGGCAGGATGCGGGTGCGCTGCTCCTGCGTACCGTGCTCGAAGAGGGTGGGGGCGAGCAGGTTGATGCCGTTCTGGCTGACCCGGCCGGGCGCGCCGGCCGCGTAGTACTCCTCCTCGAAGATCAGCCATCGAAGGATCGAACTGCCGCGTCCGCCGTACTCCTCGGGCCAGGAGACCACCGACCAGCGGTCCGTGAAGAGGGTGCGTTCCCACTGCCGGTGGGCGGTGAAGCCTTCGGCGGTCTCCAGGGAGGGCAGCGGGGTGCCGAGGACGTGCGCGGCGAGCCAGGCCCTGGCCTCGGCGCGGAAGGCGTCCTCCTGCTCGGTGAAATCGAGGTCCATCAGGATCCCGCCTTCTTCATCGCGCGGATGTCCATGCCGCCCAGCGCGTCGGGGGCGGTCTCGGCGTTGTGCGCGTGTGCGAGGTGGTGCAGTCCGAAGACCGAGTCCATGCCGGTGTGCAGACCCTGCAGGTCCTCGGCCTGGTTGACCGCGCGCTTGGTCAGGGCGAGCCCCATGCGCGGCATCTCGGCGATCCGGGTCGCCAACTCCGTGACGCGTTCGGTCAGTTCGGCGCGCGGGACAACGCGGTTGACCATGCCGACCTCGTACGCCCGCTGGGCGCTCATCCGGTCGCCGGTGTACAGGAACTCCTTGGCGATGCGCGGCGGCATCACCCAGGGGTGCGCGAAGTACTCGACGCCCGGGATGCCCATGCGGACCACCGGGTCGGCGAAGAACGCGTCGTCGGAGGCGATGATCAGGTCGCAGACCCAGGCGAGCATCAGGCCCCCCGCGACGCAGGCGCCCTGCACCGAGGCGATGACCGGCTTGGGCAGTTCGCGCCAGCGGCGGCACATGCCCAGGTAGACCTCGGACTCGCGGGCGAAGCGGCTTTCGGCCCCGGCCTTGTCCGAGTGGTCCCACCACAGTCCGGTCTTGCGGTCGAACGGCAGGTGGGCGTCCCGTTCCGGCGTGCCGATGTCGTGGCCCGCGGAGAAGTGCTTCCCCGCTCCGGCCAGGACGACGACCTTGACCTCGTCGTCGTCGGCGGCGCGGTAGAAGGCCCGGTCCAGGGCGTAGGTCATCGCGGAGTTCTGGGCGTTGCGGTAGTCGGGCCGGTTCATGGTGACGGTCGCGACCGGGCCTTGCCTCTCGTAGCGCACCGGTTCGTCGTGGGCAGCGGTCATCGGGCCCCCTCCTTCCCTAACAAGTGTTTGGTAGACTACCGTACGGCCATGAGCAGCGTCGAGGAGTTCCGTACCGAGTTCCGCAACTGGCTGGCCGCCCACCTCACAGGGAAGTTCGCGGGCCTGCGTGGCCGTGGCGGCCCGGGCCGGGAGCACGAGGCATTCGCCGAACGGCTCGCCTGGGAACGGCACATGGCGGCCGAGGGCTGGACGTGCGTGGGCTGGCCGAAGGAGTACGGCGGCCGGGGCGCGACCCTGGAGCAACAGGTGGCCTTCCACGAGGAGTACGCCTTGGCCGACGCCCCCGCCCGGGTGGGCCACATCGGGGAACAACTGCTCGGCCCCACCCTCATCGCCTTCGGCACGCCCAAGCAGCAGGAGCGGTTCCTGCCACCGATCGTGGAAGCCCGGGAGCTGTGGTGCCAGGGATACAGCGAGCCGGACGCCGGTTCCGACCTGGCGAACGTACGGACCCGCGCCGAGCGGGACGGCGAGGATTGGGTCGTCACCGGGCAGAAGATCTGGACCTCACTGGCCCACGAGTCCGACTGGTGCTTCGTCGTCGCCCGCACCGAAGCCGGATCGACCCGCCACCAGGGCCTGTCCTACCTCCTGGTGCCGCTGGACCAGCCCGGCGTCGAGATCCGGCCGATCAACCAGCTGACCGGCACCTCGGAGTTCAACGAGGTGTTCTTCGACGGTGCGCGCACCCGCGCCGGACACGTCGTCGGCGCCCCCGGAGAGGGCTGGAAGGTGGCCATGGCCACCCTCGGCTTCGAGCGCGGGGTCTCCACCCTCGGCCAGCAGGTCGGCTTCCGCCGCGAACTGGAGTCCCTCATCGAACTGGCCCGGCGCAACGGCGCGGCCGACGACCCGCTGATCCGCGACCGGCTCGCCCGCGCCTGGGTCGGTCTGGAGACCATCCGCTGCAACGCCCTGCGGATGCTCGACCAGGTCGCCGCGGGCGCCCCCGGCCCCGAGGCGTCCATCGGCAAGATCTTCTGGGCGACCTGGCACCGGGAACTGGGCGAGCTCGCCATGGACGTCTGCGGCGCCGACGGCATGCTGGCCGCCGGTCAGCCGTACGACCTCACCGACTGGCAGCGGCTGTTCCTCTTCTCCCGCTCCGACACCATCTACGCCGGCTCCAACGAGATCCAGCGCAACATCATCGCCGAGCGCGTCCTCGGCCTGCCCAAGGAGGCCCGCCCATGACCACATCGCCGCCCTACGTGCCCGGCCACGCACTGCTCGACGGCCGCACCGCCGTCATCACCGCCGCCGCCGGTGCGGGCATCGGCGGGGCCACCGCCCGCAGATTCCTGGAGGAGGGCGCCCGGATCGTCATCGGCGACGCCCATGCGCGCCGGCTGAAGGAGAGCGCCGAAGCGCTCGCCGAGGAGTTCGGCGCCGACCGGGTCGCCGCACTGCCGTGCGACGTCACCGACGAACAACAGGTCGCGGCCCTCTTCGACCTCGCTCAGGAGCAGCACGGCCAACTCGACATCGTCGTCAACAACGCCGGACTCGGCGGCACCGCAGACCTGGTCGAGATGACCGACGAGCAGTGGTCCACGGTTCTCGACGTCACCCTGAACGGCACCTTCCGCTGCACCCGCGCCGCGCTGCGACGGATGAAGGAGCGGGAGCGCGGGGGCGTCGTCGTCAACAACGCCTCGGTGATCGGCTGGCGCGCCCAGCGCGGCCAGGCGCACTACGCCGCCGCCAAGGCCGGCGTGATGGCGCTCACCCGCTGCGCGGCCGTCGAGGCCGCCGAGTACGGCGTGCGCGTCAACGCCGTCGCGCCGAGCCTCGCGATGCACCCGCACCTGGTGAAGGTGACCACCCCCGAACTGCTGGCCGAGCTCACCGAGCGCGAGGCGTTCGGCCGCTATGCCGAGCCCTGGGAGGTCGCCAACGTGATCGTCTTCCTGGCCAGTGGCTACTCCTCGTACATGACGGGCGAGACGGTCTCGGTCAGCAGCCAGCGGGCGTGACGAGTGTTGACCGGATACCGAAGCGCAGCGCGCCCGGCAAAGGCGAGAAGACCACGATGAGCCCGTCCCCCGAGCGGCACAGCGAACTCCTGGCCACCGCCGCCGAGGTGTTCGCCGCACAGGGATACAACGCCACCACCGTCCGCAAGATCGCCGACGCCGCCGGAATGCTCGCGGGAAGCCTCTACTACCACTTCGACTCCAAGGAGTCGATGCTCGACGAGATCCTCTCCACCTTCCTGGACGAGCTGTGGGCCGGGTACGACGCCGTACTCGCCGCCGGACTCGGCCCGCGGGAGACCATCGAGGCCCTCGTCACCGAATCCTTCCGGGAGATCGACCGGCACCGTGCCGCGGTCGACATCTACCAGAAGGAGTCCAAGCACCTCTCCTCCCAGCCACGATTCCACTATCTCGCCGACTCGCAGGTGAAATTCGAGAAGGCGTGGCTGGCAACCCTGGAACGCGGCGTCGCCGCCGAGATCTTCCGTGCCGATCTGGACATCCGGCTCACCTACCGCTTCGTGCGCGACACCGTCTGGGTCGCCGCGTCGTGGTACCGGCCGGGCGGACAGCACAGCCCCGAGGAGATCGCCCGCCAGTACCTGTCCATGGTGCTGGAGGGCATCGCCCTGCGGGACTGACATGTCACTGTGAACACAGAACAAGGAGCAGTCATGGCCGAGGCCTATATCGTCGAAGCAGTCCGCACCCCGGTAGGCAGGCGCAACGGCGGGCTCGCCGCCGCGCACCCGGCCGACCTGGGAGCACACGTGCTCACCGCGCTCGTCGAGCGCACGGGCATCGACCCGGCGGCCGTCGAGGACGTCGTCTTCGGCTGCCTGGACACCGTCGGCCCGCAGGCCGGGGACATCGCCCGCACCTGCTGGCTGGCCGCCGGGCTGCCGGAGGAGGTGCCGGGCGTCACCGTGGACCGGCAGTGCGGTTCCTCCCAGCAGGCCGTGCACTTCGCGGCCCAGGGGGTGCTCTCCGGCACCCAGGACCTGGTCGTCGCCGGCGGCACCCAGAACATGTCGCAGATCCCGATCGCCTTCGCCAGCCGCCAGGCCGCCGAACCGCTCGGACTCACCGAGGGGCCGTACGCCGGCTCCGCGGGCTGGCGGGCGCGCTACGGCGACCAGCCGGTCAACCAGTTCCACGGCGCCGAGCTGATCGCCGCGAAGTGGGGCATCACCCGGGAGCAGATGGAGGAGTTCGCGCTGCGCTCGCACCAGCGGGCGATCCGGGCCATCGACGAGGGCCGCTTCGACCGGGAGATCGTCGCCTACGGCGACGTGACGAGCGACGAGGGCCCGCGCCGGGACACCTCGCTGGAGAAGATGGCCGGCCTGAAGCCGCTGGTCGAGGGCGGCCGGCTGACCGCCGCCGTCTCCTCGCAGGTCTCGGACGGGGCCGCCGCGATGCTCATCGCCTCCGAACGGGCCGTCCGCGAGCACGGCCTGACCCCGCGGGCCCGTATCCACCACCTCTCGGTGCGCGGCGAGGATCCGATCCGGATGCTGTCCGCGCCGATCCCGGCGACGGCGTACGCGCTGAAGAAGACCGGACTCTCCCTCGACGACATCGACCTGGTCGAGATCAACGAGGCGTTCGCCTCGGTCGTCCTGGCTTGGCTGAAGGAGACCGGAGCCGACCCGGAGAAGGTCAACGTCAACGGCGGCGCCATCGCCCTCGGCCACCCCCTGGGCGCCACCGGCACCAAGCTGATGACCACGCTGCTGCACGAACTCGACCGCACCGGCGGCCGGTACGGCCTGCAGACCATGTGCGAGGGCGGCGGCCAGGCCAACGTCACCATCATCGAACGTCTCTGACGTATCGTCAGACAAGCATCCGTGCGGGGTGCGGCTCCCGGTCCGGGACGCCGCACCCCGCACGGCGTCGTCCGGATGTCCGGCGCACCGAAGCGCGAGTGCCCGCGGCCGTCAAGGCCGCGGGCACTCGCGCTTCGCCGTGCTCGTTCTCAGCGTGGCAGGGGAAGGGGCAGACCGCGGAGCGTGGCGTCCGCCTCGGCCATGATGCGGTCGACGAGTTCGGCGCACGACGGCAGATCGTCGATCAGCCCCGCGACCTGGCCGGAGGCCATCACCCCGAGATCGGTGCGCCCGTCGACCATCGAGGCCTTGAGCAGCATCGGGGTGTTGGCGGCCAGCAGGACCTGGCTCCAGGTCAGTTCCTTGCCGTGCTTCATCGCCAGGCCGTCGCGGATCATCCGCGCCCAGCCCAGGCCCGATTCCTTCTTGAAGGCCGTGGCGTGCCGGACCGCCCGCAGCAGCGCGGCGGCCCGTCCCGAGCGTTCCAGCGCGTCCACCATTTCGGTGCGCAGCATCCGGTGCGGCAGGCCGTCCACGGCGGTGGTGACGGTCACGTCCGTCACTGCCGCGGCCAGGTACTTCGCCTTGACCGCCGCGGGCACGGTGCTGTCGGAGGTGAGCAGGAAGCGGGTGCCCATGGCGATCCCGGCCGCGCCGTAGGACAGCGCGGCGACCAGACCGCGGCCGTCGTGGAAGCCGCCCGCCGCGACGACCGGGATGTCCACCGCGTCGACGACCTGGGGGAGCAGGACGGTGGTCGCGACGCTCCCGGTGTGGCCGCCCCCCTCGCCGCCCTGCACCACCACCGCGTCGGCGCCCCACGCGGCGACCTTCTCCGCATGCCTTCTGGCGCCGATGGACGGGATGACCACCACCCCGGCGTCCTTCAGCCGCGCGATCAGTTCACGGGAGGGCGCCAGCGCGAACGAGGCGACCTTGACGCCCTCGTCGATGATGATCCGTACCCGCTCGGCAGCGTCCCCCGCGTCCGCCCGCAGGTTGACGCCGAACGGCGCGTCCGTGCGTGAGGTGACCTCGCGGACGGCGGAGCGGAGCTGTTCGACGGTCATCGTGGCGGAGGCGAGGATCCCGAGCGCGCCCGCTTCGGCGGCCGCCGTGACCAGGCGGGGACCCGCGACCCACCCCATCCCGGTCTGCACGATGGGGTGGGTCACGCCGACCAGTTCGGTGAAGGGGGTGGTGATGCCGGCGCCGCTCATGCTGGGACCTCGCGCTCGCGCACGCCCTTCGGGTCGATGACCTCGCGGATCAGCCGCAGCTCCGCGGCGGTGGGCTCGCGGGTGTACGGCACCTCGTCGGGGATCGTGAGCGCGAAGCCGGTGGCCTCGGCGACCTCTTCGGCCGTGACGCCGGGGTGCAGGGAGCGCAGCCGCATCGTGCGGTCCGGGGTCTCGAAGTCGAAGACGCCCAGGTTGCTGATGACGTCCGGGATGCGGTGGTACCGGGCCGCGGCAGGGCCGGCCGCGGCGGCGCGGTCGTAGCCGACGCCGCAGACCATGTCGACCCGCTCGACGAACACCCGCGCCGAGTGCCTGGGGATCCAGTAACTCGTCGGGTTGTTCAGGGTGTTGAGCGGGGCGCCGCGCACCCCCAGCAGCTGCCGCTTGGGGGCGGCCCAGTCGCCGATGCAGGAGATGTTCTGGTTGCCGTGGCGGTCGATCTGGGTCGCGCCCATCATCACGAGCCGCCGTCCCGTGGCGGTCATGGTCAGATGCTGACGGTACGGCAGCCACCCCTCCGCCACCTCGGACTTCGCACCGACCGCCGGCACGTCGCCGATGAGCAGCGCCTCGCCGTCGGTCAGCAGCAGATCGGGGGAGAAGGTGAGCTTCGCCAGCCGGGCCCCGATCGTGGGGACGGTCCCCATCGGGCTGGCCAGGACCTCGCCCGCGTCCCGCCATGCCTCGGCGCAGGCCACCACGCAGTATTCGGCCCGCGTCGCCGTCGTCGTCCCTGTGCTGCCGTTCACTTTTCCTCCTCGTGGAACGCCGCCACCGCGGCCTGGTACGCGGCCTCGTCCCCGGACAGGAACCGCTCGGTGAACGCCTGCCACGCCTCGGGGTCGCGGGCGGCCTGGGCATAGGCCCGTTGGAACGTCTCGTCGCGGTCGTGGTCGGGCACGCACGACGTGAAGTGCGCGCCGTTCGGGGTCTCGACGACACCGTTCACGAACGCCCGCTTGACCAGCAGCGTCTGCGGTCCGTTCGCCTTGAGCAGCTCCGCGGTGTCCACGATTTGCTCGCAGGAGACGTACGCGGTGTCGGCGGCCTCGCAGAACAGGTCGTCGAAGTACGGGTCGGGGCCGAGGTACTGGGCGTTGCCGTGCACATCGGCGCGGTTGAGGTGGACGAGCGCGGCGTCCAGCCGCAGTGCCGGGACCGCGACGAACTCCTCGCCGTCCTCGTACGGTGAAGTGACCGTCCGCAGCCGCGGGTTGACACGCATCACGTCCGAGGCGAGCCCCGCCCGCACCGGCATGAAGGGCAGTCGCTGCGTGGCGGCGGTCAGCCCCCACATGAACATGGCCTCGTCCAGCTCCACCATCTCGAACGCACCCCGCTGCCGGGCCGCACCGAAGTGAGGTTCGAGGGGGATGGAGTCGAGCGTGGCGAAGGCGGCGATCAGCTTGCGGATCCGTCCGGCGGCGGCGAGCAGCCCGACGTCCGGACCGCCGTAGGAGACGACGGTCAGGTCGGTGACGTCCGAGCGCAGCAGCGCGCGCACCAGCGCCATCGGCTTGCGCCGGGAACCCCAGCCGCCGATGCCGATCGTCATGCCGCTCTCCAGCCGGCCGACGACCTCGTCGGCGGTCATGGTCTTGTCCCTGCTCACGACTGTTGCTCCTGTTCCGTGCCGAAGGTGTCGCGGACGCGGTCGGCCACGCCGCTGAGGTTGGCCTCGAAGGTGAAGCCCTGCTCGAAGCGGTAGCTGCGGCGTACGTCGACCGGGTCGATGCCGTTGATCGCGGCCTTGGCGAAGCGGATCAGCGTCCCGTCCTTGGCGGCGATCTCGCGGGCCAGCTCCAGCGCCGCGTCCGGCAGTTGCTCGCGCGGTACGACCCGCCACACGGAGCCGTGCTGGTGCAGCTCCTGCGCGGTGGCGGTCCGCGAGGTGTAGTACAGGGCCCGCATCAGGTGCTGGGGGACCAGCCGGGCCAGGTGGGTGGCCGCGCCGAGCGCGCCGCGGTCCAGCTCGGGCAGGCCGAAGGTCGCGTCGTCGCTGGCGACGATGGCGTCCGCGTTGCCGACCAGGCCGATGCCGCCGCCCAGGCAGAAGCCGTGCACGGCGGCGACCACGGGGACCTCGCAGTCGTAGACCGCGGCGAACGCCTCGTAGCAGCCGCGGTTGGCGCCGATGAGGGCGTCGTGGCCGGTCGCGCGCTGCATCTCCTTGATGTCGACGCCGGCGTTGAAGCCGCGGCCCGTGGCGCGGAGCACCACGCATCGCACCTTCGGATCGGCCCCCGCGGCGCGTACCGCGGCGGCCAGGTCGTACCAGCCCTGTACGGGGAGGGCGTTGACCGGGGGGTAGTCCACGGAGATGAGGGCGATGCCCTCTTCCGGGGCGGAGGTGGAGACACCCATGAGCAGATCAGCTACCTTTCCACCAAGCGTTTGTTAGGTTGCAAGCTAGCAGTGATCGGCGTGCGGCGGGAGATGTCCATGGGCAGCGATCGCCGAACCGACCGGATGCGCCGCTTCCGACACCGGCCGGCGGGTTCTGGCCGCAGACCAACTGCGGTGACCGGCAAAGCTTGCCGGGAGGGGCACTGGATTCGCTCACCGAAAGGACACACACCCATGACCGGACTGTGCACGGGACGCGTCGCCGTCATCACCGGGGCGGGCCGCGGGCTCGGGCGCGCGCACGCCCTCGCACACGCCGCCGAGGGCGCCAAGGTCGTCGTCAACGACCTCGGAGTGGGCCTCGACGGCACCGGAGGGGCCACCGGGCCCGCCCAGCAGGTCGTCGAGGAGATCCGCGCACTCGGCGGCGAGGCGGTGGCACACGGCGGCGACATCACCACCACCGAGGGCGCGGCCTCACTGATCGCCACCGCCCTCGATGCCTTCGGCCGCCTCGACACCCTCGTCAACAACGCCGGATTCCTGCGCGACCGCATGCTCGTCAACCTGGACGACGACGACTGGGACGCGGTGATGCGCGTCCACCTCAAGGGCCACTTCCTGCCGCTCAAGCACGCCGCCGCGCACTGGCGCGCCGAGGCGAAGGCCGGCCGTACGCCCGAGGCGCGGGTCGTCAACACCAGCTCCGGGGCAGGTCTCCTGGGCAGCGTCGGACAGGGCAACTACTCCGCCGCCAAGGCAGGGATCATCGGTCTGACGCTGGTCGCCGCGGCCGAGATGGGCCGCTACGGCGTCCAGGTCAACGCCATCGCCCCGGCCGCCCGGACCCGGATGACCGAGCAGACCTTCGCCGAAACCATGGCGGCCCCCGAGGACAGCGGATTCGACGCCATGGCCCCGGAGAACGTCTCCCCCCTCGCCGTCTGGCTGGGCTCCGCCGCGTCCGCCGGGGTGAGCGGCCGGGTCTTCGAGGCCGAGGCCGGCCGGATCACCGTCATGGAGGGCTGGCGGCCGGGGCCCACCGCGGACAAGGGAGCCCGCTGGACGCCGGCGGAGGCGGGGGAGGCGGCGCTCAAGCTGCTCGCCGACTCCGAGCCCCCGCAGCCGGTGTACGGGGCGCGCTGACACACCGTCCGTGTCACAGCGCGGTGGTACCCGTCCGGCCGGACGGGTACCACCGCGCTGCGGGACCTCTCGTCCGGATCACGGGGTCCACGACGCGTCGTTGCCGTCACCGGATCCGGTGACGGCAACGACGCGTCCGCTCAGCCGCGTGCCTTCTCGCCCCGCACGCCGTTGTTCAGCAGTTCGGGGGAGTCGGGGCGCCCGTCGAGGATGCGGTTGGTGCGGATGGTGACCCGCCAGCCGGTCCCGGTGCGCCGCAGCTGCCAGTGGTTGGCCGTGGCCCGGCGGACGATGTACCGGCCCTCCTCGTGCACGACCATCAGCGAGTGGCACACCGCGACCGCCTCGTCGCCGTCGACCGTGACGTGCGGGGGCCCCACCACGTGCGCGCACCCTCCTCGGATCCAGCTCCGGTGGGCATCGGAACGCACCATCGCCCGGATCTGCTCCTGACCGGCGAGGTAGACCTCGTCGATGTCGTACACGCCGTCCGGCTCCCAGAGCGCGGCGACCTCGTCCGCCGCCCCGCTGTCGACGAGCGGCCCGTACGACGCCATCAGGCGGGCGATCTCCCGCTCGTCCTCCAACTGCCGCAGCCGTGCCTCGAGCGCGGCGATCCGGTCATCCATCATGTTTCTCCTGTCGGAACGGGGGCGGAGATCCGCGGAGTTCAGGTGAGATCGGCGGCGATCGCGGCCAGCGCCTCGACCTGCTCGACGTAATGGGCCGCCGACTCGGCGGCGAGGGAGACGCTCACCAGCGTGGCGCCGGCCTCGGCGACCTTCCGCAGCGCCAGCGCCGTATGCTCCCCGTCCCCGGCCGGATCGAGCGGACGGCCGGCGCTGAGGACGACCTCGAAGCCCTCGGGCAGATCGGCCGCGTCGACCATCTCCCGCAGTTTCTCCAGCGGGAGCCCGAAGGGGACCCAGCCATCGCCGTACGTCGTGGCACGGCGCAGCGAACGCGGTGTGCGGCCACCGATCCACAGCGGCACCCGCTCCTGCACGGCATGCGGCTCCACCATGAAGCCCTCGAAGTCGAAGTGCTTGCCGTGGTAAGCCGGTTCGCGCTGCGACAGACCGGCCCGCAGCGCCGCGATGGCGTCGTCCGCGATCGCGCCCCGGCCCTCGAAGGCCGCGCCGAGAAGGGCGAACTCCTCCTCCAGGCTGCCGACACCGAGCCCCAGGACGAGGCGGCCGCCCGAGATCCGGTCGAGCGTGCCGTAGCGCTTCGCGATGGCCAGCGGATGGTGGTAGCCGAGCACCAGGACCTGGGTGGCGAACCGGATGCGGCTGGTGCGGGCGGCGAGGTAGCCGAAGGTGGCGAGCGGGTCCCAGTAGGTCCCCCCGCGCTGCTCGGCGATGCCGGTGGGGACGGCCACGTGCTCGGAACAGGTCAGGTGGTGAAAGCCGAAGCGGTCCGCGGCCTCGGCGATCGCCCCGAGCTCCTCGATGCCGGCGGTGCGCTCCCAGGGGGAGTGGGCGCCGGGGACGGCCGTGACGACGGGACTGGTGATTCCGAGTCGCATGGGCACCTCTTTCGTACGGTACGGGAGCTCACATCCAAACCGGTGAGGCGGGAACCGGGCGGGCCTCGTCCCGGTGGGCGGGAGACGTCCGCCGTCGTCCCGCCGTCCCGCCGGCTTCCCGGTCACTGGGAACGGCCGCCCCGGCCTCCCGCACGCTCCCCGTAGCGTCGGATGCGGACCCGAGTCCCGGACGAACGGTCCGTCCGGTCCGTCCGGTCCAGACCGTCCGTCCGGTCCAGACCGTCCGTCCGGTCCGGCCCGCGCCGGGCTCCGGTCGGACGGCGGTCCGCACGTCCGAGCCTGCGATCTTTCGATGTGAGGAGATGCCATGACCCGCTGCGTCGTCGTGACCGGAGCCGGCTCCGGGATCGGAGCGGCCCTCGCCGCACTGCTACGGGCGCGGGGCGACCGTGTGATCGGGGTCGACCTGCGGGGTGCGGAGATCGCGGCCGACCTGGCCACGCCGGACGGCCGCGCCGCGGCGGCCGAGGCCGCGGCTCGGGCGGCCGGCGGAGTCGTGGACGCCGTGGTCACCTGCGCCGGCACCTCGGTGCCCGGCGAGGCCATGGTGACCGTGAACTACTTCGGCAGCACCGGGTTCGTGACGGCCCTGCGGCCCGCCCTCGCCGCATCATCGGCCCCGCGCGTGGTGCTGATCGGGTCCATCTCCGGCACCCAGCCGGCGGACCCGGCCGTCGTGGCGGCCTGCCTCGCCGACGACGAGGAGACCGCCCTGGTTCACACCCGGGCAGCGATCGCGGACGGGCGGGAGCGGCGGCTCTACCCCTCGTCGAAGTCGGCACTGGCCCAGTGGGCCCGGCGCACCGCCGTCGCCGAAGGGTGGGCCGATGCCGGAATCCCGGTGAACGTGGTGGCCCCCGGCGTGGTGCTCACTCCGATGAGCGCGGGACTCTTCGACGATCCGGCGATGAAGCGGGCGATGGACACCGCCGTCCCGATGCCGCTGGGCGGCTACATGGAACCCGAGGCCGTGGCCCGGGCGGTGGCGTTCCTGGCCTCGGCCGAGAACACCCACATCACCGGACAGGTGCTCTACACCGACGGCGGAGCCGAGGCGACGCTGCGCGGACCGTCGGTGTTCTGAGCGCCCACGTCGCCGAGGCCCCCCGCCGCCCCGGACCGTGCGGGACCGGGACGGCGGGCCGACCCCGACGCCGGAGCCGGCCGGGTCAGGGCCGCACGGACGCGCGGAACACCTTGCCCGTCGCGTTGCGGGGCAGGCTCTCGGTGGTGAGCCGCCAGCGCGTCGGGACCTTGAAGTAGGCCAGCTCGCCGGCGGCGTACGCGCGCAGGGCCTCCTCGGTGACCGCGGACCCGGCCCTCGTCACCACGACGGCCGCCACTTCCTGGCCCAGGTCGGGGTGCGGGGCGCCGAGCACGATGCACTCCAAGACGTCGGGGTACGCGCTCAGCACCCCCTCGATCTCGGCGGGGTAGACGTTCTCCCCACCGCGGATGATCAGGTCGGAGCGGCGCGTGGTCAGATACAGCCGCCCATCCCGCAGGCAGCCGATGTCGCCGGTGCGCAGCCAGCGGTCCTCGCCGATCGCGTTCCCGGTGGCCTCCTCGTCGCCCCAGTACCCCAGCATGTTGAAGGCGCTGCGGACGCACACCTCGCCCTCCTCCCCCTCGGGAAGCGCTTCGCCGAGGGGGTCGCGGATCTCCAACTGGACACCGGTGACCGGCCGGCCGAGCGATCCGGGTGCCTCCGCGAGATCCTGGGAGGTGGCCACGGCGATCGCGGTACAGGACTCCGTCAGGCCGTAACTGTCCACGAGCGAGTCCTTCGCGAACGGCAGTTGCTTGCGCAGCCGCTCCTTGAACCGGGTCGAGGAGGGTGCGGAGGCCAGCGAGAACGCGGTCAGCGAGGACGTGTCGTACGCGCTGACGTCGCCGTGTTCCAGGAGCCGGTTGGCCATCGTGGGGACGGCGCCCCAGTTCGTGATCCGCTCACGCTCCACCATGCGCAGCACGGCATCCGCGTCGAAGGCGCCTTCGTACAGGGCGATCTTGCTGCCCGTCGCCAGGCGCGGCACGACCAGATTGTGCAGGCCGGCGATGTGGAACAGCGGCAGGGCGAGCAGATGGACACGGTCCATCGGGTCCAGCGGCTCGCCGAACGCCGTCAGCAGGGCGTCGTTCAGCCGGTGGAACTCCACGACGGACAACAGGTTGCGGTGGGTGTGGACCGCGCCCTTGGGACGGCCGGACGTGCCGGAGGTGTAGAGGATGACGGCCGGGTCGTCCTCGGTGACGTCCACGGAGGGCAGCGGCTCGTCGTCGTACGCGGCGGCGAAGCGGGAGATGTCCTTTGTGACCGAGAGCACGGGCACCTCGACCCCGGCGAGCAGGGCGGCCCGCTTGGCGTCGGCCACGACCAGGGAGGGGGCCGCGTGCCCGACGCCGTACTCCAGCTCGCGCGCCGACCACCAGGCGTTGAAACCGACCACCACGGCGCCGATCGACGCGGTGGCCCAGAACGTCTGGATCCACTCGACCGAGTTGGCGGCGGCGATGGCGACCCGGTCGCCCTTGGCGACGCCGTGCTCCTCGCGCAGCACCCGTGCCAGCGAGGCCACCTGGGCGGCGTGCTCGGCGAACGTCAGCCTTCGGTCCGCCGTGACGACGTACTCCCGGTCGGCGAACCGGACGGACTCGTGGAGCACCTCGTGCAGCGCACGGTGGCGATGGGTGAAGACCGGGAGACGGGTGCCCAGGACGTCGTCCTCGGCGAGTTCGAACCGGCAACCGGGGCCGGTGAGCCCGGCCATCACGGCGAGGGCGTCGGTGTCGCTGGTCATCGGGGACTCCTCCGGGGGCATCGGGACTCCACTGGGATCGCGGTCGGGCCAGTGTCGGCCAGAGTCCGGCCTCCGTCGCCCGTGTGGTTCCGGTCACTGGGACACCTCGACACGACTATGCGGGAACTGCTGAAGACGGCCCGGTCGGGCACCGGAGCAGAGCGACCTGCATCTCCACCAGTTCCCGCACGGTCCGGGCGAGCGCCCCGGGTTGCGACCCGCCGTCGTGGTGACGGCGCTCGTGCTCCGCGAGCAGGCGCAGGCTGACCATCGCGGACCACTCCAGGCGGCGCTCGACGTCGTCGCGGGGGAGATCCCCGAGCAGGGCATGGATCCGGCGGTGCACGAGATGGACCGAGGCGGGGGTGGTGGCGGTGTCGCGCCAGGCCGCGCGCACGGACGGCTCGTCGAGGGCCCGCGCCAGGAAGCGCAGGTAGTACGTGCTTCCCCCGGTGCCCTCGATGGTCTCGGCCAGCGGCTGGACGAGCAGGGTGACCAGGGTCCGCAGGTCCGGCGGGGGCGTGGCGCCCCGCGCCCGTGCCACGAGCTCGGCCCGCCGCGCGTCCACCGGCGCCGAGCGCGCCGCGATGATGGCGTCGAGCAGGCCCTGCCGGGAACCGAAGTGGTACTGCGCCGCCGACTTGTTGCGCTGACCCGCCTCCACGCCCACGGTCCGCAGGGAGACGGCGTCGATCCCGCGCTCGGCGAAGAGGCGCTCGGCGACGTCGATGAGGAGGGCGCGGGTATTCGCGCTGGGGTCTGCCACGGGGTCCTCCGGTGAGTGGGACGGATCGTTGACCACGTTAAGGCATGCGCCTTAATGTGCGCCCGCACGAAGGAAGCTCCCTTTCCCGCGAACGGACGACTTCATGACACTCACGTTCCCCGAGAACCAACAGGCCGCGGCCCGGGCCGCGTTCGGTCTCTTCAGCCCCGAACAGGCGAGGCGCATCTTCGACCGCTCCCAGGGATCGGGGTTCGAGCCCCGTGTCGTCGAGGTCGCCCCGCGCACGTGGTTCATCCAGCCCGGCATGGTGAACGTCGCGCTGTTCGAGACGGACGAGGGCCTCCTCCTCGTCGACTGCGGGTGCGCCGGCGACGGACCGGCGCTGCTGAAGGCGGTGCGTTCGGTCAGCGACAAGCCGCTGCACACCGTGGTCTACACCCACGGGCACAGCGACCACGCCTTCGGCCTGTGGGCGTTCCTCGACGCCGGAGAGCGTCCCCGGATCGTCGCGCACCGCGCGCTGCCCGCCCACTTCGAGCGCTACATCAAGACGTCGGGCCTGAACGCCCGGATCAACGGCCAGCAGCCCGGCGCGGCCGGCAAGGCCTGGCCCGACGCCCGCGAGGACTTCGTCTGGCCCACCCGGCTGTTCGACGACCGCCTCGAACTGACCGTCGGCGGCGAGCAGTTCGTCGTACGCCATGGCAAGGGCGAGACCGACGACGCCGCCTGGGTGTGGGCCCCCGAGCGCGGCGTCATCGCCGCCGGCGACCTGATCACCGGCTACCTTCCCAACGCCGGCAACCCCAAGAAGGTCCAGCGGTACGCCGAGGAATGGGCCGACGCGGCCGAGGAGATGGCCGCGCTGCGCCCCTCGGTGATCATCCCCGGCCACGGTGACCCGGCCACCGGGACGGAAGCCGTCGCCGACGAGCTCACCTCGCTCGCCCGCTACCTGCGGATCATCGTCGACCACACCCTTACCGGGCTCAACGACGGCGTCCTGCCCGACGAGATCGTGGCCACCCTGGAGATCCCCGAGGACCTGCGCAACCACCCCCGGCTGCCCGCGATCTACGACAAGCCGGAGTTCATCTGCCGCAACGTCATCCGCCGCTACTCCGGCTGGTGGGACGGCTACCCCTCGCACCTGCTGCCTTCCTCCCAGGACGCGCAGGCCACCGAGGTGGCGCGGCTGGCCGGCGGAGTGGCGGCACTCGTGGCGCGGGCCCGGGAGCTGGCCTCCACGGACCCGCGACTGGCCTGCCACGTCGCGGAGTGGGCCTTCCTCGCCGACCGGTCCGACGAGGCCGCCCGGACCTGCTACCGAGAGGTGCTGGAGGCGCGGGCCGAGGCCGAGCCCTCGCTGATGGCCCAGGTGAACCTCAGGGTCGGCGCCCGCTGGGTGCGTGCCGCTGAAGGGGCGGAATGAGCCCCCGCCCGAATGTCGTCGTCGTCCTCCTCGACGACGTGGGCTTCGGCGCCCCCGGGACCTTCGGCGGCCCGGTCGACACCCCGACGCTCGACGCACTGGCCGACGACGGACTGCGCTACAACCGCTTCCACACCACCGCCATCTGCTCGCCGACCCGCGCGTCCCTGCTGACCGGCCGTGACCCGCATGTGACAGGCGTCGGCACCGTGCTCAACTCGGCCTTCGACCACCCGGCGTACAAAGGAGTGCTGCGGGCCGAGACCGCCACGGTGGCCCGCACTTTGCAGGAGAACGGCTACAGCACCGCCTGCGTCGGCAAGTGGCACCTGGCACCGGCCTGGGAGTCCTCCCAAGCCGGGCCGTTCACCCGGTGGCCGACCGGGCAGGGCTTCGACACGTTCTACGGGTTCCTCGGCGGCGAGACCCACCAGTTCGAGCCGACGCTGTACGAGGGCACGGCGCCCGTCGAGCGCCCGGACCGGCCGGACTACCACCTCACCGAGGACCTCGTCGACCGGTCGATCAGCTGGATCCGCATGCAGCGGACGATGACGCCCGGCCGGCCGTTCTTCCTCTACCTGGCGCCGGGCGCGACCCATGCGCCGCTGCACGTCCCGGGCGCATGGAGCGAGAAGTACCGCGGCCGCTTCGACGAGGGCTGGGACGCGATGCGGGAGGCGACCCCGGCCCGGCAGAAGGCGGCCGGCATCCTGCCCGCCGACACCTGCCTCACGCCCCGCCCGGTCGAGATCCCGGCCTGGGCGGACGTGTCCGAGGACGAACGGACCGTCGCCGCCCGGCTGATGGAGGTCTACGCCGGGTTCCTCGAACACACCGACGTCCACATCGGCCGCCTGGTCGACGAACTCAAGGCGAGCGGCGAGTTCGAGAACACCCTGTTCTGCTACGTCGTCGGCGACAACGGCAGCAGCGCCGAGGGCGGCCTGCCGGGCAGCATCAACTACATGGGGGCGCTCCAGGGGATGCAGGAGTCCACCCGGGCCCAGGTCGCCGGGATCGACCGGATCGGCGGCCCGGACTCCTACGCGCAGTACCCCGCCGGGTGGGCGTGGGCGATGACCGCGCCCTTCCAGTGGATGAAGCAGATCGCCTCCCACCTCGGCGGCACCCGCAACCCGATGGTGCTCACCTGGCCCGCCGGCATCACCGACCGCGGAGCCGTCCGCGAGCAGTTCACCCACGTCAACGATCTGGCACCGAAGATCCTCGAACTCGCCGGGATCGCCCAGCCCGACACGGTGGACGGGGTGGCCCAGCTGCCGATGGACGGCACCAGCCTGGCCTACTCCTTCGCCGACCCCGAGGCACCCGAACGGCACGAGACGCAGTACTTCGAGGTCAACGGGCACCGGTCGATCTACCACCGGGGCTGGATGGCCTCGGCCCACCCCGGCGGGGTGCCGTGGACGGTGGGCCGCCCCGGGACGCCCCGGCCGTTCGAGGACGACGAATGGGAGCTCTACGACCTGCGCTCCGACTTCAGCCAGGCGCACGACCTCGCGCAACAGGAACCCGAGCGGCTGGCCGAACTGACCGCGCTCTTCTCCGAGCACGCCGAACGGGTCGGGATCCTGCCCCTCCACGACGCCCGGGTCTCGCGCACCCCGATGCCCAACCTGGTCGAGGACCGTACCAGCTTCACCTTCCACGCCGGCACCGTCGGAATCCCGGAGAGCCAGGCCCCGCGCATGGTGGGTCGCTCCTGGCACCTGCGCGCCGTCCTGGACGTGGGGGAGGGCACCGCGCAAGGAGTCGTCGCCTCGATGGGCGGGCGCGCCGCGGGCTGGGCCCTGTGGCTCGACCCGGCCGGTCGGCCGGTGCTGACCTACCGCACCTTCGAGATCGCCGAACTCGTGCTCACCGGAACGCCGTTGGCGCCCGGGCGGCACCAGGTCGAGGTGGTCCTGCGGTACGACGGGGGCGGACGCGGCCGGGGCGCCACGATCGGCCTCGTGGTCGACGGGAAGACGGCCGAGGACGGCCGCGTCGTCGCGACCCCACCGGCCGTCTTCTCCATCGACGAGACCTTCGACATCGGCCCCAACACCGGTTCCCCGGTCGGCGATTACCCGGTGATCAACCCGTTCCGGGGCGGGACCGTCGCGCGCGTCGACATCGAACTCGACGGCTGACCCGGGCCCACGGGCCGACCGGACCGAGCTCCGGCGACACCCGCGAGCCGACACACCGGAACCGCTGATTCCGGTGTGTCGGCAGCGCCGCTTCCGACGGTTCCCGGTGAGTGGGATGCGTCACGTCGGGCGGATTTCGCGAACCGTAGCCTCCCCCCCACTCCACCCCCACCCCGATCCGCTCCCCGCTCTCCGCTCCACCCGAAAACTGGAGGAAGAAATGAAGCGAGCACCACGGGTTCGCACCCGCCTCGCGGTCGCCCTGATTGCCGGAGCGATGCTCACTTCGGCGTGCGCGTCCTCTGACGACAGCGACAGTGGCAGCGGCAAGAACACGGCAGCCGAGCGCGGCCGTTACCAGTTCGGGCTCATCGGCAAGCAGCCCGACGCGGGGAAGCCGGTCCGCGGTGGCACGCTGAACTTCGCCGACTACGCCGAGGCCCGCAGTCTCAGCCCGGCGGTCACCTATGCCACGGGTGCTTCGGGCGGCTCCGCGATGGCGGCCGTCTACGACGTGCTGGTGCGCTACAACACCGAGACGAAGAAGTACGAGCCCTGGCTCGCCCAGTCGCTGGAGAGCAACAAGGACGCCACGACCTGGACGCTCAAGCTCCGCAAGGGCGTCAATTTCTCCGACGGCACGCCGCTGAACGCGAAAGCCGTCGTCGACAGCATCACCTGGTACCAGACGAACAAGGGCGCGGACACCGCGCTGCTCGCGCCGAACATCGCGGGGATGAAGGCGACCGACGACCTCACCGTGGTCTTCACCATGCGCACCTCCTGGGCCAAGTTCCCCGCGATGCTCGCCCAGGCCGCCGGCATGATCGTGGCCCCGGCCGCCTACGCGGGCAAGGAGTTCAAGCCGATCGGCGCCGGTCCCTTCACGCTCGACCGGTACGCGCCCCAGGAGGAGATGGTCCTCAAGGCCAACACGAAGTACTGGAAGGGCAGGCCGCACCTCGACGCGCTCCGGTTCTACTGGCCGCAGTCGGACGAGGCCAAGCTCGACGCCCTCAACGACGGCACCGCGGACGTGACCTACATGCGCGGCCCCGACGTGGTCGACAAGGCCGTCAAGCAGGGCCACCCGGGCGAGTTGACGCTGACCGCCATGGGCAATGTGATCAACATCAACAGCCGTGCGGGCAGCCCGGGGCACGACGTCCGGGTGCGCAAGGCGATCGCCCTGGCCCTCGACCCGCAACTCGACGCCCAGCGGAGCTACAAGGGCAAGGGCCTTCCGGGCAAGGAGTTGTTCCCGCCCGAGTCGCAGTGGCACTCGACGGTCAAGCCCCTCGGCGTCGACCTCGACGAGGCGAAGAAGCTCGTGACGGAGGCGAAGAAGGACGGCTTCGACGGCGCCGTCAGCTACATGGACGGCACCGACCCCGTCTCCCGGGCCAAGGCGGTCACCCTCAAGGCCATGCTCGAACGCGTCGGGTTCACCGTGAAGCTCGACCTCGAGGCCTCGATCGCGGACCGGGTGAAGAAGACCTACGTCGACCACGACTTCGACCTCAGCCGCGGCGCACTCAGCGTCTCCGAGGGCAACCCGTACCACCGCCTCCAGAGCGCCCTGAACTCGAAGAGCTTCGGGAACCCCGGAGGCTACGCCGAACCGAAGATGGACGCACTGCTCGCGGAGCTGCACGCCGCGGTGACCGACGAGCAGACACAGAAGGCCCTCGACGGCATCCAGACCCTCGTCAACGAGACGGTGCCGCTGGCGAATCTGGGCGCCAGCGCGGGGTTCACGGCCTGGGGCAAGAACGTGCACGGCATCGTGCCGACCGAGGAGTACATGGCGCTGTTCGGAGAGGCCTGGATCAGCAAGTGATCCCCACACCCCGGCGGCGGGCGGGCCGCCGCGAGGCCACGACGGCCTTCCGGCCCGCCCGCACCACCGATGCACCCGCCGACGACGGCCGGACCGGGCCCGGCACACGGTCCGTGACCGGGCGACGGTCACAGCGTCCCGGTCACCGGGACGCGTCCCTGCCCGGTCACCGGGACGCTTTTAGCGTCACCTCGATGCGGAGCGGCTCTCATCGGTCCGTCCGCAGGCACCACGCAGATCAGGAGGAAGCATGAGTCTCGCCGCGGTGTACAGGCTGGCGCTGAGGGCCGCCGAGCTGGTGGGCGTACTGCTCATTGTGAGCATCGGGGTCTTCTCCCTGGTGACCCTGCTGCCCGGTGACCCCGCGGTCGACATTCTCGGAGCCGGGCACCCGCCCTCGGCCTACGCCGATCTGCGCCATGAGCTCGGCCTCGACCAGCCGCTCCTCACCCGCTACTTCGACTGGCTGGGCGGTGTCCTCCACGGAGACCTGGGCCGGTCGGTCGTACCGCCGCAGAGCGAGGTGGCCTCCCGGGTGATCTCCGCGCTGCCCGTGAGCGTCGAGATCGCGGTGCTGGGGCTGCTGATCGCGCTCGTCATCGCCGTCCCGCTGGCCATGTGGTCGGCCTACCGCGAAGGCGGCCGGGCCGACCGGATCATCAGCGCCGGCACGTTCGGCGTGCTGTCGGTGCCCAGCTTCCTGGCCGGACTCCTGCTGGTCCTGGTGATGGTCACCTCGCTCGGCTGGTTCCCGCGGTCCGAATGGGTGCGGCTGGGCGACGGGGACCTGCTGGGCAATCTGCACCACGCCTTCCTCCCGGCACTGACCGTCGCCCTGGCGGAGCTCGCGATGTTTACCCGGGTCCTGCGCGGGGACCTGATCGTCACACTGCGCGAGGAGTACATCCTCGCGGCCCGGGCCAAGGGGATGGCGCCGCTGCGCATCCTGGTCTCCGACGCCCTGCGTCCCTCGTCGTTCTCCCTGGTGACTCTGCTCGGCCTGAGCCTGGGCCGGCTGATCGGCAGCACCGTGATCGTGGAGTACCTCTTCTCCCTGCCCGGCATGGGGTCCCTCGTGGTCAACGCCGCGAACCAGGGGGACTACCCGATGGTGCAGGGCGCCGTACTCGTCATCGCAGCCATCTACGTGGTGATCAACGCCGGAATCGACTTCTCCTACGGCTATCTCGACCCGAGGACGCGACGTGTCCATGTCTGACATCGCTCCGCGCACGCGGACCGCCTTCCCGCTGCCCCTGCTGACCGCGGTGGTGCTCGTCGTCATCGGCCTCGGCCTGACGGTGTTCGGCGCCACGACCACCACACTGATCGCACCCGTGAAGGCGGCGCTGGCGCTGGCAGGCATCGGCCTCCTGCTGAACGGTGTCTCACGCCTGGGCAAGGCCTGGGCCGGGCCCGGATTCGACGTGTTGTTCTGGTCCGCCGCGAGCTGGCTCGTGCTGCTCGGCCTGGCGATCCTCCTCAGCCCCTGGCTGCCGCTCGCCGAGGACCGGGACGTGGCGGCCACCGTCACCGAACCGACCTTCGCGCCCCCGACGTTCACCGGACCCCACCCGCTCGGCACCAACGGCTTCGGGCTCGACCTGCTCGCCCGGTCCCTCTACGGCGCCCGGTCCTCGCTGCTCATCTCCCTGTCCGCGGTCCTCGTCGGAACCGTCGTCGGCGCCGTGATCGGGCTGGTGGCCGGCTACTTCCAGAAGACGGTGGACCGGGTGGTCGGCATCGCGACGAACTCGCTGCTCGCCGTGCCCCCGCTCATCCTGCTCATCGCGCTGGCGACCGTGCTGGAGCCGAGCCTGCGCAACGTCGCGCTCTCCCTGGCCCTGCTCACCGTCCCGGGCATGGTGCGGCTCAGCCGCGCCACCACGGTGGCCTACACCAACAGGGAGTTCGTGATCGCGGCCCGCGCGATGGGCGCGAAGCATTCGCGGATCATGGTGCGCGAGCTGCTGCCCAACGTACTGCTGCCGATCATGTCCCTGGCCATCGTGATGATCTCGGTACTGATCGTCGCCGAGGCATCCCTCAGCTTCCTCGGACTGGGCATCCAGCCGCCCGAGCCGACCTGGGGAAACATGATCGCCGAGGGTGAGGGGCACGTCTTCGAGGACCATCCGCACATCGTGCTGGTGCCCGGGGCCTTCCTGTTCCTCACCGTTTTCGCCTTCAACATCGTCGGTGAGAAGGCTCGCCGGCGGTGGGACCCCCGGAGCGTGAAGCTGTGACCACCCCACCCCTGCTCGACGTCACCGACCTGCGCACGGTCTTCCACACCCCGCGCGGAGAGATGCGGGCCGTGGACGGCGTCTCACTGTCCCTGTCCCCGGGGGAGACCCTCGGCATCGTCGGGGAGTCCGGATCGGGCAAGTCCGTCCTCGGACGCACCGTCATGGGCCTGATCAGCAACGGGCCCGGCACTTCGGTCTCCGGATCCGTGCTCATCGGCGGCAAGGACGTCCACGCGCTCACGCCGCAGCAGCGGCGCGGTCTGTGGGGCACCGAGGTGGCCATGGTCTTCCAGGACCCGATGACATCGCTGAACCCGGTGAAGAAGGTCGGCACGCACCTGTCCGAGAGCGTGCGCCTCCACCTCGGCCTGAGCCGCGCCGAGGCCCGGGACCGGGCCGTCGACCTGCTCCGGCAGGTCGGCATCCCCGAACCGTCCCGGCGGGCGGGGCAGTACCCGCACGAACTCTCGGGCGGCATGCGGCAGCGGGTCGTCATCGCGATGGCGCTGGCCTGCGCTCCGCGCCTGCTCATCGCCGACGAGCCGACCACGGCGCTCGACGTCACGGTCCAGAAGCAGATCCTCGATCTGCTGCAGGCGCTCGGCGAGCAGCTGAGCATGGCGACGATCCTGATCAGCCACGACCTCGGCACCGTCGCCGGACGGGCGGACCGGGTCGCGGTGATGTACGCCGGCCGCATCGTCGAGCACTCCGACACCACGTCGGTGTTCGACAGCCCCCGGCACCCGTACAGCCAGGCCCTGATCGCCTCGATCCCGCAGCTGGACACCCCCCCGCACACGCTGCTGCCGACCATCGAGGGCCGGCCCCCGAACCTGTTGTGTCCGCCGGCCGGCTGCCGCTTCGCCGCCCGGTGCGACTTCGCCACCGACCGGTGCGCGGACGAGGCCCCCGAACTCGTCCCGCACAAAAGCACCGACGGCGCCGGCGTCGTCGCCTGCCACTACCCGCTGGGTGTGGCCACTGCCGAGGAGGCCACGGTATGACCGCGAACGGTGCCGTCGCGAAGACGCCGCGGCGGCGCGCGCTCACCGCCGAGAACCTGGTCGTGGAGTTCCCCGTCGGCGGTGGCCAGAAGGTGCATGCCGTCTCCGGGGTCAGCCTCGAACTGGCGGCGGGGGAGACGCTGGGGATCCTCGGCGAGTCCGGCTGCGGCAAATCCACCGTCGGCCGCGCCCTGATCCAGCTCCCGCCCCCCGATTCGGGCACCGTCAGCCTCGGTGACGTCCGGCTCGGCGGGCTCCGGCCGGAGGAACTGCGCAAGGCACGGGCCCGGATGCAGATCATCATGCAGGACCCGGTTTCCGCGCTGAACCCGCGCCGGAAGGTGAAGGACCTGGTGTGGGAGGGCCCCGCCATCTGGGGACACGACGGCTCCGACAAGGACACCAGGGTCGACGAGGCGCTGCGGGCCGTCGGACTGGACCCGGAGACCGTGCGGGACCGCCGACCCCACGAGCTCTCCGGCGGACAGTGCCAGCGGGTGTGCATCGCCCGCGCGCTGATGCTGGACCCGGAGGTCCTGATCTGCGACGAACCCGTCTCCAGCCTGGACGTGTCCGTGCAGGCCCAGATCCTCAACCTGCTGGAGACGACCACCCGGAACCACGGTCTGAGCATGGTGTTCATCGCCCACGACGTGTCCGTCGTGAAGAACATCAGCGACCGGGTGATGGTGATGTACCTCGGCAGGACGTGCGAGGTCCTGCCGTCGGACGGAATGCACCTGGAAGCCGTCCACCCCTACACGCGCCTTCTGCTCGCGTCCCTTCCGCAGGCCCAGCGCAGCGCCCACACCGGCGACGCGGTCGAGGTGAATGCGGCGGCCGAGCTGCCCTCGCCGCTCGACCCGCCATCGGGCTGCCGGTTCCGCACCCGGTGTCCGCTCGCCACCGGGCAGTGCGCGGACGAGGTGCCCCGGCTGCGGGAGATCGGGCCCGGGCACCGGGTCGCCTGCCACCACGTCGAGTCGAGGAGGAACACCAAGTGACGAACACCGAGACCCCCGAGGCCCCCGAGGTCCTCGCCCCCGCAACCTTGGGGCCGGTCCAGCTGCGCAACCGGATCATCAAGGCCGCGACGTACGAAGGTCTCAGCCACAAGTCCCTGGTAACGCGGGACCTGGTGGACTTCCACGTCGCCTACGCCCGCGGCGGCGTCGGCATGACGACCGTGGCCTACTGCGCGGTCGCCCGGGAAGGACGCACCGACCGGCACCAGATCCACTGGACCGACGAGGCGATGCCCGGCCTGCGCAAGCTCACCGACGCGGTGCACGCCGAGGGCGCCGCGGTCTCGGCCCAGATCGGCCACGGCGGTCCCGTCGCCAGCCCCAAGGGGAACGGGCTGCCGGCCCTGGCACCGACGAAGCACTTCCACGCCACGACGCTGAGCTGGGCCAAGGAGACGACGCTCGACGACATCGCGCGCATCACCGAGGCCCACGCCGAGGCCGCCCGCCGCGCCATCCAGGCCGGTTTCGACGCCGTCGAGGTGCACCTGGGCCACAACTACCTGGCCAGTTCGTTCCTCAGCCCCCGGATCAACAAGCGCACGGACACCTACGGCGGCAACCTGGAGAACCGCGCCCGGTTCGCCCGGGAGATCATGCGGGCGGTCCGCGACGCGGTCGGCGACCGCATCGCGATCATCGCCAAGATGAACATGGACGACGGCGTGCCCGGCGGGTTCTGGCTCGACGAGGCGATCCCGGTGGCCCAGTGGCTCGAACAGGACGGCACCGTCGACGCCCTGGAGATGACCGCAGGCAGCTCGCTGCTCAACCCGATGTACCTCTTCAAGGGCGACGCACCGCTCAAGGAGTTCGCCGACGTCATGCCGCAGCCGATCAAGCTCGGCGTCAAGCTGGTCGGCAAGCAGAAGCTGCGCAGCTACCCCTACACCGACGCCTATCTGCTGGAGGACGCCCGCCAGATCCGGGCCGCGGTGAAACTGCCGATGATCCTGCTCGGCGGGATCACCGGCAAGCCGGTCATGGACCTCGCGATGCGGGAGGGCTTCGAGTTCGTGGCGATGGCCCGGGCACTGCTGCGGGAGCCCGACCTGGTGAACCGGATCCAGGCCGACGCCACCACCCCGTCCCTGTGCATCCACTGCAACAAGTGCATGCCGACCAACTTCACCGGCACCCGCTGCGTCCTGGTCGACCGCAGCACCACCCGGCGTCAGGACTGGGGCCGGCCCGCCGGTTACGTGTCGTGAGGCGCGCCGCCCGGGGACGGGCGTCCTGACCAGCGAGCGCGAGAGCTCGGACAACACAGCTGAGGAGGGGCCGATGACCGGCAGTCGGGACGCCGTGGGGACCGCAGCGGCGGTCAGGAGCGGTGAGGTGGACGCCCGCGCCGTGGTGGAGGACGCGATCGCCCGCATCGAGCGGCTCAACCCCGAGTACAACGCGGTGATCCACACCCGGTTCGACCAGGCCCTGGAGGAGGTCGACGCGGGGTTGCCCGACGGGCCACTGCGCGGCGTACCGGTCCTGATCAAGGATCTCGGCACGGACGTCGCCGGCCTGCCCTCGACCGGCGGCAGCCGCCTCTTCGCCGAGGGCCTCGCCGCCCGCGACAGCGAGCTGGTGGCCCGCTACCGGCGCGCCGGGATGGTCGTGCTCGGCACCACGAACACCCCCGAACTGGGGCTCAATGCCAGTACCGAGCCGGCGCTGTTCGGCCCGACCCGCAATCCGTGGAGCACCACACACTCGCCGGGCGGCTCCAGCGGCGGGTCGGCCGCCGCGGTGGCCTCGGGGATGGTCCCCGTCGCGCACGCGAGCGACGGCGGAGGGTCCATCCGCATCCCGTCGGCGGCCTGCGGTCTGTTCGGTCTCAAGCCCAGCCGCGGCCGGGTGTCCCCCGCGCCGCGGCCCACCACGCTGTCGGGGCTGGTCTCCGCGCATCACGCCGTCACCACCACGGTGCGGGACAGCGCCCTGCTCCTGGACATCGCGGCGGGACCGCTCCCGGGGGACGCCTACGCCGCCCCCACGCCCGCCGACTCCTTCGCCGCCCTGGCGCGGCGGGGGCCCGGACGTCTGCGGATCGCGCTGGTCACCGCCCTGCCGGATGGTCCCGAGGTGCATCCGGAGTCGGCCGCCGCCGCGATCGCGGCGGCCCGGCTGTGCGAGAGCCTCGGGCACGAGGTCGAGGAGGCGACGGCCGCCTACCGGCCGGCGGACGTCGCCGGTGCCTCGGCCGTCCTGATGGGCAGCGGCCTGGTGGCCCAGATCGACGCCCGCCTCGAACAGCTCGGCCGGCCGCTGGCCGACGACGACCTCGAACCGTTCACGCGGGTGCTCTACGACAGCTACCAGGCCCTCACCGCCGCGGACGTCAGCCGGGCCCTCGGGCGCATGCAGGAGATCGGCTGGGCGGTCGGCGCCGAGTTCACGAGGTACGACGTACTGCTGAGCCCGACGCTCGCCCGGCCGATGCCCCGGCTCGGCACGCTCGACACCGGCCGGCCGGAATCGATCTACGAACACGCCTCGGTCTACTCCGCGTTCACCAGCGTCCACAACGTCACCGGCATGCCCGCGATGTCCGTCCCGCTCGGCCGGGACGGCGACGGGCTGCCGCTGGGCGTCCAGTTCGCCGCCGACCTCGGGGGCGAGGGGCTCCTGCTCTCCCTGGCCGCGCAACTGGAACAGGCCGCGCCGTGGGCGGCGACGCGGGTCCAGGAGGGACCGCTCACCTGACGATCCGAGACCGGATCAAATCAACCCAAAAGTGAACGTATTCATGCCGCTTCCCGCTCGGAAGGCACCGTTTGATTGATCAAAAAGGCGGCGGGTTAGCATATGAGCGCCGCCTAGCTCGAAAGATAAATCTGTGACTGTCAATGACGACTCGTTCACCAATTGGAACCACCGCGAGGAGATCGCGGAGTCGATGATCCCGATCATCGGGAAGATGCACCGGGAGCGGGACGTGACGGTCCTGCTGCACAGCCGCTCCCTGGTGAACAAGTCGGTGGTCAGCATCCTCAAGACCCACCGATTCGCCCGGCAGATCGCCGGTGAGGAGCTCTCGGTCACCGAGACCATGCCCTTCCTGCAGGCACTCACCACGCTGGATCTCGGCCCCTCCCAGATCGACATCGGCATGCTCGCCGCGACCTTCAAGACCGATGACCGCGGTCTCTCGGTCGAGGAGTTCACCGCCGAGGCCGTCGCAGGTGCCACGGGTGCGAACAAGATCGAACGCCCCCAGGGCCGCGACGTCGTCCTGTACGGCTTCGGCCGCATCGGCCGCCTCGTCGCCCGGCTGCTCATCGAGAAGGCCGGTTCCGGCAACGGGCTGCGGCTGCGCGCCATCGTCGTCCGCGGGGGCGGCGGCCGGGCCGACGAGGACCTCGTCAAGCGTGCCTCGCTGCTGCGCCGCGACTCGATCCACGGCCAGTTCCAGGGCACGATCACCGTCGACGAGGCGAACAGCACCATCGTCGCCAACGGCAACGAGATCAAGGTGATCTACGCCAACGACCCGTCGGAGGTCGACTACACGGCGTACGGCATCAAGAACGCCATCCTCATCGACAACACCGGCAAGTGGCGCGACCGCGAGGGCCTGTCGCAGCACCTGCGCCCCGGCATCGACAAGGTCGTCCTGACCGCTCCGGGCAAGGGCGACGTCCCCAACATCGTGCACGGCGTCAACCACGACGCGATCAAGCCGGACGAGCAGATCCTGTCCTGCGCCTCCTGCACCACCAACGCGATCGTCCCGCCGCTGAAGGCGATGGCGGACGAGTACGGCGTGCTCCGCGGCCACGTGGAGACCGTCCACTCGTTCACCAACGACCAGAACCTGCTGGACAATTACCACAAGGCCGACCGGCGTGGCCGCTCGGCGCCGCTCAACATGGTCATCACCGAGACCGGTGCCGCGTCCGCCGTCGCCAAGGCGCTGCCCGAACTCGAGGCGCCGATCACCGGCAGCTCGATCCGCGTCCCGGTGCCGGACGTCTCGATCGCGATCCTCAGCCTGCGGCTCGGCCGCGAGGCCACCCGCGAAGAGGTCCTCGACTACCTCCGCAATGTGTCGCTGACCTCGCCGCTCAAGCGCCAGATCGACTTCACCACCGCCCCCGACGCGGTGTCGAGCGACTTCATCGGCTCGCGGCACGCCTCGATCGTCGATGCGGGCGCCACCAAGGTCGACGGCGACAACGCGATCCTCTACCTGTGGTACGACAACGAGTTCGGCTACTCCTGCCAGGTCATCCGTGTCGTCCAGCACGTGTCCGGCGTGGAGTACCCGACCTACCCGGCCCCGCTGGTCTGATCCCGGCGGGAACGTCCGGTCCGGCGTCCCGGCAGGCGGGGCGGCGGTGGGGCGGCGACCGATTCCGATCGGTATCCGGCAGCACTCCCACCGCCACCCGCCACCGCCACTGACCGCGTTGCTTCGGCGGTGGGCAGTGCCGGTCGGCGCGAACCGTCGGGGCGCGTGCGTGACGCGGCCCCGCCCGCGTACGGACGGGGCCGCGCCCCGGGGCTACCGGCCCGTCGGCCCGTGCGGCACCGCGGCCGGTGCCGGGGCGTAACCGGTGGCCCGGGTGGTGAAGGTTCCCCGGCCCTGCGTCCGGCTGCGCAGCCGGGTCGCGTAGCCGAAGAGCTCCGCCAGCGGCACGGTCGCGGTGACCACCGACGTGCCGGCCCGCACGGTCGAGCCCGAGACCCGGCCGCGCCGTGCCGCCAGGTCGCCGAGCACCCCGCCCACGGCGTCGTCGGGCACGGTGACGGTGACCTCCACCACCGGCTCCAGCAGCACCATCGCGCTGTTGCGCAGCGCCTCACGGAGCGCGAGCCGGCCGACCGTCCGGAACGCCATCTCCGAGGAGTCCTTGGAGTGGGTCGCCCCGTCGGTCAGCGTGACCCGCAGCCCGGTCACCGGATGACCGCCGAGCGGGCCCTCGGTCAGGGCATCCCGGCAGCCGGCCTCGACCGCCCGTACGTACTCCTGCGGCACCCGGCCCCCGACGACGGACGACCGGAACACGAAGTCCGCCCCGCCGCCGGCATCGTGGTCACCGGCGGCCTCCAACGGCTCCACGTCGACGACGACATGAGCGAACTGCCCGGCGCCGCCGTCCTGCTTGACATGCCGGTACACCAGTCCGGACACGCCACGGACGACCGTCTCCCGGTAGGCCACCTGCGGCCGGCCGACGCCGACCTCCAGCCCGTGAGCACGACGGATCTTCTCCACCGCGACCTCCAGATGCAGTTCCCCCATTCCCGACAGCACCGTCTGACCCGTCTCGGGGTCGGTCCGGACCGTCAGCGAAGGATCCTCCTCGACCAGCCGCGCCAGCGCCGACACCAACCGGTCGGTGTCGATGCTCCTGCGGGCCTCGACCGCAACGGAGACGACCGGATCGGCCACGGAGGGCGGTTCGAGAACCAGGGGCGCCGCCGGTGCGCACAGCGTCGCCCCGGCACGTGCCGCCTTGAGCCCGATCACCGCGACGATGTCCCCGGCCACCGCCCGGTCCACGTCCGAGTGCTGCCCGGCCCGGACCCGCAGGATCCGGCCGATCCGCTCGTTGCGCCGCGCGCCCACGTCCAGCACCGCGTCCCCCTTCCGGATCGTTCCCGAGTACACACGCAGGTACGTCAGCCGCCCCGTCGCGGTCGAGTTCACCTTGAACACCAGCGCGGCGAACGGCGCGGCCGGGTCGGCGGGCCGCTCCTGCTCCGCGCCGTCCAGGGTGCCGCGTACCGCCGGCACATCCAGCGGCGAGGGCAGATAGGCCACAACGGCCTCCAGCAGCGGCTCGATCCCGCGGTTGCGGTAGGCCGAACCGCACAGCACCACGACACCCTCACCGGTACGGGTCAGGTCGCGCAGCGCGGCGGCCAGCGTCCCTGCCCAGACCGTCGACTCCGCACAGAACTCCTCCAACGCCACCGGATGGAGTTCCGCCACGGTCTCCGCCAGCAGCCGACGGCGCCGAAGTGCCTCTTCCCGCAGGTCGTCCGGCACCTCCCCCTCCTCGCACGCGCCACGGCCGTCGGCCCAGACCAGCGACCGCATGCGCAACAGATCCACCACTCCGGTGAACCCGTCCTCCGTCCCGATGGGCAGCCGCACCACCAGCGGGACCGTGTGCAGCCTCTCCCGTATCGACGCGACCGCCGCGTCGAGGTCGGCACCGGCACGGTCCAGCTTGTTGACGAAGGCGATGCGCGGCACCCCGTGCCGATCGGCCTGCCGCCACACCGACTCGCTCTGCGGCTCGACCCCCGCCACGGCGTCGAACACCGCGATCGCGCCGTCGAGCACCCGCAGCGAGCGCTCCACCTCGTCGGAGAAGTCGACGTGGCCCGGGGTGTCGATCAGGTTGATCCGGTGACCGTCCCAGTCACAACTCACCGCCGCGGCGAAGATGGTGATGCCGCGGTCGCGTTCCTGCGGATCGAAGTCGGTGACGGTCGTACCGTCATGGACCTCGCCCCGCTTGTAGGTGGTGCCGGTGAGGTAGAGGATCCGTTCGGTGACGGTGGTCTTGCCGGCATCGACGTGGGCGAGGATGCCCAGATTGCGAACGCCGGTCAGCGGACTGGTGAGTTGACGGTGCAGTTCGGTACGCACGGCCCATGGCCCTTCGGGATGATCCGGATGCGGGGCGGCGCGATTCCCGGACGAACCGGCCTGCGGTCAGGCCACGCGTGAACCCCTGATGCGGCACACCGCATCGGTGCCCGGCCGCACCGGCGGCCCAACACCTTTGGAAAGAGGCTCAGTTGTTCGTCACGGAGATCCGGTACCGGCCGCGCAGCGGGCACCGGACGCACGAAGACACCAGGATCACCTCGTACCGCGACGGGGGGACGACGACGGCGGTGTGGTAACGCATGGCCGTCTCCCCTCACTTGTCACGGTGCGCGCCGCGACGGTGGCGCAGCGGGCGATTCGTGGCGAGTGTAGTGAACCGGGTGCGGGCAGGTCACCGGGTTTTCCCGGCCGACGCTTCCTTCGCGCGCGCCGACCCGGTCGTGGCGACGGTGCCGCTGGACGTCGAGGACGTCGGCAGCGTCCTTATGGGGCAGAAGGCAGCCGCGGAGGGCGCACCCGGGGGCATCGCCGCACCACCAGTGCACCCGGGTGCTTGCAGGCGTTCAGCGGGCCCTTCCACCGGCGCAGCGCGTGCCTGCCGCGTCTGCGCCACTGCGCGGGCGAGAGCGGCGCGGGCTGCCCGCCCCTGGTGACCATCGCGTTGACCGGTGTCATCGGGTCCGTCGCCATGGTCTTGGCCAGCAGCACGCCGACCACCAGCGGCGCCAAAGTCACGGCCAGGGCCGTACCGGCGGCGGTGACGTGCTGCATGCGGGGGCGGGGAGACGCGTCAGGAGCCATGGGTGTCATTCGACCAGCGACGGCCCGGTGAGGAATCGGACGACGTACTCAGTCCGGTCGTCCTCTCGTACTCACACCGGTGCTGGGCGCCCGCCCCGCGGACGCGGTCGTCCGCCACGCTCCTATGCGGTGGTGCCCGGACCGGAGCCCGTTCTCGATGCGGCCTTGATGCCCTTGGTGATGTCGTCCATGACGGAGAGCTTCGGCGCCTTGGAGTTGATGTCGAAGCCGGAACGGACGACGACCATCACGTCCTTGGAACGGGGGGACGGGAAGGCCAGCGACTGGACGTACCCGTCGTCGCCGTTCTTCGTCACCACCTTCCAGCGCACTAGATAGCCCTGCTGTCCGGCCACGGTGACGGGCCCGGACCTGAGCTCCTGGTGCGAGGTGATGCCTCCGTAGATCTTTTCGCCGTAGGACTCCGTCGCGTTGGCGGAGATGTCCTTCGCCGCCGTGGCCTTCGCCGTCGTGGTGTCGAGCTTCAGGGCCTTCGCCGGCATGGAGAACACGCCGCCCCGCACGCACTGCTCGGACGTGTCGCCGGGGCAGGGGTACTCACCGGTGCTCACACCCGCGCCCGCGACCCCCGAGTTGCCCGTCCACCCGTCAGGCACCGGGAGGCTGATGCCACTGGACAGGTCCGTGGCGTAGCCGTCCTCGGTCCCCGGCAGCCGCTGCTCGGGAGCCCCGCTCTCGCCGCCGCCCCCGCGGCCACCGCCTCCGGGCGCTCCCGGCCCGCGGCCGGGCGCGCCGGAAGGTGCGGTGGACGGAGCCGGGGCGGCGTCCTTCGCCGAGCCGGAGGAATCGTCGGACAGCAGAAAGAGGCCGCCTGCGACGGCGGCGAGCACCACGACACCGGCGGTGACGCCGATGCCGATGCGCAGCCGGCGGCGCCGGACCGCGGCGGGCGGCAGGCGGAGGTGGTCGGTCCACCGGGTGCCGTCCCACCAGCGCTCGTGAAGGGGGCCAATTCCTGTATACCCGGGGTCTGGATGCCAGCCGGGCGGGCTCGTCTGGGTCACGCGGCTCAGAGTAGAACAGTTGCCTGAGAATCAGATGAATCCATCGGCCGGGCCGGATGCCTCCCGGGTGATCGCATCGGGCTGCCGCACGTGGTGCGCTGCGGCGCGGCGGTAGTCCTCGGCGGCTTCGACCCGGCTACGCCAACCCCCTGTGGGAGGGCGAACGATGAGTGGGAATCCAGGGGTACGGATCGAGCGTGACCGCCCCGTGTTCACGGTGATCCTCAGCCGGCCCGGGGTCCGTAACGCCGTGGACGGCCCGACTGCCGCCCGACTCGCGGACGCCTTCCGCGAGTTCGATGCCGACGCCGATGCGGCCGTCGCCGTGCTGTGGGGCGAGGGCGGTACGTTCTGTGCCGGTGCCGACCTGAAGAGCATCGGTACGGAACGCGGCAACAAGGTCCTGCCCGAGGGCGACGGGCCGATGGGGCCGACCCGGATGAGCCTGAGCAAGCCCGTCATCGCGGCGGTCTCGGGTCACGCGGTGGCCGGGGGCTGGAGCTGGCCGTCTGGTGCGATCTGCGGGTGGCCGAGGACGACGCGGTGTTCGGGGTGTTCTGCCGCCGCTGGGGAGTGCCGCTGGTCGACGGCGGAACCGTACGGCTGCCGCGCCTGATCGGCGAGAGCCGGGCCATGGACATGATCCTCACCGGGCGCCCCGTCCCGGCCCCGGAGGCGTACGCCATGGGGCTCGCCAACCGGATCGTTCCGACCGGTGAGGCTCGGCGCGCGGCGGAGCAACTGGCCCGGGAAATCGGTGCGTTCCCGCAACTGTGCCTGCGCCACGACCGGCTCTCGGTGCGCGAGCAGCACGGCCTGAGCGAGCTGGACGCCCTGGCTGCGGAGTACCACCACGGCCTGGTGCCGCTCACCGCGGGAGAGACGCAGGCGGGTGCCGACCGCTTCGGGGGCGGTGCGGGCCGCCACGGGTCGTTCGGCGACTGACCGATCCATCCTTTGGTCCGACCATATGTGGTGTGTGACATAGTTGGAGATCGGGAAGTAGAAGCGACGGCAACCGGACGATTCCGGCCGAGGCAGGGGGTGACGGATGCCCGTCGAATGGCAACCCGTACGGCAGTCCCGTACGCATGAGCTCGTGCTCCAGAGCATTGAGGAACGGGTGTCCTCCGGTGAGCTCAGGGCGGGCGACCGATTGCCGCCCGAGCGGGAGCTCGCGCCGGTGCTCGGGGTCAGCCGGTCCGCGCTGCGCGAGGCGCTGCGGGTGCTGGAGACCATCGGTGTGCTGGTCGCGCAGCCGGGCCGGGGGCCGGATGCCGGGGCGCGGATCGTGCGCAATCCGGACGACGCCCTCGGTAGACTGCTGCGTCTGCACTTCGCCCTCGGCAGCTACAGCCTCCATGACGTTCTGGAAGCGCGCGTCGTGCTGGAGAGGTCGAGCTTCGAGGCGGCCGCGCGGCACGCCACGGCGGAGGACCTCGACGAGGCGGAGGCGCTGGTCGTGCACATGGGGGAGCCGGATGTCGGGGTGTCGGAGTTCAACGACCTGGACACCCGGTTCCATGTGAACATCGCCCGCAGCTCCGGCAATGAACTGACCTCCACGCTCACCTCCGCCGTCCGTGAGTCGGTGCGCCCGCTGATCCTGCGGGCGCTGGAGGAGGCCGAGGGCTGGCCGGCCACGGCCGCCGCGCTCAACGCGGAGCACACCGAGCTGCTGAGGCTGGTACGCGCCGGCGAGGGCGTGAAGGCCGCAGATCTCGTCGAGCGGCACATCCGAAGCCTCCACGGCACGCTGGTCGACGAGAACTCCGACCGCGCGCGAGGGGATTCCTGACAGATGGGCGCGGGCTCCGGCCGGTTGGGCCGGGGCCTGGGGTGCGTGGCGCAGATCTTGTCAGGTGCATGCCTGTATGTATCGGCTCGTGGTGTCGCAGCCTTCATGTTCCGGACCGAGGCTAGTATGGTCAGACCATTAAATGGAGAATCGATCGGAGAGACCCATGCGCATCGGACTCTTCGCCACCTGTCTGGGAGACACGCTCTTCCCCGAGGCGGTGAAATCGACCGCGGTCCTGCTCGCCCGACTGGGCCACGACGTGGTGTTCCCGCCCGGGCAGACCTGTTGCGGTCAGATGCACGTCAACACCGGATACCAGCGCGAACCGGTGCCCCTGGTGCGGAACTTCGCCGAGCAGTTCGGCGACGCGTCGATCGACGCCGTCGTCATGCCGTCCGGATCGTGCGCGGGCTCGGTCCGGCATCAGCACGAGATCGTCGCTGAGCGGTACGGGGACGCGGCGCTGCGCGCGGGTGTCGCCACCGTCAAGGCCAAGACGTACGAGCTGTCGGAGCTCCTCGTCGACGTCCTGGACGTCACCGATGTCGGCGCGTACTTCCCGCACCGCGTCACGTACCACCCCACCTGTCACTCCCTGCGCATGCTCCGCGTCGGTGAGAAGCCGCTGAAGCTGCTCCGCGCCGTCGACTCCATCGACCTCGTCGAACTCCCCGAGGCCGATGCCTGCTGCGGGTTCGGCGGCACCTTCGCCGTCAAGAACGCCGAGACGTCGACGGCGATGCTCCAGGACAAGATGCGCAACATCGCCACCACCGGAGCCGAGGTCTGCACCGCGGGCGACTCGTCCTGTCTGATGCACATCGGCGGCGGACTCTCCCGTATCTCCTCGGGCACCCGCACCCTGCACCTCGCACAGATCCTCTCCTCCACCCGCACCTCGCCGTACGTCCCGACGGAGGCCGTCCGATGAGCAGCACCTTCCTCGGCATGCCCGCGACCCCGCCCCGTTCCCCGTACGGAACGGGAAATCTGCGCGGCGACCGGACGTTCCCCGCCGCCGCCCACGATGAACTGCGCAATGAACAACTGCGCCGCAATCTCGGCAGGGCCACCCACACGATCCGCGCCAAACGCCTGAATGTCACCGGCGAACTGCCCGACTGGGAAGAGCTGCGCGACGCCGGCTCGGCCATCAAGACCGACACCATGAACCGGCTGCCCGAACTCCTGGAACAACTGGAGCGGAAGGTCACCGAGCGCGGCGGCACCGTCCACTGGGCGCGCGACGGAGTCGAGGCCAACGAGATCGTCACCCGGCTCGTCAAGGCGACGGGCAGCAGCGACGTCATCAAGGTCAAGTCGATGGCCACCCAGGAGATCGGCCTCAACGAGTATCTCGAATCGGTCGGCATCACCCCGTACGAGACGGACCTGGCCGAACTGATCGTGCAGCTCGCGCACGACAAGCCGTCGCACATCCTGGTGCCCGCGATCCACCGCAACCGCGACGAGATCCGGCAGATCTTCCTCAAGGAGATCCCGGGCGTCGACCCGGGCCTCGACAACGTCCCCGCGCATCTCGCCGCCGCGGCCCGCGCCTATCTGCGCGAGAAGTTCATGACGACCAAGGTGGCGGTCTCCGGCGCCAACTTCGGCATCGCCGAGACCGGCACCCTCTGTGTCGTCGAGTCCGAGGGCAACGGCCGCATGTGTCTGACGATGCCCGACACCCTGATCACCGTCATGGGCATCGAGAAGGTGCTGCCGCGCCACCAGGACCTGGAAGTCTTCCTGCAGTTGCTGCCGCGCTCCTCCACCGGCGAGCGGATGAACCCGTACACCTCGATGTGGACCGGGGTGACACCCGGCGACGGACCGCAGGACTTCCACCTGGTCCTGCTCGACAACGGACGCACCGCGGCGCTCGCCGACCGGATCGGGCGCGAGGCCCTCAACTGCATCCGTTGCTCGGCCTGCCTCAACGTCTGCCCGGTGTACGAACGGGCGGGCGGCCATGCGTACGGATCGACGTACCCCGGACCGATCGGTGCGGTCCTCACCCCGCAGCTCGCCGGGATGCACGCGGCCAAGGACGACCCCAACAGCTCGCTGCCGTACGCCTCCAGCCTCTGCGGCGCCTGCTTCGACGCCTGCCCGGTCAAGATCGACATTCCGTCGCTGCTGGTCGAGCTGCGCCACCAGCACACCGAGCAGTCCGGCATGACGGCGGAGAAGCTGGCCATGAAGGCGGCGGCCGGAGTGATGAAGCGGCCGAAGCTGTTCACGGCCGCACAGAAGGGGGCGGCGATCGGTCGCGTCGTCGCCGGGCGGGACGGGAAGATCTCGCATCTGCCGCCGCCGTTCAACGGCTGGAGCGACAGCCGCGACACCGCCGCCCCGCCGAAGCAGACCTTCCGCTCCTGGCTGGCGTCGGCCGAGGGCGCCGCGACGATGCGGGCCGCCGCCGACGAGCACGAGAAGAACAAGAAGCACGAGACGAACAAGAAGGAGGAGAAGTGACGACCGCTCGCGACACGGTACTGGGCAGGATCAAGGACGCCCTGGCCCTCGCCCCCACTCCGGACACCACCGTCCCGCGTGCCTACCGCACCGGCCGTACCCTCCCCGACGACGAACGGCTGGCCCTCTTCACCGACCGGCTCGTCGACTACAAGGCACACGTCCACACCTGCACCGCCGACCGCACGGCTGTGACCGTCGCCGAAGTGCTGCGGGAGCGCGGCGCCCGGCGGATCGGGGTGCCGGCCGGACTCGACCCGGCGTGGCTCGGCGCGTACGACGGTGAGGTCCAGCAGGACTCCGACACCATCCCGGCGCCCCGGCTAGACGCCCTGGACGGCGTCGTCACCGCCTCGGCCGTCAGCTGCGCCGAGACCGGCACGATCTTCCTGGACGGCTCGCCCGACCAGGGGCGGCGGGCCCTGTCCCTCGTCCCCGATCTGCATGTGTGCGTCGTCGACCTGTCGAGCGTCCAGGTCGGTGTACCGGAGGCGGTGGCCCGGCTGGTGCCCGAGCGGCCGACGACGCTGATCAGCGGCCCCTCGGCCACGTCCGACATCGAGCTGGAACGAGTGGAGGGTGTGCACGGTCCGCGCACTCTGGTGGTGGTGATCCGGACCGACGCGTAGGGGCGGGGCGGGGTCGCGCGACCTCCCGGTCGCGCGACCCCGGTGCTCAGCCGTGCGTGACCGTCACCGTCGGTGCGAAGCCGATACGTGTCGTCGCCGCGTCCTGCGCCCAGCGGACGTCCACCGAGTTCCCGTCCACCTGAACCCCGCTCACCACCGCGTCGAGTGGCGCCGCGTCGGCCTCCGCGGTCAGCGAGGCGAGCGCCACGAACACCACCGTGCCCTCCGCGGCCGCGGACAGCCGGGGCAGCACCGCCCAGCGCGTGTACGCCGTGCCCTGCGGGGCCCGTACCTCGTCCCGCGTCTCCCAGCCGTGCATGCTCGTGGCCGGACTTCAGGGGCTGCCCCTGGTGTGGCCTGCCGTTTCCTCACTGTCCCGCGCACGGCGACGGATAGGGGCCTCGCCGCTGCAGCGCCACGGCCGCATCCTGCGCTCCCGCAGCCTGGACGGCATCGACTAGGAGGTCTACGCCCTGCTGGCCACCTACCAGACACTCATCCGCGCCGCCGCCGACGCGGCCTTCACCCGTCCGGGCCTGGACATGGACCGGATCAGCTTCACCGTGCTCCACCGCACGGCCGCCGACCTGGTCACCACTGCCGGCAACATTCTGCCCGCCACCTCCGGCGACCTCCTCGGCGCGATCGGCCGAGCCGCGCTGGACGCACTCCTACCCACCCGACGCAGGTTGCGGATCAAAGCCCGCACCCGCAAGAACCCCACCAGCAAGTACGGACCGAACGTCGGACAACACCCCGCGACCACGCAGACCTACAGCTTCCATGCCGAGATCGCGTTCCTCGAACACGGGCTCGCGACCCGCCGCCGAAGCTAAACGCAACGGCGTTGATCCGTGGGTGGTGCGTTGATCACTTGAGGGTGCCATCGTTTGGCGACAGAGGGGCGCGTGATCACGAGCCTCCGATGGATCACCGCACCCTGTCTCAGTTATTAGCAACGTGGGTTGACTATCTCTATTAGTCAACTACAGTTGCTTGCATGTCCGTCGGCAAGAATTCCCTTCCTCAAGAGCCCGCTGACGCCCTGGCGGCTGTCGTGGCGCTGCGACGCCTTGCCGATCAACTGGAGGACGCTGCTGTCGAGCAGGCCATGCGAGCGGGCTGGAGTTGGCCGAAAGTCTCCGAGGCGCTCGGTGTCACCCGCCAGGCCGTCCACAAGAAGCACGCCAAGCGGCTCATCGCCGCCGGAGTCAAGCTGAGGAGGCGCGGCGATGAGCGCGTTTGACAAGTACCTGCAGGCGGTCATCGTGCGGGCGATGCACGAAGCCCACGAGGACGGGTCGGCGACGATCGACGCGCACCATCTCCTGCTGTCGCTCGCCGCCGATCAGGGGACTGCCGCACAGCAGGTCCTGGCCTCGGCCGGGCTCGATCACGCTGCTGTCCGCGATGCACTGGATCGAGAGTTCGAGCACAGCCTGAGCATGGTTGGAGTTTCTCCGGCCGCCTATGACCTTCCCAGGCCGAGCCTCGTTTCCCAGCAGCCCAAGATGGGTGCGTCCGCCAGACTCGCACTGGATCGGAGCTTCGCCTCCGCCCGCAAGAAGGACCTGCGGTCAGCGCATTTACTGCTCGGGATCCTGCAGGCTCAAGTCGGCACCGTGCCCCGTGCTCTCGCCTTGGCAGGTATCGATCAGGCCGAGTTGGCGGACCGCGTACGGCAGACGCTCAACAGCCAGGATCAGTGACCACTGGAAACAACCTGACACGGCCAGTTCACCCCGCGGCCGTGCCCTTGCCGGGATGCGCAGTAGGTCCTGTAGGCGTGCGCGATGGACCGCACGGTGCGCTGGGCGCTAAGCCCCTGGTGAGAGCCGGTGTGTCAGTGAATCACGCTGTGGAGAGGGGCCGACGGTCACTTACGGGTCACACACGACAAGGAGGATCACATGCATCGACACACCGCTCATACAGACAGCGGCCGACCGGGCGCCGAACCGGTCAAAGCAGGGGGCGCGAATTCTGAGTCCGCGCCGGCAGGGGCCGAGGGCTACGAGGCGATTCAGCGCTTACTTCAGCATGCCGTGACTCACGGCGGCCTTCCCGGCATTCTTGCTGAGGTTTACGACGGCGACCGGCAGTGGTTCGGGACCGCAGGAGTGGCCGACACCCGAACCGGCCGCAAGCGTTCACAGCAGGACCGGTTCCGCATCGGCAGCATCAGCAAGACGTTCGTGGCCACCGTCGTGATGCAGCTGGCGGCGGAAGGCAGACTGAGCCTGGATGACACCGCGGAACAGTGGCTGCCCGGCGTGGTCCATGGCCATCACCACGACGGTGCCAGGGCGAACATCAGGATGCTGCTCAACCACACCAGCGGGATCTTCAACTACACCGATGACCAGGAAGCACTGAACCGTTACGAGACACACCCGCCCGAGTCACTGGTGCAGATCGCGATGTCCCATGCACCCACCTTCACACCGGGTTCGGGCTGGGCGTACTCCAACACCAACTACGTCCTCGCAGGCATGATCATCGAACGGGCTACCGGCCGCGCGCTCGCCGAGGAGATCACGGAGCGGATCTCCCGCCCACTCGGCCTGGCTGGCACGTACCTGCCGCACGGCAGCGACCCGACGATCCACGGGCCACACTCCCGGCACTACACGAAGCTGTTCCAGACCGACCCCGGCGCGCCGGTCCACGACGCGACCGAGCTCGATTCATCCATGTTCTGGGCAGCCGGCGGCATGATCTCCACCGCCGGGGACCTCAACCGGTTCTTCAGCGCCCTGCTGGGGGGCCGGATACTGCCACCGGACCAACAACGCGACATGTTCGCCACCGTGCCCGCCCGCGACTGGATTTCCAACGCCGCCTACGGCCTCGGCGTTTCCTCAGTGAGACTGCCCTGCGGGGAAACGGTCTGGGGCATGGGGGGTGCGCTCTTCGGATCGTGGTCCTACGCCTACGGCGCTCGCGATGGCGAACAGATGGTCATCACCAACGTCAACGGCGACTGGAGCAATGGCGCTTGGGACGACCCCATCGGAATCTTCACCGATCTCCTTCAGGCGAAGTTCTGCCGCCGAAGCGATACCTGAACACCGGTCACGGTCGGGCCTGGTCAGCTCCTGATACTCACTCCTGCCCGTCGTCGTCCAGCTCCAGCCCCGGCGCCCCCGGATCGGTCTTCAACTCGGCGAAGTGCGACCGCCCGCCGCCCGACACTGCGCCCTCGCCCGTCTCGTCCCCGCTGCCGACGACCAGGTCCTCCAGCCGGGAGCGCGTCGCGTGCGAGATCCGCTCCACCCTGCTGCGGCAGAATTGGGCCTCGAAGTCCGTGACCGCCCGGCCCACCAGCCGCTGCACCTTCGCTGGGGCAGGTGGCTCGATGTGGTCATTGCGGCACCGGGCCACCACCGCCGCCATCAGACGCTCACGCGAGAGCTCCACCGGGCACAGCTCCGCGGCCAGCCACTCCGCCAGCCGCTCCTGATCCTCCTCGGTGCCCGCCCGGAACCCGAAAGCCGTACGGATCTCCGTGCGGTGCCGAGTGATCGCCCGGCCCTGCCAGTCGTACGCGGCCCAGTCCTCGGCCGGCACCTTCACCTGCTGGGCCACGTACGCCACCGCAGGCGCCGGAACTTCTCCTGCATTCTCCGGGAACCGTGCCTCGACCTCGAAGAACTTCAGCAACAGGGCGAAGCCCAGCCGATTCGCCCCAGTTTTGTTCCGCAGGCGCACAACTTCGTCCTCAAGAAGCGTCCAGACCTCGATCAGGTCCTCTGGCTCCCATTCCTGCCGCACCGAATGCCTCCGCGCCTCAACCCACTTGGATCTCCACATCGTGGCGATCACCGGTCTCAACTGGACGGGAAGCGCAGAACCGCACCCCAACAGCATCACGTTCTGCTACATGACGGGTAACGGCAGCTTCACGAGTACAGGGCCAAGACGGTGTGGTCGCGGATCAGCGGCCACGACTCGGCATCGTCCCGGCCGGGCGTACGGGTGCCGGCCGTGAGGCCGTCGGCGTACCGGTCGAGCCAGCCGTGCGGGTCCTTGCCGTCCGCGCCGGCCACCCGGAAGGCGGCGGCGAGGAACGTACGCGCGTACCCCTCCAGACCGTCGGAACGCACCCCGGACGCGGACGGCCTGCCCGGCAGGTCCAGCAGCGCGCCGCCCGGAGTGGCCCACTTCCAGGCGGCCTTGAGCAGCCCGTCGGCCGCGGCCTCCCAGTGCGCCCGGGTGTAGCCGGTGTACGGGCTCAGCGCCCGGTCGTCGGCGGGGAGTTCGAGGGGAGAGGTCAGGTGGGGTGCGGTCATGCGAGGAATGCCGGCCTTTCGCGTAGTACGGGATGGGCGAATCCGTCCCCCGCGGCCCAGCGGCCGGTCTCGGCGATCGCCAGATCTACCAGTCGCCGCCATTCGTTGCCCTGGGAGCCTGCGAGGTGTGGGGTGATCAATGCGTTGTCGCACTCCCGGAGCGGGTGCGCGGCGGGCAGCGCCGGTGACGACGCAGCGGCCGAGGAGCCGGGGCCGCGGGGCGGCGGTGCTGCGGATCGTGCTCGTGGCACTCATCGGGCGTCCTCCTCGGGGGCGCCGGCCCGGTTCGTCCAACGGGTGACCCCGTAGGAGAGAGCGATCGTGCAGATGAGCAGGACCATCGAGGCGGCCGCGGCGAGACCGTAGTTGTTACGGGTGAACGCCGCGTCGTAGATGTACATGCTGGGCGAGAACCGGGAGTTGATCACCGGTGTGGCCTGGCCGAGCAGCATCGGCTCGCGCTGAGCGCGCCTGTCAGAGGCGGGGCGGCGATCGTGGCGAGCACGGATCGACGGCTCTGTCGACCGGGCATGTGCGCCTCCCACGGCTCCTGAATCGGGTCATCGGGAATCATGATCGGCTGATCGGTTCGGGTCAATAGATCGCTAAGAAGAAAATCAAAGCGATCAAACGCTCACTCGGTGGCGGGGGTCGGCCCCTGCGCCGATCCGCGCACCTCGAGCGTGGGCAGCAGCTCCGTCCGGCGCACCGGACCGCTCGCTCCGGCGGCCCCGGACAGCCGGTGGAGCAGCAGCTCGGCGGCAACCCGCCCGATCTCCGCCTTCGGTGGCGCCACCGCCGTCAGCGGTGTGCTGCCGAGGGCCGCGACCACGTCGTCGTACGCCACCACCGAGCAGTCCCGCGGCACGTCGACACCGCTCTCCGCCAGCCGCTGCACCAGCATCAGCGCGTCCACGTCGCCGTGCAGCACGGCCGCCGTCGCGCCCCTCTCCCGCAGGAGAGCGGCGAGGTCGAGGGCGGTGCGGGCGTCGGACGGGACGGCGGCGCCCGCAGCCGGCGCGTCGGGGGCGGGGCCGGGCACCGCGTCCGGGGAGCTCAGCACGACCGTCCAGTCCTCCACCTCCGGACGGGCCGCGGCGATCTCGGCGAACGCCGCACGGATGCTGCGTGCCGTCGGACTGTCGTCGCGGGCGGCCAGCACGATGCGCCGGTGCCCCAGCGACACCAGATGCTCCACGGCCAGATGCGTCCCGTACCAGTGATCGGAACAGACGGAATCCAGGGCGTGCAGCGCGCTGCCGGGCCGGGGGCGCCGTTCCATCAGCACCGTCGGCACCCCCACGTCCGCCAGCCAGCCGTAATCCAGCTCCTCCGAGCGCGCGTTGCGCCAGCGGGGCGCGATCAGCAGCCCGCGCGCCCCGTCCGCCAGGGCCCGTTCCACCAGCGCGCGTTCCGCGCCGGCCGACTGGTGCGCGATGTGCAGCGCGATCCGTATCCCGGACTCCTCCAGGACGGTCCGGGCACCGTGCAACGTCTCGTACAGGTACGTGTGCCGGTCCGGGACGACCAGGGCGACCGCCCCGCCGGTGGTCCCGGCGGGTTCGTCGGCCCGCGGCGCCGGGACCGCGGTGGCCGGCTGCGCCTCTCCCAACGGCCGGGCCACCCCGTGTCCGCGCCGCAGCCGCCCGACCCGGGCCAGTTCCTCGACGTCCCGCCGCACCGTGACCACCGAGACGTCCAGTTCGGCCGCGAGCGCACTGACCTTGACGGCGCCGCGCGACTCCAACACCGCCAGGATTCGCTGCCGCCTGATCTCCACCGGCTCCCGCATCGCTGTGGCCCCCTCGCCGTACCGCCGCGCGTTGTGCGTTTGAACGCTTCCTGTGAGCGCTTGGGGCGCAGCATAGCGATCACCTCTCCCTTGTACAGGCGCGGGAACCGTTCCGTACGCCCCACAGATCCCAGGAGGCACTCTTGTCGGCCTTGCGCAACAGCACCTGACGTCAACGAACTTGAGACCGGGATTGGAAAGGAGGGGGCGTATGGAGATCAAGAAGGTAAAGGTGGCTTCCTGGGGGAGGGCGGGTCGCAGCCTCGGAAACACGTGGGCCTACCATCTGTTTCTGGCATGGACACCCTCACACTCTGGCAACTGGCCGCGCTCGCCGCGGCATCCGCACTCGTCGGCTTCTCGAAGTCGGCCGTCAGCGGCGCCAATACGATCAGTCTGGCGGTCTTCGCGGCCGTACTCCCGGCCCGCGAGTCCACCGGAGTACTGCTCCCGATCCTCATCGCAGGCGATGTACTCGCCGTTCTCATCTACCGGCGGCACGCCCACTGGCCGACTCTGCTGCGGCTCTTCCCCGCCGTGGCCGGCGGCGTGGTGGCTGGAACCGCCTTCATGATGTGGGCCGACGACGCGGCCGTACGGACATCGATCGGCGCGATCCTGCTGTTCATGGCAGGTGTCACCATCTGGCGGCGGAGGCCGGCCGCCACGGGCGCAGAGGAGTCCGAGGAGCCCGGTGAACCCTCGGTGAGCGGCAGGATCAAGGCCGGCTCGTACGGGGTGCTGGGCGGCTTCACCACCATGGTCGCCAATGCGGGCGGTCCCGTCATGTCGCTCTATCTGCTTTCCGCCGGCTTCCGGAAGCTCGGCTTCCTGGGGACGTCGGCGTGGTTCTTCCTCATCGTCAACACGTCCAAGGTGCCGTTCAGCGTGGGCCTGGGCCTCATCGACGCACAGTCGCTGCTGCTGGACGCCTGCATGCTGTTGTTCGTCCTCCCCGGCGCCTACATCGGCCGCGCGTGCGTGGACCGCATCAACCAGAAGCTCTTCGAGCGGCTGGTGATCGGCGCGACCGTCCTCGGCGGACTCCAGCTGCTGCTGCGCTGACCGCACGCGGCGTTCCGTACCGCCACCGCACACACCTCAGCCCTCCCCGACAGCGGCTCGCTGCGACCGGGAAGGACTGGGAACAAGGCGTGGGCGGGGTGGGGTCAGACGATGCCTTCCTCGATCTCTGCCTGCTCGCGGGCGTTCCCGTACGCCGACGGCGTGCTGTACGAACGGCGCGCGACGAACCACCAGCCGCCCTCCCGCCTCACGGCCCCGACCCGGTCCCGGGCCGGCACCCCGCTCCTCACCCACGCCACCGTCACCGCCCGGACCGGCCGTGACCGGCTCACCGGAGTGGAACTGCGGCACCACGACGGCCGGACGACCACCCTGCGCTGCGACACCGTCGTCTTCACCGGCGACTGGATCCCCGACCACCTGCGGGCCGACTGGCTCGACCGGGTCGATCCGCACGGTGCGACCGTGCGGATCGCGGTGCGCTGACCGTACGTCAGGGAATGCGTCAGGGAATCCGTCAGGGAATCAGCAGCCAGTCGGAACCTACTGCCGCCAGCAGGCCGATCCCCAGCAGCCAACTGCCCAGCCGCGTACGGCCGTTCCTGCTGAGCTCGATCACGATCCCGCACAGGATCAGCGCGAGCCCGTACACCCCGACCACCAGCACGGACGACCGGCTGGCGATCCGCAGTGCGAGGACGACCGCCATCGCCGCCATGCCGACCGATGAGAGTACGATGCGCAGCCGTCTCGCCTGACGCGGCGTCAACCTCCGCTCATCGGCCTCGGGGGCGGTCTCCGGAACTGCCGCGGGCGCGGCTTCGGAGGCGGTCTCGGAGGCGGTCTCCGCGACGACGGCATCGGCATCGGTATCGCCCTCGGCCCCGGAAGCCGTCTCGGAAGCCGTCTTGGCAGTCGCCGTGGAAGCCGTCTTGGCAGTCGCCTCGGGAGCGGGTTCGGGAGCGGCTATCGGGGTGTCCACGGCCTGGTCCTGGTCAGAAGTGCTCATGACGCCGGATCGTAATGGCTGCGGGCGGCCCTGTTCGCCGCTCCGTACGTCCGGTGGCGAAAGTGACGTACGTGGGGACGGAGGCGGTGACGTAGGTTCGGGGCATGCCCGGCCACCTCCTGATCCTCGGCGGAACGACCGAAGCCCGACAGCTCGCCGCCGAGCTGACCGGGCCCGGCGGCGCCGCGACGACGCGCGTCACCACCTCGCTGGCCGGCCGGGTCGTCCGGCCCCGGATGCCCGCCGGCGACGTGCGCGTCGGTGGCTTCGGCGGCCCCGAGGGCCTCGCCGACTGGCTGCGTGCCCACGGCGTGGACACCGTCGTCGACGCCACCCACCCGTTCGCCGACACCATCAGCGCCAACGCCGCCACGGCAGCGAAGGCCACCGGTATCCCGCTGTTCGCGCTGCGCCGTTCGGGCTGGACGGCGGGCCCCGGCGACCGCTGGCACCCGGCCGACGACCTCGCGCACGCCGCCCTGCGACTGCCCGCGCTGGGCCGCCGGATCTTCCTCACCACCGGCCGCCTGGGCGTGGCCGCCTTCGCCACCGCACCCGGAGCGGACCTGCTCCACTTCCTCGTACGGTCCGTGGAACCCCCCGAGCCCCCGCTGCCCCGGCACACCGACGTACTCCTCGACCGCGGCCCGTACACCGTCGACGGAGAGACGGCGCTGCTGCGCGACCACGCCATCGACGTCCTCGTCACCAAGGACAGCGGAGGCCCCGCCACCGCGGCGAAACTCACCGCGGCCAGGAACCTCGGTCTCCCCGTGGTCGTGGTCCGCCGCCCGCCACCGCCCACCGGTGTGCCCGTCGTGCACGACGTGCCGTCCGCGCTCCAACTGCTGGGCCGGGAAGGCTGGTTCAGTCGCGACGCAGCAGATACGTATCCATGATCCAGCCCTTGCGGGCGCGCGCCTCGGCCCGCAGCTCCTCGATCCGGTCCGACACCTCGGCGAGGCGACCGGAGACCAGGATCTCGTCCTCGGTCCCCACGTACGCACCCCAGTAGATGAAGAGGTCCTGGTCGAGATGGCGGGTGAACGCCTGTCGCGCGTCGAGCATCACCACCACGTCGTCGACCCCCTCGGGCCAGCTCTCGGCCAGCCGCCGGCCCGTCGTGATCTGGACCGGACGCGCCACCCGGTTCAGCCCCGTCCGGTGCTTGGCCAGCAGCGCGGAGATGCTGCTGATCCCGGGAACCACCTCGTGGTCGAAGGCGACCGCACCCCGGTCGAGGATCTCTTCGAGGATGCCGAGCGTGGAGTCGTACAGCGCGGGATCGCCCCACACCAGGAACGCCCCGCACTCGTCCTCGCCGAGATCCTCCGCGATGAACCGCTCGTACAGATCCGCGCGGCGCCTGCGCCAGTCGTCGACCGCGGGTGAGTAGTCCGACGTCCTGCGGTCCCGCTCCGGATCCCGCGCCTCGACGAGCCGGTACGCGGTGTTCTCCACGTGCACATCGAGGATGTCCCGCCGCAGCCCGGTCAGATCGGACTTCTCCTCACCCTTGTCGAGGATGAAGAACGCATCCGCCCTGTTCAGCGCCTTGACGGCCTGCAAGGTCAGATGGTCGGGGTCGCCCGCGCCGATGCCGATGACATAGATCTTTCTCACCGCACCGAGTCTGCCCCACGCCCCACCGCCCCTGGCGCCGGGGTCGAGGGCCCTCGTCCGGCGGACCGGCCCTACCCGTCCCCGGGCCGCAGACGGGGCGCCTCTTCGGCCGCGTCGACGTTCCGAACTCCGGGCGCCGGTCCGCCGGCCGCACTTCCGCCACCGTCGTCTGCGCCCGGTCCGCCGGCCGCGCTCCCGCCTCGGGGCTCCTCCACCCGCGCCGCCAGTTCCCCGGCCCAGTCGATCAACCCGTCGACCCCGATCCCATGGGGCCGGGTGGCACCGAACGCCGTGAGCGCCGCCGCGCCCCGCCGCAACAGCCGGGCCCCGCCCGTCGCGTTGCCCCGGGCCGCATGCGTCAGCCCGACGGCCAGCTGTGCGAGTCCGCGCCACAACTCCCGTTCCGCCACCGGCCCCGACTTCCACGCGTCCTCGAACACCTCGTGTGCGTGGAAGGGCATCCCCGCGTCCAGCAGCCGCTGCGCCTCCCGCAAGGTCTCCTCGGGGGTGCGGACCACTCCCTCCGGCTGCCGCTCCACTCCCGGTGTCCCGTACGGCAGCGGGCGACCCAGCCCGTCACGGGGACGCGCGTTGCGCGCCCGGCCCTCCGCGTCGCGGTCCCTGCGAGTCTCGTCCACCCCTCGATTGTGCCCCGCACCTGCGGCGAACCGCCTGAACCACTGTCCGTGGACCCCCGCGCCCGACTAGTGTCGACAGGCATCTGCACCACTTTGGGGAGGGTAGGGGTGAAGCAGTACCGGCCGCTGTACGAGCGCGAACCGGAACTCGCCGCTGCCGCACACGCCGTGGCCGCCCTGTGCGGCGCCCAGGCGGTCGGCGGGCTGCTGATCTTCAGCGGCGAGGCGGGCATCGGCAAAACGGCGCTGCTCGCCGAGATCCGGGCGATGGCTGCCGGCCGCTGCACGGTCTGGTCGGCACGCGGCGGCGAAACGGTCACATCCGTGCCGTTCCACGTCGTACGCCAACTGCTGCAGCCGGCCCTCGACCAGTTCCCGCCCGACGAGGTGCGAACCCTGTTCGGGCCCTGGTACGAGATCGCCGCGCCCGCACTCGGACTCGCCGAACCGAGCGGTCCCCAGCCGGATCCGCAAGGTGTACGGGACGGCCTCGACTTCGTCGTCTCCCGGCTCGCGTCCCGGCTGAGCCACCGTCCGCTGCTGCTCGTCATCGACGACGCGCACTGGGCGGACGGCGAATCCCTCGCCTGGCTCGCCTCGTTCACCGCCCGCCTCGGCGAACTGCCCGTCCTGGTCGTCCAGGCCCACCGCCCGGAGGAACTGGCGGCGCGGCAGGAGGAGAGCGGACCGGGCGGCGCCAACCCCTCCCAGGTCCGGGTGGCCCTGCGCGCCCTCACCCCGGACGCCACCGCGGTACTGGTCCGCGCGGCCCTCGGCGAACACGCCGACGACCCGTTCTGCCGCGAGGTGTGGGCCGTCACCGGAGGCAATCCCTACGAGGCGGTCGAACTCGTCGCCACGGTCCAGGACCGCGGACTGGTGCCGCTGGAGGAGTCGGCCGGACTGCTGCGCGAACTCGGCGCGGCCGCCCGCGGCAGCGGCCTCGTCGCCCGGCTCGAACGGCTCGGCACCAACGCCACCCGGTTCGCCTGGGCCGCCGCCGTCCTCGGTACGGACATCTCGCAGGATCTCGCCGCAACCCTCGCCGGAATGAGCCCCGCCGAGGCCGCCGACTGCACGGCGCGGCTGCGCGAGGCCCGTATCGTCACCGGCTTCGACCCGCTGGAGTTCGTCCACCCGCTGATCGCCACGGCGGTGTACCGCTCCATCCCGCCGGCCACCCGCACCGCCTTCCACGGCCGGGCGGCGTGGGCGATCACCCGCGCGGGACTCGGCCCCGCGGCGGCCTCCCGCCACCTCCTCGAAGTGCACCCGGACAACGACCAGGAACTGGTCGGACAACTCCGCGAAGCAGCCGGACAACACCTCGCGGTCGGTGCCCCGGAAGCCGCCCGCCGCTGTCTCGAACGCGCCCTGGAAGAACCACCGGGCCAACGCGTCAAGGCCACCCTGCTGTACGAACTGGGCTGCGCCACCCTCCTCAGCTCGCCCGCCACCACCGTCCAGCATCTGCGCGCCGCCCTCGACATGCCCGGGCTCTCCGACGACCAGCGCGTCGACGCCACCTACCGGCTCGCCGCCGCGCATTCCCACAACAACCAGCTGAAGGAAGCGGCACGTGCCCTCGCCGCCGAGGCCGCGCGCACCGCCCCGGGCCCCGGCCTGATGCGGCTCCAGGCCGCCCACTTCCTCTGGGAGGGCATGCAGGCGTCCGAGGACAACGGCCCCGCCCGTTCCGACCGGCTCGCCCGGAACGCCGACCACCTGTCCGGCCGTGACAACGCCGAACGCGCCCTGCTCACCATCCGCGCCTTCGACGCCATGATGCGCGGCGAGAACTCCCAGCTCGTCGTCGACCTCTGCGAACGCGCTCTGGTCGACGGCCATCCCGCACGCGGGCTCGGCTGGACCGATACCGAGTGGGGCTTCGAACTCCCCACGCTCGTCGGCATCACCTACGCCTTCACCGACCAGCTCGACCGGGCCGAGGAACTGTTCGGCGAGGCCGTCCGCGCCTTCGAGATCTCCGGCTGGAGCGGTGCGCACCTGGCGTTCGCGCACACCCTGCTCGGGCTGGTCCACCGCCGTCGAGGCCGGCTCGCCGAGGCGGAGGGCTTCCTCCGCGAAGGACTGCGCCTCGCCGACCGTGTCGGCAGCGGACTGCCCGTCCACTGGGACGCGGCCTGTCTGCTCATCGACACCCTGGTCGCCCGCGGCCGGGTCACCGAGGCCCGCCAGATCGCCGACCGCTACGACTTCGGCTCGCCCTACCCCAGCGCGATGGTGCTGCCCGACGCCCCGTGCGTTCGCGGCCGGCTGCTGCTGGCCGAAGACCGTACGAAGGAAGCGGTCACCGAACTCGAAGCGGCTGGCCAGGCCCTCGAACCCCGCGGCAGGTTCAACGGCGTTTGGGCTCCCTGGGCGGGAGACCTCGCCCGCGTCCTGGCCGAGGAGGCCCCGGACCGCGCCGCCCAACTCGCCGCCTCGGCCCGGGCACATGCCGAACGCTTCGGTACGGACACCGCGATCGGCGAGGCCCTGCGCTGTGTCGCCCTGTTCGCCCGCCCCGAGGACGCGACGCATCTGCTCGCCGAGTCGGTCCGCCATCTGGAGGCGTCCCCGTCCGCGTACGAACACGCCCTGGCCCTTGTCGACTACGGCATCGCGATCCGTTCCCCGCGCGAACTCGCCAGGGCCCACAAACTGGCCACCGCGTGCGGCGCCGAATCCCTGGCAAACCGCGCCCACCAGGCATGGGCGTCGATCCGGTCCGCGGAGTGAGGTAATGTTTGTCCTGCGAGGCCGCCCGGGAACACCGGGAGGAATCGCATCGGGACGTGGCGCAGCTTGGTAGCGCACTTGACTGGGGGTCAAGGGGTCGCAGGTTCAAATCCTGTCGTCCCGACTTGTGTTTTCGCAGGTCGCAGGCGGTATCGGAGAAATTCGGTACCGCCTTTCCGTGTTTCTTGGGGACCAGTTGGGGACCACGGGGTCTAGCGGCGCCGGGAGCCGTGTCCGGCGATTTTGCGCAGGACGCGGGCGGGGACGGCGGCGTCGGCGAACCAGATGAGTCCTGTGTGGCGGAGGTCGTGGCGGCGCAGGTGTTCGTGGCCGAGTGAGGTGACCACCTCGTCCCCGTGGGTTGCGTCCCGTAGGACGGCGGTGGAGATGCGCCCGCCGCGGGAGCCGGTGAAGAGCCGCGCGTCAGGGTCGGGGCCGACGGCGAGGATGCGTTCGGCGATCGCCGGACGGATTTCCTCGATGAGAGGGACTTGCGGCGTTTGGAGACGGGAGTCGATACGGTCGAGGATGGCCTCGTGCAGTTGGCCCCGGACACCGGCTCTGGCCCGGATGACGAAGCGCCGGTGCGCGGTGGACTTCGAGATCCCGAAACACGGCGGCAGGGCCCGCCAGGCGCATCCGCTCACCAGTACGTAGATGATGGCGGCGAACAGTGTCTCGTCAGGCGTGCCCTGTGTCCCGTGTCACGCCACCCTGCGGACGCACCCTTCGACGGCGGACTCAACGGCTTCGCGATCTCCCAAAGCCCGTCCGGAACAAGCCAACCCCACGTACCCCGCCCCATCAACAGCCCAACGAGCCGTCACCACATAGGACGCCGTCTCAGGCTGAGGTGCTCGGTACACTATGCTCCGATCACCGTCACACCTGGCGCTGGCAGGCTCCGTAGCCGTCGCGCACGCCTCATAGAAGGCACGACGGTTCACGAACGGAAGGACGACGATGGCGGATTGCTCAATAGCGGCGATTTCCTGGGAGCGTGTGCACCTTACTCTTGTTGTGACGGTCTCGGGCTTCACTGGAGATGCTAGTACTCTCCGGTTCCTGATTGTTGACAACGAGCGCGAATTCCCGGTGAACTCTCGGCAAATTGACGCCGGACAGCACCGCTTGGAGATCAACGTCACCAACTTTGAGAACCGGCGCCAGGTGCCCAACGGTACGTGGCGGATCGTCCCGGTGGCCGGTGATGAGCGACTTCCTGCCGCCACCTTCGACCTCAATGCCGCGGACCGGCTCGACGTCGACTCCCGCACCTTCCTCTACGACCGCAACCGCTCCGTCTACGTGATCGCGTTCGGGATTTCGGACGACGACGAGAACCCCGAGTTCCTTATGCGGACGTACCAGTTGTTCCGCAGCGCGGGGCCGAGCAAGAACGCGGTGAAGAAGCCGCTCGGCAAGCGAATATCGCTGAAGGTGCTGCCGCGGGCCCGGCGCCGCAAGATCGCCAACCGCTTCTACTGGGCCGCGCGCCGCCTGAATCCGCCGCGCGGCAACCGGATTCTGTTCGCCTCCGAAATGCGCACCGCCCTCGGCGGCAACCTGGCGCGTGTCCACGACCGGATGATCGAGCGGGGCCTCGACAAGAAGTACACGTTCCGCCGCTCGTTCCGGGTACCCGCCACGGCGAACAAGTGGAGCACGTTTCGTCTCATCTACCAGCTCGCGACGTCGGACACCGTGCTGATGGACGACTACTTCGGGCTTCTCGGAAACCTGAGCATTTCGCCGGAGACCAAGATCATCCAGCTCTGGCACGCCGGAAGCGGCTTCAAGGCGGTCGGCTACAGCCGGTTCGGAAAGTACGGTTCGCCGAAGCTGTCCAACGCCCACCGCAAGTACACCTATGTCATCACCGGGTCCAAGCATCTTGTGCCGGTGTACGCCGAGGCGTTCGGCATCGAGGAGTCGGCGGTCGTGCCGACCGGCCTGCCCCGCATCGACACGTTCCTCGACAAGGAGCGTTCCCGGAAGGTCACTGACGACTTCTTCGCCTCATACCCGCAACTCCGGGGCAAGAAGATCGTGCTGTTCGCGCCGACCTTTCGCGGGAAGAGCATAGGAGACGCGCACTACGACTACGACCGCATCGACTTCGGGAAGCTCCACGAGGTCTGCGGCGACAAGTACGTCGTGCTCTTCCGGATGCACCACTTCATCGAGGAGCCCCCGCCGATCCCCGCCGAGTACTCGGACCGGCTGATGAACTTCGCGTCGTTCCCCGACACCAACGATCTGCTGCATGTGACCGACGTGCTCGTCACCGACTACTCGTCGGTCATCTACGAGTACACGCTGCTCGACAAGCCGATCCTGTTCTACGCGTACGACAAGGACACGTATTCGGTGATCCGCGGATTCCACCGCGACTACGACACCGTCGCCCCCGGCAAGATCTGCGTGACCTTCGACGAGATGCTCAAGGCTCTGCAGGACGAGGACTTCGACATCTCGAAGGTCGAGGAGTTCCGGCGGGAGAACTTCGACTACGTCGACACCAACTCGGCGGACCGCGTGATCGATTGGCTGGTGGTCGGAGATCGCGGTGGCAGGGAGACGGGCGGCCAGCACCGGTGGCTCGATCCCGTCCCGGACGACACGACGGTGGGCGACCAGCCGCTCAGCGACCAGTCAGAGGAATGAGTTATGAACGTTGCGTTGCTTTTCGCCGGCGGCATCGGGTCGAGGATGAACACCCGCGCCCTCCCGAAGCAGTTCCTGGAGGTCCACGGCAAGCCGATCATCATCCACACCCTTGAGCACTTCGAGGCGCACCCCGAGATAGACAGCATCGCCATTGCGATACTCGCCGAGTACCGCGAGCACATGGTGAAGTTGCTGAAGCGGTACGAGATCCAGAAGGTCAAGTGGATCATCGACGGCGGCCGGACCGGTCAGGAGTCGCGGCACAAAGCCCTCGAGACGGTCGCCGCGGACTGCCCCGATGACACCGTCGTGCTGATCCATGACGGCGTGCGGCCGCTGATTGACGCGAAGTTGATCAGCGCCAACATCGAGACGGTCCGGGAGCACGGCTCGGCCATCACCTGCACCAAGTTCAACGAGACCGTGGTGTCGAGTGAGTACGAGCACATCGACGACGTGATCCCGCGCGACCACATATACGCTGCCCAGGCCCCGCAGAGTTTCCGGCTCGGCGAGATCCTCTCGCTGTACGACCGGGCGGTCGCGGAGGACGAGCACGACACCATCGACTCGTGCTCCCTCATGCACCGGTACGGTCGCAAGATCTACCGGGTGGTCGGCCCCCGCTCGAACATCAAGATCACGACGGCCGAGGACTTCTACCTGTGCCGGACGTTCTTCGAGATCCTTGAGAACCAGCAGATCGTAGGTGTGTGATTTCAGTGTCCACCGTCTCCAGCCCGGTCGTGGCGCATGACCTCGATGAGATCCTTGACCGTGACCTGCCGTGGAGTGAGCTTTCCGGCCGCACCGTGCTGGTCACCGGCGCGAGCGGCATGCTGCCGTCGTACGTCGTCTACACCCTGCTCGCACTGAACGACCGGCACGGCGCGGGCATCACCGTGCACGGTCTGGTGCGGAACGAGGAGAAGGCCAGACGGCTGCTCGCGGACGTGCTCGACCGCCCGGACTTCCACCTCGTTGTCCAGGACGTGGCGACTCCGCTCGAACTGCCCGGCCCCGTCGACTATGTGATCCACGGGGCGAGCGCCGCGCGGCCCGTTCTGCACGGCAGCCAGCCGGTCATGACGATCAAGGCGAACCTGCTGGGCACCTTTAACCTGCTCGACCTCTGTGTGGCGAAGGCCAGCCGCGGATTCCTGCTGATGTCCTCGGCGGAGGTCTACGGTGCCCAGCCCCCGGAGACCGAGCTCATCGATGAGCAGAGCTATGGCGGCTTCGACATCCTCAACCCGCGGGCCTGCTACGCCGAGGGAAAGCGCGCCGCGGAGACGATCTGCGCGACCTACCAGGCGCAGTACGGCGTCGACAGCCGCGTCGTCAGGTTCGGTCACGTCTACGGGCCGGGGATGGCGCTCGACGACGGGCGAGTGCAGGCCGACTTCGCGGCGAACGTGGTGGCCGGCAAGGACATCGTGCTCAACAGCGACGGTTCCGGCGTACGGACCTACACCTACGTGGCCGACGCCATCGCGGGGCTGTTCTATGCGCTGCTCTGCGGTGACCAGGTGGCCTACAACGTCGCGGACCCGTCCGGTCTGGTCTCGATCCGGCGGCTGGCGGAGCTGTTCACCGAGGTGCGCCCGGAGCGCGGGCAGCAACTCCGGTTCACCAATGAGTCCGACGCGCGCTCCTACAGCCTGACGAAGAAGCAGGGTTTGGACAGCGCACGGCTTGCTGCACTCGGCTGGAGCCCGGTGGTCGATCTGCCGACCGGGCTGAACCGCATGGTGACCCATCTGGAGTCCAGCGCCCCGGGCCTTTAGCGAACTCCGCGTCGGCGCGCCACCGACACGGATCTACGGAAATCGCCAGGACGCAAATTGCCTCGGGCGCGGACGAAAGTCCGTGCCCGAGGCAATTTGACGTAATGTCACCGAACCGCAGAACGTGGGCAGTTCAGGAGGATCGGAGTTTCCTCGCCAGCCGCCGCACCGAGGCCGGAAGGTACCGGACCAGCCGCCGCTGCTGAGCCTTGGGCTGCGGCCGCACCACCGGTTTCTCCGAAACCGCGTCGTCATCGGTGGGATTCCAGTACTGCGGGGATTTCTCGCCCTTGCGCGGATACAGCTCATTCGGGCGGCGAGGAACGACCTCGGGACGCTCCCAGGCGATGTCCCGCCGCACCACCCGCGCCGGCGCTCCCACCGCGATGCAGTTGTTGGGAATGTTCGACGTGACGATGCTGCGGAAGCCGATCACCGAGCCGTTGCCGATGGTGACGCCGCCCATCACGACCGCGTGCTTCGCGATCCAGACGTGCTCGCCCACGACGATCGACTGGGACGGGTTCACGCGCTTCTCGGTGTGCACGTCGAAGATCGGGTGGGTGTCGTCGCCGCGCACCTCGATGTTCTTGGCGAACATCACGTCGGCACCGATCGTCACCGACACGCCTTCGACGGCGGAGATGAATGCGCGGCCGGCGCAGCCCACGTTCTCGCCGATCCAGATCCGGGACTCGTGCCCGCAGCGCAGTTCGAAGCGGAGACCTGCACGCTTCTTCGTAGTCTGCTCGATCTCGATCTGACCGTTGTCTCCCGAGAAGGTGACGAGCAGGTCCTTGATGTCTGCCTTGGGGCTGATGACGAGTCTGTTGTTCGACCCCTTGAACCGGATATCGATCTTGGTCTCACGGATCTCGCCGTCGTAGACGACCTCGTTTCCCTGATCGTCCTTGTAGCGCTCCAGCTTGTGCAGTTGCAACATCGTGATCTGAGGGGTGCCCTTGACCGGGTAAGGGTTGGACCTGCCCCTCGTACCTCCGTCCGGGCCTGCGATTTTGCGCTTAAGTTATCAGATGACTCTGTTGCTGAACCTTGGCGTGATCGAACCGATCGCGGCCGCAGCATCGGCTGCCGGATCGAGAGTTTGGCTCCGCGCAGTTCACGTTCAACGCAGTCCAGGGCGTGTATCGACTAGTTGGTCGGTTTTTGGGATGCGCTCTCGCTCCGAGGGACTGATCCGGTGGATCGCCTTGCGCGGCGTACCGGCGCGGTGGTCGCAGTGCGGTCGGTGAGCCTGAGCCAGGGGCGTCACGCCGCGGTGCTCATCAGGCACTGTCCGGCGGATCATGTGACCGTCGTGACTTCGGGGCGTTGGCATGAGCATGGGGTGGGGTGATTTAACGCATGAGGAGTGGGCCCGACTGAAGCCTCATCTGCCGAAGTCCGGGCAGCGCGGCGGTCGGTGGGCCGGCCACCGCAGGGTCAATGGCATTCGGGCGGCATCCAGGCTCACGCCGGTGGTGCGGGCCGAAGGTGACGCTGCCGCCGACGGTGCTCACGGCGGCCAGGAAGGTGCGGACACGGTGGCGGCCCCCAATCAGGACGGCCGTGATGCAGATGGGTTACGTCAACTTCCGCGAGACCTTCGCCCGGGACACCCGGCATGCCACTGAAGGAACTCGACGAGCGGGCGGCCGATGCCTTCGCGCGCATGGTGGCCGGCCTCGCGGAGCAGGAACGGTTGCTCCGGGGCGCTGTCCGAGGACGATCCCGATCGACGGACCGCCATACACGACCCGCTGAGTGGGGCTCGGGCCGTCGTCCCTCCGATGGCACCCCCGCACCCCTACGCTGGGGTGTATCACCTTTAACAGCTCAAACACGTACGAAGAGGTGCGATGCCCCATGGGAGGCATGATGAGTCAGCAACCGGTCCTCCTGCCCTATGCGGACCCGGCCTTCGTGGCGGATCCCTTTCCGCTGTACCGGCAACTGCGCGAGGGCGGCCCGGTACGGCGCGCCGTCATCGCGGGAGGGCTGGAAGCCTGGGTGGTCACGCGGTACGAAGACGGTCTCATGGCGCTGTCCCACCCGCAGCTGAGCAGCGACGTCCGCGATGCGTCGGATCCCCGGCTCATCGAGCGGCTGCCCGCCGCCGACCGGGAGTCCGTGCTGCGCAACATGCTGCGTACCGACCCGCCCGACCACACCCGCCTGCGCCGCCTGGTCTCCAAGGCGTTCACCGCGCACCGCGTGGCGGAGTTGCGGCCCCGGGTCCAGGAGATCGCCGACCGACTGCTCGACGAGATCGTGCCGGCCGGCCGTGCCGACCTCGTCGAGAGCTTCGCGCTGCCGCTCCCGGTCACCGTGATCAGCGAATTGCTCGGGGTGCCCGTGACCGACCGGCACGACTTTCAGCGGTGGACCGACGACATGATCCTCCAGGGGGCCGAACCACCGGACCGCGACCGGGTGGACGCAGCGTGGCGACACATGCGCGCCTACCTGACCGGACTCCTGGAGACCAAGCGGGCCCACCCCGGTGACGACCTGCTCGGCGCGCTGATCGTCGCCCGGGACGAGGAGCAGCGGCTGGACGAGAACGAACTGATCGCCATGGCCTTCCTGCTGCTCGTCGCCGGATACATCACCACGGTCAACCTGATCGGCAGCGGCATCGCCGCACTGCTCGTCCACCCCGGCCAGCTGAGGATGCTGCGCGACGATCCGGCGCTGCTGCCGGGCGCGATCGAGGAGTTCCTGCGCTACGACGGACCGGTCAACCCCGGCATCGCCCGGTTCGCGCGCGAGGACGTCACCATCGCCGGGGTGGACATCCCGCGCGGCGCGACCGTGCTGGTGGCCTCGGCCATCGCCGACCGCGACCCGGAACGCTTCCCCGAGCCCGACCGCCTCGACATCACCCGGCAGGACAACGCCCACCTCGCCTTCGGGCACGGCATCCACTACTGCCTGGGTGCGCCGCTGGCCCGGCTGGAGGGCCAGATCGCCATCGGCACCGCCCTGCGCCGGCTGCCCCGCCTCACCCTGGCCGTGCCGCCCGAGGAACTGCGGTGGCGGCCGGGCGGGCTGCGCGGCCCCGAACACCTGCCGGTCACCTTCACCGCAGGTGCCCAGGGCCGCTAGCGCACACCGTCGGCGCCGCCCCGCTCACCGGGACCGGGCGAGCCGGAATCCGAGGTCGTCGATGCGGAAGGTCGGGTGACTCTTGCGGCGGCAGGAGGCCCGGCATCCGCGGGGGCGGTCATAGCCGCCTCCACCACGGAACACGCGGTACGGGCCGTAGACCGCGGGATCGTAGACGTCCCAGCACCACTCCCACACGTTGCCGATCATGTCGTAGAGACCCCACGCGTTCGGCGCCCTGGTCGCGACGTCGTGCACCGCTCCGCCGGAGTTCCCGCGGTGCCAGGCGATCTCGTCCAGCTCTCCGTAGCGGTCGCCGGAGGTCCCGGCCCGGCACGCGTACTCCCACTCCGCCTCGGACGGGAGGCGGTAGCCGTCGGCCGCCCAGTCGCAGACCACGTCCTGCCCGTCGGCGTCGTCACCGACCGAGTAGCAGGGTGCGAGCCCCGTCGCCCGCGAGAGCAGATTGCAGAACTGAACGGCGTCCTTCCAGGAGACCTCCGTCACCGGCGTCCGCGCCCCCGCCGAGCCCACGGGCGCCTCGCCCCGTACCGCGCGATACAGCTCATGGGTCACGGGATACGGCGCCAGCCGGAAGGCCCCGACCTCGACCTTCCAGTTCGTCCTCGTGCCCTCGTCCCGCAGGACGATCTCCCCGGCGGGGATGTCCCGCATGCCCTCGGTACTCGGGTCTCGGGGTAAGGAATCAAGGCTCATCGCAGCTCCACGTGTGCTCCGGCGCATCAGGCCGACGCCGCTGACCCGTCAGTAGCCCTGGGGGTCGGCCGGTCCCTGCCGCCGGACTTTCGGACAAAGGACGATTATGCAGGGGGCCAGCGCCGTGCCGCGATCACCAGCGCCGGAATCGGCTCTCGCCGTCGCCCGGCGCGGCGGCCATCGGATCGACCAGGACCTGTCCGGCCGGTCATGAGGATCGCGGGGAAGAGTGTGGACGCGTAGCGCGGTGGGTGTCATGATCACGCGGGCGTCCGGTGAGGGTCCGGTGCGCAGGGAGGGACCGTGAAGCTCTACGTCGCCGTACCTGTTGTTCTGCTGGCGTTGCTCATCGCCGCGTCCGGCGTGGCGGGGATTACGCGTGGCTGGGTGCTCCCCACGAACCGGCGGCCGGTCCACCGCCCCCGCCTCTACGGCTGGGGCCAGTTGGTGGGTGCCTTCGCCCTGTGCTGGCAACAGGTCTTCTTCTGGGTGCTCAGCGACCCTGACATCCGCCAGTGGGGGACCCTGGCCGGCAGCGTGCTTCTGCTGACCGGCCTCATCATGATGATGGTGAGCCGGCGCGCGGGTGGTAGCCGGCAGGGCAGTGGTACGCCCTGAGGGGGTGTCCCGTTGGCGGGTCGCGGGTCGCGGGTCGCGGGTTGCGGGTTGCGTCCGGTTCGTCTCCGGTGGCCGAGACGGACAGCACGCGTGTCGGAGGGTGCTCGACACCACAGGGCCGGTCCGCTGCCGCGGTGGCCGTCGTCATGGCGCCCTCCCACGGCGGACGTCACGGCTGCCTCAACTTCCGCTTCGGCCGTCAGACGGCCAGCCGCAGCGAGGTCGCCGAGATGCCGAGCCGTACGGTCTGGCCCCAGGTCAGTTCCAGCGCGTCCGCCTCCATTCCATCGCCGAAGGCCACCAGCCGGTCGGACTCGACGGCGAGCTTCAGCCCTTGTCCGTGCCCCAGTTCGCCCGCTACCAGCGAGGTGCCGGTCGTGGGCGACGGCCAGGCCTCGCGGACGAACCAGAGCAGTCGCGGGTCGGTCGGGGCCGGGAGCCGCAGGGTGCTGTGGCGTTCCTGCCACAGTGAGCGGAGCCAGCCCGTGGCGCCGGTGCCCGTGCCGACCAGGACGCCGGACGAGGCCTGCGGCTCGGCGGGGGCGTCATCGGGTCGGTCGGGGCCGAGCCGGTAGCGGGCGGTCTGGTGGCCGGGCGGGCCGAGATAGATCTCGTTGAGGGCGAGGAGGCGCTGGGTGTCGTCGGCGACGGCCTCGACCATGGTGAGTTCGTCCGCCGCGCCGGCGGGGGACGCGGCTGCCCGGAGCAGGGCGGCCGCGTCGGACGGGCGGTGGCGTACGAGTACGCCCGGATTGCGTCCGGGGTCGGTATCGATGCCGACGACGGGCTGGCCGGACAGATACTTGGCGGCGTTGGCGACCAGCCCGTCCTGTCCGACGACGACCACGACATCCTCCGGCGCGAACAGGAAACGGTCGAGATCGGCGCGCTCCACCCGCGACTGCCGCCACTGGAGCGGTACGGCTGCCGCGATATCGGCGAGCGCCTGCCGGGTGTGCCGGTGGCGCCTGGCCACCTCGTCGATGGACCGGCCGCGGCTGGAGAGGACGAAAGCGGCCTGGCCGTGGGTGCCGTGCCGCGCCAGCAACTCCTCGTACTCCGTGGTGCGGTGGACCAGGACCGCGCGCGGGGCGAGGCTCATGCCCGGGGATCCGGGGCGGGCCGGCCGAGTTTGCCGAGCAGGCCCGTGAGGACGTCGGGGGAGACGGTGAGGCTGTCGATGCGCGGCAGGTTCTCGGCCAGGCTGGTCGCTGCCAGGGCGTGCAGGGTCGCGGCGTCCACGTCGCCGTGCACCCGCAGCCAGGCCGCCTGGGACTCCGCGCGTGCGGCGCCGACCTGGCGTGCCGCTTCGGCCTCGGCCCGGGCCAGCCGCACATTGCGGGCCGCCTCGGCCTCGGCGCGCACCCCGTCGGCCGCCGCGTTCTCCTCGGCCTCGCGACGGGCGTTGGTGCCGCGCTGCTCGACCAACTGCTCCTCGCGGCGCGCCAGTTCGATCTGGCTGGCCAACTCGTTCTCGGCGATGGCCCGTTCCCGCTCCACGGCCACCGCGCGGCGCTCATAGGTGGCCCGGTCGGCCTCCTGCTGGATCTGTTCACGGGCGGGGGTGCGCAGGGCCCGCTCCACCTCGGCCTCGGGGCGGATGGCGACGACCCGCACCGCGACCACGTCGATGCCGGTGGCGGGCAGCCGGGGTTCGGCGTCGAGCCCCGTCGCGACCCGGTGACGTACCGATGCGACACCGTCGACCAGTGCCTCGGCCAGCGTCGTCCGGGCCAGCACGTCCAGCGTGTGCTGCTGGGCGGTCTCGGTGAGCAGCGTGGCGATCTGCTCCAGCGGCGCGCCGCGCCAGACCCCGGTGTCCGGGGCCACGGAGAAGTCGATGCGGGCGGCGGCCTCGGCCGGGTCACTGATCCGGTACGTCACGGTGGCCTGCACGGTGACGTCCTGGAAGTCGGACGTACGGGCGTGGAAGGCCATCGCCAACTCGCGGTCGCTGACCGGAACTTCGGAGAGCGTGGCGGTCAGTGACCGGTACCAGAAGCTCAGTCCGGGTCCGTCGTGGGCGAGTCGGCCGCGCTTGTGGTGGCGGATGTGGGCGGTGGGTGCGGAGCGCAGATGGCGCCAGCCGAAGCGCCTGGTGATGTCGGCCATGCCGGATCCCCCTCTTCTCGTCACGGGGACGATAAGGGGAGTCCGTCAATATCGTCAAGGGGACGAGAATGATCGCTTGCGCGTCGCGCGGCCTCGGCGCCCCACCGCGGCATCACCCGTCACCGCTGACCCTGGCTGCAGGCGGCTGCCGCCGTCCACTTTGGGATCGAGGCGGTGACGAAACCCGGACGGCCGGCGGCTCCCGAAGGAGTCACCGGCCGCCCGGGTGGTGCGCCGCCCCCGTCCCCACGGTGCGGCGCGAGCGGGCCGTCGTCATCCGCTCGGACGGCGACCCACGTTTCTCGGGACTACGACGCGGGCGCGTCCAGTCCAAGTGCGGGAAGGATGGCGCCCTCCACGAAGCGAGTGAGATATGCCTCGTCCGCGTACTGCCCCTCCAGCAGCGGCCTGGCGCGCATCACGCCCAGCAGTTGCACCGAGACGAACTCCGTGGCCGGAGTGTCCGCCGGAATCTCGCCGCGCGCCGCGCCGCGCCGGACCATCGCTTCGATCGCCGCCATCTCCGGCACGATCAGTGCCTCGCGCAGCGCGCACAGCAGCTCGGGGCTCTGCAGTGCGGCATGGCTGAGCGCGTGCATCAGCGGGGTGTCGCGGAGTGCGGTCGTACCGATCGCCCGGGCTGCCTCACGCAGATCCCCCGCCAGTGTGCCGGTGTCGATCTCCGGCAGCGGCACCCGCCGCGTGCCGTGCAGCGCCGCCACGACCAGCTCGGGCTTCGAGCCCCACTGCCGGTAGAGCGTGGACTTGCCGCAGCGCGTCCGCGAGGCGACGCCCTCCATGGTGAGGGCCTCGTAGCCGCACTCTCTCAGGATGTCGAGCACGGCCGCGTAGAGCTCCTGCGTCCGCTCAGGCGTGATCTTCGAGCGGCGTGGCGAGTGCACCTGTTCTTGTGCGGCTTCCTGCGGCGACATGTGCTTTCCCTCTCAGCGACTCTGCGACGAGTCCATCGATACGCCAGTGTACCGAAACGTACATGTACCGATACGTTCGCGTATCGGTACACTTCCGTATCGATATGGCATGGGCTGGACCGTGCCCGCCGCGACACCGCTTCGTCAGCAAAGGGGCACCGGATGAGGTACGCCGGTAGCGAGCCCGCAGATCGGGAGCCGGACAGTTCTGCCCGACCGCCCCTCGTCCGCGAGCTACTCAGCCCGAGCGGGAAACCGGTTCACCGACACGGGTCGTGATCGGGAGCCGGCGGCCGTTGGGCCAGCCGACGCCGCACCCGGAATCGGTCCGGACCCCGGTGGGCGGGCCGTGAGGCGTGGAGGCGACGCCTGGCACTGAGGCGTTGCGCGAAGACGTGACGTTCGATGGCCGAAGTGTCACGTACAAAAACAACCCCCCGCTGACCCGAGGTGTGCGAACACCCGCTGCTCACCCGCCGGACCGGCGGTGCCGGCCTCAACCGCCCGGCGGGCTCGGCTCTTCGGCCTCGGCCAGTGCCCGCGTCAGCCAGCCGATCCAGAAGTTCTCCAGATCGATGCCGCCACGCAGCACCAGATGCCGCAGCCGGTCCTCCTCGGAGTTCCGCTCAGGAGGGAAGTCCCGCTGCTCGATCTCCAGGTACTCCGCCAACTGGCGACGGTGCAGCCCCAGATGCCGGTGGAGCTCCGCGTTCAGCCCGGGCGCGCCGACGACCGCTGCAGCTCGCATGCGCAGCAGCAGCGGATCCCGGATCTGCTTGGGGTCCTCCGAGCGGGCCACCCATGCGGACAGCGCCTCCCGGCCCGCGGGCAGTACCTCGTACTCCTTCTTCTGCCCACGGGCGGGCTGCTTCGAGGGCAGTACCCGGATCTGCCCGGCCTGCTCCAGCTTCCCCAGCTCGCGGTAGATCTGCTGATGCGTGGCGGACCAGAAATAGCCGATCGACCGGTCGAACCTGCGGGTCAGCTCCAGCCCCGACGACGGCTTTTCCAGCAGGGCGGTGAGGATCGCGTGCGGCAGTGACATGGGGTGCATCCTAGGGACGGCCGGGCAGTGGCCCCGTGTCGCAGGGGCCGGGCGGGGGCGGTGAACCCCCGGGGCCGGGGTTCACCGGTCCGTCACAGCGAAGCCGCGAGCTCCGTGCCCTGGCGGATCGCGCGCTTGGCATCCAGTTCGGCGGCCACATCGGCGCCGCCGATCAGATGGGCAGGACGGCCCGCCGCGAGCAGCTCCTCGTGGAGCTCGCGGCGCGGTTCCTGGCCCGCGCAGAGCACCACCGTGTCGACCGGCAGGAGATGCTGTTCGCCGTCGACCGTGAGGTGCAGTCCGTCGTCGTCGATCCGGTCGTAGGCGGCGCCCGCGATCATCGTCACGCCGCGGTGCCGCAGCTCCGTGCGGTGGATCCAGCCGGTCGTCTTCCCCAGCCCCGCACCGACCTTGCCGGTCTTGCGCTGGATCAGGTGGACGGTGCGCGGCGTCTTCGGACGCTCCGGGGCGCGAAGACCACCCCGGTCGCGGTAGCCGGTGTCGACGCCCCACTGCCGGAAGAACACCTCGGGGTCGAGGCTCGCCGCATCACCCGAGTCGGTCAGGAATTCGGCGACGTCGAAACCGATCCCGCCCGCCCCGATGATCGCGACCCGGTCACCGACCTGCGCCCCGTCGCGCAGGACGTCGAGGTAGCTGATCACGCTGGGGTGGTCCAGGCCCGGTATCGCGGGGGAGCGGGGCGTGACACCGGTGGCGAGGACGACCTCGTCGAAGTCTGCGAGGACATCCACCGTGGCCCGCGTGCCGAGCCGCAGCTCGACGTTCTCCTCCGCCAGCCGGGTACGGAAGTAGCGCAGCGTCTCGTTGAACTCCTCCTTGCCGGGAACCCGGCGCGCCACGTTCAGCTGGCCGCCGATCTCCTCGGCCGCGTCGAAGAGGGTCACCTCGTGCCCGCGCTCGGACGCCGCAACGGCGCACGCGAGACCGGCCGGTCCGGCGCCCACGACCGCGACCCGCTTGACGGTACGGGTCGGTGACAGGGAGAGCTCGGTCTCGTGGCAGGCGCGCGGATTGACCAGACAGGAGGTGACCCGGCCGCTGAAGACGTGGTCCAGGCAGGCCTGGTTGCAGCCGATGCAGGTGTTGATCGCGTCGGCACGGCCCTCGGCCGCCTTGACGACGAAGTCCGGGTCGGCGAGGAACGGCCGGGCCATCGACACCATGTCCGCCCGGCCCGACGCGAGGATCTCCTCGGCGACCTCGGGTGTGTTGATGCGGTTGCTCGTCACCAGCGGTACGCAGACGGCACCGCGCACCCGCTCGGTGACCCAGGTGTAGGCGCCGCGCGGCACGGAGGTGGCGATGGTGGGGATACGGGCCTCGTGCCAGCCGATCCCCGTATTGATGATCGTCGCGCCGGCGGATTCGATCTCGCGGGCGAGCCGCACGACCTCCTCCAGCGAAGAACCCCCGGGCACCAGATCCAGCATGGAGAGCCGGTAGATCAGGATGAAATCGCTGCCGACCCGCTCACGGACCCGGCGCACGATCTCGACGGGGAACCGGATGCGGTTCTCGTACGAGCCGCCCCAGCGGTCGGTGCGCCGATTGGTGGCAGCGGCGATGAACTCGTTGATCAGATAGCCCTCGGAGCCCATGATCTCGACACCGTCGTACCCGGCACGCCGCGCCAGCTCGGCGGCCCTCACGAAGTCCTCGATGGTCTCCTCGACCTCGTCGTCGTCAAGAGCGTGCGGAGTGAAGGCGCTGATCGGCGCCTGGATCGCGCTGGGCGCGACCAGATCGGGATGGTGCGCGTACCGGCCGAAATGCAGGATCTGCATGGCGATCCGGCCGCCCGCCTCATGCACGGCGGCGGTGACCCGCGCATGCTGCTCGGCCTCCGCCTCGGTGGTCATCTTGGCGCCACCGGGAAAGGAGCAGGCTTGGGCGTTCGGGGCGATCCCGCCGGTGACCATCAGGCCGACGCCGCCCCGCGCACGTTCCGCGTAGAAGGCGGCCATCCGCTCGAAGCCGCGCTCGACCTCCTCCAGACCGATGTGCATCGAACCCATCAGTACCCGGTTGGGGAGAGTGGTGAACCCGAGGTCGAGCGGGCTCAGCAGATTCGGGTACGGGCTCATGCGGCGGCTCCTCACGCAGTGTCGTTGCGCCAGTTGTAGACGAGTCGAACGCCATTGTGCAACAAGTTGCACAATGGCGTTCGTCGCAGAGCCGCGCGTGCGGCGTCCCCCGGACGGCGTAACACCGGGACACGTCGGCGGGTCGCGTCACGGAGAGTGGAACCGCGGCACCCGCCCGCCACGGCGCATCGGGTGGCGTGCCCGGGTCCAGGCGCGGCCCCGGGCCCCTGCCCCACTCGGCCCCGAACCCCCGCGGAGACTCCATGGCCTGCCTCTACCGGCGTGACCTCGGTCTGCTCGTCCTGCGCGTCGGCACCGGCGCGGTACTGGCCGCGCACGGTACCCAGAAGCTGGCCGGCTGGTTCGGCGGCGGAGGCGTCGAAGGAACCACCGCAGCGATGGAGGCCATGGGCTTTCACCCGCCGAAGCACAGCGCGGTCGCCGCCGGGCTCGGCGAGGCGGGCGGCGGCGCACTGCTGGCACTCGGCCTCGCCACCCCGGCGGCCGGTGCGGCCGCGGCCGGGGCCATGGCGGGTGCCGTGGCCGTCCACGCGCCCGCCGGATTCTTCGCCCAGGGGGGCGGCTACGAGTACCCGGCCTTCCTCGGCTTCACCGCCGCGGCGATCGGCCTGATCGGACCCGGCCGGTACTCCGTCGACCACGCCACCCGGCACGTCTTCAACAAACCATGGATGGTCGCCCTCGCCTTCGCGGGCAGCGCGGTCTCGGCTGCGGCCGTCGTCGGCAGGCGCGCCAAGGGCCGGGCCGTGATCGACCCCGACACGACCTGACCACCCGACAGGACAGGGACCGGACGGCACCCCAGGGAGGGAGCCGCCCGGTCCCGACCGACTTACCGGTGAAGCGATCATGAATGTCTGGTCGGTGTCGCTCGGGCGACCTTGTGCGCGTGGCGGTCGGCTCGGTCCCTCCGGCCGTTTCGTCAGGGGCGCGGTCGGGGCCGGGCGATGAGTATGGCCACGTCGTCGTGATCGTCCGGATCGCGCAGCGTGTCCAGGAGCCGGTCGCAGGTTTCGTCCAACGGGCGGTCGGGGCCGTCTAGCACGTCGAGGAGGACGTTCAGACGCTCGTCGATGGCCACGCGGCGTGTTTCGACCAACCCATCGGTGTAGAGGACCAGTTGATCGCCGGGGTACAGAGGGACGGTAACCGCCTCGAAGGGGACGCCACCGACCCCGAGAGGCGTACCCGTGGGCAGATCGAGCAGCTCGGGGCGCTGACCGGTGCGTCTCAGGGCGGGGGGCAGGTGTCCGGCCGCGGCGATGCGGCACCGGTCGTGGTGCGGGTCGTACTCGGCGTAGATGCAGGTGGCGATGTACGGATCCAGACCCGCGGTGATCCTGTCGAGGTGGCGCAACACCTCGGCGGGCGGCAGGTCCAGGCCTGCCAGAGTGGCGGTGGCGGTGCGCAGACGGCCCATCGCGGCGGCCGCGTCGATGCCGCTGCCCATCACGTCGCCCACCACGAGCGCGGTCCTGTCCCCCGCGAGGGGAATGACGTCGAACCAGTCGCCGCCGACCTCCGTGGAGGTTCCGGCCGGCTCGTAACGGGTGGCGACCTCCAGCAGTTCGGGCGGCGCCGGCTGCGGCAGCAGGCTGCGCTGGAGCGTCACCGCGGTGTTGCGGACGCTCTGGTAGAGGCGTGCGTTGTCGAGGGACACCGCGGTCCGGCCGGCCAACTCGCCCGCCAGAGTGACGTCGTCCTCGGTGAAGGGAGCGGGATTGCGGCCGCGCATCAGGCCCAGGACGCCGAACGCCCCGCCCCGGGTGGCCAGCGGTATCGCCAGATACGAATGGATACCGGCGCTGGCCAGGACGGCGGCGGATCCGGCGTCGCGGGCGATGCGCGCCAGATCCCACTCTTCGACGTGTTTCACGATGACGGGGCTGCCGGTCCGTACGCACCGGGTGGGCAGCCGGTCGGCGTCGTAGCTGACCAGGTCGTCGGCCCTCCCCACGGCGCGGTCCGCCTCGGTGAGGCAGCCGGCCTCCACGGCGAGGGTGCGGAAGACCACCGGGCCGTGGGCAGGCGTCGCTGGGCGGCGGTCGTCCAAGGCGGAGTCGAGTACGTCCACGACCGCGATGTCGGCGAGTTCGGGCACCGCGACCTCGGCCAGCTCACGGGCCGTCTGTTCCATCTCCAGGCTGGTGCCGATACGGGCGGAGCCCTCGGCGATCAGGGCCAGGCGCTGCCGGGCCTGGGCCGCCGCTGTGATCGCGCCGTACCGATCGGTGACCTCCACCACCGACGTGGCGACACCCAGCACCTCACCATGGGGATCCTCCAGTCGGTAGACGGAGACGGACCAGGCACGGTCGGTGTCGGGGTCGGCCGGGGTGCGGCCAATGGTGTACTTGTCGACTTGCGGGATTCCGGTCCTGAGCACCTCCCTGACCGCCGCCTCGGACGCGTCGACACTGACGGAGGGCAGGACCTCGCGGAAACCCCGGCCGAGGTGCTCCTTCGCGGACAGGCCGTGCATCCGTTCCATCGCCGGATTGACGGCTACGTACCGTAGATCGGTGTCCAGCACCTCCAACCCGCTCGGCGACTGGTCGATCAGCTGCGTGGACAACGCCACGTCCCGTTTCACCTCACGCAGCTTCGACGCGTCCGTGACGATGCCCAGCGTGTAGAACTCCCCCTGTCCCACCGGTAGTCGTGCGCAGCGAAATTCGACCGGCCGCGTACCGCCGTCCTTGTGCCGGACGGGAAAGACACCGGCCCAGTCCTCGCCGGTCTCCACCATCTGCCGGCACTTGCCGGTCACCAGGTCCATGTACGGCTCATGGACCAGCAGTTGTGCCGCGTTCCGGCCCCGTACCTCCGGCGCGGAGTAGCCGAACAGTTCCTCGGCCCGCGGGCCCCACAACACGATCCGTCCGGCGGCGTCCAGTGCCACCACCGCCACACGGACCGCGTCCAGTACGCCGGTCGGCTGCTCCAATTGTGCGTCGGGTGCGTCGGGTGCGTCGGGTGCGTCGTTGTCGGCGTCGAAGGATTCCGCTTGGGTCATACCGAGCGCTCCTTTCATTTGCCGACGCGCGGTGCTACGCGGCGGAGTCGGGCCCCGTCACCGCCACCTGGGCCGGTCTCAGGAGGTGGTCGCCGACCCGGTAGCCGTGCCGCAGCACCTCGGTGCAGACGGCCTCATGGGCCACGCCGCAGGCGCAGTACGTGATCGCCTCATGGGTGTGGGGGTCGAAGGGTTCACCCGCCGCACCGACGGTCCGCAGGCCCAGCGCCGCGAGCCCGTCCTGGAGCGTGCCGGAGAGAACCGCCGCTGCGCCGTGGTCGTCGCCCTGCCGGTGGACCTCCTCCACGACATCCAGGACCGGAAGCAGACCGGTGAGGACATTGACCACGGCGATCTCCCGTATCGCCAGGCGGTCGCGGCGCACCCGTTTGCGGTAGTTGTCGTATTCGGCTTTCAGTCGCTGCAGGTCCGCGGTCAACTCCGCGATCTGTTCACGCAGTCGTGCTTCGTGCAGTCGTGCATCATGCGGTCGTGCCTCGTCCAGCCGTGCACCTTCGGCTTCCGCTTCCGCCCGATCGGGCCCCGCGTCCGGGCGGTGCCGGGGCGGGAGGGTGACCGGGGCGGGCCCGCGCCAGTCACGCACCAGCACAAGTGGCCGCTCGCCCTGATGCCGAAGGTGCGGGTTCTTGTTCATCCGGTGTCTCCCTTCTGCTCGTCGTCGACGATCTCCGCGTCGACGACCTCCTCCTCACCGGTGTCCGTGCCTCCGGGCGTGCCACCGCCGGCCGTACCGCCTCCAGTGGACTGGCCGCCCTGCGCCTGCGCGTACAGGGCGGTACCGATCCGCTGAGCGGCCGCCGCCGCCTTCTCGGTGGCGGTACGGATCTCGGCGGTGTCGTCGCCCTTGAGCTTCTCCTTGACCTCGGCCAGGGCGGCCTCGGTCTCGGAACGCACATCCGCCGGGATCTTGTCCGCGTTGTCCCGCAGCAGTTGCTCGGTCTGGTAGACCAGACCCTCCGCCTGGTTGCGGGTCTCGGCGGCCTCGCGGCGGCGGTGGTCCTCCTCCGCGTACTGCTCGGCCTCGCGCACCATGCGGTCGATGTCGTCCCTGGGCAGCGAGGAGCCGCCGGTGACGGTCATCTTCTGTTCCTTGCCGGTGCCGAGGTCCTTGGCGGTGACGTGCATGATGCCGTTCGCGTCGATGTCGAACGCGACCTCGATCTGCGGGACGCCGCGCGGGGCCGGCGGCAGGCCGGTCAGCTCGAACATGCCGAGCTTCTTGTTGTACGCCGCGATCTCACGCTCGCCCTGGTAGACCTGGATCTGGACGGACGGCTGATTGTCCTCGGCCGTCGTGAAGATCTCGGAACGCTTGGTCGGGATCGTGGTGTTGCGCTCGATGAGCTTCGTCATGATGCCGCCCTTGGTCTCGATACCGAGGGACAGCGGGGTGACGTCGAGCAGCAGGACGTCCTTGACCTCGCCCTTGAGGACACCGGCCTGGAGCGAGGCACCGATCGCGACGACCTCGTCCGGGTTCACACCCTTGTGCGGGTCCTTGCCGGTCAGCTCCCTCACCAGCTCGGTCACCGCGGGCATCCGCGTCGAACCGCCCACCAGAATCACATGGTCGATGTCCGACACCTTGATCCCGGCATCCTTGACCGCGTTGTGGAACGGACCCTTGCAGCGCTCCAGCAGAGGCGCCGTGAGCTGCTCGAACTGTGCACGCGTCAGCTTCTCGTCCAGATGCAGCGGGCCCTCGGCCGACGCCGAAATGTAGGGCAGGTTGATCGACGTCTCGGTCGCCGACGACAGCTCGACCTTCGCCTTCTCCGCAGCCTCGCGCAGACGCTGGAGCGCCATCTTGTCCTTGGACAGGTCGACGCCGTAGCCGTTCTTGAACTGCTTCACCAGATGGTCGACGACCTGCTGGTCCCAGTCGTCACCACCGAGGTGGGTGTCACCGTTGGTCGCCTTCACCTCCACCAGGCCCTCGCCGATCTCCAGCAGCGATACGTCGAACGTGCCGCCACCGAGGTCGAACACGAGGATCGTCTGGTCGTTCTCCTTGTCCAGGCCGTAGGCCAGCGCGGCGGACGTCGGTTCGTTGATGATCCGCAACACTTTCAGGCCCGCGATCTGTCCGGCCTCCTTGGTCGCGGTGCGCTGAGCGTCGTTGAAGTACGCCGGGACGGTGATCACCGCGTCGGTGACGTCCTCCCCGAGATGGGCCTCGGCATCCCGCTTCAGCTTCTGCAGCACCCGGGCGGAGATTTCCTGCGCGGTGTACCGCTTGCCGTCGATGTCGCCGGACTCGGGGAAACGCCAATGCGGATCCCCCATGTGCCGCTTGACCGACCGCGCCGTGCGCTCGACGTTCGTCACCGCCTGCCGCTTCGCGACCTCGCCGACCAGCACCTCGCCGTTCTTCGCGAACGCGACCACCGACGGAGTGGTCCGCGCGCCCTCGGTGTTCGAGATGACCGTCGGCTCGCCGGCTTCGAGCGCGGACACCACGGAGTTCGTCGTTCCCAGGTCAATGCCCACTGCCCGCGCCATCGCTCCTCCTTTGCGCGTCATCATCCGCATGACATCGCATTTGTCATCCTTTGGACGACATTTTACAACCGGATGGAGCTGAAGCGCATGGGCAGATCGAGGCGGTGACGATGTTCTCGGTGCGGGCGAGACGGCGGGCGGTTCCCGGCACTCGGTGACGTCGACAGGATGTCGACAGGGGTCGAGCCGGTGGCTCCGGCGTGCGGGCGGGCGATGCGGGATCGGGCGTGGACACAGCGGCTCCGGAGTGCGGTGATGTTCCGCCGGGTACACGGTGAGGTCATAGGACCGACCTGCCGATCGTCCTCCACGGCCCCTGGTCGGCCGCGTGGCGAAGACGCACGGTCGGTCACGGGACACGGGAAAGGGCCGAAGTACCCGCACCCCGCGCCGAGGGGCGATGAACCTGACCCGAGAAAGGGACCGTAATGGTTCACGGCGGCAACGTGATTTCTGAGCTCGCGGCCGATCGTCGTGAGGTGGAGGAGTTCTTCGCCCGGATCGAGGTGCAGCCGGTCGATCACCCGCAGCGGCGTGTGCCGGCGAACCGGCTGACGGCGGAGCTGGTGCGGCACTCGGTGGCCGAGGAGATGCACCTGTATCCGACGGTTCGCAAAGATGTCCGCGACGGCGAAGGGCCGACGGCCGAGGAACTCGCCGAACACGCCCGGGTCGAGCAGATGCCGCGTCCGTGACCTGCTGAGCGGCCACACCACCTGAGCCTGAAGACCCGGCGCCGCCTCGCCACCCATCACCTGGACGACTGGTTCACCGGAAGGAGCATCGAATGCCGGCCCTCGAACGGATCACGCCGGTCGCCGGGGCGCCCTGCTGGGTGAACCTGATGGCACGCGATCTGCATGCGGCGCAGTCCTTCTACACCGAGGTCATGGACTGGGAATTCGGTGCCAGTACCCTCGGGCGCAACTTCTCCGTCGCCATGGCGCACGGCGAACCCGTCGCCGGAATCGGAGCCTGTTCACCCGGCGGCCCTCCCGCCGTCTGGACCCCGTACTTCGCCGTCCGCGACGCCGACGAGACGGCCGACCGGGTCCGGGAACGCGGCGCCACGCTTGCGATCGGTCCGCTGAAGCTCGGCGCGGGGCGCGCCGCTCTCGCCGCCGACCGTGACGGGGCCATCTTCGGTTTCTGGGACGGCCCGGCCCTGGCCTGGTCGGTGGGGCGGGGCAGCGCCCCCGCGCGGCTCGACCTGCAGACCCGCCACGCGTTCGAGGCCGCCATCTTCTACGCCGAGGTCTTCGACTGGGCCCAACCGTCCGGCGGCTGCACGGTCGATTACGCGCAGGACCACGTCCTTGTCCAGCTCGAGGGACACACCGTCGCCACCCTGCGAGGCGGAGGCATCGAAACGGCCCCGGACCCGAAGATCAGGCCCCGGTGGATGGTCGACTTCCACGTCCAGGACAGCAAAAAAGCCGCCGCGGCCGCCATCGACGCCGGGGGCGAATCCTCACCGGTTCCCTCACTCGCCGGTTCCGCGCAGGACGCCTTCGTCATCCGCGACCCGGACGGCGGTTTCTTCACCGTGTACGACGACTGACGGGGCGGGACACCGACTCCTGGTCCCGCCCTCGGACGCGGCCGTTTGACGTTACTGCCCGCGGTGCCCCGGCGCGACCACGGGCAGTACGCATGAGCCCGTGGGACTCGGCGTGCGATGGACATGGCCCGAGCGCGTCGGCTCGTGCGGTCACGAGGTTCTGCCGACCTCTCGTAGAGGAGTTGTTCCCCATCACGACAGAAGTACGCGACAGGCCGCCCGCGAGGCCATGGCCGGCGGATGACCGACGGCAAGAGGAGCAGGGCACGCTTGGGCCACCACGATCAGAGGCCCGACGACCCCGGACGAGTGAGCCCGTCCGGCCGAGGCTGTCGTCCAGGCGCCGGCCCGGCAACACCCGGGCTTCGACCTCGGCCGGTCAGCAGTCAGTCCGGCGACGCAACGGTACGGACGGCCGACTCGCTCCTCCTCGCGGCGGGCGCCCGCTTCGACGTGCTCGTGCAAGGCGGTCCGGCCGGCCGTACCCAGCTGCAGACGCTCCCGTACAACACCGGGCGGGCCGGTAACAAGTTCCCGCAGGCGACCCTGGCGACCTTGGTGTCCGAAGGACCTTCCGCGCAACCGGTGGCCCTGCCCTCGGCCTTCGCGCCGGTCGTGGACCTGAGCCGCCCGGCGCACCGTCGTGTTCTCCGAGAACAAGGACGGCAGCAAGGACTACATCAACGGCAAACAGTTCGACCCGAACCGTGTGGACATCCGGTCCAAGCTGAACACGGTCGAGGAGTGGACCGTGCGCAACAACAGCAACGAAGAACACTCGTTCCACGTGCACGTCAACAAATTCCAGTTGATGAGCATCAACGGCCGACCGCACCACGGCCACGGCCTGCAGGACACGGCGAGCGTGCCCGCCAAGGGGCAGCTCGTCGTCCGGATCCGCTTCAGGAACTACACCGGCAAGACCGTCTATCACTGCCACATCCTCAACCACGAGGACGCGGGCATGATGGCAGTGCTGGAGATCGTCAAGTAACACCGGCGCCCGCAGCACCATCCTAATAGTGCAGATGTTCGAATGCGAGGTACGCTGCATACATGGCATCGCACCAGCTCCAGGGGTCCCTGTTCGATCAGAGCGACGACGTGCGTCTACGCCCACTGCATGGGCTCCGCAGAACAGAGCTCGGCGACGGCGCCTGGGTCGACCTCCTGCCGGGCTGGGTGAGTGGCGCCGACGCCCTGTTCGAACAGCTGGCCACGGACGTTCCCTGGAAGGCCGAACGACGACAGATGTACGAGCGGGTCGTGGACGTGCCGCGCCTGCTCGCCTTCTACCGCGCCGGTGAACCGCTGCCGCACCCCGTCCTCGACGAGGCGCGGCAGGCGCTCTCCGCACACTACGCCGCCGAACTCGGCGAACCCTTCACGACGGCAGGCCTGTGCCACTACCGCGACGGGCGCGACAGCGTGGCCTGGCACGGCGACCGCATCGGCCGGGGGGCCCGCGAGGACACGATGGTCGCCATCCTCTCCGTAGGGGCGCCCAGGGACCTGCTGCTGCGCCCGTGCCGTGGCGGCGATGTCGTCCGGCGGCCACTCGGACACGGCGACCTGATCGTGATGGGCGGATCCTGCCAGCGGAACTGGGAGCACGCCATCCCCAAGACCGCGAGGGTCGCGGGAGGGCGAATCAGTATCCAGTTCCGGCCGCACGGGGTGCAGTGATCCCTCGCTACGCAGGGGAACGCACGCGCACGATGGACGCTCCATCGCTTTTGGACACAGTCGGCGAAACCCGGACAAGGAATCGGTGAACGCACCTCAGCAACCCCACGGCCCTTCCGCACAGGTAGCAGATCGAGCTTGACGGGGCGGGTCACCCGGCGCTCCGGTCGGCGGGGCTGAACGTTTCTGTCGGCGCGGTGTACTCGCGCGTCGAATGCGGACGGGTTGCCCTGGCCTGAGGGGGGTGAACCGGTGCCGGCGTGGCAGGTGTGCCCCTCGGGGCCGGACTTCGCTCCGAGTGGCGTCGGCGCACAGGCCGGGGCGATTCTGGTGGAGACGGCCCAGCGGGGAACCAGGACGTGCCCACTGGGGCGAGGAAAGTCATCTGCTGCCGTGAGTTCTGGAACCGTGTTACCCGCATGCGGCATGACCGCCGGATTCCCGTGGAGGAGAAAGGACCGATGAGCGGAAAGCTGACAGGCAGGAAGGCCCTGGTCACCGGCGGCGCACGAGGGATCGGCGCGGCTGTGGCCCGCAGGCTCGCCGCTGACGGAGCCGACGTGGCGATCAACTACCGGAGCAGCGGCGACGCGGCCGAAGCACTCACCGCCGAGATCACCGCCGACGGCCGCCGCGTGGTCGCGATCAAGGCGGACGTCAGCGATCCGGACGAGATCCGGCGGCTGGCCGATCAGGCCGCCGAGGCTCTTGGTGGACTGGACATTCTCGTCAGCAACGCAGGAATTGAGTACTTCGGCAAGCTGGACGACGTCACCCCCGCCGACTTCGACCGTGTCTTCGCCACCAACACACGAGCCCAGTTCTTCGCCGTACAGAACGCGGTACGGCATATGGGCGAGGGAGGGAGGATCGTACTGACGTCATCGCAGAGTGCCCACAAGGCGGTTTTCTACCACGCCCTTTACGCGTCGAGTAAGGCCGCCGTCGAATGCATCGCGCTCAACCTCAGCCCCGAACTCGGCCGGCGCGGCATCACCATCAATGCCATCGCGCCCGGGGGAACCGTCACCGACATGTCCGCTCACGCGGCTTCCCACTACGTCCATCCCGACGTCGACACTGATTTCCACGACCTCATTCGCACCGCCAGTTCGCTCGGGCGGATGGCCCAGCCCTCCGAAATCGCCGCGGTGGTCTCGTTCCTGGTATCGGACGATGCCTCGTTCGTCACCGGCCGTACCATCCAGGTCGACGGTGGCTGGTTCTGACCCCCGGGAGGGCAGGGTCGCGCCATGGAGTAACAGGTGGTCGGGGGTGGCATCACAGCGTCTTGCGGGGCCTTTTCGTACCACCACAGCCGTCACCCGCACATGAACGGGGCGCTGAGCGCTGGAGTCGGCGGGCGACACCCCTTTCGGGGCCTTCGGAGGACATGGGGCACCGGCGGAACTCCGTGGCATCGGCCGATGCATCTCCCATCAGAGATCGGTTCCCGCGTTGGGTGAAGGGCCGTAGAAGCATTGAGGGCCGGGCGGAAGGCCGCGATACTGACGCCCGGCCCACGGGGAATCAAGGGAGGACACATGAGCCAGGTCGTCACAGGGACCATGGTGCGCGTCGAGAACGTCCACAAGTCGTACGGTCAGGGAGCCGCCGCCGTCCATGCCCTGCGCGGCGTCTCCTTCGACATCCCCCGCGGTCAGCTCGTTGCGCTCAAGGGGCGCTCGGGCTCCGGGAAGACCACCCTGCTGAACATCGTCGGAGGGCTCGATGCGCTGGACCGGGGCCGGGTCACCGTGGAGGGCCTGGATCTGTCGGAGCTCGGCGAGGACGGCCTGCTGGCGCTGCGCCGGGACCGGATCGGCTTCGTCTTCCAGTCCTTCGGCCTCATCCCGATCCTGACGGCCGCGGAGAACGTGGGCGTGCCGATGCGCATGCGCCGGGCCGACGTACGGGAGCGCGAGGAGCGAGTCGAGCTGCTGCTGTCCCTGGTGGGCCTCGCCGACCACGCGGCCCAGCGGCCCGGCGAGCTCTCCGGCGGCCAACAGCAGCGGGTCGCCATCGCCCGCGCCCTGGCCAACAACCCCTCGTTGCTGATCGCCGACGAGCCCACCGGCCAGCTGGACGCGGAGACCGGCCATGCCGTGATGGAACTGCTACGGGCGGTCGTGCGCAGCGAACAGGTCACCGCCCTGGTGGCCACGCATGACGCGACGCTGCTCGACCTGGCCGACCGGGTGCTGGAACTGCGCGATGGGGAGATATGGGACGGGACGGGGGAGTAGGCCGAGCCGTCGCCAAGGCGCGTTGATGTGGCGAGCGGCCGGCGCACCTGCTGTTCGGTCACGGCCGGCGATCAGCTGTGCCCGCTGTCGTCCGGCCATACGGTGATGTGGTCCTCCTCCAGATCCAGCGCCACCCGGTCGCGCATGCCCAGCGCCCTCGTGTACTCGGAGGGCAGCTGGAGGCGGCCGGCCCGGTCGAGCATCGCGTACTCGCGGGCCACCAGCGTCTCGTGGCCGGTGGTCTCGTCGACCTCGCTGCGGCGCAGGACCTCCGTGGAGGTGCGGCCGTCGCGGATGGCGACCGTGCGGCGAACCTCGGTGGCCACGGCGCGGTCATGGGTGACGATGACGATTGTGGTGCCCAGCTCCTCGTTCGCCGTGCGGAAGGCGGCGAAGATCTGCTGGGCGGTGTGGGAGTCGAGCTCGCCGGTGGGTTCGTCGGCGAGCAGCACCGCCGGGTCGCAGGCGAGGGCGACGGCGATCGCGACCCGCTGCTGCTGACCGCCGGACATCTCATGCGGGCGGCGATCCCGGCAGTCGGCGACCTGGAGCAACTCCATCAGTTCCAGGGCACGTTCGGCGCGGGCCCGGGAGCGGCGTCGCCCGCCCGCCAGCTGGAGGGGCAGGGCGACGTTCTGGGCCGCGGTGAGATACGGCAGCAGGTTGCGGGAGGTCTGCTGCCAGATAAAGCCGACCACCTTTCGCCGGTAGTGCAGACGGTCCTTCGCGGTCATGGCCAGCAGGTTGTGGCCGGCCACCTGGGCCGCCCCGGCGGTGGGGGTGTCCAGGCCGGCCAGGATGTTCATCAGGGTGGACTTGCCGCTGCCCGAGGCGCCCACCAGGGCCATGAGTTCGCCTTCGCGGACGAGCAGGTCGAGGCCCTGGAGGGCCTGCACCTCCACGCCGTCCGCCGAGAAGATACGGACCAGACGGTCGCAGGTGATGAGGGCGTCGTGGCCGTAGGCGGGCCGAGCGCGGGTGGCGGTCGCCTTGTCGGCCAGTTCGGCGAGGGTGGGATTCGTCGTCATCGGGCTCCTTGGTCAATGGGGGGCGCGGCCGGCCGGGTGCGCGCCGGGGCTGCCGCGTGCGGCCGAGGGCCGCCAGGGTGGGGCCAGGGCCACCGAAACCGCCAAGGCCTGGGGCCGGGGCCGCCGAGTCCGCCGGGGTCAGGGGCCAAAGTCGCCGGAACCACCGGAGCCCCTGGGGTCTGGTGCCGTGACCGGAGGCGCCGGAGCCCCCAGGGTCTGGCGCCGAGGCCGCCGGGCTTTGTCGCCGGGGCCGCCGGGGACGGGGTGCGCTGCCCTTCTCACTTCGTGTCACCTGCTCTCAACTCCCGCACCGCTCCTCTCCTCCCCGCCCACCACGCCTGTACGCCGGCGATTCCCACCGTCACAGCCACCACGGCCAGCGCCGGCACCGTCAGCGACCAGGCGTCGGTGTGCAGCGGGGTCTGCTCCAGGGCAGCGACCGAGGGCGGTAGGGCCACTGCGGTCAGGTCCATGCCGGGGGAAAGCAGGCGGATCGCGGCCCAGCCGGTCAGGACGCCGCCCGCCGCGGCGAGCACGGCCTGGGGCAGGGACTCCAGGACGAGCAGACGGCGGCCCTGCGGACGGGTGAGGCCCATGGTGCGGAGGCGGGCGAGCAGCGCGATGCGCTCGGGAGCGGCGCGCAGGAGTGACAGGAGCAGCGCGAGCACGGCGTATCCGGCGCCTGCCGCCACCGTCGCCGTGTAGAGGTGCTCCACGCCGGACTGGAGGGGGGAGTCGACGTACCGGGCTCTCTCGTCGGCGCGGAGGCGGACCGAGGCCGCGTCTCCGGCCGCCTCGCGAAGGGCACGGCCGTCCGCTTCCGGGCCCGTCACCAACAGCGTCGTCGGCCTGGCCGCCGTGGCGCCGAGGCCGGCGCGGTCCACCACCAGGAAGTCGGCGCCCATCACGGCCGGAGTGACGTCCCGGACGAGGACGATGCGGACGGTGACACTGCTGCCGTCCTCCATGCCGACGGGGAACGGAGCCGAGCCGTGGGCGTCCGCCACGCTCGGGGAGGCCACGGCGGGCAGCACGGCGCCGGTCCCCAGGCCGCCCCGGCCCTTCTTCAACACTCCTTCGGAGAAGGCACCGAGCCCCGTCCGCCTCGTCAGCTCCGCGTAGCCGCCGGGATCCACGCCCACCAGCGGCACCTCCTGGCGCCCGTCGTTCGGCTTCGCCCGGTACGCGACGCTCACCGCCGCCACGCCCCGCACGCCGGAGACCCGGCGCACCCGGTCGGTCAGCCCCGCGGGCAGGGAATCCACCATCGACTCCAGCCGGGCGTCGGCCCCGACGGCGAGGAGCGCCGAGTGGTCCCGGGCCTCGGCGATGCCCGCCAGGACCGAGCCGCCGAACGAGGCCGTGGTGAGGGCGGTGAGCAGGGCGAGCAGCGGCAGCACCGCGGACGCGGAACTGCGACCGGCCCGGGCCAGGGACAGATGGCTCACCACACCGCGCAGTCGCCCGGCCGGGCCGGCCATGCCACGCAGGGGAAGGGGGTAGAGGCGGACCAGCAGCAGCGCGGCGATCACCCCCACCAGCACGGGCGCCGCCGAGATCAGCTGATCGCCGGACCCGCCGGACGTGCCCTGCCGGCGCAGGGTCACCACCGCGCCGGCGGCCACCGTCACCAGAGTCAGCTCCGCGACCGTACGTCGCCGGGACGGTCGTACGGACGTCACGTCCTGGCGGAGCGCGGGGATGCGGACTAGCCGGTGGGCGGCCGCCGCGCGCAGGGGGAGGGCGGCGCAGGCGACGACCGTGACCGCGAGGGCGGCCAGTACGGCGGGCAGGGCCCGGGCGCCGGGGAGGGCCCACACCGCCACGGCCAGGCCGAGCGCCCCGGCCGGGACGGCGACCACTGCCGTCTCCGCGAGCAGGCGGGCGGCGAGGCCCGGCAGCGAGGCGCCGCGGGCGCGCAGCAGGGCCAGTTCGGTGCGGCGGCGCTCGGCGGTCAGGCCGCCCGCCATCGCCAGGACGACGGCGGCGACCGTACCGCTACCGAACGCCGCGACCGAGATCAGCGCAGAGACGCCGGAGTGCAGGCGGGAGTAGGAGGCGAGCACGTCGTCGAGGTCGGTTTGGGCGTCCATGAGGGGGTCGATGGCCGTGCGCAGCTGCTGGAGGCCAGGGCCCGACTCCAGGGCGGCGAGCGAGGACTTGAGCGCGCCCAGGTCACGGTGGTGCAGGGTGTTCGGGTCGGGGGCCAGCCGCCAGTAGCGATAGGGCAGTCCCTCGATGCCCAGGAGCGCGGGGGCGGCCTCGGACGGCAGCAGCAGGGCACCGAGCCAGTACCGGGGCGAGTCCGGGTCGGAGGGCGATATCCGCATCAGCGCGGGCGTGCGCAGCAGGGTGTCCGTCGCCCAGTAGGCGCCGTCCCGGTCGTGCGGGGCGACGATGCCGGTGACCCGGACGGCGAGCGCGTCCCGACCCGCGCCGGGGACGTGCAGGACCGACCCCACCTTGATGCGCAGGCTCTTGGCGGTCTCCGTGCTGACCGCCGCCTCCACCTCGGGCGTCGTCGCGGTGACCGTGCCGGACGCGCGTGGCAGACGGCCCTCGCTCAGCCGGGCGTGGTCGGCCAGGCCCGCCTGCGCGACGAGGGCGACCCGGGCGGGCAGCCCGCTCGGCCGGGGCAGCCAGGGCTCGGGCACCTCCTGGTTGACGGAAGTGGTCACGCCGTACGACGACTGGCTGAGGTCGGGGACGAAGGGGCGCCGGACCGTGCCGAGGATGCTGTCGTACTGGCGCTTCACGGTGGCGGGGCGCAGTGCTTGCTCGCGCTGGTCCTGCGGCAGGTCCGGCAGGGGCGCCGGGGCGAACAGACTGACGACGCTCCGGGAGTGGGACACCTGTTCGACGGAGCGGCGCAGGCCCGCGTCCTCGTACCGCTCCAGCGCGCGCGGGAACGCGGCGGCCAGGCAGGCGGTCACCGCCACCAGCAGCGCGAGGGCGAGAGAGGCGCCGGGGGCCGATCGCAGACGGGTGCGGACCCAGGGGGCGGCGGTACTTTTCACACGCCTGAACGGGATCACCACGTCACTCCCCCTCCCGCAGTACCTGCACCGGATCGGCCTGTCGCACCGCCAGCAGCGCCACGACGACGACCGGGACGGCGGCCACGGCCGTCAGCAGGGCGGCCACCCGCAGCGGCGGCAGTTCCACCAGCAGATCCGGCACCGGGCGGGTGGCCTCGCCGGTCAGGACGATGAGCGGCAGCACCGCGCGGGTCAGGGCGATGCCCAGGCCCGTGCCCACGGCCAGTGCCAGCGCGACCAGGACGCCGTGCTCGGCGGCGACGGCCCGGGCCAGCCGGCGGCGTGGGGCGCCCAGGGCACGCAGGATCGCGAACTCGGCGTTCCGCTCCCGCAGTGCCCCGGCCGCGCTCACCGCGAACCCGAGCGCGGCCAGCACCGCCGCCGCCCCGGCCGCCGCGGTGAACGCGGCCTCCGGACCCGCCCCGAACGGGTCGTCGCGCAGCTCGGCGGCGATCTCGTCGCGCACGACGATCTGCCAGGGATCGAGGTCGGGCCGGGCGCGCAGAGCGGTGGCGACAGCCGCGCTGTTCGAGGGCGAGTCCGGCCGCAACCACCACTCGGTGGGCGCGAGGGCGGCCCCGTAGCGCGCCTGGAGGACCCGGTTCACGGCGTGCAGATCGAGGAGCACGGCGCCGCCGTCGCCGTCTCCCTCCCCGCCCTGGGCCGTCGGCAGCTGCCGTACGGCGCGCACGATCCGCACCGGCACGTTCTGCCCCTGGAAGGCGATGTCCATCGTCTGACCGGGGCGGGCGCCGGCGGAGGCGAGGAAGCGGTCGGTGACGAGGGCGGCCACCGCGGTGGTCCTGGGCTGTGTCACCTGCATGCGCAGTGTCATTGACGGGCTGAGCCAGGGCTGGTCGGACGGGACGTAGCCCGTGCCGTACACCACGGTCGGGTGTGCGGCGGGACGGACGCGCGCGCGGGTCGGCGAGGTTCGGGGGTCGGCCGAGTCCTGCCCGTTGGTGCCGGAGGCCGCCGTCCAGGACGTCGGCAGGGACACTCGCTGTGCCGTGCCGGCGGCGGTTGCCGCGGTCAGGGCGTCGAGGGTCAGGGTGTGCTGTTCGGCGTGGTAGGACGGCATGGGCAGCACGAGCTGTACTCCGGTGAGCGTCAATGGTCCGTGACCACTCGGCAGTTCGATGGACAGCGCGTGCGGGCGCCCGTCGGCGGGGAGGTCGCCGGACGGCAACGGGTAGGGGACGCCGTGGTCGTCTTCCAGCGTCTGGGTCACGGCCGCCGCGCTCTTTGTCCCCCGCACCGAACTGAGCAGGGTCGCCGTCAGCGTCAGCCGGGTCGCCCCGGCGGGCACGCGAGCGCCCGCCGACTCACCCGACGGACCCAGCCCCGCCAGCAGCCGCTTCATCGGGGCGGGCGCCAGGTCGGGGCGCAGCAGGACGGTGTCCGCCGCGTGCGCGGTGTCCAGCGTCAGCACCGTCGTCGTGCGGCCGCCGGACAGCGGCAGGGTCGTCCGCACGGCGGGGACTGCCTCGCGCACGTGGGGCACGGCCGCGTAATCCTGAGTGCGGCCCAACTCGCCGCTGCCGGCGCCCAGTACGCGCACCGGCGCGCCCGCCGCGAAGTCGGCCTGGTCCTCCTGCGAGCGCTCCCAGGAGGAGCTCTGGCCGATCGCCAGTACGCCGAGCGCGACGGCCAGGACGAGCAGCAGTACGGGGCCGGCGCCGCGCCCCGGGCGGCGGCTGAGCTGCCAGCCGGCCAGCGCCGCGGCCAGCCCCCGCCCGCCCGTCGCCCGGCGCTCGGCGAGCCGGGCGGCCAACGGCAGCAGACGCAGCGTCAGGACCGCGCCGGCCAGCAGCGCGAGGGCGGGCGCGGCGACCAGCAGTGGGTCGATGCCCAGGGCGCCGGTCGTGTCCGCACTCACCGCGCCCGACGTGCGGCGGTCCAGCTGCCAGTAGGCGACCCCGGCCACCGCCACCAGCCCCAGGTCCGCCCCGGCCCGCAGCGGAGCGGGCAGGGCGCGGGCGCGGGACGTGCGGAACCCGGTCGGCGCGACCGCCGGCAGGGCCACCGCCAGCGCGCACCCCAGCGCCACGCCGACCGCCGTCAGCCACACCCCGAGCTGTCCGCCGGCCGGCACCTCCAGCTCCAGTCCGAGCCGGGCCAGCGCCCCCTGCCCGGCCAGCAGCCGGACCAGCGGGCCTGCCAGCAGCGGGGCGATCAGCAGCGCGGGCCCGGCCAGCAGCAGCGCCTCCCGGGCGGCGAGGCCGGCGAGGGCGGCGCGGGAGGCGCCACGGGCGCGCAGCAGCTGGGTCTCGCCGGTGCGTTCGGCGGCGAGCAGCCGGGCCACGAGCAGCAGCGCGCAGGTCGCGAGCAGGGCGAGCTGGAGGGCGACGATCAGGAGGGTGGAGCGGGAGACGAGCAGGGAGCGCTCGACCCGGTCGAGGACCTCGGGGAGGGCGGTACTCGCGGTCGTTTTGCCGACGGTACCGCCCTTGCTGTCGTCCCCGGTGGACAGTTTGCGCAGGGCGGCCGGCCCGGTGCGCGCGGAGGTGCGCAGGGCGCCGATGCGGTCGGCGGTGAGGCGGGCGAAGTCGGCGGAGGCGAGCCACGCCGACCCTCCGTCGCTCACCCGGCCGCCGGTGACGACGGAGGGCGTCGTCAGCAGGGGGCCGTAGGTGGTGAAGGCGGCCGTCCGTACGCCCCGACCGCCCAGTTCGTCCAACAGCCAGTAGGGGGAGGCCGGTTCGGCGGGCCGGTACACGCCGGTGACGAGGATCCGCACGGGCGGCCCGTCGAGCCGGTCGGTGACGGTGAGGCGGGCGCCCGGCGCCAGCCGCAGCCGCCGCGCGGCGGTCTCGGGCATCGCCACCTCGACGTCCGGCGCGCCCGCGCGTGGCAGACGCCCCCCGCTGAGCCGCACCTGCGTGGAGTCGAGCGCCGCGAAGTGCGTGAGGTCGGGCTTGTCACCGGGCCGGGTGGCTGCGGCCCGGGTGGTTGCGGGTAGGGCGTACGGGCCGGAGCGCACCAGCGTCCGCACGGTCACCGGCAGCCCGTCGAAGGTGCGGCGAGCTCCGTCGCGTACGGCGGTATCGGTGGCCCGGCGACGATCGGCCGCCACCTCGGCCTTGACGACCAGCGCCGCATCGGCGGTGTTGCGCGGTTCGGCCAGCGAGTGGCGTAGGGCCGCGTCGCCGATCGCGGTCGAGTACGCGGCCAGGGCCGCCAGCACCGACGTGGTCAGCAGGACGGTGACGAGCGCAGCGGTGATCAGCGGGCGATGCGCCCGCGCCCTCGCCAGGACGAGCGTCGCACGCCCCGAACGCCCCCCGAAACGCCCCCCGTGCTTCCTCACTCGGCTTCCCCCAAGCCTCAGTTGTCACCCTTGCCAGACCCCCTGGTGATGTTGTCAGACCGGATGCGGTGGGGTCAGTGATGGTGAAGCGGGCTTGACCGGATTGTGACCGGAAATCGGCGTTCTATGAACGGAATCCGGGCTGTGGAGCGCAAATTCCGGCGCGTTGATCATCGACGCCGCCGCGTACGTCAGGTAGTTCCACAGCGTCGTCTCGTGCTCCTCGGACAGGCCGAGCTCCTCGACGACGACCCGAGTGTGCCGCAGCAATGGGTCGTGCGCGGCCCGGTCGACCACGAAGGGGGCGTGCCGCATGCGCAGCCGGGGATGGCCGCGGTTCGGCGCCAATCCAGTTGCCGTCTTCGGGATACTCCCAGGTGGCCGCATCTTCGAGAATCGCCGAAAGCTGATCCCGAGGCACCGGTTCGCCGGCCTGAAAGCCATTCTCCTTGGCCGCCCGAACCGGTAGACCCATGCGGGCACAGCACTGGAAATCCGCTCGGTCGGACATCGACGGTCCAGCTCCTTTATTTGCCACACAGGGGACAGAGGGGGCCCCTGGTCAGCGGTGACGTCGACCAGGGGCCCCTTGACGAGATCAGGCAGCGTCAGCCGTCGTTCTCCGACGACGGGATGTAGGCGCCGGGCACGTCATTCGGCGCGAAGATCTTGTCCTCGCCGGGGTACGGCTTCGACCACTCGTGCGTCTGGTACCACGTGAGGTGGTTCATCTGCGCGGGGTTCGCGAAGTCGGGCACCGCGTGGGGCCCGGTCAGCCGCTGGTGCGACTTCCAGTTGTCCCACTTCGCCGCGAGCGCCTGCTTGTCCGTCGGCACCTTCGCCGACGGCGCGGCCGCCGCACTGGGGTTCTGCGGCGCCGGGGTGTCCAGGCCGCAGGCAGGCGGGGTCTTCAGACCATCGGTCAGCGAGGTCCGGTTGGGCAGCGCCTTGAACGGCGTGAAGTCCGCGTTCTGGGTGAACGCCCCACGCATCGGGCTGGCCGCGCTGTCCTTCTGGTTCATCGGGTGGATCCCGAGGATCTGCTCGATGGTCCGCATCATTGTGATCTGCGAGTAGTAGCGGCTGTCGACCTTGCCGTGCTGCGCCCAGGGGCTGATGATCTGGACCGGGGCACGGTGGCCGTCGACGTGGTCGAGGCCGTTCTGGGAGTCGTCCTCGACGACGAAGATCGCCGAGTCCTTCCAGTACTTGCTGTGCGAGATCTGGTCAACCATCTTGCCGACCGCGAGGTCGTTGTCCGCGACCGCGGCGGCCGAGTTCGTCGGACCACCGGTGTGGTCGTTGGAGAACCAGAACATGTTCAGGTTCGCCGGACCGTTCTTCTCGAAGTCCTGCTTCCAGATCTCGTACTTGTAGACGTCCGGGACGTCCATGTCGAACTTCGGGAAGCCGGGAACCGACACCTTGTTGAGCGACGGGATCGCCGAGCCCGTTTGTATGGGGTAGGCGGTCTTCTGCCCGGTCGCGTCCATGTTCTTGGCGTCGCAGTACAAGTTCTGCCAGTTCGCGCCGGCCGGCTTGCTCTCGAACGACTGGAACTGGCCGAAGTCCCGCACGGTCTTTCCGGCCGCCTGCGCACTGGTCCAGATGAAGCCGGACTTCTGGTGGCCGAGAGCGTCGTCCTGGGTGTCGTAGCTGCGCTTGTACTCACCGGCCGAGGACTCGGTGTACTCCGGGTTGTCGGCCTGCATCAGCCAGTTGTGGCCCTCGGCGGAGTTCGTGCCGATGTCGTACGTGTTGTCGTACAGCCCGAACTGCTTGGCCAGCGCGTGCTGGTTCGGAGTCACGTTCTCGCCGAACTGGGCGAGCGACGGGTCGCCGTTGCCCTCCGGCATGTCACCGAAGACCTGGTCGTAGGTCCGGTTCTCCTTGACGAGCAGGAAGACGTGCTTGATCGTCGAGGGGTCGCCGAGCTTCACCGGGACCGGCACCGGCTTCGCGTCGCCCGTGCCCCGGGTGACCGAGCCGCCGTGCCAGCCGTTTTGGGTGAAGACCTTGCCGGTCTCGGACTTGATGACGCCGTCGTCCGGCAGCGTGAACTGCGTCAGGCTCGACGTCGTGTCGTGGGTGCCGTGCCCGGCCTTGTTGGTGGGGCGACGGGCGTCGATACCACGGGTGTTGGAGACGATCACGTTCTTGCCGACGGTGGTGATCTCCGCGGGGAAGTAGTCCGTCGGGAGCAGGCCGACGTAGCCGGCCGGCTCCTGCGGGGAGGTGTACCGGTAGACGGCGACCGCGTTGGCGCGGCCGAGCGTCACCAGCAGGCGACCGTCGTCGGTGAGCGTCACCGCGTTGGGCTCGTAGCCCACCGACGCCTCCGGCCACGGCCGGGTGGCGATGGTCTGCACGACCTTGTCGTTGGCGGTGTTGATGACCGACACGTCGTTGTCGGCGGTGTTGGTGACGAACACCGCCCCGTTCTTGGCGTACACCGCGGTCGGGTGCAGACCGACGTCGATGCTCCCGACGGCGGCGGACGGGTCCGCCAGGTCGATGACGCTGACCGTGCCGGTGGTGGTGGCACCGGTGTCCGGGTCGGCCGGCACCTGGGTGCCGTAGGAGTTCATCGTGGTGTCGCCGGCCTTGGCCGGACGCCCGCCCTCGTTGCTGACGTAGAGCTTGTTGCCGACCATGGCGATGCCACGGGGGGCGTTGCCCACGGTCCAGCTCTGCTTGATGGTCCCGGTCGCCGCGTCGATGGCGACCACCCGGTTCTGGCCGTTGACCGCGGAGTACACGGTGGAGCCGTCGGCCGAGAACACCGCCGCACCCACCAGTGCGCGCTTGGAGCCGTCGGCCGGGATCTTGATGGACGTCGGGTTGGCGACGCTGCCGTCCGGGTTCACGGTGAACTTGGTGTAGCCGTCGGTCTGGCCCAGCCACAGGTGCGAACCGTCGGGCGAGTACGTGGGGCCTTCCTGGCCCACGTCGTTGCCGCTGATGCGCAGGTCCGCCGCCGCGTTGTTGCCGACGCGCTGCTTCACCTGCCCGGTCTTGAGGTCCATGACGACCAGCGCCATCCCACCATCGGTGACCGAGGCCGCGAGGTGGGTGCCGTCCGGGCTGACCGAGGACGACATGATCTTGCCGTCGTTGATGACGGTGCGGCTGCCATACGGGGCGATGTACTGGTCGGCGGAGACAACCTGGCCGTTAGCGGTGACCTGGCCGACCTGCTGGGTACCGAACTGGTGCGTCTGGGCAACAGCGGTGCCCGTGACGGCGAGGGCGACAGCGATGCCCGCCGTTACCAGAGTGGTCCGGCGGCCGACGCGCCTACCGAAAAGGCTGATCTGAGCCTTCTCGTTGATCCGACGCTGCCGTGTTACCTGCATGAACTATCCCTTCGGGGTGGTGGAGAGCAGTTCGACGTTGCCGTCGAACTGCCATAGCGGGTTCGGTGCGTCCCCGATCGGGGTCCGCACCAGGAAGTAGCCGTTGACTTCCTTCGGTCCGTCGCCATCGGCGACGAACCGCCCGTCTGCGGTGACGTCGAGCTGGTAGATGGCCGTCCCTGTGGCCTTGACGCCGGGAAGATGCCAGGTGACGACGCAGCGCCAGTCGTTGCCCGGCCCCTCGGGGGCGACCTGGCCGCCGCCCTTGTTGCACACCGCCGTGGCCCGCAGCTGCGCCTCGGTGACGGCGGGGCGGTTGAGCTGCTTGGTCTGCATGCGGTAAAGGTGCGCGAAGGCAGTGGCGACCGACCGCTGGACCTTGTCCTGCTCGATTCCCGAGCCCATCGACGGGGTCGCCACGGCGACCACCGCGACGGTGAGGGCGCCCAGTCCGACCAGCGGCAGGACTCCGGCGGTGACCGCGCGGCGACCCGAGCCGTCGTAGGCCGGGTTGGTGAAGTCGCGCCGCAGGAAAAGCAGGTAGGCCAGCGCGGTCGCGGTCACGGCCCACACCAGGCTGACCACGATGCCGATCAGGAGCGGGCCGAGCTGTGCCGGGCTGGTGAACAGACCGTTCCAGGCGATGAAGGCGTAGCCGGGCAGGGCGAGGCGCACGGCGACGGGCAGTGGCAGCATCTGGGCGAGCTGCATCGCGAGCGCGACGAGCGCGGGCAGCAGCAGTCCCATCGGGGACCGCCCCAGCATGACGGACCCGAGTAGTCCGATCGCGGCGAGGGCCAGGGTCGGGGCGAGCACGCAGACCCAAGCGAGCAGGACCTTCCCCGCGGCGTCCGCCGGTGTCAGCAGGTGGCCGTCGAGGCCGACCAGCGGGTGGTTGCCGACCGCCACGACCCCGCCGGCCACGCTGGAACAGGCCAGCCCGGCCACGAGCAGCAGGATGACGGTGAGGCTGGCCAGTGCCTTCGCGGCGAAGATCCGACTGGGCGACCGGACCGCCACGAGCAGGTGGCGCCAGGTGCCGAGCCGGTCCTCGGAGGCGAACACGTCGCCGGCCACCAGCGAGGTCAGCAGCGGGAGCGCCCAGATGCCCGCGAAACCGAGCATCACCAGCGGTCCGGCCCACCCCGTGGCGTGCATCCAGCGACCGAAGAGGGTGTCGGTGGGGAGCGTGCTCTGCTGGCTCACCGCGGCGACGAAGAGAGCCGGCGCGATCCAGCAGGCGAGGACCAGCAAGCGGATCCGCCATTGCGAGACCAGTTTGACCAGTTCGAAGCGGTAGCCGCGCGCCACCGAGACTGGGCGGGCACTGGCGACATGGTCGTCGGCGATGGTCGCGGTCATCGGCCGGCCTCCTGCTGCTGCTCGGTGAGGGTGAGGAACGCGGCCTCGAGCGGCGACACCACGGGTGCGAGCTCGCGCACCGCGATGCCCGCGTGCACGAGCCGCACCACCAGTTCGTCGAGGGCGGGCACCAGAGCGCGCACGACGAGCACCTCGGCGTCGTGCCGTGCCCCGGCGTCGACGACGCGGATCCCGGCCGTGTCGGCAGCCAGTCGGCGGGCGGCCTGCGGGTCGGAGGTGAGCAGCCGGTAGTCGAGTTCGCGGTTCTCGGCGGCCAGCTTGCTCAGCGGGCCGGAGAAGACGACCCGTCCGGTGGCGACGATGGTGACCTCGGAGCACATTGCCTCGAGGTCGTCCATGCGGTGGCTCGAGAGCACGACGCTGGTTCCCTCCGTCGCGAGCCGGTTGAGGACACCGTGGACGTTCTTTTTGCCGGCCGGGTCGAGGCCATTGGAAGGCTCGTCGAGCACCAGCAGCCGGGGCTTGGTGAGCAGGGCGGCGGCGAGCCCGAGCCGCTGACGCATGCCCAGGGAGAAGCCGCGGGCACGGTCATCGGCGACTTCGGCGAGCCCGACCTGGTCGAGCACGTCGTCGATCCCCGTTGTCCGCGCGTCGTAGCCACGAAGAGCGGCCAGCGCGGCAAGGTTCTGCCTGGCGGTGAGCGAGGGGTAGAGACCAGGCCCGTCCACGAAGCCGGCGACACCGTCGGGAACGGCGAGCGCGCGCCCGACGGGCGTACCCAGGATCTCGAGGCGACCGCTGTCGGCGACGGCCAGGCCCAGCAGGAGGCCCAGCAATGTCGTCTTGCCGGCGCCGTTCGGTCCGACCAAGCCGTGAATCTGCCCCTGCGTCACATCCAGATCGATGCCGTCGAGAGCGACGACGTCGCCGAAAGACTTGGTGATCCCGCAAGCTCGGATCGCGAGGAGTGTGTCCATGAGTCCCTTCTTCCAAAACCCTCAGGAAACATAGGGACCGCACACAACAAAGGGACGGACAGCTGGTTGAACGCTCGTGGAACGGGAGACGACTGGCATCCGCTGCACCGCCGATAGGCGTCGATTTGTCGACCGGCGCCTTTTCGATTGCCTTATCGCAGAGTTGACCGGCCATCAGAAACATGTGATCGGGGTGTCGCCCTGGGGGACAGCCGTCCGTCGTCGATCAGGCGGGATTCGGTGCGCACTGCAGGGTCTGGCTCCGGCACCGCCCCGGATGGGCGATGGCTCGACCCGCCCCTCTGCGTGGCCCGGTGGCTGCGGGCGGGCGGGCGGGCGGGCGGGCGGCGTCGGCGTGAACACGGCCGACCGCAACGTGGAGGCGTCAATTCGGGGTTTGAGGACGAGCGGGTGGGCCCGCGGCGTCGGCTCGTACGCGCTGCACGCCTACGCAGAGTTGCAGCCGATCGCCTGGGCCGGGATGAGCGTCCAGGCGTGCCGTGGGGCGGGTGATGCGGAGGAGGTGTGTGGCGGATGACATGTGATTGGGTGGGCCGCAAGGGAATTGCGGAGGTGCGGGTCGGCGACACGGGCGTCCTCGCCTCTGACGCGGTGAACGCCGCCGGGCGGGCCGTGACCCAGATGAGAACTGGGGCGGCATGGGGCCCGAGGGGCAGGAACGGATCAACGACACCGCCGTCGGTAGTGCCACCGGCAGTGACTACCAGCGCCAGGACCTCAACAGCGCCGACGACCGCAGGGCGGTCTTCATCGAAGTCGAGAAGTCGGTGGCGCAGGGGCAGCCGGTGCCGGTCGACGTCTCGGGCAAGGAGGGTGCCCACGCGATGACCATCATCGCCCAGGAGGGTGACATGCTTCAGGTGTACAACCCCTGAGGCCAGGCCACCTGGGTCAGCGAGGACGACTTCATCAACGGCCACATGGGCAAGGCTTCCAACAGTGATCTCCCCAACGCGTACAGCGTCTATCTTCCTCGGTAGCAGGGGCGGTGCCGCGATCGCGGCGGCCGCGCTCCTCGCTCTCGCCACGGCCTGCGGCTCAGGCACCGACGAACCGGCCGGCGGCGCCACAAGCACCGCGAGCCGCCCGACGAGCCACCCGGTGAAGGACACCAGCATCACTGCCGAGCCGGGCGAGCGCTTCACGCTCACCGTCGACCAGAACGCCTCCACCCGCGAGTACTGGTACTTGGTCGCCCCCGAGCCCGACAGCTCGGTGCTGGTCAGCCGCGGCCAGGACTACGCGTCGGACTCCGGTGACGAGCCGGTGGCCGGTGCCGGCGGCCGGCTCACCTTCACCTTCGAGGCCAAGGGCAAGGGGACCACCCGGTTCACGCTGCTGCACTGCACTTTCACCACCTGCCAGGGCAACACCTCCACCCTGCCCCCCGCTACGACCGGACCCTCCGCCACCCCGACCACGGGGGCGACCGCCCCCTCCCAGGCCCCCGAGCGCATCACCTACACCGTCACCGTCAACTGAGCCGCAGCGGACCAGTCGGATGAGACAAGACACCCGAGGCCCCGCCATGAACGATGACGCCCCGTACCCGCCGGACCGCACGGACGACGAGCCGGTCCGGCTCGACATCGCCGTCCTGCTGCGTCACGGCCTCGCCGCCGAGCCCGGCACCCGGCGCACCGCCCTGTTCGGCGACGGCGCCGCGGCCGCGGCCTGAGACCTACCTGGCCCAGCTCGGACTCCTGGCCCGCAAGCCGCCGCAGGAACAGATCAGGAAGGCACTCGCGACCGTCGTCGGCGCGGGCACCCTCCCGGTCACCGCCCTCGCCCAGCGCGTCGGCCTGCCGCCCACGCGGGGCGACGGCTTCGCGGCCGTCCTGCGGCAGCTTCTCAACTACGACGGAGTCCAGGTCCTGGAAACCCTCCCCGACGGCCGCACGCTTCGGCTGCACACGGCCCTGCTGAGGGACCAGTTCGAGCTGCGGTAGAGGTGAGGCGGTTCGCTCGCTCATGCCTGCCTGGCGTAGGCGGCGAACGCGCTCCATTGCTCTGCGGAGAAAGTGAGTGAGGCCGCCAAGGGCCTCTTCGAGTCCCGGATGTGAACGGTGGCGGATGTGGTGGCGACCTCTACGCAGTCGCCGCCACTCGTTCCGCTGTAGCTGCTCCTGAACCAAGCGAGTTCACCGAACTGGTTGGCGTGCGGGTCAGTGCTCATAGCTCCCCTACCATGCGCTCGACAAGGCGTGAGGACTCCTCGGTGCTGAGGGCCTGCGTCCGCAGCATTCCATATCGCAGCCAGAACTCGCTCACCTCGTGGCGGTCTGACCTGACGCTGACAATGTCCTGGGTCTCGACATAGACGTACTGCTTGCGGTCGGCGGACTCCAGCAGGACCATCCCGCCGTTCAACCCACTGTGCGCGCCCTGAGCCGTGGGCATGATCTGCAGTTCGACGTTACGCATGGCCGAGCACTGCAACAGGTGCTCCAACTGTCCGCGCATCACGTCGACGCTGCGCACCATGCGTCGTACCGCAGCCTCTTCCACGACGAACACGAAGACGATGGGAGGGTTCTTGCGCGTCAGCAGCGCCTGTCGGGACAACCGGGCTGCTACTCGCTGCTCGATGGTCTCTTCGTCCAGCGGCGGGAAATGCGCTTCAATCAGGGACTCCGCATACTGCTGGGTCTGAAGCAGGCCGGGAATCAGCAGAGGATCGTAGGAGAAGCGACTGACGGCCTCGGACTCCAGCAGCGCGAAGTCCTGGAAGAACAGGGGGAGCTTTGCACGGTCCACGTCATCTTGGAGAACTCGGAGAGCGCCACCCGCTTCCAACACTTGTTCCGACGCCTGGGTGAAGGAGACCTTCGCAGGCCGCCGCCCCTGCTCCACCGAAGCCACCTGCTCCACCGAGTACCCGATCGCGTCCGCGAGCCCCTGCTGCGTCAGCCCCGCCCGTTCGCGGAACAGGCGCAGCAGCTTGCCGTAGGCGCTCCACACGGCCGGCCGTTCCTTCTCCGGCCTGCGTCCGCCCGTGGTCTGGCACGTGCGCTCTGCTGCCCTGCCCATGTCGCCCCCTGATCTGCCACAGTGCTGGTGCGACCTGCTCAACGACGCCTCGGTTCAACCGATGCGCGGTGCGGACCCGTACAACAGCCGTACAAACCCGTACCGGAGCCGTACCAGTGATTGGCTACCACCCTCCGACCTGGCAAGAACGGTGGCTGTGACGAGACGGTCACCGCATGAAACTGGCAGACACCGCCCTCGAACCCTCCGCCTCCACCGAGCAGTTCACCATCCGTCTCAGCAGCACCAGACGTAGTGCCCGACTCGCCCGCCGCCTCACCGCTGAACGGCTTGCCGCCTGGGGAATCCCGTACGACTCGGAGCCCTCGCACGCCGCCGTGGCCGTCACGGCGGAAATGGCGGCGAACGCGATCACGCACGGCCGGTTGCCCGGCCGGGACTTCCGGCTGTGGCTGGCACGACTCCCGGGCGGTGTCCGTATCGAGGTCGCGGACACTCGCCCGGAACGCCTCCCGAAGGCGGCAGCCACGTCGCCCACCGGCCCCGACGCGCTGGAGGCGGAGACGGGCCGGGGCCTGCTCCTCGTCGCTGCATATGCCGACAAGTGGGGCTGCCAGACGCGAGACGCCCACACGAAGACCGTGTGGGCGGAGATCATGCACCCGTCGTGAGCCGGATGGTCAGGCGAGGACCGCGCGATCAGGAGACGAATGCCCGCAGCAGCGCGGCGAAGGCGGTCAGCTCCTCGATCATCTGTGCCGGGAGCGGCTTCTCGTCGAAGTGGGCGATCCGGTTACGGATGTCCTTCACCCGCTTCAGACGGCCGATGAACTGCTCCCGGGGCATGTTCGGCCACTTCAGGGCCTCCCAGTTGAGATCGGCGCGATCGGCGAGCGACCGCTTCGTCTGGTCGCCGTCCAGGAGCCTCAGGTAGTCGCCGAACATCAGGTCCGACACCTGGCCGGTGCGGTGTTCAGGCTTCTTGTTCGTCTGGACCGCTTTGACGGACTCCTCGTCCAGGGCCGCGCCCAGACAGCGGCGCAGCAGGGACTCGATCTCCCCCACGATGAAGAAGGGCCGCGCCGATCCCTCGAAGCGCTCCGTGACGTCCGCGGCGGTGACGATGCCCGACAGGCAGCCGTCGTCGCCGCGCACGAGCAAGTAACCGTGCTCCTTGACCACCGGGAGGGCGGCGAAGAGTTCCTGACGCGAGTCCGCGACCGGCAGGGAGTCCTTCTCCATTGCGTTCTCCAGCGTGGCGGTCTTGCCCGCCTCGTACATCCTGGCCACCGAACCCCAGGTGACCACGCCGTGGATCTGCGCCATGCCGGTGGTCACCGGCACCTGGGAGAAACTCTCGGTGCGCATCAGGAAGGTGGCGTGTGCCAGGGAGTTTCCGAGGGTGACGCCGCGCACGCCTTGCTTGGCCGACGGGATGTCACCGAGCAGCAGTCGCTGGGGAAGCGAGGGGAGGGACTCGTCCGCCTCCTCTCCGGCCTCGCTCTCGACGAGCCCGGTCTGCGAGGGGACGGAGGCGATGGGGACCACGTCGACACTGCTGCGCAGTCCGCAGACGGCGAAGTCTGGCAGCGTCGTCAGTCCCGAGTCCGTCAGCGCCTGCGAGATCAGGTGCACAGTGCGGTGATCGCGGACCCGTACCTGGAACAGGTCGAGGATTCCCTGCACGGGCACGGTGCTGCCCTTGAGCGCTGCGAGATCCTTCTCGCTGGGCCTGGTGGTCATCACGCCTCGCCCTCCGACAGATCACGGAGCATGGTGCGCTTGCCCATGGCGGACTGCACCAGGTCCTGCAACTGCCGGGAACGGTCGGTGTAGAAGCGCTTGTAGTCGCTCTCGCGCAGCGACTCCGGATCGATCAGGTGGGTGGCGACCACGTCGTCGAACCACTCGGGGCGCATGTCGGAGGCGGCGATCAGGGTGGGAAGGTAGGACGAGGGCGCTCCCAACATGTCCATCGTGGCACGGTAGGACAGCGGGGTCTTGTTCACGATCGAGTTCGTCGGCAGACCCTGGCTGTTGCCCCGGCGGAACCAGGCCTTGGGGAAGATCTGCCGGACGTCCACGCTGTACTCGTCGAGCCGGCCCGGGCTGAGTGAGGCGTCCGTGTAGTGCCAGTCGACCGCACCCTGCTTGATCAGCAGCGCGTAGATTCCCTTGTAGGCGGCGCTGTTGCGGGTCGTGAGGCTGTCGAGCCGCTCGGCGAAGAAGAAGGCGTCCGCAACCGTGTCGGGCGAGCGGTCCTCCCGCCGGATCCAGTCGACGAGCTGTTCGACGTCCCGAGTGAAGCGTGTCTCGGTCGAGCCGCCGTACATCTCACCCAGTACCCCGCACCAGTACCACTGCTCGATCTTCTCCTCCGGGCCCAGGCCCTCGGTTTCGTCGCCGAGGATGGCGCGCACGGCCGCGAGCGGGACGAGCTGCGTCTTGTACGGAAGGTCGTTGTGCCGGACGATGCACTGCCGCTCCAGGAAATCGCCCACCCAGGCGAAGGCTTCGGCCAGTTCGGGCGCCAGGCGGACGAAGTCGGCCAGCGGGAGGTCCAGCAGGTCGCGCCGCTTGCAGGACACCGCGGCCCCGACACCCGCCTCCTTGCGTTCCCAGGTGCGTACCAGGGCGATGGCCTGCAGGAAGTCGATGCTGCTCAGGCCGTTCTCCAGGCCGCTGTCCAGTCGGCCGAAGACCGGGTACTTGGAAGCCAGCGCCTGCTTGATCTCCCGCCACACCTCGGGAAGCTGGTAGTAGTCGCCGGTCCGTTCCACGTATTCGGGGTCGCCGGCGTAGGTGGCGGTGAGCAGTTCGAAGACGTTCAAGGGCACGCCGCCGGTGTTGACGCGCTCGAACACCGCGCAGACGGCGTCCATGGAGGTCGAGGCGGCCAGCCGGATCATCGGGACCTGGAAGGCGCGGGCCTGCTGGAGGACCAAGTCGTCGAACTGGCCCCAGCGGTCCCAGTTCCGTTCCTCGTCCGCCTTGATGTAGCCCTTCTTCCACTGGTTGACGCGCTGGGCGTCGAAGACGAGGTGCAGCGGGAAGAGCCCCGCCGTGCACTCGGCCTCCTGGGTCCTCAGGTCCAGTACCACCGTGCGGTTGAAGTCGGTGCGGAGGACCTTGTCCGCCGGGACGGACAGGATCGCCTCGTCGCGGTCGGCGGACGGTCCGACGGCCTTCTCGATGTCGACGTAGTACCAGCGCTCGATGGGCTTGCTGCGAGAGTCGGACGTCTCCACCGGGGCGTCCAGCCACAGTGCCTGGAAGAGGGAGGTGAGGCGCTGCTGTCCGTCCAGCAGCAGGAGGTCCGCCTTCGGATCGCCCTCGGGGCGGGCCCCGGTGAGTGTGCGGGAGCGGAAGCGGGTGGCACCGCCCGTCTGCAGCGTCATCACCACGCCGAGCGGATAGTCCAGCGTCACTGTCGCGATGATGGCCCTGATTCGGTCGTCGTCCCACTTCCAGTTCCGTTGGAAGTCGGGCAGTTGTAACGCCCCGGACGCGACATCCGCGAGTACGTCCTTGAGCTTCACGTTGTCCAGTGCCGCCATGTGTCTCTCTTCTCACCCGCCGCGTGTACGCAGAGTGATTCCAGCAGTGATCTCCGGTTACCGTCAACCGGTTCGCCGAAGAACGAGATCACCGAGAGCAACATCCAGCTGAGGTTGCAGGCCCACGGCTTCAAAGAGAGCGACAGCAGGCTCGCCGCGGCCTGTGGCGCATGCTGCAGACAGGGGCGGCCCGCTTTCCAGCGGGCCGCCCCTGAAGGCGCTACATGTTGCGCTTCACGTGGTTGAGCACGTTCATGCCCGCGCTGAGGACGGCGATGAACGCACCACCGCTGCTCGTGAGAGTCGCCAACGGGGTGACATCGAACGCCATCGTCGTGACGGCAGTGCCGAGAGAGGCACCCCCCGCACTGCTGCTTCACCCACGTGTCGGCTGTTAGGCATCGTGGACCCGGCGATCACAGTCGAATTGGAGAACCTCAATGAGCACATACACCGACCCACTTGTCGACGGTGCAACCCCGATGAGCGCGTACGAGGGGCAGTGTATGGGACACGCTCGACGAGCAGTGGTAGCATCGCAACAACCACCGTGGTATGCCGAATTGGGCGAGTTCCGCCCTCGGTCGCACCGGTGAGGTCGCGGGAAACGCCGTGAGACGGGTTACGGATGCTGTGACAGGCAGAAGCGCGACTGCATGGCAAGTAGGTGCTTGCCTTGCGACCCCTCTTGTGATCGGAACCGAGGGCATGGGTCAGTTCGATCTCGGCATGATTGGGCATCAGAAAAGTCAGCAAAGGGTCAGTGTGAGTCCTGAGGCGCCCGGCGACAGCTGACCGAATATGCGAATGGTTGTACGCTGCGGGCACCGCCCTTGACCTGCACAAAGCAGGCAGGGAGCAGATAAAATGGGAGCTTCTTCATGCTTCGTACCATGTTCAAGTCCAAGATCCACCGTGCCACCGTGACCCAGGCCGACCTGCACTACGTCGGTTCCGTCACCGTGGATGCCGCACTCATGGAAGCCGCGGATCTTCTGCCCGGCGAGCTCGTGCACATCGTCGACATCGACAACGGTGCCCGCCTGGAGACGTACGTCATCGAGGGTGAACGCGGCTCCGGTGTCATCGGCATCAACGGCGCCGCCGCCCACCTCGTCCACCCCGGTGACCTGGTCATCCTGATCAGTTACGCCCAGGTCGACGACGCCGAGGCGCGCGGCCTGAGCCCGCGTATCGTGCATGTCGACGCCGACAACCGGATCGTCGCGCTCGGCGCCGACGCCTCCGAGCCCGTACCCGGCACCGCCACCGAACGGAGCCCGCACGCCGTCCCCGTGGCGCGCTGACCGGGCTCGACCATCGAGGGAGCACCCGTCATGGCAGAACAGACCAGTCGGATCCAACTCGACATCCGCGACGACCGCGCGAGCGGCAACCTCCTCGCGTACGAGAACGGCAAGGCCGCCGGAGTCATCGCGTACTTCGTGATGGACGGCGATCCCGCCGCGCTTGTCGCCGTGCACACCGTCGTCGAGCCCGGCCACGAGGGCAAGGGCATCGCGGGTGCCCTCGTCCAGGAGTTCTATGCCATGGCGGGCCGTGAGGGTGTCCCTGTCGTCCCGCTCTGCCCGTACGCCGCGAAGTGGGCGGAGCGTCACCCCGACCAGGCTCCCGAGGCGCCGGCCGAACTGGTGGAGCGGGCGAAGGCGCAGCTCACGTCCCACCCCGAGCTGAAGTGACCCGCACCGGCGGGCTGTACGGATCCACTCGGCCGTTGATCCGATCGGGGCCGGGGAGTTGTACGTTCGGTCGATGACACTCGCACTGCTGCACACCTCCCCGGTCCACGTCCCGGTCTTCGACGCGCTCCGGGACGCGGATCATCCCGGACTCGCCCTGCGTCATCTCGTGTCCGAGGACCTGCTCGCCCGGGCCAGGGACGAGGGCCCGGAAGCGGTGTCGGACGAGATCCGGGCGCTGCTCGCGGGTGTCGTCGCCGAGGGCGCGTCCGCTGTGCTCTGCACGTGTTCGACGATCGGCGGGGTCGCGGAGTCGGCCGCGGCGACGGTCGGAGTCCCGGTGCTTCGTGTCGACCGTCCCATGGCGGCCGCTGCCGCGGCACGCGATCGCGTGGTGGTCCTCGCGGCGCTCGGCGACACCCTGGCGCCGACCCTCGCCCTGCTCACCGAAGAGGCGGCGGACCGGCCCGTCGAGATCCGCTGCGTCCTGGTCGAGGGGGCCTGGGCGCGCTTCGAGGCCGGGGACCGCGACGGCTTCCTGGATCTGGTCGCGGCGGCGGCCGACGCGGTGACGGACGCCGATGTGATCGTGCTCGCGCAGGCGTCCATGGCCGATGCGGGCACCCGTACGATCACCCGGATCCCGGTACTCGCCAGCCCCCGGACGGGTCTCGCGGCCGCGGCAGCCGCCGCCGCGCGCTGAACCGGCGCGGGGACGGTGCACCCGGACAGATCATCCGGAACCCGTAGGCATGGACTCACCAGGCGCGGGCAGCCCCTCCGGGGGACGGTGGAAGGAGATCCACCCCGAACCGCTCGGAGGCCTTCGATGACCAACCCGTACCCCGACCCCGTCCCACCGGCGCCCACGCCCGGACCGATGCCCGAGCCGCCGTCGCCGCTGCCGGAGCCGCCGCCTCCGCCGCCCGGACCCGTCCCGCCCGGCCCGGCGCCGGATCCGATTCCGCAGCCGCCCACCCCGAACCCCGAGCCGGTACCGGAACCGGAGCCGTCACCTCACCCGACCGGCTGACCGCCCGGTCCGTCTCGCGGGCTCCGGCCCCTCGGACGGCGCGCCCCAGGGCGCGCCGTCCATCCGTGCCGTGACATCGGCGGCCGAGTTCTGTCCGTGGTTCGACGCGCCAGCCGGTTCACCCGGACCGTCGCGGCTGTCAGGCGATGATCGGGATCACGGCCTCCGGCGTCAGCATCCGGAAGGTGAACGCCTGATGGAAGTAGAGCCGGATGCTGGTCGCGTCGTGGTCCTGATAGCCGATCGACAGATCCTGGCCCAGGCGCAGTTCGAAGTCGCCGCCCCGGGTGGACAGCAGAACGCCGCCCGTGACGGCGGGCGCCCACAGGATCTGGTCGTCGAGGAGGCGGGCCAGGTGAGTGGCCACCGGGTATCCGTGGTCGGAGGTTTCCGTCGCCTCGGTGAAGGCGTCGGCGCCGAGCAGCAGCCGGTACGGGCCGTCGACCCCGGCCAGCCGCAGCTGGGTCAGTGCCTGGCTGACGGTGGCCGGATAGTCACGGGCGTCGGCCGGCAGCGGCAGCGGGCTGTGCGAGGAGCCGTCCCGGAGCCCGGTGATGCCGGCGGAGGCGTACCCGTCGATGATTGCCATGTCCTCGGCGAACGCACAGGTGCGGGCCGCGTCCTTGACGGGCTGCCAGTCGCTGTTGTCGCAGCCGCGCTCGACGTCGTCCACGGCCGAACGGGTCACCGTGAACGGCACCCGCCAGTCGATGACGGGCACCGAAGTGCGGGCCCGGGCGATCACGTCCGGCGTGGGCGGGTCGATCTCGCGCAGATGGCCGTCGCCGATCGCCGCCAGTCCGGGGCCGTCCGGCCCGGTGACGTCGACGACACGGCGGCCCGCCAGATGGCGGCTGAAGGTGCGCCGAGCCTCTTCTTCGATCTGGTCCCAGGCTGCTTCCGTGACGGGGGCGAGTTCGCGGTGGAGGTTGTTCATCACTGGGCGCTTTCTTGCAGGCTGCCGATGCGCAGCGAGCCGTCGTCCGACCGGACCGGGACCGGGGCCTGCGTCACCGCGGGCGCGGACGCCGGCTCCGGCAGGGCCTCGGCCGCGGTCATGGCGGGCGACGGCGGCGGGGCGTCGAAGAAGTCGGCGCGGGGGGTGTAGAAGAGGGTGCCGGTGACCGCCGTGGAGAAGTCGAGGATGCGGTCGTACGTGCCGGGCGGATTGCCGAGGAACATGTTGCGGAGCATCTGCTCGGTGACGCCCGGATCGGCGGCGTAACCGATGAAGTACGTGCCGAACTCGCCCTGCTCGAAGCTGCCGAACGGCATATTGGCCCGCAGGATCTCGCGCGAGGTGCCGTCCGGTTCGGTGATCGTGTTGAGGGCGACGTGCGAGTCGGCGGGTTTCACGTCGTCGGAGAGCTCGATGTCGGCGAACTTCGTACGGCCGATGACGCGCTCCTGGGCCTCGGTGCTCAGCGCGTTCCAGGACGTGAGGTCGTGCAGATACTTCTGCACGATGACATAGCTGCCGCCCGCGAACTCCGGATCCTCCGCGCCGACCAGGGCCGCCGACCGTGCGTCCGCTCCCACGGGGTTCTCCGTGCCGTCGACGAAGCCGAGCAGGTCCCGGTGGTCGAAGTAGCGGAACCCCTGTGTCTCGTCCACCACCTTCACCGCCGTGCCGAGCCGGTCGAGGAGCTGGGCCGCCCACTCGTAACAGACGTCCATCCGCTCGGCCCGGATGTGGAACAGCAGATCGCCCGGCGTGGCGGGCGCCCGGTGGCGGGCACCGTGCAGTTCCTGGAACGGGTGGAGCCCCGCCGGACGCGGCCCCGCGAACAGCCGGTCCCAGGCGTCGGAGCCGAAGGAGGTCACCGTGACCAGTCCGGCGCCCGGGAACCGGAACCCGATGGAACGGGCGATCGCCGCCAGGTCCGGCAGCACCGCTCGGACGACGGGCTCACCACCGGGCTCGATCGTGGCGACCAGGATCAGCGCGGCGCTGGTCAACGGCGCGACGACGGGCTGGGCCGCGACCGGTTCCGGCATGGCGTCAGGCATACGGGAGCTCCATGGGGCGTCAGCGGTACGGAAGTGCAGCGGGCTCGCGGGTGGGACGACAAGAGGGCCACGACAAGAAGGCCCGCTGCTACTTACGCACACGTACGACGACGCCGCACCCCGGGTCACCCGACCGGGCGACGATGAGCCGGGCAGCCCGGTCGGCCGCGGCAGGTGTATGAGCCGTCCGCCCCGCGCACCGGCGCATTGGCGGAGGGTTCCCGGATGCCGCGCACCGGCGCATCGGCGGAGGGTACCCGGATGCCGCGCACCGGCGCACCGGCGGAGGGTTCCCGGACGCCGCCCGCCGCTGTGGGTGGGAGCGCCCGGCGGCGTCCCGTGCATCAGCCGGTTTCGACCTCGGACCGGTCACCGCCCCAGAGCGTATGGAAAGAGCCCTCGCGGTCCGTGCGCCGATACGTGTGTGCGCCGAAGAAGTCGCGCTGCCCCTGGGTCAGCGCTGCGGGCAGCCGGTCCGCGCGCAGTCCGTCGTAGTAGGAGAGCGCGGCCGCGAAACCCGGCGTCGGCACGCCCTGCCGCACCGCCTCGGCGACCACCGCGCGCCAGTCGTCCTGGGCCGCGCCGATCTCTGTGGCGAACTGCTCGTCCGAGAGCAGGCTCAGCAGGTCGGGGCGGGTGTCGTAGGCCGCCCGGATCCGGTCCAGGAACGCGGCCCGGATGATGCACCCGGCCCGCCAGATCGCCGCCACCGCGCCGAGGTCGATGTTCCAGCCGTACGCCTCGCTGCCCGCCCGGATCTGGTGGAAACCCTGCGTGTACGAGACGATCTTGGACGCGTACAGCGCCTGCTCCACCCGGTCGGCGAAGGCCGCGGCGGCCGGTTCGTCGAGCACCGCGGGCGACGGGCCCGCCAGGTCCTTCGCCGCCTCGCGCAGATCCGCGTGGCCGGACAGCGAGCGGGCGAAGACGGCCTCCGCGATGCCGGAGACCGGCACCCCCAGATCCAGCGCGATCTGCACCGTCCAGCGTCCCGTGCCCTTCTGCTCGGCCCGGTCCTGCACGATGTCGACGAAGGGCTTTCCGGTGGCCGCGTCGGTGTGGGCGAGCACCTCCGCCGTGATCTCGATCAGATAGGAGTCGAGGCGGCCGGTGTTCCAGCCGCGGAACGTCTCGGCGATCTTCGTGGGGGAGTAGCCCGCCACCTTGCGCAGCAGGTCGTACGCCTCCGCGATCAGCTGCATGTCCGCGTACTCGATGCCGTTGTGGACCATCTTCACGAAGTGCCCGGCCCCGTCGGGACCGATGTGGGTGGTGCACGGGGCGCCGTCCTTCGCCTTCGCGGCAATCTTCTCCAGCAACGGCCCGAGCGATTCGTACGACCGGGACGAGCCGCCCGGCATGATGCTCGGCCCGTTCAGCGCGCCCTCCTCGCCGCCCGAGATGCCGACGCCCACGAAGTGGATGCCGCGCTCGCGCAGTTCCCGCTCGCGGCGGCGGGTGTCCTCGAAGTGCGCGTTGCCGCCGTCGATGATGACATCGCCCTCCTCCAGGAGCGGCGCGAACTCCTGGATCACGGCATCCGTCGGATCGCCCGCCTTCACCATGACGACCAGCCGCCGCGGGCGTTCCAGCGCCGCGACGAACTGCTCCGCAGTACGCGCGGCCACGAAGGAACCCTCGTCGCCGAACTCCTCCACCAGGGCGTCCGTCTTCGCGGTCGTCCGGTTGTGCACGGCGACGGTGAAGCCGTTGCGGGCGAAGTTGCGGGCGAGGTTACGGCCCATGACCGCGAGTCCCGTGACGCCGATCTGCGCGGTGCTGCTCATCTGTGTGCTCTGCAATCTGCTCGGGGATGCCGGATCTTCAGTATCGGTACGGGGCGGGGTGACGGCTGTCCGGCATGGGCCGGATGGCTCCGTCCGCGCCCGGGACGGTACGAGGGTTGACGAGTGCACGGACACGCATTGCGGCGGCTGTGCTGTTCAGGCCGTCCGGGCCGTCCGTGAGGGGTGGGCCGGTTTTCGCTCTCTTGTCATCGCCCTTTGCCTGCCCATAAGTTGGGCGCTTGCGACGTGTCCAACTGCCTGTGGGGGAGCCAAGTCATGGCCGCGAACGGACGGCACCGCAGATATCAGCCCAGCCGGCTCAACCGCGCCTCGCTCACGGTCACCGCCGGCGGCGCGGGCATCGCTCTCCCGCTCGTCGCGGCAGCCTCGGCGGGCGCCGCGTCGACGGACGTCTGGGAGAAGGTCGCCGCCTGTGAGTCCACCGGCAACTGGCACATCAACAGCGGCAACGGCTACTTCGGTGGCCTGCAGTTCACCCGGTCGACCTGGGCGGCCTACGGCGGCACGGTCTACGCCCCGCGCGCCGATCTCGCGACCAAGGACCAGCAGATAGCGGTTGCGGAGAAGGTGCTCGAAGGGCAGGGGCCCGGCGCCTGGCCGGGCTGCTCGACGCGGGTGGGGCTGACGAGTGGCGGGAACGCCCCCGACATCAACGCCCAGTCCGCGCGGACCAGTCAGGTGAAAACGCCGCGGCAGGCCGCCGCCGGAAAGCCGGAGACGAAGCGGACGTCCACGCCCGCCACACCGACCACCGTGCCCGGCAAGCGCGAGTCGTACACCGTTGCCCCGGGCGACTCGCTCTCCGCGATCGCGGCGACCGAGCACGTACGGGGCGGCTGGCAGCACCTGTACGCGACGAACCGCACGGTCGTGGGGGACGACCCGGATCTCATCTTTCCCGGGCAGCGTCTGGGCCTCGACGCGGCCCGGGCACCGAGAACGGATGCCAAGGCGGGCGCGACCGCGGCGACGAAGCCGAAGTCGACGACGAAGCCGAAAGCGCCGACCGCACCGCACGACGAGGCAAAGCCCCAGCATTGGACGGCCAAGCCGAAGCAGCGAGCGGCCACGTCCCCACACCAAGCGGCGAAACCCCAGCACGAAGCGGCGAAACCCCAGCACGAAGCGGCGAAACCCCAGCACCAAGCAGCGAAGCCGCAGCACCAGACCGCGAAGCCGAAGTCCCACCCGAAGAAGACCGAGAGCCACCAGCAGGAGCGGGCGGAGAAGCACGCCGGCCTCGTCGCGCCGGTCGCGGCGGGCATCGGTACGCCGTACCACCAGGCCGGTTCCTGGGCCAGCGGCTACCACACCGGTGTCGACTTCCCCGTTCCGACCGGCACGTCCGTGAAGGCGGTCGACTCCGGCACGGTCGTCTCGGCGGGCTGGGGCGGAGCATACGGATACCAGATCGTCATCCGGCACAGCAACGGGAAGTACAGCCAGTACGCGCACCTGTCCGCGCTTCACGTGCGCGAGGGCCGGCACGTCTTTGCAGGCCAGCGGATTGCCCGCTCGGGCTCAACCGGGAACGTCACGGGTCCGCACCTGCACTTCGAGATCCGCACCGGCCCCGGCTACGGCTCCGACATCGACCCGCTGGCCTACCTCAGGGCGGGCGGCGTCAGCGTCTGAACGGCCGCCGGCGGTCCGGCGGCGTCATCGGCTGCGCCGGACCCCGTGGAGGGCACGCCGTCCCGCCGGGCGGGACGGGTGTGCGACGGCAGCCCGGGCCCGAACTCCACCTGTCCGAGCCGACGCTTCAACGGCCTGAGCAGGGGCAGCGCACGGGCCGCCGAGAAGGCCTCCGCGACGGCTTCGTCGGCCGCGGCGGGCCTCGCGGACGTCGCCGCCGGTGCGGCAGCGGCGGGCTCGGGAGGAGCGACAGCCGTCCGCGTCCCAACCGGCCGACGGAGAGCGGCCGCCGGTTCCGCGGCGCCGTCGGCGCGCGGCTCCCCGTCGACGCCCGGCCCCCCGTCCGGGCCCGCCGCGCTCGCCGCGCCCGTCCCGTCGATCCCGTCCATCCCGTCCATCCCGTCCCCCGCAACGACCGGCTGCTCGCTTCCCGCGCTCCGCCCGGCGAGGTGCTCCGCACCCAGCCGCTCCGTCGTGAGCAGGATCAGCCCGCCCGCGGCGACCACCCCGCATGCCAGCGCGAGCATGGTGCCCGCCGTACCGTGCCGGAACTCCTCGTCGAACATGGTGATGCCGACGGCCGCGGCTATCACCGGGTTCACCACGGTCACCGTGGCCAGCGGCGCGGTCAGTCCGGCACCCCGGTAAGCGATCTGGGACAGCAGCAGCCCGGCGGCCGCGAACGCGGCGATCGCCAGCAGCGCCGGCATTCCGGCCCCCGCGTCGCCGGACGTCCACTGCACCGCCACCGTCTTCGTGAACACCGAGGCGATCCCGAAAGCCACCCCCGCCGCCCCTGCCACGATCACGCTCCGCACCACCGGCCTGTGGAATCCCTTGGAGACCAGGAAGAGCGCAGCGACCCCACCGAACGTCACCCCGGCGAGCATCAGCTGATCCGGGCCGCTCAGCGACTGCGACTCGCCGTCCCCGGTAAGCGCGAGCAAGCCCGCCAGACCGACGGTCGCCATGATCGCGCCGCGCCATGCGGTGGCCCCTGCCCGGCGTCGTACGAAGAGCGCCGCCATCGGCAGGGCGAAGACGATGGTCAGCGCACCGAGCGGCTGGACGAGACTGAGCGGACCGTAGGCCAGCGCCACGACATGCAGCACCGCACCCACCCCGTTCAGCGCCACGGCCGCCCACCAGACGCGGTTGCGTAAGGGCGCGAGCGAGCGGCCGTCGCCGGCCGCGGCCACGCGCTCCTGGACGATCGCCCCGGCCGCGTAGGCGACCGCGGAGACCAGTGACAGAAGCACGGACAGCGCAAGGGAACTCATGTACACCACGATGTCCCTCCGAAGCGGCCGCGTCGTCGTCCTTGAGGGGGCGATCCGTCGTACTGCCTTGGTAGTACGGGAGCGGTCCCGGGGTCCTCCTACCGACGGTAGTCCTCCCTCCTGAGGACTCCGAGTCGCCCGATGCCCTGCACCGGGACCCGCGGCACACCGCCCCGGACGATCTGTGGCTGAGCACCTGCGAACGCTGACACCCGGACGCGCCGGAGCCGGGCGCAGGGCGGGGTCACCCGCCGGGCACCACCTCGACGGCGCCGATGTACTCCTGGGTCTCCGCGTCCGGGAGCCGGACGGCCTGGGCCCAGAAGTAGATCACCAGGCTGAACGTCGCGATGAGCGAGATGTCCCACCACAGCGGAAGGACGTCCGTCGCACCGCAGGACGCCTTGGACGCCGGGCCCGTGCTGCAGAATCCGCCTTGCCAGGAGATCAGCCCCATGCCCACGAGGTACACCGGCAGCCATTGCGCGGACCACCAGTCCATGTGCGGCACCCTGGGGTTGAGCCTGAGCAACGCGGAGCCGCCGAGCAGCAGATAGCCCAGCACGATGGCCACGCCGAGCCGCCACAGGGTGTCCCAGCCCGCCCAATAGATGATCAGGTTCGAGATGATGAAGGCCACGGGCGCCCAGAACATCCCGCCGGGCAACCGGTACGGACGAGGCCGGTCCGGGTCCTGCTTGCGCAGGCACCCGAAGGCGAGCGGTGCCCCCGCGTACATCAGCACACTCGCGGACGTGACGAAACCGACCAGCTTCTGCCACGTGGGGAACGGCAGGAACACGATGAGCCCGACCACGAACGCGAAGAGCAGGCTGAACCACGGCACGCCGCGTCTGGTGGTGCGCTCGAAGACCGCCGGGACGTAGCCGTTGCGGGACAGGCCGTAGGAGACCCGAGAGGTGGCGGTGGTGTAGATCAGGCCCGTACTGGACGGCGACACGACCGCGTCGATGTACAGCAGCGTGGCGAGCCAGCCGAGCCCGACGGAGGTGGCGAGCCCGGCGAACGGGCCGGCCTTTCCGCTGAAGGAGAGGTCGGCCCAGCCGTGGACGAACGCGCTGTGCGGCAGGGCGGCGATGAAGACCACCTGAAGCGCCACATAGACGAGGACGCCGATGAGGATGGAGCCGATGACCGCCCGCGGGATGTCCCGGGCCGGATTACGGCTCTCGCCCGCCAACTGGTCGGCCTGCTCGAAGCCGAGCAGCGCGAAGATGATGCCGCTGGTGCTGATGGCGGAGAGCACACCCTTGGCGCCGAAGGGGGCGAAGCCCTGGTAGCCGAAGTTGCTGCCGTGAAAGGTGGTGGCGGCCAGCACGATGATGGTGAAGACGGGGATGGCCACCTTCCACCACGTCGCCACGCTGTTGGTGTGTGCGAGCCATTTGATGCCGAGGAAATTGACGACGACGAAGAACGCCATGAACGCGATGGCCAGCCCGTACCCCGCGGGCGTCAGGTGATTCTTGCCGGTCTGCACCCAGGGGGCGTGGACGCTGAGATAGTTCAGCGACGCCATGACCTCGATCGGCGCCACGGTCACGGCCTGCAGCCACGAGAACCATCCGAAGGACGCGCCGGCGGCACTGCCGAAGGCATAGTGCGGAAAACGGGCGGTGCCGCCCGCGACCGGGTACATGGCCCCCAGTTCGGCGTGCACGAACGCCAGCACGATGATGGCGAGCGCCCCGATGCCCCAGGAGATGAGCGCCGCCGTGCCGGCCGCCTGCGCGGCGAGCAGCGCACCGAACAGCCAGCCGGACCCGATGATGGACCCTTCCGAGGTCCAGATGAGACCGATCAGCCCGATTTCCCGCTTGAGGCCCGGATTCGTGGGCGCCGTGGGTGCGACCGGCTTGGACATCTGCATGCGGGATGCACCCCTTGTTCCGGTGGGGATGAGGCGTGAGGTGTCTGTCCGTGTCCATGGGACTTGGAGTTAGATGCCCGATCCGTGTGAATCGTTCCCGGAGCACGGGGAAGTTGCGCCGGTCGGGTCGGGCATGAAGTCGCTGCCCGATCGAGGTTCGGGTGGCCGACCGTGGTCGTGGGGCGGGCGGCGTCCCGCCAGCCCCACAGGTCAGGTGCTCAAGCCGAACTCGGCCCGGATGCGCTTGCCCACGGGTACGCGCTCGGCGGTCAGCCGGTCGCACAGGGCCACGACGATTTCCATGCCGTGGCCGCCGGGGCGCGCCGGGTCGGGTGAGTAGAACAGCGGGAGGGCCGTGCTGCTGTCGTACACCGTGACGCTGACGCGCTCCGCGGTGCCCTCCAGTTCCAGCAGGTACGGGCCCTGGCTGTAGCGGTCCGCGTTGGTGACGAGTTCGCTCACGGCCAGCATCAGATCGCTGCGGGTGTGCTCGCCGAACACCGCGAGCCACTCGGCGGCCAGCCGGACCAGAAAGCGGTCGGCGAGGTCCCGGGCCTGCGCGATGCAGCCGGGTTCGCCGTCGAACACCTCGGCGCTGTGCAGAACCTCCGTGGACCGGTCCGGGCAGGGGCGGTCGGCCGGTCGCGAGGTGACCTGTTCGTTCATGTGCTCCAGCCAGGGCGACGCAGGGGTGTTCGATGACAGCTTCTCGACGTTCGCCTACCCGCGACGAACGGTCCCACTCCGGGGAGAATCCGGCAGATCTCAACCATGCCCGGGCCCTTCGACGGCGGGATCCGGGCCGGGCGGCCGCGCCACGATGTGCGCGGGTGCGGCGGGGGCGACCGGCAGTGTGAACCGGATGCAGGTCCCCTCGGCGGTCTCCGGATCCAGCCAGATCCGGCCCCCGTGGAACTCCACGATCTTCCGGCACAGGGCCAGACCGATGCCCGTTCCCTCGTACTCCTCCCGGCCGTGCAGACGCTGGAAGATGACGAAGACCTTCTGCGAGAACTCCGGCGCGATACCGATGCCGTTGTCCGCCACCCGGAAGTGCCAGTCGTCGCCCTCCCGCACACAGCCCACCGTGATCCGGCACGGCACGTCGGGGCGGCGGAACTTCACCGCGTTGCCGATCAGGTTCTGCCAGACCATGGACAGCGCCGTGGCGTCCCCGGTCAGCGAGGGCAGCGGGACCTCCCGTACGACCGTGGCACCGGACTCCTCGACGACCAGCGCGAGATCGGCCAGCGCGCGGTCCAGGGACCGGTCCAGGTCGACCGGCTTCCACCGGTCGTGCACCCTTCCCATGCGGGAGAAGGTGAGCAGATCGTTGATCAGTACCTGCATCCGCCCGGCGCCGTCGACCGCGTAGTCGATGTACTGCCGCGCCCGGTCGTCGAGCTCCGCGCCGTATCGTTTCTCCAGCAGGCCGCAGAACGAGGCGACCTTGCGCAGCGGTTCCTGCAGATCGTGCGAGGCGACATAGGCGAACTGCTCCAGCTCGGCATTGGACCGGCGTAGTTCCCCCGTCTGTTCCGCCAGCAGCGTCTCGCGTTCCCGGGACTCGGCGAGCTCCTCGACGATGCGGCGGCGCATGTCCTCCACGGCTGCCGCCACCGCCCGCACATCGGACGGCCCGTCGACCTCGATCCGCTTGCGGAACGCCCCCGAGCTGACCGTCTCGGAGGCGGCGGTCAGCCGGCCCAGCGGCCGGCCCACCATCCGGTGCAGCAGCAGACTCAGCGAGCCCACCGCGAGCAGAAAGCCCACGACCAGCGAGATGAGCACCTGGTCACGGGTGGTGCGGGCGTTGCTCAGATCGGTGCGGGCCTGGTCGCGTGCCAGGTCGAGATGCGCTTGCTGAGCCGTGTACAGGCGGCGCAGGGTGTCGAATTCGTCCGTGCTCTGCCGGATCGGGGCCGAGGAATCGGACGCCGGGCCGCCCCGGCGGACCGCGGCGACGAGCGGCTCGGCATGCCCGCTGCGCCATTCCCGGGAGGCCGCGGCGATCCGGTCGAGATCGCGGGCGAAGGGCTGTTCGTCCCCGACGAGGGCACGTACGCGGGCCATCCGCCGCTTCTCGTCCCGCATCCCCGCCTCGTACGGCCGCAGGAAGGTCGAGTCGCCGGTGAGCGCGAATCCGCGGACCCCGGTCTCCTGCTCCAGCAGCGCGTTCTGCAACTGGAACGACGAGGAGCGGGCGGGCTGGATGCGGTCCACCAGTTCGGTGGTGTGGTCGGATATCCGGGACAGGACCAGGCCCCCGACGGCCAGGCCCGCGCAGACGACCAGCAGGAAGACGGCGAGGATCAGATGGACCCAGTTCTGCACGGACAGCCGCGAGATCAGGCCGTACCCGGACTCCCGCGATGCGTCCCGGCCGCTCATCGCGGCGTCTTTCGGCCCCAGCCCAGATGGAGCACGGCCACGTCGTCGGCGAGACCGCCGTACGGGGACGCCGCCTCGGCGGCCTCGTCGACCAGGGTGTCCACGAACGCGCGGGCCGACAGCGCCCCGTGCCTGCGGGCCAGGGCGAGCAGCCCGTCCTCGCCGAGCCGGGAGCCCGGCCCCGTACGCCCCTCGAAGAGGCCGTCCGTGAAGAGGACGATCCGGCCGTCGTCGGGCAGGGGCAGCTCCGAGACGCTCCACCGTCCCGTCCCCGGCAGCAGTCCCAGGGCGATCCCCGGCTCGGGCTCGACCCAGCTCACCCGGTCGCCGCTGCGCAGCAACAGCCCGGGGTGACCGGCCCGCACCACCTGCACCCGGCGCCGGTCCGGGGAGAAGGACAGTGATGTGACGGTGGCGAAGACATGCGGGTCGGAGCGTTCGGCGACCAGGATCTCCTCCAGCAGCCGGACCTGTTCGAGCCGGCCGGTCGCGCACAGTACCGCCGTGCGCCAGGCCACCCGCAGACAGACACCCAGCGCCGCCTCCGCGGCCCCGTGCCCCGACACATCGCCGATCACCGCGTGCACCGTGCCGTCGGAGGTCTGCACCACGTCGTAGAAGTCACCGCTGAGCAGGGCGTGCGCCCGGCCCGGCGCGTACCGGGCCACCGCTTCGAAGGAGTCGTCGTGCAGCAGGGGCACGGGCAGCAGCCCGCGTTCGAGGCGGGCGTTCTCCCGCGCCATCAGCCGGTTGGCGCGCAGCGCCGCCGCGGCCTGCTCGACCTGCTTGCGCTGGAGGGCGTAACGGACCGAGCGGCCCAGCGCCTCCGGATCGAGCCGTCCCTTGACGAGGTAGTCCTGGGCGCCGGTCGCCACGGCCGACAGGCCCGTATCGGCCTCGGCCCTGCCCGTCAGCACCACGATGGCCGCATCCGGCGCCGACTCGACGATCCGGGTCACGGCGTCCAGGCCGTACACATCGGGCAGATGCAGATCGAGCAGTACGCAGCACGGGGTCCGGCAGCCGGCCAGGAACCGGCGCGCCTCCGCGAGCGTCCTGCACCAGGTCAGCGCGGAATCCAGCTCGCTGTCCGCGAGCATCTCCTCGACGAGGAGGGCGTCACCGGCGTCGTCCTCGACCAGCAGGATCACGGCGTCGACCTTCCACACCGAACCATGGCCGGTTTCGCCGCCGGACTCGTTGCCGGCGCCGTTCTCGCTCGCGGACTCGTTGCCGGCCGTCGCGGGCCCGTTCTGTACGGGGACGGTGTCCGGGCGCAGGGCGACGCGGGCGGGAGAGCTGCCCGCCGGGAGCTCGGCCACTGTCCACCCCCTTGTACGGACCGCACGGCCCAACCCCGGCCGTATCGCAGGGAAGCATATGTGACCGAACCGTGGAGGAGCCGTCGGGGCGTAGCGGCTCCGCTCCACGCGCGTCAGCGCGAGGGACATCACACGAACGGAGCAGCATCCCGTGCATGGCAGACTTGACCGGGGCGTTCGGCCCGGCAGGAGCAGGTACGGCGGTCGGCGCCACGAGGGACAAGCGACAGAGGAACGGCAATGACGGTGACAGAGGACAGCCCGGAGCTCGCTTCCGGTACTGAGGGGTTCGGTCCCGGTATCGACCCGGAGCGGCTGGCCGTCTGCCTGAGCGTGCTCGACGAACTCGACACCATCGACATCGACCACCCCGACGCCATCGCGGTGCGCCGCGCCACGGCCGGGATCTACCGGACCGTGAAGCAGCGCCGCCGTCAGGAGCGCCGCGCCGCCAAGACCGCGCACGACAAGACCGTCACCGAGGCGACCGCGACCGGCTCGGCCGACCGCATCGACGACGAGACCCAGGGGGTCCTCCCGTCGTCCTCGGCCCGTGCCGAGATCGCGGGTGTCCTCCAGCGCCCCCGCTCCTGCTACATCTGCAAGACCCGGTACGTCGAGGTCGACGCGTTCTACCACCAGCTCTGCCCGCAGTGCGCCAAGGAGAACCGTTCGCGCCGCGATGCCCGCACCGACCTCACAGGCCGGCGCGCGCTCCTCACCGGCGGCCGCGCGAAGATCGGCATGTACATCGCGCTGCGGCTGCTGCGCGACGGCGCGCACACCACCATCACCACCCGCTTCCCCAACGACGCGATCCGCCGCTTCAAGGCGATGCCGGACAGCGACGAGTGGATCCACCGGCTGAAGATCGTCGGCATCGATCTGCGTGACCCCGCGCAGGTCGTCGCGCTCGCCGACTCGGTCGCGGCCGAGGGCCCGCTGGACATCCTGATCAACAACGCGGCGCAGACGGTGCGCCGCTCCGCGAACGCGTACAGCGAACTGGTCAACGCCGAGTCCGCCCCGCTTCCGGCGGGCGAGCTGCCCGCCGCCGAGGTCATCGGCACCTTCGGCAGCGGCACCGTCGACCGCGTCGCGGCTCTCCCGGCCGCCCGCAAGGAGAGTCTGTCCGCGCAGGACGTCACCGAGCTCGCGCTGGTCACCGGGTCCGCCTCGCTGGAGCGGATCGCCGCGGGAACGGCGATCGACGCGGGCGGTCTCGTGCCCGACCTGCATGACACCAACAGCTGGATCCAGACGGTCGAGGAGGTCGAACCGATCGAGCTGCTGGAGGTCCAACTCTGCAACTCCACCGCGCCGTTCATCCTGATCAGCAGACTCCGCCCGGCGATGGCCGCGACCGCCGCCAAGCGCTCCTACGTGGTCAACGTGTCCGCGATGGAAGGGGTGTTCAGCCGCGGCTACAAGGGCGCGGGCCACCCGCACACCAACATGGCCAAGGCCGCGCTGAACATGCTCACCCGCACCAGCGCCCAGGAGATGTTCCAGAAGGACGGCATCCTGATGACGGCCGTCGACACCGGCTGGATCACCGACGAGCGGCCGCACCCCGACAAGATCCGCCTTGCCGAGGAGGGCTTCCACGCCCCGCTCGACCTGGTCGACGGCGCCGCCCGCGTCTACGACCCGATCGTGCGCGGCGAGGAGGGCGAGGACCTGTACGGCTGCTTCCTCAAGGACTACGCGCCCGCCAACTGGTAGCCGACCGGCCGCCCCGTGGGGGCGCCGCCATCGGTCGCGCCGTCGCGTGCGGCGCCGTGGACCCGGCCTGGGCAGCGTTCCTGGCCGGGTCTTTTCCGTACCAGGTGGCTGAAAGTGACCCATGGTGCACGTTCCATCGAGCGGGAACGCGCTCATCTGGATACTCTGATGCGAACAGATGTCACCGGGGAGTCCAAAAACCCTCCTCGGCCGTCCTGGGACAGGCTTGTCAACCGAGTCGCCGTCCCGCCCCGTATCCGGCGCCACCGCGACCGAACTGTTCCTGCCCCTGCCCTCGCGGGTGGTCGACGCCCGGTTGGGAGACCGGGGCGTCGGTGACGCCCGGGGCTACGCGACACAAAGGAGTGCGCGGTGACAACACCAGAACTGACGAAGCACGAGAAACGACCGGCCGAAAGCCACGGAGAGCGGGCCCGCGGTCCCGAGAAGCTCCTGAACATCGAGGTGTGGGCCAGGTCCGCACCGATCCGGCTGGCCGGGTACGAGGACGACCTCGCCGAGCCGCACATCCTGCCCGGCATCGACTGAGCGCTTCTCGCCTTCACACCCGGACTCCGGCCCACCCCTCGACGGGTGGGCCGGAGTCCGGCCGTTTCGGGGCGTTTGCCGGTCAGAACACCGCCTGCGCCACCGCGGCCCCGGCGAACGAGAGCCCGACCCCCGCGCCGACGCTGAGCAGCAGATACCCGGCCGCGGTGGCCAGGCGGCGGCGGACTGGTCGGACTGATCATGGTCGGCCTCTTCGCCACCGCTCGGATCAGCGGCAAGAAGGGGCTGTTCCACGGCGGCGGCTGGGGACTGCTGGGCAAGCAGCTCGTCGCGATCGTCTCCGTGATCGCGTTCTCCTTCATCCTCACCTGGCTCATCGCGAAGGTGGTCCAGCTGACCGTCGGATTCCGTGCCGAGGACGAGTACGCCAGCGTTCCCGGGTCGGAGGTGGAACGCGCCTACGACTTCCAGACCGCGGAGCGCCTCGGTGCCCTGGTCTCCGGCAAGGCCGTGACCAGCGACGACGAACTCGTCAGACAGATCACCAAACTGCTGCGGGCCCGCGAGGAGTCCAAATGAGGACCCGGTCCGTTTCCTCCGGCTGATCGTGCGGTCCCGACCGCAACTCCGACCAGTCATCGGATGGTTGAGGGAAAGGAGTTTCGTTCCGGTCCACTACGCCGACGGCACAGCCTCGGCCCCGGTCCTCGGCAGACCCTCACCGTCGAGGCTCCCGTGCCGATCCGCAGCGGTGACCGGGTCACCCTGCTCGGCCACGGCCGGCCGCTCGGCCGGCGCACCACGGGCGGCTCGCTGGTGATCGACGTACCGGCGGCGGCGCGCAGGACCGGGCAGCACGCCTGGGTGTTCAAGGTCGCCTGGTCGGGCTGAGCCAGGCAGGGCCGAGCGAGACGGGAGGCATGAAGTCCCGCACGTAGGTGCGGTGCCACCAGCGTCCGGTGGCCCGCAGTTCGCGCCAGGTCGTGAACCGGTAGCGGTACACCCTGGCGCGGACATGCGTGGGCGGGACGTCCGGGAACGGGTTGTGACGCAGCAGCCGCAGCGTGTCCCGGTCGTTCTCCAGCAGCCGTTCCACGAACTGGCCGAACCAGGGGCCCGCGTAAGCGGGGGAGAGCGCCGCGAACCACATCAGCCAGTCGAGCCGCAGATGGTACGGGGCGAACTGGCGGGGCAGCCGGCGCGGATCGCCCGGCTTGCCGCGGAAGCCGTACTCCCGCCAGACCGTGCCCTCGTGGAGCACCGGCTCGTCCGTGCCCTCGACCACGACCTCCAGCCGGACCCGGCTGATGCTGCCGAACGCGCCGTAGGTGTTGACCAGGTGCAGCGGGTCGAACGAGCGGTTCATCACCTGGCGGCGGGAGACCAGATTGCGCGCCGGGCGGTAGCTGAGGAGCACCACCAGCGCGGTGACGGCGATGACGACGATCTCGTACCAGAGGGGCGGCGCCGACTGCGCCGGCGGTTCGGTGAACAACGACCAGTCGACGGCGGACAGGGCAAGGGTGATCGTCACCCAGTTCAGCCAGGCGAAGTTCCCCGACAGGACCAGCCACAACTGGGTGACGATCATCAGTCCCGCGGCCGCGCTCGCCACCGGCTGCGGAGTGAAGAGGAGCACCGGCACCAGGAGTTGGGTGACATGGTTGGCCGCCACCTCGACCCGGTGGACGGGCTTCGGCAGCCGGTGGAAGAACCAGCTCAGCGGACCCGGCATCGGCTGGGTCTCGTGGTGGTAGTACAGACACGTCAGCTTGCGCCAGCACTCGTCGCCCCGGATCTTGATCATCCCGGCGCCGAACTCCACCCGGAACAGCACCCAGCGCAACAGCCACAGCACCAGCACCGGCGGAGCAGTGTGCACGTTGCCGAGGAACACGGCGAGGAAGCCGGTCTCCAGCAGCAACGACTCCCAGCCGAAGCTGTACCAGGTCTGGCCGACCTGGACGATCGAGAGATAGAGCGCCCAGGGCAGCACCCAGAGCAGCATCGCCGCCCAGAGCGGAACGTACGAGTCCACCCCCGCGAGCAGGGCGACGGCGAGGGCGCAGCCGGTCCAGGAGACGAACGCGAAGAACCGGTCGGAGTAGTGGAGCCGGAAGAGGCCGGGCGCGCTGCGCCAGTCCGTGCGCCGCAGGAAGTCGGGCACGGGCAGCATGCCGCGTTCACCGATCAGCGCCCGGAACTGGAGCACGGCGGTGAGGAAGGCGAAGAGATAGACGCCGGCGAGAGCCCGCTGGAAGATCAGCCGACTGAGCCAGTACCCGTCTGCGGTGAACCAGTCCATCACTTCCAGTATCGGCCCGGTGGCCCGGATCAGCCCTTCAGACGGGCTCGTTCCGGTCAGACGGCTCGTGCCGGTCAGACGGGCTTGTTCCTGCCTTCGGCGACGATGCGGCGCAGTGTGGTGCCGAGCCTGCGGGCGTACCAGAGCTGGAGCACCGGTACGACGGGGCCGGCCAGGCGCGCGTACCAGGCGGCCGGGCGGCTGAACGCCATGACGGTGAACCACACCGTCCCGTCGTCCGCCAGATCCACGACGAAGGACTCCTCGCCGCGTTCCGGGTGTCGGACCTCGGTCCCGTAGGCGAATCCGATGCGGTCGTCCTCGTAGGCGGCCCAGACGACCCGGCAGGGCGCGGTGAACCGGAACGGGCCGACGCCCAGCGACACCCGTACGGAGACCCCGGCCTCGGCGCGGCCCGCCGACGCGCGGACCCGGGCCCCGCTGGTGCGATGCATGCGCCAGCCGGTGACCGCCGTGCCCGCCGCCGCCAGGTCGGCCCGGCCGCGTCCGACCCGGGTCCGGTGGTGGAGGTGGTGGTATCCGTCGGGGAGCGGCCCGAGGCGGGTGGCTCCGACCTCGGGGTAGGTGAGGGCGCTCATACGGTCCTGCCTTCGTGATCGGTGGGGTTCTGGAGCCTTCGCCAGGCGAGCACCGAGCAGAGTGCGAAGCCCAGTGCGTTGCCGAGGCCGTGGGTGGCGGCCATCCAGGTCAGTGTGGGGTGCGGGAGCCCGGTGGCCTCGCCGAGCGCCCAGCTCAGTGCGAGCACCATGGTGACCGCGAGTACGGCGGACGAGGTGGCGAGCAGCAGCCGGGTGATGGGGTCCTGCTGCCCGGCGCGGACCGAGTGCCAGGTGAGCAGGGCAATGGTCCACATGCCCGCGGTCAGCACCACCGCTCCGGCCAGTTCGGCCCGGTCCCCGATGAAGTAGCCGATCAGGACGAGCAGGGTGCCCAGCGGCACGCTCAGCGCGGCGAACCTTCCCGCGGTGCTGTCGGCGACCCGCGCGACGAGTCCCGCGACCAGGGCGGCGGCGAATCCGGCGAAGTGGAAGTGCGGCACGGTCAGCGCGAGGATGCCGAGCCCGAAGCCGAAGAGCGGGTGCCCCGAGCGTTCGGCGACCAGTGCGGTGGCGGCGATCGACGGGGTGACCAGGGCAGTGAGCAGGGCGACCTCGGCGGGTGTCACGGCGTGGATTCGGGACGTCGCGAGGTTGCGGAACAGCCGTGGTGGGGCGTGCAGGGCGAGGAGTACGGCCCCGAGTGCGTAGCAGGACGCCAGGGCGGTGGCGGGCACGCCGCGCGGCAGCCACAGGGCCACGGCGCCGGGCACGGCGAAGAGCGGCCACAGCCGTCGCATCCGGTCCAGTTCGCAAGCACCGGCCAGCCGTAGCCCCGCGGGGACCACCACCAACATGCCCAGCATGACGATCAGATTGACCAGTACAGACATCGAGCCCCCGACTTGAACGTGTTCAAGTATGTTTGGCGACGACTCTACGGCCTCCCTTGAACGCGTTCAAGGGAGGCCGTGGCAACGTGGCCCGTTCAGATGCTTCAGCGGCGGGCGGCAGCCCCGTAGGGACTCACAGGACTCCCCGGCGCCACTCCCGTACCAGCAGCCAGCCGAGGTACGCGCCCCCGATGGCCATCGTGTTGATGCCGACGGGCAGGTTGTCGAAGAGCGGCAGTTGCTGGGCGCAGAGATCCGCGAGGAGCAGCAGCGCGGGACCGGCCGGCGCCGAGAAAAGGATCTGCATACGGAAGTCGACACCGGTCAGGGCGCGTACCACATGCGCAGCGGCCAGCCCGACGAAGGCGATCGGGCCGACGGCCGCCGTCGCCGCAGCGCTCAGCAGCGTGGCCGAGAGCAGCCCGCCCGCCCGCGCCAGGGCCGGATTCGCCGAGGGACGCCGCGGTCGAGTCGTCGAGTGCGAGCGTGTTGAGGCCAGGCCCCAGCAGGGCCGCAATCAGCAGACCGGACACCGCGAACGGCAGGACCGACCAGAAGACGTCGAAGTCCCGGCCGCCGAGCGCGCCGACGACCCAGTACCGGTAGCTGTCGAAGACCTTCGGCCGGCTCGGCGTCACCGCCTGGATGAACGCCGTCAGTACGGCGGAGAGCACCGCACCGGCGAGCACGAGCCGCACCAGACCGCCGCCGGACCCCGCCGACCCGATCGCATGGACGAGCAGACCGGCGATCAGCGCACCGGGCAGTGTCCACCACATGGTGTCCACCATCAAGGTCCCCTGCGACAAGCAGGTTCCGGGACTTTTGGCTCAACCCGGCGCCGGAGGCGGCCACATGGGCACCGGTCAGGTCGCACAGGCGTGGAACCACTACGGCAACAGTCTCAAGGGCCTGATGGCCTGGTCCCTCAACCGGGACGGGCCGAAGGGGTGGATGTTCGGGGACAACGTCACGGCGGTGCAGGGCTGTTGAGCGAAATCGCGGGCCGGGCAGTTCCGCCGAGGTGGACGGAGCTGCCCTTCCGGTCGGCCGCCGTCGGCGGCCGACCGGGCCATCGGTGTGTACTTCAGGAGCGGGGCTCGGAAGCGTCCAGCATGGCGTCGCGCTCCACGACCTTGATCCGCTCGCGCCCCTGCTCCGCGCCCAGCGCCCGCTCGTGCGCGTCCAGGCGGTACCAGCCCTCGCGGGTGGTGTAGCGGACGCCGCGCTCCTCCAGGAACGCGGTGACGGCCTCCGGCTCGGGCTGTGCCGGGACGGCCAGCCGGCCCGTGGCGTGGTCCTCCAGGAGGCAGGCGACCGTCTCGTTGGCGTCGCCCTTGGTGTGGCCGATCAGGCCGATCGGGCCGCGCTTGATCCAGCCCGTGACGTACGCCGAGGGCATGGGCTCCGCGCCGTCGACGACGCGCCCCGCGGCATGCGGGACGGTGCCCGAGGTCACGTCGAACGGGAGCTTCGGGAGCTCCTGCGAGTAGTAGCCGACCGCGCGGTAGACGCTCTGCACGTCCCAGTCGGTGAAGCGTCCGGTGCCCTTGACGTTCCCGGTGCCGTCCAACTCGGTCCGCTCGGTGCGCAGACCGACGACCCGGCCGTCCTCGCCGAGGATCTCCGCCGGGGACTCGAAGAAGTGCAGGAACAGCTTGTGCTGTCGGTCGCCCACGTCGCGGATGGCCCAGTTCTCCAGCGTGGAGGCGACCATGTTGGCCTGCTTGTTGCCGCGCCGGGTTTCGATGGAGCCCTGGTCGTACTCGATGTCCTCGGGGTTGACGATGACCTCGATGTTCGGCGAGTGGTCCAGCTCCCGCAGCTCCATCGGGCTGAACTTGGCCTGCGCTGGCCCACGGCGCCCGAAGACATGCACTTCCAGGGCCTTGTTGGCCTTCAGGCCCTCGTAGACGTTCGCGGGTATCTCGGTCGGCAGCAGTTCGTCCGCCGTCTTGGCGAGCATGCGCGCCACGTCCAGGGCCACATTGCCCACCCCGAGCACGGCGACCTTCTCCGCCTCCAGCGGCCAGGTGCGCGCCACATCGGGGTGTCCGTCGTACCAGGAGACGAAGTCGGCCGCACCGTGGGAGCCGTCCAGGCCGCTGCCGGGGATGTCGAGCGCGCGGTCCGCGTCGGCACCGGTGGAGAAGATCACCGCGTCGTAGAAGGACCGCAGATCGTCCAGGTCGATGTCGCAGGGGTAGTCGACGTTGCCGAACAGCCGCAGCTGCGGCTTGTCGAGCACCTGGTGCAGTGCCTGGACGATGCCCTTGATCCGCGGGTGGTCGGGGGCCACCCCGTAACGGATCAGGCCGAAGGGGGCGGGCATCCGCTCGAACAGGTCGATCGAAACCCCCGGATCCTGTGCGGCCTCGGATTTCAGCAGAGCGTCCGCAGCGTAGATTCCGGCGGGGCCGGCTCCGACTATGGCGACGCGGACGGGGCGGGTCATGGAGTTGCGGTCCTTAGAACGGGCTGAAGCGGGCGGTGCGGCGCAGGGTAGAGGCAAGACCGACCGGCTGGGCCTACCGTGCTCCACGGAACACGGTAACCGTTGCCGGCCTGCGCTCTCCGGGCGGGCGGCTCTCCGGGCGCTCCCGGACGGTGCCCTCCGGTGTCCGGTCACGGGTCCGGGAACCGCCCCCGAACGCCTGGCGCCGGAATGCCCCACCCGTACGGGGTTCGCTCGAAGATTCGGACAAATGATGGCAGAGTGACCCGCCAATGCCCTGATGCACACCGACGGCGGGGCGATCGTCACGATCCGGGTGCTCACCGGGTCCGAGCGGCGCCTGCGGGTCGATGTCGAGGACCGTTCCAGCGCGCTGCCCCGGCGCCGGGACGCGGGGGAGGACGGGGTCTCCGGACGCGGGCTGATGCTGGTGGACCGGCTGGCGGACCTCTGGGGCGTGGAGTCGCGGGGCGTCGGCAAGTGCGTGTGGTGCGAATTCGTCATTCCGGAGAACGAATGAAGCGGATGGAGCGAATCGCCCGAGGGGACGCCGTAGACGTGGCCCGACAGACGCTGTGCACTACCCGACAGTAACAGAACGTAACATGTCTGTGCTTGACCGTAACCGACCGCAAGCGATTGACTGCCCTTCCGTCAGTCCTGTCTTTCGATGACATGAGGATCCGTTGGGCACTGAGCTGCTGACACCCCTCGACCTGGCCTTCTGGCACCTCGAATCCGATGCCCACCCCATGCACCTCGGCGCGCTCGCCGTCTTCTCACCGGCACCCGATCCGGCGCACGGCGTGAGCACCGAGACCGTGCCGGAACTGCTGGGCAGCCGCGCCGCCGCGATTCCACGGCTGCGGATGCGGGTCAGGGACGTACTGCTGCCGGTCGGCGGCGCCGCCTGGTTCGTGGACAAGGACTTCGACGTGCGGCGGCACATCGCGCGGGTGCGGCTGACCGAGGCGGAGTCGCGCGGCGGGGACGACGGATTCATGGCGGGCGCCACCCGGCTGGCGGGCGAGCTGATGGAACGGCCGCTCGAACGGGGCCTGCCGCCCTGGCAGATGTACGTGATCGGCGGCGCGGACGGCGGCCCCTTCGCCGTGCTCGTCAAGCTCCACCACGCGCTCGCCGACGGAATGCGCGCGGTCGCCATCGGCGCCGGTATCTTCGACGAGATTGCCTCCGCCGCAGGCCGCGCCCGCAGCGGCATCCCCACCCGCCGGGCGCGCGTGGTCCCGCCCCGCTCCTGGATGCCGGGCCCGCGCCAGGTCGCCGGCCTCGCGCTGGGCCGGATCGAGGACCTCGGCCGGGCCTTCGGAGTCGGCGCCTCCATGGTGCGGGCCAGCCGCCTCGATCTGCGCGGCGCGCCCGCGCTCACCGCAAGCTCCAGCGGCACCCGGCGGCTCGCCACCGCCGACCTGGACCTCGATGCGGTCCAGCGGATCCGCCGCGCCGCCGGAGGCACGACCAACGACGTCCTCCTCGCGGTCGTCGCCGGGGCACTGCGCCGCTGGATGCTGGAGCGCGGAGAGGTGCTGCCGGCCGAGGACCCGCGTGCCCTGGTGCCGGTCTCCCGCCGCAGACCGGGCCAGGCCGCCGCGACCGGGAACAAGCTCTCCGCCTATCTCCTCAAACTCCCGGTCCGCGAACCCGACCCCTGGAAACGGCTCCGTGCCGTCCGCACCGCCATGGACCGCAACAAGTCCGCGGGGCCCTTCCGCGGTGCCGGCGCGGTCGCCGTGCTCGCCGATCAACTGCCCTCGCTGGCCCACCGCTTCGGCGCGCCCATCGCCGGGAACGCGGCCCGGATGCTCTTCGACGTCCTGGTCACCAGCGTGCCCCTGCCGCGCTCGGCGCTCTCGCTCGGCGGCTGCCCGCTGCGCGCCGTCTACCCGATGGCGCCGCTGGCCCGCGGCCAGTCCCTGGCCATCGCCCTGTCCATGTACGGCGGCCGGGTACGGGTCGGGCTGGTGGCCGACGGCAAGGCGCTGCCCGATCTGGAGCGGCTGGCCAGCTGCGCCCACGACGAGGTGGCGCACCTGCTCGAACTGCTGCCGACCGGCTGAACGGCCCGTATCGGATCAGCCATAGATCGGACAGATCTCTGGAAAAGTGCCGCAGATCGTGGTGCCCGAAGTGTTGACGTGCCCAAGTGATCCGATGAATATTCGCTGTGTGCAGGAAGCGATCACGAGGGAGGGCGACGGAAGCATGCGGCGCAACAGGCTGGGCAGCAGCACGGTCGAGGTCACTGAACTGTCCTTCGGAGCCGCCGCCATCGGCAATCTCTTCAGCGCCGTCGACCCCGTGCAGGCGGCCGCCGCCGTGGACGCCGCATGGGACGAGGGCATCCGCTACTTCGACACCGCGCCGCACTACGGACTCGGCCTCTCCGAACGACGCCTCGGCGAGGCCCTGCGCGACAGACCCCGCGACTCCTACGTACTGTCCACCAAGGTGGGACGGGTGCTCGACCCGCTGCCCGCCGGCGCCGCCACCGAGCCCATGTCCGACGGGCTCTGCGAGGGCTTCGCCGTGCCGGCCACGCACCGCCGCCGCTGGGACTTCAGCGCCGACGGCGTGCGCCGCAGCATCGAGGACAGCCTGGAACGGCTCGGACTCGACCGCGTCGACATCGCCTATCTGCACGACCCGGACGACCACGCGGAGGCTGCGTTCCACGCCGCCTACCCGGCGCTGGAGAAGCTGCGCGCACAGGGCGTCGTCGGAGCCATCGGTGCCGGGATGAACCAGACCGCCATGCTCACCCGCTTCCTGCGCGACACCGACGTCGACGTCGTGCTCTGCGCGGGCCGTTACACCCTCCTCGACCAGTCCGCCCTCACCGAGCTGCTGCCCGAGGCCGCCGCCCGCGGCCGCAGCGTCGTCGTCGGCGGGGTCTTCAACTCCGGGCTCCTCGCCGACCCGCGCCCCGGTGCCAGGTACGACTACACGGCCGCACCCCTGGCCCTCCTGGACCGGGCATTGCGGATCAAGGCCGTCACCGAGGGCCACGGCGTCCCGCTGCGGGCCGCCGCCCTCCACTACCCGCTCGCGCACCCGGCCGTCGCCGGAGTGCTCGTCGGCACCCGCTCCCCGGACGAGGTGCGCGACGCCGCCGCCCTGCTCCGCCGCGAGATCCCGGACGCACTCTGGGACGACCTGCGCGCCGAGGGACTGCTCACCGAGGACGGACACTGACATGAGAATCGCCCTGCACACCAAGGTCCGCGCCGACCGCGTCGAGGAGTACGAGGCCGCGCACCGCGAAGTCCCCGCGGAGCTCACCACCGCGATCCGCGCGGCGGGCGCCACCTCCTGGACGATCTGGCGCAGCGGCACCGACCTCTTCCACGTCATCGACTGCGAGGACTACGCCGCACTCCTCGCCGAACTGGAGAAACTCCCGGTCAACGTCGCCTGGCAGGCCAGGATGGCCGAGCTGCTCGACGTTGCGCACGACTACTCCTCGGACGGTGCCGATGCCGGTCTCCCGGTCGCCTGGGAGCTGTGACATGAGCGACCCGCAACGGATCGTCGACGCCCACCACCATGTGTGGGACCTGTCGGTACGCGACCAGGACTGGATCACCGGCGACGAACTCGCCCCGCTCCGGCGCACCTTCACCCTCGCCGACCTGGAGCCCGAGGCACGCGCCGCCGGGGTGTACGCCACCGTCCTCGTCCAGACCGTCACCGTCCCCGCGGAAACCCCCGAGTTCCTGGCCCTCGCCCACACAGACGACCTCGTCGCGGGCGTCGTCGGCTGGTGCGACCTCACCGCCCCGGACATCACCGACACCCTGGCCGCGCTGCGTGAACTCCCCGGCGGCGACCGGCTCGTCGGCATCCGCCACCAGGTCCAGGGCGAACCCGACCCGGCATGGCTGCTGCGCCCCGACGTCCGGCGCGGACTCGCCGCCGTCGCCGACGCGGGGCTCGTCTACGACCTCGTCGTCCAGGCCCGCCAACTGCCCGCCACCGTCCAGGCCGCCGCCCTGCTCCCCGGGCTGACCTTCGTACTCGACCACGCCGGCAAACCGCCCGTCGCCACCGGTGAACTGCACCCCTGGGCCGACGACCTCCGGGCCCTCGCCGCCCGCCCCAACACCGTGTGCAAACTCTCCGGGCTGGTCACCGAGGCCGATGTGCACTCCTGGACCGTGAGCGATCTGCGCCCGTACGCCGACACCGTCCTCGACGCCTTCGGGCCCGACCGGCTGATGTTCGGCTCGGACTGGCCGGTGTGCCGGCTCGCCGCCACGTACCCGGAGGTCGTCGACACGGCACGCACCCTGACCGACGCCCTCACCGAGGACGAGCGGCACCGCGTCCTCGCCGCCACCGCCGAGCGCGTGTACGGCCTCTGACAGGCTACCGGCCCAGGCTTCCGGCAGTCTGGAGCCATGCCCGAGCTGCCGGAAGCCGAAGCCCTGCGGGTCTTCCTCGACGACCACCTCGTCGGCAGGGAGACCGACCGCGTCCTGCCGCTCGCCGTCAGCGTCCTCAAGACGTACGACCCGCCCCTTACCGCGCTGCGCACCACACTGCGCGACGCGGTCGCCCGCTCCGGCGGACTGCGGGCCGGAGAGCTCAAGGCCGGGAAGAAGAGCGGGATGCGCGTCCACGGACGCACCGGCGAGGCGTGCCCCGTCTGCGGGGACACCATCCGCGAGGTGTCGTTCAGCGACTCCTCGCTCCAGTACTGCCCCACCTGCCAGACCGGTGGCAAACCGCCGGCCGACCGCCGCCTGTTCCGACTGCTCAAGTAGCCCGGTCCGGTGGGTGCCCCGCACTCCGGCCCGGCACCCCCAGCCACGTTCTACACTCCGCCCATGCTGCGCGTACTCGCCGTCGACGACGAAGAACCCGCCCTGGAGGAACTCCTCTACCTGCTGCGCGCCGATCCCCGCATCCGCAGCGCCGAGGGTGCCACCGGGGCCACCGAGGCACTGCGCCGCATCGGCAGTGCCGTCGAGGCGGGCCCCGACGACCCGTCCGCCATCGACGTCGTCTTCCTCGACATCCACATGGCCGGTCTCACCGGCCTCGACGTCGCCCAGCTGCTGGCCGGGTTCGCCGCACCCCCGCTCATCGTCTTCGTCACCGCGCACGAGGGATTCGCCGTCCACGCCTTCGACCTGAAAGCCGTGGACTACGTCCTCAAACCGGTCCGCCGCGAACGCCTCGCCGAAGCCGTCCGCCGCGTGGCCGAACAGGTCGGCGACCGCTCCGCACCCGTGCTGGACACCGCGGGCGACCAGATACCGGTGGAACTCGGCGGAGTGACCCGGTTCATCCCGATCGACGACATCGCCTACGCCGAGGCCCAGGGCGACTACGCCCGGCTGCACACCGCCACCGGCAGCCACCTCGTCCGCGTCCCCCTCACCACCCTGGAGGAACGCTGGCGCACCCGCGGCTTCGTACGCATCCACCGGCGCCATCTCGTCGCGCTGGGCCGGATCGACGAACTCCGCCTGGACGCGGGCAGCATGAGCGTGCGCGTCGGCACCGCGGAGCTCGCCGTGAGCCGTCGCCACGCCCGCGCGCTGCGCGATCTGCTGATGCGCCGGACCGGCCGTTGACCAGGGACTACCCGGACCCGAACCCCTTCCCACGAGGGTCCGGTGCTGCGTACACTCCGGGCCCATGTCCGCAGAGCCAACGCCCCGGCGCGAAGTGGTGACGGGGGAGCCCCGGCGGGTGCGCCCGCTGCCGCGTTACCGCACCCAGTCGGAGATCGACGAGCAGACCGCACTGGGCGGCGCGTACGTCCGCTCGCTGATGCGCGGCCAGCTGCGCGCCGGACTCACCGCCTTCGTCGTCCTCGCGGTGGTCGTCGGCACACTGCCCCTGGTCTTCGAGGCCCTGCACAGCGCCGCGCTCGTCTGGGCGGTCCTCGGGTTCGCCGCCTATCCGCCCCTGACCCTGACCGCCTGGTGGTACGTGCGAAGAGCCGAGCGCAACGAACGCGACTTCGCCCGGCTCGTGGAAGGCCGCCCCGCACCGTGAGCCGCGCGTACGCCGTGGCGGCCGTCGGCTCCGTCGTCGTCGCGACCGTCCTCGTCGGCGGCTTCGGGCTGCGCATCTCCCGTACCACCTCCGACTTCTACGTCGCCTCGCGCACCGTACGGCCGCGCCTCAACGCCGCGGCGATCAGCGGCGAATACCTCTCCGCGGCCTCCTTCCTCGGCATCGCGGGCCTGGTCCTCGTGCACGGCCCGGACATGCTCTGGTACCCGGTCGGCTACACCGCGGGCTACCTGGTGCTGCTGGTCTTCGTCGCCGCACCGCTGCGCCGCTCGGGGGCGTACACCCTGCCCGACTTCGCCGAAGGACGGCTGGAATCGCGGCAGGTGCGCAGGCTGGTGAGCGTCTTCGTCGTCGCGGCGGGCTGGCTCTACCTCGTACCGCAGCTCCAGGGCGCGGGACTGACGCTCAAGATCCTGACCGGGGCGCCCGGCTGGCTGGGCGACGTGCTCGTGGCGTCCGTCGTCGTCATCGCCGTCGCCGCGGGCGGAATGCGGTCCATCACCTTCGTACAGGTCTTCCAGTACTGGCTGAAACTGACCGCACTCCTCGTCCCCGCGATCTTCCTGGTGCTCGCCTGGCAGGGCGACGGGCGGCCCCGCGTCCACTTCGACGAACAGCTCTCCGTCTTCCGCGCCGACCATCCGATGTACGCCACCTACGGACTGATCGTCGCGACGTTCCTCGGCACCATGGGCCTGCCCCACGTCGTCGTCCGCTTCTACACCAGCCCCAACGGCCGCGACGCCCGCCGCACGACGGTCGCCGTCCTCGCCCTCATCGGCGTGTTCTACCTGCTGCCGCCGGTCTACGGCGCCCTGGGCAGGCTGTACGCCCCCGAGCTGATCCACGGCGGGGACGCGGACGCCGCCGTACTGCTGCTGCCCGGCCGGGTCATCGGCGGGCTCGGCGGGGAGCTGCTCGGCGCGCTCATCGCGGGCGGCGCCTTCGCCGCGTTCCTGTCGACCGCCTCCGGCCTCACGATGGCCGTCGCGGGCGTCATCACCCAGGACGTGCTCCCGTCGCGCGGGGTACGGCACTTCCGGCTCGCCACCGTCCTCGCCATGTGCGTACCGCTGGCCGGTTCGCTGCTGGTCAGCCGGGTCCCGGTGGCCGACTCGGTGGGTATGGCGTTCGCCGTCTCCGCGTCCTCCTTCTGCCCGCTGCTGGTCCTCGGCATCTGGTGGCGGCGGCTCACCCCGCCCGGCGCGATCGCCGGACTGCTGCTCGGCGGCGGCTCCGCGTTCCTGTCCGTCGCCATCACCGTCAGCGGCGCGGTACGCCCGCCCGGCTGGCCGCACGCCCTGCTCGCCTGGCCCGCCGTCTGGTCGGTGCCGGTCGGCTTCCTCGCCATGGTCCTGGTGTCCCTCGCCACGCCCGGCCGCATACCACCCGGTACCAACGCCGCCATGACCCGCTTCCACCTGCCCGAAGCACTGACGTCGGGGAGACACCGATGACCGGAACCGGATACGCCGCAGTCGTCCTGCTCGTCCTTCTGTTGCTCGGCGCGGGCTTCCTGCTCGGCCGCCGCACCGCCCGCCCCGTCCGCACCAGCGACGTCGGAACCCCCGTCGAGCACGCCACCTTCGAGACCCTGCACACCGCCTCGCTCGCCGCGCCCCCGCTGCGCGCCGGACTCACCGAGGAGAGCGCCCGCAAATCCGCCCGCGGGCTCCGCTCCCTGCTCGGCACCGACGCCCTGTGCCTCACCGACCGCGACCGGGTGCTCGTCTGGGACGGCGCGGGCGAACACCACGGCCGGCACGTCATGGACCAGGTGCGGGATCTCCTCGCCAGCGGCCGCGACACCGCCTTCGCCAGCGACTGCGACGACCTCGACTGCCCGCTGCGCTGGGCCGTGGCCGTGCCGCTCACCGTCGACCACCGGGTCCTCGGCACCCTCATCGCCTACGCCCCGCGCGAATCCGCGGTGCTCGCGCGAGCGGCCGGAGAAGTGGCCCGCTGGGTCTGCGTACAGCTGGAACTCGCCGAACTCGACCGCTCCCGCACCCAGCTCATCGAGGCCGAGATCAGGGCGCTGCGGGCCCAGATCTCCCCGCACTTCATCTTCAACTCCCTCGCCGCCATCGCCTCGTTCGTCCGCACCGACCCCGAGCAGGCCCGCGAACTCCTCCTGGAATTCGCCGACTTCACCCGTTACTCGTTCCGCAGCCACGGCGACTTCACCACCCTCGCCGATGAACTCCACTCCATCGACCAGTACCTGGCACTGGTCCGGGCCCGCTTCGGCGAACGGCTCGCCGTCACTCTCCAGGTCGCCCCCGAAGTGCTGCCCGTCGCCCTGCCGTTCCTCTGCCTCCAGCCGCTCGTCGAGAACGCCGTCAAGCACGGCCTCGAAGGAGCCGTCACCAGCAGCCGCATCACCATCAGCGCACTCGACGCCGGCTCCGAGGCCGAGGTCGTCATCGAGGACGACGGCACCGGAATGGACCCGGAACGGCTGCGGCACATCCTGCGCGGCGAGGGTGGCAAATCAACCGGAATCGGACTGCTGAACGTCGACGAACGACTGCGCCAGGTGTACGGGGACGACTACGGGCTCGTCATCGAGACCGGCATCGGCGTCGGGATGAAGATCACGGTACGGCTGCCCAAGTACCGTGCGGGAGTGCACGGTTCCTGACGGACGAACCTGGCGCAGCTCAGTGGAGGTGGACCGCCAGATGCCCCAGCGGGAGCCCCAGCTGCCAGGCAGGCGTCCACACCTGGGCCGCCTCCTGCGCGTCCGCCCCGCCGTCCGCCGGCTCCCGGGGCGGCGGGCCGAGCGCATCGAGATCGGCCGCGAGCAGCTCGGTCTCCTCCAGCCACCGCCAGGCGGCGCGGGCCAGCACCAGATCGGGATCCGCGGCGCCTGACACGGGCCCCGGCGCCGCGTCCGGTGCGTGGAGCCGGTCACGGACCCAGCCCGCCCAGGCCGCCCCGTACGCCGTCAACAGCCGCAGCTCGTCCAGCCGGGCAGCGGGCAGGGCGGCGTCCGCCCCGTCGTCGGAGAGGAAGATGGTGAGCGCGAGCGCGTCGCGGCCCGCGCGGTACTCCAGCGTGGACGGCTCCATCAGATCGCCGGTCCGCAGCAGCTCGTCTGCGACGTACTCGGCATACATCCAGGCCATCGGGACCAGCAGCCCGCCCCCACTGGTCCCATCCTGACGTTCCGGGCGCATCCCGTCTCGCCTCTTTCTCTTCTCGGCACCGGGCTTCACGGAGCATTGAACCGGGGGAGCGCGCCCCGCGTGGCCAGAAGGACAGGATCCGTCCCGACCGGATCCGTTCACGACACGAGGATGCGATGACCGCCGATCCCGGGGAGGGCCCGCACGTGCGGCAGTTGCTCGGCGCCTATGTGCTCGACGCGCTCACGGTCCGCGAGACCCGCGCGGTCTCCCGCCATCTGCTGGCCTGCGACGGCTGCACGGCCGACTACGTGGAGGTCGCGGAGGCCGTCGCGCTCCTCGCCCTGCTGAGCGAGGAGGACCTGCTGGAGTAGCCCGGCAGGCTGCGGGAGAGCTGGCGCAGCGCGTAGTAGGACCGGGACTTGACGGTGCCCGCCGGAATATCGAGGGCCCGCGCCGTCTCGCCCACGCTCAGCCCGCGGAAATATATCTGGACGAGGACGGCACGGTGTTCCGGGCTGAGGGCGCGCATCGCATCGCGTACGTCGAGGGCCGATACCGCGGCTTCCGCGGTGTCCTGCGCACCCGCGGCGGTCTCCAGCACGACATCGCTGACCTCGGCCGGCCGGGCCTGCCTGGACCGTCGCGCGTCGATGGCGAGACGCCGTGCGACGGTGAAGAGCCAGGGCCGCATCGACTCGTACGGAGCGTCGAAGGCCTCCGGATGCTGCCAGGCCCGCACCAGCGTCTCCTGGAGCAGGTCCTCGGCCCGCTGCCGGTCGCCGAAGGTCAGCCCGAGCAGGAAGTGGAACAGGGCGGGGCCGTGCTCCCGCTGGAGATCCGCGAGGGTCCGCTCATCGGTCGTCGTGGTGGTCATCGTGAACGCCCTTCTCCGCCGAGGCCCCTGCCGCTTCGCTGCCGACTGCCGTATACGAACGCATCGGGGCGCCGGGGAACAGGCGATGGGCGGCTCCGTGCGACGAGCGGTCGCACAGTGCGGCGAATGGTGCGGTGAACGGTCGGGCGGTTGGGGGAGGGCGCCCGTACGGCGGGCGAGCGACGGGCGGGGCGGTGCCCGTGCCCGTACGGGCGTGGGGCGGTGCGGTGCCGGTGCCCGTACGGGCGTCGGGTCAGCCCGTTCCGGATCCCGTGTCCCGTTCCGGTGTCTTCGCCATCTCCGACTTCCGGTACGAGTAGCCGAAATAGATCACCAGGCCGACCAGGAACCACACCACGAACCGCACCCACGTCTGCCACTGCAGGAAGGTGATCAGCCAGATCGAGAACACCACCCCGAGAGCCGGCACGAACGGCATGCCGGGCGTGCGGAACGTACGCGGCAGATCGGGCTGCTTGTAACGCAGCACGATCACCGCGATGCACACCACCACGAACGCCAGCAGAATGCCGATGTTCGTCAGCTCGGCGGCCTCGCCGATCGGCAGGAAACCGGCGATCACGGCCGAGGCCGCGCCGACGATCCACGTCACCCGGGTCGGCACGTGCCGGGTCGGGTGGGTCTTGGCGAACCACTTCGGCAGCAGCCCGTCGCGGCTCATCGAGAACCACACCCGGGTCACACCGAGCATGAAGGTGAACATCACGGTGAGAATGCCGATGATCGCGCCCACCGCGATCAGATCGGCGAGCCTGTTCAGCCCCACCGACTTGAATGCCGTGGAGAAGCCGGACTCCGGGTCGATCTCCTTGTAGCTCTGCATTCCCGTCAGCACCAGACACGCCGCCACATACAGCACCATGGAGATCCCCAGCGAATACAGGATCGCCTTGGGCATGTGCCGCTGCGCGTCCTTGGACTCCTCCGCGGCCGTCGACATGGCGTCGTACCCGAACACCGCGAAGAACACCGTGGCCGCACCGGTGAAGGCGCCGCTCACCCCGAACGGGAAGAAGGGGTGGTAGTTGGCCGTGTTGATGTGGAACACGCCGACGCCGATGACCAGCAGAACGACCAGGACCTTCAGGACGACCACGATCGTTTCGAAGCGGGCCGCGTTCTTGATGCCGAGAGTCAGCAGGTACGCCACGAGCAGACAGAGCAGCGCGGCGAACAGGTCCACCCGGTGGCCGTCCCCGGTGCCGGGCGCGCCCAGCATCCACTTCGGCACATCCAGTCCCAACTCCCCGAGCAGGAAGCTGAAGTAGCCGGAGATGCCGATCGCGACGACGGCGACGATCGCCGTGTACTCCAGCAGCAGGTCCCAGCCGATGAACCAGCCCACCAGTTCGCCGAGCACCGCGTATCCGTAGGTGTAGGCGGAGCCGGCCTTCGGGATCAGGCCCGCGAACTCCGCGTAGCTGAACGCGGCCGCCGCGCTCGCCACACCCGCGATCAGGAAGGAGATGAGCACCGCGGGCCCGGCGGTGCCGTTCGCCACCGTGCCGGCGAGGGTGAAGATGCCCGCGCCGATGATCCCGCCCACACCGATCGCCGTGAGCTGCCACAAGCCGAGCGTTCTGGTGAGCTGAGTGGTGACGTCGCCCGCCGGCCCTTTCTCGTCGATCTGCTCGATCGGCTTGCGGCGCAGAACACCCTCGCCCACTCGGAGCCTGGCCATGAGTCACCTCTTTGCTGACGGCTGTCCCTGACGGGCGCTCATGATGACCCAGGCGGGGTCGGTGCGGAAGACGGCGTGCCGTCCGGCGGAGGTGAGGATTCCGCGACGGTTACGGGACCACCGTGACGGGCCAACGGCCCGCCTTCACCAGCCGGATCGCCACCGAACCGATGAACCGGTGCCCGGCCGACTCCGACGCGCCCACCACGACGGCATCGGCCTTCAGCTTGTCCGCAGCCGTCACGAGCCCGTTGTAGGGGGCACCGTGGAAGGTATGGAACTCCCAGCGCACATCCCATATGTCCTTCATCCGTTCCGTCGCCTGCCGGATCTCGTGCACGAGTCCCTCCGCGACCTCGCCGGTCGTATCGGCTATGGGCGCTCCGAGCGTGGCGCCCGCGGGCAGCACGGGCTGGACGTAGACGAGGGCGAGCATCGCCCCCTGCCGTCGGGCGAGCCCCGCCGCGTAGGCCGCGGCACGCATGGAGGAGTCGGACCCGTCGAGGCCGGAGACGATCACCTTTGGGCCGTCTGTGCCACGTTCGAACTGGTGGGGCTGCTGGTCTGTCACGGCAGTGAGGCTATCCGCTCCCGGTGCGGGGCCCGCCCCGGGCACGGCGACTACCGGATCACGGTGTTCCGGCGACGGTGGGTGCGCGGCCGCCGCCCGGAGGCAGCGCCCCCGCCGGGTGCGGCCGGGCGGCGGCACCTGCTCCGGCGGCTGCCCCCTGGACGTCCGCCGAGGCGGCGGCGACCGGCCGGGGAGGGCCCAGCGAGAAGTCCGCACCGTTGCGCGCCAGGGCCAGACCGGTGAGCACCACCAGGGCGACGGCGCCCCACGGTACGTGCCTGGTCCGCTCGGCGCGCCAACTGTCCCGGCCCATGGTTCTCCCTTCGTCGCGACGCCTGGAACCCTAGGCGCCGCACGGCCGGACGGCGATCGGGGAAGGGCGAACGGGTGGCACCGGCCCGATACGCCCGTCGCCCCGAGTCCTGCGAACAGGACCCGGGGCGACGGGCGTAACGGGCCGCACTGCCCTGCTCTCAGTGCGTGGGGCTTCTCCTTGCCGTCCCTGGGGATGGCGGTCGTCTCGAAAGCTCCAGAGCCGACCGTGGCGGTTGTGGAGCACCGTTCCTGGGCAGTGGGCAGGAGTGAGTCCTGTCTCACTGGCACGTCCCGAACGGTGTTGGGCGCACTGGTCCTCCGCTTTCTCGTCCCGGTCGGCGACGCATATCAGGTATGCGGTCCGTCCCGGGTGGGCGGGATTCCTACGACCTGGCCATGTGGGTGTGGCCAGAGGCGACGGGGAGGCCCCGGACCATCACGCTGGTGATACGGGGGCCCCGACTGCTGACGCCACACCCGGCGTCCCAGATCGCGTCACACACACTACGCACAGCTCGCCGCGCACCTACAGACCGGAACTCCGTTCACTCAATCGTGCCCATGTTCGCCAAAACGAGGTACTGGGCCAGCAGTTGTGCACCCCCGGGGCGACCAGGGCGACCTGGCTCCCCGGCACGATCACCGACGGAGTGACGGTGTATCCGGTCGCGGACGACGCGCCTCCCGACGTCTCGGCCCACGCGGTCGCGGCCGGAGCGGTCAGGGCGAGAACGGCGACGCCGAGCAGGGCGACGGGTGCGACGCCTATTGCACGCATCGTTGATTCCTCCGGTTCCCCGAGGAGCAGTTGCGGAACGGTTTTCCACAAAGCGTCAGAAATGCACCTCGACCCGCCAAACGCTAGAAGTCACACATTTCACCGGCGATCGGGGTGCGCCGCCCGGGGCACGGGTTTCCCCCGAGCGGCGCACTCCGACCAGACTTCGGCGGGACCGCTATCCGCCCGCCGCGCCGGGGAACAGGTCGAGGAACGGAGCGGCGGTGGCCGAGATGCCCCGGCCGAAGGGGGAGTCGAAGTCCCAGATCAGAAAGAGCAGAAAGGCGATCAGAACGCTGAAGAGACCGGCCAGCAGCAGTTCGCGGAAGGTTCTGCGGATCTGCAGCGTGAAGATCAGTCCCACGGTCACCAGCGCCCCGGTGATCAGGCCGAACCAGACCACGCCCGGCATGGTCGCACCGGCGCTCTGCCCGCGTCCGCTGCGGGCGTCGTCGACCGCGGCGACCTGATCGACCAGTGGCTGATATGCCTGCCCCTCATGGTCGTTCTTCGGGTGGTAGTCGGTGACATCGGCGCGCACCCGGCCGAGGAGCCGGGCCCCCTCGTCGTCGAGGGAGCCGTGCTCGGTCATCGACCGCCACTCGTCGTGGACGACGTGGTGCACGTAGGCATCGACGTCGGCGCGGATGCGCGTACGCACCTCGGCCGGGTAGACAGCGGATCGAACGCTCACCTCGTGCAGCGCCTGCGCCTCCTGGCGTACGTATTCCTGGGCGGCGCTGCGGCCCTCCCAGACGCCCGCGATGGCGAGGCCCAGCACGATCGCGTAGACGACGCCGATCATCATCGTCATGTACTCGATGACGTCAGGGGTCTCGGACGGGTCGTCATCCTCTCCGATTCGGCGGTTGTTGAGTACGGCGATGGTCAGGACGACGGCGCTGGCCGCGACCATCGCGAGGGTGAGAACAAGCCATTCCGACATGGGTTTCTCCGGAGGTCATCGGGAGCGGGGACGCAGCACGGCGACGGCGAACACCGCGGGCGCCGTGATCAGCAGGGTGAGGGTGACCAGGGAGGTGCCGCGCCGCGGGACCTTGCGCGGCGGCTTGCGGTAGGTGGGGAGCGCCACGGGCCGGGGCGCGGGAGGCGTGGGACGTACGGACGGCGAGGGCGAGGGCGATGGTGGGGGTGAAGGGGGCGGTGGCACGGGCTCCGGTTCCGGTGCGGGCGGTGCGGGCGGTGCTGGCGGTACTGGCGGGGGCGGAGGAGGAGGCGGCGGAGGAGGTGGAGGCGGTGGAGGTGGCGGTGCAGGGGGCCGGGGTGGTGGCGCGGGCCGTCGGGTCGGCTCGGGCGCCGGGCCCGCGTGACAGTGGCCGTTGCCCGACGCGGCGACCGCCGAATTCCCACCGCTCTCACCGATGGAGGCAAACGCGCAGTTGTCCGCCACGGCGGGCGCCGGAGCGGTCAGCAGCCAGAGAAGTGCGACGGCTGCCGTGAGCCGCCCTATGAGTGATCCGTACACGACGGGGAGCATGTTCCGGCCCGTCGCGGGGCACGCCCGGGACGGCCCGGATTCCCCTGATGGTGGGGACCTGGGGTGCCGGGTGTTTGCGGCTCGGGGAATTCATCGGACACAACTGACCGCAGTGGTGGAGGATTTACGCCCCGCCGTCGCCGCATTGCCAAGGAATGCCGTCAAAGGTGCCGCCACCAGGGCTTTGTCACCTTCGATGGGACCGAGGAAACTCAAGGACCGGAGCCAATGACCGCCGGCAGGCCCAACACCCGGGCCCTTGTGGGCACATGGTACGCGGCGCCCTGGGAGCCGAACCGGTTGGTGCCGCCAGAGAACGCCGGAGTGCCTCTCCGGGACCGTTTCGTCGCCCGATGTCACCCGCAGCGACCGGACGGTTGCACATGCCAGTGGTGTGTGACCAATAACGGACGGCTAATTTCCGTTTCAGCTCGCCCTCTTGGCGGACGATCAGTAGCCTCTGGTCAACACTGACCATGAACATGGCCGGATCGCCGTGGCGACTTGTTGGAGACATCGATGGAGCGTCCCGCCTGGGCACCGCAAGGCATAGACATTACGGTGCCGAGCGTGTCTCGCATGTACGACTTCTATCTGGGCGGATCGCACAATTTCGAGGTGGACCGGGAAGCGGCACGCAAGGCCATGGAGTTCATGCCGGGGCTCCCCAAGATCATGCAGGCGAATCGGGCCTTTATGCGCAGGGCCGTGCGCTACGCGGTGAGTGAGGGCATCAACCAGTTCCTGGACATCGGCTCCGGAATACCGACTTTCGGCAATGTGCACGAAGTCGCCCAGGCGGCCGACCCGGAGGCCCGCGTCGCGTATGTCGATCACGACCCCGTCGCCGTCACGCACAGCCGGGTCGTGCTCGAAGGAAACGAGCGGGCGGTGATCGCCGCCGCGGACCTCCGTAACCCGCGGGCGATCGTGAAGAGCCCGGAGATCACCGGACTGCTCGACCTGGACCGCCCGGTGGCCCTGCTGCTCGTCGCCGTACTCCACTTCATCGAGGACTCCGACGACCCGCACAGCGCCGTCGCCGAACTGCGCGGAGCCCTCGCCCCCGGCAGCCTCATCGTCGTCACCCACGCCTCGTACGAGGGGATTCCGCTCGCCCCGCAGGAGGCGGGCGGCACGGTCGACGTCTACCGGAACATCCGCAACCCCCTGGTCATGCGGACGCGCGAAGAGGTCACCCGGTTCTTCGAGGGGTACACGATGGTCGAGCCCGGACTCGTGTCGATGCCGAACTGGCGCCCCGACACCCCCCTGGCACCGGAGCACGAGGATCCATTCGCCTTCTCGGGCTTCGCGGGAGTGGGACGCAAGGCGTGAGCATTCCCGCCCAGTCGTCCAAAGCGCCCGACACGGAGCCCGACGGCCCCGAGGACCGGCTCCGGAGATTCGCCACGATCTGGAGCCGGGCCATCTTCCCCTCGACGGCCACCTCCATGACGCGCACGGAGTTCGAACAGCATCTGCTGCCGCTGGCCCGCGGGCTCAGCGACATCCTGCACGCGCGGCCCTTCGACGCGGCGCCCGCGAGCGCGGTTGGCGCCGCCCTCGTCGCCGCGCACTGCACGGACCCGGACGCGCTCAGCAGCACACTCGGCGTCATCGACTCGTACCTCGTGCTCTATTGCGGCGGCAACGGCTCGACGGTGCTGTCGACCGAGGACAGCAGGGCCCGCTGCGCCCGGATACAGCACGCCCTCGCGGGCGGGTTCACCCAGGCCCTGCGCGAGCGGACCCTCGGCGAGCAGGAGGCCATCGCCCGCTCCGCGCTCACCGCCCGCTCGGACGCCGAGCAGGCCCTGCACGCCACCGAGGCACGCTTCCGCGCCGTCTTCAAGGACGCGGCCATCGGCATCGGGATCGCCGATCTCGACGGCAATGTGCTGGAGGTCAACGACACCCTCACCCGGATGTTCGGCGGGCTCGAACACCATGTGCGCAGCCACAAGGTCAACGAGTGGGTGCACCCCGAGGACTCGCCGCAGGTGTGGAAGTACTACAACGAGCTGGTACGCGGCGAACGCGAGCACTACCGGGTCGAGAAGCCGTACTACCGCAACGACGGCACGGTGCTGTGGACCAATCTGACGGTGTCCCTGCTGCGCGACTCAGAGGGGCAGCCGGAGTATCAGCTGGCCCTGATGGAGGACACCACGGAGCGCCGGCTGCTCAACCTGCGGCTGCGGTACGAGGCCACCCATGACGCGCTCACCGGCCTGCCCAACCGGACGCTGTTCTTCGAGCGGCTGGAGAAGGCGCTCGCCGCCGACGACGGCAGCCGCTTCGGCCTGTGCTACCTCGACCTCGACGGCTTCAAGGCGATCAACGACAGCCTCGGCCACGCGTCGGGGGACCGGCTGCTGGTCGAGGTGGCCGACCGGTTGCAGAGCTGCGCGACTGCGCCCGGCGAGATGGTGGCGCGGCTCGGCGGCGACGAGTTCGTGGCCCTGACCACCGGCCCCGACACCCAGAAGGAGGTCGACGAGCTGGCCTGCCGCATCCTCGGCGTGCTCGGCACCCCGATCCGGCTGGACGGCCGTGAGCTGACCGTACGCGGATCCATCGGGATCGTCGAAGGGCCGGCCGGCGAACGGAGCGCCGCCGAGGTGCTGCGCAGCGCCGACATCACCATGTACCGGGCCAAGTCGGCGGGCGGCAACCGCTTCGAGCTCGCCGATGCCGAGGCGGACGCCCGCGCCATCACCCGGCACGGGCTGACCACCGCGCTGCCGACCGCCCTGGACCGCGGCGAGTTCTTCATCGAGTACCAGCCCCTCGTGCACCTGGGCGACGGCACGGTGCACGGTGCGGAGGCGCTGGTGCGCTGGTGCCACCCGCAGCACGGGGTGCTCGGTCCCGACCGGTTCATCGCGCTCGCCGAGCACACCGGGCTGATCGTGCCGCTCGGCCGCTGGGTGCTGGAGGAGTCCGTGCGCCAGGCCAACTTCTGGCAGGAGCGGCACAGCGACGGCGGCCCGCTGCGGATCAATGTCAACCTCTCGCCCACCCAGTTGCATCATCCGCGGCTGGTCGCCGAGACGGTCGACGTGCTGGAGCGGTCGGGTCTGGAACCCGGGGCGCTGTGTCTGGAGGTCACGGAGTCCGCCCTCATCGGCGCGGACGACGATCTGCTCAAGCCGCTGCGGCAACTGGCGGACATGGGCGTCGACATAGCGCTCGACGACTTCGGCACCGGGTACTCGAACCTGGCGAACCTGCGCCGGCTTCCGGTGAGCGTGCTCAAACTGGACCGCTCCTTCACACAGGGCATGCAGCGGCATCCGGCGGACCCGGTCGATCTGAAGATCGTCGAGGGCATCGTCTCGCTGGCGCACAGCCTGGACCTCGCGGTCACGGTGGAAGGCGTGGAGACCGCGGCCCAGGCGGAGCAGTTGCGGGAGCTGGGGTGCGACACGGCCCAGGGGTGGTACTACGCCCGGCCCGGCGCCCCCGACCGGATCCACTCGCTGTTGCTGGCCGACGCGGTGTGAGGGCGGGACGGGCTCGACCGGGGAAGGATCGAGCCCGTCCGGCCGTCGCGCGGCCCGCTACACCTGCTCCGGACGGTTCTCCAGCAGCATCCGCTGCAACTCGCGGGCCGCGCGCGGCGGCGCCACATCCGTGCGGTGCGCGAGCGCGATGGTGCGCCGCAGGCCGGGACGGGCCAGCGGCGTGGTCCGCAGGTCGTGGCCGACCCGGGTGGCGACCATGCTGGGCACCACCGCGATCCCGAGCCCCGCCCGGACGAAGCCGAGCACCGCGTCCATCTCGCCGCCCTCCACCGTGAACGACGGCTCGAAGCCCTCCGCCCGGCAGGCGGCCACCGTCAGTTCGCGCAGGTCGTAGCCGTGCCGGAACATCACGAGGGATTCGTTCTGAAGGTCGGCGATCCGTACGCCGCCGCCCCGGCCGGGCTGCGGCGCGCGCGCCGACGACACCACGACCAGGTCCTCCTGGAGCAGCTCGACCGTGGTGAGTGCGGGGGACGCGGCGGGCAGCGGCAGCACGACCAGGGCGAGATCGAGAGCCCCGCGCGCCAGCTCCCGTACGAGGTCCAGCGAGCCGCCCTCCTCCAGCAGCAGCTGGATCCCCGGATGCTGGTCGTGGAAGGCGCGCAGCACGTCGGGGAGCAGGCCGGTGCAGAGGCTGGGCGTCGCGCCGAGCCGGACCCGGCCCCGGCGCAGCTGGGCCAGCTCCTGCACCTCGTGGCGTGCCGTGTCGGCGTCCGCGAGGATGCGGCGGGCCAGTGGCAGCAGGGCCTCGCCCGCGTCGGTGAGGGTGATGTTGCCCCGGGCCCGGCTGAACAGCTCCGCCCCCAGCTCGTTCTCCAGCGCCCTGATCTGCTGGGACAGCGAGGGCTGCGAGACATGCACCTCCTCGGCGGCGCGGGTGAAGTGACGGCTCTCGGCCACGGCCACGAAGTACGTCAGCTGCTGGAACTGCATACACCCAGCATAACGGCCACAATAGGGAACACCTATGAAGATCAGCCGTTCCATGTCTTGGACTGATCCGGCCCTTCGGTCCTAACTTCGTGTCCATGGCATTGGCAACACGGACGGACCGACGGCCGTCCATGACGCGTACGCTCTGGGACTCGTCCGTCGGCAAGAAGACGATCATGGCCGTGAGTGGCCTGATCATGCTCCTCTACTTGGTTGTCCACATGATCGGCAACCTGAAGATCTTCTTCGGGGCCGGCGAGTTCAACCACTACGCACACTGGCTGCGGACCATGGGGGAGCCCTTCCTGCACTACGAGTGGGCCCTGTGGATCGTCCGCGTCGTGCTCGTCGCCGCCGTGGTGCTGCACGCCACCTCCGCGTACCAGCTGAGCCGGCGCGACATCAAGGCGCGCCCCGCCAAGTACGTGCACAAGAAGCCGCGGGCCAGCTATGCCACCCGCACCATGCGCTGGGGCGGGATCATCCTCGCCCTGTTCATCGTCTGGCACATCCTGGACCTGACGACGGGCACCGTGCACTCCGGCGGATTCCAGTCCGGGCACCCGTACCAGAACGTCGTCGACACCTTCTCCACCTGGTATGGCAACACGATCTACATCGTCGCCATGCTCGCCCTCGGACTTCACGTGCAGCACGGCTTCTGGAGCGCCGCCCAGACCCTCGGCGCGGGCAACGCGACCCGTGACCGTGTCCTCAAGACCATCGCCAACGTCCTCGCCCTGGTGCTGACGGTGGGCTTCATCTCCGTACCCGTCGCCGTGATGACCGGAGTCGTGAGCTGACATGAACGACTACTCGCACTACGAGACGGGCGCGCCCGTCGTCGACAACAAGGCCCCCGACGGCCCCGTCGCCGAACGCTGGGACACCCGCCGCTTCCAGGCCAAGCTGGTCAACCCGGCCAACCGGCGCAAGCACACCGTCATCGTCGTCGGCACCGGTCTCGCCGGCGGCTCGGCGGGTGCGACGCTGGCCGAACAGGGCTACCACGTAGTCCAGTTCTGCTTCCAGGACTCGCCCCGCCGCGCCCACTCCGTCGCCGCCCAGGGCGGTATCAACGCCGCGAAGAACTACCGCAACGACGGCGACTCCGTCCACCGGCTCTTCTACGACACGGTCAAGGGCGGCGACTTCCGCGCCCGCGAGTCCAACGTCCACCGGCTCGCCCAGATCTCCGTCGAGATCATCGACCAGTGCGTCGCCCAGGGCGTCCCCTTCGCCCGTGAGTACGGCGGCCTCCTCGACAACCGCTCCTTCGGCGGCGTCCAGGTCTCCCGCACGTTCTACGCCCGCGGCCAGACGGGACAGCAACTCCTCCTCGGCGCCTACCAGGCACTGTCGAGGCAGATCGCCGCCGGCAACGTCGAACTGCACGCCCGTACCGAGATGCTCGACCTGATCATCGTCGACGGCAAGGCCCGCGGCATCGTCGCCCGCGACCTCGTCACCGGGAAGATCGACACCTACTTCGCCGACGCGGTCGTCCTGGCCAGCGGCGGTTACGGCAACGTCTTCTACCTGTCGACGAACGCCATGAACTCCAACGCCACCGCCATCTGGCGCGCCCACCGCCGCGGCGCCTACTTCGCCAACCCGTGTTTCACCCAGATCCACCCCACCTGCATCCCGCGCACCGGCGACCACCAGTCCAAGCTGACGCTGATGAGCGAGTCGCTGCGCAACGACGGCCGGATCTGGGTCCCGAAGGCAAAGGGCGACAACCGCCCCGCGAACGAGATCCCCGAGGACGAGCGCGACTACTACCTGGAGCGCATCTACCCCGCCTTCGGCAACCTCGTGCCCCGCGACATCGCCTCCCGCGCCGCGAAGAACGTCTGCGACGAGGGCCGCGGCGTCGGCCCCGGCGGCCAGGGCGTCTACCTCGACTTCGCCGAGGCCATCCAGCGGATGGGCCGGGCCAAGGTCGAGGAGAAGTACGGCAACCTCTTCGACATGTACGCGCGGATCACCGCGGAGAACCCGTACGAGACCCCGATGCGGATCTACCCGGCCGTGCACTACACGATGGGCGGACTCTGGGTCGACTACGACCTCCAGACCACCATCCCCGGCCTCTTCGCCATCGGCGAGGCCAACTTCTCCGACCACGGCGCCAACCGCCTCGGCGCTTCCGCGCTGATGCAGGGCCTCGCCGACGGCTACTTCGTCCTGCCGTCGACCATCAACGACTACCTGGCCCGCAACCCGCACCACGACGAGGTCGACGCCTCGCACCCCGCTGTCGAAGAGGTCGTCGCCGACACCGAGGACCGGCTGAACCTGCTGCTCTCCGTCGACGGCGACCGCACTCCCGACTCCTTCCACCGCGAGATCGGTGAACTCATGTGGGAGTACTGCGGCATGGCCCGCACCGAGGAGGGGCTGCGCAAGGCGCTCGACCGGATCCCGCAGATCCGCGAGGAGTTCTGGCGCCGCATCAAGGTCCCCGGCACCGGCGACGAGTTCAACCAGTCGCTGGAGAAGGCCAACCGCATCGTCGACTACCTGGAGCTCGCCGAGCTCATGTGCCTCGACGCCCTGCACCGCGCCGAGTCCTGCGGAGGCCACTTCCGCGAGGAGTCACAGACCCCGGACGGCGAAGCCGCCCGCCGGGACGAGGAGTTCTCGTACGCCGCCGCCTGGGAGTTCTCCGGCACCGGCGAGGCCCCCGTCCTGCACAAGGAAGACCTCGTCTTCGAGTACGTCCACCCCACTCAGCGGAGCTACGCATGAAGCTCACCCTGCGCGTCTGGCGCCAGAAGAACGCCGACGCCCCCGGCGCCATGTCCACCTACGAAGTGGACGGCATCTCGCAGGACATGTCGTTCCTGGAAATGCTCGACACCCTCAACGAGGAACTCATCCTCGCCGGCGACGACCCCGTCGCCTTCGACCACGACTGCCGCGAAGGCATCTGCGGCGCCTGCAGCCTCGTCATCAACGGCGACGCCCACGGCCCCGAACGCACCACCACCTGCCAGCTCCACATGCGGTCGTTCCGGGACGGCGACACCATCGACATCGAGCCCTGGCGGGCCTCCGCCTTCCCGGTCGTCAAGGACCTGGTCGTCGACCGCTCGGCCTTCGACCGGATCATCCAGGCGGGCGGCTACATCTCCGCACCCACCGGCACGGCCCCCGAGGCACACGCCACCCCGGTGCCCAAGCCGGACGCCGACTTCGCCTTCGAACACGCCGAGTGCATCGGCTGCGGCGCCTGCGTCGCGGCCTGCCCCAACGGCTCCGCGATGCTCTTCACCTCGGCGAAGGTCAACCACCTGGGCGTCCTGCCGCAGGGCGCTCCCGAGCGCGAGACCCGGGTGCTCGACATGGTCGGGCAGATGGACAGCGAGGGCTTCGGCGGCTGCACCCTCACCGGGGAGTGCGCCACGGCCTGCCCGAAGGGCATTCCGCTGCCGTCGATCTCGGCGATGAACAAGGAGTGGCTGCGGGCGACCCGGAAGGTCCGACGCTAGGGCCTGTTCCGATGCCGGTCGGCACAGCCGGTGATGAGACCGGCTGTGCCGACGACCCGTGCCGCGCTGCTTCGTTCGGCGGACGGCCGACGTCAGGGCTTGATCGGCTTCACCTTCGTGTCGACGCCGTTCACCCGCACGGTGACGTTCCCCTGGTTCCGCGCCCGGTCGGCCACGATCCTGTAGGACGTGACCTTCCCGTCGCGCCACTCACAGCGGACCTCGTAGCCGCCGCGGGCGCGGAGCCCGGTGAAGGAACCCTTGGCCTTCCATTCGTCCGGCAGGGCGGGCAGCAGGTGGATGACGCCGTCGTGGCTCTGCAGGAGCATCTCCGCCACGGCGCCCGAGATGCCGAAGTTGCCGTCCATCTGGAAGGGCGGGTGGTTGCAGAACATGTTGGGCAGAGTGTTGTAGGTCAGCAGTCCGCGCAGCATGATCTGGGCGCGGTGCCCGTCACCGAGGCGGGCGAAGAGGGCTGCCCGCCAGGGCCAGGTCCATGAGCGGCGGCTGTCGCCCGACACCGTCGCGGCCGTGAACGGGACGCCTTCCTTCTCGCCGCACCGTGCCTTGAGCGAGACGAGGGCGGCGGCCGCGAAGTCCGGCGTCTTCGGGGTGATTTGGCGGCCCGGGTAGACCGCGAAGAGGTGCGAGGTGTGGCGGTGGATGTCGCTGGGGCTGTCGATGTCCTCCTGCCACTCCTGCAGCTGACCCCACTTGCCGATCTTGTTCGGCGCGAGGCGCGCCTGCATGTCCATGACCTTGGCCCGGTAGTCGGCATCCGCCTCGAGCGCCGCCTCGCAGTCGAGGTAGTTCTGGAACAGGTCCCAGATGATCTGCTGGTCGTACATGACGCCGTCCTCGCGCGGCCCGTGCTCGGGGGACCAGCTGTTCGGCGAGACGAGGAGTCCGTCCTCGCGCTCCTTGAGATTGTCCTCCCAGAACTCGCAGATCTCCTTGATCATCGGGTAGGCGACGGTGCGGAGGTAGACCGAGTCCTGGGTGAACGCCCAGTGCTCGTAAAGGTGCTGCGCGTACCAGGCGCTCGCGACGGTGTTCCACTCCCATGCGTTGCCGCCGAAGATGCTCTGGCTGGTGCGGGCGGTCCAGCCGCGCGTGTCCTTGCCGAAGGCGTTGCGGGTCGCCACGCGGCTGGGCACCGCCACCTGCTTGATGAACCCGACGAGTGCCTCGTGGCACTCCGGCAGGTTCGTTGCCTCGGCTCCCCAGTAGTTCATCTGGACGTTGATGTTGGTGTGGTAGTCGGAGGCCCACGCCGGCGTGTTGCTGTCGTTCCACAGACCCTGGAGGTTGGCGGGCAGACCCTTCGGGCGCGAGGAACTGATCAGCAGGTATCGGCCGAAGTCGAACATCGTCTGCTCAAGGGTCGGGTCCTCCCCGCCCGCCGCGTAACGCGCCAGCCGGGCGTTGGTCGGCAGGGCGACGACGGCGTCGTCGGAGGTGCCCCAGGCGACGGAGACGCGGTTCATGAGCGCGCGCATCTCGGCGGTGTGCTCGTCGCGTATCTCGTCGTAGGACCGGGCGGCCGCCTTGTCGAGCGCCGCGGCGACGACCGGTTCCGGATCGGCTCCGCGCCACCGGGCGGCGGCGTCGAGCTTGTAGTCGGTGCGGGCGTCGAGGAGCAGGGTCAGGGTCCTGGAGCCGGTGAACCGGAGCACCGACCCGTCGGTGCTGAAGTCGCCGTCGGTGTGTACGACCTGGACGGCGCACGCGTGCTTGAGGCCGTTGCCCATGACACCGCTGAAGGCCATCCGCCGGGCGCCGGCGTCGACGGTCGTCGGGGCCTGATCCTGTCCGGACGTCAGCGAGATCGCTCCGGAGAGTCCCTGGTCGCTGTCCGACGTGTACCGGAAGACCATGACGTCCGCGGACCGGCTGGCGAAGGCCTCCCGCAGGACGCGCCGCCCCGGCTCGCCGAAACGGGTGACATGGACACCCTCGAAGAAGTCCAGGGCGCGCTGGTAGTCGACGAACGTGGACTGCATGCGCGTGTCGAACCCCTTGCCTTCCAGGACGACCTCCGCGATCTGGAAGCCGGTGGACGACTCGCCGGGGGTGAACGTGAGCCGGTAGGTGCGGTAGGCCGTGCTGTTGGTGATCCGGAAGGTCCGGGTCTCGCCGCGGCCGGCGAAGGGCGCGCCGGGGTTCTGCGTGTCGAGGGTCACCCAGGCTTGCCCGTCCTGCGACGCCTCGAGCGCCCATCGCCGGGGGTCGTCGTGCGGACGGTCCGGGGCCGCCGTCAGCGAGTACGAGGTGATGGCGGCCGTGGCGGACAGGTCGGCCTGCCAGACGACCACCGGTGCGACGGCGTCGACCCGCCAGACCGTGGCCGGATCGCGGTCCACCGAACTCGAGATGTCCGTGGCCCGACCGGATCCCTCGGAGTGCCCGCTGGGCGATGACAGGTACATCGAGCCGCCCCCGTCGAGGTCGACGCCGGACAGGCCGATCTCGCTCACCTGGAAGTGGCTGACCCCTGCTTTGGGAACGAAGTCGAACCGGTAGAAGCGGTAGGCCGCGGTGTCGGCACAGGCGAATTCCTTCGTCTGGTACCGGCTCTCGAAGGGCGTCGCCAGAGTGCGGCTGTCCAGCCTGGTCCAGGTGGCGCCGTCGGCGGAACCGGAGAACGTCCACTCCTGCGGGTCGCGCTGCGGCACGTCGTTGGCACTCGTCAGACGGTAGGACGCGACCTCGACGGGGTCGGAGAGCTCGACCTGCCACTGCACCTTCGAGCCGGGCGCCTCGATGCACCACTTGGTGCTCGAGTTACCGTCGTACGTCTTGTCGACACCCTCCGTCGAGGAGGTCCGGTACGGTCCCCCCGGGGCCGTGACCTTCGCACGGCGAGCGAAGGTGACGACGACGTCACCGAAGTTCCGGTACGAGCCGAAGCCGGTCATGCTTGTGTCGAAAGCGCCGTCCGGCTGGCCCGCGAGGGCGTTGTCGTAGTTGTTGACACCACCCCAGAGACTCTGCTCGTTGAACTGGACGCGCTCCTCGGAGGGGTTGGCGAAGAGCATGGCGCCGAGCCGGCCGTTGCCGATCGGCAGGGCCTGCGACTGCCAGTCCTTGGCGGGGATCGAATACTTCAGCGCCTTGCGCGACAGGGTCGGCCACTGGACGGACGCCGGTGCGGCGGCCCCGGCGGCAACGGCCTGTCCCACAGGGATTCCCCCGGTCAGCTGAGTGATCAGCGGTGTGAGGGCGAGGGCACCGCCGAACTTGAGGATGCTGCGTCTCTGCGGTTGGGGTTCATTGGTCACGAGAGACCTCCTGGCCCATTGATCGGTTCTTTAATGGAGAGATGGAGGGGATACGCCGACGTACGCCGAGGGCGAGGCCATTTCATCGGATGACAGATCGGATGTCTAGAGTGTGCGGCACTGTCTCTGCTGATCGCCCCTTCCCCAGGAGGTCTCCGGATGGCCGGCCGGTCAGGAGGTGACAGAGATGTCGTCGCCGTAGACCGTGCCCTGTGCGCACCAGGCGTGCAGACAGACCGTCACCGCACCCGTGGAGCCGGTGGTGAAGGAGACGACTGCTTGGTCCAACTGCTCGACGAGCCCCAGGTGCCGGCCGTCGCGTCACCCCGTACGCCGAGGTAGCCGAAGTTTCCCTGCACCCAACCGCTGAGCGTGTACGTGGTGTGTGTGGACAGGGTGAGCGTCTGCGTGCACTCGCCGGTCTGCGACGCGGTGGCCGCGGCTGCCAGTGCGTGCGCGCCGCCGTACGCCGGGTTGGAGACGACCGCGCCGCCGTTCTCACAGCTCCAGGGAGCGAGCGAACGGTCTCGACGTCGCCGTTCACCAAGGCGCCCGTACCGCCGGCCGGACTGGACACCGTCAGTGTGAAGGTGGCCGAGTGGGTGAGCGTGCCGGAGGTACCGTCACGGTGATCCTGTACGTGCCGGGGCCGCGGACGCCGAAGCGTTCACAGCGGTGGTGAGCGTTTCCGCCGGGCCGTAGTCGTGGAAAGGGGCCAGTTGGACCTGATTGGCTGTCAGGCCGACCTGAGGGCGGCCGCCAGGTACGCCGCGGTCCGGCTGTCCGCCGCCCCGGCCACCTCTGCGGGCGTCCCCACCGCGACGATCCGGCCACCCCGGTCGCCGCCTCCGGGCCCGAGGTCGATCACCCAGTCGGCACCCGCGACCACGGCCATGTCGTGCTCCACGACCACTACCGTGCTGCCCGCGTCGACCAGCCCGTGCAACTGCCGCATCAGCACCTCGACATCGGCCGGATGCAGCCCTGTCGTCGGTTCGTCGAGCAGATACACTGTGTGGCCGCGGCGGGTGCGCTGGAGCTCGGCGGCCAGCTTGATCCGCTGGGCCTCGCCGCCCGACAGCTCCGTGGCGGGCTGACCGAGCCGCAGATAGCCGAGCCCGACATCGAGCAGCGTCCGCAGACTGCGCTCGGCGGCGGGCGTACCGGCGAAGAACCCGGCCGCCGACTCCACCGTCAGGTCCAGCACCTGCGCGATGTCGAGACCGCGCAGGGTGACCTCCAGGGTCTGCGGGTTGTACCGGGCGCCGTGGCAGTCCGGGCAGGGCGCGTACGTACTGGGCAGGAAGAGCAGTTCCACGGAGACGAAGCCCTCGCCCTGGCAGGTCTCGCAGCGTCCGCCCGCCACGTTGAAGGAGAACCGTCCGGCCTTGTAGCCGCGTTCACGCGCCGTGTCCGTCTCGGTGAACAGTTTCCGGACGACGTCGAAGAGCCCGGTGTACGTGGCCAGATTGGACCTCGGGGTACGGCCGATCGGCTTCTGGTCGACTTGCACGAGCCGATCCACCGCCTCCAGCCCCTGTGCCGACGCACACTCGGGCGTGGGACGGTCCGCGGGCAGATGGGCGGCGGCGGAGGCCTGCCGGTCGGCGAGGACACCGGCCAGCACCTGACCCACCAGCGTCGACTTCCCCGACCCCGACACCCCGGTGACGGCCGTGAACACCCCGAGCGGGAACTCGGCGTCCACGCCCCGCACATTGTGGCGGTCGACCCCGTTCAGCCTCAGCCACCCCGACGGCGCACGCACCTCCCGCACCGGAGCGGGCCCGTTGTCGAAGAGGAAGCGCCGGGTGGCCGACTCCGCCACCTCCGCGAGTTGGGCCGGGGGCCCGCTGTGCAGCACCCGCCCCCCGTGCTCACCCGCCAGCGGCCCCACATCGACCAGCCAGTCCGCCCGGCGCACCACATCCATCTGATGCTCCACGACGAAGACCGAGTTCCCGGCCTCCTTCAGCCGGCCGAGCACCCCCAGCAGCGACTCGGTGTCCGCCGGGTGCAGACCGGCCGACGGCTCGTCCAGCACATAGACGACACCGAACAGACCGGAGCGCAACTGGGTGGCGAGCCGCAGCCGTTGCAACTCGCCGGAGGACAGCGTCGGAGCGGTCCGGTCGAGACTGAGATAGCCGAGACCCAGCTCCGTGACCGTCTCGATCCGGGCGAGCAGATCCGTCGTCAGCACCCGCGCCGTGTCACCGTCGCCCGCCGTGCGCAGCACCTCGGCGAGCGAAGTGAGCGGCAGCCCGGCCAGTTCGGCGATCGAACGGCCGGCGAAGGTGACCGCCATCGCCTCCGGACGCAGCCGGCTGCCGCCGCAGACCGGGCAGGGCGCACTGGTCAGGAAGCGCTCGGCCTTGGCCCGAAGAGTGCGGCTCTTGGAGTCCGCGAAGGTGTGCATCACATAGCGGCGGGCGCTCATGTACGTACCCTGGTAAGGGCGTTGGATGCGACCCGCCTCACGCACCGGATGGACCGTCACCACCGGCTGCTCGTCGGTGAACAGGATCCACTGCCGGTCCCCGGCGTCCAGCTCGCGCCACGGACGGTCGACGTCGTAGCCCAGCGCGTCCAGCACATCGCGCAGGTTCTTGCCCTGCCAGGCCCCCGGCCAGGCGGCGATCGCACCGTCCCGGATCGACAGCGAGGGGTCGGGGACGAGCAGTTCCTCGGTGGTGCGGTGGATGCGGCCGAGGCCGTGGCACTGCGGACACGCCCCGGCGGCGGTGTTCGGCGAGAACGCGTCGGAGTCCAGCCGTTCGGCACCGGCCGGGTAGTCCCCGGCGCGCGAGAACAGCATGCGCAGGGAGTTGGAGAGCGTGGTGACCGTCCCCACGGACGAACGGGCACCGGGCGCCGAGCGGCGCTGCTCCAGCGAGACGGCGGGCGGCAGCCCGGTGATCTCACCGACCGCGGGCGCGCCGACCTGGTGGATCAGCCGGCGGGCGTACGGGGCGACGGACTCGAAGTAGCGGCGCTGCGCCTCGGCGTAGATCGTGCCGAACGCGAGGGAGGACTTCCCGGAGCCCGACACCCCGGTGAACACGGTGAGGGTGTCGCGCGGGATGTCGACCGAGACGTCCTGGAGGTTGTGCTCCCGGGCGCCGCGCACCCGGACGTACGGATCGTGGGGGGTGGACATGCGCGTGGGGCTCCGTACGGATCGGGGCAGGCCGACAGCCTGGGGACAAACACCCCGATTCTAGGCGCCAGGAGCAGCGGAGGCCGGTCTGCCCGGCCCCGGCCTCCAGCCCCCGGCCCCGGTCCGGCTTCGGGCGGCTCCTAGCGCGAGGGGCGCAGGGCGCGCTTGATGGGACGTCCCACGACGCTGCGGGCCCGCTGGTACGTGGAGCGCTGGGAGGGCACCGCGGAGCCCTTCGCGAGCTTCCGCTGGAGCTGGGTGTTCTTCTTGGTGAGCTCCGTCAGCTGGGACTGGAGCCAGTTGAGGCGGTCGCCCATCGTGGCGGCATCGGCGCCGACCCAGGGGCGGATGCCCGCAGGGAAGGCCAGTTTGCTCATCCGTGTCTCGAATGCCGCGCCGCTGTCGCCGTGGGTGAAGGTGTTCTCCAGGCCGTTCTTGTCGAGGAAGTTCGTGAACCGGTCGAACCGTTCCCGGTGGCCGCGCGTCAGCGGCCCGAAGTCCGCCTCGGCGTACAGGTCGGCGGGGTCGAGGTAGGCGGGCGCGTCGGCGAGCATCCGGTGCGGGATGTCGAAGTAGCGGCACAGCTCCAGGGTCCGGGAGTCGCCGCAGAGCACGGTGGCGGGCGTGCCGGCCAGCAGCGCCGCGATGTTGCCGTGGATGCGGGAGCCGAAGGAGAAGTCGAAACCCCGCAGGTCGTCCATCCAGGTGACCGGGTCGATGTACACGCGGACCTTGTCCTCCCTGTACATGGGGTGGTCGGGATGGGTGGGGATGGCGGTGACCGAGGCGTTCTGGTGGGACATGTCACGCCAGTGCAGCTGACGGGCGTCGGAGAGGTTCTGGCCGATGAACCGGAGGTGGGGATAGTGCGCGTGGGTGCGACGGATGATCTGCCCCAGTTTGTGCTTGCGTACGGCGTCGTGCGATCCGTTGACGGCGATCCGCGACTCGGGTCCGAGGGGCCGGCCGTCCTCCCGGATGTCGAGTCTGCTGCCGTTGAGGAACATCGAGGGACAGCCGATGACGTCCACGTCGCGAAAACCCATGTCACGCAGATACCGCTCGGTGAACTCCCCGCGCACACCGATGGAGGCGCTGTGGTCGAGTACGGCCGAGACGAACGCGTAGACCGTGGACTGCATGGGACGCAGCCGGTCCGCGGTGTAGTCGACGCCCGTCTGGGCACCCACACCCGGGACGACGACGGGTATCTTCAGCTTCGAGATGAGCTGGGTCAGACGCTCCAGCTGACGCTCGAAGGACGGCCGGAAGGCGTTGGCGAGCGGGATGACGAAGACGTCGTACTCGCTGTTGATGCGGTCGGCGTCGGCGACCCTGGTGGTGGTGCCGTTCGACACCACCTCCGAACGTGGCGTCTCCAGGATCTTGTGAGCGGCGTCACTGAAGAGCAGATTGCCCGAGTTGGTGGCGAAAACATCCTCATGGAGAGCGCGTTCGACAGGGACGATGTCGTAGGGGCTCTTCCCTGAACGCAGGAGTATTCGCTTCACATGGTTAACGTTGGATGCCACGAACCTGAATATAGCTTTGCGAATGCTTTTGATTCCATGCACATCCTGTACAAACTTTTGCGATCTGCGTGAAACGTAGGGACATGATCACACATCCGTGCGCGCGAGTGTGCGTGCACGTCTGGTGACGGCGTCCGGGGGCGGCCCGCGTGAGGCGCGTGCGATGCCCCCGCGACGCCCTCTTGAGCGCCGGACGGCTCCGCCCGTACGCTGCGTCCGGCGCGCGGGCGCGCCTGACCGGGAGGTGGAAGCGCCGTCATGGCCGACGCACTGTCCGATGCCGACATCCTCGAAGCGATCGCCCGGCACATCGGCCGGCCCGGACAGGGGCCCCGACTGACCGGCGCCGACATCGCCCGGCTCCCGATGCTCGACCTGCGCGTCGTCCGGTGCCTGGAGACCCGTACCACCCGGGAGGAGTCCAGGCCCGGCACGTACGACACATCGGGACGGCCCACGTATGAAGGCGAACTGCGCGACCACCCCGTCGAGCCGCCGAAGGATCCGGCGGCGGCACGGACGGTGGAGCTGGTGCTCCGCGGCTCGGCGCGCACGGTGCCCTGCGGCTGCGACGGCGGGCGCCAGCCGTGTTCGCGGTGCCGGGCCACGGGCAAGCTGCGCTGCGACATCGGCCCCGTGTGCCCGGCCTGCAAGGGCGTCGATCCCTGCACCTGGTGCGACGGCACGGGCAAGCGCCGCAAGGATCGTGCGGGGGCCGAGCCGGCGCGGGAGAACACGGCTGCCGGGCGGATCGCCTGCGTGAAGTGTCGTAAGCCGCGCACCGCTTGCCCGGAATGTCAGGGATGGGGCGCCAAGAAGTGTCCGCGGTGCGACGACACGGGCTTCAGGCCCTGCCCGGTCTGCGAGGGCGAGCGGACGGCGGCGCACACCCCGTGCGACGGCACCGGCCTGATCACGCTGTGGACCGCGGGATCCGTCAAGCAGGTGCCCGACCGGTCCCTGCTGAAGCTGCCGGAGCCGGCGCCGCCGCTGCGGGTCCGGCAGCAGACCGGACGCGCCGACGCGTGGGAACGGGTCACCCTGGTTTCGGCCGGTGACCCGCTTCCCGAGGGTCTGGACCCGGCACACATCAAGGCCGTCGAATCGGCCCTCGTGCCACGACAGCGCGAGGTGGCCCGGCGGGTCGACATCCGTTGGATGTCCTTGGCCGCGGTCACGATCCCCGACGATCCCGACCACGTCTTCTACGTCTTTCCCGGGCGTGAGGGTCCCCAGGTGCTGCCGATCTGGTCGCGGCGCCGCTCCCTGCGGGTGGCGGTGGTGGTGGCCGTGGTCGTCGTGCTGGTTCTTCTGGTGGTGGCACTCGTCTGATTTGCCGGCGGTGTGAGAAGCGACCACCGGCCCCTGGCCGTATTCGACTTGGGCGGCACGCTCGCGGACAGCGGCCATCGGCAGCACTTCCTGGAGGGGCGGCGGCGCGACTGGAACGGCTTCTTCGCAGCCGCCGTCGACGACCCGCCGCTTCTCGAAGGCGTACGGCTGGTGTTGAGCAGCGCCGTGGAGTGCGAGGTCCGGTATCTCACCGGACGGCCCGAGCGGTGCCGCCGGGACACCGTGGCCTGGCTGGTGGAACAGGGGCTGCCCAGGGGCGGGTGTACATGCGCCGCAACGACGACCGCAGGCCGGCCCGGCACACCAAGCTGGAAGTCCTGGAGCGGCTGGGCCGGGAGCGTGAGGTGCGGATGCTGGTCGACGACGACGAACTCGTCTGCGATGCGGCGGAAGTGGCCGGCTTCGCCGTGGTCCGGGCCCGCTGGGCACAGGCGTCGCCCACGCTCAGGGACGCGCAGGGGCGCGAGGGTCGTACCTGAATCCGGCGGGGCCGGTCGCGGCCCGGCGTGCGGCGGGTCGCGCTGGATCAACTCGGCTCGTCGAGCCGGAAGCCCACTTTCAGGCCCACCTGGAAGTGCTCGATTCGGCCATCTTTGATCTCTCCGCGAACCTGCGTGATCTCGAACCAATCGAGATTGTGCAACGTTTCCGAAGCTCTTGCGATGCCTCTGCGGATGGCGTCGTCGACGCCCTCATGGGAACTTCCCACGATTTCGGTAACTCGGTAGGTGTGATTTGACATCTTATGTCTCCTCTCGTCCCTACCACGGTGCCCCACCTGGCCCGGGTGCGCGAGGGGTCGGTGTGCAGAGTGTGTGGCGGGCGGGTCTTGACCGGAGTATTGGTCCATACCAAAATCCAGCCACGCCCGTGCGAGCACCGCCCGCAGTCCCCCACACCGGGTTCTGGATTTCGTCGTGCCGTTTCGCAGAAGGTGAACCTGGTGAAGAACCGCATACTTGTCGGAGCCGTCGCGCTCGTTTCCACCTGTGCGCTGGGCGGATGCGGATTGGTCCCGGGCTCGGAGGCGTCCGACAGCAAGACGGTCACGATCTGGCTGATGAAGAACAGCGTGTCCGCCGATTTCCTCAAGCGCTTCACCAAGGCGTACGAGGACGAGCACCCGGCCGTCCGGCTCGACTTCAAGATCCAGAGTTGGACCGGCATCGGACCGAAAGTCACCGAGGCGCTCCAGGGCAAGGACACCCCCGACGTCATCGAGGTCGGAAACACCCAGGTCGCCCAGTACGCGGAGAGCGGCGGGCTGCGCGACCTCACCCTGGAGTCCGTGCGCGACCTCGGCAGCGAGGACTGGCTGCCCGGTCTCGCCGAGCCGGGCAGCGTCGACGGCGTCCAGTACGGAGTCCCGTGGTACGCGGCCAATCGAGTGGTGATCTACAACAAGGACCTCTTCGAACAGGCCGGAATCAAGACCCCGCCGAAGACCCGCGACGAATGGATCGCGGACAGCGAACAGCTGAACCGGAACGGCAACCAGGGCATCTACCTCGCGGGCCAGAACTGGTACGTCCTCTCCGGATTCATCTGGGACGAGGGAGGCCAATTGGCCGACGACAGGGGCGGCGAGTGGGAAGGCGCCCTGGACAGCCCCGACGCACTGCGCGGCATGAGCTTCTACAAGGAACTCCAGGCACTCGGTGACGGCCCCAAGAACGCGGACGAGGAAAAGCCCCCGCAGGCCAAGGTCTTCGCCAAGGGTGATGTCGCACAGATCATTTCGGTGCCCGGCGCCGCCGGGCAGATCGAGCAGCTGAACCCCGAACTCAAGGGAAAACTGGGCTACTTCCCGATCCCCGGAAAGACCGCCAAGCCCCCCGGCTCCGTATTCACCGGCGGATCCGATCTGATCGTTCCCGAGAAGGCGGGACAGCGCGCCGCGGGCATCGACGTGATCAAGGCGCTGGCCGGCCGGAAGTGGCAAGAAGAACTCGCCAAGGCCATGAGCTACGTGCCCAACAAGCCCGACCTCGCGCGTGCCATCGTGGGCCAGGAGGGCACGGCCGCGATGGCCCGGGGCGCCACGAAGGGGCGCGCGACGCCCAACTCGCCCCAGTGGGCGAGTGTCGAGGCCGACAACCCGATCAAGTCGTACATGACGGCGGTCCTTGAGGGCGGCGACCCCCGGAAGGAGGCGAAGGCCGCCTCGGAGAAGATCACCGAACTGCTCGCAGGCAGCTGAACCGGGCGGGACCGCGGCGCGGCAGGCAGTTGAACCGGGCGGTACCGTGGCGCGGCAGGCAGTTGAACCGGGCGGTACCGTGGCGCGGCAGGCAGTTGAACCGGGCGGTACCGCGGCGCGGCAGGCAGTTGAACCGGGTGTGTCCCGGCTCGGTGGGCAGTTGAACCGGGTGCGCCCCCCGGCGCGTCGGACACCTGCGGGCCGCGCCGAGGCGCACCGGGGATTCAGCCTTCGCACATCCCGCCTCTCCCATGCGGTCATGTCGAATCCAGACGGTCACGGAAGAAGTAAGGGGCCGGGTTTTCGCGGCAGAGCGACGGCCCGGCGGCCGCCCTTGCCGATCCGTCCCCGGAGACCGTCATGAACGCGTTGCCCGTCACCTCACTCGCCACCGCGCCCGTCGTTCCCGCGCAGCCCGTCCCGTCCGCCCTGCCGCGCTACCGGGTGTCCCTCGCCGTGGACCAGGACGAGGTGCGTGCGGCCCAGCGTCTGCGCCATCTGGTCTTCGCGGGTGAGCTCGGCGCCCGGCTGGAAGGCGCCGAGCCCGGTCTGGACAGCGATGCGTTCGACGCGTACTGCGACCATCTGCTGGTACGGGAGGAGGCCACCGGCGACGTCGTCGCCACCTACCGCGTGCTGCCGCCCGAGCGGGCGAGGATCGCCGGGCGCCTCTACGCGGAGAGCGAGTTCGACCTCGCGCGGCTCGGCCCGATCCGCGACGACCTGGTCGAGGTCGGGCGGTCCTGCGTCCACCCGGCCCACCGGGACGGCGCCGTGATCGCACTGATCTGGGCCGGACTCGCCCGCTACATGCAACGCACCGGACACAACTGGCTGGCCGGCTGCTGCTCGATACCTCTGGCGGACGGCGGCGTCGCCGCGGCCGGGGCATGGGAGACCGTACGGAAGAAGCACCTGGCACCCGAGGACCACTGGGTTACTCCCCACCGCCTCTGGCAGCCCACCACCTCGGGGCGAGGGGACGTACCCACCGGACTCGCCATGCTCCCGCCCCTGCTCCGCGGCTATCTGCGACTCGGCGCCCAGGTCTGCGGAGCACCCGCGTACGACCCCGACTTCGACGTCGCCGACCTGTACGTGCTGCTGTCGCTGCGCCGCACCGACCCCCGCTATCTGCGCCACTTCCTCGCACTCACCGAACTGCGATGAAACCGAGGGCAGTTGCCGGGACAGGCGGCACTGCGCCGATCTCGGCAGGCGTCCGGCCCGGGGTGCCCCGGGCCGCCCCGCTCAGACCGCCGTCGCCAGCGACAGCGCGAACCGGTCCGCCAAATCCGTCCACCACCGGTCCAACCGCAGTCCCGCCGCGGCGAGTTCGGCCCGGACTCCCTCCTTGCGGAACTTGGCCGACACCTCCGTGCGCAACTCCTCACCGGCCTCGAAGGGCACCACCAGATCCAGATCCGGGATCTTCACCGTGAGCGCCGCACGGGCCCGCAGCCGCATCTCGATCCACTCCCGTTCCGGGTCCCACAGCGCCACGTGCTCGAAGTCGGCCGGGTCGAAGTCCGCCCCCAACTCCCGGTCGACGACTCTCAGTACGTTCTTGTTGAACTCCGCGGTCACCCCGGCCGCATCGTCGTACGCGGCGACCAGCACCTCCTCGTCCTTCACCAGATCCGTGCCGAGCAGCAGCCCGTCGCCCAGGGAGAGCAACGACCGCACCGACTTCAGGAACACCGATCGCTCGTCGGGGAGCAGATTGCCGATCGTGCCCCCGAGGAACGCGATAAGCCGCGGCCCCGGGGTAGCCGGCAGCGCGAGACCGCCGGTGAAGTCGGCGATCAGCGCGTGGACGGAGAGATCCGGCCGGGACGCGAGCAGGGCCTCGGCGGCGCCGCGCAGTGCGCTCTCGCTGACATCGACCGGCACGTAACTGTGCAGCGCGGGCAGCGCGTCCAACAGGTGCCGGGTCTTCTCCGACGACCCCGATCCCAGCTCGATCAGGGTCCGCGCCCCGGACGCCGCCGCGATCTCCCCGGCACGGTCGATCAGGATCTCGCGCTCGGCGCGGGTCGGGTAGTACTCAGGAAGCCGGGTGATCTCCTCGAACAGTTCGCTGCCGTGCGCGTCGTAGAACCACTTGGGCGGCAGCGTCTTCGGATGCCGGGTCAGGCCGTGCAGCACATCGGCGCGCAGCGCCGCGTCCGTCGCGTCCACCGGCAGGGTGCGGGTCAGCAGAAAGGGACTCACTCCGTGGGCTCCTTGAGCGGGGTCAGCAGAACTTCGGCGCGGGTCGCCGTCAGCAACGTCCGGTCGGGGACCGCGCGCCAGCGCGGATCGTCGTCGTACGGCTCCGAGGCCACGACCGTGCCCGGCCCCGGCTCGGCGAGGTACCACAGGGTGTCGCCCCAGGCCGTCGCGACGATCGTGGTGCCGTCGATGAGCAGCAGATTGAGCCGCGATCCAGGCGCCGCGGCCGCCACGTCCTGCACGGTGTCGGCGACGGCCTGCGGCAGTGCGTCACCGTCGGCGAGACGGTGGCGTACGAGGGCCCAGACCAGGGCCGAGTCGCAGCGGGCGGTGAGGGTCAGCAGCTCGGCCGGGGGCAGCGCGGCGGCGAGCGGGGCCAGGGAATCCGGCCAGTCCCGCACCGCGCCGTTGTGACTGAACAGCAGCCCTCCGGCGGCGAACGGCGCGGCCGCCGCCTCGCCGTCCGCACCCGCCTCGGTGGCATCACGTACCGCCGCGAGCAGTGCCGTACTGCGTACCACTCGGGCCAGATCGGCGAACGTCTGGTCTCCCCAGACGGGGCCCTCGCGCCGGTAGCGTCCCGGCACCGGGTCACCGTCCGCGTACCAGCCGACGCCGAAACCGTCGGCATTGACGGTCCCGTGTTGTTGGTGCCTCGGCGCCCAGGACTGGCGCACCAGACTGTGTGGCGGTCGCGTCAGCAGTTCAGCGAGAGCCACCGAAGGCCCCAGATAAGCGATATGACGACACATCAGAGATCCCTCGCGGTGCGGAAACCGGAGAAGATCTGGCGCCGCACCGGAAGGTCCCAGTTTCGGAACGTCCCCCGGCACACCACGGGATCCACGGCGAACGAACCACCACGCAGCACCTTGTGGGCCGGTCCGAAGAACACTTCGGAGTATTCGCGGTACGGGAACGCCGAGAAGCCCGGATAGGGCTCGAAATCGCTCGACGTCCACTCCCACACGTCACCGATCAACTGCCGTACGCCCAGCGGTGACCGGCCCGCGGCGTACGCTCCCGCAGGCGCGGGTCGCAGATGACGCTGGCCCAGGTTGGCCCGCTCGGGGCTCGGGTCCTGGTCGCCCCACGGATAGCGCAGCGAACGGCCCGACACCGGGTCGTGGCGCGCCGCCTTCTCCCACTCCGCCTCCGAGGGCAGCCGGCGCCCGGCCCAGCGAGCGTACGCGTCCGCCTCGTACCAGCTGACATGAAGCACCGGTTCGTGTTCGGGTACCGTCTCGGTCACTCCGAAGCGGCGGCGCAGCCACTGACCGGCGTCCCGGTGCCAGAACAGCGGAGCGGTCAGCTCGTGCTCACGGACCATCGCCCATCCCTCGGGGGCCCACCAGCGCCGCTCGGTGTAGCCGCCGTCCTCGATGAATCGCTGGTACGCGCCGCAGGTGACGGGCGTCGTGTCGAGGAAGAAGCCCGGTACATCGCGCACATGCGCGGGGCGCTCGTTGTCCAGGGCCCACGGCTCGGTGGACGTCCCCATGGTGAACGGGCCGCCCGGGACCATGACTTCGGCGGGCAGCCCGGCCGCGTCGGTGGGAGAGGGCGGCACGGGCGCGGTCAGGACCGCAGGACCGGATCGCAACTGATGGGTGATCAACATCGTTTCGTCGTGCTGCTGTTCGTGCTGGGCGATCATGCCGAAGGCGAACCCGTCCCGCACCAGCCGGCGGTCACCGCGCAATGCCGTGCCGTCGAGCACGTCCAGTGCCCGGTCACGTACCTCCGCGGCGTAGACCCGGGCCTCGACGGGTGCCAGCAGCGGCAGCGAGGGGCGGGCCGCGCGCGGATGCTCGAAGGCGTCGTACAGCCCGTCGATCTCCGGACGCATCGCCTCCTGCCCGGCCACCCCGCGCAGCAGCCACAGCTCCTCCTGATTGCCGATGTGCGCGAGGTCCCAGACCAGCGGAGACATCAACGGCGATTGCTGGGCGGTCAGTTCGTGGTCGTCCACGCTTTCGGTGAGAAGCGTCGTGCGTTCCCGGGCGGTGAGCAGCGCGGCGAGGGCGCGCCGACGCAGCGCCTCGGTGTCCGTCCCGTCCGGCCCGTTCGGACCGCCCGGACCGGATGCGTCGGGTGCGGGGGAGTCGGTCATGAGCGGGGCCCCTCGAAGTGGTGGTCCGAACCGCCGGCCGAATCGAGGGCGAGCAGTGCGGGAAGATCGTCGGCCGGGCATCGGCCCCGGGCGACGAAACGGTCGTTGAAGTCCGCCACCGCTTCCTGCACGGCCGTGGTCGCTCCCATCCGGGGCAGCGCCTCCAGGGCGAGTGCGAAACAGGTGACGGCCGCCGCCCGCAGTTCGGGATCGGTCAGGCCGTCGCGGGCGGCGCCCTCCCAGAGCGGATTGCGTGGCGCCGGGCCCGGCCCGGCCGTCTCGGCCAGCGGTTTGACGGTGCGGTACACGGTCTCGGCGGCCTCTGGGTCGTCGAACAGGGCGGTGGTGACGGCGAGCGGCACCAGCCATCCGTCCGCGCCGTGCTGCGCGTCGATCATGCGCAGCTCAAGGTGTCCGCGCGGGCGCACAGGCGGAAAGAGGGTGCTGATGTGGTAGTCGAGATCGGCGCGCACCGGTGGTCTCGGCGCGCCGGTACGGATCCAGTCGCGAAAGGTCAGCCCGTCCGGCACGGCCCACGGCCCGTCGTCGTCCCGGATGCACATCACCGGGGTGTCCAGCACGTGCGTGGCCCAGGCGTCGCGAGGTGGCAGATGGCCGGGCGGTGCCAGGGACCGCCACGGATCGAGTCCGGCCCACAGCGACTGCCGGGTGGACCGCCACTGTGTCGGGTAGCCGTACTGGAAGGGCGAGTTGGCGAAGACCGCGACCAGCACGGCGCCCAGCAGATGGGACAGCTGCCAGCGCCGCCCGTAGCCGAGCGGACCGGGTTCCTCCTCTCCGGCGTCCAGACAGACCTGGACGGACGCGGTGGTGCACATCATGGCGCGGCCCGCCGGTCCCGACCGGTCGAACGAGACCTCCATGGCGTCGTAGCGGCGCTCGTGGAGCAGACGGCGCGGCGGATGCCACGGATCGACGCCGAGACCCGCGGGTGCGAGTCCCATCCGGTCGAGGGCGTCACGTACGGCGGTGAGATCGGCGGCGGTGGCATCGATGCACGCCATCAGGGAGTCGGCGGGGCGCGAGCTGAGCTCCAGCTGGCCGCCGGGTTCGAAGGTGAGCGCCGCGCTCAGGGGCAGGGCCCGCAGGAGGGCGGCGGCTGCGTCGAGACGGTGGTGGGGGACGGGGACACGGGGGTGATCCCGGTGGTGGATGAGCCATTCGAGTTCGACACCGACCGTGCGGGGCGGCCCGGTCTTGAAGCAGATGCAGCGCAGTAAATCCTCGGCTTCGCCCTCGCCCAGGGGCGGGGGCTGGCCGGGCGGACCGTGGTCGCAGGGTGCGTCGGATGACATACCGGGACCTCCTTCTGCTCGGTTCGTCCGTACCACCCAAACCCGTGCGGGGGGATCGCACAAGAGTGCCCCTGTGCGTCGGAAATCCGGTTGCATCCATGCCGCTGGAGGGCCGAGCATGCCCCGTATGCACCACACGGGGGAGTACTGATGAGCGCCCGGCTGCGCGGCATCGCGCGAGAAACCGAGGCCATAGTCGAGGCCGGCCACTACCGCACGCCACAAGGCCGTGAGGTGAGCATCGAACGTGCGCTGACCACCGCACTCTCGGGCACCAGGCTGTACGGCCCCGAGCCGGTGCCCGTCGCCGCACTCGACTCCGACCGCACACCGGTCATCGAGGTCACCGACGAGAGCAGCCTGGCGGCGGCGCGCCGGATGACCGCCGAAGGGCCCGGCAAGGTCGCCGTCCTGAACTACGCCTCCGCCCGCAATCCCGGCGGCGGATACCGGGGCGGCGCACAGGCCCAGGAAGAGGCCCTGTGCCGGGGCTCGGCGCTGTACGCCACGCTGCTGCGCGCTCCTGACTACTACGCCCACCACCGCGCGGAACGCAGCGCGTTCTACACCGACCGGGTGATTCACTCACCCGGGGTGCCGGTGTTCCGGGACGACCGGGGGCGGCTGCTCGACACCCCGTACACCGCGGGCTTCCTCACCTCCCCGGCACCCAATGCCGGAGTCATCCGCGGCCACACCCCCGAGGACGCCCACCGCATTCCCGCCGCGCTCGCGTCCCGCGCCGAGCGGGTGCTGGAGGTCGCGGCGGTACGCGGGTACCGCAGGCTGGTGCTGGGCGCCTGGGGCTGCGGCGTGTTCCGCAACGAACCGGCGCAGGTGGCCGGCGTGTTCCGGGCGCTGCTGCTGGACGGCGGCAGGTTCGCCGGGCACTTCGAGCAGATCGTCTTCGGCATCCTCGACCGCAGCCCCGATTCCGCCACCCGGTCCGCCTTCGAGCGGACGTTCGGCGGTCAGCTCCAGCCGTAGCGCTCCCGCAGCCGGCCGACGACCAGGTCGAACCGGTCCCGGTCCAGCGCGCACGCCTCACGCCGCATCCCGTCCTCGTGCACCCGCAGCACCCGGTCCAGATCGACCCACGACGGACGGCCCGAGCTGTCCCACGGACCGGCCCCGAGCGCCACCCACTCGTGGTCCCCGTCGTGCTGCTTGCTCGACAACTGCACAGCGAGCAGCGTGCCCACCGCCTCCCTGGCCACCACCAGAACCGGACGGTCCTTGCCTCGCCCGTCGTTCTCCTCGAACGGCACCCAGGTCCAGACGATCTCGCCGGGGTCCGGGTCGCCGTCCCGGTCGGGGGCGTACGCGGTGCGGACCGGGCCTACGTCGCGAGGGTCGGCCTCGGAGGTCGCGCAGGGTCCGGTGCGGCCGGGGAAACCGGCCGGGCTGTCGGTGCTTCGGTCACGGTGCTGGATGCTCATCCCCACACCGTAGGACCTGTACGGCCCGTTTCGTGGAGCGGGTCCGGTGAACCGGCCGCCGGGCCGGGCACCTCCGGTCTCACCCTGAAGCTCTACCGGAGGTTCAGGGTGAGGTTCACGGCCCCAGTCGGAACGGGCGCCCGCGCGCGCCGTCCCGGTCCGGCCGCCGTAGTCGACATGGCCCTGCCGTCACATGGCCCTGCCGTCGCTCGACTTGGAGACCGGGAGCGGCGGCCGGTGCCCGCCCGAGGCCGAGAGGCGCGCACCGGCCACCGCCGCCCGGACCGGTCAGGAAGGCGTATCGTCCACCTGACCGGCCTGACCGGCCTGACCGGCCTGACCGGCCTGACCGGCCTGACCGGCCTGACCGGCCTGACCGGCCTGACCGGCCTGACCGGCCTGACCGGACACCTGGCCCGCCCGAGTCGTCTGGTTCATCCGTCACCGGAATGTGCTGCTTGCGCGGCGACGACGACGGCGACGGCTGCACGGCCGGCACGGCCGGTTCGGCCCCGTTGACCCGCGGTTGCGGTTGCGCCGGGGCGTCCTGCCCCATCGTCGCCAGCAGGTGCCGGGCCAGTCCCAGGCCCGTGCCCCCCATCGTCAACGCCTTCGCGAACATGTCCGGCAGCCCGTCGGCCCCGTTCAGCAGCACCATGTGACCGACGCTGCTGAAAGCACCCGCGCCCGCCTCGACGATCTCCTCGACGGTCAACCCGCCCACGATGGACCGCAGAAGACCAGTGCTTCGTTCGGCTCGGCCACGCGCCACATCAGCTTGAACAGGCCGATCAACACAATGATGGCGGCGAGTACGAGTCCCGCCGTGACGCCGATGACCATCGGCATGCACCCCCTTGTCGCGGTGCCCCGCCGGCACCGCTGGTCCAGGCAGGATGTGCGAGGAAGTGCTCGGCGCCGCCCCGGATCCGTACGATCACCTCGCCGACCAGCCCCGGCCCCACCGTTCGGGTCACCCGGCCGAGCAGTCCCACCATCGAGGAGTCATCCATGACCCGGAGCGTACCCACGCCGTACACGTCTGGAAGACTGCCCGGCGCCATGAGCCAGTTACCGAATCAGCCTGCCGAAGGCCCCGTGCCGACCAGTGCCGACGTGGCACGGCTCGCCGGAGTCTCCCGGGCCACCGTGTCCTACGTACTGAATGACATCGCGACCGTGCGGATCAGCGAGCCCACCCGCCGCCGGGTCAGGGAGGCTGCCGCCGAGCTGGGGTACGTACCGCACGCGGCGGCCCGCAGCCTGCGCGCCGGGCACACCCGCACGGTGGTGCTGCCCACCGTGAACTTCCCGGCCGACCCGCTCCACCAGCGCTTCTTCCACGAACTGGAAACCGGGCTGCGCCGCCTCGACTACACCGTGGTCCAGTACGGCAGCACCGGCCTCGACACCGACGACGCCCCCCGCGCCTGGGCCGAACTCCGTCCCGTCGCCGTCATCGCACCCGGCACGATCGCTCTCACCCCGCAGGGCATATCCGTACTCAGACGAGCCGGAGCCAAGGCCGTCATCACCCTCGGCCCGCGACCGGTGGACGGCGCCCACGCGCTGCTCATGGACCAGCGGAAGGTCGGCAGCGTCGCGATCGGGCATCTGCTGGCGCGCGGCCGGCGTCGCATCGGCGTGATCATGCCCGAGGAAGGCGGCCTCGGCCTGTTCGCCGAACCCCGGCTGACCGGGGCCCGGCAGGCCGCGCAGAGCCACGGGGCCGTCATCGAACCGCTGCCGCTGCGGTACGAGGAGGAGTCGGCCGACCGGCTGGCCGCCCGCTGGCGCCCCCTGGGCCTCGACGCGGTCTTCGCGTACGACGACGCCTACGCGATGCTCCTGATGCGGGCCCTTCAGGACGCGGGCATCGAGGTGCCCCGCGAGACGGCCGTGATCGGCGCCGACGACCTGATGCTCGGCAGGCTGCTGCGGCCCCGGCTCAGCAGCGTACGGCTGGAGATGGCCGCGGCACAGCCGCTCGCGGATCTCGTCCACCGGTTGGTGCGGCACCCGGGCGGTGATCCCGAGCACCACGACCTGCTGCGGGCCAGGACGGTCCACCGCGAGTCCAGCTGAGCCGCCGGGTCCGCACGGCACGGCAGCGCGGCAACGTGCGTACCGCGTGCCGCTTGCCTAGCGTCATGACCATGAGCCATCCGCAGAGTTACGAGATCCTGCTGGTCCCCGAACACGTCGAGGAGACCACCGAAGCCGCCGGGAGCAGTGGCGCCATCCGCTCGGCGGTCGTGGCGGCGACCGGCGAGACTGGAGCATCGGGTTACCCCCGCTATTCGGGTGAAGGCGTCGTGGCGGACATCGACCCGGCGACGCACGCGGTCGAGGCCCTGCTGGTCGACGGCGCCGAACTGGACTACGGCCTGTCGGTCCGGATCAAGGAGAAGAACGCCGACGACGACGCCGACAGCAGCCCGGACAACGGTGCCGACAGCAGCGCTGCGGGCTGAGGCCGCGCAGGCCGCCGATGTCACGGAAAGAGGGCCCGACCGGTCCGTGTCCGCGGTCCGGTCGGGCCCCTCACCCCGCTCATGCGCGCGTGGAGCCTACTTCTGCTCCTTCTGCTGGTTCTCGATGGACTTGCGGACCTCGTCCATGTCCAGCTTCCTGGCCTGTCCGATGACATCCTCCAGCGCCGCCTCCGGCAGCGCCCCCGGCTGAGCGAACACCGCCACATTGTCCCGGACGATCATCAGCGTCGGAATGGAACGGATCTCGAAGGCCGCCGCCAACTCCTGCTGCGCCTCGGTGTCGACCTTGGCGAAGACCAGGTCGTCGTGGCGCTCCGACGCCGCGTCGTAGACCGGCGCGAACTGCCGGCACGGGCCGCACCAGGAAGCCCAGAAGTCGATCAGGACGAAGCCGTTGTCACTGACGACCTGATCGAAGTTTTCCTTGGTGAGCTCAACGGTGCTCATACTCTTCTACCTCTTCCTCTGCCCGCTCGGACCTGTCCGGCACAACCGTGCCGGTACGTGCGCTATTCCGCCTGCCCATGTGGCCGCCGCGCACACCCGCGATCAGACTGTTCCCATGACAGCAGCTTCCCTGAACGCCGAATACGACGTCGTGGTCATCGGAGCAGGTCCGGTGGGTGAGAACGTCGCCGACCGGGCGCGTGCCGCCGGGCTGAGCACGGCGGTCGTCGAGACGGAACTCATCGGCGGCGAGTGCTCCTACTGGGCCTGTATGCCCAGCAAGGCCCTGCTGCGGCCGGTCGTCGCCCGTGCCGACGCCCGCCGCTTGCCCGGCCTCGGCGACGCCGTCCAGGGACCGCTCGACGCGGCCGCGGTCCTCGCCCGCCGCGACGCATTCGCCTCGCACTGGAAGGACGACGGACAGGTCGCCTGGCTGGAGGGCATCGGAGCGGACATCTACCGCGGCCGGGGCCGGCTCACCGGCGAGAAGGCCGTCTCCGTCACCGCCCCCGACGGCACGGTGCACCGGCTCACCGCCCGGCAGGCCGTCGCCGTCTGCACCGGCAGCCGCGCCGTCGTCCCCGCCCTCCCCGGCGTCGACGAGGCCCGTCCCTGGACCAGCCGGGAGGCGACGAGCGCCAAGAAGGTGCCCGGCCGCCTCGTGATCGTCGGAGGCGGCGTCGTCGGGGCGGAGATGGCCACCGTCTGGCAGGCCCTCGGCGCCCGGGTGACGATGCTGATCCGCGGCAAGGGACTCCTCCCGAAGATGGAACCCTTCGCGGGCGAACTGGTCGCGCGGGCGCTGACCGAGGCGGGAGCCGACATCCGTACCGGAGTCTCGGCGACCTCCGTACGGCGTGCGGTCCCGGACGGGCCGGTCGTCGCGGAACTGGACAACGGCGGGAGCGTCGAGGCCGACGAGATCCTCTTCGCCACCGGCCGCGCCCCGCGCACCGACGACGTCGGCCTGGAGACGGTGGGCCTCACACCCGGCTCCTGGCTCACCGTCGACGACAGCTGCCTCGTCGAAGGCACCACCTGGCTCTACGCTGTCGGCGACGTCAACCACCGGGCGCTCCTCACCCACCAGGGCAAGTACCAGGCGCGCATCGCGGGCGCCGCGATCGCCGCCCGCGCCGCGGGAGTCCCGCTGCTGGAGACCGACCGCTGGGGCGCCCACGTGGCCACCGCCGACCACGCGGCCGTCCCCCAGGTCGTCTTCACCGACCCCGAGGCCGCCTCGGTCGGCCTCACCCTCGCCGAGGCAGAGGAGTCCGGCCACCGCGTACGCGCCGTCGATTACGACCTCGCGGCGGTGGCCGGCTCCGGCCTGTACGCGGACGGTTATCGTGGCCACGCGCGCATGATCGTCGACCTCGACCGGGAGTTCCTCCTCGGTGTCACCTTCGTGGGACCGGGCATCGGCGAACTGCTGCACTCGGCGACGATCGCGGTGGCGGGCGAGGTCCCCATCGACCGACTGTGGCACGCCGTCCCCGCCTACCCGACGATCAGCGAGATCTGGCTGCGCCTGCTGGAGGCGTACCGCGGCGCATAGGGTCCGGCCGGTGTCGCGACCGGATCCCGCGTCGCGCTGCGGATCACCGATCCTCCTTCGTCCTGCGGGGTGTGGGGATACCGAGGCCGCGGCTCTGTCGTTGCGTCGGGTGCCCGTGCCTGAACTCGTCGCCCGGCTGCGGGGTGTGTTCGACCTCGTCGTCCGTCCGACCTCGGTGCTTGCTCCGCGGCCGGTCCACGGATTCGACGGCCACCGGGTGACGTCAACCGGCCGGAGCGGGGGACAACGGCTGCCCGCAGCGCAGGTTCCACCGTCCGGACCGTCCGCTGAGCCCGGTCAGCGTCAGCGGGGCGACATCCAGCCGCCAGAACGCCTCCGTCGGCAGAGCGAGCGCCTGTACGATCGCCGCCCGCACCACCGCGGGCTCGACGACCCCCAGCAGACGGCCGCCCCCGTCACCGTCCAGGAATTCCACGAACTCCACGGACTTCAGCCAGCGGCCGACCCGGGCAGAGAACTCCAGCAACGACTCGCCGCCGTGCGCAGCCGCCGAGGGGTCGGTCAGCCAGGCCGACACCGCGTCCGGTTCGCTCGCGCTCACCTCCGCCAGCCGCTGCCCGCTCCACCGCCCCATGTCCCAGCCTCGGAGCGCGAGTTCGGGGTCCGCGCGCAATCCCAACGCGTCGGCGGTTCCGGCGCACCGTGCGGACGGCCCGCGCACATACCGGCCGGCCGGTGGCACCGCCGACGCGGCGGCGCGGGCCCGGCGGACCCCCGCCGGGTCGAGCGGAGCATCACCGTCGAACCGCGCCTCGCGCAGCGCGACGTCGAGCGCCGGTGAGATCAACATCACCCGTACCGTCATGACCGGTCAACTCCCTGAACTCTGGCCCCTCCTGTGTGCCCACGATGGCATCCGATCCCTCCGGTTCCGGCGGCGGCACCTTGGCCGTGCCCACTCCCAGGCGGTATCGTCCGAGGAACATGACGAAGGTGTGACGGAAGTCCGGTGAGAATCCGGCACGGTCGCGCCACTGTGTACCCGTACCCGTACGGGAAGTCAGACCCAGCACCTTCGCCTCAGGCACCACGATCGGGACGCGTGTTCCCTCAGGAGGTTCTGCCATGGCACAGACTGCTGCTGCCCCCACCACCGCCGTACCGGCGATCACCCCCATCTCCGGGAAGGCCATTGCTCCTTGGGCGGTCTTCTTCGGCATTCTCATGCTCGTTCTGCTGTACTTCGTCGGCGCCGAACAGGGCGCCACCTCGGTCATCTCCGGCACAGGTGTCCACGAGTGGGTCCACGACGGCCGCCACCTCCTCGGTTTCCCCTGCCACTGACGTACCGTCCGAACCAGGGGAAAACCCATGAACTCCATATCTGTCAGGGCCCTGCTCATCCGCGGCATGCTGGCCGGCCTCGCCGCGGGCGCCCTCGCACTGGTTGTCGCGTACTTCCTCGGTGAGTCCCGAGTGGACGCGGCCATCGCCCTCGAAGAGGCGCACAGCCACGACCACGGCGGCGGCGAGGAACTCGTCGGCCGCACCATGCAATCCACCGCCGGGCTTGCCACCGGTGTGCTCGTCTTCGGAGTGGCGATCGGTGGCATCGCCGCGCTCGTCTTCTGCTACGCCCTCGGCCGGATCGGCAAATTCGGCCCACGGGCGACGGCCGCGCTGATCGCGGGTGCGGCTCTGCTGACCGTGTACGTCGTGCCGTTCCTGAAGTATCCGGCCAACCCACCGGCTGTCGGCAACCCCGACACCATCGGCCGACGCACCGCCCTGTTCTTCCTGATGGTCGCCCTAAGCGCGCTGTTGGCCGTCGCCGCCGTCATCCTCGGCAAGCGGCTGGCACCGCGCCTGGGCAACTGGAACGCGACGATCGCCGCATCCGCCGCCTACGTCGTCGTGATCGGACTCGCGTACGCGTTCCTGCCTTCGTTCAACGAGGTCGGAAAGGACTTTCCGGCGGCCCTGTTGTGGGAGTTCCGGCTGGCCACGCTCGCCGTGCAGGCCACTCTCTGGGCCACCTTCGGCCTCGTCTTCGGCTACCTGACGGAACGGCTCCTCGTGTCGAAGGCCGACGCCGTCACCGCCGCAAGCGGTGGCGCGAACCGGACGGCCACGGCGCCCGGCTGACCGACGCACCACTGACCGACGCGTCACTGACGACCGGACGACGGAGACCGGTCGGTCACGTGTCGGCCCGCCGTTCCCAGTCGATCCGGTAGTGCTTCAGCAACGCGTCCTCCTTTACCAGACGCATGCCGACGGCTGTCATGACGTGCTGGGACGCGACGTTGTCCAGATCGGTGTCGCCGTGCACGCAGGTCACACCCTGTTCGCGGGCGAACCGGAGCAGTGCGCGCAGCGCCTCGGAGGCGTAACCCATGCCCTGCGCCGAGGGAACGAGCCCGTAGCCGATCGTGACGTGCCCGTTCTCGTCCGGAGCGCCGTGGAATCCCAGCCCGCCGATCACCTCGCCGTCGTCACGGCGGCGTATCTCGTACGAACCGTAAGGGCTGGGATCACCTGTCGTCGCGCACGTTTCGAGGAAGCGCTCGGCCGCGGCCATCTCGCCGGGGGACGGATATCCGGGTGCCCAGCGGGCACCCTCTTCCGGCTTGCCGGCCATCACGTGCAGGGCGTCGGCGGGGCTCATCAGGCGGAGGCGGAGACGGGGAGTCCCAAGATCGGTCATGACCGAGTGGACTATCACGCGGGGCGGCCGGACGGCAGCGGAATTCTCCGGAGCTGGGCCGGAAACCCCCGGGGCGCGGGGCGGGCATCGCCCACCCCGCGCCGTTCAGCGGCGCGAAGACGCTGCGGCGGATACGCGACGTCGTGGCCGGACAGGGCAAGCCACCGCGTCCGTGCGCGCCGGCCATGGCAGCCGACACCTCATTACGCCGACTCGTCATCGGCGAGAGACCTCGGCTGGAGCCCGGTCCTGCCGGATTCGACGTCGACATCGACGCTGAAGTCGCCGGAGAAAGCCGCCGCCATCCGCAGATGGCCCGTCGCCTCCGCACTCCGCCCCTGGCGCTCAAGCGTCCGGCCGAGCATCAGCCGGGCGTATGCCTCCACCGGGTCGCGCTCCAGAACCACCCGCAGCTCCGTCTCGGCCCTGCCGAGCCGGGCCGAGTGGTAGTAGGCCCGCGCCAGCAACAGCCGCGGAGAGACCTGCTCCGGTACTTCCTCGACGAGCCCTTCCAGGATCCGGGCCGCGGTCATGTACTCCTTCGCCTCGAAGAACATCTGCGCACGGTCCCAGCGGTCGGCTGCCGTACCGAACTCGAAATAGGTGTCGCTCACTTGACCTCTGACCTCCTCGTTCGCGGACCGCCTCCGGATCGCTCCGGGACCCGCCCCGCCACTGCCCCGGCCATACGCCCGGCCAGGCTCCAGTCACTGGAACATGGCACACTGGTTGAATATTCCACTAAATAATCGGCGTGGGTACCGGTGCCCCGGACCCCCACGGGAATAGGTTGAGCGTCATGAGCAATCTCGATCGCCAGGCCGCACTCTCCGTCTGTGGAGGACGGGGCTTCGTCGTCGCCGAGCCCGTACGTGAACTTCTCACCCCTCGCCGTGTCCAGCTGGGTGAGTCCACCGAGGTCCGCAGACTGCTGCCCAATCTGGGCCGCCGGATGGTCGGCGCATGGGCCTTTGTCGATCATTACGGTCCCGACGACATCGCCGGCGAACCCGGGATGCAAGTGCCGCCCCACCCGCACATGGGCCTCCAGACGGTCAGCTGGCTGCACGAGGGTGAGGTCCTGCACCGGGACAGCCTCGGCAGCCTCCGGACGATCCGCCCGCGCGAGCTGGGACTGATGACCTCCGGCCGGGCCATCAGTCACTCCGAGGAGAGCCCGAAGTCCCACGCGAGGTTTCTGCACGGCGCCCAGCTCTGGGTGGCCCTGCCGGAAGCCCACCGTCACGTCGAACCGCACTTCCAGCACCACACCGAACTGCCGACCGTCACCGCCGCCGGTCTCACCGCCACCCTGATCCTGGGTGAACTCGACGGCGCCACCTCGCCCGGCACCGCGTACACCCCGATCGTCGGCGCCGACCTGTCGCTCTCCGCCGACGCCGAGGCCCGCCTGCCGCTCGACCCCGACTTCGAGTACGCGGTGCTCTCGATGTCCGGCCAGGCCGAGGTCGACGGCGTACCCATGCTGCCGGGCTCCATGCTCTACCTCGGCTGCGGCCGCACCGAACTCCCCTTGCGCGCAGACACCGACGCGGGCCTCATGCTCCTCGGCGGCGAGCCCTTCGAGGAGGAGATCGTCATGTGGTGGAACTTCATTGGCCGTTCCCACGAGGAAATCGAGGCGGCCCGCCTGGACTGGATGGAGGGCCCCCGTTTCGGCGAGGTGAAGGGCTACGACGGGGCCCGACTCCCTGCGCCGGCACTGCCGCCGGTGGCACTGAAACCGCGGGGTCGGGTGCGCTGACCTGGGGCGATGTGTCCCCCAACGGTCCCCGTCGCGTGCCTTCGCTGCGTCCCTTCGCCGGTACGGCGGGGGGACGCGGTTGTGCCTGCCGTGGGTCGGTTCCTCGGGCGGTCGGCAGTTGCACGTGTTGGCACCTGTGACCAGGTCTGATCGAACACTTGCTGACCCTTTGCTGACCGGCCACGCGATCGGCCGTCGGGAGGGAATCGTCGTGCAGGGTGCGACCGCCCAGCGCGCGTCCTCGTCGTGCGGACCGGCTGGGCCTGTCCAGCGGGTCGCGGGGGCCTTGATGTCGGCCGGGGCGTACCGCCGGCGCACCGCCCATCGGACGAACGCGGAGCACTGCTCCGGGTACGCGGGCTTCGTGTTGAGGTACTTCTCGACCTGGGCTTGTTCGCATCCGCCCAGCGAAGTGCCCCGGGCCTCTAGCCAGTCATCCCGCGGCCTGTCGGCCGCATCCCGGGGCCGGGAAAATGGGGCGGGGTGCCCGTCCGGAAGACGTCATTGCAGCCGACGGCCCGCAGCCGCCCTCGGCCCAGCTGTCCAGTCGTGAGCACACCGGTCGCCGGCGGATGGCGACCGTCTTCGCCGTCTACGATGCCGACCCGGTCCCACGCACCGGTGCGGACGTCCTTCCGGCCACCGCGGCCGAACGCGCCGCCCGCACCCACGGCCCGCGCGCACGGGGCCGGCACCTGGAAGGCTCCCTTCAGCGTTCCACCGCGGCCATCGTCACCGCCATGTTCGACCATGCCGAGCAGCGAGACCCCGAACGAAGGCGCCGCTGGATCGTCCTGGTCGACGGCGCCAACCACCAACTCGAGTGCATCGCAAGGGAAGCGGTCGCCCGCGGCGTCCATGTCGACACGATCGTGGATATCGTGCATGTGATCGAATATTTGTGGCGGGCCGCCGAGGACCTCCACCCAGGCCACGCAGCGCGCGCGGCCTGGGTCGCCGACCGCCCGCACCGTGCTGGACGGGCACAGCCCCCGCGTCGTCGCCGCACTGCGCCAGCACCTGCACACCCGCCCCGATGACGCGAAGCAACTGCCCGCCGTCGCCCGCACCGCCGCCTACCTGCAGGCCAAAGAGCCCTACCTGCGCTACCACCTCGCCCTCACCATGGGCTGGCCCATCGCGACCGGGGTGATCGAAGGGAGTTGCCGCTTCCTCGTCAAGGACCGCCTGGACGTGACCGGGGCGAGGTGGAGCCTGACCGGCGCCGAGGCGGTCCTCCTCCTACGCGCCGTCATCGACAACGGCGACTTCGAGCGGTACTGGCGCTACTTCACCGAACTCGACAAACTGCACACCCATGCCGTCCGCTACCAGGGACAACTCGCCCTCGCGGCGTGACCACAGCCACCCACCCATCACTCAAGAAGCAACGCACCCCCTGGCGAGCGGGAGTCCTTGGCCGTCCGTGGTCGAGTCGTCGCCGCGATCGAGGCCGCCGACCTGATCTCCCGCCACGGGGGGCTGACCGCGGGGGCTGCTGACCGCGACCGGTCGGGCGCTGACGTGGCGATCGCCGCCCCGTCATCGCCGGGACCCTGCCCGTGCTCTCGCGGACGGGCGGCAAGATTCGCGCACAGAGCCCCGGTTTACGCCCGTGGCCCGGGGAGCAGCACTCGTACTCCAAGGGCCCGTTCACCGGTCCGATGTACGGCGTGTGGCGCACCTACCGCCCAGGCGGGACCGGGCGGCGGCCGGTACCGCGTCGGCCTTCTTGCCGGGCAACGTCAGCACGGGGAGGAGGACGTCCGGGAGGCCGCCGCGGCGAGGGGGCAGAGGCCTTGCCGGCTGCGCCCACGGCCTCGGAGAACGGAGGCAGCTACCGCTTGGCGGCCACGAATCCCCACTGGTCGACCGGTTCGCCGACGGCAGGCTCTTCGGGGCGCCACAGGCTGATCGAGCCGAAGCCCGGCTCCACCAGCTCGAGTCCGTCCGCGAAGGTCCCCATGACCTCCCTGGGACGCGAGATGTACGGCATGGCGCCGCCACTGGCGTACTCGTCGGACCCGGCCTGCGTCTCCGGAGTCTCGATGGTGTCGCACAGCATCAAGTAGCTGCCCGCGGGCAGCGCGTCCAAGTAGCTGCGGAGCAGCGCCGCGGCCTCGCCCGAGTCGGCGACGTGTCCCAGCGTCGAGAGCACCATTACGGCCACCGGCCGGTCGAGGTCCAACGTCCGGGCGGCCTCGCGCAACACTGTCTTCGCGTCCGTCAGGTCCGCGTGCACATAGTCCGTCGCCCCTTCAGGCCGGCTGGTCAGCAGGGCACGCGCGTGAGCCAGGACGATCGGGTCGTTGTCCACATACACGATGCGTGCCGTCGGCTCGACGTCCTGGGCGACCTCGTGCGTCGCGTTCGCGGTCGGCAGACCTGTGCCGAGATCCAGGAACTGGCGCACCCCGGCCTCACCGGCCAGAAAGCGCACCGCTCGCGCCTGGAATGCCCGCGAGGCGCGCGCTATCTCGATGATCTGCGGGTACAGCTCCTCCATCGTTGCCCCGAGCCGACGGTCCACCTCGTAGTTGTCCTTGCCGCCCAGCCAGTAATTCCACACCCGCGCCGAATGCGGCGTGCCCGTGTCGATTCCGTCCATCGACGTCCGGATGCCTTGCTCGTCAGTCATCGGCCCTCTTCGTGTCACACATCGGTTGCGCGGACGGCACTCGTACCGCGCACGCCCATGCTTCCTCACCAGCATCGTCCGCACCAGCCCCACAAGGGAGCAACTCCCTTGTGGGGCGCAGACGCAGAACGGGACGCACCCAGTCCGGGAAGAGCGCGCGGTGCACTCCAGGCTGTCGAGGATCACCGGGGTGAGACCGGCGCCCGGAAGAGCTCGGCAGTTTGTTCGGGCGTCACCAGGCACTCGGACCGGCCTTGGCTTGAGCCGCCCGCCGAGTGATAGGCCCTTGCGCCGGCCATTCCCTGTCAAGTTCAGCGTGTTGAAGCTTGAGGTCGTGCCTGAGGGCCGACAGCTGTCGGCCCTCAGGGATGAAGAGGTCAGCGGGGGGCCAACTCTCGCCGCGCCTCCCGTCGCGCGTCCAGGGGCGTCTTGAGAACAGCGGACCGCGGCCTGCCAGTCAGCAGGATCTGCGTCCCTGCCGTTGACGCGGCAAGGCGCTAAGCCTCGATCCACCGAGTGACTCGCGTGCTGTGGATGAGTAATCAAGAAGAGGTGCCTGCTGACCTGCGATGATGGGAGTTCTGACGCTTCCAGCACGCACAATCAGCAAGGCACCTCGTAGATGCAAGTTTCCCATACTCCGGCAGCGGTCTCCGCTGCGTTCGATGACCCGAACCTGATCGCGTATGCCGGGCGCTGCCGGTGCTGCGGCTGGCCGAGCGGTGCGGGCTGTCGCGGCTGGTGGCCGAGAAGGTGAAGCTGACCAGCGCGAAGAACGGGGCGGGGGCTGCGGCGGACGCCAAGGTCACCAGCATTGTGGGCGGCATGGCCGCGGGAGCGGACAGCATCGACGACCTTCACGTCCTGCGGCACGGGGCGATGCCGGCCGTGTTCGCAGGTGCCCGTGCCCCGTCCACGCTGGGCACCTTCCTTCGCGCGTTCACCCACGGTCATGCCCTTCAACTCCACGCTGTCCACCGCCGGTTCCTGGCCGCACTGGCCGCGCACTCCCCCTTGCTGCCGGGCTCGGACGAGCTGGCGTTCATCGATGTCGACTCCACCCACAAGCGGGTCTACGGCCGGGCGAAACAGGGCGCCGAGTACGGCCGGTTCAAGGGCATCCGCCCCCTGCACCCGCTGCTCGCCACGGTCTGCACCCCACAATCGAGGGGCATCGAGGTTGTGCTCAGCGGCGTCCGGATGCCGAGAATGAACTCGATTATGGAGAGGTGGGTGCAGACCCGCCGGCGCGAGCTGCTGGACCGCACGTTGATCTGGAATCAGCGGCATCTGCTCCACGCTTTGCGCGCGTTCGAACAGTTCTACAACTCCCATCGGCCGCATCAGGGCATCGCGAATGCCCGCCCGCTGTATCTATTGCCCACGCCGATCACTGATCCGGACGAGATCGCCCGCCTCGACATACGCCGCCGCGATCGCCTCGGCGGCACTCTCCACGAGTACCGACATGCCGCATGACCTCAATGGATGACGTTTTCGGCAAGGGCACCGTCCGCCATGGTGGTCACCGAGATCAATCCGGACCGTGACCCGGACGGGACGCTCATCGACCGTCTCGTCGACGGTCTGGTGCGCGACGTCGCCGCGTGACCGGACGGGCGCGCCCGCTCACCCCACCAGGTGCCGGGTGAGGAACTCCCTCGTGCGCCGCCAGGCGAGGTCGGCGGCCACGGCGTCGTAGGACTCGGGCCGCGTGGCGTTGCTGAAGGCATGCCGGGTGCCGGGGTAGGTGTACAGCTCCAGGGACTTGCCGAGGGTCATGGACCGCTCGACGAACTCCCCTGCCTCGTCGGGCTCGACGAACTCGTCGTCGCCCGCAAGGTGCGCCTGCACCGGCGCCTCGAGACCGGCCAGGTCCTCGGGCACGTACAGGCCGTAGAACGTGGTCACCGCCGCGATGTCCTTGCCGCGCGCGGCACCGGTGCGGATCGCGAACTCGCCGCCGACGCTGAATCCGACCAGGCCCACCGGCTTGTCGCCCGCGAGCAGTTGGGCCTGGTCGACGGCGGCGGAGATCCTCTCGAGCACCTCGTCGTCGCGCAGCGCCTTGCGCAACTCCTTGGCGCGCGCCGGGTCGTCGGTCTGCGGGCCGCCGTACAGGTCGGGGGCGACCGCGGAGAAGGAGGCCTCCGCGAGCCGGGTGCACAGTCCGCGGAAGTGGTCGGTCAGACCGAACCAGGAGTGCAGCAGCACCACCGCGCCCAGCGGTTGTCGGACTCGGTGGATGCGCGGCTCTCGCTGTTGTCCAAGAGGGCACCGGACATGTCAGGTCCTCACTTCTCTTTCCGTGCTGTTGCTGCCGTCGCTGTTGTGCCGTCCGTTCGCGCGATGTCCCCGGTCGGGCTCCATCGCATCACCGGGCGTCTGGGGCTGCGCCGGGCGACCTCGTCGAATCCCTCGGAGCGCAGGAGTGTCACCAGGCCGTGATAGGCGGCGTCGGTCGGTACCGGCCCCATCGTGTCGTCCACCGGGTAGGCCTCGACCGTGTCCGCGCCCTGCTCCGCGGCGAACTCGACGGCGGCACGCACCAGTGCACGAGCGACGCCGGTGCCGCGGTGTTCCTTGGCGACGTAGATGCACACCAGTGACCAGACGGGTCGCTCGTCGACGGGCTTGCTCACGGGGGAGCGCTCCAGGCGGGAGTACTGCTCGCGCGGGGCGACGGAGACCCAGCCGACCGGAGCGTCCGAACGATAGGCGACCAGGCCCGGTCTCGCGCCGGCCCGGACGAGATCGGCGAGGGCACGGCGGTTGCCGTCCCCCCACTCGGTGCGGCGCTGCTGCGGGGTCTGCCGGAAGAACATGCACCAGCAGCCCTTGACCGATCCTCGGGCGTCGAGGACCTTTTCGACCGCGCACCAGTCGTCGGCGGCCGCGGGCCGCACCGTGATCTCGTCCACCACACTCCTAGGAACGGCCGAGGGGCGATGATCGTACCCACCCCCGCCGTCGCATCAGCCGACCGCTGACGGTGTGTCCGTGAGATCGAGCGGAAAACGCTGCTCGGGTACGACCGACTCTCGCTGGAAGCCGAGTTGGGCGGCGTAGAGGTCCTCGGGAACACCGCGTACCACGATGTCCGCCTTGGTGGGGTGCCGTGCGTCGTCGTACTCGACTCAGACGCCCTGCGGCTGGCCCACGACGCGGAACCTGCGCTCCGCCACCCGTTCCAGGGCGACGGACGGCTCGCCGTCGAGCGTGACGATCAGGCGCCCCTGTTCGGGGCGGCACCGTGCGGTCGCCGACCGGGCCAGGTCCTGCAGTTTCCCGCCCCCTCCGAACAGCGGCATCAGCTGCGGGACCAGCTCGAAGACACGGGCGAACGGGGCGAGTTCGGCGTCGGTGCGCTGTTCGGCGGGCAGTGGCGGGTGGTACATCGAGATGCCGTTGTGCGTGGCTCGCTTGTCCGCCACGAGTTCGCTCGGGAAGAGGCCGAGGACGAAGTCGTTGATCTCGACGTCGATGACCATGTGGACCCGCGTCAAATCGCTGTCGTTGCGCAGCCAGTGTGGGCGCGAGAAGTCGCCCCACCACAGTTCGCCGGGCTTCCAGGACATGCGCTCGCCGTCGATCACCATGACGACCTGGTCGTGCGTGACGAGGGGCACGTGCAGGCGCAGGGAGCCGAACTGGAAGGTGGATCCCGCGTCGTTGTGCTCGCCGATGTCGGCGCCGGGCGGCAGGGTGAGCAGCCGCACCAGGAGCTTGGGGCAATCGAGACCGTCCAGGAGTTCGGCCAGGTAGGGCGCGCGTTCCAGCGCGGGTGTCGGCGCGTAGGGCAGCAGCCGCGCGGCCTCACCGCCGACGCCGCCGCCTTGTTCGTACAGGGTCAGGCCGGTCCACTCGCCGTCGTGGTAGGGGCCTGGCTGGGGCGCCTGCGGCAGCGCGCGCAGGCTGTCCAGGTCCCGCTGGAGCAGGTCGACGTCGTAGGTACGGGGCAGTCGTGCCGCAATCATGGGGTGTTCAACTCCTCGGGAACGGTGGCGGAGGGGACATCGAGCACTTCGAGGGCCGCCGCTGCAACTGCCTCTTCGGTGATGCCGTAGGTGCGAAGGAGCGCCTCGTGGTCGCCGACATGGGTGCAGAAGCGGTCCCGCATGCCGATGCGGCGCAGCCGGGCCGGCGCGTGTTCGCCGAGCGTCTCGGCCACCGCGCCGCCGAGTCCGCCCAGGACGTTGTGCTCCTCGACGGTGACCAGGCCGACCTAATGCTGACCCAATGCCGACTTTGCTGACGGTGCGTCAGTCCCTGGCGGCTCGGGTTCCAGCTGGCCGGCTGACTGTGGTGAGCGGGTCGGCTCCACGTAGTCGGGACCCGCGCCGGCTCGTAGTGGTGGAGTGGCCGTGCTGGTGACTGTGCCGGTTCCATGGCGGTGGGGGATGCCTCTACGGGAGGCGCGGCATTGTGGCGACCCCACAATGCCGACATCCTTGGCTCCCCGGAGCAGCACGAGATGACTGCCGACAGTGTTCCGTTGAAACCGCGCGACATGGTGGCGTCCTGCAACGCTGTCGTCGAGCCGTTCGGGGTGTAGCGGAACAGGTCGCTGATGATGACGTCAGCGAACTTGCCTCCGCAGATGCAGTAGTACGTCATCACCGGTTCCGCGGGGGCCCCGACGGCCGGGACGGTTGCGGCGGTCCCAAAGACCAGGCCCTTCCCGAATCCGGTCTTGCCCGTCGACCAGGTCCTGTCGCCGGTCGGGATCGCCGTCCCGGTGGTCGCCTCGGTGGTCGATGAGCCGGTGCCCTCGTCGAAGGGAAGACGCAGGGTCATTGGCCGGGTCGGCGACGGATGCCGGATCAGACGGCGCGCAGGTGGACCAGCGCCGCGCTCTGAGGTGCCCGCTCAGGACCCGGCAGCCCCAGTGCTCCCAGCGCCGCGCCGGAGGCCTGGATGCCCGTGACCTCCCAGGTCACCGACGGGTCGGTTGGAGCGACGAGCGAGGCGCGGTAGATCCGGTCCGGGTCGAGTCCAGGGATACGGAGCCGCGGTGGCACGGGCACGATCTCATCGAGCTGGGCATAGGAGAAGAGCGCCTCCGACCGGTCCCGGGCGACCACTCCATGCGCGAGCAGACCGTCGGGCAGTGCGACACGCGTCAGCCGCCCCGTGTGCAGGAGCGCGCGGTGCTGCTTGTAGAGGGAGATCCAGGACGCGAGACGGTCCAGCTCGTGGGTCGGCACCTTCGTGAGGTCCCACTGGATGCCGAACTGGCCGAAGAAGGCCGTGGCCGCGCGGAGGTCCAGGACGCTGCTCCGGCCGGTCTGGTGGGAGACCGGTGCGGTGACATGAGCGCCGAGGTACTCCAGCGGGGCGAGCTGGGCGCTCCAGTGCTGGATCGGCTGGCGGGACAGCGGATCGGTGACGTCGGAGGCCCAGGTGCTCTGGGCCCGCTCGAGCACGTCCAGGTCGATCCTGCCGCCTCCCGAGGCGCAGCTCTCCCACGAGATGCCGGGATGGCGGCGGGCCAGCTCGTCGAGGAGCTCGCGGAAGGCAAGAGTCTGCCGCCGTGACGCGGGCCGGCCGGAGCCGCGCGAGTCACCGCCGTCGATCTGGTCGCGGTTGTGGTCCCACTTGACGAAGTCGATCCGGTGCGCCGCCACCAGGCGGCCGAAGGCGTCGAGCAGGTGTGCCCGCACATCCTCCCGGCTGAGATCGAGCAGGTAGCAGTTGCGTTCCAGCACGGGCGACCGGTCGCCGGTGCGCAGGATCCAGTCGGGATGGTCGCGGTAGACCGCGGAGTTCGGGTTGACAGCCTCCGGCTCCCACCAGAGCCCGAACTCCATCTCCTTCTCGTGCACCCGGTCCACAAGCGGTGCCAGCCCGTCCGGCCACACCGCCGGGTCCGGGGTCCAGTCGCCCAAGCCGTCGTCGAGGGAGGTGCGGCCCGCGAACCACCCGTCGTCGAGCACGAAACGCTCGGCGCCCAGTTCGGCCGAGATGTCGACCAGCGCGGTCAGTGTGTCGAGGTCGTGGTCGAGGTAGACCGCCTCCCACGGGTTGAACATGACGGGTGCGGGCGGGGACGGATGGGCCGCGAGCGACCGGACGTACTGATGGGTCGCGTCCGCCAGGCCGTCGAGGCCGCGCGCGGACGCGGCCACGTGCACCCAGGGCATCGCGTACGTCTCGCCCTCGGCGAGGACCAGCTCGCCCGGGTGCAGCAACTCGCCGGCCCGGACGACGGCGGCGCCGGAGCTGAGCTGCTCGACGGTATACCGGTGGTTGCCACTCCAGGCGAGGTGGACACCGAGCACCTCACCGTCGCCGTATCCGAAGCCGGGGGTACCGACCACGATCAGGCCGGTGCCGTCGAGGATGCGCATGCCGCGGCGGTGCTCCCGGACCCACTGCCCGTCCGCGAGGGCGCGGCGCTGGGGCTGCCGCTCGCGGGCCCATCGCCCGGTGAAGTCGAGGATCTCGCCCGCGCCGGTCGGAACGGGGATGACCACCTCGAGCGCGTCGACCACATAGGGGCCGGCACCGACGTTGGTCAACAGGTGCCGGAGGCGGAGCCCTCCCCCCGGGACGGCTTCGGCCTCGAAGCACAGTTCGAGTCCCGCTGCCTCGTCGGTGGCCCGGACCACGAGCGAGCCGTCGTCACACCGCACCGAGCCGGGACCGAACGCGGTGGACCAGTCGCTCCCGGGGCCTTCGGGGCCGACCCGGTGGCCGAGCAGCGCAGGCCGTCCGAGGTAGCCGCGCGCGTGCTCTGGCAACACGCTGACCGGTGAGCCGATCAGCCAGGAGTTCCAGGCCGTGGTCTCGACCGAGGCCGGGATCGTCAGGGATCGGACGTCCGTCGCCGCCAGAGAAAGCCCCACCCACCCGACGTCGGGCAAGCCGTCCGCCCTCGGCAGCAGGACCATCGTCGTGGTCTCGGTCCCGCCGAGACCGGAGAGGGACACGGGGGCGGTGGGCACGGGCACGGCAACGCGTCCGGGCTCGATCATTCGGTGACTCCTTGGTGCGGTGGGAGGGGGGCGGATCAGGCCTGCACTGCGAGCAGGCGCGCCTTGAGATCGTCGAGGGCCAGCCGGGCGGCGCCGAGGGCGACGGACTCGTCGCCGAGCAGGGACACGCGGAACTCCGGCGAGTTGAGGGAGGTCGCGGCCAAGTGCCGCTCGAACGGACCGGCGAGCACGTCCCCCGCGCGGGACAGGCCGCCGCCGAGCACGACGAGGTCGGGGTCGACGGCGTGGACCAAGATGGAGGCGCCCAGGGCGAGGGCCTCGGCGACGCGGTCGACGGCGCGCACCGCAGTGCGGTCGCCGTTCGCGGCCGCTTCGAAGAGCGCCCGGACGTCGTCGCTGGTGGACTCCTCGGCGGCCGAGCCCGCAAGCTTGCGGCTCTCGTGGTCGAGCTGCGCCATCGCGTCGGCCCACCCCAGGATTTTCATGGAACCGACGGACGCCGCCAGGCCGTGCCGTCCGGTGTGGATCTGCCCGTTGATGACGATCGCGGCCCCGAGGCGGCGGCCGGCGTGCATGTAGACGAGGTCGCGCGCCTCGGCGGCGGCGCCCTGCCACTGCTCGGCCACTGCCGCGAGGTGGATGTCGTTGGAGACCAGCACGTCGCGCTTGAAGCGCCCCGACACCTCCGACACCACGTCGATCTTGTCGAAGCCCGGGAGCGAGTAGACGTCCAGGTCCTGGCCCGCAGGAACGGTGCGGATGTCCTTGACCTCCGAGCCGTTGGCCGCCACGCCGGTGATGCCGCAGGCCACCGAGCGGATGTGTTCCCAGCTCGTCCCGGTCTGCCGGACGGTCGCCTCGACCAGACGCGCCGCCGCCCCGATGCGCCCGGCCGGCCCGATGCCGGAGTCGACGCTGCGCCTGCGCACCGCCAGGACGTTTCCGCGCAGGTCGCAGACGACCACGGCCACCTTGTGGGCGCCGATGTCGACTCCGACGACGGCGAAGTTCTCGGCCACGACCTCGTAGCGCCGGGCCGGCCGTCCCGCCGGCCGCTCGCCGTTCGGGCGGTCGAGCGTCTCACGGACGAAGCCCTCGTCCAGCAGCGTCGCCACCAGATCCTCGGCGGTGGGGCGGGAGACTCCGACGATCGAACGCACATCGCTGACCGTCAGCGACGCGGCGTCGAGGAAGGCCCGCGCCGTGGCCGAGAGATTGAGCTTGCGCAGGAGGTGGGCATCGCCCGCACGGCCTGCGGGAGTCGTGCTGCGCCGGGTTTCACCGAAGTCTTGACTCACGGCGGCACGGTATCTAAATTGACGCCGCAACAGCAATATTGACAAGAAACTTACTTATCTAAATTCTGGCCGAGCGACCTCCCCCGGTGGGTTCGACCAGCAAGGAGGGCCTCATGATCAAGCGGGCCAACTGGGGTGCGGTAGCAGTGTCGTTGGGACTGGTCGCGCTGACCGGCTGTGCCGTCGGTGGCGGGAACGGAGGTGGGAGCGGAGGCGGGAGCGGTTCGGGCGATGACGTGACGTTGAGCCTGCTCACCTTCGAGACTCCCAACCTCACCGCCTCCTACTGGGACGACATCATCGCCAGGACCAGCGCCAAGGTGCCGGGGGTGAAGATCAAGAAACTCGTCGCGCCGAGCGCCGAACAGCGCAACGAGTACACGCGCCAGCTCGACTCGACCGGCGCACTGCCCGACATCATGGTCGCGATCGACCCCGCCGGACTGGCGGAGGGCGGCAAGCTCGCCCAGTTCAGCGAGAAGGAACTGGCGGACTGGACCAGCCCGACCGCGAACAGCTTCAACGGCAGGATCTACCAGCTGCCCACCAACTCGCAGACCTGGCAGATCTACTACCGCAAGGCGGACTTCGAGAAGGCGGGCATCACCACTCCTCCGAAGAAGTGGGACGACCTGCTCGCCGCGGTCGACAAGCTGAAGGCGGCGCAGATCAAGCCGTTCGTCATCGGCGGCGGTGCACCGGACGGCCTCGGCCCGCGATGGACCTTCGCCCAGCTGGTGGCCGACGAGGTCTACGCCAAGGACCCGAAGTGGCTCGACAAGCTGACCGCGGGGAAGACCGACTTCAGCGACCCGCTGTTCGTCAACGCGGCGACCAAGATGAAGGCACTGGCGGGCAAGGAGAACGTCGACAACCTGTCGGCCACCTACGCACAGGCGCAGGAAGCCTTCCTCAAGGGCAAGGGCGCCATGTACCCGATGGGCTCGTGGTTCCCGGCGGCCCCGGACAAGGCGCAGCAGAAGGAGTTCGGCGCCTTCCCCATGCCCACGCAGGACGGCTCGCTCGTCCTGCCCGTGTACACCGGCGGTGGACTGTCGGTGAGCGCCAAGTCCCCTGACGTCGCGAAGGCCAAGCAGTGGGCCATCGAGTTCTCGAAGCTGAACGCCGACGGCGGGGCGCGGTACGACGGCCTGTTCGCGGCGCTCAAGGGCTACAAGCCGCCGGCCGGCCTGCCGCCGCTGTACAACACCACCCTCGATCTCTACGAGAAGGCCCAGGCCGGTGGAACCGTGACGCCGAGCTTCGGAAACGAGAGCGGTGTCCCGGCCCTGCCGTCGGGCTTCATACCCAAGGTCGACGCTGCACTGAACGATCTCCTCAACGGCCGTGCGGACGTGGACAAGTTCGTCGCGACGCTGAACACGAAGTTCAAGGAGCTCGCGAAGTGACGCGCCCCTCGCCCGCCCGGACGGGGACCGACGCCGCCGGAGGGAAGCCGCTGTCCGACCGGCCGCCGGCTACTTCGGCCCCGTCCGGGCGCGCGGGTGGGCCGCACCAGCGCCGCACCTGGACGTGGTCGTCGGTGGGAGCCGGCGCCGTCTTCGTCATGCCGACCCTCGCGATCTTCACCGCGATGGTCCTGGCGCCCATCCTGTGGACCCTCTACACCGGGATGACCGATGAGCGCGCCACGCGCTCGGAGACCTCGTTCGTCGGCCTGGACAACTACGGATTCCTCCTCGGGAACGAGGAGTTCCGGCACTCCCTGTGGAACACCGTGGTGATCACGGTGATCGTGGTGCTGCTGACGAACCTGCTCGGTCTCGCGATCGCCCTGCTGCTGCGCCGGCCGGGACGGCTCTACAGCCTGCTCCGCAGCGTCTACTTCACACCGGTGATCCTCTCCGCTGTCGTGGTGTCGGTGATCGGGCGCTCGATCCTGGCGGACGACGGCCTGCTGAACAGCACGCTCGTCTCGCTGGGGGTCGAGAACCCGCCGGGCTGGCTCACGGATCCGTCGTACGCGATCTACTCCGTCTCCGGGATCATGGTCTGGCAGTTGCTCGGCTTTGCCGTCGTGGTCTACCTCGCCGGGCTCGCGGGGATCCCCGCCGAACTCGACGAGGCGGCGAGCCTCGACGGCGCCGGCCCCTGGCAGCAGTTCCGTGCGATCACCTGGCCGCTGCTCGCGCCCGCGCTGACGATCAACACCGTGATGCTGATGATCAGCTCGTTCAAGGTCTACGACCAGATTGCCGTGCTCACCAACGGCGGCCCCGGCACCGACGGCACGGCCACCGTGGCCTTCGCGGTGATCCGCACCGCCTTCTCCGAGCAACGTCCGGGAGTGGCGTCCGCGATGGCCGGGATCATGCTCGTCGTCGTCTCGGTCGCGAGCGTGACCGTGCTCAGGCTCCTGCAACGACGAGAGGTGAATCTGTGAACTCCCGAATGCCGTGGATGCGGCCGCTGTTGGCCACCGGCGTGGCGGCCGTCTTCTGCATGCCGCTCTACGTGGCGCTGGTCAACGTCTTCAAGCCCAGCTCCGAGGTCGTGACATCGCCGTTGGCGCTCCCGCTTCCGCCGACCCTCGACAACCTCGAACACGTACTGAGCCGGCCGGACGGGCTGTTCTGGTACGGCCTCGTCAACTCCGTCACCCTGACCGCGGCGTCGATCCTCATCACCACCGTGCTGGCCGCGATGTCCGCGTACCATCTCGTGCGGTCGGGCCGCTGGTGGAGCCGTGCCGTCCTCGGCGTCATGCTGTCCGGCCTGATGATCCCGCCCGCGGTGATCATGCTTCCGATCACGCGGATCCTCGACGCCATCGGCCTGTTGCACTCGATGCCGGGCGCCGTGCTGGTCGACGTCGGGTACTACCTGCCGTTCGCCGTGTTCGTCTTCATGGGCTTCATCCGCTCGATCCCGCGCGAACTCGAAGAGGCCGCGGCAGTCGACGGCGCCGGCCGTTTCCGGATCTTCTGGCAGGTCGTCTTCCCGCTGCTGCGGCCCGCGTCGGCCAGCGTGCTGATCTTCCTCGGGGTATGGGTCTGGAACGACTTCCTGACCCCACTGCTCGTCCTGGGCCCCGGAGCCGGCAACACCGTGACGGTCGGGATCTTCCGCTCCATCGGCCCCTACCAGCAGGACTTCGGGGCGGTGTTCGCCTTCATGCTGTTGGCCACCCTGCCCGTCCTGGCCTTCTATCTCGCCTTCCAGAAGCAGTTCGTCCGTGGTCTGACAGGGGGGGCCACGAAGGGATGACCGGCACGAGCGGCCGGTGCAGCAGTTTTCGTCGAGAGTGACAGGAGCAACATCATGCGGTTCTCAGAACTCATAGTCAGATCGCAGCCCCCTCGGAGAAGGTCCGAACGGCGTCGGCGTACGGCCGGTTCCGTGGCATTCGTGATGCTGACCGCCGGCATCCTGCCCGCGGTCGGCGCACAGTCGGCGCAAGCACGACCTGGCGGAGCGAATCCGTCGATCGAGATCCAGGCCGGCTATCTGGAGCTGGAGCTCGACAGGACAGGGACGGTCGTGGGACTGGAGGACGTCAGGACCGGGGTCGACCACCTCGCGCCCGGTCGTGCGGCCTCCCTGGTCAGCCTGGTCGTCGACGGCAAGCAGCAGAGGCCGACCACGGTTGACCGTTCCGGACCCGGTGGCCAGATGCTCACGTTCCGGAACAAGGCCGCGCACTGGAAGATCCAGGTGAAGCTGGTCAGCAGTCGCGGCGGCTACACCACGTTCGAAGCGGTCGCCGTCGACGCGCCGAAGGGCGTCGATGTGCAGACCCTGCTCTGGGGTCCACTGGCCACGTCGATCTCCCAGACGGTCGGCACATCGGTGGGCGTGGTCCGCGACGACGATTTCGCCATCGGGCTCCGACCGCTGACCGACCGTACCGAAGGCGCCTGGCCGCAGGAGGACCAGGACATGGGTTGGGAGAGCGAGGTCGACCGCAATACGGACCATGTGAGCGTGGGTTCCCTGGAGGAGTGGAGCGCGGCAGGCGTGACCCCCTGGGGTTCCGTACTGCGCGCCTTCACCTTCGACTACACCAAGGAACGCCACCGCAAGGTACGCGGCTATCCGATCCCGGTCGGACCGCTGCCCGGCCGCGACGGCAGGATCGCCGGTTCCAAGATCGCACTCTTCGGAGCCTCGCCCGAGGCGACGCCGACGATCCTGTCCAACATCGCGAAGGGCGAGAAGCTGCCCTACCCGAAGCTGAACGGGCAGTGGCAGAAGGCCTCCCAGGCGAGCAGCCAGTCATGGCTGGTGCTCGGAGACCTGGAGACCGGCAACATTCCGGCGGCGGCCCGATTCGCCAAGGCGGCCGGCATGAACCGCATCTACTCACTCACCAGCAACTACGGCCCATGGGAGTCGAGCGGCCACTACCAGTTCGACTCCAGTCTGGGCGGGAGCGACGCCGGGGCCGCAGCGGCCGTGGACATCGCCAAGGCGAACGGTGTACAGCTCGGCGTACACACCCTGTCGGACTTCATCAGCACTGGCGACGAGCCCTACAACTGGGCCTGGTTCCCGCGGGACGCCTACCTCACGCCGCCCGCCGACGACCGGCTCGCGATGGGAGGCACCGCCTCGCTCACCCGTCCGCTGACGGCCGGCGACACCACCGTGTACCTCGACGACGGCGCGCTGCTCGCGGCGGGACCGAGCTACAGCTACTTGCGCATCGGGGACGAGTTCGTCAGCTACGGAGCGGCCGAGCAGGTCGGGAAGGAGTGGAAGCTGACCGGCGTGCAGCGCGCGCGATGGGGATCGGTCGCGGTCTCGCACCCTGAGGGCGACCACACCGCCCGAGTCATGGCCAACAGCTACGGCGGCGCGATCGGCGGCCATGCCGTCATTGACGAGATCAGCGACAGGCTGACCACCGCCTGGAACACCACCGGCATCAACGGTATGTCGTGGGACGGCCTGGAGTCGGCATCGGAGTCGGGCTGGGGCGCCTACGGCATGGCTCACCTCGTGAACAAGACGTTCCGGCGCATCGATGCCAAGGACGGATTCATCTCCGAGACCAGCCGGATGACCTCGAACACCTGGGACGCGCTGACCCGGGCCAGCTGGGGTGAAGTCGGCAGCACCTCGATGGAGCAGGTGTTCACCAACAACAAGTACCTCCAGGCGAACTACCTCCCCGGCATGCTCGGCTGGATCAGCCTCAAAGGCTCGGACAGTCTGCTCACCATGGAGTGGAAGCTGGCCCGAGGCGCCGGCCTGAACGCCGGGACAGGTTTCCAGAGCTCGGTCTCCCGCCTCGAGTCGGGCGGGGAGAACACGACGCGGCTGCTCGAGGCCATTCAGCAATGGGAGACGGCACGCAACCTGGGCGCGTTCACCGCGGAGCAGCAGGCGCGGTTCCGCGACCTGAAGACGAACTGGCACCTGAGCGTGGTCGAGCCGGGCAAGCGCTGGTCCTTGCAGGAGCTGGACGCTGACGGCAAGCCGGTCGGCGCCCCCCAGGCCGTCGTCGCTCCGACCCCGGAGCTCGACGCCGGACCGCTGCCCGCGGCAGCCAAGGGAGCCCTGTACGAGGCGATCGTGAAGACCAACACGCCGGCGACCACGCGATACGCGGTGACCTCGGGGGCCTTGCCCGCGGGGCTCGTACTCAATGCCGATACCGGCGGAATCGTGGGGACACCGGTCACTGCGGGAGCGGCGCGGTTCACGGTCACGGCGTACCAGAGCTCCGGTCAGCCGACAGCGCAGCGCGACTACGTGATCGAGGTCGGCAGTCACTGAGCTCGTAGGCGTGGTGTCGTCAGGGTGAGTCCAGTGCCGGCAAGGCATCCGTCAATAAGGTCGGGCCGGTACTGGACCTGGCGCAGTCCCGGTGGGCGCCGTCGAGCAGGCGGATGCAGTCCGTCTCGCTCAGCGAGCGGCGCTCGCCCTTGCGGCCGGCGTGTCGACGCAGCTGGTAGCACAGGCGGGTGGGCAGGCCCGGCCTGATTCACAGCATCCCGGCCACCGAGAGGCGGCCACGGCTGCACCCGGGCACACGCACCGTCGGGGTGATCCCGCGCCGGCCCCAGGTGCGGCTCTTGGGCGGCCGACCGGTTACGCCCGTGATGCTGCTGGCGTCCGCCGGCGGGAACCGCGTTCCGGTGATCGCGCAGCTGGTCCAAGCTGACGAGGACACGGTGCGGGACGTGATCCACCGGTTCAACGAGATCGGTCCGGCCTGCCTGGACCCTCGGTGGGCGGGAGGCCGTCCCCGCCAGCTCACCCCTGACGACGAGGACTTCGTCGTCCAGACGGCCACTGCCCGCCCCACCAAGCTCGGCCAGCCCTTCACCCGCTGGTCGATCCGCAAACTCGCCGCCTACCTGCGCCGCGTGCACGGACGCGTCATCCGCATCGGCCGCGAGCCTTACGCTGCCTGCTCGCCCGCCGCGGCATCACCTTCCAGCGCACCAAGACCTGGAAGGAGTCGCCCGACCCCGAGCGCGACGCCAAGCTGGACCGGATCGAGCAGGTACTGGAGCGCTTCCCGGACCGGGTCTTTGCCTTCGACGAGTTCGGGCCCCTGGGGATCCGGCCCACTGCGGGCTCCTGCTGGGCCGAACAGGGCAAACCGGACCGGCTTCCGGCGACCTACCGTCGCATCCACGGCGTCACCTACTTCCACGGCTGCTACTCCGTCGGCGACGACCGGCTGTGGGGCGTCAACCACCGCCGCAAGGGGACCGCCAACAGCTTGGCCGCGCTGAAGTCGATCCGCGCCGCCCGGCCCGACGGCGCGCCGATCTACATCATCTTGGACAACCTCTCCGCGCACACCGGCGCGGACATCCGGCGCTGGGCGAAGAAGAACAAGGTCGAGCTGTGCTTCACCCCGACCTACGCCTCCTGGGCCAATCCGATCGAGGCTCACTTCGGCCCGCTGCGGCAGTTCACCCTGGCCAACTCTCACCATCGCAGCCATCCCGCGCAGACCCGGGCCCTGCACCGCTGCCTGCGCTGGCGCAACGCCAATGCCCGCCATCCCGACGTGCTGGCCTCCCAGCGCAAGGAGCGTGCCCGCATCCGCAGCGAGAAGGGCATCCGCTGGGGAGGACGCCCAGTTACCGAAGCTGCCTGACCAGGACCGGACCGCTACGGGACCTCCTTGTGAACGGCTTCGATGTTGTTGCCGTCCGGGTCGCTGACGAAGGAACAGTAGGCGCGGTATTCGCTCCATGAGCGAGGAGCGTGCCGGGATGTGCCTCCGGCCGCCAGCGCAGCCGCATGGAAGGCGTCCACCGCATCCCGACTGCCTGCCGTGAACGCGATGTGCATCCCTTTCGTGGTAGCAGGCGCGCGCTCTGCACGCTCCAGGGACAGCGATGGTGTGTCACTCGCCGGATTCCAGTACTCGGCCACGCCATCGGCCTGATAGCCGGCGGTGATTCCGAGCGGCTCCAGCGCAGCGGTGTAGAATCGCTCACTCGCCTCGAAGTCTGAAGCGAACACGCCCAGGTGATGGATGAAGGACATCGGTGCTTCCATGTCGGCCGAGCCTATGTAACAGATCGAGCGACGCACAGCAATTGCACCAACCGCTGGTCATTACCGGTCACTTGACTGTCGACCGCCTATGAAGGGGGCGCGGGGTGAACGGCAATCCGCTGTACCACTGGATTGGGCTGGCCGTGTCGACGGCGCTCATGCTGCCGGTCCCGGTGGCGATGCTGGCAGGGTGGACGCCGCCGTGGATGCGGAAGCGGCAGGCAGGGATGCGGCTTCGCGCCTACGGCTTCCTGTGCGTCTACGCCCTCACGCTCATCAACAGCATCGCCCGGATTGCCGACGCCTCCTTCGAGACGGTCAGGGCCTGCATGTACGTCGGCTTCGCCTTCGGCGCCGCTGGTGCCGTCCTGTTCCTGCTCGCGGAGCGCAAGGATTCACGCGCCCAGGCAGCCGGCCTCGTCGAATCTATGCGGTCACAGCACTAGCCTTCAAGGAGGCCCTGCCGGCTGTCAGCGAGCTCCTCGGGCATCAGCTTGCGAGTGAGCTTCCAGCCGGACTCGCCCCAGTACAGGGCGACATAGTCGAGTTGAGTCATCGCCAGGACGCCGCCAGAAGTGGCGTTGGTGTGGCGGACGGCGACGGCTGACACGGGCGCCTGGTCGCGGAGATCGATCAGCCCGACACTTACGTCATCCTGCGCCTGTGGGCGCCCCCTGATGGGAACCGCCAGCTGATCACCAGCGGCTGTTTCAAGGCATCACACCGTGAGCTCGACCACCGCACCACCGAGGCCACCCCTACCACCGCGCACATGTGCGCGGCGCCCAGGGGGCCGGGGAGATCGAGGAGTAGGTGCTGCGGCTCAACACGTTTGCGGCGACGTTCAAGCACGGACACTGCCTGGTGGTGAAGCTGTCGACCGACGAAGCGCTGGCCGACGCGCACAACGCGCTCCTGTCCCGGACGCCTCCGCCCACCGGTGGGTAGTGCGGTCACCCACGAGATCTGCCGAGACGCCACTCACCGGTCCCAGCTATTGCTGCGGGAAACGACGCGCTCTTCGGGCTCGCGTGCTGGCTCGTGGGTTGTGGCTCTGCGGGGAAGAGGCGGATGCGGCCAGGTAGGCCCGTGACAGTGCCGACCAAGTACGGCCGGGGACGAGAGAGCGAACGCCGGTATGCCTGTCGGAGCGGGGAAGGACCTGCGGGGGTCGGGAGCGTGGAGGGCACCGGCCGTCGTGACCGGTGCCGTGCCGCGTGCGCAGGTCCGCTCAGGGAGCCCTGCGGCCTGGCCGCCTATTTGGTGAGGGCCGATTCCGGTCTGCTGTCGTGTCCGGGCGGCAGGGGTGCGGGCACATCGTTCTCGGCTGAATGGTGGGAGTGGACCCCGATCATGCCGAAGGTGGTCAGCGCCGCAGCGACGGCGGCCGCCACACCGCACACCAGGAACGCGGTGCTGAAGCCGCTGCCCAGGGCGTCCAGGGCCAGACCGTGCGCCGCGGATCCCGGGGCGCCGGGCGGCAGGCTGTTCACCGCGATGGGCCCTCCGGCCGCGGCGACCTCGCGTGCCGCGGCCATCTGACCTGCCGGCAGGTTCGCGCCGGACAGGTTTGCCGCGAACGCCGACCCCGCGTTGCTGAGAGCGACCGCGCCGACGACGACCGGGCCGAGCACGAAGCCGAGGTCGCGCAGCATGTTGGTGGTGGCGCTGGCCATGCCCGCCAAGTTCAGGGGCACGCTGTTCAGCGCCACGGCCGTCACCGAGCTGATGGTCAGGGCGAAACCGATGCCGATCAGCAGGGCGGGCGCGACGAACGCGCCGAGTCCCGGGTCGGTGACATCCAGGCGGGTGAACAGCAGGCAGCCGATCGCCATCAGGACGAATCCAGAGGTCAACAGCCAGGATGCGGCGACCCGGTGGAGCAGCCGCGAGACGACTGGGATGAGCAGGAAAGCGGGTCCCTGCAGGAACAGGAACAGGACCGCGACGCGGATCGGGTCCTGGTGCTGCACCGGGCCCATCCACATGCTCATCGCGAAGCAGGCGCCGAGGAAGGCGAGCATGCCGATGACCGCGACGACGGACGACACGGTGAAGGCCCGGTTGCGGAACAGCTTCAGGTCGAAGATCGGCGATTCGGCCCCCAGCTCCACCACGACGAACCCCGCGAGGAAGCATATGCCGAAGGCGAAGGCGAGCATGACGGGAAGGGTGGTCCAGCCTGACTCGGGCCCCTCGACGGCGCCGTACAGCACCAGGATGAGACCGATGGCGAAGGTGATCTGACCGGGTACGTCGAACTTGCGGCCATCGGGCGCCTTCGACTCCGTGGCCAGCACCAGGGTGAGCACCATGCTGACCAGGGCGAGTCCGACGAGTACCCAGAAGGAACCGCGCCACGACCCGATCTTGGCGAACATGCCGCCGAGCAGGGGTGAGACCGCTGCGCCGGCGGACAGGAAGCCGCTCCAGAGCGCCACCGCGTGTGCCCGTTCCCGCATGCTGCGGGTGACGGCGGTGATCGCAGTGAGCGAGCCGGGGAACATGGCGCCGGCGCCCAGTCCGTTCAGGGCGGCGCCGATCCACAGCACCTGGACGGTGGGCGCGAGCGCGGCCACGGTGCTGCCTGCGGCGACCAGGGCCGTGCCGGCTGCGACGAGCCTTCGCCGTCCGAAGAGGTCACCAAGGACGCCGAAGGTGAACTCGAAGCAGACCACGGCGATCATGAACGCGGCGGTGATCCAAGTGAGCTGGGACCCGTGGGTGTGCAGGTCCTCCTGGAAGAGCCCGAGGAGCGAGGCCGGCAGCGCGTTCGCGACCTGGGCCACGAAGACCGCGCCGCAGGCGGCAGCCAGTGTTCCCGCGTAGCCCGGTGTCCGGGCTGCCCCCGCGGTGGGGCCGTGGGACGTCGCCGTCCCGTTGTTGAGCGTCATTGCTTCTCCCTGGCTGGGAAGGTGAAGTGCCCCGCCGTCGGGCGGGACCAGCTTCGGCCGACTGCCGAAGCGAGGAGAGGGTGAGCGTTGCGGTCGCCCACCGTTCTCGCCGGGACCCGGGCACGCCGACGGGCTTCTCGTCGAGCGCTGCGGGCCTGTCCTGTAGGGACAGGTGTGGCGAGCCGCTGCCGTACTCGAGGTGGAGGGGCACAGCAGGAGTCAGGCGCGGTGCCGGGAGAATGGCATCTCGCTTTACGTCACGTCAATGAAATGTTCGTCGTTTAAGTGAAATTTCCTCGACGTAAGGGTCGGACTTCCTCGGCGGAGCGACACCTTTTGCGGGCGGCGGTGCGGGCAGGGCTCAGTACGCCGCGGCCAGGTCCGCCTCCAGCGCGCGTGCCGCGACGCTGAGTGCGGCGATCAGCGACCGAAGACCGTGGGGGTCGTAGCGCACGCTGGGCATCGACACCGACAGGCCCGCCTGTGCCGTCCCGTCCCGGTCGCGCACCGGCACCCCGACGGCGACGAGTCCGCGCTCGGAGCGCTCCTGGTTCACGGCGAATCCGTTGCGGCCGATGAGCTCCAGCTCGCTCCGCAGCTGTGCGAGGTCCGGCCGGTCCGCGGGGCGGTCGCGATAGCGCACGGCGGAGTAGACCTCCGCCAGTTCGGCGTCGTCGAGTTCGGAGAGGAGGAGCAGGCCGGCGGTTGTGCGGTGGGCCGGGAACACCATCCCCTCCCGGGAGCCGACCCGCAGTGCCTGTCCGCTCTCGACGCTGGCGATGAACCGGGCCGTGTCCCCCGTGCGGATGGTGAGGTTCGCGGTCTCGTCCAGGAGGTTGACCAGTCGGCGCAGATGGGGGAGCGCGGCGACCCGCAGCCGGGACACCTGCGACTGTGAGTGCGCTGCCAGTTCGAGGACGGGGCCCGCCCGGTAGACGCGGTTCTCGTCCTGCACGGCGAAGTCCCGGTAGACGAGCATCGCCAGGAGCCGGTGGGCGGTGGATCGGGCGACCCCCAGCCGCTCGGCGATCTGCGAGACGGTCGCCCCGCCCTCCAGCTGAAGCATGGTCGCCGCCCTGAGGGCGTGGTCGACGCTTGCGATGGGATACGGCGGCGGCGTCTTGAGCGGCTTGTCCACGGGGCCTCCTGGTGCGGCTTTCCGGCTGGGCGTCCGGTGCATCTTCGTTCCGGCCCAGCCTCGCGGCCGTAGCTTGGCGGTCGCGGTTCTGCTCTCCAGAATCTACATGTCTTCTATGCGAAACCGGCGCACGCTGAGCGCGTGACTCAGTCCTCCCTCACTCAAGACATCGCTACGGGTTTCCCCGTCCGGCTGCAGGCCGTTTCCGCAGTGGGTCAGCCCGAGGTCACCCCGGCGCTCGAGGAGCTGTACCGGGGCTTCGAACAGGAACTTCTCGTCCCGCTGTGGACCGAGATCGGTGACCTGATGCCCGCCCATCCCCGCTCGCGCGCGGTCCCGCACCTGTGGCGCTGGGAACAGCTGCGGGCACTGGCCGCGCAGGCCGGCGAAATTGTCCCGGTCGGCCGTGGCGGTGAGCGCCGCGCCATCGCGCTGGCCAACCCCTCGCTGGGCGGTAGGCCGTTCGCCACGCCCACCCTGTGGGCCGCCATCCAGTACCTCATGCCCGGGGAGGACGCCCCGGAGCACCGCCACACGCAGCACGCGTTCCGGTTCGTCGTCGAGGGCGAGGGCGTGTGGACGGTCGTCGGCGGCGATCCGGTGGCCATGCGGCGCGGCGACTTCCTGCCGCAGGCCGGGTGGAACATGCACGCGCACCACAACGCCACCACCGAGCCGATGGCCTGGATCGACGGTCTCGACATCCCGTTCCAGTACGCCAATGAGACCCAGTTCTTCGAGTTCGGCCGCGACGAGATCAGCGACGCCGAACGCATCACCCCGGACCGCTCGCGCGCCGAGCGGCTGTGGGGACACCCCGGACTGCGCCCGGTCTCGGCCGGTGTGACCGCCCCCGGCTCGCCCCTTCTGGCGTACCGCTGGGAGTACACCGACCGCGCACTCAGCGACCAGCTCGCCCTGGAGTTGGAGGGCTTCGGCGGCGCCGTCGAGCCCGGCCACGCCGCCGTTCGGTTCACCGACCCCGCGACCGGTGCCGACGTGCTGCCCACCATCCGCGCCGAGATGCACCGCGTCGCGCGCGGCGCCGAGACCGCGCCGGTCCGCGAGACCGGTTCGTCGGTCTACCAGGTCTTCGACGGCTCCGGCACCGTCACCGTCGGGGAGAAGTCCTGGACCGTGACGCGCGGCGACCTGTTCGTCGTCCCCTCCTGGCAGCCGCTGTCCGTGCGCTCCGAGGCCGGCACCACCGACTCCGACTCCGGCGCCCTGGACCTGTTCCGCTTCAGCGACTCCCCGATCTTCGAGGCCCTCCGGCTCGACCGTACCCATGTGGAAGGAACCACCCGATGAAGCTCGCCACCCTCCGCACCGGCGACTCCACCAGGGCCGTCCGGCTCGACGGTGACGTCCTGGTCGATCTCGGGGCCCCGGACGTGGGCACCCTGCTGGGCCAGGACGACTGGGCCGAGCGCGCCGCCGCGGCCACCGCCGAGAACGCTGAGACGTACGCCGCGGACGCCGCCGAGTACGCGCCCGTGGTCCCGCAGCCCTCGAAGGTGATCTGCGTCGGACTCAACTACCGCAACCACATCAAGGAGATGGGCCGGGACCTGCCCGAGCACCCCACCCTGTTCGCGAAATTCGCCGACGCGCTGATCGGCGCCGGCGACGACATCCTCCGGCCGGAGGAGACTGACCAGTTCGACTGGGAGGTGGAGCTCGCGGTGGTCGTCGGCAAGCGCGTGCGCCGCGCCCGGGGCGAGGAGGCCGAGCAGGCGATCGCCGGGTTCACCGTCCTGAACGACATCACCTGCCGGGACTGGCAGTTCCGTACCCGTGAGTGGCTGCAGGGCAAGATGTGGGACTCCAGCACCCCGGTCGGCCCCTACCTGGTCACCCCCGATGAGCTGCCCGGCGGCGTACGTCCCGCCCTCGACGTCCAGCTGACCGTGGATGGTGAGGTCATGCAGTCCGACTCCACGGCCGACCTTCTCTTCGATCCGGTGCACCTGGTGGAGTACGTCTCGACGATCGTGCGCCTGAATCCGGGCGACATCATTGCCACCGGCACCCCGGGCGGTGTCGGGCACGCCCGCAAGCCGGGGCGCTATCTGCTGGGCGGCGAGACGGTCGTCGCCGAGATCGACGGCATCGGCCGCCTGGAGAACCGTGTAGTCAAGGAGAAGTCCGCCTGATGTCCCGCACGTTCGAGGACGCACGCCGCTGGGCGCAGCTCGGCACCGCCCTGTTCGTCCAAGCGGCGGACCTCGGTGACACCGGGATGGACGCGCCGAGCACGCTGCCCGGCTGGACCCGCAAGCACCTGGTCGCACACATCGCCGCCAACGCCGACGCCCTGGGCAACCTCGTCCACTGGGCCGCCACCGGCGATCGCACGCCGATGTACTCCTCCCCCGAGGAACGCGCCGCCGGTATCGAACGGGGCGCCGGGATGTCGGCCGCCGAACTGACCGCGTGGCTGCGTTCTTCCGCGGAGAAGCTCGCCGCGTCGACGGCCTCGCTCAGCGACGAGCAACGGCAGTCCCCGGTCGTGACGGCACAGGGCCGCACCGTGCCCGCCAGCGAACTGCCCTGGATGCGCTCCCGCGAGGTGTGCGTCCACGCGATCGACCTGGGCACCGGCCTGACCTTCGCCGACCTGCCGACCGGCTTCCTTGCCGCGCTCTGCGACGACGTCGTCGCCAAGCGCACCAAGGATCGCGGCCCGGCGCTGGTCCTGGAGGTGACAGGCACCGGTGCCTTCTGGAAGCTCCCCGGGGAGGGCGAGCCGACCGTGCTCGTCGGAGCCCTCCACGAGATCACGGCTTATCTCACCGGGCGGAGCCACGCCCTCACAGTCTCCGACGGCGGGCCCGCGCCGTCCCTGGCTCCCTGGCTCTGATCACTGGGCCACACCGGGACCGGCCGTCCAGGTTGTGACGGCCGGTCCCCCGTTACCTTTTCTGTGGCCCCGAAATGGGGCGCCTGGCCCCCGGGTCCGGTATGGCTGTGTGCCCCCTGTCGAAGTCGATGACCTGGGGGGTGTTGCCGCCGGGCTTCGGGGCACCGCTTGACCGCTGATGAGGGGCCTGACGACTGCCTGGTCCGGTGCAACGCCGGACCGCTTCACGGGCGGGATGTCTGCGTAACGTGGTTGCCGGCGTGTGGTGCCGCAGGGACGGCCGGGACGGATGCGAAAGGCACGACCGAAGAGGGGCATCGCGCATGGCCGACACCGTCATCGATATCTCCGGCATAGGTCTGTTCCTCGGCCTGGACCTGGGCAAGGAGTTCCACCACGCCCGCGGCCTGACCGGGCAGGGCAAGACCGTCCACGACAAGAAGCTGCCCAACACCGAGGCCCGCCTGCGGGAGTTGTTCGACAAGCTCAGGGCCAAGTTCGGCACCGTCCTGGTGATCGTGGACCAGGTCGCCAACATCGGCGCGCTGCCACTGACCGTGGCCCGCGCGACCGGCTGCCGGGTCGCTTACCTGCCGGGACTCTCGATGCGCCGGGCCGCCGACCTCTACCCGGGCGAAGCCAAGACCGACGCCCGCGACGCCTTCGTCATCGCCGACACCGCCCGGACCATGCCGCACACCCTGCGCGTGGTGGACCGCGACGACGAGAAGCTGGCCGAGCTGACCATGCTCACCGGCTACGACAACGACCTGGCCGGCGAGGTCAACCGCACCTCCAACCGGCTGCGCGGCCTGCTCTCCCAGATCCATCCCACCCTGGAGCGGGTGGTCGGCCCCCGGCTGGGCTACCCCTACATCCTGGCCCTCCTTGAACGGCACGGCTCCCCGGCCAGGCTGAAGAAACTGGGCCGCACCCGCTGCGAGGCCCTGCTCAAGGCGCACGGCTCGCGCAAGGCCCGCCACCTCACCGCGGAGATCTTCGACGCGCTTGCCGAGCAGACCGTCATCGTGCCCGGCACCGAGGCCAGCGCGCTGATCGTGCCCGGACTTGCCGCCCAGCTCGCCGCCGCCCACACCCAGCGCCGCCAGGCCGAGCAGGAGATCGCCGCCCTGCTGGAGGCCCTCCCTCTTTTCCACCTCCTGACCTCCATGCCCGGCATGGGCGTCAGGACCACCGCCGCCGTGATCGTCGCCATCGGCGACGGCACCACCTTCCCCACCGCAGGACACCTCGCCTCCTACGCCGGACTCGCCCCCGCCACCAAGTCCTCGGGCACCTCCATCCGTGGCGAGCACGCACCCCACCGCGGCAACCGGCTCCTCAAACGCGCCCTCTTCCAGGCCGCGTTCGCCGCGATCGGCTGCAAATCCGACCGCTCCTCCCGCACCTACTACGACCGTCAACGCGCACGCGGCAAGACCCACACCCAAGCGATCCTCCGCCTGGCCCGCCAACGTGTGAACGTCATCCACGCGATGATCCGCACCGGGGCCCTCTACGAACCACGAACCCCCGGCGACATCGGCCTCGCGGCCTGACAGCACCACCGTCCCTACCTTCCTGACCCCATCACGCGCGCACCGGCACGGCCACCCCCGCCGTGCCGGCCACCGGGCTGCCCATCAGGCACCCGATCCGCCGGGAACGTCCCGCTTCGCGGGACGTTCCCAAAAACCAGCACCAACTCCCACGAACCGACCCTGACAGGGTTGACGAAACAGATAGGGGCACCCCCCGGCGCAGTGACGGTCGGCCCTGCCCCGTCACGTACGAGCCGGGGCCCGCGACGCCGCCCGCCCACCGGCGCCCCTGCCACTCGACGACTCCTGCGATTCGAGGAAGACGATGAACCCTGCGACCCCTCCCACCGGCGACAAACCCGACGTGATCAACGTGGGAGGAGGCATCGGTGGCCTCAGCTCCGCGTTCGCCCTCGCCCGGCAGGGGCTGCGCGTGCGCGTCCTCGAACGGGCCCCGGAGTTCGGCGAGGTCGGCGCCGGCATCCAGATCGCGCCCAACTGCACTCGCATCCTCGACGAGTACGGCCTGCTCGACGAGGCCAAGGAGCTGGGCGTGCTCCCGGAGAACATGGTGATGCGCGACGCCCTCGACTCCCGGGAGCTGACCCGGCTCGACCTGCGGGACGTGGAGCGGCGCTACGGTTTCCCGTACATGGTGATCCACCGCAGCGACCTGCACGGCATCTTCCTGCGCGCCTGTCAGCGGGTCGGTGTGGAGCTGTTGACCGACCAGACGGTGATCGACTACGAGCACACCCCCCCGGCGCAGTGACGGTCGGCCCTGCCCCGTCACGTACGAGCCGGGGCCCGCGACGCCGCCCGCCCACCGGCGCCCCTGCCACTCGACGACTCCTGCGATTCGAGGAAGACGATGAACCCTGCGACCCCTCCCACCGGCGACAAACCCGACGTGATCAACGTGGGAGGAGGCATCGGTGGCCTCAGCTCCGCGTTCGCCCTCGCCCGGCAGGGGCTGCGCGTGCGCGTCCTCGAACGGGCCCCGGAGTTCGGCGAGGTCGGCGCCGGCATCCAGATCGCGCCCAACTGCACTCGCATCCTCGACGAGTACGGCCTGCTCGACGAGGCCAAGGAGCTGGGCGTGCTCCCGGAGAACATGGTGATGCGCGACGCCCTCGACTCCCGGGAGCTGACCCGGCTCGACCTGCGGGACGTGGAGCGGCGCTACGGTTTCCCGTACATGGTGATCCACCGCAGCGACCTGCACGGCATCTTCCTGCGCGCCTGTCAGCGGGTCGGTGTGGAGCTGTTGACCGACCAGACGGTGATCGACTACGAGCACACCGACGGCGGCGCCCGGATCCGCCTGGAGAACGGCCGGACCGAGGAGGCGCCGGTGATCATCGCCGCCGACGGCCTGCACTCGGTGGCCCGGCGCAAACTGGTCGGCGACGACGTGGTCAGCTCCGACTACGTTGCTTATCGCGCGGCCGTCCCGATCGATGAGGTGCGTGACAACGACATCGCGGAGAAGGACGTCACCGTGTATGTCGGCCCGCGCTGCCACTTCGTGCAGTACGCCCTGCGCGGCGGCGACATGTTCAACCAGGTCGCCGTGTTCGAGTCGCCGAAGGCGCTGGCCGGGAAGGATGACTGGGGCACGCCCGACGAGCTGGACGCGGCCTTCGCGGCCACCTGCGACACCGTGCGCAAGGGCATCCCGCTGATGTGGCGGGACCGCTGGTGGCAGATGCTCGACCGGGACCCGATCGAGACATGGGTGCACGGCCGGATCGCACTGCTCGGCGACGCCGCCCACCCGCCGCTGCAGTACATGGCGCAGGGCGCGATCATGGCGATCGAGGACGGCTGGGTCTTCGCCCAGCACGTCGCCCGCCAGTCCACCGGGAACGCCGGAGCACCGGACTGGGACGCCGTACTCGCCTCCTACGAGGCGGTCCGCGTCGAGCACTGCCGACGGGTGCAGTCCACCGCCCGCGCGTGGGGCGACCTGTGGCACCTGGACGGCGAGAAGCGGCTGCAGCGCAACGCGATCATGCGCGACCGGGACGCCCACGACTACGGCTTCACCGACTGGGTGTACGGCCCCACCGCGCTGGCCCCGGACGAGGAACCCGCGATGTTCACCCCGATCCCGCTGTCCTCGGCCCGGCTCGAGGAGACGGACACCGAGGGCGCGGACGACACCGTGCTCGCGGGAGGCGTCACCCAGTGAGCGACGCCTTCCTGTACGCGGCCGCCAGGACACCGTTCGGCCGGTTCAACGGCGCACTGGCCGGCGTACGCCCCGATGACCTGGCGGCCACCGCGCTGACAGGCGTACTGGCCAAGGCCCCGGACGCGGCGCGAACGCTGGGGCGTCGCGGCCATCTGCATCGGCGTGGGCCAGGCCCTCGCCGTGGTCCTGGAGAACGTGACGGATGAGGTGAGCCAGGGGTGAGCAGGACAACCATCGCCACGACGGTCGTCGCCCAGGTCACCGACATCGTGCCCGTCGGGGAGATCGACCCGGAGACCGTGGTCACGCCCGGCATCTACGTCGACCGCCTCGTACGGGCCGAGGCCCGACGACTCACCGTGCAAGGAGCCCGCTGATGACGGCCACGAACACCACACCCGGCACGGGCCCCGTGGAGCATGTCGACCGGGGTCCGCTCACCACCGACGAACTCGCGGCCCGCATCGCCCGGGACATCCCGTCCGGTTCCTATGTCAACCTCGGCATCGGGCAGCCGACCAGGATCGCCGAGCACCTGTCGCCGGACGCGGGGATCGTGCTGCACACCGAGAACGGCATGCTCGGCATGGGCCCGGCCGCGGTGGGGGAGGAGGTGGACCCCGACCTCACGAATGCCGGAAAGGTACCGGTCACCGAGCTGCCCGGGGCGGCGTACTTCCACCACGCAGACTCCTTCGCGATGATGCGCGGCGGTCACCTGGACGTGTGCGTCCTCGGGGCGTTCGAGGTCTCGGCCCACGGTGACCTGGCCAACTGGCAAACCGGTGATCCCGACGCCATCCCCGCCGTGGGCGGCGCGATGGATCTCGCCGTCGGAGCGCGGCAGGTCCTGGTGATGATGAAGCTGTTCACCCGGGACGGCGCCCCCAAGCTCGTCCCCGCATGCACCTGCCCGCTCACCGGCACCGCCTGCGTCAGCCTCGTCTACACCGACCACGGCATCTTCGCTCCCGGCCCGGACGGGGTCCGGGTCCTGGAGACGTACGGCATCACGGTGGCTGAGCTGCGGGAACGACTCTCCGTCGACCTGCTCCCATGACTCACCGGCACCACCGGTGAGCGCCTGAAGGGCGACACGTCGGTTTACGGCGCGTAAGAATTTAATGCAATGCGTATTGCATGAATTCGGTATGTGCGTTCGACGTACAGTGGCGCGTTAGGATCCAGTCATGGCGAACCTTCGTGAGGCACAGAAGCAGATGACGCGCCGTCTGCTGCTGGAGTCAGGACTCGAGCTGTTCAAGACCAAGGGGTACGCCGCCACCACGGTCGACGACATCGCGACCGCTGCGGGCACCACGCGCGTGACCTTCTACGCGTACTTCCCTTCCCGCAGCGAACTGATGAAGGCACTCATCGACGAGCAGCTCAACGAGGCGCTGCAGCGCGTCGGTTCCCCCGAGCACGGCTCGACGGCGCAGGGCCTCGTCGCCACGGTCGCCGACGGCACGCCGGAGGCGATCGCGGCGTGGCTTCGGCGAACCGCCGACAGCTGGCCGGCCATTCACCCCATCATCCGGGTCGGCCGCCATGCCGCGGTGGTCGATCCGGAACTCACCGACCTGGTCGAGCGGTGGATGGGGGAGGCCATCAGCGACATCGAGGACGGACTGACGCTGGCTGGGCGCCTTGAGCCCCATCAACGCCACTTCCGGGGCGTTCTTGCGATGGCCCAGCTCGACTTCGTCGCACAGAACTGGGACGGCTCCGACTGGAAGCTCACGCGTGACCAGATGCTCGATGAGCTCAGCACCAGCTGGGTACGGCTGCTGACCTGAGCGTGGTCGGCGTCAGAGTTGCGCCGCGGCGTCGAACAGCAGCGCCCGAAGCCATTCGATGAAGTACTGATCGGCCAGGCGGGGGTTCCAGACGATGTCGATCCCGAGCCCGGGAAGTGGGAACGGGAACTCCTCGATCCGCAGGTCGGTGAGCGTCCGCATGGCGGCGGCGACCTGGTAGCGAAGGAGTGCGACGCCGCCCGCGCGTGCGACCAGGAAAGGCACCAGCAGGAAGTCGGAGATCAGCTGGCCGACGCGGTAGGTGACACCCTTCTCTTCGAGCAACGCATAGGGGAAGACTCGCCGATCGGTGTCGACGACGATGTGCCGCTGTGTGGTCAGGAGATCGAGGGCGGTTGCTTCCGGCGGCATGTCCGGTGAGGCCACCACCACACAGCGGTCGTTGTAGAGCCGCTCGCGCGGGTGCGGCGAGAAGTGTCCCTCGGAGAGCAGCACGACGTCGACGCCCTGGTCGGTGAAGGTCGCCTCGGTCGGCACCGTGATCGTACGCACACGCAACGTGGCGTGGGGAGCACGCTCGGCGATGAGCCGCGTGAGGTGAGGGCCGACGACGAACGCCGTGCTGTTCGTCATGGCGATCGTGATGACACGCCGATCCGTGGCGGGGTCGAAGCAGGGGAAGTTCACGATGCGTGCCGTCTGCTGCAGGGCGCTGCGCAGCGGCGCGATCAGCTCAAGCGCACGGGGGGTCAGCGTGACTCCCGAACCCTGACGGACGACGAGGTCGTCGCCCAGCAGACGCCGCATTCTCGTGAGGGCGTGGCTCATCGCCGGCTGTGACAGACCGACCCGCTCCGCCGCCTTGGTCACCGAACCCTCCTCGAGGAGCGCGAGGAGGGGCACCAACAGATTGAGGTTGACCGATGCCAGTCGGTCCAACCCCGAACCCGTGGTGCCCTCTTCGTCGCCCATGGAGGAAACCTTACGAGGCTGCCTGCGTCATACGACGCAGCCGGGGAATCGGGATCCGGTAGTTGAGCGCCGCGGCCACACCGGTGCCGTCGTCGTGCGACCAGCGCATCAACGCCGGCCCGCCACCGGGCTCTCCGTCGACGTACGCTGGTTCCCCTTTTAGCGGTAGATAGCCCACCGCCTTGAGGCTCAGTCCGAACTGCTCGGTCCAGAAGTACGGCTGAAACCGGAGCGGCGGCGCATCGTCGCCGCGGACAAGCGCCCTTGCGGCGACCTTCGCCTGCTCGATCGCACTGCTCCAGAAGGGGATGCGGCGCAGGCCGTACGGAGTGGGGAAGGCTGCGAGGTCTCCGACAGCCGCGACGTCGGGGCGGACAAGCCCACGCGAGTCGACCGGGACGGCACCACCCTTCGCCGTGAGCTCCGTGCCCGCGAGCCAATCCGTGTTGGGAACGTCACCGACGGCGGTCAGGAGGATCTCCGCATCGAGGACCGTGCCGTCGTCAAGTACGACCCGAGCGCTTCCCTCACGCCGTTCGATCCGTGCCGACCCGGTCTCGACGATGGTGAGCCCCAGGTCCAGCGCGGCCTTGACGAAGACGCTGGCGAGGTACGAACCGAGCTGGACCGTCAGTGGCGCCCCTTGGGAGACGAGGGTGACCCGAGAGCCGGCGGCCAAGCACCCCGAGGCGATCTCCATTCCCAGCGGGCCTCCACCGACCACGATGACCGACGGCCGGCCCGCCAGCCTGCTTCGCAGGGACAGCGCGTCATCGAGCCCACGCAAGGTGAGCTCCTCGGGAAGGTCGGACAACCGTCGCGCCCGGGAGCCGGTGGCCAGGACGACGCGGTCGTACGGCAGAGCCGTGCCGTCGTCGAGAGTGACGAGCCGCCGGTCGAGATGGAGTCCGGTCGCACGTACGCCCAGAAGTTCCGTCGCCCCGTGGCCTGTCGGCGGCAGCTCGTGCGATGCCATGTCGTCGCCGTCGAGCAGGAGCGCCTTCGACAGGGCCGGGCGGCTGTAAGCCGGGTGCGGTTCGTCGCCGACGATGGTCAGCTCGCCGTCGAAGCCGGCCTCACGGAGCGTATCGGCCGCGGTGAGCCCGGCAATCCCGTTGCCGACAACCACGACGCGGTCCAACGCGGCGCCGCTCATGCGATCCTCAGCGCGGCGACCGGACACACGCGGACAGCGGCGTTCGCCAGGGCGGCGTCGGCTTCGTCGACCTGCTCGCGGTCGAGGACGAGCTCGCCGTCGTCGTCGAGGTGCATGAGCTGCGGGGCAGCCTCCTCACACAGGCCGTGGCCCTCACAGCGAGGGCGGTCAAGAACGATTTTCATGCGGGAATCACTTCCAGGACGGGGAGCTCCTCGATGCTCCGGGTGATGTTGCTGGGAACACGGACCTCGGGTCCGACGACGAGGCGCTTCACGCGCCGGGAAAGCGCTTCGATCACGGCGTGAGCCTCCAGGCGGGCGAGTCCTTGGCCCGCGCAGCCGTGCGGGCCGTAGCCGAATGAGAGATGGTCGACCGGATTGCGCTCGACGAGGAAGGCGTCCGGGTTCTCGTAGTGCCGGGGGTCGCGGTTGCCGGCGCCGAACAGGATTGCGACCTGCGCACCTGCGGGGACGACGGCCCCGTCGATGTCGACGTCCTTGGTGGCGCGTCGGCCCCACGCGTGGACGGGAGCCCAGAAGCGCAGCGCCTCGTTGAATGCCGCCGGCACCAGCGACGGGTCCTTGCGGATCAGGTCGAGCTGCTCGGGGTGCGAGCCGAAGAGGGCGACGATGTTGCCGATCGCCGCCACGGTGGTGTCGACGCCGGCGCCGAGGTACTGGTGGATGATGTGGCCGGCCGTGTCCGGCGGAATGGTGCCGCGTGCTTCGGCCTCGAAGATGCCGCGACCCACGGACCCTTCGGCCAGGTCGTCTGCCCCGACCTGGGAGCACCAGCTGTAGAGCTCGCCGGCGATCGGGAAGCTCTCGGCCGTGCGCTGGTTCGCCGGACCGATGACCTGCATGGCGGCCTGTCCCCAGCGCAGCATGTTGTCGCGTACGTGGCCCGTGAAGCCGATCAGGTCCGCGACGACCTCCAGGGGGAAGGCCCGGGCGAGGGCGTCGATCGCCTCGAAGGTGCCCTTCTCGACAAGCTCTGCGACGAGAGCGTCCGCCTTCTTCTCGATCCGCCCCTTCAGACCACGCAGCGCACGCGGCGAGAGGTTCTCGGTGAGTGTGGCGCGCAGTTGGGTGTGGATCGGCGGATCGGACGCGAGTGAGGTACCGGTGAGTGCCTCGTTGACCACCGGGTTGAACCCGATCGAGGTCGAGGAGAACGACTCCCAGTCCGCGAGTGCGCCACGGATGGCGTCGTACCGCGTCAGTACGTAGACATCGTTCTTCGGGAGGTGGACGACAGAGCCCTGTTCCCGGAGTTCGGCGAAGACGGGGTAGGGATCGAGTACGACCTCGTCGGCGAAAAGGTCGATGCCGGAGCTGGGTGGAGTGGTCATGCGCCCAGTGAAGTGGCTGGCGTCACATCCAACAAGTGAATGATTTGCATGGCCCAACATGCATACGGTGCATGCTTTCAGATTCGCGGCAGCCGCCAAGAGGCCGGTCCGGAGTGCCCGCAACACTCTCAGTCCATTGTTTTTTCCTTATGTTCATTTCATTGACGCTGTGTAAAGCGAATGGCTAATCTGACTGCAAGCCACCGGGTGCAGTGCACCCTAGCCGGACACGTGAGGGCAGGCATGAGCGTCAAGAGCAACACCGTGAACACCGTCTTGGGACCGGTGCCGACCGATGAACTGGGCGTGGTCTCGGTCCACGAGGCACTGCTGTCCGTGGTTCCGGGCGCGGAGTACGCCTTCGATATCACCATCGACCGCGCGGAGATCTTCGAGGCCCTCGCCGCGAAGCTGAAGGACTTCCGCGCCCACGGCGGCGGCACGATCGTCGACAGCACCGGCATGTTCCACGGCCGGGATGTCCGGCTGTACGAGAGCCTCTCCCGGACGACCGGCGTGCACATCGTCGCCTCGACGGGCCAGGGCCCGGAGGAGCTGCTCGGCGGCTACTTCCTCACGCCGCAGACCAACCCGCCGACGCCGTGGCCGGCCGAGAAGTTCGCCGACCTCTTCACCAAGGAGATCACCGAGGGCATGGTGGTCCCCCGGGTGGAGCGACGCGGCGCCGCTGGCCTGGTGGCCACCACCGCGACCCTCGAGGGCATGACCGCGACCGACGAGAGCCTGGTCCGCGGCGCGACCCGGACCGCCCTGAGCACCGGCGTCGCGATCTCGATCCGCTACGGGAGCGACGCCGTCCACGAACTTGATGTCGTCCTGGACGAGAAGCTGCCGGCCGACCGCGTCGTCGTCGGCGGACTCGACCGCAAGGATGCCGTCGCCACCGGTGCCCCTCTCGAGATCGCCCGCCGCGGCGCTTTCGTCGCGCTCGACCACGTCGGCGTGGAGGACGAGGCCCACATCACCGACGCCGAGCGCGCCGCCCTGGTCGCCGACCTCGTGCAGGCAGGCTTCGGCAACCGGATCCTGCTGTCGAGTAACGCGACCGGCGTGGCGAAGGGCCACCCCGGCAACGACCTGCCGTACAGCTACATCCTGACCACTTTCGTCCCGCTCCTGAAGACACAGGGCCTCAGCGACGAGGACGCGCAGCGGATTCTCGTGGAGAACCCGCGCGACCTGCTGTCGGTGCGCTGAGCGCGCCAGCGCCCACGACCATCAAGTCTCTTCATTCAAAGGTGAGTGCTGTGTCGAGAGTGAACACCGTCCTGGGGACGATCCCGGCCGAAGAGCTGGGCCTCGTGGCCATCCACGAACACATTGGCTACGGCATGCCCGGCTCCGAGCTGGACACGAAGTGGTGGAAGACCCCTGAGCAGCGGTACGAGGAGACCGTCCCGAAGCTGCGCGCGTTCCACGAGCACGGCGGCGGCACCTTCGTCGACGCGACCGGGATCTGCAACGGCCGTGACGTCGACTACTACAAGTCGCTGTCGGCGAAGACCGGCGTCCACATCGTCGCCTGCACCGGCTTCGTCGGCGGCGACACCGCCCTGCCGCACTTCGCCCAGGCCGGCGTGGAGTACCTGACCCAGCAGTTCGTCCACGAGATCACCGTCGGCATCGGCAACACCGGCAGCCTCGCCGGTGTCATCAAGGTCGGGGTGAGCCGCGGCGGCCGTATGACGGACCTGGACAAGCGCATCTACCGCGCCGCGGCCCGCGCCTCGCTCGCCACGGGCGTGCCGATCCTGACCCACCTCGCGATTGACGCCGAGAACGCGATCGCGATCTTCAACGAAGAGGGCCTTCCTCTGGACCGCGTCCTGTTCGGGCACGTCGACGACGGTGTGAACGCCGACAAGACGCGCGACATCTGGATCGCGGAGCAGGGCGGCCGCATCGGCTTCGACACCTTCGGTTACGAGACCGAGCTGCCGGACCCGCCGTTCTGGGCCCGTCCCCGCAAGGAACGCCTCGACCACTTCCTCCGGTTCATCGGCGAAGGCCGACTGAAGCTGGTCCTCGCCTCCGCCGACGCCAACTGCAGCCCGCTGGGCTGGCCGGGTGTCAAGGGCCACACCGTCAACTACATCTTCGACGACCTGATCCCGGACCTCCGCGCTGCCGGTCTCGACGAGACCACGATCAAGACGATCTTCGTCGACAACCCTGCCGACTTCCTGACCATCCAGAAGTAAAGAGAGCGACTATGCAGCTCAAGAACCTGAAGATCGCCATCGTCGGAGCAGGGTACGGCGGGGCTGCGGCGGCCAAGGCCCTGAGCCTGCTCGGTGCCGACGTCGACGTCTACGAACAGGCGAACCAGATCCGGGAGGCCGGTGCCGGCATCGGCCTGCGTCCCTCCACCATAAACCGGTTCCGCGAGTGGGGGATCTTCGACGCGATCGCGAAGGTCAGCTCGCCGAGCGACCGCTTCGAGATCCTCACGCCCACCGGTGGCCCGATCATGCAGGAGGAGTGGCCGGTCGCCGGAACACAGACCAAGACCCACCTGATCCACCGCGGTGACTTCATCGACGCCCTCCTGGCCGTGCTCCCCGAGGGTATGGTGCACCTCGGTCACAAGCTGGAGACCGTCCAGGACAAGGGCGACAGCGCTGTCCTCACCTTCGCCAACGGCAAGACCGTCGAGGCCGACCTGGTCATCGGTGCCGACGGCATCAAGTCGGTGGTGCGCAAGGAGCTGTTCAGCGACAAGGGCCCGGTGTTCTCGGGTGAGCACGCCTACCGGGCGGTCATCTCCATGGACGATGCTTACGGGCTGGTCGTCGACGACAACCTGCGGATGTACATCGGCAGGGGTACGAAGATATATCTGCTTCCGCTGCGCCACCGGGGCCAGGCGTCGTTCGACATCACCGCCCTGTGCTCGGACGGCACCTGGGTGCCGGAGGTCACCAAGGACGACCTCCTGGCGACGGTGGAGGGCTTCGACGAGCGTCTCGTGAACATCACGCGCAACCTCGACATGGGCACCGTGAACATCCGCGCCGTCTACGACATCGACTCGATCGACACGTGGCACACGGACTCCGTCGTCCTCATGGGCGACGCGGCGCACTCGATGCTGCACCACCAGGGCCAGGGCGCGAACTCGGCCATCGAGGACGCCGGAGCACTCGCCGACGCCCTGAAGCAGGCGGACTCCGTGAAGGAGGCGCTCGCCCTGTTCCAGGCCACCCGCAAACCGGTCACCGACGAGCTGCAGCGCATCTCGCGCCAGGGGTGGAGCGAGGGCGAGATCGACGACGTCTTCCCCGGCCAGAAGTCCGCCGCTCTCGGATCGGAGAAGTGACGCCATGACACTGCATCCCGAGATCGCAAAGTTCGTCGCCGGCCTCCCGGTCCCGCCCGAGGGTCCGCTCGACCCGGTCGCCATGCGCGCCGGGGCCGAGGCGCACGTACCTCCGCTCGAAGAGCGCCTGCCGCTCCACGCGGTCGAGGACAAGACCGCCCGGACGGCGGCGGGCGAGGTACCGGTGCGGATCTACACGCCGGTCGAGGCCGACAGCTACGGCGTGCTGGTCTACTTCCACGGCGGCGCGTTCTTCCTCGACAGCCTGGAGACGCACGACCACGTCGCGCGCTCGCTGGCCAAGGAGACCGGGCTCAAGGTCGTCTCCGTCGGCTACCGCCGGGCCCCCGAGACCGCCTTCCCGGCCGGTCTCGACGACTGCTACACGGTCGTGCGCTGGGCCGCCGAAGAGAGCGAGAGCCTGGCCTGGGATGGCACGACTCTAGCCATCGCCGGCGACAGCTCCGGCGGCACCTTCGTCGCCGCGGTCGCGGCCAAGGCTCACGACGACGGCTTCCACCGGATCACGCACCAGGTCCTCTACTACCCCTCGCTCGACCTGGACTTCGACGTCGACCGCTACGCCTCGCTGCGCGAGAACGCCGTGGGCTACGGCCTGGAGACCGCGGGGCTGAAGCCCTTCAACGCCTTCTACATCGACAGCGGCGCCGATCCCGCGGACCCGCTCGTCTCACCGATCAAGCGGGCGGACCTCACCGGGCTGCCGCCGGCCCTCATCCTCACCGGTGAGCACGACCCGCTGCGCGACGAGGGCGAGCTCTACGGCCGGCGGCTGCGGGAGGCCGGCGTGGCGGCGACGGTGCGCCGGTACGAGGGGGCCGGCCATGGATTTGTCCAGCACTTCTCCTGGATCCCGGAGTACCACAGGGCCTTCGCCGAGACGCGCGACTTCCTCGGCCGACGCTGACCCTGCCGGCCCCACGTACGAGTTCGGAAAGAGAGCCATGACGCACGCAGTCAACGTCTATCCCCTGGTCTCGCCATGGGGTCGGTTCGGTCTCTACAGCTTCTTCATCGACGCACCCGAGCCGGCGATCGTCGACACGGGGATCGCCTCCTCGCCCGCCGAGGGGATGGCTCCCGCGCTGGAGGCGATCGGGCGGCGCATCGAGGACGTGCGCTGGATCCTGCTGACTCACGGTCACATCGACCACATCGGTGGGGCGCACGCCCTGTGGGAGCTCACCGGCCGACGCGCCCAGGTGGTGATCCACGAGGCCGACGCACCGATGCTCCGCTCACGGCGGGCCCACGTGGAGGAGTACCTCGCGGGACGGGGCCGGTACCTGGGCGACCCCGAGGGCGAGGCGAAGGTGACGGCGGCGACGAATGCCGTCATCTCCGGCGAGATGGAGCCCTCCCTGCTCGTCAGGGGCGGCGAGACCCTCTCCCTCGGTGGCGACGTCACCGTCTCGGTGCACTCGATCCCGGGCCACACGCCCGGATCGGTCGCCTACGCCGTGGACGGTCAGCGCTCGGTGTTCGTCGGCGACGCCGTGCAGGTCCACGGGGCCGCGAACGGCTTCCCCGGCTACGTGGACCCGGCCGCCTACCGCACCAGCCTGGAGCACCTGCGGGACGAGATCCGTCCGGAGCACCTGTACCTCGGCCACCCGTACCGCCGCGGCGACGGCACGCCGTACGGCGTCGAGCTCGACGCCGCACAGGCCCAGGAGGCCATCGCCCAGAGCCTCGCCATCGAGGGCCGTGTCGGCGCGGCGGCCTGCGGCTGCCTGCGGGCCGGTCTGCAGGAGACGGATTCGCCGTACTCCCCGTTCGCCCGCGCCGCCGAGGAGATCGGTTACTCCGGCGACCCCGCGCTCGAACCCTCGCCGTTCTTCGCATCGATGCACGGCTACCGCACGCACCTCGACCAGAACGCATACCGCACTTTTCCGGGGGACGCCCCCCAGACCCCCACAGGAGTTTCGGACTCATGACTGACTTCCAGACGATCCGGGCGGGCGAGCAGACCATCGCCGTCCGCAAGGACCTCCGAGTGCCGATGCGGGACGGCGTCGAACTCGCCGTGGACGCCTACCACGGCCAGGACGACACGCCGCGGCCGGCCCTGATCGCGATGAGCGCCTACGGCAAGGAACTGCAGGCCCTCGCCCTCACCACCCCGCCGCAGCGCCGGCCCAGCCCGATGTGGGACGGCTGCATCGAGGCCGGTGACATCGCGCGCGTGGTCAAGGAGGACTACGTACACGTCATCGGCGACATGCGCGGAACCGGTGACTCCGAAGGCGTCATGATCGGCAACTACAACTTCGGCGGAGTTCCCCAGGGGCAGGACCTGTACGACCTCATCGAGTGGGTCGCCGCGCAGCCGTGGTGTGACGGCAACGTCGGCATGATCGGCATCTCCTACTTCGGCTCCATGCAGGTGCTCGCCGCCGCCGAGCGGCCACCGCACCTCAAGGCGATCTTCGTCAGCGGCGGCCACTACGACTTCTACGAGACCACCTACCACGGCGGTGTCATGTGGTTCATGCCGCGCGCCGCCCGCGAGGGACGCGGCGGCGACTCCGGCATCGCGCACACCAACGTCAAGTCCCGCATGCAGGAGGTTCACTCGCCCGAGGAGCTGAAGAAGCTCGTCGACGAGAGGCTGCGGGACCCGGACGTGGCGGCCTGGCCCAACCTCGTGCACGTGCTCAAGTACCCCAAGAACCGCGAGTTCTGGTTCGACATCGTGATGAACCACCTCGACGGCGACTGGTACAAGGAGCGCAACCCGATCACGCTGGCCGAGAACATCGACATCCCCGTCTACCTGCAGATCGACCAGGGACGCGGCTGGACCCTGGACGGCCACCTCGAGCTGTTCGACGTTCTGAAGGGCCCCAAGAAGCTGGACATCGGCTCCTACCCGCCGATGCAGTCGCGCCCCTGGGTCGAAGAGCACGACAAGATGTTCCGCTGGTACGAGTACTGGCTCAAGGGCATCGACAACGGCATCATGGACGAACCGGCCGTGCACACCTTCGTGGAGGGCTCGCGCGAGGTGGTCACCTCGGCGCAGTGGCCGCCGAAGGAGATCGAGTACAAGTCGCTCTATCTGCGCCCGCGGCGCAAGCTCTCCTTCGAGCCCGAGCTCATGGGCGTCGAACACGCCGCCCCCGACGGCTTCTACCAGGCACCGCTCACCGTCACTGACAAGGTCGAGGTGCTGAACTGGAGCACCGCCCCGTTCGAGGAGCCGACCGAGCTGATCGGCACCGGCGCTGCGCACCTGTTCGCGGAGATCGACCAGGTCGACACCAACTTCATCCTGCGCATGTGGGACGAATCCCCGGGCGGCGGCCGGCAGCTGATCACCAGCGGCTACCTCAAGGCATCCCACCGCGAGCTCGACGAGGAGCGCACCACCGAGGGCAACCCCTACCACCCGCACACCCGCACGGTGCCGGTGGAGCCTGGGAAGATCGAGGAGTACGTGCTGCGGCTCTACCCGTTCGCCGCCACCTTCGAGCCGGGTCACCGCCTGGTGGTGGAGGTGTCGAACAACGAGCCGCTGGCCGACGCCCACAACGCGCTGCTGCCGCCGGACGCCTTCCACCTGCCGGTGGGCCGCCCCGTCACCCACAAGATCTACCGCGACGCCGCACACCCCTCCCGGCTCGTGCTGCCGTTCACGACGGCCACGACGCCGGACGCGACACGGTCGGGAGGAGACCAGCTCAGCGGTTCCTGACGCACCGTCACCGTGCTGGCCGGGGGACCCTCGTGCCCCCGGCGGCCGGTCCTGCGTCTCGAGGCTGGACGGCGGGATTGATGGACACGCACGCGATATTCGGCTGCGGAGGCCCGTGGGGCCTCCCATGCCGAGCGGGCTCGAACTCCCGCGTCCCGAAGGAAACTCCAGCGTGCAGGCTGCCGTCACGGTCACTCCCGCCCGGACTCCCGAGCTGCTGCTGGGGCTCGCCACCGTGCGGCCCGTGTTCTTCTGGGGGGCGCCCGGGATGCCGGCTACGACGAGGGCCCCGGATACGTCTACCGCGACCACAACGGCACGTCCTACGGCCTCGGCTGCGGCGCGTCGTACCGCACGGTCCGCTGAGCCGACCACCGCACCGACGCCACCCGCCCCGCCCGCCCCGTCCGGCACTGGTCTCTCAACGGTCAGGACGGGGCGGGCGGCGCTTCCACCCGAAAAGTGGACACAGTTTCGTGTGGTTCTGCGGCAAATACCATGCTATTACTGCAACGGTGCTTGCGTGACGGGGTCTGTCAAACGAATGGCCCTGTCTCGCATTCGGTGGTGACGGAGAGTCGTGAGGGGTCGTTGACATCTGAGTGGAAGATGTCAACGAGCTTGCGCAGACGGTGTTTCCGCGAACAGGTGCCCGGAGTCCTGGAGCGGTACCAGCGACGAACCGCCCGTCTGACCGGGCAGGTCAGGGCCGTGGTCAAGGAGCTAGGTTCTGTCTCCCCGATCACGATCAGGGGGCTAGGTTCTGCCTCCTGACCAACAGCTGAGAGCAGAGGATGTCGCACGCCCATCGCTCCCACTTGTCGGCCGGCCACGCGCGGTCGCGGGTCAGGACCAGGAAGAGCTCCGGACTGAGCAATGCGTAGATGATGTCCGCCGCCTCTCCTGCGGAGAGGGCGGGGCGGGCGCCGGGTTTCTCTGTCAGAGCCTTCGCGGCTGTCGAGATGACCGTGTATCGCGGGTCGGTCTCGTCCGGCCACAGCTCCCGGATCTCCGGGTTGGTCGCTGTCGCGGCGCGGACCATCTCGCCGATGGCCGCGACACGTTCGAGTGTCCTGCGGGTGCCAGCGACCAGCGCGGCCAGGGCGGACTCGGCGGTAGGCGCGGTCGTGACCTTCGTGAACCATGGCCGGTCCATCGTGGGCACGGGGTCGTCGTCTCCCGCGATCGCGACATCGACCAGTTCCTTGAGCAGTGAGGGCTTGTTCCGGAAGACGAAGTAGATCGTCTGCACCGCCACGCCCGCCCGGTCGGCGACCTCCTGCAGCTTGGTCGCCCCGTAGCCCTGCTCAACGAAGAGGCCGGCGGCCGCGTCGATGATCCGCCGCCGTGTCTCCCGGGCCTTGTCGCCCCGTTTTCCCTTGACCTCAGTCATGGCTGGAGTCTATATCTAGAGGCGAACTCTAGAGGTCAACTCTAGTCACTGGAGGGGTAAGTCATGCACGCCATCGCCAACCGTCAGCAGGCAGAGGCATGGAACGACTGGGAGGGCATCCACTGGGCTGAACACTCCGAGCGCTACGACGCGATGATGGGCGCGTTCAACGCGCCTCTGTTCGCCGCCGCGGGCATCGCGGCCGGCGACCGGGTCCTCGACGTCGGCTGCGGCACCGGCCAGACGACGCGCACCGCCGCGCGGCAGGCGTACGACGGAGATGTCGTCGGAATTGACCTGTCCGCGCCCATGCTGGAACGCGCCCGCCGTGACGCCGCCGCGGAAGGCATCGGCAACGTCACCTTCGAACAGGGCGACGCCCAAGTGCATCCGTTGCCTGGCCGAGGCTTCGACGTCCTCCTCAGCCGCGGCGGTGTCATGTTCTTCGCCGACCACATCGCGGCCTTCACCCATCTCAGGCACTCGCTCGTGCCCGCCGGCCGACTCGCGTTCCTCGGCCCGCAGCCTGCGGGCCCGGACAGCGCCTACGCCCGTGCAACCGCCGCGCTCTCCCCGTTCCTGCGCGAGGCATCCCCCGCCGCAAGGGGCATGGGATCCCTCCTCGACCCCGCGCGCATCCGCCAGGTGCTCACCGCCGCCGGGTTCACCGACATCGACGTAGCCCCCGCCGAGGCTCCCATGACCTTTGGCGCCGACGCGGGCGACGCCACCGACTTCATCCTCGCCATGGGCCCGGTGCGCCACAACCTGCGCGATGTCGACCCGGAGACCGCCGCCCGTATCCACTCCGAAGTGCGCGACAAACTCGCGGAGTTCGAGACCACCGACGGTGTCCGCATCCCCGGGCACGTCTGGATCGTCACCGCATCGCCGAAGCACACCCTCTCGATCAAGTGACTTCACTCCAGACGTGATCAGCAGAGGGGACCTGACAGACGATGAGTGGGCTCTGCTGCAGCCACTGCTGCCGGTGAGCAACAACCGGTGCGGCCGGTGGCGGGATCACCGTCAGGTGATCAACGGCATCATCCACAGGCTGGGCACCGGGGTGCAATGGCGTGAGCTGCCAGAACGCTTCGGACGGTGGCAGACCGTCCACAAACGGCACGCGCTGTGGTGGGCCGACGGCACCTGGGGCAGGCTGCTGCAGCATGTCCAAGCCCGGGTCGACGCCGAGGGCGGCATCGACTGGGACGTCTCGGTCGACTCCAGCGCGATGCGCGCCCACCAGCACGCCGCGGGAGCGCCGAAGGCGGCTCCGCCCGCCCCGACCAGGCCCTCAAAAGAGGGCTCCGCGGAGATCGCTTCGGATCCCGACGGTGCAGAACCCGGAGCCCCTACTGGAGGAGGGGGTGCGGCGGGGGAGCAGCTGGGGCGCTCGCGTGGCGGATTCACCACCAAGGTCCACCTGAGCGCGGAGAGCCGATGCCGCCCGCTGTCGGTGCTGATCACACCCGGACAGCGGGCGGACTGCACGCAGTTCGAACCCGTCTTAGAGGGCGTTAAGTCCGTTTCTGGTAGCGGCCGCGTCCGGGTTGCTCGAGGAATCCCTGACGGGCGAGTCGTCCCAGGCGGGAGCGGGTGACGTTGATCGAGGGCTCGTCGGTGGGCAGGCCGAGGTGCTCGTGCAGATCGTGGACGCGGAACACCTTGCCGGGGTGCTCGTTGAACGCGGTCACGATGCGCTGGTAGACGGTGGCGGTGGTGGTCTGCGCGGGGGCCGGTTCGTGGTCGGGTGGGGTGAGGCCGTCGATGACCTTGCGGGTGGCGGTGAGCTCGGCCAGGCGGGCTTCGGTCTCGGCGAGGGCGGTGGTGAGCCGCTCGATCTGCTCGCGCAGGTTGTCGGCTCGTGCGGCGGTCTCATCGTGTTCGGTCTGCAGCAGCCGCAGGAGTTCGCAGACGTTCACGCGGCCAGCTCCACGTTGTCACGCCATGTGGGGGTAGGGGTGGTGAGGCGGCGGAGCATGCCGGCGGTGGAGGCCCAGTAGACGCGGGAGGCCGCGTTGTCGGGCCGGTGGTCGTAGTCGCGGGCGAGGCGCCGGTGCAGCATGAGGGTGCCGTTGACCTGCTCGACCACCCATCGTTTCGGTTGCGGGACGAAGCCTTTGCCCTTGTCGTCGGGGTTGCGGCGGACCACCTCGACGGTGATGTCCTTCACCGCCCCGTGGATGATCACGGCGTCTTTGAAGCCCTGGTCGACGAGGACTTTTTCCAGGCGCATCCCGCATCGTTCGGCCGCCTGGTCCAGCAGGGCGATGCCGGCCTCGTTGTCGTGCGCGCTCGCGGCGAGGATCACCACACCGATGATCAGGCCCAGTACATCGACGGCGAGTCCCCGCTTCCTGCCGGGCGTCTTCTTGTTCGCGTCCAGTCCCGTCGTCTTCTTCGGCACTCCGGCCGCCACGCGGACGGACTGGGTGTCGATGATCACCAGGGACGGGTCCTCTAATCGCCTGGACCGCTCCCGCACCTGGCAGCGCAGGATCTCCTGGATCCGCTGGTCAAGGCCGTCCTCGCGCCACAGGCTGAAGTAGTAGAACACCGCCGACCAGGCCGGGAGGTCGTGCGGCAGGAGACGCCACTGACAGCCCGTCCGGTTCTGGTAGAGCAGCGCGTTCACGACCTCGCGCAGGTCGCAGGAGCCCGGGTCCCCGGTCGCCGACCGCGACACCCGATCCTGCTTCCACGCGGTGACCAGCGGCTCGATCAACGCCCACTGCTCGTCGGACAAGTCGGTTGCGTACGGCATCCGTTCCATGCCCGCGACCCCATCATGCACACGACATGAAGCGAGGGCGGAACCGACCCATCACCCACGAAAGAGCGACACCACATCATCAGGAACGGGACTTAACACCCTCTTAGAGAAGATCCGCGTCCCACGCACCGGTCGGGGGCGCCCACGCTGCACCCCGGACAGCGTCGCAGCCGACAAGGCATACAGCAACCGAAAGACGCGCGCCTACCTGCGTCGGCGCGGCATCCGGCACGTGATCCCTGAGAAGAAGGACCACAAGACGGCCCGCCTGCGGCGGGGTTCACACGGCGGGCGGCCACCGGGTTTCGACAAGGAGCGGTACAAGAAGCGCAACGTCGTCGAGCGGCGATCAACAAGCTGAAACAGTTCCGGGCCGTAGCTACCCGCTACGACAAGCGCGGATACGTCTACCTCGGCACCGTGACCGCCGCTGCACTAATCATCTGGCTCCGATCATGATCGGAGAGACAGAACCTAGTGCTGTGACCGGATTGGTCCGCCGGGTCGGCGGTTGGAGCGGTTGGAAGGTGGAAGCTGCAGCAGATCAATTACGCCGGGTGCTGAGTCCTGTTGAGTGGTGGACGCCTGTGCGAGGATGACGGGCGTGATCGGCTATGCGGTGAGTCTCCTGCTTGGCCTGGGGATGGGCGGGCTCTACCTGATGTTGCGCCGGCGCTGGCGCACCGCGGTGGAACTGCCCGCAGTGGTAGAGGAGTCGGTGACCGTCTTCGGGGAGGAGATGGCCGCCTTGGAGTTCGATGTCAACGGCCCCGATGCCATCCCCGCCGTTCTGAAGGAGTACCGGGCGGCGTTGGCGGCGTACGATCGGGCCAGTGCGGCGCGGACGGTACACGACGCGCTGACCGCCCTGCGCGACGGTCGCGCGGCCATGATCCGTCTTGACGCCCGGCGCCATGGCCAACCCGTCCCGATTGACGCTCTCCCGCCGACCGCCGGCCCCGGCCGCCCGCGGCCGCTCACCGGCACCGGTGAGCGCCATGTGTACACCGGTTACGGCGACGGCACGACCGAGGTGCTCATCGACCGCCCCGAGCCCGGCCGTCCTGCCTTGGTGGAGGTCGATGTCACCGGCAACGGCGGCTTCGACGTTGCGACCGTAACGCGCACCGAGGGTGGGACCCCCACCGGCGGGAAGCTGATCTGGATCAGCGGCGAGTACCACGGCCGTTGTTACCTGCCCGCGGACGCCACCCACCTGACCGTCACCACCGATTACAGCTGGAATGACCACCGTTGGTCGATCCGGGTCGTCCCGCTGTCGGCTGCGACCACGCTCGCCCACGAACACCACGGCCGCGGTGACGAGGTGCTCCGCTACAACGGCGGCCCGGCAGTGCTCACCGTCCAGTTCCGGACCGGCTTCCAGTGGCAGGTCCGCTACGTGTGCGGCCAGTGCCTGCGGTCCTGGCCCGACTGCGATTGCCGCCCACTCGCATGGCCCAGGAATATTCCCGGTTACGACTGGAGCCGGGGCGATCTTGAGCTCGGCGTGGGCGAGGGGCGCTATACGCTGCGTCTACCCCGCCCCGGCTTCCTGGTCATCCAGGAAGACCGCGGCGGCGGCTCCTGGCACCTGACCACCCGGCCGGTGGACATTCCGCCGTCCGCACTGCTCAGGCGGTTCGGACGGCTCGGGCGGCGTCGCTGACCCGGCACGGCACCGCCCGAGCCGGCGAACCTATGCGGTCATAGCACCGTGCTGTGACCGCATAGGTTCGCCGGTTTGGCCTGCGAGGCGGTTGGAGTGTGAAGACCTCTCGCGGCGCGGAGAGGCGCGTATAAGATCACGGTCGGAGGGCTTGGGTGTCGGAGGGCGTGATGATGGAGAGACCGCAGAAATGGAAATCGATCCGATCGACGCCACCGAACTTCGCGGCATGTTTGATGTCTTGCACGCGTCCTTGACGCTCTGACCATAGATTCACCCGTCTGGTCAGGCTGCAGCTTCAAGAGGGCGTCCGCCCCAACGGATGCCTTTCTCGCTGCGGATGCGCGCCCGTTCCTTACGTTCGGCGGCCAGAACATCGCGGTGGTGGGCGTTGGCGTTGCGCCACCGCAGGTAGGCGTGCAGGGCCCGGGTCTGCACGGTGTGGTTGGGGTGGTTGGAGTTGGCGATGGTGAACTGCCTCAGCGGTCCGAAGTGCGCCTCGATCGGGTTCGCCCAAGACGCGTAGGTCGGAGTGAAGCACAGCTCGACCTTGTGCTTCTTCGCCCAGCGTCGGATGTCTTCGCCTTTGTGGGCGGACAGATTGTCCAGAACCACGTAGATTGGGGCGCCTTCAGGTCGGGCGGCGCGGATCGACTTCAGTGCGGCCAGCGTGTTGGCGGCTCCTTTCTTGCACCGGTTGATGCCCCACAGGGTGTCATCGCCGATGGAGTAGCAACCGTGGAAGTACCGCACACCGTGGGTTCGGTGGTAGTTGGCCGGCAGCCGGTCGGGGTGTTTCCGCTGAGCCCAGCAGTTGCCGCCGGTGGGCCGGATCCCGAGCGGGCCGAACTCGTCGAACGCGAAGACCCGGTCCGGGAAGCGGCCCACGACCTCCTCAATCCGGTCCAGCTTCGCATCGCGCTCGGAGTCCGGGGACTCCTTCCACGTCTTGGTCCGCTGGAAGGTGACACTGCGGCGGGCCAGCAGGCACCGTAACGCCTCGCGGCCGATCCGGATTACGCGGCCATGCACTTTCCGCAGGTAGGCGGCGAGTTTGCGGATGGACCAGCGAGTGAAGGGCTGGCCGAGCTTGGCCGGGCGGGTAGTGGCCGTCTGGATGACGAAGTCCTCATCGTCAGGGCTGAGCAGGCGGGGACGGCCTCCCGCCCACTGAGGGTCCAGGCAGGCCAGGCCGATCTCGTTGAACCGGTGGATCACGTCGAGGACGGTGTCCTCGTCGGCCTGGACCAGCTTCGCGATCACCGGGACCCGGTTCCCGCCGGCCGAGACCAGCAGCATCATCGCGCGCCGGTAGCGCACCGAACTGGTGCTGCCCCGGCGCACGATCTGCTGCAGCTTCTGCCCCTCCTGGTCGGTCAACCTGCGCACACGGACAGGCTCAGCCACCACACCCCCAGCCATCGGATCGGACGTCACTGCACATCCAACCGCCACGACTCCCAACCCGGCGAACCAATGCGGTCACGGCACTACGGGCCGGGCGGGCGCACGTTTGCCGGCGATACTCGCGGCGGGTCCCCCGGCCCGCGGGAGATACTGATCAGCTGGCCAGGAGGGGGTGACGGGGTTTCAGGTTCGTTCGTTCGGCCGTTGCCTGGTCGGCGTAGTGCTTCTTTGATCGGACTGAGGTAGCCGAGCCGCTTCTGGATGCGCCGGGAGTTACATCATTCATTGATGTACTCGAACAGCGCCAGGTTCGCCTCGGCCCGGGTGGCGAAGGCGCGGCCGCGGATGCATGTCCCCATCAGCGTCGTAGGGCACGGCCAGGAGAAGTAAGCTAGGTAACCGGTCGGGAAGTAGATCTACGGCCGCGCCGCCGACCGGAGACTGCCCTATGAATCCCTCTGCCCGAGTCGCCTGGATCGATGCGACCGCGGGCGTTGCTGGAGACATGCTGTTGGGTGCACTGGTCGATGCGGGAGCCTCGCTGGAGACAGTGCAGGCCGCGGTCGACGCGGTGGTGGCGTCCTCGGTGCGCCTGTCGCGGGCGCAAGTGACCCGCTGTGGCATGCGGGCGACCAAGATGGAGGTCGAGGCGCTGGTGGGGAACCCGCCGCATCGTACCTGGCGGTCGATCCGCGGGCTGCTGGAGTGCGCGGAGCTTCCGGAATCCGTATGTGCGGGTGCGCTGGCTGTGTTCGCGCGGCTGGCGGAGGCGGAGGGACGGGTGCACGGCGTGCCGGCCGACGAGGTGCACTTCCACGAGGTCGGCGCCTGGGACTCCATCGCGGACGTCGTCGGCGTCTGCGCCGCACTGCATGAGCTGGGGGTCACTCGGCTGGCGGCGAGCGCCGTGGCCGTCGGCTCCGGTCAGGTCCGTGCGACGCACGGCAGCATCCCGGTGCCCGTACCCGCAGTGCTCGAACTCGCCGCCGGCTGGCAGGTGTTCGGCGGCGGGGACGGCGAGCTGGCCACACCGACCGGGATGGCCCTGGTCACCGCGCTGGCCGAGGAATGCTCCGACCTGCCCCGGATGCGGGTCGGCAGGTCGGGGGTGGGGGCGGGCAGCAAGGACACCCCCGGCCGCCCCAACGTGGTGCGCGTCGTGATCGGGACCGACGACGGCGCCGCCGGGCCGGCCGACCCCGGGTCGGCCGTCGTCCTAGAGGCCAACGTCGACGACCTGGACCCGCGGGTCTGGCCCGGCGTGCTCACCTCCCTGCTGCGGGCCGGTGCGTCGGACGCCTGGCTGGTGCCGATCCTGATGAAGAAGGGCCGCCCGGCGCACACCCTGCGCGTGCTGGCCCCGGACGAGCGCGTCGATGCCCTGCGCGACCTGATCTTCCACGAGACGAGCACCATCGGGGTGCGCGAGACGGCCGTGCGCAAGACGGCCCTGGAGCGTACCTGGGTGGAGGTTCCGCTGCTCGGCGCCACCGTCCCGGTCAAGGTCGCCCACCGCTGCGGCAGGGTCGTCCAGGCGACGCCCGAGTTCGACGATGTCGCTGCACTGGCCGCCGACCGGGCGCTCCCGGTCCGCACCGTGCTCGAAGCCGCCGTTGCCGCGGCCCTCGCCAATGGCCTGGTGCCGGGCGCGGCCGTGCCGCCCGGCCGCGCCGACCACCGCTGAGTGGTCCGGCGCGCGGCGCCGTCAGGCGGGGGCGGTGATCTGGGCGGCCAGGTGGCCGGCACCGTAGCCGTTGTCGATATTGACGACAGCAACGCCCGGGGAGCAGGCGTTGAGCATCGCCAGTAGCGGCGCGAGTCCACCGAACGCCGCGCCGTACCCCACCGACGTGGGCACTGCCACCACCGGAGCCGAGACCAGCCCGGCCACGACGCTCGGCAGCGCGCCGTCCATGCCCGCGACCACCACCACTGCGCGAGCACTGCGCAGCAGCTCCAGTCGGCCCAGGATGCGGTGCAACCCCGCCACCCCGACATCGACGACCAACTCGCACGCACGCCCCAGGTGCCGCGCAGTCAGTAGGGCCTCGCGGGCCACCGCCAGGTCGGAGGTTCCAGCGGCGACCACGACGACCAGTCCGCCCGAGGCGGCGGGTGGCTCCGGTGGCCAGGCCAACAGCCGAGCCTCCTCGTCGTAGCGGGCGTCCGGGACCTCGCCCAAGACCGCCTTGGCGTGCTCCGGATTCGCCCGGGTGAACAGCGTGCCCGCGCTCCGGCGGCGGACCGCGGCGGCGATCACGGCGACCTGCTCGGGCGTCTTGCCCTCGCAGTACACGGCCTCGGGGTAGCCGCGCCGCCCGGCCCGGTCGTGGTCCAGTTCGGCGAAGGCTGCGAGGGACTCCGGCGGCTCCCAGGCGTCAGCCACGACGGGTTTCCTTGCCCCCCACCAGCGGCAGGGTGAAGGCGCCGGACTGGATACCGGCGAGGTCCACGGTGACCGTGCGGAACCCCGCCTCCCTGACGGCCAGCAGCAGAGCCTCGCGCATTCTGTCGGAGACGGCGCGCGGGATCTCGGCCGTCGGCAGCTCGATCCTCGCGACGTCGCCGTGGTGGCGGACCCGGGAGTCAGAGAAGCCCAGCTCTCGCAAAGCCTTCTCGGCCTGCTCGATCTGGGCGAGCTTCTCCGGTGAGACCTCTTCGAAGTGCGGGATGCGGGAGGCGAGGCACGGGGCGGCTGGTTTGTCGGCGCACGGCAGCTCCAGTGCCCGCGCGATCCGGCGCACCGCCGCCTTGTCCAGGCCGGCGTCGGCGAGCGGGCGGAGCACCCGGTGCTCGGTGGCCGCCCGACTGCCCGCGCGGTCCGGGCGCAGGGCGTCGTCGGCGTTCTCCCCGTAGGCGACCGCGGCAAGTCCGTACGCCGCCACGACCTCGTCGGAGATCCGCGTGAAGAGCTCGTTCTTGCAGTGGAAGCAGCGGTCCGGGCCGTTGGCCCGGTAAGCCGCCAGCGCGCCCTCGTGGGTGGCGACCTCCACCACGCGGGCGCCGATGAACGCCGCCACCCGGTGGGCCGCAGAGCGCTCGTCCGCGGCCAGGCTGGGAGAGACCCCCAGCACCGCCACGACCTGCTCCGGTCCGAGGGCACGCACGGCCAGGGCGAGCAGCAGCGAGGAGTCCACACCGCCGGAGAAGGCGACGCCGATAGGGGCGGCTCCGTGCAGCAGCGCGGCGACCCGGTCCGCGGCCTCGGAGTCGGCGCCCGTGAGGCCGGGCGGCGTTCTGGTGGTCATGTTCTCCTCCTTGTACCGGCTGCACATGGTCACTCGCCCCGTCCGCAGTCGTGTCCGGGGTGCGGCTGCGGTGCCCGGCGCAGGGGCGGGCGCCTCAGCCGCGGGAAAGTCACCGGGTCGGCGACGCCCTGGCCAGGGGGTCGGCGTGGGCCTGCGCGAGTGGTGCGGACCCGGTGCGGAGAAGACCGCGTAGGTGGTGCCCTCGGTGCGGCTGCCGGAGCGCCACTCGACGGTGTCGGCCTCCAGCGCCCACATGATGGTGTTGACCGAGGCGGTGCCCATCCCTGCCACGGCCAGACGGTGATCGGCAGCCCGACAGGATGGGCCGGGGCCAGCAGCACGCCGAGGCCGCCGACGATCGACATGGCCCCGCCGGCCGGGTAGGCGGCTTACCGATCCGTTCCACCACCCGCGGTGCGAGCGGGGCCACGAGGAAGAATTTCGCGGTGGTGATCACGGCCAGCAGGATGTAGAGATCGGCGTTGCCGAGCACGTCCCGGGCGGAGAAGACGCCGACGCCCGACAGGGAGAACATGCCGACCAGGTAGACGAGGGTGCTCAGGCACAGCATGTGCAATCCCGTCTCTCCTGCCTCTCCCAAGCGGCGTCCTTGCCGCTGTCACGCGGATTTGAGTTCCCATTAAGCTGATGCGACACGCGAACGACAAGCGGTTGCCATCTGTTGTCGCGCACGTCCAAGGACGGAGCAGGTGAACCCGTGGCCGAACCAACCCCATCCGCGGGGCGGCGCCCGCCGACGATCTACGATGTCGCACGGGCCGCGGGGGTGGCCGCCTCGACGGTCTCCCGGGCTTTCTCCCGGCCAGGCCGGGTGAACGCCGAGACCGCCGAGCGGATCCGGCAGGTCGCCGCCGACCTCGGCTACCGCACCAACCCGCTGGCCCGCGCGTTGCCCACCGGGCGCACCTCAATGCTCGCCCTGGTGATCTTGGACATCACCAACCCGTTCTACGGGGAGATCATCCGCGGTGCACAGTCCGCCGCAGCCGAGGCGGGGTACGTCATCCTGCTGGTCGACGCCCAGGAGTCGGACCGGCTGGAGCGGGAGGCGCTGGAGCGGGCACTGCCGACCGTGGAGGGAGTCGTCCTCGCCAGCTCGCGGATGTCGGACTCGGCGATCCGCATGACCGCCAAGCAGCGGCCGATGATCGTGCTCAACCGGCACGTCGCCGACGTGCCGAGCGTCGTCACCGACAACGTCCACGGAATGCGGCTGGCTGTCCAGCACCTGGCGAACCTGGGGCACCGTACCGTCACCTACGTCTCCGGACCGGAGGCGTCGTGGGCGGACGGCATGCGGTGGCGCTCACTGCGCGAAGTGTCAGCAGAGCTGCAGCTCCGGGTGCACCGGACCGGGCCGTACCCGCCGACGGTCGTCGGAGGGACCATGGCCGCCGAGGAGCTCGGCCGCCACGGGACGTCGGCCGTCATCGCCTACAACGACCAGCTGGCGATCGGCCTGATGCGCGGCCTGCAGGCGGCGGGGCGGCGAGTGCCTCAGGACGTCAGCGTCGTCGGCTTCGACAACATCTTCGGCGCGGAGCTGGTTACCCCGGGCCTGACCACGGTAGCGGCACCGCTGCGGGTCCAGGGGCACACGGCGGTCCGCGATCTGCTCTCGGTCCTGGGCGGTGCCCGTGCGAGCACCGGCCGACCGATGGTACTGCCGACCCGGCTGGTGGTACGCGGGTCCACCGCCCCGCGCGGTCGGGGGCAGGCCCGTCCCGCAGCCCCGGGCTGTCCCGCCCCTGGCCCGCGGTGACAGGCCCTCCCCGGCGGACCATGCGCTCGCGGTCAACCGGCGGGGTTGCTGCCTGCGGGACGAAGGCCCGCTGGTCAGGCCTACTGTTCAGCGGAGCCGGAACAGGACCTCGCCGGCCCGGGGAACCACCAGGGTGTCCGGGTCGGCGGTGAATGCCTCGATGTCCACCTCGGACGGGGCGAGGTGGTTCAGGTTGGCGCCGCGGACGACCTCCTCGGGGATGCCGGTGGCCAGGGTGACGGTGACTCGGAGTCGTTCGCCGTGCTGCTCGTCCCAGGTGCCGGCGCCGCGCAGGTGGGTGGAGTGGGCCAGGACGCCCCAGTGCAGGCCCTTGAACCGGTCCCACTGCTTCGTGAAGTAGTCGCGGCAGTGGTAGCCGATCTCCGCGATCTCCGGGTGCATCGCAGAGATCTCCCGCACGTGCGGCGCGTAGAGGATGACCTCGCCGCCGTCGGCGACCACCGGCTCCAGCTTGTAGAAGCCCTTGGCCGCGGTCCAGATGTCCTCATACTTCTCGGGCATGATCGACAGCACCCGCTTGACGGGTGCGTCCAGGTAGCGGACATGGGTCTCGGCCGAGACGTCGGCAGCCGCCGCCCAGGCCTCCTCCGGAGTGCCGAACGACGCGGCGTGCAGCGCCCCGGAGCCCGACTGGGCGACCACACACAGCGCGAGGCGCCGGCTCGGGATCAGCGCGGCAGCCTCGTCGATCAGCGCCCGCACCGGGGTGATGCCGCGCGTCCCGATGATCTCGGCGCTGCTGATCAGGGCGCCCAGCCAGTGCGACAAGTCGATGATGTCGGCGCCGGCCACGCCTGGGAAGAAGTACTTGTTACCGCCGGAGAACCCGACCACCTCGTGCGGGAAGACTGGTCCTACCACCAGCACCACATCATGCTCCACCACGGCCCGGTTCAGCCGCACCTCGGCGCCGTGGTGCAGCAGCCCGCCGGAGAGCTCGCCGACCCGGTCGGCGGAGATGGTGCCGAGCGAGGCGAACGTGGACGGCTCCCACCACGCGTGGTTGAGCACCGTCAGGCCCGGGTAGCGCTCCTCCAGTCCACCCTCGGGACAGCCCAGATGGGCACCCAGCTCCCGCTCGCCCATGGCCGCGTGGGTGCCCAGGGCGATCAGCCCGGTCAGTCGGCTCACCCGCCCGGACAGCGCTCCGTGCACGGCGGAGAGCAGCAGCGGCAGCGGGCAGCTGCGGGTGCCATCGGGCACCACCACGCAGACACTCTTGCCGTCCAGGTCGACGGCGGCGAGCTGCTCCGCGACGAAGTCCGTCACCTGCTCGTCGGTGAGGACCACGTCGGGGCCTCCGATACGCGCGGCCCGCGTCACTGCTTCGCCGGTGCTGTGGCCGGCCACCAGGTGTGCTGTATCGCTCATACCTGCACCATGACCGTGCCGCGGCTCGGCCCGCAAGGCTGTGCGGCAATTGATGGCAACCGATTGCTGGATACCTCGCCAGGCCCAGAGAATCCCCCCATGCCGCGCTCATCTGCCGCACTCCAACCGCACCCCGATCGTCTATTCCCGCCCGACCCGGGTGTCCGTGCCGTCGCCCGCAGCCTGTACGAGGCCGTGCGCGACTTGCCGATCGTCTCGCCGCACGGCCACGTCGACCCGCAGCTGCTGGTCGAGGACACACCATTCGCCGACCCGGCGAGCCTGCTGGTCACCCCGGATCACTACGTGACCCGGCTGCTGCACGCCCAAGGCGTCCCACTGGAGGAGCTCGGCGTGGGACGCGGCCCGCTGCCCGAGGCCGAGTCCCGCACGGTCTGGCGCCACCTGTGCAGCCACTGGCCGGCCTTCCGGGGCACCCCCGTGCGCTACTGGTTCGACTCCGAGTTGTCCGAGATCTTCGGCCTCACCGAACGACCCGACGCGGACAACGCCGACCGGCTCTACGACCTGATCGCCGACCGGCTACGCAGCGACGACTTCCACCCCCGGGCACTCTTCCGGCGCTTCGGCATCGAGGTGCTGGCCACCACCGACGACCCCTGCGACGACCTCTTGGCGCACAAGGCACTCGCCGCCGACCCCTCATGGACCGGGCGCGTCATTCCCACCTTCCGCCCCGACCGATACCTCGAACCCGCCCGGCAGGGCTGGCGGGAGGCCGTCGCGCGGCTCGGCGAGGCGGCCGGTGTGGACACCGGCAGCTACCACGGCTACCTGCGCGCTCTGGAGGAGCGCCGGCGCTTCTTCATCGAACGCGGCGCCACCTCGGCCGATCACAGCCACCGCGACATCCGCACCGACCCCCTCGACCCCCGCGAGGCAGACCGCATCTACCGTGCGGCGCTGGCCGGCGAGACCAACGGGGCGGAGGGCACGGCGTTCCGCCGACACATGCTGCTGGAGATGGCCCGCATGTCCTGCGAGGACGGGCTCGTCATGACGCTGCACCCCGGGGTGCAGCGGGACCACCACACGCCCACCGCCGCCGGGTTCGGCCCGGACACCGGCCACGACATCCCCGTACGGGCCGAGTTCACCGACGCGCTGCAGCCGCTGCTCGCCCGCTACGGCACCCACCCGGGCCTCCACCTGGTCCTCTTCACACTGGACGAGACGGTGTTCTCACGCGAGATCGCCCCGCTCGCCGGCTTCTACCCGTCGATCTACGCCGGCGCCCCCTGGTGGTTCCTGGACGCACCGGACGCCATCCGGCGCTACCGCCGCGCGGTCACCGAGACCGCCGGCTTCTCCCGCACCTCCGGGTTCATCGACGACACCCGCGCCTTCTGCTCCATCCCGGCGCGGCACGACATGTCCCGCCGCCTGGACAGCGGAGTGCTCGCCGAACTCGTCGCCGAACACCGCCTCGACGAGGACGAAGCCCTGGAGACGGCGGTCGAGCTGGTGACCGGCAACCCGCGAAAGGCCTTCAAGCTGTGAACACCCCCGTGGCACCGCCCGATCTCCGTCTCCTCTCCCGCCCCGCGGGAGACGGCCGGGCGGCCGCACCGGTGCGGATCCTCCACCTCGGCCTCGGCAATTTCTTCCGGGCCCATCAGGCCTGGTACACCGACCGCGCACCCGACGCCGACCAGTGGGGCATCGCGGCGTTCACCGGCCGCCGCCCGGAGCTCGCGGACGCCCTCGTCGCCCAGGACGGCCTCTACACGCTCACCACCCGAAGCAGCGACGGCGACCACGTCGCCGTGGTCTCCAGCCTCTCCACCGCCCACCCGGGCGGTGACCACGACGCCTGGCTCGACCACTGGCGGCTCCCCGACCTCGCCGTGGTCACCCTGACCGTCACCGAGGCCGGCTACACCCGCCGCGCCGACGGCGGCCTCGACCTCGGCCGGGCCGATGTCGCCGCCGACTTGGCGGCGCTGCGCTCCGATCCCGCGGCACCCGTCCACACGGCCGCGGGCCGACTGCTGGCGGGCCTCTCCGCACGGTGGCAGGCCAGTGGCGGGCCGGTCGCGATCGTCCCCTGCGACAACCTCTCCGGTAACGGTGAGGCCGTCGAACGGGTTGTCCGCGAACTGGCCGAGCAGACCGGCCGTCCGGAGCTGGTCGAAGTCGTCGACCAGGGCGCCTCGTTCGTCACCAGCATGGTCGACCGCATCACCCCCGCGACCACCGACGAGGACCGTGCCACCGTCGCCGCCACCACCGGGCTCCGCGACTCGGCCCCCGTCGTGACCGAGCCGTTCAGTGAGTGGGTGCTCAGCGGCGACTTCCCGGCCGGTCGGCCCCGCTGGGAGACGGCAGGAGTGCGTTTCGTGGCCGATGTGACTCCGTACGAGCAGCGCAAACTGTGGCTACTCAACGGCGCGCACTCGCTGCTCGCCTACGCCGGCACCATCCGCGGCCACCGCACCGTGGCCGAGGCCGTCGCCGACCCGGGCTGCCGCGCTTGGCTGGAGGAGTGGTGGGTCGAGGCGTCCAGGCATATGAGCCTGCCCGCCGACGACCTCGCGGCGTACCGGGCCGCCTTGCTGGAGCGCTTCGCCAACCCCCGTATCCGGCACGCCCTGGCCCAGATCGCCGCCGACGGCTCGCAGAAGGTGCCGGTGCGCATCCTCCCAATACTGCGGAAGGAACGTGCCCGGGGTGTCGTCCCGCAGGGCGCCGCGCGGGTCCTGGCGGCCTGGCTCTGCCACCTGCGCGGCCTGGGCGCCCCGGTTCTGGACGCTGCCGCTGCGCAGGTCGTCCCGCTCGCCGACGGACCGCCGCCCGAGGCGCTGCGCAGGGTGTTGGACTTCCTTGACCCTGACCTCGCCTCCGACCGGGAGCTTGTCACCGCCGTGCTCGCCCACTCCGAAACACTGGCCGCCGTATGACGGCCGCACCGCACACCGCCGCGCCTACCGAGGTCGTCATCGGGCTCGATGTCGGCACCACCGCGGTCAAGGCCGTCGCCTTCGGTGTGGACGTCTACTGGCGGTGTACGGCCGAGCGGGAGTACTCCCTGGAGCAGCCCGCGCCCGGCTGGCAGGTCCAGGACCCCGCAGCGATCGGCGCCGCGGTGATCGCAGCCCTCGCCGAATGCGTCGCCGGCTGCGCCGGGGCCCGCGTGCTGGCCGTCTCCCTCAGCTCGGCCATGCACGGGCTGATCGGTCTCGACGCGGACCGGCACCCGCTCACCCCATTGGTCACCTGGGCCGACGAACGCGCCCGCGGCGAGGCGCGGCTGTTGCGCGACTCCGGCCGGGCGGCAGAACTGCACCGGGTCTCCGGTGCGCCGGTGCACCCGATGACGCCGCTCACCAAGCTGATGTGGTTCCGCCGCGAGGCGGCGGAACTGCACGCCCGGGTGCGCTGGTGGATCGGGTTGAAGGACTACGTCCTGCAGCTGCTTACCGAGTCACTGGTGACCGAGCTCTCCTCCGCCTCGGGCACCGGGATGCTCGACATGGCCACCCGTTCGTGGAGCGCACCGGCTCTCGATCTCGCCGGTGTGACGCCGTATCAGCTGCCCGAGATCCTGCCGACCACCGCCGTGCTGGACCTCTCCGCCTCCTCCGCCGCCTCCATCGGCCTGCCGCCGGGCACCCCGGTGGTGGCAGGCGGAGCCGACGGCCCGCTGGGCAACCTCGGCTCCGGCGCCGTCGCCCCCGGCATCGTCGGACTGTCGCTAGGCACCAGTGGCGCGGTGCGCACGGTCGTCCGCGAGCCCTTCGCCGACCCCGACGGGCGGCTCTTCTGCTACGCGCTCACCGACACCGCATGGGTGGTCGGCGGCGCGGTCAGCAACGGCGGTGTGGTCGTCCGGTGGGTCGGTGACGTCTTCGGACGCGACCTGCTCGCCGCCTCGGGCGGCGCCGCCACCGACACCGAGCTGCTCGAACTCGCCGCCCGCGCGCCGGCCGGCAGTGACGGTCTGGTCATGCTGCCCTACCTGTTGGCCGAGCGGGCCCCGCTGTGGGATCCGGACCTGCGCGGAGCCTTCATCGGGGTGCGTCACTCGCATACCCGCGACCACTTCGTCCGGGCGGCGGTGGAGGGCGTGGCGTTGCAGCTCTCCACCATCGTGACCGAGCTGGAGCGGCTGGAGCCCGTCAAGGCGGTGCAGGTCACCGGCGGTGCGTTCCGCTCCCCTCTGTGGCGCTCGGTGGTCGCCGCCGTGCTGAACCGCCCAGTGCACGCGGCGGGGGACGTCGAAGGCTCCGCGCTCGGCGCGGCCGCACTGGGGCTGCTCGCCCTCGGCCGGGTGACCGAGCTTGCTGACGGGCCGGCGCGACTGGGCGTCCTCCCGGTGGGCGAGGGTGACCCTGTCTCCGTCGACCCCAACGACGCCGCGGCGTACGCCCAGCTGCGAGCCGGGGTGTCGGTCCTGCTCGACTGCTACCGGCCCGTGGCGACGCTGTTCGGCGCGGGGTCAGGCCCTTCCTGACCCAGCCCTGCTCCCCCCTTCGGACAAGGAGATCGATACAGCCATGGCGACCAAGGCACACGTGGGTGTCACCGGCCTGGCAGTCATGGGCCGCAACCTGGCCCGGAACTTCGCCCGCCACGGGTACACCGTCGCGATACACAACCGATCCGCCGAAAAGACCCGGGCGCTGGTCGAGAAGTTCGGGCACGAGGGCGCGTTCGTGCCGGCCTCCTCCGCCGAGGAGTTCGTCGCCGCGCTGGAGCGGCCGCGGCGGCTGATCATCATGGTGCTTGGACGCCATCGCCGCGGCCGGCGTCGTCGTCCAAGCGCTGGAACATGAGGACGCCGAGAAGGTCGGGGCTTCCTGGCGCCGAGCTTCTCGACACCGCCACCACCTCCCCGGAATCGGATGCAGAGCCGAACGTAGCCGACGTCGCAGTCACTTGTTGAACCATAGGAACGCTTGGACACTCCGTCCCGGCGCCAGGAGATGAGGAGCACAGACATCTTCTGTATTTAGAGCTCGCGCAGATAGGCGGCGTGGGCAGCCCCGGCAACAAGGTGGGAACAGGTCTCGGTGATCATGGAGCTGCGACGCTCTGTGACCACTGGGGAGATCTGTGCCCGTCCTTCCATCATGGCTGACCGACCCGCTCTGGGATCAATTCGCAGCACTGCTGCCCGAGCGCCCTGCGGTCTATCCGGCCCACCCGCTGGGTTGCCACCGCAGCTGTATCAGCGACCGGATCGTGTTCGACAAGCTGCTCCAGCTCCTGCGGTTCGGCTGCTCCTACCAGGCGATTTCCGACACGACCTGCTCGGCGACCACGATCCGCAACCGCCGCAACGAGTGGATCCGGCTCGGCGTCTTCGCCCGACTCAAACAGATCGCGCACGTCTGGCAGAACGCCTTCCACCGGCTCCGATCGGCGGTGAGGCATGCTTCACCGAGCCCGGCGGCGTCGGCGGGGCGGAAACTGGAGCCCCGCCGAGCCGGGCGGGCCTTTGGTGTCAGCGGCCGTGTTGTTGAGGCCGGATGAGGAGCAGGGCGATGTCGTCGTTGCGGGGGGCGGACCGTTGGGCGTGGTGGATGAGGGTGTCGGCGAGGGCGTCCAGGGTCTGGCCCTGGGCCTGTGCGAGCTGGGCGGCGAGGTCGGCGGTGGCGTCCTCGATGTCGATGCCGGGGGTTTCGACGAGTCCATCGGTGTACAGGGCAAGCACGGCCCCGGGCGGTAGGGGGATGTCGGTCTCCGGGTAGTCGGCCGCGGGGTCAATGCCGAGCAGGAGCCCGGGCGTCAGCGGAAGGATCTCAGTGTGTAGGTCGGGGTGGCGCAGGAGTGGGGGCGGGTGGCCGGCGGTGGCCAGGCAGGCGCGGTGGCGTGCCAGGTCGAGCTGGACGTAGAGGCAACTGGTGAACAGGCCGGGGTCAAGGTCGGTGAGCAGGCGGTTGGTGCGGGCGAGGACTTGGCCGGGCGATGCGCCGGCGGTGGCGTGGACGGCGGTGCGGACCTGCCCCATGAGGGCGGCGGCGTTCACGTTGTGGCCTTGGACGTCGCCGATTGCTGCGGCGGCGAGGTCGGTGTCGAGATGAATGAGGTCGTAGAAGTCGCCGCCGACGTCGATGCCGTGAGCGGTGGGGAGGTAGCGGGTGGCCACGTCCAGGCCGGGGACGCGGGGCAGTGCTTGGGGCAGCAGGCTGGCTTGCAAGCTGTGGGCGAGAGCCTGATTGGCGTCGTAGAGGCGGGCGCGGTCCAGGGCCTGGGCGATCAGCCCGGCGGTCGAGGTGAGGACAGCTCGTTCCTCGGGCGTGAAGGGATGCGGCCGGTCGTACGCGAGGACCAGCGAGCCGACGGGGCGGCCGGAGGTGATCAGGGGCAGGAAGGCCCAGGCGGCCTTGCCGTCCTGCAGGACGGCGGGGGGATAAGCGCGCTTGAGGTCCGCGAAGGTGGCGTAGAAGCTGGGGACGCCGCTGGTCAGGACACGCACGGCAGGAGTGTCCGAGGCCAGGGGGGTGCCGTCGAAGCGGTCCATGAGTTCGGCGGGGTAGCCGCGGTAACCGATGATCCGCAGCCGGCCCTCCTCGGCGATCGTCAGGGCAAGGGCTTGGGCCTCGAAGGCGGTCGGGACCAGGTCATCGATCCGGGCGATCACGTCCATGACCCCGACGGCCTCGGTCAGCGTGGCGGCGAGGTGCATCAGGAGGTGGTGGGCGGTCGACCGACCCGGTGCGGCCGATGGTGCGGGGTGCAGAACCTCTGACGTCTCCGAGGCAGGGGACGGGGAGGCCGGGGCGATGCGGACGCTGATGCCGGAGACGTCCGGGTACAGGTGGAAGGCCAGCCACCGGTCCGGTGGGCGCAGGGCAGTGAAGCAGGTGGCCTCCTGGCTGAGCACCGCGGCCCGGTAGCGGTCTTCCACGACTGGGTCGTCCAGCCACGGCAGGACCTGCCGGGGCAGGACGCCCAGCAGGTCGACGGCGCTGGCGCCGAGGAGGTCGGCGGCGGTGGTTGTGATGAAGGTGATCCGGCCGTCAAGGTCCAAGGTGCAGCATCCTCCGGGCAGGCGCTCGGCGAAGTCCGCCGCTGCCGCCTCCTGGGTCGGCCCGCGAGCGCGGGCACGCAGGGGGGCCAGGACCTGCGGCTCGGACCCGGGCAGCATCGGGTGGCCGCTGTCGGCGGCCTGCCGCAGGAGAAGGCCCAGGCGGCGGCAGGAGGTACGGACCGCGTTGCGTTCGTGTCGGGTCAGCGGCGAAGGATGCGAGCTGGGCCACCGCACCACCAGGGCGCCCCAGACGGTGGTGCCGGTGGTGATCGGGGCAGCGGCCGCCGAGAAGGGGTAGGGCAGCGCGAACGCCATGTGCGGGTAGTGTCGCGCCATCTCTTCCTGGCCGCCTATCCACACCAGACGCCGCTCGCGCACAGCGTCGGTCGCCGGGGTGCGGGCCGCCAGCGGCACCTGCGTCCAGTGCGCGGCGATCTGCCGGGGAACCCCCCTCAGCACCGCCAGCCGCAGCACCCGCTCGCCCGGCGGCAGCAGGTATACCAGGCCCCCGGAAGCGTCTGTCTCCCGCATGAACTGGTCCAAAGTGGCGCAGAGTAGATGCGTGCCCGAGCCTGTGCCAGTGCCGAAGCCGGCAAGGTCCCTCATGCTCTCACCCTGACGAGCGGCACCAGGCAGGGATCCCTCCAGGCGCCTGAAACGGCATCTGGCCGCCTCCGCGCTGATGCCCAGGCCAGCACCGATCTGCGCCCAGCTCGCCCCGGTTCGTCGGTCCGCCAACACCGCACAGCGCACCAGCTGCCCGGCCAACCCGGGCACCTCCGCCACCGCGGCAACATGGCAGCCCTCCGCTCCTCGCCCCGGGCGCGAGTCGCTCGCCTGCTGGGTTGCGGCCTGCACCTGCGTCAGGAGATCCGCTTCCGCGAACACCAGCGCCTGCCGCGCCTCCGCCGCCGCCTGCCAGCGACGCCTGGCTCGCCAGGCCGCCTGCCGATGCGCCTGACGGCAATACCGCCGACCCGGGCCTGCCGACTCCGGCAGTGGAGCTCCGCACCAGCCACACCGATCGTCACCCATATACCGATCGTCGCCCATATAGGGGAAACATGCTCTACTGCCGTGACGACGTGCTGCACACGTCCACCGGGGCGGTGGCGGCCGTACCTATACGTCGGCAGGCATACGTACCGATCATGTCGGCATCAAGATGCCCAAACTGCTGCACTCGGACGCTGCGTAGATCGGCACTCGCTCATGGGCGGCGGTTCGGACGGTTGTCCCAGCGGTGGGTCGTCCACGCCCTGCGGAGCAGGCTACGGACGGTGATGATCGTATCGGCGAGGTCGAAGAACGCGTCGATGACCGCGACACGGCGTTCGTAGCATCGGGCGAGCCGGTAGAAGGCGTTCTGCCAGGCGTGGGTGCGCTCGACGTGCCACCGCTGGCTCGCCTGGATCGGTACCTTCTCGCCCTTGTGCGCGATGCGGCCGTGCAGACCGCGCGCGGCGAGTTCGGCGCGGGTCTTGTCCGAGTCGTAGCCGGCGTCCAGGTGCACGGTGATGGCCTCGGGCAGCGGTCCCAGGTCCACCAGCAGGTCCAGGGTCGGAGCCAGCAGCGGAGAGTCGTGGCGGTTCGCTCCGGCGAGGACCCTGCCGAGCGGGATCCCATAGCCATCCGTCATGCCGGAGCGTTTCAGGCCCTGTTTGCCGCGGTCGACCGGCGAGCGCCCGGCCGCTTCTCCGCCGCCGGGGGCCTTGGTGATGGAGCCGTCGACGGCGATCTGGTCGAGCACGAGCCCGACGATCCGGTCGTAGGACTCAAGCGCGATCTGTTTGAGTCGGGCGAAGATGCCGAGCCGGATCCACTCGTTGCGGCGGTTGCGGATCGTGGTCGCCGAGCAGGTCGTGTCGGAAATCGCCTGGTAGGAGCAGCCGAACCGCAGGAGCTGGAGCAGCTTGTCGAACACGATCCGGTCGCTGATACAGCTGCGGTGGCAACCCAGCGGGTGGGCCGGATCGACCGCAGGGCGCTTGGGCAGCAGTGCCGCGAATTGATCCCAGAGCGGGTCGGTCAGCCATGATGGAAGGACGGGCACAGATCTCCCCAGTGGTCACAGAGCGTCGCAGTTCCATGATCACCGGGACCTGTTCCCACCTTGTTGCCGGGGCTGCCCACGCCGCCTATCTGCGCGAGCTCTTAGTTCCGCCAGTCCGTCAACCCGGCCGGAAACCGCGTCACACGCCTCCATCGACGGGGGAGGCCCATCGGCACGCCGTTCGTGGAAACGGGAGATACGACATCGGGCTACAGCTACGTCGGCGCCTTCTTCCTCGCAAACGCCGCCGTGCTCGGGGCACCGTACGTCGAGCGGATTCTTCCCGAAGACTTCTCCCCGCGCTATCCCGCCGCCAGAAACCGCGACGAGGGCGCGGAGAACGCCATAGCCGTTCTTGCACTCACCTACGCCCGGAGCATCCCCGCCGAATCGGGCGGCATGAACGATCCCGATCTGATCACCGCAATCACCCGTATCACCGCCGGCCTGCCGTTCGACGTGAACGAGTCGGAATGGAACGCAGCCGTCGCCGCAGGAACGGAAGCATGGAAGAGGCTCTGCTCCGGCTCAGACACCGCGGTCATGGTCGACCCTGATAGCCGCCGCCTCGATGTAGTCCAGAGCCGCGACTACTCAGGTTGAACCCGCGGTGTCCGGTGGTATTGGACTCCCTCCACAAGTCCAGAAAGCTCAAAGCCTTCGCCGAGAGCACCGAGGGTCGCTTGCGGTTGTTTTACCTACCTCGTACAACCTGGAGCAAGGCAAGGCCCTGCCCCCACTCCGGCACCTTCGCCGGCCCAGCGGAACGCAGGGCCTGGGGACCACCTTCCCGCCAAGCTCGACGCCAGCGTTCCACCGAACGCTCGCGCTCGACGCCAACACGCCCGGCGGGGGCCTGGTCTTCCATGTCTTCGCGGCCCTGGGGGAGTTCATCCGCGAACTCACCGTCCAGGGCACCAACGCGGGCTGTGCCGGGCAGCGGGTGACGGCATCAGGCGGTCGGCGTTGTCGGCACGGTCAGCGCGGAGAGCAGCGCCAGGTCGGCCTGCTCGAGGCTGTCCCGCAGGGTGATCCGGTCGGCCCTGGCGATCGGCACGATGGAGGGAACAGCCAGCACCGAGCAGCCGGCGGCGCGCGCGGAGGCGACCCCGGTCGGAGTGTCCTCGACGGCCACGCAGGCGGCAGGGTCCAGCCCGAGTCGATCGGCGGCGGCCAGGTAGGGGGCGGGGTCGGGCTTGGTGCGCTCGGTGTCCTCGGCGGCGAGGGTGACGGTGAACCAGTGATCGCCGAGGCTGCCGAGGACCAGGTCTACTACGCGGCGGGGAGAGGACGAGACCAGCGCGGTAGGCACGCCGGCGTCGCTCAGTTCGGCGAGCAGCGCCAGTGCGCCGGGCCGGGGGACGACCTCGACGGCGACCTTGCTGCTGAACGCGTCGTTGAGGAGTTCGGCCAAGGCATCCACAGTGAGACTGGTCCGGGTCATGCGGTACAGGTGGGCGGCAGTGTGGTCGACGGCGCGGCCGAGCACCTCGGGCAGGTCCTCCTCGGTGAGGGTGTGGCCGAGGCCGACGGCGAGTTCGGCGGTGGTCTGGAGCCAGAGGTGCTCGGTGTCGACCAGCGTGCCGTCCATGTCGAACAGGACGGCGGCGGGGAGTGCAGGCACGGCAGTCCTACCTTTTTGGTCGTGGGTTGACTGATCACTCGTAAGGTCGGTGGCCCCGGGGCTCCATGGCTGCCATGGTGGAGCAGATGGAGTGGCTCAAGGATCACGGCTGCTCGGAGCCCCGCGACGTCTCGACCGCCATTGGGATTGCGACCTGATTGCTTCGTAGGACTACGTCGGTGAGGTCGGTCCCGGTCAAGGCGTCCCTCAAGGCGGCGTCCTCGCCGGGGTGGCGTGTTGTAGCGTCCCCGGTGCTGTCCGGACCGGGGGCGGGTACGGACGGACGGATGGTCTGCCAGGAAACCGGCTCTGACGGCTCTGACGGCTTTCCGACAGGATTGCCCGGTCTCCGGATACCACGCACCCTTGCGGGGTGAGATCCCACCAGCATGCTGCGGGCGGTGGAGACGGCCCGTCCCGGAGGGTCTCGGTCAGTCACCCGTCCGGGGCCTCAGCCGAAGAGTGAGGATCTGGAACGGGCGGAGTGCCAGGAGCACCCTTCGACCGTCCGCTTGTACGGCGTCCACGTTCTCGCGCGGGTCGAGTTCGCGCTCCAGCAGATCGGTCTCGGCCGCCGACGCAAGCGGGAAGCCGGCGGTCAGGACGGTTCGGGCGCGTCCGCCGTGGGCCTCGTAGAGGCGTACGACGATGTCGCCGGAACGATCGTCGGCAAGTTTGACCGTGTCGATGACGACGGCCTCGTTGTCCGCGGTGACGAGCGGTTGGACCTCGGTCGAGCCGGGGAGGCTGCGCTCCGGCTGGTTGAACGCGTAGCCCTCGCGGACGGTGTCGGCGATGTCGGCGCCGATGACGAACCCGTAGCGCAGGCGGTGGTGGCCCTGGTCGGCATCCGGGTCGGGGAAGCGGGGAGCGCGGAGCAGGGAGAGCCGGACGGTGGTGGTGGTGCCGCCGTCGGCGCGGACGTCTCGGGTGACCTCGTGCCCGTAGGTCGAGTCGTTGACCACAGCCGCGCCCCACCCCCGTTCGCCGAGGTGCAGGAAGCGGTGGGCGCAGATCTCGAACTTGGCGGCGTCCCAACTGGTGTTGGTGTGGGTGGGGCGCCGGACGTGTCCGAAGGGGATCTCCGCACTCGAGTGGTCGGCCCGCACGTCGATTGGGAAGGCGGCCTTGAGGAGCTTCTCCTTCTCGTGCCAGTCGATCTCGGTGTCGATGTCCAGGCGTCGGGAGCCTTTGGACAGGGAGATCAACTGTTCGATGCGGGAGTCACCGAAGGTCCGCACGATCCGGACACCGCCTTCCTCTGCCCTGACCGAGTCGGCGTTGAGGAGGTTGTGAACGGTGTTGCGGTAGAAGGCGTCGATGTCCCAGGCGTCGTACTCGTTGGGGAAGTCCTGGTGCAGCTGGAGGAGGCCCCCGGCGGCGCCGGGGGCCAGCGCTTCGCGGTCGGCCGCGATGTCGTACGCCGAGGTCACCAGGCCCTGGGCATCGATCCGGACGCGTACCAGGCCGTTGTCCAGCACGAAGCCGTCCCCGCAGGGGGCCGGGGCGACGGGTCGGCCCGGCGACCGGGTCCGGAGCGTGGCGCCGAGGGCGGGGACGCCATCGCGGGCGAACGGAGCGGCGTTGAAGACCACGAGCAGGTTGCCTTCGCCGGCCAGGGCGCGCTGGGCGGCGTCCGTGATCGCGCGCAGCTCGGCGGTGACGGCGGCATAGGTCTGCTCCGCCTCCCGGTGCACCCAGGCGATGGAGGAGCCGGGCAGGATGTCGTGGAACTGGTGCAGCAGCACCGTCTTCCACAGTCGGTCCAGGGCCTGGTAAGGGTACGGGAATCCGGTGCGCACAGCGGCTGTCGCCGACCACAGTTCGGCCTCTCGCAGCAGGTGCTCGCTGCGCCGGTTGCCCTGCTTGGTCCTCAGCTGGCTGGTCAGCGTGCCGCGGTGGAACTCCAGGTACAGCTCCCCCTGCCACACCGGCGCGTCGGGGTATTCGGCGTGTGCCCGCTCGAAGAAGTCCGCGGGGCTCTCGATGACGACCCTGGCCGAGCCCTCCAGGTCGACAAGGCGCTCGGCCCGGGCCAGCATCTCCCGGGTGGGGCCGCCGCCGCCGTCTCCGTAGCCGAACGGGAGCAGCGAGCTGTTGGCTGCCTCCTTGTCCTGGAAGTTGCTGACGGCGTGGGCGAGTTCGGTGCCGGTGATCTCGGCGTTGTAGGTGTCGACGGGCGGGAAGTGGCTGAAGATCCTGGTGCCGTCGATGCCCTCCCACCAGAAGGTGTGGTGCGGGAACTTGTTGGTGGTGTTCCAGGAGATCTTCTGGGTGAGGAACCACCGGACCCCGGCCAGTTTCATCAGCTGCGGCATGGCCGCGTTGTAGCCGAAGGTGTCGGGCAGCCACATCTCCTTGGTCTCGACGCCGAACTCGTCGAGGTAGAAGCGCTTTCCATGGATCAGCTGCCGGGCGAGGGCCTCGCCGCCGGTGATGTTGGTGTCGGGTTCCACCCACAGGCTGCCGACGGGGAGGAACTGCCCCTTCTTCGCCTTCTCCTGGACCCGGCCGTAAACCTCGGGGCGGTGCTCCTTGAGCCAGGCCAGCTGCTGGGCCTGGGACATGGCGAAGAGGAAGCCCGGGTGGTCGTCCATGAGATGGGTGACGTTGGAGAGCGTCCTGGCGACCTTGCGGACGGTCTCGCGCAGCGGCCACAGCCAGGCGGTGTCGATGTGGGCGTGTCCGACGGCGGACATGCGGTGGGCGCTGGCGGCCGCGGGGGCGGCGAACGCCGGGCGCAGCACCTCGCGGGCGGCGGTGGCGCTGCCGGCGATGTCCTGCAGGTCGACTGCGTCCAGGGCCCGCTCGATGGTGTGCAGGAGCTGCCAGCGGCGGGGGTCGGCCTCGGGCAGTTCGCGCATGAGCCCCCCGAGGACGTCCAGGTCGTGGGCGAGTTCCCACACCTGCGCGTCGAAGACCGCCAACTCCAGTCGGAGCAGCTGGTACAAGGGTGCGCTCTCGGGGCCGACTCCCGTAATCCAGGAGGGTTGGTCCCCGGTCCGGGACGGGATGTGGTCATCGACCAGGTTGGGGTTGGCGGCGGCCTCGACGTAGTAGGTGAAATCCTCGCCGCCGACCGCCGGGTCGGCGACCGGGATATAGGCGTTGCGGGGGTTGAGGGCTTTCACCACGCTGCCGTCCGCCCGGTAGACCAGGCCCTCGGTGGAGAAGCCCGCGCCGGTGACGTTGAAGCCGAGGTCGATGACCGCCTCGACCCGCAGGCCGGCCCACTCCTGCGGAACCCTGCCGCTGATCCTGAACCAGCTCGTGGACCAGGGCGGCCCCCACCGGTGCCCGAGCGTCACGGGTTCGTACGGTGCGGCCAGGCCGTCGGCCACGGGGACCGGCTCGCCCGGCACGTTCCAGATCGCGATCTCGACCGGGACAGGACGGGCGTGGACCGCGGGCCGGATGCGCTGGTTCAGCACCCGGTCGAGCCGCTGCTCGGTGAGGCGTCGCTTGCTGTGCATGGATTCCTCTGTCGTCGATGGAGGACGGTGATCTCGTTGCGGCCGACCGGCCGTCAGGAGTGGTGCGGGGACGGGGGCGTCAGACGTCCACCACACCGTGGTGTTCGCGGTCGGCTCGAAGCTCGCGCCGTGGAGCCGTCGGTGGGGCCGACCGGGGAGCCGGCGAGCAGCAGATGCCCGGGTGCGGGGATGCGTACCGCCTCATCGGTGGTGTTCCAGGCGGGGCCGCCGAAGACGGACGTCCAGTCGTTGGGTGGCAGCTCACCGTTCTCGCCCTTGCCAGGGTGGAAGTGGTACCGCTCCCGGAACGCCGATCCCGGGCCCTCCTCCAGTGCGCGGAGGAACCACTCGTGCTGGTCGGAGGAGTGGTTGGGCACGAGGTCCACGATAATGAGCAGCCCGAGCGCGTGGGCGTCCCGGATCAGCGCGTCGGCGTCGAACAGCGTGCCGAGCGTGGGCTCGACCGCACGGTGGCCGGATGTCGTAGCCGGCGTCGGCCTGTGGAGAGGCGTAGAAGGGGTTCAGCCACAGGGCGTCGACGCCGAGCTACTGCAAGATAAGTCAGCCGGCTGCGCACGCCCGGGAGGTCGCCCATGCCGTCGCGGTTCCCGTCGGCGAAACTGCGCGGGTACACGCGGTAGATGACGGCCTCTCTCCACCAGTTTGCCGGGGATCCGGCCGGGTCGGCGGTGTCATGGGCATCGGCAGGGTGCTGGGGCATTCGCGGTCCCTCTGGAGGTTCGTGTCGGCGGGCCGGTCGGTCCACCGGCTGACGCGTGCTGTCCGGTGTCGCGGACATCAGTCCTCGATGGGGCCCAGATCGGGAGTGCCCCGCAGTTCCACCGTGCGGGTGGTGGAGCCGTGCAGTTCGAGGACCGTGATCTCGTTCCGGCCGGCGTTCAGGATCGGTGCGGGGACGTAGAGAGTGGTCTGCGGTCCTCGGGACCAGTAGCGGCCGAGTGCGAAGCCGTTGATCCAGACGTGGCCCTTGGTCCAGCCGTCCAGGGCGATGAAGCCGTCGGCCGGCTGCTCGATGTCCAGGTGTCCACGGTGGAACGTGGGGCCGACCGGGGGCGAGGAGGGCTCGAACGCGGTGAAGGACAGTCTGCACAGATCGTCGAGAGGCAGCGGCCGGCTGTACCAGCCGTCCGGGGCCGGTGCGTTGAGGGTGACCTCGCCGAGCAGTCCCTTGCGGTCGTGCATGCCCTGCCCGTAGTTGACCCTGCCCTGGTTCTCCACCAGCACGGCCAACTGCGCTCCGCACCGGGGGGTGTGGAAGGTGAGGGTGTGCTCATGGTTCTCGCGTTCCAGGACGCCGACCGGCTGGCCGTCGACGAAGACCTGGGCGCGATCGTGCACCTCGGCGATGCGCAGGACGGTCGGCCCGGCCGTCGAGAGCTCCGTCTCGTACAGGATGAATCCGAAGGACTGGCCGAGCTGTTCCATGACCTGCGGGCGGTCGGCGTGCACCGCGCTGCCGAGGCGTTCGCGCTGGTCCAGGAGGCTTGCGCATGCGGTGAGTTCGGCGACGGCCGGGGCGAGCTTGGGTGCGGGGGCGGGTACCGGTTCCTCGGGGACGGGCGCGTACCGGGCGATGACCTCGCGGAAGGCGGCGTATTTGGGGGCGGGGTCGCCGGCCTCGTCCAGAGGCGCGTCGTAGTCGTACGACGTGACGGTGGCGCGGTACGTGCCCTTGTCGTTGGCGCCGTTGGTGAAACCGAAGTTGGTGCCGCCGTGGAACATGTAGATGTTGACCGAGGCACCGGCCGCGAGCAGCCGGTCGAGGTCCGCCGCGGCGTCGGCCGTGCTGCGGGTGACATGGGTGCCGCCCCAGCGGTCGAACCAGCCGATCCAGAACTCGCTGCACATCAGCGGCCCGGACGGCTGATGCGCGCGCAGTTCGGCGAGCCCGGCGTCCACCCGGCTGCCGAGATTGACGGTGCGCAGGACGCTGTCGAGGCCGCCGCCTCTCAGATCGGAGGGCTGGTCGCACGTGAACAGCGGCACGCCGATTCCGTGCCGGTGCAGCAGCTCCGCCAGATCCTCCAGGTAGCCGGAGTCGTCGCCGTACGCGCCGTATTCGTTCTCCAGCTGGACGGCGATGATCGGGCCGCCGCGCGTGGAGAGGTAGGGAAGGACGGGCGGCAGCAGGGCGCCGAGGTAGCCGTCCACCGCCTTCAGATAGCGCGGGTCGCGGCTGCGCAGTTCGATGTCCTCGTCGGCGAGCAGCCAGGAGGGCAGGCCGCCGCCCTCCCACTCGGCGCAGATGTACGGTCCGGGGCGGAGCAGCACATGCAGGTCTTCGGCGGCGGCCAGGTCGAGGAACCGGGGAAGATCGAGACCTGCGTCCAGCCGGAACTCACCCGGATGGGGCGAATGAAGGTTCCATGGGACGTAGGTCTCGATCGTGTTCAGTCCCATCAGGCGCGCCTTGCGAAGCCGGTCGGCCCACTGTTCCGGATGGATCCGGAAGTAGTGCAGCCCGCCGGAGATGATCCGCAGCGGTCGGTCGTCGAGACGGAAGCCGTCTGCGGCAACCTCGAGTCGTGGCATGGCCGTGGTCTCCTCGATGATGGAACTGATGGAACTGATGGAACTGATGGAACTGATGGAACTGATGGAACTGATAAGGGTGGGTCAGCTCAGCGGAAGGCAGAGCAGCGCGTCGGGGACACCGCCGTTGTTCCACTTCCAGGTGAACGCGACGCCGGCGATGTACTCGTTGTCGGTGCACTGACCCTTGTAGTAGCCGGGGGCCCAGTCGCTTTCGACCGAGCCGCCCGTGGCGGGGCGGTTGTCGCCGTGGTCGAACCAGACGTTACGGCCGTTCAGCGGCAGCGGCGCGGCGGACGGCGCGCAGAGCAGGCCGGCCATCGATTTGCCGTTGACGCTGTAACCGACGGCGAAGGTGTTGTCGGGGCACTGGAGTTTGTTGTAGCCCGAGGCCCAGTCACCGTGGGTGACGTAGCGCTCGTCATGGACGGCCACCCAGGCACCGGCTCCCTTGGCGGGCTGGTTCGCGTCGGTGCACAGGCCGCGCTTGTCGCTGCGGCCGAGGCCGATCAGGCGCTGGCTGTCGGGGCAGTTGCCCTTGCGGTAGCCGGGGCTCCAGTCGCCCTGGGCGAGCATGCGGGAGGAGACGTTGTGGTCCCGGAAGTCGAGGTTGAGCATGTTCCAGTGGTTGACCTGTGCGACCGGACCGGAGACGCCAGAGGCGTTGACCAGCTTGTTCCAGTCGGCGGACCGCCAGTCACCGGGGTCGCTGAGGCTCTGCCGTTTACCGGCCGCGTCGTAGGAGATCAGGGCCCAGCTGTCCTGCGGCGCGCCGTTGGCGCCGGTCCATCCGATCAGCGGCCAGATGGCGAAGTCGGTGTCGTTCTCGACCAGGATGTCGGTGAAGTTGCCGAACCAGGTCTTCTCCTTGGTGTCGTCCGATCCTCGGCCGCCGGCACCGAACTCGCTGATCCAGACGGGGGCAGTGAAATGCTGGCCGGACTGGGTGACGAACAGGGCCTCGTCGTGCACCAGTTGCTTCAGCTTGTCGAGCGGGAAGTCCTCGTACGGCCAGTCGTTGGTGTGCCCCGGTCCGCTGCCGGCACCCGTGTAGTTCGGGCCGGTGTAGCCGTAGAAGTGCGCGGCGTAGACCAGCTTCCCCGAGGCGATCAGGGTGTTGGAGAGTTCACGGACCGGCGTCAGCATCGGCCTGCCGTAGTTGAGCCCGTCCAGCGGGATGCCGTACCAGTTGATGCCCTCCATGATGACCAGCATGTCGGGGTCGGCTCCCAGGATGCGGGTGCCCGCCAGTTCGAAGGCCGCGTAGGTGTCGTGGTCGTCACCCCAGCCCCAGTTGGGGTCGTCCCAGATGTCGCGGCGAATCTCGTTGCGCAGGTCGGCGCCGACGACACGCTTGTTCGCCTTGTAGCGGTTCACCAGGAAGAGCCAGTCCTCCTGCCACTGCTCGGCGGACTGGCCGCTGTTCCAGCGCTCGTTGCCGTCCAGGCCGCAGCAGAAGCGGTAGGTGGTGGTGTGGTTGTTGAGGATGACCGCGAACCCGTCGGCGGTCAGGGCCGCCACCACCGCGTCGAACACCTGCAGCGGGGTCTTGCCCTTCAGCTGCGGGTTGGCCGCGACCGCGGAGTCCGGTACGACCGTGGTGTCGCGCATCATCGCGTTGGCGAACGGCAGGCGGATGCTGTTCAGCCCGAGCTCGTGGAAGTCGGCCATGATCTGCGTCATCGGCGCGCGGTCCAGGCCCAGCGGGATGTTGTGCGACATCTGGTCCGCCTGGTGGTTCGCGGGATCGTTGACATCTCCGCTGCCCTCCCAGGTGCCCTGGGCGCCCGCCCAGTTGCCGGCCTTCAGCTTGAAGCGGTTGCCGTTGGCGTCGACGATGTATCGCCCGCGGGTACTCAGCGGTCCCGTCCAGGAGGCTGCCAACTGCGGTCCGGTCATCGCAGTGGCGGCGGTGGCGGTAGCGGTGGCGGCGCTGGGGGACGCTGCGACGGAACCGGAGGTTCCCGCGAGGACGAGGGTAACCGCGGCTGCCGTGGCAGGCAGGATTCGGGAGAAGAATTTTCTGACGGCGGGAGCCGACCTGTCGGATCTCATGATGGTCCCCTTCAAGGGTGGGGGTGGTGGGGGGGATCTTCAGGTGGTGCGGCCCGGACCGGTGGTCCGGAGTCAGGTGCGGCTCAGCCCTTGAGTCCGCTGGTGGCGATGCCTTCGACGATGTAGCGCTGGGCGACCAGGAACATGGCCACCAGTGGTGCGATGGTCACGACGGCTCCGGCGAACAGTCCGGGCAGGTTGACGGTCTGTGAGGTGAGGAAGGTCGACAGGGCGATCTGGGCCGTCCACGAGGACGGGTCCTGCCCGATGACCAGTGGCCACAGGAAGGCGTTCCAGCTGTCGATGAAGGCGAGCGCGCCGAGCGAGGCGAGCATTGCTCCGGACGACGGCAACGCGATCCGGCGGTAGAGGCCGAGCCAGCCCAGCCCGTCCAGGCGTCCGGCCTCCTCGATCTCGCTGGGGAACTGGAGGTAGAAGTTACGAAAGAGCAGAACGGCGAAGGGGTTGAAGAGCCCGGGCGCGATGATTCCCCACAGGGTGTTGACCCCGCCCATGGAGCCCACGACGACGAAGGTGGGGACGAACGTCACCGAGCCGGGGATCATCAGCGTGGCCACCACCAGGGCGAGCAGGACGCCCCGTCCGGGTACCGGGATCCGCGCGAGGGCGTACCCGGCGGCCGAGGCGAGGAGCGTCGACACCGGGGCGGTGATCACGGCGATCAGCAACGAGTTGCCGAGGGCCTGGCCCATGTGCAGCGTGGGGTCGCTGAAGAGCGAGGTGAAGTTGTCCCAGTGCATCGTCGACGGCCACCAGGTCCAGTGCGGTGACGTCAGGCCCTGTGTGTCCATCAGAGCATTACGCAGCATCAGATAGAAGGGCGCCAGGAACACTGCCGTCAGCAGGCCGGCCAGCACGCCGCGCGCGGACCGGCGCAGCACCTGCGGCAGGTGTCGGGCGGTTGTCATGTTGCTCACTCCTCACCCTTTCCGAAGCCGGTGATCCGGCCCTGGATCAGGGTCACGCAGACGATGAGGGCGGTGAGCACGAAGGCTCCGGCCGACCCGAGGCCGTAGTTCTGGGAACCCATCGCGGTGTCGTAGAGATAGCCCAGCGGGGTTCGGACCGGGGCCCCCGAGCCGCCGGACTGCCCGCTGTTGAACAGGTTGTAGAACTCGTCGAAGGCCTGGAAGGCGGCGATGAACTGCAGCATCAGGACGGCCACCGAGGTGTTGCGAAGCATCGGCAGGGTGATTCTGCGCAGCAGGCGCAGGCCGGTGGCGCCGTCGAGGGCGGCGGCCTCGTACATCTCCTTGGGGATGCCCTGGAGCCCGGCCAGGAAGAGCACCATGTAGAAGCCGACCTGGAGCCAGAGGCGGAGGGTGACGAGGACGACCCAGTACAGCGGCGGCGAGGTGGTCTGCAGCCATGGTTGGGCGTCCATGCCGAACCAGCCGCCGAGGGTGTTGGCGATACCGCTCGGCAACCCGTTGAACAGGCTCATCTTCCACAGCAGGGAGGCTGCGACGTAGGAGACGGCGGCCGGGATCAGGAAGGCGGTGCGCAGCACGGCCCGGCCGCGCCGGATCCGGTGCACCAGCAGCGCCAGTCCCAGTGAGGCGGCGAACGTCAGCGGCACGATGAACACCGTGAACAGCAGGATCTGGCCGAGCGACTTGCGGAACACCGCATCGGAGAGCAGCGTCTGGTAGTTGTCCAGGCCGACCCAGTGCCCCAGGGAGATGGTGCCGCGAGCCTCACTGAGGCTGAGCAGGAAGCTCCAGCCGATGGCGACGTACTTGAAGAGGCCCAGGCCGATCAGCAGGGGTCCGGCGAGCAGCGCGAACGCTCCCCAGGCACGCCAGTTTGTGCGGGAACGGCGGAGGGGGGCGGTGCCCCGCGGCTCAGCCGCGGGGCACCCGACACGCTCGTGGTCAAGCGTGGATGGAGGCGCGGACGTCATGATGCGCGCTGCTTGTCGATGTCACTCTGGGCCCGCTTGGCCGCGTCGGCCAGGAGCTTTTCCGCATCGCCCTGCCCGTTGACGATCTTCGCCGCAGCCGCGGCGAAGAGGTCGCTCACGGTCTTGTTCCAGGTGCTGGGGTTGTTCCTGCCGTACTTGGCGGCCAGCTCGACGGCCTCCTTGGCGGGGCCCTGGGTGAGCTTGCTGGCGGTGGCGGCGACGGACTTGCGCGGCGGGATGTGGAGGCCGTAGCTCTGCGACCAGTCCGTCTGGAGGTCGGTCTGCTGGACCCAGAGCCACTGGACGAACTTCTTGGCCGCTTCCACGTGCTTGCCCTTGGCGTTGACGCAGGTGCTCCAGCCGCCGACGCGGACCGCGGGCTTGCCGCCGGACTTGAAGGCGGGCCAGGGCAGGACGCCGAAGTCGTCGCCGAGCGCGGTCTTGATGGCGGGCATCGACCAGAGGCCGCCCCACTGCATCGGGACGACGTTCTGGGTGAGCGCCGAGGGGTCCCACCAGTCGGTGGTGAAACCGAGCAGCAGGGACTTGTCGTCGTGGAGGCGCTTGAGCCCGGCCACGGCCTCGGCGGCCTGGGCGGAGCCGAAGGCCGCCTTGCCGTCGTGGGTAACGAGGTCGCCGCCGTTGGAGAACACGGACAGGATGGCGCTGTCGCCCAGACCGTTCTGGCCGACGAACAGCCCCTTGGTCTTCTTGGAGCTCAGGGCCTTGGCCGCGTCGACGAGCGCGTCGAAGGTGGCGGGCGGGGTGATGCCGGCCTTGGACAGCACGCTCTTGCGGAAGTAGAGCATCATGACGTCGTCGAGCGTCTTGACGCCGTAGAGCTTGCCGTCGACGGTCACCATCTCGCGGGCGCCCGGGTTGAAGTCGGACTTGGCGCTGCCGTAGATGTCGTCCAGCTGGGCTATCTGGCCCTGCCGGGCGAAGCTCTCGCTGAAGTCGCCTATCTCGAAGACGTCCGGGGCGGAGTCGGTGAGCAGGGTCGCGTTGAGCTTGGCGGAGTAGTCGCCAGGGGTCCAGGTGACCTTGACCGCGATGTCCGGGTTGGCCTTGGTGAACGCCTTGGCATAACGGGTGAGGGCCTGCTGGGTGCCGGCCTCGCCGTAGGCGTGGGACCAGACGTTCAGGGTGGTCTTCGCCCCGGACGAGCCGCTGCCGGTCGGGTCGCTGCTGCAGGCGACCGCTGCTCCTGCGACGAACAGAAGGGATCCGCCGAGGAATCCCCTGCGGCTAAGCTTGGCTCTCTGTGCGCTCACTTGGCATCCTTCAGTTGAGGGTTGGGCGTACGTGCTGTTGTCCGGTGCAGCCGGTGTCCGGCATTCACAGTTGGCAGACGGTGATGGACATTCGGCTGTGCCGGAAACTTGGCCGGCGAACAGGATGGTGACGTTCGCTCAGGGGAAGAGGGCCTGGATGCCGATGACGGCGGCGCCGCGGGCCCACTCCTCCCAGGGGAGCGGACGCAGGGTCAGCGGGCATTTCGCCGCTGCTTTGAAACAGTGCGCTGCGTAGGCGTCCCTGATGTGCGTTCCGTACAGGTCGAAGGTGTCGAGCCCCTCGCCCGTGACGACGACGCGCTCGGGACCTACGAGGTTCACCAGTGTGGCGATGCCGACGCCGATGGCGTGGCCCGCCCTCGCGAAAGCGCCCTGCGCGGCGGGGTCTCCACCACGGGCGAGCTGTACCGCGCCGTCGAAGTCCAGGTCCGGACGCTCGGTGGCGCGGCGGACGGCGGCGAGGAGGGCATCGCTGGAGGCGATGGCCTCGACGCAACCGACCTGGCCGCAGTGGCATGGTGGCCCGGCCGGGTCGATGCTGATGTGCCCCATCTCGCCGGCGACCCCGTATGCGCCGGCGACCAGTTCACCGTTGATGACGATCCCGGAACCGATCCCCGCGCCGATGGTGACCAGTGCGAAGTACTCGGTTCCGATGCCCTCGCCGAACCAGTGCTCGGCGGCGGTGATGGCCTTGACGTCGTTCTCCACGGTGACGGTCAGGCCGGTCGCCGCGGCGAGGTTATCGGCCAGCGGCACATCGCGCCAACTGGGGAGCACAGAGTAGCGGACCCGCCCGCAGGGGCGGTCCACGTCGCCCGAGACCGCGATGCCCAGGTGCCGGGTGCGGGCCCGGTACTCGGGTTTCACGTCGAGGAGTTCGGCGACGAGGTCGGCCAGTAGCTCGCACACGGCGGCCGGGTCGCGGTCGCCCAACGGCCGGCTGGCAGTGGTCCGCATGTGGGCCCGCAGGTCGCAGACCGCGCCGAAGAGGGTGTCGGCGCTGATCTTCACACCGACGACGAATTCCCGGTCGGGGGTGACAGCCAGCGGGTTCACGGGGCGTCCGGCCCCCGGAGCGGTGCGCTCCGGGGGGAGTTCGTGCAGATATCCGTCGTCGATGAGCGGTCGCGCGGCCTTGGTCACAGCGGTCGAGGACAGACCCGTGCGGCGGGCCAGCTCCACCCGGCTGAGCGGACTCTCGGCCAACAGCAGGGCGAGGATGGCGGTTTCGGCCGGTGCGGTGACCAGTGGCCGAGAGTGGTTTGGAAACACGGCGGCAACCTACCGGTAAATAAATAACTTCGTCCAGTATTGATTTTCTTGTTCGGTCAGTCCTACGCTCTGGCCCAACTCCGGGCGCATTCGCTGTCGTTCACCATGGCCGCCGGCCCGGTCCTCACCGACGCTCGACACCCCTCGGGACCTCCTGTGCCTCCCACACCCTCATCCGCTTCCTTCGACCCCGCCTGCGGGCTGGCGGTCCTGCGGACCCGGAACAGCGTCTACGCCGTGCGCATCGGCGCAGACGGCAGCCCCCGGCATCTGTACTGGGGGGAGAAGCTCGACACCGAAGCCCTCGGTGAGCTGCTCGTGGCCAACTCGCCTGCCGCGAGCAGCTTCGAGGCGGATGCCGCCCCGGACGAACTGGCCCCGCAGACCGGTGCCCGGTTCGGACCGGCCGGCCTCCAGGTACGGTTCGCCGACGGCACCCGCGGCGCCCAGTGGACCTTCACCGGCCACACGGTCCGGGACGGAGAACTCCGCCTGCAACTGGCCGACCGGCGCTACCCGTTGGCCGCAGAGCTGTGCTACCGCGTCCGCCCCGGCAGCGACGTCGTCGAGCGCTGGGTGGAACTCACCCACACCGGAGCCGACGACTCGGACCCCATCACCGTCGACCGGCTGGACTCGGCTTCCTGGGCGCTGCCGGCGCTTCCCGATTACCGGCTCAGCCACCTCGTGGGCGGCTGGAACAGCGAGTTCCAGCTGAACCGCGACCGCCTCCCGGTCGCCGAGACCGTGCTCACCAGCCGACGCGGCGTCACCAGCCACCACGCCAGCCCCTGGCTCGCCCTCGACGACGGCACCGCCGGCGAGGAACACGGCGAGGTCTGGAGCACTGCCCTGGCCTGGAGCGGAAGCTGGCGCATCACCGTGCACCGCGACCCGGTCGGCCGGACCACCTGGACCGGCGGCTTCGGCCACGAAGGACTCAGCTGGACCGTCCGGCCCGGCCAGAGCCTGCACACACCCGTCTTCGCCGGCCTCTACACCCCCGGCGGCTTCGGTGCCGCCAGCCGGGCCTGGCACCACCACATCCGCACCACCGTCCTGCCCGCCACCGAACGCGACAGGCCCGTCCTCTACAACTCGTGGGAAGCCACCGGCTTCGACGTGGACGGGCCCGGCCAACTGCGCCTGGCCGGGCTGGCCGCACGTCTGGGCGCCGAACTCTTCGTCCTCGACGACGGCTGGTTCGGCGCCCGTACCAGCGACCATGCGGGCCTTGGCGACTGGACCCCCCGGCCCGGGGCGTTCCCCGACGGACTGCGCCCCCTGGCCGACGAAGTGCACCGCCTGGGCATGGAGTTCGGACTGTGGGTCGAGCCGGAGATGGTCAATCCCGACAGTGACCTCTACCGCGCCCATCCCGAATGGGTCGTCCACGCGCCGACTCGGGACGCCACCGAACTGCGCAACCAGCTCATGCTGAACTTCGCCCGCCCCGACGTCGAGGACTGGGCCCACCGGACCCTGGACCAGTTGGTGCGCGACTACGACGTCGACTGGTTCAAATGGGATGCCAACCGGGTCGTCACCGAAGCCGGATGGGCCGGCCACCCGGATCCCGACCGGCTGTGGATCGACCACACCCGCGCCGTCTACCGGATCATGGACCGCCTCCGCGCCGACCACCCCGGCCTTCGCATCGAGGCCTGCGCGGGCGGCGGTGGTCGGATCGACCTCGGCATCCTCGCCCGCACCGACCAGGCCTGGACCTCCGACAACACCGATCCCGTCGACCGGATCGGCATCCAGCACGGCTTCAGCCAGCTCTTCCCCGCCCAGGCCATGGCCGCCTGGGTGACCGACAGCCCCAACGTCGCCACCGGCCGCACCACCTCTCTCCGGTTCCGCTTCCACGTCGCCATGGCCGGAGCACTCGGCCTCGGCGGGGACCTCACCGCCTGGTCCGAGGAGGAGCTCGACGAGGCCACCGCACTCGTTGCCCAGTACAAGCAGATCCGCCCCCTGGTCCAGCACGGCCGCCAGCACCGCCTCCACGGCCTCGACGGAGTGACAGCCGTGCACTACGCGTCCCAGGACGACACCGAGCACGCCGTCCTTGCCTGGCGCCCCGCAACCCGCTTCGGCCACCAGCCCCGCGGGCTCGCACTGCCGGCCCTGGACCCCGCGGCGCACTACCTCGACATCGACGAGGGCAGCACCCACAGCGGCGCCGTTCTGACCCGGCGGGGCATCGACCTGCGGCTGCCCACCGGCGACTACGCCAGCCGCCTGATCCGGCTACGCCGGACCGTCTGACCCCCGTCACCCCTCTGCACCCGACTCACAAAGGAACCGAGAGCATGCGCACACCCCGCGTCCTGGTCGTCGGCATCGACGGCGTCCGCCTCGACCAGTTGCCCCTGCTGGACACCCCCAACCTCGACGAACTCGCGAACGCAGGCTTCCTCGCGCCCGTCCACATCGACGACGACACACCGACCATGTCGGGCCCCTGCTGGACCACGATCGTCACCGGTGTCGGCGTGGCCAAGCACGGAGTCTGGGGCAACAACTTCATCGGAAACCGGCTCGGGGTTTTCCCCGACTTCACCACCCGTCTGGCCGCCGAGCACGGGATGCGGACCTTCGCGGTCGGCGGTTGGGAACCCCTTTTCCTGGCCCGGCAGGGCGGCCCGGTCTTCGCGGCCCCGAGCAGGCTCGCCTACATCGCCCCGCGCGAGGACACCCCGCAGGCCTGGGAGGAATGCGACCAGAGCGTGACCGACGAAGCCGTAAGGGTTCTCAGCTCCGGCGAAGACCTGGACGCCTCCTTCGTCTACCTCGGCGCCGTCGACGAGACCGCCCACTACCTCGGCTGCGGCCCCGAGTACCAGCGCGCGATCGAGACCGCCGACCGACGACTCGGACAGCTCCTCACCGCGGTACGCGAACGTCCCGACGCCCGGTCCGAGGAGTGGACCATCATCGCGGTGACCGACCACGGCCACCGTGACGAAGGCGGCCACGGCGGGCGCAGCACACTGGAGCGCACCGCCTGGATCGCCGCGAACAGCCCCGGCATCACCCCCTCCACCACACCGGAGAGCCTCCGCCACGCCGATGTCGCCGCCCACGTCTACGCCGCCCTGGGTATCACGCCCGACCCACACTGGACGCTCGACGGACAGCCCTTCCCCTCCCTCACACCGCAGACCGCCTGACGCCGGCAGGGAAACCGCCAGCCGGCGACCCCAGGCACGGCAGCCGGCCACAGGGACGCCCCCACCCAACGCCCCGACTCGGAAACCGTCGACGACATCCTCGACGTGCTGTTTGTCGACGTCAGCGAAGACCAGGAGGTTCGCGACAACTCTGTCGTCTGGAATGAGGTCCGCGCCATCGCTGTATTCGAGGAAGACCTGCGACAGGCGCTGACCACCGTGACACGCTTGTGGGAGCGGGACACCGCGAGCGACCTTGAACGGTTGACGAGCGCACAGAACCCCAAACCGACAGCACTGGTACTCAACGCACTTGTCGAGAGCCTCTCGAGTCGCCGGCTCACCGGCCAACTCACTGCGGACGAAGTGAAAGACATCATCCGCGCCTTCGCCGCCCAACTCGGCATCCTCAGCACAGAGAGAACGAGACACGCGCGATAGCGGCCGTGGTGGAACCGCCCGCTTTTTATGCGGTGCTGGATGCCGAGTTGGCGTAACAATCGGCGCAGGTGGGAGTAGCCGTAGCCGTTGTCGGCGTGGAGCTTGTCCGGCTTGCGTCGTCGGCGTCCGCGGCGGGAGCGGATCGGCGGTATCCCCTGCGCGAGGGGGATCAGGGCCTGGCTGTCGTGCAGGTTCGCCCCGAGATTGCGACGGAGAGTGGCAGACCGGTCCGCTCGGTGATCAAGTGGATCTCCGACCTGTACTTGCCCCGGTCGACAGGATTCGGACCTGTCAGGTCCCCTTTTTCAGGGCCCGCATGTTCACCGAGTCGATCGCGCAGCGGGACCAGTCCAACTCGCCGCGGGCGCCGAGTTCGTCGAGGACCAGGCGGTGGAGTTTGGCCCACACCCTGGCCTTCGACCACTCGGCGAAGCATCGATGAGCCGTTGCCCCCGACGGACCGAACGAAGCAGTGGGCACCTGCTGCCACGTGCAGCCTGACGTGGCCACGAACACGATCGCGGCCAGCACCTCACGGTCACCACGTCGGCGTCGTCCACCACCCTGAGGCCGCGAAGGAGCCTTTGGCACCACCCGCTGAAACAACTCCCACAACTCATCCGGCACCAGCCGCTCAACGATCCCCTCCATGACCGACAGCCCACCGACCCCACCAAATGAGATGACTTCTTAAGACCACGCGATCGCCCGGTCAGTGCTGTGGTGCTGCTCGTGCCGCCGCCCGAGCCGGTTCTGTGGGCCGTCGGTGGCAAAGCGGCCCGCGCCCGCTTGCGCCTGTGGTCGCGATCCCGCACCGCGCTGAACAATCGCCTTGGCCAAGACGTACGGACGCATCTCAGCGGACTGAGGGGAACCACCGAAATGGACAGAGCGGGACGTCCGGATCGCAGAACTCTGCTCGTCGGCGGACTCGTGGTCGCCTCGGCCGCACTGGCGGGGTGCTCATCGACGAGCGCCACCCCGATGGCGACCAGCACTTCGCCGGAAGCACGGGCGGCCACACCCGCCGAGGCGCTCGCGAGACTGATGGATGGCAACAAGCGCTGGGTGAGCGGAGACCTTCGACATCCCGACCGCGATCCGAGCCGGCGCGAGTTCGTGGCTCAGAAGCAGCAACCTTTTGGAGCGGTCCTCTCGTGCATCGACTCCCGGGTGCCGCCGGAACTCCTCTTCGACACCGGACTGGGTGACCTCTACGTGATGCGTACAGGCGGGGAGGCGGTCGGTCCGGTGGTCACGGGGTCCGTGGAGTACGGGCCCATGACGAGTGGCACTCCGCTCATCGTGGTCCTCGGGCATCAGCGCTGCGGCGCCGTCGAGGCAGCGTACAAGTCCATCCGTGACGGCAAGCCGTTGCCCGGCAACCTGGAGGCGATCGCCAAGGCCCTGCGGCCTGCGTATGAGCAGGCAGTCCGCGAAGGCGGTGCCGACCCGGTCGAGACCATGGCCCGCGCACAGGTCGAGCTGACCGCCGCCGACCTGCGCTCCAACCAGGACCTGGCCCCACTCGTGGGAAAGGGCGCCCTTGCCGTGGTCGGCGCCTACTACTACCTCGACACAGGCAAGGTGGAAGTCCTGGCCGGCGCGCCTTCCTGACCCGCCGAAAGATACGCACGCGCGTTACCGCCCCAGCGAGGACGAGCGGCACCACCTCGCCGAAGGGCCGCGCAACAACTGAAGCCGGCATGTCAGGGCCGCTCGTCGGGGCCCAGAAGCGGGCCGCTGCCCGGTCGACCGCGCACGGCCGGGCAGCAATCACCACGTCCTCGTCGACGGCCGGGGCATCCCGCTCGTCGTGTCGCTGACCGGCGGAAACCGTAACGACGTCCGGGTCCGTTCGGCGCCCGACGCGACACAGCCGGAGAACGTGCCCATGGTCCACGGACGGGGACGAAGGTCGAGCACCGGATCAATGAATTGCATAATTTTGCAATTCAATACATGCTGTAGAGGCTATGCCGGTAGGCAGCCGCAGGCACAGTGCCGGCGATGTCCCAGGTATCTGGGTGATGGGAGTGTTCGAGACCGTGCCGGTTCCGCTGTATCAGGCCAAGGCCGAGTTTTTCCGGATGCTTGGGCACCCGGTGCGCATACGGGTACTGGAACTGCTGCAGGGCGGACCGATGCCGGTACGCGACCTGCTGACTGCGATCGATGTGGAGCCGTCTGCGCTGTCGCAGCAGCTGGCGGTGTTGCGCCGCTCGGGAATCGTGACCGCTGCCCGGGAGGGCTCGACGGTGGTGTACGAACTGGCCGGCGGCGACGTCGCGGACCTGATGCGGGCGGCGCGGAGGATCCTCACGGAGATGCTGAGCGGACAGAACGAACTCCTGGCCGAGTTGCGGGAATCAGAGGTAGCGGCAGAGTGAGTGCGTTGCTGGCCCGGTCCTGGGAGCGGGTGCGCTCCCTGTTGCCTGCCCGCGCCGACTACGCGGTCATGGCCCGAAATCCGCGCCGCGACCTGCTCGCCGGCCTAACCGTCGCCATCGTGGCACTGCCGCTCGCTCTCGGGTTCGGTGTCTCCTCGGGGCTCGGTGCAGAAGCCGGATTGGCGACCGCTGTGGTGGCGGGCGCTTTGGCGGCGCTGTTCGGTGGCTCGAATCTCCAGGTCTCCGGCCCCACGGGGGCGATGACGGTGGTGCTGGTACCGATCGTCGCCCAGTACGGGCCCGGCGGAGTGCTGACGGTCGGCCTGATGGCCGGTGTCCTGCTGGTCGTGCTCGCCCTGTTCAAGGCCGGCCGGTACATGCGGTATATCCCGGCCCCGGTGGTGGAGGGATTCACTCTGGGCATCGCCTGCGTCATCGGGTTGCAGCAGGTCCCGGGCGCGCTCGGCGTGGCCAAGCCGGAGGGCGACAAGGTCCTGGTGGTGACCTGGCGCGCGTTCGAGGAGTTCGCGAAGACGCCGAACTGGACCGCCGTCGCTCTTGCGGCCGGTGTCACGGCCGTGATGCTGCTGGGCGCACGCTGGCGCCCGACCATCCCGTTCTCCATCGTCGCGGTGATCGCCGCCACGGTGGCCGCTCAGCTCTTCCGCCTCGACGGGGCCACCCCGATCGGGGATCTGCCCTCCGGGCTGCCTGCCCCTTCGCTCGGCTTCCTGGATCTGTCGTCGCTCGGTTCGCTGATCACCCCTGCGGTCGCGGTCGCCGCGCTCGCGGCGCTGGAGTCGCTGCTGTCGGCCACCGTCGCGGACGGCATGACGGTCGGGCAGAAGCACGACCCGGACAAGGAACTGTTCGGGCAGGGCATCGCGAATCTGGCCGCCCCTCTGTTCGGCGGTGTCCCGGCGACGGCCGCCATAGCCCGTACCGCGGTAAACGTCCGTACCGGCGCGGGCTCCCGGCTGGCCGCGCTCACCCACGCCGCCGTCCTCGCCGTCATCGTCTTCGCCGCAGCCCCGCTGGTCTCCAGGATCCCGCTGGCCGCGCTGGCGGGTGTGCTGATCGCGACCGCGATCCGCATGGTCGAGGTCGGCTCGCTGCGGGCAATGGCCCGCGCGACCCGCTCCGACGCGCTCGTTCTCGTCCTGACCGCAGCTGCCACCCTGGCACTCGACCTCATCTACGCAGTCGTCATCGGCCTGGTGGTGGCCGGGGCGCTGGCGCTTCGGGCGGTGGCCCGCCAGGCCCGGATCGACCCGGTGGACTTCCGGCCCGATCTGCCCGGCGAGCACAGCGAGGAGGAACATGCGCTGCTGGCCGAGCACATCGTCGCGTACCGGATCGACGGTCCGCTGTTCTTCGCCGGCGCCCACCGCTTCCTCCTCGAACTCTCCGAGGTCGCCGACGTGCGCGTGGTGATTCTGCGGATGTCGCGGATCACGACCATGGACGCCACCGGCGCCCTCGTGCTGAAGGACGCCGTGGAGAAGCTGAACCGGCGCGGCATCGCCGTGATGACCTCCGGCATCCGCCCCGGCCAGCGCCGGGCCCTCGATTCCGTCGGCGCTTTGGGCCTGTTGCAGCGGGAGGGGCGCGAGTACGCCTCCACTCCGCAGGCCATCGCCGGGGCCCGTGCCCACCTGCAGAAGACCGGACTGCTGCCCGCCCCCAGCCGGATCACCCCTGCCACCGAACAGGCTTCCCGATGACTGCCCCCACCACCCGTCGCATGGCCGAGGTGTCCGCCGCGGAGGCCCTGTGGCTGCTGGAAAGCACCGGCCAAGGACGCCTGGTCCACTTCCAGCGCGGGAGCGCCGTGGTCCGCCCGGCCGTGCACGTCCTGCAGTACGGACACCTGATCGTCCGCACCCCGACCCAGGAGGCCGCCCTGGCCGACCGGGTCGCACTGACCTACCAGGCGGACGAGATCAAGGGGCCCGGCGGCACCGGCTGGACCGTCACCGTGACCGGACCGGCCGAAGTCGTCACCGACACGGACGAGGCAGCCCACTACCGCCGTACGCTGCCGGGCTGGACCCACGGCCCCCACGACACCCTCGTACGGATCCGTCCGCAGGCAGTCAACGGCTTCCGCTTCCTCTCCCCGGAGACCATGTGAGTACGCAGCTCGAAACCTTGCCGTACCGGCATGTGCTGACCCTGCCCACAATGGGCTCGGCCGTGCGGATCGTACGTGAGACGGCGGAGCAGATACTGACGGAGTGGGGGATCAGCCGCCGCCATCCGAACGTGGATCCCGCGCTGCTGATCCTGGCAGAGCTGGTGACCAACAGCGTGCGTCACGCCGCCGCGCTCTCCCCGAACGTGACGGTCATCTTCGCAGGGGGGCCGGACACGTTCGTGTTCGCCGTCCACGACCGCCACCCCTACCAGCCCGCCCTTCACACCACAGGCACCAGCACGGGCACCGGAAATACCGGTCTGGCCACCGTTACCGAGCTCACCCTCCAGCTAGGGGGCACCGCGGTCGTACGCGGGGACGCGGACGGCCAGGGCAAGAGCATCTGGGTCACCCTCCCCCTGTAGAAGAATGAGGCAGCGACCATGACCATCCAGTGGCGCTACGCCACCCACCCCAACCTCGGCGTCCTCTCCCTTGCTGGATACCTCGGTCCGGACGCCGTCCACCGGTTCACCGGCGCCATCGGCTGGGTCCGGGCACGCGGCACCGGACCTGTCATCCTCGACCTGACCGAGCTGCGTGGCTGGTCCACCGGCGGCCGGCTCGCCGTGGCCCAGGCCGCCCGCCAACTCCACGGCGACGGGCGGCGCCTGGAACTCGCCGCGATCCCCGCCGACGGCTCCCTCGTCCCCGACGGCACCCACCCGCAGGTCCCCGTCCACTGCGACCTGCCCACCGCCCTCGCCGCCCACCAAGCCCCGGCCGGGGACAAGCGGGAATGGTGCACCGACGAGTGGCCCGGCCCGCACACCGGCGCCGACCAAGCCTGATACGAGCAATGCACAGCAACGACCCGAGCAAGGAAGAACCATGAGCGACGTGATCGTGAAGGACAGCAACGGAACCGTTCTGGAGGACGGCGACTCCGTCACCCTGATCAAGGACCTGAAGGTGAAGGGCACCTCCGAGACCCTCAAGCGCGGCACCCTGGTCAAGAACATCCGCCTCACCAGCCGGGCCGGCGAGATCGAGTGCAACACCAAGAAGGTCAAGGGCCTCGTCCTGAAGACCGAGTTCCTGAAGAAGGCCTGACCCAGGACTCACACGTCGCACGCGCTGCGCCCCGCGCTTCAGAACGGGGACGGCGCGTGCGGCGTTTCCCGCCGCCTCGATGCGCGTGGCAACGCGAAAGCCGCGTCCAGCGGCCAGGCTCGTCCGCCCGGCGCGCATTGTCCACCGCCCGCACGGTGCGGCTGCGGCCCCCACCACCCCGGCCGGCCGCTGCGACTTTGACCGCGTGGGCGTTCAGCGGACAGTTCGGCCCCAGCGGACTCCTGGGTCCATCCGTGGTGGCGTTTTGCCGTTTCAGGCCAGTCCGGCCGTGGTCACTTGTGGGCGTGCTCGCCCACGTAGAACAGCAGCCAGACGAATCCCGCGAACAGGTGAGTGCCGAAGATGTAGAAGAAGGCACGCAGGGCCACGCCTTTCTCCTTCCAGGACTCGTTGCCGGCTCCGCCGCCCTCAGGGGCAGGCTGGTTCTGGTCTCGGGCGCCGTCACTCATGGCCCGTCTCCCGTTCTGTGTCCGATACGCGGTAGCGTGCTCGTGCCGTCCGGGCAGCGGCGTGCAGGTGCGGACGCACGCGCGCAGCGACCCCGTTCCGGGCGGCGAGCGTGCTGACCTCAGCCGCATCCGCAGCGCGCGTGACTGGTCCGTCACTCATATACGGGCAGGTCATCCCGAAACGCACTCCGGCCGCCGCCTCGATGCCCGGCACCGGGGTGGTGGAGCTGGAAGCGGTCCAGGACCGTCTTCCCCTGTCCCCGTGGAGCGGGCTCGACGCTGACGTTACCGTCGTAGGCGGCTGCGAGTTCCGCAACCGTCCGCAAACCAAGTTCACGATTCCGTCCGCGATTCGGCGCTGTGCAACTGTTCGAGCAGATCCTGCTGCCCTGCCAGCATCACGGTCAGGATCCGACGCGCGGCCCGCATCAGCTCCGCCACATCCCCGCCGGCCAGCTCATAGACGACGGTGGCGCCCTCACGGGTCGCGGTCACGATCCCGGAACGACGCAACACGGCCAGCTGCTGCGAGAGGCTCGACGGTTCGATCCCGATCTCTGCCAGCAGGTCCCGCACCGGCAGCGGCCCGTCCTGCAGCAACTCCAAAACCCGGATACGGACCGGGTGGCCGAGCATCCGGAAGAACTCCGCCTTCGCCTGGTACAGAGGTACCTGAACCGCGCTCACGCCCCGGCCACCCCGTCATCCGTGCAGATGCCGTGCTCGCGTGCCATCCGCAGCGCGTCCTCCACCTCGTCCTCGGCCAGGGCCGCCCCATAGGCATCCTCAGCATCCAAAGCGGCCGCAAGCTGGGCCCGCGCCCGACGGACCCTCTCCCGTACCTCGTCAGCGAACACACCCACCACCACACTCTCCACCCGTACCCCTTGACTGAATCGACAACTAACAAATTGCAGAACTCTTCAATTTTAGAGCGGGATGGCGCGGCACACCACACACACCGATGACCCGTATCGCGCACTCTGGGCCGATGGCGGCACACCCGTTGTGGGCCGGCCTACCGGATCGCCCGCAGTGGCCGTACGGGTGAGGCCGAGTGTCCCTGATGCGGGGCCCGCTGGTCGGCGTCGACCGGCGCTCGAACGCCGTCCACTTCTCACGCCGATGCTACGGTGGTGATCTTCAGCAGACGGACAGGCACCGTAGAAATGGAGTCAGTGGGCGGTGCCGTGCAGCGCCGCCGGGTTGGGGGAAAGTGCGCGAACTGCGCCCACTGCAGGCTCTTGGGCTCTTCGGAGGCTGCCTATCTCGCGCTCGTGGAACAGGGTCCGCAGACCTTGGCCGAGCTCGCCGGCCGGTCGGCGCTGGTCGGGTCGCCTCTCGAAGGCCTCCAGCACGCGGTCACCGAGCTCAGCGACATCGCTCTGGTGTCGGGCACGGACGGCAGGCTGACCGCCCAACCGCCTCGCGCCATGCTGGAGGCCGTCGCCGAGCGACGCGCGCGAAGCCCGGATCGCCTACGAGAGTGCGACGGTCCTGTCACGGTTCTGGCTCGACCACACCTCGGGATCGAGCTATGTCGAGGTCGTCGACTCCTCCCACGGGCACATGGCGGTCCAGCGTCGGGTCCACGACGAGGCCGTGGCGGAGGTGCGTGGGCTGTCGATAGGGCCGGCGGGCGGGGGCGATCGTGTGCCGGAGGTCAGCCTCGGCGTGCTGGACGCGCTGGACCGCGGGATCGCCTACCGGGTGGTGTACGGCGCCAACATCCTGCAGGACCCCAAGGCACTGGCGGTGGCGCACACGTGTGTCGACCACGGGGAGCAGGCGCGGGTCTTCCCGGATGTCGCGCTGAACGTCCTGGTCTGCGACGATCGCTTTGCCGTGGTGGGTGTCACGGCGCCGGACCGTATGTGACACCACAGCGTCGTCGTCCAGCCGTCGGGTCTGCTGGACGGGCTGATCGGCGTCTTCGAGTCGTACTGGCGGATGGCCGTTCCGCTCCCGCCGGCCGGGGAGGGAGTCCAGAGCGGGGCCAGTCCGACGAACGAGAGCCGGCAGCTCCTGAGCTACCTCAGCGCCGGGCTGACCGACGAGTCGATCGCCCGTGAGCTCGGGGTGAGTGAGCGGACCGTCGCCCGACGCATCGTCCGCCTGCAGGAGATGCTGGGCGCCCGGACCCGGTTCCAGCTCGGTGTCCAGGCCAGCCGCCGCGGCTGGCTCTGAACCACGGCCCTGGTCGGGCCCGGGCAGCAGAGTGCCGTCGACGATTACGTATGCCTTGGTGGCCGCGTCCCGGGCGGCATCGTCCAGGATCGGCGCGAACGCGGCCAGCAGCTCGACGGCCTCCGTGACGTACCGGTAGGCGGTGGTGGTACCGACGTCGAACCCGGCCGCGAGCCGGGCACAGGTGTCGCCGGAGCGCAGGTGGGGCCAGGGCCGGCAAGGCCTGGCGCCCCGCGGTCAGCCGCCGCCAGCGGGTCCCGCGCTCCTTGCGCCGGCCGCGTAGCAGACCGGCCAGGAACGAGAATGCCACGCACGAGGGGTTCGATTCCCCGGCTGCCGTGGGTATTTGCGGCGGAGATCCCGCGCCGAGCTCGTTCAGGATCAAACGATGGAGCTTGCCCCGCATGCGGGCCCGGCTCAACTCCGTGAAACGTCGGTGCGCGGTCGGCGCCGGTCGGCCCGGACGGACGGACGGGCCGAAGACCGGCGGCAGTTGCCGCCATGCACAGCCCGTCGTCGCCACCGACACGGTCGCCGCCAGCACTTCGCGATCACCGTACCGCCGTCGGCCCCCGCCCTGCGGACGCACCCGGAGCAGCCGGAACCACCCGCTGGAACAACTCCCGCAACCCGTCCGGAACCAGACCTCCCACTCACGCCATCACGTCAGACAGCCTACTGATCAAGCCAGTTGAGGCCTCTCAAGGAACATGACTCAAACCATTTCGGGTTGCGGTTCCGGTTGCCGCGCTGGTGCGGCCTTCGGCTCCCACAGCCTGGTGGTCCGTACGTAGCCGTAGATCACCGAGGACATCGCCAGAACGAGAAGTGGTCCAAACACCCACGGATATTTGGCCATCTCCATCGGCAGATAGCGATATGACACCAAGAGCGCAGCGAAGACCGTTGCACCGTAGGCGACCAGCTGGATTCCTGACCGGTCCCAACCACGTTCGAGCGAGCGCAGCGCTGCCTCGATCGTGAGCGTGAACACCACGCCGGCAATGATATCCGCGCCGTAGTGGTAGCCGAATCCCAGCGTTGCGCCGAGCGTGGCAATCAGCCAGAAAGCGCCTGCGAATTGCAGAATCCGTGGGCCCTTGCGGGAATGAATGAAGATCGCGGTAGCCCACGCTGTGTGCAGGCTGGGCATGCAGTTGCGTGGGGTGATCTCGTCGAACGGCATGTGGTGCGGGGTGTCGATCGGTGGTGGGGTGTCCGGCCACAGGTTCGCCACCGCCCAGTGTCCGCCGTCGGCGCCGTAGGCGAAGATCGGCCCGACCACCGGGAAGATCATGTAGATGCCGGGCCCGAGGAGGCCGATGACCAGGAAGGTGCGCACCAGATGATGGCCCGGGAAGCGGCGCTCGACCGCCACGTGGCGCAGCTGGTACAGCGCGGCGATGACCGCGGCCACCGCAAGCTGAGTGTAGACGTAGTCGAGAAAACGGGCGCCGATCGGGCCGGTGGCCGTGACGATCCGACCTACCAGCCACGACGGGTTGCCCAGCGCGTGATCGGCGGTTGCCACGTATTGGTCGAGCACCGCCGGGCGGGTCTTCGATGTGATGAGTAGCCAGGTATCGCCGGTCTTGCGGCCGGCCACCAGCAGCAGGCCCAGCCCGACGCCCTTGAGCAGCAGGACACGTTCCCGGCCTTTGCGGCGCGTTACAGCGATGACCGCATAGCCCAGAATCACCCACAACGCGCCGTTGCCGAAGGGGTGACCTTCGGTCACCTTGGCGTCGGCCGCCCACCGCACCAGCCAGAAGGTGATGTCGATGCCGATCGCGACACCGGCCGCGATGAACCGTTGCCGCCAGGTGAGCACCACCATCATCAACGCCATACTGGCATACAACAGGAAACCCGATTTGGGGGCGATTACCACCTCTTGCGCCTGGGTGATGATCGGCCCCGGCAGGCCGTAGTGACGCGCGGCGATCTCCAGCGCGATGAGGAATCCGAAGGTCGCCACCGCCGTTGTGATCCACAGCGTCGCCCGTGGTTGACGCCACGCGGCGAACGTAGTTCTGCATTTTATTCGCGAAAACACCCGCGATGCTATAGATATCAATTGTCTGGCCGATTTGTTAGATGTTGGTTGAGTTGGTCCCTCTTCGTGCCGGATGGCGTGGCTTTCCGATGAAGGGCTGGCGATGAGGGCGATCGCCATGAATTCGATCATGTTATCGGATTGGTGCGGAAGGGTTCGCTGGTTACGGGTGGTGCGAAGACCAGTCGATCCCGGCTCGATGGTTCAGCGCGGGAGTGACCGCGAATCCCTCGACGCCCGGCGGGCATCGAGGGCGAAACGGGTTACCCAGTGGCGCTGAAGCATGGTGATTGCCCCGGCCAGGCGTGCTTTTCCGCCGCGTTGGCACTGTTGTTGCTACGTCCTGGCCGACGGGAGCATGCGTGGCTGCCGCGCTTGAAGGGACTGTCGGGGGCTGGACGCGAAAAGCACCAAGGGGGAAGGGGCGAGGGGAAAAACGGATTTCGTGCGGGCAGTTGTTGCCGTGACAGCGACAGTTGCGGCATCACCATCCCGAAGTGACGCTCACGCACGGGCACTGGACCAGTGCGTCCGCATCCGACTCTCTCGCGCGGAGCACGGCGAACTCCCCAAGTTCCTCTGCATCCACGAAGGCCATGCGTCAGCCCACCTCACCTACTCGACCATCCGCTCTGCGATCGCGGGGCGCTCTGAACCCGTCGTGTTGCCGTCGCCTGTCGCCCGTACCGCACCGCCCCGTCCGCCGTGGAACGTGCCGGTGCAGAACGCCCACCGAGCAGTTTTCCGCCGATCGGCGGTGAGAAGCGGATCACAGGGGTACCGTGGCCGGACCCGAGCCCGACCTGGCCGTTTCGGCCGCACGAGGTGACGAACGATGAACGATTACGCACTGTCCGCACCGCATCCCACGAACGCGCACCCTGCCCGTGTCTACAACGTCTGGCTGGGCGGCAAGGATCACTATCCGGTGGATCAGGAGGCAGCCGAACTCGCTGCCCGGGCAAACCCGACGATCGTGCCGTCGGTCCGGGCCAACCGGGCCTTCCTCGGCCGCGCCGTACGTCACCTCGCGGCGGCCGGGGTACGTCAGTTCCTCGACATCGGTACGGGCATTCCCGCCGCGGAGAACACCCACGAGGTGGCTCAGCGAGCCGCTCCCGAATCGCGTGTCGTCTACGTGGACAACGATCCGATCGTCCTTTCCCACGCGCGGGCGCTGCTGGTCAGCGACCCCGAGGGGCAGACCGACTATGTGCAGGCCGATGCGCGGGACGTGGACACGATTCTCGACGCGGCCTCCCGCACTCTCGATCTGGACCAGCCGGTCGGCCTCATGCTGGTGGCGATCCTGCAGTACATCAAGGACGCCGAGGACCCGTGGGACGTCACCCGTCGGCTGTTGGACCGCCTTGCCCCGGGCAGTCACCTCGTCCTGTCCCATCCGGCCGTCGACGTCACAGCCTCCGAGGTCGCCGAATCCATGCGGATCTACAACGAGCGCGCCGCCAGCCACGCCTCCGCCACCCCCCGTACCCACGAAGAGGTGCAACGATTCTGCGATGGCCTGGAGATGCTGGAACCGGGCGTTGTCACCTTGACCCGCTGGCGTCCCGGACCGTCCGACACCCCGGACGACACCTTGCCCATGTGGTGCGCCGTCGCCCGCAAGGCTTGACCGGCGACTTCCCCGCCCTACGCCCCACCGGCAGCGACTGGGGCGATCGGCATGACGTTCGAAGCTCGCTTGCGGCAGGGCTCCGTCTCGATGCGACAGCGCTGACGGGACAGCCGTACGCGGCCTGCCAACTGATCACTCCGCGGTCCACACGACAGCATGGCACCTGCGTGGGCACCTGACTGCCGGCGCCCGCTGGCGCTGTTGATCACACCGGGCCAGGAAGTGGCGGTTCCACAGGTGATTCCCGTTCTGGAACGGTTGCGTGTGCCCTGGCTGACCGGCGGACGCCCGCGAACCCGTCCCGACCGCCCGAGCGCCGACAAGGCGTATTCGAGCCCGCCGGCGGACTATTCCTTGCTCCCGGTCGGAACGCGGCCCGGGCGTGGTTTCGGTGACGGGTCAGAGGCATGCCAACCATGCGGTGAGTTCGATGGACAACGCGAGGGTCCCCCAGAGGAGGATGTGGCCAACTGGCCGGACCGGCCGTCCTGCGTCTTCACGCAGCACGGTCACGTGTACGGCGAAGGAGGCCGGGGCCGAAGCGGCCCAAAGCGCACCCGCGAACAGCAGCCCGTCCCTGGCGAGTTGTTGCCAGTCGTGGAACCCGCTCTGCAGCATTCGGACCATCGTGGGCAGACCGGCTGCGGGAAGCAGCCCCAGTGCTGTGCTAGCCGCCACCCACCGCCACCGTCTCCCATGGCCTGTGAGCCGCCCGAACCAATGGCCCAGGGCCACAGTCGGCAGGATGTATGCGGCGGTCAGCAGCGCGCTCGCGCCCAACAGTACTGGCAGCCCGACCGCTAGCGTGAGGGGGAACAGCATAACTGCCGTCGGGAGACTGCCGAACCGTCCGGTCCACGCCGGCGCCAACGCGGCAATGACCACACACAGCACAGCCATCGATACCGATGACGGTGCTGACCCCGACCGGTTGGCCGCACGCCTGCCCAACGGTTGCGCCATCTCAACCCCCGACCCGTCCCTGCCCACGCAATACCTTCTACTCACCCTCGCGGGCACTTCGCCGTCACTCTACGCGCATCATTGAACGCGTTCAATAATGGTTCAAGTGTGCGTGCCTGATATCGGGACCGATGACTTGGTCGGTCCCGTCGTCGCGCCACGCGGCGTAGTAGCGGTAGTAGTACGTAGCGCTCTTCCGTGGCAGGTAGGCCCACTGGCAGCCGGCCCGGCCCTGGTAGAGGATCGCATTCACGATCTCTCCCATCGCGTAGGCGCCCTGACGGCCACAAGGCGGCTGCTGCGGAACCGGCCCACACCGTGGGCGTGCTGGACGACGACGGGGATCTCGGTCAGCCGGTCGTAGGCGTCGCAGGGACGACGGCCTCCGCCGCCTGTGCGGTGACCTCCACCGTCTCCGAGGCGCGGACCGTCTGAGGCGACAGATCACCAGCCCGGCTCTCGCGCCTTCCGCTTGGATCTCAAGTAGCCCTCGTAACCCGCCTCGTGCAGCACCGCTTCGACTCTCCTCGTGGCGTTCGCGGCGCTGTTGCCGGCCGCGAGCGCGACGGCAGGTCGGTGGGCTCGCCCCACCAGGTGAGGAAGCCATGGACCTGCCTGCTCGACCAGACGAGGCAGGGCAGGAGGACCAGCGCGAGGAACACGCGCCAGACGGCGACCGTGCCGTAGGTGACGGTGATACCCCGGTTGGCGACTGGGGAAGTACCTGGGCGCAAAGCCACGGTGAGTGATCCGCAGCAGAGCTTCTAGCGAGCCTGGTTGTTCAGGTGTCCGCTTTTCAGATATCGAGCTGTTGTCACCCCGACGGTCTGTTGATTTCGCTGCGACCGGCATCACGGGTGGGTGAGGATTGCGGTTATGGGATTGTTGACGGCGTTCACGGAAATGTTCGATGTGGAGCATCCGATTGCCCTGGCCCCGATGGGCGGGTCGGCCGGTGGCGCCCTGGCGGCGGCGGTCTCGCGCGGCGGCGGCCTCGGACTACTGGGCAGCGGGAACGGGGACCAGGACTGGCTGGCCCGCGAACTGCCCGTCCTGGCCGACGAGGGCGCCGGAAAACCTTGGGGCATCGGCTTTCAGACGTGGGCGATTGACGACGGCGCGATCGCGCGGGCACTGGAGCACAGGCCGACGGCGGTGATGCTGTCCTTCGGCGATCCCAGTCCGTTCGTGGAGCGCATCCGCAGCACGGGCACGGCACTGATCCTCCAGGTCACCGACCTGGAGGAGGCCCGGCGGGCGATGGATCTGGGCGCCGACGTGATCGTGGCGCAGGGCACCGAAGGGGGCGGGCATGGAGCCCGGCACGGGCGGTCCACGCTGCCGTTCGTGCCCGTCGTAGTGGACCTGGCGGCGCCGGTACCGGTGTTGGCGGCCGGCGGGATCGCAGACGGCCGTGGCGTGGCGGCGGCCCTGGCGCTGGGGGCTGCCGGAGCACTGCTCGGCACCCGCTTCCAAGCCACGACCGAGGCCCTGGTCGCCCCCGCGACCGCGAAGGCAATCGTTGAAGGAAGCGGGGAGGACACCGAGCGTAACAGGGTGCTGGACATCGCCCGCGGCTCGAAGTGGCCGGCGAAGTACACCGCGCGCACCCTTGGCCACGCTTTCCTCGACGGATGGCGGGGCCGGGAGGACGAACTCGCGGCTGCCCCTCATGCCCAGCAGGAGTACCAGGACGCCGTAGCACAAGGCAGGATCCCCGCACTGCCGCAGTGGGCCGGCGAGGCCATCGACCTGATCAACGACCTGCCGTCCGCAGCCGATCTCGTCGGCACCCTGGCCGCTCGGGCCGAGGATGCGCTGGCCCGAGTCGGCAGACGCTGACCGTGATCGCAGAGAACGGCGATCACGGCCGGACCGCCGACCCCTCGCGGTCGATGGCCCGAGCTGCGTGCCGGAACTGCTTTGCCTTCCTCCGCTCGCTGTTGACGACCACCAGATGAAAGATGCCGCCCCGTCCGTGACATGAGGGCGATGTGATGCGCGACACGGTCTGCTTGCTCCTCGACAAAGCCGCTTCGACGGCGGCTGTGCGTATCCGACCGTCCGTGGCCAATGGGGCGGCGAGCAAGTTTCGTGGCGTGTCAGGAGTCTCAGTGTGGGGGATGGGGCGGTGGACACGGGGGGCACGGTGATCCTCTCGCCGGGCAGGCTCATGAGCGTTCCGGGACGGGCGGCGTGCTGGGGCGCGGTACGGAGCCATGGGGCTCCGCCGCGTACTGGGCGGCCTGTGTGGCGAACATGGCGGCGTAGCGGCCCTGGGCAGCAATGAGTTCGTCGTGGCTGCCGTGTTCGGTGAGGCGGCCTCGGTTGAGGACGTAGATGGTGTCGGCGTGGCGGACGCCCGACATGCGGTGGGTGACCAGTACGACGGCGCGGTGCGGGCCGGCGAGACGGCGGACGGCGTCGAAGGCGGCGATCTCCGCTTCGGGGTCGAGGGCCGAGGTGGGCTCGTCGACGATCAGCACGCTGTCCGCCGGGGAGGTTTCCGTGCGCCAGTGGGCGCGGGCCAGGCCGATCTTCTGCCACTCGCCGCCGGAGAGTTCAAAGGCTCCGCGGAACACGCGGGCCAGCAAACTGCGCAGGCCGTGGGGGAGTTTCGCGATGACCGGGGCTGCGCCGGCGTAGTCGACGGAGGGCTGGAGTTCCTCGTGCCCGGCGTGCCGGTCGGGGCGGCCGATGCGGATGTTCAGGGCGGCGGTCACCGGCCAGCGCTGGAAATCCTGGGTCAGCAGCGCCACGCGGTCGAACACCTGCGAGCGGTCCAGGCCGGACAGCTCGTCGGCACCCCAGTGCACCGTGCCGTCCTGCGGCAGCAGCAGCCCGGCGAGGACCTTCATCAGGGTGCTCTTGCCCGAGCCGTTTTCACCCACGACAGCGGTCACCGACCCCATGGGAAACGCTATCGAGACCCCGTCCAGCGCGGGAGCTTCACGGTCCGGATAGCAGTAGGTGACCTTGTCGAGGACGACTTCGCCCACCCGCTCCGGCAGGTGCCGCCCGCCGTCGGGAATGCGTCGTCGCCCGGCCTCCGCCAGGAACCGGTCGTGGTCCTGCACGTAGAGGCTCTCCTCGTGCAGCTGGTTGACGTTCATGACCAGCGCACCCAGGCTCGCCGAGCCCGACCGCACGGCGATCACCGCGGTACCGGCCACGGCCAGACTCATGTGACCGGCCATGATCAGCCAGAGCATCACCCCGTACGTGCCTGCCATCGCCAGACCGGACAGCGCGGCTGCCACCAACTCGGTCAGCGCCTTGCCGTTCGCGAGCCGCTTCTGTTCGGCCTCGGCGCTCTCGGCCATGCCGCGGTACTTCTCCAACAGGAACGCACCGACCGCGTGGATCCGCACCTCCTGGGCCGCACTGCGCTCGGTCAGCAGATTTCCGATCAGACGGCTGGCGCGCACGTGCTCGACCCACGTCATCACCGACACATACCGTTCCTGCGCCACCCGCATCGCCCCCCAGCCACGAGGAGCCGCGATCAACAGCAACATTGGAAGCAGCACCGGGTCCAGGACGGTCAGGATGCCCGCCGTGGCGATCAGGGAGATCGTTCCGTTGAGTGCGGCCACGCACGCACTGATCATGCGCCGGGCGGAGGCGGCCCCGAATTGGGCCACATCGATCAAGCGGCGAAACTCCGGATCCTCGATCGCCTCCAACTCGACCACCGTGGCCGCAGCCAGGTACTCCGTCGTCGCGATCCGCTCGACCAGCGGCTCCAGACGGCCTGCCCGCGACGTGGACAGACCGGCGAGGCCGGCATTCATCACCGCGACCACCGCGCCGATCACCAGCGCGGGCAGGGCAGTATGCAACCGGTCGACGGCATCCCCGGCCCCGAGCAGCGCGTGCATCACGGAGTTGACCGCCAGCAGACCCACGGCTGCCGCAATGCCCTGCCCGACCTCGCTCATACCGACGACCAGCAGCGCCGGCCGGTCCGCCGCCCACGCCCGGCGCAGCGTACTGCCGACCAGCCGGGGCATGGCCCGGATCGCCGAGAGCATCGTCAGATCCAGTCGGGCATGTTCGTGCTCGGCAAAGCCCAAGTCGTAGCGCAACGGCCCGCCGAACAACTCCTGTTCGGCCGCGGAGACCACCGGTTCGACCATCCGGACACGGCGTAAGAACTTTCTCACGTACTTGCCTCCTTGAGTGGGGTCCGTCCAGTTCGGCGCCAGGTACGAGGGGCCTTCGACGAGCATGCGGAAGGTCGCCGCGGTGTAGGGGTGACAGTCCCTCGGGGGCTGCTCCGTCGGTACCCAGAACAGACCATCGTGCTTGTCGGGCTCCGCGTTGTACGGCTCTCCCGCCCAACGCTGCGCGGCGAACACCGCTGCGATCCGTCCTCCGCCGTGCCGGCTGTTTTAATGCGCCAGCCCGCAGAATTCCTGATGACGCGCGTCGATGTCGACGCCGGTCTCTTCACGTGCCTTGCGCCGGGCGGCCTGGTCGAGTGACTCACCCTCCTCCAGATGTCCACCGACCAGGGCCAGTTCACCGGCGCCGTGCACAGCACCGGCGCCCATTCGTACGCACGGGGCCCGCCCATCCGGGCGGAGCAGCACCTGCACCGAACTGTCCACGAGCGTCGCTGCGTTGCCCGCCCCAAGCGCCGGCACCGCGTGCTGGTAGGCGAAGGTCTCCCTGGTGTAGAACTCCGGCCCGGGTGCGACGTTCACGAAGTACCGGACCCTGTTGCGCACGCGGACCTCCCAGACCCGGGAGTTCACTCGCGCGTGCGAGGCGTCCCGCACTTCGGAGATCGGTTTCGGACACAGGATGAAGGACGGTGAACAAGGGCGAGCGATGCATGACGACTCCTGCGATTCGATGGGGCGGACAGGTGCTCGGACAACGTGGGGTTCGTCGTCCCCGTCACGGGTCTGCGGGGGCGAAATTTAGAACAAAATTTCGCATCGCCCATGCGATCCTGGCGGAATGCCCCTCGCGTGATGTGATGTTGCGTTCGAATCACTCCTGTGGGTGTGGGTACTCCTGTCGGGGGATTACGTGGAAGGATGCAGGTGTGGTTTTGGCCGCACTCCCACGCACGGCGGCCGGGGCTGGATGGTGTCGACGACACGGTGCGCGACGGGCTCTGTATTGCTGCCGATGACGTCCAGGTCCGTCATGCCGAGCCGGGTGCCGAGGGCGGACGTGCCGCGTTCGGGCTTCAGTCCGGCGTAGGTGTCAGCCAGGTCGCCGACCGGTTCGCCGAGGGCGTGCGTACCCTCGTCGCACAGGGAAAACCGGTGGCGATCACCGAGTTCGGCATTGCTGCATTTCGTGGCGCGGGTGACCTGGGCGGTCGCTTCATGGAGATCGTCGAGTACGACAAGAACTCCGGCGTCAGGGTGACACGTATCCCGACATGTCCTGGGAACCGAAGGCGGCGTTCACCGCGCCGGCCGACTACTACCGAGGCTGACCGTGCCGCGCAGCCCTCGACGCAAGGGCCTGAAGAGGAACCGCTGTTTGCGGACCCATGCCGGCGGGACCGGCGGCATCATCGTCGGTGCCGCGACTTCATCGGCATGGTTCAACAGCGGTCGCAACGCCGGACGCGCGGTTCGTCGGGGACCGGCTCGTCCCGGCCGTCGGCGATGCGGCGGGCAGTCGGGTACCACCTGGGCCAACCATCCGACGTCGTCGCCCACTTGGTCGGCCGGCGCCCGGGTACGGATCTGGCGCAGCTGTTCGTTGAGTGCGCAGACGGAGCGGTGTTCGGGCTCCCACGCGGGGTCGGCCTGGATGCAGGGCAGGTGCCCTCGATGTGCAGGTGGAAAAGCCGGACTCACCCTGGAGAACAGCCACTTGGCCGGCCTGCTGATCAGCGAACTCGATCCGCTTCCCGAGGGCCGCCGCAAGGGCGCCCTGAAGGTGCAGCGCGACTGTCTCGCCCTGTGGGAAAAGCTTTACGGCCAGGCCGCCCCCGGACCTCGACCCCGCCGAACTGAAGGTCACCGTCAGGGGGCGGCGGTTCAAGGCGTCATGACGACCAGGCCCAGTTGGTGACCTCGGGCATGTCGTCGCCGTGTTCGCGGATCCAGCCATGGTGGCGGTTGCGGGAGTCCGCCATGGCCTCTCGTGTCGCTGCGGCCCGGGCGCCGAGGTAGGGAACCCGGTCGATGACGTCCATGACGAGTCGGTAGCGGTCCAGGTCGTTGCGGACCACCATGTCGAACGGCGTGGTGGTGGTGCCCGACTCCTTGTAACCCCGTACGTGCATGTGCGGGTGGACGGCCCGGCGGTAGGCGAGCCGGTGGATCAGCCACGGGTAGCCGTGGTAGGCGAAAATCACCGGCCGGGACGTGGTGAAGACCGCGTCGAACTCGGGGTCGGTCATGCCGTGCGGATGCTCCGTGGCGGGCATCAGCCGGGTCAGGTCCACGACGTTGACCACGCGGAACACCAGGTCCGGCAGGTGGCGCCGGAGCAGGTCGGCAGCGGCCAGCACCTCCTGCGTGGGGACGTCGCCGGCACAGGCCAGAACGACGTCGGGTTCGCGATCACCGGTCTCCGTGCCGGCCCATTCCCAGATGCCGACGCCACGTGCGCAGTGCGCACGTGCCTGGTCGATGTCGAGCCAGTCGAAGGACGGCTGCTTGCCGGCCACGACGACGTTGACGTAGTCGCGGCTGTTCAGCACGTGCTCGGCGACGGAGAGCAGTGTGTTCGCGTCCGGCGGAAGATAGACGCGGACCACTTCGGGACTCTTGTTGAGAACGTGGTCGATGAATCCTGGGTCCTGGTGCGAGAAGCCGTTGTGGTCCTGGCGCCACACATGCGACGTGAGCAGGTAGTTCAGCGAGGCGATCGGCGCGCGCCAGGACAACTGACGAGACGTGTGCAGCCACTTGATGTGCTGGTTGACCATGGAATCGACGATGTGGACGAACGCCTCGTAGCACGAGAACAGGCCGTGGCGGCCGGTGAGCAGATACCCCTCCAACCAGCCCTGGCAGGTGTGCTCGGAGAGGATCTCCATCACCCGGCCGTCCCGCGCCAGGTTCTCGTCGGTGGGCAGAATCTGCTCCTGCCAGGCCTTGCCGGTGGCACCGTAGACGGCCTGAAGCCGGTTGGACGCGGTCTCGTCGGGGCCGAACAGGCGGAAGTCCCGGCGCTCCGCGGTGTCCGACATGATGCGCTCCAGCATTCCGCCCAGCACCCGGGTGGGCTCGCTCCGGGCGGCCCCGGGCTTGTGGACGCGTACCGCGAACTCCTCCAACGACGGCACCGGCAGGGTGCGCACCAGTCGGCCACCGTTGGCGTGCAAGGTGGCTCCGAGCCGGCGGTCGCCCTCCGGTACACAGGCCAGTACCTGCTCGGTGGGGCGTCCGGTGGGGTCGAAGAGTTCCTCGGGGCGGTAGGAACGCAGCCAGTCCTCCAGCTGCGCGAGGTGCTCGGGGTTGTCCCGTACGTTGGCGAGCGGGACCTGATGGGCGCGCCATGTGCCCTCCACCGGCAGGCCGTCGACCTCGGCGGGTCCGGTCCAGCCCTTCGGTGTGCGCAACACGATCACCGGCCAGTGCGGGCGGCTGCGCTCTCCGTCGTGGCGTGCGGCCTGTTGGATGGCGCGGATCCGGTCCACGGCGGTGTCCATGGCAGCGGCCATGGCACGGTGCACGGCCGCGGGGTCGTCGCCGGTGACGTGGAGTGGTTCGTGCCCCAATCCGCGCATCAGCTGGTCGAGTTCGTCCTCGGGCAGCCGGGCGAGCACGGTGGGGTTGGCGATCTTGTATCCGTTCAGATGCAGGATGGGCAGCACCGCCCCGTCATGGACGGGGTCGAGGAACTTGTTGCCGTGCCAGGAGGTGGCCAGCGGGCCGGTCTCCGCCTCACCGTCGCCGATCACACAGGCGACCAGCAGAGCAGGATTGTCCAGCGCGGCCCCATAGGCGTGGGAGAGCGAGTAGCCCAGCTCGCCGCCCTCGTGAATGGAGCCGGGAGTCTGCGGCGCGACATGGCTCGGCACGCCGCCCGGGAAGGAGAACTGCCGGAACAGCAGAGCCATGCCCTCGGCGTCCCGGGTGACGTCCGGATACGTCTGTGTGTAGGTGCCCTCCAGCCAGGAATTGGCCAGCACCGCCGGACCCCCGTGTCCGGGACCCCAGACACAGAGCACATCCTGTGACCGGTTCTTGATGATCCGGTTGAGATGGGTGTAGACGAGGTTCAGGCCGGGCGAAGTGCCCCAGTGGCCGAGCAGCCGAGGCTTGATCTGCTCGGCGCGCATCGGCTCTGCCAGCAACGGGTTCGCCATGAGGTAGATCTGCCCGGCCGCGAGGTAGTTCGCGGCGCGCCAGTGGGCGTCGAGGGAGGCTGCCTCCTCGTCGGTGAGCGTGCCGGCCGAGTCCGAAGTAGTGGTCATGCCATGTCTCCATCTGTGCGGTGAAGAGGATGAGTCATCTGCTCGTCCCGTGATGGGGCCGCGCGGCCGGTTCCGCGGACCACGTATGCGCCGATACCGTCCGCGCGTGCCCGGTTCAACGGCGTGACCTCGTGCGGCGTGAGCGCCGGGCCGAGATTCTGCCGAGTTCCCAGAGCAGCAGGAGCCCGAGGGCGGGCAGGAGTGCCCAGGCGAACTGCCGGAGATCGAGCTGGGCGGCGCCCAGCATCCGACGGAACGCGTCCATCTGCGTGACCAGCACCGCGAGCGCGAGTTCTCCCACGGCAGCCCAGTTCATCTGCTTGCTGTTGAACGTGTCCGGCGTCAGTGCCGAGTCGGTCTCACTGCGGCACTCGTACGCAGCCACGATCAGACATTCATGGTGAGGCCGGCCGCCGAAGCGATCCACAGCATGAGCGAGTTGAGCTGCTTCGTCAGCGGCGACTCCTCCCGTACCGTGGCCGACAGCAGCCCGGAGATCTTCCCGAGTTCGGTGTCGGCGCCCGTGGCGGTGACGATCAACGTGCCGCTGCCGTGCGTGACGATCCGTGCTGATCCGATCCGCCCCGGCCGTGCTGCCGTGTCTTCTTCGCCCGGCCCGCCGCATGCGCGGCCGCGAACGGATCCGGCGGGCTGCCTTCCGGCGCCTCGTCCTCCAACTGACGCTTGACGTTGAGCAGTTCCTTGCGCGCCCTGGCACCGACCCGCGGGTAATGCGGAGCGATGTCGATCAGCGTGTGCGCGAGCACGGCCCCCGCGCACAGGCGCGCGAACCACTTCCGGTCCGCCGGTATCACGTACCACGGGGCCCAACGTGTGCTGGTGGCCGAGAGCATCTCGGAGAACGCTCGCTGATAGTCGTCCCAGTACCGGCGCTCCCGGACATCGGAGGCCGAGAACTTCCAGTTCTTCTCCGGCAGGTCGATCCGCTTCAGGAAGCGTTTGCGCTGCTCCTCCTTCGACATGTTCAAGAAGATCTTCACCACCTTGAACCCGTTGTCGGACAAGTAGTGCTCCCAGTCGTTGATCTCCCGGTAGCGGCGGTCCCAGACACTCGCGGCCTTCGCCGACGGAGGCAGCCGCTGGCGATCAAGGTTCTCGGGGTGCACCCTCACCACGAGGACCTCCTCGTAATGGGAACGGTTGAAGATCCCGATCTCGCCCCGGGCGGGCAAGCGGCGCGCGTACCGCCACAAGTAGTCGTGGCCGAGTTCCTCGGCGGACGGCACTTTGAAGCTGCTCACCCTGACGCCCTGCGGATTGACCCCGCTCATGACATGACGGATCGTTCCGTCCTTGCCACCCGCGTCCAGCGCCTGGAGGCAGACGAGCACGCCGTACGTGTCCTGGGCGGCCAGCCGCGCCTGATAGTCGGCCAGCAGCGCGGTGGTGGTGCCGAGCAACTCCACGCCTTTCTTCTTCGTCAGGGAACGGTCCTTGTAGCGGGCGTCGAAGTCCTCGGCGAGATCCACCCGGGACCCGGGCGTGACCCGTAACGGCTCGATGAATGCGGCTATGCGCTTCGCCGGCTGCTCATCCATTGTGGCCCGGCTCCTTCTCGCGTCGTACGAGCGCCTGGGCACGGTGCCCGACGGCGTCGGCAACCCAGGGGCGGCCGGCGGATGCAGTCCCGCAGCCACGCCGACGCGGCTTCCGGGACGCGTTCAGTGTGCGCACGACAGGGCCCGGCGGCATTCCTGGCAGGACCGAATGGGCGAGGGCGGCCCGCGGCAGGAAGGTCCGATCGGCACGGGATGCAGCTGCCGTCCGTGCTCCCTATGCTGGTGTGACGGGTCGTTCGGCCGAGCTTCACCCCCGTCGGCTGCGTACAGCCGATCCGTGCGGCCAACGCGGCGGCCACCGATACGGACGCGTGGAGCCATTCATGACCACACCGAGGGACCTCCTGATCGCCGCCATGGACCAGCCGACCCGTCGACCTGTGGAGCGAGGCGATCTGTCGCTGGCGCTCGCGGGCGGTGAACTGATCGACCTCCTGAGTGCTCAGGCCATCCGGTTGGACGGCGATCAGATCGTGCCGAGCCACCCGCCGGCCATGCCGGACCGCCTTTTGGACGAGGCCGCAGCGTCGCTCGTCCGGGAAGCGCCGTACGATTCGCTCGACGACTATCTGTGGCGCAGGGGTCGCGGTCTGGCCACGGCCTATCTGGATGCCCTGGAGGCGGATGGGCAACTCACTCGGCAACGGCTCACGCACTGGACGCCTTCCCGGTCCAGTCCGACGGTGTTGGTCGACTCACCCGCGCGCCGCGAGGCGGCTGACCGCTGGACGTCCGACGAACCCGTTCTCGCCGCCCTCGCCGCGGCCGTCGGAATCCGCGACAAGCCGACCGGTGACTCCCCGGGCGTCGACGACGACGCGGTGGCGACGGTGCTCGCCGCCGTCGACGACGCGTTGAGGGACCTGGAGTTCCAACGGCAACGGCGAGCCCTCGATGAGGCGGCCTTCGACAACATATGGCGAGGCGGCTGACCACGGCGAGGGAGGGGGAGCGGGGCGCACACCGCGGGTACGGAGCCGGAGCCCGCAGGGACGCGGCCGGCAGTGTCAGCGCAGCGGCCCGCCGCTCTTTGCCCCGGTCACGACCGGCAGCTCCGAAGGCAGTCCCCATTCGCTCCAGGACCCGTCGTACACGGCCAGTTCGCGGTACCCCGCCAGCTCGGCGCCCAGTGTCAGAACGCAGGCGGTGACGCCCGATCCGCAGCTGAAGAACAGCCGCTCCCGTTCCCCCGCGAGGGAGCCGAACGCGGCGCGCAACTCGTCCGCCGGGAGCATCCGGCCGTCGCGCTGGAGCTCACCGAAGGGCAGGTTGACCGCCCCCGGCATATGGCCGGGGCGCAGCCCCGGACGCGGCTCGGCGACGGCGCCGGAGAACCGCTCCGCGGAGCGGGCGTCGAAGACGGCCGCTGCCGGGTCGGCCAGGGCCGCCACCACCTCGTCGCTGCCGACGAAAAGCCCCGGGCGCGGCCGGGCGATGAAGTCGCCACGTGCCACGGCGGACGCGGGCACGTTGTTCTCCAGCGGCTGTCCGGCCTCGGTCCAGGCGGGCAGGCCACCGTCGAGCACCGCCGCCCGGTCGAAGCCCATCGCGCGCAGCATCCACCAGGCACGCGCACTGGAGTAGATGCCCACGCGGTCGTAGACGACGACGGTGTCGGAGTCGTGGACGCCGAGGGCACGCAGCTCGTCGGTGAACAGGTCGGCGTCGGGCATCGTGTGGGGCAGCGGCCCCGTGTGGTCGGAGAGCGCCCCGTCGATGTCGAAGGGCCGCGCTCCCGGAATCCGCTGCCCGGAGCCGCGGTGTGTGCCCACGGAGGCATCGAGGACCACCAGCCCCGGCGCGCCGAGCCGCGCCGCCAGCCAACCGACCCCGACCAGAGGGCCCGGGAACGGGCCGGGAAGGTCTTCCCGGGTTGCGTACGCCGGTACGTCGTCGCTCACGTCTGCTCCAGGTCCAGGTCAAGGTCCGGAAATGAGGGCCACCCGGCAAGAACCGTGCGACGATCACAAGATCGCAGCGGCCCCCGGCCGGTGTCAACAGCGGTTCGACGCCCCCGGATGTCCTGCCCGACCGCGCCTGAGGCAGACGGTGTTCACCTACAGGTGCGACATCCATGGCGTCAGCGTGGTGCGGACGCGTACACCTCGCTCGCATTGTCCGTGGGCTTCGGCCTGCTCCGGCCGCACGGGCCCGCCGCGAACGCGTGGAGCAGATTCTCCGTGGCGCGGGTGACGAAAGCCCCCGTACGGGCGTCCATGCCGTGGTTGCGTCCGTTCTCGCGGGTGCCCGCCATCAGGGCCTCGACCCACCGCATCGTCCCGGAGGCGAAGACACCCGCCCCGCTCGGCACGGTGTAGTAGGCGGAGTCCGAATGACTGGGTCTGCCCGCGCAGACGAGAGGGGAGTGGGCGATGATTTCGAGCGGCGCCGGGGTGGGCATGCCCGGAGTGACCCGGTCGTACTCCACCCCGACCAGATGGTCGAAGGAGTCGCCCCGCTTCACGCCCGTCCCCTCGAAGAGCCAGTGGTCGCTCCGGTCGACGACATACGGGGCGTCCACGGGATAGCCCTCGTAGAGGACACCGGTCAGGGAGGACTCGGGGGAGGCGCCCGGCGGTTGGCGGAAGTCGTTGGTCGGCATGTCCGGGTGTCCGGCGAGGTACGGGTCGTTCCGGTAATCCGTCTTGTAACAGACGACGGTGCGGTCGGCGCCGGTGGCGTCCGGTTCCAGCCTGATCCTGCGGTAGCAGGCGTTGGCGCCGAGGAAGCCCACGTTGGTGCCCGCGTCGCGCGCCCGCGTGACGTGGGCCCGTTGCTGGGGCGTCCAGTACTCGTCGTGTCCCAGGGAGAGAACTCCTGCGGCGTTGTGGAGAATGCCGGGGTCGCGGTGGATGTCCGTGCCCGTCGTGTAGGCGAGCGGGATGCCCAGTCTCTCCGCCAGGACCACCGCCGCCCGTTCGTAGACCATGAACTTCTCGGCGCCGTCGCGGTCGTAAGGGCGGTCGAAGCCGACGGCGAGCGACCGCGTGCCGTACGCGCCGTTCTCGCCCTGGTAAAGGCTGTAGCCGCCCCATGCGTTGTACGCCTGCCACGTCGCTACGGCATGCATCAGCACGATCCTGCCCGCCGCGCTCGCCGAGCGGACGATCAGGGGAACGTAGCGCTGATGGCCGTTCTCCGCGTCCAGCCGCAGCAGATACGCCCCCTCCGGCCACCCGCCGGTGCGGACATGGAGCGTGCGTCGCCAGTCCGCCCGTACGGTACGGGTGACCTGGATCAGCCGGGGGCGGGGCTGGACCGCCCCGGCAACACGGTGCGAACGCCAGACCAGTCGCGCCTGCGCCCCGCCGTACCAGCCGACGCGGTAGGCCGACACCCTGAATCCCGGGGCGGTGGTGGAGACGTACAGGCCGAACGTCTCACCCGGCAGCACGCTCACCTTGTCGGTGTAGCCCTCGACGGCGTCGGGCGGTCCCACCGAACGGATCCGCCAGTCGGCGTCTCCCGTCCGGGCGCTTTCCCCCTGGCCGGTGGGGCGGCCGGTGCCGGGCGGGGCGGACCCGGTCGCGGAGGAGCGGCAGCCGGTCACCGTCGCGCCGGCCAGCGCCCCACCCGCTGCCGCGGCGAGGAAGAGCCTGCGGTCCAGCCGGCCGGGAAGCCCGGCGTTCTGCCCTTCACCATGCGTCATGTCGCCCGCCGTACCCGTACCGCAGTCCTGTCACCGGCCATCGTCACCCGCCACCGGCTCGGGGACGACCCGGGAGGAGCCGAACCGGGGACGGGCCGAGCCGTGCGCGGCCGTCCCGATGGCTGTCACGCACGGGTGGGGATTGACCGCGGATTCAGACCCCCGTTAGCGTCCGCTGCAAGCGCTTTCCAGGCCGGGTGCGATGCGACGAGAACGGGAGTTGTCATGCGGAGACCGCAGTGGATCGGTGCGGATGTTCCCGCTTCGGCACCGGTCCTCACCAGCTGTACCTCCGGGCCTGCGGGAGCGGACGCCGACCACAAGGAGCGAAGCCCCATGCCCCCGAACCCCGACAGCCCCGCGGCGTCCCCGTCCGTCCCCGCAACGACCACGGCTCCCACGGTGGCCCCGGACACGACCTGGTTCACCACCGACCGGTTCGGCATGTTCATCCACTGGGGCCTGTACTCCCTCGCCGCGCGGCACGAGTGGGTCAAGAACCGCGAGAAACTGACCGACGAGCAGTACCAGGTCTACTTCGACCACTTCGACCCCGACCGCTACGACCCGGCCCAGTGGGCAGGAGCGGCCAGAGCGGCGGGCATGCGGTACGTCGTTCTCACCGCCAAGCACCACGACGGCTTCTGCCTGTGGGACAGCGCCCTCACCGAGTACAAGGTCACCAACACCCCACACGGACGCGACCTCGTCGGCCCGTTCGTCGAGGCGTGCCGCGCCGAAGGCCTCAAGGTCGGCCTCTACTACTCCCTCATCGACTGGCACCACCCGTCCTTTCCCGTGGACGGCACCCATCCGCAGCGCGACGACGAGGAGTTCAGGGCCGCCGCCGACCGCGACATCCGCGACTACCAGCGCTATCTGCACGGCCAGGTCCGTGAACTGCTGACGTCCTTCGGACGCGTCGACTACCTGTTCTTCGACTTCTCCTACGCGGACGGCAGTTGGTGGGGAGGCAAGGGCCCGGACGACTGGGATTCACCGAAACTCCTGGAGACGATCCGCGAACTCCAGCCGCACGTCCTCGTCAACGACCGCACCGGTCTCCCCGGCGACTTTGTCACCCCCGAGCAGTACCAGCCCTCCGGCCCCATGACCGAGGACGGGCGGCCCGTGCTGTGGGAGGCGTGCCAGACGCTCAACGGAAGCTGGGGCTACGACCGCGACAACCTCGACCACAAGAGCGCCGACCTGCTGATCCGCATGCTCGTCGACGGGGTGTCCAAGGGCGGCAACCTCCTCCTCAACGTCGGCCCCACCGGCCGCGGCGACCTCGACCCGTGCACCGTCGCCGTCCTCGGGGAAATCGGCCGGTGGATGGACCTGCACGAGCGGTCGGTCCGGGGCTGCGGCCCGTCCCCGTACACCGCCCCGACCGAGTGCCGGTACACCCAGCGCGGCGACCGCCTCTACGTCCACCTGTTCGCCTGGCCGTTGCGCCATCTGCACCTGCCGGGACTCGCCGGCCGGGTGCGTTACGCGCAGTTGCTCAACGACGCGTCCGAGATCACCCAGGTCCACATCGACCCGGACCGGCCCGCGCTCAACACCGAGATGGGCGGGCAGCCCGCCGGAACGCTCACGCTCCAGATCCCCGTCCAGCGCCCCGACACCCCCGTGCCCGTCATCGAGCTGTACCTGGACACCCCGGACGAAAGGCCCCAGGGCTGAAACCAGGTCCCGGCCCCGGCCCACCACCTCGCTCACGCACGCGCCACGCCGCACGGAAGAGCCCGCGATGGTCACCCACCGACCCGACCGCAGGATGGCAGACATGCATCTCAACGAAACAGACACACTCCTGTTCATCGGCGACTCCATCACCGACGCCGGCCGCGACCGCACGGACTCCGCGTCGCTCGGCAGCGGATACGTCCACGAGATCGCACGGACCCTGCGCGCCCGGACGGGCACCGGAGCCGGCCCCGCGGTCGTCAACAAGGGCATCAGCGGCAATCGTGTGTACGACCTCGAATCCCGCTGGACCACCGACGTCATCGACCTAAGGCCCACCGTGGTCACGGTCAAGATCGGCATCAACGACACCTGGCGGCGCTACGACCGGGGACTCATCAGCCCGGTCGACGAGTTCGAGGCGTGCCTGAACCGCCTCCTCGCGGAAACCGCACGGACCCTGTCCGCCCGGCTGGTCGTCATCACCCCGTTCCTGCTCCCGGTCACCCCGGACCAGGAAGGCTGGTACGAGGACCTGTCGCCCCGTACCGACGCCGTCCTGCGCGCCGCGCGGGGCAACGCAGCCCACGTGGTACGGGCGGACCTCGCCCTGCGCCGTGCCGCCGAGGAACGGGAGGCAGCCGAACTGGCGCCGGACGGGGTCCATCCGAGCCCCCTCGGCCACAGGCTGATCGCCGATGCCTGGCTCGCCGCGGCCGACAGCCTCACCCCGGACCCGCCCAGGTGATCGCGGCGCCGGCCCGATTGCCGGAGGGGGGACCGTTTACGGCAGCGGCAACCCCGCGTAGTTCATGGCGAGTTCCGCCGCCGCGTGCGCAGACGCCGCGATGCGGTCCAGCTGGGAGACCTGCAGACGGGTGTCGAACTCGCTCTGTTCCGGGTCGGTGTGCAGTGTCGTCGTCATGAAGTACGAGAAGTGCTCGGCGCGCCACACCCGGCGCAGGCACGTGTCGGAGTAGGCATCGAGCAGGTCCGTCGAGCCCGTCGCGTGGCGCCGGATCAGCGCCCGGGCCAGAACGATGACGTCGGCGGCGGCCAGGTTCAGCCCCTTGGCCCCGGTGGGAGGCACGATGTGCGCGGCGTCCCCGGCGAGGAACACCCGGCCGTACCGCATTGGCTCGGTGACCGAACTCCGCATCGGCAGAACGCTCTTGGAGGTGATCGGCCCCCGCTCCAGCTTCCAGCCTTCCAGGGCGAACCGGGCGTCCAGCTCGTCCCAGATCCGCTCGTCGGACCAGTCCGCCGGGTCCGTGCCGTTGGGCACCTGGAGGTACAGCCGGCTCACCTCGGGCGAGCGCATGCTGTGCAGGGCGAAACCGCGCGGCGAGTGCGCGTAGATCAACTCGTCGCAGGACGGGGCGACATCGGCCAGAATGCCGAACCAGGAGTAGGGATAGACCCGTTCGTACGTGCGCCGCACGCCCTCGGGGACCGCCGTCCGGGTGACCCCGTGGAAGCCGTCGCAGCCGACGACGTAGTCGCACGTCAGCGTCTTCTCCCGGCCCTCGTGGGTGTAGTGGATCGTCGGGCGGTCGGTGTCGGCACCCTCGACGAGGCGGACCTGCGCACCGAAGTGCAGCGCGGCACCGGCGGCCGTTTGCAGGGCGATGAGGTCCTTGACGACCTCGGTCTGCGCATACACCCACACCCGGCGGCCACCGGTGAGCGACGGGAAGTCGATGCGGTGCGCCCGGCCCTCCCAGCGCAGTTCCACGCCGTCGTGGACCAGCCCCTCGGCGTCCAGCCGCTCGGCGGCTTCCGCCTCGCGCAGCGCGTCGACGGTCGACTGCTCCAGGATGCCGGCGCGCTGGCGCTGTTCGACGTACGCGCGATCGCGGCTCTCCAGGACGACGCAGTCGACGCCCGCCCGGTGCAGGAGCCGGGACAGCAGCAGCCCGGCCGGGCCGCCCCCGATGATTCCGACAGTGGTGTGCATGGTTATTTCTCCTTCGGGGCGGCGGTCTCGGCGATGATCCGGTCTGCGAGTGCGAAAGCGGAGTTGGCGGCCGGCACCCCGCAGTACACGGCGGACTGCAGCAGTACTTCCTGGACGTCTTCGGGCGTCAGGTCGCCGCTGCCGAGCGCGGCGCGCAGATGCATTTCCAGCTCGTCGTGATGCCCCAGCGCGATCAGTGCGGTGAGAGTGAGACAGCGACGGGTCCGGTGGTCGAGACCGGGCCGGGTCCAGACCTCGCCCCACGCGTAGCGGGTGATGAAGTCCTGGAACACGGCGGTGAACGGGGTGGTACGGGCGATCGCCCGGTCCACATGGGCGTCGCCGAGCACGGTCCGGCGCACGGAGAGTCCGGCGGCGTGGCGGGTGCCGTCGTCCGACCCGGCCTCGGCCGCCGTGGCGAAGTGCCCGAGCAGTGCGGACAGTACGGCGTCGGGCCGCTCGACGTTCGCGAGGTGGGCGGCGCCGGGGATCTCGACGAGACCGGCGCCGGGAATGCCGTCCGCGAGTTCGCGGGCGTGCGCGACCGGGGTCGCCGGATCGTCGCGCCCGGCGACCACCAGGGTGGGCGCCGTGATCCGGCCCAGGTCGGCCCGGAGGTCGTACGCGGCGAGCGCTTCGCACAGCACCGCGTACGCCTCGGGGTCGGTCGCGCGCATGGTGTCGACGAGGGCACGGGCGGCCGGCTCACCGGCGAACGCGGAGGTGAACCAGCGGCCCGCCGAGCCGTCGGCGACCTGTCCGATGCCGGACGTCCGGACGGTGCGGGCCCGGTCCTGCCAGCCCTGCGGCTCGCCGAAACGCGCCGAGGAACAGAGGATCGCCAGCGAGGAAACGCGTTCCGGGTGGTGGACGGCGAGCCAGGTCCCGACGGCGCCGCCGAGCGAGATGCCCGCGTACGCGAACCGGTCGATGCCGAGCGCGTCGGCGACCTCGAGGACCTCGCGCCCCAGGTCGGGGACTTTGCCGCCCGGAGGCAGCAGATCCGCCGGGGTGCCGCCGTGTCCGGGCAGGTCCCAGCGGACCACCCGGTGGCCGCGGGCCAGCCCGGCGACCTGCGGGTCCCATACGTCGAGCGAGGTGCCCAGCGAGGGTCCGAGGACGAGGGGCGGTGCGGAGGGCGGGCCGTCCACCTGGTGGTGCAGGCCCGCGGTGGTGCGGGATGTCATGAGGCTCCTTGTACGGGATGGTGCCGGTCGGGGGTGCGGGAGGGCGGGTCCGGTCTCACGGCGCGGGCCGCCCGTGGCCGCCGCGGTCCAGCGCGCGGTCGACGAGCGCGCCGGCCGAACCCGGGTAGGCGGTCGGATCGGTGAGGGCGCGCAGCCGGTCCTCGGGGACCAGCCCCGCGAGGTCCGGCTCGCCGCGCAGCGCTTCGAGCAGCCCGGTCCGTTCGCGGACGGCCCGCTCACCCGCGCGGGTCACCGCGGCACGGGCCTCGGCCCGTCCGGCCAGCGGCGCGAGGACGGCGACCAGACGTTCGGAGACGATCAGCCCGTGGGTGGCGTCGAGGTTGCCGCGCATGCGGTCCGGATGGACCCGGAGCCCCTGCGCGAGCGACACCGCGGTCTCCGCCATTGCGCCGACCGTGCGCAGCGCGTCGCGCAGCGTCTGCCACTCGGCGTGCCAGGCACCGGGCGGACGTTCGTCCTCGGCGACGAGCGAGCCGTACAGCACGCCGGCCAGCGCCGGCACCCGGCGCGCCGCGCCCGCGATCAGCGTCGCACGGGCCGGGTTGGCCTTGTGCGGCATGGCGGAGGAGCCGCCGCCGGTGCCCTCGGACACCTCGCCGATCTCGGTCCGCGACAGCACCAGCACGTCGGCGGCGAGCTTGCCGAGGGCGCCGGCCGTGAGGGCCAGGGCCCCGCCGAGTTCGGCGACCGGCGTGCGCAGCACGTGCCACGGCAGTACGGGCTCCGCCAGCCCGGTCTCGGCGGTGTAGGCCGCGAGCAGCCGTATCCCGAGGTCCTGTGCGTCGCCGTTCCCGGACCACTCGGTCGGGAGGGCACCGTCGGGAGTCTCGGTGAACGCCGAGAACGCGGCCAAGGTGCCTGCGGCGCCGCCCAGTTGGGCCGGGAGCGCGGACCGGACGGCGGTGAGCCGCTCGTAGGCGTCGAGGACCAGCGCGCGCCAGCCCGCAGCCTTGAGGCCGAAGGTCGTCGGAACCGCGTGCTGGGTCAGCGTCCGGCCCGCCATCGGGGTGTCCCGGTGGCGGGCGGCCAGCCGGCCGAGGGCCGCGGCGACCCGGGCGAGGTCCGCGACGACGACCTCCAGCGCCCTCGACGCCACCAGCATCGTGGCGGTGTCGAGGATGTCCTGACTGGTCGCGCCCCGGTGCACATGGGCCGCGGCCGACGCGTCCATCTCCCTTACGGCCGCTGTGAGTTCGGCGACCAGCGGAATGACCGGATTGCCGCCGGAGCGGGCCCGCAGCGCCAGGTCGCGGGGGTCGAACCGGCCGTGTGCCGCGGCCGCCGCCGCGACGGCCCGTGCGGCCGGTTCCGGGGCGAGACCGATCGACGCCTGGGCGCGGGTGAGGGCCACCTCGGCGTCCAGCATGGCCCGGACGTAGGCCCTGTCGCCCGTCAGCCCCGCCACGGCGCAACCCGCCCCGACCGGGGTGAGCAGACCGACGTCCGCGGCGCAATCAGCGGTGGTCGCGGAACCGGCCGCAACAGCGGAACCGGCCGAGGCGGCAGAATCAGCCGAGGCGGCGGAACCGGCCGCAACAGCGGAACCGGCCGAGGCGGCGGAATCAGCCGAAGTCAAGGAAGACCGTCTCCTCGTGCTGCCCGTCGCCCTGGAGACGGATGTCGAAGCGGTGCACGCCCGCCCCGTCCGGCGCGGTGACCAGCGTGGCCCGGCGCTCGGGCGGCAGCTGCGCGAGCAGGGCGTCGGCCGCGCCGCCGTCCGCGTCGTGCAGATAGGCCCGGGTGTACAGATGGTGCAGCAGCCCGCGGGCGAAGACGGCCAGCGACAGGTACGGCACCCCTCCCGGCGGCAGGGTCCGCACGGTGAAGTGGCCGTCGGCGTCCGTGCTCACCCGGCCGAAGCCTGTGAACACCAGTCCGTCGCGGCCGATGACCGCACCCGTCACCGGGTCGCGGCGCAGCGATCCGGGCGCCCCGGTGCGCGAGCCGTCCGGGGCGGGCTGCCACACCTCGACGATCGCGTCGGGCACCGGCTGCCCGGCGCCGTCGAGGACGTGACCGTGCAGGGTGATCGTGTCCGGGTGGCCGGCCGGCGCGATGTCGCCGCCCTTCGCGAACGGTAGCGCGTAGCCGTAGAAGGGGCCCACCGTCTGGGACGGGGTGGGGGCCAGATCGGCGCGGGGTGCGGGAAGCGTCGGACGGGACATCAGCGGCCCTCCTCGATCCAGGTGGCGGACGGTCCGTCGAGGACGATGTCCCAGCGGTAGCCGAGCGACCACTCGGGGACGGACAGATCGTGGTCGTACGTGGCGACCAGACGGTTGCGGGCGCTGTCGTCGGTGACCGACTGGAGGATCGGGTCGTAGGGGAACAGCGGATCGCCGGGGAAGTACATCTGCGTGATCAGGCGCTGCGCGAACGCGGAGCCGAACAGCGAGAAGTGGATGTGCGCGGGACGCCAGGCGTTGGTGTGATTGCGCCACGGATAGGCGCCCGGCCTGACGGTGACGAAGGAGTAAGCGCCCTGATCATCCGTCAGGCACCGCCCCACACCGGTGAAGTTGGGGTCGAGGGGCGCGGGGTGCTGGTCGCGCTGGTGGGCGTACCGGCCCGACGCGTTGGCCTGCCAGATCTCGACCAGCTGGCCGCGCACCGGCCGCCCTGAGCGGTCCAGGACCCGGCCGGTGACGGTGATCCGCTCGCCGAGCGGATCGCCCGGGTGCTGACGTGTCAGGTCGTGGTCCAGATCGGTGGTGTCGGTGACGCCGAAGGCCGGACCGGTGAGTTCGACGGCCTCCGGGTCGCCGGTGGGCAGCAGCGGCCGCTTCGGGTGGCGCAGCACGCTGCTGCGGTACGGGGCGTAGGCGCGGTCCGGGTGCGGGCGGACGGGACCGCCCTCGGTGAGGTGCCCGGCGTACTGCTCGCGCGCTTCGCGGATCTCGGCGCTGATGTCGCCCTGGGTGAGCGGGGTGGTCATGCGGATTCTACCTTTCCAGTACGAGGGCTGAGCCCTGGCCCACGCCGATGCACAGCGTGGCCACGCCGACGCCGGACCCGGCTGCCTTGAGCTGGTGGGCGACCGCGCCCGCCAGCCGGGCGCCCGAGGCGCCGAGCGGGTGGCCGATCGCGATCGCGCCGCCGCGCGGGTTGAGGATCGCGGGGTCGAGGTCGGGCCACTCGGCGACGCAGCCCAGCACCTGGGCGGCGAACGCCTCGTTGAGTTCGAGCGTCGTGAGGTCGGCGAAGGTCCTGCCCGCCCGGTCCAGCGCCCGGTTCACGGCCTCGACGGGTGCGAGACCGAAGTAGTGCGGCTCATTGGCGGACACCGCCGTGGCCGAGATCCGGGCCAGTGGCTCGCGGCCGGTGGCCCGCAGCCCCTCCTCGTCGGCCAGCAGAAGCGCGGCCGCCCCGTCGTTGAGCGGCGAGGAATTGCCCGCGGTGACGGTACCGTTCTCCGTACGGAACGACGGACGGAGCTTGGCCATGGCCTCCGGCGAGGCGTCGTCCCTGATGCACTCGTCGCGGTCCACGACGAGCGGATCGCCCTTGCGGCGCGGGATCGTGAGCGGCACGATCTCCTCGTCGAACAGACCGGCGGCCCGTGCCCCGGACGCCTTGCGGTGGGAGGCGAGAGCGAACTCGTCCTGCTGCTCACGGCTGAGGGAGTGCTTCTGCGCGATCAGTTCGGCGCTCTCGCCGAGCGGCACCGTCCACTGCGGGTCCATCTTCGGGTTGACCATGCGCCAGCCGAGCGTGGTCGAGAACATCTCGGTGTGCCCGGCCGGGAAGGCGCGGTCGCTCTTCGGCAGCACGTACGGGGCGCGGGTCATCGACTCGACACCGCCCGCCACGACCAGCGAGTGGTCGCCGAGGGCGATGGCGCGGGCCGCCTGCACCACGGCCTCCAGGCCGGAGGCGCACAGCCGGTTGACGGTGACGCCCGGGACGGTGACCGGGAGTCCCGCCAGCAGCGCGGCCATCCGGCCGACGTTGCGGTTCTCCTCGCCGGCGCCGTTGGCGTTGCCGAGCACCACGTCGCCGATGCGCGCCGGATCGAGCTCCGGGGTGCGGGCCAGCAGCGCGCGGATGGCGTGGGCGGCCAGGTCGTCGGGGCGCACCTGGGCCAGCGCCCCGTTGTACCGGCCGATCGGTGTGCGGACGGCATCGACGACGTAGACGTCGCGCGGTCGGAAACTCATGAGCCGGTCCTCTCGGTGGCACCCACGGGGGCGGATCCGGCCGGCACGTCGGTACGTACGGGGGCGGCGGTCGCGGCCAGCACCTCGTCGACGCTCACTCCGGGGGCGGTCTCCACCAGAACGAGCCCGTCCCCGGTCACGTCGAGCACGGCCAGATCGGTGATCACGCGGTGGACGCACGCCTTGCCGGTCAGCGGCAGCGTGCACTCCTCGACGATCTTCGGGCTGCCGTCCTTGGCGGTGTGCGTCATGGTGACGATGACGCGGCGCGCGCCGTGCACCAGATCCATGGCCCCGCCGATGCCCGTCACCATCTTTCCCGGCACCGCCCAGTTGGCGAGGTCGCCGCGGGCCGAGACCTGCATGGCCCCGAGCACGGCGGTGTCGATGTGGCCGCCGCGGATCATGCCGAAGGAGAGCGCCGAGTCGAAGAACGCGGCGCCGGGGCGGACGGTCACCGTCTCCTTGCCCGCGTTGATCAGATCGGGGTCGACGTCCTCGTCGTACGGGAACGGCCCGGTGCCCAGGATGCCGTTCTCGGACTCCAGGACGACGTGGACGCCCTCGGGCAGGTGGTTGGGGATCAGCGTCGGCAGCCCGATGCCGAGGTTGACGTACTCGCCGTCGCGCAGCTCGGCCGCGGCCCTGGCGGCCATCTCGTTCCGGTTCCAGGCCATCAGTTCCGTGCCTCCCGCTCGGTCACCGTGCGCTGTTCGATCTTCTTGTCCGTGGCCTGCTGCCGCGTAAGTTCGACCACCCGCTGCACGAAGATGCCGGGGACGTGGACGTGATCCGGGTCGATCTCGCCCGGCTCGACCAGCTCCTCGACCTCCGCGACGGTGATCCGGCCCGCCATGGCCGCGAGCGGGTTGAAGTTGCGCGCGGACTTGTTGAAGACGAGATTGCCGTGCCGGTCGCCCTTCGCGGCCCGCACCAGCGCGAAGTCGGTGCGGATGCCGCGTTCCAGTACGTACTCGGTGCCGTCGAACGCGCGCACCTCCTTGGCCGGCGACGCCAGGGCCACGTTGCCCTCGCCGTCGTAACGCCAGGGCAGTCCGCCCTCCGCGACCTGGGTGCCGACGCCCGCGGGAGTGTAGAACGCGGGGATGCCCGCCCCGCCGGCCCGCAGCCGCTCGGCCAGCGTGCCCTGCGGGATGAGTTCGAGCTCCAGCTCGCCCCCGAGGTACTGCCGGGCGAACTCCTTGTTCCCGCCGATGTACGAGCCGGTGACCCGGCTGATCCGGCCCGCGGTGAGCAGCACCGCGAGTCCGGTATCCATCGCCCCGCAGTTGTTGGAGACGACTTCGAGTCCGCTGACGCCTCGCGCGTGCAGGGCATCGATCAACACGTTCGGCACGCCGCTGAGGCCGAAGCCGCCCACCGCTATCGACGCGCCGTCCGGCACGTCGGCCACGGCCAGTGCTGATGACGCGACCACCTTGTCCATGGGACCGTCCATCCAGTAGTGTTCGCATAGTGAAGTTTCCTTCACTCGCTTCCGAGGAGTTTGCCGCCGCAGCGAAGGCGTGTCAATGGTGCTGAGACATTTCGAGCACAGCCCGTCAACGCGCTCGGCCACGCGCCTGGCCTGCTGGGACGGGGCCGGAGCGGAGCCCGCCCCGGCTGCCGGACCGGACCGGGCCGGTGTACGGTCGCGCCCGCCCCACGACATCGCCCCGCGTTTCCCACGGGGCGGCCACACCGACGGAGAACCGATGCCACCGACCCGGACCATCCCGAGCGAACCGCCGGTACCGGCCGAGGCCGTCGCCCCGCTCATGCGCGGCATCACCGTGCTGCGCCGGCTGACCGACGCCGACGGGACCCTCAGCTCCAGTGATCTGGAACGCGCCACCGGACTGGCCCGCTCCACCGTCGACCGGGTCACCACGACCCTCGCCCGCATGGGCTACGTCCGCCTCGACGGCCGGGACGTCACACTCGCCCCGGGCCTGATGGAACTCGGGAACGCCTACCTGGCCTCCATCCGCCTCCCCGTCCTCTTCCGGGAACGGGCGGACGCCCTCGCCGACGAACTCGACGAGTCGGTCTCCCTCGCGGTCCCCGACGGCGACGGAATCCGCTTCATCCACCAGGCCACCCGGCGACGCGCGATGTCCCTGAGCTTCCGCATGGGCGACCTGCTGCCCGCCGAGCGCACCGCACCCGGAGCGCTGTTCGCCGCCGGCTGGGGCCCGGCGCAGTGGGCGGCCTGGCGGGAGCGGCGCGCGGCCGACCCGGACGGCGCCCGCTTCCCGTCCCTGCCGCCGCGCCCGTCACCGCCGGAGGACGACTTCACGGCGAGGGTGGCAGCAGCGCGTACCGATGGCCGGGCACTGGACGACCAACTGATCGAAGCGGGCCTCGTCGCACTCGCGGTTCCGGTCCGCGCCCCCGGCGGCGACGTCGTCTGCGCGCTCAGCGTCGTCAGCCACACCAGCCGTCACACCGCCGAGGGACTGGTCGACACGCTGCTGCCCCGGCTGCGCGCCGCCGCCGCGGCTATGGAGGACCGGCTGCGCACCGCACCGCCCGCCCGGCCCGTACCCGCCACCGGCGTACTCGCCTCCTGGACAGCCGCGTCCAAGCAGGAACTGGGCCGCGAGTTCATCGAGTCCCTCGCCCGCGGCCTGACCGTGCTCGCCGCCTTCGGCGACGGCGGCGAGACCCTGACGCTCAGCGCCGTCGCGCAGGCCACCGGCCTCCCCCGGGCCTCCGCCCGCCGTGCCCTGATCACCCTCGAACACCTCGGGTACGTGGCGGTCGACGGCCGGGAACACCGGCTGACCCCGCGCGTCCTCGGCCTCGGATACCCGCCGCTCTCGCGCACGACACTGTCCCGGATCGCCCAGCCCCACCTCGCGGCCCTGGCCGGCCGCACCAAGGAATCGGCGTCGCTCGCCGTCCTCGTGGACGACGCGGTGCAGTACGTGGCGCGCTCCGCATCCCACCGCATCATGAGCGTCAACATCACCGTGGGCACCCGATTCCCCGCCTACGCGACGTCGTTGGGCCGCGTCCTGCTGGCCGACCTGACCCCCGCCGAACTCGATGCCGCTCTCGCCCGTACCGAACTCCGCCCCCTGGCGCCGCGCACCCTGACCCACCGCACCGAACTCGAAGCCGTCCTGGACCGGGTGCGTACCCAGGGCTATGCCCTCGTGGACAAGGAACTGGAAGAGGGCCTTCGCTCGATCGCCGTGCCCGTCCGCGACCGCGCGGGCGCGGCGGTCGCCTCCATCAACGTCGCGATGCACAGCAGCAGCCGCACGATCGAGGAGTGCGAGGACCAGATACTTCCCCAACTCCGCGACACCGTCCGGAAGATCGAGGCCGAACTCCACACGGCGGAACGCTTCACTCGCGTCGCCGTCGCCTGAGTCCCGGCTGTCCGCCCGGCCGCACCGTCCCGCTGTGGCTGGACTCGCTGGGCGCGCTCGTCGCCTCGCGCGTGCGGGGCGGCGTGGCCGAAGCGGCGATCATGACCTGCTGGACCACGCTGATCGGCGACTACCGCACCGGGCGGGTCCGGGACCGCTGCCTCGTCCTGCGGACCATGTGCGCCGCGATCTCCGCCACCGCGTTCTTCGTCCTCGGCGTGACGGCGACGGCCGTGATCGGGCTCGCGACCGCCGTGGCGAGCGGGGCATGCTGCTGCCCACTCTGCTGACGCGGCTGGTGGCCTCGCGAACGCGGTCGGTCTGCTCGGCGTGGCCACGGCGGCGGTGGCGGCGGGCCAGTTCGCCGTACGTCGCCGCACGTCCGCCCGGACGGCGGAAGCGGCCACTTCGACGGCTGGGTGACGAGCCGGGCCCCCGAGCGACGCCGAGCGCGTCCTCATTGTCGGACCTGTCTGCGAGGGTCTGTGCAGGCGGCGGTGCGAGGGGCCCGCCCGGGGTGGTGCCGGAGGAGAAATGGTGACGGGTCGCAATGACGGCTGGGCAGGCGTGGGCTGGGAGGACTGGCGGGACTACGACGGCATCCGGCGGCGCCTGGATCAGGGTGCCGATCCCGAAGCCTGGAGCGGGGGTCGGCCGTTGCACCGGGCGGCGGCCTTCGGCTCACCGGCGGTCGTCTCGGAACTGGCGCGCCGCGTCGCGGACGTGGACGCTCTCGATTACGGGACGACCGCGCTGTGGGAAGCCGTTCTGTCCGACCGGCCGGACAACGCACGGGCTCTCGCCGCGGCCGGAGCCGATCCCTGGCGGCCTCTGATCGGCGGCTGGTCGCCGGGCCGGCTCAGCCTGGCCGGACCGACACCCGACCTGTTCACGGTGCCTGACCGGGAACGCGGGCTGACCGAGGCGGAACGCGCGGCGGCGCAGGAGGGCGGACGGCTCGTCGCGGCACTGGGCAGCTTCTCGTACGAGGGCACGGGCCTGGCGTGCGTGGCCGGGATCGACGCCGAAGAGGCGATCCGCCGCCTGGAGGCGACGCCGGCGGAGGGCGAGGAACTGGACGAACTGCTGGAGGATCCGTACGGGTACGACATGGATGAGAGCCTGCGGTTCATCGGCGTGACGACGGTCCCGGGCGGCTGCGTGGTCACCCAGCCGTGGGGCTACGCGCCGTCGATGCCGGGCGTGGTCACCCGGCTGTCGGTCGGAACCGTCTGCTACGGCCTGTACGCCAACCCCAAGAGCGGCAACCAGGGGAGCGTCGCCCGCGACGGGGTCATCGAAGGTTGGGACATCCATCCGGGCGGCTGGCCGGCCGCGGACAGCACGCCCGAGGAAGTTCTGGCCTCCTACCTGTATCGCCACAACGCGGTGGCTTACTCGTGCGCCTACGCGGGACTGCGTCCGAGCGACGCGCGCGCCGTCGTCGGCCCGCCCGACGCGTGGGCCGAACTCCCGCAGCATGACTACTGGAACTCCTGACACGGAGGGCGGGGCACGGGCGGCCCAGTGCGGCGCGCGTCGGGCAGCCGGTCATCGGCCGGCCGGTGGACTCCTGCGTACGTCAACGGACTCCTGCGTACGTCAACCGTGGGCGGACGTATCCGCGTCCTCCCGATACCGAACACCGCGTGTGTGAGAACCTCTTGAATGCGTGGCCTGGAGTGCGGCGGCGTCCGTGGGAATCTCCGGCCGGGCAGTGTCGGGTAGCGATATCGGATCGGGGCCTTTATGAGGGTTGAACTGCCGCCGGAACCAATGCACTTCGTCAACCGCGACGAGGAACGGGAGCGGGCTTTCCGCGCGGTGGCGCAGTGGCGGGGCCGTTCGCGGCCGTTGGTCCTGTCGCTGAGCGGCCCGGGAGGACTGGGAAAGACGGAGCTGGCCTTCCTGATCGCCCGGACGCTGCGCGACCGGTTCCCGGACGGCGTGTTCTCCGTCGACCTGGACGACTACCGCGTGGGCGGCGAGCTGGACCCCGGTGAAGTGCTGGCGCAACTCCTCGAATCGCTCGGGGTGGAGCCGGAATTGCTGGCGCGTCGGTTCAAGGCGCGCTGTCGGCAGTACTGGGAGAAGACCGCCGACGGGAAGCTCATCGTTGTCGTCGACAACGCGCGTTACGCCTCGGAGGTCGTCCCGTTGCTTCCGGCCTCGGGCGACAGTGTGGTGATCGTGGCGAGCCACGGTCCGCTGTACGACCTGGAGGACGGCGCCGCCGTCGACCTGGTGCTGCCGCCGCTGGAGGATCCGGCGGCGACGGAACTGCTGGAGTTGATCGTCCGGGACCACCGGCTGGCCGCTGATCCGGAGGCGGCACGGACGGTGGTGCGACTGTGCCATGGCCTGCCCGCGGCCCTGCACGTCGCGGGCCGCTGGGTGCGCGCGCACCGCCTGCGACCGCTCCCGCGCCTGATCGCGGAGCTTCGGGCCACGCTGGACGAGCAGGGTGTCTCCGGGGTGGAAGGCATCTGGGACACCGCGTACCGCGGCCTCTCCTCCGCGGCGGCCTCGCTCTACCGGTTGTTGCCCGACCATCCCGGCCCGACATTCACCGGCGAGTCCGCCACCGCGCTGTTGGGACGGGGGCCGGAGACCTGCCAGGACGCGCTGGAGGAGCTGGACCGGGCCGGGTTACTGGAATGGTCCGTGGGGCAGCGGGCAAAGGACGGCCGGATGCGGCTGCGGGGACCACTGCACGCCCATGCCCGGCGTCGGGCCCGCGAACACGAGGCGCAAGGGGAGTCGGCGGAGGCGTCGGCGCGACTGCTGCGCTGGTACGTCCGACAGGCCCAGCTGGCCGACAGATTCGCCGCCGGGCGGCGGCTGACCGTCACGCAGCTCTTCGCTCCTGTTCCCGGTGGACCGGACGTTGCCCTGGAGGATCCGGAGGCGGCCGAGGACCGCGAAGTGCGGGCCGGACGCGCCGAGCGCGCCGCGCGCTGGCTGAACGTGGAACGGCATGCGCTGTTCGCGTGCGTACGCCTGGCCCACGCGCGAGGAATGGACGCCGAGGCCGTGGCCCTGTGCGAGGCCGTGTGGACGTACGCGCTGGACCATCCCCACCGGTCCGACGTGTCCGAGGTGTTCCGGCTGGGAGTCTCCTCGGCGCTCCGCTCAGGCAACGTACCGTGGCTGGTGCGCATGCGATGCCAGCTCGCCCGTCCGCTGTGGGAGTCGGGAAAGCTGGCCGAAGCCGAACGCGAGCTCGACGGCGCGATGTCGGCCCTCGTCCTGCTGGGGCACGACGACCGGGACAGCAGGCTCCGCGCCTCGGCGATCGAGTTCCGCGGCATGCTCAACTCCGCACGCGGCGACTGGAATGCGGCGGCAGCCGACTTCGCCCGGTCCAGGGACGTGCACCTGGCGATCGACAATTCCTACGGAGTCATGCTCCAGACCTATCGGTTGGGGCAGGCGAGCGCGGAACTCGGTGATCCGGAGGCGGCGACCCGGCTGCTGTCCGAAGCACACGCCGCTGCCGTGGCGCAGGGGCGTGAGCGGATGAGCGCGCGCACCGGGTTTGCGCTCGGCGCTGTCCTGCGACAGCTCGGCCGTACGGCCGAGGCCCGTCCGCTGTACGAGCAGTCGCTGGCGGCCGCACGCCGACGGGGCTCCGGATTCGACCAGGCACGCATTCGCGACGCGTTCGCCGAACTGGCCCAGGCGGAAGGGCTGAGCGCGGAGGCCGGGGAACACCGGGCGGCCGCGGAGGCGATCCGGCGACGGAACGGCCTGGCCTAGGCTCCGACCAGCTCGTCGGAGAGAACGTCGTCAGAGTACTTGCTCCGCTTCGTCGTCCGTGGCCGGTCGGAGGAGAACGCGGAAGGCCCGGTCGCCGATGTAGCAGGTCGGACGAACCAGGTCACGCGGCATGCCACGGTGGGCGGACAGCCAGGCATGGACGGCGGACACCGCGGCGGCCGGGTCGGTACTGACGATTCGGCCGTCCTCGGACCGGGGCTCGACGCACACGGCGTAGGCACGTTCGTCGCCGCGCACCCTGAGCACGCACAGCCCCGATGCCGGTATCGCCACGGCGGAACGGCACCCCGGGTACGCGGACAGGGCGTGCCGTGTCCATCCGGCCGCGGTCCACGCCGCGTCCTGCGGGGCCGAAGTCCGGGGCAGCGGACGGCAGTACAGCAGACCGGCCGAGCGGGTGAGCTGTTCGCCGGCGGCGCCGTGTTCCACCGCCAGGTGGTGTCCGGGCGGGCCGATCCCGGCGGGGCGGCGGTCGATCCGGACCCCGTCCGCGGCGATCTCGGCGTGCACGTCGAATGCGGCGGGCGTACGCGTGGCGGCCGCGGGGGAGGGCAGCAGCCGGGGCGGGGCGCAGGCGGCCGGCGGGGCGAGGCCGAGGAGGGCGTACACCTCGGTCCGCAGCCGGCCCAACGCTTCGCCCCGGCCGGCGAACGCCGCCCGGGCGGCGGCGTGCCCGCTGCCCGGCCGGTACGCCTCCAACGCCTTCCCAACCGCGGTGGCGGGGCCCAACTCCGGTATGTGACGCAGGAGTACGTCCATCGGGCTGCCGGGGATCAGCTCGACGCCGCCCTGGTGGACGCTCACGACCGGACGGTCCAGGGCGGCGCAGTAGTACAACGCCGTCGAGCCGTGGTCGGTGATCAGTGCGTCGGCGGCGATCAGAACCGATGCCCACTCCTCGTACGGGGCCGCCAGCACCAGGCCCGCGTCGAGGGCCGGTGCCAGGCGTTCGGTCAACTCGTACCTGCCGAGCAGGCTGCGCTCGTTGGGGTGCACGATCAGCGCCAACTGGTATTCGTCGTAGGGGAGATGGGCCGCCAGCTCCGCGGGGAGTCCGGGCCGCCGCCGCAGCAGGCATTCCGGCCCCCATGTCGAGGCCAGGACGAGCAGTTTACGAGGGCCGGTGCCCAGGGCCGCCCGGTAGCGGTCGCGCAGGGGCAGCGAAGCGAGGACGCGTTCGAGGGTGGGGTCGCCGACGACCTTGGCCCGTTCGGCGGCCCGTGGGCTCACGGCGGCCAGTCGGGCAACCTGATCGGGGTGGGCGAGAGCGTGGAGCGCGGGCGGTGCGGCGTCGCGGGCCCGCAGCAGGTACTCCGGATCCAGCCCGGAGGCCGAATCTGCGGAACCCTCGCCCGGAATCGACTTGTTGAAGCCCGCTCCGTGCGGGAGCAGTACGCGGTTGCCGCGAAGCAGACTCAACTCGCCCTTCGGGCTCGCCGTGAGAATCAGGTCGTACGTGCGCCGGCAGGCTTCGTCCCAAGGAAGTGTCCGGCCGCCGACGGCGTCGATCACGGACAGCGCGTCAACTCCGAAGTCGGAGCCCGGAACCAAGGTGAAGAGTCGGGTGACGCGGTCGTCGCCGGCAAGGACCGGGAGAGCGTCGAGAAGGCGGTACAGGGCTACCGCGGACCGAGCCGCGAGAAGGACGGTCTTACGCCCGTCGCCCGTCGCCCGTCGCCCGTCGCCCGTCGCCCGTCGCCCGTCGCCCGTCGCCCGTCGCCCGTCGCCCGTCGCCCGTAAGTGTCCATTGTAGCGGGGCGAGGCCGGTCGGATCCGGCGTTTGTGCAGATCGGAGGGTGTTCATCCGCGTCGTCGAGCGACATGACCCGATCGTACCGCGCGTCATCCGCCACCACCGAAAGTGATCCCCAACGCATATCCGGTAAGTGCGGTGCGCGGAGCGGCGACGGCTCGGGAGGATGGCGGAATGAGTGAGTTGGGAATTGCGCTGATTGCCGCCGGTTCGGCGATCGCAGGCAGTATCGCCACCGGTTGGTACACCCGCAACGCCGGTATCCGGCAGGCCGACGCGGCACGCCGGGCCGGCGAGCGCCAAGCCGACGCGCTGATCGAAACGGTGCGGATGACGCTCCAGGAGCAGGCGACCGTGCGTGTGCTCGACCTCCGACGCCAGACCTATGTGCGCTTTCTCGAAGCCGCGGAAGCCGGCCTCCTGACCGAGCGGACCGGCAGAGGCCGCGGGGACGACGACGCCCTGCTGGAGCGCGCCCTGGGCGGGGTCGTCCTGGAGGGACCGGCCGAGGTCGCAGCCGCGGCACAGGATCTCGTCGACCGCCTGCGCCGCCATGAAACGCCGGACGACCTCGTGCGCGCGAAGCTCGCCTTCGTCTCCGCGGCGCAGCAGGTGGTGAACGTGGCGCCTCCGGCCCGATAGACGCCGTACAGGACCGCGTGGTCCCGTGCCGGGCGTACGTCGGTGGCGCGTGGATCACTCGCGTGTCAGAGTCGTACCAGAGGCCGCCTCCGGATGACGGGGAACGGTCTGGAGCGGAATCGACGAGATTCCCCTGGTCAGCCGCGCGCACGGAGCGTGCCGGGACTTCCGGGCCGGGACGTTCCGGCGCTCCCGGGCCGGGCTGTGCCGGCGTCGTGGGACGCGTCCCACGACGAGTTGGCCGAGCATCGTTGTCGACCAATTAGGTGACTGAGGCATCTAGTGGAGGAGATCGGTTAGGACTCCCTCCATCCCCTTTGCGAGGACTGTCATGGCAGACACCGAGACCATCTCCTTCCCGCAGAACCGCACCTGCCCCTATCAGCCGCCGACGGAGTACCGGCCACAGCAGGACGGCCGACGGCCGCTGTCTCCGGTGTCTTCCGCCAGGCTCTTCGACGGCCGTCGGGTCTGGCTGGTGACCGGGCATGCCGAGGCGCGTGCGCTGCTGGTCGACCGGCGGTTGTCGGCCGACCGGGAGAACCCCGCGTTCCCGGTGCTCGCCGAGCGGGTGGCCGGGACCGCCCAGCGGCGCGTCGAACTGATCGGCGTCGACGATCCCGAACACAACGCGCAGCGCAGGATGCTGATCCCCAGCTTCTCCGTGAAGCGGACCGCCGCACTGCGGCCCCGGATCCAGGAGACCGTGGACCGGCTGCTGGACGCCATGATCGAGCAGGGGCCGCCCACCGACCTGGTGAGCGCCTTCGCGCTGCCCGTTCCTTCCATGGTGATCTGCGCGCTTCTCGGTGTCCCGTACGTCGACCACGAATTCTTCGAGGCCCAGTCGCGCGCGTTGCTGCGCGGGCCCGGGGCCGCCGATGTCGAGAAGGCGCGGGACGCGCTCGACGAGTACTTCCGGGCGCTGATCGAGCGCAAGCGGACCGACCGGGGTGACGGGCTGCTCGACGAGCTCATCGCCCAGCAGCTCGACACCGGGGCCGTGAGCCGTGACGAACTGGTCCGGCTGGCCGAGATCCTGCTCGTCGCCGGCCACGAGACGACCGCGAACATGATCTCGCTGGGTACGTTCACCCTCCTTCAACACCCGGACCAGCTGGACCGGTTGCGTACGTCCGAGGAGCTGATGCCCACCGCTGTCGAGGAGTTGCTGCGCTTCCTGTCCATTGCCGACGGCATCTCACGGCTGGCGACGGAGGACATCGAGGTGGGTGGGGTGACCATACGGGCAGGCGACGGCGTGGTGTTGTCCACTTCGGTGATCAACCGGGACGAAGCCGTGTATCCGGCGCCGGACGAACTCGACCTCGGCCGGACGTCGCGCCACCATGTCGCCTTCGGCTTCGGGATCCACCAGTGCCTCGGCCAGAACCTCGCGCGGGCCGAGATGGAGATCGCGCTGCGTACCCTCTTCGACCGGCTGCCGGGGCTACGGCTGGCGGCACCCGCCGACGAGATCCCGTTCAAGCCCGGCGACACGGTCCAGGGCATGCTCGAACTGCCGGTGGCGTGGTGACCGGAACCCTCCCGGAAAGGATGGCAGTGGTGATGCGGATCAATATCGACAGGGATGTGTGCATCGGTGCCGGCCAGTGCGCGCTGACCGCGCCCAAGGTCTTCACCCAGGACGACGACGGATTCAGCGAACTGCTGCCCGGGCACGAGGCGGGCACCGACGACCCGATGGTGAAGGAAGCCGCTCGGGTCTGCCCGGTGCAGGCGATCACGGTGGCGTAGCCGCCCTCGCTCGTCGCGTACCCCGGCTCGCGTACCCGGGGCCTACTCGAACCGTGCGGGGTCGCCCGCTCCTCGGCGTACGATCTCCGGTTCGCCGCCGGAGAAGTCGATGACCGTGGTCGGCTGGGTGCCGCAGTCGCCCGAGTCGACCACGGCGTCCACCACGTGGTCGAGCCGTTCCTTGATCTCCCAGCCCTGGGTCAGCGGCTCGTCCTCGTCGGGCAGGAGCAAGGTGCTGGAGAGCAGCGGCTCACCGAGGTCGGCGAGCAGGGCCTGAACGACGACGTGGTCCGGAATCCGTACGCCTACCGTCTTCTTCTTCGGGTGCAGCAGCTGACGCGGCACCTCCTTCGTCGCCGGGAGGATGAAGGTGTAGCTGCCGGGCGTCGCGGCCTTGATCGCGCGGAACACATCGTTGTCGATGTGCACGAACTGACCCAGCTGCGCGAAGCTCTGGCACACCAGAGTGAAGTGGTGACGGTCGTCCAGATTCCGGATCGACCGGATCCGGCTGATGCCGTCGCGGCTGCCCAGTTGGCACCCCAGTGCGTAACAGGAGTCCGTCGGATACGCGACGAGCGCGCCGGAACGGATGCTGTCGGCCACGGTGCGGATGGTGCGCGCTTGAGGATTTTCGGGGTGCACGTCGAAATACTTCGCCATCCGCCGAGTCTAGGTGATCAGGACATCGCGCCCGGAACGACGAGGCCCATCCGGCCGGAGCTCACTCCTTGACCGCGCCCGCGTTGGCGCCGCTGACGAAGTAGCGACGGAAGCACAAGAACAGCGCGGCCACCGGAATGGTGGACAGCAGGGCCGCCGCGAGTTTGACGCTGATCGCCCCGCTCGGTGCCGCTCAGCACGAAACCGTCCACACTGTGCTGGCCGAGGAGTTCCTCGTACCCGTCGAGACCGGCGAGGCGCTGAAGGGCCTGGAGGTGAGGAGGGAGCACCCGGCACCCCGCTGACGCGAGCCGATGCGTCCGCTCCGCAGCACGTGGGGCGGGGCGAGGACGCCGGTGCCCCGCTCACCCCTTCGCGCGCGTGGACTCGCCTTCCCGGCGCAGCGCCTGACGGACCGACCAGAGGACGGACACGAGCGGTACGGCCACCACCGCTCCGAGCACCCCCGCCGCGATGGCGCCGCCGATCACCGAGAGCGCGACCACGACCGGGTGCAGGCGGACGGCCCAGCCCATCACGAGCGGGTGCAGCAGATGGCCCTCGATCTGGCCGATGACCACGATCAGTACGAGGACGACGGCCGCCACGATCGGGCCCTTCGCCGCCAGCGCCACCACGGCCGCGACCGCGAGGGCGATCGGTGAGCCGATCAACGGAATGAAGGCGGCGAAGAACTCCAGCAGGGCCAGGGGCAGGGCCAGCGGAACTCCTAGTGCGAACAGGGCCAGTCCTACGAGCACGGCGTTGGTCCCCGCCACCAGGATGATGCCGTGGGTGTACCCGGTGAACGTACGCCAGGCGGCCCGGCCCGCGATCGCCACCCGGGTCCGGGCCGCCTGCGGGAGCTGGTCGCAGAACCAGTCCCACTGCCGGTCGCCCGAGTGAATGAAGAAGACCGAGCAGAACAACGCCAGAACGAACACCGTCACGACCTCGACCAGCCGGCCCACACCGCTGACGGCCGTGCTGACGAGGGCGGAGCGATGGCTCGACAGGTACTGGCCGATCCGGGACTGGAGGTCGTCGAGCGTCCTCGGATTCAGCCGGAACGGCGGCCCCTCCAGCCAGTGTTCGATCCTGCCGAGTCCGTCGCTGAACTCCCGTTCCAATCCGGCGCGTTCTCCGGCGACCACCTCGCCGACGAGCGTCAGGACACCGAGGACGAGGACGATGCTGCCGAGCAGTGCCACGGTGACGGCGAGCGCCCGCGGCATCGGACGAGCCAGCAGATCCGCGATCGGGCGCAGCACCGCGGTCACGACCAGGCCGAGGAAGACGGCTGACGCCACCTCGTGGAACCGCCCCAGCGCCGAGAAGACCGCGTACACGACGGCTCCCACCACGAGGATCCGCCAGGCGTAGGCGGCGGCCGTCTGGAACGTGGCGTTCACACGTGGCGTGTACCGCGGGCCGGGCGACGCCTGTCGCGTGCCCGGACTCCGGGCCGCGGGACCGGTCAGGCCGCGCAGCGCCCGGCGTGACGCGGCGCGGATCCGGTGCTGTCGTCCTTCGGACGGTACGCCGGGGTCCGTGTTGTCGGGCTGCGGATGCGAGGGCCTGGGCATTCCCTGCTGGTACCAGGAGTGGCCGCGTCGTTCCGGGCTCCCAGGCCGACATGCGCAGGATGTCACCCCACGGGCGGAGTCACCGGGCACTCGTAGCTCCGGGACGTTCCCGGCCGGCAGCGGAGCAGGACGACGCTTTCCGCGCTGGCCGAGAAGGGGCAGCGCGGGTGAGAACCGGCCGCCGACCAGGACGCCGGTGCGGTCCGCTCGGCGTGGCGGCACCTCGCGTGACGGGGTGCCGCCTTGAGGGGCGGGCAGACGTCCCTGCTATGCGGCCCTGGGCAGCGGGAACAGTGCCAGGTCAGTGCCGCGCATCCCCCACGTGGACCTGCCGCTGCGGGTGAAGTTGAACATCGGGTTGTTGTACCACCCGCGCGGAACGTTGTCGTAGACCGTGGACGTGGACCCACCCACGGCGGTGGGCAGCTCGCTGATGTCATTGGTCCAGTGCACCCAGGAGAAGACGCGGCCGTCGACGCCGTTGAACTGGCCGTACCCGCCGAGGTCACCCTCCATCACGATCCCACGGGTGGTCAGGTCGTAGGCGAACCATGCGCCACGCGGCCGGCGGGCCATCGCGTACAGCAGGTTGCCGACCACGTGGACGCTCTCGTAGGACGCCCAGTCCGGCTTGATCTCCTCGCGCCACAGCAGTCGGCGGGTGACGATGTCGAGCGCGGCCACCTGCGCCGTCGGGCGCAGCGGGCCAGGGGTGACCTCGCCGTACGTGTCGCCGGCGAGGTACGCGGTGGTGCCCGACACCGCTACGTCCATGACGCTCTGTTCGGACGTCAGCGACGCGGGGCCGAAACGGACCGGATCCAGCGTCTTCTCCCCGGCGAACGCCGGTGCGGCGCGCCACACGTCGACACCGGTCGACAGCGCTGCTCCGACCAGTGCACTGCCTCCCAGGAGTGATCGGCGACTCAAGGGCATTGCGGTCTCCGTCCTTTGTGTGTCTGGATCCGGAAGAGGGTGAGAGGAGAGCAGGGGCCTGGTCAGGGCTTGTACACGTACACGTTGGTGCTGTCACCGAAGAAGATCTCGCCCGTCGGCGCGAGCGCGGACACCTTGGCATGGGCCGCCAGGACCGTGACCGCGAGCGTCGCCGGGTCCATACGGAACAGCTTGCCGCCCGCGTTCCCGTAGATCCGTCCGTCGTCGTGCCGGTGCAGCTTGCCCAGCCGTCCCCAGCTGTTGGTGTCCGGCAGACCGGTGTCGACCGCACGGACAACCTTGCGTGTCCTGAGGTCGAACTCGAACACGAAACCGGTGCTGGTCATGCCCCACAGGCGGTCCCCGTCGACGAGCAGCGAGTGGATGATCTCGTCGCCGGGAACCGGGACGGTCTCGAAGACTTTCTTCCCGGCGCGGGTGTCCCAGATGAACAGCACCGCCTCGGTGGCCTTCGGCGTCGTGCTGAGCCCGCCGTGCACGGACGTCCCCCCGAACACCAGCGGCCCCCGCACCGCCAGGGCCGTGACACTCTGGTCCTGGACGATGTTGCGGTGCACCTCGACGTTCCCCTCGAGGTCGGCCAGGATCAGGGCGCCGCCGAGCGTGCCGTAGTTGGGCACACTGCCGAACGCCAGCTTGCCCTGCACGCTCACCACGTCGAACATCCGGTCCTGCTCGTACTCGCTGAACCGGCCGATGCTGAACAGGTGCGCGGGCCGGGTACCCCAGTCCCATGGATCGGTCTCTCCCACATAGGCCACGGCGTTGGGGTAGCTCGTGACCACGATCCTGCCCTGGTGCGTCACGATGTGGTCCGCCTGTTCCGGCCCGGCGAGCTCCTCGATCTCGTACGTGGAGGTCGACACCCGTGCCATCACGCCCGAACTGAGGTACGCGCCGGTGTACACCTTGCCGTCCGGCCCGACGCCCATGCTGTGGAGGGTCGCGGGCGACCCCAGCGGCACGCCGCGCACCGTGGTGCCGGTACGGGCATCCAGGTCGTAGCGCCAGATCACTCCCGTGTTGGCCACCCCGACCACTTCACGGCGCGGAGTGCCGCCCTTTCCCGTCTCGACCACGTCCACCGAGCGCGTGCCCGAAACCCGGTCGCCGATGCTGCTGCCGGCCATCCCGGTCGGGGACGAGCCGCGGGTCGCGGTGTCGTAGGCGTACAGCTCGCCGTCGCTGACGTAGTAGAAACGTCCGGCGGAGTCCCGGGCGCTGACGACCCCGCTGGCCCCCAACGGTTGGTGGAGCACGTCCGGTTGCAGCCACCGGCGTTCGGCGATGTCCCACACGAGGGTGTTGGTGCCGCCGAGCGGCGGGTTGACCGTCACCAGGGCGATGTCCCCCCGGGTGCGCACCCCGGAGATGTAGGTCGCTCCCAAGGCGAACTCCCCGGGCAGCGGTATCTCGGTCCTCGCACCCGTGGCCGGGTCCAGTTCGATCAGATGCGCCGTCCCGATGCCGGTGCCCACCCAGAGCTTCCCGCCGACGAGGTCGAAGCCCCACGCGTAGGCGCCGTCCGTCACCACGGAGCCGTAGTCCCGGACGGCCTTCGTCGACGGGTCGTAGGAGTACACCTTCGCATGGGGGTAGGTGCATCCGTACAGGACCCCGGATTCCGGCTCGACGACGAGGGTCCTCAGCATGGTCTCGCCGACGACGCCCGTGGCGACGGTCTCCACCGTGCCCGACGCCGGCAGGTACCGCAGCAGCCGCCCGGCGGACGGGGCTCGGACGCTGAAGTACACCGTCCCGTCAGGGTGCTGGACCATGGAGGACCCGACGGTGTCCGGCCCGCAAGGGAAGCCGTCGACCCGCTCGCCGGTGTCGAGCCGCAGGACGTTGAAACTGACCGGGTTGCCGTCGCTGAGCGCGAAGAGCACCGGTGCGCCGTCCGGCAGCCGGCCGGTTCTGGCAAGTCTGACGTTGATGGTGCGCATGGCCACGCCGAGGTCGACGATCTCGCCCTCGGCGGTGCCGGCGGCCGCGGTCCGCGCCCCGGGGCCCAGGATCCCGAACGCGGTCGCCATGGAGCAGGCGCCGATGCCTCCCAGGAGGGTGCGCCGGGACAGCGGTGTCTTCTTGCTGTGCTCGTTCACAGGTACCTGCCTGGATCGGGTGCGGGTCGGTGTGCTTCTGTCGGGCTGTGCCTCCGTCGGGCCCCGCGGAACCGTGTCCGCGGGGCAGGCCGTCCGTTCACCGCGGCCGCACCGGAGCCCCGGTGCGGGCCGACAGGTAGGCCGCTTCGATGAAGGCGACCGCCGCACGGGCCTGGGCGGACGTGACCAGCGGCGTGCCCCCGGTCTGCACCGCGGTGACGAAGTCGTCGAGCTGGGCCAGCGGCTGGTCGACCGGTGGCCCGTCGAAGACCGGTGAGGAACCACCCAGCGAGTGGAAACGCGTGAGCTTCTCGTCCTCGACCACCACGGAACCGCCGTCCCCGAGCACCGCGTACCGGATCGGGAGGCCGTCGTAGGCGGCGGTCGTGGCCAGGAAGGTCAGCAGGGCGCCGCTTTGCATCCGGGCGGTGATTGTGATGGTGTCCTCGACCTCGACGCGCTCGTGGGCGAGCAGCCCTGTGTGGGCGTACACCTCGTCCGCCTCGCCGAGTAACCACAGGGCCAGGTCCACCAGGTGGACGCCCTGGTTCATCAGCGCGCCGCCGCCGTCGAGCGCCCATGTGCCGCGCCAGGAACCGGAGTCGTAGTACTCCTGGGAGCGCCACAGAGCCACCTCGACCGTGGCGGAGGTGACCCGTCCCAGGAGCCCGTCGCGCATCGCGCGGGCAACGAACTGGTTCTCGGCGGCGAACCGGCGCTGGCTCGCCACGCTGAGAACCTTCCCGGAACGCTTCTCGGCATCGATGATCTTGTCCGCGGCCTCGACCGTGATCTCGATGGGCTTCTCGAGCAGTACGTGCTTGCCGGCGTCCAGCGAGGCCACCGTCACTTGGGCGTGCAGACCGCTCGGCACGGCGACTATCACCGCGTCGACATCGTCCCGGGCGAGAACGCTGTCCACCGAGTCGGCGGCGGCGTCCCACCGTGCGGCCTCGGCGCGGGCGGTGTCGGCGTCCGAGTCCGCCACGGCCACCAGGACGGCGTCGGACGCCCCACTCGACAGGCGCTGCGCATGGGCCTTGCCGATGACACCGGCGCCGATGACGGCGATGCGGAGCGGACCTGAGGACAGGGGCATGGTCAGTCCTTTCCTTGGGCGGCGGCCAGGGCGTCGGTGACGGACCCCAGTACCACGATCGGGGAGAGCACGGAGGAACGGTCCTTCTGCGGCTCGTTGCGGTCGCAGGCCTCGACGAAGCGGGCGAGCGGTGGTGCGGCGTAGTCCGCAGGGAGCGTGAGCGCTGCGGCCCGGACACCTCCGGTGCCGGTCACGGTGGCGTGGAAGGACGTCTGCTCCCCGTCGGCGGGTGTGACGAACGTGAAGGTGAGGGAGACGTCCCCGATCCGGGTCAGGGCGACGACCGTGTCCCCGTGCCGCGTTGCGGTAGTGGTCAAAGAGCCCGGTTCGACGACCGGGTCCCCGAGCAACTGCAGTGCTGCCTCGACCTGATGGATGCCGTAGAAGAACAAGCCCGCGTACTCGCTGTCCGGGTCCGCCGGGCCCGTCATGGCGACCTGGCGGAGCGCACCGCAGTGCCCCGCCTCGTCGGTGAGGGACGAGATCCCGGGCACGAACCGCAGCGCGGAGCCGGAAACGACCGTGGCACGGGAGCGTTCGGCGGCGGCGATGAGAGCCTGCGCGTCGGCGACCGATCCCGCGAACGGCTTGTCCACGAACACCGGCAGCCCGGCCTCCAGCAGCGGCTCCGCCTGCTCGCGGTGGGTCCTGCCGTCGCGGCTGCTGACGATCACCGCGTCCACGTGTCCGACCAGGTCGGCCGGGTCCTCGACCACCAGATCGATGCTGCCGGTCCGGCACAGTGCCTTGTTGCGTTCCGTCCGCCCGCCGACGAGAGCGACGGCCCGGTTCTCCGGGTGCCGCTCCTCGAGGTTGAGGAATCGGACGAACTGGTCGACGTGCGAGTTCTCCGTGCCGATGATGCCGATGCGCCTCATGGACATGAAGCGGCCCTCCGAAGGGTCGGGTACGGATGGTCGTCGGTCTCGTGCAGGACAGGTTTTCTGCAGTACAGGGGCGGGCGGTCTTCCCCGGGGGCGGCGCCGGGGAATCCTCAGGACAGCCAGCGGTCGATGTGCTCGGCCACGAACGCGTCGTCCCGCAGCTGCGGGTACGCCCGCCAGATCCTGTCGATCTCGTCGAGCTGACCGGGGGAGAGGACCTCCTTCTCCTCCAGGCACCAAAGCCCCTCCAACAGCCCCTGCCTGCGGAGCACTTCGTGGATGCCGGGCACGCACCCCAGGAAGCCGCTCGCGACGTCGAAGATCGCCCCGTTGGCGTCCGTGAGCGCGGAGTCGACGGCCAGGAGCTCGCGCATCGCCGTGTGGTCCCCGGCCCTGGCCCGGCGCGCGTCCTTGAGCAGCCGGACCGCCGAGTGCGTCCACACCGACCACTGGCCCAGCAGGCCGCCGACGAACTCCAGGGCATCACCGCCGTCGACCGGGTGGGTGGACAGCAGGTCGCCGACGATGTGGTCGTCGTTTCCCGTGTAGAGCGCGACGTCCGCGCGACGGCCGGAGGCGGCGACCCCCAGGACGACGTCGAGCGACGCGTACCGGTCGAAGGGCGCGACCTTGATGCCGAGCAGGGACGGCAGGTCGGCCAGGCGGGTCCAGAACCCGCGGGAAAGGGAGCGGCCGCCCACCGCCGGCTGCAGGTAGAACCCGATCACCGGCAGGACGGCCCCGACGGCGGCCGCGCGCTCGACCAGCTCGTCCTCGCTGAGCGCGCCCGCCCCGTACGTCGCCAGCAGCACGGCGTGGTAGCCGAGGCCGGCGGCCAGCTCCGCCTCCTCCACCGCCTGCCCGGTGTCGCCGCACGCGCCGGCCACGAGGACGGTGCCGGGGTCCCCGTGCTCGGCGGCGGTCGTGGCGGCCAGTTCCAGCACTGGACGCAGCAGGCCCCGGTGGGGTTCGTGGATCGCGAACTGGGTGGTGTGGACCGCGACGGCGATCCCGCCGGCGCCCGCATCGAGGTAGTACCGCGTCAGTGCCCGCTGGCGGCGCTCGTCCAGCCTCAGGCGGGAGTCCAGCGCCAACGGGTGGGCGGGGATCGCCGTTCCGTCGCGGAACCTGTTCAATGGGGCCGGGCTCTGCCGGGGTGCCGGCGCCATCAGAATTTTCCGTCCCTGCTCTGGAAGTGGGTCGGCTTGTCCAGGAGCGGCCCGCCGGACCGGATCCACTCGGCCGTGCAGGTGAGCAGCTCGTCGAGGCTCAACTGCGGGTAGCCGAACAGGCGGTGGCAGCGGGACGCGTCCGACAGCAGAGCCGTTCCGGCCTCCGTCGAAATGAACGTGACCTCGACGCCCAGGAGTTCGGCGAGCCGCGTAGCCGCCTTGCGGATGGAGAGGGTCTCCGGCCCTGTGAGGTTCACGATGAAGGGCGGCACGTCCGCGTGGAGCAGGGCGCGCAGCGCCACCTCGTTGGCGTAGCCCTGCCACACGACGTTGGCGAAGCCGGTGGTCAGGTCGACGGGCTCCTTCGCGGCGATCTGCCGGGCCAGGTCGACCAGGACCCCGTAACGCATCTCCACCGCGTAGTTGAGGCGGATCAGTGCCGTCGGGGTGTCGCTCCGGTGGGCGAAGTGCGTGAGCACCCGCTCCCGGCCGAGACACGACATGGCGTACTCGCCCACGGGTCCCACCGGGTCCTGCTCGGTGCAGCCGCCGGAGCCGGCCGGTACCAGCGGGTAGACGTTCCCGGTGGAGAGCGCGGAGATCCTCGCGCCGGCGTAGCGATCGGCCACCCGTCCCGACAGGTAGGCGTTGGTGGCCCAGGTGGCGTGCTCGTTGCCGTCGGTGCCGAACTTGGCTCCGACGAGGTACACCACGTTGGCCGCGTCCGGCAGGGCGGACAGGGCGGCCTCGTCGGTGAGGTCGGCGGACACCACCTCGGCCCCCGCGTCACGCAGCTCCTCGGCGGACCCCGGCCTGCTGAACCGGGACACGGCGATGACACGGGCGCCCGTACCCGCCGCGGCCACGCCTCTGACGGCCAGGCGTACGAGGCTGGGGCCGAGCTTCCCGGCCGCGCCGAGGACAACGATGTCGCCGTCGAGTCGGCCCAGGTCCTTGACGAGTGCCTCGCCGGGGCGGGAGAGACGTTCCTCCAGGTCGGCTGGATCTTGCACGGGTGCTCCTGTTCGTGGTTCCTGAGTCGGGTTCAGGGGATGGCGAGCCGACCGGTGCGGCTCGCCGGGTCCCAGGCGCCGAACGCGTCCAGAAGGGTGCGAGCCATGGCGCGGTGACCGTGTGCGCCCGGGTGGCAGCCCATGGCGTACCAGTGCTCCGGTGCGGGAGCCTCCGGGTCGGTCCAGGCCGCGTAGTGGTCGACCAGTGGCGCCCTGGTGTCCGCGGCGACCGCCCGGATCTCCTCGGCGTAGCGAGGCAGGTGGTCCACGACGTGCCGCGGGGCGGTGGAGAGCGTGTCGTTGGGTGTCTGGACGACGACGGTGGACCCCGCCCCTTCGCGCAAGCCGCGGACCACACGACGGTACGTGGCGGAGAAGCCGGCCAGACCCGCGGTGCCGAGCCGGGTGTCGTTGAGCCCGATCCCCACGACCACCAGGTCGGGGGAGAACCGCAGGGCGATCCGGTCCAGGTGCCGGTCGAGTTCGTACACGGTCCATCCGCTGACCGCGGTATTGATGAACACGTCGGCGGTACGGGCCATCTCCCGCATCCGCTCGGCGAACAGCTCCGGGTAGGAGCGGGCACCGTACGTGTGCCAGGTGCCGGCGGTGACGCTGTCACCGATGAAGGTCCACGTCAGCGGTTGGTCGGAGCCCTTCACGTGGGCGAGCGGGTTCTGTCGGTCCATCGAGTCTCCGAACGGGGAGGCGACAACGCAGAGTTTCCCGTGCAACCGATTGCAGGTCAATAGGCGGGACCGTACTGTGAGCGCCGCGGGACCGAAAGCGCGGGCGGATGTCAGGCCGACCCGCCGCGGCCCCCCGGGTTCCCACGGCTGAGAGGACGCATCACGATGAACCGGCCGCACATCTGTGTCGCAGTGTCCCGCGAGGAGTTCGACCTGCTCTTCAGTCCGGCTTCCCAGCGGGACCTGTACGACGTCGGGGTCGTCGGGTTCGGCACGGGCCCGCACGGCAGCACTCTGCCCAAGGGGGTGGCCGACGCCTACGAAGCCGTCGTGACCTCCTGGAGCACGGTGCCCTTCCGGCCGCAGGAGCTGCGCGGCAGCCGACTGGGCCTGGCCGCGCACTCAGCCGGCTCCGTCCGCCGCCTCTACCCCCGCGAACTCCTCGCCCAGGGACCGCGGCTGACGCAGGGCGGTGCCGCGGCGATGGCACCCGCAGTGGCCGAGATGGCACTCACGCTCACCCTCGCACTGCTGCGCAACCTCCACCACCACGACCGCGGCCTGTGGACGGGGAAGGGCTGGGCGGACGCCCGCCGGCCCGAACTTGGACAGGCGCTGTCCGAACGGCGGGTCGGGCTGGTGGGCCTGAGCCGCACGGGCAGCTGCTACGCACGCATGGTCAAGGCGCTGGGCACGTCCGCAGTACGGGCCTACGACCCGTACGCGGACCCGGAGGCGGCCGCGGCCCTGGGGGTCGAGACGGTCGGGCTGGAGGAACTCTTCGGCAGCTGCGACGTGATCGCCGTCCACGCCCCGGCCACACCCGAGACCCGCCATCTCGTGGGGCGCCGTCAGCTCGCGATGCTGCCGGACGGTGCCGTGCTGGTGAATACCGCGCGCTCGTGGGTGGTGGACCAGGAGGCGCTGCTCTCCGAGGTCGTCCCAGGGCGCCTGAGGGCGGGCCTCGACGTCTTCGACAGCGAACCCCTCCCGTCGTCCAGCCCCTTCCTGGGCCTGCCGAACGTCATCGTCACACCGCACGTGGCCGGCGGGACGTCCGAGGCCCGCAGCGCGCAGGGGCGGACAGTGGTCGACGAGCTGGCGCGGTTCTTCGCCGGAGAGCCCCTCGCCCACGAGGTCCTGCTGGACACGTACGACCTTCTCGCGTGACAACTACCCTAAAATCAATGCATGTTGCAGTCCTTGACGGGTAAGGGAGGGGTGACTATTTTCCCTGCAACCGATTGCATCCGAAAGCCAGAAAAGCGCCGAGCTTCCCGAGAGGACCCCATGAGCGGAAGACTGAAGGCACGGACCGCGGCGATGGTTCTGGCCACCGCGATGCTGAGCGCCGCGTGCGGAGGCACGGACGACGCGGCGATGCCCAAAGACCCCAAAGCGGTCGAGGGGGCGATCACGTTCTGGACGTACCCCATCGGTGTCAGTGGCAAGGACGACTACTGGGCCCCGATCGTCAAGGAGTTCAAGAAGAAGTATACCAACGCCGACGTCGAGGTCGTCGTCCAGCCGTGGGAGAAGCGCGAGGAGAACCTCGTGACGGCGATCGCGGGCCACAAGGGCCCCGATGTCGTGTACTTCAACCCCGACTTCATCCCGAAGTTCGCGGACGAGGGGACGCTCGAGCCGGTCGGCGACGTGATCGAGGACGACCGCGCCGACTTCAAGAAATCCGCCCTGGAATCCATGACCTGGGACGGTGAGCTCTACGGGGTCCCCCTGCTGATGCAGACCCTGACCGGCGTCTGCAACACCGAGGTCCTCGCAGCGTCGGGCGTCGACAAGTGTCCCACGACGTGGGACGAGGTCGAGGCCATGGCCCCGGAGGTCAAGAAGGCGGGCCATGTCCCCACCGACTACGTGGCCGACCTCACCCTGACGCTCAACCACTCGTACTACCCGTACCTGTGGCAGGCGGGGGGCGAGGTGCTCAACGAGGACGGTACCAAGGCCGCATTCAACAGCCCCGAGGGGCTGCAGGCGCTGGAGTTCATCAAGAAACTGGTGGACCAGGGCTGGACCTCGTCGCAGAGCCTGACGACCACGGAGTCCCCGGAGCAGTCCGACTTCGGGAAGGGGAACACGGCCTTCCTGACGGCTTCCAGCATTCCCACCCAGCGCCTGGTGCTGCCCGCCGAGCGCCTCAAGGCCGCCCCGCCGCTGACCAGCAAGGTTCAGGTCGCCGCCGGCTCCGTGGGCGGCCTGTCCGTCCTGGCGGACAGCGATGCCAAGCCGGCGGCCAAGGCATGGGTCGACTTCCTCACCGGCCCCGAGCAGATGAAGAAGTTCGACAAGGAGAACGGCTACTACGCGCCGCGCGACTCCGGCGCCGGGCTCTTCGCGGACGACCCCGAGGTCGCCGTTGGCGAGAAGTACCTGGACGTCGTCCGGGCCGGGGTGATCCACCCGAAGGCCCGGGAGCTGATGGACCTGATCAAGCCGCACATCCAGGCGGTGCTGCTGGGCAAGGCCGAGCCGAAGGCCGCACTCGCGGCGGCCGAGAAGGAAGTCAACGCCCTGCTCGCCCGAGGCTGACCAGATTCGCAGGAGGCCGGTGCGCGGCCGGTGACGGCCGCGCACCCGCTTCGAGTCCGAAGGAGGCGCCGGTGAGCGCGCATACCGCCAAGGCCGGGACGATCCCCGACCGCGCACGAAAAGGCCGGCCGTGGTGGCGCTCCAACGCTGCGCTCGCCGGCTACGTCTTCATCCTCCCGTACCTGCTGTTCTTCCTGTTCTTCCGGATCATCCCGACGGTGATGGGCACCGGCCTGAGCCTGGCCAAGTACCGCATCAGCGGCGATGTCGAGTTCGTCGGCGTCGACAACTTCGTGCGGCTCTTCCAGGACCCGCTCTTCTGGAACTCGCTGAAGGTGACCGCCTATTACACGGTTATCGCGATCCCGCTCAGCCTCGTTGTGTCCCTCGCGATGGCGACCCTGTGCGACCGGACCCTGCGCGGCATGAGCGTCTACCGTGCGTTCTTCTTCCTGCCGGTGGTGACCAGCACGGTGATGTCCTCGATCATCTGGGTCTGGATCTTCCGGAACGACGGCCCGCTCAACTGGTTCTTCGGGCTGGTGGGACTGCCCACGGTGAACTGGCTCCAGAGCGAGACCATGGTCATTCCCGCGCTGGCCGTGGTGAGCGCGTGGAAGGGCTTCGGCTACAACATGCTCATCCTGCTGGCGGGCATGCTGGCCATACCCAAGGAGTACTACGAGGCAGCCCACGTGGACGGCGCCAAATGGCGCCACCGGTACCGCCACATCACGCTGCCTCTGCTCAAGCCGGCCCTGTTCTTCGTACTGATCCTGGAGATCATCGGGTCGTTCCAGGTGTTCGACACCATCTACGTGATGACCGGTGGCGGACCGGTCAGGGCGAGCTACTCGCTGACCTACATGATCTACGACCAGGGCTTCGGGTACTTCGACTTCGGCTACGCCAGCGCGGCCGGCGTCGTGCTGCTGGTCCTCACCCTCATCACGTCACTCGTGCAGCGCCGCCTGATGAACAAGGGACGGTCATGACGTCACTCGCCCAGCGGCCCGCTGAGGTCGGGACCCACAAGACGCGAACCATCCGACGGCCCGCGCGGCGCAGGCGCCGGGCCGGGTGGATGCACATCCCGCTGTTCCTGTGCGCGCTGATCACGTTCTTCCCGTTCTGGGCGATGGTCGCGCTCGCGCTGCAGCCCGGGAAGAGTATCGAGATGCCGGGCTCGCTCCTCCCACGGGACGTCTCGCCGGCGGCACTCTACGACGCGCTGAGCAGCGACCGCGTACTGGGCTGGGCGCTCAACTCGGCCATCTACTCGCTGGTCTCGGTCGTCCTGGTGCTGCTCTTCGCCTCGATGGCCGGCTACGCCTTCGCCAAGAAGAGGTTCATGGGGCGCGAGCTGATCTTCTGGGTCTTCGTCGCCATGCTCATGGTGCCGGGGCACCTGACGCTGATCCCGCAGTTCATCCTGATCTCCGAGATGGGCGGACTGGACTCGATGTGGGGACTGATCGTCCCGACCATCGCCAACGCACAGGCGATGTTCCTGATGCGCCAGTTCATCCAGGACATCCCCGACGAGCTGATCGAGGCCGCCCGCATCGACGGAGCCGGCGAGTTCCGGGTCTACTGGTCGATCATCCTGCCGCAGACCAAACCGATCATGGCGACCCTGGGCACCTTCGTCTTCCTGTGGCACTGGAACGACTTCCTGTGGCCCCTCGTCTCGCAGCGCAGCCCCGACAACTACGTGCTCACCGTGGGCCTCAACAGCCTCCAGACCCAGGACACCCCGCTCGCCACCACCATGGCCGCCGCGGTCGTCACCTTCATCCCCACCGTCCTCGTCTTCATATTCCTCCAGCGGTTCTTCGTGCGCGGCGTGTTGATGAGCGGGCTCAAGTGACGTGCCGGTGACGGCGCCTCGGTACTGTTTCTCGCGCCGACGGCGGCCACGGCCGCCCCCGCATCGCCCGCCCCTCGGCTGAGAACCTGCCGGAGAACGGCGGCTTCGAGACGGTCGGCGCGGACGGTCTTCCCGCCGCCTGGTACCCGCTGCGGGCGGGGTCGCCGGCGCAGCGCCGGCCGGTGGCGGGTCGACGAGGGGGGAGCGGTGTCAGCCGCGGCTCCGGTTCCCGGTGCTCGCGGAAAGCTCCACCAGTTGCATGAGGTTTCTGGCGATGTGGAACGGATCCTTGACCGGCAGTGCCACGACCCGGTCGAGCGGCCGGCCCGCGCGGTCCCGTATCTGGATCCACTCCTCGCCCTCGCCCCTGCCGGGGAACGTAGCGATCGTGTAGTCCCAGATCCTCTCGGCCCATTCCGCGCATGCCCTGTCGCCGTACCGGCGCGCCCCCAGGGCGGTCGTGTACGCGGCCTCGGTGTGCACCCACCACAGCTTGGTGTCCCAGGTCGCGGCGACCAGTGCCTCGTACGCCGAGCCGCCGGTCGTCCCGCGGGGAGCAGCCGGGCCCTCGGCGTCGACGTACCGGAACAGACCGCCGTGGTGCGGGTCCCAGGCGGAGTGGCAGAGCACGTCCACGCTTTCGAGCAGGTCCGGCGTATCGTCGTGATCCCCCGTCAGCTCGGCCGCTTCCAGTGCCACCCAGATGCCTTCGATCGCGTGGCCGGGCACCCGGTGCCGGGCCGGCAGCGAGGTGTCACCGGCCTTCGGGCAGAAGATCTCGGTGAACGTCCCGTCCGGATTGCGGTGCGAGAGCATCGCCGTGCGTGCGGCGGACAGCGCGGTCACGTCCTTGTCCGTCAACATTCCGAGGCGCTCACTGGCGCGGGCGTGTTCGAGCCGTGTGTTGAGCAGGATCATCCGCGGGCCGAACGCGGTGTGACCCGCCGGGACCGCGTACGGCGGCGTCGCGGCCCGGCCGGCCGTGATGTCGGCGGTGGCGCGGCGCAGTACGGGCTCGGCGGCATCCAGCCAGTACGGGGAAGCGGTGGCGCCGGCGAGCTCGGCCAGCCCCATCACCACGAAGCAGTCGGCGTAGACGCTGGTCGTCTCGCCGGCCGGCCCGGCCTTCGGGGCGCCGTCCGCGTCGACGAGGAAGTGGCAGGTGCCGTCTTGCCGGATCACGTGGTCCAGCAGGAACTGTGCGCCGCGCACGGCGAGGTCTTCCAGGAAGCCGGCGTCCAGGCCGAGGAGCCCGGCCCGGGCCATCTGTGCCGCCCGGGCCAGCAGCCAGACCATGCGCCCTTGCGACCAGGTGAACTTGTCCGTGGAGACCAGGCTGCGGCCGCGGTTGTCGTAGCAGGTGTAGAACCCGCCCCGCTGCGGGTCGGGACCGTGCTCCAGCCAGAATGGCAGAACGACGTGCTCGAGTTGCTCTTGCGCCGCGTACGTCATGCGCAGACCTCCCCATTGCTGCAACCGCATGCAGTACTGACAAGTACAATAACGTAGCTTCCCGGCTGCCGGAATCTCGGCGAAGAACAGAGAGTGGAGGTGGGGGTGGTATGAAGCGGGCGACAATCTATTCCATCGCCGAGGTGTGCGGTGTCTCGGCGTCGACGGTCTCGCGCGCCTTCAGCCGGCCCGAGGTCGTCAATCCCGAGGTCCGGGAACTCATCCATGCAAAGGCCCGGGAGCTGGGTTACCGGCCCAACAAGGCTGCCCGGGAACTCGCGACCGGCCGGACGGGGATGATCGGGCTGCTCGTCCACGACGTCGCCAACCCGTTCTTCCCGCCTCTTGTGAGGGCGATCCAGCGGGCGGCGGACGAGATGGAGGCCGCCGTGATGCTCGTCGACGCGGACGAGAGCTCCGCGAGGGAAGTGGGGCTCATCAAGCAGCTCAAGGGTCAGGTCGACGGGCTCGTGATCGCCTCGCCCCGCTCGTCCTCCGCGCTGCAGGAGGCCGCCGAAGGGCTTCCGGCGGTCGTCGTCAACCGCAGGATGCGCGGCTTCCCGTCGGTGGTCTGCGACAACACGGCGGCGCTCACCGAGGCGGGCAGGCACCTGGAAGACCTGGGGCACCGCAAGGTCGCCCTCATGTGCGGGCCTTCGGCCTCCTGGGCGGCCCGGCAGCGGGCGGCCACGGTCCGGGCCTGGGCCCAGGGCACCCGGGTCACGCTGGTGGAACTCGGGTCCTTCGCGGCGACCTTCGAAGGGGGGCGGGAGGCTGCCCGGGCGCTGGTGGGGTCCGGGGCGACGGCCGCCTTCGCGTTCGACGACCTGATGGCCTGCGGGGTGCTGAGCGGCCTGGCCGAGGCCGGAGTCCAGGTGCCCGGCGGGTGCAGTGTCGTCGGCTGCGACGACGTGCTGCTCGCCCGCGCCGTGACACCACAGTTGACCACGGTGACCGCTCCGGTGGACCGGCTCGGGCGGGCCGCGGTCGACGCGCTGCGCCGGTGCATCGCGGGGGAGCAGGTCCGGGACGTCCGGATGGACGGGTCGCTGACCCTGCGTGGCTCGACCGGCCGCCCCGCCTGACGTCCCGTCCGGTGTCCCGTTCCGGCCATCCGCGGGACGGGCTGCGGCCCTGTTGACCTCTTCGATCGGCTGCCCTTAATGTCACTGCAACCGATTGCACGGGAAGGTGGGGCGATGAGTCTGCCGGAAAGCTCGGAGAGGTCAGGCGCACGTGTCAGGCTGCATGTCTCGGCCGACGCCGCCGCGACAGGGGTGGCCGCCGGTAACGAGGCGGCGCGGATCGTCCGGGCAGCCGTTGCCGCGAAGGGAAGGGCCCGCGTCCTGTTCGCCTCCGCCCCCTCGCAGGAGGAGATGCTGAGGACGCTGCTGAGCGACTCCGCGGTCGACTGGAACCGGGTGCACGCCTTCCACATGGACGAGTACGTGGGTCTGCCGGAAGGGAGCCCGCACGCCTTCGGCGCGTGGCTGGAAGGGCGCCTGGAAGCGGCCGGGCCCGGACGGTTGGAGCGTATGCTGCCCGGCAGCGAGCCGGCCCGGGAAGCATCCAGGTACGCGGCGCTCGTACGGGCGGCCGAGATGGACCTGGTCTGCATGGGGATCGGGATGAACGGCCACATCGCGTTCAATGAGCCAGGCGCGGGCCGGCTCGATGACCCTGAGACCGTGCGCCTGGTCCGGCTGGACGACACGTCCCGCCGGCAGCAGGTGGAGGAGGGGCTCTTCCCCACCCTCGAGGAAGTGCCGACCCACGCCCTGACCCTGACCGTGCCCGCGCTGCTGAGTACCGGGGCGGCGGTCGTGACGGTGCACGGCGCCCACAAGGCGGCGGCGGTCGCCGCGTCCCTCGAGGGGCCGGTGGACGTGCGGTGCCCGGCGAGCGCGATCAGGACCCACCCGGCGGTCTCGGTGTACCTCGACGCCGCGGCGGCCGGCCGTCTTGCCCCCGGCACAGTGGCGGCCGGCCGTGCCGAAGAACCGTCGTGACTCGCGTCGGGCGCTTGTCCGGCGCCCGGTTGCTGGACGGGCGCGACGCGCGCATCGACGGCCGGCTTCTCGACGGGCGTGATGTGCGGCTGCGCGTCGAGGACGGCCGTATCTCCTCGATCGAGTCCCTGGATGCCCGCCGCGGCCGCCCACTGCTCCTGCCGGGGCTGGTGGACCTCCAGGTGAATGGCTACGCCGGGCACGACATCAATGCAGAGGATGTCTCGGCCGACATGGTGGTGGAGCTCACCCGTGCGTTGTGGGCGCACGGCGTGACGTCGTACTGCCCCACCGTGGTGACCGGCTCCCGTGACCGGATCCTCTCGGCGCTGCGGACCGTAGCCCAGGCGCGCGAGCGCGCCCCGCTCGTTGCCGGCACCGTTGTCGGCGTACACGTCGAAGGCCCGTACCTGGCCGCCGCGGACGGTCCGCGCGGCGCGCACGACGCCCGGCACCTGCGCGATCCCGACCCGAGGGAACTGGCGCAATGGCTCGCAGCCGTACCGGGGCTGGTCCGCATCGTCACCCTGGCACCGGAAAGGCCCGGCTCCGCGGCGTACATCCGCGCCGCGACGCAGGCCGGGGTCGTCGTCGCGGTGGGCCACACGGACGCCTCGCCGCAGCAGCTGCGCGGCGCCGCCCGCGCCGGAGCAACGCTGTCGACGCACCTGGGCAACGGAACGCACGCCGTGCTGCCACGGCACCCGAACCATGTCTGGGCCCAGCTCGCCGAGGACTCCCTGACCGCCACGTTCATCGCGGACGGCCATCACCTGCCGGCCGACGCCTTCACCGCCATGGTCCGGGCCAAGGGGCCCGAACGCGCGGTGCTCGTCAGCGATTCCGTCGCACTGGCGGGCTGCCCGCCCGGCGAGTACCGCACACCGGTCGGGGGCGAAGTCACCGTGGAACCGTCCGGCAAGCTGCGGCTGAGCGGGACTCAACTGCTGGCGGGATCGGGCCGGTCACTGCTCGACTGCGTGCGCTGGGCCGTGCGCGAGACTCCCTTCACCCTCGCCGAGGTCTGGGCGATGGCGTCGGCCAACCCGGCGCGGGCGCTCGGCCTGACCGGCCGCGGGGTCATCGAAGTCGGCGCGCGCGCCGACTTGTGCGTGGCCCAATGGGAGGGTGGCCGCGAGGGGCGGCTGCGGCTGCTCGCCACACTCGTCGGCGGCGCGGAGATCTGATCTGCGCGGAGCACGGAGGCGCGGAAGCCCGGAGTGCTCGTTGCCGAGCGGCGTCAGGACCAGCCTGCGGCACACTCCCGTGTGCACGGCGAAGCGCACACGGGAGACACGGGCTTGGGCGTGAGGAGAACAGGTAAGCGTCACAACTCACCCGACCCGTGCGGCGCTTCCCACGTCACGACCCGTCACGATCACCGCTGCTCTCAAGGCCGCTACGGCAGTGCCGGCCAGACCAGCGCCTGGGCGACGATGACGTTCTCACCGTTGAAGGTGACGGCGGGCCCTTCGTGCAGTTCGTAGCCAAGGCCGATCGCTTCGCTTACACGTTGGCAGAACGCCGCGTCGTCCGGGCCGGTCAAGACGCGGTAGATAGGCAATCCGTCTGGTGGTGTACTCATGCGGAAAAGGTTCTCAGACCCACTCGCCGACCGAGCCGCCGGGCCAGCATGTCCATCCCGAGCCCATTCGCTCCCGAGGTCGTAAGCTCGACGAGGGGCCGAATACCGGATCGATGGAGGCTCCCATGACGACCCTCGAACCCCGCGATGTGACCCCTCGCCTCGCCACCGGTGCGTTCATCCTGAATTCCGGCCTGGGCAAGCTGAAGGCGGACGAGGAGACGGCCCACGGCGTGCACGGCATGGCCTGTATCGCCTATCCGTTCCTCAAGAAGATGGAAGCCAAGCGATTCACCCGGCTCCTCGCGCTGACGGAGATCACGGTCGGCGGAACCCTGCTCGCCCCCTTCGTACCGACCCGACTGGCCGGACTGGCGCTGACCGGGTTCTCCGGCGGCCTGCTCGGCCTCTACCTCCGGGTGCCGGGGATGCGGGAGCCGGGCAGCCTGCGGCCCACCCAGAACGGCATCGCGTTGGCGAAGGACTCCTGGATGCTGGGCATCGGACTCGGCCTCCTGGCCTCGGATGTCCGCTGGGCGGGCGGGGGCGCGTCCCGGTGCCCCTGGCGGCGGTGCCGAGGCTGAGGGCGGCGCCCGACACCGCACCGCGAGCGGGATGCGCCGATGTTGTGCCCGGTGAAGGATCGCGTCGGGCGCATGCTGACTACTCTGGGGGTGGGAAGCCGCGTCCGACCGGCGCCGGCCGCCCGGAACGCCGGGCCGATGCATGGCCCCCCGTCGCGGGAAGTGTCACGGTCGGTAACCGCGTGGAGTGCGGTGTCCCGGAAAACCTGGTTCCGTGGCGGGGTCCGCTCCGCCCACAGATCCAAGGAGTAATCATGAGCGAGTCAGAGCAATACCGCGGTCGCATAAGGGAGATGCGCGCCAAGGCGAAGGACCTCAATGACGCAGCCGAGCGCACCTCCGACCCCAAGGAACGCCAGCGCCTGAAGGAGAAGGCCCGCAGGATCGAAGCGGAGAGCGAACAGGTCAGCGGCATGGCGAGCGGGGACATCTACCCCATGGAGTAGCCTGCCGCTGGAGTAGCCGGCCCTGAAGTGGCCGGCGCCGGGCGGTGGCCGGAAGCCGCACCAGTCGCTCTCACGCGATGGGTACACGGGCGTCGCACGGCCCCTGAGCGGTACCGCGCCACCGCTCAGGGGCCGTGCGCGTCGGTTCCGTAACGGGCCGGTGGGAATCCTGGCGCGGGCCGGGCGTTGAACAACGGTGTGAGTTCTGTGATCGCATCCACCCGGTTTTCCGTGCTCGACCGTTCCCGTACCCGCGAGGGGTACGACGCCCCGGAGGCGCTCCGTGACACCGTGCGCCTCGCCCAGGAGGCCGAGGCGCTCGGGTACCACCGGTTCTGGGTGTCCGAGCACCACAGCGTTCCGGGCGTCGCCGGTTCGGCGCCGACCGTGCTGGCCGCGGCCGTCGCGGCGGCGACGTCCACCATCCGGGTCGGTACCGGCGGCGTGATGCTCCCCAACCATCAACTGCTGGTGGTGGCCGAGCAGTTCGGGGTCCTGGAGTCCCTCTTCCCCGGGCGGATCGACATGGGAGTCGGGCGTTCGGTGGGCTTCACCGACGGCATCCGCAGGGCGCTCGGCCGGGACAAGTCGGCTGCCGAGGACTTCGCCGGGCAACTCACCGAACTGCTCGGCTGGCTGGACGGCACGCAGCGCGCCCACCCGCAGGTGCATGCCCGCCCTGCCGAAGGACTGCGCATACCCCCGTTCGTACTGGCCACCGGCGAGGGCGCCGGTATCGCGGCGAAGGTCGGGCTGCCGCTGGTCGTGGGAGACCTCCGCGGCCGGGAGAAGCTGCTGCGGGCCGTCGACCGTTACCGCCGGGAGTTTCACCCCTCGTCCTGGGCGCCGCACCCCTGTGTGGTTGTGGCGGGCACGATCGCGGTCGCGGGGAGCACGGCGGAGGCCCGGCGCATCCTGATACCGGAGGCGTGGTCCCTGGCGTACTCCCGGACCCATGGTGTGTTCCCGCCGCTCGCCCCCGCCGAGCGGGTCGAGGCGTTGACCATGACGGAGAAGGAAAGCGGGTTCTACGAGAGCGGATTGCGCGGTCACCTTTACGGCACGGAGGACCAGGTGGTCACCGCGCTCGAAACGGTCCTCGAAGAGACCGGCGCGGACGAGGTGCTCGTCACCACCAGCACCTACGACCGTGCGGCTCTGACTGACTCCTTGCGTCGGCTGGCCCGGATCGCGGAACTGACCGGCTGAGCACGCGACCGCCGGCGTGAACGGCCCGTGGAGCGAAGGCACTTAAGCATTCCGAAACGATCATTCGGGCCCGATCGGCAAGCGCGTCCTGGTCCGGAACGAGCTCGTCCTGGTCCGGAACAAGCTCGTCCTGGTCCGGAAACGGACAGTGCCGAGCGCGGCGCGTGTCGATCGCGGGGGAGGGGCGGAAGAACAGCCATGGTGAGGTCATGAACAGCGTTGACCTTTTGACGGACGCGTTCACCCGCGTCCAGGAGACGGTGCACTCGGCGGTCGAGGGACTGTCACCCACCGACCTCCATGCCCGCCTCGACAGCGGAGCGAACACGATCGCCTGGCTCGTGTGGCACCTCACCCGGATCCAGGACGACCACATCTCGGATGCGGCCGGTATCGAGCAGGTCTGGTTCACCCGGGACTGGGCCTCCCGTTTCGATCTGCCGTTCGAGAAGAACGCCACCGGGTACGGACACAGCGATGCGGACGTCGCGGCGGTGCGGGTGGAATCGCCGGAACTGCTGCTCGGCTACTACGACGACGTCCATGAACAGACCATCGACTTCATCGGCGGGCTCGACGGCCGGGCGCTGAACCGCGTCGTCGACGAGGCGTGGTCGCCGCCGGTCACCCTCGGGGTCCGTCTGATCAGCGTCATCGCGGACGACCTGCAGCACGCCGGGCAGGCGGCCTTCGTCCGCGGCGTGCTCGAACGCCGGTAGAACTCTGCGCGGGCGTGGGCCGGTTGCACGTTCCGGGGGCGTCGGCGCACTCCGGTGCCCGTTTTGTAGTGCTCATCCAGGACCCGCTGGACGAACCGGCCCGGCTGCCCGGCGCGGTGGTGCTCGGCGTCGGCGTGTACGGCGCCGAGCCGGTCGCCGCCCTGGTCGACCGCTGACGCAGGCCGGTCACCTCCGTGACACGCGCGATCCGCCCTGCCCGGGGCGGGCGCAATGATGAAAGAGTTCTCGTAGCGGCCGGACGGGGCGACGCCCGCGTGCCCGAGCAGCCGCGTATCCGAATGTCGACGATGGGACAGATGCCATGCCTCTCAAGGGCGAGTACGAGCCGAGCCCAACGCAGTGGGTCCGCGACCAGGTCGAGCTGTTCGAGAGCTCCGGTGGGACGGAGGGGACCATGATGCGGGGCATGCCGGTCATCCTCCTGACCACCCGCGGGGCCAGGAGCGGCAAGATCCGCAAGACCCCCCTCATGCGCGTCGAGCACAAGGGCATGTACGCCGTGGTCGCCTCGCAGGGCGGCGCCCCCAAGCACCCCGTCTGGTACCACAACCTCGTGGCCGACCCCCGCGTGGAACTGCAGGACGGCCTCGTCCGCCAGGACATGAACGCCCGTGAGGTCACCGGCGAGGAGAAGGCCCTGTGGTGGCAGCGCGCGGTCGAGGCGTTCCCCGACTACGCCGACTACCAGCTCAAGACCGACCGGCAGATTCCGGTCTTCGTCCTGGAACCGGCGACCGAGCCGCACTGACGACCGCGCGGGGGAGGAGCGGCCCGCACGCCCGCCGCGCCCCCTCTTGAGCCGGGAGCGGTCAGCGGTGCTCCGGGTTGGGGTTGTGAGCTGCTGTCGGTTTGCTGAGCTGAAGTGCGTTGTGGTGAGCAGGAGTGGGTCCTGTCGGCGGCTTCATGGGGTGGGAACGGGGGTTCTGGGGCCGAATGGGTGACCTTGGCGGCTGGTGCTCGTTGGGCTGGGTAGCAGGTGTCCGGTCTCGTGGGAGGGGGTGTTGTGGTGGGTGGTGTACGGGAGTTGGCGGCGCCGTTCGTGGTGCCCGGGCCGTGCGGGGTGGCGGTCCGGGACCGTCTCAAGCACCTCACGCCCCAGGGCGAGAAGGTTCTGCGCGAGGTCGGCGCGTATCAGGGCGCGCTCGCTTCCCGTGACCTCAGGGTCCGTTGTGCGGATGGGCTGGAGCACGGTGCGGAGACCTGGGCGTCGCGTAAGCGGGACCTGACGCCGCTGTCGTCGTCGCGGATCGCGGGTGCGATCACGAAGGCCACGCATGATCAGTGGGCGCTGGCGCGCCGTTGTCAGGCCGCGTATGTCCGGACGTTGGAGGCCGGGATCGGGACGCTGCGGCACCGCCCGTCCCTCCCGATCGGCGCGCGGGGCACGAAGCGGGCAGCCGGTGGCTACCGTTCCAAGGGCGAGTGGCTTCGCAAGTCCCGCCGTCTCGCGGCGTTGGAGGCGCGGCATGCTGCCGCTGTCGCCGACTGGCAGGCCGGACGCGTCCGGGTCGTGCGGGGCGGCAAACGCCTCCTCAACACCCGCCACCACCTCGCCGACGCCCACCTCACCGAGGAGCAGTGGCGGGAACGCTGGGAGGCGGAGCGCTGGTTCATCGCCGCCGACGGCGAGTCGGGGAAGCGGTTCGGGAACGAAACGATCCGTGTCACCCCGGACGGCGAGGTCAGCATCAGACTGCCTGCCCCGCTCGCGCACCTGGCCAATGCCAAGCATGGCCGGTACACCCTCACCTCTGCCGTGGCGTTCGCGCACCGGGGCGTGGAGTGGGCCGACCGCGTCGAAGCGAACCGGGCCGTCGCCTACCGCATCCACCTCGACGTGGATCGTGGCCGCTGGTACCTCACCGCGTCCTGGCAACGCCCCGTCGTCCAGACCACCCCGCTGGAGACCGCCCGCGCCCGGGGCGTGGTCGGCGTGGACACCAACGCCGACCACTTCGCCGCCTACCAGCTCGACCAGCATGGCAATCCGGTCGGCGACCCACGCCGCTTCCCCTACGACCTGTCCGGCACCACCGCTCATCGCGATGCCCAGATCCGCCGCGCCCTGACCCGCCTGATCAACTGGGCCAAGCAGGCCGGTGTCACCGCGATCGCCATCGAAGACCTCGACCTCACGACCGAGAAGACCCGCGAGAAACACGGCCGCAGGAAACGGTTCCGGCAGCTCATCTCCGGCGTCCCGACCGGCAAACTCAAGGCCCTGCTGGTCTCCATGGCCGCCGAACACGGCCTGAGCTTTCCGTTTAACCTGCGGCGGTTCGATGTGCGGTGAGGCTCTCGGCGCGTTTCACGGTCTTGCCGACGTCGTGATGGGGTGCGACCTTGCGGTTCTTCGATCCGGAGGGACGCCCGGGGCCGGGTCGGGAGGGTTGCGGAACACTGGCGGGGCGGGTCGTGGTCGCGCGGATGTTGCGGAACCCTCGCCGGACTCGGGCGGGAGTGAGGCGGCGGGGTGGGGCCGGTCGCTCCCAGGGCCTTCGGAGGTCCTCGGCGAGCGCGCGGGCGAGGTGGATCTGGGTGTAGGCGGCGATGATCAGCCAGGTCCACAGGTCGGCGGTCTCGGGGCTGCGGACCTTCGGCCTGGTCCAGCCGAGCGTTTGCTTCATGAGCCGGAAGGTGTGTTCAAGATCGAATCTGCGGAGGAAGGTCCGCCAGATCCGGTCCAGGTGGGCACCGTCGACGCCGGGGGCCGAGGACCACAGCCAGACGGGCTTGGGGTCGCGGTCGCCGGGCAGGTACTCGACCTTCAGGCGGATCAACGTGCCGTGAACGAGGGGGAGTTCACCGTCGTGGTCGAGCCAGGGGCCACGGTGGGTGAGGCGGGGATGCATCCGGTTCCAGGCGGTGGCCTCGGTCTTCCCGTAACGGGTGGTGTCGGTCGTGGTGGTGGTCTCCGGCTCGTGCCAGCTGTCGGGCTTCTTCAGGGTGAAGACCCCGCCGTGCTTGCGGGGCTGTCCGCCCCGTGGACCGGAGCGGCGCTCGCCGGCGTCGCGGAGCATGACGCGGTCCGAGCGCAGGCGCCCGGCCACCTCAACGGGTAGGTCGGCCAGGACATGGGCGAGGCGGGTGACGTCGTAGCCGGAGTCCATGACGATCAGGATGTGCGGATCGCCGGGCTTCCAGTGCCCGGCGCGGACCAGCCGCTCCACGACTTCACGGAGCTGGGCGGCGGTGACCGCGGTCGCGTCGTCGGCCGGTCCGAGCCGGACGGCGTCCAGGACCCGCGTCCACGAGGTGCGGCCCGGCTCCAGGGCGGCGACAAAGGAGTAGGGCCAGCCCGGGATGCGCTGATCCGCACTGCGGCCACGCCCGTAGACGTGGCAGAACAGCCGGTCAGGGCTGGTAGGGGCGTCGGGGCGCAGCCAATTGGAGACGTCCACGGCCAGCGCGATACGCCCCTCCGATGTACGCGGGATCGGCAGGCTGTCCAGGACGCGGCGCAGACGGCGTGGCTCCAGCCAGCCGGAGTTCAGCGCGTCGTACATCGCGCCGTGCCCGCGCCGGTGCTCGGCCGCGAGCGTCAGCTCGACCAGCGACTTCACCGGGCCGTCCGCGCACAGCACCGCGTCGGTCAGCTCGAAGAGCGCGTCCGCGCGGGTGTAGAGGCAGTCGTAGAACTCGATCCGGAAACGGGACAACACGGACAACGGCTCGACGTCGGAGACCTGAACCGGAAGACTCATCACAGCGGCCGTTCTCTCGCGCTCTGTTACTCGACATCTCAAAGCGTGAGGGGCGGCCGCCCCTGCTGTCACGGAAACATCGCATTTCAGCAGGCCACTGCGTCAGCGAGGTTAAACGCCAAGCTGAGTATCGTCGCGGTCGACCCCGCTTATACCTCGATGTGGGGTGCCCAGCACTGGCAGAAACCACTGGCCACCCCGCACCGCAGAATGTCCCGTCATGATGCCGCCGGCATCGCGATCGGACGACGCGCCCTCGGACACCCGGTCCGGGATGGGGTATCCCCTGCTCGAACGGAGTTGAGAGCTTGGGGAAGGACGGCACCGCCCCCACACGACCGGAGTGATCGTGCGGGGCATCGGACCGCCCAGGCCGGGCCAGGTGCACGGGGGCGTGACGGAACCCGCCCACCTGCAACGGACCACGCCCCTGGAGGCGTGCCGCCGAACGGGACGCGAAAGCGGGGACCGAGTGCATCCAACACCGTTCGGGATGCGCCCAGTACACATCAGTGGGTCCAGGACTCACTCATGCACACTGGCTAGGAACGGTGAGGGGGCACCTGTGGGGATGGTGATCACGCGGTACGGGCGCGGACGGCGCGCCGAGGAGGGTGCCCTCGCGCCGACCTGCTCGGACCGGATCACGCCAGCACGACAGGAGGCCCCCGGACGTGCCGCACACGGGCCGCGAATGTCCGGGTCACGGCCGTGTGCTGAACTGTCCGTGGCACATCTGATTCAGGAGCACTTTGTGAGCAGCTACCGGCACCCCGGCATCGTCTTCACCGACCGCTATTTCACGGTCCCGCTCGACCACACCGATCCGGGTGGCGAGCAGATCGAGATCTTCGGCAGGGAGGCCGTGGCGAGCGGCAGGGCCGGTGAGGAGCTGCCCTGGCTGGTCTATCTGGAGGGCGGCCCCGGCTTCGGCGCCCGCCGCTTCGTCGGCGCGGAGGCATGGCTGGGACGGGCGGTGGAGGAGTTCCGGGTGCTGCTCCTCGACCAGCGCGGCACCGGCCTGTCCACCCCCGCCAACCGGCAGACCCTGCCGCTGCGCGGCGGTCCGCGCGAGCAGGCCGACTACCTCGCCCACTTCCGGGCCGACAACATCGTGCGCGACTGCGAGCTCATCCGCCCGCGGCTGACCGGTGGCGAACCGTGGACGGTCCTCGGCCAGTCCTTCGGCGGCTTCTGCGCCGTCCGCTATCTGTCGGCCGCTCCCGAAGGGCTCAGGACCGTCCTGATCACCGGCGGGCTGCCCTCGCTCGACGCGCACGCCGACGACGTCTACCGGGCCGCCTACCCGCGGATCGAGCGCAAGGTCGCCGCCCACTACGCCCGCTACCCGCAGGACGTCGAGCGCGCCCGGGAGATCACCGCTCACCTCGCGGAGCACCGCCCGGAGAGCGCGGACCACCGTCTGACGCCCGAGGGGTTCCAGTCCCTCGGCATCATGCTGGGCGGCGGCAACGGCAGCCACCAGCTGCACTACCTGCTGGAGAACGCCTTCGTCCGTACGCCGCTGGGCACCGAGCTCTCGGACACGTTCCAGGAGGCGATGCGCACGGCGAGTTCGTTCGCCGGGCATCCGCTGTACGCGCTGCTGCACGAGGCGATCTACGGCCAGGGCGAACGGCCCACCGGCTGGGCCGCCGAGCGGGTCCGTGCCGAATTCCCCCAGTTCGACGCGGCCACGGCGCTCCGGGGCGACGGCCTCGTGCTCTTCACCGGTGAGAGCATCCACCCCTGGCACTTCGAGGTCGACCCGGCGCTGCGCCCGCTGCGCGAGACCGCCGAACTGCTGGCCTCCCGTAGCGACTGGGCGCCGCTCTACGACCCCGAGCGGCTGGCCGCCAACGAGGTGCCGGTCGCCGCGGCCGTCTACCACGACGACATGTACGTCGACACCGGGCACGCGCTGCGCACGGCTGCGGCGATCCGCGGGCTGCGTACCTGGGTGACCAACGAGTACGAGCACGACGGGCTGCGCGCGGGCGGACCGCGCGTGCTGGACCGGCTGCTCGCCCTGGTCCGGGACGAGGTCTGAGCCGTTCTTGCGAACGGCGGGAGCCGGTCACGCGCCCACGTGGCCGGCTCCCGCCGTCGCTCGGTGCGTCAGCCCTGGAGGGCGTCCAGCGTCTCGTCCAGGTTCGCGGCCGAGCGCGGGGCGCGGTTGTACGGAAGCTTCGACAGGGCCGCCGCCATCCCGCACGTGTTGGTCACGGCGGAGAAGACGAGCCCGGAGCCGATGCCCGCGGAGATCCAGCGGGCGGCCGGGTAGCGCACCCCGGCCAGCAGGCCGGCCACCACCAGCGAACCTGCGGCGAGCCGGACCTGACGCTCCATCGGCCAGGTCGTCCGGGCCCCGGCCGGACGGTCGAGATCGCGGCCCTCGCCCTCCCAGGCCGAGGTGCCGCCGGACAGTGTCACGGCGTCGATGTCGGCCGCGGCGAGAATGTCGCAGGCCCGGGTGGAGCGGACGCCGGAGGCGCACACCACGAGGAGCGAGCCGCGGGCAGCGGCGGACTTCAGGGCGGGCACCGCCTCGGGGAAGCGGTCCAGCGGGATGTTCAGGGCGCCGGGCACGTGCCCGGAGGCGTACTCGCCGGGGGCCCGCACGTCGATGACGGTGAACTCCGCGAGACGGGCCGCGGCCTGGGCGGGGGAGAGGGAGACGGGGCTGGTCACGAGCGTTTGATTCCTTTCGTTCGCCGGGGCCGAGGAGGTACTCGGTCTCTCCTGCCCCATTCGGTTAGAATACCCCTTGGGGTATCAGGAGGAGGATGTTGTGGAGCTTGACATGGCGGCCGACGAACTGAAGTCGGTCCTCAACCGCCTTCGCCGCGCGCAGGGCCAGCTCGCCGGGATCATCAGGATGATCGAGGAGGGCCGGGACTGCGAGGACGTGATCACGCAGATGGCCGCTGTTTCCCGGGCGCTCGACCGGGCCGGTTTCGCGATCATCGCGACGGGCCTGCAGCACTGCATGGCCGACGGCGGCAGCGAGCCCGCGGACCGGGACCAGATGCGGGCACGGCTGGAGAAGCTCTTTCTCTCGCTGGCCTGACCGAGGAGCGGGGGGCGATGCCGTGGGCGGGGCGATCATCATCCGGTCCGGCGCGTGGGCGTGATGAGGCGGCTCACGACCTCACCCGCGACAGAGAGCGGGCTCCCGACGCCCTGCGACTGCGCCTCCGGCGTTGTCGTCGGTCAATGACTCCCCCACGCTCGAACCTGCTCGCGCGGGAGGGGCCCCCTCGCGTGGGGTGCCGTTAACGAGCGGCGAACGAGGTGACAAGTAACCTGCCAGTAGCTTTCGGATCGAAGGCGCCCCGCATGCGCGCATGTCAGAGGACCCCGGCCGTGGCCGGGGTCCTTTGAGGTTCTGGGGTCGGGCTATGTGGCGGCCGGCTCGGGGTCTGGCTCCTGCGGGACGGGCTGGGCGAGCTGAAGACGGCGGCCCATATTTAGCCGTACCTCGCCGTAGGGCTGGATGTGCATCCAGAACAGCGGGGTCAGGGCGCGTTTGTCCTCGTCGGTCAGGAGGTCTGCCCACTCCGGATCGGCGAGCATGTCTTGGATCATCAAGGTGTTAACGAAGACCAGCGCCGTTTGCAAGAGGTGGAGTGCGAGAACAGAGAGTTCTTGCTGGTCACGGCGGTTGCTGCTCAGCTCCCCGCTCTTGCCGAAGAAGATGATGTCTTGGCGCCGTTCCAGCCCTCGACGATGTTGAGCCCTTCTTGGATCTCGCGCTGAAGGTCGCGGTCGCGCAGATGGCGGGCGACGAAGATGGTCTTCTGGGCGCGGCCGACTTCGAGCATCGCCTGGTAGACGGGGTGCGAGGCCGTGCGGGTGAAACGCCGCAGGATCGCCTCGGTGGAGGCGGTACCAACCCGGATCGCGGTGGCGTACTTGATGAGCTGGTCGTAGTTGTTCTCGATGACGTCCCACTGGATCGGGCGGGTCATCGCGTCCGCCAGGCGCTCGTAGTTGTCCTCGTCCTCGCGGCCGGGCCGGTACAGCTTGACCTTGTTGATCTGCTTGATGCGCGGCAGCAGGTCGTAGCCCAGGAGCCGGGGCAGTCCGAACCCGATTTCCGACTTTATGTGGACAGTTCAAATTGATCTTCCTCCGGTAGGGTGAGGCTTTCGATGAGGTGGCGGGGGGAAGCGTCTTGGATGTCACCGTCCAGTGGATACGGACGTCTTGGACGAAGCAGTCTCGGGGAGGAGAGGCTGCGGCTCGCCGGAACGCGGTCCCGGTCGGCTTTCGTGTCCCGCATCTGTCGCCCTCAGTCGCGCATGTAGTTCGCATACATGAGCGAGACGGCTTCGCTCCCTATGACGGTCAGGAAGACCTGCGGAAGGTCGATGTCCAGCTCCGAGAAGACGACGGTCGGTTGCGTGTCCTTCCCCGGGTCCAGCCCCTGTTTGCCATACCGCCTCGGCCACGACTGCCCCCGGCTGTGCGCCTTGTCCCCGGTCAGTGGGTCCGCTGGCAGCTCAACTACCGTTTCAGCAGTGCGGCGGGAGTGCGGGGCTGGTCGTACTGGCTTGACACGTTCAACATCGCTTACGGCCCGGTAGGAGCCGATGTGTTCTTGTCTCCGCCCACGGTGCTTGTCGATGAGCGAGGACCAGTCCGGTAGCCCGACCGGGAAGTGATCACCCACTGGAGACTTCGGCTTTCCCGTCGGGATGGGCGGGTTGCCCAAGGTCCGCCAGAAGCTTGTCGATGCGGTCGCTGGTGCAGCGGTGCCGTTCCACCTCGCGGTCCCAGCCGCGTTCGGCGGCGTCGTGAGCGAGGGTCTGCTCGACTTCACGTCGAGCCCGCAGTCGTGGGGCGTACTCAGGTGTGGTGACGAACTTGGCGCAGGTCAGGTAAAGGTCGCACTCGCATGGGCCTTCGGCGGGGAGGCGTAGGCACCGGCCGAGTTCGAGCTCCGTTTTGAAGAAGTTCGTCTTGAGCCAGTCGATTGAGGTGTCCGGCAGAGCGCCGGTTCTGAGTTCTGCGGCGGCGGGGCCGGGGATCGTTGCTCCGGGCCCGAGGACGGCCCGGTAGTCGCGCAGTACTTCCTGGTCGCTGATCTGTGCGTAGACGAGTGCCATGCTCACGGAGGTGTGCCCGAGCACCTTCATGATGGTGTGCAGCTTCGCGCCGCGTTCGGCGAGCTGGGTGCCGACGGTGTGACGGAATCGGTGGGCCGAGACGGTGCCACGGCCGGTGCCGTCCCGGCCACCTGGGCGGACGAGGCCGACGGCCTTGCAGGCGTTCTGGATCGAGGTCTCGAACAGGTAGTAGGTCGACAGCAGCTTGCCGTGACTCATGAACAGGTAGCGGATCTCCTCACCGGTACGCTCGTCGGTGAAGGGTCTCTCCGGCGCGTGTCTGCGCAGGTCAATGACATTTTGCAGAGCCTCGGCGGCGTCCTCGTGCAGCGGGACGACCCGCTCTCTGTAGGTCTTGCGGCCGGAGAGCCGCAGTCGTGGGGTGCCGTCGGGGTAGCGGTCCAGGCAGTCGACCGGGAGGCGCTGGATCTCGGTGCGGCGGGCCCCGGACCAGCGGGCCACCAACAGGGCAGCGCGTTGGAACGGGCAGGCGATCGCGTCGATGACCGACATCAGCTTGTCGAGTTCGTGGTCGGGGATGAACCGGGGCACTTTCTGGGGGAACTTGGGTGCGTCGCCCGCGCCGATGAGGATGTAGCCGGGCACGTCTGGGTACTGCCAGATCGCGGTGTCCCGGAAGAACTGGGAGAGCCCGGAGATCCGCTGGATCCGGGACATCACGCCGAGTGGTTTGCCGGTCCTCTCCGCCGGCGCCTCGGCGATGTGGCCGATCCATCCGAGGCAGTGATCCCGTGTGACATCGGCGAAGGTGGTGATCCCAGGGTGGTTCTCGCCGAGCCAGTTGCCGAACACGCGCACCGCGAGCTCCAACTTGTCCACCGTCGACGGGGCGTCGGTCAGTTTGCGGGCCGCCAGCCACTTCTGCGCGACGGCCAGCATCCGCGGCGGCAGCTCCATCGGCGGTTTCCATGACGGCATCAACTTGCCTGGCTGAGTGGCCACTTGGCCCCGGGGGAACAGCACGACCTGCAGCTGGTGCAGGTGGGTCACCCACTGCTTGGAGGCGTTGTCCCGGTAGTTCTGCACCGACGGGTAGAAGCGGTGCAGGTCCTCACGTTCGCTGAACAGCCGGACAGCTTCGAGCGCTCCGGCAACGTGCTCCTCGGTGATGTGCTCCGCCCGCAAGAGGCCGGCGTGCAGGGCGATCCGGCTGACCGTCCAGTTCATCGCCTGCCTGGCCGAACCCGGGGCATAGCCGAGCGCGATGGCTTCCTCGATCAGGGCGGTTGTGCCCAGGTCGATCTCCATCTCGGCGGCCGGGTCCACCACCCGGAGCTGCCCGGCGCCGAGCATCCACGGGTAGTCGAACACGATGTACCCGCGCAGCGCGAGAAACAGCAGGTAGGGGGCGTGCGTAGAACGAGATCGGAAAGGAGGGTGCCGTGTGCGGTTCGCCGGGCAGCCGGCCAACCCGTTCCACCAACGGTGCGGCGAACCAGTCAGTCATGCTCGGCCATGCGTCCATGAACACCCGGTAGCGTCGCAGCTTGGAGCCGCGGTAGCCCGGATGGATGTCCTGCCCGTTGAGGAACGCGAGGTACTCGGCCTCGGGGCAGTGCCGGGCGGGCCGCCAGGACCGTGGCGGTGCCACCGCGAGCGCCGCCGCGGTGGAGACCGGTCCGGCCCTCACTTGTCGGCTCCGCCGCGGCCCAGCTGGTCGAGCGCCTTGTGATAGTCGGCGACGACGGCAGGATCGGAGACCCGGGTGTAGATGCGTGTCGACTCCGGAGAGGCATGGCCAAGCCGCTTCTGTAGCGTCAGTTCCCGCATGCCGCCCTCCCACATGCTGGTCGCGTGAGTGTGCCGTAGAGCGTGCGGGGTCACCCACGGCTCGCAAATCTCGGCCCGGGTGCAGGCGCGGGAGAACATCCGCACCAGCCCGTCGTAGCTCAGCGCCTCCAGGCGCCGGGTGCCGCGGCCGCCGATCAGGAACACCAGCCGGCTGTCGGCCTCGGCAGGGCGCTCGCCCATCACGTAGGCGCTGACCGCCGCAAGGGTCTCCGCCTCGTGCAGGTCGACAACCCGTTCGTAGCGCGACTTCGACCGGGCGCCCTTGGGATGGTCGTCACGGTGACGGACCACCACCCGCCGTCGGCCGTAGGCCAGGTCGTCCAGGTGTAGGCCGAGAACCTCGCCGGGCCGCAGGCCGCCGTGGAGCATCAGCAGGACGATCGCCTTGTCGCGCAGGCCGCGGAGCTGTGCCAGCAGGGCCTGGACCTGGTCGTCGGAGAGCGGTCGCGGCACCCGCTGCACGGTCTTGACGCGCACGGCCCGGCGGACCGGACGCTGGCGGCTGGCCCGGCCCATGAACGGGCGGTGCCTCTCGGAGACTCGCGCGGCTTGTTGAGCTTCTCGTAGTACTCCGCGCGCCTGACTTCGAAGTCGTCCGGGAGGTCGTCGTCGGGGTTGCGCCACTTGTCGGCGCCGACGACCCAGATCTCCTTGCAGCGCAGCCGGTCGCGCAGGGCCTGGAAGACGCACGCCTCGTACACGGTGTGCATGACTCGCTTGGGTCCCTTGTCGGGGGTGAAGATAGCGAACTCCATCCAGTCCTTGCGTACGACGCCTTCGAGCGGGATGGTCTCGCCGAGGGGAAGGTAGGTGGTGGAGGAGTCCTTGTGCCGCTCGATCAGCTTCAACGCGTCCATGACGGGCTTGTGCTGGTCGTTGGAGGAGCGGAAGTCGAGCACGCCGAGGAGCTTCATCAGCCCGCTGCGGTAGTGGTTGGAGTAGGAGGACTTGAACACCTCCCGCTTGGAGCGGGCGAAATCGGCGTTCGTCGCCTTCATCTCCGCAACCAGGTCCTTCAGCGTCTTCTCTCCGCCGGCCGCCGGGAAGACCACGGAGCGGACCGAGCCGTCGGGGGCGCCGAGCGAGGCGGCGGCGATCTTTCCGAGGAGTCCGGCCTTGCCGCGGACCTTGGTGAACTCGGCGACGAACGCCTCGGTCACCTTCTTCTCCGCCCGCGCGTTGATGCGGTGCACGGTGGAGTTCAGCAGCTCCACCAGGGTGTCGGTGATCTCCCGCTGACGCTGGAACAGCAGCGCGGCGAGCAGGACGCGCCGCGCCTCGGGGGAGAAGCGGCGCAAGTGGCTCGGGGCGGCGGCCGAGGCTCTGGCCCGCCAGGCGTTGATGACCTGGACGCCGATGCCGGTGAACGCCTTGGCCGGGATGCTGACGGCGCGGACCTGCTTGAGTTTGGAGATCTCGTCCAGCAGCGAGTTGAGGCTGACGTTGCCCGGATGGGACTTGATGTCGGAGAGCACCGACTCCACGTCTTCGTCGTCGTCCGCACCGTCGCCGTCCACGGACTCGGTGTCGTCATCCTGCTCGCTGTCGCCGGTTGGATCCGTGAAGACCAGCGCGTCCAGCCGGCGGGGGCAATCTTCTTCCCGCGCGAGGCGTGCGGCGACCTCGGCGACGGCCCGGTCGTCGGCCTGGTGCAGCGCGGACCGGATGATCGTTGCAGTCTGGGGCCACGGTCGGCGGCTCGATCAGGTCCACCCGCATCTGCCGCAGCAGCTCGGCCCGCACCTGTTCCTCGCGGCGTTCGTCGTGCCAGATTACGTCCACCAAGTGCGAGACGAGCTTGACCAGGTCGGTCTTCGAGCATTCGTGCCACCCGGTCAGATCCCGTAGCTCGCTGCGGTGCCGCTTCGCGACGCGGGAGGTGAAGTCATAGAACCCCAGCTCGGACGCGGCCACGCCCACCTGCTTGGCGACATGCTCGACCGCATCGGGCGGCAGCTCCAGACGCATCTTGGGAAACCGGCCGCGCCAGGTCAGAAACTTCAGCTGGACGGCGAAGCCCAGCCGCGTGGCGCCGGTCTTGTTCCGTAACCAGCCCGCCTCGTCGCCGGACAGGGTAAGTGGTCCACCACCCCGTCCAGACCCAGATCCCGCCCCACACCAGCCCCTTCCGCCACCCCCGTGATCAGCATTCGGGCTGGACGGTAGAGGCGCCGGTGTACAGCGCAGGCAGATATCCGCGAAACAGTCCGGCCAGGCGGCGGACCTGGTAGTGGCGCCCGGACGAAGGCCGTGACTCTCCCCGTCCGGACGCCTGGAGCGTACGGCCCCGTCAGGGCCTGGCGGTGACCTGCTCCGGTGACCAGCCGTCGTTCTCGGTGGCGTCGATCACCAGCCCGGTCTGCACCAGGTTGGCCAGCTCGATCGCCGCCTCGTAGCAAGCCACGAACGCTGCTTCGTCGTCGTTCTCGTTGCTGGGAGGTTCGTTGTAGCCGGGGATCACTGCGGACAGCGGTTCGGACACCGTGTCGGCGTACATGGCCAGCTCCCCGCCTCCATAGGTGAGCACGTATCGTCATCCGTTGTCGCCGCCAGGGCGGGCCGGGCCGTCCGCGGGCAGCTGACCTCGGCGGGAGAGCGCTGAGTTCGGGACAGTTACCGCCCCCGGACGGTGTAGGTCAGGTGCGTCACCCTTGGGGAGGGCTCCGCGCGGACCGGCTCCAGGGCCACGCGGCCCGCGTCCACGCCCTCGAACAGGCGGATTCCGGAGCCAAACAGCACGGGTGACAGCGCGATCGAGAACTCGTCGATCAGGCCCGCGTTCACGTACTCCAAGATTGTCGCGCCGCCGCCCGCGATGCGGACGTCGCGGTCGCCGGCGGCCTCGCGGGCCTGGTCGAGCGCGGTCTCGATGCCGTCGTTGACGAAGTGGAAGGTGGTCCCGCCGGGCCGCTCCCAGGGGTCACGCTTCTCGTGCGTCACGACGAACACCGGCGTGTGGAACGGCGCCTTCTCCGGCCACATCTTCTCGCCAGCGTCGAACATGCGCTTACCCATCACGCTCGCGCCGGTGCGCTCGAACGTCTCCCGCGCGATGTCGTTGTCGCGCCCTTCCTCGCCGCCCTCGCCGAGCTTCAGGTTCTCCCGGAAGAACCGCAGCGGGAAGATCCACTGCTGCAGTTCCATCCACTGCTGCCCCATCAAGTCCTCGGAGGACTCGGGCGCGATGAACCCGTCCAGCGACATCGACACGCTGAAGAACACCTTCCCGGCCATCAGCCCTCCGCTCCCTTCCGAACGATCTCGGTGACGTACGTAGCCAGGTTGCTCAGGGTCTGCCGGCCGCCCTCGATCGCGTGGTACTTCTCGACCGCCTCGTCGCGCTGCTCCTTGGTGGGGAACACCGTGTGCATCTCGATCCGGGTCGCCGTGCCGTCGGGCTCGAACGTCAGGGCCGACTCGAAGGCGTTCGGGTCATCGCGGGTCTCACCGTGGAGCATCGCGATCCGTTCCGGTGGGGCGAGCTCGGTCCAGGTGATCCACTCCTGGTAGTCCGTCCCGTCCGGTCCGTGCATCACGAAGTCCCACTCTCCGCCGACGCGGAACTCGAACGCCCGCGTGGTGGTGGTGAACCCTTCCGGTCCCCACCATCGCGACAGGTGTCGGACGTCGGTGAACGCCTCGAACACCAGCTCCCGTGGGGCGTCGATGATCCGGGAGATGACAATCTCGCGGTCGGCTGTCGCCGACTGCGCCGGCGTTCCTTGTTCTGTCGTGCTCATCAGCTACTCCGCTTTCCTTGTCTGCTTCAGGTCCTGCACGTAGGCGTCCAGTCGGTCGAAGCTCTCGTTCCAGAACTGCTCGAAACCGCCGGTCCACTCGTGGACGGGCCGCAGCCCGCTGGCGTCAAGGCCGTACAGGCGCTGCTTGCCTGCCTTGCGGTCGCGCACCAGCCCGACCTCCCGGAGCACCCGCAGGTGTTTGGACGCCCCCGGCTGGGTCATCCCCAACTCCTGGGCCAACTCGGTCACCGACCGCTCACCCGCCCGCAGCAGTACCAGGATCTCCCGGCGCTGCGGCTCGGCGATCGCGTTGAAGACGTCCGACGTCGTCGCTGCTCGTGCCATGGGGCAATCATATGCCGATATCGGCATGCGTCAAGATGAAAGGAATCAGGCGGGTCATGTCAGATGACGATCGTGACCCTTTGTCAGCGGCTGCGGAAACTGAGCGATGACAGATCCCTGCGATCGGCGCGACTGTCCCGTCTCATTTGATCTCGCTTCGGGTCGGCGCTCTGACCAGGCTTGATGCAGTGTGTGCCGAGACGCGCCGTTGCCGGAATCTCGCAATGTCGTGTCCGCCAGGCGTAGATGGCGGCCTGTGTCTCAATTCATCGTGCCCGCGAGACCTGCGATCGGCATTCTCGGCGTGATGTAGCAGGATGATCTGCTGCCCACTGATGCCAGCAAGTTGATCGGAGCCATGGATGACCTCCGAACTGGAAGACTCGGCGCCGCCGCAGCCCGCCGCCAGGAGAGCTGTCCCTTCCGTCGGGACAGCACTTGTAGGAGCGTGCATCGTCGCTCTGGGCGTATGTGCAGTCCTGCCGATCAGGCCGGAGGTGCCTGCCCGGACGGTGATCGTCGGCGTGGGCGCGGTCGTGCTGATCATCGGTGCCTGTGTCCTGCGATCGGCGGCGGCGATCCGCGTGGCGGTGTTTATCGGTCCGCTCTTCGGCTGTTTCGCGGTGGGGATTCTCGGCGGGTGGCCGCCCGCGGCCACCACGGTCCTGGTGTGCGTACTTCCCTTGGGATGCTTGCTGTTCGCTGGCCGCCGTACCGCCTTGAGACAGGCGGTTCCGTGGCTGACGCGCGGATCGTTGACCCCCGAGGCCCCGTGGCTGGGTGTGGCAACTGTGGTGCTCAGCGCGGCGGCGCTCACGGCATGGGCCCTCGTTGTGCGACCCGAGCCACCGGAATACATGAGTGAGCTGCAACGCCTCCCGCTCTGGCTCGCAATCTTGGGCATCGTGGCGTTCGCCCTGGTCAATCCGGTGTGGGAGGAGATGCTTTTCCGGGGGGTGCTGCTGACCGAACTGGCCTCGGTCTGGGGTGTCAGGGCCGCAGTGGTGCTGCAAGCTGTGTTGTTCGGAGCCGCGCATTTCGCGGGCTTCCCGTCCGGCCCCGTCGGCATGATCATGGCGGGGGTCTGGGGGTTCGTCTTGGGTGTCATGCGTGTGCGTAGCGGTGGCATCCTGATCACCTACTTGGTGCACGTGACCGCCAACGCAGTTATCGGGACGCTGGCCGTGTTGATTCTGCGATGAGCCCGGCTGTCACTTCACCGCTTTGGGTGTGATGTAGCGGTAGATGGTGGCGGGCGCGGCGCCCGCGAGCGCGGCCGTCACGGAGGGCGCCCCAAGGTCGTCGACGACGATATGGCCGACTACGCCCGTGCCCTGCGCACCCAGGGCGTCACTGTCCCGCAGATCGCCCGCAAGCTCGTCATCCCCTCGGGCAAGAACAAGGGCGAGCACCCCTCAGTCGCCACCGTCTACCGCATCCTCGCCGAAGCCGAAGCGTCCGACGACACCGACGAGTGAGCAGGGCGCCTTCGGTCCGAAAGCTACTGGCGGGTTACTTGTCACCTGGTTCGCCGCTCGTTAACGGCACCCCCGCGTCGCTTCTCTCCTCCGCCCTGGATTCGAAGCCGCATGACGCCGCTCGCTGATCCGCTCTCTGTCGCGGGTGAGGTCGTAACCTGCGGGCATGACGGAGCAGCTGACGCCCATGCCCGCGGACTGGCGGCGCGCCCTGGCCGTGGTCGCGCACCCCGACGACCTGGAGTACGGCTGCGCGGCGGCGATCGCGGGCTGGACCGATGGCGGGCGCGAGGTCACCTACCTCCTCGCCACCCGCGGCGAGGCCGGTATCGACTCGCTCTCCCCGGAGGAGTGCGCACTACTGCGCGAGCGGGAACAACGGGCGAGCGCGGCGGTCGTCGGCGTCACCACCGTGGAGTTCCTGGATCACCGCGACGGCGTGATCGAGTACGGAATCCCGCTGCGCCGTGACATCGCCGCGGCCATCCGCAGGCACCGTCCCGAACTGGTCATCACGCTCAACCACCGCGACACCTGGGGCGGCGTCGCCTGGAACTCCCCGGATCACCGGGCGGTCGGCCGTGCCGCCCTGGACGCCGCGGCCGACGCGGGCAACCGCTGGATCTTCCCCGAGCTGACCGGGGCGGGGCTCCCGCCGTGGAACGGGGTGCGATGGGTCGCGGTGGCGGGGTCGGCCACCCCCACCCACGCCGTGGACGCGACACCCGGACTGGAGCGGTCCGTGGAATCGCTGCTGGCGCACCGTACGTACATCGAAGGGCTCACGGACGAGAACCCCGAGGCGTACTGCCGTACCTTCCTGACCGGACACGCGCAGTCCGCGGCCGAGCGGTTCGGTGGCCGCCCCGCCATCACGTTCGAGCTCTTCGCCCGCTGAGAACGGGCCCGGGCAGGGCAAAACTCCAGGTCCTGGTGTTGATGTCGTCCAGGCCATTGACATGCAAGCGACACATTGTTGAATTCAGTGTCGTTGTGTTGCGTGACTCCGTTGACTTGAGTGATCAATGGAAGGCCTGTGACGCCCGTCCCGTCCCGTCTCGCCGCGCTCGGCGCGGCGGCGACCCTGCCGGCCGGCGGTCTGCTGGCCGCGGCGCCGCCCGCCCAGGGGGGCACGGCCGGGGGCACCGACCGGCCACGCTCGAACCCGCCCGGTCCGGCCCGAAACGCTTCGGGCCGGACCGGGCGCAGTCATGCCCGCCTCCGGCCGCAACCGGCAGGGGCAGGTTGTTCCCAGAGAGGCAAGCGACCGCTTAGTATGCGCCGGAGCAGTGGTAATGCCGACAGTGTTGTGGAGGCCCCTCATGCAGGCATGGCGAGTGCACCGGAACGGCGAGCCGAACGAGGTGATGCGGCTCGCAGAGACCGACCGGCCGGTGCCCGGCGACGGGCAGGTGCTCATCGAGGTGCTCGCGGCAGACATCAACTTCCCCGACGCGCTGCTCTGCCGCGGCCAGTACCAGGTGCGGCCCCCGCTGCCGTTCACGCCCGGGGTGGAGATCTGTGGCCGGACGCCGGACGGCCGCAGGGTGCTCGCCACGCCCGCCCTGCCGAACGGCGGATTCGCCGAGTACGTCGTCGCGGACGAGACGTCCCTGCTGCCCGCCCCGGAAACCCTGGACGACGCCGAGGCCGCCGCCCTCCACATCGGTTACCAGACCGGCTGGTTCGGCCTGCACCGCAGGGCACGTCTCCAGGCGGGCGAAACGCTCCTGGTCCATGCGGCGGCCGGCGGGGTCGGCAGCGCGGCCGTGCAGCTCGGCAAGGCCGCCGGAGCGAGTGTCATCGGCGTCGTGGGAGGCCCCGAGAAGGCGAAGACCGCCGACGCGCTCGGCTGCGACCTGGTCATCGACCGCCGGAGCGAGGACATCGTCACCGCAGTGAAGGAGGCCACCGGCGGGCGCGGAGCCGACGTGGTCTACGACCCGGTCGGCGGCGACGCGTACGCCAAGTCCGTGAAGTGCGTCGCCTTCGAGGGCCGGGTGATCGTCGTCGGCTTCGCGAGCGGAGTCATCCCCACCCCGGCGCTGAACCACGCCCTCGTCAAGAACTACTCGATCGTCGGACTCCACTGGGGTCTGTACAACACCCAGGATCCGACCGCCGTCCGCGCCTGCCACGACGAACTCACCCGTCTCGCGACCGAAGGGGTCATCAAGCCGCTGATCAGCGAGCGTGTCGGGCTGGACCAGGCCGCGGCCGCCGTCCAGCGGGTCGCGGACGGCACCAGCACCGGCCGGATCGTCGTCCTCCCGTCAGGAGCCGCCCGATGACGCCCCCCGACGCGGCCGAACTGCGCCGCCGTACCCAGGAGCTGCTCGCCGCACACCCCCCGGCCACCACCGACCGCACCGACTTCCTCGAGGCCCGCTTCGACGCCGGACTCGCCTGGGTGCACTACCCGGCCGGCCTCGGCGGCCTTGAAGCGCCACGCTCCCTGCAGTCCGTCGTCGACGCCGAACTCGCTGCCGCGGGCGCCCCCGACAACGACCCGCGCCGGATCGGCATCGGCCTCGGCATGGCCGCGCCCACCATCCTCGGCTACGGCACCGACGAGCAGAAGCAGCGCTTCCTGCGACCGCTGTGGGTCGGCGAGGAGGTCTGGTGCCAGCTCTTCAGCGAACCGGGCGCCGGCTCCGACCTCGCCGCGCTCGGCACCCGCGCCGTCCGTGACGGCGAGGACTGGGTGGTCGACGGACAGAAGGTCTGGACGTCCAGCGCCCATCTGGCCCGCTGGGCGATCCTCATCGCCCGCACCGACCCGGACCGACCCAAGCACCGCGGTATCAGCTACTTCATCTGCGACATGACGGACCCCGGCGTCGAGGTGCGGCCGCTGCGCCAGATCACCGGCGAGGCCGAGTTCAACGAGGTGTTCCTGACCGGCGTACGCATCCCGGACAGCAGGCGCCTCGGCCCGGTCGGCGAGGGCTGGAAGGTCGCGCAGACCACGCTGATGAACGAGCGGGTCTCCATCGGCGGGGCACGCATCCCCCGCGAGGGCGGCATGATCGGCCCAGTCGCCCGCACCTGGCGCGCCCGCCCCGAACTGCGCACCCACGACCTGCACCAGCGCCTGCTGAGCCTCTGGATCGAGGCCGAGGTCGCCAGGCTCACCGGCACCCGGCTGCGCCAGCAGCTCGTTGCCGGACAGCCCGGCCCCGAGGGCTCCGGCATGAAGCTCGCCTTCGCCCGGCTCAACCAGGAGATCAGCGGACTGGAAGTCGAACTCCTCGGCGAGGAGGGCCTGTTGTACAGCGACTGGACCATGCGCCGCCCGGAACTCGTCGACTTCACCGGACGCGACGCCGGATACCGCTACCTCCGCTCCAGGGGCAACTCCATCGAGGGCGGCACCAGCGAGGTACTGCTCAACATCGTTGCCGAGCGCGTCCTCGGCCTGCCCACCGAGCCGCGCCACGACAAGGACGTCCCCTGGAAGGACCTGGCCCGATGACCGCACCGACCGAAGAGACCCAGGCACCCGATCTGCTGTACTCGGAGACCGAGGACGATCTGCGGGCAGCGGTCCGTTCGCTGCTCGCCGACCGGTGCGACGCGCCGGCGGTGCTCGCCCGCATCGAGTCCGACACGCCCTACGACCAGCGGCTCTGGAAGGCCCTCGCCGCCGACATCGGCGCCGCCGGACTGCTGGTGCCCGAGGCACTGGGCGGGCAGGGCGCCGGTCACCGCGAGGCCGCGGTGGTGCTGGAGGAGCTGGGGCGGGCCGTCGCCCCCGCGCCGTATCTGACGAGCGCGGTCGTCGCCACCGAGATCCTGCTCGCGCTGGGGGCACTGGACGGACCGGTCACCGAACTGCTCCGCGACCTCGCCGCCGGACGCAAGGTCGCGGTCCTCGCCGTACCGTTCTCCGCCCCGTCGCCCGGCGCCGTACAGCCCGCCGGTGTCGTGGCCGACGTGCTGGAGGGGACCGTGACCGGCGTCGCCGACGCGCTCGCCGCCGATGTGCTGCTGGCGCCCACGACCGACGGCCTGTACGCGGTGGAGACCGGCGCCGAAGGCGTCACCGTCGAGCCCCTCGTCCCGCTCGACCTGACCCGCCCGCTCGCCACCGTCACCCTCGCCAAGGCCCCCGGAACCCGCCTGGCCAACGGCGCGTTGGCGGTCTCCGCCGTGCGCCGGGGCCTGCTGGCGGGCGCCGGACTGCTCGCCTCCGAGCAGCTCGGACTCGCCGAGTGGTGCCTGGCCGAGATGGTCCGCCACACCCGCGAACGGCACCAGTTCAACCGGCCCGTCGGCTCGTTCCAAGCCCTCAAGCACCGCATGGCGCAGCTCTGGCTGGAGGTCGTGTCGGCCCGCGCCGCGGCGCGGAACGCCGCGGACGCCCTCGCGACCGGCAGCCCCGACACGCCGCTGGCGGTGGCCGTCGCGCAGGCGTACTGCTCGAAGGTGGCGGTGCGCGCGGCGGAGGAGTGCATCCAGCTGCACGGCGGCATCGGCATGACCTGGGAGCACCCGGCGCACCTGTACCTCAAGCGCGCCAAGGCCGACTCGATCGCGTACGGCACGGCCGGACATCATCGCGAGGCCATCGCCGAGCTGGTCGATCTGCCTGCGCCGTAAGGAACAACCCGCGTCGCGGGGGGAAGTTGGAGCGGAGGTGCGTGTCGGCGCGCCTCCGTTCCGTCGTTCCGGCGTGCGGTGGGGTATCGAGCATCCCTTTACCTGTTGTTTAATTGCAATCAGTGCGCAATAACAGTCGATCTTCAATAAGGGATGTGCAGAGTATGACGGGCCGATCGATACGGGGAGCGGTCGCCGCAACACTGGCGACCGTGCTGTCGTTGACCGCGGCAGCCTGCTCACAACCGGGTGGCTCGGGCGGCGGCAACTCCGGTCCGGGCGCGGGGGCGTCGGCGGTGGTCGGCATCGCCTACGAGCCCGACAGCCTCAGCCCGCTGCTGGGCTACGGCAAGGACGGCAACTCCAAGATCTTCGACGGGCTGCTCGCCCTCGACGCGCACATGAAGCTGCGGCCCGCTCTTGCCGCCGCCCTGCCCGAGGTGAGCGACGACGGACTGACGTACACGTACAAGCTCCGCCAGGGCGTGAAGTTCAGCGACGGGAAGCCGTTCGGCGCCAAGGACGTCGTCTTCACCTACCGCACCATCCTGGACGAGAAGACCAACAACGCCTCCCGGACCGAGCTCGACGCGGTGGAGAGCGTCGCGGCGACCGGCGACGACACCGTGGTCTTCACACTCAAGTACCCCTACGCGCCCTTCGCCCAGCGCACCGTCCTGCCCATCGCCCCCGAACACGTCGCGGGCAGGCAGGACGTCAACACCGGCGCCTTCACCACCCACCCCATCGGTACCGGACCGTACCTCCTCACCAAGTGGTCCAAGGGCGAGAAGCTGAGCTTCAGGGCCAACCCCGACTACTGGGGCGGCGCACCGAAGGTGAAGAAGTTCACCATGGCGATCATCAAGGACGACGACGTACGCGCCACCCGGCTGCGCTCCGGTGAGCTCGACGGCGCGATCCTGCCGCCCAACCTGGCCAAGGGCTTCGCCCAGGGCAGCGGCATGCGGACGTACGCCGCCACGACGTACGACTACCGCACCGTGACCCTGCCCACCCACAACAAGGTCACCGGCGACACCGCGATCCGGCGCGCCCTCGATGTCGCCGTCGACCGCGAGGCCATGGTCGACTCCATCCTCAACGGCGAGGGCAGGCCCGCCTACGGCCCCGTCCCCACCGACAGCGAGTGGTTCACCAACGGCACCGATCGCCCCCACGACCTGGCCGCCGCGAAGAGGATCCTCGACGACGCCGGGTGGAAGCCCGGCAAGGACGGCATCCGTACCAAGGACGGCGTACGCGCCGCGTTCCCCCTCTGGTACCTCACCGGCGACAAGCTCCGCCAGGACCACGCACTCGCCTACGCGTCCGACGCCAAGAAGGCCGGCATCGACATCACCACCGAGGCCGGTACCTGGGAGGTCATCGAGCCCCGGATGAAGCAGGACGCCGTCCTCGCGGGCGGCGGATCGCCCGCCGACCCCGACTTCGACCAGTACACCCTGCTGAAGTTCTCGCTCGCGGGCGACGGCTTCAACAACATGGCGTGGTACGACAACAAGGCCGTCGACCAGGCCCTCGAAGCGGGCCGCAGGAGCGGCGACCCGGCCGCGCGCAAGGCCGCCTACGACACCGTCCAGCGCGAACTGGTGAAGAACCCCGGCTACACCTTCCTCACCCACATCGACCACCTCTACGTCGTGAAGGACCGATTCGGCGCCCTCACCACCCAGGTCGAACCGCACGACCACGGCCTGGCATCCGGCCCGTGGTGGAACGTCGAGGACTGGACGTCGAAGAAGTGAACCACCGCCTCCCCTGGGGGCAGATGGGCCGGATGGCGGGACGGCGTGTGCTGCTCGCCGTCCCCGTCCTGGCCGCCGTGACGTTCGGCGTCTTCGCCGTCGCCGCCGCCTCCCCCTTCGACCCCGTCAAGGCGTACGCGGGCACCGCCGGTCTCACCGCCTCGCAGGAGAACCTCGATCAGCTGCGGGCCAACCTCGGCGTCGACCAGCCCCTCGTGACCCGCTGGTGGGACTGGCTGACCTCCGCGCTCGGCGGTGACCTCGGCGACTCCAGCGTGATGCGCCAACCCGTCGCCGATGTCATCGGCGAGCGCCTCGGCTGGTCCGTGCTGCTCGCCGCGACCGCCTTCCTCGTCGCCGTCGTCCTGGGCACGGGCCTCGGCGTACTGGCCGCGCGCCGGCCCGGTGGCCTCCTCGACCGGTGCGTCAGCTCCGCCGCGTACACGCTCGAAGCCGCCCCGGCGTTCTGGCTCGGACTGCTCGCCATCTGGTTCTTCGCCCTGAAACTCGATGTGCTCCCGGCCGGCGGCCTCACCGACGCGGCCAGCGACACCGTCACCTTCGGCCAGGTCGCCACCCATCTGGTGCTCCCCGCGGCCGTGCTCGGGATCTCCCAGCTCCCGTGGTTCTTCCTCTACGTACGCCAGGGCGTCGCCGACGCGCTCGACGAGGATCCGGTGCGCGGCGCCCGCGCCCGCGGACTGCGCGAACGCACCGTGCTGCTCGGCCACGCACTGCGCTCCGGCATGCTGCCGATGCTCACCCTGATCGGCTCCCGCGTCCCCGAACTCATCACCGGCGCCCTGCTCGTCGAGACGGTCTTCAGCTGGCCCGGCATCGCCGCCGCCACCGTCCAGGCCGCCACCTCCGTCGACTTCCCGCTGCTCGCGGCGCTCACCGTGCTCGCCACCGCGGCAGTCGTCCTGGGCAACCTCCTCTCCGATCTGCTCTACGCGATCGCCGACCCGAGAGTGGGCTTCGATGGCTGAACTCGTCCTCGGATCCGCCCGCCGCACCAACCGCCGCATCCGGGTGGCCGGCTCCGCCGCAATCGTCGCCGCGGTGCTGCTCGCGGTCCTGCTCGTACCGCCGCTGGTCCAGCTCGACCAGCAGGCCGTCGACCTCGCGGCCAGACTGCAACCACCCTCCTGGGAGCACCCGTTCGGCACCGACGACGTCGGCCGCGATCTGCTGTTGCGCTGCGTCTACGGGCTCCGTGTCTCGCTGCTCGTCGGCATCGTCGCCGGGCTCACGGCCACCGTCATCGGGACCGCCGTCGGTGCGCTCGCCGCCGCGTTCGGGGGCTGGACCGACCGGATCGTCATGCGGCTCGTGGACACCTTCTCGTCCGTGCCGCACCTGCTGCTCGGCATCTTCATCGTCGCCATGTTCCGGCCCGGGGTCGGCCCGGTGATCGTGTCCGTCGCCCTCACCCACTGGCTCTCGACGGCCCGGATCGTCCGCTCCGAAGTGCTGTCGCTGCGCTCGCGCCCGTTCATCGACGCGGCGATCTCCGGCGGGGCCTCACGTGGCCGGGTCGTCGTCCGGCATCTGCTGCCTGCGGTGCTTCCGCAGGCGGGCCTCGCCGCGGTGCTCATGGTGCCGCACGCCATGTGGCACGAGTCCGCGCTCTCCTTCCTGGGGCTCGGACTCCCCACCCACCAGGCGAGCCTCGGCAACCTCGTACAGACGGCGCGCGGTTCGCTGCTCGCCGGGGACTGGTGGCCGACGCTCTTCCCCGGCCTGTTCCTGATCATCCCGACCCTCGCCCTGGCGGGCCTCGCCGGTGCCTGGCGGGAACGGATCAACCCGCGCCGCCGATCGGAGCTGATGCTGTGACCACCGTCCCGGACCCGCAGAACGCGGCCCCGCAGACGCAGGAACCGCGGCCCCCGGCCCCATGGCCCCCGGCCCTGTCCGTCCGCGGGCTCTCCGTCCGCTTCAGGATGCGCGGCGGGCGGCACATCGCGGCGGTCAGCGACGCGCACTTCGACCTCGCTGCGGGAGAGTGCCTCGCGCTGGTCGGCGAGAGCGGCTGCGGCAAGTCCGTACTCGCCTCCGCCCTGCTGGGCCTGCTCCCCGGCAACGCGCGGACCGCGGGCTCGGCGCTGCTCCACGACGGCACCGATCTCCTCACCGCCGACGAACGGACCCTCGCCCGCACGGTACGGGGCCGCCGCATCGGACTCGTACCGCAGAGCCCCGCGGCCCACCTCACCCCGGTCCGTACGGTGCGCGCCCAGCTGGAGGAGACCCTCCGCGAACTGACCGGTACCCGAAGGCCCGCATTGCGCGCCGCCGCCGAACAGGCCGCCGCCCGCGCCGCGTTCCCGGCCGGCCACCTGGACCGGTACCCGCACGAACTCTCCGGCGGCCTCGCCCAGCGCGCCGCCACCGCGCTGGCCCTGATCGGCGACGCACCCCTGCTCCTGGCCGACGAACCGACCACCGGACTCGACCGCGACCTGGTCGAGCGGACCGTCGACGAACTGCGCCGCCACACCGACGGCGGCAGGGCGCTCCTGATCATCACCCACGACCTGGCGGCGGCCGAGCGGATCGCCGACCGGGTCGCCGTGATGTACGCGGGCCGCATCGTCGAACTCGCCGAAGCCGACCGGTTCTTCGGGGAGCCGGGACCGCGCCACCCGTACGCCCGCGGCCTGCTCGACGCCCTCCCGGAGCGCGCTTTCGCTCCCATCCCCGGAATGCCGCCGGAACTCGGCGCGCTCCCCGACGGCTGCGCGTTCGCGGCCCGCTGCGGCCGCGCCGACGACGCGTGCTCCGTCCCACCCCTGTACGACGGCGGTCTCGCCTGCCACCACGGCGTGCGAACAGCCGCGGAGGAGTCCGCCCATGCTTGAACTCACCCGCATCACCGCCGGGTACGACCCCGGCGCCCCCGTGGTCCGCGACGCCTCGCTGACGGTTGGACCCGGCGAATCCGTCGGACTGCTGGGCCCGAGCGGTTGCGGGAAATCGACCCTGGCCAGGGTCGCCGCGCTGCTGCACCGCCCGGACACGGGCACGGTCGCACTGGACGGCCGACCGGTACGGGGCTGGCGGCACCGCGCCCCGAGGGCGCAGCGCACCGCGGTCGGCGTCGTCTTCCAACAGCCCCGGCTCTCGGCCGACCCCCGGCTCAGCCTCCGCGAGCTCATCGCCCAGCCTCTGCGCGCCACCGGCCGGCGCTCGGAAGTGCCGGACCGGGTGGCCGAACTGGCACCGGCCGTCGGCCTCACCGCCGAACTGCTGAACCGGCGTCCGCACGAGGTGAGCGACGGCCAGTTGCAGCGCGCCTGCCTCGCCAGGGCACTGGTCCTGCGGCCGCGCTGGCTGATCTGCGACGAGATGACGGCGATGCTCGACGCGTCGACGACCGCCGCGCTGGTCGCGGTCGTCGAGTCCTACCGACGCGAGTCCGGGGCCGGCCTGCTGGCCGTCGGCCACGACCGGGTGCTGCTGGAACGCTGGTGCGACCGCACGGTCGGCTGGCAGCAGATCACCGGGCACAGTGCACCGAAGGAGGCCATGAACCCGGCCCGATGAGGGCGTCCCCCCGCGCGCATACGACAAGGAAGACGGCCGGGGCGGGACCGCGACGGGCGGACTCCGGCCGAGGGGAAACACAGCGGCGGCCGCCACCACCCGCGGACGGTCCCGGCCGGGGAACGACAGTCGACGAGCGGACGACGAACCGGTCAACTTCTCTGCGGTGCTTGCCGCTTGCCGGGAACCCGGTCGCATACTCGGTCGCGTCCGACCGTCCGATCCGTCCCCAACTAGCCCCCGGGAGAACCCATGGCGTTCCCGACCCGCCGAAGCGTTGTCACCACCGCGCTCGCCACCGTCGCCGCAGGCGCGGTGCTGTCCCCGCGGACAGCCGCCGCGGCCGAGGCCGCCGCCGCGCCCTCGGCCGCAGGCCGGCCCCGCCCGCTGCGCCGGGCCCACGCGCACAACGACTACCTGCACACGTGCCCCCTCCACGACGCGCTCGACCACGGCTTCACCAGCGTCGAGGCGGACATCTTCCTCGTGGACGGGGAACTGCTGGTCGCCCACGAGGCCACCGACCTCGACCCCGGCCGGACCCTCGCCTCGCTCTACCTCGACCCGCTGCTGGCCAGGGTCCGGACCAACCATGGAACGGTCCACCCCGGCTACCGCGAACCCGTCCAGCTGCTGATCGACATCAAGACCGACGGGGCGGCCGCCTACCTCGAACTCGACCGGCAGCTCCGGCGGTACCGGCAGATGCTGACGGTGTACCACCACGGCCGGGTCCGCCCCGGCGCGATCACGCCCGTCATCTCCGGCGACCGCGCCGCCCGTGTCCCGATGGAGGCACAGCGCACCCGGTACGCCTTCTACGACGGCCGGCCCGACGACCTCGGGACCGCGGCCACCGCGTCGTTCATTCCGCTCATCAGCAGCAGCTGGAGCGACAATTTCCGCTGGCTGGGCGCAGGCCCCGTCCCTGTGGCCGAGCGGGACAAACTGCGCTCGCTCGTCACCACGGCCCACCGAAGCGGCCAACGGGTTCGCTTCTGGGCCACTCCCGACGTCGCGGGACCGGAGCGGGACGCCGTATGGACCGAGCTGCTGGCCGCCGGGGTCGACCACCTCAACACCGACGACCTGGAGGGGCTCGAACATTTCCTCCGTACCCATGACCGGGACGCCGGGGCCGGGGCCGGCGCACTCGGCGGCCGGCCGGACACGGGCGCGCCGTCCGGGGCGTGACAGCCAGTCAACACCCATATGGCGGACACGCCAGTCCGCCGGATGGCCTCCCCGCTACGCCACACTGGCGGCCGAATGCCGCAATTCGGCGCGGCGGAGGAGGTTGGCCATGGCCATTTCGATCTCACTGGTGCTGCTTCTGCTGATCCTTGCGGTGATCTTTCTCCGCAACGGAGGGCTGAAGATCTCGCATGCGCTGGTCTGCGCCATGCTCGGGTTCTTCCTCGCGGGTACCAGCATGGCGCCGACCATCCAGAACGGCCTGACGGCCACGGCCGACGTCGTCAGCAGCCTCAAGCCCTGACTACGGCGGCCCGTTCGGTGACCGGGGCCTGGAGAGCGCGGTCACCGGACATCGCACTCACCGGGCGGCGCGCACCTGTGGGGAGCGCAGCCATTGGGCGAGCAGGCGGTTGACGTCGGCGGCGCGCTCCTGCTGGATCCAGTGCCCGCATCCCGGCAGGATGTGGGAGGAGACCAGACCGGGAAGGGTCTTGGGGAAGCCCTCGATGGCGTCGGCCATCCAGGTGGTCGACGCGTCGAGCTCTCCGCCGATGAACAGCGAGGGCTGGGTGATCGGCGCACCGTCCCAGGCGGCGAGGTCTTCCCAGTCCCGGTCGACATTGCGATATCTGTTGAGCGCCCCCGTCAGCCCCGTCCGCTCGAACTCCGCCGCGTAGAAGCCGAGATCGGCCTCGCTCAGCCAGGAAGGGAGGGGGCCGGCGGAGAACCGGTCGCGAAGCCGTGCCCCAGGCGGGACGAAGAAGAGACTGCCCTCATCGCCCGAAGGCATCGTGTCGGCGGAGAGCCCGGCATAGAACCCGGCCAGCCAGCCGCGCACATCGGGTTCGATCTCCGCCTCGGCCCGTCCCGGGGACTGGAAGTAGCTGACGTAGAACTCCTCGGTGCCACCGATACGGCTGAAGAGGTCGGTCGGCCGGTGACCGTTCCGCGGCGCGTACGGGACACTGAGCAGTGCCACGGAGGTGAAGACATCGGGCATGAGCAGCGCGCTGTCGGCGGCGATGGTCGAACCCCAGTCGTGGCCCACGATCGTCGCGGTCCGTTCGCCGAGTGCGCGCACGACACCGACGTTGTCCGCGACATGGGCCGGCATCCGGTACGCCTCCACATCGCCGGGCTTCGACGAACGCCCGTAGCCACGTACATCGATGGCGACCGCGCGAAAGCCCGCTGCGGCGAGGGCCGGAAGCTGATGGCGCCACGAATACCACGACTCGGGGAAGCCGTGGACCAGCAGGACCAGCGGGCCGGTTCCCTGTTCGACCAGGTGGATACGGCCTCCGGGCACCTCCACCAGCCGCTGGACGGCGTCCGGCGGCGGGGTGGCGGAATGGACGGTGGGCGGCATGTGTCTCTCCTCGCGGACGTGACCGGCTGCGGTGCGGTGGCCGTCGACGCGGGGCACCCGGCCGGGAGCGCTCCGCCCGTCGGTACCACCTGTGTCACGAGCATTCGGCCACCGTCACCTCGCCCACAAGATTTCTTGCCGTTATGGCAAACCAACGGTGTGCGGTTCCGGCTCATGGGCCGACGCCGGGACCGGATCAGGAACCGCACCGTTCCTAACCAGTGTGCGTAAGTGAGTCTTGGACCCACTGCTGCGTTCTGGGCGCATCCCGAACGGTTTTGGATGCGTTGGGTTCCCGCTTTCTCATCCCGTTCGGCGGCGCGCCTCCAGGGGCGTGGTCCGTTGCGGGCGGGCGGGTTCCCTCACGCCCCCGGTCACCTGGTCCGGCCTGGGCGGTCCGATGCCCCGCACGATCACTCCGGTCGTGTGGGGGCGGTGCCGTCCTTCCCCAAGCTCTCAACTCCGTTCGAGCAGGGGATACCCCATCCCGGACCGGGTGTCCGAGGGCGTCGTCCGATCGCGATGCCGGCGGCATCGTGACGGGACATTCTGCGGTGCGGGGTGGCCAGTGGTTTCTGCCAGTGCTGGGCACCCCACATCGAGGTGTAGGCGGGGTCGACTGCGACAATGCTCAGGCCCTGTTCGGCGGCCATGGAGACCAGCCGGGCCTTGAGCTTCCCGGTGGGCATGCCGGAGATGAGCTGCCTGAACCGCTTGCGGCGGCCATGTTTCTCGCGGGTCTTCTCGGCGGTGAAGTCGAGGTCTTCGATGGCGATCGCGGCGACACCGGCCTGCTTGGCCCAGTTGATCAGCCGGGTCAGGGCGTGGCGGATCTGGGCGTCGCGGTGAGCGGCTGTGCCGGACAGGTCGTAGAAGAACCGCCGGGGCTCGCCGATGGGGTTGCCGTGCCGGTCGAGCCGGTAGGTGGCGAAGTGGTCGGCGTTGGTGTCGACGCCGATCACGCCCCGGGCGCGGGCGGTCTCCAGCGGGACCGTCTTCACGACGGGGCGTTGCCAGGATGCGGTGAGGTACCAGCGGCCGCGCTCCGTATCGAGGTGGACGCGATAGGCCACGGCCCGGTTCGTTTCGATGCGATCGGCCCACTCCGCGCCCCGGTGCGCGAACGCCACGGTGGAGGCGAGGACATACCGGCCGTGCTTGGCGTTGGCCAGGTGCGCGAGCGGGGCAGGCAGTTTGATGCTGACCTCGCCGTCCGGGGTGACGCGGATCGTCTCGTTCCCGAACCGCTTGCCCGACTCGCCGTCGGCGGCGATGAACCAGCGTTCCGTTTCCCAGCGTTCCCGCCACTGGTCTTCGGTGAGCTGGGCCTGGGTGAGGTGGTGGCGGGTGTTGAGGAGACGTTTGCCGCCCCGTACCACCCGCACCCGTCCGGCCTGCCGGTCACAGACGGCAGAGGCGTGCCGCGCCTCCAGGGCCGCGAGGCGGCGGGACTTGCGGAACCACTCATTCTTCGACCGGTAGCCGCCCGCGGCCCGCTTCGTCCCGGGTTCCCCGATCGGGAGGGACAGGCGGTGCCGCAGCGTCTTGATCCCGGCTTCCAGCTTCTGGATGTGCGCGGCCTGGCAACGGCGGGCCAGCGCCCACTGATCGTGGGTGGCCTTGGTGATGGCCCCGGCGATCCGCGACGACGACAGCGGCGTCAGGTCCCGCTTGCGCGACGCCCAGGTGTCCGCGCTGTGCTCCAGACCATCCGCACAACGGGCCCTGAGGCCACGGGCAGCAAGCGAGCCCTGATGCTCACCGACCGCACGCAGAACCTTCTCGTCCCGGGGCGTGAGGTGCTTGAGGCGGTCCCGGACCGCCACCCCGCAAGGCCCGGGCGCCACGAAGGGCGCGGCCAACTCCCGCAAACCACCCACCACATCACCCCCTCACACCAGGCCGAGCACCTGCCACCCAGCCCAACGAGCAGCAGCCGCCAAGGTCACCCATTCGGCCCCAGAACCGTTCCCGCCTCGCGAAGCCGCCGACAGGACTCACTCCTGCTCACTACAACGCACTTCAGCTCAGTAAACCGACAGCAGCTCACAACCCCCTCCGGGGCCTCCAGGGAGAAGCCGCTGCCCCGTCCCTCCACCACATCGACGATCAGCCGGGTGTGCGCCCACAGCTCGAACTGGCTCTTCGACATCCAGAACGGGACGGCCTCCGCCACCCCGTCGACATCGAGCGAGGCCAGCAGCACGTCGGAGCCGCCGGTACGGAATTCTCCGTCCTGGTAACACATGGGCGCACTGCCGTTGCAGCAGCCGCCCGACTGGTGGAACATCAACGGGCCGTGGGCCTCCCGCAGCCGGCGCACCAGATCGGCGGCCGCGGGAGTCAGCTCGACCACCGCCGCTTCGGACGCGCTCATCGCAGCGGCCCGGAGCAGGAGTTCTCGGGTGTGCGGCGGATCGGCGGCAGGGGCCTCGTACCAAGTCGGTTCACGGATCAGTCCCTTCGACCTCGTGCATGAGATGGTGCGCCATCAGTGGGGCCGCGTGCCCATGGCACCGTACGCTTCTCAGCTCGCCTTCGCCCACGCGTAACGATGTTCGGGCCGGCCGGTGTCGCCGTATTTGAGGCTGAGGCTGATCCGGCCCGCGCCCTCCAGATACTTGAGGTATCGCTGGGCGGTGGAGCGGCTCAGTCCGGCACGGGCGGCGACCTCATGGGCGGACAGCGGCTCCTCGGCCGCCGACAGGACATGGCGGATCACATCGGCCGTGGGCGCCGAGTGGCCCTTGGGCAGGGCCGCCGCGGGGCCGGACTCCGCGGTGCGCAGCGCGGCGAAGATCTGGTCGACCTGCTCCTGCCCCGCCTCGCCCCGACCGCCGCCCACGCCTTCGAGTGTGCGGCGCAGGGCGGCGTAACTCTCGAGCTTCGACCGCAGACCGGTGAAGCTGAACGGCTTGACCAGGTACTGCAGGGCGCCGTACCGCATCGCGGTCCGGACGGTCGACACGTCACGGGCCGCGGTCACCATGATCACATCGGCCGGGTGACCGAGCTGGCGCAGCCGCCGCACCAGGGTCAGCCCCGTTTCGTCCGGAAGATAGTGGTCGAGAAGGACCAGATCGACCCGCTCGCGCTCCAGGAAGGCCAGCGCCTGCGCGGCGGTGTGCGCACGCGAGACGACGCGGAAGCCGGGAATCCTGGCCACATACTCGGCATTGATCTCGGCGACACGGAAATCGTCGTCCACCACCAGGACATCGATCATCGCAACTCTCCCACTTCGGTCGGCGGCCGGACGCCGAGTGCCTCGGGCAGAACGACGGTGAATACCGCGCCACCGCCGGCCCTGGCCGTGACGCGAGCCGCGCCACCGTAGCGCTCGGCCAGTCGGCGCACCAGCGCCAGACCCAGACCGCGGCCGCGGTGCGCGGGGGATTCCTTGGTGGACCAGCCCTCGGTGAAGATGTGCTCGCGCATGCCGGGAGGTATCCCGGGACCGTTGTCGCTGACCCGCAGGACCGCCGTCGTCCCCTCGGCGAGCAGCTCGACCTCGATGAGCGAGGCGACGTCCAGCGCGTTGTCGATGAGGTTGCCGAGGACCGTCACCAGGTCGCGCGGGTCCACCACCACGTCGGGGAGCCGGGTGCCCGGCGAGACCCGCAGGGACGCGCCCCGCTCCGCCGCGATGGCCGACTTGCCCACCAACAGCGCCGACAGCAGCGGGTCGTTGACGCGCTCGGCGACCTGTTCCGCCGACGCCCGGTGACCGCTGGTCACCTCCGCGACGAACTCCACCGCGGCTTCGTGCCTGCCGAGTTCGAGGAGCCCGAGCAGGGTGTGCAGCCGGTTGGCGTGCTCGTGGTCCTGGGCGCGCAGTGCGTCCAGCAGGCCGTGCGTGGAGTCCAGTTCACGGCCGAGGAGCTCCAGCTCGGTGCGGTCGCGCAGGGTGACGACGGCTCCGCCGTCACCGGTGGGCATGCGGTTGGCGATCAGCACGCGCCCGTTGCAGACGGTGATCAGGTTGGCTCCCTCGACGCGTCCCGCCAGCACCTCCGTCGTACGGCCGGGCGGCAGCACCTGGCCGAGCGCCCGCCCGACGGCGTCCTGGCCCAGCTCCAGCAGCCGCCGTGCCTCGTCGTTGAGCAGCCGGATCCGGCCCCGGGCATCGAGGGCGAGAACGGCCTCGCGGATGCTGTGCAGCATGGCCTCCCGCTCGTCCAGCAACGCGGAGATGTCGGCGAACGCGAGCCCGTGCGTACTGCGCTGCAGGCGTCGCGAGACGGCCAGGGCGGCCAGTACACCCACGGCGAGCGCTGCTCCGGAGTAGAGCAGCAGACCGGGAATGGCCCCGAGGAGCCGCTCATGGACGCTGTCGTAGGCGATGCCGACCGAGACGGCGCCCACAATGGTCCCGTTCGCGTCGCGCAGGGGGACCTTCGCGCGTGCCGAGCGGCCCAGGGTTCCGTTGTCGATCTGCATGATCTCCCGGCCGGCCAGCGCCGTGCTGGGATCGGTCGAGACATGCCTGCTGATCTGTGCGGTGTCGGTGTGCGACCAGCGCACCCCGCGGGTGTCCATGACCACGATGTAGAGCGCCCCGGTGGCCCGCCGGATCCGTTCCGCCTCGGCCTGCACCGGTCCGGAGGGGCTGGGGTCGGTGCTCGTCAGATTGCGTACCAGACCGGGTTCGGCGGCGGTGGTCTGGGCGATGGACAGCGCCTGGTGCATCGCCTGGTCGTCGAGTTGGTGGCTGAGGGGCGCGAGGAAGAGTCCGGTGACGAGCATGATCACGCCGGTGGTGATGACGACCTGGGTGAGCAGGACCTGGGCGAAGACACGGCGGGGCCAGTGAATTCGCATGTGCTTCGACCTCTGCCTTCCGCCGAGCAGGAACTTGATGCTCCGTTTCGTCCTTGTGTGAACGCAACGTAAACGTCGCCGACGTCGATGACCAGTCCTCGTGTCGCATTCGTTGTCGCAGCGCGAGCAAAACGAGCAGAACCGCGGGTTATGGGCACAAGCAGGAGTTGTGAGCGCAAGGGTGCCCAGGTGCGCGCGCCGCACTTAGCGTCCCGCTCCATGAACAGCGATACGAGCCCCGCCATCGAGCTGCGGGGGGCGAGTAAAGCGTTCCGGACTCCGTCGGGGACGCTCCACACCGCCGTACGGGATCTGGACCTCACGATCGGGCGCGGCGAATTCGTCGCCGTGGTCGGCCCGACCGGCTGCGGCAAGTCGACCACGCTGACGCTGGTCAGCGGTCTGGAAGAGCCCACCGAGGGGGAGGTGCTGGTCGGCGGCGAGCCGGTGCGCGGCATCGGTGACAAGGTCGGCTTCGTCTTCCAGCAGGACGCGGTCTTCCCCTGGCGGACCGTGCTGTCCAACGTGATGGCCGGTCCCCGCTTCCGTGGCGTGCCGAAGCCCGAGGCGAAGGAGCGGGCCAGGGAATGGCTCGCCCGGGTCGGCCTCTCCTCCTTCGAGGACCGCTATCCCCACCAGCTGTCCGGCGGTCAGCGCAAGCGGGTCGCCCTCGCGGCCACCTTCGTCAACGACCCCGAGATCCTGCTCATGGACGAACCCTTCTCCGCGCTCGACGTGCAGACCAGGGCCCTGATGTCGGACGAACTGCTGGAACTGTGGGCCGGTACCGGCGCCTCCGTCGTCTTCGTCACCCATGACCTGGAGGAGTCCATCGCGCTGGCCGACAAGGTCGTGGTCATGACCGCGGGACCGGCCACGATCAAGGAGGTCTTCGAGATCGACCTGCCCCGTCCTCGCAAGGTCGAGCAGGTGCGTCTGGAACCCCGGTTCATCGAGATCTACCGGGAGATCTGGTCCTCGCTCGGTGAAGAGGTCCGTATCACCCGCGAGAGGGGTGCGTTCAATGTCGCCTGAAACCATCACCGCGAGCGCCCCCGTCACCAAGACCGAACGCACCCAGGCCCGGGCGCGGGCCGCCCGGAACCGCAAGTACCTGGTGCTCGGCAGCCGGGTCGCGGTGCTCCTCGCGGTCATCGGACTGTGGGAGTGGCTGGCCCGGACCGCGGTCATCGACCCGTTCAACTTCTCCATGCCGTCGAAGATCTGGGACCAGATCCGCACCTGGGTCGTCGACGGCACCGCCCAGGGCTCCCTGTGGGAGCAGATCTGGTACACGCTCTACGAGGCGCTGCTCGGCTGGGTCATCGGTGTGATCGCCGGTGTGCTGCTCGGCATCGCACTGGGCCGCGTCCGGTTCGCCGCCGATGTCCTCGGCCCGTACATCAAGGTGCTCAACGCCCTGCCGCGTATCGTGCTCGCGCCGATCTTCCTCATCTGGTTCGGCCTGGGGCCGGCCTCGAAGGTGGCCTCCGCGGTCGTCCTCGTGTTCTTCCCCGTCTTCTTCAACGCCTTCCAGGGAGCCAGGGAGGTCGACCGCAACCTCGTCGCCAACTCCCGCATCCTGGGCGCCAGCAACCGGCAGGTCACCCTTCAGGTGGTCATCCCCTCGGCCACTTCGTGGATCTTCACCAGCCTGCACGTGAGCTTCGGCTTCGCGCTCATCGGCGCCATCGTCGGCGAGTACATCGGTGCCACCAAGGGGCTCGGGCTGCTGGTCGCCGCCTCCCAGGGCACGTTCAACGCCGCCGGTGTCTACGCCGCGATGGTCATCCTCGCGATCGTCGCGCTGCTGGCCGAGGGCCTGCTGACCTTCCTCGAAAAGCGGCTCTTCCGCTGGAAACCGGCCGACGCCGACACCGCCCGCTGACGCCCGCCGCACACCCGTACACCCGATCTTTTTCTTCACAAGGACGTGAATTCAGATGCGCACATCCACCCGGATCTCGGCCGTCGCTGTCGCAGGGGCGCTCGCCCTGACCACCCTGACCGCCTGCGGCGGCGACTCCACCTCGGCCTCCGGTGACAAGAACGACAAGGTCAAGATCATGGTCGGGGGCCTGGACAAGGTCATCTACCTGCCCGCGATGCTCACCGAGCGGCTCGGCTACTTCAAGGAGGAGGGGGTGGCGGTCCAGCTCCTCACCGAGCCCGCGGGCGTCCAGGCCGAGACGGCCCTGGTCTCCGGCGACGTCCAGGGCACGGTGGGCTTCTACGACCACACCCTCGACCTTCAGGTGAAGGGCAAGCAGGTCGAGTCGGTCGTCCAGTTCTCTCATGCTCCCGGCGAGGTCGAGATCGTCTCGAACCAGGCGGCGGGTGACATCAAGTCGGCGAAGGACTTCAAGGGCAAGAAGCTCGGAGTGACGGGTCTCGGCTCCTCGACCGACTTCCTGACGAAGTACCTTGCCGTGAGCAACGACGTGCAGACCAGCGAATTCACGCCCGTGGCCGTCGGAGCGGGGCAGACGTTCATCTCCGCGCTTCAGCAGGGATCCATCCAGGGTGGCATGACCACCGACCCGACCGTCGCCACCATCCTGGACAAGAAGCTTGGCAAGATCCTCATCGACATGCGGACCCCCGAGGGCTCCCAGCAGGCGCTCGGCGGCCCCTACCCGTCCTCCAGCCTCTACATGCAGACCGAGTGGGTCAACAGCCACAAGGAAACCGTCCAGAAGCTGGCCAATGCCTTCGTCAAGACGCTGAAGTGGATGTCCACGCACAGCGGCGACGAGATCGCCGCGAAGATGCCGGCCGACTACGCCCAGGGCGGTGGAAAGGCGCTCTACGCACAGGCCATCAAGAACACCCTGCCCATGTTCACCGCGGACGGCGTCATGCCCGCGGACGGCCCCGCCACCGTCGAGCGTGTGCTGAAGGCATTCAACCCGAACCTGAAGAACGCGAAGGTGGACCTCGCCAAGACGTACACCACGGAGTTCGTCAAGAAGGCGAACTGACCCAGGGCGTCTACGACGCCCGCGCACACCGGACCGCGAAGCCCCGGCCCTCAACGACTCGTCACGTCCTGCGAGTTGTTCGAGGCCAGGGCTTCGCGGTCCGCGTTCATTCTTGACGTACTGCTGGGTGATGGTCGATCCGCCCTGGGTGTCCCCATCGCCGACGGTGCGCCACAGCGCGCGGGTGATTCCCTGCGTCGATATGCCGTGGTCCGAGTAGAAGTCGGCGTTCTCGGCCGCCAGCACGGCCTATCGGACGTCGTCGGGGATCTTCGGCAGGGGCATTTCCTGGCGGCTCACCCAGCCCGTACGGGCCATGGGAGTGCCGTCGGCCCAGTAGTAGACGGTATCCTGCTGGGTGGCGAAAGCGTTGAGGTCCTCGGGGATGTCCGTACGCGCATAGGCGATGGCCACCACGGTCGTCCGCGTTGCGGTGAACATCAGGAACGTACCCACGACGAGCCGCCACGAGGGCACCCACCTTCGCCAGCCGCGTCGGCCCGTGCGCGGATAGTCCGGCTTGCGAGGCAGGCGCAGACGCGGTCGGTCCGCCTGTTTTCTGCACCTCTTGCCGGGGGCTAATACGGCCCGAGCGGCATGTGCCGTTCTGCTGAATATTTTGTGCTGTGTCATTCCGTCCAGCCATGACAGGCCGGGCCGGCCGCAGACTACGACCGTGCCCGTACACGTGTAGTGGTCATTGCTCGTGCGCCGCCCCACGCCGTTTCGGCCGGCCCTCCGTGGCCCCGCGGACACCTGCCGGCGTTCGGCGGGGCGGCAGGGTCATGCGTCCCGGCCGGTGTATGGCATGTGCATCCCCAGGTTCAGTTCAGGCCGTGCGGCTGCTGATCGGTCCGAAACGCCCAGAGGGCGGCCACGCGCTTCCCCCTTGCCGACTCCGCCACAGCAAAGGCCAAAGCGCGACCGAGAGTTGCGTCGTGAAGTCACGTAAAGATAACAGGCCGCCGGGGCGGGCCGTGCCGCCCGGCGCCGACCGGCTGCGGCGGGTGCGTAGTTGAGCTCGGAATGAGCGCTCGGTCCCGTGTCATGCCGTTGTCCGGTTCATTTCGATCCGCTGTGCGCGGGGCTCGGTCCACGGGTTCCACTGAGCGGTCGTCGGTACGTTCGCTTTCGGGTGACTTCGCGGCCGGTTGCCGCTGGAGCCCCGACCGCGATACCCCACCATCGCTACCAGCCGGATCTGCCCGGCGTTGGGAGATTGCCATGCACATTCTGATCGTGGCGAGCGCGTTCAACAGCCTCACTCAGCGTGTTCATGCTGAGCTGAGGGACCGAGGTCACGCCGTAGCGGTGGAACTCGCAACTCCGGACGCGTCCGCTCGCGACGCGTCGCTGCGGCGAGCCGTCCACGAGTTCGCGCCCGACCTCGTCCTGGCTCCGTTGCTGAAGACCGCCATCCCCCGGGACGTGTGGGCGGCGCACACCTGCCTCGTCGTCCACCCCGGCCCGCCCGGCGACCGCGGGCCCTCCTCCCTCGACTGGGCCATCCACGAGGGCGCGGACACCTGGGGCGTGACGGTCCTGCAGGCCGACGAGGAGATGGATGCCGGAGACATCTGGGCATCGGCCACCTTCGCGGTGCCTCCGGTGGGCAAGAGCGACCTGTACCGCAACGAAGTCTCCGACGCCGCGTTGCGGGCCGTGCACCTCGCCGTCGAGCGTTTCGCTTCCGGTACGTACGTCCCTCGTCCGCAGACCGGCGGGGACGAGGAACTGCGTATCCGTACGCGGCCGTATTTCCGCCAGGAACACCGTCGCATCGACTGGGAGTCGGACTCCACGGAAACGGTCCTGCGTAAGCTGCGGGCCGCCGACTCGTTCCCCGGAGTGCTTGACGAACTGCTCGGGGGTGAATGGTTTCTGCACGGGGGGCACCCGGAGCACGAACTGCGCGGCAGGCCGGGCGAGCTGGTGGCCGTACGGGCAGGGGCCGTCTGCCGGGCCACGGCCGACGGCGCGGTGTGGATCCCCGAACTCCGCCCCCGCCGCACGCCGGGCGGGCCCGCCACGTTCAAACTGCCCGCCGTGACGGCGCTCGCAGGGCGTCTGCCCGCACTGCCCGAGCATCCCGCGCCGCTGTATGAGGAAGGGGGCCGGCACGGCTGGAGCGACATCCACTACCGGGAGGTGGGGCAGGCCGGGTTCCTCTCGTTCTCCTTCCCCGGCGGTGCGATGAGCACGACGCAGTGCCGACGCCTGCACGACGCCTACCTGGTGGCCTGCCGGCGGCCCACCTCGGTGCTGGTGCTGGGAGGCGGCCGGGACTTCTTCTCCAACGGCATCCACCTCAATGTCATCGAGGCCGCCGCCGACCCCGGCGAGGAGTCCTGGGCCAACATCAACGCCATGGACGACCTCGTGGAGGCCGTGCTGACCACCACCGACCGGCTGGTGATCTCCGCCGTGGGCGGCAACGCGGCCGCGGGCGGGGTGATGCTCGCTCTGGCCGCGGACGAGATCTGGTGCAGGTCGGGCGCGGTGCTGAACCCGCACTACCGACTGATGGGGCTGTACGGCTCCGAGTACTGGACGTACACGCTGCCGCGGCGGGTAGGGAGCGCCGCCGCGGATCGCCTTACCGGCGATGCGCTGCCGGTGAGCGCCGAAGCCGCGGTGCGACTCGGACTGGCCGACCGGACGGTCGACTGCGCTGCCCAGTCGTTCGCGGACGAGATCACTCGGCTTGCGGCCCGTCTCGCCGCGTCGCCCGCGGCACAGGCGCGGATCGCGGCGAAGAAGACCGAACGGGACCGGGACGAGGCCCACAGACCGCTCGCCGACTACCGCGAGCAGGAGCTGGCGGCGATGCGGCGGACCTTCTTCGACCCACGGTCGCCCTACCACGCACTGCGGCGCGCGTTCGTCCACAAGGATCCCCCCTCGGGCCGCCCCTCGCACCTCGCCCCGGCCGCCGGATCCGCAGGGGAACGACCCGCCTTTGGGCCCGGTGTCACCACGTTGGCGGCACATGATGGTGTACCCGCACCGAAGGCTTGCTACCAAGAACAGTGAAGGCCGATATGTCGGCCTTCACTGTGTCTCTTTCCAGGGAGGCATCCTCATGGATGCAGCAACGTCGAACACCGTGGACGCATCCGCTGCGGCCACCGGAGAAGAGTCCCCGATCCATATCCTCTGGATCAACGCGGGGCTGAGCTGTGACGGCGACTCGGTGGCCCTGACCGCTGCGATGCAGCCGAGCATCGAAGAGATCGTGACCGGTGCGCTGCCCGGTCTGCCCAAGATCGAGGTCCACTGGCCGCTGATCGACTTCGAATGCGGCCCGGTGGGCGGTGCGGACACGTTCATCGAGTGGTTCTTCAAGGGCGAGCGCGGCGAGATCGATCCCTTCGTCCTGGTCGTCGAGGGTTCCATCCCGAACGAGACGATCAAGCCGGAGGGCTACTGGTGCGGCTTCGGTGACAACCCGGAGACCGGCCAGCCGGTCACCACCAGCGAATGGATCGACCGGCTGGCGCCGAAGGCCCTGGCCGTCGTCGCCATCGGCACCTGCGCCACGTACGGCGGAATCCACGCGATGGCCGGCAACCCGACCGGTGCCATGGGCCTGCCCGACTATCTCGGCTGGGACTGGAAGTCGAAGGCCGGGATCCCGATCGTGTGCGTGCCCGGCTGCCCGATCCAGCCGGACAACTTCTCGGAGACCTTGACGTACCTGCTCTACCAGGCGGCGGGATCCGCTCCGATGATTCCGCTGGACGACAAGCTCCGCCCCACCTGGCTGTTCGGCGCCACAGTGCACGAGGGGTGCGACCGGGCCGGGTACTACGAACAGGGTGAGTTCGCCGAGACCTACGACTCGCCCAAGTGCCTGGTCAAGCTCGGCTGCTGGGGTCCCGTCGTCAAGTGCAACGTACCCAAACGCGGCTGGATGAACGGCATCGGAGGCTGCCCGAACGTGGGTGGCATCTGCATCGCCTGCACCATGCCGGGCTTCCCCGACAAGTTCATGCCGTTCATGGACGAACCGCCGGGCGCCAAGGTCTCCGCCACCGCCAGCGGTGCCTACGGAGCGGTCATCCGCAGGCTCCGGTCGATCACGGCGAAGACCGTGGACAAGGAGCCCAAGTGGCGGCACAAGAGGGACCGGCTGACCACTGGTTACCGGCCTCCGTGGTGAACCCGTTCAGGACACCGACGGCACTGCGCATCTCCCGGTGACGACCCCACCTCACGCTTCTCAGAAGGGCTACGGCACACACGATGGCACCGACAACGAAGGCGGCCGGCGACGGCAGCGGCCTGGTGGAGATGGCCTGGGATCCGATCACCCGGATCGTGGGCAGTCTCGGTATCCATACGAAGATCGACTTCAAGCAGAAGCGGGTCGCGGAGTGCTACAGCACCTCGTCGGTCTTCCGTGGCTACAGCGTCTTCATGCGGGGCAAGGACCCCAGGGACGCGCACTTCATCACCAGCCGCATCTGCGGGATCTGCGGTGACAACCACGCCACGTGTTCCGTGTACGCGCAGAACATGGCGTACGGGGTGAAGCCGCCGCACCTCGGTGAGTGGATCATCAACCTAGGCGAGTCCGCAGAGTACATGTTCGACCACAACATCTTCCAGGAGAACCTGGTCGGGGTGGACTACTGCGAAAAGATGGTCCGCGAGACCAATCCCGGTGTCCTGGAACTCGCCGAGCGCACCGAGGCGCCGCACGCCGGGGAGCACGGATACCGCACGATCGCCGACATCATGCGCTCGCTCAACCCCATCGAGGGCGAGTTCTACCGCGAGGCACTCCAGGTGAGCCGCTACACGCGGGAGATGTTCTGCCTGATGGAGGGGCGCCACGTGCACCCCTCCACGCTCTACCCGGGCGGTGTGGGCACCGTCGCCTCCGTCCAGCTCTTCACGGACTACCTCAGCCGCCTCATGCGCTACGTGGAATTCATGAAGCGGGTCGTGCCCCTGCACGACGACCTGTTCGACTTCTTCTACGAGGCCCTGCCCGGGTACGAAGAGGTTGGGCGCCGACGGGTGCTGCTCGGCTGCTGGGGAGCGCTCAACGACCCCGAGCACTGCGACTTCACCTACGCCAACATGAGCGACTGGGGACGGAGGATGTTCGTCACCCCGGGTGTGATCGTGGACGGCAAACTGGTCACCAACGACCTGACCGAGATCAACCTCGGCATCAGGATCCTGCTGGGCAGTTCGTACTACGACGACTGGCAGGGCAAGGAGCAGTTCGTCACCCACGACCCGCTCGGCAACCCGGTCGACCCACGCCACCCGTGGAACCAGCACACGATTCCCGCGCCGCAGAAGCGGAACTTCGACGACAAGTACAGCTGGGTGATGTCGCCGCGCTGGTTCGACGGCAAGGACCACCTGGCCCTGGACACCGGCGGCGGCCCCATCGCCCGGCTGTGGTCCACCGCCCTGTCCGGGCTCGTCGACGTCGGCTACGTCAAGGCCACCGGACACAGCGTCGTCATCAACCTGCCCCGCACCATGACCAAGCCCGAGACCACCTTCGAGTGGCAGATCCCGAAGTGGAGCAACGCGCTGGAGCGCAACCGCGCCCGCACGTACTTCCAGGCGTACGCGGCCGCGATCGCGCTGCACTGCGCCGAAAAGGGGCTTGAGGAGGTCCGCGCCGGACGTACCCGGACCTGGGAGAAGTTCGACGTCCCCGACGAGAGCATCGGCGTCGGATTCACCGAGGCCGTGCGGGGCGTGCTGTCCCACCACATGGTGATCAGAGACGGCAAGATCGCCAACTACCACCCCTACCCTCCGACGCCGTGGAACGCCAGCACCAGGGACACCTACGGAACTCCCGGGCCCTACGAGGACGCCGTGCAGAACACTCCGATCTTCGAGGAGAACCCGCCGGAGAACTTCAAGGGCATCGACATCATGCGCACCGTGCGGAGCTTTGACCCCTGCCTCCCGTGCGGCGTCCACATGTACGTCGGCGGCGGCCGAACCGTGCAGAAGATGCATGTGCCCACCGGTCTGAGCGGACTCGGCGGATGAGCGCGACCACACATACCGCGGCGGCGAAGGTGCTCGACGCGGAGCAGGCCGGGCGCCGCATCGAAGAGGTGCTCGAACAACTGACGGCAGCCGGTGACCGGAAGACCTCCGCGACGGCCGAGGAATTGGTCCGCGCCCTGATGGAATTCTACGGGGCAGGGCTCGCCCGGATCATCGACGGGCTCCTGACCGCACCGGGCCGCGATACCGGCGAAACCCTGGACGCACTCCTGGGCGATGGCCTCGTGTCGAGCCTGCTGGTCCTGCACGACTTGCACCCCGAGGACACCGGCATGCGCATCGGGCGGGCCCTCGAAGCCGTGCGTGATCCCGTCGAGGTGGTGAGCTTCGACGACAGCACGGGCACCCTGCGCCTGCGGACCGCCGGCACGGGCGGCTGCGGCTGCGGTGGTGCGCCCGCCGCACAGCTGTCCGTCGAGAATTCCCTGGCCTGCTTCGCACCGGAAGTCACCACGGTCGAGATGGAGCCCGCCTCCACCGGTCGGGAGCCGGCACTCCTTCAGATCGGAACCCGCCCGCCGCAAGGCGCGTCGACCGCCCGTCCGGCCCCGGCCGGGCCGTCATGAGCGCGCCTGGGACGTGGGCCGGGCGGTCCGCGCCCGCCTCGGGCGTACACACCCTGCGGCGGTTCGCGGTACCGCGTGAGCCGCGGCAGGAGCGGTGCGAACTGTGCGGAGTGCTGGTTGCCGAGGACAACCACCGGCATCTGGTGGACGCCGAGCAACGGTCGCTGGCGTGCGCCTGCACCCCGTGCGCCCTGCTCTTCGAGCGGCCCGGCGCTGCCCACGGCCGGTTCCTGAGCGTCCCGGACCGCTACCTCGCCGACCACGACCACCGCCTCGACGACAACGCGTGGGAGCTCCTGCAGATCCCGGTCAGCGTGGCGTTCTTCTTCCGTAACGCCGCACTGGACCGGCTGGTGGCGCTCTACCCGAGCCCCGCCGGAGCCACCGAGAGCGAACTCGATCCGTCGGCCTGGCAGGCGGTCCTCGGCGGCAGCCGTCTATCCGAGCTGGTCGAACCCGACGTGGAAGCCCTGCTGTTGCGCCGCTCCGAGGGCCGGACCGGGTGCTATCTGGTACCGATCGACATCTGCTACGAGCTGGTGGGACGCATGCGCCTGCTGTGGCAGGGCTTCGACGGCGGAGCCGAGGCCCGGGCCGAGCTGCAGGCATTCTTCGAACACATCGAACGCCGCGCCGGGACAACGGTGGGGGAGCGTCGGCCATGACGGACTTCACCTTCGCCTGCACCGGCGTACGCGCCGATCCGTACGCAGCCGGCCCCACCCTCGTTTTCCGGCTGCGCATCACCGCGTCCGGACAAGCGCGGGTCCACGCGCTCGCGCTGCGCTGCCAGATCCGCATCGAACCGGCCCGGCGCGGCTACGAAACGGCTGAGGCCGAAGGCCTGATGGACCTTTTCGGAGAGCGCTCACGCTGGGGCAGCACACTCCAGCCCGTGCAGTTCGCCCAGGTTCCGGTCATGGTTCCCGCGTTCACCGGGGAAACCGAGACGGACATCGTCGTGCCCTGCACGTATGACCTGGAGATCGCCGCGACACGGTACATGAACGCGCTGACGGATGGTGAGGTGCCGCTCCTGATGCTCTTCTCCGGCACCGCCTTCACCGGCTCCGGCGGCTTCCGGGTCGAGCCGGTGCCGTGGGACCTGGAGGCGCCGTTCCGGATGCCGGTGGCGGTGTGGCAGGAGATGGTCGATCAGCACTTTCCCGGGTGCGGCTGGATCCGTCTTCCCCGCGACACCATGGACGCGCTGCTCGAATTCCGCTCCCGGCACGCACTGCCGTCCTGGGAGGCGACCGCCCGGGCGCTTCTCGACGCGGCCGGGACCACGGCCCTCTTGCCGCCGCACGGAAGACTCGCCGACGCCGGGCTCACCGGGCTCGCCGAGAGGACGACGCAATGACCACATCCGCGCTCACCCCCGCGCTGGAAGCCCGTTTCGCCGCCGCCCGGGGTGTGGCCGACGCGGTCCTCTTCGAGGGCTACGTCCTGTACCCGTACCGCGCGTCGGCGGCCAAGAACCGGCTCCGCTGGCAGTTCGGGGTGCTCGTGCCTCCGGCCTGGGCGGCGGCCGCCGAGGAGCACGACTTCCAGCACACCGAGTGCCTGATGGAACCGAAGGCGGACGCGACGCTGGCGGCCGAAATGCGGTTCCTGCACGCCCAGCGCCGTACCGTGCAGCAGATCCGCGAGGACGGCACCTTCCGGACCGTCCCCGAACTCCATCTCACCGACCGGGTCCTGGTTCCCTGGGACGAGGGCGCGGAGGAACGGGTCGAAGTGCTCACCACCGTGGCCGAGCTCACCGGCGACGGCGTCGTCGTCCACTTCACGCGCCCGGCACGCGAGGAGTACGAAACGGTCCGCGACGAGGAGGGCCGGACCGTGGGCCGCCTGGTGCGCCGCTGCGAGGAAATCAACGGCACGGTAAGGCTGTCCGCCGCCGAAATCGACGGCCCCTACCGGGCGATGCGGCTCACCGCCGTGGTGGAGAACACCAGCACCTGGACGCCCGACGCCGCTGACGCCGACCGCGATGCCGCGCTGCCCAGATCACTGGTGGCCGCCCACCTCCTCCTGGGCCTCGACGCAGGCTCGTTCCTGTCGATGACGGACCCTCCCCAGTGGGCCAAGGGCGCAGTCGCGGGCTGCCGGAACCTGCACACCTGGCCCGTACTGGCCGCAGAGCCCGGCCGTGCGGACCTGATGCTCTCGTCCCCGATCATCCTTGAGGACCACCCGGCCATCGCCCCTGAGAGCCCCGGAGCGCTGTACGACTCCACGGAGATCGACGAGATCCTCGCCCTGCGGACGGCCGCCCTGACCGACCACGAGAAGCGTGAGGCCCGGGGAACGGACGACCGGGCGGCCGCAGTGATCGACCTGGCCGATTCCATGCCCGCCGAGGTCCTGGAGCGGCTGCACGGCGCGGTGCGGGCCCTGCGGGAGGTCACCGAGCCGGGTGCACCAGCGGCCGTCGCGTCCGACGGATTTCCGCAAGTGCCGGAAGGGGCCGACGAGTACGACCTGATCAGGCCGGACCAGCCGTGGTGGGACCCGGCAGGCGACGGCGGCGCCGACCCGGCGCACGACCAGATTCTGGTGGACGGCCGGCCGGTGGGCGCGGGCAGCCGCGTCCTGCTGCGGCCGGGACTGCGCCGTACCGACGCCCAGGACCTCTTCCTCAAGGGCCGCAGCGCACTGGTCGAAGCGGTACTCCACGACGTGGACGGGGGAGTGCACCTCGCGGTCACCGTGGAGGGCGACCCCGGTGCGGACATCCGGCGCGAGCAGGGCCGGTTCCTCTACTTCCAGCCCGACGAGGTCGCGCCCCTGGAGGACGCATGACGGCGCCCTCGGAGCAGAGAGCGACGACTCTGATCGCGGGCGTCGGGAACATCTTCCTCGGCGACGACGGCTTCGGTGTCGAGACCGTACGACGACTGGCGTCAGGACCCCTGCCCGGCCACGTCGAAGCGGTGGACATCGGAGTGCGCGGAGTCCATCTCGCGTACCAGCTCCTCGACGGGTACGACACGCTGGTCCTGATCGATGCCACGCAACGAGGCGGCGAGCCCGGAACGCTGTATCTGATCGAGGCCGACCGGCCCGGCCGTATCGAGCCGCAGGAAGCGCTGCTCGACGGCCACCGGATGTCCCCCGACGCGGTCCTGACCCTGCTGGAAACCCTGTGCGCCGGAACGGGCTGCACGCCCCCGGTGCGCACGCTGGTCGTCGGATGTGAACCGGCCCGCGTCGACGAGGGCATCGGCCTGAGCGAGCCCGTCGCGGCTGCCGTACCGGAGGCCGTGAACATGGTCCTGCGCCTTGTGCGGGACGACGAACGGACCGCGCCCACCGCACAGTCGGCGGCCGGCCCGGTCATGAACTGAGGAGATGAACACCATCATGAAGAAGATCATCCTTGGCGGCGCGGTCGCCGCGGCTGTTGCCGCACTCGTGGCCCAGGTCATGCCCGACATCAAGCGCTATCTGCGGATTCGCGCCATGTGACGCCGCCGCATCCGTCACGCCCCGGGCTGCACCGAATGACGTACGCGGCGTGCGGCGTCGGCGAGCCAGCCCGGCTGCGGCCGCAACTCCCCGGTGTAATGACGCGGGCAGGACGGAGACCCATGCACGAGATGTCCATCGCCATGGCCGTCGTCGGCCAGGTGGAAGAAGCAGCCCGGGCCGATGGCGCCGTAGCCATCACATCGGTCCGGCTCCAGGTCGGCGAGCTCGCCGGGGTGGTCCCCGACGCACTGTCCTTCTGCTTCGAACTGGCCTGTGCCGGGACCGTGCTGGAAGGCGCCGAACTGGTGGTCGACTCCGTGCGGGCGAGAGCACGCTGCGAGCCCTGCGCGGACGAATGGGTGGTCGGAATGCCACCGCAGCTGTGCTGCCCCGTGTGCGGCGAGGCAACCGCAGAACTGCTCTCGGGCCGCGAACTCCGGATCGCCGACGTCCACTGGGACGAAGGGCCTGCGCAGAGACGTATCCGTGAACCGATTTCCGAGGAGCGCTGAACCATGTGCCGTGTGGTCGATCTCCAGCAGGCGGTACTCGCGAAGAACGACACGACGGCGCACCGCCTGCGCACCGAACTCGCTGCCCGCGGCACCGCGGTCGTCAATCTGCTCTCCAGCCCGGGCAGCGGCAAGACGGCACTGCTCGAACGTGAATTGGTACTGGCCCGGGAGACCGGCGTCCCCGTGGCGGCGCTGACCGCCGACCTGGCCACCGAGAACGACGCCACTCGCCTGGCCCGCTCCGGCGCCCCGGTCAAGCAGGTGCTCACCGACGGACTCTGTCATCTGGAGGCCCGGATGCTGGGCGGGCACCTCGACGGGTGGCTGCCCGAGGACACCCGGCTCCTGTTCGTCGAGAACGTCGGCAACCTGGTCTGCCCGGCCTCGTACGACCTCGGCGAAACACTGAGGGTCGTCCTCGCCTCGGTCACCGAGGGCGAGGACAAGCCGCTGAAGTACCCCACCGCCTTCGGGCTGGCGCACCTGGTGCTCGTCACCAAGACGGACATCGCCGAGGCGGTGGAGTTCGACGAGGACGCGTTCCGTGCCCATGTTGAGCAGGTCAATCCCGGTGTGGAGGTGATCCTCACCTCTGCCCGGCGCGGTGCCGGTGTCGGGGCGCTTCTCGAACGGGCACTGGGCGCCGCGAACGGCGCCCCGGTCCACCGGCCCGTCATGGCCCGGCAACGCCGGTCCACGCACCCCCATACCCACGCGGAACACGGCGAGGCCTCTCATGACAGGCCCCACACGCATCCCGGCGAAGACGTGCCGGGCGCCGCGACGGACGCGTCCGGCGCCACGGCGCACACCCGCGCGTGACGACGCAAGGGTCCGGCCCGGCCACGGGCGAGCCGGTGCAGCGCCGCCGGATCACCGTCCGTGGCGTCGTCCAGGGCGTCGGATTCCGGCCCTACCTGTACACGCGCGCCCTCGGCATGGGCCTGGCCGGACACGTCACCAACACCCCCGAGGGCGTCGTCGCGGAAGTCGAGGGCTCACCGGCTGCGGTGGCCCTGTTCTGCGACGGGATCGCCGCCGACGCACCACCCATGGCCGTCCTCGATTCCGTCGAGCACAGGGACGTTCCCGCAGCCGGCGGTGCGGGCTTCACCATCGTCGCCTCCCGGGCCGGCGGGCCTTCCCGCACGCTGGTCCCTCCGGACGTGGCCACCTGCGCCGACTGCCTCGCCGAGTTGGCCGATCCCGCGGACCGGCGCCACCGGCACCCCTTCATCACCTGCACCAACTGCGGGCCACGGTTCACCATCGTCACGGAACTGCCGTACGACCGCGCGCACACCACCATGGCCCGCTTCCCCATGTGCCCCGACTGCGCCCGCGAGTACGCGGACCCGGCGGACCGCCGCTTCCATGCCCAGCCGGTCGCCTGTCACCGATGCGGGCCCCGCCTCGATCTGCTGGTGGCACACCCGGATCCGGACGGGCCTTTGCGACGCGCGACCGCAACGGACCCGGTCGCCGAGGCCCGCAGGCTCCTGGCCGGCGGCGCGATCCTCGCCGTCAAAGGGCTCGGCGGCTACCACCTCGCCTGCGATGCGGCCAGCCCCCGGGCCGTGGCCGCACTGCGCCGCCGCAAGGCCCGTGGCGACAAGCCGTTCGCCTTGATGGCCCGCGACATCACCGACATCGAACACCTCGTCCATGTCGGCGTCGAGGAGCGGGCCCTGCTCACCGGCGTCGCCCGGCCGATCGTCCTGCTGAGGCGCCGCAGCCACGCCGCCCCCGGTGGGCCGGGCGCTCCGGCACCGTCGGACGACGTCGCCCCGGGCAGTCCCGACCTCGGCGTCATGCTCGCCTACACCCCCTTGCACCACCTGCTCCTCGGCCTGCCCGGCGACCCGGCCGGCCCGCGCCTGCTCGTCATGACCAGCGGCAACGTGGCCGGGGCGCCCATCGTCACGGACGACGCCGAGGCGCTGGACCGGCTCGCCCCCCTGGCCGACGCCTGGCTGACCCACGACCGCCCGATCCATGTACCGTGCGACGACTCCGTCGTACGCGTCTGTGACGGGGAACCGCTGACGGTACGCCGGTCACGCGGTTACGCCCCCCGGCCCGTCGAACTGCCCTTCCCTGTACCGGCGATCCTCGCCGCGGGCGGTGACCTCAAGAACACCCTGTGTCTGGCGCAAGGGCGCCGGGCCTGGCTGTCCGCCCACATCGGCGACATGGACGACCTCGCCACCCAACACGCCTTCGAGTACGCCGGACAGCAGCTGGAGACCATCACCGGGGTGCGACCCGGCACCCTGGCCGTCGACGGGCATCCCGGATACCGCTCGGGACAGCTGACCCGCCGTCTGGCCGGTGAACGGCAGGTCGTACGCGTACAGCACCATCACGCGCACATCGCCTCGACGATGGCCGAACACGGCCTGGACGGCACCCGGCGCGTGATCGGCGTCGCATTCGACGGCACCGGCTACGGCGACGACGGGGCCGTGTGGGGCGGCGAGTTCCTGCTGGCGGACTACGACGGATACCACCGGTTCGGGCATCTCGCGTACGTCCCCCTGCCCGGTGGCGACGCAGCCGTACACCGTCCGTACCGCATGGCCCTGGCACATCTGCACGCGGCGGGAATCGACTGGTCGCGCGACCTGCCGTGCACGGCTGCCTGCCGGACCGAGGAACTGAGCGTACTCTCAAAGCAGTTGGAGCGGAATATCCATTGCGTGCCCACCTCCAGCATGGGTCGGCTGTTCGACGCGGTCTCCTCCCTCACCGGCATCTGCCACCGGGCCGGATACGAGGCCCAGGCCGCCGTCGAACTCGAAACCGCCGCGCTTGGGGCGGCTGGGGACGACTGCGGCGGATACGAGTTCGCGCTGCGCCTTCCCGTACCGGACAGCGCGAGCGCACTGATCGCCGACCCCGCGCCCGTACTTTCGGCGGTGGTCGAGGACGTGCGCGCAGGTACCGCGCCGGGTGTCGTCGCGGCACGCTTCCACGAGGCGGTGGCCGCCCTCGTACGCAGCACCTGCGTCCTGGCGCGTCAGCAGCACGGCCTGGACACCGTGGCCCTGACCGGCGGAGTCTTCGCCAACACGCTGCTCTCCTCGGCCTGCGCCCGGACGCTGCGCGAGCTCGACTTCACCGTACTGAGACACCATCAAGTACCCCCCAACGACGGGGGGCTGGCGCTGGGACAGGTGATGGTGGCCGCCCGGAACCGCGCCCCCCGAACACCCGATGGCCGCATCGGCGCGGCGCGGGAGAGCGCGGCCACCCACTGACAGCCCGCCCGGCAGGACCGGGCGGGCGGGAGCAACCACAGCGAGGAGAAACCATGTGCCTGGCGGTGCCCGGCAGAGTACTGGAAATCGAGGAACGGGACGGCACACGCATGGCCACCGTCGATTTCGGCGGAGTGGTCAAGGAAGCGTGTCTGGAGTATCTGCCGGACCTTCAGGTCGGTGAGTACGCCATCGTCCACGTGGGGTTCGCGCTGCAGAAACTGGACGAGGAGTCGGCCAGGCAGACGCTCGAGCTTTTCACCCAACTCGGCATGCTCCAGGAGGAGTTCGGCGATCCATGGGAAATGGCGGCAGAGGCCGGCGGGCTGCCGCTGCCCGGCGCCGCCGAGGCATCGCAGGAGGTGCGGCAGTGAAGTACATCGACGAATTCCAGGACCCCGAGCTGGCCCGCAGGCTGCTCGACGAGATCCGCTCCACCGTGACCAGACCGTGGGCGCTGATGGAGGTCTGCGGCGGGCAGACCCACACCATCATCCGGCACGGCATCGACCAACTCCTCCCGGACCAGGTGGAACTGATCCACGGACCGGGCTGCCCCGTCTGCGTCACCCCGCTGGAAGTCATCGACAAGGCGCTGGAGATCGCCTCCCGTCCCGAAGTAATCTTCTGCTCCTTCGGCGACATGCTCCGCGTCCCCGGCACCGGACGGGACCTCTTCCGGGTCCGCAGCGAGGGCGGGGACGTACGCGTCGTCTACTCCCCGCTCGACGCGCTGAAGATCGCCCAGCAGAACCCGGACCGACAGGTCGTGTTCTTCGGAATCGGCTTCGAAACCACCGCTCCTCCCAATGCGATGACGGTCTATCAGGCAAGTAGGCTCGGCATCCGCAACTTCAGTCTGCTCGTGTCCCATGTCCGGGTGCCACCCGCGATCGAGGCGATCATGCGGTCGCCGAACTGCCGGGTTCAGGCATTCCTCGCCGCAGGACACGTGTGCAGTGTGATGGGCATGGGCGAATACCCCGAGCTGGCCGAACGGTTCGGCGTCCCGATCGTGGTCACAGGATTCGAACCGCTGGACATCCTGGAAGGGGTACGCCGCACCGTGGTCCAGCTGGAACGCGGCGAACACACCGTGGACAACGCCTACCCGCGCGCGGTGCGCCCCGAGGGGAACCCCGCCGCACTGGCCATGCTGCAGGACGTCTTCGAGGTGACCGACCGGGCCTGGCGCGGCATCGGCGTCATCCCCGACAGCGGTTGGCGGCTCGCCCCGCGCTATCGGGACTACGACGCCGAATACCGCTTCCAGGTGACCGGTATCGACACCCGTGAACCCGCCCAATGCCGCAGTGGAGAGGTCCTGCAGGGCCTGCTGAAGCCCCATGAATGCGAGGCGTTCGGCACCATCTGCACCCCTCGCACCCCACTCGGAGCCACCATGGTCTCCAGCGAGGGAGCCTGCGCCGCGTACTACCTCTACCGGCGGCTGGACATGAACAAGACCGCATCTCTGGAGGCGAGCCCCGTTGGCTGAGACCGTCGAGACCCCCACGCGCGGCGACCGAGCCGTTTCGGTAACGCCTCCCTCCGGCATCCCCCCGCTCGATCCCACAGCATGGACGTGCCCGGCCCCGCTGCGGGATCACCCACGCATCGTCATGGGCCACGGCGGTGGCGGCGCGCTCTCCGCCGAACTGGTACAACACATCTTCGCCCCCGCCTTCGGAGGTGAGACGCTCGCGCAACTGGGCGATTCGGCATCGGTGTCGCTGGGCGGCGCCCGCCTGGCCTTCTCCACCGACTCCTTCGTGGTGCGGCCGCTGTTCTTCCCCGGCGGCAGCATCGGCGACCTCGCGGTCAACGGCACCGTCAACGACCTGGCCATGAGCGGTGCGCGTGCCGCCTATCTGTCCTGCGGATTCATTCTGGAGGAGGGCGTCGAGCTCTCCGTCGTCGCGCGGGTCGCCGAGGCCTTCGGCGCCGCCGCGCGCAACGCGGGCGTTGAGGTGGTGACGGGGGACACCAAGGTGGTCGAGGCCGGCCACGGAGACGGCATCTTCATCAACACCGCCGGTATCGGCCTCATCCCGGCCGGCGTGGATCTGCGGCCGCAGCGTGTCGTCCCGGGTGACGTCGTGATCGTGAGCGGGGCGATCGGTGTCCACGGCGTGGCGATCATGAGCGTGCGTGAGGGGCTGGAGTTCGGAGTCGAGATCGCGAGCGACTGTGCCGCCCTGGGCGGACTCGTGGAGGTCATGCTCGCGGTCACCCCGGACCTGCACGTACTGCGCGACCCCACCCGCGGGGGACTCGCCGCATCCCTCAACGAGATCGCGGCCGCGTCGGGCACCGGCGTCCTGATCCAGGAGCGACACGTCCCCGTTCCCGCGCCGGTGGCCAATGCCTGCGCCATCCTCGGGCTCGACCCGATGTACGTCGCCAACGAGGGGAAGCTGGTGGCGTTCGTACCGCGCGAACACGCCGACGCGGTCCTGGAGGCGATGCGGGCACACCCGCTGGGCCGGGACGCGGCAGTGATCGGTGAGGCGGTGGACGCCCACCCGGGCATGGTGGTGGCCCGTACGGGGCTCGGCGGGACACGTGTGGTCGACCTGCCGGTCGGGGAGCAGTTGCCGCGGATCTGCTGACGTCATCGTTGCGTCGTGCGGGTCCGGCGCACCGGGACCTGACCCGCCGGACGCCGTAGGGTCGCGCTCGTACGGCGCGGTCGCCGGACCCCGACGTCATTCCACCCGCACCCAGTCCAGGGTGCGCTCGACCGCCCGCTTCCAATCGGTGTACCCCGCGGCGCGCCGCTCCTCGCTCCACTGCGGCTCCCAGCGCTTCGACTCCTGCCAGTGCGCCCTCAACTCGCCCTGGTCGCGCCAGAACCCCGTGGCGAGACCCGCCGCGTACGCGGCTCCCAGCGCGGTGGTCTCGGCGACGACGGGGCGACTGACGGGCACTCCGAGGACATCCGCCTGTATCTGCATGCACAGGTCGTTGGCCGTGACCCCGCCGTCGACCTTGAGTACATCGAGATGGACGCCGGAGTCCTGTTCCATCGCGTCCACCACATCCCGGCTCTGGTAACAGATGGCTTCCAGAGTGGCCCGCGCCAGATGGGCGTTGGTGTTGTAGCGGGCCAGGCCGACGATGGCTCCGCGGGCGTCCGAGCGCCAGTACGGGGCGAAGAGGCCCGAGAACGCCGGCACGAAGTACATCCCGCCGTTGTCCTCGACGGTCCGGGCGAGCCGTTCGCTCTCGGCGGCTTCAGTGATGATCTTCATCTGGTCCCGGAGCCATTGCACGGCGGACCCCGTGACCGCGATGGAACCCTCCAGGGCGTAGACCGCCGGACTCGTCCCGAACCGGTAGGCGACGGTGGTGAGCAAACCGTGCCGCGACCGGATCAGCTTCGTACCGGTGTTGAGCACGAGGAAGTTGCCGGTGCCGTACGTGTTCTTCGCCTCGCCCGGCTCGAAGCACACCTGCCCCACGGTGGCCGCCTGCTGGTCGCCGAGCACCCCGGTGACCGGAATCGCGGCCCGCAGCGGCCGGGACGTGCGTGTGCGGCCGTACGCCTCGGGGTCGGAGGACGGGTTGATGACCGGCAGCATCGCCTTCGGAATGCCGAAGATGTCCAGCAGTTCGTCGTCCCAGTCGAGCGTCTCCAGGTTCATCAGCATCGTCCGGCTGGCATTGGTCACGTCGGTGGCGTGGATGCCGCCGTCGGGGCCGCCGGTGAGATTCCACAGCACCCAGCAGTCGGTGTTCCCGAACACCGCGTGGCCCCGCTCCGCGGCCGCGCGGACCCCCTCGACGTGATCGAGGATCCACTTGATCTTCCCGCCGGAGAAGTAGGTGGCCGGAGGCAGCCCCGACTTGCGCCGGATGACCTCGCCGTGCCCCTCGTCCTCCAGGGCCCGGGCGATCGAGTCGGTACGCGTGTCCTGCCACACGATGGCGTTGCAGTACGGACGGCCGGTGCGGGGATCCCAGACGACGGTGGTCTCACGCTGGTTGGTGATCCCGATGGCGTCGAGATCGGTGGCGTCGAGACCGCTGGTGCGCAGAGCGTTCTGCATGACCGAGTTGGTGCGCTCCCAGATCTCCACCGGGTCGTGTTCCACCCAGCCGGGCCGGGGCAGAATCTGCTCGTGTTCCAACTGGTGCTTGGCCACTTCGTTTCCGTCGTGGTCGAAGACCATGAAGCGGCTGCTGGTGGTGCCTTGGTCCACCGCGCCGATGAAATCCGCCATGGCATGCCGCCTTTCCGCGGTCCGCCCTCGATGAAGGTACCGGGCGTCATTTCTCCTGGGGCAAGGGGAGGCTGCCCTCGGGTTCGGCTTCCGCGGCGGGCAGGAAGCGGCCGATGCAGGTCTGGTAGAGGAACGCGCCGACCGGGCCGCCCACGAGCGGGCCCACGATCGGCACCCAGAAGTAGAGATTGCCGTACTGGTCCCGCCACGCCCCTCCGTAGCCGGTGAGGAAACTTGCGAGCCGGGGCCCGAGGTCACGAGCCGGGTTGATGGCGTACCCGGCGTTGGTCCCGAATGCCATACCGATGGCGACAATGATGAGACCCACGATGAACGGGCTGAGATTGGCGCCCGGTGGCGTATTGAGCAGATCCGTGACGGCGAAGATCAGCAGCACGAGAATGGCGGTGCCGATGACCTGGTCCCGCAGCGCGCCCCACTCGTGGACAGGAAGTGCCGGGTTCCCGTTGGCGGGCAGCGTGGAGAAGATGAATTGCGTCTTGATGGTGTGTCCGGGATCCGCCTTCGCCAGCGCCTCGGTGTAATTCCAACGCACCAGCAAAGCAGCGATGAACGCCCCGGCGAACTGCGCGACGGTGTAGGGAGCCACCTTCTTCCAGGGGAAATCCTTGAAAGCGGCGAGCGAGAGAGTCACCGCAGGATTGAGGTGGGCTCCGCTCAGTCTGCCCGCCACATAAATACCCAGAGTGACTCCGAGCCCCCATGCCCAGGCGATGCTGTCGTGATTCCCGAGGCCACCCGGCGGTTCGGTGAGTGCCCCGCCCGCCACGACCTGAGCCACCACACCACAGCCCAACAGGATGAGAATCATCGTGCCGAGGAATTCCGCCGAGAGCTCGCCGACGAATCCCGACGCCTTGAGCCGCTCCATGGGCATCTCGCTTCCTGACCCGGTGCACGACCTTTGGCGGCATGGATCCACAGGTGAGCGTAGACGCAGAGAATCGCTCCCGCATTCGGTGGCGCGGGCCCGGAGGCGTCGGCGATCGCCGGCCTGCCGGTGGCCTCAGCGGACGGCGGCTCCCACCGCGTCTCCGGCTTCCACCGCTTCCTCCGCGGGGGTGTCGTGCAGGCCGAGGCGCAGGTGCTCGACGTGGAAGAGGGCCTGGTCGAGGAGTTCGGCGACGTGGTTGTCGTGCAGCGCGTAGATCACCGAGCGGCCCCGGCGCTCGCCGGTGACCAGGCCGAGGTTGCGCAGCAGCCGCAGCTGATGGGAGCAGGCGGACTGCTCCATGCCGACCGCGTCGGCGAGCTCCGTCGCCGGGCACGGCCCCTCCTGGAGGCGGGCGAGGATGCGGAGCCGCGACGGGGTGGCAAGGGCCTGGAGGGTGGCCGCCACATCGGTGGCCCCCACGGCGTCGAGGCGCTCGCGCGCGGTGGCAGCAGTGTTCGCGTCAGCTCCGTGGCCCATGCCCTACATCCTATGGAGATGAACACATGAATGGGTGTTCATGTGATCCTGTGTGCGGGGGTCGAAACAGTCCGCCTTCTCGTGTGAAGGATCACCGCCCATGTCTTTCACCCTCACCCGCCCGCCTTCGGCGGCCGACCCGGTCCGGACGCGGTCGTCACCGGACGGCGCACCCGGATCCTGGCTCTCCCGGAGGCCCGCTGGGCCGCGGCCGCCCTGGGGCTGTTCCTGTCGGCGCTGCCCCTGCACCTGCTCGGCGCCCCGTGGTGGGCGTGGGGCCCGCTGTACGCGCTGACGTACGTCGCGGGCGGCTGGGAGCCCGGGTGGGAGGGCCTGAAGGCCCTCAAGGACCGGAGGCTGGACGTGGATCTGCTGATGGTCGTCGCCGCCCTCGGGGCGGCGGCGATCGGGCAGGTGCTGGACGGCGCCCTGCTGATCGTCATCTTCGCCACGTCGGGCGCCCTGGAGGCGTTCGCCACCGCACGGACCGCCGACTCGGTGCGCGGCCTGCTCGACCTCGCCCCCGCCACGGCGGCCCGCCTCGGCGACGGCGGTGCCGAAGAGACCGTGCCCACCGCGCAGTTGAGGGTCGGGGACGTGATCCTGGTACGTCCCGGCGAGCGCGTCGGCGCCGACGGCCGGGTCCTCGACGGGGCCAGTGAGGTCGACCAGGCGACCATCACCGGCGAGCCGTTGCCGGTGACCAAGGGTCACCGGCGACAATCCGCGCGCCGCCGCCCGACTGGGCGCCGAGGCCGGGATCGGTGACGTCCGGGCAGGTCTGCTGCCGCAGGACAAGGTGCGCGCGGTCAAGGAGCTGGAGAACGCCGGACGGAAGGTCCTCGTGGTCGGGGACGGCGTCAACGATGCCCCGGCACTGGCCGCCGCCCACACCGGCACGCTGCCGCTGCCCCTGGGCGTCGCCGGGCACGAGGGCTCCACTGTCATCGTCGGCCTCAACGGACTGCGCCTGCTGCGCGACGCCGCCTGGACGCGCGCCCGCAACGACCGCTGAACCACCGCGCCTCGGATGCCCGGTCCGGCCGCCCTCGTCCTCGTCCGCGCCCTGCACGAGCCCCGGGGTACGACAGGACGGGGGAACCCGGTGGGGGTATCGTCGGGCTGGTACCGCAGGACTCGTACGACCGGGGATTCGAGGCAGCCGTGGATCGCAGCCGGACGCGCACACCGGGAATGTCCCGGCTGCTCGTGCTGTGTGCCGTCCTGTGCGGGCTGTTCCTCATGCACGGCGCCCCGGCGAGCGCCGCCGAGGGCTGTCACGGTGGCCAGGCCGTGACCTCACAACCGCCCATGTCCATGGCGACCGGTGCGGCTCATACGGCTCATACGGCCGTTCCGGAAGAACACAGCATCCCCCGGGTGGACGCCGCCGTGACCGGGATGAACGGCGAGTCGTGCGTATCCACCCACGCCCGCGACCGGCTGCTGCCGCTCCTGATGGCGCTGGGTCTCGTGATCCTGGCCGTGTGGGTGCTCGGGCGGCTGCGTCCGGCGGTGCGAGGACCGGCACGGCGGGGGCCGCCGCTCGCCGGCAGCGAGCTACTGCTCCAGGTGTGTGTAGCGCGGACGTGACGGGTGTCCGCCGGTTCCCTGCCCCGCGGCCGGACCGGCCCGAGCATCCTGTCCGTTTCGCGCGCCACCGAGGTGGCGCGAACCACCTGGAAAGAACGTGTGATGTCCGTTTCCCTGTCTTCCGCTGCCCGCCGCCGCACGCTCGCGGCCGTCGGCACCGCCGCCGCACTCGCCATGACGCTGGCGGCCTGCGGCTCCTTTGAAGGCTCCGACTCCGACGGCGCGTCCATGCCCGGCACGGACCACGGCTCGGCCGGCGCCTCCGCACCGGCCACCCCCGGCGCCGTGTTCAACGACGCGGACGTGACGTTCGCGCAGCAGATGATCCCGCACCACCAGCAGGCCGTCGAAATGGCGAAGCTGGCCGACGGCCGCGCCGCCGACCCCGAGATCAAGGACCTGGCCGCCGCGATCGAGCAGGCCCAGGACCCCGAGATCAACACCATGAAGGGCTGGCTGACGTCCTGGGGCAAGCCGCTGCCCGAGTCTTCGTCCTCGATGGGTGACATGCCCGGCATGGACCATGGCTCGGAGGCCGGTTCGGGGATGCCCGGGATGATGTCCGACAAGGACATGAGCGACCTCGAAGGTGCCCGGGGCAAGGCGTTCGACAAGAAGTTCGCCCAGCTCATGACCGGTCACCACGAGGGGGCGGTCACCATGGCCGAGAACGAGCAGAAGAACGGCAGCAACGCCGACGCGAAGAAGCTCGCCGGAGCCGTCATCACCGCCCAGACCGCCGAGATCACGAAAATGAACAAGATCATCGCCAGGCTCTGACCCGTGGCACGGGTGCGGGCCTGCGTCCCGCTGAAGGCCCGCACCCCCTGCCGTGCTCCTGCCGGTCCGGCGCTCACCCCTCCGCTCGCTCCGCTTCCGGCGCTGCGAGCAGCTCATGCACCTCCTGCGCGGTGGTGTCCTGGAGTTCCTCCCCGAGGAGCAGCCAGCGGGTGATGCCGACCGACTCCAGGAACGGCAGATCGTGACCGGCGATCAGCAGCGCACCCTCGTACGACTGGAGTGCGCTGGTCAGCTGACGCACACCGGCGATGTCGAGGTTGTTGGTCGGCTCGTCCAGCATCAGCAACTGCGGGGCCGGTGCGGCGAGCATCGTCGCGGCGAGCGCGGCACGGAAGCGCTCTCCGCCCGAGAGGGTGCCCGCCGGCTGTTCCGCACGCTTCCCCTGGAACAGGAAGCGCGCGAGCTGGGCGCGGATGTGGTTGTCGGTGACCCCGGGAGCCATGCGGGCCACGTTCGCCGCGACGCTCAGCTCCTCGTCCAGCACATCGAGCCGCTGGGGAAGGAACCGCAGCGGTACGAACGTCCTGGCCTCGCCGGACAGCGGAGCGAGCTCGCCGGTGAGGGTGCGCAGCAGCGTGGTCTTGCCGGCGCCGTTGCGCCCGACGAGTGCGATGCGTTCGGGCCCGTGCACGTGGAGGTCGCCCTGGCGCAGCCGGCCGAACCGGGGGCGCAGTTCGTGCAGAGTCAGCACGGTGCGGCCGGTGGGAACGGCGGTGTGGGGAAGGCTCACACGGATCTCGGCGTCGTTGCGTACCGCGTCCGCGGCCTCCTCGCGGCGTTCGCGCGCCTCGCTGAGCCGCTCCTCGTGGAGGCCACGGAGCTTGCCCCCGGACTCCTGCGCCGACCGCTTCCGGCGGCCGGCGAGGATCTTCGGGAGGCCGCCGTCGGCCTCCGCCTTCCTGCCCTGGCGCTGGCGGCGGGCCAACTTCACATGGGTCTCCTCCAGTTCGCGTTTCTGTCGGCGCACGTCGGCCTCCGCGGCCCTCAACATCCGCCCCGCGGCCTCCTGTTCGGTGGCCAGAGCCTCCTGGTAGGCCGACCAGCCACCGCCGTACCAGCTCACGGATCCGGCGCGCAGTTCGGCGATGCGGTCCACGCGTTCCAGCAGTTCGAGGTCGTGGCTGACCACGACCAGCACGCCGGAGCGCCAGTTGTCGACGGCGTCGTAGAGCCTGCGACGCGCGAACACGTCGAGGTTGTTGGTCGGTTCGTCCAGCAGGAGGACGTCGGGCCGTTCCAGCAGAGTTGCGGCCAGGCGCAGCAGGACGGTCTCCCCGCCGGACATCCGGCCCACGGTGCGGTCCAGTTCCAGGTATCCGAGCCCGAGCGAACCCAGTGTCGCGAGGGCCTGTTCCTCCACGTCCCAGTCGTCGCCGATGGTCTCGAAGTGTTTCTCGTCCACGTCCCCGGCCTCGATGGCGCGCAGCGCGTCGCGCCGCTCGGCGATGCCCAGGGCCTCGTCCACCCGCAGTGTCGTGTCGAGGGTGATGTTCTGCGGAAGGTGGGCGAGGCTGCCGCCGACGGTCACCGAGCCCTGGGAGGGGAGCAGCCGGCCGGCCAGCAGCCGCAGCAGCGTGGACTTGCCCGCGCCGTTGTTGCCGACGAGGCCGGTGCGGCCCCGGCCGATGCCGAGCGAGAGCCCGTCGAAGACGGTCGTGCCGTCCGGCCACTGGAAGGACAGGGCGGAGCAGGTGAGGGAGGCGCTGGGGGTGGTGGGTGTCGCCATGGTGATCCTCGCAGTCGTGAGCGCGGTGAAGGGGGCTTCGTATGCGAGCACCACGCAGCGACCGGAACGGAAACAGGTACGGCGGTCCGAAAGATCGAGGGACGGCTCATGCACCGAGGTCGCATCCGCGCGGGGTCACGGGCAGGAAGAAACACTGCTACTGCGTGACGGGCGTACGACCGGAGCCGTACGGCGCGATGATCGCGAACCTCAGATGCGCAACGTCCACCTCTATCGGAGACAACAGGACAGCTCAAAACCTTAGCGATCGGGCGGGCGGAAGGCAACGCCTCGGTGCCGTGCGGGGGAGCGGCCCCGGGAGGACGGCTGGCCGGCCCTGCCGCGTGTGCTCGGTCCGACGGCGGTGCACCGGAGCGAGAACGCACGAAGAGCCGACCATATGTCCTATATATGTAATTTCGTTAGACATGGGCTCTTGGGTAACAAAGAGGCATTTAAACGGAGTTGTGACCTCTCGGGGCTGCCTGAAATGCCCCTTTCTTGAGCTGCGTGGTGTGAGTCACGTTCAAGCCTCGCGATGTCGTGACGCGTGACCCGGTTCCCTTCTGTGCAGGGAAATTTGGCATTGCTGTGTGAGGTGGCTTACTTCCCTTTCCGTGATTCGATCTTGCAAATGAAATGTGATCAAAAAATAGGGGCTTGTTCCCTTCGGTATTTCTCGCCTACGGTCACCGTCAATCCGGACGGAACGCCGAATCCTGCCGCCGTCCGAGAATCCGACCGACCCACTCACGTACGGCAGGAGCGGGGGACCCAGGTAAGCCGCCGAACCGGTATCCGGTACGGCTCGGGGTGAAGTCGCAATTGCATGCGGCCAGACATCTCCAGTCTGAACCCGACAGCTCACCTCGTAGGCGACGGAGAGGAATTCGCCATGCCCGCAACGGGTAAGTACCGTCGTCGCAAGCCTACTTCGCGGACCCGCGGTTTCATCGCCGCGACCACGGGCGGAGCCGCCCTCGTGCTGCCGCTGGTCTGCGCCGGTTTCGCCTCGGCCGCGCCGGCCCAGGCTGCCACCGCCGAAAAGGCCACGGCGCCGGCCGTCGCCACCAAGGAGATCTCGGTGCAGAAGGCGGCGCCCACCGTCTATTCTGTGATCGCGGGTGACACCCTTTCCAAGATCGCGAAGGGGCATTCCGTAAGCGGTGGCTGGCAGAAGCTTTACGAGGACAACCGGGAGACCATCGGTGCCGACCCCACCCTGATTCACCCGGGCATGAAGCTGACCATCGGCGCCAAGGCCGTGGCCGGCGCTTCCACTGGCGTATCCGCCGTGAAAACCGTCGCGGTGTCGACCGCCGCCGCCCCGGCCAAGTACACCAATGATCTGGACGGCTGGATCAAGGAGTCGCTGGCCGTCATGGCCAAGCACGGCATTCCCGGCAGCTACGACGGCATCCACCGCAACATCATGCGCGAGTCCTCCGGCAACCCCCGGGCCATTAACAACTGGGACTCGAACGCCGCCAAGGGAACGCCCTCCAAGGGGCTCCTGCAGATCATCGACCCGACGTTCCGCGCCTACCACGTGCCCGGCACGTCGATGGACAGCTACGACCCGGTCGCCAACATCACCGCATCGTGCAATTACGCGGCCGACAAGTACGGCTCGATCGACAACGTGTTCGGCGCCTACTGACGCACAACCGCTCCTGGCGGCGGTTCAGGGCCGACGGGTTGACGTACTTCACGGAGGGCCGAGCAGGCCCCTCGTGAAGTACCGCACCCGCCGGTCAGGGACCGCCGTTCGGCCGTTTCCAGGGGCACCTAATCCGGCACCCGGGGCGGTGGCCTGGGAACCGTTGCCGCCGCTCCTTCACGGACGGACTTCACCACCGCGGCGTGAAGGCGACGGCTGTCGTCCTCGGAGCAGCACGGCACGGGGCTGCCCGACATGGTGAACCAGTCGATCGCACCCGTGTACTGCACAGTCACCTGGGCCGTGTCATCGGCCCAGGTCGTGTGCACCGTCAGGTCCCCGGACAGGACGCCGACCTCGTCCGTCAGCACGCCACCATGCCCGGAGAACACACCGCGAGTCGTCCATGACGCCCAAGCCATGACTCAAGGCTGGCACCTAGTCCATGGATGCGCACCCGCAGCCGGAGCGCGGGCACTCGCAGCCCGATCGACGCGCGCCTCAACTGTCGGCCTTCCGCCTGTCGGCCTTCCGCCCGTCGGCCCTCCGTGGTGCTCCAGGAGCCTCCCGCCCTTCCAGATCCTGGAACGGGCAAAACATTCCACCGGATTCCGCTGCGATTCCCGCACCCGCCGATCCCCAGCAGAATGACGCACTTTCAACGGCAAACCGTTGGATCGTCTCGTAGAAACAACGAATTCCGTAGGTGAACAGCTCTTGACCTGCGGAACTCGTCGGGATTGCATGTCGCGCGGGGAGCGACGAAAGCACTCACCATGTCCTCGTCTGGAGGCGATACCGCTCCCGCGCTCAATCACCGCACCTGTTGATCGGAATCGCACGATGACCGAAACGCTCAGCGCTCCCAGGCGCTGGCCCCCGCGACCGGCCCCACCCCACAGAAGCTCAAGCGCTCCATCGGCGTCGTGGGCGGAACACTGCTCACGCTCTCCTGCGTGACGCCCGCGGCGTCGGTGCCGCGGGAATCCGTGGACAACTCGGGGTGTCACTTCCAGATGCCGGTGATGTCGGACGCCGAGGCCGCCCTGCCCGCGTGCGTCGTCAGACCGGCCAGGTCCTCCAGGGTGCGGAGCACGTCGTAGTGGTCGTAGGTGGCATTGCTGGAGCTGCCGGGGACGACGTGCTCGCCGTAGAGGAGGGTGGGGATGCGGTTGCCCGATCCCTTGCTTCCCTCGTCGAACGTGAGGACCAGGAGGCTGTTGTGGGTCCTGGCCCAGTCGGCATAGGGCCCCAGCTTGTTCTTGATCCAGGTGTCACCGGTGGAGACCGGGCATGTGTGCATGTCGTCGCAGAGGTTCGGCACGACGAACGAGACCTTCGGCAGCTCGGTGAAGTGGGCGGGGAACTGCGCCATGGTCTTCGCGGTGCCGGCCGGCACATTGGAGAAACCGAACCAGGGGGTGTGCCGCTGCGTGTAGTAGCCGCTGCCGCAGACCGTCGAACCCTGGCGGGGCAGCGACTCGTTGTAGCTGGCCCAGGTCTTCCCGGCGGTGATGAGCTCGGCGGCGAGATTGGGTGCGGTCAGGGAACCGACGCCCGTACAACGGTCCTTGGCGCGGCCCTGGTCGGAGCCCGAGAACAGCATGTAGTAGTTCGGCTCGCTGGGGTGCGTGAGCGCGAAGGACCGGGTGAGGTCGGCGCCGCCCGCCTTGAGCGTGTGGTTGATGTACGGGGCGTCCGAACTGCCGATCACCTGGACGTACCCGTGGTTCTCCATCACCACGACCACCACGTGATCGGGGGCCGGAAGACCGGCGGCCCGTGCGGGGCAGCCGGTGGCGGCCCAGAGGCCGATCGAGGCGGCGGCGAGAGCCACGGCCCCGACCTGCCCGGTGCGAGAACGCCCCTTGTGCCGGGACGCCTCGACCTCGGCCATGACGGTCCTCCGGACAGAAGTGACGAGCACCCGGTGCCGCGACCCCGGAAGCCACACGGTGACCCCGGCCGCGTCCCGTGCATGAAGAGCGGACGGACCCTTCCCCACCAGTCTGCCGCGCCCGCTCCGCTTCACGCCGCGCTCCCGTGACGCCCGATCGCCTGACCGCGGACGGTCCGGCGGCCCGGCGACCGAGCGGGCGCACCCGCGGGCCATCAAGGTGGAGTCAGGGCATCGTCACCGCCACCAACATCGGAACACGGGGAGTCGGAGCGAGATGAGTGTCGAGCGGGTGGGAATCGTCGTCCACCAGGGCCGTCCCGAGGCCGTTGTCGCGGAGCGCGTCGTACGCGACTGGTGCGCGTGCGAGGACATTCCTTGCACGGACATCGACGTGTGGCGCGACGACGCACGCCGGCGCGGCGGACGGGAGGAGGCCCATGTCGCGGGCAATCCCGACCTCATCGTGACACTCGGCGGCGACGGGACCTTTCTGCGAGGCGCCAGGATCGCGGCCAAGAACCACGGCGCCGTCCTCGGGATCGACCTGGGCCGGGTCGGCTTCCTGACCGAGGTGCCGGTCGAGGACGTCGTCCGGGCACTTGATGCCGTCCACCGCGGGCGCGCGGACGTCGAGGAACGCATGACGCTGACGATGAGGACCTCCCGGGTGCTGAAGGTCCCCAAGGACATCGATGCCCTGATGGCCTACGGACGACGCCCGATGCTGCCGCCTCCCCAGGTCGACCGGGAGGCCGAGGCCGGGGCGGAGGGCTGGGGAGTGGCGCTGGACGTCACGGCCCTCAACGACGTCGTCGTCGAGAAGCTCGCGCGCGACCGGCAGGTGAGTCTCGGCGTGTACATCGGCGGTCGGCTCCTCGCCTCGTACTCGGCCGATGCCGTCATCATGGCCACCCCCACCGGGTCGACCGCCTACAGCTTCGCCGCGGGCGGTCCGGTGGTCTCACCACGCATGGACGCCATCCTCTTCACACCTGTCGCGCCGCACATGACCTTCGATCGCACCGTGGTCGTCGCGCCGGACGAACCGGTCGCGGTGCGGGTCCTGCCCCACTCGGGGCAGGGCGCGGTCACGATCGACGGGCAGCTGCGCGGCGTACTGGACGCCGGGGACTGGCTCGGCGTGTACGCGGCCCCGCGCCGACTACGCGTCATCAGGCTCGGCCCGCACGACTTCTACGGGCGGCTGCGCACACGTCTGCGCCTCACGGACGCCCCGGCCACGGCCGCCGACGGGGAGAGCGCACCTCTTTTCCGCCACGACGGCCCCGTCCCGCACGACTTGGCCCACCTGCATCTCTCCCCGGAGTACCGGGACGCGGCCACCGGTCGCTGACCGCTCCGGGTGCGGTGTTCACGGATGGGAGGGCAGCTCGTACGGTTCTGAGGCGTGCGCCCGTCCCAACGCCGCCTACGGAAAGGCCATGCTGTGCCGGTTGTCCTCGTGCTGCTGCTCGCCGGGACCTGGTTGCTCTCCGGCGCCCTGGTCACCGGGACCGATCCGCTGGTCGTCGCCGTGGGCCGCACCGTGGTGTGCTGCGCCGTACTCACCACAGTCGCCGCCTCCAGCGCGGGTGGCAGGGCCGATCTGCGCCGGGCCGTCGCCCGGCCGGGCACCGTATGGCTGCTGGGCCTGCTCGGTTTCGCCGGTTACGCGGCCGGCACCCTGCTCGCCATCCCGCGCATCGGCACCTCGCTCACCAATCTCGTCGTCGCGCTGATGCCATGCGCCTCGGTTGCCGTGGGCGCGTTGTTCTTCGGCGAGCGGTCCGGGCCGCGCAAGGCGGTGGGGGCGGCGCTGGCCTGTGCGGCGGCGGCCGGATACGCGGCGCTCGGCGCGGACGCGGGCGACGTGGACGGGACGGGGCTGCTGCTGGTGGCGGCCGCGACCGTGGCCTTCGCGGTGTACGGATTCCTGTACCGGGAGCGGCTGTCGGGGCTGCCACCCCTCGCCGTTCTGCCCGTGCTGCTCGCCGCTGCCACCTGTCTGCTGCTCCCGATGGCCCTGCCCGCGCTGATCGCCCACCCTCCGACACTCGCCGCGACCGGCGGCATCGTGGTGCTGGGCGCGGCTGTGTACGCGCCCGCCTACCTCGTACAACACCGGCTCATCCTGCTCCGGGGGCCGGTCTTCACCGCCGCTGTGCAGCTGGCCGTTCCGTTCGCGGTGCGCCTCGGCGACTGGGCGCTGGACACCGCGCCCGCCCCCTCGGTCACCGAGCTGCTGCTCCTCACGGTGTGCTGCGCGGGCATCGCCCTCGTCACCGTCCAGCCGCACGGCCGGCTCGCCACGGTGCGGTGAGCGCGGGAGCAAGGCACGCACAACGACGTGCCCCGCCGGACGCCTTCCCCGACACCGTCATCGCCCTGGTCACCGCCACCGGCATGAGGGGACCCTGCCGCGCATCAACCCGGCCGTCGACGCCTACAACGGCGTCTGCGTGCAGCACGGAGACCCTGTCGGCGCCTTCGACCTGGACCCCGTCACCGGCGACGTCGACATCCGCGGCCATCTCCTCAAGGCCGCAGCAAAGGAGTTGCAGGGGCTGCTCGCCCCGCACGCCGAACAGACCGCCGTGTAATACCTCAGCCCGCCACAGTCCCAGGTCACCGTCCCAGGACCGACAGCGGCCCCCGGTGCCGTGCCAGGAGGGCCGCCGCAGATCCACACCGCCCTTCGCCTGCAACCGGTGGGAAACCGGAAGCGCCGTGTGCAAGAAGTGCGACCGCACCAGAAGACAGGCTGTACAACCGTGGGAAGGCAGGCTGTACGAGTTAGGGAGGCGGGACATTTTGAGGTCGAGCAGGGGCGCTTCACGCCGGGCGATGCTCGTCGGTGGTCTGGGTGCGGCGCTGGCCACCGTCCCCATGACATCGGCCGCGTACGCCGCCGGACCGGGGAGCGCGGCGGAGCGGAAGTTACGCGACCTGGAACGGGCGCATGCCGCGCGGCTGGGGGTGTTCGGGTGGAACACGGTGACGGGCAGGACCGTCCTCCACCGGGGGGATGAGCGCTTCCCCGTCTGTTCGGTGTTCAAAACGCCGGCCGTCGGGGCCGTCCTGAGGGACCTCGACCATGACGGGACGTTCCTCTCGAAGGTCATTCACTACACGGAGCAGGACATCAAGAGGTCGGGCGGCGCGCCCGTGACCGGTCTGCCCGAGAACCTCGCGCACGGGATGACAGTCGAGGACCTGTGCGGCGCGACCATCTCGCAGAGCGACAACACCGCGGCGAACCTCCTGCTGGAGGAAATCGGCGGACCGACGTCCGTCACTCATTTCTGCCGGTCCATCGGTGACGAGGTGACCCGGCTCGACCGCTGGGAGCCGGAGCTGAACTCGGCGGAACCGGGGCGGCTGACCGACACCACCACCCCCCGGGCCATTGGCCGGACCTACGCGCGGCTCGCACTCGGGAACGCCCTGGCGGCGGAGGACCGGAAGCGGCTGACCGGGTGGCTGCGGGCAAGCACGACCGGCGGCAACCGCCTGCGCGCCGGCCTCCCCGACGACTGGACCATCGGCGACAAGACCGGCACCGGCAGCTACGGGACCACGAACGACGTGGGCATCGCCTGGCCGTCCCACCGGGGGTCGCTCGTGATGGCTGTGCTGTCCACTCGGCACGAGGAGGACGCCGAGGCGGACGACCGCCTGATCGCCGAGACGGCCACCATCCTGGCGGCGGCCCTCACCTGACGCCGGCTATCACACCCATCACCGACGCACGTGCTGGGCCGTGGCGACCACAACACAGGGCTCATCTGCCCCGTGACCTGGGGGAGTTCCGTCGACGAGGGTGTCGGCGTGCGAGTAGCCTCTCCCCGAGCCGAAGCACTGGTGACCCGCACCGTGCGGGCCGGCCGGCCGGTCCATGGAGACGTGCGGTCCGGACGCCCGCTCAGTGCAGGTGCACCGGCAGCGATTCGACGCCGTACACGATCGACAGCTTCCGGAAGGCCAGTTCCTCGGGCGGGACGGCGAGGCGCATCCGCGGAAACCGCCGGGCCAGGGCGGGATAGGCGGCGCGCAGTTCCATGCGTGCCAGTTCGGCGCCGATGCAGCGGTGGATGCCGTAACCGAAGGCGAGATGACCCGAGGGATTGCGGTGCGGATCGAAGGGTCCGCCGTCGCTGACGTACGAGGTGTCGCGATTGGCGCTGCTCAGTGAGCAGAGCACCATGTCACCGCGGGGTATGACCACGCCCGCTATCTCTATGTCGTGACGGGCGAAGCGGGGAAAGGCGAGCTGCACCGCGGAGAGGTAGCGCAGCACCTCTTCGACGAACGGTGCGGCGGCCGCGTCGTCCGTCCGTATTCGCTCGAAGGCGTCGGAGTTCCGCAGCAGTACGAGGGAGCCGAGGGCGATCGTGCTCGCGGTCGTCTCGAAGCCGCCGGTCAGCACGCCGTCGGCGAGGCCCGCGAGTTCCTCGTCGTCGACGCTGTCGCCGTGTTCCTTCACGATCACGCCGAGCAGCCCGTCGCCCGGTGTCTCGCGCTGCATCCGGACCACGTCCCTGAAGTACGCCAGGGACTCCGACATGGCGCCGAAGGGCGCGGTCGTGCCACCGAAGAGGTCGAAGCGGTTCATGGCCAGCTGCTGGAAGTCGTGGCGGTCCTCGTAGGGCACACCGAGCAACTCACAGATCGTGAGGGAGGGTATCGGCAGCGCGAACTCCTTCACCAGATCGACCGGGCCCCGACGGGCTTCCATCGCGTTCAGGCGTTCCCCGACGATGGCATCGATCCGGGGCGTGAGCCGCCGCAGCCGCCGCATCGTGAACTCCGGGGTCAGGATGCGGCGCAGTCGCGTGTGCACGGGAGGGTCGCTGAACCCGAGCCCGCCGGGGCTCTGTTCCGCCGCCACTCCGGCATTCGTGGCGAGATGGGCGAAGTCGGTACTGAAACCGTCGGCCGATCCGAGCACGGCCTTCGACTCCTCGTAGCCGCTGACCACCCACACATCCATGCCGAACGGCAGCGACACCTTGGACACCGGCGCGGTCGCCCGGAGCCCGGCCAGCTTGTCCACCGGGTCCAGGCCGTCCCTGCGCAGCAGCATCAGCAGGTCCTCGGGCAGCAGCCGGATCGTGGAGGAGCCGATTCCGTACTTCTGGATCCTGGACAGGTACGTGCGCCCAAGCCGGGCGGTGATACGAGAACGGAACTTCGTCCTCAACGTGTTCTCCATGGGTCGTCGCGCGGTCCGCACACGGTGCGGAGATGAGAGTCGGTGCAGCAGGCTCGGAAGTGGACATGGGCGGGCGCCGACACGGCCCGCGCCGAGAGACGTCGTATCTCAGGGCAGAAACCGCAGGAGCGCTGGTAGCACACGGTAGCGCGAGCGGGCGGGACCGGGGTGGGCCGACGGGGAGCGCAGAGCTCGTCGGCCCAAGTGGCCTGCAATACAGAAGCAGTTCGACGAGGTCGGACCGGGATGACGATTCGGGCGGAGTGCGGGGGCCGGGATACGGCCCCCGTGCGAGTGGCCGAGCGTGTCGATTCCTCGCCGCGAGCCAGCAAACGGTCAAGGGTATTTCGGTCGCCGTATACGCGCTGGACCGTCCGACCGGCACGACGCGGCTGAGCAGTCACGACGGAACAGGGCCGAACGCGGCGTGGCGCCGGGTGTGATGAACCCGTACGCGGCGCCGCGCCGGTGGCGACTCGGGGCGTTCAGCCCAGTAGCCGCAGACGGCCGCCCTTCGACGCCGCGACGAGTTCCGGCACCGTGCCGAATTTGACCCGTGGGCGGCCGTCTTCGCGACCGCGTGTCAGCTCGGCTGCCGAGCGCCACCCTCGCTTGTTAGACGCGACGTCTAGCAAGCTATTGGACGGAACGTATAGCAAGAGTGCGGCGCGGGCCTACCTCTTGTAGGGAATCCGCTCGAACTCTCTTGGCGGCGGCGTCGTGTGCCGACTGTCCCGAAGCCGGGAACGAGCACCTGCCGCGGGTGGGCGAAGGCGCGGTCACCCGCTCGGCGCCCTGCCCGGCCGCGGATGTCCACGGGGCTCCGGACCGCAGGCTCACGGACCCGCGCGATCCCCGAAGCCCGGTCTCCGCTCGGCCGGTCACTGCTGGAGTGGCACCGGCCCTCCATCGCCGTAGCATGGTCCATGAGGACGGCTCCTCTCAGAGAGAGATCGGATTCACCGGCAGCCCCCTGTGAGAACAGGGGGCTGCCGCCGTGTCAGGCCGGTGGCCGGGGGATGGACACCCCTTCACTTCCGTACGGTCCACCTGCCGCGGTCGCCGACATCTGCCGTGTCCCGTGCGCGGTTCACCCCGGCGGCCTCAGTGCGGCGTACGTTCCCGCGCCCGCCGCCAGCAGCATCACGCAGCCCGCGAAGATCAGGCCGGCCGGGCGCAGCCCGAGCCAGGTGGCCATGGCACCGACTCCGACCACCGGCACCGAGATCCCGGCATAGGCGACGACGAAGAACGCCGAAATGGTGCCGCCACGATGCCGTGCCGGGGCCGCCTCGCTGACCAGGGTGAGCGCCGCGCGAAAGGCCAGTCCCTGGCCGGTGCCGCCGCACAGCGCGCCGAGGACGAGCAGCGGCAGGGACTCGGCGATCAGCGATGACGCCACCAGCAGCAGGCCCATGACGAGGATGCCGCATCCCACGGGAAGCGCGAGGCGCCCGCCGATCCGTGGCGTCAAGGACTGCCCGACGGTCGAAGCGAGGAACACGGAGAACACCACCGCGCCGGAGACGGCCAGATTGTGCACTCCCAGGGTCCGCGCGGCAAAGCTTGGCGCCACTGCCGTGAACAGCCCGAGCAGCGAGAAGCCCGCGAACGCCGCCAGCGAGGCGGTCGTGAACACACCTTTCACCTCGGGAGGTACGGAGACTCCCTGCGGCTTCAGACACGGCCACCGCTTCGGCTCCGTCACCGTCTCCGGCAGGAACCAGGTGATCCCGGCGGCCGCGCCCACCAGCCCCAGATGGACCAAGAACGGCAGCGTCAACGGCCAGGGCGTGTACTGCGCGAGGAGGCCGGAGAGCAGCGGGCCGCAGCCCAGACCACCCATGTTCGCCGCGGTGGCGGCGAAACCGGCACGCGCCTCCTGTCCGGGACCCGCCAGTTCGATGACGGCCGCGGTCGCCGCCCCGCTCAACAGCCCGGCCGCGCAGCCGGACAGCAGCCGCCCCACGAAGAGCAGCGGCAGGCCGCTCTCCAGGAGGAAGCATCCCGCGCTCGCGGCCGACAGCGCCATGGCACCCAGGAGCACAGGTCTGCGGCCGACCTCGTCGGAGTAGTTGCCCGCCACCAGGAGCACGGTGATCACCGCGACGGCGTACACGGCGAAGACCACCGTCACCATCAGCTCGGAGAACCCGATCTGCTCCTGGTAGAGCCCGTACAACGGTGTGGGCAGGGTGGTGCCGGCCATCCCGACGGCGAACACCGCCGCCGCGGCCAGGTAGCCCGGCCGCAGGCGGACGTGTGGATTCATCAGTCCCAGAGTTTGTACGTCACGACCCGGTGCGTCTGGGCGGGCGTGCTGTCCGTGTAGACGAGCTGCAGCCGGGTGAAGTGCTGGAGGTCAGGATGTTTCTGCCAGCTCTGCGGGCGGTCGAGCCGCACCTTGACCGGGTAGGTGTGGAACTTGCCTGCGGCGCAATAGGGCTGACAGTCATTCACCGCGTCGAGTCCGCTGCCCACGGCGGACGTCGGTCCCCATTGGGTCCAACGCAGCGTGATGAGGCGGTTGTTGCCGTCCCCGCAGGCGATCAGGAAGTCACCGGGGCGAACTTGTGAATTCGAGAAACAGTCGACGGCCACCGCGCGGTCGGCCGCGGCCGGTCGCGCGGAAGCCGATGTCGGTACCGCTGCCGCCGCGAGCGCCGCGGCGGCACACAGCATGACCGCTGTTCTGATTCTGTCTCGTTGCATGTCGGCTCCCCAGCTGCCTCTTCCCGAGCCCGGGCGGCCTTCCCGTCGCACCGGACCCGCCCCGCGGGCCGAGGCCTGCGCGTCAGCAGCAGTCGTCGGTGGCGGTGCCTTCCTCCAGCGGTCGTTCCTGAATCGACAGTACGACCGTGTCCCGGTATGCACCACCCGTACCGGTATCGGCCCGCGGAGCAGGTGGGGATTCAGCTGCCCGAGCCGGAGCTCACCGCATTGCGCCAGACGGTCAGGTCCAGCGGCATGTACGTACTGGGCGAATCCTCGGACGGGAAGCCCCGGACCGTGACGATGCCGATGTACCCCGCACCCGTTCGGGACCTGGGTCGGGGCGTACGCGTGGGGGTGAGCCTGCGCCGGGGCGGGCGTGTGGTGCGGGGGGACGGGGCTGAGGGGGCTGTGGTGTCGCGGGCGGGTCCGTAGCCCGCGGGCGCGGTGGGTGAGTAGGCGGAGGGCGCCGTGGCGGGGGCCACCGGCGTGGTGGGCGAGTAGGCCACGGACGGGGCGGAGGACGGGGGCGGTGGGGTCTGGACCGGGGCGGGCGCGGCCGTGCATACCGTGATGTCGGCGGTGACCGGGGCCGGTAGCCAGTCCTCGGGGCGGCGCAGCACCGTCTCCGCGTTCGCGGACCGGCAGAGCTCGATGATTTCGGCGATCGACGGCCTGTCCCCGGGCTCCTTGGTGAGGCAGCGGGTGACCAGTTCCGTCAGCCGCTCCGGGACCGCCGTGAGGTCCGGCTCCTCGTGGACGATCCGGCAGAGCACACCGTGCGAGGTCCCCTCGCCGAAGGCCGGGGATCCCGTCGCCGCGTACGCCGCGACCTGGCCGAGCGCGAAGATGTCGGTCGCCGGGGTCACCCGGCGCCCCGCCGCCTGCTCCGGGGCCATGAACGAGGGAGTGCCGAGGTCGTCGCGCACGGTGCAGAACGCCATTATCGAAACGGCACCTTGTCCAAGGATGGGCCGTCGGTGCCTGCTCGGACCGAGGACGCCGGCACTTCGAGGCGGCGTCGTTACCGGCCGGCTCCCCGGTGTCGCGTTCGGGCGCGGAGAAAAGTGATGGACAGAGATCGTACGAACGGCAGACTGGCCCCATGACCCGATCGGACCTCAAGGCAGACCTTCACCTTTACCTTCAGGATGCTCGCGACGCCCTGCTGTGGAAGCTTGAGGGGCTGTCGGAATACGACATCCGCCGCCCCATGACTCCCACCGGCACCAACCTGTTGGGACTGGTCAAGCACATGACCGGCGCCGAGGCGATGTACTTCGGTGAGAGCTTCGGCCGGCCGGTCGACGCGCCGCCGCTCTGGATCGTCGGCAACGCCGAACGGAACTCGGACATGTGGGCGACGGTCGATGAGCCGCGTGAGCAGATAGTGAAGATGTATCGCCAGGTTTGGGCCCACTCGGACGAGACCATCGAGTCGTTGCCCCTCGACGCGGTCGGCCGAGTGGCTTGGGGGGAACGCAGCGAGGTGACGCTCCACCGGACGCTCGTCCACCTGATCGCCGAGACGGATCGCCATGCCGGGCATGCCGACATCGTCCGGGAGCTCATCGACGGCGTCGTCGGACTGCGGACCGGAAGCGACTGCATGGCGCCCGGCGACTCGGAGTGGTGGGAGAACCACCGCAGCCGGCTGGAGCGCGTGGCCCGGGAGGCGGACGGACGCGGTTAGGGCCTCTCGCCCGTATCACGCCGGGCTCGCGAGCCCCGGTGCCACGCCGCGCCGCATTGCAGGGCACCGGACACCGCGCCAGGTCCGACCCCGATCCGCCGGACAGGCCCTGGATCCGGGCGGCTGCGTCACACTGATGGTCCCGTCACCGTACGAGCGAGGCGACCGATGGCATTGCGGTTCAGCGCCACCAACCCCGAACACCCCGCGCTCCTTCTCGAACTGCCCTGGCACCTGCCGCTCGAGGAGTGGCCGGAGAAACACCTGGTGACGCTGCCCCGCGGCATCTCCCGCCACGTCGTGCGCTACGCCCGGGCCGGGACCGACGTGGTGGCGGTCAAGGAACTGGCCGAACGCCCGGCGGTACGCGAGTATGAACTGCTGCGCACCCTTGCCCGGCTCGGCATACCCGCGGTGGACCCACTCGCCGTGGTCACCGGGCGCACCGGCGGCGACGGGGCACCGCTGGATCCGATGCTGATCACCCGTCACCTCAACGGTTCCCTGCCCTACCGCTCGATGTTCGAGACGACCATGCGCCCGACCACGGTGCACCGGCTCATGGACGCACTCGCCGTACTGCTCGTCCGACTGCACCTGGCCGGATTCGCCTGGGGCGACTGCTCGCTGTCGAACACGCTCTTCCGCCGGGACGCCGGGGCCTACGCCGCCTACCTCGTGGACGCGGAGACCGGCGAGGCGCACACCACGCTCAGCAGGGGACAGCGTGAATACGACATCGACCTGGCCCGCGTGAACATCAGCGGTGAGATGCTCGACCTGGAGGCCGCAGGCGCGCTCCATCCCTCGGTGGACCCGATCGCATTCGGCACGGAGATCTGTCGGCGGTACGAGGAGCTGTGGAAGGAGCTGACCCGTACCTCGGTCTATCCGGCCGGCAAGTACCACTACATCGAACGGCGCGTGCGCAGGCTCAATGATCTCGGCTTCGACGTCGCCGAGATGCAGATCGTCAACTCCTCGGACGGCGACACGATCACCTTCGTCCCCAAGGTCGTCGACGCGGGCCATCACCAACGCCAGTTGCTGCGGCTCACGGGGCTCGACGCAGAGGAGAACCAGGCCCGCCGGCTCCTCAACGACCTGGAGAGCTGGATGGCGACACAGGAGGACTACGCGCCGGGCGACCCGCTCGGCGCCCGGGCGGAGGTGCTCGCCCACCGTTGGGTCCGCGAGGTGTTCAGGCCCACGGTGCGTGCCGTACCGCAGGACCTCCGCAGCTCCATGGACCCGGCCGAGCTCTATCACGAGCTGTTGGAACACCGGTGGTACCTGTCCGAGCGCGCACAGGGGGACATCGGCCTGCAGGCGACCGTCGCGGACTACGTCGCCACGGTTCTTTCCCGTCCCGGCACCGAAGCGCCCCCGGGAATCGGTTCTCCGTCACCCGAGTGACCGCGTATCGGGCGGGGCCCCGTGCCGGACGGACCCGCATCGTAGCCCGTCGAGCGGGTCGCCCGGTGTGTGCCCAAGGTGTAGAAAGAGGGCATGACCGGACGGGACGGCCGCCGACGCTCGGTTCTCAGGATGCGAACAGTCGCTGGTCAGGTCTTTCTCCTGCAGGTGGCGATCGTCGTGTTGCTGGTGGCCGCCGCAGTGGCCGCGCTCGTGCTGCAGTCCCGGGCCGAGAGCGTAAAGGACGCCCGTAACCGTTCGGTCGCCGTCGCCCAGACCTTTGCCAGCTCACCGGGGATCGAGGCGGCACTGAAGAGCCCCGACCCGACCGCGGTGCTCCAGCCGCTGGCCGAGCGCGCCCGGAAGCTCACCGGCGTCGATTTCGTCGTCGTGCTGAACCGGGCCGGAATCCGCTACACCCACCCCCTGCCCGACCAGATCGGGAAGAAGTTCGTCGGCAACCTGAAACCCGCGCTGAACGGCGGCATCGTCGTCGAGGAAACTACTGGGACCATCGGACCCCTCGTGCAGGCCGTGGTACCCGTCATCGGCCACGACGGCCGCGTGGTGGGTCTGGTCTCCGCCGGAATCGCCATCGAACGCGTGAACGGCGTCGTCGAGCAGCAGTTCCCTCTCCTGTTCGGCTCCGCCGCGGGAATCCTGATGCTCACCACGGCCGGGACGGCGCTGGTGAGCAGACGGCTGCGCCGCCAGACGCACGGCCTCGGGCCCGCAGAGATGACCCGGATGTACGAGCATCACGACGCAGTCCTGCATGCAGTGCGCGAGGGCGTCCTCATCGTCGGCGGCGACGGCCGGCTGCTGCTCGCCAATGACGAGGCCCGCCGGCTGCTCGGCCTGCCGGCGGATGTGGAGGGGCGCGTGGTCACCGAACTCGCGCTCGACCCGGTCACCACGGAGTTGCTGGTCTCGGGAAGGCCGGTGACCGACGAGGTGCTGCCGGTCGGCGAGCGCCGGCTCGCCGTCAACCAGCGGTCGACCGACCGGGACGGCGGCCCGCCCGGCAGCGTGACGACCCTGCGCGACACCACCGAACTCCAGGCGGTCACCGGCCGGGCCGACGTGGCGCGCGGACGGCTGAGCCTGCTGTATCAGGCCGGCACCGAGATCGGCACCACCCTCGACGTGGTGCGTACGTGCGAGGAACTGGCGGAGTTCGCGACCGCCCGCTTCGCCGACTTCACCAGCGTCGATGTGTTGCAGGCGGTCCTGCGCGGTGAGGAGCCCACGCGCGCGGGCCCGGACACCGAGTGGCGTCGTACCGCCGTCAGCGGCGTTCGGGACGATTCGGCGCTCCAGCCCGTCGGCGCACTGCTCCGCTTCCCGCCGTCCACGCCCGTGGGGGCCGGCCTGCGCAGGGGGGAGGCGGTTCTCGACACGGATCTGGCGGCCGTCTCCGGGTGGCAGCGGCACGATCCCGCAAGGGCCCGGGAGCTCCTCGCGTACGGAATCCACTCGATGATCGCGGTTCCGCTGCGCGCCCGCGGTGCCATCCTGGGCGTCGTCCTGTTCTGGCGCGCCGGGGAGTCCGAACCGTTCGAGGACGAGGACCGGTCACTCGCGGAGGAACTGGTCGCCCGGGCCGCGGTGAGCATCGACAACGCCCGCCGCTACACGCGCGAGCACGCCATGGCGGTGACCCTGCAACGCAGCCTGCTGCCGCGCGGCGTCCCCGACCAGAGCGCCATCGACGTCGCCTACCGGTACCTGCCCGCACAGGCCGGTCTGGGCGGCGTCGGCGGGGACTGGTTCGACATCATCCCGTTGCCCGGCGCCCGCGTCGCGCTCGTCGTGGGCGACGTCGTCGGCCACGGGCTGCACGCCGCCGCGACCATGGGGCGGCTGCGCACGGCGGTCCACAACTTCTCCACCCTGGACCTGTCGCCGGGAGAACTCCTGTGGCACCTCGACGAACTGGTCGCCCAGATCGACCGCGACGAGGCCGTCGACAGCGCCGACGCGGAAGTCGCCGGCGCCACCTGCCTCTACGCGATCTACGATCCGGTGTCCGGGCGCTGCACCATGGCCCGGGCCGGCCACCTCCAACCCGTGGTCGTCCACCCGGACGGCACCTCGGAATTCGCCGACGTGCCCGGCGGCCCCCCGCTCGGGCTCGGGGGCCTGACCTTCGAGAGCTTCGAAACGCAACTGCCCGAGAACAGCCGGCTCGTGCTCTACACCGACGGACTCGTCGAGGACCGGCACCGGGACATCGACGAGGGCCTTTCCCTGCTCGGCCGGACTCTCGCCGAGAGCGCCGACCGGACACCCGAGGAGACCTGCGACGCGGTTCTGCGCACCCTCGTGCCCGATCCGGCCCGTGACGACATCGCGCTGATCGTCGCCCGTATCCGCAGACTGGACGCCGCGGACGTCGTCCAGATGGATGTGCCCAGCGACCCCTCATCGGTGTCCCGGGTGCGGGCCGAGGTGTCCCGCAAACTGGCCGAATGGGGTCTGGCGGAGGAGGCGTTCACCACGGAGCTGATCCTCAGCGAACTGGTCACCAACGCCATTCGCTACGCCACCGGCCCCATCGGGGTGCGGCTGCTCCGCGACCGCTCCCTGATCTGCGAGGTCTCCGACCACAGCAGCACCTCGCCCCATCTGCGGCAGGCGGCCACCACGGACGAGGGGGGCCGGGGACTGTTCCTCGTCGCCCAGTTCGCCGACCGGTGGGGAACCCGCTACATGGACCACGGCAAGGTCATCTGGACCGAGCAGGCACTGCCGACCGGCACACTGCCGACCGGCGCACTGCCGGGCGGCCCCCCGAGTCTGGGACCGGGGGCGTTCACATGAGCGTGAGGGCGAGCACCGCCCGGTCGTCGTCCGCTCCGGCCGACCACGCGTCCCGGTCCGCCCTGATGAAGCACGCGAGATCCTCGGGATCCGGAGTCCTGCCGCCGTCGCCGAAGTGATCCGTCAGCCGGGTCGGCAACGGATAGAACTCGCCCCGCGCGTTCCGCGCCTTGCCCACGCCGTCCGTGTACAGAACGATCACCTCCCCGGTGCGCAGTGGGTGAGTGGTGACCTCGGCGTCCCCGGGGCCCGGTTCGCCCAGCCCCAGAGGCAGGGCAGGGGCCCACATGCGCTCGCCAGGCCGAGGACGCCACCGCGGCAGGCCCTTGATCGTTCCCGCGCCTCCATCACTGGCATGTGACATACGGGAACCCTATGCGCAGCCGCACGCGGAGAGCCGGAGAGGCGGGCCGTCAGGGCTCGGCGAGACGTTCCGGTCCGCGTCGTCGAACCCGCGGTTTCACGGGTGAAATTGTGATGCCACCCATAGGAGCTGGGTCACATCCTAAGGTCGATAGTAGGCCGGAGGCCGCCCCAGAGGCGAATAAGCGCCATGAAACATGGCATTTCGGACATTTCTCCGTAGTCGGGTAGTACGTCACATAATTGCGCTCCGCTCTCTCCGTCGCTAACCATGGCTGTCGTTGCAGGGAGCAGCGGTCGGGCCCGGCGGATTCGCCGGATCGGTTCGCTCGGACCCGCAGCAGCGGGGTTCGGCTCCGCAAGCCGCCGCAACCGAGACCGGCCGGCATCACCAAGACGTCCCCATTGGAGAGTTCCTTCCGTATGACCACGTACACGCAGACCCGCACCAGCCGCATCGCCCGCCTCCGCACGCTGACCGTCGCCGGAATCGCCACCGTGGGGGCCGCGGCAGCAGCCCTCACGCTGACGTCGACATCCGCGCAGGCCGCCGAGGTGGCACCGGCGAAGGCGAGCGTCTCCGTGGTCAAGGCTTCGGCGGACGGCGGCCAGGGCGGCGCGGGTTACGCCAACAACCTCGACGGCTGGATCAAGGAGTCGCTGGCCATCATGAAGGCCAAGGGCATCCCCGGCAGCTACGAGGGGCTGCACCGCAACATCATGCGCGAGTCGGGCGGCAACCCCAGCGCTCAGAACAACTGGGACATCAACGCGAAGAACGGTGTGCCGTCCAAGGGGCTGCTCCAGGTCATCCAGCCGACCTTCAACGCCTACCACGTCAGTGGCACCGCGAGCGACCTCACCAACCCGGTCGCCAACATCACCGCGGCCGCCAACTACGCCGCCGACCGCTACGGGTCGATCGACAACGTCAACTCCGCCTACTGAGTTGTAGAGCCCGCGCCCGCTTCACGAGCCAGGACCGGCATGGTCGGCAACACGCCGACCGTGCCGGTCCTTCGGTATGCGCTCTCGACGAAGCGATGCCGGGCGCACCCGACCTTAAGACCGACCGGCAAATGGGGGGCGGCGTCGCGGGGCTGGGCACGCACATCTGCGGCGTTGTCGTCAATCACCATGGCTCCGCCATGCCTCAATCCTCCGCCTTGCAGCTGCACGCACCCAGCCCCGCTCCTTCTTCCACCCCCCATTTGCCGGTCGGTCTAAGTCGGGGTACTGCTTCTCGCCCTGTACGTGCCCGGCCCGCGCCCGACACCGCCGACCCGCCCAACTCCTCGTACCGGCAAGGCATTCGACGCGCTCCGTGCTCCCGGGTTCCGGCGGATTCTCGGAGCCGCCGCCCTGCTCGGCGCCGTCACCGTCGGTGACGCGTTCGTCTGCCTGCTACTCCAGCGCCGCCTCGGCCTCCCCACGGCTGGTTCCCGCTGCTGCCGCGCACCCCGCCGGGAGCCCGGATTTCCGAAAGGCGTACCGCATGAGTGTCAGGTTCCCCAGCTCCGCCGCTCCGCTGGGCCCTCGGGCCCGGATCGCCGTCGTGGTGGCCGCGGTGCCCTCCTCACGGGTGGCTCCGTCGGCTACGGCCTGCACGCCCGACAGTGCTCGGAGGGGCAACACGCCGACGCCGACGCCTCGTTCACGCTCACCGGGCCCGCAGTGTACTTCCGGGACACGGCCTCGGGACGTGTCGCACATCAGCCGCGCGCCGCAACCCCCGCCGTCCGTACCGCCGGCGGCCCCGGCTGTGACCGGTTCTACGCCTCCGGTGACAGCGCGCTCTGTCTGCGCGCCGAGCCAGGGGTGCTGCCGAAGACATACGCGATCGTGCTCGACCGGCACCTGCGCGAGGTGCGCCGGTGCGAGACGCCGCTCGCCGAGACCCGCAGCGTGGACGACCAGGCGGCCTGGCTGGACGACGGTACGGTCGCCTGCGCGCTCCCGGGCGCGGCCGGCCGGGCGAGCGACATCTGGACCGTCCCCGCCGACGGCACCGGGGCACCTCGGCCGGCCGTGACGGGCGGCTCTTCGCCGGTGGCGGTCGGCTGAGCGGGGCGTCCGGTGACTTCGGTGGTGGGCGGGTCAGGTTCCGGGGCGGGGCTCGGCGGCGGCCCGGCGCAGTTCTTCGTTGACGCGCCGGGCTTCATCGAGCTGGTCCTCCAGGACGACGATGCGGCAGGCCGCCTCGACCGGGGTGCCCTGGTCGACGAGTTCGCGGGCGCGGGCGGCGACCTTCAGCTGGTGGCGGGAGTAGCGGCGGTGTCCGCCCTCGGACCGCAGCGGAGTGATGAGGCGGGCGGCTCCGACGGCCCGCAGGAAGGCAGGAGTGGTGCCGAGCATTTCGGCGGCCCGTCCCATGTGTAGGCGGGGTAGTGGTCGTCGTCGAGAGGGCCGAGGAAGCTGTCTGCGGTCATGTGCGCCTCTGATCGGGGGGCGTGTAGGGGGCCCCGGCACCGTACGGCACCAGGGCCCTGAGGGATTTGAACACCATCTGCCGGCTTACTACGGCGCCGGCATGTCGTTTCCGCACTGTCTCCCGGCTGAGGGGAGCGAGTACGGGGATCGCGGATGCGTGACCGTGTGACCACCTTTCGTTCCGGGGTCTGCGGTACCCGGGCTGACTACGTCCTCGCTCGGGCGATCCTGATGGCGCTTGCCTCCTTCTTTCTCCTGGCTGATCCATCTGTCTGCCACGTGCGGGTCCTGGTTCTGCCGACGGCACCTACGGGCCGCCGGGCCCGGCGGCCCACGAGGGGACCCTCGATCCTTGCGGTCCCGTCGTTCCGCTGCCGCGCTACGCCCGCTTCCGTCTTGTGCGCGCGGCAGTTCGTTCTCTGCCGCACTGCACAGACTTCCTGGCTATGTGGAAGACAGTAACTCCAGGGATGAAGCATGTCTACTATTGCCATGACAGATTTCTTGGGAGAGGAAGTGCCGGAAATTTGTGCAGGGCAGCACATGCTCTGGGATGGGTCGGACTCTCATCAGCACTCCCGTGCCGGGCCCGTCCTTCCGGAGCCGTGACGGAAGCCGTCGGACTGGGCGGCCTTTCCGTGATGGAGTCCCGAATCTCCGCCAGGAGCGCGGTGGATCGCGATGACCGCAGCGTCGTCACCGAGATACCCGCCGGCGTGCGCCAGGAGGTCGCGGCGCAGATGGCGCAGCAGGATCTCCGGAGAGCTGTCGGTCCACTGGGCGGCCCGTTCGGCGAACGGATAGAAGTCTCCTTCTCGGCTGCGTGCTTCGATGACGCCGTCGGTGTAGAGGAGAAGGGTGTCGCCGTCCTCGAAGGTGAACACGTCAACGGTGTAGCCCGTCTGCCCCGTGCCGCCGACGCCCAGCGGGGGTGCGGGATGCAGACTCGGGACGGAGACGGAATGTCCTGGACTGAGCAGTATGGGGGCGGGGTGCCCGCAGCTGGTCATGCGGATGACGGGGTCGTCGTCGGGTATCTCCAGCAGGAGGGCGGTGACGAAGCGCTCCCCGGCCTCGCTCTCCGGCTCGAAGTCGGCCTGGTAGCGGCCGACACTCCGTTCCAGGGCGGCGGCGAGTGCGGGCAGGCTGGCGTGCTGGTGGGCGGCCTCGCGGAAGGCGCCGAGCAGGAGGGCGGCTTCCCCGATGGCGGCCAGGCCCTTGCCTCTCACATCACCGATCATCACGTGGGTTCCGCCGCCGGTACGGGTGGCCGCGTACAGGTCGCCCCCGATCAGGGCCTCGTCCTCCGCGGCCAGGTACAGCGAGGCGACTCGCAGCGGCCCGATGCGGTCGGGAAGCGGCCACAGCAGGACCTGCTGCGCGGCTTCAGCCACCGACCGCACCTGGGCGAGTTCCCGGCCGTGCCGTTCCCGTATCAGGCAGAAGAACACGACCAGCGCCGAGAGCAAGGCGATGGCGGCGATCTGTACGAGCACGCCCCGGGAGGTCAGTGCGCCGAAGTGCAGACCGATATACGCCTGAGCCGCCACGGCCAGGAGTCCGATCACCCCGGTGGACAGCGGACCGGCGAATGAGGCGGTGATCGCGGGAGCGATGACCAGCAACGGCCCCAGACGGATGTCCTGCGGCGCCAGAATATCCACCACCGTGATCACGACGATGAGTGCAAGGGGGAACACCAGCAGCGCATGGCCCGGCCGCCATGACTCCCGCAGACCCGCGATGCGTTCACTGAGACCCACGTCTTCCACAGTGCACCGCCTCCGGGCAGTGCACGAGTCGGGCCGGTGGCAGGAGACGGTGCAGGGGGGCGCGGCCCACGACGAGGGAGCGGCACTGAGAGCGGCAGGCTCGTGCCCGGAGTCACCGTCAACTTCGGCACCGGCGACAGGACAAGGTCGGTTGCCACGAACCCGGGCGGGTCCTGAGGGACAGCGCTGAGGCGCTCGGCTGAGCAGCGTGCGCCCGCCGAGTCCGGCTTCGCGCTCCGCCGACCGGCGTAACCGTCGCTGAGACGCGCTCACCGTAGCCTGACGCCCGGCGCGTGACCTCGCGTCTGTCGGACCCAGAAGGCGAGCGGCGGCAACACGGACACCGACAGCTACGCCTACACGCATCCGTGTGAGAGCCAGAAGCTGTCGGTGCACGTGAGCAACCGTGCCGGCGCGGCCACCCCGCGGGTGATCGTGGTGCGCAACCTCGGCGCGAGCGCCTGCGGCCTCAGCTTCTTCCCGCTGGTCAGCCTGGGCAACTCGCACTCCGAGGACCGCAGCAAGGACGTCGAGCCGCTGATCCCCAGCGGTCTCGGCGGCGCACCCGCATACCCGGTCCGGGCCGGAAAGACCGCCTACGCGGTGATCGACCTCGACCCGAGCGGTGCGACCACCGGGACCGTGGCCGGGATCGACGAGCTGACGTGCCGGCCGACGACGCTCACATGTCAAACGCGGAAACGCTCAACTTCCCGCTCGGCTCCGGCGCGAAGGTACTCAAGCTGAAGCTGGGCCTCTGACGGAGCACGATCGCCGACGCCGTCAGCTCCATGACCCAGGCGGACACCCGGTCCTGACCCGCACGCGGCCCCGTAGAGCGGTCGGCCGAAACCCCTTCCCGGGACGGCCGGGCACGGGTGAGTGCTGGTTCCTAGTCGGGCAGGTGGTAGACGGCGAGAGCCGCGGTGTCGTCGTGGAGGCGGTTGCCGCTGTGGACGAGGAGATCGTGGTGGAGGCGGTCGAGGAGTTCCCGGGGTGGAAGGGGACCCCAGGACAGGACACGCTGGGGGAGGGGGTAGAAGGCCCCGGCGGGGTCACGTGCCTCGGTGACGCCGTCGGTGTAGAGCAGCAACTCGTCGCCGGGGCGGAAGGGGTACTCGTCGACCTGGTAGGACTCCGTGAGGACTACGCCGAGGTTGAGCGGCGGTGCGGGTTCGGCCGTCTCCAGCTCAGTGACCCCGTCGGGTCGGATGAGCAGGGGTGGGGGGTGGCCGCAGTTGACGATGCGGACCACGTGACGGCGAGGGATCTCCGCGAAGACGGCGGTGACGAAGCGTTCGCCCATGTCGCTTCCGGCAAGGCTGGTGGCCCTGCGGTTCATGCTGGTCTCCACCCGGCGGGCAACGGTGGCGAGGTCGGGTTCGTCGTGGGCGGCCTCGCGGAAGGCACTGAGAAGGGTCGCGGCCGTCTCCACGGCAAGGAGGCCCTTTCCGCGGACGTCGCCGATGACAAGGCGGAGTCCGTACGTGGTGGGGACGGCCTCGTACAGGTCGCCGCCGATATGTGCTTCCGCGTCGGCGGACAGGTAGAGGGCTTCCACCTGAATCGGGCCGATGCGGCGGGGAACCGGGCTGAGCAGGATACGCTGCGCGATCTCGGCCACGAAACGCACGGTGGCGAGGGTACGTTCCCGGCGCACGCGGTGCGCAGCCAGGATCGTCCCGAGAACGCCGACCAGTGCGGTGCACAGGTAGGCGGTCACGTAGTGGCGCTCCCACACGTAGTTCACCGGGCGGCCCGCGCAGCACGGGGTGCCGGCCAGGACCGCTTCGAAGACGATCGCGAACGCGGTGATGGCACCGACGGCAGCGGGGCCGTGGGCGAAGGCCGCGATCACCGGGAGGGCGACGAGCAGGAAGCTCACGGGCCACTGCACGGGCGTGATGGGTTCGAGCACCAGGACGCCCGCGATGTAGAAGGCGGGCAGCCAGCGCATCCACGTGGGCGCGACAGGCACCGGCGCGCCCCCGCTGCCGGGCCGCGCCGTCCCGTCGCTCGCCGCCCGGGGGCGACCCGGCCACCTCACCGCTCTCGCCGGAACCGGGCGGGCGCGGACGCTGCAGAGCACGGAGCCACCGTCCGGCCCGCACGCGGACGGCGCTCCTGGCGGGTCCACTCACAGAGCCTGTACACACGGAGCTCCTGACACAAGGCGTGGTCAAGGCGTCCATCCTGCTGCGCCGCAAGGCTTCGGGCCGGTGATTGCTCCAGCCAATGGCATGTCAGGCCCGGGGTACGGCCGGCGAGCAACGACGACGTCCCGTCCTCAGCGTTCTCGCACTGGCGGCCCGTGCCACGAGGGGACAGCGTCGACGCGTGGCCGCGCCTCGTGATGGTTGCCCCGGAGCGGTGTACGGGACGACTCTGGAGGAGGCACAGCCTGCGGCACGGGGAACCCGGGCTCGGGCTGTGCGTACGGAGACTACGGAGAGGCGCCGACTGTGGACGGTCGGGAACCTTCGGGGAAAAAGCCTGGCGCGAGTGGCCACCGGGCTGTGCCACACACCGCGGACATGCAGGTGGAGGCGTGGTCGCCGACGGCCGCGGGCTGCATCGGCGAGGCTGTGCGCGCGGTGGTGGAGGGTTTCGCCGACACGTCCGGGGCCTCGGCGGTCGGGGACCACGAATACGCGATCACGGCGGAATCCGATGAGTATCTGCTCGTGTCCGTCCTGGAAGAGGTCGTCTACCGGATGGATGTCGACGGGGAGATCCCGCTCGATGTGGAAGTGGGGGCGATCCGGTCGGCGGGGGACGGCCGGGGCGTGTCGGTCCGCTTCCGAATGGCCGACGCGGGCACCGCCGTCGCGGTCGGTGCGGTGCCGAAGGCCGTTTCGCTGCACGACCTGCAGCTGCGGTGCGGCCCCGGCGGCTGGACCTGCCGGGTGACCATCGACGTCTGAGGGGGGCAGGGAAGGGACAGGATCATGGCGCTCACGGTGGCACTGGCAGGCGACACCATGCTCGGGCGCAAAGTCGCCGAGGAACTGCGCCGCTCGCCGGTGCCGGGGACCCTGCTCTCCACGGGGGTCAGGGAGGCGCTCGCGGAGGCGGACCTGTTCGTGCTCAATCTGGAGTGCTGTGTCTCCGACCGCGGGCGCCGCTGGCCCGACCCGCGAAAGGCCTTCTTCTTCCGCGCGCCCTCCGCCGCCGCGAAGGTGCTGGCCGAACTGGGGGTGAACTGTGTGACGCTCGCCAACAACCATGCCCTGGACTACGGGTTCGACGCCATGGCCGACACCCGCGCCCTGCTGGTCGGGGCGGGTGTCCACACGGTCGGCGCCGGGGCGAACGTGCACGAGGCCCGGGAGTTCGCGGTGCTGGAGGCGGGCGGTGTGCGGCTGGCGGTGGTGGGCGTCACGGACGACCCGGAGGAGTACGCGGCAGGGGAGAACAGTCCCGGCGTGGCCTGGGCCGATCTCCACGCGGGGGTACCCGGCTGGCTGACGGAGTCGGTGGGCCGGGCCGCCGCGGCGGCCGACGTCGTGCTGGTCACCCCGCACTGGGGCCCCAACATGACCTCCCGGCCGCCGCGTCACGTCTCGGCCGCGGCCCCGGAGCTGCTGGCAGCGGGCGCGACGCTGGTCGCCGGGCACTCCGCCCACGTCTTCCACGGGATCGCCGACCGGATCCTGTACGACCTGGGCGACTTCGTCGACGACTACGCGGTCGATCCGGTCCTGCGCAACGACCTCGGGCTCCTCTTCCTGGTGACCCTGGACGGCCCGGATACCGCGCACCTGGTTCCCGCCCGGGTGAAGGCGGTGCCGCTGACCCTGGACTACTGCCACACCCGACTGGCGCGCGGCGAGGAGCGGGAGTGGATCCGCGACCGGCTCACCACCGCCTGCGCCGAGTTCGGTACCGCCGTCGCCGATCGGAACGGTCGGCTGACGGTCGACTGGAGGTGAGGGACATGGAGATCGCACTGCAGGAGAGCAGCCCGTACCGCTTCTGTATCGAGCAGCGGGAGCCGATGCGCGTACCCGGGGTCGTGTTCGCCTCGCGGGCGCTGCTGCCGCAGGCGGCCGGGGACAAGGCGCTGGAGCAGGTGGCGAACGTGGCGACGCTGCCCGGCATCGTCCGCGCCTCCTTCGCCATGCCCGACGTCCACTGGGGTTACGGCTTCCCGATCGGCGGGGTGGCCGCCACCGACATCTCCCACGGCGGGGTCATCTCGCCCGGTGGTGTCGGCTTCGACATCTCCTGCGGCGTACGGCTGCTGGCCGCCGGCATCGACCGCGAGGCGCTCGACCACGACCGGACGCGGCGGCTGATGGACATCCTCGACCGCACCATCCCGCGCGGAATGGGGCGCGGCGGTCTGTGGAAGCTGTCGGGGGCCGGGGAGATGGACGAACTGCTGGTCGGCGGCGCCCGGTACGCGGTCGAGCACGGGCACGGTGTGCCGCGCGACCTCACGCGCTGCGAGGACTACGGCGTCCTGGCCGGTGCGGCCCCGGGGCAGGTGAGCGCGCGCGCCGTCGAGCGCGGCCTCCATCAGGTGGGAAGCCTCGGCTCGGGCAACCACTTCCTGGAGGTCCAGGCGGTGGACCAGGTCTACGACCCGGCCACCGCGGCGGCCTTCGGGCTGCGGGTGGGCCAGGTGTGCGTCATGATCCACTGCGGCTCGCGCGGCCTGGGGCACCAGGTGTGCACCGACCACGTCCGCGTGATGGACCAGGAACTGCACCGGCACCGCATCCAGGTTCCGGACCGGCAACTGGCCTGTACGCCGGTCGACTCGGCGCGGGGCCGCGCCTACCTCGGGGCGATGGCGGCGGCAGCCAACTACGGCCGGGCCAACCGCCAGTTGCTGTCGGAAGCCGCCCGTCACGCCTTCGCGACCGCTGCGGGAGTCGGTCTGGAGCTGGTCTACGACATCTCGCACAACACCGCCAAGCTCGAGACCCACGAAGTGGACGGTGTGGCACGTCCACTGTGCGTCCACCGCAAGGGCGCGACGCGGGCGCTGCCGCCCGGCGATCCGAGCCTGCCCGAGGACCTGGTCCGGGCGGGCCAGCCGGTACTGGTCCCCGGGACGATGGGCACCGCCTCGTACGTGATGGTCGGCCTGCCCGGCAACGACGCCTTCCACTCCGCATGCCACGGCGCCGGCCGGGTCTGGAGCCGCCACCACGCGCTGCGCATGGTCCGTGGGGAGCGGCTTCGCGGCGAGCTGGAGGCCCGGGGCATCGCCGTGCGGCCCTCCTCATGGCGTGGTCTCGCCGAGGAGGCGCCGGAGGCGTACAAGGACGTCGACGCGGTCGCCGCCGTCACCGAGGGCGCCGGACTCGCCCGGCTGGTTGCCCGCCTGGTGCCGCTGGGAGTAGTCAAGGGATGAGCCGGAACGAAGCGGTAGGGATCCGTACAGCTCTCCTGGAGGATCTCGTGCGGTCGGCCGGTGTTCGCGACGAGCGGCTGCTCGGCGCGCTCCCGTGCGCCCGACCGGCCCGAGCCCCAGGGCCTCGCAGCCGACTGCTTCGGCGCCGGACCGTCCGGTCGATGCGGGCAGCCGCCGGGCCCAGGCGCTATCGCTGATCGTCGTGCAGGACAGGGAAGTTGAGCGTCGGCGTGCCGCGCGGACGACCTCGCCCCCCCGTCGTTCGGCGCGGAGCGAGACGCTCGGTCAAACGGAACCAGACCGTCTATACAACCGGCTTGTCTACGCGCATCATTGAGTTGCTCCGCTCGGACAACCATCCTCGGCCGGAACGCGGGCGTCTGCGCTTGATGTGTCGGGTCGGCGATCAATATCCCTTGTCATGAACTCGTCAATCGCACGAAGGAAGGCAACACGATGGCTTGCGGATCAACCAGCCTGTGGGCCGGTGAAACCAGTTGGTTCTGCTGCGGCAACTCCTGGGGGCCATGCTCCAGTGCCGGCGGCGGGGCCTGCGGCAACTGTCAGTCCAGCGCACGCCACGGCGCATGGCCCAACGCCTCACAGGCGTGCTGGAACATCACCCGGCCCGACCTCTGTGGCGAGAACATACCCAGACGCGGCTGCGGTGCGGTGATGAACGTCAAGCACCAGTGCTCGGGCGCGACGGTGTGCATCACGATCACCGACTGCGGCCCGCGCACCAAGGACTGGTGCGGCGAGGCGACTTGCTGCAACGGCGCCTGTCGCACCAACCGTGTCCTCGACCTGACCCCGGCCGCCTTCTCGGCGATCGGCAACCTGAGCTCGGGCAAGCTGCCGGTCTACATCTACGAGTGAGGAGCACCGACATGACCGTACGACACGACCGGGCCGACGGGATGCGCCGCCGGCGCTTCCTCACCAACGCCGCTCTGGGTGGCGCGACCATCATCGGCGCGACCGCGCTCGGCGGCCTCGACGCCGAGGCCGCCTTCGCCGCGGAACCCTCGCTCGACCCCGCGATCGCCAAGTCCACCTTCGTGGAGGGCCGGATCACGGGCATCACCGGCAGCGTCCTGGAGGTGGCCGGATCCAACGGCGGCCACTCCCGGGTTCAGATGACCAACGTCACCAGTGTGTGGAAGGTCCGCGCCACCACGGCCGAAGTGATCGACGTCGGCGACGGGCTCTACGCACGCGGCGTCAAGATGCCCGACGGCACCGTGGCCGCCGACGCGGTGTGGGTGAACATCGTGAATCTGGACACCCGGATCCGCGGCATCGCGAAGAACCGGCTGCACCTCGCCCACGGGCAGCACGAACTGGTCGGTCACGTCGCCCCGGACGCCAGCGCCTCCTACGCCGGCCGCGCACTGACATCCGACCTGTCCCGGCTGCGCATCGGGCAGAGCGCCCAGGTGCTCGGTGCCTGGCGGCCGTCCGACAACTCCGTGGACGTGGTCCGCATCTCCGTCGGGCACTGATACAGGCCCAGGGACACAGAGAGAGGAAGCGATGCTGTCACTGACAACGGGCCTCGCCCCACTGGTCCTCGCGGGCCTGCTCGGGTGGACCGGAGCGGTCAAGGCGTTCAGCCGAGGCACCGCACAACAGGCGCCGAAGACGGTGCTGGCCCGCATGCTGCGCAGCAGTGAGTGGGCCACGAAGGTGCTGCGCGCGACCGGCGCAGGTGAACTCCTGATCGCCGCAGGTCTGCTGCTGACCCCGGCGAACCCGGTGCCGGGGGCCGCCGCCGCGGTCCTCGGGGCGGGCTTCCTCGCCTACCTCGGCTACGGCCGGACCGTGGCGCCGGAGTCCTCCTGCGGCTGCTCGGCCAGTGAGGAAACCCCCATCACCTGGCGGGCGTTCGCACGGGCGGCGGTCGTGGTCATCGGCGGGGCCGCCGCGGCCGTGGCACAGGGCACCTGGTGGTCGGCGGTCTCCGAGCGGCCTGCCGGTGCCCTTGTCTTCCTGGCCGGGGCGACGGCTGTACTGGTCGCCCTCTCGGCCGACCTCGACCGGTGGTGGCTGCTGCCGCTGCGCCGGACGAGGCTGCGTGTCTTCGGCCACCCGCTCCTCGGCACCGCCGGGAGGGACCAGGTGCCGGTCGCGGCGAGCGTCGAACTCCTGGAGAACTCCCTTGCCTGGCAGGCCGCCGCGCCAGTGGTTCGGTCCGCCTTGCTGGACCACTGGGAGGACGACGGCTGGCGCATTCTCCAGTACTCGGGTGTGTACGGGTACGGGGAGGACGCGCGCCCGGTCGCGGTGGTGTTCGCACTCGACGCCACGGCCGGGCGCGACACCGGTGACGACCCGATCGTCCGTGTCAGTTATGTCGACGCGGACAGTGGGGAGGCGGTGGCCCTGGACGAACTGGGCGCGGTGCCGTTGCGGAAGAGCCTGCCGATGGCGGGCTGACGCCACGGACGGGTCGCCCGGCCGCCTCGCGGTGGCACGGGCGACCCAAGCCCGCGGATCCCGATCGCCGAGCGCGCCGAGCCCCGCAGGATCGCCCTCGGCGGCGAGTCCGGGCAGCGGGGACAGATGATCAGCGCACACGTCGGAGGGGAGCACCGGGTGCGCGTGGTGTTCGCTGCGGACGAGGGGCTGTGGTTCTCGGGACGCAGACGGGTCGTCGTCGCAGGGTCCCGTGCAGGCGGACGCCGGACCTTGACGTGTGGTCTACACCACTATATGTTCCGACGCGCAATCAACATCTGACGTCTGAGGTCTGGTGTCCGGGTGTGTGTCGAAGCGCCCAAGTGCCGGTCTCCTGGGAGGCGTTCCGCTTCATGAAACGTCCAGTCACCGGGCTGTTCGCGACCGCCGTTCTGACCGGCCTGCTCGTTGTCCCGGCGCAGGCCGGCGGTCCGCCCGGAGCTGGCCACGAGAACCGCCTCGTGCAGCAGGACCTCGCCGACCGGGGCGAATCAGGTGCGCGTCGAGCTCGGCGGCCAAGCGGAAAACCGCCTGGTGGGGGCAGTAGAGGTGGACGAGCTCGCGGTCAGCCCGCACGCCCGCGGACAAGGCCTTGCGGGCCGCATTCTCGACCTCCTCTGCGAGGGCGCGACCGATTGCTGGCTGCCGACGGCGCCGAAGGCGCAAGATGCGATCAGGCTCTACGAACGGCTCGGCCGGCAGCGTCTGACCAAACCCGCGGCGAACATCGTGGTGTTCACCCGCTCAGCCAGGGGGCCGGCCAACTCGTATGCCTCCTCATGAGACTCCCATGACCCCTGGCGGGACCCGCGGGGATGAAGATCCGCATGGGTCGCCGCCCCGCTCCGGAAGAGATTCTCGACGGGCACTTCCCCTCAATGCCTCGGTCGCATCCCGGCGAAGAGAGCTTCGATGACACGATCGACGTAGTCGTGGGTCAGTGGTTCCCGGGCGATCAGGAACTGGAAGTACAGCGGACCGGACAGGATCGCCATCGCCAGGTCCAGGTCGAAGTCGGGCGACAGTTGCCCCTGGTCGCGGGCCGACTTCAGCCGGGCGACGGTCTTGTCGGCCTGCGGGGTGATGAAGCGTTCGTTGAGTGCGGCAGCGACCTGGGGATCGTGCTGGGCCTCAACCACCAGGGCCTGGTACAGGGGCCCCAGGGGCGGCCCGCTCAGGAGGTCGACAGCCGCGTGGATCTGCTTGCGGAGGTCGGCGACGATATCGCCGGTGTCGGGGTAGTCCAGGCCGGGCGCGTTCAACGACAGGAGCGAGTCGAGGAACAAGGCGCCCTTGGACGGCCAGCGGCGGTAGATCGTGTGCTTGCCGGCGCCGGCGCGGGCCGCGACCGCTTCGATGCTGAGCTTGGCGTAGCCGACCTCCTGGCCCAACTCCAGCGTGGTCCGCATGATGGCCTCGGTCCGGTCGGCGGCGCGACTGCTGCGTTTGGCGGTCATGCCGCCACCATAACGGAACGGTACGTGCCGTATTGACAGCTCCGGCCTTCCTTGGGCTGGCCATGCCCGAACGGCTGACGGGGCGGGAGCTGCTGCGTTTCACCGGTCTGCTGCGCGGCATGGACCGCGCCGAGGTCGAGCGTCGCGCGGGGGAACTGCTGCAGACCCTGGGTTTGGACGCGGCCGAGTGCACCCTGGTGATGGAGTACTCCACCGGCATGCGCAAGAAGGTCGGCCTGGCCGCCGCGTCGCTGCATGCGCCGAAGCTGCTGGTGCATGAGCCGCTGGAGGCGGTTGATCCCGTCTCGGCGGCTACCAACAAGGCGATCTTGCTCTTGGAAATGATCTCCGAGAGCGCGGACTGAAACACGCCGTCGACCCGGTGGTGGACACCGCATTCACCGGTGTCGAGGACCAGCTGGGCATCACCGCCGCCTGCCGGCTGACCGGCCGCTCCCGCGCCACGCACTGCCGCCGATTGTGGCCCCCACCACCGTTATGCCTTGTAGGCCGCGGAGATCTGGCCGACCAGGACGGCGAACGGCATGTCGAGGGCAGCGTAGAGGTCACCGGCCTCGGGGCGCGCGTTGTCGGCCAGGGCCTCGACCATGAAGGTGGCGTAGTCGCCGACGACGACGCCCGCCTGCTGCATGCGCAGCAGTCCGGCCTCCCGCTTGGCCCGGCTGAAGGTGCCTGAAGCGTCCACGGCGACGTACGCGTCGTACCCGGCGGCCGTCGCGGAGATCGCGGGCAGTGCCGCGCACACCTCCAGGGATACACCGGCCAAGATCAGCTTCTGCCGCCCGGTGGCCTCGATGGCCTCGCGGACCCGGTCGTCGTGCCAGGCGTTGACCGTACTGCGGTCGATGATCTGCTGCCCGCCGGGCAGCGCCTGGACCAGCTCGGGGATGGTCGGCCCCCACATGCTGTCGGCCGCGGTGGTGGTGGCCACCAGCGGGATGCCCAGCACGGTCGCCGCTCGTGCCAGCGCCACCACGTTGTGCTTCAGCTCGCCGACCGGGATGTCCCGCACGCCTGACAGAAGTCCCACCTGGTGGTCGACCAGCACCACGGTGGCATTCTCCCGAGTGATCGACTCAAGGAACTTGCTGCGCTCGCTCATCTTCCGCTCCTTTGGGGGTTGAGTCACAGCGCTATTGGTCATCAAACTTGATAGTCAATGTTGATGACAACGTGAAGCTATAACTCGGACGATTGCCCCGCGAGCGGGTTCCAGCGTGCGGACCGTTCGCCGCTCTGCGCCCCATGACGGCTCCCGTCCGAAGTCATGGTTCGCCTCCCGCCCGCGTGACCGCCTGCGGGTTGTCTGTCCCGGTTGCCGTCCGCGGGCCATACGGGTCATGAAGTGCTGCCGTTCGATGGATGCGGCGGTCGGGTCCGATCGGCTGCCTTTCGGCTGGGACACCTTCTTTGCAGGCGTGCCGCAGGTACGTCCCGGCCCGAAGAGGAACCCGGTGTCGTGCGGGTTTTGAACCGCTTGCCGGTCGTTCACCTGGGTGGTTGAAGGAAGGACCCTTGACGTGTCTGATCCCGTAGTCCTTATCACGGGCGCGCTTACCGGTATCGGCCGCGCCACCGCCTTCGCCTACGCCCGTCAAGGCGCGAACCTTGTGGTCTCCGGCCGCCACGAGGGCGTGGGTGGACAGCTTGCCGGGGAGCTGGCCGACCTCGGCGCCCCGGCCGAGTTCGTGCGTGCCGACGTCCGCTTCGACGCCGATGTGAAGGACCTCGTCGACCGTGCGGTGGCACGGTTCGGGCGGATCGATGTCGCCTTCAACAACGCCGGCACCGAGGGATCACCCGGTCCTGTCACCGAGGTGACCGACGAGGCTTACCAGGCCACCTTCGATACCAACGTCAAGGGAACGCTGCTGTGCCTGAAGCACGAGTTCCGGGTCATGAGGGAACAGGGCGGCGGCAGTATCGTCAACGTCAGCTCCAACTTCGGCCTGATGGGTTATCCCGGGGCGACCTTGTACGTCGGGAGCAAGCACGCCGTCGTCGGCATCACCAAGGCGGCTGCACTCGAAGGCGCCGCTCACGGCATCCGGGTGAACGCGGTCGCGCCCGGCTATACCCGGACCGCTATGTACGAGCGGTTCACCGGCGACGACACGGCTCGTGCCGCGGTCGATTCGGTGCTACCCATGCACCGGGCGGGTACCCCGGAGGAGATCGCCGAGGCCGTCCAGTTCCTGGGTTCGGACAAGGCGAGCTACGTCACCGGGCACATCCTCCTGGCCGACGGTGGCCTCATGGCGGGCGGGCCCGTGTTCCCGAGCTCTTGAACCGCGAGGCCGGCGGTGGCAGGTGGTCGGTCTGGCCGGGCCGCAGGTCCATCTGACTGGCGCGCACGGCAGCGACGAGTGAAACAGCCCCGGGTTCGTTGGAGATTGGCCGACAGGGCGCGGACTACGGTGGGCCGACCACCGCCGGACCCTGAAAGCTCTCGCGTGGAAGTGCCGCACCTGCTCGCCCTGGCGCGGCCTGCCTGAAGAGCTCGGGCCCTTTCAGGCCGCGCACAAACGCCTGATCAGGTGGGCCGTGGACGGCACATGGGAACGGATCTTCGCGGCTTTCCTTGCAGTGGCGGATGCCGACGACGACGTGGACTGCACCGTCTGCCGGGCTCACCAGCATTCGACCGGAGTCAGGAAATGGGGCCGCCCGGCCGGTCCGAGCCCGAGGATCACGCACATGGTCGCTTCCGCGGTGACTTGAGCACGAAGGTCCACCTGGCCAGTGACAGCCGGGCACCGCCTCCGTCCATCCACGTGACCCTGGGCCAGACCGGTGACGCGCCGGCCTTCAAGGCGGTCATGGCCGGAATCGGGATCCCGCGAAGCGGACTCGCAGGCCAAGAACCTGCCCTGCGGCGCCCGCACGGCTCGCTCACCGCGTCCCTGGGGCCGGATCGAGAACGCCCAGGTTGCCGTCTCAGGGACTTCGCGACCAAGCCGGAACTGGCCACCACGATGGTCGAACGGTTCCTGGACGCCGGGCACCACGCCTCCTGGGTAGCCGGGGCCGAGGTCTACGGCGGCAACCCGAAACTGCGGGCCGCACTGGAGAAACGCAGCCTACGCCGGGATCTCGGTTCCGGTGGTCGGAGTCGGCACCATGGCCACGTGGCTCGGGCTGCGCCAGGCCGGACTGATCTTCACGGGCGGTGTGATGCTGCTGGCAGCGCGCGCAGGAGCCTACGCTGCGCGCAGGCCACCTGCGGCGGCGTAACCGATCGGCCGTCAGGGCCACCCGTGTTCCGAAGGATGCCTGCGACGTCCTGGCCGTCCCCGGCGTCCGGAGTGGCCCGGACGCCGGGGACGACGTTCTCCCGCTGTCGGTCACGGCACGGCAGGCTCCAGCACAACGGGCAGCTCCGCGAGGCCGCGGAAGGCCGGGAACGGAAACTCCATCCAGGGGGCCTCACGCGCGGGATCGGCCGGAGCCACCTTCGGGAAACGGCCGAACAGACCGGTGAGAGCGAGTTGTGTCTCCAGTCTGGCCAGAGGTGCTCCCAGGCAGTAGTGGATGCCGTGCCCGAACCCCAGATGGGCACTTTGCGCATTCGTCGGCCGCGTCACATCGAACTCGTCCGGCGCGTCGAATTTCCGTGGGTCGCGGTTGGCCGAACTGAGCGCGATCTGAACCAGGGATCCCTTCGGAATCAGCGCCCCGGCGATCTGTACGTCCTCGGTCGCGAAACGGAACGTCGCGCTCTCCACCGAGCCGTCGTAACGCAGCAGCTCTTCCACCGCCTGCCCGATCAGCTCCGGGTTCTCCCGCACGGCACGAAGCTGCACAGGGTGGGTGAGGAGATGGTGGACCGCGTTACCGATGAGGTAGGCGGTCGTCTTGTGACCCGCGAACATCAGCAGAAACGCCGTCGAGACCAGCTCCTGCTCGGTGAGCCCGCCGTTTTCGTCCCGGGCTGCGATGAGCGCGCTGAGCAGGTCCTCTCCCGGGCGGCTGCGCTTGCGCGCAAGGAGATCCGCGAAGTACGTGTGCAGGTCCTCCTCGGCCTTCTGCTGGGCCTGCTTGGATTCCTTGCTGAAGCCTGTGTGCGCCACGGTGGTGGACAGGCCTTGCAGCACCGACCGTTCGTCCGGCGGCACACCGAGCAGTTCACAGATCACGATGATCGGCAGCGGGAATGCGAACGCGGACAACAAGTCCACCGGTTCCCGGGTTGCGCAGCCGTCCAGCAGCGTCTCGACGATGTCCTGGATCTGCGGCCGCAACGACTCCACGCGACGCGGGGTGAACGTGGAGCCGACGAACTTGCGCAGCCGGGTGTGCTTGGGCGGGTCGGAATTGAGCATGTGATCGTCCAGAGCCACGGACGAGTCACCGAAGATCCTTCGGTAGGCATCCATGGCCCCGTACATGTCCTTGCTCAGCCTCGGATCCGTCAGGGCCGCCCTCGCGTCCTGGTACCGCGTGATCAGGTACGTATCGATGCCGTGTGGCGGCCGCATGGGGCAGACGGGTGCCGTGTCCCTGAGGTTCGCGTAGACCGGGTGCGGGTTCCGTCGGAACTCGGGGGTGCACCGCTCGGCTGCGGCGACCGGATCGTCCACTGTGGTCACGGACGGCTCCTGAGGTCGAAGAGGGTCTCGGCGTTGCCGCCGAGGATGAGCTGCTGGGAGGCCTTGTCGATCGGCAGCTTCTCGATCATGCGCATGAGTTCCTCCAGGGGCACGGACATCGGCGGCGAGTCAGTGCCGAACAGCATCCGCTCCGGCCCCAGCACCTCCGCGTTGAGGCCCAGATGCGCCGGGCTGAAGGTGCTGGTGTCGACGTACATGCGCTGCAGCGCCCCGGCCGGGTCGGCCACCGCCGGTACGGAGGACGGTGCCGACGGCGGGTCCCCGCCCCAGTGCCGGGGACGCGCCGCCGTCTGCAGGCGTTCCGGCAGGAGCGCCAGCGCGCCGCCACCCGTCGCACCGATCAGTCGCAGGCCGGGATACTTGTCCAGCCATCCCGCGAACGCGATCATGGCCATGCCCATGGTGACGTCGCCGAACCTGCCGATCTGCTCGACGAAGCCGAGGTCGTCGACCCGGTCCGTGCCGATCGGTTCGGCCGGGGCGTGCACCAGAACCGGCACTCCCGCCTCGGCCGCCAGCGCGAAGAAGGAGTCGGCCCGCGGAGAGCCGAGCAGTTCGCCGTGGACGCTGGAGGTGGTGATCAGGCCGACGAAGGCGGGGTCCGCCAGCGTCTCCCGGACCCCTTCCAGGTGGTCGTCGTCGCCGAACGGGTTGGCATACACGTACCCGCGCAGCTGGTCCGGGAAAGAGGAGATCAGCCCCGACATCCAGGCATGGAAGCTTCGGAGCCGGTCACGCGGTTGCGCGTAGTTGTCGACGCCCGGGACTCGCGCCATGGCGCCGGCGCCCACCGGACTGCCGATGATGGTGAGGTCGATCCCGGCCTGAGCGCGGGCGGCGAGCATTCCGTCGACGTCGGTCAGGCTGGGAGGCATGGGGAAGCGTCGGGCGGCCTCCGGTGGGGACAGATGTCCGTGGATGTCGATGATCACGTGTGAGTTCCCGGGTTCGGTGTGAGTGCGTGGGCGACGGCGACGCAGTCCTCGTCGCCGTGCCCCTGGTCGGTGGCGCGGACGTGGGTCTGCGCGGCTGCGGCGACGAGAGGAAGTCGCAGCCCGGCCGCCGCCGCCTGGTCCGCGGCGAGCAGGAGGTCCTTGGCCATCAGGCTCAGCCGGAAGTCGGGCTTGTCGAAGCGCCCGGCTGCCAGCCGCTTGGACTTGAACGCCATGACGGGCGAGGCGAAGCCGCTGCCCGCGATCGTGCCGAGGACGAGCTTCCGGTCGAGTCCGGTGGCGGCCGCCAACTCGACGGCCTCGGCCAGCGCCTGCACCTCGATCCCCATCAGCAGGTTGAGGAGCAGCTTCATCCGCATGCCGGAACCGAGTTCGCCGAGGTGGACGACCTCCTTGCCCAGGAGTTCGAGCAGCGGCCGCCCCGCGGTGAAGACGCGCTCCTCGCCGCCGACGAACAGCCGCAGGTCGCCGCTGCGGGCGTGCTCCCGGTTGCCCAGCATGCCGACGTCCAGAACGGAGTGCGCGTCGCCGGTGAGGCGGACGACCTCTTCGGGGGAGACCGTGCTGGCGCAGACCAGGGCGCCGGGGTACGAGCCCCCGGTCAGGATCCCGTCCGGTCCGTGCAGCACGGCGGCAAGGGCTTCGCCGTCGGTCACGGTACAGATGGCGGCGCTCGTACCCTCGACGGCATCGGCCGGATGCGCGGCGGCGACGGCGCCGGCCCGGGCGAGCGGCTCAGCCCGCTCCGCGGTGCGGTTCCAGACGCGTACCTGAACGCCCTGGTCGAGAAGGCGAGTGGCCAGGCCGGTGCCCATCGTGCCGAGACCGAGGACGGCGACAGGCCCTGTGGTGGAGTGCGTCATGACGGCACCCCCACGGTCTCCCGAATGACCCGGTAACGCAGTGACTGGGTCTGGTCGACCCAGTTGCGCAGCGGAGCCAGCAGTTCTCGGTGGTCCTCTCCTTGTTGCCAGGCGAAGAAGTGCTCGGGCGTCTCCCACTCGCTGGCGATCACCCACTGCCGGGAGTCGTCGATGGGTTCTCCGAGCCGATCGATGATGTGTCCGGGGACGCTGGCGACGGACTTCCTTATTCGCTCGTACGCGTCCAGAAAGCCCTGCTCACCGCCCTCGACGACGTGGACCGTGTACACCACGGACAGCCTGTCGGCCAGGTCGCCGTTCTGCGCAGTGCGCATGTCTCCTCCTGAAATTCGAGATCTGGCAGAGCACGACTTCCACAGACTCATGGCGCCCGTGGGTCCGCAACTCCGTGTGGGGGACAGCCCAACGGAGAGCGAGGGAGCCCCCGCGATTCGTGGCTCCGGTCGGGTGAGGACCGAAGAGCTTGCTCGCGCGTGGTCCTGGATGCCTCACACCACATCGACGGGGAACCCGCTACCCCTTGGCAATCGGATGCGGCCACGCTGCAGCGACGCCGGTTCGTCCCGGAGAGCGACAGTCCGGGGCCGGGGCGCCACGTCCGGGAGAACGCCCAGCGCGCATAGAGCGACGCTGAGCCACTCTCGTCAGCGGAATGCCGACGCGGTGCGGGGCCCGGACGCGCCGTCCGGGCCCCGCCTGGTTCCTAGCCGTTCGACTCCGGGACATCACCGGGCCAGGCCCGCAAGGACGCCGGTCTCCGCGGCTTCGGCTCCGTGCCCGTGGTGCGCCAGGTCTGAAGCGGGCCCGTACATTGGGGTACACCGCGTGAGCACCTCCCGCGGGGCACGCGAGCCCGGCCTGATCTTCGTCCGTCGGAACTCGGTGCGCGGGCTGACCGCAGCCGCCACCGTCTGGCTCACCTGCGCCATCGGCATGGCCTGTGGAGGCGGTCTGTTGCTGCTCGCGCTGGGCGCAACCGTCATCCACTTTCTCGTCGTCCGAGGCTATCCGCTGATCACGGATCGGCCGTCGATGACGTTTGCCGAGAACAGCGGAGACGTGCTGCTTGCGTACCGGTCCGGCAGCGGGCTGCTGCCCTGCATCCTTGAGAAAACGAAGTCACGCGGACTGCGGGTGGCTTCTTGCGAGGGTGACGCGGATCGGCAGTTGGCTGCGTGAAGCGCGGGGGCGCGGACCCACTGGTCAAGCGGGCAGCCGCGGCACGCTTTCGACGAGGCGACGCGTGTACGGGTGCGCGGGAGCGCCCAGCACCTGCGTAGTCCTGCCCTGTTCGACAATGCGACCGCTCTCCAGAACAGCGGTGCGTTCGCACAACGAGGCGACCACCGACAAGTCGTGGGAGACCATGACGAGCGTCAGGCCCTGCTCCTGCTTCAACTCGTTGAGCAGGTCGACGACCTTGACACGCGTGGTGACGTCGAGTGCACTGACAGGCTCGTCGGCGAGCAGCACTCGCGGGTCGCACACGGTCGCGCGGGCAATCGCGATGCGCTGGCGTTGGCCGCCGGAGAACTCGTGTGGATAGCGCTCCGCCGTGTCGGCCGGGAGTCCGACCCGCTCCAGGGCGTCGGCCACCTTGGGTCCGGCGGTGACTCGGCTGTCGATACCGAGGGAACGCAGTGGTTCGGACACGATGCTGCCGACGCGCTGACGCGGGTCCAGAGACGAGTACGGGTCCTGGAAGACGCACTGCACACTGCGCCTGAATCGCCGCATCTGCTCGCTGTCGCGCGGGTTCAGCTCCTCGCCGTCGAACCGGACGGTACCGGCGGTTGTCCGGGCGAGCCCGAGCAACAGCCGCAGCAGAGTCGTCTTGCCGGCGCCCGATTCGCCGACCAGAGCGAGGCTCTGCCCGGTCTCGACGGCGAGGGAGATGCCCTCGACGACGGGCTCGGTGTGTCCTCGGTAGCTGAAGGAGGCTCCGTTCAGCTCCAGTACCGGCGTCATCGCGCACTCCTCAGATCCAGAGCCGATTCCAGCTGCCGCGCGCTTTCCACCAGCGCCTTGGTGTACTCCTCGCGCGGGGTACGTACGACCTCGCGGACGTCACCCTCCTCGACGGCGCGACCGTCCTTCATGACCAGGACACGATCGGCGACCTTCGAGACGACCGCGAGGTCGTGGCTGACGAATAGGACGGCCATGTCCCGTTCCTGGACGAGGGTGTCGAGCAGGTCGAGCATGTCGGACTGCACGGTGACGTCGAGAGCGGTGGTCGGCTCGTCCGCGATGAGCAGCTTCGGGTCGCAGGCCAGTGCCATGGCGAGTGCGATGCGTTGTCGCTGTCCGCCGGAGATTTCGTGCGGGAAGGCGCGGGCGATGCGGTCGGGCTCGGGCAGCCGCACTTGCTCCAGCGCCTTTGCGACAGCCCGCTTCAGTTCGGCCCCCTTCAGCCTCCGCCTTCTGGCCAGCGGTTCGGCGATCTGCCTGCCGACGCGCATCAGCGGATCGAGTGCGGTGAGTGGCTCCTGGAAGACGATGGCGGCGTCCCGGCCCCGTACACCCGTGAGCTGTTTCTCGCTCGCGCCCACGATCTGGGTGCCGACGAGCTCGGCGCTGCCGGTGGCCGTCATGCCGTCGGGCAGCAGGCCGAGCACGGCGAGCGTGGTCAGCGACTTCCCGGAGCCCGACTCACCGATGAGGCCCAGGCGTTCACCGGGTGCCATGGTCAGCGAGAGACTGTCGACCAGGGTGCGCCCGTCAGCCGCACGGATCGTGAGGTCAGTTACGTCGAGGACGTTCATGCGCGCCTTTGCCGGGTCGCAGGGTCGAGGGTGTCGCGCAGTCCGTCGGCGACGAGGTTCACGCCGATGACGAGCAGGACGAGAAGGATGCCGGGGGCCAGCGCGCCTGCCGGGGCCGTGGTGAAGGTGGCCTGCGCCTCCTGGAGCATGCGGCCCCACGAGGCGTTGGGCGGCGGTGCTCCCAGACCCAGGTAGGAAAGGCCGGCCTCGGCCAGTACCGCGAGCCCGAACTGGAGGGCCAGGTTCACCACGAGTGTCGGCCAGATGTTGGGCAGTACGTGCCCGGCTACGATCCGCGCCCATGACGTGCCCGATGTGCGCGCGGCCGTGATGTAGTCCTGAGCAAGGACCCGCTTGACCAGGATCCGCACCAGCCGTGCCACGACCGCGCTCTGAGCGAGGCCGATCGCCAGCACGGCGGACCCCAGCGTGGCCGAGCGGGCGGCGACGATGAGCATCGCCAGCAGCAGCGTCGGGAAGGCGATCAGGATGTCGAGGAACGCGGAGAGCGTATCGTCGAGCCACCCCTGCGCGAACGCCGCAAGCACGCCCAACGCGCCACCGAGGGCGGCCGCGATGAGGACCGATCCCAGGCCCGCTTCGAAGGCGATACGGGAGCCGGTCATCAGCTGGGTGAACAGATCGCGGCCGAGCTTGTCGGTGCCGAGCAGATGGCCCGCACCGGGGCCTGTGAGCCGTCCGCCGGACGTGTCGTCGGCGGCGTACGGAAGCCAGAAGAGCGAGACCAGTGCGAGGACGGCGATCAGACCGGCCAGGACGCATCCGATGGCCAATGTGTACGAGCGCTTCGCCGACTGCTTCATCGGACACCTCCCGAGAGCCTGCCGCGCAACCGCGGATCGATGATCCGCTGTGTGAAGTCGGCCGCGAAGCCGATGATCAGCACCGCGAGCGTGGAGACGAACAGCACGCCCTGGATCACCGGATAGTCGTGTTGCGCTATGCCGGTCGCGAGCAGCGAGCCGAGACCAGGGAGCGCATACACGGACTCCACGACCACCGCGCCCAGCAGCGTTGACGCCAGCTCGATGCCGAGGATCGAGATCACCGGTACGGAGGCGTTGCGCAGCCCGTGCCGCCACATGGCCCGTCCGAACGACGAGCCCATGGCTCGTGCGGTACGCAGATAGTCGCTGCCCAGTACGTCGAGTGCGGCCGACCTGACGTAGCGGATCAGCGAGGCGCTCATCACGAGGGCGATGGTGACGACGGGCAGGGTGAGTGAGCGGATCGCCTCGGCCGGCTGTGCCCAGCCGTCCTGCGGGAAGCCGCCCGCGGGAAGCCAGCCCGCGTTCAGGGCGAAGACGGCTATGAGGATCATGCCGAGCCAGAACACGGGCACGGCGATGCCCAGTTGAGACACTCCATTGAGCAGGACGCCGTACCAGGTCCGGCCTCGGTGTGCGGCTACGAAGCCCACCGGAACGGCGATGAGCACCGCCAAGGCGAACGCGGCCAGTGTGAGCGGGATGGTGACGTTCAGCCGGGAGCCGATCTCGGGCCCGACCGGCAGCGAGCTGACGAACGACGTACCGAGGTCACCGCTCGCCAACTGCCCGATCCAGTGGATGAACTGCTCGGGCAGCGGCCTGTCGGAGCCGATGGAGTGCCGTGCCGCCGCGATCTGCTCGGGGCCGGCGCCCACCGAGGTGAGCGCGTTCGCGGGGTCGCCCGGCAGTATCCGCAGCAGCACGAACAGGACCACGCTCGCGAGCGCCAGCGAAACCAACAGGAAGGCGAGGCGGCGCAGGAGGTACCGGCCCATCAGCCCTTCTTGATGTCGTAGGCGAAGAACTGGGAGTTCAGACCGTTGACCGGGTAGCCGGACAGCTTGCTGTTGGCCACGACGATCTGCGGGTACAGGTACAGCCAGTCGCTGGCCGCGTCCTCGGCGGTCTTGCGGTTGACCTTCTTCAGGAGTTCGGTCTGCTCAGCGGTCGTGGACGCCTGCTCGGCCTCCTCGACCCACCCGGTGACCTGCTTGTTGTCGTAGCCCCAGTAGAAGTCGGGGTTGCCGTACCAGACCAGGTCGCGGTCGTTGACGTGTTCCTGAAGCGTGGCCGTGAAGTCGTGGTTCTTGTAGACCTTCGTGTACCACTCGTCCGGCGTGATCGTGTTGATCTCGACGGTGATGCCGACCTCGGCGAGCTGCGACTTGATGAAGGTCGCCGCTGTGGGGTGCGGGTCGTAGTTCGGGGTGTCGAGCGTGAAGGAGAAGCCCTTCGCGTATCCCGCCTCGGCGAGCAGCTTCTTGGCGCGCGCGGTGTCATAGGCGTTGACCTCGGTGAGGTCCTCGTACCACGGGTCGGTGGGCGGCACCATGGAGCCGATGGGCTTGCCGTAGCCGCCCCAGACGGACTCCAGCAGCTTCTTGTCGTCGATGGCCGCGGAGACGGCCTGGCGGACCTTGACGTCCGTGAAGGGCTTGGCCTTGTCGTTGAAGGCGAGCAGCAGCTTGGTCGTCGAGTTGCCGTCGTTGACCTTGTAGTTCTGGTTGCTCTTGAACTGGTCGAGGGCGTCGGGCGACTGCTCGCTCGTGACGACATCCACTGCGTTGGTCAGGAGCGCGTTGTTCAGAGCGGTCGCGTCCCTGTAGTAGTGGAAGACGACCTGCTTGTTGGCGGCGGCGTCACCCCAGTAACCGGCGAACCGGTCGAGGCTGAGAGCGGAACCGCGAGTCCACTTGTTGAGCTGGTACGGGCCGGTGCCGTCCTCGGCCGTCTTGAGGCCCTTCGCCTCGGAGTTGATGATCCAGACGTAGGAGAGGTTGTAGACGAAGGAGATCGACTTCTTCGACAGCTGGACCTTCACCGTGCGCGCATCGGGCGTCTCGATGGACTTGATGACCTCGAGATTGCTCTTGCGCGCGGACTGCGAGTCCTTCCCGATCACCTTCTCCAGGCTGTACTTGACGTCCTGGCTGGTGAGCTTCCTACCGCTGTGGAACTTCACACCGTCGTGCAGGGTGAAGGTGTACGTGAGCCCGTCGCCGCTGACCTTGTAGTCCTGGGCGAGCAGATTCGCGACCTTGCCGTCGTCGGTGAGCTTGAACAGCCCTTCGTAGACGTTCCCGTTGAGCGCCTCGGTGACGCCCTGGCCGCCGCCCGCGGTGTTGTCGAGGTTCTGCGGCTCGTAGAGCGAACCGATGTTGATCGTGGCGTTCTTGTCGTGCGTTCCTGTGCCGGCGCCGTCCGTGTGGGAGCCTGCGCCGCAGGCGGTGAGGGTCAGGGCGAGGGCGGCGGCGGTGGCTCCGCCGTACAGGGAGGTCTTCTTGATGCTCATGAGGAGTACGCGCTTTCGTGCTGCGAGGCGGGGGAGTACGGGGTTGATCAGTGCTGCGCGGGGAACCCGTCGCGGAAGACGGGGCGCTTTTCTCCGGCCTCGACCGACAGGTGCAAACGGTTTTGCCGCGGCGGCATCGGACAGTTGTACTGGTCGGAGAATCCGCAGGGCGGCACGAAGGCACGGTTGAAGTCAAGGAGGACGCGACCCTCGCCGGTGTGAGTGACGAAGAGGAAGCGCCCGGCACCGTAGGTGATGTCGCCGTTGGTGGGGTCACCGAAGACGAGCAGCAGGGTGCCGTCGTCGTCGAAGGCGCTCAGTGTGTAGTCCCGGCCGTCCAGGGTGAGCTCGATGTCTCCCGGCACGACGAGATCCCGGGTGCCGCCGTTGTCCCGGATGTGCTCGAATCCGACCCGCCTGGCACCTGGCACCTGGGCGTACGAGGCCTCCAGCACCCAGGCCGGGTCGTACGGGAAGACATCGGTGCGATCGAAGTTCTGGATCGCGGGGGACCGGGCGTCCCAGAAGCGGAGACCGTACTCGGGCCGGCCGGTGACGAAGTCGGTGCGCTCGACTGTGGTGACGGTCACGGAATTTGGCTGTCCGGCACGTGCCGCATCGAGATCGGGGCGCTCACCGGCCGGGACCCAGCGGGTCTCGACGAGGGCGAGATTCCCGGTGGCCGAGGTGATGGAGCGCCGCCGCTCGACGCGCCACGCCTCCCAGTCCTCGGCGGGGTCGGTCGGCTGGTCAGGGACTGCGGCGGCTTGGGACACGGCATTTCTCATTCACGTAGAGGTTCGTCGGTAGCCACGCCACGAATGTCACGCTGCGTGAACTTCAACCCAAAGGATCCTCTTTATCTTCCATAAGGCGAGCTAATGTCAAATCGGACCGCAGAGTGAGACCGGGACGGAGTCGATCCCGTTTTCGTCGCGAAGAGACTGGGGCGCAGCCCGACCCGGGGGGCGCAGGAAGGTTCGCGTCGCGGAGGGTCGGACAGTCGGGTCCCGATGCCGTCGCGGCCCGCGCTCACCTGAGAGTGACCTGCCGTGCACGGTGCCGGGAGTGTCAGTACTTCCTCCGGTTGCGCGAGCGTCCGCGTGACCGAAGAGGCCCGGCATGCCGTCTGAGTGCAGGTAGACCGTGTGCTGTTCGGGTACCACGCCGCCGTCCCGGATCGACTCTTTTGACTTGTAAGTGAGTTGACGAGCCGTCATGAAATTGCGTGGGTAGTGGACGGCGGTGGGGCTCCTGATGCCAGGGGTCCCACCCGCCCCGCACTACCGCGCCCGGGGCTCAGCACCTCGTCCGTGGCCGGCACCTCGTCGGCGAGCAGCGCACAGCCTGGCGGGGTGACAGCGGACCCGGGGCACTGGCCCGGAGCGGGAGGCCAGTGGCGTCGTGCCCGCGACCCGTCGGGCAGTGTCCCGGGTGGTCCGTCGCCCGCTTCACCTCGATCGGGTCTTTCTTCCCGGCGGCGGCCGAGAAGGCGTCTTGATGACGCCACCCCGGGCCGGTCGCCATCCGTCAGCCGCTCACCGCTGTCGTCCTGAAGAGGTCGCCGCAGATGAGGGGCTGGGAGGTGCGCAGGGTCAGGGCCTGGCGGGAACCGGGCGGGTAGACCCGGAGATAGTCGGGCCGTTCCCAGCACTCCGAGCCTTTGATCCCGCGGTTGAGGGTGTGCAGGGTGACTTCGGCTGAGTCTTTGGCCCCGATGACGGTGACCCGGCCCGCGGCGCCCTCCCGTTCGGCGGGTTCGCCGATCATGCTGCCGTCGCGCCTGATCAGGGAGACCCCGGGGAAGCCGGCCAGGGTGCAGGAATGCGAGGACTTGTTCACCAGCGTGAGCCGGTAGTGGATCTGGCCCGCGCCTGCGTCGCCCTGCCTCAGGCTCATGGTCAGCGCCTCGGTCGTGCAGCGCCCCGGACCGCTGCCGGCGGCCGGGGCGGATGTGGCGGCAGATGCGCTCGGGGTGGCGGACCCGGCGGGAGCGGGCTCGCCCGGGGCTACGGGCGCGTCTGGGGCGGTGCTGTCGCGGGCCGACCTGCTGGATCCGGCGGGTTCGGCCGACGGGGAGGCGCCGTCGTTGCAGCCGGCGGCGCCCATGGTGAGGGACACGACCGCCACCGGGACGAGGGCGTACCGGCGGAGCCCGCGCCTCCTGCCGGCCGGTCCGTGCCCGCGGGGACGGAAGGATCGTGCGGACGGTGGGGCGATGGTTCGCGCAGTGGAGTCCATGGTTCTCGCCTGCTCGCTTCCGTGCCTCCTGAATCATCCACTCCGGCGCGGGTTCCGGACCGTGCCTGGCGCGAGCGGCGGCCGGAACCGGCGACGGACGGCCGGGTGCGGCCGGGGGACCGCGTGAGTCAGGGCGTGGTGCATGAGGGAATGGGGCCCCGACCCCAGATCTTGGACACCGGCGGGTACGGGCCGATCCGCCGGATCGTGGCTCACCTGGCGGCCGACGCCGTGCCCGAACAGAGCACCGTGGTGGACGTCGGGTGCGGCACGGGCTACTACCTGGCCGGCGACCTCGAGCAGCTGTCCGATGCCTGCGGTCTGGGCCTGGACACCTCGGCGCGCGCCCTGAGCGCGACGGCCCGTGCCCATGAGCGAGCAGCCGCCGCGTTTCTTCGTCGGTGCTGTGGAGCCCGCGCCGAACGGGCATCACTGCACGTCGTCGTGGCGTGGGGACGGTCAACGCAGCGTGGGCGCGGGCGTCACGGCACGACAGAGTCCGTTCTCACAGCGCGAGAACGGAGTGTGCGCGAGAGCCGACGATGCGGCAACGTCGAGGTCTCGTGCGGCCAGGACGCCGGCACACTGGACAACTTTCCCGTCAACGGGGTGAAGTCATGAGCGCCTCCGCGTCCGTCGGCGAAGCCAGGACAGCACGGCGGGACGACGACGACCCCGTCGTCCCTGCCCGCCACCCCGGGCGCTGGCTCGCTCTGCTGAGCCTCGCCGTCCTCGCCACGATGGCCGTGCACCTGCTCGTCACGAACGAGCGCCTGCAGTGGCCGGTGGTGTGGCAGTACCTGTTCTCGAAGCCGATTCTCACCGGTGTCGTCCGCACCCTCGAACTCACCGGCATCGCCATGGTGATGGGCCTCGTGATCGGGATCGTGGTCGCGATCGGGCGGCTCTCTCCCAACCCGGTCCTTTCCAAGGTGGCCTGGCTGTACTCGTGGTTCTTCCACGGAACGCCGCTGTTGGTGCAGCTGCTGTTCTGGTTCTACCTCTCGGTGCTGCTGCCCAGGATCTCGATCGGGATCCCGTTCGGGCCAGGGCTGGCCTCGGCCGGTACCAACACCCTGATCACACCGTTCCTCGCGGCCGTCCTCGGCCTCGGCCTCAACGAGGGCGCCTACATGAGCTGGATCGTCCGCTCCGGCATCCTGCTTCGAACTGGCGACGACGGAACGAACTCCGGTCAGAGGCAGTGGGCTGTCCACCTTGCCGTCAGCTCCGGCCGACGCCCCAGCAGCTGTGGGATGCCGGCCCATGGTCGCCGGACGCACGATCCCGCGGTGTCGGTGAACCGAAGCGTCTCACGGGGGACAGGCCACGGCGCCAACGTCGGTTTCCGGTAGGCGGGTTCATTTCTCGTGGTGGCGGGGACCGCGTACGACGACGACGGGACACGAGGCGTGCTGGACGCAGTGCTGGCTGACCGAGCCGAGTAGTGCCTCGGCGAATCCGCCGTGCCCTCGGTTGCCCACTACAAGCAGCCGTGCCCCGGCGGCGGCATCCAGCAAGACGGCGGCTGGGTGCCCTTGGGCAGAGCGGGGACGGATCTCGACCGGTTGTTCCGGCCCGAGGACCTCGTTGATCACCCGGTCGAGGAGCTTGCGCGCCTGCTCCTGGTAGTCGGCCGGCTTCGTGTCCGCGGGTGGTGCCAGGCCGTACCAGCTTGTCGGGAACTCCCAGGCGAAGATCGCGTCGACCACACCATCCATCAGCTCAGCCTGGTCGGCCGCCCACCGAAGTGCAGCCTTCGACGGCTCGGAGCCGTCGACGCCCACCACGATCCGCGGAGCGGACGTCGCGTTGTTACTCATTCGCCCACCTGCCTGCTCCCGAGTGGTTTCGCTTTCCACCCTCCCTTGACGAGCAGCGGTCCGCCACCCCAGCCGACGGGGCGTGCGCATCATCGCCAGCCCTCTCCCACCGCACCCGGGGGCCGGTCGGTCCCCGGGTGGCCCCGGAAGGCCCCTGTGGCCGGGCCGCTCGGCGTCCCATTGTGGGATTGCTGTCCTCCGGATCCGTGAGAGGTGCTGCGATGACACCCGGCGTCCCGGTTACCCCCGAGGTCTCCGCGTTGCTGGCCGACGGGAGCACGGTGCGGCTACGCCCCGCCCAGCCGGAGGACCACGCGTGGGTGCTGCGGCTCTACGACAACATGTCCGCCGCCAACCTGCGCAGTCGGTTCTTCGGAGCGAGCAGGCTCTCCGGTGCGCAGGCCGCCGACCGGCTCTGCGCAGCGCCCGCAGAGGGGCACCGTACCCTCGTCGCAGTCTTCGCCGACCGGCTGGTCGGCGTGGCCGATTACGAGACCGCCGACGACCCCGCCTCGGCGGAGTTCGCCATGGCGGTCGCCGACGACTTCCACCACCGTGGCGTGGGCACCCTCTTGCTGGAGCATCTCGTGCACGCCGCCCGCGCGGACGGTGTCACCGCCTTCACCGCCGACGCTCTCACCGACAACCGCCTCGTCCTCAAGGTCTTCGCCGATCTCGGCCTGCGCGTCACCCGCCACTTCGACGGCGGCACGGTGCGCTGCGTCATAGGCCTGGCCCCGGACGAGCGGTACTTGGCGGCTGTCGACAGCCGCGACCGCAGCGCCGACACCGCAAGCCTGCGACCGCTGCTGCGCCCCCGCTCCGTGGCGGTGGTCGGCGCCGGAACACGGCCGGGATCGGTCGGACGGGCCATCCTGCGCAACCTGCGCGACGCCCATTTCCCGGGCCTGTTGTACGCGGTCAACCCGCACGCGCACGCCGTACTGCGCATTCCTGCCTTCACCTCTATCGGTGCTCTCCCTCATCCACCCGACCTCGCGGTTCTCGCCGTTCCGGCCGCCGCCGTACCGGAGACCGCCGCTCAGTGCGGCAGGGCCGGGGTACGGGCCTTGGTGGTCGTGACATCGGGCCTCGGTGCGAGGCGGACAGCGGACCTGACCACGGCTTGCCGCCGCTGGGGAATGCGGCTGGTCGGTCCCAACTGCCTGGGCATCGCCAATACGGAAGAGTCCGTCCGCCTGGACGCGACGTTCGCCGTCCGCAGGCCGCCACCGGGCACCGCGGGGATCGCTGTGCAATCCGGCGGCGTTGGCATCGCGCTCCTCGACGGGCTGTCGCGCCTGGGCATCGGCATCTCCAGCTTCGTCTCGCTCGGCGACAAACGCGACGTGAGCAGCAACGACCTGCTGCGGTGGTGGGAGTGCGACGGCAGGACCGACCTGGCCCTGCTGCACCTGGAGTCGTTCGGTAACCCCCGGGTGTTCTCCCGCACCGCCCGCCGTGTTGCCCACCGGATGCCGTTGCTGACGGTCGACGCCGGGCGCTCCGCAGCCGGCCGCCGGGCGGCCGCCTCGCACACCGCGGCGGCGGCGACCTCGACCATCACCCGGCGGGCGCTGTTCACCCAGGCTGGTGTGACGGCCACCCGGACCCTTGGCGAACTCCTGGACACCGCGGCCCTGCTGCACACCCAGCCGTTGCCCGCGGACGGCCGCATCGCGGTGCTCTCCAACGCGGGCGGGGCCGGTGTGCTGACCGCGGATGCCTGCGTGGACGCCGGGCTGACCGTGCCCGAACTCCCCGTGGACCTCGCCGCTGCGTTGCTCGCCGTGCTCCCGGACGGTGCGGGTGCCGCCAACCCCGTGGACACCACGCCCGCTGTGAGCGCACCGGTACTGAGCGAATGCGTGGAGCAGCTCGCACGTTCCGATGCGGTCGACGTTGTCCTGGTGGTCCTGGTGCCGACCGCATTGGCCACAGCGGTCGGCGACGAACTGGGCAGCGCCCTGACGGACCCGGTGCCGCACCACCGTCCCGGCTGTCCCGTGGTTGCGGTCCTGCTCGACCAGGCCGAGCGGGTCCGGTTGCTGCCCACGACGGACGGGCGCGCGGTTCCCGCCTACGGCGAACCGCAGTCGGCTGCCCGCGCTCTGTCCTACGCGGTGGAACGTGCGCATTGGCTCGCCAGGCCGCACGGCAGCGTGCCGCGGCCGACCGGTGTCGACACCTGCGGAGCACGCGCACTTGTCGACGCCTGCCTCGCGAGGACGCCGGAGGGTGGCTGGCTGGACGCGCGCCAGACCGGGGAACTGCTCGGGCACTACGCAATTCCCCAACTGCCGCAAGCCTGTGCCGCCACAGAGCAGGAGGCGGTCGACGCCGCCGGACGCCTCGCAGGCCCCGACGGCGGTGTGGCGCTCAAAGCGCAGTGGCCCGGACTCGTCCACAAAAGCGAACAGGGCGCCGTGCTCCTCGACCTTCACGGTGAGGAGCGGGTACGGGCGGCCCACCGCGATCTGAGCGCCCGCCTCGGCGAGGTCATGACCGGCGTCCTCGTCCAGCCGATGGCCCCTCGGGGCACCGAACTGCTGGCCGGGGTCTTCCAGGACGAGGTCTTCGGCGCGCTCGTCCTCTTCGGGCTCGGGGGCACCACGAGCGAGCTGTTCGCCGACCACGCGGCGCGACTCGCCCCGCTCACCGACACCGATGTCCACGAACTGATCACCGCACCGCGCTGTGCTCCGCTCCTGTCCGGATACAGAGGTGGCGGGCCGGTCGATCTCGGCGGTCTTGAAGACCTGTTGGCTCGCCTGTCACTCATGGCGGACGATCTTCCCGAACTCGCCGAGGCGGAATGCAACCCGGTCGTCGCCCGGCCCGACGGCATCACCGTCGTCGACGCACGGATACGTCTGCTGCCGCGCCGGGCCTGGGATCCCTACTTGCGCAGGCTGCCGTGAGCCGCGCGGTCCGGAAGAGGGCACGAGATCCGGAGGAGGGCACGAGACTAAGCCCCGGAGGGTCGGAAGCGTGATGACCGGCGATGTCGTCAGGGCACTGCGCGCGACCCTGCGTGAGGAAACCCAACGATGGCTGGCCGAGCACGACATCAACGGGCTGCCCGTGGTGGATGCCGACGAGCAGGTGATCGGGGCAGTGGCCTACGTGACCGATCTGCAACGCACTCGGCAGGTGCCGGGCCGGAACGGGTCACTACCGCGGGCGAGCTGATGTCCGTCCCGCCGCTCACCGTCTGTGCCGACGATTCCCTCGCCAGGGCGGCCCGGATCACGACCGAGCAGTGTTTCGAGCGGCTGCCGGTGCCGGACAAGGAGGCCTGCCTGGTCGGGATCATCACCCGGCGCGATCTGTTGCAGATATTTGTCCGTCCGGACGCTGACATCCGCAAGGAAGTGACCGACGAGGTGATGTCCGTCGTGCGGTGGCTGAGCCCGCATACGGTGAGCGTCACCGTGCACGGCGATGTGGTGAGGTCGTGCGGCGACGTGGAGAATGGCATCGGTGCTGCAGCAAAGTGCCGGGCCCGTCGAACCATGCGGTGGTCCGGCCGCCGGCTTTGAGGCCCGTCGGCACCGCTGTCTCTCCTGTCCGGACAGTGCCATCGGGCGTCGTCCACCGCACCGGTGCCTGGATATTGCCGCCGTCCACACCCGGGGAATCGATCCCGACCACGGTCGGCGGATTCTCGGTCAGAACCACCGACACGCTGTGCCACCCCCGACTTCGCTCGTGAGCCCCGAAGTCTCCCGCTCGCGCGGCGGCCAGGCCAGCACACGGAGCCGCCACGGCGATCAACACCGCTGTGGCCAGTACGAGTTAGGATTCCGCGACGTCCGAGCCGCGCCTGAGCGGGTCGCGCAGCCAACGCCAGAAGACCGTACCGAATGGCATCGCGCGCCCCTTTTCGATTACCTCCCAACCGTCTCACGTTTCTGCTACCGCACAGAGGGGCCGAACGGCTGGCCAGCTTGTGCCGTACACGCCGGAAGCGCGGGCGCGGGGCCGTTCCCCCTGACGCGCCCGCGGGCTGCGCGCCACGATGGGTGGGTCGGACGCCACGCCGGACCACAGCGTGGAGGGCATCATGAGCGACACAGATGGATTCTCACCGCAGAGGCCGGTCCGCGTGTTCCTGCTCGACGATGCCGGCACCGCCGACCACGCCCTGGCACAGGTACCGGCACTGCGTCCGGACCGGCCGCTGGGATCACCGGTCCGTGCCCCGGTGAGCCACCGGAGCCAGGCGACAGGAGGGTCGGTCGGGTGCCTGGGTAACCAGGGCGGACAAGGTTCTCGCGGCGCCCCGTGGAGACCCAGCGACGCTCTCATCCGGTGTGCCGGTCAGGTCCGGCGCGGTGGTCCGCGCGTCGCGAGCTGAAGGTCAGACCGAGCCAGCACGCCCAGCCGATGGGTTGCAGCGCCCAGTAGCTCACGATCCGGTAGAGCAGCGTGAGCGCGATTGCCTGGTCGATGCGCAGCCCGTACAGCACGAGCAACGTTGTCAGGCTGGCCTCCACCACACCGATACCGCCCGGCGTCAGCCGCAGGCTGCCCGTCATCTGGGTGAGCGTGTATGCCACGAGGATCCCGCGCCAGGGAATGCCGATGCCCAGCCCCCACGCGCAGGCGAGGAGGCAGGCCGCGTCGCACCCCCAGTTGAGCAGCGCGAGGGTGAAGGGCTGCCACCATGGGCGCAGCCCCGGTCGAACGGCATGGACGTGTCGGACGAGGGCGAGTAGGCCGTCCTCGATGGTCCGCAGCTGCTGGGAACGTACCCCGAGCCGCCGCCAGAGCCGCCAGAACCGGCGGCGTACCGGCCCGAAACGGGAGAGACCAGCCACAGCGCCCACCATCGCGCTGAGGACCGCCACGAGCCCGAGCACCACGGGCCGCAGCGCGCCGAGCCCCGCGGAGCCGCTCGCCAGCGCACCGGTCACCAGCAGCGCAAAGAGCGCGGCCACCGACAGCACACCCGAGACGGCAAGCACGGCTCCCGCGAGTACCTGTCCGACACCCCTGCGCCGCAATTGCGTGAACATCCATGCAGCCGCGAACGCCGCCCCGCCCGGCAGTGCCCCGGCGACGGCGTTGGCCGCCAGCACGATGGTCCCGACGACCCTGAGGCGCAAGCGCGCCCCGCCCATCCGCAGCAGCCACTGCTGCAGTGCGATCAGAGCGCCGAGAGACGCTGCCTCGAACCCGGCGACCAGGACCAGCCGGGGCAGCCGGACTGCGGTGATCAGGTGCGAGGCCGCAGCCAGGTCGTGGCGACGGTACACCGCGACAACCGCCGCGATCACCATCAGGGCTACGGAGCCGAGCCACCACGGCCGACGTGGCGCCCTGAAGGGTGCGGCAACGAAGCCCTCGCCGTGCTCGACGTTCTCGTCCGCGCCGTCCATGTCGGACACCGTACGGCGCCACACCCTCCGACGAGATGAGCCGTAAGCGAACCGTCCTGTACCGGGGCCGCCGGCGGCCCCGCCGTCCGCGCAGCTGTCCGCGGGAGGCGCCGGGACGGACCACTCACCTGACGAACGTGCAGTCGGAACGCGCAGCGGCCTGCCTGCCCGCCCCGGGGCACGCACAGGCAGGCACGGGCCCCAGCCCGCCCGTTTCCCCGTCGGGACCGCGCGTGACCAGGCCGCGACTCGGTGCGTTCACTCCTGCCGATGGCGGAGAAGACGTTGATCCTGGAAGTGGGACGCCCACCTGCGATCCACGCCTCTTCGAATCGCGGGAGCAGTCTCGCCCGAGGTTCGTCCTTCCGCCAAGGGAGCCGTCCGGTGATCACATCACTTCGTCTGCCAGGCCGGCATCTGTCACGCTCGGCCAAACCGGGGCCCCCGCGCGAGGCGCCCAAGCCGCCGGCGTCTTCGCCGGGGCCTTCCTGGTCTCGTTGGCTGCTGCCCGTCGCCGCGTTGGTCTTGCTGCTCGTGGTGCTGATGCGAGCTCCTTCCCCCCAGGGGGGCGCGTCGCTGTCGTACAGCGAGTTCGTCGGCAAGGTGAGCGTCGGTCAGGTCAAGACGGTCGACATCGACGACAAGGGCGCCATCAAGGGAACCCTCAAGGACGGTAAGAAATTCACCACGCGGATACCCACCGCTTTGGACAACAGCCGCCTGGAGCAGCAGTTGCAGTCCAAGAACGTGGAGATCACCGCGTCCCGGAGCAGCAGCGGCAGCCCCCTCGGGACACTGCTGGTGCTGTTCCTGCCGCTGCTGTTCATCGTCGCTCTGTTCGTGTGGACCGGCCGCCAGGCAGCAAGGACACTGGGCGGGGGACTCAGCGCCATCGGGCGGGCCCGCGCCAAGATCATCGAGACCGAGCGGCCGACCACCCGCTTCGAGGACGTCGCGGGCTACGGGGGCGTCAAGCAGGAGATCAGCGAGATCGTCGACTTCCTGCGCAGCCCCGAGCGCTACGCGGTCGCGGGAGCCAAGGGACCACGTGGTGTGATCATGGTGGGCCCGCCGGGCACCGGTAAGACCCTCATCGCCCGCGCGGTGGCCGGTGAGGCGGAGGTCCCGTTCCTGTCGGTGACCGGCTCGGCGTTCGTGGAGATGTTCGTCGGTGTCGGGGCCTCCCGAGTGCGCGACCTGTTCGCCGAGGCGCGCAAACGGGCCCCCTCGATCATCTTCATCGACGAGATCGACGCCGTCGGCAGCCGTCGCGGCGGGGCTGCCCGGCTGGGCGGCAACGACGAACGCGAGCAGACCCTCAACCAGCTCCTCGCCGAGATGGACGGCTTCGACCAGGCCAGCGGCATCGTCGTCCTGGCCGCGACCAACCGGCCCGAGGCCCTCGACCCGGCGCTGCTGCGCCCCGGCCGCTTCGACCGGCACGTGACCGTGCCGCTTCCCAACCAGGCCGAACGGGCGGCCATCCTGGCCGTCCACGCCCGCGGCAAGACCCTGGCACCGGACATCGACTGGGACACCGTCGCCCGGGCCACGCCCGGCTTCTCCGGCGCCGACCTCGCCAACCTGGTCAACGAGGCCGCCATCAATGCCGTCCGGGCAGGGGGTGCCGTCATCGACGCCCAGGGTCTCGGCGACGCCCGCGACCGGCTGCTGCTGGGGCGGAGGGAGTCCACCAACGCCCTGCTGCCCGAGGAACGGCACTCCGTGGCCGTCCACGAATCCGGACACGCGCTCATGGCGGCCCTGTGCGAGCACGCCGACCCGGTCGCCAAAGTCACCATCCTGCCCTCCGGGCCTTCGCTGGGCGCCACTGAGCAGCTCCCGGAGGCCGAACGGCACCTGTACAGCGAGGGCTATCTGACCGACCTGCTGACCGTCCGGCTCGGCGGCCGCGCGGCCGAGCTGGTCGTCTTCGGCGAGGGCTCGACCGGTGCCGCCGACGACCTGGCCGGCGCCACCCAGCTCGCCGCCCGCATGGTCCGCGAGTTCGGCCTGTCCCCAGCCCTCGGCCCCATCGGATACGGCTCCGGAGCCCCCCGCTACCTCGGCGGCGAGAGCACCGAAGAGACACTGCACCGGCCCTACTCCGAACAGACCCAACGCATCGTCGACGAGGAGACCGCCCGCCTGCTGCGGGAGGCCGAGAAACGCGCGGTGGCTCTGCTGCGCGACCACCGGGAGGCGCTGGACACCCTTGCCGGACTGCTCACCACCCGCGAGACCGTCGACGGATCCGTGGTCCTCGACGTACTCCAACAGCAACAGCCGCCGGACGGCCACCACACCGCGGCGAAAGGGACGCCGACGCCCTCCCCGTGACGCCGCGGCGACGCTCGCAAACAAGAAGGAGGCGACCATGGAGGAGCAGCAGCCGGTGACGGTCCACGGTGAGCAGGAGGTCTTGGCGCGGACGGTCGCCGTCGTGATGCGCACCGCTGTGGTCACGATCGATGTCGACGAAACCGCGCTCGTGGCCTGGGAGTTGCTGGAGCGATCCGGCTCCCGTCACCTTCCGGTCGTGCATCCGGACGGTCGCTGTGCCGGCCTGCTGGACAGGGCCGACGTGGCGGTCGCCTGTGCGGCACCGGCCGCCTCGCTGTCCGGCCTGCGCGTGGGCGACCTCCTGCCCGCCCGCAGGTCGGCGCGCGTACATGTCGAGCAGACCGTACGCCACGCAGCCGACCTCATGAGCTGTACCAAAGCCGACGCCCTGCCGGTGCTGGAGGAAGACGGGCGTCTCGCCGGGGTGCTGACCGCAGTCGACATCGTCGCGGCCCTCGCCGGTCGTCCGGTGCAGAAGGAGCCCGCAGAAACGCGGCCGCGGGCCCCGTCCACGGTGTTGCCTGGGCTCCCGCCTCGGCGGGGCTACCGTGGAACGGCGGTGCCCTGAGCGCCCACCACTGAGCTGCGGCGCGCTTACCGAGGTGACACCTGGTAAGGCTGTCCTGGTGTCACCCGACGTCGGCGTCAGGTCCGTCCGGGCCGCATGGCTGGAGGAGAATGCGGCTGGTGGCTCGACGATCACGTGGCTGCCCCTGACCTGAGCCGCCGACGCGAGGGATACCTCACACCGACGACCGCGTGTGCGTGCGGGCCGTACAACGGGTGTGCGACGAACGCGACGCGACGGTGGCCTCGGTCAGGGCGCCTGAGGTCTTGGAAGCCGGAAGATCCGCTGCGAGGGGGCCGGCGGCCCCCGGTTACGTCCGCTCCAACCGTCACCGCCGGCGGCTCACACGATCGAGGCGATACAGCGGCAGCCGCGACCTGGCCATCGGCCTTCGCGCAGCGAGGGCTCAAATGGTGGCTCCTCTTCGCCGGCATGCGTACGGGCTACGAAGAATCCACACTGGCTTCAAGGAGGACCGATTCTGGGCGTGCCCGAACCTATGGGTTCTCCCCGCGTAGATCCTGAGGCTCGAAGGAGACGGCCATGACCATTGCACGGGAGATCATGCACGCCGGTGCAAACTGCATCCAGGAGAACGAGACGCTGGAGGACGCGGCGCGCCGGATGAGCGAGTTGGACGTCGGAGCCCTCCCGGTGTGCGGGCCGGACGACAGGCTCCACGGGATCATCACCGACCGCGACATCGTGGTGAAGTGCCTCGCCAAGGGCAAGGACCCGAAGACCATGACCGCGGGCATGCTCGAGCAGGGCAAGCCGATCAGCATTGACGCCGGGGCCGACACGGATGACGTTCTGCGGACCATGGAGGAGCACAGGATCCGGCGGCTGCCGGTCATCGAGAACCATCGCCTGGTCGGCATGATCAGCGAGGCGGACCTCGCACGTCGCCTACCGGAGGAGCAGGTGGGCCACTTCGTCGAGGCCATTTGCGCCGCGAAGTGACCACCGGTGGCGACGCTCCGGTCCTGCCCGAAGAGACGGCCCTCGGGTACGTCCCAGTGGTGAGTGTTCGGTCAGGTCCCCGCACCGCAGTCGCTGTGGCGCCTCACCCCGTACGGGGCGATGGCTCGTAGCGGCCCCAGTGAGGTATCGCACTTCCCTGCACCGCTGCTCGTTCGCCCGTGCACACCACCTCGTGATTGTTCGGCTGTGAGCCGTGGGCCCCGTCCTCGGACTGCGGCCGTTGCTGAAAGCGGCATGGATCTCCTGCTCGGTTGCTGCGTGGGAGACGATGCAGAGTTCGTCGCCGGGCTGGAGTCGCATCTCCGATGCGGGGACGGTGGGTTGGCCAGTCCTCCTGTCCTTCGCACCCTCCTCCGGTTTCACCGCCTGGTGGCCGTCTGTCGTTTCCTGTCCTGTCGGGGCCGTCCGTCAGCCCGCATGGGCCGACTGGCCCTTGGCGCCGGCCCCAGCAGCGGAAGACTGGGAACGTAGGTCGGCTCGGCCGGAGTGAGGAGCCCACCATGACTGACAGCGAGAACATCGCGGCAGGGGCCGAAGCCCGCCGCGCGGTGCCGGGGAAGGCATGGAGGCTCGACGAACCACTGCGGAAGGACATGCTGTTGCGCTACCTTGGCACGGTGGCCAGGGTGTCCGCCAAGCAGGCGGCGGCACGGCGCCCGACCGCTCCCGAGTCGGCTCCATCGGGGCGGGTGAAGGAGTCCGCAGAGCCCGTGTCCGGTGCCGAACGCGCGCCTCTGCTGGTCCGTGACGTCATGGACGCACCGGTCGCATCGGTGCACGGCGACATGGCGTTCCTGGACATCGCCCGGAGCCTGACCCGTGAACACGTCGGGTCCCTGCCGGTGGTCGACGCCGACGACCGGGTGATGGGTGTGGTGTCGGAGTCCGACCTGCTGGCCAAGGCCGCGGTCGAGGCGTCCGGATACGAACCCGGCCCGATCGGCCGGCTGAGGGAACGGCGGCTGCACGACAAGGCCCGTGCCGAGACCGCCGAGACGCTGATGACCACTCCCGCCGTCACCGTGTTCCCTGATTCGACCGTCGCCGAAGCCACCTGGCTCGTGTCCCTGTCGCGTCTCAAGCGCTTGCCGGTGACGGACCACGAGGGTCGCCTGATCGGTGTCGTGCACAGGAACGCACTGCTCAACGCGTTGATACGCGATGATGCCGGGATTCGCGAAGAGATTGAGTCGAGGATCCTCGCCGAAGACTTCCCGGCTGCGCGAAACACCGTCGAGGTCACCGTGCGCAACGGCATGGTGGACGTCAGTGGGCGGATGGCGGAAGCCGATGTCCCGCGGCTCCTCGCGGAGATCAAGGACATCGACGACGTGACCGAAGTCATCGATCACCTGAAGCCTGTCACAGGGTAACGCCGGAGTTCCGACTTCCATCGGCAGGCACACGGTCCACGCACTCGTTGTCCGGGCTCTCGGCAGGGGCACATCCGTTCCCTGTCCAGGCGGATGCCGGGCCTTCGAGGTCTAGGCGGATGCCTGGCTTTCGAGCCGGCAGTCCACGCTGACGACGCCTTCCACGGATTGAGCGAGGTGGGCGGCGACGGGAATGAGGGTGGCATCGCGGACGCGACCGGTGAGCGTGGCCACACCCCAGGTGACGCCGACCTTCACGTTTTGGCGCGAGGTGGGGAACAGCCGGTCGACGACCTCGCGGCGTATCTCGGCGGTCAGGTCGTCGTCGGGACGCAGGAAGATCTTGAGGAGATCGGCGCGACTGACGACGCCCTTGAGGCGGCCATCGGCGTCGACGACCGGGAGACGCTTGATACGCCGGCCGGCCATGAGCCGGGCGGCCTGCGGGAGGGACGCGCCGGGCTCGATCGTGACGGCGGGGCTCGTCATCAACTCCTCGGCCCGGACCGAGCCGGCCTTGGCGGTGTCGCCCAGGCGGCGCATGTGGTCGATCATGCCGGGCCCGTGCTCGTGAAACTCCTCCTTCGGGAGCAGGTCGGCTCCGGAGACGACGCCGACGACGTGGCCCCCGCCTTCGACTACAGGCACGGCGGTGACTTTCCACCGCTCCATGACGGCAGCGATCTCTTTGAATTCAGTGTCGGGGGTGACGGTGACGACGGTCTTCGTCATGACGTCGTTGACGGTGTACCGGGCGGAGGTCATAGCAGGTTCCTCGATGAGTGCGGGCGAGTGGCCGACTGCTGACGCGGGGGTGAGCAGGTCCGATGCGGCCATGGCGTCGAATCCGTGACGAGCAAGGCTCCTTCGCTTTCATGATGTGCCTCCCATCCCTCACTTGCTGCTTTGCACCGGGGGGAACGAAGTGGGGTAGAGCCTTGCCATGTTCTGTCGCGCAATCCGTCCGGCCCCGGTCAGCGGACCAGGACGGCCTCTCCGGGTCTGGGTACGACCGCTGTCCAGCCCAGCTCACGGTCGATCCGGTCCCGCAGCGCGTCGGACGACGACTCCTCGCCGTGGACCACATAGGTCGTGCGCGGTGCGGGGGCGCCGCGCAGCCAGTCCATGATCTGGCCGGCGTCGGCGTGTGCCGAGAAGTGCGGGAGGTTGGCCACCTCCGCGCGTACGGGTATGTATTCGCCGAACATCTTGAGTGTGTGGGCACCGTCGACGAGGTCGCGGGCCCTGGTGCCGGTGGCTGCGAAACCGACGATGACGACGGCATTGCGTGGATTGGGCAGGAGCCGGTGGAGGTGGTGCAGGACCCGGCCGCCGGTGGCCATGCCGGCCGAGGAAACGATGACGGCGGGACCGGGCGTGCTGTTGATGTCGATGGACTCCTGGACGGTCAGGAACGGGGCAGGGCTGATCGCTTGTTCGCCTCGGGCGAGTGCGGCCGGGTGTGATTCTGCCTCGGACATCGCCGCCCCTTCTTCGGTGGGTGGCAGCCGGCCCTCTTCACCATCACACCCCTGGCCCTGGGGCGGGATGGGCCCGACAGACCCCGGCGGGGACCGACCGGCCCATGCGGGGCGGGTACGCGCCGGGTCAGCCTGAGAGGGAACATCACCGGAGGAGACACAGGGAGAGGGGCGACGTCGTGAAGGCACTCGTTTTCCAGGGCCCGGGGCAGATCGCATGGCAGGACGCTCCGGACCCCGCGGTGAAGGACGCTGCCGACGCCATCATCCGCGTCGATGTCGTCACCATCTGCGGTACCGACCTGCACATCATCAAGGGTGACGTGCACGAGGTGACTCCCGGCAGGGTGTTGGGGCACGAAGCCGTCGGCACCGTGGTCGAGGCCGGGGCCGACGTCCGTAGGGTTCGTCCCGGTGACCGTGTCCTGATCTCGTGCATATCCGCGTGCGGCCGGTGCCGCTTCTGCCGTGAGGGCCACTACGGGCAGTGCCGTGGTGGTGGTGGCTGGGTGCTCGGTCACACCATCGACGGAACCCAGGCCGAATACGTACGGGTGCCCTTCGCTGACCTGTCCGTGCATCCCTTGCCGGCCTCCGTCGACAGCTATGACGGCGTACTGCTCGCCGACATCTTCCCGACCTCCTACGAGGTCGGTGTGCTGAACGGCGGCGTCCGGCCCGGCGACACCGTCGTCGTGGTCGGCGCCGGCCCTATCGGACTGGCCGCCGTCGTCTGCGCGGGTCTCTACAGCCCCGGACGTGTCATCGCTGTCGACCTCGCCGAATCCCGGCTGGCCGCCGCGCGCTCCCTGGGCGCGGATGCGACAGCGAGCGCCGCCGAGGAACCCGAACAACTCGTCGAGGACCTCACCGAGGGTCTGGGCGCCGACGTCGTGATCGAGGCCGTCGGCGTGCCGGAAGCCTTCGAGATGTGCACCCGCATGGTTCGGCCCGGAGGCCGCGTCGCGAACATCGGCGTCCATGGCAAGCCGGCGACGCTGCACCTCGAAGACCTGTGGGCCAAGAACGTCACCATCACCACAGGACTGGTCGACACGTACTCCACGCCCATGCTGCTGCGCATGATGGCCGCCGGGCGGCTGCCTTCGTCCCCGCTGATCACCCACCGCTTCGAACTGGGACAGATGGAGGAGGCCTATGACGTGTTCTCCTGTGCCGCGGACACCGGTGCGCTCAAGGTGGCACTGGGAGGACCGCAGCACAGCGAGATCATCGCCCCGGCTCAGCCGTAAGCCCAAGGGTGCGTGAAGACCATGAGCAGGACCAGTCCCGGACCCACCGCCATCGAGGTGTCCGCCGGGCCTGTCGATCCGGTGCCGATGCTTGTCATGGTGCCCGTGCCTGAAGAGCACGCCGCAGGGTCCATGATCGACCCACTCGTACGGAACACGGGCTCACTGAGGACGAAGGGCGATCACCGCTGGGGAAGAAAGGAACGTGTGTTCTTGGAAACGCCGGGCATCAACCCCTTCGACGCGGTGGTCGTCGACGGTACTCATGCCGGTGCGGAAACACGGCTTCGCCGCCCTGCGGGCCCGCTCGTCGATGGCCCCGGCCCCGACGCTGAACCGCACCGGTGTGCCCATGGCCGGGACGCCAGGTGGCCGGACCGCGCCTCTGCGACCGAAGACTGCAGCGGAGAGTGGTCATGAGCACAGCATGGACCTGGGACTTCAGCGGCTACGACCCCAAGAAAGAGCGGACGATCGAGGCCCTGTGCACACTCGGCAACGGCAGATTCGCCACCCGGGGGGCCGCGCCCGAGTCGCCCGCCGACACGGTCCACTATCCAGGGACTTACGTAGCCGGGTGTTCCAACCGGCTCTGCTCGGACGTGGCAGGAAAGCGGATCGGTAACGAGGAAATGGTCAATCTGCCCGACTGGTCGCGCCTGCGTTACCGCTGCCTGCCGGACGACGGACCGGCAGGGGAGTGGCTCACACCCGATGACCCGAGTCTGCGGCGCTACAGCGTCTCTCTCGACCTGAGGGGCGGCATTCTCACTCGTCGCTTGTTCTTCCAGGACGGCCTCGGCCGCCGAATCCGTGTCACCCACACCAGGCTCGTCCACATGGGCGACCCGTATCTTGCCGCCCAGAGGACCACGTTCCGTGGGTACGGCTGGAGCGGGGCCATCGAGGTCGAGTCCATCATCGACGGTAACGTCACCAACGCCGGTGTCGAGCGATACCGCGGGCTGAACGGACGCCATCTCACCGGCCATCGTGCCGGAGTCGAAGCGGACGGCGTGGCCTGGCTGTCCTGCCGGACCCGCTCGTCCCGCATCCGGATCGCCATCGCAGTCAGAACGTCGTCGCGGCCCCTCGTCGCAGTGGGGGCGAGTTGCACGGAGACCGAAACGGTCCAGAGATTCAGGCTGCCGGTCTCCCGCGGGCATTCTGCCGCCGTCGTGAAATGCGCCGCGTTGTACACATCCCAGGACCGCCCGCTGAGTGAGCCCCTCTCGCTTGCCGTCGAGCGTCTATCACACACGGCGTTCGCGACACAGCTCGCTTCCCACCGCGTCGCTTGGGAACGTCTGTGGAGCCAGGGTGAACTGAAGGTGCCTGGCGAATCGGGCCGCATCCTTCGGCTCCATCTCTTCCACGTCCTGCAGACGCTTTCCCCGCACACGGCCGAGCTGGACGTCGGAGTGCCTGCCAGGGGCCTGCACGGTGAGGCGTACCGAGGGCATGTTTTCTGGGACGAGTTGTTCGTGCTGCCGTACATCACCCTGCACTTCCCGGAAGTGGCGCGGAGCCTTCTCATGTACCGGCACCGTCGCCTGCCCGCTGCCCGTACCGCAGCCCGGCGAGCGGGCTTTCGAGGAGCGATGTTCCCTTGGCAGAGCGGTAGTTCAGGGGCTGAGGAGACGCAAACGCTGCATCTCAACCCCCGATCGGGCCGCTGGATGCCCGACCACTCGCACTTGCAGCACCACGTCGGATCGGCCATCGCCTGGAACGTGTGGCGGTACGGGCACAGCACCGGCGACACCGGGTTCGTCCAAGGCCCAGGGGCAGAGCTGTTGCTCGACATCGCCGGCTACTGGGACGCCGTGGCCACCTACGACACCGATCGCGACCGCTACCGCATCCGCGGTGTGGTCGGCCCCGACGAGTACCACGACGCCTACCCCGAGGCCGCTGCTCCCGGGATCGACGACAACGCGTACACCAACGTGACTGCCGCCTGGACGCTCGCACGCGCACTTGAGCTGTTCGACGGGCTGCCTGCAGCCCGCCAGCGGGAGCTGGTTGAGCAACTCGGCCTGGACGACGAGACTCTAAATCGCTGGGAGGACATCTCCCGCCGGGTGTACGTGCCGTTCCACGGAGGTGTCATCAGCCAGTTCGAGGGCTATGGCGAACTGGCAGAACTGGACTGGGACGCCTACCGCTCCCGCTACTGCGACATCCGCCGCCTCGACCGGATCCTGGAGTCCGAGGGGGACACGGTCAACCGCTATCAGGCATCCAAGCAGGCCGACGCACTCATGCTCGGCTATCTCTTCCGCCCAGCCGAGCTGCAGGAACTCTTCGACCGTCTCGAATACCGGCTCGATGACGAAGTGTGGCGCACGACCGTCAACTACTACCTGACTCGTACCAGTCACGGATCGACCCTCAGCAGCCTGGTGCACGGCTGGGTCCTCGCCCGCGAGAAAGGTCCGGACGCCTGGCGGTACTGCGAGGAAGCCCTGCTCAGCGACGTGATGGACATTCAGGGCGGCACCACCGGCGAAGGCATCCACCTCGGTGCCATGGCCGGCACCCTCGATCTCATCGAAAGGGGCGTCGCGGGTCTGGAAGCAGGCCCCAACGGACTCCGCATCGACCCCATCGCGCTCCGGGAGGTGCCTCGCTGCTCGTTCACGTTCTGTTACCGCGGGCACCGGGACATCCGCGTGCAGCTCCTTCCGGGCCGGGTGGGGATTCGCGTGCCCCACTCGCGACTCATTGCCCCTCTGCCCGTGTGTCTGCCCGGCGAGCGGCTGGTGACCGTGGCCGCGGGGGAGCAACGTTGGTTCCGTCTGCCGCTGTGGTGACCACTTACGGATTCCGTGCGGTCCGTCGTGACGACGATGGTCGGCACAGCGCGCGCCCGATGGCCGCGAGCCCGAGAATGGAGTAGCCGCCAGCTGGTTCCGGAGGTGCATGGCGTGAATGCCGTACACGGACAGCAACGAACCTCGATCGTGGACCCTGAACCCTCAGCCAAGCCCGATCGCCTCTTCGACAGGGAGGACGAATGGGCAGCCTTGATGTCATTCTCGACCGATCAGCATCCGGGAACGGGCTTGGGCGTCGTCATGGGGCGGCCCCGCCAGGGCAAGACGCTCCTGCTGGAGTCGGTGGCACTAGCCACGGGAGGGTTCTATTTCTGCGGACAGGAAGCCACCGAAGCCGAGTCCTTGCGCAGGGTGGGCGAGGAGTATGCGCGATACCGGCAGGTCGCACAGCCCAGCCACTGGCGTGATTGGAAGGAAGGAATCGATGCCTTGCTGGCGCTGGGTGACGCCAGGCCACTGCCCGTCATCATCGACTCGTTCCCTGACCTCGTTGCGGCGAGCCCAGCCTTGCCGTCCGTCATCCACGGCGCCCTCCGGCACCGCGACCGACCGCCCCTGGAAAGCCGTGCGCGATTGCTGCTCGGTGGTGAGACCGCACCGGTCATGACCCGGCTGTTCGCACCGTCTTCCCCGTTGCACGCCCTCGCCGCTCTGAAGCTCGACATGCAGCCCCTGAACTTCCGCAGGGCGGCGCAATTGTGGGGCATCGACGACCCGAGGCTCGCCTTCCTCGTCTACACGGTCGTAGGCGGGACGCCCGCCTATCGGTACGACTACGTGGGCGACGACGTTCCCGTCGATCGTGACGACTTCGATGCCTGGGTCTGCCGCACCATCCTGAATCCGCGCACGCCGCTGTTCCACGAGGCTCGCCACCTCCTCGACGAGGAGACCGGGCCCTGGAGTCACGGGGCTTGTCACTCCGTACTCGCCGCCCTGGCCAAAGGCTGCACGACCCAGGGCGAAATAGCGACCTTCCTAGGACAGCAGCTCACTGATGCCTTGCGTGCCCTTGCCCTCCTCCGCGACCACGGTCTGCTCCAATCGCAGATGGACGGACTGCAGCCGGGGATCACGCGTCATAGCATCGCGGACCCGCTCCTCGCGTTCGAGCACGCCGTGGCGCGCCCGCGCAGGGCCGCTCTTGAGCAGAGCGAAGCCGAGACGGTGTGGGAAGACGCGCGAACGGATTTCAACTCTCTCGTCGCCGGACCCCGGTTTGCCCAGGTTTGCAGGGAGTGGGCGGCCTGCTTCGCCGACCCGGCCGCCGTCGGTGCCGAACATGTCACGGCGTCGTACGGCTCCCTCAGCGACTCGTCGGCGGCGGCCGGGCTCGATGCCGAGGTCGTGGTCCGCCGACGGGACGGCCACATGAGCGGCCCCCTTCTGTCGGTGGGGCTCGCACGATGGCATACCGGCATTGACATCCACCATCTGCAACGCCTGCGGCGAATCCTGGACGGACTCGGCTCTCGTGAGGATGTCAGCCGCGTCCACCTGGCTCTCTACGGTGCTTCGGGGTTCAGCCCCGAGTTGCATGCGGCGCATGCGCGTGGCGAGGTCATGCTCGTTGATCTTGAACGCCTGTACCGGGGCGCTTAGCGGACGCCGCTTCGCGATGACTTCGCACTTCGGCCATCACCCTTTTGGGCTGGCCCTGGCCATGGGCCGATCGGTCCCTCCCCGGTACGGCCCACTCGGCCCCGTGCTCCTGGCCCACTCGGTGCTGCGGCGATTGCACCCCCGGGAAGGATCGTGGAAGCCGGACGCTTTTCCGGCTCCGCCCCCGAAGAGGTGACAACGATGCAGCGCATTCGGATCCGGATACGGCCGCACTAGCCCGCGGAGCTGGATCTGCGTACGCCCTCCGGTCGGCCGATGTCCTGCTGGAGCCCGCGGCCACCGCACACAAGACGGAGGACATCATGGCAACCACTCGACGCGTCGTGCCGTTCGCAGACATCGGCCGACACGATGTCGGCCGGGTCGGTGGCAAGAATGCCTCTCTGGGAGAGATGACCGCACATCTGGCAACTGCAGGCGTGCGGGTGCCTCCTGGTTTCGCGACGACGGCGGACGCGTACAGGGAGTTGCTCGACAGCCACGGACTGCGTGCGCGGATCGAAGCGCAGATCGGACGCCTGCACGAAGGAGCAGTGCTGGACGAGGTGGGGGCGGCGATCCGGTCGATGATCATGGCCGAGCCGCTGTCCGCCGGACTGCGGACCGAACTCGTCTCCGCGTACGAGCAGCTCGCGCGCGACCAGGGCCGTGACGATCCCGAGGTCGCCGTGCGAAGCAGCGCCACCGCCGAGGACCTGCCTCAGGCGAGTTTCGCCGGCCAGCAGGAGACCTACCTGAATGTGCGCGGGCCTGCCCAGCTGTTGCAGTCCTGCCACCGCTGCTATGCCTCCCTGTTCACCGACCGCGCGATCGACTACCGCGAGCGGATGGGATTCGACCACATCTCGGTCGCTCTTTCCGTCGGCGTCCAGATCATGATCCGCTCGGACCTTGCGGGTGCCGGCGTGATCTTCACTCTCGATCCGGAGAGCGGCTTCCCCGAGGTCATCGTGGTCAGCGCGGCTTGGGGCCTGGGCGAGACCGTCGTGAGTGGCCAGGTCGACCCCGACGAGCACACGGTCTTCAAGCCGAGCCTGAAGGACCCGGCGCTGGATCCCGTGATCGATGTACGGATCGGAGCGAAGCGGAAGAAGGCGGTCTATGGAGAGCACGGACTCACCCGGACCGTCGACACGACCGGCGAGGAGCGCTCGCAACGTGTCCTGACAGACACGGAAGTCCGGCTGCTGGCCGAATGGGCGATGATCGTCGAGGAGCACTACGGATGCCCAATGGACCTGGAATGGGCCAAGGACGGCCTGACCGGAGAGCTGGCGGTTGTCCAGGGCCGCCCCGAAACCGTCCAGTCCCGCCGCCGTACGACGACGTTGCGTCGTTGCCGCCTGACCGTCACCCCGGGGCAGAGCCTCATCGAGGGCACAGCGGTCGGCGAAGGCATCGGTTCCGGCCCGGCCATTGTCCTCGACTCGCCTGTGGATCTCGACCGCTTCCCGACCGGCGGGGTGCTTGTCACCGGCATCACCGACCCAGACTGGGAACCGATCATGAAGCGGGCCTCCGCGATCGTCACCGACCATGGCGGCCGGACCTCGCACGCTGCCATCGTCAGCCGCGAACTCGGCGTCCCCGCCGTCGTCGGCACCGGCAGGGCCACCGAGGTGTTGCGCAACGGTCAGAAGGCGACCGTCTCCTGTGCCGAGGGAGCCCGCGGCCAGGTCTACGCGGGACTGCTGGCCTACGAGGAGCGCGAGATCGATCTCGCTGAACTCCCTGCCACCCGGACCCGCGTGATGCTCAATCTCGCTGACCCGTCCGCCGCCTTCCGCTGGTGGCGCCTGCCCGCCGACGGCGTCGGGCTCGCGCGCCTGGAGTTCATCGTCGCCCACCAGGTCAAGGCCCACCCCATGGCGCTGCTGCACCCCGAGCGAGTGAACCAGCATGACCTCTGCGTCATCGACCAGCTCACCGAGGGTTACCTCGACCGCGGTCAGTACTTCGTCGACCGACTGGCGTACGGCGTGGCACGCATCGCCGCATCCCGCTGGCCCGCCCCGGTCGTCGTACGGACCAGCGACTTCAAGACCAACGAATATGCGCGGCTGCTGGGCGGCCGGGCCTTCGAACCGGTCGAAGCGAATCCCATGCTCGGCTGGCGCGGCGCGAGCCGCTACTACAGCGACGGTTACCGCGAAGGATTTGCCCTGGAATGCCGGGCACTGCGCCGGGTTCGCGACGAGATGGGCCTGACAAACGTCATCGTCATGATCCCCTTCTGCCGCACCCTCGAAGAGGCCGACCGGGTTCTGGACGTCATGGCGGAGCAGGGGCTGCGCCGGGGCGAGAACGGCCTCAAGGTGTACGTCATGGCGGAGATCCCCTCCAACGTCATCCTGGCCGAGGACTTCGCCGAGCGTTTTGACGGTTTCTCCGTCGGGAGCAACGACCTGACCCAGTTCACTCTGGGCGTGGACAGGGATTCCGAAGCCCTCGCCCATGTCTTCGACGAGACCAACCCCGCAGTCACGCGCAGCATCCAGAGCCTTGTCCCGCGCGCCCAGTCCGTCGGCCGAACGGTCGGCCTCTGCGGCCAGCGCCCCAGCGACGACCCCGCTTTCACGGAATTCCTGGTGAAGACCGGCATCGACTCGATCTCAGTGGCACCGGACAGCTTCGCCGTGGTGAAGCAGCACGTGGCTGCTGCCGAACTCAACCTGCACGGGGAGGGCCGAACGGTCCCATCCGGGACCCGACAGCCCCAAGCGGGCCTGTCGTCCAGCGACTGAAAATGAACTGGACACTGCAGAATGGCGCCGCCAAGGCGCTGGAGACCGACGGAGTACACCATGTCCGGAACACAGATGGAGCGCAGGCGCAGCCTCTTCCCCGACCTCGTCGACTGGTTCGGAACCGACTTCCCCCGCTTCCCGATGTGGCGGCCGATGCCCCACATCCACCCGATTCCGATCGAGGTGACCAGCCAGGAAGGGCAGTACACGCTGCGCGCCGAGCTTCCCGGGATGGATCCCGCGAAGGACATCGACATCACGGTCGAGGGCGACATGCTCACCGTCAGCGCCGAGCACGCCGAAAGCAAGGAGGAGAAGGACCACTCGGAGTTCCGCTACGGCTCCTTCCACCGCACCGTTCGCCTGCCGGCTCAGATTCCGCCCGACGGAGTCGAAGCAGAGTACGAGGATGGCATCCTCACCGTGCGCGTGGCGATGGAACCCGAGGTGGCAGACACGGCACGCAGCATCCCCGTAAAGAGGGCCAAAGCCAATGGTGACGACGGCGAGTCGTGAACGACGTGCGCGGGGCAGGACGACATGACGCCGGGCCCGGCGTCGCCAAGCAGATGGGCTGCTGCCATGAGCCAGACATTCCGGTTGTCGGGAACCCGGCAACGCGTGCCGAGGTCACGCGTGAAGCAGCTGCTTGACCGGTATGCCCGTCGGCCGAGTGACGCGATTGGGCGAGTGGCTGGGTCATACTTCGTCTCGCCTGCCGTGCCGGTGACGCTTGGCGGTGCCTGCCGCCATCCCCCGGATGGGTAGATCGTTCACGGCCGGGCCGACCGGGGGCGGGCCGGAGACGGCTGTCGCACTTCCGTAGCGTTGGGCGAGCGGCGCGGAGGTGATGCCGTGTGCGAGGACACTGAGCAGCACGGTGCAGGCGACCACCGGGACGATCGTCTGCGATGCCGGCGGTTCCAGTTCTTCGACCGCCAGCAGACCGAAGATGACGGACGCCAACCCGCGTGGGCCGAACCAGCCCACGAACAGGACGGTATTTCTGTCCAGGCCGCTTCCGGCCAAGGACAGGGCCACCGGCACCATGCGTACCACCGTCAGGCTCAGTACCGCGTAGAGCACTGCCTGCCAGGTGAGGTGATCGACGGCGGCCGGTACCAGGACGGCACCGAAGAGCAACCACACCAGGATGGAGAACAGCGAAGCGGACTGCTCGACGAACAACAGCACGCGCCGTGGAGCGCCGTGCGTCGATCCGAAGGCCAGGCCAGCGACAAAGGCGGCGATGAATCCGTTGCCGCCGATCGCGATGGCTGAGGTATAGCCCAAGAAGGCCAGTGCCAGGACGCCCGCTCCGGCGACGTCCTCGGTGGCCCAGCCTCTGCGCAGGGCGGAGCGCAGCAGCCATCCGGCCGTCAGCCCGAGCACCGTGCCGTAGACCAGGCCGATGGCGAGTTCCACGAAGGCACTTCCGGAGGCATGGGTGTCCGACGCACTCGCGGCCGTGGCGACTCCGGCCAGGGCGAGCATGACGAACGGGGTGGCGATACCGTCGTTCAGACCACTCTCGACATTGATGAGCCGACGGATCCGCGCGGGCACCACAGGATTGACCATCATCGTGGCGCCGAGCGCGGCGTCTGTCGGAGCGAGTGCGGCCGCGACGTACAGTGCGGCCCAGCCCGACACCGCGGGGAGCAGGCCCATGGCCAGCAGGGTGCCGAGGCCGATGCACATCGGCAGCCCGAGCAGCAGAAGTCGCAGATACAGACCGAGCTCCGGGCGCAGGGCCCGGAATGACAGCCGTGCGGCGTCGGTGAAGAGCACCCAGGCCAGCGTGACCTCGGCGAGTGTTCGCACCGTCCCGGGCGAGGGGGCCAGGTGAAGTACGCCGATTCCTTCGCCCAGCAGCAGGCCCAGCAGCACGAACGCTACGGGGGCGGTGAGTTCGACGCGCGCTAGTCGCTGCGAGTACAGACCCCAGAGGAAGAGGAGAAGCAGGATCAGCGAGAAGGTTCCATCCACCCTGGACTCCGTAATCGAGGCCGCATCGTCCGCGAAGGCCCGATTCTCGGCGGGTGCGGCGTGATGAGGATCCAGCCGGGGGGAATGACTGCAGCTTTCACCCGACCGGTGGAATACGCCGACGATGCACGGCCGTACACCATTGGCTGCTGGGAGGAGACGGACTCGGGGGTGCGGCGCTGCGGGACCTTATTCGTGAGCGACGACGGCGACCGGTGCGGTGGAGTGATGGAGTATCGCGTGAGTGATTGGGCCGATGTGTGCGCCGAACGAGGACTGGCGGATGCGACGTCCGACGACGATGAGGCCCGCTCCGGAACCTGCCTCCAGGATTTGCTCGGAGGCATGTCCGACCTTTACCTGTTCGTCGAGGCTGACCGCCGGATACATGTCCCGCCAGGGCTTCAGCATGTCGTCCAGGCCGGTGTCCATGTTTTGAGCGATCTGTGCATTGACTTTCGGATTGTACGCATATCCTGAACCCGCCAGAGGAGGCAGCATCCAGCTGTGCAGCACACGGAGTGTGCAGGCCCGCCGTGATGCCTCGTCGAATGCGAAGGCGAGGAGAGCGTCGCACGGTCGGCTGATGTCGATGCCCACGACCATGTCGCGGTCCAAGTGGCATTCCTGATCGTGCGGCAATGCGTCCTCTGTCGCCCGAACCAGAACAATGGGCCGCTCCGTGGCATGGATGACCGCCATACCAACGGAACCGAGGACGAAGCCCGTGAGCGTGCCCAGCCCTCGTGAGCCGAGGACGAGCATGCCCGCGGTGGCTGTGGTGCTGGCCAGCGAGTCGGCCGGTTGCCCGTCGAACGATTCGGTGCTGATTTCCAGTTGGGGGTGGTTCTCCAGCAGCTCCTTGGAAGCCTCGCGAAGGAGGGCCTGCGCCCACTGGCGGCGCAGATCGGACCTGGCGGCAGGAATGCTGAGGGGCGAAAACCATTCTTCGGCATGTACAAGGTGCAGCGGTGCGCTGCGAAGGAGTGCCTCTCGCGCGGACCAGTGGGCCGCCGCTACGCTTTCCGCGGATCCGTCGAGGCCGACGACGATGCGTTGATTCATGATGGCCTTCCTCGGACAGGGACTGACTTGCGGTCAAGGGACTCGCCTCCTTCGAATATCTGAAGGTGGCGTTCCTGGAACGGTGACGGGCCAGCGGGTCATCAACTCGGGTACTTCGCGAGGTGCCGGAGTCATTTTCTACCGCTGGATGCCCGTTCGTGCGTCGACCGGCATGTCGTCCTGCTCGTAGTTGAGCCGATTGATCACGTCAACGACACCGTCGACACTCCGGCAGAGACGCAGGATGATGAGGACGAGGCTGTGCCGTTCCACGGTGCCGCTGAGGGTCATGAGACCATCGGCGACTTCGACGGTCAGAGACGACGGACTGATCCGGAGCGTGTGGGTGAGGACCTCTTCGAGGATCTCCTCCTGGCTTGCATGGTCCCTGCGCAGGAAGAGTTGCAGGAGGTCGCTGCGGCTCAGGACCCCGATCAGTCGGCCATCGTTGTCGACGACGGGGAGTCGCTTGACCCTGTGCTTCTCCATGACGCGGGCGACGCGGACGACGCTCCATTCGGGTGCCGCAGTGATGGCCGGGTGGCTCATGAGACCGACGGCGGTGTTCGCGCCGCTCCTGGCGTTGCGCCTGCGGAGCAGATCGGCTTCGGAGACGACGCCCACGGCACATCCCTTCTCGTCCACGACGGGCACGGCCGTGACGCCGAACTCGTCGAGGAGCCGGGCGATTTCCTTGAACGTGGTGCCGCGCTGGACGCTGACGGCCGTGGGCGTCATCAGGTCGGCGACGCTGCGATGCCTCATTGTCCGTCTCCTTCAGGCGGGGGCTTCGGCGTCGAGCCGGGCCGTCACGTCCACGACTCCCGGCACCGTGCGCGCGATACGGATCAGCACGTCGTCGAGCGATGGGTCGGGGATGGAGCCGTGCAGGTGGGCGATGCCGCCGGACACGTGGACGTGCACGGTCGCCGAGCCGGCCGGGATGAGCCGAGCCATGATCAGCTCGCGCAACTCCTCGGCGATGTCCTCGTCAGGGCGGAGGTAGATCTTCAGCAGATCACCTCGGCTGACCAAGCCGACCGGGCGGCCGTCGTCGTCAACGACCGGAAGCCGCTTGAGGTGGCCGCGAGCCATCAGCCGGGCGGCACCCGCGATGCTTGCATCCGGGGCCACCGTCACGGCGGGCACGGTCATCAGCTGACCGGCGGAGACGGCGCGGGACTCATCCGAACCTTGCGCCTTGAGCAGAAGGTCCGCTTCGGAGACCACGCCCACGACCCGCCCCTCGTCCGACAGGACGGGCAGAGCGCTGATCCGCCAACGGCGCATGGTCTCGACGATGTCCTTGAAGGGCGCTCTGCGGTTGACCGAAATGACGGCGTGCGTCATCACGTCGTCGACGGTGCGCAGATGTTTCATGATTCCTCCAAGAACAAGGGTCCGTGTATGCCCGAGCGTCGAGATGGTTGTGTACCGGCGGTAGGACCACCCGGGGGCCTGTCCGGGAACGGTCGGCCCTGGGGATCCACGCGAAGCGGTGGGTTCTTCCCTTCCCATGGCGTGAGTGCTCAGCGGTCGCCCGTGTCACGCGCTGGATCGAGATCGGGAGCCAGGTCGTCCACGGCGTATTCGAGGGACTGGTCGACGCTGACGACACCGTCGACGGATAGGCATAGATGCTCGATAATCGGGATGGATGAGTGCTCCTCGACCCCGCCACTCAGGGTGACAAATCCTTCCTGCACGGCTACTGTCACGCCCCCCGGCGTCATCCGGAGAGTTCGGCCCAGTACCTCGTCAACGATTTCATCGCGTATGGCATCGTCGTGGCGGAGCATGGGGCGCAGCAAGTCGGAGCGGCTGACGATGCCCACAAGCGTTCCGGTTTCATCGATGACCGGAAGGCGTTTGACGCCCCGTTCGTGCAGGAAGCGAGCGGTCTCGCCGATGCCCCACTCCGGCCGGGCTGTCAGCACGGGGGTGGACATCAGATCGCCGGCCGTGCGGGCGTCCATGGTGTGGCGGTCCACGGATGCCGCCTTGCGCAACTGGTCACGGCCCTCCGTGTCCGGCAGTCCGGCTTGCCTGCGGAGCAGATCGGCTTCGGAAATGATGCCGATGGGGTGGTGGCGGGTGTCCACGACGGGCAGGGCCGAGACATTGTTGTAGTCGAGGCTCCAGGCGACCGACTTGAGCGACGCTTCGGGGCTGGCTGTGGCCACAGCCCGGGTCATGACTTCGGAGACAGTGCGGTGCATCATGGTCCGATTTCCCTTTCGTTCAGGGCCGTCAGGCGTGGGCGATGACAGCTACGGGGGCGGCGGCGTGATGCAGGACGGCATGAGTCACCGGCCCGAGGTGTGCACCCAGAGGAGAGCGGCGCAGGTGCCGGCCGACGACGACGAGGTCCGAACCCGCCGCGGCCTGGACGAGTTGGCGGCTCGCGGATCCCTTGAACGCCTTCTGAGTGACGCTCACCGACGGGAATTTATGGCGCCAGGGCAGCAGCAGTTCGTCCAGCATCTGTGTGACACTCCGATCGACTTCCCGTTCGCCGTCGGAGTCGATGAAGGGGAACCCCCTGTAGGCGGGAGGAACCTTCCAGCCGTGAATTACCCGCAAGGCGCAATCGCGACGGGTGGCCTCTTCGAAGGCGAAGGCGAGAACCCTGTCAGGTGCTTCATGGATGTCGACACCCACGGCCAGCTCGCCGTACCGGGTTGGCTCGGCGTCCCCCAACTCGTCCGCCACCCGTACGAGAGCCACCGGCGTTTCGGTGGCTACGAGCGTCGCCATGCCCACCGAGCCGACGAGGAACCCCACCAGACTGCCCAGGCTGCGGGAACCGAGGACGAGCAGGCCGGCGTCAGCCGCTTCGACGGCCAGGGCTGCGGCCGGCCTGCCGGAGAGACGCCGGGTGGTCTTCTCCAGATGCGGGTACCGACGGCGTACATCCTCCAGGGCCTCGGCGAGCGCCTCATCGGCCCATCGGTCGGCCGTCTCGCGGCCAAGCCGCGGAACGGCGGGGCTGATAGGCCAGTTGATGACGTGGACGAGCCTCAGCGGCACCTCCCGCAAGGACGCCTCCCGAGCGCCCCAAACGGCGGCCGCCCGGCTCTCGGGGGAGCCGTCGACGCCGACTGTCACAAGGTGCTTCATGGCGGGAACCTCCTGCGCGCCGCAGGTCTGCGCTCTGCTCTCAGCCTGGCCTGCCAGGCAGGGACCGAGGAGGGGCCATGCGGCCCCTTGTGGGGCCGACCAGTCCCGTCTACGCCGTGGGCGTGCGCGAGGCGACGTAGTCCGCGCAGCCGTTCAAGGTGTTCAGCAAGGGATAGTCCGTCTCCGGAAGGGGGAGAGTCGTGCGCCCGCTCAGTGCCTCGACGAAATTGAGGAAGTCCAGCGAATCCATCTCCAGACCGTCCCGGAAGTTCTCGTCGGGTGAGAGCGCGGCGAGATCGGCGCCGGGCACCACGTCTGTCAGGACTTGCTTGATCAACTCGAAAGCCTCGTCGCGGTTCACAGTTCCTCCGGTCGTTGGAGCAGTCGGTCGAGTGCCGTCAGGAAGCGCGCGCCGGTCGCACCGTCACTTGCACGGTGATCGGCGGAGAGCGTGGCTGTCACGGTCGGGTGCACAGTGAGCATCCCGTCCACGGCCACAGGACGCTCGACGACACACCCCAGTCCGACGAGCGCGACCTGCGGTGGGTAGATCACCCCGAACACAGTCTCCACGCCCTGGTCGCCGAGGTTCGTCACCGTAAGCGTGGGGTCGGCGGCCTCCGAGGCACGCAGACGCCCGCCGCGAGCCCGTGAGACCAGGTCCTTGAGGGCCTTCATAAGCTCCGGCAGGGACATGGTGTCTGCGTTCGCCACTGCCGGTGCCGCCAGGCCACCACCGCGCAGGGACACGGCGATGCCGAGCCGAACACCACCGGCCGGGACGAAGGCACCATCTTTCCAGTAGCCGTTCAGCTCCGGCACCTGCCGTGCGGCCAGTGCGACGGACTTCAGCAGCAAAGCCGCAGGCACGAGCCGTTCCCCCACGGGTCTGTTCGCATTCCGATTGAGCATCCACGTCGTGGCGGCCGCGAGATCGACCGTCGTGGACAGGTAGTAGTGGGGAATGTCGCGGTTGGCGCGTGTCATCAGCGCAGAGATCGCCGAACGCGCGGTCGGTACCCCCGCAGTGAGGGAATCGGGCCTGGACCTCACTGATGGGCGAACCGGGGGCGCGGCCGACAGTCCTGGCGCTGGTGGGCGGGGTTTGTGTGTACGGTGCGAACGATCCCCCGCCGCAACACGCACGTCGTCGGCTTTGACTGTGCCGTTCCGCCCGGTTCCCCGGACCCTGTCCAGATCGACGTCCAACGACCGAGCCAGACGGCGGGCGAGTGGCGATGCCGGCACCCGGTGCCGTGGCGGGGATGCCGCCTTCTCGACATCGGCGCGGGTGATCTGGCCCCCCTTGCCCGAACCGTGCACGGTGGACAGGTCTATGTCCTTCTTCTGCGCCAAGTGCCTCACCAAAGGGGTCGACACGGCGTCGCCGGCCGGGGTGACTGCACGAACGGAGACCGCGTGGAAGCCGGGAGACGGCTCGGGCGGTTGTTGCGCAGGGGTGTGGGCTGTGGGCTCGGCCGCGGGGCCGATGACTGCCATGGGGGTGCCGACCGGCACCTTGGTGCCCGGGGCGACCAGGAGAGCACCGACGGTGCCTGAGTCGAAACACTCGACCTCGATGGTTGATTTGGCCGTTTCCACGACCGCGACAACATCCCCCTTCGTCACGGTGTCGCCGGGGCTGACCAGCCATTCGACCAGAGTGCCTTCGTCCATGTCCGCGCCCAGGGAAGGCATGGTGAATTCGGTCATGTCAGCTCACCGCCAGACGCACCGCGTCCACGATCGACGCGGGTTGGGGCAGCGCTGCCTCTTCGAGTTGCCGGGCATAGGGAATGGGTACTTCTGCGCTGCATACGCGCTGCACCGGAGCGTCGAGCTCGTAGAATGCCTGTTCGGTAATGCGGGCTGAAACCTCTGCGGCGAGACTGCCGCTGCGCCATGCCTCGTCCACAACCACAGCCCGGTGCGTGCGGCCCACGGATTCCATGATGGTGGCATCGTCCAAGGGGCGCAGGGCACGCAGGTCGAGGACCTCCGCGCTGATGCCGTCCCCTGAGAGGATGTCCGCGGCGGCCATGGACTTCGGCAGTGAACCACCGTACGTGATGACGGAGACATCCTTGCCGGGCCTGCGTACTGCTGCACTGTCGAGGTCGACGGACTCGATGGTGGGATCCAGGACGCCCGCGGCGTTGTACAGGCTGCCGTGCTCGAAGATCAATACCGGGTCCGGGTCGGCGAGGGCGGCCGCCAGCATGTGCCGCGCGTCGTCCAGGGTCGCCGGTGCGAGCACGCGAATCCCGGGGATGTGGGCATACCAGCCTTCCAGGCTGTGGGAGTGCTGGGCGCCGAGTTGCCGTCCTGCTCCTGTGGTCATGCGGATCACGACGGGTACGTTCAGCTGCCCGCCGGACATGTGCAGCAGGGTGGCCGCGTTGTTGAGGATCTGATCCAGCGCGAGGAGGCTGAAGTTGACGGTCATGATCTCGACCACCGGCCGCATCCCGCCGAGCGCGGCACCGATGCCCGCGCCGACGAACGCGGACTCCGACAGGGGAGTGTCCCGGATCCGGTCGGGGCCGAACTCTTCCAGGAGTCCCAGGCTGACGCCGAAGCATCCGCCGTATCTGCCGACGTCCTCTCCCATGAGGAAAACCCGCTCGTCGTGCAGTGCTTCGCGCAGTGCCTCGCGGAGCGCTTCCCGGTAGGTGGTCGGTGGGGGAGCCTTTGTGGATGCCCGGCGCGCGTTCATGTGGTGCTCCCCGGTTCACTCGTCACGTAGCGGAGCAGGTCCGCGACGGGCTCCGCCGGCGCGTCCTCCGCAGACTGAACGGCCTGCTCGATCACATCGAGCACGTCCTGCTCCAGCTGTTCCATCGTCCGGTCCCCGAGCTGTCCTTCGGAACGCATCCGGTCCGCCAGCCCTTGGAGCGGGTCGCGTCCCTTCCACTGCTCGATTTCGGACTTGGCACGGTATCGGTCCGGGTCGTACATGGAATGAGCGCGGAACCGGTAGGTCTGTGCTTCGAGGAAGTGCGGTCCGTTGTCCGCCCGTATGGACTCCGCGGCCTGACGAGCGGCGGCTTCGACGGCGAGCACGTCCATGCCGTCGACGGTCCAGGCGGGCATGCCGTAGGAAGAAGCGCGCATCGCGAGATTGGTCTGCGCGTGTTCACGGGCCAGGCTTGTTCCCATCGCGTACAGATTGTTCTCACAGACCAGCAGCAGGGGCAGCCGCCACAGTGCCGCGAGGTTGGCCGTCTCGTGGAACTCACCTTCCGCGAAGGCGCCGTCACCGAAGAAGCAGCAGGTGACACGAGCGCTGCCGCGCATCCGGTCGGCAAGTGCGAGCCCGGCTGCCAAAGGCAGCCCACCGGCCACGATCGCGTTGCCACCGTAGAAACGGCGGCCTGCGTCGAACAGGTGCATCGAACCGCCATGTCCACGGCTGCAACCGGTGACCTTGCCGTACATCTCGGCCATCACTGCGTCGGCGGGCACGCCACGGGCCAGAGCATGCCCGTGCTCGCGGTAGGTGGACACCACAGCGTCCTCCTGGTGCAAAGCCTCGTTCACGCCAACGGCGACGGCCTCCTCACCGATGTAGAGGTGGACGAATCCTCGGATCTTCGCGCTGCTGTAGAGCTCGACGCATCGTTCTTCGAATCGGCGGATGACGAGCATCTCCCGGAGGAGGGAAAGACGGTGATCGGATGCGGTCGCGCCGTGGGCAGTAGCGGTGGACGCCTTCTTGCGCGCGCCCTTGCGCGCTGCCGGACGGGCTCGTCCGTCGGTCCGTGCGGTGGTGCTGCTCATCGTCGTGCCTTCTTTCGCAAGTGCCTCATCCCGGGCTCTCGACCGTGGACAGATCTCCTTCGGGCAGCCCCATCTCGCGGGCACGCAGCACCCGACGCACGACTTTGCCGCTGCGAGTCCTGGGGAGGTTCTGCTCGAACTCGATCTCCCTGGGAGCCACGGCGGGCCCCAGTCGCTGCCGTGCGAACGCCAGAAGTTCTCGCTTCAGGTGCGTGTCGGGTGAGTGGCCCGGCCGCAGCGACACGTATGCCTTGACGACCGCTCCCACGACAGGATCCGGACGGCCGATGACGCCCGCTTCCGCGACGGCGGGGTGCTCCATGAGCGCACTCTCCACCTCGAACGGACCGATCAGGTGCCCTGCCGACTTGATGACGTCATCGGCGCGGCCCACGAACCAGAACCAACCGTCCCGGTCCCGCTTCGCGAGATCGCCCGTGAGGTACCAGCCGTCCGCGAAGCATGCCGCGTAGCGGGCTTCTTCGTGCAGATAGCCCCGGAACATGGACGGCCAGCCCGGACGCAGTGCCAGTTCTCCCTCGATGCCCGGTTCGCCGATCACGCGTACGTGTCCGTCGGTTACCTCGGCGCGGCCGTCCTCGCCACGTTCGAGAAGGCCGGCGTCGACGCCGGGCAGGGGGCGCCCCATGGAGCCCGGGCGGATGTCGCTGGAGGCAAAGTTGGCGATCATGATGGCGCCCGTCTCCGTCTGCCACCAGTTGTCGTGGATCGGCAGGCCGAGGACGTCCTGCCCCCAGAGGACGGCTTCGGGGTTCAGCGGCTCGCCCACGCTGGCGATGAAGCGGAGGGCCGACAAGTCGTACGGTCCGGGGAGCCGCCTGGTTCCGTTCCGGGGGGTGGCGCGCATCAGCATGCGGATCGCGGTCGGCGCCGTGTACCAGACCGTGACCTTCTGGCTGTCCAGGATGCGGTACCAGCGGTGTACATCGAAGTCGCCCTCGTCCACCACGAGGGTCACTCCGTGCGTGAGCGGAGCGATGATGCCGTACGAGGTACCGGTCACCCACCCGGGATCCGCCGTGCACCAGTAGACGTCGCCCGGGCGGAGGTCGAGTGCGAAGGCCGCCGTCGCATGATGGGCGACGACGGCCTCGTGCACGTGGACCGCGCCCTTGGGCCTCCCGGTTGTGCCGCTGGTGAAATGGAGCAGCGCCATATCCTCCGGATCGGTGGGAGGAACGGTGTACTCCGGCGACGCCTGCTTCATCATTTCGGCGAACGAAACCGTTCCAGGCGGCGGATTTTTGACGGGGCCGACGAGCAGCACATGTTTCAAGCGCGGCAGGCGGTGCCTGTTCTCCTTCACCTTGCGCCGGTACAGCTCCTGCGTGGTGACAAGAACCCGGGCGTCGCCCAGTTCCAGCCGCTGGCGTACGGGCTCAGGGCCGAACGCGGAGAACAGCGGGCACAGCACGCGGGCGCCGCGCAGCGTGCCCAGCACTGTCGCGTAGAGTTCCGGGCAACGGCCCAGGAGCGTGAACACCATCTCCTGCCGAGCCACCCCCATGGCCGTGAGTGCGTTGGCGAAGCGCCCTGTGAGGCAGGCGAGCTCGCCATAACTGATATGGGTCACCGTGTCGTCCGCTGCGATGCAGCGCAACGCCTCCCGACCGCCAAGGCCTGCGTCCACCTGGCGGTCCACGGCTTCGTATCCCATGTTCAGCCCGCCACCGGGCAATCCGGCCAGCCGCGACCGAGCCTCGTCCCAGGTGAATTCGGCGCGGATCCGCTCATAATCCTGGAGTTCGAAGGCGGCACCGGGCCTGGGCTGCTTATGGATGATGCGATGGTCCATGGCCGGGTCCTTGTCCTCGCACTGGAATCCTGAAGGAGATGCTGCGGCGCATCGCCATGAGCGGCGATGACAGCAGCGCGTCCTCACGGCTCTGCGGACGGTCCGTGCGCGGTCCACTGGGAGGAGGTGGGTACGGGGCCGTCCACGGTTGCGGACACATGGCTCACGACCGCGACCACCCCGTCGAGCTGTTCGGCCAGGCAAGTCAGGATCGCGATCTGGTTCTGGCTCTCCAGCCGGCCTTCCAGGGTGACAACGCCGTCCATCACATGGACGCTGACGACGTCGGCTCTGAGCCCCATGGTGCCCACAAGTACGTCCTCGACGAGGCGCCGTCGAATCTCCGCGTCGGAGCGCAGAAAGAGGCGCAGCAGGTCTCGGCGCGTGACGATGCCGACGAGTCTGTCCTCGTCGTCCACGACCGGGAGCCGCTCCACGCCACTGCGCATCATCAGCCGGGCGGCGTCCGGTGCGGTCTCGTCGGCGTGGACGGTCACCGCCGGTGTCGACATGACCTCGGCAGCGGCGAATTCCGCTCCGGACGAGACTGCGGTCCCGGTGGCGGCGTCAGGGACGTCGCCCGTCATGAGGTGCCTCGCCGCCTGTCGGTTCAGCAGGTCGCTCTCGGAGACGACGCCGACGACCCGGTCTTCGTCGTCGAGCACGGGCAGTCCGCTGATGTTGTGCTGGGCGAGCAGTTTCGCGACCTCTTTGAAGGAGGTGACCGGGACGACCGAGACGACCTCGTCGGTCATCAGGTCTCCCACTTTGATGCGCTTCATGGAGGCGCCTCCTGCCGTCTCGCAGGGACCCGCACGGACGCAGCGCCCGCAGGTTGTTCAGGGACCACGATCCGCCGGGCTGTACTGGGAGGAGGAGGGCCGAATGGGTCGTGGCCGGGACCGGTCGGACCCAGATCGGGCGTCCGGGCACCCGTGCACGGCAGGATTCTCTCGACAGGGTCCATCGGCCCCCCGGGCGGTCCTGAGCGGCCCTCTCTCCGCAGGGGTCCGTGGTGCCAGCGTGAGAGTTGACCCTTCAGTGGCCCTCGGTGAGGAGGAACCATGAAAGGCACCACCGGCAGTCCGGAACTGGGCTCCGTCGTCGTCGGTGTCGACGGCTCCGAGCCGGCCCGCCGGGCGGCGCTGTGGGCAGCGGCCGAGGCCACTCGCCGAGACAGCCCGCTGCGCATCGTCTACGCGGCTGACACGGACGGCCGGGTTCTCTACCTCTCGGCGGAGAGCGTCGAGCGCGTTCGCGGCGCGGGCCACGAACTGCTTCGGGAAACCGCCGCTGCCGTCGCGGAACAGTATTCCGGTCTGCACGTCACCACGGAGTTCAGCCGCGGTGCACCTGTCCCGAGCCTGCACCGGACCGCCGGCCTGCGCGGCACCGTCGTGGTGGGCAACCGCGGTCTCGGCGGGTTCAAGAACCTCATGCTCGGATCCGTCGGTCTGAAGGTCGCCGCCGGAGCCACGACGCCCGTCATCGTGGTCAGGGGCACCGACAACGGGACCGAGACCGGAGTGGTGCTCGCCGCGGTCCGTGACGAGCACGACGCCGAATGCGCCCGGTATGCGGCGCGCGAAGCCGAGATCCGTAAGGCGTCGCTGCGGCTGCTGCACGTGTGGAACATTCTCGAATCCGCCGGACTCGTCGTGACGATGCTCGACGATGTCGAAGCGATCGCCGGTGAACACGTCCATCACCTGATGGCCGTGGCGGACCGGATCCGCGAGGAATTCCCGGATCTGAACGTGCAGGCGGATGCCGAGAAGAGCCTGAGCGCCGCCGGGGTCCTGGTGGAGGCATCGCGCCACGCGGATCTGCTGGTGATGGGCGGGCGGCGGTCGCCCGGTTTCATCGGGCCCACCCTCGGGCGGGCGACGCACAGCCTGCTGCACCACGCGCACTGCCCCGTGCAACTCATTCCGCGGCAGGGCTGCTGGGTGCGGCGCACGATTGTGATCGGTGACCACCCGGATGCGGTGGTCATCGGTCTGGTGATCGTCTTCAACACGACGGTGGGGGTCGCGCAGGAGATGCGGGCCGACCATGCAGTGGCGGCCCTGTCGACTATGTCGGCCCCGAGCGCTCGCGTCCTGCGTGATGGCACCGCACGGGAGGTCGCCGCAGCTGTTGTGGTGCCCGGCGACGTATCGCTTCTCGGCGAGGGCGACATCGTTGCTGCCGACGCCGAGCTCATCGAAGCATCCTCCCTTCTCACCGACGAATCCATGCTCACCGGGGAATCGGTTCCCGTGCACAAGGACGCCGGTTCGCTGCTGAGCGCAGGGACTGTCGCGATGCGCGGACGAGGCGTCGCGACGGTCACGGCCACCGGCGCCGCCAGCGCGCTCGGCCGTATCGCCGCACTGCTCGACGGCACGCGCGAGCCGACACCACTGCAGCACCGTCTGGCCTCCCTGGGCCGCATCCTGGCCGTCGTCACCCTGGGACTGTGCCTGGCGGTCTTCGTCCTCGGGCTCGCACGCGGCCTGCCGGCCGGAACCATGGCTTACGACAGTGGCGACAGCCGACTTGATCAAGGAGATTGGTACGGCCCGGCCGGGTTTCAGCAGCAGCGCAGTCACGACACTGCCCCCGCAGCGTAGAGGTCGAGTGCCCGCACGGCGGAGCCGGACCGGCTGCTGTGGGACGCACCTGCCTGGAGGAAACTTCAGCCAAGTTCCATGCGCACGTCCACGACGCCTTCGACCGCGCGAATGGCCCGAGCCAGCAGTGGCACCAGGGCACGGTCCTGAAGGGGTCCTTGCAGGGTGACGACACCATCCAGCACAGAGAATTCCACCCGGTCCGGGGGAGAGAGATCGGCGACAACAGCGGATCGGATCTCCTCGTCGATCTCCTCGTCCGGGCGCAGAAACACCTTCAACAGGTCGCTGCGGCTCACGACGCCCTCCAGCATGCCGAGATCGTTCACGACGGGCAGTCGTTTCACTCGCTTGCGCGCCATGATGCGGGCGGCCTCGGCGAGCGTGGCATCGGGGTGGACGGTGACGGCCGGACTCGACATCAGCCCCTCGGCCAGCACCGCGTCGGCTTTGGACGCCTCCTCCAGTTGGCCGGGCAACTTCGGGTCGTCCTGCCGGAACTCCTCCTTCGGTAGCAGGTCCGCCTCGGAGACGACCCCGACGACGCGGCCCTCGCCTTCGAGGACCGGCACGGCGCTGACTTTCCACTGGTGCATCAGCTCGACGATCTCCTTGTACGAGGCCTCGCGGCCGATGGCCACGGCCGTGTGGGTCATGACGTCGCTGACGGTGTACCGGGATGCGGCCATGGGGTGCTCCGTAAGTTGTTGGGTGGCCCGGGCGGGCGGCGTGCTCACACAAACCCGCCGCTGCCATGAGGGGCGTAGAGATCGAGCAGACGGATCCGAGTGGCCTGCAACCGGTGGGCGAGAATCTGCCCGACCCAATGGCCGATGGCCGAACCGAAGGCGGGATCTGCGTCCATCATCATGCGTACGGTCGCCGCGTCGAACTCATGGGTACGGACAGGCGTCATCGCCTCTGCTCCGAGGTGCCAGACGTAGGGCTCGAACAGCCAGGCCCAGCCGACCAGTTCGCCGGAGCCGAGGCTTTCGATCGCTGCCGGGGAACTGCCCGGTACGCGGATGTCCAGCGTGACGGTGCCCGAGCGCAGGATCCAGAAGCGGTCTGCGCGGTCCCCTTCTTGGAAGAGGCGGACTCCCTCCGCGAAATTGACCTCCTGTCCGATCTGCATCAGGCGGTCACGGTACTTGGCAGGCAGAGCTGCGGTGATGCGAGTCGGAGAAGCGCTCATCGGTGTCCTCCTCTGTAGCCTCCGATATCAGCATCGCCGGACAGCCAGTTCACGGACATGAGTCGACCGGCCCCCGCCGCGGTCCCGTCCGGCCCTAGTGGGCAGGCTCTGTGATCTCAGAGCACTTGACGGCTCCGTCGGCCGATTCACTCCTTGCGCCCGATCGCGAGATCGGATCAGACGGCTCCGTGAGTGCCACCCAGCAGATTCTTCTCGATATACCGGCGGACATCTGCGGTGAGCGAGCTGAGGCGTCCTGAGAGTTCCGCTTCTGGCGCGATGGGCGCCCGTATGGCGCGGGCCCCGGGCGGCAGTGCCGCGAGGTCGGCCATGAACCTTTGCCGCGCTGTGTCCAGCTCTACACGTTCCGAAACACGGCGCCCCTCCCGCATGACCGACTCCAGCAGCGGGACGCCATCCGGCGGCGGCTGCTCATCGACGAGGGCTATCAGATCCGCGTATCCCGGCCTTCGGAACACCTGCTTACGTCCGGGCGCCGTCACCTTGGCCGATGACAGTTTCATCACCGGCCGCCCGGCGTACTCGACCAGCTTGTACGCGGAATCCAGGTAGGGGGCATCCGCACAGACGCCGATCCGGGTGCCGACCGCGTACGTATCGATGGGCGCTTCGGAGCGGACCAGACGGTCCACGGCGAATTCGTCGAGACCACCGCTCGCCACAATCCGTGTCTCCTGGAGGCCGGCAGCATCGAGAATGGTCCGCGCCTGGACGGCCAGGGCTCCGAGGTCACCGCTGTCCAGCCGGATGGCGCTGCCCGGGCCGAGCCCCAGGTCGCGCAGCACGCGCGCCGCCGTCGCCACGCCTGTCACGGTGTCGTAGGTGTCCACGAGAAATGTCACCTGGCCCGGATGGGACCGGGCGAAGGCCCGGAACGCGTCCTCCTCGGCACCGAACGCCTCGATGTACGAGTGGGCCATCGTGCCGACAGCGGTCAGGCCCTCCGAGTGAGCCGCCGCCACATTGCTGGTTCCGGCGAAGCCGACCATGGCACCCAGCCGGGCGGCCTGGTATCCGGCTTCGATGCCATGAGTGCGGCGCAGGGAGAAGTCCACGACCGGGTGTCCGTCGGCGGCCAGGACACACCGGGCGCATTTGGAGGCGACGGAGGTCTGGTGGTTGATCTGGTTGAGTACGTAGGTCTCGACGAGCTGGGCCTGCGGGAGAGGTGCAGTGATTTCCAGTAGGGGTTCTCCGGCCAGCACGACGTGCCCTTCGGGTACTGCCCGGACTTCGCCGCTGAATTCCAGGCCGAGCAGCGGTGCCAGATCCTCGGGCCGCCGTCCCATCACAGAGGCGAAGACGTCCACGTCATCTGCGTCTACACGATAGGCGGAGAGGAAATCGAGGACCGAATCGAGCCCGGCACAGACAAGGAAGCCTCGGTCCGGCGGCAGATTGCGCACGAACAGACTGAACGTCGCCGAACCGGTCATGCCCTCGCTCAGATACGACTGAGCCATCGTGACCTCGTAAAGGTCGGTGCTCGTGGCATTCGACATCGACGGCACCTTCCTCCCCGTCGCGTCATCCCTTCCGGGACTGCCGCCCGGCCCCCGCGCCGCACTACCCTGCACCCCTCCCTCCACTATCGGCCTCCTGCGTCTCGTGGGCCAGCGAGACGCCGGGGCGGCAACCAGCACCGCCGAGTCTCTTCTGCCGCTGCCGAAGAGCACGTCGTGCATGCGGACCAGCCGGACCACGAAGGGGGGCCGAACGCACTCTCCGCTTATTTGATCAAGCATCGGACAACCCCTAGCGGCTGCTGCACGTCGCCGCTCGCCTCACCTGCGGTGGCCGACGCCTCGGCCTACGGATATCGGCGACCTGGCCATGGCGAAACGAACTGGCCGAAGCCTTCCACCGCCTCACCGCTCTGCCCCGACCAGCCAGCTGACCGACAACCACCCTGACCACCCACAACCCGAAGGACCCCGGAGAACCCGACCACCGCGCCGGGCCTCCGCCATGCCCAAACAGCGAAATCACCTCGACCACCTCGACGGCGGACGATCAGTAACACCTCACCACCCAACCGATACGGCGAGGCTAGGCGTGCACCTGCCATTCGATCTGGCTCTCGGAGGTATCTCCGACGCGATCAGCCCACTCGCGAGCGACGAAGACCGGGCGCGTGAGGAGAATGTCTCCAGCGCGTTGTGCACGCAGCCGCAGTCGGAGTTCATCGGCCCCGGGGTCGCCTTCGTTGACGGTTGGCCGCGATTGCGGAGGTTGCTGTACTTCGGTCCCGGCGAGCGGTCACAGTCCGACCGCGTCGGCGAGCATGTCCACCTGTTCCAGTCCGCCGCCGTGGGGGAAGAGGATGAGTTCGTCGCAGCCCGCCTCGGCGTAGGCAGCGGCCTCGCGGGCCACTCCTTCGGGTGTGGTGAGACCGGCTTCTACGCTTTCGCGGGTGTAGGTGCCAGAGGTGTAGTAGTTCGCAAGGCGGTGGTGCAGACGTTGTTCTGCGTTCGGGCCGAGCGAGAAGTGCGCGGTCGCCACCAGGCGGGGCGTCCCCTCCTTGCCCGCGTCCTGCCACGCTTGTTGCACCCGCGGGAGGACGGTCTGGAAGTTCGCCACGCCTTGGACGCCACCGATCCAGCCGCGACCGTAAGTGATCATCCGCCGCAGCGCGGGCTTGGTGAACCCACCGAACAGCATCGGGGGGCCGTCGGCCGTGGCCGGACGTGGTCCGATACCGCCGTGGTCCTGCCACTGCCGGGTGGCCCGTTCGAGCAGTGCGTCGAACAGCTTGCCGCGCTGCCGGAAATCGACCCCGCTTGCGCTGTAGTCGTCCTCCCTGGCGCCGGGTGCCAGGCCCAGCACGAGCCGGCCATCGGACAGGCGGTCGAGCGTGGGCTTGAGCTGTGGCGGCCAGGCGCGGACCGTTGATCAGGGTTGTCCGGAGTCGCTGTAGCGTCCTCCGGTGGACTGGTTCCAGACGCGTCGGTTGCTCATCTCGGAGATGAAGTCGACGTGAGCCTGCAACGGCCAGGAGATCCGCTTCCAGTCGCCGATGACGTACGTCATGTTGTAGGGGCCTTCGGCCGGGGTGGTCAGGTATGTGGGCGCCACCTGCTTGTAGTAGGCCTCGACGGCCTCGGGGAGTTTGTCGGCGCTGTCGGTGAGCAGCAGCGGGGAGTGGAAGCCGAGGTGGGACAGGGGCGCCGAGGCGACCGCGCCTTGCCAGTCGTCCCGCCTGACGAGGGTGAAACCGTGGCCCGGCCCGGTGATGTTCCAGCCCACCATGCCCGCGGGGTCCCACATCTTGGCGAACGCGATGGCGGTGGTCTCCGGTGTGTTCTTCGGGGTCGCGTTGAAGGCGACGGGGTCGTCGTTGGTGATGCGCTGCACGGCACCGTAGGCATTGAGCTGCTTGGCGACGGCGGGGGATATCTGGTCCGGTCCGCCCCACAGGTAGATGGTGGCCCGGCCCATGCGGCGTTTGAGCGCGGTGACGGTCTCCGGCGGGATGCCGTCCCGGGTGACCCACAGGATTGCGGTGGGCATGTGGGAGGACCAGTGGGTGGCGGGCAGGGCGTACTCCCAGGAGTCCATGGACGCGATCATCACGTCCATCATTCCGGCGCCCCCTTGGCTGCCGCTGTTACCCATCTGCGGTACGCCGGTGTCCGGGTTCTGGATGCTGCCGTAGACACGGTCGACGGCGTCGGCGAGCGCTGGGACGGTGGGCGCGGTGATGCTCTGGAAGGTCATGCCGATGGCCTTGAGCTGCGCCTGGACAGCCGGGTTGGCCGCCGCGCCCACCAGGAAGGCGTCGATGTTGTGGTGGCGGCTGATGCCCGTGTCGCCCAGGCGCTTGAGCTCGTTCAGAGTGACCTGGGGAATGCCCGTCTTGGTGACGTAGAGGATGGGCGCGTCGTCTGGGAAGTGGATGAGAGGGACGGCTGTGATGCCCGTCAGCGGATCGTCGGTGGTGATCAGGGTGACAGCCCAGGGCCGGTCGGGGACGTTGTCGTTCTCCCCCGGGGCGTTCTCCGGGAGCGCGGCCGGCCAGATGTGCTGGGTGACGGACACCGCTTCCTGGAATGGGTCGGAACCGTAGAGCCGCTGGGTGGTCTTGGTGCCGATGGTGGGCACCAGGGTTGGCGCCTCGGGTGGCGGAGGGACCCGGAAATCTCCGCTGCCGGTGGGTCGGCCGAAGGGGTAGAGGTTCGGGTCGGGCGGTGTGGGAGCTGCGGCAGGGAACGCCGCCACCATCGTGGTGGCCATCAGCGCCGCGCCGCCCGCCAGCAATGCCGCCCGCGTCGGTATCAGTTTGTGCCTGGGGAGTATGCGGCCGGGCCGCAGGTGTCGTGTCACCAAGGGAACAGTCTCCTCACCCTGGGGGTTGCCCAGTGCTGGACCGGGAGTGCGGCGCCGCTGTCCACGCAACGTCCCAGTAAACGAAATCCGCCGAAAAGGAGGGCCCGATGCCCGGCTGGGCGGTCCGGTCCCTCGGCGGGAAGCACACCGCGGCTCTGTCAGGTCCCAGCATCAGCGGATCAGTGCCCGCCGTCGCGCCCGGACGGACATACGAGTGATCTGGAGTGATCGCCCAGGCGCCAGGGACGCTTGCAACGGTGGCGAGGAGGCGTCGTCCATGACGCCTACCTTCTGCAATTCGTACGGCATCGCGAGCGGGCCGGCCTCGAGCACTCGGACGAACGTCGCGTGGTCGACACCGAGCGCGTCGCACAGCGCAAGGACGTCGCTCATGGCGACCGTCGAGGCAGCCATCCAGTCATTGACCACGAGCTTGACGGCGCTGCCCTCGACCCCTGTTCCGACGTGGAGCACGGACGAGCCGAGTTCGTCGAGTAGTCGAGTAGAGGACGCGCCCGCGTGAGGACGTTCTCGGGGCCGGCTGCCAGCCAGACAAGTTTGCCCTGCCTAGCCGGAGCGGTGCTTCCCAGACCGGTGCGTCGAGGTACGCAACACCGTGATCACGGGCCAGACCGGCCAGCGCGTCGGCGTGCCGTGGCCCTACCGTGCTCGCCTGCACCCAGATGGCATCGTTGTCGAGCCGACCGATGGCATCTGACATGACTTCCGCGACCGCATCGCCGTCACGGAGGACAGTGATGACGACGGACGCGCCGGAGACTGCATCGCCCACCGCTCTCACTGCCGTGACCCCGGCAGCGTGCTCCGCCACCGTACGGGCCCTCTCCTCCGTGCGGTTCCAGAGCCGTACCTCGTGGCCGGTATCTCCGAGGCGCATCGCCATCTCGGCGCCGAGTGCGCCTGCTCCCAGAACAGCGACGGTGGAAGCGTGAGACATGGAAGACTCCTTCTCTGTTCCTCTTGTCCATGTTCCGCCGGCAACCCGCGTCCCCGGGCATCCAGGTCCCGAGCGCCGGCGTCTTCGACGCGGACACACACACGATCCGGCGGTACGTCGCGGGCTCAGCTCACCGCCACGCCGTAGGGGCTGGCACCGAGGGTGACGGTCGCGACGACCTTGTGGGAATTCGGGTCGATGACCTTGAGGGTGCCCGCTCCCTGGTTCGTGACATAGATCGCCTCGCTGGTGACCTCCAGGTTGAACGGGTCGGTGCCGGGAGCGCCCAGGGCAATGGTCGCCGAGACACGGTGGCTGCTGGTGTCGATCACGGATACGTTGCCCGGGCCGAGGTCGGCGGAGTATGCGAAGCGGCCGTCGGGCCCGACGGCCACGTCGAAGGGGCCCTCGCCGACGGACACGGTGGTCACCTTGCCGGTACGGGTTCCGACGGCAAGGACGTGCGCTGCCACTTCGTCGGCGACGTAGGCCGACTTGCCGTCCGGGGTGATGGCGACGCCCACCGGGGAGCGCCCTGCGGGGAGGTTCCGGTCGACCCGGCGCGTGCGGGTGTTGATGACCGACAGGCTGCCGGACCCGGAGTTCGCCACGTAGGCCGAACCACCGTCAGGGCTGAACGCCACGTTCACCGGAGATTTGCCGACCGGGATGGTCGCGGTCACCCGGTTGGTTCGGGTGTCGATCAGCGAGACGGTGTTCGAACTGCCGTTGGTGACGTAGAGGAAGCCGCCATCGGGACTGAGGCCGACACCGGTGGGGCTCTTCCCGACCGGCACGGTTGTGACGATCTTTTTGTTCCCGGTGTCGAGGACCGAGACCCGGTCCGAGCCGCTGTTGGCGATGTACACGTGTTTGCCGTCCTTGGCGACCGCGACGCCTTCGGGCGTCACGCCGGCCGGTACGGTTGCGATGACCTTGTAGGTACGGGCGTCGATCACCGAGAGCGTGTTGTCCTGCTGGTTCGTGACGTACACGCGGCTATTGGCACCGGCACGGACGGGCGTAGCCGGCACGGCGGAGTCCTTGCGGACCGAGGTGGCGGGCGTACAGGAGATCAACAGGATCCCGATGCCCGCCGCGAGTGCCGGCCGGAGCGTTCTGCCGGGTCGCCGGCGGCCGTTGCCGACTCGGGTCCGCAGGGCAGAGAACATCTCGCCTCCTGTGCGCATTGCGATGGTTCGTTCCGGGGCCGGGCGGGGCGGCGTCTCGCCGACGCCGGCCGGGGGCAGAGAAGGGTCAGGTCAGGAGCCCGCGGGCGTAGTAGTCCTTCTCGTCCCGAACTCCGGGGAGCGCGAAGAAGTAACCGCCGCCCCGGGGGCTGATGAATGGCACCAGTGTTTCGTCTTCCAGCCGGGTCTGCATGGCGACGTAGGTGTTCAGCTCTTGCTGGAAGCAGACGAATGCATGGCCCATGTCGAGTTCCGGTGGGTTGGGGCTCCGGTCGTAGTCGTAACTGCGACGCAGGATGGTGCTGGTCGCCGCGGTCTGCGGAGTCTGGGGATTTGCGAGGCGGATGTGAGAATTCAGCGGGGTGATCAGGCCCTGCGGGTCGTTGGTGTAGATGGGGTCGAGGAGATCCGTGACGTTCTCATCCACGGCGTACATGGGGGCGCCACTCGCCTTGCGGCGGCCGAAGATTTGCTCTTGTTGAGCGACGGGCACCTTCTGCCACGCCTCGATGAAGAAGTGCACGATACGCACCACGTGGTACGTGCCGCCCGCGGCCCAGTCCGGTTCGGCGCTCTTCGGCTGGACCCAGACCACCTGATTCATCTGGGTGTCGTCGGTGACGGTCGGGTTGGAGATGCCGTCCTTGAAGCCGAACCAGTCACGCCGGACACCGACGGGACGCTCCGGATTACGCTGGCCGTCGATGCGCCAGCGCAGCTTCATCGCGGACTTGGTGTGGGTCAGGATGTCGATCAGTGCGTGCACCGTCGTGTCGCGGTGATCGGCGCAGATCTGGATCAGCAGGTCGCCCTGGCTCAGCGCGGGGTCCAGGTCGTCGTGGCGGAAGGGCGTCATCGTGACGAGCTGGACCGGCTTGCGCGTGCTCAATCCGTAGCGGTCGTCGAAGAGAGACGCGCCCACTCCGACTGTCAGAGTGAGACCATCCGCCACGAATGTGGGTCCCATGATGCCGTTGTCCGATGGCGTTGCGGTCGGGGGAACCTCCGGTGGCTTGCCGCCCGCCGTGAGGAAGCGGGCTCGCGAGGTCAGCGTGTGGAACAGGTCAGTGAGCTCTGCGCGGTCGGAAGCGGTCACGTCGAACGAGACGAAAATCGCGTCCTGTTGGGGCGCAGTGGCGATGCCTGCCTGGTGATAGCCGTGAAAGGGAATCGTGTTGGATTTCGGTTGCTCCTTGATCTCGACCATCGTGTCGGCGAGCGCCTCACCGCTGCCAAAGGCTGCCCCGCCCGCCACTCCGGCCACGCCCGCGGCGGCGCCGTGCAGAAACGACCGCCGGGCAAACGCACTCGCCGGGCACCCTTCGCCGCTCCACCCGTCCTCCAGGTTCGCGGATGTCTCGTCAGTCATGGTTCCCCTCAGGCAAGGAGCCGGGTGGCAAGCCGTACGGCGCTGCCGCGATCGGATTCCGTGAGCCGGCCCCGGCCGACAGGCGCGCGACCGCATGCGGCATCTCAACCAGCGTCGGGATTGCGGCCAGATGCATAACTGTTCCGCAAAACGTAATATATTGGACGGGCGCGCTCGTGCCACTTGGAGAGACGGCGCTTGGTCAACCTCTTCGACCACCGACGTTGCGCCGGGGCGCGGCCCGTCGAGCGCGCGGTGGCGAGAACAACCCTGTGGTGTGAATGGATCGTACGAATGCCACCCGGAGCAGGTGGACACCCTCAGTCACTTCTTCAGCTCGTACGCCGAGGAAGTGCCCTCATGGCCGATCCGCAAGGTCGCCATGCTCGCCAGGTACGCATCACTCAATGAGTTCTGTCATCGGTGGAATCCGAACGGCTCGGACGTCCGTCTGGTTCGGGTGGATCGTCGCCGTCGATGAGCGCCACCTGTGCATCTGTCCTGGCCTGTGGCTTCGCCATTCTGACGCGCCCCATTCCTATGCCGAGTGCATCGGCGCGACTTGACGCCTGTTGCGGCGTCGAGCCGCGCCGATCCGCCATCGACACGTCACCATGTGGGTGGACGACGACCTGCCGGGCCGGCGCGTCGCGGGCCGGTGCGAGCCGCTGAGCCGGCACGGTAAGCACCCGCCAGGCGGTTGACGCGGCCCAGTTCGCTCGACGCCCTCGGACACCACTCCAGCGTAGAGGCCCAGGAACTCGGATCACTGCCCTGCCACACGCCGGCCCCTCTGTGTTCCCTGTACACGCCTCCCGCTCAAAGCCCTTGCCGGGACCGTTCACCATGCCGCTGCTGCGCAAGGACCTCGACCTGGGATTGTCCGCGGCCCGCGAGCTGGGGGTCCCGATGCCGCTCGCCGCCGCCACCGCTCAGCTCGTCGCGGGTGCCATCGGCGCGGGACACGTCGAGGAGGACTTCGCCACCTTGATCCTCGAACAGGCCAGGAACTCCGGCATCACACTGAAATCCCAGAACGTGCCCGTGGACGACGGTCTGTCACCGCGGGCATGACCTGCCGACCGGCACCACCGGCCCCGGCAAGGTCGGGACGCAGGAGGGTCTCCGCGGCGACGTCGGCGATGTCCGGGACGTCGATGTAGTTGCAGGGCGCGTGACACATTGCCCGATGAGGACGCCGTCGACGCCGAGTGAGACCGTGGTAGCCTCCCCGGCCGCCCTCTGGCGCGTGTCCTCAACGAGCGGCGCACCTGAGCCGGCTGGTGCTAGCGGCCGGTGACGTTGAGTTCGGTGTACATACCGGCCAGGTAGTGGCCGGGGATGTTGCAGACCAGCTCGTAGCGGCCGGGCCGCAGCGTCAGCGTGATCCATCCGATCGTTCCCGGGGCGATGCCGTCTCCCGCGCCCGCGCCGCAGCTGCGTGACGCCTCGCCGAGGCTGCCTGTCTCATCGATGCGCCTGTCCGGACCGGTAGGCCGCTGTCCTGGGGCCTGGGCCGCGGACAGCGGCAGCACCATCACCTCGTGCGTGAGGTATCCGGCGTTGACCGCGCGCAGCGAAACTGTCCGGCCGTGACGGTGGTGGGGTGAGCGATCAGGCGCATCATGTGCATTCCGCTCCAGCCGGGGCCTGGACCGCTGGGGTGGCCCATATCGGCCAAGGTCACCTGCACCACCCGACCGGGCAGCGGGGGCGCTGTGCACCGCGCGGCGCTCGGCGCCCGCCAGGTGGCGGGGTGTGGACTGCGGAAGGCGCCGGTCGTGGCCAACAGCGCCGTCGTGGCAATGCCCAGCAGCAGCGCCGCGGCGGCACCGCCCAGGACCAGCCACATCCGGCGTTGGCGGTCCGTGTTCACCGCTGTTCCCGCAGCAGCGCGAGGCGACGTTTGTATTCCTCCTCGTCGATTTCCCCGCGGGCGAATCGCTCGGCGAGCAGGTCCTCTGCTCGTCTGCCTCCCCACCCATGCTCGCCGGAGGGAGGAGGCGAGCCGGGCTGGTGGCCACGGTGGGCGCTGGTCAGGTAGTGGACAAGGGCAACGATGCCAGCGATCAGCAATGCGAAGAACAGCACCATGACCACGGTCATGACGAACCAGCCGCCCCAGCCGCCGTCGTACCACATCATGCCGATCACTTCCTTTGGCTGGTTCTCTCAATTCCAGCGTGGGTGAGGAACGCCTTCGAGGGAAATCGGGAGCATGGCCTCCGGTGCCGGGCCGAACGGCCCCAGGGGCTCATGCCCGCGGCCTGAAGATCGATCGCAGCGTGAGGCCGAGGTACCGCCGCCCATCCCCCGAGCGGCGCCGCAGCGCATGCGGTCGCCGGGTGCGAGCAGGCTGGTGAGCTCCGTGATCGCCTCCCGGGAGGGCTTGAAGCAGCGGCGCACCACCGCCGGACGAGGCGAGCTGCGCCGCCGCGTTCCGGCAGACCCTGAACGCGGTGAGCACCGGGAAGGGCAACATCCCGGCCCCGCCCGACATCAGTCCCGTCCAGGTGACTGCGGACCTGCCCAAGGTCCGCTCGGCCCGGACCGCGCGAACCTGGATGTCGCCTTGCACGGCAGGGCCCTCGCAAGTCCTGGGCAAGCAGGCCGCCGTCGACTACATCGTGATCGGCGAGTCCGAGGTGATACGGGTGCCCGTACCGTCAGTGCTGCCGCGTCGTCCGGCGTGAGCGGTAGTAGTCCCGCCAGACGAGGCGGTAGATTCCAGTCCATCGCGGGATCGACCGGACGCCTGGAATGAACGGCACCAGGACGAACGCGAGGCTGAGCAGAGCCATCAGGCCCCAGACCAGGGCGTCGGCGTTGCCTGAGCTGCTGAACGGGTCGATCTGGTACCAGAACGTGTACAGCCACAACCAGGGCTGACCGGGATAGTTGCCGGTCTCGTTCATCATCCCCCACTGGTCGCCGGCCAGGTGTCGGGCGCGGGCCTGGTCTTCGAGGTACGAGCCGTCGCCCAGGAAGAGCAGCGGTTTGGTGTAGTCCGTCTCGTAGAAGTGCCCGACAGCCAGTAGTTGGCCGTCCAGTGCCCCCGTCTTTGCGAGCTCCAGCAGGCGGGAGGTCAGGACGGGAACGGGGCCGTAGTCGCCGGGCGCGACCAGGGCCGGGTCGCCTCCGGGGGCCTTGCCGAGCGCGTTGGTGTAGGCGGCGGCCCATTGCTGTTGACGGCGGGCGGGGGCGGTGCGCCAAGCGGCCAGCCCGGAGGATACGGCAGCAGGTTCCGGTGCGGCGGTGAGCGGGCGGAGCACGAAGTCGCGTGCGGTGTCGATCGGTGTGGTCACCCCGGCGGCGCGTTGGAGGTTCACCGGCCCGATCTTCTGCCCGGCACCCGGGATGGTGGTGTACGGGGGGCCGTACTGCGCGGTGCCGCTCGTGCCGCCCAGTTCGGCGACGGCGGTGGTGGTGAAGTCGTTGGGGGCGGCACTCGCCCAGCGGGCCAGGGTGATCGGTTTCTCGTCGGGTGAGGAGAAGACCGCCGCGAGCCCGACCGTCAGCAGCGTGGTCGCCACCAGCGCGATGGTGAACTCCTTGACCAGGTCGTACGGCCGCTGAGGGAAGGCATCGGGGTCGGGCACCGGCTCGCGGCGGGCCTTTCGTGCGCTCATGCGGGCTCCCGTGATGTGTCGGGGACGGGCTCGGGCGTGGTGGTCCCGATGGGCGGCACCACGCCACGCAGCCGCACCAGCAGCATGTGCCACACCGCGAGGACGGCCACCGCTACGGGCAGCAGCACGATGTGCCACATGAACATCTGACCGAAGTCCAGCACGTTGAACCAGGCGCCGATGCCCACCGAGTTCAGGCCGTCCTTGGCCTGGCCCGCGATCCACTGGGAGTCGAAGTTCTGCTGCACCAGGTAGCCGGTGAAGGCGGCGCCGATCGAGGCGATGAAGACGACGGCCCCGGTGATCCAGGTCAGTGCCCGCCGTCCGCGCCAGGCGGCCATGAAGAACTTTCCCCACAGGTGGACGACCATGACGAACATGAACAGTTCGACGCTCCACAGGTGCAGGCTGTTGATGTACCTGCCGACGTCTGATACGTGCCACCACGCGGGGCCAAAGAGCGCCAGGACGCATCCGGTGGTGATGACGACCACCAGACTGGACAGGGTGAGGACGCCGAACACGTAGATCCAGGAGGCCACGTACTCCGGCTGGGTGGTGGGCAGCAGCTTGTCCGGGGGCAACGCTCGCAGGGCGCGCCGCTGCAGAGCGCCGGTCCACCCTCCTGCCGAGTTGTCATCCGGGCCGCGCGTCCGCCCCCCTGCGGCGCCGCTCATCGCCGCTGCCGACCGCGGGGGAAGGGCAGCAGCAGCGCCAGCGCGAAAACGATCAGCATCAGGGCGATGACCACAAGGTTTGCCGCCGAGATCTGCAGTACGCCCCAGTGGACGTAGTACCCAATGCCGCTCAGATCCACGGGCGCACTCAGGACATGTTCTGGGTGCATCGGTCCATCTGCCATCGTGGCCACCCCTTTCCCGGTATGGCGTCCACCTACTGAGGACTACCAGCAGGATCGATTCCACGCCCGCTGGGGTCCGCCATCCGACGCAGAGTTTCGCCCGTTCGCGGTCTCGGTCGGGTAGTGAGGCCGACCTCCGACTCAGGGCGGCGCCGGAGGGAAGGTACGATCAAAGACTCTCCGCCCGGCGAATCGTGCGCCGAGACAACCCACCACTCTTCCCGGTCGCAATTCCCAGACGCTGTATGAGGCCGCCTCACTGAGCATCGGCACATGGCGGAGTCCTTCAGTCCGGCATTGGTCCTGCACAGGTGGGCTTCGGCGTCCGCAGTGGCGCCGCGTACTGGGTGCCGATCGGCGCGACAACGCCGTCGAGAGTTTCGTCGCCGTCATCCAGACAGCGACGTCTCGTTCGAGGTGACGCCCGAGGACGCGGCGATCGCCCTCCTGCACGAGGGGCACAATGCCGAGGCCTTGATCACCGGGGAGCGAGGCCGTGGCGGGCTCACCGGACCACTGCTCGACCCGGTCAGCCTCGCCGTGGCCGTCGTCGTGCCAGTTCGCGCCTATCGGCTGTCGGCAGAACCCACGTGCAGCGCGATTTCTTCCGCGATCCGTTCGGTGAGCGGCTCCACGATGGCTGCGACGGGTGCCGACAGGCCGGTGCCCAGGCTGCTGTTGGCTCCCTCGATGGCGTAGACGACCAGTTGTCCGGGCAGGCGGTCCAGTTCGCGGGCGAGTTCGACGGCGTCGCCGAGCCCGAGCCCGTGGGAACTCGTCGCACTGCCTGTCTGCGACAGCCGCCCACCATCCAGTTTCAGGCGATGTAGTCGACCGGGATGCCCGGGGTGTGCGTGTGCGGCGTCCACCACGATGGCGAGGTCGGCGTCTTCCCACAGGGCGATCAGTCGAGCGGGGTCGCCGTCGCACACCAGAAGGGCGGTCCCGCTCGGCAGTGGCCGTTCCTCGGCCCGTTCTGCCAGGTGTGCCACGACGGCCCAGCCCACACCGTCGTCGTGGCGGAACTCGTTCCCGACGCCGATGACGGCGATCCGCGTAGTGAGGCTCACGCGCCTGCCCCTTCCCGCCGGACAGGATCGCCAGTTGTACCGGGTCCGCGCGGGGTCCGTACGGGGTGACGGACACCGCCACCTGGACCACGCAGGGGCAGGTCGGCCCATGTCGGGCAGCGGGTCCGTGCGCATACTGGCCGGGAAGGCATCATCGGCGGCTTCGGAAGGTTGGCGATGGCGGACGACGGCGGCACGGCCGCGGTGATCGGCAAGGACGGCCTGGACGCGCTGATCACGGTCCTGGCCGGGCGGGGCCGGACGGTCGTGGGACCGACCGTCCGTGACGGGGCGATCGTCCTGTCCGAGATCTCCGGCGGTGCGGAACTCCCCTACGGCTGGGGAGTCGAGTTGGAGGCAGGCGTCTACCGGCTGCGTGCCCGCGAGGACGGCGCCGTGTTCGCGCACAGCGCGGGCCCTCAGTCCTGGAAGACGTTTCTGCACCCGCCGCGGGAGCGGCAGTGGACAGCCGATCGCCGTGCCGACGGCGAGCTGGTGATGACCGAGGACCGGACATCACCGCCGTCGTACGCGTTCCTCGGCGTGCGCCCCTGCGACCTGCGGGCCATCGCGATCCAGGACCGGGTGCTGACCGGCGGGACGTACAACGACCCGGCTTACCGTGGGCGTCGTGAGCGGGCCTTCTTGGTGGCGGCGGAGTGTACCGAGCCGGGTGCCACCTGCTTCTGCGTGTCCATGGGCACTGGGCCGGCCGTGGGGCCCGGCTACGACCTGGCGCTGACCGAGGTGCTCGATTCCGACGGCCACCGCTTCCTGGTGCGGAGCGGGAGCGAGGAGGGAGAGTCGGTTTTGGCCGAGCTGCCCCGCCGTCCCGCCGACGCCGCGACTCGGACCGCGGCGAGTGAGCGTGTCGCCGACGCGGCGGATCGCATGGGCCGCAGCATGCCGCTGGTGGACCTGCAGGTGCTGATGCGCGAGACGCTCACGGCCGAGCGCTGGGACGACGTCGCGGCCCGTTGCCTGACCTGCGGAAACTGCACCATGGTCTGCCCGACCTGCTTCTGCACCACCACCGAGGACGTCACAGACCTCACCGGTGACCACGCCGAGCGGTGGCGGCGCTGGGAGTCCTGCTTCGACCTGGATTTCTCCCACCTGCAAGGCGGACCGGTCCGCAACACCTCGCGCAGTCGCTACCGGCAGTGGGCCACCCACAAACTCGGCACCTGGTACGACCAGTTCGACAGCTCCGGGTGCGTCGGCTGCGGGCGATGCATCGTGTGGTGCCCGGTCGGTATCGACATCACCGAGGAGGCCCATGCGCTGAACCTGGAACGGGAGGCCGCCCGGCAAGAGCCGGGGGAGGGCCCGCAATGACCGTTGTTCGCAACGGGTTTCTCGGGGCCCTGTCGCCCGGCCACCGCGAGCGGCTGGTCACGTTCGCCCACGATGTCTCCTTCCCCGGTGGCACCCGCATCTTCGAGGAGGACGGCGTCGCCGACCGGTTCTGGATCATCCATTCCGGGCTCGTTGCGCTCGACGTGCACGTCCCGGCCCGGCGCGAGGCAGTCCTGGAGACCCTCGGTGAAGGCGATCTACTGGGCTGGTCCTGGTTGTTCGAGCCCTACCGCTGGCACCTCGGCGCGCAGGCCCGCAGCGCCGTGTCGGCGTCAGAGTTCGACGCCGAGCGGGTCCGAGCCGCGTGCGGGGAGGATCCGTCGTTCGGCCTGGCGTTGACCAACTGCGTTGCGCAGGTGATCGCACGGCGGCTGAAGGCCACCCGAATCCGCCTGCTCGACCTGTACGGGCCCCCCGACGCCGGTGAGTCGTGATATGGCTTCGGTAACTTCAACTGCTCGGCCGGCAGCTGTCCCTATTCCGTACCGGGTGGTGGAACGCGAGGCCGAGACGCCCGACACCGCCACGATCGTCCTGGAACCGGTCCGCTCGGCCCTGCAGCCCTTCGCCCCTGGGCAGTTCGCGATGGTGTACGCCTTCGGCATCGGCGACATCCCGTTGTCGGTCTCCGGGATCGACGGGCACCGGCTGACGCACACCGTCCGTACGGTCGGAGCGGTCTCCGGCGCGCTGCACGGGCTGCGGCGTGGTGACACGGTCGCAGTGCGCGGTCCGTTCGGCACCGGCTGGGAACTCCCCGCCGCAGCTGGGAACGACCTGCTCGTCGTTGCGGGAGGTATCGGTCTGGCGCCGCTGCGCCCGCTCGTACGCGACGCGCTCGCCACCCCCGAGCGTTACGGACGGCTGAACGTTCTCATCGGAGCGCGCACGCCCCACGAGCTGCTCTACGGCGAGGACGTTCGCGGCTGGCAGTCGGCTGCCCGGATCTTGACCACCGTGGACCGCGCGGACTCGCTGTGGCAGGGCGAGGTCGGCGTCGTCACGACCCTGCTCGACCGGGCCGCCTTCGGCCCCGGGGCGTCGGCGGCGTTCATCTGCGGCCCCGAACCGATGATTCGTGCCACCGCCGGCGAGCTGGTACACCGCGGCGTCGATCCGGAAGTGATCCGGGTCTCGCTGGAACGCAATATGCACTGTGCCACTGGCCACTGCGGGCACTGCCAGCTCGGCCCCCTCCTGCTCTGCCGCGACGGCCCCGTCGTCAGCTGGACCACGGCCCAACCCCTCCTCATGGTCAGGGAGTTGTGACATGGCCACGAGCGATCGCCCGAAACTCGCCGTCTGGAAGTTCGCCTCCTGCGACGGATGCCAGCTCACTTTGCTGGACTGCGAGGACGAACTCCTCGGCATCGCCGAGAGGGTGGAGATCTCACACTTCCTGGAGGCTTCCAGCGCCGACGCGCCAGGCCCGTACGACCTGTCGCTGATCGAGGGATCGGTGACCACCCCGCAGGACGTCGACCGGATCCAGCACATCCGGGCCGTCTCCAAGCGGTTGGTGACCATCGGGGCGTGCGCGACCGCAGGTGGCGTCCAGGCGCTGCGCAACTACGTGGACGTCGCCGACTTCCAGGCTGCCGTCTACGCCAGACCGGACTACATCGAGACACTCGCCACCTCCACACCCATCAGCGCCCATGTTCCGGTGGACTTCGAGCTGCGCGGCTGCCCCATCGACCGAGGCCAACTGGTGGAGGTCATCACCGCCTACCTGGCCGAACGCAAACCCGACGTACCCGCGCACAGCGTCTGCTTCGAGTGCAAGCAACGCGGCACGGTCTGCGTGACGGTGGCCCACGGTACGCCCTGCCTGGGTCCGGTCACCCACGCCGGATGCGGTGCGATCTGCCCCGCGTACGGGCGCGGCTGTTACGGCTGCTTCGGCCCGTCCAACTCGACCAACTTCCCCTCGTTCATCCCTCTCCTGCGCCGCGATGGCATGGACACTCTCGACGTGGTGCGGGTGCTGCGCACCTTCAATACCGCCGCTCCCGAGTTCGACGCGGCCTCCCGGAAGGAACTGGAAGGGTGACCCACCGCGGCTCAAGGGTGTTGAAGGTCGGATCGCTCGCCCGCGTCGAGGGCGAGGGCGCACTGCATCTGCGCATGGACGGCGGCAAGGTCACCGAGGCCCGGCTGGCGATCTACGAACCGCCACGCTTCTTCGAGGCATTCCTGCGCGGACGTTCCTACACCGAGCCGCCCGACATCACCTCCCGGGTGTGCGGCATCTGCCCGGTCGCGTACCAGATGAGCGCGTGCCGAGCGGTCGAGGACGCCTGCGGCGTCGTCGTGGACGGGCAGTTGGCGGCGCTGCGCCGGCTGCTCTACTGCGGTGAATGGATCGAGAGCCAGACGCTGCACATCTACCTTCTCCACGCGCCCGACTTCTTCGGCTGCGACAGCGTCATCGACCTCGCACGTACCCGGCGCGCCGACATCGAACGCGGCCTTCGGCTCAAGCAGGCCGGCAACCAGATCATCGAACTGCTGGGCGGCCGGGCGATCCACCCGATCAACGTCCGCCTCGGTGGTTTCCACCGCATCCCGACCACGACCGAACTGCGCCCGCTGGCCGAGCGGTTGCGCCGGGCCCGGGACGACGCGGCCGAGACCGTACGTTGGGTGGCCGGCTTCGAGTTCCCCGACGCCGGATGCGACAACGACCTGTTCGCCCTGTCCGAGCCCGGCACCTATGCCATCGAGTCCGGCACCCCGACCGTCATGACCGCGCCGCACACTGCCGGCCTTCCCCCCGAATCCGACCGCGCGCTCCCCACCCGTACCTTCGGGGTCCACGATTTCGACGCCCACGTCGCCGAGAGCCAGGTACCCCACTCCACTGCACTCCACTCCCTGCTGGACGACCGCCGCCATCTCACCGGCTCACTCGCCCGGTACGCCATCAGCGGTCGCTGGCTGTCCCCGATCGCCCTCCAGGCCGCCCACGACGCCGGACTCGGCGACCCCCGGCAGGGCACCGTCTGTCGAAACCCCTTCCGCAGCATCATCGTCCGAGCGGTTGAGGTTCTCTATGCGGTCGACGAAGCACTGCGGATCATCGGCGCCTACGAACCCCCGCCGCACCCCTACGTCGACGTGCCCTCACGAGCGGGTACCGGGCATGGGGCCACTGAGGCGCCGCGCGGTCTCCTGTACCACCGCTACACCCTCGACTCCGAAGGGACCGTCACCGACGCCGGCCTTGTCCCGCCGACCGTACAGAACTTGGGTGCGGTCGAGGAGGACCTCCGCCGAATCGTGCAAGAACGCCTGGGAGACGGCGACCCCACCGACGCGGAGCTGACCACCCTGTGCGAACGGGCGATCCGCAATCACGACCCGTGCATCTCATGCTCGGCCCACTTCCTCGACCTCACCGTCGAGCGAACCTGAAAGCCGAACGAGGGGGTGTGTGATCGGCGCTCCGGCTCACCGGTCCAGCGTCGGCCGCCACGCCGACGTAGCTCGTTGCGCCCGTACTGCAGCGGCAGCCCCTGCAACTCGGTGGAGGTCAGCCGCGACCACGAACTGCGCAGACCGCAGGGGAGTGCGGCACGGCGCGATCGGGGCCGCGTACAGGTGCATCCCGAGTGCGTCGGACGTCGGGCGGAAGTGCCACGGCCGACTTTTGTGCAGTGGCGGTGCCACAACTCCGGCTGAACCCTGCAGAAGCGGCTCTTACAGGGGAAGGGACCGCTCGGCTATGGCGGATCTCGTCCTGCCCACCAGCCGGGGCGGCTGCTCTCGACGCCCCTTCAACCGCGCGCGGCAAGGTCACCCGACGCGGAGTCGGTGCTTCCGGCGCGGAGCAGCTGGTTGCCGAGGTCGATCAGGGCCCGGCCGGCGGCGTACTCGTCGCCGATCTCGGGAACGGGCGTGTCGTGAGGGTTGCGCTGGGCGCAGGCGCGACTCCGAAGGGTGGTGTCACCAGTGTCGAGGACGGCGTGAACCTTGGTGAGGTCACCTTCCTCGAAGAGGTCCAGACGCACACTCCACTGCTTGCTGTGTGGCTTCTCGGTGCTGGTGTGCCGGGTCATGGCCAAGACTTCCTTCCGTTGAATGGTCCAGGCTGCCGGGGACACGGCCGCTGTCGGCACGCCGGGGTATCCACGCCGGCAGAAGCACACGACCGACTCCCGGATTCGGCGCGACAACGGTCCTTCTCGACTTGCTCCGGCCTCCATACTGCGCCGTGTGAGCTGTCCCGGGCTTGGGCCTACCGGCCCACAGGGCGTGCCGGACAGGTCCGTCCGGCACGCCCTGTGGGCCGTCCCCGCGCGCACGCCCTGCGGGGCCCGTCCGAGGGCAGGGGCCGCACGCGGCCTCCCGTGCCGGGGACGGATGGTGTGTCATTGCGAGCGCGGCCTTTCTTCCCGCAGCACGCTGGAGGCCCAGCGCCGTCGTACGGCGTCTTCGTGCTCGCTCTGTTCCAGGGCGAGCTCGGTGTGGGTGAGTGCCTCGCGCAGGTTTGGAATCCAGTGGCGTCGCAAGGCGCGGACCCGCTGACGAGTGCTCAGCACCTCCGCGCCGATGATGCGGATGGCGGCAGCGGCGGCGGCGTGCTCGGCAGCCGCCCGGATTGCTTCCCGGTAAGCGGCCTCAGCGTGTATCAGGGCGGTGTTGGCCGGGGCGGCTGCGGTGGGTGAGCGGTCGGGCACGGTGCAGGAGACGTTCGTCGGGTACCGGACGCCCATGAAACTGGCCCAGTGGGCCTTGACATCGGTGGGGTCCAGCGCCTCTGCTGCTGCCTCCAGGGCCCCCTCCCCGCTCAGCAGGAGCCCGCGCAGCAGCCAGGCTTCGGCCTCCCGCAGCGACTTGTGCCAGGCACGGGTGGCTGCCTCCTCGGCCCGTTGCAGACGCTGGTGCTCGGCGTGCAGGATGCGGAGCTTCTGGTCGAGGAGGTCCGCGCCACGCTCGGCGATGTCCAGGCCGTGCCGCAGACGGAGGCGTCCGGCACGCCCGGGCGGAGCTCGAAAGGTGCTCATGGTCTCGATCCGTGCGCGTCGAGGAGGGCGGTCGGCAGCATGGCGAGCTGACTGCGGGGGAGGGTGAGAAGCACCTGCCAGGCGCGGTCCAGGGTCTGGTCCAGGGTGCGCAGTTCGTTGGGTCGCTGGTCCACGAAGCGGTGCAGGAAGGCCCGGTCGAACTCCAGGTACCGGCGGTCGGTCGGACTCAGGGCCGCCTGTCCGACCAGGTCGGTGAGTTCGCGGACCTGGCGGGCGCGGGCGAGGGCGGCCAGCAGCTGCGCCGCGACATCGAGATGGTCGTCGCGGGTGCGGCCGGGGCCCGCACCCTTGCGCATCAGACGGGAGAGTGATGAGAGCGCGTCCACAGGCGGGTAGACACCCTGGGCGTGGGTCTCGCGGGAGAGCACGATCTGGCCTTCGGTGATGTACCCGGTCAGATCGGGAACCGGGTGGGTGATGTCACCCGCGGGCATGGTGAGCACCGGCAGGACAGTGACGGAGCCGGGTCGGCCCTGGATCCGCCCGCAACGCTCGTAGAGGGAGGCGAGATCGCTGTAGAGGTATCCGGGGTAGGCGCGACGGGCCGGGATCTCGCCGCGCGCCGCAGACACCTCGCGCAGCGCCTCGGCATAGCTGGTCATGTCGGTCATCACCACGAGGACGTGCCTGCCGCCGTCGAATGCGAGGTTCTCGGCGATGGTGAGTGCCAGGCGCGGGGTGAGGATCCGTTCGATGACAGGGTCGTCGGCCATGTTGAGCAGCAGCACCAGCTCGTGGGCGGCGGAGCGCTCCTCCAGGGTGTCCAGTACGAAGGAGGCGTCGGCGTGGGTGAGCCCCATACCGGCGAAGACCACGCAGAACGGCTCTCCACCGGTGGTGGACTGGGCGGCGATCTGGACGGACAGCTCCAGATGCGGCAGACCGGCCACGGAGAACACCGGCAGCTTCTGCCCGCGGACCAGGGTGGTGAGCCCGTCGACAGCGGCGACTCCGGTGAGCACCGGCTCTCCGGGCGGATCCCGTCGCACCGGGTTGATCGGAGTGCCGCCGACGGCCGCAGTGGTGGGTCCGAAGATCGGGGGCCCGCCATCGGCCGGCTCGCCGCGGCCGTTGCAGACCCGGCCGAGCCAGCCGGGGCCGACCGGGATGCGCAGCGGCCCTCCGGCGAAGGCCATCCGCACGCGTGAGGGATCCATGCCGGCGGTGTCCTCCAGGACCTGCACCACAGCAACCTCGCGGTCCGCTTCCAGTACGAGGCCGTGTCGCTGCTCGCCGGACTCCAGGGTGATCCGGACGAACTCGTCCCAGCCGACCCCGCTCACCCCTTCGACGACGGCGAGCGGACCGCGCAGCTCGCGGATGGCCGTGTACTCGACTTCGCCCCAGGTGGTCACATCAGCTCCTGCAGTACAGCGAGCACGGCGTCCCGCCGCAGGGCCACGCCTGCCGAGTCGTGCGGGTCGAATTCCTCGCGGGCACGCAGCAGGGGGCCGAAGTCCGCCTCCTCGATGGAACCTGCCGGCACACCGGCCTCGGCCAGTTCCCGACACCGTGCGACGACCGTGAGGACCGCTTCGGCCAGAGCCGAGGCCTTCTCCGGGCCGCAGTAGGCATCCTGGTCGGAAAGGGCGCTCTGCTGGAGGACCCCTTCGCGTACCAGTTGGCCGCCGAGCACGCTGATGCGCTCCTGGTCGGGGAGTGCGGTGATGCCGATGAGGTCGACGAGATCGGTGAGCCGGTCGGCCTCCGCCAGCAGGGCGCTGATCTCGGCCCGCCTGCCTTGCCAGGCAGGGTCCTCGGCCTCCGCGTGGCCGGCCGCGATGGTGTCGGCGTCGCGGGAGAAGGAGCCCGCCCAGGAGATCGCCGGGTAGCGGCGGGCGTAGGCGAGCTCGCGGTCCAGCGTCCACAGGCAGCGCACGAACCGCTCGGTGTGGGCGGTCACCGGCTCGGCCATGTCCGCCCCGGGCGGGGACACCGCGCCGATCACGGTGACCGAGCCCAGGTCCCCGCCGAGGGTGGTCACCGCACCGGCCCGCTCGTAGAAGGCGGCGATCGCCGAGGCGAGGCCCGCTGGATAGCCCTCCTCGGCCGGCAGAGCACCGGTGCGGGAGGCGAACTCGCGCAGCGCTTCGGCCCATCGCGACGTGGAGTCGGCAATGACCACGACGTCTCGTCCCATGTCCCGGAAGTACTCGGCGACCGTGGCGCCGGTGTAGATGCTGGCCTCGCGGGCCATCATCGGCATGTTGGAGGTGTTGGCGATGACCACCGTTCGCTCAGCCAGCCGGCCTCCGGTGCGGGGGTCTACGAGCTCGGAGAGTTCGACGATGACATCGGCCATCTCGTTGCCGCGCTCGCCGCAGCCGACATAGACAATGACGTCTGCGTCGCACCACTTGGCGATCTGCTGGAGCAGCATGGTCTTGCCGGTCCCGAAACCGCCGGGTACGGCGACCGTGCTGCCCCGGGCCACGGGGAAGAGCAGGTCGATCACGCGCTGGCCGGTGTTGAGCGCCTGGCGGGCGTCGAGGCGTTCACGCACAGGGCGTGGCCGACGGATCGGCCAGTCGGTGGTCATCCGTACCTGGGCGCCGCCGACGACGGCCAGCACCGAATCCCGTGGGTAGCCCCCTTCCTGGACGATCTCCTGCACCGGACCGGCGCAGCCGGGCGGGACCAGGATCCGCGTCCACACAGGACCCGCCTCCCGCACCTCGCCGAGTACCTGCCCCTCCGTCACCTGATCGCCGGCTGCCACGGAAGGGGAGAAGGACCAGGTACGCCCCTCGGGTCCGCTCCCGCCGCTTCCGGGCAGCAGCCAGTCTTCGCCGCCTGACAGCGGGCGGAGCAGGCCATCGAAGATCCCGCCGAGCAGGCCGGGGCCGAGGTGTGCCGACAGCGGGCCGCCCTGGGGGCGGGCGCGGTGGCCGGGTGCCAGCCCGCCGGTGTACTCGTATGCCTGGGCCGTCACCACGTCGTCGGTGATCGCCACCACCTCGCCGGGCAGCCCGGCCTCTCCGAGGGAAACCAGGTCGTTCATGGCGGTGTCGCCGGTGTACTCCAGCTCGACCAGCGGCCCCGCGACCCGCAGGATCCGAGCATCGGCTCGGGGCGAGCCGGTCACGGCGTCCACAGGGTTTCCGTGTCCGCACCCAGTCGGTCGAGCGCGCGGGCGGCGAGGGCATCAAGGGTGAAGTCGGCCCGCCGCCCGGCCGCGTGCGCGACCACCCCGCCGCCGGGCTGTTCGGTAACGGTGGCGTCAGGACCGAGGAGCTGCCGGGCCCGCTGCTCCAGCCGGTCGCGTACACCGGGGTAGTCTGTCGTGTGCCGCAGGGCACGGACGCGTTCTGTCACCTGGCGGCGCAGCTCCTCGTACGCTTCCCGGCGGACGGCCAGCTCGCGGGACCTGGCGCTCCGGCGGGCCCGCAGCAGTCCGGCAGCTCCGGCGGCCGCACCTTCGGCCGCACCCTCGCGGCGGGCCTGTTCCACGATCTCCTCGGCCTCGGTCCTCGCGCGGTCGAGCACCGCCTCGTCGTCGCGTGCAGCCTGGGCGAGCAGCGTTTCGGCGTCGGCCCGCGCCGAGCGCAGCAACTCGGCGCGTACCGTCGCGAGGGCGTCTGTTTGTCCAGCGGCTGGTGTCGTCATGCCGGCATCACTGCGGTCAGCGGCCGCGTGCTCTCCAACGCCGTCCGACCGAGCATCTCAGCTGCGGCCGGGGTGACGACCACCAGCGTGACGTCGCCGGACAGGCTCCGCCAGGCCCGTCGGACCGCCTCGGGCTCCTCGGCGACCAGGACTTTCACCCCGGCCAGCGACAGCCCGGCCACCCGTACCCGTTCCCCGATGGCTGCCACCTGCCCCATGGTCAGGCCTTGCCCAGCAGCAGGACAGCGACGACCAGCCCGTAGATGGCGATTCCTTCGGCGAGTCCGACGATGACCATGGCCCGGCCGAACAGCTCGGGGCGCTCGCTCATGGCGGCCAGCGCCGCCGCTCCGGTGTAGGCGACGGCGATCGACGCACCGATCGAGGCCCCGGCGACCGCGATCGCGGCGCCGATCAGAGCGGCGGAGTTGGTTCCGGACTCGGCAACCGTGCTGGATGCTGCCCGCGCGACGCCGCCGTTGAGCGCCACCATCAGCAGCGCCAGTGCGCCGCCGAAGAGCAGCGCGTCAGTGGCGATGATCAACCGGAGGGCTGCACGGCCGCGCCGCCGCGCCAGTCGGCGGGTGACGGGAAAGATCACCGCGAGGACAGGAAGGGCGATGAGCCAGGCGATCACGGTGCCACCTCCGTACGTTGCGTGGACACATGCCAAGGGCGGAAGGGACGACCCCAGGTCTCGAAGACCCGGGAGAACAGCTCGTAGAACTCCAGCCGCAGGGCCTGTACGCCCGCGACCAGCGCCTCAAGAGAGAACACAAGGGCATTGCCGACGGTGAAGACCGCCGCAGCCCCTAGCAGCCCGCCCGGACCCGCGTGGGCCAGTGCGGTCGTTCCTCTCCACACGATGTCGCCGAGCGCCGCGTGCGTCAGCCCGAAGGCGGCCAGCCGTGCGAAGGAGACGGTGTTCGAGAAGATCCGCACCACCGCGTCGAAGAGCTGGATCGTAGTCTGCATCGCACCGGGGACCCCGCCGCCGGAAACGGCGAACAGTCCTGAGGCTGCCAGCACGAGACCGCCGGCCGCGATCACGGCTCCCGTGAGGGTGAGGGGCGTGTGGTGCAGATACCCGCCCGCGGCGAGGCCGGCGAGTCCGAGGAAAAGGGCCGAACCCGCGATGCCTGAGACCGCGCACAGCGCCCGCGCCGGGCCGCCCTCCCGCCAGCGGTTGACGATCCCCGCGACGTACGCCAGCGCGAGCAGCACCACGCCGACTGCGACGGCAGCCGTGAGCAGCCGTTCGGGGTGGTCCAGAGGGGCCATCCACAGTACGGGAAGGACCTTCGTCGGACCGAAGAACTCCCCGTAGGCGAAGCCGAACGCCATGCTCGTACCCCCGGCCCCCGCAACGAAGGGCCACATCGCACGGAGCCGTACCAGCCTCCGGGGGCGGCAGCTACGCAGCAGGAGCGCCATCAGGAGCAGCAGGGCACCGTGCCCCGCGTCGCCGAACATCATGCCGAACATCACCACGTAAGCGATCCCGGCCGGCCACGTCGGGTCGACATCGACGTACGGCACTGTCCCGTAGGTGCGCACCAGTGGCGTGAACGAACGATGCACCGGTTCACTGCTGCGCAACAGGGTCGGCGGGTCGACGCCTCGCGGTGGCGTCAACGGCACCAGTACACCGCCGAGATCGACCAACCGCGCGGCCGTCGCCGGGACTTGGGCGGCCGGGCACCAGCCGGCCAGTGCCACCACATTTCCGCGCCGTACAGCGCTGACGACATGCTCCTCAAGTTGCGCCTCGCCCGCCAGCAGATCCGCGTGGCCTTCGCGTTCCAGGGCGTCGAGGTCGGGAGGGGCAGCGGAGAGCGCCGCTTTGGGCGGCTCGGCAAGCAGCCGCTGCAGCCGACGCGCGGCCGGTCCACGCGCGCCCTGCCTGGAGCCCTCGGATCGGTCGATTTCGACGCACCCGGCGTCCGCGAGCCGCACGAGAGTCTCCCGGAGTGCCTCGCGCGGCGCGATGATCGCCACCCGTTGCATGGGAACCGGCTTCGCGGCCTCAGACCAGCGCATCGAACGCCTCCAGCGGCCCGCCGCCCCGTGCGGCCGACTCCAGCGCCGCCCGTACCCGCCAGGCGTCAGTGGAGAGCAACGCGACCGCACCGACAACCGGCGCGGCGTCCAGCCGGGAACCGGTCAGCAGCGCGGAGCCGTCCTGCTCGACCCGCGTCCACCAGTGCGCCTCGGCCCGCCAGAGGTCGGCCGGCTCCTCGACACCGTCCACCGCCCAGCGCGCGGTGCCTGGCAGTTGCCGACGGAAGTCGGCGAAGGCCCCGGCGTGCAGGGCCCCGGAGCCGAGGACCCGGGCAGCGCGCCGAGCGGACGGCTCCGTCAGCCGACGACCGTGAATGAACAGCTCGCGGCCGACCAGCAGGGCAAGGCGCCCTCCCGCCCAGGACGCCGCCTCCGGCACGGCACCGGCCGTGCGGGTGGCGGCCGAGATCCGCAGGCCGATGCCCACCGCCGCCGCCGAGTCGTCCCCCGGATCGCCCCACGCACAGCTGGCCAGCGCGCTCCGCAGCTCGGCCCGCGACCTGGTTTCGGCGAGCCGGGGCCAGGCCGTCGCCAGCCCGCCGAGCCGGTACGGGCTGGGTCTGTCGGCGTCCGTGCCCGACAGCGCGCGCAGGTGCGCGTCCACGTTGGCGACCTCGAACCCGGACGCCAGCACGCGGACTACGCCCGCCCCCTGGCGCGGCAGCCAGCCGGCGAGCACTCGCAGATGCCACAGCAGAGTCGCTGCGACGGAGCGCTGGGCGGCCGCCAGCCCGGCCTCCGTGTCGAGGCCGCGCCGGTACGCCGTAACCGCGAGGTGCCCGAGGGCGTCATCGAGCGTCGCCGCTGCAGCCACCTCCCGGGCGGCACGGGTTCCCAGGCGGCGCGACACCATGGCTCTGGCCCGGGTCACTCCCGCGACCCATCCCGCTCCCACCGGGACCTCCCCCCGGAGAGTCCCCCTGCGGGCACAGCGGAGGCGCCGAATTCCGCGACGTCCGCCACCACGCTGTTGACTAGGAAAGCCATGCGTTGCTGCGCTCGGCGCTGCAGCAGGGCGACTTCGCGCTCCGACTCCGCAAGACAGCGCGCCGCCTCGCTCTTGGCCAGGCCGCTGGCCTGCGCGGCGCTCTCCGCCCGTACCTCACGGGCGCGGATCCGGGCTTGCTTCACGATCTTCTCGGCCTTGTCGGCGGTGGCCCGTCGGTTCTGTTCCACCTGTTGAGCGGCCTCCTCGCGGATCCGCTGTGCCTCGGTCTCGGCCTGCTCCAGGCGAGAGAGCACTGGGACCAGTTCGGCTGAGAGGTCCGCCGAACGATCGGCGGGCACACCCGTAGGGGCCGCCGGGCCCGGCGAGCCGGTCGGACGGAACCGCATCAGGAAGTCCCTGAACGCCGCCACGAGAGCTCCTTAAGGTGTATCCCCATATCAGTGTCCACGGCGGTAACACCGCTGTCGCCCTGGACTGGGCCGATCGGCCCGCACTGATGGGCATGGGTCTCTTCGCAGCTCATCGGGTAGGTGCCCGACCGGCCAAAGAGATCTGCACGACTTGGCCATTCAGCGGCTGTTCGCGACGGGGATGGCGCTGCAGAGCGTGGTGCGGTTCGTGGATCAGCCACAGGCGAGCGAGCGGTGGTTGCGTGCGGTGGATGATCCAGACGAGACCAGCAAGATCATTCGGTCCATCATCTTCGGCCTCCGTGTCCGTGACTCGGGCCGGGCTGGCCAGGGGCTGCGTGCTCGGACGGCGACCGTGGTCGAGCAGGCCGCACGGACCCTGGGCCTCCAGTCGCCGCTGCGGATGGGAGGGCTGGGCCCGCGGGCCGGGCCCTCCCATCCGGGCTGGGCCCGCGGGCCGGCACGGATCGTTCTCGCGTGCCCCTGAGACCGCCGGAACGGGTGTCGAGTTCGGCGTACGGCATGACTCGGTCGAAATCAGCCGTACATGGAAGTCAAGGCTGCCCTGGAGACAGACAAAGCGCCACGGCCACGCGCCGTAAGGCCGGCGTTGTTGCATGTTCGTCGGCGAGCAGGGGCCTGGATCACCAAACCCTCCCTGCCCGAGTCGGTGGGCCCATTCGTCGGGACCACTGTGCGGTGAGGGCTGGATCGTGGTCGTGGAATGCCCGCCGGGCGTCGCGGCAGTCCGCTGTCGATCACTGATCAGCTGGACTGATGCGCCGCCCTGTGAGGCGCGTGGGACGGATCGACACCCATGTGTTGCGTTCGCCCCCTGCCCAGGGCGTGGTGTGGGCGCGATCGGCAAGTTGCCGCAGTGCGTCGGGCTCTGTAACGATCCGCGCAGGGCCTACGGCAAGCACGCTCCAGCCCTGGCTCATGGCCTCGTCCACGTGGTCGACCTCGAATGCGACATCTGTTCCCCCGGCTGTCGCAGGCACTGAGTCAGGCGCGGTCCGGAAAGCGATCGTGCCATCGATGACCTCGTAGTTCACTGGAAAGACTGCCGGGCCATCGGGTGTCGACACCGCGATGCGTCCTACGCCGTGTGTGGAGAGCCGGGCGCGGCATTCGTCGGGGTCCAGGTCCTGCAGCCGGGGGTGCAGGAGCGCCTGGCCCTGGCCGGGTGGCAGATCAATGCCGCCTCCGCGCAGAGCTGCGACGGTGGTACCGAGTGCGTCGGCCAGGCTGATGAGACTCGCCAAACTCGGATCGGCCGGCTGTTGTTCGAGGTATGCCAGGTACTCCGGCGCCATTCTGGCGCGGCGGGCTGTTTCTGCGCGGCTGAGCCCCTGTCGCTCGCGTTCCACGGCCACGCGCCGGCCGATGTCGCCGGGGTTGGGTGCCCCATCGAGTTGGACCTTGGCGGACTCGGCGCCGGCCTCGGCCATGCTCGGCCGGGACGGCTCGCGGGAACTCCCGGGCCGGTGCTCAAGGTGCCGGATATGGGCGTCGGGTCCGGGGAACACGAGCGTCACCTGGTCGGTATCCGACCAGTGCACGTCGTAGGGAGGGGTTCCGTCCTCGTGGTGGAGTCCGACAATCTCGCCGTCGCGCCTGCTGGCGCCGGTGGCCGGGCTTTCGACAACAAGCTGATCGCCGAGGTGAGCTCGCATGATCGCCGCCGTTTCCTCATCATGTTGCTGTACCCAACGTGCCACGCATGGCGTGTCGCCGCACGGGATGAGAAACCGTGATTCCGCGGGGCCGAAGCGGCCGGTACCGGGCCCACGGGTCCACCGACGAGCCGGGCCGGGCCACCTGCGCGGCTCGCGGGTGACAGATCCTGACCCGCTCGGCACCTGACCATTACCAGCCGGCACATCCCGAAAGGAGAAGCCGCCTCTTCTGGACCCCCGCATGTAAGAGCCGGGCCGGGCCCGGCCGACACCAAGCCGATGGAAGAGGAGGAAGTGCTGGACGTCGCAGCCGAGGCGCTGCACGGATGGAGCGTGCGGGGCCGAACCTTTGCGGTCGCCACCGTGGGGTCGACCAGATACCTGGTCTCGACACCGGTACGCAGATTCCTAAGTGGTCGCGTTCGGAAGTCTTTCGGGGGTTGTCTGCAGAGTCGGTGTGGTGCCTGGTGCCCCGGCTTGCCGGATCGCCACTGCGTCTTTCCGAAGGCCGAGTGGCGTCGAGTACCGCTCGAGTGCGGTGGACATGTCGGAGGTCAACGTTGGTGTCGTGGACTTCTCCGCGGGCGTCGCGGCAGACTCCTCGGCATGGTACACCTGCGCGTTCTCACGAAAAGCGACTGGCCGTTGTGGCGGGAGGTTCGCCTCGCTGCGCTGGGCGAGGCACCGCAGGTGTTCAAGGCTCGGCTTGCGGACTGGCACAGCGGCGGGGAGGACCGGTGGCGTGCGCGCTTGGAGATGCCCGGCGCCTACAACATTGTTGCGTTGCTGGGTGGTCGAATGGTCGCGGTGGCCAGCGGCCTTCCTGGGGACAGCGGCGCATGCGAGCTGAGGTCGGTGTGGGTCAGTCCCCAGGCGCGGGGTCGCGGCGTCGGAGACAGGTTGATAGCGGCAGTCGAAACGTGGGCCCTGCAGTCGGGTGCTACGACGCTGAAACTCGCGGTGATCCCGGGCAACGAGCCGGCCATCGCGCTGTATCAGCGCAACGGCTTCGTCGTCGGGGAAGAGCTCGGAGACCTGTTGCCCGATGGTGTGACCAGGGAACGGGTGATGGTGAAGGCGCTTCGCTGACGAGACGACGGGCTCGCGCAGTCAGCTTCTGGGCGAGGGAGGTCTTGGTCGACTCCGGCACAGTGGGCATAGGGCCATCCTGCCTGGCCGCCCGCGACAGTGGTGCGGCAGGCTGCAGCCGGTAAGATCCACTTCTGCTGATCGGCCTGTCTGCCTTGCCCGTTGCCGCCGCCTGCCCGATATCGCTGACCGCCTCGCAGAGGCGCCGGCTGAAGAAGATGGCCTACGGCCACAAGACTCCCCATCAGGCCCGGGTGCGCGCGAACGTCGTGCTCCACGCGGCACGGGGCCGCTCCAACGATCCGCACAGCCCTCTCACGGAACTCCGCGTCGAACTTCCGCCTCTTCTCCGCCATGACTCCCAACTTCCCCTGCAGTCAGGGTCTCTACGCTACGAGGGAAGACTCAGTCCACTCGGGAACGCTGCACAGCTGGGTGTCGCGGTGGCGGCGCAACGGGTCGGCGTCATCCGACCGGCCGGCCGAGCCCGCGCCGGGTGATCGGATGCGCGAGGCGGAGCGGGCCGAGCTGGAGCGGCTGCGGCGGGAGATGAGTGAGAAGAACAAGCGGATACGCGAGCTGGAGATGGAGCGTGATGTCCTCAAACGCTGCATGGTCTTGTGGGTGAAGTGACCGAGACGGACCCGGCCGCCCCGGCCGCGTTCATCGGTGACCAGAGGACCGGGCACCGTGTCCCGCACCGTCTGGCCTGCCAGGTCCTGGAAGTGTCGGAGTCCTGGTTCTACAAGTGGCGCGACAAGCCCACCACTGCGCGTGAGGTCCGGCGCGGACAGTTGGCCGACGCGATCCGGCAAGTCTTCGAAGGCTCCGGAGGCACCTGCGGTTCCCCGAAGGTCTGGCTCGTCCTGGTCCGCGAGGGCCGGCGCGTCCCGGTGAACACCGTGGCCCGGCTGATGGCCGAACTCGGCCTGGCCGGGCGGAAGATCCGTCGGCGGCGTGGGCTGACCGGGTCCGGCGAACGGCCGGCCGCCCCGGACTTCGTGCGGCGGGACTTCACCGCGGACGCTCCGGACCAGGTGTGGTGCGGCGACATGACAGAGATCACCACCGGTGAGGGCAAGCTCTACCTGGCCACCGTCATCGACCTGTTCTCACGCCGCTGGCTCGGCTACGCGATGGGCGAGCGGCGTGACGCCGACCTCGTCGCAGCCGCCTTGCACCTGGCCGCGGCCACCCGGGGCGGCGACGCCAGGGGCGTGACGGTTTCCGCTGGTCAGCGAGATGGTCAGGGGTGTTCCGTGCCGGTCGGTGATCAGGTGGTGCTTGCCGCCCGGGCGTGCGCGGTCGACCGGTGAAGGTCCGGTGTGAGCCCCCTTGAGGGTCCTGACATGAGAGCCGTCGACTGCCGCGTCATCCATTTCCGGCAGACCCGCCGCACGCAGCTTTGTCAGAAGGACCTCGTGCAGACGGGGCCACACACCAGCCTCGGTCCAGTCCCGCCGCCGCCAGGACGTCACGCCACTGCAGCCGATCCTCTCCGCGGGTACATCCGCCCAGCTCACGCCCTTGCACAGCACGTAAACGATCCCATGTAGGGCAGCCCGGTCATCCGCCGACAACCGGCCCGGATATCGCCGTCGCCGCGGCGACTGCGCCTCCCGCCGCAGCATCGAAGGGGAGGGCCGGACAGTCCAGCCCTCCCCTCCACGTGTGTACCGGGAGTTACTCGGTGACCTCGTGGTCGTGGCCCTCGTGCAGGCCACCGCCGCTGCCTGCCGAACCCGTGGTGTTCTGCGGCGCCACCGGCTTGCTCAGAAGGCTGGTGTCCCAGGCGTACTGGCCCACCGCGTTGGCGATGACGTCGACGTTGACGTCGAACGCCTTCATGTTGATGTTTTGCAGGGTGTCGCAAGCGGCGTGGTAGCAGGCGTCGTACGCGACACCGGCCTTACCGCCGTACGCCTTTGCCTGCTCGGCCGTCTTGATGCCCTCGGCACCGGTGAAGGTGCCGCCCGAGGGGATGCCCACCTCGATGAACGGCCCGTAGTCCGACCGGCCGGTGAAGTCGGTGCCCTCGTGCGGGATGCCCTGGCTGTCCAGGTAGTCGGTGATCTGCCGCTCCAACTGCGCCGAGCCCTCTGGGCCGGGGCCGGCACCGACCTGGTCGGAGTCGTCGCCGTCGTAGACGAACTGGGCGTAGTTCGGCGAGGCGATCATGTCGAAGTTCAGGTACAGCTTGACCTTCGCAAGGTCCGCCGCCGAGAGGCTGTTGACGTACGCCTCCGAGCCCAGCAGGCCGAACTCCTCAGCCGACCACCAGGCAAAGCGCACCTTGTTCTTGACGTTCTCGTGGGCGAGGTTCAGGGCCACATCGAGGATACCAGCGGAGCCGGAGCCGTTGTCATTGATGCCCGGGCCGGCCTCCACCGAGTCCAGGTGGGCGCCGAACATCACCACGTTGTCGGCGTCGCCGCCCTTGGTCTCGGCGATCACGTTGTAGGTGTGCCGGGTCTCCGCGAAGGTGCGGATCTCCAGGTTGACGGTCACTGCGCCGGCGGCGGCCTTGGCCGCGAGCGCCTCGCCGTCCGCCTGTGTGACGCCGCCGGCCGGGATCTTGGCGACGGACGGGTCTCCCAGGGTGCCGTTGAGCGCGCCCTCGGTGTTGTTGTAGATGATCGCGCCGACCGCGCCCGCACCGGCGGCGATCTCCTGCTTCTGCGCAAAGGCGCAGCCGCCGCGCTTGATCAGCGCAATCTTGCCGGTGAAGGTCCCGGGGGCGTAGTCCTCCGACTCGCAGCCGGTGGTGTCGTTGACCGGCACCACCGCGACCGGGGCGGTGATGCCGCCGACCGGGCTGCTGGCGGAGTACGTCATGGCGATCAACGGGACGTCCTGCTGCTGCGGCGACACCACCCGCAGGCTCTGCGCCAGCGTCTGGGTGAACGGGTAGTCGAACTCGTTCCGGGTCACCGAGTACCCGGCCTTCCTCAGCAGACCTTCGACGTACTCGGCCGACTGCCGGTGCCCCTCCGACCCGGCCACCCGGGTGTTCCCGTTCTTGTCAGCGATCTGCTGGAACTGGTTCAAATGCTCGTAGGCATTCTCGGCGTTGCTCTTCTTGACGAGCTTCTTTGCGAGCTTGGCAGCCTCCTTGGCAGGGTCGCTGTGGGCGGAGGCGGTGCCCGATCCGATCAGCAGCAGCGGCGCTATGAGCCCTGCGACGGATACGGCGGCTACCGTGGTGCGGCGGTTCCGAGCGTTCAAAGCGCTTCCTTCCGGCGGTCCATGAGAATATGCGTAATGGCCGAAAACGGGCCGAACGACGTACGGCGGGTACTCCGGGGCAGGCAGGGACGGCCGGATCGCTCCGCCCCCTGTCACCGGCAAGGAGAAAGGTATCTGCTCAGTAAACGATTGGTAATGGGTTGACGGGAATCTTTGCCGTCGGAGCCGTCCGTGCGCGGTACCGAGCATGCCGATCGGCCGCTGACCCAACCGAAGTTGGCTGGAAGTCACCGGTGCTGACTGAGCGCTTGCGGAGAATCAAGGTGTTGCTTCCCGTCCTGAAACTCGTTGGTTTGGTATGCGCATCCCGGATGAGGCTCGTACCCAACTCGCTGTGAAGTTCGCGGTATTGCTTCCGCATCTGGATGAGCGGCAGCGGCGGCTGTTGATGGCTGCGGAGGCCCGGGTACCGGGGCACGGCGGTGTCCGGGTCGTGGCGCAGTCCGCCGCAGTCAGCGAGACGACCGTCCGCAAGGGGGTGTTCGAACTCGAGGCGGGTGAGGAGCCGCTGGGGCGGGTGCGTCGTCCGGGCGGGGGCCGCAAACGGGTCGCGGATCTGGATCCGGGTCTGCGGCCGGCACTGCTGGCGCTGGTCGAACCGGATGTGCGGGGCGATCCGATGTCGTCGCTGCGGTGGACGGTGAAGTCCACCCGCACGCTTGCGCGGGAGCTGACCCGGGCCGGACATCGCGTCAGTGCCGCACCGTCGCCGGCCTATTGCCGGCGGAAGGCTTCAGTCTGCAGGGCCAATGCCAAGACGATCGAGGGCAGCCGGCCCGCGGATCGGGACGCCCGGTTCCGCTGCCTCAACGAGCAGGCCCGCGAGCACCGGGATACCGGCCAGCCGGTGATCAGCGTGGACACCAGGAAGAAGGAACTCGTCGGCGACTTCAAGAATCACGGCCGCCAGTGGCGGCCCGCGGGTGACCCGGTGCCGGTGCACGTCCACGACTTCGCCGACCTGCACCTCGGCAACGAGGCCCTGCGCAACTCGCCGGCACGCCCTCGGTCCTGGCGGTTGTCCTCCTCCCGCTCGTCGCCTGCTCGCGCGAAAACGGCGGGACCGCACCGTCGCGCTGCTCCGCCCGCAGTGACACCGCCGACGGCACCGGTCACGGTGCCGCCGACTCCTACCGGTGACTGGCGTGTGCGTCTCCGAAGGGCGTGGTGACTCCGTCGTAGGAGACGCGCAGCATCATCCCCTGCTCGGCGTGGGGCAGGTTGTGGCAGTGATTCATCCAGATCCCGGGGTTGTCGGCTTTGAACGCCACCTCCCAGACTTCTCCCGCCCGCACGTCGAACGTGTCCACCCACAGGGGACTGCCGGATGAGGGCGTCCCGTCCCTGGACAGGATCAGCACGGGATGGCCGTGCAGATGCCAGGGGTGGGTCTCCAGGCTTCGGTTGACGACCTTGAACCGGACGACATCGCCTTCGGCGACCAGCAGGTCCGGGATCGATGGGTGCCCCAGCCCGTTGACCGTCTGTGCGTAGGCCGGCCGGCCGTCGACCATGGCGACCGCGCGGTCCAGGACGAGGGCGAAGTCCCGGTCGGCGGCGTCCGGATCGAACGGGGCACAAGCAGGCGTTCCGTACCGCAGGAGATCGAGCTCCGGCCAGTCGGAGGTGTCCTTGATCCGCGGCTCGCGTTCGGCGTCGTCCGGGCGCAGCCACACCCCGGTGTCGCGGTCGTTGTCGAGCACCAGCGCGACGGCCGTGTCCGGCATGACGAACACCAGGTCGTAGCGCCCGCCGGCGGGCAGCCGCACGCTCATGTCACGGACCTGCTCGGGATGGTTGAGGTCGCGGCCGTCGACGGCCGCGACCCGGAACTGCGTCCCGGCCAGCGTCAGCCGGTGCGGATCCGAATCGGTGTTGATCAGCCGCAGCCGTACCGCCATACCGGGGGCCGCGGTGTGTGCGGTGCGCCTGTCCTGATCCCCAACGACCACGGTGCCGGCGAACGTGTGCACGGGCAGCGTGAGGTCGAGCTGCTGCCGGCCGGAGCCTTCACCCGGCGGCTGTCCGTCTCGTGGTGTGACGACGAGTGTCCCGTACAGTCCCTTGCGCACGCCGGGGTCCGATGCCTCGTGGGTGTGGTACCAGTAGGTGCCCACCTGGTCGGCGCGGAATCGGTAGACGAACTCCTCACCAGGTGCCACCGGACGCTGTGTCAGGTCCGGCGCACCGTCCTCACCGCACGGCACGTCGTAGCCGTGCCAATGCAGTGTGACTCCGTCCTCGATGTCGCTGTTGCGCAGCGTCACCTCGATCAGATCGCCCTCGGTGGCCTTGATCGCCGGGCCCGGTACCTGGCCGTTGTACGTCCACGCGTCGATCTCACGTCCGGACGCCAGTCGTACGGTGGCCTTCTTCGCGGTGAGCACGTGCCGGCGCCTGGCACCGCCGGGAGACGGACTCGCGAGGCCGCGCAGATCTGCCACCGACAGTGCCTGATGGGAGCTGGACGAGTGAGCGGGGCCGCCTCCGGTGACGACGGAGTCGGTGGGTCGGAACAGCAGGCCGACGCCTGTGCCCCCCGCGCCCACGACACCGGCTCCGACTGCGGTGTTGACGAACCGCCGCCGGGTGAAAGCGGCATGACGGTCCGTCTCCGCGCGCCCCCCGTCGTCTGCCTCTCGCGCCACGACATGGGTGGTCAGCACGGCGCCGGCTGACACCAGCGAGACCGTGATCAGCGCAGTCGACCAGCTGAGGGGGTACCCGGCGAGGAAGGTCACCACGAGGCCGGCCAGCGCGGCGTAAGCGGCGGTGAACAGCGAGACGACGCAGCCTGCCGGCAGGCGTTCGTCGGCCGCCTTTCTCGCCGCCCGCAGCCGAGGCCCCGCGATGAGCACCGCGGCCACCCCGGCGACGCCGAGCAACGGAAGCCCCAGCAGCACCTTTTCCGCTACGAACCACCAGCCGCGGTCGGCCAGGACCGACACGGTGGCAGCCCGGGCGAGCGTGACCAGGACAGCTGCGATGAGCAGTCCGAATCCGAGCTGGTGGCGCCGGAGGGCCGCCGCGACGCCGGCCCCGAACCACGATACGACGCCCAGCAGGGCGACGGCGTGGTCCAGGAGAATCAACTGGGCCGTGGTCACTGAGCGGATCCCGAGGTGGGTCCGGCAGCTCGGGCATCGTCACCGGCGGCCCGCGCGGTGGATGCCGAGGAGTTCGACAGCTCTCGCGCCTGGCGGTGGGTCCTGACGGCCACGGCCACCATGATCAGCGCGTTCACCGCGTGCAGGCCGAAGACGAGTTGACCCGCGGTCGTGGTGTCGTCCGTGTCACCGAATGCCTTGGCGATGGTCGCGATCACAGGTTGAGCAATCCCCAGCCCGGCGAGCAGACCGGTCATGCCAACGAGCCGACCGGGCATGCGGGCCAGCGCGGCGGTCAGCGTCGTGACGAGCGCAAGGAGGACGATCATGTAGCCCAGCGCCCGGTGCGGCCGGAAGGACTCGTCGTTGGGCGCGGTGTCGAACGCTCCGCTGCCGGCCAGGAAGAACTGCACTGCGATCGCGAGCACGAGCACTGCCGCCAGTCCGGCGATGGTTTTACGCATCGAAGAGCGCCCCTCGGGTTGGTGTGGTCACGGACGTGCTTGTTTGCGTCGGCGGGTTCACGAAGGGATCGTCGCGTCGACGACCCGGAACGTCCTCCGATAGCGGATGGCTGTGCGTACGCAGATCTGCGTACGCCATGGGCGTTCGATCGCGCTCTGCGCCGTAGAGGATTACGGATGGACGAGTACTCGGCGTTAACCGCCCCGGCAGTATGATCCTGGGTATGCAACGCAGAGCCACGGTGTTGGCAAGCATGCGATCCCTGACGCCGACCGGAACGGTGCGGCTATGAACGCGACAGGCACGTCCTCGCTCGGCGACGCTCCGATCAAAGTTCTGCTCGCCGATGACGAGCGTCTCGTGCGATCCGGGTTCAAGGTACTGATCGACGTCGAGGACGACATCGAGGTGGTCGGGGAGGCCACCGACGGTGCCGAGGCCGTCGAGCGGGCCCGTGCGACCCGCCCCGACGTTGTGCTCATGGACATCCGGATGCCGAAGCTCGACGGGATCCAGGCAACCAGCCAGATCGTCAAGACGCATGGGCTTCAGCATGTCCGGGTCCTGATCCTCACCACCTATGAGACCGACTCGTACGTCTTCGAAGCACTGCAGGCCGGCGCAAGCGGCTTCATGCTCAAGGACGCGGGACCGGCCGAACTCCTCCATGCCATCCGCGTCGTCGCCGCCGGAGACGCGTTGCTCGCCCCGCGGATCACCCGCCGCCTGATCGCCCAGTTCACCGCGCAACGGGTCGCCACGCAGGCCGGCGAGGACCGGCTGGCGGTCCTGACGCAGCGCGAACGTGAAGTGCTGGCTCTGGTCGGACAGGGCCTGAGCAACGACGAGATCGGCACCGGGCTGTGCCTGAGCCCGGCCACCGCGCGCACCCACGTCAGCCACGCGATGGTGAAACTGGGTGCGCGGGACCGCGCACAACTGGTCGTCATCGCCTATCGGACAGGGCTCGTCAGCCCTTAGCTTGACTCTGTCGGGGATCTTGGAGTTTCCCGGTGCGGCAGCATGATCAAGGGGCATGCTCGGGACTGTTTCGAAGGTCGATGCAGTTATCGAGGTGTCCGTTGTCGCTCCGTCCTCGTTCCGGTGAGCAGATTCCTTCTCTGACTGCGCGGGTTGCTCGGGCGCGCAACCCGGGCGGTACGTCGGCGATGTGGGTGAGAGACCGGCTGGACGGGCTGTGGTGCGACGAGGACTTCGCCGGCTGGTACCCGCGCGACGGGCGTCCGGGCCTCATACCCGCCCAGTTGGCCACCGTCTGTGTGCTGCAGTTTCTGCTTGACTTATCGGACCGGCAGGCTGCCGAGGCGGTGCGCTGCCGCATCGACCTCACATACGCGCTGGCCATGGAGTTGGACGATCCCGGATTCCACCACAGCGTGCTGGCCGACTTTCGCGAGCGTCTCGCCCAGGACGACCGTGCCGACCGGCTGCTCGATCTCGCGCTGGCCCGTCTCAAGGCCGCCGGACTCGTGCGTGAACGCACCACGCAGCAGGGCCACCCCGGACACGGCCCGGCCGGAGCCACCGCTGTCCTGTGCGGCTGCCGGTGCGGCAAGTGCCAGCACCCCGAGCAGGGCTGTCGGTGCGGCGGTGAGCAAGCGACGGACGGACATGGAGTTTCTTGCCCATGCTTGATGCGTATCTGAGAAAGCGCAGGTGGGTCAGCCTGGATCCACAGTGACGGTGGATCCAGGCTGACGGAGGGTCAGACCTTGACCCCTCCCTCGACCTCAGCCGGGGGTGCCGAGACCGTCTTCGGTGCCCAGCGTCCGGGCATCCACCAGTTGGCCTTGCCGAACAGTTCCATCACCGCGGGCATCAGAACCATCCGCACGATGGTGGCGTCGATGAACACGGCGATGGCCATGCCCACGGCCCCCTGCTTGACTGCGACGTCGGGCCCGAACACGGAGGTCATGAAGACGGCGATCATGATGGCGGCCGCGGCCGTGATGACCCTGGCGGTCCGTGCCAGCCCGCGGGTGACGGACAGCCGGGTGTCGCCGGTTCGCTCGTACTCCTCACGGATCCGCGAGATCAGGAATACCTGGTAGTCCATCGACAGGCCGAACAGGACCGGGAACATCGTCATCGGCACCCAGCTCGTGACCGGCATCTCGGTGGGGAAGCCGAAGGCCGTGCCGAGCCATCCCCACTGCACGATCGCGACCACCACACCGAAGGCGGCGCCGATCGAGAGCGCGTTCATCACCGCGGCCTGCAGGGCGATCGTGACCGACCGGACCAACGCGAGCATCAGCACCATGGACAGCGCGATGACGACCCCGATCATCAGCGGCAGACGTTCGGCGGATTCCTCGGAGACATCGATGACGCTGGCGTTCGGTCCGCCGATGAGGACAGTTTCACCACCGGGCGTCTCGGGCAGCACATCGTCGCGGAGCTTGTGCACCAGGTCCGCGGTCGCTTCGTCCTGGTATCCGGTCGTGGGGAAGGCCGTGAAGGTGGCGGCCTGCCCGTCCTTGCTGACCTGGGGCGGCGTGGCCTGGGCGATGCCCTCGGTCTTGCTGACCGCTGCGACAACAGGACTCAGATCGGCGTTCGCGGAGTCGACCTCGGTGGCGAAGATCAGCGGTGCTCCGAAGCCCGGACCGAAGCCCTCGGAGAGGATCTTGTACGAGATGTAGCTGCTCCGGTCGTGGGGCTGGACACTGGCGTCGGGCTGGCTCAGCCGCATATCCAGCATGGGGGCGGCCAGCACCAGCAGGAACCCGCCGGCCAGGGTCGCAGCAATCAGCGGCCTGCGCTGCACCACGCCGGCCCAACGCTCGGCGGGAGTACGGCGCTGGGACTGGGCATCGACCGGCTGGTTCCGGCGGGACGCGCGACGAGGCAGGCGCAGCGAGTTGATCTTGTAGCCGGTGAACCCCAGGAGCGCCGGCAGCAGGGTCACCGCGGCGATCATCGTCAACAGCACCGCGATGGACGTGGCGATGGCTACCCCGGTCATCAGCCGCTGTCCCATGACGATCAGGCCCAGCAACGCGATCACGACGGTCAGGCCGGCGAACAGCACCGCGCGACCGGAGGTGGTGATGGCCGTGACGGTTGCGGTCTCGGGGTCATCGCCGTCCCGCAGGCCGTCCTTGTAGCGGGTCACGATGAACAGGGCGTAGTCGATGCCCACACCGAGCCCGATCATCGCGCCGAAGATCACAGTGAAGCTCGGCGCGGGGACCACGTGCCCCACCAGCTTGATCAGCGCGAGGCCGGCCGCGAGTGCCAGCAGGGCGGTCACGATCGGCAGGCCCATCGCCACCAGCGACCCGAAGGCGATGAACAAGATCACCGCTGCCGCCAGGATGCCCACACTTTCGGCCGGACCCTGCTTGGGGGTCTCGGCCTTTTCCGCCATGTACCCGCCGAGCCCGAGGGTGACGCTGTCGTCGGAGGCGTCCTTGACCACGTCCACCAAGGGCTTGACGTCGCTCTTTTCCACCTCCTTGTCGGTCAGCGGGATGGTCATACGGGCGATACGACGATCCTTCGTCACCAGGTTCGCGTCCTGGTATGGCGAGACCACCGGCCCGGTGATGGACGAGTCGGAGATTTCGGCGACGACCTTCTCGATTTCCTGTCGGGCGGCAGGGGCATCAATTCCCTTGTCCGCCTTGATCGCGAGGGTCAGCGTGTCCCCTGACCGTTCGGGAAAGTGCTTCTGAATCAGCTCCTGCGCCTTGGCCGACCCGGAGTCTCCGCCGGAAAAGTTGTCGTCGGAGGCGGCGCCGAAATTGAAGCCGACGAACGCCACGACGATCACACCGACGATCCAGGTCAGCAGGACCAGGCGGCGGCGGCGGAAACAGAAGCGACCCAGTCCCGCCAGAGCTCCATCCGTACGTGGAGACTCGGTTGTCATCATCTGCTCCTCAGTGGTTGAGCCTTGCGGCATGGCTCGCTTCTCGATATTGGGGAGGTTGATCGGTCACAACGGCGATCGTCCCGCAGGCGAGGAGGCCCTGGCCTCTGACGACGGATGGTGATGCCTACGCAATCGGGCGTATCCTGCTGTGCCCCGCTGCGCCTGTCGACGTAGCAAGTCGCGCGTCTGAGCGGAGCGTTGTCCGTGGACCCGAACAGTAGGATCACGGTATGAAACTCTGCCCCGGGTCGTTCTCGCTGCGGGTGCTGACCCAAGACGTGCTGCTCGCGCTCTTCGTCACCGTGATGCAGGTGCAGGGAACGGTCGCCCTCGCCGCCGCCAGGGGGACAGAACAGCGTTCGCTCGCCGACTTCGGATACCTTGGATACGCGTTGCTGGTGGTGGGTGGCCTGGTCGTGGTCGTCCGCCGCGTGTGGCCCGTTCTGGTGTTCGTCACCGCCGTAGTCGCCAGCTTGGTGTATTACGCCCTCGAGTTCCCCGACGGCTACGGCTGGCTCGGACTCATGATCGCCCTGTACACCGTCGCCGCCTACGGTGACGGGCGCCGGTCATTGGCGATCGCCGGCGTGGGCACCGTGATCCTGGCCAGCGGGTGGCTGTTCGCATCGGCCGACGTAGAACCGCGCGAGGCCATCGGCTGGGTGTTCTTCCGCATCGGTGTGACGGTCATGAGCACGACTCTCGGCGAGTCCGTCCGGTCCCGGCGGGTCATCGCTGCCGACGCTCAAGAGCGTGCGGAACTGGCGGAACGGACCCGGGAGGAAGAAGCACGCGCACGGGTCGATGCCGAGCGGCTCCGGATCGCGCGCGAAGTCCACGACACCGTCGCTCACGCCATAGCGATCATCAACGTACAGTCCGGGGTCACCGCGCACGTGCTCGACAAGAGACCGGAACACGCACGCGAAGCGTTGCAGACCATCGAGCAGACAAGTGCCCGGACGCTCCAGGAGATGCGAGCCATCCTCGGCGTTCTCCGTGGCGACAACGACGACCCCGTGCCGCACGCCGGCCTGGAACAGATCGACGACCTCACCGCCGAGGCACGCGCCGCCGGACTGGACGTCACGCTCGAAGTGGACTCGCCCGCAGCGCCGTTGCCGAGTGCGGTGGACAGTGCCGCCTACCGGATTCTCCAGGAGTCGATCACCAACATCATCCGGCACACCGGCCCGACTCAGGTCACGGTCGCGGTGAACCCGGGGATCGACCACCTGGAGATCCGCGTCACCGACCAGGGCCGCGCCGGTCCCCATAGCGTCCCCGCGCGTCGGCCGTCCGGCAACGGCACGGGCACGGGCAAGCGGGACAAGTCCGGCCGCGGGATCCTGGGCATGCGCGAGCGCTGTCAACTGCTCGGCGGAGATTTCAACGCAGAGCCGACTCCGGGCGGGGGGTTCGAGGTCACGGCACGGCTGCCCCTCATACCGACCGGTTCGCTCCTTTGACCCCGGCTATTCATCGGAATTGGGCGAGCTGACGTCCTGACAGTAGAAAGGTGCCGCTGACCTGCAAGGGTGCGAGTGTCTAGGCCGTATCCGGTGCTGAATTCAGGACACCTTTCTGGTGAGCGAGCGTACAGGGTGGGACCGTGGGCTGTCCGCGACAGCCGACGGGAAGGGGCTGGTCGGGCATGTGGGGGCGGTGCTGCTGCGCCGACTGGCGGACCGGGTGGGGCTGACGCGAGGGCTCGCCGGGGTGCTTCCCTCCAGCACGAGTGCCGGGTGGCGGGAGCGGGCTGGTGTGCTCGTCCAGCTCGCAGTCGCGATGGTGCTCGGGGCGTGGAGTCTGCTGGAGGCCGAGCAGCTACAGATCCACCACCAGGGCCTGTTCGGCCCTGCGGCCCCGGACTCGACGATGCGCCGCCGGCTGGTCGAACTGGACGACACGACCCTGATGAAGATCGCGAAGGTGCGACGGCGGGTGCGCCGGCACGTGTGGATGCTGCTCCGCCTGCGGCCCGGCGGCTTCCCGTGGCTCACGGTGGCCGGGCGGAGGCTGACGGGCTGGATCGTCGTCGACCTGGACGCCACGGTCATCACGAGCGCGTCCAGGAAGCAAGGGGCCGCTGCCACGTTCAAAGGTACGTGGGGCATCGCCGGCTCCCACCAGATCCAGTTCCTCGACACTCTGCACCGCGACCACGCCGAGGTCGAAGACCGCGTCCGCACCAACAAGGTCATGGCGCCGGCGAACCTGCCCTCGCAGCCGGGCGCTCCCAGAAGGCGCCTGATCTGGGTAAAGCACCAGGTCAGGCGCCTTCTTTCATGCCTTTAGAAGAAGCCCAGCTTCTTCGGCGAGTAGCTCACCAGTAGATTCTTCGTCTGCTGGTAGTGCTCCAGCATCATCTTGTGGTTCTCGCGGCCGATCCCCGACTGCTTGTACCCGCCGAAGGCGGCGTGCGCCGGGTACGCGTGGTAGCAGTTCGTCCAGACCCGGCCGGCCTGGATGGCGCGGCCCGCCCGGTACGCGGTGTTGATGTCGCGGGTCCACACGCCCGCGCCGAGGCCGTACAGGGTGTCGTTCGCCGTGGCGATCGCGTCGTCGAAATCGGAGAAGGACGTGACCGCCACGACCGGGCCGAAGATCTCCTCCTGGAAGACCCGCATCCGGTTGTCGCCCTCGAAGACGGTCGGCTGGACGTAGTAGCCGCCCGCCAGCTCCCCGTCGTACTCGATGCGCTGACCACCCGTGAGGACCTTCGCGCCCTCCTGCTGGCCGATGTCCAGGTACGAAAGGATCTTCTGCAGCTGGTCGTTGGAGGCCTGGGCGCCGATCATCGTGTCCGTGTCCAGCGGGTGCCCCGGCACGATCTTCTCCGTGCGGGCGATGCCCGCCTCCAGGAATTCGCCGTAGTGGCCGCGCTGGATCAGCGCGCGCGACGGACAGGTGCAGACCTCGCCCTGGTTGAGGGCGAACATGGTGAACCCTTCGAGGGCCTTGTCGCGGAAGTCGTCGTCCGCGTTCCACACGTCGTCGAAGAAGATGTTCGGCGACTTGCCGCCGAGCTCCAGCGTCACCGGCTTGATGTTCTCGGAGGCGTACTGCATGATCAGCCGCCCCGTCGTGGTCTCACCGGTGAAGGCGATCTTCGCCACGCGCGGGCTGGAGGCGAGGGGCTTGCCGGCCTCCGCGCCGAAGCCGTTGACGATGTTGACGACGCCGGGCGGCAGGAGGTCGGACACCAGCTTCAGCCATACGTGGATGGAGGCGGGGGTCTGTTCGGCCGGTTTGAGGACCACCGCATTGCCCGCGGCGAGCGCCGGGGCCAGCTTCCACGTCGCCATCAGGATCGGGAAGTTCCACGGGATGATCTGCGCGACGACGCCGAGCGGCTCGTGGAAGTGGTACGCGATCGTGTCGTCGTCGATCTCGCTGAGCGACCCCTCCTGAGCGCGCAGCGCACCGGCGAAGTAGCGGAAGTGGTCGATGGCCAGGGGGATGTCCGCGGCCAGCGTCTCCCGTACCGGCTTGCCGTTGTCCCAGCTCTCGGCGACCGCCAGCTCCTCCAGATGAGCCTCCATCCGGTCGGCGATCCGGTTGAGGACCGAGGCGCGCTCGCCCGCCGCGGTCGCTCCCCACGAGGGGGCCGCGGCGTGTGCCGCGTCCAGCGCCCGTTCGATGTCCTCGGCAGTGCCGCGGGCGACCTCGGTGAAGGGGCGGCCGTTGACGGGACTGGGGTTCTCGAAGTACTGGCCACGGGCGGGCGGGACGTACGAGCCGCCGATCCAGTGGTCGTAGCGGGACTCGTACGAGACGATGGCGCCCTCGGTGCCCGGCGCAGCGTAACGGGTCATCTCTGTGGCCTCCCGGATCCGGTGCCGCCCGCCGTTGGACGGCCCTCGGGCCGAGGATAGCCAGCGGCATGTTGCAACCCCGTTGCACGGGAACACCGCTATCCCTGCTCGGACTCCAGCGTCCGGACTCTGGCGAGCAGTGCCGGGCGCCGCCCCGCGGGGACGGCCGCCGCGAGCGCCCGCCAGACGGGGAGGTCGTCCTCGCCCCAGGGGCTGTATGCCCAGTCGGCCAGCAGGCCCGGGTCACCGCGCGCGATGAGCGCGGCCCGCAGTTGCTCGTCGAGCCGGCGCCGCAGCCGGATGACGGACGGCGCCTGCGAGCCGGGCAGCAGCGGACCCGCGTAGGCGCTGAGCGCCGCCGCCACCGCGCCGGACGCCAGTCTGCGCGCCACGGTGTCGAAGTCGGCGTCGACCGGTGCGGAGAGACGGTAGGGGCGGGAGAGGAGCAGCTCGGGGCCGAGCAGCCGTCGCAGCCGGGAGAGTTCGGCCCGCAGCGTGACCGGGGTCACCGACTCGTCCTCGTACAGCTCGACGAGGAGCTCGTCGCCACCGAGGCCCTCGGGATGGCGGGCCAGGCTCACCAGGAGCTCGCTGTGCCGCCTGCTGAGCCGGATCCTGCGGCCCCCGGCGACGAGCAGCGCCTCGTCCCGGCCCAGCGCACTGAGCCGCACCGTCTCTCCGGCGGGCGCGGGCGCGAGGAGCGCCAGCTGCGACTCGGCGGCGCGGGCCACCGCCTGCACGAACGCCAGGCTGTGCGGATGCGCGAGCCGGTCCCCGCCGGTGATGTCCACGGCGCCCAGCACCCGGCCCGTGTGCGGGTCGTGGAGCGGCGCCGCCGCGCAGGTCCACTGCTGGACCGGCCGCAGGAAGTGCTCGGCGGCGAAGACCTGCACCGGCCGGTCCACGGCGATGGCCGTACCCGGCGCGTTCGTACCGGCCACGGACTCGGCCCAGCGGGCGCCCTCCACGAAATTCATCCGGCCCGCGGCCCGCCGGGTCGTCGCGTGTCCTTCGACCCACAGCAGCCTGCCGAGCGCGTCGCACACCGCGAGAAGGTGTTCGCCGTCCGTCGCGTACGCGCTCATCAGCTCGCGGATCACCGGCATGGCGGGGGCCAGGGGGTGACCGTCCCGGTACGGTCCGAGGTCGTCCGCGCCCAGCTCGACCAGGGCGGCGCCGTCCGGGCTGACCCGGGCCCGTGCCGAGCGCCGCCAGGACTCGCCGACCACCGGACGCACCGGCCGCTCCAGCCATCCGGCGGCGGTGAACACCTCGTGTGCATGCCGGAGTTGGCCGAGCCGTTCACCGGGGTCCGCGTCGGCTGTGAGGGCCACCCAGGGGTCCGTCAACTCACCCTCCCGTCCAGGGGCGTCGTGCCCACCCCATCGTGGCCGCAGCGGACGTACGTGACAACCGTGCTGCGGAGAGTGACCGGACGTGGCCGTGCGGGCCGGTCAGCCGGCCGAGTAGAGATTGACGAGACGGATGTAGCGCACCCAGTCCCAGTTCGGGCCTGGATCGGTGTGGTCGGTGCCGGGGACCTGGGCATGGCCGAGGATGTGCGCACGGTCCTTGGGGATGCCGTAACGGTCACAGACCGACGCGGTCAGGAGCGCCGACTTCTCATACATGGTGGGGGTGAGGTAGGACGGCTGGTCCACCCAGCCCTCGTGCTCGATGCCGACACTGCGCGTGTTGTAGTCCCAGTTGCCCGCGTGCCAGGCGATGTTCTGCTCCCGGACGCACTGGGCGACGTAGCCGTCCGCCGAGCGCACCACGTAGTGCGCGGAGACCCGCTTCGCCGGATTCTGAAAGATCCCGATCGTGTTCGAAAACGTCTCCTGGGTGACATGGATGATCACGTACTGGATCGGATAGGCCGAAGGGCGCTTCGACGCCGTGTAGTTGGACGTGGAGGCGGGCGTCCAATGGGCGAGCGGATAGTCCGTCTCGCCCGCCGCCGTGGCAGCCGCGGCGCGGGCCGAGGCGGGGAGCAGCGCGGCGGCCGCCGTCACGGCGGCGCCCTGAAGAATCCTTCTGCGGTGCATGAACACTCCAATGGGGGGAGGGGGTCAGGGGCTGGGCAGCAGCGACGCGGTCTCCCGCAGATGGCGGTGGAGTCCGCGATGCGGTTCGCCTGCGGGCAGCCATTCCTTGCGGATCTTGGCCACACAGGTGTAGTTGGTGTCGCACACATTGGCCAGCGGCGCCTGGCCGGCCTGGCCGACCAGTTGATAGGCGTCGAGCTCGGACAGGCCGTAGTCACGCGCCAGCCACTGCACCAGGTCCAACTGCGAGATTCGGAAGGCATCTTCGAGCGGACGGGCGGAGCCGGTCGACATCAGATGCGTGTCGGACTCGATGCGCGGCCACGGCGTCGTGACACCCTTCAGCAGCTCGACCAGCACCACCGTGTTCATCGCGCACTCCACGGCGACTCCGCAGGTCTCGCCCTCGCCCTGACGGGCATGCCCATCCCCGAGACTCAGCAGCGCACCCTCGACATTGACGCCCAGATAGCAGGTGACACCCGCCCGCATCTCGGGCGTGTCCATGTTCCCGCCGTGCGCGTCGGGCACCAGCGCGGACCGTACCTCCAGATTGGCCGGCGCCACCCCGACCGTGCCGTGCATCGGATCCATCGGCAGCTCCACCCGGACGTCACTGTCCCGGGCGCTGAACAGACAGGTGCGGCGCGCCCGGTCGAGCTGCCACATCCACACCACTTCGGGCAGCGGGGCCTGCAGTGACGGGGTGGTGTGCGTGGAGGTGAGCGCGCCGAAGAGCGGCACGGCCGTGGAGGCGGCCCAGTCCCTGGCCGGTTCGATGGAGACGAAGTGCACCGCCAAGGTGTCCCCGGGTTCCGCGCCCACCACATGGAAGGGACCGGTCTGCGGGTTGAGGAAGGGGAACTCGCAGACCTCGGAGACCAGGTCCTTCTCCGAGCGCACCCGGCCGGCGAAGCAGTCCTCCGTATACATGTCGAGGAACGTACCCGGCTCGATGCGGGCGACCGGCGCCGCTCCACCGAAGGTCCAGGCGTACTCGCCCTCCTTGGGGCGGACGGTGAGCACACGGGGGTCGTTCATCGCTGCACTGCTCCTGTCCTGGGCTGCCCGGCCTGTTCCGGGACCTTGTCGAGATGGATCCGTCCGGTCTGTGCCACCCGCTCCGGATGCCTGCGCAACAGCACCACCAGCACAACGATCCCGATCAGCATCCAGACACCGACGACCGGACCCGCGTACGAGACCGGCGCACTGAGCTCCGAGACGAATTCGAAGACCGGAATTCCGGTGAAACCGAGCTGCAGCAGCAGTGCGGGGACCAGCGCCTCCACGAACACATAGCCCCACCCGACGAGAAAGCCGATGGTCGGATGCAGGCCCTGCGCGGAGTAGGTGGCGACCGAACCGGCGGCCGGCAGATGGCGGGCCAGCTCCGCGACGCACGACGCGGTGAACAGACAGGCGACCAGCGCCACCACCACGGACAGCGGAAGGCTGTCGCCCGCGAACGCTGCTCCGGACGGAATCGACGCGGCGATGGCGGCGGCGGGCGCCATCGCCGTGATGCTCTGGAAGAGGACCTCGCGCAGCCCGATGGCATCACGTAACAGTCCGTTGCCCGTATCCCCCGGCACCTCGTGACTCCCTCTGTCCGACAACCGGAAGGCGTTGTCCGATGTACGGCCGAGTGTCTCGCGCGCCCTACCGTACGGGCGTCGTGCGGGCGACGGAAGACGGCAGGAGCCGAAATCGGGTGCGTGGGGCGGGAGCGCGCCGGACCACGGACGCGGACAGCCTGGGCGCACGGACCGGGCCGCGGAAGGAGAACGGGTACGAGGGGTCAGCCACCCAGCGGGCGCGGCAGTTTCAGCAGCGTCCCCGACGTCTTGATGCCGCTGTCGACCAGTCGGCCGTTCGCGTCGAACGCCTCGGCACCGTCGGTCATGATGCCGCAGAGCAGCACGCCGCGGTCGTCGTCGACCGTCCGCGGGAGCAGCCCGTTGCTGAACCCGGCCGGCGGAACGTCACCGAGTACGGCGCTCCCGGTGACGCGCGCGGTCCGCTCCGGACGTTCGTGCCGGTCCTTCGCGCCCGTCGCCGTTCCGGCGGCACACACCGTTCCGAGCAGGGCGGGCGGCAGCCCGACGGCAGGAGAACGAAGTCCAACACGCGTGGACATGGGGTCTCCTGAGGCACGATCAGCTCCAATCCGCGTCAGGTTCCGGCCTCACCCGCAACGCGAGGTGACATCGAGTTGAACACCGGGGCGGAACGCGACGACGGGCGGGGCCAGAACGTCCTGACTGGTCGGCCAGGACGTTCTGACCGGCCCCCGCCCGTCAGGGTGTCGTGGCGGCCTCAGTCCTCCGATCCGCTCGAACCTCCCAGCGCCGCCGCCGGATCGTCGTCCGCCGGGCCTGCCGGAACCCAGTGCCCGTTCTCCTTGCGGTAGGGCCACCAGCGCCCGTCCCGCCCGTACCGGAGCTGCACACCGGCTTCCGCGGCGGTCCAGCGATTGCCCGCGGACCGGAGCGGTGGCTGCTCGCCCTCGTCCCACGCCGCCGCGAGCCGGGCCCGGGCCCGGGCCAGCGATTCCGGATCCGGCGTCCACTCCTCGTCGAGCACGGTGAGCGCGGCCGCCCCGCCGTACTGCCAGGCACGCACCGCCGCGTCGAGTCCGGCCCGCGACTGCCCCGATCCGGCGGCCAGCCGCGTCGCGATCCAGGGCTCGGGCCGGGCGTCCGCGAGCAGCCGTACGGCGTCCTGCTGCGGCGTCAACCCGGGCGGGAGCGGCTGCCGTTCATGGCCGGGGGAGAGGGCGTCGGCCAGCATCCGGTGGGCGCGTGCCGCACCGTCCCTCGCCAGCAACTCCAGGACCGCCGGATCGACGCCGGGCTCCGGATCCGTCTCCGTGTCCAGCGACGGCGCCGGGCCCGGTTCCGCGGGCAGCGGCGGGGGAGCAGGCAGCGGAGGCAGGATGTCCCGCGCGGCGAAAGCCTCGTCCGCCCGTACACCCCGGTCCGTCGCCTTCGCGGCCGAGGCGCCGGACCCGTCGGAGGCGACGGCAGGCCCGGCAGGCGCCCGCGCCTCGGCGCGGGCCGCGATGCGCTCCTGGAGCTCGTCCAGGAGCCACCGCTCACCGCGCCCCCGCATGAGCAACAGGACGAACGGATCCTGGTCCAGCAGCCGCGCCACCTGATAACAGAGTGCGGCGGTGTGGGGGCAGTGGTCCCAGGTCTCGCAGGTGCACTCCGGGTCCAGACCGCCGATCCCCGGGAGCAGTTCCACACCGGCCGCCGAGGCGTCCTCCACCAGGTGCGGCGGCATCTCGCGGTCGAGGAGCGCCGCGATGTACCCGGCCCGGTCGGCGGCCATGTCCAGGAACTGTTCCCAGTCCGCCTCGCTCAGCTCCTGGAGGAGCACATCACTGCGGTACGTGGACGAGTCACGGTCCCGGACGACCGCGGTGATCCGGCCGGGCCGCACGGAAACCGCTCCGACCCGGCCCTCGCGGGCGAAACTGCGCCCCTTCTTGAGCTGTGCGCCGTCCAGTGCGGTGTCCTCCAGGGCCTTCAGCCATGCCCGGCCCCACCAGGTCTCCGCGAAGCCGCGGCCGCGTGTGGGCGGCAGCGCGGCGAAGGTACGTTCTTGTACCGGAGCCGGAACGTCACGCCCGGCGGCGGACGCGTACCCGTCACAGTCGTATGCGTCGTTCATCGCGTGCCACCTCGCAGCTCCACCAGATCGGCCAGTTCCGCATCAGTCAGTTCGCTCAGCGCCGCCTCGCCGGATCCGAGCACCGCGTCCGCCAGTCCCTGCTTGCGGGCCAGCATGGCGGCGATCCGGTCCTCGACGGTGCCCTCGGCGATCAGCCGGTGCACCTGCACCGGCTGGGTCTGCCCGATCCGGTACGCGCGGTCGGTGGCCTGCGCCTCCACCGCCGGGTTCCACCACCGGTCGAAGTGCACGACATGGCCTGCCCGGGTGAGGTTCAGTCCGGTGCCGGCCGCTTTCAGGGACAGCAGGAAGACCGGGGCTTCGCCCGCCTGGAAGCGGTTCACCATCGCCTCCCGCTCCGCGACCGGCGTGCCGCCGTGCAGGAACTGCGTGCGCACCCCGCGCGCCGCCAGATGCCGTTCGAGGAGCCGGGCCATCTGCACGTACTGGGTGAAGACGAGGACACTCGCGTCCTCCGCCAGGATCGTGTCGAGCAGTTCGTCCAGCAGCTCCACCTTGCCCGAACGGTCCTCGATCCGGGGCTCCTTCTCCTTGAGGTACTGCGCGGGGTGATTGCAGATCTGCTTCAGGGCAGTCAACAGCTTCATGACGAGGCCGCGGCGGGCGAAGCCGTCTGCGCCGGAGATCGCGGCCAGTGTCTCGCGTACCACCGCCTCGTACAGGCCCGTCTGTTCCGCTGTCAGTGACACCGTCCGGTCGGTCTCGGTCTTCGGCGGCAGTTCGGGCGCGATGCCGGGATCCGACTTGCGCCGGCGCAGCAGGAACGGCCGCACCAGCGCGGCGAGCCGCTCGGCCGCAGCCGGGTCGCCGCCCTCCGCGGTCCGCGCGTAGCGGTTGCGGAAAGTACCGAGCCTGCCCAGCAGACCTGGCGTTGTCCAGTCGAGGATCGCCCACAGCTCCGAGAGGTTGTTCTCCACGGGCGTTCCGGTGAGCGCCACCCGTGCCTGTGCGCCGATCGTCCGCAGCTGCTTGGCCGTTGCCGAGTACGGGTTCTTGACGTGCTGCGCCTCGTCGGCCACCACCATGCCCCAGCGGACGCCGGCGAGCTTCGCCGCGTCGAGCCGCATCGTGCCGTACGTGGTGAGGACGAACTCGCCGTCCGTCAGGTCCGCGAGGCTGCGCGCCCCGCCGTGGAAGCGGCGTACCGGCGTACCGGGCGCGAACTTCTCGATCTCCCGCTGCCAGTTCCCCATGAGCGAGGTCGGGCAGACCACCAGCGTCGGCCCGGCGGCCGATTCGATGTCCTGGCGGTGCAGATGCAGAGCGATCAGTGTGATGGTCTTGCCGAGCCCCATGTCGTCGGCGAGACAGCCGCCGAGGCCGAGCGACGTCATGGTGTGCAGCCAGTTCAGACCACGCAGCTGGTAGTCGCGCAGGGGGGCGGCAAGGGCCGCGGGCTGACCGACCGTCCGTTGCCCGTCCTGTTCCCCGCCGGACTCCGGGTCGGCCACCCGGCGACGCAGCTGCTCCAGCCAGCCGGTGGCCCGGACCTCGACCCGGCGGCCGGCGACCTCGGTGGAACCGGTCAGCACGGCTCCGAGCGCATCGATCGGAGTGACCTTGCGGTCCTGGGTCTCGCGGGCGAGCTGTGCCTCGTCGGGATCGATCAGCACCCACTGGTCGCGCAGCCGCACCACCGGCCTGTTGGCCTCGGCGAGATGGTCGAGCTCGGCGCGGCTGAGCTGCTGGTCGCCCAGGGCGAACGACCAGTTGAACGTCAGCAGCGCGTCGGTGGACAGCAGCGCCGGGGTGTCCGAGCCGGTCCGCGCGAACCCCTCGTGTTCCTGGTCCGCTCCGTCGTCCTGCGGGCCGATGACGGCGCGTGCGGTGAGCTTGCGCGCCAGTTCCCGGGGCCAGTGCACCTGGACCCCGGTCGCGGCGAGTGCCCGCCCGGCGGGGCCGAGGAGTTCGGCGAGCTCTTCGTCGGCGGGGTCGATGGAGTCGGGCACATCGGCCGACAGCAGCGGAGCCAGCGGAGTCCAGGCACGGGCGGCCCGGCGCAGCGCCAACAGGGCGTCCATCCGGACCCGCGGGCCGAAGGCGGCCGCGGCCGGTGCGGAGCCGGCCCAGACCTCGGCGGCATCGGCGACCAGCGCCGGATCGCTGACGCTGTGGATCTGCAGGACGGCGCGGAAGGACGGCCCGGCGCTCCGCTCCTGGTCCTCGTTCCCGTCCTGGTCCGGCGCCGTCAGTCCCGACGCCTCGACCCGCAGCGAGAGCCGGACGCCCGCGTCGTGCCCGGCCGCGACATCGGTGGCCCAGGCCCGTTGACCGGGAAGATGCTGGGGCGCGTCGACGGCGAACGCCGGGCCGCCGGTGGCGAAGGCCGCCGCGGGGGTGCGCGGCAGCCCGTCCGCCACCGCGTCGAGGAACGAGCGCAGCAGCCGCTCGGGTTCGGGCAGCAGCACCGGCTGAGCGGCCCCGTCGAGCGGTACCGCATGGGCCAGGGGCGGCATCGAGGCGGCGAGCGTCCGGATCCGCGACTGATCGTCGGCGGTCAGCGGACCGGCCCGCCAGGCGTCGTGATCGGTGGCCGTCAGCCCGGGCAACAGCAGGCCGCGGGCCGCGAGTTGCAGAGCGAGCAGCGCGGCGGCGCCCCAGAACGCGGCGGCGCCGGAAGCATGCTCCGCGGTCCGTGCGCGCGTGAGTACGGGCAGCGCGTCGCGGACCGGGAGCAGCAGCGCCGGTACGACGTACACCCGCGCGTCGGCGCCGACGACGGTCAACTCCTCGACGGAGCCGGGAGTATCGGGGGGACTGCTACTGTCCGGATACCAGAAAGCCATACGGCCGGTACGGAAGGGATCCGCGGGCAGGAAGACCACGGAGCAGCCGGAGAGCGCGGAGATCTCGGAGAGCGTTGTCGCAGGAAACCTGTGCACAGCGATGCCGAATTCCTCAAATTTGACTAGTTGGGGTCGAGGCGCCGAGGGTACTCCACCACAGCATGCCTCCGTGAGCGGAATCGCCGTGATCCAGCCCACATTCGGATGACCCGGTAACCCTGCCCGACCGCCTGCCGCGCTTCGGGGTGACGCCAGCACCCCCATCGGGGGAGGGGGCTTGCCCCCGGAACTCCGGGGTGCTGGCGCCATGGCTGACGTATCCCTCGTAACCATACGTTTCTACAGGTCAGCGCAGCTTTCCAGAGACCGGAGACCTCATGCCCCAGGCCGTAGCCACCGTCGTGGAAGGCACCCGTGACGGTACGGGAAGTGCTGTAAGTGATGTAGACGCCGGCCGTACCGGAACCGCCCTGAGCCAGGGGAGCGACTTCGCTCCCCTCCTGCGGGTGGTGAAGGGGCAAGGGCTCCTGGAACGGCGCACCGGGTGGTACGCGATGGGCATCGCCACCAACCTGGTCGCACTGGGCGCCGTACTCACCGGCATGTTCCTCCTCGGTAACACGTGGTGGACCCTGCTGCTCGCACTGCCATTGGCGATCTTCTGGTCCCGCACCGCGTTCGCCGGACACGACGCCGGACACGCGCAGATATCCGGTGACCGCAGGGTGAGCCGAGCTATCGGCCTCGTGCACGCCAACCTGCTGCTCGGCATGAACGAGGCATGGTGGAACGACAAGCACGTACGCCACCACGCCAACCCCAACCACATCGACAAGGACCCCGACGTCGGCGTCGGCGCCCTGGTCTGGACCCAGAAGCAGGCGGCCCAGCGAGAAGGCTTCGCCCGCTGGCTCACCCGTAACCAGGCGCGGCTGTTCTTCCCGATGCTGCTCCTCGAAGGCATCGCGCTCAAGATCTCCGGCTTCCAGTATCTGCGGCAGCAGCCCGTCCGCGAACGGGCCCTCTCGGCACTGCTGCTGGTCGCCCATCTCGGCCTGTACGCAACACTGCTGCTCACCGTCCTGTCCCCGGGGAAGGCCGTCGTCTTCGCGCTCGTGCACCACGCGTTGTTCGGGCTCCACCTGGGCATGGCGTTCGCGCCGAACCACAAGGGCATGGAGATGCCCGACCCCGACGGCGACCGCTGGGGCCACCTCCAGCGTCAGGTCCTCACCTCGCGCAACGTACGCGGCGGCATCCTCACCGACTGGTTCCTCGGCGGGCTCAACTACCAGATCGAGCACCACCTTTTCCCGAGCATGCCCCGCCCGCATTTGCGCCTGGCACAGCCGATGGTGCGTGCCCACTGCGAGGCGATCGGCATGCCGTACCTGGAGACCGGACTGATCGAGTCCTACCGGCAGGCACTCCAGCACATGCACGAGGTCGGCGAACCCCTGAGGTGAGGAAGCCGCGGTCGGCAGGAACCGATGGGGACGCACAGGCGTTCTCACAGCAGGAGCGGCTTCCGGGCCGCGAAGGAGGCGTGGACGATGTCGAACAGCGCGAAGATCGCCATCGGGGGAGTAGTCGTGGCAGTCATCCTGATGCCGTTCATCGGATTCTGGCTGTCACTGCTGGTCCTGATCGGAGTTCCGGCGGTCGCCTATCTGCTGCTGGACCCGAGTCAGCGACGCAGGCTCCGCAGGATCACCCGCAAGGAAATAGGCCGCTGAACAACCAACCGAAGACCAGCCGCCGAGAACAAGCCGACAACAAGGGGGACTCCGCTGTGGGCGGGACCGTGACCGCGGTGAGCAGGAACGAAGCATATTCGTTCACCAAGCCGAACCGGAAGAGCATCACCCTGCTTGCCGGCCTCGGCGTGGAGGGAGATGTGCACGCGGGAGTCACGGTCAAGCACCGGTCCCGGGTCGCGCAGGATCCCACCCAGCCGAATCTGCGCCAGGTCCATCTCATCCACGCGGAGCTGTTCGGCGAATTGCGGGCAGCGGGTTTCGAGGTCGCTCCGGGCGATCTCGGGGAGAACATCACGACCAGCGGAGTCGATCTCCTCGCCCTCCCCGTCGGTACTCTGCTGCACCTCGGCGACGAGGCAGTCGTCGAGGTCACCGGCCTGCGCAATCCGTGCCTGCAGATCGACACCTTCCGGGACGGGCTCCTCAAGCAGGTCGTCGGTCGGGACGCCGCGGGCCGGATCGTGCGCAAGGCCGGGATCATGGGCGTCGTCACGGCCGGCGGTGTGGTCCGGCCCGGCGACCCGATCGAGGCCGAGCTGCCCGTCGGACCGCATCGGGCGCTGGAGCGCGTGTAGCCGGAGAGCGCGCGACGCGGGTCAGGGCGGACAAGCCGGCTGTCGGCGGTCGGCTGCCGCTTGACGCCGGGCGCCGGGAGCCTGCTCAGGCCGGCCGTACCGCGATGGCGTCCAGGGCCTTCAACAGGCCGGGCAGTTCCGTGCCGCGCCCGACCGGAAGCACCTCGCCCGGTTCCTCGTCCAGCAGGATGAACGCGATGTCATCGGTCCTGGCGACCAGTGACCAACCGGGGCCGTCGGCGCGCAGCATCCGCGCGTCGCCCGTGGCGAAGGAGGACCGGACGCGGCCCGGGGGCGGCGGGCTGTCCACATAGGCATGGGCCTCCGCGAGGGCCCGGCGTACACCGGGGTGCGCCCTGGAAGGCTTCTTCTCTGCGGGGTTCCGGGCGGTGGAACCGGGCCCGTCGCTCCGGGGCTGGTCCTCGCCCCCGGCCTTGATCCCGACTTCGGTCTCGGCTTCGGGCCCCGCGTCGGGCCCGGCTCCGGATTCGTCTCCGGCACTGCTCTCGCCGACAACTCCGTCCTCGGACTCGACCTCGGCGTCGGCCCTGAGCTCGCCGTCGCCATCATTCCCGGTGTCGGTGTCGGTGTCGGCGTCGGTGTCGGCGTCATCCCGCTCGGCAAGTCCGGTGGGCGTACCGGTGCCGTCGTCGGACGGGCCCCCAGCCGTGGCCGTGCCGCCGCCCGGAGTGGCGAAGGCGGCCTCGTCGTCGAGCTGCTCGCGCCAGGCCGCCCACTGGTGGGCTATCTCGTCCGCGCCCAAGCGCCGCTGGGCCGGACCCCACGACTCCGTGTCCGGAGGTGTCAGCGGCGCCGGATCGGCGCCGTCGGCATCCGGGTCCGGCAACGGATCGTGCGGGGCGGCCAACCCCGGAGCGGCGACCCTCACCGCGAGAGGCCAGCCGGGCAGAGCGCAGACCACCGAACGGTCGTCGGGGGAGAGGTCGTACTCCATTCCGCAGTCCCAGGCCGCGATGGCGACCGCGACCAGCGACACGTCCTCGACGACGACGGTCCACCGCGCACCATCGCCGTCCTGGCCGAGAACCAGTCCGTACCCTTCGGCGTACGGTTCGAGGGTGAGCGCCGCACACGCAGCGGGGTAGTCGTCGCCGAGCACGCTCGGGAACTGTGCCGGTGTCAGCAGCACCGCGGTCAGCACATACAGTGCGTCGTCGTCCGCGACTGCGTAGCTCGTGCCGGTCACGGCACCCTCCTCGTCCGTCATGGTTGTCCGTCGGCGCACCCTAACCAGTCGGTAACCCGCTCGTCGAGGCCCTGACAAGGGGGGACGCGGGCCCCGCGGCCGGGCGGACGGCGCTGCTCAGTCGGTGGGCAGACCGAGCAGCGTACGGGCCACTGTCTGCGGTGACTCGTCGCGCTCGCGGGCCAGCGCGATGACGGCCCGGCAGGCCAGCTCGCTGACACCGAAGGAGAGCGCCTCGGGCGACACCCAGCCGCTCGCCTCGTCGATCCGCGCCTGATCCTCCTCGACGGATGCCGAGACATACGTGGCGGCCGCCTCGAACAGGTTGTGCTGCTTGCGCCGGTCCTGATCGAGCGGGGCTACGGGCCGCTCGCCCTTGCGGTCCGGGGACACAACCTTCCGGAGACTGCCGAATATGCCGATCATGGAGACCGTCCTCCTGGGACCTGTGAATACATGACGTGCGCGAACAGTATCTGGTCGAACATCACCTGCTCGTCCAGCACTTGCTCGTACAACCTACGGTGTTCCCCGCCGACGTAGAGTTGGACCACCGACCGAGGCAAGGGGGCAGCGCGATGAAGCGGTACGACCGGCTGAGGGAGATTCAGCGCCTCGATCCGGAGCGGGACTTCCTCCGAATCTATCGGATCACGGCAACCTACGAATTTCCCTGGGACATCACCCGCGCTCTCGAACTGGCCCTGTACCGCACCTATGCCGTCCCGAGCATCGGACGACTCCTCGCCGAAACAGCCGAACTGACGGGCCGTTCGCAGAAGCGTTACGACGACACGGCACTCCTCCTCGATACGGTCGTCGAGCACGGCTTCGACAGCGCCCAGGGGCGTACGGCCATCCGCCGGATCAATCAGATGCACCGCAGTTACGACATCAGCAACGACGACATGCGGTATGTGCTGTGCACCTTCGTCGTCACCCCGAAGCGGTGGCTCGACAGCTACGGTTGGCGCCGGCTGTCCGACCACGAACTGAGGGCGTGCGCCGTCCACTACCGGACCTTGGGCGCCCGTATGGGCATCAAGGACCTGCCGGAGACGTACGAGGACTTCGAGCGCACCCTCGACAGCTACGAGGCCGAGCACTTCGGCTGGGACGAAGGGGGGCGCCGCGTATCCGATGCCACGCTGGACCTGATGAGCTCCTGGTATCCGCGTCCCTTCGCGCCCGTCGCGCGGAAAGCGGCCCTCGCGCTTCTCGACGATTCCCTGCTGCGGGCGTTCCGGTACGAACGCCCGGGCTCCGTGACCCGTAACCTCGCCCACGGCGCCCTGCGGCTGAGGGCGCGGGCCGTGCGACTGCTGCCGCCGCGTGCCACCCCGCACTACGCCCGGCAGAACCCGGAGATCAAGGGCTACCCGGACGGCTACGAGGTGGCCGGGCTCGGTACGTTCCCCACCCCGGGCATCCGCGGCTGTCCGGCAGCGCACCACGGGCGCCCCGACGCCCCGGTCGAGCAAGGAGCCGAGCAAGGAGCCGAGTGAGCGGTCGAGTCGACGGCCGATCGGTCAGGAAGTGAGCGGGACGGCAGAGCGCTCGACCGTAGTTGCGTCCGTACGGAGAGGGCGAGGAATCGGTCGTCCTCGTCGGTGTACGTATCGAGCCGCCAGCCCGAACGTGCCAGCAGGGGACGGAGGTTGTGCTCGGCGCGCAGATCTTCGTCCGTGATCCGGCGGCCGTGGCGCGCTGCCAGAGCGGCTCGCCCGATGGGGTGGAAGAGGGCCAGTAGTCCTCCCGGCCGGACCACCCGCGCCAATTCCGCCAGGTCCGGCCCGGGGTGGGACAGACGGGAGATCAGCCCGGCCGCGAACACCGCGTCGAGCGACCGCGACCGCAGGGGCAGGCGGGCGACATCGGCGAGGAGGAGAGCTCCGCTCCGGTTCCGCCCTGCCCGTACCGCCGCCTCCAGCATCGCCGCCGTGAGGTCCACGCCCAGGACCGTGCCCCGCGGCCCCACGGCCGCGCGCAGAGCGGGCAGTGCCCGGCCCGTACCGCAGCCGGCGTCGAGCACCGCGTCACCGGGGCCCAGCCCGAGTGCGTCGACGGCGGAGGCGTAGGCGGGCCCGTCGTCGGGGAACCGGGTGTCCCAGCCCGCCGCGCGCGCCGTGAAGAACTCCTGGACGTGTGTGTGGTCATCGGTCATACGGACATGATCGCGCAGTTGCCGAAAGGGCGGAACAGAGCGAAACATCGGGAAATGGGGTGCATGTTCGAGCACCTTGCGATCGTTCGGGAACATCTCTCTGTCATATTTCAGCAGCTTTCGAAATGCGCGCCGGGCGCACGCCCTCATCGCGACTAGCGTCCCCGATCCATGGGACACCTGGACCACGCCACCTTCGGCTGGCTGACACCTGCGCTGTCGTACGCGATGGCATGCATCGGCTCCGCACTCGGACTGAGCTGCACCGTGCGGGCACTCGAGACGACCGGCCGTTCGCGCCGCAACTGGCTGATCACGGCCGCATCCGCCATCGGGTCGGGCATCTGGACGATGCACTTCGTCGCGATGCTCGGTTTCGGTGTGACCGGCACCGACATCCGCTACAACGTGGCGCTGACCTTCCTCAGTCTGCTCGGTGCCATGGTCGTGGTCGGCGGCGGAGTCTTCGCCGTCGGCTACAGCCTCGATCGGACCAGGGCACTGCTGCTCGGCGGGTTCGCCACCGGGCTCGGCGTCGCCAGCATGCATTACCTGGGAATGGCGGCGCTTCGCCTGCACGGCACGATCCACTACGACCCGCTGCGCGTCGCGCTCTCCGTCGCCATCGCTGTCGTGGCCGCGACGGCGGCGCTCTGGGCGGCGCTCAACATCAAGTCCAACCGGGCCGTCGCGCTGGCCTCGCTCGTCATGGGCGCGGCGGTCAGCAGCATGCACTACACCGGAATGCTGGCGGTCTCCGTTCAGGTCACCCCCTCGGGCAGGGACCTTGCCGGGGCCACGACCATGCAGTTCATCTTCCCTCTGGCCGTGGGGCTCGGCTCGTACCTCTTTCTGACCTCGGCGTTCGTCGCGCTCTCCCCGACGGCCCGGGAACGCGCCGCCTACGTCTACGCCGAACGCTCCGCAGGACCGGCCGAAGCGGACTCCACCGAGACCGCACCACGCGGATTCACCGGGCGGGGTCCCGTCTCCCGGCCACGACGCGGAGGTCCGAGCGAGCGCGACACATTGCCCGCCGCTACGCCCTGACATCACGGCGCCCGACACCACCGCACCTCACGCCACCGAGGCTGCCCCCCCCGCCTGACATCACCATGCGTGACAACACCGCGCCCCGGCGCCTGTGCACCCGGCCGACCGGCACCGGCCCCCGGCGCCCGCGACACACCCAGCTCCACACCCGGAACGAGGAGGCCATGCGCCCACCCCGCACGACCCCGGAAACCGGTGCGACGGCCACCACCCGGCCCCCCGCCCCACCGACGCGTGGACGCCGCGCACACGCGGGGCCGCCCGCCGACGAGAGTGCCGAGCACGACGCGCAGCTGCTGCTGACGCACGACCCGTCCGCGCCACGCGGGCGGTGGACGCTGCGTCCCAGGACCGTACGCGCCAAGATCATCTCGCTGCTGATGGTGCCGGTCGTCTCGCTGCTCGCCCTGTGGGGATTCGCCACGGTCACCACCGCCCAGGATGTGGCCCGTCTACGTCAGTTACAACGGGTCGACGGCGAGGTCCGGGCTCCGATATCCACCGCCGTCGCGGCACTCCAGAGCGAGCGCCGGGCGGCCGTGCTGCAGACCGCCGCCCCCAGCAGCGCCCAGGCCGCCGCGCTGGAGCGGCAGGTCAGGCGCACCGACACCGCGCTCACCGCACTGCGCCTGGACAGCGACCACACCATCGCCGACACCGGCAACCTCCCGCCCGCGGTCGCTGACCGGCTCGACCGGTTCCTCGCCCTCACCCACCGACTGCGCACCGACCAGACCGGTGCGGGCGACGAGCGCACCGTCTACGAGCAGTACACCGCGGCCGTCTCCGCGGCCTTCGGCGTCTTTGGCGCCCTCACCGGAATCCAGGACGACGCACTCGGCTCCGACGCCCGCGTCCTGCTCGAACTCGCCCGCGCCGACGAGATGCTGGCCCGCGAGGACACCCTGCTCGCCACGGCCGCCCGCACCGGAACGCTCAGGAACGGCCAACTGCGCCTGTTCACCGATGCAGTGGCCACCCGGAGGACCCTCGCCGAGACCGCGGGTGCGGATCTCCCCGTCACCGAGGGCGCCAGCTGGCAGCGGCTCACCACCGGGGACGCGTACCGGCAGCTCCAGGCCGCCGAGGACAAGGTGCTCGCCGCCCCCGCCGGACGCCAGGCGGCACAGGCGGTACCCGTGACCGACTGGGAACGAGCCGCGGCCCGTGTACGGAGCGAGCTGCGCACCATCGACACCACCGCCGGACAACGTGCCGCCGACCGGGCGAACCCGCTGGCCCGCGGGCTGCTCAGCCCTTCCGGAGCCGCAGTTCTCTTCGGCTGCGCCGCCGTGGCGGCGTCACTGGTGATCTCCGTACGCATCGGCCGCGCGCTCGTCGTCGAACTGGTCAGCCTCCGCAACAGCGCCCTGGAGATCGCCCGACGCAAACTGCCCCGCGCCATGCGACGGCTACGGTCGGGCGAGGAACTCGACATCGCGGCCGAGGCCCCGCAGGGCCCGGCCAGCCACGACGAGATCGGCCAGGTCGGCGAGGCGCTCGGCACCGTGCACCGGGCAGCCCTCAGCGCCGCCGTCGAGCGGGCCGAACTCGCCGACGGCATCTCCGGAGTCTTCGTCAACCTTGCCCGCCGCAGCCAGGTACTGGTCCACCGTCAGCTGAACCTCCTCGACAGCATGGAGCGCCGGGCCGACGACCCGGACGAGCTGAGCGACCTCTTCCGGCTCGACCACCTCACCACCCGGATGCGACGGCACGCCGAGAGCCTCATCATCCTCTCCGGTGCGGCGCCGGGACGGGCCTGGCGGATGCCCGTACCGCTGACGAACGTCGTACGCGCCGCCGTCTCCGAGATCGAGGACTACGCGCGGGTGGAGGTACGGCAACTGCCCGACGCCGCGGTGAAGGGCACCGCCGTCGCCGACCTCACCCACCTGCTCGCCGAACTCATCGAGAACGCCGCACAGTTCTCACCGCCCCACACCAAAGTGCGCGTCAGCGGCGAGCCCGTGGGCAACGGCTACGCACTGGAGATCGAGGACCGCGGCCTGGGCATGGGCAACGAACTCCTCGGCGAGGCGAACCGGCGCATCGAACAGGCGGAGGCGCTCGACCTCTTCGACAGCGACCGGCTCGGCCTCTTCGTCGTCAGCCGGCTCGCCGTACGGCACCACATCAAGGTCCGGCTGAGCACCTCCGCGTACGGCGGAACGACCGCCGTCGTTCTGCTCCCCACGTCACTGCTGCAGAGCGCACTCCCGGCGGCCGAGGAGCCGGCCGTACCGGGGAACGCCTCGGTCGAGCGCCGGGACGACCGGGACCGCCCGCCCCTCGGACCCGGACCCGGTCCTCGCGCGGTGCGACCGCGGACCACCGCTTTTCCCGCGCCGGTACCCGTACCCGCCCTCGAATCCCGTACGGAGCCGGCTGCCGCCGTCACCTCGCTTCGCGGGCGTACGGGCAGCACGGCGGAGAGCGGGGCCGGAGCCCGGGCGGAAGCACAGTCCGACGGCGGCACCCTGCCGCGCCGGGTGCGCCAGACCAACCTCGTTCCACAACTCCGCGAGGAGCCCCGCCCCGACGAACCGCCGCGCGGCGCCCCGGACGACAACGGCGGTTCCCCGGAGCGTACCCCCGAGCAGGCCCGGGACCGCATGACCGCCTACCGCAACGGCTGGGTGCGCGGCGGCGGCGCCACCCCCGGCACTTCCGGTTCCCGCCCCGGCACCACGACCCCCGGCATCACCGACCCCCGTCCACGCAGCGAAGGAGACCACACATGATTGCGAACGAGAGGACCGGGGGACGCCACACCTCGGGTGAACTCGACTGGCTGCTGGACGATCTGGTGGCACGGGTCGGCGAAGTCCGCCACGCCGTCGTGCTCTCCGGCGACGGCCTCGCGGTGGGCGCCTCCAGCGCTCTCAGCCGCGAGGACGCCGAGCATCTCGCCGCGGTGGCCTCCGGATTTCACAGCCTGGCCAAGGGCGCGGGGCGCCATTTCCGCGCCGGGAACGTACGCCAGACCATGATCGAGATGGACGAGGGCTTCCTGTTCGTCGCCGCGGCGGGCGACGGATCGTGTCTCGCGGTACTCAGCACGGCCTTCGCCGACATCGGACTGGTCGCATACGAGATGGCCCGGCTCGTCAAACGCGTCGGAGAGCACCTGCGCACCCCGCCGCGGCTCGCCGCGCCTTCGTCGCCCGTCGGCTGAGCGGGCGGAGACGGCCGTGTCCATGACCGACGGGGGTCCGGGGGGCACCCCGCTGCCCCCGGCCCCGTACGCACGCACCGGCAGCCAGTGGTACGACGCCGAAGCCGGCCCGCTGGTCCGCCCGTACGCGGTGACGGGCGGCCGGACCGAACCCGGCCCGGCCGGCGCGCGGTTCGACCTGATCGCACTCGTCACCCTCGACGACAACGCGCCGGACGGCTCCGAGGAATCCCTGCTCGGCCCGGAACACCGGGCCATGCTCACGCTCTGCCGGTCGGAAACCCAGTCTGTCGCGGAACTCTCCGCCGACGCCGACCTTCCCGTCGGAGTCGTACGCGTACTCCTCGGCGACCTGCTCGAAGCCGGCTATGTGCGGGTCAGTCGCCCCGTACCGCCCGCGCAACTGCCGGACGAACACATCCTCCGGGAGGTGATCAACGGCCTGCGGGCCCTGTAGGGGCACGACTGCGATACGACCGGTCCCTCGGCGCACGCAGCACACGGGCCGCCCTCCTCGACCCGGCGGAGGGAGGGGAGAGCGGACCGTGCTCAACGTCCGTACGCTTCCTCCGGGTCAGACATTGACGCCGTAGTCGGATGCGATACCGGCCAGGCCCGAGGCGTAACCCTGGCCGACCGCACGGAACTTCCACTCCGCACCGTGCCGGTACAGCTCGCCGAAGACCATGGCGGTCTCGGTCGAGGCGTCCTCGCTGAGGTCGTAGCGGGCCAGCTCGACGCCGTTCGCCCGGTTCACCACGCGGATGAACGCGTTGCGGACCTGGCCGAAGCTCTGTCCACGGCTCTGCGCGTCATGGATGGAGACCGGAAAAACTATCTTGGCGACATCGGCCGGGACAGCAGCCAGATCGACATTGATGGACTCGTCGTCCCCGTCGCCCTCACCGGTCAGGTTGTCACCGGTGTGCTGGACCGAACCGTCCGGGCTCGTCAGGTTGTTGTAGAACACGAAGTGCAGGTCGGAGAGGACCTTGCCGGCGTCCGAGCACAGCAGCGCACTCGCGTCCAGGTCGTGATCCGCACCCGTCGTCGTCCGTACGTCCCAGCCCAGGCCGACCGTCACTGCGGTCAGGCCGGGCGCTTCCTTCGACAAGGAGACGTTGCCGCCCTTGGCCAGGGTCACACCCATGAACTTCCTCCATTGATCCAGTGGTCCAGCGATTCGATGCTGCGGTGATCAGCGCCTCTTGCGCTGTCACCCGGGTCAACGACGGTGTCGCGCCCGCGGTTCCCTTGCTTGCGCAATCCCTGAAGTAACAAGCTGTGAGGATGTTCTGCATCGGCGAGCAGGGGTCTCACGCGTGCGGCTCGGTCCCAGGGCTCGCATCGGTCTCCTTCATGGCTTTCGTCTCACTCTTCAGGATCCGCATGGATTTGCCCAGGGCGCGGGCCGTGTCCGGCAGCTTTTTCGATCCGAACAGCACGATCACCACGATCGCCACGATCAACAGGTGCCAGGGTTCGAGGCCGTTGCGCAACATGTACGTCCTGCCCTTCCTTTCGGTATTTCGGCCGGTGTTCTCGCGCCGCGTCCGCGGGCCGTACTCCGGCCCGGCTGCGGGCAGGTCAGGTGACACACCCGCACAGCAATACTTGCCTCATTGCGCAACTGTACAACCATGAATGGCGGGAGTGCGCCTTCCCCTCCCGACGACGACCCGTCTTCGGACGGTCCGTACGCTGACCACCCGCCAGAAACGCCACCGCGGCGCTCAGAGCGGCGCCTGGACCATCCGAAGCCGGAGCGTGGGGTAACGGGGAGCTGCGAAGCCGTACGACGCGTACAGAGCGGCGCCGTCCGCCGTCGCGTTCAGATCGACCACCGTGACGTGGGCCTCGGCACGGAGCCAGGTGAGCAGGGCATCGAGGCAGACACGGGCGTGCCCGCGGCGGCGACGGCGGGGATCGGTGCTGACGTTGGAGACATGCCCGTGCAGTCCGCTCGGATTCGCCGGACTGGGGGCATGCGCATCGCACGTCCCGACCGCACTGGCGACGGTGCCGAGCTCGGGATCGTCGACCAGGAACGCGGCGAACGCGGCGGGATGATGCAGCCGCTCGGTGAACCACTGCGCCGAGGCCGCCCGCCCCGGGGCGTCCGCACCGCCCGTCTCCATCCCCATGTCGGCCAGCATCAGCCCCCGCAACCGCACCAGCGCGGGCACATCGTCGAACGTGGCGCGGCGAGCACGCACCACGTGCCCGCCGTCGATGCCCGTACCGGAGCCGGTGGCCGGGTGGCCGACACGCGAGGTGGTCATGAGTACCTCCACTTCCGTTCGTAGCAGGCACGGGCAGCCCACAGCCCGTATGCGTACAGGGCCAGGACCGTGGCGAGCAACAGGTAATAGAGCGGCGGCAGTGCGCTCATGCCGAGCAACGGGCCCAGCGGGGTGAGCGGCAGCAGCAGTCCGACCACGGCAAGACCCGACGCGGCCGCGCGCAGCGGACCACCGCTGCGGTCCTCGGCGGTGCGACGGCCGGTACGCAGCAACAGCATCACCAGGGCCTGGGTGAGGAGGTTCTCGGTGAACCATCCGGAGTGGAAGGCCTGCTGCCCGCCAGATGTCGCCGAGCCGTGCAACGCGAAGGCCAGCACGGCGAACGTCGCCAGGTCGGCGGTGGCGTTCAGCAGACCGAAACCCGTGATGAAGCGGAGGAAGTCGCGCGGACGCAGCACCGTGGGCCGCCGAAGTACCGAGGGTGCGGGCCGGTCGAACGCGAAGGCGAGCTGTGCCACGTCGAAGCACAGGTTCTGCACCAGGACCTGCGCCGGAAGCATCGGCAGGAACGGCAGCATCAGCCCTGCGGCAAGCATCGCGATGACGTTGCCGAGGTTCGACGAGAGCGTGATGCGCAGATACGTGGCGATGTTCCCGCTGGAGTGCCGGCCCGCCGTGATCGCGTGATCGATGGCCACGAGATCCTTTTCCGCGAGCACCACATCGGCGGTCTCGCGCGCCACGTCGACCGCGTTGCGCGGGCAGATGCCGACATCGGCCGCGTGCATCGCGGGCAGATCGTTGACGCCGTCGCCGAGGAATCCGGTGGTGTGCCCGAAGCCGCGCAGCGCGGAGACGATCCGGGCCTTGTGCTCGGGCGTGCAGCGGGCGAAGACCGTGGCCCGGTCTGCGGCCTGCGCGAGTTGCCCGTCCGACAGTGCGTCGATCCGTTCCGCGGAGACGACCTCGCCCGGGTCGAGGCCCAGATCCCGGCAGGCGCGGGCGACGGTCCCCGGATCGTCGCCGCTCAGGACCTTCACGGCGATGCCCCGGTGCCCCAGCACGGCCAGCGCTTCTGCGGCGCTCGGGGTGAGCGCGTCCCGCAGAGTGACGAAGCCGAGGAAGGCCAGCCCCCGTTCGTCGGCCGTCGTGTACGGACCGAGCCGGGCGGGCCTTTCGGTCACGGCCACCGCGAGCAGCCGCAGACCGTTCCCGGCCTCGCGCGCGGCCAGGGCCTTCAGCCGGTCCCGTTCGGCATCGTCCAGGGTGCACCGGTCGATTACCGCTTCCACCGCCCCCTTCGTCACGAGGGTGTGCGCACCGAGGCTGCCGGGGCTGCGGACGACCGCGGTGGCGAGGCGCCGCACCGGATCGAACGGCAGCGCGGCCACACCGTCGTACGCGGACAGTGCCTCCTCCTGGTCTTCGGCCGCGTCCAGAACCGCCTCGTCCAGTGCGTCGGGGGCAGGCAGATCGGCGAGCTGCAGCGTCCACAGGGCGTTGACCCCGGCCCAGTGCAGCACCTCGGGATCGGACCTGTCCGCTCCGTTCAGCGAGCGTTCGACGACCGGCCGGTCCTGGGTGAGCGTTCCGGTCTTGTCCAGACACAGCACATCGATCGCCCCGAGATCGTGCAGTGCGGGCAGCCGCTTGACGATCACACCACGGTTTCGGGCGAGCAGCGAAGCGCCCCTGGCGAGCGCCGTCGTGACGATCACCGGCAGCATCTCCGGAGTCAGCCCGACGGCCACCGCGACGGCGAACGGCAGCGTCTCCAGACCGCGGCCGCGCAGCGCCGCGTTGGCCATCAGCACCAGCGGCGGGGTGAGCAGCATGAACCGGATCAGCGTCCACGAGATGCCCTGCACCGAACGGTCGAAGGCGCTCGTGCCGCGGCGGCGAGCGGAACCGTCGTACGCGGCGGCGAACCGGGTGTCGGCCCCCGTGGCCGTCACCACCGCCGTACCACTGCCGGAGGCCACGCTGCTGCCCTGGAAACACAGCTCGGGTCGTCCGAACGGCCCGGCCCCGCCGGCGGGCCCCGCGTCGGCCGGGAGGTATGCCTCCGGCGCGTCGACGGGTTGTTTGGAGACGGGGGCCGACTCACCGGTGAGGGCCGACTGATGCACGGTCAGGCCGCTCGCGCGCAGCAGCCGCACATCGGCGGGTACGAGATCCCCCGGGCCGAGCCTGATCACATCGCCCGGCACCAGCTCCCCGACCGGCAGTTCACGCGGCTCCGGCACGTCGTCCGGGCCGGTCCGGCGCAGCACAGTCGCGGTGGTCGCCACCAGCTCCCGCAGGGCAGCCGTCGAACGGTCGGCCCGATGCTCCTCCGCGGAACGCAGCAGACAGCTGACGACCACGAGCACCAGGGTCACCGACGCCGTGCCCCACGAGGCCACCGCTGCCGAGACCAGGCCCAGACAGAGGAGCACCGAGGTGAACGGATCCCGCAGGCTGCGAAGGAAACGGCGGGGCCAGGAGACCGGACGCCAGGCCGGCAGGGTGTTTTCGCCGAACCGCTCCAGCCGTTCCTCCGCCTGCCCCTCCAGCAGCCCTCGCGGCCCGCTGTCCAGCGAGCGGAGCACCTGCAAGGAGGTCGGTGCGGCGCTCCGCGACATGGGTGGCGCGATATCGGCGGAGGCGCTCCGGGAAGCCGCCGCACCAGCCATCGGTACGACTACAGCGGACGAGCGGTCGGGATCGGTGCTGCCGGGACCCGCGGCGGCACTGCTCTCAGGCACCGAGCCCACGGAGGCGTACGGGCTGCTCGGGCGGGTGTCCGGCGCGTGCGGCGAGCTGGCCGACCATCAGCCGTACCACAGTCACCACATCGGGGTCGTCGACGAGGTACACCTGTCGGCGGCCCTCGCGCCGTGACCGTACGAGACCGGCCAGTTTCAGCTTGGTCAGATGCTGGCTCACCGAGGGAAGGGTGCCGCCCACCCGGTCCGCGAGGCCGGTGACATCGCTCTCGCCCCGGGACAGGGCCCACACGATGTGCAGCCGCGCGGGCGTCGCCAGCAGGCCGAAGGTGGCAGCCGCCTCCACCAGTACCTCCGCGGGCGGATCTTCGAAACCGCCGCCGGCACCTGTCGACACTCTTGCTCTCCCTGTCCGCGTGGGCCGTTTCCCGCACCCGAAGTACCCAGTGTAGGCGCCGGGCGGTTGGGGGCCGCGGGCCCGTACCTCCGGGAACGAGCGATCCTTGGGCACGGGCCCCGCGCGCTCACGACCGGGCGCGTGGGAACTCGCAACCCGGTACGCGGGAACTACAGAGGAGCTCGGACAGACGCATCGATGGCTGGATTCATCCGGTTGCGGACTCATCCAGTCAGGGAGTGAGCGGGAAACGGTCACATCGCTAAAAATGCGATCCCATCCCCCGGGGCGGGTGCTCGTTTGCCATGCTGTCGCCGTAGTCGCCGTCGACGTGATCACGCCGACGTATTCATGCTGACGGTCCACGGAATCCGAGCCCTTCAAGGCAGCTCTGACCTGCGCATGCGGTGTCTTGGGGCTCACTGGTGAGAGAAGTGATCGATGCTTTCCGAGCACGCTGACAACACTCACGGGGCGATAGCCGGGGAGGGTGTGGAGACCGGGGCTCTCGCGCTCAAGATATTGGTCGCCGGAGGCTTCGGAGTCGGGAAGACGACGCTGGTCGGCGCGGTCAGCGAAATCCGGCCGCTGCGGACGGAGGAACTCCTCAGCGAGGCGGGACAGTCGGTCGACGACACCGACGGAGTCGATCAGAAGACCACAACCACCGTCGCCATGGACTTCGGTCGCATCACCATCCGGTCCGGCCTCTCGCTCTACCTGTTCGGCACACCGGGGCAGGACCGTTTCTGGTTCCTGTGGGACGAACTGTCCCAGGGAGCCCTCGGCGCCGTCGTCCTCGCCGACACCCGTCGCCTGGAGGAATGCTTCCCGGCCGTCGACTACTTCGAGCACCGACGCATCCCCTTCGTGGTCGCGGTCAACTGTTTCGCGGGCGCCCGCGCATACGGCGAACGCGATGTGTCCCGCGCCCTCGACCTCGACCTCGGTACGCCCGTCGTCCTGTGCGATGCGCGCGACCGGGACTCCGGCAAGGAAGTCCTGATCCGCACGGTCGAGTACGCCGGGCGGATGCACACGGCCCGGCTCCTCGACTCGGTGAGCTGACCCTCCCGGCACTCTGCACCTCGCGCGCCACAGGGCCAGGACCCGGCCGCATGACGGAGGACCGCTTGCCCGTACGTGACCCGTACGCAAGGCTTACGTGAAACGTGGGGCACGGGGAACGTATGAGCGGGGAGGAGCGGGGATATGGCGCTGGACAGGGGACTTGACTGGCTCCTTGACGATCTCACGGGCAGGGTCGAGCACATACGGCATGCGTTGGTGCTGTCGAACGACGGACTGGTGACCGGAGCCAGTACGGGGCTGGCGCGCGAGGACGCGGAGCATCTCGCCGCGGTCTCGTCCGGGCTGCACAGCCTCGCCCGTGGATCGGGACGCCACTTCCGGGCCGGTAGGGCCCGGCAGACCATGGTGGAGTTCGACGAGGCGCTGCTCTTCGTGACGGCCGCGGGTGAGGGCAGTTGCCTGTGTGTGCTGAGCGAGGCCGAGGCCGACGTGGGCCAGGTCGCGTACGAGATGACGTTGCTCGTGAACAGGGTCGGGGAGCACCTCGGTGTCGCCGCGCGGCAGGCGGGGAGTGACGGCGCAAACCAGCCCTGACCGGCCGCGGGAGTTATCCACAGGCCGGACGAACGGTGCCTCCCCCGAGCTACTGTGCTCACAGAGAGTAATTGAGCCTCACGGGGGAGAGCATCATGACTGTCACCGAATCTCTGTGCACGGATACCGGGAGCACGATGGCCGTGGGCACGGCAGCCCAGGAACTCCAGCTGAAGCGCGGTGAGTTCGCCATTGCCGCACATGTGGGTCTGGTCCGGGTGCTGGAGCGGCAAAGTGGTGGCGCGAGGGCGAGGGTCCGTAGGGAGGAGGTCGACCGGCTGCGGGCGCAGGACGGGTTCCCGGAGGCGCTGCGGGAGCGGCTGCGTACGGTTGGGACGGCGGAAGGGGCCCGACTGCTCGGGATCAGCCCAGACCGTTTCACGAAGTTGGCCCGCGCAGGTTGCTTCCCGCCGATCACGTTCTACCTCAACCGGTACCGGTCGGTGGTCTGGCTCTATCTCGCCGAGGAGCTCGCAGGGTTCGCCGCCCGGGAACCTCACCTCCTGGTGGGAAAGAGCCCGGCCTGGGTGCGCAGCCGGCTCGACGGAGGCGCCGACCACCGTGCGCGTGAGTGGCGCTCACTCCGGATCGAACGGCTGCTGAGCCGCACGGAGGACCCCTGGGCCCGCGCGGCCGTACTCGCGGGCGCACTGGACCCGGTGCAGTTGGCGGAGGTGGTCGACGATCCGTACGAGCGTGCCTACCTCGCCAGGGTCGGCTCCGAACCGGTCTACGGGCCAACAGCGTCGCCCGCCGCGCGGGAGACCATGGCGCGGCTGATGCAGGCCGACGAACCGGACGAGATGTTGTGGCGGCGCGTCGGCCTGATCATGGAGCTGGACAACGCGCGGGAAGCCCGTCCGGCTCCGCGTCCGGGCGACGATTGGCGCCCTCGCCCCGGCCCCGGGTGTGATCCCGGACCTGAGGTCGAGAGCGAGGACGGACCGGAAACCGAGCGCGGCACCGGGGTCGAACGCGGTGTTGAGCCAGGACTCCGGGTTCGGGAAGAGTTTGTTACCGAGGGAGAACGCGCTGCGGCCGCCGAACCCGCCACGGCGTTCGACCCCGGTCCGGTGCCCGAACCCGCACCCACCTTCGTTCCTGTACGCGATTGCGCTCAGGTACGTGATCCGGCTCCCGATCCGGTTCCCGCCCCTGGACCTCCGCCGACAGCGGTGCCGAAAGCCGCACTCGGGCTGCTCGCCCGGCTCGGGCTGCGGCGGCGCCCGTACCGGCGTCCCTGCTGAAAACTCCTGGCGCGGGGAGAACGGCACCGGCATCCTGATCCCCATGCTCATCAGGGAAGCCACAGCCGGGGACTGGGCCGCCATCTGGCCGTTCTTCCACGAAATCGTCGCCGCGGGCGAGACGTTCACCTATCCGCTCGACCTCGATGAGCACGAGGCCCGCTCCTGGTGGCTCCTCCAGTCGCCGAACCGCACGGTCGTCGCGGTCGACGACGACGGGGCGATCCTCGGCACGGCGAAGATGAACACCAACCACATGGGCAACGGCGCACACGTCGCCAGCGCCAGTTACATGGTCGACCCCGACCATTCCGGGCAGGGTGTGGGCCGGGCCCTGTGCGCGTACACGCTGGACTGGGCTCGCAGATCGGGGTTCCGGGCCATGCAATTCAACGCAGTGGTGGAGACGAACATCTACGCTGTCCGGCTCTACCGCTCGCTCGGTTTCGAAATCCTCGGAACGCTGCCCGAGGGGTTCAACCATCCGAAACAGGGCTTCGTCGGACTGCACATCATGCACTGCCGCCTCTGACGCATCTGCCGTCTCCGAAATCCGGCCGAGTGTCCGACCTGACAGCCTCGGCGGGCTGCGTTTCGAAGAGGATCGCGGCCATGGGCTTGCTCCGCTTTCTTCGCGCTGTGTCCGGTCGTCAAGGCCGGCCGGCGACGGTGACAACTTCTTGCGCGACGAGACCAAGCAGGCGCCCGTGTGCGTGGCTGTCCTGCTGGCCGGTGGCGGCATCATGTGGTCCGTGCGCAAGCGTCGCACCGCACAGCACTGACATAGACCAATGATCCCGGCACAGGAGTGTGCCGGGGCCACCGGTCGAGGTGGCTCCACGCTCGCGGGGAGCCACACCCCTCTCGTTCTCGCCCCTCGCCCCCGCACCCCTGCTGCCCGGGCCCGGGAGCCGCCCCGCAGAATGACAGCGGAAGATCGTCCGCTCTCGGCGGGCGATACGGCACACGGGCTGACCGGAGCGCATAGATGAATCACGACGATCCCGTTCTGCTGCACACCGAGGGACGCATCCGGCACATCACGCTCAACCGCCCGCGTGCCCTGAACGCGCTGAATCACGCCATGGTGCTGCGCATGCACGAAGCACTCGGCGAAGCCGAGCGTGATGACGCCATCACCGCGGTGCTGATCACCGGCGCGGGGGAGCGCGGCCTCTGTGCGGGCGGCGACATCCGTTCGATCCATGAGGACGCCCGCTCGGGCGGCGGCACATCGATGGACTTCTGGAGTGACGAGTACCGGCTCAACGCCCGTATCGCCCGGTTCCCCAAGCCGTACGTCGCGGTCATGGACGGCATCGTCATGGGCGGCGGCGTCGGTGTCTCCGCCCACGGTGACGTCCGTATCGTCACCGAACGCTCGCGCGTCGCCATGCCCGAGACGGGAATCGGCTTCGTCCCCGATGTAGGCGGTACGCACCTGCTCGGCGCCGCACCCGGAGAGCTCGGCACCCATCTCGCACTCACGGCGGACGCGGTCGGCGCGGCTGACGCGCTGCTGTGCGGGCTCGCCGACCACTTCGTACTGTCCCACCGCCTTGCCCGGCTCACCACGGCCCTGGCCGCCTGCGGTACGGCAGCCGAGGTCGAGGAGGCCGTACGGCGGCATGCCTCTCCCGCGCCGGGTGGTGAACTGGCGGAGCACCGCGAGTGGATCGATTCCTGCTACCGGTCCGACTCCGTCGAGGAGATCCTCGACCGGCTCGGCACCAGCGGTGTCCCCGCCGCCAAGCAGGCCGCCGAAACGATCCTGGCCAAGTCGCCCACCGCGCTCAAGGTGACCCTCGCCGCGCTGCGCAGGGCCCGTCGGCTCGGCAGCCTGGAGGAGGTACTCGACCAGGAGTACAGGACGTCGTGCACCGCTTTCACGAGGCCCGACCTGGTGGAAGGCGTGCGTGCCCAGATCATCGACAAGGATCGCAATCCGCGGTGGAACCCGGCGAACCTGGCCGAGGTCACCGAGGCCGACCTGGAACTCTACTTCGCGCCGCTCGGCGACCGCGAACTCGGCCTGGCTCCCGCTTCCCGAAGGACCGACTGAGGCATAACGACTGGCTGACGCATAACGACGGATTGAGGCATGGCGGCGGGCTGGGGCATGGTGACGGGCCGAGGCATACAGGGGCGGAGGTGGACGGGTTGAGGCCGGGGCCTCTCAGAGGTCGTTGGGGCCGGTCACGGTGCGGAACGGGATACCGAGAAGGTCGGCCGCGGCCTTGAAGTCCTTGGCGCGGTGGCCGGTGCACAGAGTCCAGCGGTGGCCGATGCCGGTCGCCACCAGGCGTCGGTCCACTCGCCGGGGTCGAAGCCGAAGTCGACAGGGGAGGTGGTGTTGCCGATCTCCAGCAGAGGTCCGGGGACGACTTCGCCCTCGGAGGCGATGAAGGTGAACGTCCCGTCCGGCTCCTGGCCGACGCCGAACGTGGTGACCGGACCGTGCCTGACGTCGAATTCGACGCTGACGCCCCACCCGCGTTTGCCGTGATACACCCACAGCCCGCGCAGCAGCGGATCCTTGGCGCTGATCGCGAGGTGGGCGGGACCGTCGTGCCCCATCTCGACGACCTGGTCGCGGAAGTTGAGGGCCTGGAGCTCGGTGAAGGAGCCGCCGGGCCGATGGTGATCAGCATCGCGAGGCTGGTGCGCAGCTCGTACTCCCCGGCCACCGGGATGCCCCGGGCCGTCGGCAGCGAAGCGCCGAGGATCATGCCTGCGCCGAGCCGCTCATGGATCCCACCCTCCAGGCCACGGTGGTAGTAGGCGAGGCTGTTGAGCTCGAAGTCCTCGACGAGCCGTTCCAGCCCGACCGACACCTGGGCCGCCTCGGCGAGCGGTTCCGCCAGACCCGGTGCCGTACCATCCCGGTCCCAGGCACGGCGGTACTCCTCCAGCAGCCACCTGCCCATGGTGTTGCGCAGAGAGCGGACGGTCCCGTCCACACCGCGTTCATTGGCGAAGTTCGCCCGAGTGACGAGGTGAAGAGCGGCGACGGATCGACGGCCGGGCGGACCTGCCCGATCCGGTCCGCCCGACGATGGAGCGCACCGCGACCGTACGACCCTGTTCAGCAGGTCCCGTCAGCGGCCGGTGCCGGACATGCTCGGCTGGAGCGAGCGCACGAGCTCGAAGAACCGGGACTCATTGCCGCAGAGCCCCGCACGCTCAAGTGCGACATCCGCCTCCGCGATCGGCGAGGCGAGCAAGGGCACATACTTGGGAACTTCGTCAGGCTCCGTGAGCGCCGCCCGAGTGGCCTCCAGCAGTCGGACATACGCCTGGGCCGCGGCGAGTTCGTCATTGCGCATCTCAGCATCTCCCGGTCAGAGGTGTCGGACCCACCAGCATCCCCCATGGGTCTGACAATGACCTCCCACGGCGGCCCCGGACCGTCGGCTAGCCGCCGTTCGGCCGTCGGACACCGGTCGGTGGTTCGACCTCCAGGAATCTTCTGCGCCGCGGCCCGCGGTACAGCAACACCGTCCAGCCCAACTCCCGCAGCACGGCGGCGCACCGGGGCAGCTCGGCCTCCTCCGCGTGAGCGGCTCCGCTGCCGGGCGGACCGAGCCACTCGACCCGCACGCTGCCCGGCGCATCACCGGGCACCAGGCGGTACCCGGTCGCGGTACGCACGCCCGAGCTGTCAACGGCCGAGGCGGCCAGGCCCGATGCCTCCAGTGCCAGGGCGACGGCCCGTATCGGCCGGTGAATCTCCCACTGCGCGGGCACACCCTCCGGACTCGCGTGTTCTGTGTTCGTCAGCCGCCGGATCTGCAGCAGGCCCTCGAACGCCGTCCGTACCGCAGCGGCCCGGCTTCCGTCCGGTGCCGAAGTCGGCGGGCCGTCTCCGGTGGCCGGTTCGAAGCCGGTCTCGTGCTCGGTGCCCATCAGCGTCCCCTTCGCCCGTGCCGTACTGCTGTCAGTGTGCGTCGCCCCACTGACAATGGTCCGGGCGCGGGCCGTCCAGACGCCGCCGCCCGCAGTCGAGGCCCCCGCTACGCCCCCGGTGCGCCGCTTTCACCGGACGGCGACGGACCGGCTCCGCAGATCGTCGTTGACGACCCCGGGCTGAACGATCGCGAGCCTTTCCGCGGTGTCGATGTGAATGATCCGGTTCATGTCCTCGAAGGACAGCACGATCGCCCCGTCGACGGCGTTCGCCCCACCCGAGAGGCCGGTTCTGCGCCACGCGGCACCAGCGGGATGGGTCGTGCCAGGCAGTGGCGGACCACGTCCCGGACATTATCGGTGCTCTGCGGACGCACCACGGCCAGGGGCGTTCCGTAGGGGCACCTCCTGCAAAGATGTAATAACCACCATCATTGCGCGCATGCTTGCCGCCCGGAGCGGAGCCCCCTGATCCGGTGTCTGCGGAGAAGTCGAAGAGGGGCGCGCGGCGATCCGTACCCGTTGGTGATGATCACGAAATCGGTGTGTGCGGGTGACGGATCCGGATAGGGTCGGCCGTCTGACAGCTGATCCGGATAGGGTCGGCCGTCCGACAGTTCCGTATCCCGGAGGACCCACGCACTGTGCCCGACAACGCCCCACGCCCCGGCACCGAAAGCACTGACCGTGTCGACCGCACCGACCGTGCCGCGCTGCGCGCCGACTGTGCGAACTGTTTCGGACTGTGCTGCGTCGCACTGACCCTGACCCGGTCCGCGGACTTCGCGATCAACAAGGATGCCGGTAAGCCCTGCCGTAATCTCCAGGAGGACTTCCGCTGCGGCATCCATGCCGATCTGCGGACGCAGGGGTTCCCCGGCTGCACCGTGTACGACTGCTTCGGGGCCGGCCAGAAGGTCTCCCTCGGCACCTTCGACGGGCAGGACTGGCGACGGGCGCCGCAGACCGCCCAGCAGATGTTCCAGGTGTTCCCGGTCATGCGGCAGCTCCACGAACTCCTCTGGTACCTGACGGAAGCACTGTCCCTGGACGCGGCACGCTCCCTCCACGGCGAGATCCGGCGAGGCCTCGACGAGACGGACCGCCTCACCCACCTCCCCGCGGACGAGTTCACGGACCTGGACGTGGCCGCGCACCGTGACGACATCGCGGGCCTCCTGCTCCGTACCAGCCAACTGGTACGAGCCACGGCGCCCCGCAGGAAGAAGCGAGACCACCGCGGCGCCGACCTCATCGGAGCCAGGCTCAAAGGCGCCGATCTGCGGGGCGCCGACCTGCGGGGCGCCTATCTCGTCGCGGCGGACCTCACAGGTGCCGATCTGCGCCTGGCCGATCTGATCGGCGCCGACTTCCGGGACGCCGACCTGTCCGGTGCCGACCTCACCGGAAGTCTCTTCCTCACTCAGGCGCAGCTCAACGCGGCCCGGGGCGACGCGGCGACGAAACTCCCGCCCTCGCTCAGCCGGCCCACTCACTGGGACCGCTGAATTCCCGGCCCGGGCCGTGCCGCTGACGGCCCGGACAGCATTCGCGCCGCACCCGGACGAATCGGCCGGTGCGGCCGGGCACCGCAGACACCCGTGGTTCGTTGGACAGTGAGGCGTACCCGGAACGCCTCCGACGACCGGACCGAGGAGTCGCGCACATGCCCAGCAGTACCAACCGCAGCCGCACCGATCAGAGCCGCGCCGAACAGAGTGGTGGGGACGGGAGCCGCACCCGCCTGATCGAGCGGCTCATGGAGCAGTTCCCGCACGTGCCCCGGGAAGCCGTCATCAAGGAAGACCTCCTGCGCGGCGGCGTGGCGTTCGACGAGTCGGCGCTCAGCGACAACGAGGGCGGCGACATCAAGCCGAAGTCGTACTTCATCTTCTCGTTCGATCACGGAACACTCCCGGAGCTCGGTGCGGCCGCGCTCCGTCGCCCGCCGGAGGAGATCGTCCTCACCGGTGGCCCGTACGAGCTGCGCCGGACCGTGGTGTCGGTACGGGTCAACCCGGCGTCCCCGTACCGCGTCGCTGCCGACGGCGACGGCGTGCTGGGGCTGTACCTCGACGGCCGGCGGATCTCCGACGTCGGCCTGCCGCCGATGCCGGACTACTACCGGCACACCCTTGAGAACGGCAAGTCCGTCATGGAGGTCGCGCCCACCATCCAGTGGGGCTACCTCGTCTATCTGACGGTCTTCCGGGTCTGCCAGTACTTCGGGGCGAAGGAGGAGTGCCAGTACTGCGACATCAACCACAACTGGCGCCAGCACAAGGCGGCGGGACGCCCGTACACCGGTGTGAAGCCGGTCGAGGAGGTCCTGGAGGCACTGGCCATCATCGACAAGTACGACACCGCCAAGACGTCGACCGCGTACACCCTCACCGGGGGCGCCATCACCTCCCACATCGGCGGCCGCGACGAGGCGGATTTCTACGGCCAGTACGCGAAGGCCATCGAGGAGCGCTTCCCCGGCCGCTGGATCGGCAAGGTCGTCGCCCAGGCCCTGCCCAAGGCCGACGTGCAGCGCTTCCACGACTACGGCGTCCAGATCTACCACCCCAACTACGAGGTGTGGGACCGCCGGCTGTTCGAGCTCTACTGCCCCGGCAAGGAGCGTTACGTCGGCCGTGACGAGTGGCACCGACGCATTCTGGACTCCGCCGAGGTCTTCGGCCCGCGCAATGTCATCCCCAACTTCGTGGCGGGCGTCGAGATGGCCGAACCCTTCGGCTTCACCACGGTGAACGAGGCCATCGAATCGACCACCGAAGGCCTGCGGTTCTTCATGTCGCACGGCATCACGCCGCGCTTCACCACCTGGTGCCCGGAGCCCACCACCCCGCTCGGAAAGACCAACCCGGACGGAGCGCCGCTGGAGTACCACATCCGCCTGCTGGACGCCTACCGGGCAACGATGGAGGAGTACGGGCTCAGCTCACCCCCCGGCTACGGCCCGCCCGGACCCGGTCGCGCCGTCTTCTCCGTCAGCTCGTTCATGGACAGCCTTCCGGCCCGTCCGGACGACGTGCAGTGACACCGGGCGGGCGTAGTACCGCGCCGTAGTCTTCGGTGCGGAGCGGGAGGCGGAGACCTCCGCCACCTGCTCCAGCACACGCGGAACGGACAGGGACGCCTTCCGACCGCCCTCAGTGATGGCCCGGTCCTACGCGCGACGCCCACCGCGACGAGTGTGAACCCGTCGATCGCCGTCGCCCCGGGCCGTCAGGCGCGCCACTCCGCCGTGCGTTCCGGGGAAGCTTCGGCGAGTGCCTCGATAACGGCCTCGGCGTCTCCCTGGTGACCGTAGACGGGCGTGCCGGGCTGTTGTTGCCAGGACTCGTCGAGGCCGCCCGCGTCCACGGTGTCGAAGCCCAGCTCGTCGATGACGTCGCGCACGACCTGCTTGGCTGCCGCATCGTCACCGGCCACCGGCAGCGCCTGACGGCCGGGATTGCCCTTGGGGCGGCCGTTGTCGAGGATGTCCTGCGCGTACGTTCCGTTGAACGCCTTGATCACGGGGTGGCCGATCTGTTGCTCGGTCCACCGGCTCTCCGGCAGACCGTCCTCGATCGCGGCGATGCGGCCGTCGCGCTGCTGCGGGTAGTAATTGCCCGTGTCGATGACCACGGCCCCCTCCGCGGCCTCGTCGAGGAATCCCGAGGGTAGATGGGGGACGGCCTTGAGGGGGACGGTGACGACCACGACCTGGGCTCCCCGAGCGGCCTCGGCCACCGTGACCGGGGTGGCTCCGGTCTCCTTCGCGAGCTCGGTGAGCGTCTGCGGGCCACGTGAGTTGGCGACGGAGACGTCATGCCCCAGTGCGGTGAGACGCCGGGTGAGGTTGCCGCCGATATTGCCTGCTCCGACGATGCCGATCTTCATGGATCCGACCTTCCGATGGTGCCTGCGGTATGTGATGTGGACTCGCCGCTTCACCAACTACCCGTTGCGGTCCCCTATTCCGGGAAGTGGCAAAAGGATTCGCTCCGTCACCGGACGGGTGGGAAGGAGCGGCTGCGGGCACGGACAGTGAGAGAACCGGAATCACCCAGCTTACTTGGAGGCGGTGCTCATGCTCCATGGCGTCGACGTCAGCGCGTACCAGTCGTCCTTCGATACGGACGGACTGGACTTCGTCCTCATCAAGGCCACCGAAGGCCGTTCCTACGTCAACCCGCATCTGACCTCGCAGGTCAAACGTGCCAGGGACGCGGCATGCGTGATCGGCTTCTACCACTTTCTCTGGCAGGGCGACATCACGGCCCAGGCCGAGTACTTCGTGAGCAAGGCTCCGGAGAAGGTGGGCGATCTGCTCGCCGTGGACTGGGAGGAGAACGGCGAAGGCACCCGGGCGAGCAACGCCGAAAAGGACCGCTTCATCCGTGAGCTCAAGAGCCTGAGGCCCCATCACAAGGTTCTGCTGTACTGCAACCGCTACTTCTGGCTGCATCACGACACCACGTCGTATGCGGGGGACGGCCTGTGGATAGCTGACTACGTCACCGCGGGGAAGCCCCGGATCAATGCGCCCTGGCGCATCCATCAGTACACCGACCAGCCGCTCGACAAAGACGTCGCCGCCTTCTCCTCGCGGACCGCCATGCGCGACTGGGCCCGCGGATAGCTGAACGTTCGATCAGCTCGCACTCGAAGTCGGTGCACACCGCCCGCATGATCTCCTCCATCCGCTTGAGGTGCGCGTCGCTGAAGATCCGGTGCCGGTAATTCGTCACAGAAACCAAGTGGGCATGGAGGGCAAAAATGCAGTGCCGAACAGTTCTGATGTTCTGCATGTCAGCCATAAACCAAGTATGTAGGGTGAGTTGTCATGCAGCTCCGATACTCCTTCCGTATTGAGCCGACGCAAGGGCAGCGCATGGCGCTGTCCCGGGTGTTCGGTTGTGCGCGGGTGGTGTGGAACGACTGTTTGCGGGCGAGGCGGGACGCCCGAGCTGCGGGCGGGCCGTTCTTGAAGTCGGCGGAGTTGTCGAAGCGGTTCATCACCGAGGCGAAGAAGACCACCGGGCGTGGCTGGCTGGGGGAGGTGTCCGCCGTGGTGCTGCAGCAGTCGCTGCGGGACCTGGATACGGCGTACTCCAACTTCTTCGCCTCGTTGAAGGGCACCCGCAAGGGGCCGAGGGTTGCCGAGCCCCGGTTCAAGTCGAAGCGGGACAACCGGCAATCCGTCCGCTTCACCGCGAATGCCCGCTGGTCGATCACCGGGGACGGGAAGCTGAACCTTCCCAAGATCGGGCCGGTGAAGGTCCGGTGGTCGCGTCGGCTTCTGTCCATGCCGTCCACGGTGACGGTGACGGTGACGGTGATCAAGGATGCGTCCGGCAGGTACTTCTGCTCGTTCGTCGTGGAGACCGACCCGGCGGACCAGTTGCTGCCCGCGCTGGAGACGGATCAGGGCATCGACCTGGGCCTGACCCACTTCGCCGTCATGGCGGACGGCTCCCGCGTCACCTCACCCCGGTTCCTGCGCCGGGCGGAGAAGAAGCTGAAGAGGGAGCAGCGCCGGCTGTCGCGTAAGGCGAAGGGGTCGAGGAACCGGAACAAGCAGCGGATCAAGGTCGCCAAAGCTCATGCGCGGGTGGCCGATGCGCGCAGGGACTTTACCACAAGCTAGCTGACAGCGCTGTTGAGGCGTGTCCACGCGCACGTCCAGGAAGAGCCCGACGAGCCGCAGTCAGGTCGCTGAGCGGTTCCCGGTGTCCGGTGCGGCAGACTTCGCGGGTGACCACAGCCGCGGCACAGCCGCCTCGCGACCGTGCGCTCGGGCGCGGAATCGCCACGCTCATTCCGCAGGCCGCCACCGCGACCCCGGCTGAACAGGCGGCGGCCGTACTGACGGCGATGCAGTGCGTTCCTGTCCGGGTGGGAGTCCTTCAGGCCGCCGTGGTGCTCCTGGAGGAGCGGGTGCGTACCACGGAGGACGACGTCGAGCGCGCGGCGGCAGCGACGACGGTCGCCATGCTCCGCGGCGCGATCGGCCAGACAGGCTGAACCGGGCCGTCGTGCCTGGCGCGGGCCGGGCACAAGGGCCGAGCGGGACGGAAGGCATGCAGCACACTGCCACGCAAAGACCGTCATTGGCTGTCGATGTACGCCGACCGGGGCGGTGCCGCCCAGCTCGTCGCCATGTGGGCGCTGGCTGCCTGGTCCGCCCGGTCGCTGGTCTACCTGCCGATCCGGGCCAATCCCGTCGCCGACGGCACAGTCAGCGACGGCGAACCGGTCTCGCTGGACCTGGTTCTGCTCCACCACAGCCTGCAGTTTCCGACCGCGTCGTGGAAGCAGGTCCGGTCACGGCGCGGTGCCGGCGAGCCCGGCACCGCAGCCACTCTTGACCATGACTTCCCCGACGAGAGAGCCATCGACCATCGGCGGAGACAACACCGGGCGTACCGCGACCACCTGGGGTTCGACATCGCTGCGCACACTCTTTTCGTCGTGGGCAGTTCCATCGCGTTCCGCGAGCACGGCACCGCACTGCGCGGCCTCGTCGACCAAGCCCCGTCGTACCTGCACCGCTATCCGGATGCCGGGCACTTCTGCGTCGAGCTCAGCCCCGGCCCGTGGTCACGGGCACGGACCCGTCGGCACGTCCCGGGCCGCATGCATATCCAGTACTGCAACGCCTCGTGAATGTGACGATCCTTCTGGTCTGCCTGTCACTCTGCGGAGCCATCACCCGATCGACATGACCGCTTGGGTTCTGCGGTGACGGGGCACAGCCCGTCTGAGCAGCCAGAACCGGGCGGGGGTGTGGCCGACGGGTGTTCGGGCCGCCGACGTGGGACTGCTGTGCGGGTCGTGTCAATGAAAGACACGCCGTCGCCGGGGTGAACGGGTTTCAGCAAGTCGCCTGGACAGGCTAACGGAATCCCAAGTCCCGTGAATTCAGGGGCTAGTTCACTTTCCATCAGATTGTATGAAAATAGCATATGGCGTACATGGTGTACCTCGATCGATGTTTTGGCACCTGCGCACAATATGTTCGATATGACAGGTATGGGGGCCGTCAGTACGTTCAATCACGGGTCGGCTGCTCGGCCGCCCACTCTGAGACAGGAGAAGTGACATGGCTACCCGTTCCACCATTGTTACGGCCGCTGTCGCGGCCGCCGCGGCCCTTGCCGCCACAGGCATCACCTACGCGTCGGCCGCCACCTCCGAGCCGGCCCAGGCCGCCCCCGTCGTCCAGCAGGCCGCCCCGGCCGTCCAGCAGGCTCCCGCCCCCGTCACGGCCCTCGAAGGCGGCGAGGGCGGCAAGGGCAACGAGGGCAAGGGCAACGAAGGCGGGGGCTACGAAGAGGGTCGTGGCCACGAAGGGGGCCGCCGCCACCACGAAGAGGGCCGCATCCACATCAACGAGCGGACCTACTCCGCCGAGCCGGGCGGCTGCATCACCGTCGTCAGCGGCCTCGGCGCCAAGAGCCTCAACATCCGCAACGACAGCCGTCGGGCCGTCGAGGTCTTCCGCGGGGCCACCTGCGACAACGGCGCCCCCATCGCCACCGTCGGACCGTGGAGCTCCAGCGACGGGGTGTTCCCGAAGCGCGTCAGGGGCGGCGTGAAGGTCAAGAACGGAGTGGTGGGCAGCTTCCGGGTGATCGAGCGCCACTTCGGCGAAGGCCGCGGCGGCGGTGACCGAGACTAGTGACCGAGTCACTCGGTTGACGTAGAACCCCGGCCCGCCGGAATCGGGCCGGGGTTCCGTGTCCTTTCACGCTGCCCGCTCCATGGGTGTGGCCCCGGGGCAGCGCCCAGTGGTTGAAGACAACACGTACGGAGTTCAGGGCGTTCGTGCCGCCGGAATGCGGGGCGTTGGCTACTGCGGCGGTCTCACACCGCCCTCGCGGCTGGAAGGTCCCGCACCACTCTGTTCCACAGCAGGCGCGAGCTGCCCGAACGGCTGGCCACGGCTACCCGCTGAACTCGGCGGTGCCTCGTCGTGGACCACGGACGAGTCCTGCCCATCGCGGGGGGCAGCAGGTCAGAACTGGTTCTGGCGCCGGGGATCGGCATGGCCCGGTGATCGTGCCGGTGCAGAGCACCTGTGGTGTTCTGCTGTCGGCGCCCCGGGCGCCCGGCTCCGTCCATAGGGTGTCAGCACCGGTCCGAAGCCCCTGGGACGCGGTGGCCGATCCGGGGTCTTCTCGTCACATCACACCTGATCGGGCGGCAGATAGGGTATTTCCCTGCCCGGGACCGCGCGTCCGGATTCATACTCCGACCGGTACTCAACCCGGGATTTCCGTGCGCTCCCACCATTCGTAGACAGGCAATGGGCCTTCCGGTGTTTCCTGGTGACGCGTGGTGCTCTTGAAGTGCTCGTATCCGCCCCGGAACGGGATCTTGAGGTCGACGCCAGGTGTGTCGACGGAAACGATCCGCTCGGGGAGATCGTCGGGACCGCCCTCAAGCACTGCCTTCGTTGTGTTGGTCATGCTGAAAGTTTCCCCGGGAGGGGGGTCCGGCTCTTCCATGACGCGCCGAAGGTCTGGCCGCTGTGTGTCCTGTCGGCATTTCGACAACATGGCCCTCGGCTTGACGGCGCCGGGAATTCGCTGTTGCGCGAAGTGGTGCACCGGGATGTCGGCACGCGCCAAGCCGGAGCCGATCTCCTGCCAGTACTGTTCGATCAGAACCGTCTCACTTTTTTGAACCTACCCGGAGCACACTCCTCCTGGAGCACTGCCTCCGGACCTCACCCGGCGTCGCGGAGGTTTCGGAGACTGGTAGGAAGGCGTGTGCCGATGGATGTGTGGGGGGATCGGTTCTGTAGGCCGGCAGCGAGTTTCCGGATCGCGGGGAGTCGCGCGAGGAGTGCTTCCCCGGGGCAACTGGTGGCAAATCCGTCACCGTGACCGGAAATTGCATTGAATTGGGCCGAAGTGCCTTTGGGATAACGGCTCTTGTCGTTCGTCGATGTGAGCCGCACCTTGCTGGTCGGGTCGATTCCGCTGAGGCCGAGCTTCCACGCGGCGAGGGCCGCGATCGCGTGTTCCATGGCCGACGGTACGGGTGTGCCCCGTCCGAAGGTGCCGATCGCCGCGATCCCCGCGGTGTCGCGGTTGAAGCCGAGGGTGTGGGAACCGATGACGGGGCGGTCGGCACCGCCGGCACGGCCCTCGTAGATGTTGCCGCAGGTGTCGACGAGGAAGTTGTAGCCGAGGTCTCCCCAACTGCGGTCACGGGTCTGGCCCGTGTACAGGTTGCGCAAGGTGCGCGGGACGTCGGCACAGTCGTAGCCGTTGGGGGTGTCGGTGTGATGAATGAAGACCGCCGTCACCTTTTCCGTGTAGTGGGCATGGGCGTCGCGCCTGGTTTCGTCGGCCCGCCACTGCGTACGCCCCACGATGGCGGGCCGCGGTGCTCCACGGGGAAAGGCCACCGAGGTGGCGCCCAGGGCCGGGAACGGACGCGCGGAATCGGCGGTCGATTCGGGAACGGATCCGGCCGGCCACACGGATGGCGGCCTTCGCGGCGTCGTCTCGCCGACAGCACCGGCCCTCGCCAACCCGGGCGGCGCCGCGAGGAGAGACACCGCCACGGGGGCCGTGACCCACAGCGATGTTCGGAACAAACGCACAGGGAAAACCTTCTTCGTCTTTCGCCGGCAGAACGGCCGGAGCGCGTATGCCCACAGCTTTGCGGCGGGAGGTTCGCCGCGCGCGCCGGGTTACTGCGGTCAGGCGAGCGTGCAGGCACCCTTGCCGTCTGCTGCAAGGGGCGAAGAGGAGGTGCGGTGCGCACGGCGAACTCCGTCGCTTCCCCCATCACCGGTGGGACTGCGCGCCCCTTGCTGTCGCGTACCCGTACCACGCGGCGCGGCATCCGGACCGGAACGGCCGCGCCCATGTGGGGGACATGGCGGGTCACGCCCAGCCCGTCGTCTGGGCGGAGTACCAGGCGTGTGACGACTGCCTGTCCTGAAAACTGCGGGTTGCGACATGTCGCCAACTGCGTCGGGTGGCAGGCCGCCGATACGCCGCGCAGGCGGCACCGACCGAGGCGGCGGGATCCCTACGGTGGTGCCGCGGCTGTCGCGACGGCGACGGTCCGGCCCTCTTCGAGCCGACGCTTCGGATTCCGGGCGACGTCAGGCACTCCGGGCTTCCTGCGCCGTCCGGCGCCGGGTTTCGTCCGCTGCACGCAGGATCCTGTCCGGGCGGATGGGCAGGTCCCGGTGGCGTGTCCCCGTGGCGTGCCACACCGCATTGGCGACGGCGGCGGCGACACCCACGATGCCGATCTCACCGATGCCCTTGATCCCGACCGGGTCGTCCGGGTCGGGGTCGTCGACCCAGTCCGCCTCGATGAGCGGCACGTCGGCGTGCGTGGCGACGTGGTACCCGGCGAGGTCGGCACCGATGTGGCCACCGTCGGCCCGGTCCCTGATCGCCTCCTCGTGGAGGGCCATGGACAGCCCCCAGGTCATTCCGCCGATGAGCTGGCTGCGGGCGGTGAGCGGATTGACGATGGTGCCCGCGGCGTAGATGCCGAGCAGCCTGCGTACGCGTACCTCGCCGGTGGCGGTATCCACCGCGACCTCGGCGAACTGTGCTCCGAAGGAGTGCCGTTCCTTCTTCGCGAGGGCACCGACGGCCTCGGTGGTGTCGGACCGGGCGGTGATCCCCTCCGCCGGAATGACGCCTTCCAAAGCGGCCAATCGCTCCCGCAGCTCGTTCGCCGCGGCTGTCACCGCCCACGCCCAGGAGCGGGTGCCCATCGAGCCGCCGGCGATCATCGCCGGGCCGAGGTCGCTGTCCGCGATCCGTACCCGGATACGGCCGGGATCCACCTCCAGCGCGTCCGCGGCGACCAGGGCCATCGCCGTCCGTGCCCCGGTCCCGATGTCCGCCGCGTTGATCCGTACGGTGAAGGTCCGGTCCGCTTCAGCGGTCACGGCCGCCGTGGACGGGGCGACTCCCGAGGGGTAGGTGGCTGCCGCCGTGCCGGTCCCGAGCAGCCAGCGTCCCTCGCGGCGCAGGCCGGGACGCGGGTCCCGGTGTGCCCAGCCGAACCTGCGGGCGCCCTCCTCGAAACAGGCGAGCACGTTTCGGCTGCTGAACGGCATCCCGGACACGGGACCCGCCCCGGGTTCGTTCCGTGCGCGCAGCGCGATCGGGTCCACGGCGCACTTCTCGGCCAGTTCGTCGAGGGCGGATTCGAGGGCGAAGGATCCCGGTGCCTCGCCCGGTGCGCGCATCCACGCCGGAGTCGGCACGTCGAGCCGTACCAGCCGGTGAAGGGTGTGATGCGCGTCGGCGTCGTACATCACGCGGCCCAGCACGGCGCTCGACTCGACGAATTCATGCACGGTCGACGTAAGACTGTGCGCCCGGTGGTCGAAGGCGCGCAGCCGGCCGTCCGCGTCGGCGCCGAGCCTGATCCGCTGCGCAGTGGGGCTGCGGAATCCGACGAGGGAAAACATCTGACGACGTGTCAAGACGACGCGGACCGGGCGGTGGAGGACGGTCGTGGCCATCACGGCTGCCACTTGGTGCGGGCTCAGGCCCTTGGACCCGAAGCCGCCGCCGACGTGTTCGGACCGCACCCGTACGGAGGCCGGGTCGAGGGAGAAGAGCTGCGCGAGCTCGCTCGCCACCCAGGTGCTGCCCTGGTTGGAGTCGAGGACGTCGAGCCGGCCGCCGTCCCAGCGAGCCGTCGCCGCATGCGGCTCCATCGCGCTGTGGTGCTCCTCCGGTGTGGTGTACTCCTCGTCCACGACGACGGCGGAGGCGTCGAGTTGGGCCTCCAGGTTCCCCTTCGCCGTCTCGGCCTGGACCATCGGGTTGTTCTCCGGCGTGTACGCACCGGGATGTCCGGCGCGGAACGCGACATCGTGCGGCTCCTCCTCGTACCGGACCACCAGCGCCTCGGCGGCCTCCCTGGCCTGCTCGGACGTCTCGGCCACGACCAGCGCCACCGGCCAGCCCGCGAAGGGCACGCGGTCGTGCTGGAAGATCCCGAGGACCGGGTTCGGCCGCCCCAGCATGCCCACGTAGTCGGTGTCGACGCGCGGCGCGTTCCCGTGGTGCAGCACGGTGAGGACGCCGGGCATGGCCAGGACGGGGCCGTCCTCCACGGAACGGATACGGCCACGGGCCACGGTCGACAACACCAGCCAGCCGTAGGCGAGTTCAGCGAAGGGGATCTCTCCGGCGTAGCGGGCCGCCCCGGTGACCTTGTCGCGGCCCTCCACGCGGGTGTGGGCGGATCCGACGGATCCCGTCACGGCTGCGATTTTGGCCGTCGTGGTCATCGGGCGAGCTCCTCGGTGAGTTCGGTCAGCATGGCCACCACGAGATTGCGCATCAGCGTCACCTTGTATCCGTTCTCGGCAAGTGCCTCGGCGGCCGCCAGTTCGGCATCCGCTGCGGCGGCGAACGCCACCGCGCTCACCGGGCCACCGGTCAGCACCCGTTCGGCCGTACGGGCCCGCCACGGGCGGGACGCCACCGCCCCGAACGCGAGGCGCACTTCGCGTACGACATCGTCCTGGACGTCGAGCGCGGCGGCGACCGAGCCGATCGCGAACGCGTACGAGGCGCGCTCGCGCACCTTCCGGTACCGCGAGTGGGCGGCAACCAGGGCCGGTGGCAGCATGACGCCCGTGATCAGCGCACCCGTCGGGAGTGCGGTCTCGATGTGCGGAGCGTCGCCCACGGGCAGATAGAACTCGGAGATCGGCAACTCGCCCGGCCCCCGCGCCGATTCGTAACAGATGACGGCATCGAAGGCGGCGAGCGCGACCGCCATGTCCGACGGATGGGTGGCGATGCAGTGCCCGGAGGCGCCGAGGATCGCGTGGTTGCGGTGCTCGCCCGTGAGGGCGGGGCAACCGCTGCCGGGGGCCCGCTTGTTGCACGGCTTGCTGATGTCGGTGAAGTAACCGCAACGGGTCCGCTGAAGCAGATTCCCGCCGACTGTGGCCATGTTGCGCAGCTGTCCCGAGGCGCCGGCCAGGACGGCCTGCGCCAGCGCCGGGTAGTGACGCCGCACGTCGGGGTGGGCCGCGAGGTCGCTGTTGGTGACGGCCGCGCCGATGCGAAGCCCGCCCTCGTCAGTGAACTCGACTCCGCCCAGGGGGAGTTCGCTCACGTCGATGAGCAGCTCGGGCCTTTCCACGCCGGCCTTCATCAGGTCGACCAGGTTGGTGCCGCCGCCGAGGAAGCGGGCGCCGGGGCGGTCGCCGAGCAGGGCGACAGCCGTGGCGACGTCGAAGACGCGCTCGTATCCGAATTCCCTCATGCCGCTGCCTCCTTGTCCGTTGCCCCGGCTGCTTCCGCCGCCCGCGCGACCGCCTGCACGATCGACACATACGCGCCGCAGCGGCACAGATTGCCGCTCATCCGCTCGCGGATCTCCTCGGCGGTGAGCGCGGGCACGCCCGCTTCGGGCCGGACGTCGCCGGTGACAGCGCTCGGCCAGCCCGCCGCGTGTTCCTCGATCACCGCGAGCGCCGAACAGATCTGCCCCGGTGTGCAGTAACCGCACTGGTAGCCGTCGAGGTCGAGAAAGGCCTGCTGCACCGGATGCAGCCGCTCACCATCGGCCACACCTTCGATGGTGGTGATCGCGCGCCCCTGGGCCGCGACCGCGAGCTGCAGACATGAAACAACCCGCCGCCCGTCGAGCAGCACCGTACAGGCGCCGCACTGGCCCTGGTCGCAGCCCTTTTTGGTACCGGTCAGATCGAGATGCTCGCGCAGGGCGTCGAGCAGGGTGGTGCGATGGTCGACGGACAGGGTGTACTTCTCACCGTTGATGATCAGCGTGATGGCACTGGACGACGATGGGGCCATGATCAGCCTTCTTTCGCATTGCGGATGCGCGTCGAACAAGACGATCCGGGCAGAGGATGCGGGAGGGAGAGGGCGATGGTGCACGAACCAGTGACGAGGGCCGTCGGTCGGCCATACTGGCCGGAATTGCCGCTACGGTACACGGAAGCGGACAGCTGTCCGCCAACCGTCGAACCTAGCGGACTGTTGTCCGGTCAGCAAGGACGGACTTGGCCGAGCGGACAGTTGTCCGGTCAGCAAGGCCGGACTTGGCCGCGTTTCCGGAAGGAGGACGAGTGCGGGAAGACAGGAACACGGCTCTGCGCCCGGACGCGCAACGGAATCGCGAGCGCATCCTGGAAGTCGCGCTGGCCGAGCTGACGCGGGCAGCGGACGCCCCGCTGAGTGTGATCGCGAAGAAGGCCGGCGTCGGGCAGGGAACGTTCTACCGGAACTTCCCCAACCGCGAGGCGCTGGTCCTGGAGGTCTACCGCTACGAGATGCAGCAGGTCGCCGACGCCGCTGCCCAACTGCTCCGGACCCGCACACCCGACCAGGCCCTGAGGGAGTGGATGGACCGCCTGGCCCAATACGCCATGGCCAAGGCAGGTCTGGCCGACGCACTGCGCAAGGCCACCAGTTCGTACGGCAGTCTGGCCCAGCTGGGCCACGGCCCGGTGACCCGGGCGGTCACGCTCCTGCTGAAAGCCAACGAGGAGGCCGGCACCATCCGCCCGGGGCTGACCCCCGACGATTTCGTGCTCGCCATTGCCGGGCTCTGGCAGATCGACCCGCACAGCGACTGGCAGCCGCGGGCGACACGGCTGCTGGACCTCGTCATGGACGGGCTGCGGGCGGGGGCATCGGGGAGCGGGAGGGCTGGCGGCGGATGAGTCCGAGGCGGACGGATCCCGGGCGGACCGGCTGACGTCCGGGGGGAAGGCGCGTGGTGCCGCTTCGACCGGGCCGCCTGACAGATCGAGGCGGAGAGGGCTGACATCACCCGAATGACGACTCATTCTGTTGACAGATTGGGGGGCCTGTCCGCGCAAGGTAAGTGCTGATGCTCACTCGGATCGCGAAAGATTCCCGCCTTTCCTTCTCGCTGCGCGTGCGAGAGTTCGCCGTGCCGCCGTCCGTGATCGAGACTGCGACCGCCCGCCGCTGTGCCGGGGACTGGGCGTGCGCGTGCGCCGCCGCACACATCGATGACGATCTCAACCTTCCCTACGTTCTCCTGTGGGACCGGGCGAGCCCTTCGTATGGTTGGCCCACCCAGGGGCGTCGGGCGTGGCTTTGAACCTTCTGCCGCTTGTGACTACGCGGACCGGGCCGCGGTCGCCGCTCCCGTGCCGTGGGCGGCCGTCGGGACCTGATCACCGTGCTGCCGTGCGACGCGGCGGCCCGGATCGCGCACCCGCTGTGCCGTGCCGAGGGAATACCGCTGCTGGGCGGCGGGGGCACGGATCTGCGTACGGGCTTCGCCAAGGCGCTCCGAGCACGGCCCCGCCCCGACGTCATCGTGGTCCTGACCGACGGTCAGACACCCTGGTCGAGCACGCATCCACCGTGCCGGACGGTGGTGGGTCTGTTCCCTCGTCAGCATGCGGCCGGGTCGTGGGACGAGGACGATCCCGATCACGCCCCTCACTCGCCGCCCACGTGGGCACGCGTGGTCGCCATCGGTCAGGTCCCACTGCTCGGTGGTCGTACGCCATCGTCGTACGGGACTTGATGGGGCGGAAGGGTGCCCGGCCGGCGCCATGTCAGGTTGGCGCCGACCGGGCGGTCTCATGTGGGTCGGCCGCCGTCGGTGCGGTCGGCTGATCCTTGTACCACTGCGGGTTGTTCGGCAGTGATCCGCGCAATGGCCTCGGCGGTGAGGGCGCGGTCGTGCGGCTCGGTGTCCAGAGCTCGGTGGATCGAGAGGCCCTCGATGAGTGCGTCGAGCCGGCGGGCGGTGGCGGGGGTGAAATGCTGCTCGAGAATCCGGCGGCTTTGGCGCATCCACTCCCTGGTGAGCTCACGGTAGGCGGGCTGCCGGGCAGCCAGCGTGTACAGCTCATGGGTGAGGACCAGCTGGCGCTGGTCGCCGCCGGAGAGATGGTGGACGAGATCGACGACCGCTTCGCGTGCCTCGTCGGGGGTGGCGGCGGCGCCCAGACGCTGCTCGAAGACATCGGCGATCGTCGCGGCGAAGCGGGTGAACGCCTCGCGCAGCAGCTCGTCCATGTTCTGGAAGTGATACGTCATGGAGCCGAGCGGGACGCCCGCCCGGGCAGCGACCTTGCGGTGGGAGACGCCGGCGACGCCTTCGTCGGCGATGAGGTCGAGCGCCGCGTCGATGATGCGCTCGCGCCGTTCGGGATCGATGCGTCCGGTGGCCACCCTTGTCCTCCTAGATCGAGCGGACCACTCGCGCCGGGTTGCCCACGGCAATGACGTTCGGCGGGATGTCCTTGGTGACGACGGCCCCGGCACCGATGACACTGTTGTCCCCGATGGTGACGCCGGGCAGGACGATCACGCCGCCGCCGAGCCAGACATTGTCGCCGATGGTGATCGGCTGAGCGGCCTCCAGCTTGTCGCGCCGGGGCTGCGGCTCGACGGGATGGGTGGGGGTCAGCAACTGCACGTTCGGACCGATCTGGCAGTCCTTGCCGATCCTGATCGGAGCGACGTCGAGAGCGGTGAGGTTGTAATTGACGAAGGTTCCCTCGCCGACGCTGATGTGGCTGCCGTAGTCGACGAACAGGGGCGGCCTGATGCGCACATCCGCACCGAGACTGCCGATGAGTTCCGCGAGCAACGGCTGCGCGTCGTCGGGGTCCTGCAGATATGCGGCCTGATACTCGGTTGCCAGGCGCAACGCGCGCTGCTGTGCGCGAGTGTTCTCCGGGTCGTCGTCGACGTAGAGGTCTCCGGCGAGCATGCGCTCGCGGTTGGTACGGGAGTCCCCGTCGAAGCAGTCCTTCATAGGGACGATCGTACACACAACAGTGTACGTTCGTACGCTACTGCCCGCGGCCGGCGCCAACAGCTGTTGCTCAGCCTGTCGGTGCAGGTCGGTGGGTTGCTCACGGAGCGGGTGTACTTTCGATGAATGACCCCGCAAGACCTCGCCAACCTTGCGCACCTGCGCCGGGCCCGGGATCTGATCGACCGCGAGTACGCGCGCCCGCTCGACGTTCCTACGATGGCCCGCCACGCCCTCATGTCGCCGGCGCGCTTCTCGCGGCGGTTCCGGGCCGCCTACGGGAAGACGCCGTACAACAACCTCATGACCCGCCGCATCGAGCGGGCGATGGCGCTGCTGCGCGCGGGAATGAGCGTGACCGACGCGTGCATGGCGTCGGCTGTACCTCGCTCGGCTCGTTCGGCTCGCGATTCACCGAGCTCCTGGGTGAGCCGCCGAGCGCGTACCGCATGGGGGAACACCACGCCGTGACGGCGATGCCCGCGTGCGTGGCGAAGGTACGCACCCGGCCGACCGGAGACGCATCGAGCCGGATTCGAGAAGCGGTCCGCGACAGCGCCGCCTAGCGTTGGCCGCATGAACATCGCACTCCAGTACTGTCACATCACCATCAACGACATGGGCGAGTCGCTCGTCTTCTACCGTGACGCGCTCGGCCTCGAGGTGCGCAACGATGTCGCCTCGGGCGGATTCCGCTGGGTCACCCTCGGCAGCGCTGCCCAGCCGGACCTCGAGATCGTGCTCTCGGAACCGCACGCCGGCCGATCCCAGGCCGATGGCGACGCGCTGCAGGAACTGCTCACCAAGGGTGTCCTGCCGATGGTCGTCTTTCGCACCGACGATCTCGACGCGGCCTTCGAGAAGGTGCGGGCATCCGGCGCCGAGGTGCTGCAGGAGCCCGTGGACCAGCCCTGGGGCCCGCGTGACTGCGCGTTCCGCGATCCGTCGGGCAACATGGTGCGCATCTCGCAGGGGCCGAAGGCGTAGCTTCGGCCGCGCCTCCTCGGTCACGCTTCACGGCGGGCCGAAGACGATGACGGACGAGGAAACCCGCAGTCTCCTGGCGGTGCGAGCGACCGCCGGGACTACGGGGAGCGACCTGGCCGTGCCACGCCTGGCCGTGGCGTACGTCCCGGTTCGCAACCGTCGTGTTTCCTGCCCCGGCGGGAGTCCCCTACGGGAGCCGGTCGGCGGTGACCACCGACACGAGGGGCGCCAACTGCTCCAGCAGTACCAGCGCCTGCTCGTGCAGGGCCATGGACGCTCCCGCACAGGCATCGGCCACCACGGTCACCCGACGGCCGGCGTCCGCGGCGGCGAAGGCGGTGCCGAGGACACAGCACTCCGTGGCCACGCCGCACAGGACCAAGGGAGCGTCCCCGACGATGCCGGCGCCGGCCGCCCCCGCGTCATGACCCGACGCCCCGGCCGCCGACCGGGGCCCAACACCAGGAAGACAAGGGACAGTCATGCGATTCTCGCTGTTCCTGCACATGGAGCGCTGGGACGAGCGAATCAGCCACCAGGAGCTCTTCGAGAACCTGACCGAGCTGGTGCTCATGGCCGAAGCAGGCGGCTTCAGCACCGTCTGGATCGGCGAGCACCACGCGATGGAGTACACCATCTCGCCGAGCCCGATGCCCCCTGCTGGCCAACCTGGCTCCCAGGACGACGACGATCCGCCTGGGCGCGGGCACCCTTGTCGCGCCGTTCTGGAACCCGGTCCGGGTGGCCGGCGAATGCGCGCTGCTGGATGTGATCAGCAACGGCCGCATGGAGATCGGACTGGCCCGCGGCGCCTACCAGTTCGAGTTCGACCGCCTGGCAGGAGGGCTCCCGGCGATGGACGGCGGCAAGCACCTGCGTGAGTTGGTGCCTGCCGTACGGGCACTGTGGCAGGGCGACTACGCCCACGACGGCGAGATCTGGCAGTTCCCGACGTCCACGAGCGTGCCCAAGCCCGTCCAGCAGCCCACCCCGCCGATGTGGATCGCGGCCCGCGACCCGGCGTCGCACGACTTCGCGGTGGGCTCGGGCTGCAACGTCATGGTCACACCGCTGATGAAGGGGGACGAGGAAGTCGACGACCTGAAGCGGAAGTTCGACGACGCCGTGGCCGCACACCCCGAGGTCGCACGGCCCGACCCCATGGTTCTGCGGCACACGCACGTCCACGCCGAGGACGACCCCGAGGGCCGGCGCCCGGCGGCTGCCGCGATCTCGAAGTTCTACCGCACCTTCGACGCCTGGTTCGCCAACAGCACGACTCCGGTCAACGGATTCCTCGAGCCCAGCCCGGAGTCGAAGTTTGCCGAACGGTCCGAGTTCGAGCCCGAATCGCTGCACAGGACCGCGATGATCGGCACGCCGGGCGAGGTCATCGAGCGCCTGCGCCGCTACCAGGACCTCGGCATCGACGAGTTCAGCTTCTGGTGCGACAACAGCCTGCCGCACGAGGAGAAGCGCAAGTCGCTCGAACTGTTCGTCAAGGAGATCGTGCCGGCCTTCCAGTGACAGCGGCCATGTGGCAGAGGACCGGGCCGCACCCCGGCCTCGCCGCACGCGGCGCTGCGGCCGACGGGGGTGCCTGGACGATCAAGGTCGTCCGGGCACCCCCGTTCCTGACTGCCCGCGGCCGCGTCTACGGGGAAGTGCGCCCGCCGCTCCGCGACACGGACCCGCTGTCATGGTGCCGGCATCACGCCCAGGGCGGCGGGCCGTCCGGGACGAGCACGTGCGCGCCGGTGTCTCCTTCACGGAGCTCCGGCGGACGTGCTTCCGGTTACGTTCTGATCAAGGTCGTCCGCGGCCCTTGTGCGCCAGGTCACCTCGGCATACGTTTCGTGCCACACCAGCGAACAAAGTGTTCGCTGACAACACATCAGGTGTTTACTCATGGCGGAGTCACCACTTCCCAACCCCTCCGATGACGGCTTCGACGCGCTCGCCGACGAGGCGCTGGGTGCCTGCATCCGGGAGTACCGCATGAAGCGGCGCATGTCGCTGCGTGCCCTGGGGGCGGCTGCCCAGGCGAGCCCGGGCTTCCTCAGCCAGTTGGAGCGGGGGCAGGCCAACGCCTCCATCGGAATGCTGCGGCGCATCGCGGCGGCGCTCGGCCTCACCGTGGCCGACCTCTTCGACCAGAGCGGTCCCACAGGACCGCGAGTCGTACGGCGCGCCGACCGGCCGAAGCTGCAAACAGCCCCGGGGAGCCGGAAGTTCCTGATTTCCCAGCGGCCGCTCGGTCATCTGGAGGTGTACGCGGGCGAGTTCGAACCGGGGGCCTCTACCGGGGACGACGCCTACACCCACGGAGACTCGCAGGAGATCCTCCTCGTGGTCAGCGGCAGCGTCCGGATCGAACTGGACGGTCAGCCCCACGTTCTGGATCCCGGCGACAGCATCGAGTACCTGTCCTCCACCCCGCACCGGGTCGTCAACGACGGTGGGACGCCCGCCGAAATCCTCTGGATCATCAGTCCGCCGACGCCGGACTGACCCTCGCTCTCCCTTCTTCCTCTGCCCTCTTCTCCAACCCTCCCCGTCTTCACCCTCGCTCTGGAGCACCACCATGCCCGAGAAAACTGGACGAACCGTCGGAAAAGCCGCAGCCTGCGGCGCTCTGCTGCTGGCCCTCACCGCCTGCTCCGGCGGTGCCCCCGCCGCCCGTGACATCGATCTCGGCCCCGGCCCGGCCGCCGCGGGCACCGTGAAGAAGGGCGCCCTCGACGGCGTCACCCTCACGTTCGCCTCCTACGGCGGCATCTACCAGGACGGTCAGGAGACCGCCGCGGTCAAGCCGTTCGCCACCGAATCCGGCGCGAAGATGCTCTCGGACGGCCCTACCGACTACACCAAGCTCAAGGCACAGGTCGACTCGGGCAACGTCACATGGGACGTGGTGGACACCGACGCCATCTGGGCCGAACGGCAGTGCGGAAAGCTCCTCATGCCGCTCGACACCACCATCGTCGACACCTCGAAGCTGCCCAAGGACATGGTGGGCAAGTGCTCGGTACCGGCCATGACCTACGGCATGGTGCTGATGTACGACAAGTCCAAGTTCGGCGCCAACCCCCCCAAGGACTGGGCGGACTTCTTCGACACCGCCAAGTACCCCGGCAAGCGCGCCATACCCGGCCTGGCGTCCGACGCGGCCCCCGGCCCGCTGGAGGCGGCACTGATCGCGGACGGGGTCGCCCCCGACAAGCTCTTCCCGCTCGACGTCGACCGCGGTCTGAAGAAGCTCACCAGCGTCCGCTCCTCCCTGGTCTTCTGGGACACCGGTGCGCGATCCCAGCAACTGCTGGAGTCGGGCGAGGTGTCGATGGCGATGGTGTGGACCGGCCGTGCGTACTCGGCCGTGAAGAACGGTGCGAAGTTCGCACCGCAGTGGAACCAGTTCATGCCGGTCTCCGACTCCCTCGCGGTGCCCAAGAACGCCAAGAACCCCAAGGCATCCATGGCCCTGATCAACTACTACCTGGGCGCCGGCCAGCAGGCCAGGCTCACCGAGCTGACCTCCTACTCGCCGATCAACTCCGAGGCCGAGCCGAAGATCGACGCGGCCGCCTCCGAATACATGACGTCCACGCCGGAGCGGCAGGCAAAGGCCCTCAAGCTGGACAACGCCTGGTGGGCGCAGAACCAGGAGCAGATCATCCAGAAGTGGTCCGACTGGCTGGCGCGCTGACCCATGACCGCCCTGATCGAGATCGCCGCCCCGGCCGCCGGCCGGCGCTCCAAGGGCGCCGGTGACCGGTGGGGATGGCTGCTGCTGCCGGCGCTGGTGCTGCTGGCTGTGCTGTTCCTCGTACCGCTGGGCCTGATGGCCTGGCGCAGTGTCACCGACCCGGCCCCCGGTGCGGGCAACTACTCCTGGTTCTTCACCAGCGACGTCGCCCTCTCCACCCTGGTCCGTACGCTGGCCGTCGGCGCCGTCGTCACCCTGGTGACTCTGGTGCTCTCCTATCCGTACGCCTACCTGATGACCGTGGTCAGCGCCCGTGCGCGGGTCTGGCTCACTCTGCTCGTACTGCTGCCGTTCTGGACGAGCCTGATGGTGCGCACTTTCGCGTGGGTGGTGCTGCTGCAGGACAGCGGTGTCGTCAACCAGTTGCTCGGCGCCGTGGGGATGGGGCCGCTGCAGCTGATCCGTACCCCCACCGGGGTGGTGATCGGCATGACGCAGGTGCTGATGCCGTTCATGGTGCTGCCGCTGTACGCGGTGATGAGCGGTATCGACCGGCGGTTGCTGGACGCCGCGCAGGGCATGGGGGCGCGCCCCGCCACCGCGTTCCTGCGGGTGTTCGTGCCCCTGTCGCTGCCCGGGGTCGGCGCCGGTGCGCTGACCGTGTTCATCACCTCGCTCGGCTTCTACGTGACGCCGGCTCTGCTGGGCTCGCCCGACCAGGCGCTGATCTCACAGCAGATCTTCACTCAGGTCAACGGGCTGCTCGCGTGGGGCCGGGGCGGAGCGATGGGCGTGGTGCTGCTGGCGGTCACGCTGGTCCTGCTGGGGCTGGTCGGCGTCGTCCTGCGGCTCACCCGTACCCGTGGAGGTGCCCGATGAGGACCGGCCCCGCGCGGATCGCGCTCTGGGCGTTCAGCGTGCTGGTGGGCTTCTGGCTCATCGCACCGACGCTCGTGGTGATCCCGCTCAGCTTCACCGACAAGGCGTCCCTGGTGTTCCCGCCGACCGGCTGGTCCGGCCGCTGGTACACCAACTTCTTCACCGACCCCCGGTGGACCGAGGCGTTGTTCTCCTCGCTGCAGGTGGGCGCCCTGGTCGCGGTGGTGGCCACCGTGCTGGGCACCGCCGCCGCTATCGCGCTCACCCGGTCCGGCTCGCGCTGGGCGAAGTCGTCGTACGGGCTGCTGCTCGCCCCGATGATCGTGCCCACCGTGGTCGTGGCCATCGGCGTGTACGCGCTGTTCCTCCAGTACGGTCTGCTGGGCACGCTGTTCGGCTTCGTCACCGCCCACACCGTGCTCGCGCTCCCGTTCGTGATCATTCCGGTGACGGCGAGTCTGCGCGGCTTCGACCGGCGGCTCGAGGACGCCGCACTGATCTGCGGCGCAAGCCGGTGGGGCGCGATCCGTCAGGTGACGTTGCCTCAGATCGCCCCCGGAGTCGTCTCCGGCGCCCTGTTCGCCTTCGTCACCAGCTTCGACGAGGTGGTGGTCTCCCTCTTCATCCAGAGCCCCTACCTGCAGACCCTGCCGGTGATGATGTTCGCCAGCGTGACCCGGGACACCGATCCCACCATCGCCGCGGCCGCCACCCTGATCATCGCCTTCACCACGGTGCTCGTACTGGCCGCCACCTTCGCCACCTCCAGGAGGAACCGTGTCCGCTGAGACCAGCCTCATCAAGGCGCGCGGAGCCCGCATCGAACTGGCGCAGGTGCGCAAGGAATACGCGGACTCCGTCGCAGTCGACGACGTCTCCCTGGTCATCGAACCGGGCGAGTTCATGACCCTGCTGGGCCCCAGCGGCTCAGGCAAGACCACCACCCTCAACATCATCGCCGGGTTCACCGCCGCCACCTCGGGCACCCTGACCATCGGCGGTGTCCAGATGCAGGACCTGCCGCCGCACCGGCGCGACATCGGCATGGTCTTCCAGCACTACGCGCTCTTCCCGCACATGACGGTGGCTCAGAACGTCGCCTTCCCGCTGAAGCAGCGCAAGGTTCCCAAGGCCCGCCGCACCCAGCTGGTCGAGGCGGCCCTGGAGACCGTACGGCTCGGCGACTACGGCCACCGCAGGCCCAGCGAACTGTCCGGCGGACAGCAGCAACGGGTCGCCCTGGCCCGGGCGGTGGTGTACGAGCCCAGCGTGCTGCTGATGGACGAGCCGCTCGGCGCGCTCGACAAGAAGCTGCGCGAATCGCTCCAGCTGGAGATCAAGCGGGTGCACCGAGAGATCGGCTCCACCTTCGTCTTCGTCACCCACGACCAGGAAGAAGCACTGGTCCTCTCGGACCGGATCGCCGTCTTCAACGACGGGGGCATCCAGCAGGTCGGCACCGCGAGCGAACTGTACGAGAAGCCCCGCAGCCTGTTCGTGGCCGAGTTCCTCGGCGAGTCCTCCACCGTGCGGGGCAGGATCGAACCGGACGGCGACGACTCGTGCCTGCGCGTCGGCGACCGTACCGTACGCGCACCCGGCCGGCCCGCCGACGGCACCGACGCCGACGCCGCCGTCGTCGTCCGCCCCGAGCACCTGCGGGTGCAGCCCGCCGGAGCACCGGTCGCCCCCGGGGCCAACGCCCTGCCGGCCCGGGTGACCCAGGAGATCTACCTGGGCTCCGGCCGCAAGCTCGAACTCGCCCTGCCCGACGGCACCGTACTGCTCGCCCGCGAGCAGGCAGACCGGCTGTCCGGCGTCCGCCACGGCGACGAGGTCACCGTGGTCTGGGACGTCGAGCGGGGCGTCCTGCTCGGTGACAAGCCCGGCACCACCCACACACCCACCCGCGCCGGCCGGACCCCCGCCGGCGTCGCACAGGAGAGCGGCCGATGAGCACCGCAACACCCGCCACCAGTCCCACCTTCGTCAACGGCGACGTCTCCTTCTGGTTCCGGGAGGGCGGCATTCCCGCCCGCCGCCCGGCACTCCCCGGCGACCTGGACGTGGACGTCGCGCTCGTCGGCGGCGGTTACACCGCACTGTGGACCGCGTACTACCTCAAGCAGGCCCAGCCCGACCTGCGGATCGCCGTACTGGAGAAGGAGTTCGCCGGCTTCGGAGCCTCCGGCCGCAACGGCGGCTGGCTCAGCGCCGAGCCGCCCGGCCAGATGCACCGCTACGCCAAGGCACACGGCCGGGAGTCGGCCCTCGCCATGCAGCGCGAGATGTTCTCCTCCGTCGACGAGGTCATCCGGGTCGCCGCCGAGGAAGGCATCGAGGCCGACATCCAGAAGGACGGCCTGCTCCACGTCGCCACCAACGCCGCGCAGGAACGGCGGCTCCGCGACCAGCTGCCGTCGCTGCGTGCCGAGGGCTGGGGCGAGAATGACCTGGTCGAACTGGACCGCGACGAGCTCGCCGAGCGCGTCCGCGTCGCCGGCGCCCGCAGCGCCCACTGGAGCCCGCACTGCGCCCGCATCCAGCCGGCCAAGCTGGTCCGGGGCCTGGCCGACGTGGTCGAGCGGATGGGCGTCACCATCTACGAGAACACCGAAGTCACCGAGATCCGCCCGCACGAGGCGGTCACGCCGCACGGCACCGTCCGGGCGTCGTTCGTGATCCGGGCACTGGAGGGCTTCACCTCCGAGCTGCGCGGACACCGCCGATCGTGGCTGCCCATGAACAGCAGCATGATCGTCACCGAGCCGCTGCCCGCCGCCGTGTGGGAGGAGATCGGCTGGCGCGGAGCCGAACTGATCGGCGACGAGGCGAACTCCTACTGCTACATCCAGCGCACCACCGACGGCCGGATCGCCATCGGCGGACGCGGCATCCCGTACATGTTCGGTTCCCACGTCGACCAGCGCGGCGAGACCCGGACCGCCACCCAGATGCAGCTGCAGGCCATCCTGCGGCAGCACTTCCCGGCCACCCGGGACGTGGCGATCGACCACACCTGGTCCGGGGTGCTGGGCGTGCCGCGTGACTGGTGCGCCACCGTCCACGTGGACGAGCGGACCGGGCTGGGCTGGGCCGGCGGCTACGTCGGGCACGGCGTGACCACCACCAACCTCGCCGGACGCACCCTGCGCGACCTGATCCTGCGTCAGAAGACGGACCTCACCCGGCTGCCCTGGGTCGGCCGCCAGGTGCGCGGCTGGGAACCCGAACCGCTGCGCTGGCTCGGCGTGCGCAGCCTCTACGTCGCGTACCGCGCCGCCGACCGGCACGAGAACTCCGGCCTGGAGCGCACTTCCGCCATCGCACGCATCGCCAACGTCATCAGCGGCCGCTGAAAGGAGCCGAACCTCGTGAACACCCCTGTGGACACCACCCTCTTCCCCATCGCCTTCCTCGCCGACGCGGTGACCACCGACCTGCCCGCCGCCACTCCCAAGCCCACCAGCACCACCGGTCAGCAGGAGACCGGCCACACACTGTGGACGTCCCCCGACGGCCTCGTCGAGGTCGGCGTCTGGGAGTGCGACCCCGGCCACTTCACCGCCACCCGCGAGGGCTACGACGAGATCTGCCAGGTACTGTCCGGCACCGCCACCGTCGACACCGAAGGCGGCGAAAGCGTCGAGCTGCGCCCCGGCTCCACCCTGGCCATGCCGGCCGGCTGGCGCGGCACCTGGCAGGTCCACGAAACGATCCGCAAGGTGTACGTGGTGCGAACCCACCGGGCCGGCGCATGACCCTCGTCCTGCACGGCGGCCAGGTATGGACGGGCGACCCCGCGCGGCCACACGCGACCGCCGTCGCCGTGGCCCACGGCCGGATCACCGCCATCGGCTCCGACACCGAAGTACGGGCGGCCGCCGGACAGGCGGCCGAAACCGTCGACCTGGCCGGCCGGACCGTGGTCCCCGGTCTCCAGGACGCGCACATCCACCCCCTCTGGGGAGCCATGGAGGCGCTGCGCTGCGATCTGACCGGCGCCGCCGACGCAGCACAGTGCACCGCCCTCGTCCGGGAGTACGCGGCGGCCCACCCCGGCCGGCCGTGGATCCTGGGCGGCGGCTGGGGCATGGACTGCTTCCCCGGCGGCTGGCCCACCAGGGAACTGCTGGACGCGGTCGTCGCGGACCGGCCGGTCTTCCTGCCCAACGCCGACCACCACTCGGCCTGGGTCAACTCGGTGGCGCTGGAACGCGCCGGGATCGACGCGTCCACACCGGACCCCGCGGCCGGGCGGATCGAGCGCGATGCGGCCGGCCGGCCCACCGGGGTACTGCACGAGGCCGCGATGGACCTGGTCGCCCGGGTGCTGCCGCAGAACACCCCGGAGGACCAGCGCGCAGCGCTCGTCCACGCCCAGGAGCACCTCTTCCGGTACGGCATCACCGGCTGGCAGGACGCCATCGTCGGCGCCTACGGCGGAGCCGGCGACACACTCGCCGCCTATCGCCGGGCGGACGCGGAAGGGCTGCTGAAGGCCCGGGTCACCGGAGCCCTGTGGTGGGACCGCGACCGCGGTCCGGAACAGCTGGACGATCTCCTGGCCCGGCGCGGCGAGCCCGGCCGCCGGTTCCGGGCGGGCACGGTGAAGGTCATGCAGGACGGCGTACTGGAGACCGGCACCGGCGCCCTGCTGGAGCCCTACCTCGACCAGTGCGGGTGCGCCACCGGCAACCTGGGCCACTCCAACGTGCCCGCCGAACTGCTCACGGAGGCGGTGACCCGGCTGGACGCGGCCGGCTTCCAGGTCCACTTCCACGCAATCGGCGACCGCGCGGTCCGCGAATGCCTGGACGCGGTCGAGGCCGCCTCGCGGGCCAACGGAGTGCGCGACCGGCGGCACCACATCGCGCATGTGCAACTGGTCGACGACGCGGACATCGGCCGGTTCGCCGAGCTGGGGGTGACGGCCAACATCCAGTCCCTCTGGGCGACCCACCACCCGCAGGCGGACGAGCTGGTCGATCCGCTGCTGGGCGAGGAGCGTGCCCGGCGCCAGTACCCCTTCCGCCGGCTGCTCGACAGCGGCGCCCGGCTCGCCGGCGGCAGCGACTGGCCGGTCACCACGGCCGACCCCTGGCAGGCCATGCACGTCGCGGTGCACCGCACCGAACCACCTGGCTCCCCGCACGCCCACTGGCCGGGCGCCGACCGCCCGTACGGCCCGGAGCAGCGCCTGCGGCTCGCCGACATCCTGCGCGCCTACACCGCCGGTTCGGCGTGGGTGAACGGCAACGACGACGAGACCGGCTGCCTGCGCGAGGGCATGGCCGCGGACCTCGCGGTCCTCGACCGGGACCTCTTCGCTCCCGGTACGCCCGTGGCCGGCACCCGGGCGGTGCTCACCCTGGTGGCGGGAGAGGTGGTCCACAGCGAGTAGATACACAGCGGAATAGGGGGAGAGGCCGCCGCTTTTCGGTCGGAGGCGGCGGCCGCACCACCGTCCGCTCGATCCGGATCTACCGGCCGATCCTGCCCCGTTCGGTCACTGTCGACCCATCTGGTTCCCCTGGTTCGTGCCGGAGCCCGCTTCGAACGCGGGCAGCCTGTCGAGGGTTGGGAGAACTCGTGGCCTGAAGTCCTGCCCACGGGTGCCGAGCGGGATTCACGCGTACCGGTCGAAAAGAGCCTGGATGTACTCCTCCAGTCTGCCGGACAGCACGGTGGGGGTGAGATCGGTGCGGTCCAGTTCGCGCCAGGGGATGCCGACCTTCTCGGCATCCGGGGCAAATGCCAACGCGTCCAGCAGCCGCCAGTACAGTTGCTCCGCGGGCTTGTCGGTCAGGGTTCCTCCCGCCGCGACGTACCGGTCGGCGAAGCCCATGCCTGTCGGAACTCCGTGCAGCAGGGCCAGGGCCGTCGAGCAGTGGGCCACGTCCAGGTCGGCCGGCCCCCAGGAGGTCTCCACCCAGTCGACGACGCCGCTGATCCGCAGATCGTCGTTGTCGCCTTCGAACAGAACATTGCCGGGGTGGAAGTCCCGGTGCAGGAAGCAGGGCTGGTAGTGCGGCGGTTCGCGTCGGATGACGTCCACGGCCCGCCGCCAGAGCTCGGGTCGCGTTGAGGAGCCAGGTGGGTTTACCCGTTCGGGCGTGGCCCACGCCTGATAGGTGCGGGGCCGGGTCTCCTCGGTGACCAGCACCTGATGGATGCGCAGGAGACGCCCGGCCAGCAAGTCGGCACGCCGGGCGGCTCCCTGGTCGGCCAGGCGGACGCTCCCGGGCAGCAGCGACATCAGCAAGGAGGGGTGGTCGCAGTACTCCGCCGTCGCGTCCACGTCCACGAGGGTGGCGGCGGGCACGTCCGTCTCACCGAGCAGGCGCAGGATCCCCGCCTCGCGCGACAGCAGGCCCTCCGCGTGTCGAAGGAAGAAGGGTTTGACGAAGGAGCGAAGGACCAGCGAGCGTCGACCGCCCGACCCGGAGATGCTCAGCCGGCGCATCTTTGAGGTCCACCCGCCGCGCAACCGCGTGACATCCTCGATGCGTTCCGACTCGGCCAGTCCTTTCTCCACCCATGAGCGCGTCGCACTCCAGTCCTGGCTCTCAAGGTCCCCACCGGTTCGCTCGGTGCCCTCACCTCTGTTCATGGGAGGCAGGCTATCGACCGCCCGATGGACACATTGCTCGGGCAACCCACCCACAACTCCCGGCGCATCCGACAGGCAGCGCCATCGGCTGGATGACTTGAGCGGTGGGCCCACGAACCGCCATCGCTATGTGCGGGAGCAGCGAAAGATGGGGGAGAATACAGGGCCCGGACGGCTGGCCCGGGCCCTGCCGTATACGGGACTGTCGCTCAGTCGCCGGTGTTGGTTGCCCAAACGGGCTGGTTGGCGTTGTTGTAGACGACGACGTTGCCGTCGTCCTGAACGGCGAGGTAGCGGCCCTTGTGCCAGGTTCCGGCGGCCCAGATGGCCTGGCCGGCCCTGTTGTAGATGACGAAGTTGCCGTCCTCCTGCATGACGAGGTGGTCGGCGTTGGGGTATACGTTCGGGGCCTGCCAGGCGGGACGGTTGTCCTTGTAGACGACGACGTTGCCGTCGCTCTGAACACGCAGGACGGTACGGCCGCTGCCGGACGTCCAGGCCTGGTTCTTGCCGAGGGTGGCGGGTCCGTAGAAGTGGGAGTCGCTCCGCAGGGCTTTTTGGAGCTGCGTGCTCTTGACGGTACGGCTGTTCTCCACGGCGTCAGCGGCAGGAATGGCGGCCAGGATGGGCAGGGCTGCGAGGGTGAGCGCGGGGAGGCCGCGCCACACGAGGTTCTTGATCACAACCCCGGATTTACACAGTCCGCAAATGCCTGCGACAGCCCCTGAGCCAAGAACTCACCCGTACGGTCCAGCGATTTCATCGCTGAAACGACACTGCTGGCGCCGACCGAGCCACCGACGCCGTCGAACGCGCCTGGGGCCGTCCCGAGCTCGGCGGCCCGTACGCCCTGCGTCGGCTGCCCCCGCCCACTTCAGCATCGGCCCCCGCTCGGACAAGGTCGCGCTCGTCACCGGCACCGGCAGCGGAATGGGCGCGGCGACGGCACGATTGCTCGCCGACCGCGGCGCCGCCGTCACCCTCGTCGGCCGGCGCACCGACAAGTTCGCAGACAGCGACCTCGTCGGGGCGGAGAAGGCGATGAACGTAAACTCCGTCGTACCGCCGCCCCGTTGAGCGATCTGGGCCGCGCATCTGATTCTTCAGGTGGTGGGCCGCCGGCCCGCAGCCAACTCGTCGGGCCGGAGGCATGTATCCGTTGGCGTCCGACATAGACAGGCTTACCGGCGCTCTGCCGGGGGTGGCGCCGTCACCAGGATGAGAGGGATTCCGTTGCAGGGCCGCAGTTGCTGCCCGCCGTGTTCCGTGCCGATTTCCGGTCCGGCCAGTACCGCCGCGAAGTCCGGGCCCCTGGTGAGCGATCCGACCAGGTGGTGGGGGTCGGTGGAGGCTGCGACCCGGCCGCGCGCGTTGACCAGGCGGGCGGGTCCCGGCAGGCGTTGGAGCAGAGGCATGACGACCGCTTCGAAGTGCCGCAGGTAGACGTCGGCGGCGGCCACTCCCATGAAGCGTCCCCCGATCGTGACCGCAGAGGAGAGGGTGATGCTGTACTCGTCGGAGCAGAGGTAGTCGACGTAGGGTCCCGCGACCACCCGCTGTCCGGTGTCGCGGGGCAGGGTGAACCAGTCCCAGTGCGTGTAGTCGGAGTACGCCGAGTGCTCAGGGTCCAGGTCGAGCAACAGCGGATGCACGGCACCGTCCGTGGTGGTCTGCCACCACTCGAGCCACGCCGGCACGTCGTCGAGCAGTCCTGGTGCCGCCACGAAGCCGAGCCCCGAGACCAGGTCGTACTGGGCGAGACAGGCGTGCAGGCAGGGGCGGAGCGCGGCCAGATCGGTCGAGACCGGCCGACGGCCGTCTGCGACGGCCGAGGCCAGGACCGACTCCGTGTCCGAAGCGGTCCTGCCCACAGCGTCGAAAACTTCTTCGAGCGAGTCTCGGACACGGACGGCCGCGTCGGCGGCCGTCATCTTGTCAAGTACCGCTGGTCCGGCGCTTGCGAGACGGGGACTGCTGCCCATCGGGGCCCTCCTTCGGACGGGGACCGCGCGCACCGTCGGCCGAGCCGAGGCGGAGTTCGATCAGGCGCGCCATGGAGGCCTGCACGCATTGTTCGGCCAGGGCCCTGGCACGGTCATCCGCCCCATCATGCACGGCTGAGATCACGGCGTGGTGACGATCCACCGCCTCCTTGAGGTGCTCGTCCTCGCAGAGTACGAGGCGCAGAAGCGCCCCCACTTCGGTCTGGAGAGTGACCTCTTCCCTGGTCAGCCGGGCGGACTGGGCGGCCGCGGCCAGTTCGACATGGAAGCGTCCGAAGATTCGGCTGCGCGTCCCCGAGTCCTTGGCGTCCACCAACTCTCCCAAAGACCTGCCCAGTTGTTGCAGATCCTCGGGCTCGGTGCGCTGGGCCGCGAGCCGCGCGGCGGCACCCGCGACGGCTGCCCAGTGGTCGGCGAGATCGCGGAGTTCCTCGGTGCTCCAGTCGGAGAGCCGGGCAAGCAGCCGGTCTTCCGCAGGACCGTCGGGAACGGTGACGAAGCTGCCTCCGCCACGGCCCCTGCGGGTGATGACCAGGCCCCTTTGCCGGAGTGCCATCAGTGCTTCCCGCAGGGTCACGGTGGAGACGCCGAGCTGGGCGGCGAGGTCGCTCTCGCCGGGCAGCTGCTCGCCGTCTGCGAGCAGTCCGAGATCGATGGCGTCACCGAGCCGCCGCACGACGGCATCCACGCGGGCCAGGGTGTCGACGGGCGTGAAGACGACTCTGCGGGCGCCGGGTCTGTCTCGGTTCACGATCACCACCTTGCCAGTTGACCGAGCTTTTGCCTTAGCGGGGCCTTGAAATTAGAACTATGACTTCATAGGTTTACGGCCAACTCCCGACAGCACCAGAAAGGTTCCCGCCCATGGAGGCAACGGCCATCCGGTTGCAGAACCTGCGTAAGTCCTTCGGCCGGACAGAGGCTGTGGCCGGAGTCGACCTGGAGATCGCGGACGGCGAGTTCTTCTCGATGCTGGGGCCGTCCGGCTCCGGCAAGACCACAGTGCTCCGGTTGATCGCCGGCTTCGAGGCTCCCACCGGCGGAACCATCGAGCTCGCAGGCTCCGACGTCACCGGTCTGGCCCCCTTCGCACGCGACGTGCACACCGTCTTCCAGGACTACGCGCTCTTCCCGCACATGACCCTGGAGCAGAACGTCGCCTACAGCCTCAAGGTCCGCAAGGTGCCCAAGGCCGAGCGTCTGAAGCAAGCCAGGGAGGCACTGGCGAGCGTGCGGCTCGCGGACTTCGGCACGCGTCGCCCGTCCCAGCTCTCCGGAGGCCAGCGCCAGCGCGTGGCGCTGGCCCGCGCCCTCGTCGGCCGTCCGAAGGTGCTGCTGCTCGACGAGCCGCTGGGCGCCCTCGACCTCAAGCTGCGCGAACAGATGCAGGTCGAACTCAAGGCGATCCAGCGCGAAGTCGGCATCACCTTCGTCTTCGTCACGCACGACCAGGAGGAAGCGCTGACCATGAGCGACCGGATCGCGGTCTTCAACCAGGGCCGCGTCGAACAGATCGGGACCCCGGCCCAGATATACGAACGCCCTGCCACCCCGTTCGTCGCGGGCTTCGTGGGTACGTCGAACCTGCTGACCGACGCCGCCGCGGAGCAGGTCGTGGGCGACCGGGGAACGTACAGCATCCGGCCGGAGAAGATCCGCGTACTCAAGGAGTCCGCCATCGCCGACGAGCCGCAGCACTCCCGTGCCACCGGCACCGTCGCGGAGGTCGTCTACCTCGGGGACGCCACCCGCTTCCTGGTGGACCTCGACGCAGGCGGCCGGCTCACCGCCCTTCAGCAGAACCTGGAGACATCCTCCGAGGACGTCGCCGCCTTCCGTGGCTCCCGAGTCACGCTCCAGTGGCACCGACGGCACAACTTCCAGGTGCCTGAAGCCCGGTGAGCGCACGCACCCGCACGCCCCGTACCCGCCCCTTCCCTCTTCTGTGGAGATCCCCTGTGCGTCTGAACCGAACGTCCCGAGCAGCGGCCGCGCTCGGCGCCCTGCTCCTCGCCACCGCCTGCGGTTCGTCGGACACCGCCGGCACGTCGCCCGGCGGCAGCGACTTCACCCCGCCCAAGCTCGCCGCGCAGAAGACCCTCGGCAAGACGGAGGGCCAGGTGAATCTGATCGCGTGGGCCGGATACGCCGAGGACGGCTCCAACGACCCGAAGGTCGACTGGGTCACCGACTTCGAGAAGCAGACCGGCTGTCAGGTCAACACCAAGACCGCGGGCACCTCCGACGAGATGGTCAGCCTGATGAAGACCGGTCAGTACGACGCGGTCTCCGCCTCCGGTGACGCGGCGCTGCGGCTGATCGCCTCCGGCGACGCCGCACCCGTCAACACCGAGTTGGTGCCCAACTACAAGGACGTCTTCTCCGGGCTGAAGGACCAGCAGTGGAACTCGGTCAAGGGTGTCTCCTACGGCATCCCGCACGGCCGCGGCGCCAATTTGCTGATGTACAACACGAAGAAGGTCTCCCCGGCGCCCGACTCCTGGTCCGCGGTCTTCGACAAGTCCTCGGCGTACAAGGGGAAGGTCACGGCGTACGACTCGCCGATCTACATCGCGGACGCCGCCCTGTACCTGATGAAGACCAAGCCGTCTCTCGGCATCAAGGACCCGTACGCCCTGGACCAGAAGCAGTTCGACGCCGCCGTCGACCTGCTCAAGGAGCAGAACGCCGACATCGGTGAGTACTGGAGCGACTACCTGAAGGAGGTCTCCGCCTTCAAGAGCGGTGACTCGGTGGTCGGCACCAGCTGGCAGGTGATCCTGAACACCGCCCAGGCCGAGAAGGTCCCCGTCAAGGCCGTCCTCCCCAAGGAGGGCGCCACCGGATGGTCCGACACATGGATGATCTCCGCCAAGGCCAAGCACCCCAACTGCGCCTACAACTGGATGAATTGGATCATCTCTCCGAAGGCGAACGCCCAGGTCGCCGAGTACTTCGGTGAGGCCCCGTCCAACGCGAAGGCTTGCACGCTGACCGCGGACAAGAGCCACTGCACCACCTACCACGCCGCCGACGAGTCGTACTGGAAGGACGTCCACTTCTGGACCACGCCCATCGCGCAGTGCGTGGACGGACGTACGGACACCACGTGCGTGCCGTACGCGAAGTGGGTCCAGGCCTGGACCGAGATCAAGGGCTGAGGGTCACCTGTCCATGACCACCACCGCGCCTGCCGCCGGACCCGTCCGGCGGCTCGCCGGGACCCTGCACCGCCGCCCCCGGCTGCAGCTGTCCCTGCTGCTCTCCGCGCCACTGGCCTGGCTGGCCCTGGCCTACCTCGGCTCGCTCACCGTGCTGTTCCTCTCCGCGTTCTGGACCACGGACTCCTTCACCTCCAACGTGGTGAAGATCTGGAACACGGACAACTTCACCGCATTGTTCACCACCGACGTCTACCGTCAGGTCGCCCTGCGCAGCATCGGCGTGGCCCTCGCGGTCACCGCGCTGTGTGTACTGATCGCCTTCCCGATCGCCTTCTACACCGCCCGCATCGCGAACCCCAAATGGCGGCCGCTCCTCGTCGTGGCGATCCTCACCCCGCTGTGGGCCAGCTACCTCGTCAAGGCCTATGCCTGGCGGCTGATCCTCGCCCAGGGCGGCCTGCTCGACTGGACGCTGAAGCCACTGGGACTCGAGGGGCCCGGCTACGGACTGACCGCGACCGTCCTGGTGCTGACCTACCTGTGGCTGCCGTACATGATCCTGCCGATCCACGCCGGACTCGAACAGATCCCGGCCGGCCTCCTGGACGCCTCCGCAGATCTCGGCGCCCGCACCGGGCGGACCTTCCGCTCCGTGGTGCTGCCGATGATTCTGCCGTCCATCGCGGCCGGCTCGGTCTTCACCTTCTCGCTCAGCCTCGGCGACTACATCGCCGTACAGATCGTCGGCGGCAAGACACAGCTCATCGGAAACCTCATCTACTCCAACATCACCCTGGACCTGCCGCTGGCCGCCGCACTCGGCACCGTGCCCGTCGTGGTCACCGTGCTCTATCTGCTCGCGGTGCGCCGTACCGGAGTCCTCAGCAGCCTCTGACCCCTCTCCTTCACCTCCGTATCACGCACAGCGAAGGCCCCCGATGAATCTCTCCCGCCCCGCGCGCGTCACACTGCGCATCGCCGCCGGGCTCGGTTTCGCGGTGATCTACGTCCCGCTGCTCCTGGTCCTTGTCAACTCCCTCAATCCGGACCGCAGTTCGGGCTGGCCGCCACCCGGCCTCACCTTCGACTGGTGGGTGGCCGCCTGGCACAGCTCAGGCGCCCGCGACGCGCTGTGGACCTCGGTCAGGGCCGGGCTCGGCGCGACCGCGATCGCCCTGGTCCTCGGTACGCTCATCGCCTTCGCCTGCCAGCGCTACAGGTTCTTCGGACGCGAGGCCATCTCCTTCGTGGTCGTCCTGCCGATCGCACTGCCGGGCATCGTCACCGGTGTCGCGCTCAACACCGCCTTCCGTACCGTCCTCGAACCGCTCGGAGTGGGCCTCGGAATGTTCACGGTGGTCGTCGGCCACGCCACCTTCTGCATCGTGGTCGTCTTCAACAACGTGATCGCCCGGCTGCGCCGGATGCCGGGATCGTACGAGGAGGCAGCCATGGACCTCGGGGCCCACACCTTCCGCACGTTCCTCGACATCACCTTCCCACTGGTGCGCTCCGCGCTGCTGGCGGGCGGACTCCTCGCCTTCGCCCTGTCCTTCGACGAGATCGTCGTGACGACGTTCACCGCCGGCCCCGGTGTCCAGACCCTCCCTGTCTGGATCTTCTCCAACATGGCCCGCCCCCAACAGGCCCCCGTCGTCAACGTCGTTGCCGCCGTCCTCGTCCTGCTGTCCGTCATACCGATCTACCTCGCTCAGCGGCTGTCGTCGGACACTGCTGTTGGCAGCCGCATCTGATGGGAGCAACCCCCCGTATCGCGAGAGATGGCTGACATGCTCACCTTGGGCGGGGAAGCGCCGGACGGCGTTCTCATTCCGCCGGGGGCCCTCGGGCGCCGGGCAGCGGCTGAGAGATCATCTCAACTGGCCTGATCCCTAGGCTTGCGGACGTGATGGCAATCGTAGAACGTCTGGCGCCGGATGGGCTGTGGGAGTTGTTCCAGCGAGTGGTTCCGGCTGCTCCGGCACGCCCCCAGGGCGGTGGCCGACGCCGGTATGGGGACCGGCAGGTGCCCCCGGCCATCGTGTTCTGGCCGGGGGGACCTGCCGGGTTTGAACCGCGTAGATCGCGGCAAGAAGGGATCAAAGATCCACTTCATCACTGAGCGGACCGGTCTGCCCATCTCCATCAGGATCTCCGCCGCGAAAACCCGAGACAGCCAGGGGCTGAAACCCCTCGTGCGGGGTATCCCGCCCATCCGCTCGCGCCGCGGGCCACCTCGGCGCCGACCGGCCAAGCTGCATGCCGACAAGGGCTACGACTTCGACCATCTGCACGGCCGGTGACAACTTCATGCTCACCAACGACATCGGCCTTCCCTACCTGCTGCACCTGACCACCGCCCAGTAACAGAAGCGCCCACTGCCCGGCATCACCCGGGGTGACACAGTGCCGGCCATCGCCATGACCGAGCCGTCGGCGGGCTCGGACCTGCGCGGTATGCGCGCCACCGCGACCTGGACGGGCGACAGCTACCGGCTCAGCGGCGCCAACACGTTCATCGCCGACGGTATCCAGGCCGAACTGGTCACAGTCGCGGCACACGTCCGCCGGGACGGAGCTGAGGGCCTCGGACTGCTCGTGGTCAAGAAGGTCGTCCCGGCCTTCCGACGACACACGTCACGCACCGTCTTCGTCGTACGAGGGGCGCGCCCCAACCGGTACAGGTCCGGGCGCGCCCTTCGTACCTGTGCGCTACAGGGCGCCGTACTCGCCGACCCGGTGACCGGCCACCCAGGTCTGCAGGACCTCCGTCTGCCACAGGGCGCGCCCTGCGGGCAGATCGAACGGGTCGGTGTCGAGCAGGATGAAGTCGGCCCACTTGCCCGGCTCCAGGCCGCCCAGCACCTTCTCCTGGTGCGCGGCGTACGCCGCGTCCACGGTGAAGGAGCGCAGGGCCTCGACCGGGGTCATGGCCTGCTCCGGATACCAGCCGCCGGACGGCTTGCCCTCGCGGTCCGTGCGGGTGACGGCCGCGTGCAACCCGTCGAAGGGGTTCTCGGACGAGACGGGGAAGTCCGAACCCGAGGCGACGACCGAGCCCTGGTCGAGCAGACTGCGCCAGGCGTAGCCGCCCTTGATGCGGTCCGGCCCGACGCGGGTCTCGGCCATGTTCATGTCGTCCGTGGCATGCACGGGCTGCATCGAGGCGATGATGCCCAGCCTCTTGAAGCGTGGAATGTCGTCGAGGGCGATGATCTGGGCGTGCTCGATGCGGTGCCGCAGCCCCTGGTCGCCGACGGCGCTGAAGCCGCGTTCGTACGCGTCGAGGACGACGCGGTTGCCGAGGTCGCCGATCGCGTGTACCGCGGCCTGGTAGCCGCCCCGCAGGATCACTTCGACCCGGCGGTTGAGCTCGGCCGGCTCCATCTGGAGCAGCCCCTTGGCCGACGGCCTGTCGCTGTACGGCTCTATCAGGGCCGCCCCGTGGCTGCCGAGCGCCCCGTCCATATACAGCTTGACCGTACGGATGCGCAGCATGTCCTCGGCGTACGAGTCGGTCCGGGCGTCCGCGCCGATCTCGGTGAACGCCTCGTAGTCCAAGAAGGCGTTGAGACGCAGTGTCAGGTCCCCGGCGGATGCGAGCTGCCGGAGGACGACGACGCCGTCCGCACTCGTGCCGGCGTCGGACACGGACGTCAGGCCGACGGCGTTGAGCCTGGTCTGCGCCGCCAGCGCCCGGTCCCGTACGTCCTCGAGGGTCGGTTCGGGCAGTTGGGAGGCGACGAACGCCTTCGCGGCGTCGACGAAGACGCCGGTCGCGGCGCCGGAGGCGTCGCGCACGATCTGGCCGCCCGCCGGGTCGGGGGTGTCGGCCGTGACCCCGGACAGCCGGAGCGCCTGGGAGTTGGCCACGCCCGCGTGTCCGTCGACGCGCACCAGCCACACCGGACGGTCGGACACGACGGCGTCCAGGTCCTGGGCGGTGGGAAGACGCCCCAGGCCCCAGACGACCTCGTTCCAGCCGCGGCCCTGGATCCAGGTCTGCTCGGGGTGCGCGACGGCGTACGCGGCGAGCCGGTCCATCGCCTCCTGGAGCGACCTGGTCCCGGCGAGGTCGAGCTGGACGGCGAGCGCGCCGATGCCCCAGAGGTGCCCGTGGGCGTCGTGCAGTCCGGGCAGCAGCACGCGCCCGCGCCCGTCCAGACGCCGGACGTCCCGTACCGCGCCGGGGTCGAGGGCGGCGACCTTGCCGCCGGGGGTGACAAGCATGCGGGAGAAGCGGCGCAGCCGTCCGCCACGGGTGACGGTGTAACCGCGGACGTTGTCCACGAGGAGCGGGCCGGCCCCCTCGGCACCGGCGCCCGGCACGCTGCGCGGCGCGGCGGCGGCGGTCCCCGCGAACGCCGCGCCCGGCAGGGCGGCCGCGGCGGCGCCGGCACCGATCAGCTTGAGGAACTGGGCTCGTCCTATTCGAGGACCGGGTGGAATGGTGCAGCAGGCATCGCACATGGATGTGACTCCGTGAAAGGTGAGGTGCCGAGCGGCCGCGGCGGAAGGGCAGGCAAGAGGGCGTCCCGGAGACCGCGTCGGCCGTTGGGGCCGAAGGGTTCTGACGGGGTCACACATTTCGGTGCTCGAACGCTATCGACCGCAAACTGGACGGTCAAGGTCCGTGCACGCCGAAGGAATCTTGGATTCCGGGGGCGTTGCAGAGCAATCGCTTCTCTCTGCCGGCATCCTCCGGCTACCGCTTCCTTGCTGCTGGCATCGGTATCACCCCGCTCATGCCGATGCTGGAGCAAGCGGACGCGCGGGCGCCGAATGGACGCTGCCCCACCTGGGCAGGTCCCGTTACTCGATGGTGTTCCGGTGCGAGACATCCGACAACTACCCCGGCAGGGCGGACATCCGCACCGGCGACGAGCGCGGGGCGCCCGACCTCTCCGTGCCCCTCGGCGGTCCGCCTTCACCGTGAAACTGGCGATGTCCGGTGTGGAGTCGGAGGTGCCGGAGGGGCACGACATCGTCGATGTCCTCGAAGATGCCGTCCGGGGGCTACCAGCCGCACCCATCGGGCCACCGCCCTGTTCTGCACCGAGACGGACGCGATGACGGGCGCGATGAAGGGCGCTGCGGGCCGTACGGGAGCATCAGCTGTCCTACCCGGAGGGCCTGTCGCTGATCGGCTGCGGCGACCGCGCCCGGGCCGCCCGTGCCTACGCCCGCCGCGCCCGGGCCGCAGGCGACTGAGCGCATCCGGGGCCGGGCAGCTTTCGCGCAAGGGCACGAGCTGCTGTCGGTGGTGGTGACACACCGTTCCTAGCCAGTGGGCATGAGTGGGTCCTGGACCCACTGATGTGTACTGGGCGCATCCCGAACGGTGTTGGATGCACTCGGTCCCCGCTTTCGCGTCCCGTTCGGCGGCACGCCTCTGGGGGCGTGGTCCGTTGCGGGTGGGCGGGTTCCGTCACGCCCCCGTGCACCTGGTCCGGCCTGGGCGGTCCGATGCCCCGCACGATCGCTCCGGTCGTGTGGGGGCGGTGCCGTCCGACGCCGGACCGGGTGTCCGAGGGCGCGTCGTCCGATCGCGATGCCGGCGGCATCGTGACGGGACATCTTTCGCTTGGGGGTGGCCAGTGGTTTCTGCCAGTGCTGGGCACCCCACATCGAGGTGTAGGCGGGATCGACAGCGACGATCGCAAGGCCGTGTTCGGCGGCCATGGAGACCAGCCGGGCCTTGAGCTTCCCGGTCGGGATGCCAGAGATCAGCTGCCGGAACCGTTTCCTACGGCCGTGCTTCTCGCGGGATTTCTCGGTCGTGAAGTCGAGGTCTTCGATACCGATCGCGGTAACACCGCACCGCTTGGCCCAGTTGATCAGGCGGGTCAGGGCGTGACGGATCTGGGCATCGCGATGAGCGGTGGTGCCGGACAGGTCGTAGGGGAAGCGGCGCGGGTCGCCGACCGGATTGCCATGCTGGTTGAGCTGGTAGGCGGCGAAGTGGTCGGCGTTGGTGTCCACGCCGATCAGGCCCCGGGCGCGGGCGCGGGCGCGGGCGCGGGCGCGGGCGCGGGCGGTGGCCAGTGGGATGGTCTGGACGACGGGGCGTTGCCAGGAGGCGGTGAGGTACCAGCGGCGGCGGTCGGTGTCGAGGTGGATGCGGTAGGCGACGGCCCGGTTCGCTTCGATGCGGTCGGCCCACTCCACGCCCCGGTGCGCGAACGCCACGGTCGAGGTGAGGGTGTACCGGCCATGCTTGGCATTGGCCAGGTGGGCGAGCGGGGCGGGCAGTTTGATGCTGACCTCGCCGGTGGGGGTGATGCGGATCGTCTCGTTCCCGAACCGCTTCCCGGACTCGCCGTCGGCGGCGATGAACCAGCGCTCCGCCTTCCAGCGTTCCCGCCACTGCTCCTCGGTGAGGTGGGCGTCGGCGAGGTGGTGGCGGGTGTTGAGGAGGCGTTTGCCGCCCCGCACGACCCGGACGCGTCCGGCCTGCCGGTCACGGACCGCAGCAGCATGCCGCGCCTCCAACGCCGCGAGACGGCGGGACTTGTGGAACCACTCACCCTTGGAACGGTAGCCACCCGCTGCTCGCTTCGTTCCTCGCTCACCGATCGGGAGGGACAGGCGGTGCCGCAGCGTCCCGATCCCGGCTTCCAGCGTCTGGATGTGCGCGGCCTGGCAACGGCGCGCCAGCGCCCACTGGTCATGCGTGGCCTTGGTGATCGCCCCCGCGATCCGCGACGACGACACCCCGGTCAGGTCCCGCTTACGCGACGCCCAGGTCTCCGCACCGTGCTCCAGGCCATCCGCACAACGGACCCTGAGGTCACGGGAAGCGAGCGCGCCCTGATACGCGCCGACCGCCCGCAGAACCTTCTCGCCCTGGGAGGTGAGGCGCTTGAGACGGTCCCGGACCGCCACCCCACAAGGCCCGGGCACCACGAACGGCGCCGCCAACTCCCGTACACCACCCACCACAACACCCCCTCCCACGAGACCCGACAACCGCTACCCAGCCCAACGAGCACCAGCCGCCAAGGTCACCCATTCGGCCCCAGAACCCCCGTTCCCACCCCATGAAGCCGCCGACAGGACCCACTCCTGCTCACTAAAACTCACTTCAGCTCAGCAAACCGACAGCAGCTCACAACCCCTGGAGAACACCGTGGTTAGTATCTTCTCGAAATTCTCCCCGATACCCCCGCCCGTATCGTGCTGGGCACGCGCCCGGCGGCCCAGCGGGTATCCCGGTAACGACCCCGGGATACAGGCGAACTGAATCCGACGGCCTATGGTGGGCGTACTCGTACGATCAGTGGGTTGGTGATGATGAGGCGACCGACAGCACACGGACCGGCGCTCGCCGGTTTCCGCGCCCTGCTGGGCCTGCTCATTGCCGTGGTGGCACTGTTGTGCGTGTACCGCCAGGCGGCGGGGACGGAGCACCGTGCCACGCCGGTCGGGTTCTCCGTCGGCGTCGAACAGCCGCAACCCGAAGCACGGGCCTCACACGCCACGGAAGGCGACGCTTCCGCGTCACCCTGCGGTAAGAAGGCGGTCCTCGAACAGAGTGCCCCCCGCGCCGACAGCCAGCCGCTCGTGGCCCTCTCCTCGTACCTGTCCGCTCACGGCCCGGCCATCAGGCCCGGGCCCGCCTTCGGTCTCAGGGCTTCGCCCGGGGGCCCCGCGCCACCTCGCCCCTTCGCTCTCATCTCCGTTCTGCGGATTTAGACCGACCGCCCCGTCGTGTCCCTGAATCCCGTGGAACGGAGTAACCGAACATGTCTTCTTCCCCGCGCTCACTGAGCCGTGCGGGTATGGCGCTGCGCGCTTGGGGGCCCCGGCAGTGGGCCACGGCCGGCGCCGGCGCACTGACGACGGCGGTACTGGTCGGCGTGCCGACCGATGTCGTCCCCAGCCCGCTGTTCTCCCGGTCGGTTCCCGTGCAGTGGTGGAACTATCCGGCACTCGCCGTCACCGCCGCCCTCGCCGGGCTCGTCCTGAGCACCTATGTGCGCCCGCCCGCTCCGACCGGAACCAAGGAACCGTCCCGCGACAGCCGTCTGGGCTGGCTGGGCGGTCTGCTGTCGTTCCTGGCGGTCGGCTGCCCGGTCTGCAACAAACTCGTCCTGCTGCTGCTCGGCGCCTCCGGGGCGCTCAGCTACTGGGCGCCCCTGCAGCCGCTGGTCGCCCTCGCTTCCGCTGCCCTGCTCGCCGAAGCCGCACTGCGCCGTCTGTCGGCCCAGGACGCGTGCCCGGTACCGGCCTCCGCCTGACATCAGGCGCCCCCCTTTCGCTCTTCCTCCGCATCAGGAGAGGTACGTCATGCCCGACAACAGCACCCCGCTTCCGCGCCGCACAAGCCGTATAGAAGAAGTTCTGGGAGTTCCACGACGTGGCCTACAGCACGCCGCGCGCGAAACGCCGGCGGGTTCAGCCAGGACCAACTCGTCGCCATGGCCCGCAAGGCAGGCGTCGCAGACATCAACCGGTTCCTGACGGACATGGCGTCCGCCGAAGCCCGCGAGGCCGTACGACGTGATCAGGAAGAGGGCTACGGGCTGGGGGTCACCAGCACTCCGGCGTTTCTGGTGAACGGCCGGCCGATTCTGGGCGCGCAGCCCACCGACGCCTTCGAAGAGGCCATCGACGCGGCGGCGAAAGCAGCCGAGCGATGAGCGAGGTGGGTCTGCTGGTCGCGTTCGGAGGCGGGCTGCTCGCACTGCTCAGTCCCTGCAGCGCCCTGCTGGTGCCGGCGTTCTTCGCCTACTCCTTCACCAGTCGCACCAAACTGATGACCCGCACGGCATTGTTCTAAGCAGGACTGTGCACCGCCCTGGTACCGCTGGGAGTCTCCGGTTCCTTCGCCAGCCGCCTGTTCTACGGGCACCGCGACGTGCTCGTCACCGTCGGCGGCTGGACCGTTATTGCCCTTGGAGCCGCACAGATCCTCGGCCTAGGGTTCGGCTCACGCCGGCTCCGGCAGGCCGTCGGGAAACGTCGTTCGGGATCGGCGGCATCCGTGATCGGAGCGGTGTATGGGCTGGCAGGATTCTGCGCCGGGCCGATCCTCGGCGGAATTCTCACGGTCACTGCTGTGGACGGGGATCCCTTGCACGGCGGATTGCTGCTCGCCGTCTACGCCCTCGGTATGGCCGGGCCGATGTTCGTGCTGGCTTCTTTGTGGGACCGCTTCGACCTTGGTAGAAAGCGGTGGCTGCGCGGGAGGACGCTGGCCGTGGGGTGCTTGTCGCTGCACACCACGTCCTTGGTCGGCGGCACGCTGTTCATCGTTCTGGGAGCTGCGTTCCTGGCGTTTGACGGAACATCGTCGCTGCTGAGCGTTGATATCGGGTTCGCGGGCGGCCAGGAATCTCACCCTGCTGACGGCACCTGCCACTACCGTGGGCGGCTATGACCGACGACAGCATCTGGGACCATTTGCCCGACACCCCCATGGCACGCACCGGCGCGTTCCGCCTGACCATGATCGAGCGGCCCTTTCCCGGCCCGTACGGTTCTCTGCCTCCCCACGACCACGCCCGGGCTCGCGGCATCGCCGCAAGCCTCACCACCGTCGAGGAGATCACCGCCGAGCTGGGATCCCGCCACGTCGGCGACGAGTTCCCTCACGAGACCCGGGCCGATCTCGAACAGATCCGTGTCGGCTGCTGGGGGCCGGTTACCGAGATCACGGATGCGGCCTTCGCTCACCGCGGCGAGTTCGTCCCCTTGGCCGAACACGCCGAAGCCCTGGCCAAGCTGCATCCGAACGCGGCTCTCATCGGGTCGGTCACCGTCGACTTCTCCATCCGCTACCGGTGCTTCCTCTTCATCCACCCTGATGGAACCCGTCTGTGGGCCGATGGGTGGGCCGGTGAAGCCCCTTGGACCGTCAACGGAAACGTCCACGACACCATCGACGCCTTCGCCGCCCACAACGCAGCGGAAGGCATCGGCTTCGACGCAGACGCCGAACCCGGCGTCATGGCATGGGACGAGCTGGAAGACGCCGTCTTGCGCACCGTCATGCCCGTCGGGCGGCGTCGGCTGATGCTGTCCGTCTTCCGTGTGAGGCGCCCTCGCGAGGTGGCCGTGAACCTGGAAGAGACCTGGCTCGAAGAGTAACGATCCGACCACAAAGGCTTGTTGGCCGAAACGAGCGTCTGTTTCCCGCACCTTCCAGGTGGCGTCGCCCCTAAGGTTGACGGGTCGCCGGCGCCGCACTCTTTCCAGACGACTCGGAAGCCCCACGCGGCGCGTCCGGCACGGGCTTCCGCGGGGGAGAAACCGCATGACCATCCCGATATCACGGCCGGCGAGCCGTCTGGCGCGCCGGTGGGCGCGCCTCACGCTGGCCATCGGCGCAGCAGCCGCCGTCACCCTCACCGGGCTTCCCGGACTCCACATCAACCAGGCCGAGGCCGTACCCAAACCGCAGCGCTGTGACGAGAAGTACCTCGGGCACAGCTACGGCACCACTCCGCCCAACTCCGGTCCGCCGCTCAACGGCGACTACGATCCGTACCCGAACGACGAGAACTACACCTACGTCAACCCCGCCAGGGACTTCGACGGGGTCCTCGCACCCACCCAGGGGCAGCTCGACAAAGCCGGAACCGACTACAAATTGTGGCAGAAGCAGTTCGAGAAGACCGGCAAGCCCGAATACCGGGTCATGGAGATGTACGCCCGCTACCAGCGCCAGTACAACTCGCCCAGCGGGTACAAGGAGTGGAACCGGTGGATGGACATCCGCTGGCTTGCCCCCCACGGAAGCCCGCCCCGCGGCGAGGCGTTCATGGCCCGCATGGTCAAGAAGTACAACATGATCGGCCCGGACTGGTGGTGTGAGGACACCCTCCAGTACACCGACGAGAACGGCAAAAAGCAGAACAGGCGCGTGGATGCCCGTAACCGCGCCGAACTCCGCAACGTCGAGATCAAGTCGAACGGTCACGTCGAAGACGACCAGATGAAGGCCGACCGGCAACTCGCCAAACAGCGCCCCAAGGACAAGTTCCAGTACCTGACCGGCGCGGCCACGGACAAGCCCAGCAAGGACAAGATCCAAGCCTTCAACGAAGAGCTGAAGAAGGCACGAAATACCCGCGAGTCTCAGGCCGGCATAGTCGAACGCCGCTCCAACGCCATCGAGCGCCCACAGAAGCCGAACAACTACACCGAGTACGACCCGCGCTTCAACGCCGACCCGCTCAAGGCCGGACGCTCCCCGATCATGGACCAGGCGCTTCGCTCGGGGAAGACCCCTGAGGAAGCGTTCCGCATCCAAAAGCAGTACCAGGCCAGCAACCGCGGCGGCTACTTCATGCGTGGACCCGGCGGCATCGACTTCTCCACGATGGAGCTCAACTACGTCTCCACGCCCGTCAAGGGCAAGGGGATGAAGTACTCGATGAAGGCCGACTACGCGAAGGATCCGGACAGCAAGCCCGGTTACGGAGGCGAAGCCCGCCTCAACCTGGCCAGCGACGCATTCTTCACCTGGCTCGCCCTGACCCCCGACAAGTTCTGGGTCAACCTCAACCCGATCCGCCCGGACGTCATCCTGGACAAGGAGTTCGCCAAGACAGACGCCGGCCGCATCCTGCTGGAAGCAGACCTGACCCTCAAGCACGACTACGCCGACGCGATGAACCCCGACAAGTACGAGCGCGGGGAACGCTTCTGGCAGGCCGCTCCCCGTACCGCAGAGGGGCAGCCCTGCCTGCCGATCATCCGCCAGTGGATCACTCCTGAGCCCGCCACCGTCCGGGAGCAGGACGGCGGCATCTACATCCTCGACGCACCCCTCAAGGTCAACATGGAGGTGCCGACGGGCCCGGATGTCCCGCCGAACACCTGCAAGATCAGCGAGGCGCAGACCCGGCAGGCCGAAACCCTCATCAAGACGATGATCCGGCCCGAGCTGGAACGGCGCGTCAACGACGATCCGGCCTACGCCGACCTGCGCTACGTCTACCGCTCCCGCGTCGCGGCCGAGCACGTACGCCGCGCGGATGCGGCCCACCCCGCCGACTTCCACAAGATCATCAACAGCAACGACATCTCCAAGTGGAAGCTGCGCGCCCCGAATCAGAACTGGGACAAGAAGACCGTCTACGACAAGTACGTCCACTCGTTCAAGAACGGCGACTACAAGTTCGAGCGGACCTACGGCGGCAAGGTGTGGATCTTGTCCATGGGTGGGGTCGACTTCTCCAAGGCTCCCAAGCGCAACATCACGCACACCCAGTTCAACACTCAACATCCCGGCTTGGACAAGACCACCAAGACCTCCACAGAGGCGGAGACCACCTACCGCGGTACCGAGAAGGTCTTCCTGGGATCTTCTGGTGAACGCGGAGGCGGCGGTGGCGACCCCACGCCGACGCCTACGCCTACGCCTACGCCGACGGACACCGGCAAGCCCACGCCGACGCACAGCCCGTCGACTTCAGCGCCGAACCCGTCCACACCCGGCGCAGACCATGGCCGGCCGCCGGCGAAGAGCCCCGACGGCGACCTCGCCGACACCGGAAACAACACTCCCGTGGGCCTGATCCTGGGCATCGCCGCAGGGCTTGCCGCGGCCGGGGCAGTGCTCACCTGGTGGATGCGCCGCCGGAACCAGGAGCCCACCGGCTGACCTGAACAGGTGGTTGTGCCCATCGCGAGAGGGCCCCACCTCCACATCGGTGAATTTCAGGGGTTGTGGCAACCCGAGTGATCAACCGGCTCTGGTCAGGAGCCTGGCGAGACGCTCGGCCGGGGTTTCCCGGCCGAGCGTCTCGCGTGGGCGGCGGCGAAGTGGCGATGGCGTTTTAGGTGGGTGGGTTGTGGTGTGGGCGGAAGCGGATGTGCGCGCCTGGTGGGATCTGGCCGGCCAGGGGTAGGTCGGTGTGGTGGACTACTGCGATGACGGGGTAGCCGCCGGTGACGGGGTGGTCGGTGAGGAAGAGTACGGGTTTGCCGTTCGGGGGGACTTGGAGTGCGCCGGGGACCATGCCTTCGGCGGGTAGTTCGGTGTTTCGGGTGCGTATGAGCGTGGGGCCTTCGATGCGGATGCCGATCCGGTTGGTGTGATTGGTGGCTTGCCATTGTGCGGTGAACAGGGTGTTGAGGGAGGTGGTGTCGAACCAGTCGTCGCGTGGGCCGGGCCATACCCGGAGGGTGAACTCCTGGGGTGGCGGGTTGCGGGGGGCCAGGTCTACGCCGGGCATGGCGGCGGTGGGTGGGCCGACGGGGAGGTGGGTTCCGGGTTGTAGTGGGGCGGGGCCGGTGCCGGAGAGGAGGTCGGTGGAGCGGGAGCCGAGGGCCGGCGGTGGTTGGAGGCCGCCGCGTATGGCGAGGTAGGTGCGCAGGCCGCGTTGGGGTGTGCCCAGTGCCAGTGTGTCTGTGTCGTTGAGGGGGATGGGTCCGTTGAGTGCGACGGGTCTGCCGTTCACGGTGGCGGGGCAGGGCGCTCCGGTCAGGGCGATGTAGGTGGCTGACGGGGTGCCGTTGCGGTGCCGGCAGTGCAGCCGGATCCGGAGACCGCCCCAGGTCGCTTCTATCGCGGCTGTGTTTTCGGGGTTGCCGATGAGGCGGTTGGCCAGGGCGAGGGAGTCGGGGTCGGCGGCGCCGGAGGCGGAGACGCCCAGGTGAGACCATCCGGGGCGGCCTAGGTCCTGGACGGTGGCCAGTGGTCCGGGGGAGAGGATTTCGAGCCGGCAGTCGCGAGCGGTGGCTGTCACGGTGCCTCCTGCGCGACGAATCGTACGGTTGCGCCGGGCGTGAGCAGGGCCGGGGGGTCGCGGTCCTGGTCCCACAGCGGGATCTCGGTGGCGCCGAGCAGTTGCCAGCCGCCCGGTGAGGAGCGCGGGTATATGCCGGTGAACCCGCCGGCGACCGCGACGGCTCCGGCGGGTACGGCGGTTCGTGGTTCGGCCCGCCGGGGCAGTGACAGCACTGGGTCGGTGCCTACCAGGTAGCCGAATCCGGGGGCGAAGCCGGTGAACGCGACTGTGTAGAGCGGGCTGGTGTGCCGGGCGATCACCTCGGGCACGCTCAGGCCGGTCAGTTCGGCGACGTCGTCCAGGTCCGGCCCGTCGTAGCGCACGGGAACGACGAGCACGTCGTGGGCCTGGGCCGTGTTCTGCGCAGCTGCCGATGTCTTCCCTTCCTCGTGCAGTTCTGCGGCGCGTTCCGATACCGCCTGGGCCAGGGTGTTGTGGGTGGTGGCCGACGGGTCGTAGGTGATGAGCAGTGTGCGTGCTGCCGTGACCAGTTCCCGTACGCCCGAAGGGGGTTGCTGTTGCAGTGCGTCGCGCAGGGCGAGGACGTCGGTGAGGTCGTCGAGTTCGGCCAGCAGGGCCGTGCTGCCCATCCGGCGGGCCCCGCGCAGCGGGGTTTTCATCGGGTCAGCGCTCCTGGCGGGGTGCCGGGACGGCGAAGGCCCGGGGGGAGAGGCCGGCTGCGTCGAACTCCTTGCGCAGCCGGCGGGCGATGTTCACGGCGCCCGGGGTGTCGCCGTGAACGCACAGGGAGCGGACCGTCAGCCGGACCTCGCTGCCGTCGATCGCTTCGACGGTGCCCTGGGTCACCATCCGCAGGCAGCGGCGCACGATTTCCTCGGGGTCGTGGAGTACGGCGCCGGGCTCGCGGCGGGAGACCAGGGTGCCTTGGGGGGTGTATGCGCGGTCGGCGAACGCCTCGTGGACCGGGGTCAGCCCGGCCTCGGCGGCGGTCCGCAGCCAGGCGCTGCCTGGCAGGCCGAGGACCGGCAGGCCGGGGTCGTAGCGGCGTACGGCGTCGGCGACGGCGGCGGCCTGCGGTTCGTGGGTGACGATGGCGTTGTACAGCGCGCCGTGCGGCTTGACGTAGGCGACGCTGGTGCCGGCCAGGCGGGCGAAGCCGTCCAGTGCGGCTATCTGGTACACGACGTCGTTGACCAGTTCCCGCGGGTCGACGTCGATGAAGCGGCGGCCGAAGCCCGCAAGGTCGCGGTAGCCGACCTGGGCCCCGATCATCACGCCGCGTTCGGCGGCGCGTTCGCACACGCGGCGCATCACGCTGGGGTCGCCCGCGTGGTAGCCGCAGGCCACGTTGGCGCTGGTGACGATGGAGAGCAGGGCTTCGTCGTCGCCCATCGGCCACTGGCCGAAGCCCTCGCCGAGGTCGCTGTTCAGGTCGATGACGGGGTGTGCCACGGCGGTGTTCCTCTCGAAAGGTGCGGGATGGTCAGCTCTGCCAGCCGGGCCGGGTCATGCCGTGCAGGTTGCGGTACTCGGCGCGCCGGGGCGAGGACCAGCCCTCCAGCAGTTCCGGGTCCACCCGGTAGACCTCTACCCCGATGGGGTTGCAGACCTCGATCGGGTCGTGGGCGTCCGGGCCCCACATGGGTACGGACAGGTCGCCGCCGGGGCAGGTGGACAGGGCACACAGCAGGTCGAGTTCGGCGAAGAACTCGAAGTGGTCGCCGGGGCGGGCGGGGCAGTCCTTCATGAAGTACTGGTCGTTCTCGTTGAGGCCGGTGCACTGGAAGACGTTGAGCACGTCGTGCACGTCGAACTCGGTGAGCCCGTAGGGCAGCACGGCCCGCACGAGGTTGGAGTGGCAGTGGAAGTCGAAGTCCTCGCCGGTGAGCATGCGATTGACGTACGGGTCGCAGCGAGTGCCCAGCAGGTCGTGCACCCGTCCGCCCTCGACGTCGGTCCCGTACCCGGCGAGGGTGTCGCCGGTGATGGTGAGCAGCGGGCGCAGGAAGGGCAGGTTGGACCAGAGGCGGTCGTAGGTGCTGACGTGGGCGCGCTGGAGCTGTCGGGTGCGGGCCGCCCACAGGCGTTCGCGCGGGTCGTTCGCGTTCCACACATTGAAGTCTCCGACCTGCGGGCCGTCCACGGTGACCAGGCGGCACAGGTGCCCGGCCGGTACTTCCCAGGCCCGGCCGGAGCGGATCGGGACGGTGAAGCTGTCGACCAGCTCCCGGCCTTCCGGGTTGCTGGAGACGCGGTCGTAGAAGGTCCGGTCGACGTCGAGCGGCCCGCCCTTGGTGGCCTGGTAGGCGGCAGCGGTGGTGGCCATGCGAATCCTCATTTCCTGGGAGATGCCCGAGGACTCCCGGGAGCTTTCCTGGGAGCCGGACGGCGGTGTGGCGGCGGTCAGTGCTGCCGGGCGGCAGCGGCAGCGCGGACCATGTCGACGACCTCGCGCTCGGAGTCGTCGAGGTACTGGCGCAGGGCGGCGGCGGCGTCGGCGCGGTGGCCCGATCTGAGCAGGTCGCAGACCTCGCGGTCCCGCGGCACCCACTGCACCTGGAATTCGGGTTCGCGCGGGAACTCGGCGAATGCGAGGCGCAGCTGGGCGACGATCGTGTCGAAGAAGCGGTCGAGCCGTGCGCTGCCGAGCAGGTGCACGACGGCCCGGTGGAAGCCCAGGGACCAGGTCCCGACCTCGCTCCACCGGCCCGCCGCAGCCTCCTGCTCGGCCTTCGCGACGCGCAGCTCCAGGCCGTCCAGGGCCTGTTCGGTGGCGTAGACGCTCTCCTCCACGGCCCGCAGCTCGAAGCAGCGGCGGGCCGCGTAGATGTCGTGCACATCGGTGACCTCGAGCTGCTTGACAGCAGCGCCCTTGTACAGCTGGTGGACCGCGAGGCCCTCGTGGACCAGCAGCCGTACGGCCTCGCGCAAGGTGTTGCGCGAAACGCCGAGATCGGTGGCGAGCGCGGCGTCGCGCAGCGGAATGCCGGGGGGCAGTTCGCCCCGGCTGATCCGTTCGCGCAGTTGGTCGGCCACGGATGCGGCCGCAACATCGGCGGGCTGCGCCTTGAGGCGGCTCTCGTCATCGGTCATGCCGCCGACAGTAACCCAGAATTGTTCATCAATCTAGATTCGGGGGAGACGCGCCTTCGTGGTCGGTGCCGCTTAAAACCTGGGGAATAGCGGTGCCCGGGGTTCCCGAAGCTCCCTGGAATCGTCCGGCCCTTGACAGGATCGTTCAAGCATTTCTACGTTGACGCCCATCGTCGGCCGCGTTCCGGCTGCTGAGTACAGCAGCCGGCGCCAATCCGCTGTCTGCCACCGTCGTCCGGCAATCGGCAGCCCCGGCCGCGCCGTCCCCCGACTCCCCAACAGAGGTGGCCGCATGTCGCCGTCCCCCGCTTCCTCCGCCGTTCCCTCAGGCCCCACTGCCACGACGCCCCCGCCCGGCACCACCGAAAGCAGTGGCCGTGACCTGCTGGAGGACAGCAGGCTCAGCTCGTTTCACCGTCGCCTGACCGTCTATTCGGCCGGGGGCCCCTTCCTCGACGGACTGATCCTCGGCGCGATCGGCGTGGCGCTGACCCAGCTGGGCCCGAAGTGGAATCTGGGCGGGGTGTGGGAGGGGCTGCTCGCGGCAGCCGCCCTCCTGGGCCTGCTCGTCGGAGGCACGGTCTTCGGCTTTGTGACCGACCGCTTCGGCCGCCACATCATGTACACGATCGACCTGGCCGCCATCGTCGTCTTCTCCGTCGCCCAGGCCTTTGTCAGCGGCCCGGAACAGTTGCTGGTGCTGCGCTTCCTCATCGGCATCGCCGTCGGTGCGGACTATCCCATCGCCACCTCACTGCTCGCCGAGTTCTCGCCGCGCAAGCACCGCGGCGCCATGCTCGGAGTGCTCACGGTGATGTGGTCCCTGGGCAGCGCGGCCGCCTACCTGCTCGGCGATCTGCTGCTGAAGCTCGGCCCGGACGGCTGGCGCTGGCTGCTGGCCTGCCCGGCCGTGCCCGCGGCGGTCCTCGTCCTGATGCGGATGGGCACTCCCGAGTCGCCCCGCTGGCTGCTGTCCCAGGGGCGTGTCGAGGAGGCGCAGGCGGTGATGCGCAAGGTCTTCGGCCCGGGCGCGAGCGTTGCAGACCTGGGCACCCCGGCCGAGCCGGCCCGATTCACGGCGGTGTTCCGCGGCGCGTACGGCAGGCGCACCGTCTTCGTCTCCGTCTTCTGGGCCTGCTCGGTGATGCCCATCTACGCGATCTACGCTTTTGGCCCGCAGCTGCTGACGGCGATGGGCCTGGCGGGTGAGGACAGCAGCAACCTCGGGTCGGGAGTGATCAGCCTGGTCTTCCTGGCGGGGTGCGTGGCGTTCCTGCCGCTGCTCGGCCGCTACGGCCGCCGCCCCCTGCTCATCGTCTCGTTCGCCGCCGCCACCGTCCCGCTGCTGCTGCTCGGGTTCTTCCCCGACCTCTCCCCGGCGCCGACCGGCCTGCTGTTCGCGGTGTACGCGATCGCCATCGGCGGGCCGACGCTGCTGCAGTGGATCTACCCGAACGAGTTGTTCCCGACCGGGTTCCGGGCTACGGCCGTGGGCATCGGCACCGGGTTCAGCCGCGTCGCCGCGGCCGCGGGCACCTTCCTGACCCCCATCGCCCTGGGGCAGTGGGGTGTGGGTCCCACTTTGCTGCTGGCCGGCGGGGTGTCCCTGGTGGGCACGCTCGTCTCCGTGGCACTGGCCCCCGAGACGCGCGGTGTTTCGCTGGAAAGCTCCAGCGCTGCCTGACCCGGTGTCCGGCCCTATATTGCCTACTCCGGGGGCGTGGGCGTGTCGTGGGTGCGGTACATCGCCTGTATGTCCAGTTCCAGTTGGACGGTGGGTCCGACGACAGCGATCCCGCGAGCCGGCATCGAGCGCCAGTTGAGGGTGAAGTCCTCGCGGTGGAGTTCCGCCCTCAAGAACGTCTCTCGTCGGGGTGATGACCGGATGTCCGCCCGGTGCACGGGCGTCAGACCAGTACCGTGCGCAGGCACACGGGTGCGATGGCCGCGGGTTCCGGCAGGCGCAGACCCCGGCAGCCGGGCGTGATCGAGCCCAGGATGCTGGGACGGCGGGCGCCGGTGCATGCCGGGACCGTCCCCGTCAGTCCATGCGCGGTCAGGAACCCCAGGACGGCGAAGGCGTAGGCCTCCTTGGCTGCCGATGGCAACCCGAGGTCGTCGGAGTCCCGCAGCGGGATGTCGTGCAGTGCGGTGCGGAGCATGGCCATCAGGGTGGGGTTGCGGGTTCCGCCGCCAGAGGCGATGACCTCGCTCGCCGCGGCCGAGCGGACCGCGTCGGCGACCGTGCGGGCGGTGAGCCGGGTGACGGTGGCAATCACGTCCTCGGCCGGGAGCCGATCACGGCCGGCCAGAGCAGCCCGCAGGTAGGGCCAGTGGAACAACTCCTTGCCGGTCGTCTTGGGCGGCGGTTTCGCGTAGTACGGCTCGTCGAGGAGCCGCTGCAGCAGATCGGCGTCTACGCTGCCCCGCGCGGCCAGCGCCCCGTCCTGGTCGTAGTCCAGCCGGCCGTTGGTGAGGGCGTGCACCGCCGCGTCGACGAGGGCGTTGGCCGGGCCGGTGTCGAAGGCGACCGGGTCACCCGTTCCGGCGGCCACCGTGAGGTTGGCGATGCCGCCGAGATTCAAGGCGGCGGGCCTGCCGGGCCGCCCGCGCAGCCACATGACGTCGACGATGCTCACCAGGGGCGCTCCCTGGCCGCCGGCGGCGACGTCGCGGGAGCGCAGGTCGGAGACCACCGGGCAGCCGGTGGCTTCGGCGATCCAGGCGGGCGAGCCGATCTGCAGCGTGCCGTGCACCCGGCCCTGCTCGGCCCAGTGGTAGACGGTCTGGCCATGCGAGGCGACGAGGTCGGCGCGACCGTCGCACAACTCCCGGTCGGCCCGGGCGGCCAGCGCGGCGAAGGCCTGGCCGATCCGGGTGTCGAGCAGGCACACGTCCTTCATCGTGGTCGCCGCAGGCGGCAGCGCGGCGGTCAGAGCGGTCCGCAACTCTGCCGGGTAGGGGTCGCTCACCATCCCAAGAGGTGTCAGCAGCAGGCTGTCCCCCTGGAGCGTCAGGTCGGCCGCGGCGGCGTCGACCGCGTCGTGGGAAGTCCCCGACATCAGCCCGATGACCCGCATCCTCGCACCTCTCTCCCGGCCCGTCGGGCTGTCAGTCGCGCAACGCGCGGCGGTGGTTGTCGCCGCGCAGGGTGAGCAGGGCGAGCGTGCTGACGGCACAGGTCACGACCACGTAGTGCGCGGGGATGTCGATGTTGCCGGTGCGCTGGATCGCTTCGGTGATGATCAGTCCCGCGCATCCGGAGAAGACCGCGTTGGACAGCGAGTACGCCAGGCCCAGGCCGGTGTAGCGGACACTGGTGGGGAACATCTCGGCGAGCATCGCGGGCCCTGGTCCCGCCATCAGGCCGACGACGGCGCCGGCGACGAAGACCGCGAGACTCTTGGCGGCCGTCGAGGCAGCATGATCCTGCAACAGGTGCAGCAGGGGGAACGCGAGGACGGCCACGAGCACCGCCCCGGCCACCATCACCGGGCGTCGGCCGATCCGGTCGCTCAGGGCGCCCGCCGGGATGATGGAGGCCGCGAAGCCCAGGTTGGCGAGGACCGTGGCGACCAGGGCCTGCTGGAACGTCGCGTTCAGCGTGCTCTGCAGGTAGGACGGCATGACGACCAGAAAGGTGTAGCCGGCCGCCGACCAGCCCATGAGCCGGCCGGCACCGAGTGCGATGGCCATGGCCACCTCTCGTGCGGGGGCGGGAGCCGGTGGCACCGCTTGCGGGTGGCCTCCTGCGTCCGCGGTCCCGGTCTGGGCCCGGGCCCGCCGGAAGGAGGGGGACTCCTCCAGCTTCAGCCGCAGCCACAGGGCGGCGAGCCCCAGGGGGAGTGTCAGCAGGAACGGCAGCCGCCAGCCCCACCCGTTGAGCTCGGGCTCGGTCAGCACGCTTGCCAGCAGCGCCGCCATGCCCGCTCCGGCGAGCAGACCGAGCGCCACCGTGAAGGACTGCCAGGCCCCGTACAGGCCGCGCCTGCCCGGCGGGGCGAACTCCGTCATGATCGAGGCGGCACCGCCGAACTCCCCTCCCGCGGACAGGCCCTGGAGGATGCGTAGCAGCGTGAGCAGCCACGGCGCCGCGGCGCCCAGCGTGGCGTACGTCGGCAGCAGGCCGATCAAGGTGGTGGCGCCGGTCATCAGCAAGATGACGAGGATCAGTGTGGGGCGCCGTCCCATCCGGTCGCCCACGCGGCCGAAGACCGCCGCGCCGACCGGGCGGAAGAAGAAGGCGAGCGCGAAGGACGCGTAGGTCTTGACGAGTGCCTCGGCATCACTTCCGCCGTCGGGGGTGAAGAAGTTGGCGGCGATGATGGTGGCGAAATATCCGTAGACGCCGAACTCGTACCACTCGATGAAGTTGCCGACCGACCCCGCCACCAACGCCCTGCGCGATCGTGGTGGCTTGACGGTCCCCTCGACCGGGTTGGGCACAGGGGTGGTCATGCGGAGCCCCTTCATCGTCGTCGATGCCATCCAGACGGAAATGTTTCCTGGGCGGAAGTTAGTTTCATCAGCCCCTCTGCCGCCTGTCAATAACTTTCATCACGGCATCGACCGGTGAACTTCCCTGGCAGGTATGGCGCGTGCCCGGTCCTTCGGCTGAGAACCCGTGACCGACCACGGCACCGATCGCACGCCCGCCCCGCCCGACCGGGCAGTGCGCGACCGCTCGCCGAGATCCGAGTCGTTGCTGTGACCGGCTCGCCGGCCGGGCGGACGACGCCCCGCCGTACCCGCCCGGACCCGGGGTGAGCCGTCCGTAAACCGCCGTGAGCTGCTTGGCATCTGTGCCTTGAAGGGCCGCTCGCGGGCTGCATCCTTGTCGGCAAGAAGTCCGCGCCGCCGCCGAATCGACTCCCGCAAAATTGGCGAGTACACGCCCATTGTCAGGGGCGTCGCGAGGGGGTTACATGGTCCCCGCACGGTGACGAAAGCGCTTTCTGTCGATCGGGAAACCCCGGTCGACTGCCCCTTTGCTGCCGCTTCGCTGCCCCTTTGCTGCCGCTGGGAGGCTGTATGACACCGCACCGCACCAGACGCTACTCACTCGCTGTCGCCGCGCTCGCCGCGACCGCCTCGCTCGCCGCCGCCACGCTTCCGGCCCAGGCGGCCCGCTCCACAACCGCCCACACTCCGCTGCGAGCCCAGGCCGTGGTGGCGTACGACTTCGGGCACCCGGACCCCGCCGACCCCGGTCGCGAGCAGGACATCGGACGCTCCGGCACCACGCTCAGCCTGATCAACGGCGGTTCCGCGATGCGCGTGGCCGACGAGGCGTACCCGGGTTCTTCGCCCGCCCTGCAGGTGCGCCAGCAGAACCCGGCCACCGCGGGCAACGACGACTGGAAGGCCGGGGCCTGGGACGCCGAGGGCATGTCGTCCCTCGGGGCCTTCCGCAGTGCCCGGGGTGCCACCGTCATGGGCTGGTTCAAGACGACGGGCGACAATCCCGCCCTCAACTCCAACACGGCCAACCCGAGCGACCGCTACAACGCGATCGGGCTGGCCGGCATACTGTCCGGAACCTCTGACGGCCACGCGGTGCGTGCGCTGCTCGAACTCATCCAGGTCAATGGTGAGTTGAAGCTGGTCGCGCTGGGCAGACGCCTGGACAGCGGCGCCTCCCAGACATTCGCTGCCGACGCCCCCTGGCAAGAACTGCTGCCCCGCGGTGAATGGGTCCACCTGGCCGCGACGTTCGACTTCCGCGACGGCACTCTCGCCCTCTACCGCGACGGCAAGCCCCTGGACGGCTTCTACGTCACGCCGGGCGACCCCTGGGAACTCGCCACCACGCCCGCGCCCCACCGCGCCTCGCCAACCGATCCCCGCGGCATCAAGATCGGCGGCAGCTTCCCCCAGAACACCCGGGAGAACAACGCCTGCGACTGCCGCATGGACGACCTCCTGTTCCTGGACCGCCCGGTGCCGGCCGGAGCGGTGGCGGCGGAGTACCAGCGCATGACGCGGGGCCGCTGACCCTCCTCGCCCCCGGATCGTCTTTCCCTTACTTATCACGCCAGCCCGAAGGGACCCGCATGGAGTCACGACGTACATACCGAAGGCACTGGGCGGCCGTGGCCGTCAGTGCAGCCCTCGCCCTGGGCGGCCTCGCCGCGCCTTCCCATGCCGACGAGCCCGCCGCGGCGACAGCCGCCCTGACCGACCCCATTCCGCAGAAGCCCGTCCAGTCCAGGACAGGTCTCGTCCTACAGGAGTTCGCACAGTTCCCCAAGTCTGAACCCGTGCCGGCGCCGACGGATCCGCGCCTGATGCGCCACGCCCGGATCAACACCATCAATGAACTCCCCGACGGCTCCGGCCGGATGGCGACCCCCGACCTCAACGGCACCCTGTATCTCACCGACCCCGGAGCCGCGACGCGCAGCTCCGGGGGCACCCCGCACCCCTACCTGGACGTCAAGGCGGCATTCCCGCACTTCTTCTCGGGCCGCGGTCTCGGTCAGGGCTTCGGGTACGCCGCATTCCACCCGGAGTTCGGAGCGAACGGGCGCTTCTACACCGTCCACACCGAGCTCGCCTCGCAGGCCACCGAGACTCCCGATTACCAGCAGGCCGGCACGCCCACCTATCACGGCATTATCACTGAGTGGACCGCAGACGACCCCTCCGCCGCCGTCTTCCACGGCACCCGTCGCGAGGTGCTGCGTATCGGCTTCACCGGCCAGGTCCACGGCATTCAGCAGATCGACTTCAATCCGACGGCCAAGCCCCACGACGAGGACTACGGTCTTCTCTACCTCGCGGTGGGCGACGGAGGGCAGGGTTTCGGCAACAGCGAGCCGCAGAACCTGACGCTCCCGCACGGCAAACTTCTGCGGATCGACCCCGCGGGCCGTGACAGCGCCAACGGCCGGTACGGCATCCCCGCGTCCAACCCGTTCGTCGGTGAGCCCGGTTCGCTCGGGGAGATCTACGCGATAGGCATGCGGGACCCGCACCGCTTCAGCTGGGACGCGGGCGGCAGCCACCGTATGTATCTCGGCCACATAGGCGAGCACGCCATCGAGTCGGTGTACGAGGTCAAGGCCGGGGACAACTTCGGCTGGAGCGAGCGCGAGGGCGCCTTCGCATTCGACAAGAAGACCACAGACCCCTGTGCCCGCATCCTTCCCCTTCCCGCCGACGACGCCCAGTACGGCTACACCTACCCGGTCGCCGCCTACGACCACGACCCGGGACCTGACTGGAACTGCCGGTCCGATGTGGGCCGCGCCATTGCCGGAGGCTTCGTCTACCGCGGCAAGGATGCGCCGGCGCTGCGTGGAAAGTACATCTTCGGTGACCTCGTGGACGGCCGGATCCTGGCCGCGAACACCCGCGACATGCACCGCGGCGCCGACCTCGCGCCGCTCGAGCAGCTGATGCTGTTCGACAAGTCCGCCGGGAAGACGGTCACCATGCGCGACCTCGCCGGTGACCAACGTGTCGACCTGCGCTTCGGCTCCGACCAGAGCGGCGGCCTGTACATCGTCTCGAAGGCCAACGGCAAGGTCTGGAAGGTGACCGGGACCCGCACCTTCGCCGACTGCGAGATCGGCAACACCCCCACCACCCACACCACCGGGCCCGACAACTGGGCGCCGGTCACCCCGGCAAAGTGGGCGTACACCGAACGCGAGACGATCATGACCGAGCCGGGCGTCGCCCGCCCGGGACCGCGCCGCCCCTTCGAGTACGCCGTCCTGACCGCGGGCCCGCGCTACTCCTCCGTCACCGTCGAGGCGGAGGTGCGGATCGACACCCCCGTCGAGATCACCAACCGTGACGTCATCCTCATCTGGGACTATCAGTCGGACACCCGGTTCCAGTACGCACACCTGTCGAGCGACAACACCATCTACCCGCACAACGGTTTGTTCACAGTCAACGACGCCGACCGGCTGCGCATCGACGATCAGTGGAACGGAACCTACGGCGCACCTCCGGCGATCAAGGACGACGGATGGCACAAGGTGCGCCTCACCCACTGCGCCGACACCGGTGAGACCGCCGTCTACCTGGACGACAGCCGCAACCCGCTGATCACGGCCACCGACCCGGCCTTCGCCTCGGGCCGGGTGGGCTTCGGATCCTTCGACAACGTGGGCCGCGTCCGGCACCTGAAGGTGACAGGCACTCAGGCCGCCGACTGACCCTGCCGGGAGCGGGCCGAGGTCTTCGGCCCGTTCCCGCACCGTCCCTCGCGGCCGCATGGACGTCGAACGCTTGCGCCGAGGGATGACCGGGCACCCGCAAGGGCGCCCCGCAGCTCTGGGCCCGCAGGTGGTCCAGGATGCGCTGGTAGAGGTCGGTGAGCTCGGACCGCTGCTCGGCGCCTTCCGCGGCGTCGTAGGTACAGGCGACCTGGTACATCAGGTCCGTGACCGAGCGCAGCGGGCTTGCCCGGACGAAAGCCCTGAGCTCGGCGGCGATGGCCTGCGGATAGATCGCGCTCTGGCAGGAGTTGATCTCTCTGCCAGGCCCGCTCCGGTCGCTGCGCGGGACGCCGAGATCATGTGTTCATCCCGGGGTTGTGAGCTGCTGTCGGTTTGCTGCGTTGAAGTGCGTTGGAGTGAGCAGGAGTGGGTCCTGTCGGTGGCTTCGCGGGGTGGGAACGGGGGTTCTGGGGCCGAATGGGTGACCTTGGCGGCTGGTGCTCGTTGGACTGGGTAGCAGGTGTCCGGTCTCGTGGGGGGTGTTGTGGTGGGTGGTGTGCGGGAGCTGGCCGCGCCGTTCGTGGTGCCGGGGCCTTGCGGGGTGGCGGTCCGGGACCGTCTCAAGCACCTCACGCCCCGGGACGAGAAGGTTCTGCGTGCGGTCGGTGCGTATCAGGGCGCGCTCGCTTCCCGTGACCTCAGGGCCCGTTGTGCGGATGGTCTGGAGCACAGTGCGGACACCTGGGCGTTGCGTAAGCGGGACCTGACGGCACGGTCGTCGTCGCGGATCGCGGGTGCGATCACCAAGGCCACGCACGATCAGTGGGCGCTGGCGCGGCGTTGTCAGGCGGCGCACATCCGGAGCCTGGAGGCCGGGATCGGGACGCTGCGGCATCGCCTGTCCCTCCCGGTCGGGGAGCCCGGAACGAAGCGGGCGGCGGGTGGCTACCGTTCCAAGGGCGAGTGGTTCCACAAGTCCCGCCGTCTCGCGGCGTTGGAAGCGCGGCATGCTGCCGCGGTCGCCGACTGGCAGGCCGGACGTGTCCGGGTGGTACGCGGCGGCAAACGCCTCCTCAACACCCGCCACCACCTCGCCGACGCCCGCCTCACCAGGGAGCGGTGGCGGGAACGCTGGGAGGCGGAGCGCTGGTTCATCGCCGCCGACGGCGAGTCGGGGAAGCGGTTCGGGAACGAAACGATCCGCGTCACCCCGGACGGCGAGGTCAGCATCAAACTACCCGCCCCGCTCGCCCACCTGGCCAACGCCCCTCACGGCCGGTACACCCTCACCGCCACCGTGACGTTTGCGCACCGCGGCGTGGAGTGGGCCGACCGCATCGCCGCGAACCGGGCCGTCGCCTACCGCATCCACCTCGACGTGGACCGTGGCCGCTGGTACCTCACCGCGTCCTGGCAACGCCCCATCGTCCAGACCATCCCATTGGAGGCCGCCCGGGCCCGGGGCGTGGTCGGCGTGGACACCAACGCCGACCACTTCGCCGCCTACCAGCTCGACCAGCATGGCAATCCGGTCGGCGACCCGCGCCGCTTCGGCTACGACCTGTCCGGCACCACCGCTCATCGCGACGCCCAGATCCGTCACGCCCTGACCCGCCTGATCAACTGGGCCAAGAGTGCCGGTGTTACCGCGATCGGTATCGAAGACCTCGACTTCACGACCGAGAAGACCCGCGAGAAGCACGGCCGCAGGAAACGGTTCCGGCAGCTCATCTCCGGCATCCCGACCGGCAAACTCAAGGCCCTGCTGGTCTCCATGGCCGCCGAACACGGCCTGAGCATTGTCGCGGTCGATCCCGCCTACACCTCGATGTGGGGTGCCCAGCACTGGCAGAAACCACTGGCCACCGAGCACCGCAGAATGTCCCGTCATGATGCCGCCGGTATCGCGATCGGACGACGCGCCCTCGGACACCCGGTCCGGGATGGGGTATCCCCTGCTCGAACGGAGTTGAGAGCTTGGGGAAGGACGGCACCGCCCCCACACGACCGGAGTGATCGTGCGGGGCATCGGACCGCCCAGGCTGGGCCAGGTGCACGGGGGCGTGACGGAACCCGCCCACCCGCAACGGACCACGCCCCCAGAGACGTGCCGCCGAACGGGACGCGAAAGCGGGGACCGAGTGCATCCAACACCGTTCGGGATGCGCCCAGTACACATCAGTGGGTCCAGGACTCACTCCTGCACACTGGCTAGGAACGGTGCGGTGTGCCGGACAGGTCGTATCCATAGCGGATCCAGGCCGTCCGCCAACCGGTGAAGCCGAGGTGGATCTCGCACCATGCGTCGACGTTCCTGCCGCGCCCGAACTCGACTCTCAGCACATCGTCGAGGGGCCGGTCGTTGTGGATCCACACGGCGAAGGTGTCGACGGTCCTCATATAGGCCTGGTCGTCGCCTGGCCGAGAGGTGCTGTGCTTGTAGTGCGTAGGTGCGCGGATGGGGCATCGGTCTTCCGCCGGTTCGGCCGCGGCCGGGGTCGCGGCGCTCGGGAGTCCGGCTGCCGCCGAACCGAGTGCCGCAACGGTCAGCACCTTGCGCGCGGTGAAGCCACGTGGTTGGTCCGGCATCGGTTCTCCGAAGGCTCGGGATGCTCGGGACAGAAGGGGGTAGGGAGCATCAGAGCGACCGAGGGTGGGATGAATCAAGAAGGATTCGCGTACGGGTAAGGATTCGCGTACGGGTCCTCCCACTCGGGTTGGGGGAAGGCGCCGAGGGGGTCGTCGCCCAGGGGCGCGGACTGGCCGGCGCCGGTGACCGGCAGGCGGGTGCCGTCTGTCGCCGGATCACCGTGCTTACGGAACCAGGCATCCAGCTGCCGCCGCAACAGCGCGACCCGGTCGCGGTGTGTCGGCTCGCGGATCAGGTTGACCCGTTCCCCTGGATCGCCGACCAGGTCGTACAACTCGTGCGGGCCGTGCGGGTAGCGGTGCACGTACTTCCATTCGGCCGTCCGGATCATGCGGACCGGGCCGTACTCGTCGTACACCACCACCGGCCGGTCGCCGGCGGCCTCCGCCGTTCCCGTGCCGCGCAGCAGGGAGGCGAAGGAGCGGCCGGGTCCCTGCTCGTAGGGCGCCGGGTCGAGGCCCGCGCACTCCAGCAGGGTCGCGGCGAAGTCGTATGCGGACAGCAGGTCGTGACGCACCTGCCCAGCGGCGATGCGGCCGGGTTGGGAGATGATCGCCGGCACCTTGACGGAGGTGTCGTACATGTTCTGCGGGAACGTGCCGTTGCCTTTGCCCCAGATGCCGTGATGGCCGCAGTTGAAGCCGTTGTCGCTGGAGAACACCACCAGCGTGCTTTCGGTTAGGCCCTGGTCCGCCACCGTGTCGAGGACTCGCCCGATCGCCGAGTCCATGGCGGTGACGGACGCGAAATAGCCGACCAGGGCGGCCCGGACATCGGGTTCCCCTCCGACCGGGACGCCATCGACCAGCGGCTGCCACGGGTGCGGTTCCTCCTGGGGGCAGCTCGCGAACGAGCAGTCGTCGTAGAGGCTCTCGACGTGTGGTGGATGCTGGCCCTTCCAGGGCTTGTGCGGCGCCGTGAAGTGCAGCGAGAGGTAGAACGGTTCGCCATGGTCGGCCTCCGCGCGGACGAAGTCGACGGTGTCGTCGGCGAGCACGTCGGTGAGATAGCCCGCGGCCGGCGCGCGTTCGCCCTCACGGTACATCGGGGCGTCGTGGTACGGGCTGCCGCCGCTCTCGTGGGCGTACCAGTGCACGAAGCCGGGACGCGGCCGGTCGTTGGCTCCGAGGTGCCACTTGCCGGAGAGACCGAGGCGGTAGCCGGCGTCGGCAAGTTCGTCGGTGAACAGCCGTTGCCCCTCCAGGAAGTCCACGCCGCTGCTTCCGGCATGGCCACCGGAGAGCCAGTCGTGCACACCGTGACGCGAGGGCATGTTGCCGGTGAACAGGCTGGCCCGGGCCGGCGAGCAGACGGGGGAGGCGCAGAAGAAGTTCTCCAGCCGGGTGCCGCCGGCAGCCAGTGCGTCGAGCCGTGGCGTACGGATGTCGTCGTTGCCGGCACAACCGAGTGCCCAGTGGCCCTGGTCGTCGCTGAGTATGAGCAGAACGTTGGGCCGTTGCGGATCACGGCTGGCCACGGGCGCCTCCCGGTGTGGATATTCGGCGCTTTCGATGCCGTGATCCCGAGTGGAGAAAGGCACGGAAAGCGCTTACTGGCCGTCAAGCTATGTCCTGATCCTCGGACAGTAAAGGGGTGAACCGTTCCGGGTTCGGTAGAGATCTCAGATGTTGGTTGTGACCTGGGGTTTCGTGGTGCCCAGGTAGTGGTTGGCTTCGTATTCGGCGGGCGGAATATGCCCTCTCTCACCGTGGAGCCGGCTGTGGTTGTACCCAGTCGGTCCACTCGGCGGCGGCCGGCTCGACCTGGGCCAGGGGCCGCCAGGGCCCCTGCGGCTTGATCACTTCGGTCTTGAAGAGGCCGATCGTGGACTCCGTCAGCGCGTTGTTGTATGCATCGCCGACCGAGCCGATCGAAGCGGCGATACCGGCCCTGTCCAGATGCTCGGCCAGCGCGAACGAGGTGTACTGCCCGCGTCCGAGCGACGGATCAGCTCCTTCGCCCCGGGCGGACGGCCTTCCCGGTCGCGCTGCCACAGTCCCATGTCCAATGCGTCCAGGACGAGTTGAGTCTGCTTCGATGTCGATGCCGACCAGCCGACGATGTACACCGGTTCGTACCCGCCACCGCACCCCGTCGATTCTCTTCCGCTGGCTTCGTGCCGGACGTTCCGCCCCTGCCACCGGCAACAACGGATCCAGCACCGACCACTGCTCATTCAAAGGATTCCCACGCCACAACGAGATCATCACGGCATGAGGCGTGGTCAGGAGGCAGTTCTCAGAGGGCTCTACCTTTTTGACTGGGTTGGTCCTCCCACTCGTAAGGTGAGGGCACCCAGGGGAGCCGGGTGTGGCTATCAGAGGGCTGTCGACTCGTGGCTGGAAACGCTTCGCCGCCCGGCTTCCCACGACGACTCGGCCGCCGATTAGGAAGTGCGAACAAGTCGCTGCGTAGAGCAATGCCGGCGAGGTCGTCCGTGGCACGAACAGCACGAACAGCACGAACACGCACGTCAGGAGCATGATGAGCCGGATATGGGCGGGGATCGACAGCGGGAAGGGTCACCATCACGGTCTCGCACTGGATGCCGACGGCAAGACGCTGCTGTCGCGGCGTGTCGCCAACGATGAGCCCGAGCTGCTGAAGCTGATCGGTGACGTCCTCGACCTCGCCGACGGCCACGAGGTCACCTGGGCGATCGACATGACCGGCGGGGAACCCGCGCTGCTGCTGGCCCTGCTGGTCAACCACGGCCAGGAGGTCCTCTACATCCCTGGCCGCCTGGTGAACCGGGCGTCCGACGGTTACTGACTTCGGCGTATTAGGGTCTGTCCGGTCTGTCGAGAGCGAGGCCCGTCCCGGCGAGGAATCCGCCGAGGATGCCGTGCCGGTACTGCAGCGCTTTGAGCCGCCTGCGGAGCAGAGTCTCCAGCTCGCTGAGGGTGCGGGCGGCCAGGTTGGCCAGGCTCCGCTTGATGTGCGCCCACAGGCCCTCGACCGGGTTGAGGTCGGGCGCATACCCGGGCAGCAGGACCACCGTCAGCCAGTCCCGCTCGGCAACGAGTGCCTTCATCGTCTTGGAGATGTGGGTGTTCAGCCGGTCCCACACCACGATCAGCGGGGCCTTGAGCAGTTGGTGGGCGCCATCCAACAGGCGTATGTAGTCCGCCTCGCCCAGCGAGCGACGCTCGCCCTTGCGGCCGGTATGCCGACGCAGCCGGTAGCACAGACGGGCGGGCAGGCCCGGCCGGTAGCACAGCAGACCGGCCACCGAGAGACGTCCCCGGCTACGGCCGGGCACCTTGACCCTCGGGGTGATGCCGCGCCGGCCCCAGGTGCGGCCCTTGGGCGGCCGACCGGTCACGCCCGCTTCGTCCTCGAAGCAGATGAACGCGCCGGTCGCCGCCCGGAGGGTTTTACCTCCTGCCAGGTCGCCTCCCGCCATGCGGTGATCGCGTCCTCGTCGCGTTCGGCGGCGGGCCGGGCGGGCATCTGCACGCTGTAGCCCATGCGGTGCAGCAGCCGAGTGACCCCGGAGACGCTGTAGGAGAGGTGGAACTTCCGCCCGATCAGCGTGCGTACCCGCGCGGCGGTCCACACCTGGTCGTCCGCCCAGCCGTGCGCGGCCGGCCCTCATCAAGCCACATCGCGAGCTTGGTCTGCAGGTGTGGGCCGAGCCGACAGTCGTAGCCGCAGGGGCCTCTGGAACGCAGCGCCTCGCGTCCGCCCGTCCTCCAGGTGCGGCGCCACTGGTAGACCGACTTCTCACTCACCCGTAACTCCCGGGCGATGCACGGGACTTCCACGCCCTCATCGAAGAGGTCAACGGCCCGCATCCGTACCTCTTCCCGGCGCCTGCGCTGCTCGGCGGTCAGCCCGCCCCCGTCCGGATACCGCATACCTCCGGCGTACCAGCCCGGACGGACCCCGTCACCCCTCCCGACACAAATCCAGACCCCGAAACGCCGAAATCAGTACCGCGGCGAGGGCAAGACCGATGCCCGCGACGCCTACGTGATCGCCGACCAGGCCAGGATGCGCCGAGACCTGCGGCCCATCCGCCCCGGAGACGAGGCCGCCCTTGAACTGCGGCTGCTGACCGGCCGCCGCGCAGACCTGGTCGAGGACCGCACCCGCGTGGTGAACCGCCTGCGCGGCACCCTGTTGAGCATGTTCCCGGCCCTGGAACGGGCTCTGGACGTGACCAACACCGGCCCGCTCAAACTGCTGACGGGCTACCAGACTGCGGCCGCGATCCGCCGCGCCGGGGCCGCGCGGCTGACCAGGTGGCTGGCCAACCGCAAGGTCCGAAACGCAAGCTCCCTTGCTGAAACGGCAGTTGAGGCCGCCGAGCGCCAGCACACAGCTGTCCCCGGGGAGAAGACCATCGCGAAGCTGGTCCACACCCTGGCAGAGGAGGTGATGGCCCTCAACGAGCAGATCTCCGAGATGGACAAGCTCATCGAGGGCCGGTTTCGCGAGCACGAACTCGCCGACATCGTCCTGAGCGTCCCGGGCATCGGCGCTGTGCTCGGTGCAGAGTTCGTCGCCGCCGTCGGCGGCAGCCTGGACGACTTCGGCTCCCCGGACGCCCTGGCGGCCTTCGCCGGTGTCGCCCCCGCACCCCGCGACTCGGGCAAGGTCAGCGGCAACCTCCACCGACCGCTCACCTACCACCGACGTCTCCAGCGCGTCTTCTACACCTCCGCACTCGTCAGCGTCCGCTGCGACCCCAACTCCCGGAAGTTCTACGACCGCAAACGCGCCGAGGGGAAGAAACACGTCCAAGCCGTGCTCGCCCTCGCCCGCCGACGCGTCAACGTCATGTGGGCCTTGATCCGTGACCGACGGTGCTACGAGATCACACCCCCAGTGACCACGATCGCTTGACAACAACATTAGGAAGCGTTAAGTCCGTTTCTGGTAGCGGCCGCGTCCGGGTTGCTCGAGGAATCCCTGACGGGCGAGTCGTCCCAGGCGGGAGCGGGTGACGTTGATCGAGGGCTCGTCGGTGGGCAGGCCGAGGTGCTCGTGAAGATCGTGGACGCGGAACACCTTGCCGGGGTGCTCGTTGAACGCGGTCACGATGCGCTGGTAGACGGTGGCGGTGGTGGTCTGCGCGGGGGCCGGTTCGTGGTCGGGTGGGGTGAGGCCGTCGATGACCTTGCGGGTGGCGGTGAGCTCGGCCAGGCGGGCTTCGGTCTCGGCGAGGGCGGTGGTGAGCCGCTCGATCTGCTCGCGCAGGTTGTCGGCTCGTGCGGCGGTCTCATCGTGTTCGGTCTGCAGCAGCCGCAGGAGTTCGCAGACGTTCACGCGGCCAGCTCCACGTTGTCACGCCATGTGGGGGTAGGGGTGGTGAGGCGGCGGAGCATGCCGGCGGTGGAGGCCCAGTAGACGCGGGAGGCCGCGTTGTCGGGCCGGTGGTCGTAGTCGCGGGCGAGGCGCCGGTGCAGCATGAGGGTGCCGTTGACCTGCTCGACCACCCATCGTTTCGGTTGCGGGACGAAGCCTTTGCCCTTGTCGTCGGGGTTGCGGCGGACCACCTCGACGGTGATGTCCTTCACCGCCCCGTGGATGATCACGGCGTCTTTGAAGCCCTGGTCGACGAGGACTTTTTCCAGGCGCATCCCGCATCGTTCGGCCGCCTGGTCCAGCAGGGCGATGCCGGCCTCGTTGTCGTGCGCGCTCGCGGCGAGGATCACCACACCGATGATCAGGCCCAGTACATCGACGGCGAGTCCCCGCTTCCTGCCGGGCGTCTTCTTGTTCGCGTCCAGTCCCGTCGTCTTCTTCGGCACTCCGGCCGCCACGCGGACGGACTGGGTGTCGATGATCACCAGGGACGGGTCCTCTAATCGCCTGGACCGCTCCCGTACCTGGCAGCGCAGGATCTCCTGGATCCGCTGGTCAAGGCCGTCCTCGCGCCACAGGCTGAAGTAGTAGAACACCGCCGACCAGGCCGGGAGGTCGTGCGGCAGGAGACGCCACTGACAGCCCGTCCGGTTCTGGTAGAGCAGCGCGTTCACGACCTCGCGCAGGTCGCAGGAGCCCGGGTCCCCGGTCGCCGACCGCGACACCCGATCCTGCTTCCACGCGGTGACCAGCGGCTCGATCAACGCCCACTGCTCGTCGGACAAGTCGGTTGCGTACGGCATCCGTTCCATGCCCGCGACCCCATCATGCACACGACATGAAGCGAGGGCGGAACCGACCCATCACCCACGAAAGAGCGACACCACATCATCAGGAACGGGACTTAACACCCTCTCAAACATGGTGTAGGCGGGTGCCGGGCAGCCGCTAGTAGTGCTTGGTCAGGTTGGCTGTGGCGGTGCGTGTCTTTCGGGTCGGTGTGGCGTTGATGGAGTGTGACTCCGGACGAGATTGCTGTGGTGCGTGGTGAGTTGGAGGACTTCGCGGCGGAGGTGTTCGAGCCGTTCGCGCGCAACGACCAGCGCCGGTGGGGGCAGGTCTACCTGCGAGGGCTACTGACCGACGGGCGGCGCAAGTCGGTCGAGCCGATGGCCGCCCGGCTCGGCGAGGACGGGAACCGGCAGGCGCTGGCTCACTTCCTCACGACCAGCCCGTGGAATTCGTCCCATATCCGGGCGAAGCTGGCCTGGAAGATGGAAGCGGCTATCCAGCCGACCGCGCTGGTTTTCGACGACACCGGCTTCCTCAAGGACGGCAACGCCTCGGCGTGTGTGTCGCGGCAGTACACCGGAACGGCGGGCAAGGTCACCAACTGCCAGGTGGGCGTCTCGCTGCACCTGACCTCCGACCATGCCTCGGCGGCGGTCGACCGGCGGCTGTTCCTGCCCCAGACCTGGGATCCCGCCTCGCCGAAAGCGGACCCGGACAAGGTCGCCCGCCGCACTGCCTGCGGCATCCCCGAGGACGTCGGGCACGTGGAGAAGTGGCAGCTCGCCCTGGACATGGCCGATGAGGTCCGCTCGTGGGGGATCCAGATGCCGTTGGCCATCGCGGACGCCGGATACGGCGACGCCGCGGCCTTCCGGCTCGGCCTGAACGCCCGCGGCATGCGCTACGTGGTGGGAATCTCCACCACCATGTCGGCCCAGCCGGGCGACACGGTGCCGACGTGCGAGCCGTACTCCGGGACCGGACGGCCGCCGGCGCCGAAGTACCCCACTCCTGCCCGGTCGGTGAAGGAACTGGTCATCGCGGCGGGCCGCAAAGCCGCACGGCCAATTCAGTGGCGGGAGGGCTCCCGGCCCGGCACGGGCCGCTCCGGCCGCCAGCGGATGTACTCCCGCTTCGTTGCCTTGCGGATCCGGCCCGCCGGACGCGAGATCCGCCAGGCCACCGACGGCCCGGAACTGCCCGAGTGCCGGCTGCTGGCCGAGTGGCCGGCCGGCGAGAGCGAGCCGGTCCAGTTCTGGCTGTCCGACCTGCCCGCCGACACCCCGCTGACCACACTGGTCCGGCTCGCCAAGCTCCGCTGGCGCATCGAACACGACTACCGGGAGATGAAGCAGGCCCTGGGCCTGGCCCACTTCGAGGGCCGGACCTGGGGCGGCTGGCACCACCACGTCACCCTCGTCTCCGTCGCCCACGCCTTCTGCACCCTGCAGCGACTGGCCCGGGCCCCAAAAGACGCGGCGCCGGCCTGAGCCTCTACCAGGTCGTCCGCGAGCTACAGACCCTCCTCGCGGTGTGGACCGGCGCCTGCCCCACCTGCCACCGCAACATACCCACCCCGATACCAACCTGACCAAGCACTACTAGGTCATCCGTTCTTTGAGATGCTCAGCGGGAAGGTGGGGGTGCCGACGTTGTTCAGCGTGGTGGTGTTCGCCCTCACGTACGTGTCCAGGTACGGCGAGCGGTCACCCTGGGTCGGCGAGTCGAACCGCGGGTCCTGCACCTCGAGGGCGAGCCGCGCGTCGGAGACCGTGATCGTCTCACCCGAGGGAACGCTCCGCCAGCCGTTTGAGGTGATGGTTCCGATCTGGACCCCCAGCTGGTGCCCTTGCTCGAAGGACCAGTCCGTCGCCTTCAGGGCGAAGGAGGTCGATCCGCTGCTTTCCAGCAGTGCGACGTTCTCGTTGAACATCGTCGCCTTGCCGTCTGGAGCGACGTCCCACAGCCGTGCCCAGACGTTGCCCTGACCCGTGGTCTTCAGCGTGATCTTCGGGCTGCCCGTGATCCGGACCTGCTCAGCGGCGGGCGTGGACCAGGTCCAGTAACTGTTGGCGGGTGCGTCGGTGTTGAGCGCACTCGTGTGGTCAGTCGTCAGCGAGCCGACCTCCGGTGCGTACTCGATGTCCCAGCCCTGAGACTCCGGCGCCGTCATCGGCAGGGCGGCCTTCTGCGTCTTGCCGCCGTCGTCGACGTATTGCCCGGGCGCCAGCCGCACCTTGTACGAATCGTTGGTCACCGGCCAGGTCGGCTGGGCACGCCAGTGGCCGAGGCTGTCCTCGAGGGAGAACGCCGGGTCGATCACCGACGGTCCGATACCGCGGAGGTACTGGTCGTAGAACCGCATCACCTCGTCGAACCAGCCCGCCCGTCCCATCTTGAGCTGGCCCTTGGCATTGGTCTCGTTACCGCGCACGTGTTCCCACTGGCCGATCCAACCGCGTTGCGGACCCTGATGGTTGGCCAGGTACTTCTGCATCTCCTCGGGCTTGGTGTTGTCCTCGATGAAGCCCGACGTGACGAACAGCGGCGTCTGGGATCCGGCGGCGCGGGAGGCAAAATCGCGGGCACGCCAGAACGGCGACTTCGGGTCGGGGTTCTGGGTGTTGGTGAGGTTGCCACTCTCGCACTCGGGGTGGTTCTTCTCGTACCCCGCGTTCGCCTTGTAGTGGTCGCTGTCATCGGCCAGCGGCGCCATCGTCGCGATCGAGTAGTAACTCCGCGGGGTGCTGGTCACGTTGGAACGCGGAACCCCGTTGCTGTACAGGTAGTTGTACCTGTTCCACGTCGGTTCTTGGGAAACGATCGCCCGCAGAGGCTTGAGCTTGAGGGTATTGGCCGCCAGCCCGGTGTTGGCGTCGTACGACTTGCCGTACATGCCGACCTTGCCAGTCGACCACGGCTGGCTTGCTGCCCACTCGACGGCCGCCGTGATGTCAGCCTGCTCCCCCGGACCGAGAAAGTCCAGGCACCCGGTGCTGCCGCCGAAGCCGCGCAGGTCCACCATCACGAAGGTGTATCCACGCTCCATGAGCCGCGCGCCGTCGATGAAATCTTGAAAGCGCGCCGATGGCCCGACCTGGTCCCACCCTGCGGGAGCAGTCTCCCCCGAGTGGGAGAAGTACGGGCCCACCGACAGGATCACTGGCGTTTTCGCATCCCTCGGCAGGTCTGCCGGGCGCAGCACGTCGGCGTGCAGCTCGACCCCGCTGCCGTCCGAGGAAGGGAAGTAGTGCTGCGTCCAGAGCGAACCCTTCGGGACGCGGTCGTTCTCCTCGTGCGTGACGGGGTCGGTCGCGGTGGTCACCACCTCCGACCGGGCCTGCGCTGCGGTGGCGGACCCGGATGTCGCGCCGGGCGCTGCGGCGGCGGATCCGGAGAGCGTGCCGGTCAAGGCGAAGGTGGTGATGACGGCTGAGGCGGCCCAGGCGGCCGGGCGAAGTCTTCTCACTTGCTCCTCCTGGAGTTGTCGGTGCCGGGCGGTGCAGGTGGCGCTGTCGGACAGCGACCCCGGACCCGCCGTCGACGGGTCGACGAGGGGCGGCCGCGCGCAGACGGACGGAATCTGGATTCCGGGTGCGCGCCGGAGCCGACGGCGAGGGAGCCTATGATCATCATTGGTACGCGTCAACAGGGTGGTATGAGCGACGTGTTGCTGGTGTGGTCGCAGATGTCCCGACCGGGGCTGATCGCGGCGGCTCACGGGAGCGCGTAAAGCGACGGGGCCCGGGGTGCGCCCGAGGGCGGGGTCGTCGCATGTGGTCGGTGTCCGACCGGTGTGCGGCCGTCCGGCGCACCCCCCACAGCGCGGACGGCGCTTGCCCGACACGGCACTCGTAGCAGCCGACGCGGGAGCGGCCTGTGCCGGGAAGGTTCATGTCCAAGTTCGCCGACCAACTCGTCCGAGGGCACGTGGTTTTGAAATTCAGCCGGAAGACGCTGCGCCGCATCCTGCGCTCAGGCAAGGTCTCCTGGCAGGTCACAACTACGTGGAAGGTTTCTACCGATCCGGACTTCATCGCCAAGATGCACCGGATCCTCGCGCTGTACGACACCCCGTCGGCCGGGTGATATGCGTCGACGAGTTCGGCCCTCTCAACCTCCAGCCGCGCAAGGGCAGGTCCTGGCGTCCAGTCGGCAAGCACCGCCGGCTGCGGATCACCTACAGCCGATACGGCGGCGTGATGCACATGCTCGCCGCCCTCGACCTGGCCACCGGCGAGATCTACTACAGGATTCGGAAGCGTAAGCGGTGGCGAGAGTTCCTCGGCCTGCTCAAGTCCCTGCGCTCGCGCCGGCCCGGAGAGAAGCTGTACGTCGTCCTGGACAACTTCTCCCCGTACAAGCATGCCGAGGTCCGCAGCTGGGCCGCTGACAACGACGTTGACCTGGACTTCCTGCCCACCTAAGGATCCTGGCTGAACTGGATCGAGTCGGAGTTCGCGGCCTGCGTCCGCCGGCGAAACGCCAGCGCCGAACCGAAGACCAGCTTCGCCCAGGACGCACCCATCCGTCAGTGGACGCAATACCCGGCCCAATCGGCGTGACAAGCGGTTACGCGACGAGCAGGAGCACGCTGATCGCCAGCATCACCACGGCGGTGGTCCCGTGGATGCCGTAAACGGCCGACCTGGGCCCGTTGCTGCGCAGCACGATCAGCGCGTCGCCGACGGGTATACCGGTGGCGGCCAGCATGAACCAGCCCAACAAGTGGGCTGTCGCTCCAGCCATTGACGGCTTCAGCGAACTCGCCGCCCAGCTGCGCCGAGCGCGGCAGGCCGCCCCCCCCGAGCCGGGGCAGGCCCTGCGCGCCGTCTGCCGCGCCTATCTGGAGTTCGCGACCGAGCGGCCTGCCCTGTACCAGGCCATGTTCATCCTGCCCACCGACCTGAAGTTCGCGAGCGCCGAGACACCACCCCCGCTACGGGCCGCTTTCGGCGAGTTCGTCAGCTGCTTCCGCCTGGACAACGAGCGACGCGAACTGTTCGCCGAAGTCACCTGGAGCGCATTGCACGGCATGGCTGTCCTGTCCGGCAGCGGCCGCATCCCCCTGGACGGCCAGGAGGGACGGCTCGATTTCCTCGTCACTCAGATCGCCGGCACCCCAGCGGGCTGACCATGCAACAAAGGGCAATTGAGAGGCCAAGGATCTGAGCCGAGCCACGGGTACTGCAGGGACACATCTGGTTGCGCCCTGCGCGATGCGCAAGGCAGCCGCTTCCTGGTCGCTGGCTACCTCTACGACCTGGCCGGGGTGCGGGCGCGGCCGCTGGGGGGCTGCTGGACCCCCGCTCTGCGCCTACCGCTAGAGTGCGATGCTTGTTCGATTCGCCGCGAAGCGGAGGGGGAGGGGTTGTGAGTGCACAACTGAGAGACACCGCCGGGGAGTTGGCGGAGATCTTGTGGCGGGAACACACCGTGTACCGGGAGCGGTCCGGTGGTGTGGTCATCCGGGGTGAGCATGTACGGCGGTGGATCAGCCTTGCTCCGGCGGGCGGCCGGGACGAGGTCCTCGTTCGCGCGGGGCGCATCCTGGACGGCGGCACCACCGCGCCGGCGCGTTCGGAGGCCGTGGTGCCCCTCTCCGCCGGTACGGGCGTGCTCGCCGCGACCTGCCGTCGCCTGCTCGCCGAGGCGGCGGCCGATGCGGCGCCGGTCGTGCCGGGACGGGCAGCGCCCGGGCGGTCCAATCACTCCGGGAAGGCCGCGCGGCCCAAAGGCAGTCGGAAACACACCGGTTTCGGTTCATGGGTGGTCCTCGCCTGCGTCGCCGGTGTGATCGCCCTGTACGTCTACCTCTGATCTTGGCCAGTGCTCCGTCCTTCAGGGCGGGGGTGAAGGCCATCCTTGGCCCGGAGGCGCAGAGCGCCGGAGTGCTCTGCGCCTTTGGGGTGAGGTCAGACGGGACGCTGCTGGTTTCGATGTACTGCTTGACGACGGTCAGGGGTGCGCTGCCGCAGGATCCGGCAAAGTAGGAGCCGGACCAGAAGTGTCCGCCCCACAGGTATCGGCGGACATGCGCGTTGTACTCCTGGCGGAGCCTGCGGGAACTGACGCCCTTGAGCGAGTTGACCAGTTTGGAGAGCTGCGTCTTCGGCGGGTAGTGCACGAGCAGGTGGACGTGGTCCTGTTCGCCGTTGAACTGTTTCAGCTCGGCCTCGAAGTCTGCGCAGACCTCCCGCATGATCTCTTCGGTGCGGGTCAGCATGGCGTCGGTGAACGCTTCACGCCGGTACTTGTGACAAAAACCAAATGAACATGCAGGTTGTAGACAACATGGCGACCCGTTCTGACATCGGGATGAGGGTTCCAGCGCGGTGACATAAACCAATGCTATGGTCTCGATCGTGAGTCAAGACACCCTGGTAAAGCGGCAGTTCGGGCACCGCGCCCGACTTTCGCTGTCTCCTGCCGGGGTTCGCACTGCGGATGATCAGGCGCACGCGGCCCGCACCATGTGGAATCTTCTCCACGCCTGGTGGCGGATGATGCCGAAGGAAATGCGGACTCTCGGACACGCGGACGCCGCGATCCGACAAGCCCGCGAGGACATCGACTTCCTGGCCGTCCTCCCCGCTCAGGCCGCGCAAGCAGTACTCAAGACGTACTTCCAGGCGTGGAAGAACTGCTGGGAGGGCCGCGCCGACGCCCCGAACTTCAAGGGCCGGTTCCGCACGGTGATGTCCGTGGACATCCCGCAGGGCCGGGACCTGAACATCGTGCGCGTGCACCGCCGCTGGGGCATGGTCAACATTCCCAAGGTGGGCCGGGTCCGCTTCCGGTGGACCAAGGACCTTCCGGTCGGCAAGCGTGCAGGCGCGGAGAACCGGATCACCGGGGCACGGCTGGTCAAGGACGTACTCGGCTGGCACATCGCCTTCCGTGTCCAGACCTTGGAGGTCAAGCCCGAGCCCCACCAGGGGCCGGAAGTCGGCATCGACGTGGGCGTCACCGTGCCCATCGCCCTCTCGGACGGCGAGACGTACGAGCACGGCGAATGGCTGACGGAGAAGGAGAAGGCCAGGCTTCTGCACCTGGAGCGGCGCGCCGCGCAGCGCAAGCAGCACCGCAAGCCCGGCGAGCGCACCAGCCGCCGGCTGCACCGCACCTACGACCAGATCGCAGGACTCCACGCGAAAGCCAAGCGCAGGGCCCTGGACTGGCAGCACCAGACGACCACCGCCATCGCCCGCACATACGGCACCGTCGTGGTCGAAGCACTCACCATCACGAACATGGTCAAGTCGGCCAGGGGAACCATCGAGGAGCCAGGGAAGAACGTCGCCCAGAAGTCCGGGCTGAACCGCTCCATCAGCAAGGAGGCATGGGGCCGCACGGTCACCATGCTGACGTACAAGACCGCCCGGCTCGGCGGCACCCTGCACAAGGTCCCCGCCCCCGGCACCTCCCAACGCTGCTCAGCGTGCGGCTTCACCACGCCCGGCAACCGGGAGAGCCAGGCCGTGTTCGTGTGCAAGAACCCCGACTGCGGCTGGTCGGGCAATGCCGACCACAACGCAGCCCTAAACGTCTTGCACCTGTACCGGACGGGCCTCGCGCTCATCCCGGCTGCCGGGAGGGCAGTCGTCAGACGTGCGAAGCGCGTCAAGCCCGCTGCCGCAAGGTAAGCAGGAATCTCCCGGCTTCAGCCGGGAGAGCACTTCAAAGCACCGCGATGCACGGCTAGGGTCTTTCGTTTGGATCACTCCCGCTGGCCGAGATTGTCGTTGATGATGTCCGTGTGACTAACCGCATCAGCGCTCTGATCTCGGCCTTCGGTGTCCTTGCCGGCATGTTGCTGCTCGTCCTTGCCGTTCTTGAGTACCGCTCCGGGGCACCGCCCCTCTGGATCGGGGCTGGAGCTGTGATCTTCCTCAGCGCTCTGTACACGCTCGTGCGGGACGTGCGGCGGCTCCGTACGGGGCCGACGGCCTGACGAGCGGCGCCGGTTCCGACCGACGCCGCTGGTCTTGTCCATGTGTGCCCTTGACTGACGCGCAGTGGGCGCCGATGGGGTGTCGGGGTACGCCGCCCTGGTGTGGGACGGGTTGCGGTTTTCGGGTTGCTGGCCGGTTCTTCTTTCGTTACTTCGGGTCGCGGTTGAACAGTGATGTGGACCAGATGTAGCCGAGGGTGGCCAGTGCCAGGCACCAGGTGATGGCCAGCCATCCGTTGATGCCGATTTCGGTGCCGAGGAGCAGACCGCGCAGGGTCTCGATGGCGGGGGTGAAGGGCTGGTACTGGGCGATGGGCTGGAACCAGCCGGGCATCGCGTCGACGGGTACGAAGGCGCTGGAGATGAGCGGGAGGACCATCAGCGGCAGGGCGTTGTTGCTGGCTGCTTCGGCGTTCGGGCTGGACAGGCCCATGGCGACTGCGATCCAGGTGAGTGCCAGGGCGATGAGGGTCAGCAGTCCCAGGGCCAGGGTCCATTCCAGGGCGGTGGCGTTCGTGGTCCGGAATCCGATGGCTACGGCGACGGCCCCGACGAGGACCACGCTCATCACGCATTGCAGGACGCTGCCGATGACGTGCCCGATGAGTACCGATCCGCGGTGGATCGCCATGGTGCGGAAGCGGGCGATGACGCCCTCGGTCATGTCGGTGGCGACGGAGACCGCGCTGCCGATGGTGGTGCCGCCGATGGTCAGCAGCAGGATGCCGGGGACGAGATAGGCGAGGTATTCGGAGCGGTCCGTCCTGCCGTCTGCGATGCCGGCGCTCATCACGTCGCCGAAGATGTAGACGAAGAGCAGCAGCAGCATGACCGGGGTGAGCAGCAGGTTCAGTGTCAGGGACGGGTAGCGCCGGGCGTGCAGGAGGTTGCGGCGCAGCATTGTGGAGGAGTCGCGTACGGCGAGGGAGAGGGAGCTCATCGGGCGTTCTCCTTGAGCTGGCTGGGCTGGTTGGGCACGTTGGCGCCGGTCAGGGCGAAGAACACGTCGTCGAGGTCGGGGGTGTGCACGGTCAGCTCGTCGGCCTCGATGGCGGCCGAGTCCAGCCGGTCGAGGATGGAGCGCAGTTCGCGCTGGCTGCCGTCGCTGGGGATCTGCAGCGCGAGTGCCTCGTCGTCCCGGGCGACCTCGCGCAGCGCGGAGGCGGCGCTCTGGTATGCCGCCGGGTCGGAGAAGCGGAGCCGTACGTGTCCGCCGGGGATGAGCCGTTTGAGCTCGTCGGCGCTTCCCTCGGCGGCGATCCTGCCGTCGTTGAGGACGGCGATACGGTCGGCGAGTTCGTCGGCCTCGTCCAGGTACTGGGTGGTGAGGAAGACGGTGACGCCGCCGGTGACGAGTTCGCGGATGATCTGCCACATGGTGCGGCGGCTGCGCGGGTCGAGGCCGGTGGTCGGCTCGTCGAGGAAGATGATCCTCGGGCTGCCGACGAGGGTCATGGCGATGTCGAGGCGGCGTTTCATGCCGCCGGAGTAGGTGGAGGCAGGCTTCTTCGCGGCCTCCACCAGGTCGAACCGTTCCAGCAGTTCGGCGGTGACCCGCTGTCCCTCGGCCTTGGACAGGTGGTGCAGGCCGGCCATGAGGAGCATGTTCTCCTCGCCGGTGATCAGTGCGTCGACGGCGGAGAACTGCCCGGTGACGCCGATCGCGGCCCGCACGGCCTGCGGTGATGTGACGATGTCGTGGCCCGCGACCTGGGCCTGTCCGCCGTCGGCGGTGATGAGGGTGGACAGGATCTTCACGGCGGTGGTCTTGCCGGCGCCGTTCGGTCCGAGCAGCGCGAACACGGACCCGGCCGGGATGTGCAGATCGATGCCGTTGAGGACGGTCTTGTCGCCGTACGACTTGCGCAGGCCGACGGCAGAGACGGCGGCCGGCGACGGGCGACCGTCACCCTGCCTGGATGTGGGCATGACAGAAGAAGGCATGGGGCCCTCCCGTTCGAAGGCTGAAGCGGCTGGGGGAGTGGTGGGGGAGTGGGTGGGGCGGGGCCGGTCGTTTTTTGGGGTCAGGCATTGGCGCGGCGGACGTCGATGTTGCCGTGCCGGGTGCGGGCGCGGACCTCGACGGTTTCCTCGGTCTGCTCCGGGCTTTGGGATGCGGTGAGCGTGTTGCGTACCTGCCCGGAGCCGGAGCGGACGTCGAGCCAGGCGGCCGTGCCCTCGCGGACGCCGACCTCGATGGCGCCGTAGGAGGTCTCCAGCTGGACGGTGCCGCGGGCCACTTCGGCCACGCGCAGGGTGCCGTGGGCGGTGGTGGCGGTGACCGAGTCCTCGGCGCGCCGGATCTCGATGTCGCCGTTGGCGCCGCGCACCCGCAGCTCGCCGGTCGCGGCGCCGACGGTCGTGGTGCCGTGCGAGTTCTTCAGGACGGCGGGGCCGTCGACGAGGCCGACGCGCAGGCTGCCGGAGCTGGTGGTGATCTCGGCCATGCCCTCGATCCGGTCCACGGTGATCGAGCCGTGCGACGCGGTCAGCTGCAGCGGGCCGGTCGTGTCGAGGCGGACGTCGCCGGACGAGGTCTTCACGCGGACCTCGCCGAGCCGGCCCTCGCCGAGCACCTGGGCCCAGGCGCCGGTCATGTCGATGCGCGAGCCCGTGGGCAGTTCGACCGTCACGTCGACGGTGCCGGTGCGGCCGAACAGATTGGGCTTGGGTGTCCTGACGGTCAGTGCGCCGCTCGCGTAGGTGACCTCGGTCTGGTCGGCCGCCCGTACGTCCTGGTCCCGCTTCGGGTCGCGGGGGCGCACCTCGACGACGGTGTCGAGGCGGTCGGCGGCGGTGAACTGGATGGAACCGGCCTCCACGTGCGCCGTGGCCGAGATCGGTTCGGGAGTGTCGAAAGAAGGCATGGCTGTCCCGTCCTCTTGGGTCTTCGGGCCGTCCCGCTGGTGGGACGTGGTGTGGGTGAAGTGGTGCGGGCTGGGTGCGGCTAGCGCACCCAGCCCGTGTAGCCCTGTCCGATGGTCTGGGTCTTCTCCGCCGTACGCGGCCGGGTGGCGCCGTCGACCGCGGCCGACACGGTGCGCACCAGCCACGCGTTGACCGACAGGCCCTCGCGGGTCGCGGTCTCCTCGGCGCGGGCCTTGAGGTGGGCCGGCAGGCGCAGGTTGACGCGGGCGGTGCCGCCCTCGTCGCCGTCGGCCGAGGCCGGGGTCCCCAGTGGTTCGACGGGCGCGGCCGGCTCCGCGCGGGCGCCGCCGGTGGGCGGCGGTGTCACCACGAAGTCGGGGTCGAGCCCGCGCAGCCGTACGTCGACCGACCCGGGGGCGAGTTCACGGGTGATCTCGTCCGTCGCGGCGGAGAGCACATGGAGCATGGTCAGCCGGGTCGCCGACTCCAGGGGAGCGGTGAGCCGCTCTGCCAGCTCGCGGGCTTCGTCGCCGCCGGCTTCGGCGGCGACCGCGAGTTCGCGGCGGAGGCTGTCGACATACGGAGTGAGGTCCATGGCGCCATGATGGCACCATAATGGCTCCATGTGCAAGCCGTGAAGTGGCATGTTAGCCCCGGAGCTTGGCACCACGCCTCTGACCTGCGAAAACATACTGGCACCTACTTGGCTGATTGTGGCGCCATGTGTGCCCGTGTGCTTCTGAGGTCATGGAATGGCACCGGGCGGCACCAGCTGGCGCCGAATGGCGCCGGATGGCGTCACGCCGTGCGCCCGGCGCCATCATGTGACGCCACGCGAGGTCACAAAGGGGGTAGCCCGCCCCCCCGCGGTTTGTCACCGGGCCGAGCCCGCCTGCGGGCGGCATGACCGGGCCGCCCCGCCCGGCCAGAGCATGCGTGAGGCCGTGATCAAAAGCGCCGCCCCGAATCCCCGCCCTCCGCGCCGCCCCGGATCCCTGCTGCGAAGACGCGGTCGTCGGGGACACGGGCAGACCGACAGCGTTCGCGGTCGTCGGTCCAGGGCTTGGGCAGGTAGAGCTCGCGGTCGACCAGGGCGTGGCCGCGGAAGGTGGCGTAGGCGGCGTGGACCCCGATCTGGCAATTCTCGGCGCGGCCTGCGGTGCCGGGATGCTGGCGCTGGACGCCGGCGGAGGTGGTGCCCTTCTTCGCGAAGCCGGTGTTGTCGATGATCAGCACGCCGTTGTCCGCGCCGAGGTGCTCGGCGACGTAGGTGTGCAGGTCGTCGCGGACCTCGTCGGCCTCCCAGCGGCTCCGGGACGGGAGGTGCTGTAGCCCGTCGGGGGTGGCGTGGCCGGCGTATTCGGCGAGCTGGTGACGTTCTTACGGCCCACCGGACCAAGAAGCCCCACGGGCGTAGTCCCGCATCCGACGCCGGGATTCCACGCGGGCGAAACGTCCTCCGATCGGCAAGAGCAGCTCAGCAAGTCCCTCTTCCCGCAGGTCCGTTGACGCATCACTCATACGAGTGGACTGCCCGGAACGTTGCCACGGCAAGCAGCACGGCCACACCTTCGCGGGCGACCCCGCAAACACCGCCCCACGCCCATTCCAGCCCGCTACACTCCCCGCACCCAAGCCGCTGACCAGCGCGAATGAAGAAGTCCGGCTGGAGTACGAGTACGGCATCCAGGCTCCGCACGGCCTGCCGCAGGCAGCGCTGGTGCGCGAATACAGCGGAGGGATGTTGGGACGAGAGCAGGAGTAAGAACGGTAGCTCTCTGTGACCAAAGGGAGGTATGCCGGCTTCGCTGTCGGGGATGCCTTCGCGGAGCGGCGTGCACCTCTGTGCATGTTTCCTGGTCGGGATAACCGGCTCGCCATTGCCGGCGGCCTGCAGTTCGCCTTCGTCGCTGCCGACGTATGCGCCTGAGGTGTGGCGTCTTCCAACGTAGCTGCGGACTGGCTGAGTTGGTCCCATGACGTGGAGCGAGGAGAGCGGACGTCCCGACTTGCCGCTCGAGAGTCGGCATCCCACGGCGGGTGTCACGGAAATATTCCGACGCAACGACTTTTTGTCGCGTGGTGGACCTCACCATGGCAGGTAGTTCATCATTCAACAAACTGCGCGCTACTGTCTCAAGTGCCTGGGAGCAGGCAAATATCCGCGAAGTAACTCATTCGAATCGCCGGGTGAGTAAGGAGAAGGAATCATGGCAAACAGGACTGTGCGTCGGGTCGTCGTAGCGATCGCTTCTACCGCCGTCGCGGCAGCTGGGCTTCTCGCTACCGGCGGCTCCGCCTCGGCGGCGACGTACCCGAGCAGCAGCCATGCGGGTGCTGTATCCGCCGTCCGAACCCCTGACAGCCACAGCTGGGACCAGCACAACCGCAGCGAAGACCGGCACGGCCGCAGCGGGGACCGACACAGCGCATTCGGCGGCTGGGGCGATGACGGTCATGGCCACTGGAACCGGGATCACGACGGTCGTGGCTACTGGAAGCAGGATCACGACGGAGGTCGCTACTGGATCCGGTACGACGACCGCGACGGTTACCGGGCGCAGATCGATGAAGGCCGTCGTCAGTGGGTCCTCGACCAGCTCCGCTGGGCCGATGGCCACGAATACACCAACTGGGGTCTGGAGCACCACGACCGTTCACACCGCTGAGGACCGCGGTCACCAAGGCCGCTACTACTGCTCGGGCTGCCGCATGCCAGTGGGCAAGTGACGCAGTCCGAGCCACTCCCGGCCCCTGCGGGCGGGCGTCGCGCACTCACACTCGTTGCGGCCGTGCCGCTCGGCTCCCGGATCGCCGGGCGGCGCGTCACCGCGGACTAGCGGCGAGGTACGGCGTTGACCCTCATCGGGCTTGGCGCGGTGCTCGTGACGGCATCGGGCCCAGCGCCCGACGACACGCTCTCGCTGCCCGAGGCCCTGATCGTCGCAGGGGCAACCGCCGCGCTCATTGGGGCCTTGTCGCGACGCGGCGCCAAACCCGGCCTGCGGCACGCAGCGGCGTCCGGGGTCGCCTCGGGCGTCGCGTCCACGCTCACTCAGACCGTGACCGTTCCTGCGACCGACTCCTCCGGGCCACTGCTCGACGCGCAGGTGATCGTGGTGGCGCTGCTCGTCGCGGCGTTCGCAGCGGTCGGCCTGCTGCTGTCGCAGACCGCGTACCGCGGGGGCCTGGGTGCGCCGCTCGCGATGGCGACCTTGGCGAACCCGGTGTACGCGGCGGTCATCGGCCTCTCGTTGCTCGGCGAGCGCCTCCAGGGCGGGATCGCGGGCCTGTTCCTCGCGGCGGGGGGCGCGGTGCTTGCGGCGCGAGGTGTGGTGTTGCTGACGCGTACGGCTCCGACGGCAGTGCCCCGGCCGCTCCCTGCCGCACCGGCACAACTCGTCACGCCGCCCCGGGCACTCGTCGTACCGCCGGCGTCGATCCCCTTGCAGCCGTACCCGGCGCCCGCCACGCCACCAGCATGTCACCGAACGGCGCTTACCCCGCCCTCCTCAACCTCGGTCAAGGCATCGCCACGACCGCCCTGTTAGCCTCTGCGGCCAGCGGGGTCGCTGGCCACGAACAAGGCGCCGCCTCCGCCTTCCAGCAGATCGGCAGCGCCGTCGGCCTGGCCGCTCTCGTCGCCGTAGCCAACGCCGGCCTCACCACGGCAGCCGTCATCGACGGCCTGCGCACCGCAGGGTGAGCGGCTGCGGCCGAGACCCGCGCCGGAGCGGCCCTCACTCTCCGCCCCAACCACCCGCACGACGAACCCTCGCCTCGAGCGAGCGGATTGGAGGTATGCCCTTCACAAGTGGGATCAGGGCCTGGCTGTCGTGGACGTTGGCGCCGGAGATTGCGACAGACAGGGGCAGACCAGTCCGCTCGGTGATCAGATGGATCTTCGACCCGTACTTGCCCCGGTCGACAGGATTCGGACCCGTCAGGTCCCCCTTTTCAGAGCCCGCATGTTCACCGAGTCGACCGCGCACCTCGACCAGTCCAGCTCACCGCGGGAGCCGAGTTCTTCGAGGACCAGACGATGCAGCTTCGCCCATAAGGAGGAGGCCCGCAGTCAGTGACCTCTACGGCGCTGTGCGTCGAACCGACGCAGCACCCGCACCAGACGCCACACTCCGGCCGCTGCTCCGAGCAGCGCACCCCCCACCAACGCGCCCTTCCCCGCTGGACCAGAGACGCCAAAAGCTAGTGCGAGAGCCAGAGCAACGGCAAAGACCGCAGCAGCCAGCACGACGGCAGTCACCAGAGCAAAAACGATCTCCACCGTCATTGTGTCCTTTTCCCACCGCGACTCACGCCCCATATCCATGCTGCAAGTCTCACATCACGGTCAAGCTATTGCGCCTGGACCGAACAGCACCTGGCTCTCACTCGTCGAGGCGCACTACTGACTTCGGCGTATTAGGGTCTGTCCGGTCTGTCGAGAGCGAGGCCCGTCCCGGCGAGGAATCCGCCGAGGATGCCGTGCCGGTACTGCAGCGCTTTGAGCCGCCTGCGGAGCAGAGTCTCCAGCTCGCTGAGGGTGCGGGCGGCCAGGTTGGCCAGGCTCCGCTTGATGTGCGCCCACAGGCCCTCGACCGGGTTGAGGTCGGGCGCATACCCGGGCAGCAGGACCACCGTCAGCCAGTCCCGCTCGGCAACGAGTGCCTTCATCGTCTTGGAGATGTGGGTGTTCAGCCGGTCCCACACCACGATCAGCGGGGCCTTGAGCAGTTGGTGGGCGCCATCCAACAGGCGTATGTAGTCCGCCTCGCCCAGCGAGCGACGCTCGCCCTTGCGGCCGGTATGCCGACGCAGCCGGTAGCACAGACGGGCGGGCAGGCCCGGCCGGTAGCACAGCAGACCGGCCACCGAGAGACGTCCCCGGCTACGGCCGGGCACCTTGACCCTCGGGGTGATGCCGCGCCGGCCCCAGGTGCGGCCCTTGGGCGGCCGACCGGTCACGCCCGCTTCGTCCTCGAAGCAGATGAACGCGCCGGTCGCCGCCCGGAGGGTTTTACCTCCTGCCAGGTCGCCTCCCGCCATGCGGTGATCGCGTCCTCGTCGCGTTCGGCGGCGGGCCGGGCGGGCATCTGCACGCTGTAGCCCATGCGGTGCAGCAGCCGAGTGACCCCGGAGACGCTGTAGGAGAGGTGGAACTTCCGCCCGATCAGCGTGCGTACCCGCGCGGCGGTCCACACCTGGTCGTCCGCCCAGCCGTGCGCGGCCGGCCCCTCATCAAGCCACATCGCGAGCTTGGTCTGCAGGTGTGGGCCGAGCCGACAGTCGTAGCCGCAGGGGCCTCTGGAACGCAGCGCCTCGCGTCCGCCCGTCCTCCAGGTGCGGCGCCACTGGTAGACCGACTTCTCACTCACCCGTAACTCCCGGGCGATGCACGGGACTTCCACGCCCTCATCGAAGAGGTCAACGGCCCGCATCCGTACCTCTTCCCGGCGCCTGCGCTGCTCGGCGGTCAGCCCGCCCCCGTCCGGATACCGCATACCTCCGGCGTACCAGCCCGGACGGACCCCGTCACCCCTCCCGACACAAATCCAGACCCCGAAACGCCGAAATCAGTAACCAATTGAGATGAGTTCTAAGAGGGCGTTTACGTAGGTCTGTTCAGAAAAACGGCTTTCGTCGCTGACCTGCATTGCGATGGTTCGAGCGGCATGCGAGTTTCGTAACTTCTCGCCGCTCGGAGCCTGTCATCCGTTTCGCTCGCTTCTACCGCTGGAAGTCCGTCTGGTTTGAGGATGCGACAGAATCTCCCGATGATCGGCGGAACGGCACCTTCCGGCCCTCTCGTGCCAACGCTACGGCGTGAGCCAGCGCAAGCCATACCCCAGCGACCTGTCCGACGCTCGATGGGCCCTGATCGAGCCGACCCTGACAGCCTGGAGAAAAGCCCGGCTCGACCGCAGACCCACCGGCCAGTCGGCCAAGGTCGACCTCCGCGACGTATTCAACGCGATTCTCTACGTGAACCGCACCGGAATCCCCTGGAAGTACCTCCCGTACGATTTCCCGAACCACGGCGCCGTCTACGCCTACTACGCAGCCTGGCGCGACGAGGGAATCTTCACCCAGCTCAATTACGACCTGAAGGCACTGGCCCGCGTGAAGGAGGGACGAAAACCGAACCCACAGGCTCCGTCATCGACACTCAGAGCGTGAAGACCTCCACCAACGCGCCTGTGACCAGCCAGGAAACAGACGCCGCGAAGAAGATTGTGGGCCGGAAGCGGGGCATCCTCACCGACACGAACGGCCTGATCCTCGCCGTGACCGTCACCGCCGCGAGCCTCTCCGAAAACGCCCTGGGAATACGCCTCCTCGACCAGGCCAAGAAGACGTACCCGACCATCGCCAAGAGCTGGGTAGACACCGGCTTCAAAAGGCCGTCGTCGAACACGGCGCGCAGCTCGGAATCGACGTCGAAGTCGTCAACAGGAATCCCGGAGTTCGCGGCTTTCACGTCGTGAAAGGCGCTGGGTAGTGGAGCGGAGCATCGGTTGGATCATGATGCACCGACGTCTCGCCCGCGACTACGAGACCCTAAACGCCAGCTCCGAAGCCGTGATCTACGTCGCCTCGATCGACAACCTCGCCAAGCGCATAACGGACGAGACCACGCCAACCTGGCGAGGGACCTCCTAGGGCATAAGAGGCAATTCGTCCACGCTAAACGCTTCCTAATGTTGTTGTCAAGCGATCGTGGTCACTGGGGGTGTGATCTCGTAGCACCGTCGGTCACGGATCAAGGCCCACATGACGTTGACGCGTCGGCGGGCGAGGGCGAGCACGGCTTGGACGTGTTTCTTCCCCTCGGCGCGTTTGCGGTCGTAGAACTTCCGGGAGTTGGGGTCGCAGCGGACGCTGACGAGTGCGGAGGTGTAGAAGACGCGCTGGAGACGTCGGTGGTAGGTGAGCGGTCGGTGGAGGTTGCCGCTGACCTTGCCCGAGTCGCGGGGTGCGGGGGCGACACCGGCGAAGGCCGCCAGGGCGTCCGGGGAGCCGAAGTCGTCCAGGCTGCCGCCGACGGCGGCGACGAACTCTGCACCGAGCACAGCGCCGATGCCCGGGACGCTCAGGACGATGTCGGCGAGTTCGTGCTCGCGAAACCGGCCCTCGATGAGCTTGTCCATCTCGGAGATCTGCTCGTTGAGGGCCATCACCTCCTCTGCCAGGGTGTGGACCAGCTTCGCGATGGTCTTCTCCCCGGGGACAGCTGTGTGCTGGCGCTCGGCGGCCTCAACTGCCGTTTCAGCAAGGGAGCTTGCGTTTCGGACCTTGCGGTTGGCCAGCCACCTGGTCAGCCGCGCGGCCCCGGCGCGGCGGATCGCGGCCGCAGTCTGGTAGCCCGTCAGCAGTTTGAGCGGGCCGGTGTTGGTCACGTCCAGAGCCCGTTCCAGGGCCGGGAACATGCTCAACAGGGTGCCGCGCAGGCGGTTCACCACGCGGGTGCGGTCCTCGACCAGGTCTGCGCGGCGGCCGGTCAGCAGCCGCAGTTCAAGGGCGGCCTCGTCTCCGGGGCGGATGGGCCGCAGGTCTCGGCGCATCCTGGCCTGGTCGGCGATCACGTAGGCGTCGCGGGCATCGGTCTTGCCCTCGCCGCGGTAACCGTCGGACGCCCGGTTCACCAGGCGGCCAGGGATGTAGAGGACCTCCTGGCCGTGGTTGACCAGCAGGGCCAGCAGCAGCGCGGGTTCCCCGCCGGTCATGTCGATCGCCCAGGTGACCTCGTGGCCGTCGGCGAGGTCGAGGACGTCACCGATCAGCTTCAGCAGCTCGGGCTCATCGTTGGCGACACGCCGCGACAGCAGCGTCTTGCCGTCGGCATCCAGTGCGAGACCGTGATGGTGACCCTTCCCGCTGTCGATCCCCGCCCATATCCGGCTCATCATGCTCCTGACGTGCGTGTTCGTGCTGTTCGTGCTGTTCGTGCCACGGACGACCTCGCCGGCATTGCTCTACGCAGCGACTTGTTCGCACTTCCTAATCGGCGGCCGAGTCGTCGTGGGAAGCCGGGCGGCGAAGCGTTTCCAGCCACGAGTCGACAGCCCTCTGATAGCCACACCCGGCTCCCCTGGGTGCCCTCACCTTACGAGTGGGAGGACCAACCCAGTCAAAAAGGTAGAGCCCTCTGACAGCAGCGCCGGTTTCCTGGTCCGTTCCTACTCGAACCCCGGACACTGGGGCTCGCCCCGTCCAATGCGACCCGTCGACGGCATACCTCCGATGATTTCAGCCCTTTCTCGCTGCAAGTACCCTTGACAGGCTTTATTAGGCAGCCTCAAGATCAATAGAACCGATGTTTGAGTCTTCAGTCGGATGCCAGGAGATCCCACTCACACACGGCTGCAGAAGCAGCGGGAGGACAGTGACGATGCACCCCCAAGTCACCAGTTTGACCAGAAGTTTGAAGGCGGCGTTCGCGACAGCCGCCCTCGTGGCCGGTTGCGCTCTGGCCGCCGGCGGCCCGGCCCAGGCCAGTCCAGCCCCCGAGCCCATCGATGCCTACCCCGCAGCGATCCCGCTGAGCACCGACACGAACATCGCGAACTGGGAGAAGCTCCAGTTCGGCATGTTCGTGCACTGGGGCATGTTCTCCTCCTACGGTGGCTACTACAACGGGGTGCAGCAGACCATCGGCTACCCGGAGCAGATCAAGGCGTGGATGAACATCCCGACCTCCGACTACCTGGCCAGCGCGCACCAGTTCACCGCCGACAAGTTCGACGCGGCCCAGTGGTGCGCCACCGCAAAGGCGGCGGGTGCCAAGTACTTGGTGCTCACGTCGAAGCACCACGACGGCTTCGCCATGTGGGACACCGCGACCACCGACTACAACGTCGTCGCTCAGACACCGTTCGGCCGTGATCCCATCAAGGAGCTGAGCGCCGCCTGCCGCGCTCAGGGCATGGGCTTCGGTCTGTACTTCTCCATCATCGACTGGACGTTGCAGACCCCCGAGCCGTATCAGAACCTGAACCCGATTCCCGACTCGATGATGCCGTACATCAAGTCGCAGCTGACCGAGTTGCTGACGAAGTACGGGCAGCTCGACGAGCTGTGGTTCGACATGGGCAAGCCGACCGCCGCACAGAGCGCGGAGATGGCGGCGACGGTGCACCAGCTGCAGCCACAGACGATGGTCAACTCCCGGGTCTGGAACAACAAGGGCGACTTCGAGGTCGGCGGCGACAACTCGGTGCCGACCAGGCAGCTGCAGGCGCCGTGGCAGTCTGCCTACTCGATCTTCCCGATGTGCTGGGGTTACTGCACCTGGCCGAGCGCCGATCGCTCCGACACCTCCAAGACGTTCAAGACCACCCAGCAGGTCAGGTCCCTGTTCACCGTGACATCGGGCGGCGGCAACTACCTGTTGAACGTCGGACCGCAGGGCAACGGCGCCATCGACGACTTCCAGGCCGGTGTGATGGCCGGAATCGGCGCCTGGAACGCACGCCACCCCAACGCCGTCGAGGGTGCCCGGCCGACGCTCTACGGCCGGATGTCCTGGGGCGACAGCACGATCAAGGGCAACGCGGTCTACCTCGGCGTGAGCAGCTGGCCGAACGGCGGTGGTGACATCAGGCTGCCCGGTATGGCCAGCACGATCCTCGACGTCACGGTGGACGGCACGGCTGACCAACTGCCGTACCGGATGGACGGCAACGATCTGGTGATCACCCTGCCGGCTCAGCCGACCGATGCCGACCTGCCGGTCATCAAGGTGCACACGGACGGTGCGCCGCTCGTGCGGCCGGCCGGCACCGCCGTCAGCGCGGACCGGCACTTCTCGATCGCCGCCGGTTCTCTGACCAGTCGGCTCTCACCCATCAACGGCGGCCGCAATGCGTCCTCCGTGACCGGGTGGCTGGCCGGCCAGGATGGCAGCAGCGGTTGGAACGCGGCCAGGGTCACTGTGTCCGGCACGTTCAAGGCGGACACGAAGTACCGGATCACCCTCGGCGAGACGTCCGTGGTGGCCACTGGAGCGCAGCTGGCTTCCGGAGCGGTGGACGGCCTTCGGTACCGATCGCAACGGATCACGCCGATCACGATCGCACTGGCCGACCCCGACTACTTTGCTGATCCGTTGGGGGCGACCGTCACGAACATCACCGTCGACGGCTACCGCGGGAACTCCTGAGCGTCCGATCCCGGTGCCGACTTCCCTCCCGAGCCGGCACCGGGGTCCTCTCTCCGGCTCATGAGCGCCGCGGGCGGTGGGGTGTACAGCGCCCTCACCACCCGCGGCGTTCTTACGGCCCCGACGACGTCTCGCGGACGGCCTCGGCGACAACGTCGACGAGCTGCCCCTTCTTCTCGTGCATGGCCCGCTGACGCATCGCGGCGGTCAGGTTCCCTCGGGCCAGGACGCGTTGCGCGACTTGGGGGAGGTCGTTGTCTGAGAGGGCATTCTGAGCCGGCATGACGGTCTTGTGGTCACCTGATCGTGTGGGTTTGGGTGATTCGGGTCGGTCGGGCTGCTTGGTCCTTTTGGGCTGTCTGGGTGAGTGACCGCAAGCCTTACGAGAGCGACCTGTCCAATGAGTGGTGGGCGCTGAGCGAGCCGGTGATCTCGGCGTGGAAGGCCGACAACCCGTCCCCGACTGGGCATCAGGGTCGGTACGAGATGCGGGAGATCGTCAACGCGATCCTGTACCAGGGCAGGACCGGCTGCCAGTGGGACCACCTGCCGCACGACCTGCCGCCGAAGTCAGCCGTCAACTACTACTTCGCGCCTGGCGCGACGACGGCACGGACGTGAAGATCAACGACCTGCTGCGCTGGCGGGTCCGCGAGAAGGCCGGGCGGTCGGAGGACCCGAGCCTGGTCGTGATCGACACGCAGAGCGTCCACGCGGCGGTGAACGTGCCCACCACCACGACCGGGAAGGACGCGGCCAAGACGGTGCCGGGCCGCAAGCGCGGGCTGGCGGTGGACGTCCTCGGCCTGGTTATCGCCGTGACCGTGCTGGCTGCCAGCGCCCACGACAACGCGTTCGGCATCGCGCTCCTCGGCCAGGTCGCCCCCATCGGCACCATCAAGAAGGCGCTGGTGGACCAGGGCTTCAAGAAGACCGTCGTCGAGCACGGCACCACGCTCGGCATCGACGTCGAGATCGTCGAGCGCAACCCCGCCGTCAAGGGCGTCGGTTTTGTTCCGCAGGCCAAGAGGTGGATCGTGGAGCAGACGCTCGGCATCCTCATGCTGTTTCGGCGGCTCGTGAGGGACTACGAGAGCAGGCCGAAGTCCTCGGAGTCCAGGGTGCGCTGGGCCATGATCGACGTGATAGCGCGCCGCCTCACCGGCCAGACCACGCCCACCTGGCGCGGGTGAAGGCATGGATGACCAGGTCGCGCCGCTTCTGGAGCGGATAGATGCACGCGAACGCGAGGTCGTCGGCGATGCAGTGCAGATCCGTGCGCAGATGGACGAGCTCGCCGTGCGCCTGCGTGAACTCGACGAGGAGGTCGAGAGCCTGGCAGTGACCCGTAAGACGCTCCTCGCCCTCCCGCCGGCGACCCCGGAGCCAGCCGAGGAGCCGCCCGTTCTGCCGGCCCACCCGGCCTACCAGCAGATCCTCGACGTCTTCGCCGACGCTGCTGGACCGATGCGTGCCCGCGACCTGTGCCAGGCTTTGGCCTCCCGCTCAAGCCGAAGAACATCGAGAGCACTCGGCACAAGCTGAAGCGCCTGGTCAGCCTGGGCGTCCTCGCCGAGACCGAACCAGGCCTGTTCATCCAGCGCCGCCCGTAGCAGCCCTCCGTTCAGGCCACCCGTCCGTCACGGCTGCCGCACTTGCCATCCGGCTCACGACGCTAGTGACCCGTCATGCGGAGCCACTGCATCGTTGTGACGAGCTCTTCGCCGAAGTCCTCGCAGAGCGCGAGCAGCTCGCGACCCGTGGACGAGTCGAGCAGCCCTGCGGAAACGGGGAGAACCCCGAGAGCACCATGACAGGCGGTCTCGACAGCGAAGTGGCGCGACGCGAAATAGCCCTCGCTCTCCCGGTCCGCCAGGTCGGCGAGGTACTGGCGGTGAGTTTCCTCCGAGGGATGAGAGTAGAAGGAGCCCTCGACGAGACCGTCGAGGTAGTTCGCCAGGCCGGCCGAGGCTTCGACCACTCGCTCGACTTCGTCTACGCCAGCCTTGTCCAGCAGTTCGCCGAAGGTCAGCAGGTTGCTGATGGTCTCCAACTGGAAGAGCTGGACCGTGTCCGGGTCGATATCAGACGTGAAGAGCGGGGCCGTGCACAGCTCGACGATTGCTCGCCGGTATGCGCGATCCGACTGTTCACCAGCGGGTGATGCTGCCAGTCGGAACAGCGACTCCAGCACGGACTGGTCGACGCCCCACTCTGCATCCAATTCGAACGCGAGTATCGGCGCGCGCCACCGCCACAGGGCCAGGACGGCCGCCTGACGCTGATGGACGGGCTTCAGGCCCGCCAATCCCTCGATCCGCACCACGTTCTTGAGTCAGCCCTTCTGATCTGCCGTCCCCCCGCCCGCCTGCTTTACCTCGGGACACTGTAGATGCCGCCGAAGGACCACGTGACCGCCAGGACGGTGCCTGGCCCAAGCCAAGTGTGGGAATCGGGCATACCGGCTCAGAATGTCCTCTGACTGGCCCCCGACTGAACTCTGGTGCAGCAGACGGCCGCCGGGGGACCTCGCTTAAAGGCAATACCGTTCAGTTAGTGGTTTTGGATGATGATGTGGGGGCTGTGTTTGGGCTGGGGTCAGTGTGTGTGGTGGGAGCGTTTCGCGGCCCATTTCAGGACTTTGCGTTTGACGACGACTCTGCTGCGCAATTCGCTGCGGGGGTGGGGCGGGTCCGCGATGATCGTTCCTGAGGTCGCTTCTCTGTCTTGCGGCCGTGAAGGCGGTACGGATGTCGATGCGCCGGGTGGGGCTGCCGGAGATCCCGGCGCAGACCGTGATGGTGGCTCGGGCGGCGTTCCCGAAGGGGAGTCTGGCGATACGGGTGCGGAACCGCCTGGCGGAGGTCTTCACTGATGAGCCGTTCTCCGCCGCGTTCGGGGTGCGTGGGGCACCGGGCCTGTCACCTGGGGTGTTGTCGCTGGTGACGGTGTTGCAGTTCGCCGAGGATCTGACGGATCGGCAGGCCGCGGCAATGGCGGTGCGGGCGATCGACTGGAAGTACGCGCTCGGTGCGGAGCTGACGGACACCGGATTCGACGCCAGTGTGCTGTCCAGGTTCCGGACCCGGCTCGCGGACAATGGTATGGAGCGGGTGGTCTTCGACCGGCTCTTGGAGCACTGCAAGGAGGCCGGTCTGGTGGCGGCCGGAGGCAAGCAGCGTACCGATTCCACCCATGTGATCAGTGCGGTGCGGGACTTGAACCGCCTGGAGCTGGCCGGGGAGAGCGTGCGAGCGGCCCTGGAGGCCCTGGCGGTCGCGGCCCCGGTCTGGCTGGCCGGGCAGATCGACGTCACTGAGTTCGCCGAGCGGTACGGCCCGCGGGTCGACGGCTGGCGCATGCCGCCCTCGCAGACCAGACGTGACCGTCTCGCCCAGGTCTTCGGGCAGGATGCCCTCGCCTTGTGCCGGGCGGCCTGGGCCGAGGACGCCCCGGGCTGGATCCGGGAGATCGAGGCCGTGCACCTGCTGCGGCAGGTCCTCGTGCAGACCTACATCATCCGCAGCGACACGCGGGGACGGCAGGTGATCAGGAAGCGGGACGCCGACGACGGTGTCCCGCCCGGTCAACTCCGCCTGGCCTCCCCCTACGACCGTGACGCACGGTGGGCGGCCAAGGACGATGACCTGTTCTGGATGGGCTACAAGATCCACCTCACGGAGACCTGCACCAAACTCCCCGACGCCGACGCCGACGCCGACGCCGTAGCAGGGGCAGGGGCAGGGGCAGGGGCAGGGGTGATGCCGAATCTGATCACCGACGTGCACACCACCGACGCGACCGTGCCCGATGTGAAGGCGACCGCGCCGATCCAGAAGAACCTCGCCGAGCGCGAGGTGAAGCCCGCCGAGCACTACCTCGACTCCGGATACCCGTCGGCCGACCTGATCACCAAGGCCCTGAAGCAGGGCATCCGCATGGTGACCCCCGTTCTCCTGGACCGCTCCGCGCAGGCCAAGGCCGCCGAGGGCTTCGACAAGAACGCCTTCACCATCAACTGGAAGACCCGCCAGGTCCGCTGCCCCGCCGGGAAGACCAGTTCCCACTGGAACCCGGTGAAACAGCACGGCACCGACGCCATCGTCATCACCTTCAGTGTCCTGACCTGCCGAGACTGCCCCTTCCAGAAGCAGTGCACCACCTCGAAGACCGGGCGCCGCATGCTCACCCTGCGACCCGAGGAACTCCACGAGAACCTCGCCCGGGCCCGCGCCGAGCAGAAGACCGACACCTGGAAGAACAAGTACGCCCTGCGCGCCGGCGTCGAGGGCACCATCAACCAGGCCCTCGACATCACCGGCATCCGCCGGGCCCGCTACCGCGGCCTACCGAAAGTCCGCCTCCAACACGCCTTCTCCGCCACCGCACTCAACGTAATCAGGCTCGACGCGCACTGGACCACAGACCCCCTCGATCGTCCCCGCCACAGCAGGCTCGAACGACTCAGCTACCGACTCTCCGCCTGAACGAATTGCGCAGCAGAGTCGACGACTCGGGGGTGTGAGCGTTTTCGGCGTGTTGGGTTGAGATGTTGGGTGAGCCATCGGATGGCGTGATGCCAGATCGCGTCGGCTGCGTCAGTGCCCGGAGGGGGAAAATGCGCTCTGCTCGACTGAACGACGGGCGATACGGAGGGCCTTGACGAAGGAGACTCTGTCGGGGTCGTAGCCGGCGTGCGCGGCAGTGTCGGCCATCAGGGTGCGGATGGCGTAGTGGCAGCACGGGTGTCCCCAGATTTCTTGCTGGACAAGGTTGGGGGCTTTCGAGCGCAGTACCGCGCGGGGCCCGCGCTGGTGGGTTTTCAGCTCGTCGAAGGTGGTCTCGATCTCCCACCGTTGGGCGTAGGCGGCTGCGAGGTCCTCGGCGCCGGCATCGGCAGGGTCGAGGATCGTGGTCAACAGCCGGTACTCCTCGGCGTTGCCCCGGCTGTCATCGACTGTGTAGTCGATCACTCTGACCGTGAGCGGCTCCGTCGCGGCCCGGTTCGTGCCCGACGTCGGGACGATCCGGGCCAGCCAGGACCCGTCGGCCAGGGTTTCCAGATACCGGGGCCGCAGGTTCGTTTTCACTCGCCAGAGCAGATCCGCTCCTGTGGCCGCGGCCTGCTGCCAGAGGCGGAACCCGTAGAAGCCCCGGTCGGCCAGGACCAGTTGGCCCGGCTCCAGCCGCCCGACGAGCTGCCGGGACAACTCGATCTCCGACACGCTGCACGGGCCGGTGACAGCGTCGAAGACCGCATGGGTGCCGCATTCCGTCAATGCCACCAGGCGGGCCTGCGGAAACGCGGCCCGCTCCCCCCGACTGGAAGCGGGCCGCCCGAAGAACTCTGCGTTGGCTGCCGTGTCTGCCCAGTCAGGGAGTGCCGCAGGCAGAGCGCTGCGTCTTTCAGGGGCGCGGCCTGGCGGTCGCCGTCATCCGCTGCCTCCTGAAGGGCGCGGCGGGCCACGTACACGGCCGTCTCCGGGTCCACGGAGTGAACCCACTTCAGTGCCGTGAGCACGTCCACGTAGAGGTCAGACCAGCGCAGATTGTCCGCGCCGAATTGCTGGCCGTGGTGGCGCAGGTTGAGCGCCAGGGCGTGGCGGATGGCGCCGGTCACGCCCGAAGGGCCCGCGGTGGTGCGTGTTCGGGTTCTCGCCGTCCTACGTCTCGGGCGCACTGCAGCATCGCCCCGGCGGCCAGGGGCCCGCCGGGGCGATGCAGACGTCGCCCGCGGCGGGCCGCTCGAGCCGGGTCAGCCCGCCGCGGCGGCGAGCAGCTTGCTCGACTTGACGGTGAACGAGACCGCCTCGCCGTTGAGCGTCACCGATGCCGCCCAGGGCGCGTGGATCCTGACGGCCCTGTCGGCGTCCGTGCTGGGGACGAGCCCCGTGCCGTCGATGGCGACCGTCCCGCGCGCCGGGTCGAGGCGGACCGCGAAGTCCTTCAGCGCCACCGGGGAGTCGACGAGCACGGCGTCCTTCGTGGCGAGCCTGCACCCGCCGTACAGCAGCCACGTCCGCCGCTGCGAGTCCGCCTCCGCGTAGGCCACCGTGCCGTCGAAGGTGTACGCGCCGAAGGCGATCGGCGACCGCGGCGCGGTGTGCGCCACGGCGTAGGTGGCCGTGCGCTCCGTGCTGAACGTGATGGCCATCGCCGAGGCCTCACCGGCCGCCGCCCCCGCCACGGCGAGGTCCTCGACCGTGGCGGGGGACTGCTGGCTGGCGGGAACGGGCAGCAGCAGCGCGTCGAAGGTGACCGGGCCGGAGCCCTCGCGCGTGTAGGTCACGTAGTTGCTGTCCGTGACGCTGTAGAACACCGGCGAGTAGTAGCCGTTACGGACCTCTGCCCGGAGCGATGAGGGGTGGGCGGGGACGAGGCGCAGATTGCCGCCCTCGGCGAAGTTGGTGACGGTCGCCCGGCTGCCGTTCTCCAGCGCCGGCCGGGCCTCGGGCAGCAGATGCCAGTTCTGCCGGTAGACGTGGTTCGCGGTGTCGGACGGCCTGAGATGGTCGGAGACGATCCACAGGCCGGGCCGTACGAACAGCACTGTGCGGGTGTGCCGGGCGGCAAAGTTGCCGTCGGTCCAGGCACGGGTGAGGTCGAAGGCGCCGTTGGTGGCGAAGAGGTCGATGGAGGCGGCCGCGCCGACCTTCTGGGCGGTGGCGTCGACTTCGACTGTGCTGTGCGACTCGGTGGTGAAGCGCAGCCAGTTGCTCCGCGGGTCGTTGGAGTACGTGAAGGCGCCCATGTCGGGCAGCAGCCGGTTGCCCTCGGCCCAGACGGTGACGGCCAGATCGTCGGGGTGGGAGTGCGGGCCGCGGTCGGCGTTGATCCGCAGATACGCCGCGTCCGGCCGCCAGCCGCTGCGCTGGACGGCGACGCGGGTGTCCGGATAGAGGACCGAGGTGTGGTCGGGGGCCGTGCCGCGGGCGCCGTCGGAGCCGATGTACGTCAGCGTGGCGTCGCCGAGCAGTTCGCCGTACTGCAGCAGCGCAGGGCGGCGGTCGAAGGTGCCGCTGTCGCCGTAGGCGGGGCTGAAGCCGCCGGGCAGGTTCTGGTCGGCGAGGAAGCGCACGAGCCGGTCCAGCTCGGCCTTGCCGCCGAGCTCGTAGCCGTTGTCCTGGAGGTACTTGGTCAGCCCGCCGAAGGTGTCGACGACACCCCAGGCGTAGCCGTCGGTGGACTCGACGTAACCCCCGTCGGGATACAACGCCGTGCGGAACTGCGCGGACAGGTACGTCCGGGCGTTCTCCAGCCACTGGGCGCTGCCCCGGAACTCGGGGAAGTGCACGGCGATCGCCGTCAGCGCCTGCTTCTGGAACTGGATCCAGTTGGGGTTGGGGCCCGAGGCCACGGCCAGATAGCGGCCGGACTTCTCGATCGTGCGCAGCATCGCGGTGTTGTCGGCGGCGGTGAGGGACGGGCTGGTGCGCAGGGACTCGTAGGCGTATACCCAGTTGACGATGCGGTTGCCGGTGTCGAGGCTGCGCGGGAAGGAGCCGGCGCCGTACGCGGTGCCGTAGCTGTCGGCGTCGCGGATGAAGTCGGTGATCAGGCTTGTCAGTCCGGCGGCGATCGTCTCGTCGCCGCTCTGAGAGTGCGGTACGTGACTTTATGTCAGGTTTGTCGTCGCTCGATGGGGTGATGTTGGGGCATCATGGCCGGTCAAGCGTTCGGGATTCGCTTGGGTGGCGGGATGGGTGATCGCAAGCCGTACTCGAGTGATGTCTCCGACGAGCAGTGGGTGTTGGTCGAGCCCGTGATCAGTGCTTGGAAGGCCGGGCACCCGTCGGTCAGTGGTCACCAGGGCAGATACGCGATGCGGGAGATCGTGAACGCGATCCTGTACCAGAACCGCACCGGCTGCCAGTGGGACCTGTTGCCCCACGATCTGCCGCCCGCCGGTGCGGTGAAGTACTACTTCTACAAATGGCGCGACGACGGTACCGACCAGACCATCCACGATCTTCTCCGATGGCAGCTGCGGGAAAAAAGCGGCGATTAGCCGACCCGAGCCTCGTCGTTCTGGACACGCAGAGTATTCATGCCGCCGTCGGTGTGCCGTCCACTACGACGGGCCGGGATGCCGCGAAGCGGGTGCCGGGCCGCAAGAGATGCCTGGCCGTGGACGTTTTGGGCCTGGTCGTCGAGGCCGTCGTGCTGCCGGCTTCCGCGCACGAGAACGCCGCTGGTATCGCGCTGCTGGACGGCGTGGCCGAACAGGCCGACACGGTGCGTAAGGCTCTGGTCGACCAGGGTTTCAAGAAGAGCGTCGTTGAGCACGGCGAACGACACGGCATCGACGTCGAGATCGTCGAACGCAACCCGGCCGACAAGGGATTTGTCCCGCAGGCCAAGCGGTGGGTGGTGGAGCAGACGAACGGGATCTTGATGTTCTACCGGCGGCTGGTCCGTGACTACGAGCACCGGACCGCCAGTTCCCGCTCTCGCGTCTTCTGGGCGATGACCTCTGTCATGGCCCGCCGGCTCACCGGCGCCACCGTCCCCGCCTGGAGGACAGCGTGACCGAGAACCCGCAGATCAGCGCCGTCCTGGAATATATCGAGGCCCGTGAGCGCGAACTCGGTGAGCAGGCCGGACAGCTCCGCTCCCGCGTCGAGGAACTCACCGCACGCCTCAGCGAACTCGACGCGGAGAGCGAGAACCTGCGCATTACCCGCAAGACCCTCCTCGCCATCCCCGCTCCGGCACCCGCCGATGAGACGCCCCGCCCCGACGTGCCGGACCACCCGGCCTACCAGCAGATACTCACCGCCCTCACCGAAGCCGGCCGTCCGATGCGAGCCCGCGATCTGTGCGAGGCCCTCGACCTGCCGATCCTCCCGAAAAACACCGAAGGCATCCGGTGCAAGCTGAAACGCCTGGTCACACGGGGCATCCTCACCGAACCCGAACCCGGCCTGTTCACTCAGCCCCGCACCTGACCGCCAGCCCACCCCGCCGACCAAGGCTCCTCACCCAACCCCAAGCCCGAAACGGGCATTGCATCACGTACCGCACTCTAACAGTTCCCCCGCTTGATCGATCAGGGCGACGTCGTGGTGGTCGCTGGCCCAGTCCACCCGCATCGGCAAGCTGCCCTTCAGGAACGCCCTGCGGGCTATCACCGCGGTCCGCTCGGGCACCGGCGGAAGACCTACCGGACGCATGGACACCCACAACACCCCCGCGGCCGGCGACGGGAGAACGACCGCGAGCAAGATCATCCCGGATCAGGACAACCCCGCGCCACAAATTCGGCAACAGAGTCTTCGAGGCGTACAACCCATTCCGCCAGGGCCGCTGACCGGGGCACCGAAGCGTTCAGGTAACTGAACGCCGTAGCGGTCATCCCTGCTCGGATACTCCCCGAACCCCTGACGGGATCCCGGCCACCTTGGGGTGATGGGCGGCCGAGATCCGTACCGCTCGGGCAACGGCGCGTGAACCGAGCGGTGTTCCAGGTGGTGCACGGTCGGCGAGGCAGCCAGTGCGTCGCGAGGTTGCTCGAGGTTTCAGGCCAGATCAGGCAGAACGGCGCCCCACACCAATCTGGGTCATATCCCGGCCCACAATGGTCCGGCCGGAGAAGCCCTTGGCCGCTTCCTGCCAGTGGGAGTTGGGGAGGCCGCCGGGGACTAGGTGGGACAGGACAAGGGTCTTCGCGCCTGCGCGTTCGGCTACCGGGCCCACCTCCTGGATCTGAGTGTGGCCGCCCACGATGTGGTCGTAGAGCGCCTGCTGGCTCGGGTTCCAGGGCTGGGGGCCGACTACCTCCCTGATCCACTCCATGTCGATCACCTCGTGTACGAGGATGTCCACTCCGCGAGCAAGCCGGATCAGGTTCTCGCTTACTGCCGTGTCCCCGGAGAACGCGACTGAGCCGTCTTCGGTGTCGATCCGGTAGGCGAGGTTAGGGAAGACCAGACCGTGCGGAACGAGTGTTGCACTGACGCGGACGTTCTCGTCCTCCCAGACCACGAAGGGGTCCATGTCGGGTGCTGTGGTCTTGTTTGGGTCGGCGTCGTGGCCTGGGGGCAGCGCGATGTCGTGGGCCCGGATGTGGCGGCGGACGTCGGCACCGCCTTCTGAGCGGATGCGGACGTTGAGATCCGCAGCGTGTGCGGCGAAAAGGGAGTTGACCATGTCCGCGGTTCCGGCGCCGGGGTTGTCAGGGTTCTCCAGAGGCGGCTCGGGGAGCCCCGGCGGGAGCGGTGGCAGCGGGCCTCGGCGTCCGGGCCCGACGATGTGCAGCGTGGAGGCGGCCTTGTGCCGGGCGCCCGGGTCGTACATGAGCAGGGAGGCGAGGTCGATGACGTGGTCGCTGTGCAGATGGGTGATGAAAAGCGCCCGCTCCTGGCCTGGTGCCACCCCTGCGTGGCGGAGCTGCCGGTAGGCGCCCGAGCCGAAGTCGACCAGGTACGCCTGATCACCGACCAGAAGCGCCGAGCAGATGCCGTGGTCGGAGTGGTCTCCGTACCAAGTGGGGCCTCCCACGGTGCCGAGCAGAGCGAGCCGGGTACGGTGTCGCTGTGCGGTACGGGTCAGCTCAGCGGCCTCGGCGTCGCTGGTGGCCGCAGCCGCGGGCGTGGGGCTCAGCGTGGCCGCGCTGAGCCCTGTAGCGGCGGCGCCGGCGAGGAACCCGCGCCGTGACACTGTTGCCCGTGCAAGAAACTCACACACTGGAGTTCTCCCATGCGTCGGATGGTTGGGCCAGACTGCTCGGCCTGGGGATGAGGGTGGGGCGTTGGCCTATGCCGGACACTTGTCCGGCGTGGATGCGAGTGCCGTGTCCACGGTGTCGGAGATGGTCTGGCCGTGGACGAGGCTGGTGGCCTTCTCGACGTCCGGGCTCATGTGCCGGTCGTCACCGAGTGCGGGAATGTGCTGGCGGACGACCGCGTGGATGGCCTGCGTGCCGGAGCCGACCGGAAGCCCGGCCATCTTCTGTCGCATGAGGTCGAGGCCTTGGGCCCCCATGACCAGTTGCACTCCGAGCACGGTGTCCAGGCGGTCCAGATTCTCCGTCAGGTTGCGCATCGAGGCCATCGCCATGGTGTTGTGGTCCTCCTGGCCGCCCTTGACCGGCCGCGAGAGCGTGCCCGCTGGAGTCGCGGCGACCTGCATCTCCGGGACGAGCGCCGCCGCCACGGTCTGCACCTGCACCATCCCCGAGTTGAGTCCGACCGGGCCACCTGCCAGGTTGGCGGGCAGGCCGTGGCTCCACTTGGGGTCGAGGAGCCGGCCGGAGAACTCCTGGGACAGCACGCCGGCGTCGGCCACCTGCGCGTTGAGGGTGTCGATTTCGTGTCCGATGAGCGCGGCGTCCCAGTTGCCGCCCATCACGAATTCGTATCCGCCACCGGGCTTGGCGAAGAGCAGCGGGTTGGAGGTGGAGGCGTTGGCTTCCCGTACAGTGGTCTTCCGGGCTTTGGTGAGCGTCTGAAGCAGGGCACCGACGATGTGCGGGGCCGCGCGTACGGACGTTGAGTCCTGGACACGCGGTGCTGTCTCCCCCGCCTGTTTGCGCCCCTGGTCAGTCATCCACCCAGTGCCGCACACGAGTGCGCGGATCTGCCGGGCCGCCTCGGTCTCTTCCGGTATGCGGCGTTCGTCGTGGGTGCGCGGGTCGAAAGCACCCTGTTCGGCTCGGGTGGCCTCAAGGAACAGGGCGAACGCACCCTGAAGGACACCGACTTGGCGCTCGGTCCTGTCGACGGCGTCGATGTAGCGGGCGGTGAGGACGCTGCTACCGCTGACCAGGGGGAGGGCTTCGCCTGATGCCAGCGTGAAGTGTTCGGGCAGCCCGGCCGCGCGCAGCGCCGTGCGTGCGGATGCCGTTTTGCCCCGGTAGGTCACCTCGTTGTCCTCGCCGATCAGGCTCAGTCCTGCGGCGGCCATCGGCTGCAGGTCACCGGTGCCGAGGGACCCGATCTCCGGCATCTTCGGGATCACGCTGGCGTTCACCAGCGACAGCATGCGTTCGACGAGTCCGGGACGTACGCCCATCGCACCGCGGGCCATGGAGTTGGCCCGCAGGACAAGCGCCAGGCGGGCGATGCGGGGCGGCAGGGCGCCGCCGGTTCCGGCGGCGTGCGAACGCAGCACTCGGCGCTGGAACTCCTGCTGCTCGTCCGCTGTGAGCGGCTTGTCCTTGAGCGGGCCGAGCGCCTGGTTCCAGCCGTACACCCGCTGACCACCGTCGACCGTGTCGAGCGCTCCCTGGCGGGTTTTCGCCATTGTCGTGCGGGCGTTCTCCGACAGCTTGATGGATACCGAGTCCGCGTGCAGCACCCTGGTCAAGGTGGGCCAGTCGAGCGAGTCGCCGTCCAATGTGACCCTCAGTGGGCTGGACTTCTGATCAGCCGCCGTCGGGGCTCCCAGGCTGTTGGTGCTCGGGGCACTGACGGCTGCCGCGGTCAGGGTGACCACAAGAGCAACCACCAAAGGCAGGACGCGCGCCGGTATAGATGTCCGTGTCGTGCGCAACTCAGCTCCTCTACGGGTGCTTCAGTGACAGGGTGTCGGTGTCCTCGTCCGCGGCGACGTGATGGATCTGCCGGAACAGGGCGGGCACCGCGATCAAGCAGGCCAGCGAGCCGACGGCGACCCACAGTGCAGGGGCGTACACGGTGATCCGGACGGTCGCCCAGGTCATCAGCGCTGGGGTGAAGCCGGCGAAGAAGATGGCGGCGATGTTGTAGCTCAGCGACAGGCCGGTGGAGCGCACTGCCACTGGGAACGCCCGCGGCAGGGTGGACGGTGCGACGCCGACGAAGGCGGCGACGGCGGCGCACAGCAGGCTGTGTACGGTCACGAGGACGGCCATGGTCGGTCGTGCGTGCAGCAGGAGCAGGCACGGCAGCGGCAGGACGAGCAGGGCGAGCGATCCGGCGATGACGACCGGTTTGCAGCCGGTCCGGTCCGCGAGGCGTCCTGCGAGGAGGCAACCGACGACGAGCACGATGTTGCCCACCAGGGAGGCGGTGAAGGACTGTTGGGCGGTGAACCCGAGTCCGACGGACTCTTCCCGGTAGTAGGTCGGCGCGTAGATGACGAGGGCGTAGACGCATACCGTCCACAGCACGGAGAAAAGGAACCCAGTGAGGATCGCCTTGGGGTGCTCGGTGAGGAGCCGCTTCAACGGGTTGGGCTTCGGGCGTTCTTGGGTGCGGTGGTGTTCGAAGGTGTTGGTCTCGGGCAGCCTGCGCCGGATGTAGAGGCCGACGGGGATGATCAGCAGTCCGATGATGAACGGGATGCGCCATGCCCAGTCGTTGACTGCGGATTCGGAGAACAGCGTGGTGATGGTGACGCCGACGATTGCGGAGAGGAGATTCGAAATCCCCATGGACGCCTGCAGCCAGGAGGCGTACCGCGCGCGTCGGTCAGGCGGTGCTTGCTCGATCAGGTAGGCGGCAGCGCCGCCGATCTCGCCTCCGGCGGAGAAGCCTTGCAGGAGTCGGCCGACGAGAAGCAGGACGGGCGCCGCGAAGCCGATAAATGCGGCCGGTGGTGTTACTGCGAGAACCAGGGTGCCGATCCCCATGGTGGCCATGGAGAGCATCAGGGCGGCTTTGCGGCCGCGCCGGTCGCCGTACATGCCGACGACGACGGCGCCGAGCGGGCGGGCCACGAATCCCGCGCCGAACACGACGAATGTGCTGATCAGCGCCGAGGTCGGGTCGTTGGTCAGGAAGAAGTTGTGGGCGACGTAGCCGGCGAAGAACGCGTAGACGGAGAAGTCGTACCACTCGAGGGCGTTGCCGAACGAGGCTGCGGCGACCGAGCGCCGGGCCACGGTGCGCGAGGAGGCCGTCATGGGGTGTGAGGTCGTGGTCGTCATGGGGATTCCCGCCTTCTATGCGCTGCGCAATCCCTCGCGCCGGTCCAGGGTGATCAGGGTGCTGGCCAGGACGTGCGCGCCCTGGGCGATGTGGGAGGTGGCGGTGAATTCCTCGGGGCAGTGGCTGCGGCCGCCCTCCGAGGGCACGAAGATCATGCCCATGGGGCCGAGCCGGGCCAGGTGTGCGGCATCGTGTCCGGCCCCGGACGGGACGGCCTGCCAGGACAGTCCGAGCCCGTCGGCGGACTCGGCGACGACGTCCTGCACCAGGCCTGTGGTGGGCACCGGGGCCTGGTCGGTGAGCCACTCGACATTGATCTCCACGCCGCGGTTGCGGGTCTCTTCGGTGATCTCGTGGACGATCTGCTTGCGCGCTCCGTGCAGCCAGGACGCATCGACACTGCGGATCTCCGACCACAATCTGGCCTGATTGGTGATCACACCCATGGACTGGGGGGTGGATTCGATGCAGCCGGGGGTGGCGACTCCATGGACGGGGGCGCCGCAGCCGACGCGTTCCACGGTCAGGACGGCCGCGGCGGCTGAGACCAGGGCGTCGTGCCGGTCGGTCATCGGTGTGGTACCCGCGTGCCCGGACCGGCCCGCGAAGTGCACCAACAGCCGGTCGATTCCGGCGATCGCGGTGACCACACCGATGCCCGTGCCGGACCGTTCCAGCAGTGGTCCCTGCTCCACGTGCAGCTCGACATAGGCATGCATGTCCACGGGCGACCAGGCCTGGCGCAGCGCTCCCTGCGGATCGAGGCCGAAGGCAGCCATGGCATCGCCCAGCCGGAGCCCGGTGCTGTCGACGCGGTCCAGGTGCTCCGGACGGAGCACTCCGGCGACGGCGCGCGAGCCCATGCACGAGATGCCGAACTCGTTGGCCTCCTCGCCGAGGAAGTCGATCACCACGAGGTCGTGCTCCAGGCGGGTGCCGGTCTCCCGCAGTCTTTGGGCCACTTCGATGCCCGTGAGTACGCCGACGATGCCGTCGTAGCGGCCGCCTTGGCGAACGGTGTCGGTGTGCGAGCCGGTGACGAGGGCCGGTGCGCCGTGTCGGCGGCCGGGCAGCCGGCCGACGATGTTGCCTGCGGCATCGGTGACCGGGGCAAGTCCGGCGTCTGCCATCTGCTTGCGGATCCAGTCGCGGGAGGCTCGATACGGCTCGGAGAACACCTCCCGGCTCCATCCCGGCAGTGTCGAGTCGTGGAACGCGGCGAGTTCGTCGAGGCGGGAGGCGAGCCTCTCGGCGTCGGGCACCAGGACGTCCAGGTCGACGCTCATGCCGCCACCCCTCGTTCCGTGGGCAGGTGGCGCAGGAATTCCATGCCCATGAGCTCTTCGCACTCACCGACTGCGACAGGGTCGACGGCGGACGTGGACAGCGGCAAGGTCGTGCTGTCGGCGACGAGGAGCACCACGTCCATGCCTGCTCGGGCCTCCTCGACGGCGACCGGGAAGCCGTCCTCGGCGCGCAGGACGACGATGGTGTCGGGGTAGCTGGCCACGCGTTCCCCGTCGCGTTCCACGGCCATGTACTCGTTGAGGTAGGGCACCGTGCAATCGCCGATGCGGAACGTGCCGTGGTCCCAGCCGCCCTTGGTGACGAGCTCGACCTCGTGGTGCAGCGGCCCTCGGGAGACTTCCCTCGCTCCGATGGTGTCGCACACCGCCTGTACGACGGCCTCTCCGCGTGCGCCGTTGCTCGCCTTTTCGGCGGCGCTCTCCATCGCGTGGCCGAGGTCGAGCGCGAGGGAAATGGCGCCGAGCGCGGCGTGCTGCTTGACCCAGGACAGCTCGACAGGGTTGCGCGCCGAGGCGATGAAGCCGCCGGTGCGCACCGATATGTCGCGCAGCACGTCGTCGCAGGTCTGCACGGAGCCCTGGTTGACTGACAGGAAGTGCCCGTGCAGTTCCCGGTTGCCGCCGGACACGACCTGGGTGGACACATAGCCGAGTCGGCTGGTGAGGCTCATCGAGCCGAGCTTTCCGGTCGGGTGGGCGCGGATGTCGCCGGCCGCGTCCAGGACGGGGACGCCGAGCACCGCGGACTGCATCCAGCCGTTGTGGGTGGTGGAGTAGCCGTTCTGCGCGGTCATCACGGCGGCGATGGGGTGCTCGCACACGTCGATGAGCTTCTGCAGCGCGTGGACGTAGTCGACCGGCCGGATCTCCCAGTTCTTCGCGGCCGGCGCGCCGATCGCGGTCACGGTGGCGACCCAGGCGTCGGCGGGCAGTTCATCCACTGTGGCAAGGATCGGGCGGCCCACCGAGGTGGCGAGGTGGCCCATGAGTTCGCCGTGGCGGCGCCAGCCGCCTCCGCCGCAGGCGAAGACTCCTCCGCCGAGTACTCCTCGGCGGGCGTCGTCGGCGTTCAGTTCACGCATCAGTGTGTCTCCTTGCGGTCTACTTCGAGCCAGTTGAGGGCCGGGGCGTCGGTGCCCGGCGCGGTGGAGGCCGTGACAGCTGCGGCGGCCTCCGGGTAGCCGGCTTCGGCATGCCGCAGCACGCCGAGGCCGGAGTCGAGATCGAGGGCGAGGCGCAGCCGGGAGGCGGCGGCCTGAGTGCCATCGGCGACCACGGAGACCCCGGCGGACTGCATCCAGCCGGAATAGCCCCCGCCGCCCGAGTGCACCGCGACCAGATCTGCGCCGCCCGCGGCTAGGAGCATTGCGTCGAGCAGAGGCCAGTCCGTCACGCCGTCCGAGCCGTCCCGCATGCCCTCGGTGCCGATGCGCGGGTGCGTCATGCCGGCGGAGTCCAGGTGGTCACGGCTGAACAGCACCGGGGCGCTGATCTCTCCGGAGTGCACCGCGTCGTTCACCGCGTCGGCAAGGCGGGATCGCTCGCCGTATCCCAGCCAGCAGGACCGGGCGGGCAGCCCCTGCGGGGGTACGTGTTCACGGGCGAGGCGGATCCATTCGGCGACCTCGGGCCGCTCGGGGAACAACGTGGCCGCAAGACGGTCGATCACTGCGAGGTCAGCGTCGTCGCCGGAGAGCGCGACCCAGCGGAATGGGCCGATGCCGCGGCAGAACAGCGGCCGCAGATAGCCCTCCATGAACCCGGGAATGGTGAACACCTGCTCGGCCTGCGTCGCGTCCAGGACGGACGCGGCCTGCACCCGCAGGTTGTTGCCGTTTTCAAAGACGACCGCGCCGCGCTGTGCCATCGCCAGCATGGCGAGGACCTGCTTGGCCATGCTGCGCCGGGCCTGCCGCTCGATCCGCTCGGGTACCGCCTCGCGTCGCGCGTGCCACGTCTCCAGGTCGAGACCTTCCGGTACGTAGCCGTAGCGGGCATCGTGCGCGGCCGTCTGGTCGGTGACGATGTCCGGCCAGGTGTTGTCGCTACGCGCCGCGACCTCGGCGAACACAGTGGCCGCGTTGGCGTGCAGGCCGACAGCAACCGGCCGTTGCCCTGTGTCGGTGACCAGGGCGAGGGCTTCGTCCAGGTCGTCGGTGACATGGTCGAGTCCGCCCGCCTGGCGCAGCTTCTCGATCTTCACCGGGTCAATTTCCACGACCAGAGAACTCAGGCCCAGCATCCGCGCGCTGATCGGCTGCGCCGATCCCATGCCGCCCATGCCCGCAGTGAGCAGCCAGCCCGGCCTGCGGTCGGCGAAGTGCCGAAGGAGTACGGCGCGCAGCAGTTCGTAAGTGCCCTGGAGCACTCCCTGGCGGCCGATGTACTGCCAGGCCGCGGCGGTCAACCCGCCCCAGATCGTGCTGCCTTCGCTCATCCGGCGGTAGAAGGTCTCCTCGGTCGCCCAGTTACCCACAGTGTTGTTCACCGCGGAGACAACCATGGGCGCCGAGGCGTGCGTGCGCATCACGCCCACCGGGCGCCCCGACTGCATGACCAGGGTCTGGTCGTCGCCGAGTTCCGTCAGCGCCTCGACGATCGCGTGGTAGGACGGCCAGTCCCGCGCTGCCTTGCCGAGAGCGGCGTACACCACGAGGTCCCGGGGCCGCTCGCCGACCTCCAGAACGTTCTCCAGCATCCGCAGCAGCGCCTCCGCCCGCCAGTTGCGGCAACGCAATGTGGTGCCACGGGCGGCGGTGACCGTGCGGTCGAGGTCAGTGGTCATCCGGGGCTCCATCGTTGTCGTTGTCGGGTGGGGTCCAGGCCGCGGACAGGGCTTGCGGCAGCCGTGCGGTGAGTTCCACCACCCCGTCGCGCAGCAGGTCGAGTGGTGCGGCGATATCGGTCAATTCCTCGTCGCGGCCCACCATGGACAGTGCGCACAGGCACGATCCGGCGACGACCACCGGCATCCCGATCGCCGTCATGCCGGGAGCGAGCCAGCCCTGGGAGACGTGGTAGCCCTGGACGCGGATGGCGGCGAGCTCTGCTCGCAGCGCGGCCGAATCCGGGGTCGCTGCGGTGAACCGCTGCAACCGGCCCTGGAGCACCTGCCGTTGTACGGACGCCGGCGCCAAGGCGAGCAGCGGGGTCGCGCTGGCCCCCGCGTACAGGGAGAGGATCTGGCCAGCACGGAAGGACACGCTCCCGGTGCCGCTGCGCCGGGTGTCCAGACATAGAGCCGCGGTGTGCACCCGCACCGCGAGCACAACATTGAGTCCGGAGCGCCGATGCAGGCCCGTCAGCACCGGGCGGGCCAGGTCGACCAGATGCCCGGCCCCGTCGCCGGCCCGGTCCGTCAGGCGCTCGCTGGGCAACAGCTTGCCGTCGATCTCGGCGAGGAACCCGGCGTTCTTCAGCAGCCGCACATACCGGTACGTCGCCGATGACGGAATGCCGAGCCCTGAGATGATCTCCGCAACTTCGGCCTGCCCGCGGTCCTGGATGAACGCGAGGACCCTCAGTCCGCGATCGAGCGAGGACAACTCGCCCCCCGCCTTTGTCCGGATGGTCATGGCCGCCTCCGGCACACCGGTTCCCCGCGCCCCGGGGCACCGACCAGACCCGCCTCCGTGCTCCAGACGACCGAACCGCGGCTGAGGGTGAGGGTGACCCGTGCCCCGGGCGCGTACTTGTTGTACGGGCTCCAGCCGGCCTTGGAGTGCAGTGCGCCTTCGTCGATCTGCCAGTCGTCCGCCGCGGTGAGGACCATGATGTCGGCGTCGTAGCCCGGTGCCAGTCGGCCTTTGCGGTGGCCGATGCCGTAGCGGTCCGCGGGGTTGGCGGTGAGTGCTTCGACGGTCGTGACGAATTCCGGCCCGGCTCCGTGGCGTCTCAGGCACGCGCCGAGGGTCGTGGCCACCAGTGTTTCGGTGCCGGGGACACCGGAGTGGTTGGCCAGAACGCGATCGTTCTCTTTGAGCTTCAAGGGCCATGGGGCGTGATCGGACGAGATCACCGAGGCAACGCCGCCGCCGACCGCGGTCCACATCGCTTCCCGTTCGGCGTCGTTCCGCAGCGGCGGGTTGATCTTCAACCGGCCGCGCTGGGAGAGCATGTCGTCCTCGGTGAACAGCAGGTAGTGCGGGCAGGTTTCGAAGGTGATGTCCACACCCTGGCTCTGGTACCAGGACACCAGTTCCGCGGACCGCCCGAGCGACAGATGGCACAGGTGCAGTGCGTTGCCCTGGTGAGCAGCGATCTCCATCGCGGTGAGCACCCCGAGCGTTTCCGACACCGGCGGCCGGGTGCGGCCATGCACTCGCGGGTCGGTCGAGCCTTGATTGGCTTCATCGGCAAGCAGGGCCTTGATGATCTCGTTGTTCTCTGCGTGGGTGCACAGCGTGGACCCGGTCTCGCCCACCGCCTTCATCACGTCGAGCAACTCGGCATCGCTGATCCGCGGAAACCGGAACGGATCGGTGTCGAACAGCGAGACCTTGAACCCGACCACGCCCGCCTCGATCAGCTCCGCGGCCCGGCGCCAGCCGCCGCCGGGCTCCAACGTGCCGAGCAGCGCGACATCCACCACCGCCTCGTCGGAAACCAACGCCAGCTTCGACTCGACTCGTTCGGCGCTGTTGACCGGCCCGGTCGCGTCGAACGGCATCTCCACGATGGTGGTCACCCCACCTGCGGCGGCCGCCGAGGTCGAGGCCCGCAGTCCCTCCCCGGCATACGAGTAGGAGTGCACATGAGCGTCCACCGCGCCCGGCAGCACGAACGCGTTGCCGACATCGATGAAACGCCCGGCAACTGGGGGGCCCGAGTCCCCGGTCCTGACTTCCGTGATCACCCCATCGGTGATCGAGACCTGCCCCCGTGTGAACGTTCCATCCGGCGCCTGCACCACACCGGCGATTACCGTGTCCGTTGCCTGCCGGGCATCTGCCGTATCCATGGGCGTCAAGGTAAGGAACCAGCCACGGACGCCACCAGCAGATTCCCGCAGAATGGGAATCTCCCTCCCTGAGGGCGGTCGTACCTGCGAGGAGGCGCGACTTGAGGTGCGGGGTGTCCAGCAGGTCGCCGACCGAGATCGCCATGGTCAGACGATAGGCCAGCGAAAGGCCCGCCGCGAGTACGAGAACCGCGTCAACATCCTCGTGGCCGACGTCCAGCCCGCTGAAGAGACCGTCCAGGACCGCAGCCCCGAACGTCACGCAGGGCTACACGCCACCTGGCCGTAGCTATACGTGAACAGGGCCTAGAGTCCCGCGGGTTCAGGCAAACTGAAGAGTTCTCGCTGGGAACCCGGGGGTCCGTCGTCGTGCTGAACGGCATTGGACCCGCGAGTTCGACTCCAACTTGTGACCACGCCGCTTCCGGGCTCCGTGGACGGACAAACGGGGAGCGGGCTAGCCAAGAGGGCAGCGGTAGCGCAACTTGTTGAGAGATCCGCCGCCAGTGGAGTCCCCCACGGCCGCGCCGTCTGCGCCCCAGCCAGCGGCTTCGTAGAAGCGCCGGGCGCGTTCGTTGTCTTCCAGGACCCACAAGGTGGCTTGCGTGTAGTCGGCCTGTCCGAAAGCCGCCAACGTGGCCAGCATCAACTGCCTTCCGATTCCCGTGCCCCAAACCTCGGGCATCGCGTAGAGCGTGCTGATTTCCGCGATGACAGGGGTGTCCTGAGACGGGCCGAAACTTGCGAATCCGACGATCCCGGCCTCGGTTTCAGCTACCAGTACTCCCGACGATGGCCACCGTGTTTTCGCGATTCGTGTCTTCCACTCGGACTCTTCGCGGCTCGGGTCCATGGCGTCGAGGTAGTGCTGGGGAACAAGACCGGCAAAGGCCACCTGCCAGGAGCGCACGTAGACGCCAGCGACCTCTGAAGCATCATCAGGCCATGCCTGTCGAATCTGCATGGCTGTCATTCTTCAAGTCCCGTCAATTTGGGCCAATTTCTTTTCCCGAGGGCGATGGTGTCGACGGTCACGGATTTCCCCACGGCCTGCGTGATCAGCGTCACGTAGTTCCCCACCCGCGCGGTCACGATTCCCCAGGGGGATGGTGACCGCGTCCGGCACACCCTCGAAGGGCTGATCAGACCACCGGCGGCCCCGCCTCGATGCGGCGCAGTACGGGGGGCAGGCGGTCCAGGTCGGGGCCGGTTTGGACCTGTCGTTCGTCCCACCAGGTGGCGCCGGCGTCGTGCAGTGGGCCGATCACGTCCTTGGCCTTCGCTGCGTCCGGCGGCGTGGCTCCGCCGAGTACGAACTCGAAGGGGTGCTCGGCCCCGGCTGTACGGTGCTTGCGTACATAGCTGACCAGTTCCCGTACCTCCGCGGCATCGGGCACATGTCCATGCCGGGCCGTCTCGAAGAGTGGCGCCGCACCGTCCCACCGCGCTGCCCGCCGCATGGGCGGACGGTGCGGCCAGAACCCGCCGATCCACACTGGCGGACCCGGCCGCTCCACGCTGGCGGGGGGCATCGTCACGTCCCGGACCTCGTAGTGTTGACCGTGGTGGTTCACCGGCTCGCCGGACCAGAAGCGCATCAACAACTCCAGTCCCTCGTCCAGCCGCTGTGCGAGGAGGCGTGGCTCGGCAGTGTCGCCGAAGCTGCGGTATTCGTCCTCGATCGGACCGCCCAGGCCGGCGGCGAAGATCACCCGGCCGCCACTGAGGTGGTCCAGGGTGGCCACTTGGCGGGCGAGTTGCTGCGGACGGTAACGGGGAACCGGCGTAAGCAGGGTGCCCAGTCGGATCCGGGAGGTCGCAAGCGCGGCCGCGGTCAGCAGCATCCAGGGGTCACCGAAGGGACGATCCTGGTGCTGTCGGTGCAGTACGTGGTCCCAGACGAAGAGTCCGTCCCAGCCGGTCTGTTCGGCGGCGGCCGCCACGGTCGCGACGTTACGGGGGTCGGCAAAGTCGCCGAAGTTGGGGATGTTGATGGAGAAGCGCATCTCAGCAGGATGTGCAGCCGGCCACGAGGGGCAATCGGATTTCAATCCAGGTGACTTCCTGGCAGGCCACGGACAGGTGTAGGACCGCGCAGGCTCCATCGTGATCTCCGAACCACAGTCGGACTGACAGGACTGACCCGTCGGACTCCGCATCACGCGCGAAACCCGTCAGCTGCTACGGCCACCACCTGGGGAATTGCGTGACCGTCGACAGATGGTGAGTGCTCGGCTGTCTGTTCCAGCAGGGCCCGTGCGGAGTCCGCGTAGCGGATGGCGGTCTTCTCATCGATGCCGAAGACGAGGGCGAGGTGGAGGGGGTCGGCGCCGTGGGTGAGGGCCTCTTCGATCTGGCGGTCGACGCGTAGCCGTTCGAGGGTGGCGGTGAGGTTGCGGGTGGCCCGGGTTGTCCAGAGCTTGCCGGCCGGGCCGAGCTCGACGGCGGTCTTCTGGGTGATCGGGCCCTGACCCCGGGTTTTGGACACCGGAGAGACTTGGATCGTGATGGTCCAGGAGAACGGAGTCCCTGTGGGGATGAAGCACTACCCCGCCGAGTTCAAGGCGGATGCGGTCGCGTTGTACCGGTCGCGTCCGGGAGCGACGATCAAGTCGGTCGCCATCGACCTCGGAGTGAATACCGAGACGCTGCGGAACTGGATCCGGGCCGCCGACGGACGCAGGTCCGGCGCTCACTCCACACCTGCGGTGGCGCCGCGGCCTGGTGATGACGCGGTTCAGGCGGAGCTCGCTGCCGCGAGGAAGAGGATCCGCGAGCTGGAGGAGGAACGCGACATCCTCCGCAAGGCAGCCCGGTATTTCGCAGGGGAGACGCGCTGGTGAACCGCTGCCAGTTCGTTGAGGACCACCAGCGCCGGTTCGGCGTCAAGCGGCTCTGCGACATCCTGGGCATCGCCCGCTCGAGCTTCTACTACTGGCGCCGCACCGCACCGGCCCGCGCCGCCCGCAAGGCCGCCGATGAGCGGCTCGCGGCCCGGATACGCAGGGTCCACAAGGACTCCGACGGCACCTACGGCGCCCCGAGGGTCACCGCCGAGCTCCGCGACGACGGCGGCCAGGCAGTCAACCACAAGCGCGTCGCCAGGATCATGCGGACCATCGGGATCGAAGGAGTACGTCTGCGGCGCCGGCACCGCACCACCATTGCGGACCCGGCCGCGGCGAAGGCCCCGGACCTGATCGGTCGCGACTTCACCGCGACCGAGGTGAACACGAAGTACGTCGGCGATATCACCTATCTGAGCGTCGGAGGCGGGAAGTTCTGCTACCTCGCGACCGTCATCGATCTCTGTTCACGGCGTTTGGCCGGGTGGGCGATCGCCGATCACATGCGCACCGAACTCGTCACCGACGCCCTCGCCGCCGCGATCCGGACCTGCGGAAGCCTGGCCGGAGCGGTGATGCACACCGATCATGGATCGCAATATACGAGTCGGATATTCGCAGAGGCCTGCAGGTCAGCAGGGGTACGGCAGAGTATGAGCGCGGTCGGGTCCAGTGCGGACAACGCCGCCGCGGAGAGCTTCAACGCGTCCTTCAAAAGGGAGACACTGAGGGGCCGGAAAGGCTGGTCGAACGAGCGTGAGGCCCGACTCGACGCCTTCCGCTGGCTGTCCCGCTACAACACCCGACGCCGGCATTCCCGGCTCGGCCAGCGATCACCGATCGCTTACGAGAACACCTTCCACTCAACATCAACTACCCTGACCCGAGCCGCATAGACGTGTTCAAGATCCGGGGTCAAGGCCCATCAGCAGGTGGGGATTGGCCGTGTTCGGCCAGCGGTTGCGGCGGTGGTCGAGCCAGTCCAGGACCGCTCGGTGGGTGAGGTCGTCGAGTGGGCGGACGTGGCCGCCGACGGTGATGCGCCGGTTGCCCAGGTCGACGTCGTCCAGTTGCATGGTGCGGATCATCTTCGACCGTGCCGCGTGGACGGCGGCCAGGGCGACGATGAGCCGGATGTCTGGGGTGGTGGCCGTGGCGATGGCTTCGTCGATGTCCGCCTGGCCGAGGGCTTGGTGGACGCCGCCGGTCTGCCGAGGAACACGGATGCGGATCGTGGGGTTGCGAAAAATCTGGCCGTTCTTCTTTGCGTGCCGGAACACTGACCGCAGTGCGACGATCCGGCTTTCGCGCTGTTTGCCGGTGACAGCGTCCCGGGCCGCGATGACGTCCTCCCGGGTGACCTCGCGCAGGTGGTCGTAGCGGCTGGACCACTCCAGCAGCACCGGCTGGATCTCACCCAGGTAGGCCCATGTCGTATGCCGGGAGCGAGGCTCGGACCGCGGGCCACCGTCGAGGAGAGTGCGGCCCCAGGCTTCGACGGCGCGATGGATACCCAGGGGCATCCCAGACCCTCGCCATCGAGGCTGCGGTCGACCGCACTGCGTTCTACGGCACCCGCCCCTACTCTCACCTCCGCGTCGAGTTCGAACGCCGCCTGAACGCCATGCACGAGGCCGGCGAGATCCCCGACCCTCGCGAGGCCCAGATCGCCCGGCTCAAAGCAGAGAACACCAAGCTCTGGGAACGGCTCGCCCAGTCCGAGCAGACGATCGACGAGCTCACCGGCTTCCGCAGCCAGGCCCTGGCCCGGCTCGCCGCCCAGCACGAAGAGATCGACCGGCTCCGCGAAGCCGTCACCGGAACAAGCCGCGTCAGCCACCTCCCCGCACCGCGAACCACCGTCATCGGGACTTGCAGTTGATGCCGCACCCGACAGAGTGCTGGCTCCCGCACCATGAAGAGGCGCACATCGCCGGCGATCAGACCGGGCCCTCGTCGGCGGGCGAAAGCATCACGCGCGGACGCAGGACCATGAGCGAGCCTTCCAAGGCCGCCACCATGGCAAATGTGAAACCGGTCGACCTCAAGACAAAGTGCAACGTCATCAGGATGGACTCCTTGAAAACCGCGACGCACACCCTCCGCCAGATCGGCGGCGACGCGCGACTCGGCAGCAAGGCGGAGGAACTCTGCGGCGTCTGTCCCAGCCTCGGCGGCTCTCCGAGCGATGTATTGAGCGCACGCCAGATCTTCATCGGCCTGCCCATCATCGCCAGTAACCACGAACGTGACGCCGTCGCTCTTGCGCGTCTGCAAGAGCTGAGCCGTTGCCTCCGCCACCACGAAGCTCGCGCACAGCACGAGCGACGCCTCCCTGGCCGCAAGGGCGCCGACCGTCCCTGCCGTGGTCTTCTGCACAACAGTCCGTCCGCCAACGTCAACAGACCGCAGCAAGCCCGGCGAGTTGACCGCGTCGAATCCGGGCGCGGGCGGACCGTCTTTGAGCACCAATCAATCCGGATGGCGCGCCTTGAGCGCGAGGGCTTCGTCCAACGACTCAGCAAGAACGATCTTTTCTGCCCCCTGGCCAAAGGCCCAGGCAGCCACGGTGAAAGCACGCATGACGTCGACCACGACGGCCACGGACGGGGCTTCGGCCAGCTCGGCGATACCAAGGAAACGGGCGTCCATTCCGATCATGATCGTGCATGCCCGACCCAAAGCACCCGGGGAGTGATCCGCATCACATCAACCGTCTCGGAATGCAACACCCGCGGCTGTCTGCGTCGCGAAGGCGGTCCGCACCGACACACCTGCTCAATCGCCACACGAGGGCACCCGCACACGGCCTCTGCGGACACAAGGCATTCGTGCGCGACCCACAACTACGAGTCGGGCATGCCGTTGTGGGACGTGCAGAAGATCCTCGGCCACGAGTGGCCGACCACCACGGTCGGCTACCTGGGATCGGTCAAGGCCGACCCGGAGAAGGCGAGCCTGGCAGCGTCGCACCGAGCGGTGCGACGCCTGAGTGGAGAGGCGTGAGACGGTGAAGTGGAACTTGCGCATGGTAGCGGCCCAACGGGACATCTGGCGGCCGACGCAACTGCTGGTGGCGTTTCGGCAGGTCGGGTTCACCCCCTCCCTGAGCAAGGTCGCGGCCCTGTGGTCGGGCAAGCCGGTCACGGTCCGGCTGGAGGACCTGGACAAGATCTGCGCGGCCCTGGACTGCACGGTCGCCGACTTGATGGTGGCCGAGCCTCAGCAGCACCTGGCCCAGCGCGAGCAGCCGCAGCAGCGGGCCGTCGGCGAACAGCGGGAGGGCGGACCGGTCCGGCCGGTTCCGCGTCGCGGCGGCGGGCCCCGCCGCGGCCTGCCGCCCAACTGAGGCGGCGAGACCATGGTGATCAGCGAATGCGTCCGCTGCCACGGCTGGGGACCGGTCCGTCCGCTAGGCAGCTGCCAGACCTGCCTCAACTGGACGCCCCGCGGCGGTTACAAGGGCCTATGTCACCGGTGCCGGCACGAGGGCAAGGTCAACCGCGACGGGCTGTGCCGGCTCTGCATGCTGGAGATCCGCATGGTCCCCGATCATGAGTGGGCCGAGGCGGCGGCCAGGCGGACGCTGGGCCCCGTCCGGGATCTGCAGCTGCCGCTACTGCTGGAGGGTGTCCGGCTGCCCGTGGTCCTTGCGCGCCACCATGACCGGCCGCTGGTGCGCGAGCGGCTGCGGACCGAGCGCTCGGCAGGCCCTTGGACCTGGGCCAAGAAGGGCGATGACCTGCAGGTCTGCCCTCCGCAAGTCACCGGTCAGCTTCCGCTGCTGCCCCGCCTGCCCAGGACATTCACCCGCCAGCACGGATACCGGATCGCCGCCCGCGAATTCCCCGAGTGGGCGGACGTCCTCCAGGCCGTCGAACGGGTCCGCGTCCGGCGCGATCTGTCCGCGGGGTGGAGCGAGAGCGTGGTGCAGATAATGCGCCTGGCGCTGGCCTCCCGGGAGGCCAGCGAGCAGTTGGTCGACGAGTACGTCGTCGCCGAACTGCCCCGGATGAGGCCTGCCGTCGCCGAGGTCCTGCGGGAGACCGGGCTGCTGCGGCGTCGACTCGGCTCCGGACTCGCCCAAAACGGCTACCGGCGTGAGCGCCGGCGCATGGTCTCCTGCGAGCACTGCCTGGCCTGGAGCGGCGATGCCAGGCCGCTGTGTGACTCGTGCCGGGAGTGGGCTCGTCAACCGGACCGGGCGATTGGCCCCTGCCTGCGGTGCGGCCGCACCTGGCCCCTGAAGGACGGACAGTGCCGGTTCTGCCACCTGGTGCTGAACGAACACGTCGGAGACGGCCCGGCGGTCGAGCAACTCTGGTTCGGAGCCGGCCTGGGCCACGGCCTCTCCACGAAGCAGCCCGGCGACTACAGCCAGGGCAGCCGCAAGAGCCGCCGGCGGGAACTGGAGCGTCGGGAAAAGCAGACCCGGCAGGCCGACCGCCGGCTGTCCCCGCACTTGATCAACCCACACCAACTGGAGCTGTTCCCGCCCCCGGCGCGTGTCTGGAAGCGGGCCCAGCACACCCAGCTGCCCACGATGACACCAGAGGCCGAGCAACTCGTCGCAGAGTTCCGGCAGTTCACGGCCGATCAGCACTGGACCACCCCCTCCCGGGACGTCAATGCCAAAGTCCTGCGGCTTCTCGTCGCCTGGCTCGGCATCGACGCACCCTCCTCGAAACCGACGTCCGCGCCGTCACCAGACTCGGCCCGAACTGGTCAGGACGTCACGTCGCCGCATTCCTCGATCAGCGCGGCCTGCTCGTTTCCCTGGAGCGGACCGACCCGGAGGAGGCCGCGCTCGAACGGCTCCTACAGGGCGTTCCCGATCACCTGCGGGACGAGGCGGACGCCTGGGTCCGCGTGCTCCGCGGGGAAGGCCGCAAGCCCTCCCTCACCATGAACTGGTCCACCATCCGACGCTATGCGCACTTCAACGTCCCGGCCCTGCAGCAGTGGGGCCAGCGGGTCAGCAGTCTTCGTGAGATCACCCAGAAGGACATCGAGGACATACTCAGCAGCCGCACGGGAGAACCAGCCCATTCGCTCCATACCAGCCTGCGATCGCTCTTCCGCGCGTTGAAGCGCGAGCGCGTGATCTTCCACGATCCAGCCCGCCGTGTCTCCGTGGCCGCCAAGGTCAACGCACCACGGCGCATCCCGTCCGACCGGCTCGTCGGTCTGCTGGACAAGGCCCCGACCGCGATGGCCAAGGTCGTCGTTGCCCTGGTGGCCATCCACGCCCTGCGGCCACAGGAGGTCCGCCACCAGCTCCTGGCCGGCCTCGACCGTCCGGCAGGGCGCCTGGCCGTCCCCCGCCGCTTCGGCGATCGCGTCGTCTACCTCGACGAACTGACCATGAGGCTCCTGAACACCTGGCTCCGCGAACGGGCGGAGCGCTGGCCCCGCAGCTCCAACCCGCACCTGATCGTTACCCAGGTCACCGCCGTCGACCCCACAGGCCCCCCGGTATCCAAGGACGGGCTACGGTTGATCTTCACCAAGCTCGGTATTCAGCCTCGGACACTCCGCATCGACCGGCTGCTCGACGAGGCCCACGAAACTGCCGACCCCGTCCACCTGATGCGCGTTTTCGGCCTCTCCGACACAACGGCATTGAAGTACGTCAGAGCAGCCCACCCCCACCGCTTCATCAATGACCCAACGCGGGCCTGAGCGCCCGAGCGCGCGTCAAGCACGTTGAAGCCAGCTGAGCGGAGCCCTCTGCTGGGGCACTGCCCAACGCTCAGCGGCCCTGCCCTGCCCTGCCCTGCCCGGCCCGCTTGGCTGGCTTCATCCTCCGAGCGCGAACGACGCCCGTTCCTGCCACTTCGTACCGTCGTGAACCATGAGTTCAACCGACGAGACGTGGGAGGTGAACGGTGGCCTGCCAGCTAGAAGACTGCTGAAAATCTTGTTGAGGGGCTGATTGGCCGTAGGCCGGGCGGCCCCTTCTTCGTCATGGGGTGGCCGGGGCGAGGTGCCAGGTGGTGTTGGTGCGGGTGAGTCCGAGGTTGATCAGTCGGCGGAGGTTGAGGGCGGCGGCGCGGTGGTGGAGTGCGATGTTGTTGGCGATGACGCCTCGGTAGCGGACTCTGCGGTTGCCGTGGGCGACGAGCCAGGCGATGGCGCGTTCGACCGGGGGCCGCCATCGGCGGTATTCGTCCTGCCAGGCGGTGTCGGTGGCGGCCTGGACGCGGGCTGCGGTCAGCAGTTCGTGCTGAGGGTGGACGTTGATAACCCGTCCGGTCTTGGAGGTTGTGCAGCGTTCCCGCAGCGGGCAGCCGGTGCACAGCCGTTTGAACTGGGCGGTGCGGCCTCCGTCGGCCTTGGTGCGGCCCAGGTTCGCGGTCTGTCCGGCCGGGCAGGTCACGGTGGCGGCGTCGGTGTCGACGTGGAAGTCGTCGATGGTGAAGCCTCCGGGGACGGCCTGCCGCAACGGCGGCGGCTTGACCACCAGGACGTGGCCCTGGGCGGTCAGTTGTTCACGCAGGTCGCCGGTGCCGTAGGCGGAATCGCCGAGCACGGTCAGCGTCTCGCCCTCGCTGTGGTCTTCGTCGGCCAGCAGGTCCAGCGCGACGGCGGCCTCGTGGTTGTCCGGCCCGTAGCCGCTGGTTAACGCGACGGCAGTGAACAGTCCGGCCTCTGGCTCGAAGGACACGTGCCCTTTGAAGCCCTCCTGGTGGCGGGTTCGGTTCTTGTGGATGTGCCGGGCATCGGGGTCGACGGTGGACACCGTCCGGTCGGGCACGGTGCGCATGGCGATGCGCCAGCGTCCGTCGCGGCCGTCGGAGTCCTCGGCCGGCTCCACGTCCTGGCCTGCGACGAGGGCGAGAAGGCCCACCGCGTTCGCGGCCCGCTCGCCCAGCTCACGCTCGGGAAGACGGCCGAGCATGTTGAGCGCGTCGGTCACCAGGGCGTCGACCAGCGCCTCGCGGGCGGCTTCGTCATTCCAGGCGATCCTGGGTTTGCCGGGGTCGGTGTAGTCGTGAGCAGTACACCACCGGCCGGCGACCTCGCCGGCGCCGGGGACCTCACGGATCACCCGGCGGATCGCGGCCACGATCTGGGTGACGGTGTCCTGAGTGGCCACCGCATCGTCCAGGACGGTGGAGTCCAGCGCCCGGCGCTGCTTTCCTCTGAGGACACCGGTGGCAGTCACCACCTCTTTGACCTTGGTGAAAATCCGCGTCGGGTCGGCCGAGCGGGCGAGCCGGCGCCGGAAATAGGTCAGCAGCGAGGGATCGAAGGCGGTGTCGTACAGGCCCAGCCCGCAGGCGGCCTTCCAGCGCAGGTCACACCGCAGTTCCTGGACTGTCTCGAAGTCCGACAGCCCCTGCAGGCTCTGCAGTACCACCGTCGCGGCCAGCACCTGCGGCGGCAACGACGGCCGTCCGTTGGCCGACGGATACATGTCCGCGAAGAACTCTGGCGGGAACAGCACCTCACGATGCTCGGCCAGGAAAGCGAACACACTCCCTGCCGGGATCAACTCCCGGCAGGTCTCCCACACATCCGGCCCGACCATCTCCCCGGCCCATTCCCCCTGCATGCTCACAAGACTGGCCCCGGACTGCCGGTCCGGGGCCAGAACGCAAAAGATTTTCAGCAGTCTTCTAGGTCAGTCTCGATCTCCTCCAGGACGGCGTCTCCCCGGCCTTGCGCGATGGTCAGGTGCGGCACGATCTCGGCGAATCGGCCGCCATACGGCGGAGCCTCAGGCCAACGATCAGCGATCGCCTCTGTGAGCTGTCGCAACTGCGTGTCAGGCTCGGGGACGAGATAGAGAACTTCCGGGAGTCGTCCGCATCTCTCGAATCGCAGGGGTGACTGCCCAGCACGTCCGTGAGTGCGGAGTGGACGGACGCATCTATTCGGCTCTCGTCGAGGTACGGGAAGAGCACGGTGATGTGCGCCGGAACCCCGGCCGGGGCTGAAGGGTCGAACCGTTCACGCCATCTACGGACGGATGGTTCCGCCTCCGGGATCCGGACGATGAGTGCGGTCTGGCCCGTCTGAAACTCATTACGAGTTGGTGCGTGATAGCGGATGAGGCGTCGTGCCTGGCTGGTGGCATGATCCGGCTGTGGCGATCATGGTCAATCGGGCGGTGCTGGCGCATCGGCTGTTCACGGGAATCTCTCGGCGTCATCTCGCCTGTCTGGTGCAGGAGTTGGCGGTGCCGTGGCGGGCAGGCGTCGAGGGCCGCCGCCATGCTGCGCGGGGCAGGGGCAGGAAGCGGGCCGCGGGTGCCGGCGCCCGCCATCAGCTGGTGTTCGTCGACCGGCTGGTGGCCACGCTGATTTATCTGCGGCACGACCTGCCGCACTCGGTATTGGGGCTGCTGCTCGGCGTCGACCGTTCCACCATCACCCGCGCGATCGCAGAAATACGCACGCTCCTGGCCGAGCGGGGATGTGCGGTCCCCGACCGTCCCGGCCTGCGCCTTCGGACCCTGCCGGATGTGTTTGCTTACGCCCAGGCCGAAGGCATCGAGTTGAGGCTGGATGCCACCGAGATCCAGGTCCGCAGGCCACCGGCCGGCCGCGGCGGACGACGCGCGTTCGTCTCCGGGAAGAAGAAGCAGAACACCATGAAGGCCACCGTCATCGCCGACCGGTGGGGCCGCACATTATGGACCGACGCCCTGCGGCCCGGACGTATGCACGACGCCACGGCCGCCCGCAATGAGGGCATCGCCGTCTGCTTCCAGCACTTCCCCGACGTCGAGATCCTCCTGGACGACGGCTACCTGGGCCTGAGCCGTGACCACCGTGGGCAAGCGATCACACCGCCCAGAAAACCGCGTCCGGGAGCACTGCCCGGCAGAGTCGAGCAGTGGGAACGCGACCGCCACGGGCACTCATCCGACCGCATCACCGTCGAACACGCCCTCGCCGACCACAAACGCTGGAAGCAACTGACTCGCTGGACCCACCGACGCGATCGCCTGCCCGACACCTACCGTGCCATTGCCAACCTCGTATCTGACCGCAACACCACCGCCTGAAAACAGGCCATGAGCAGGCCAAACACGCCTCATCCGCTATCACGCACCAACTCGTAAGAGCTGGTCTCATTTGGTGTGATCGTCGCTACGCTGCGGGGCATGGACCTGGTTCAGCGGCTGGTGCCGGATGAGTTATGGGAGCTGTTCCAGCGGGTCGTGGACACCTACGTCTACTTCCACGGCGTCGTCGATGGCGACTGGGGCATGTCCACCGCGGCCGGCCTGATGAAGGGCGTCATCGCCTTCGTCCTCATCTACCTCGCGAACAAGGTCGCACACCGCCTCGGCGAGCAGGGGGTCTATCGATGAGCACCGCTTCCTTTACGGCTCTGCTGCGCCGCGACCGCCGCCACGCCGAGCGCCCGGTCTGGATGGAGCGCCCGAGCGTTACGGCGCAGGGGCTGAAGTTCCTGGTCATCGTCGTGATGACGTCGGCGCCGAGCGAGGCGTTGTGCGCGATGCGGGCGCGAATGTCGTCGTCGGTGGTGACCTCGCCGCCCAGGAAGCCGCAGTGGCCGCCGTGCGAGGTCAGGGGGGCGGTCGCGGTGAGGATGCGGGGGCCGGGGAGGGCGCCGGAGGTGATGGCGGAGCGGAGGGAGACCGCGAGGGCGTCGCGGTCGCCGAGGTCGCGCAGCGTCGTCACTCCGGCTGTCAGGAGCTGCCGGGCGCGTTCCGCCATGCCTGCGGAGAGCTCTGCCGGGGTGGCCTGCGCCGTCGTGCCGATGGGGTCGGGGCCGGAGTCGAAGGCGAGGTGGACGTGGCAGTCCGTCATGCCGGGCAGCACCGTCGCGCCCGGGCAGCGCAGGCGGGGCACTTGGGGGTCCACCGTCGCGTCCAGCTCGGCGGCGGGGCCGACGGCGGATACGGCGCCGGTGCTCTCGTCGACGAGCACGGCGCCGTCGGCGGTCACCCGGTCCGCGGGGCCTGCGATGACACGGACGGCGGTGATCAGTAACGTGTTCACGGGAGTGGGGGTCTCCTCTCGTGCCTGCTGCTTCCCTGCTGCTTCCCGGCGAAGCGTTCCGCGAGCCCTCCTACGGGAACTGCTTCTCCTCGCGGCCGATGTCGTCGATCGGGCCGAGGATCGTCCAGCCGGGCCCGAGGGGGCGGGTGGAGCGGAAGCCGTGGGCGTCCGCGTACTCCTCGGCCTCCTCCGCGGTGTCCTCGGGGGCGCGCATGATCGTGTAGCGCGGGGGGTCCTCGTGGTAGAAGCGGTAGAACGTGCGGCCCTCGTCCTTGGGCTGGTAGAGGATCACGCTGACGCCCCAGAGGGCGTCGTACACCTTCTGGTCGCGCGGGGGCGTCGTCGTGCACGTGTCGGAGGGGCGGCCGGGCTCGCGGACGCAGGTCCGGTACCGGCTCCAGTCGATGCGTTCGGCGCGGGGGTGTTCCGCGATCAGCTTCCGCATCCGGGCGTCGGCCCGGGCGAAGGCGTCCTCGCGGCGGTCGTACTCCTGCTGCAGCCGGTTGAAGCGCTGCTCGTCGAAGCCGCTGCCGAAGTGGGCCTCCAGGCCCGCGAGGACGGCGACCCGCCAGGCCAGGTACCCGGCCGTCACGACGAGCAGCGTGACGACCAGGACCCGGCCCGGCGAGCGCCTGTGGGGCATCAGGTCGGCGAGGTCAGAACGTGCCGCTGATGGGGATCTCGATGTCCGCCTGCGCGATCGGCGGGGGGTACTTCCCGTCGAACCGGTCATAGTGCTGGAGCGTAAACCAGTCGATGAAGCCGTACTCCGTGATCTCGTCGTCCGGGTCGAGACCGAAGTGGTCGTAGGAGTGGAAGACGAGCTTGCCGGAGAAGGAGTTGCCCTCGACCTTGTAATCCTTCAGCGCGATCGTGTGGCCGTGGAACTGGTGGATCGCGATGGAGAGGGCGCGCTGGTTGGCGTCCCAGAGCGAGAAGTCGTACACCGGGTACTTCACGTCCTGGCGGAGGAACTCCTGGAAGAGGACGTTCTTGGAGAGGTCCTCCTGGACCTTGAGCTGATCGGTGCGGCCCTTGTTGTCGATGAGGGACTGCTTGATGATCTGGCTGGCCTTGTCGGTGTACGGCTTCTCCTGTGGTGAGGCGCCGACGGCGCGGGAGAGGGCCGTGCCGGAGCCGCGGTAGAGGTAGCGGCCGGGGTCGAAGTTGTCGTCGACGGTGACCGTGCCCGCGCTCTGGCCGCCGCGGCCGTAGCGGAAGGCGTTGCGGAGGTCGTCGACGGACTGGGCGTAGTCGGCGTCGGCGCCGAGCTTGCCGAAGTTCATGATGTCGTTGAACTCGGCCCACATCCAGGACTCGGGCGTGATGCGGGCGACCCAGAACTCCCAGCCGAGGTCGGTGAGTTCGTCGAAGTTGTAGTCGTTGAAGGTGAGGTCGTCGGCGACGCGCGGGTCGGCCGGGACGGGCGGGTGCTGGGGGTCGGGGGCCTTGCGGCGGCCCTCGCGGAAGGACGACTGGTGGATCAGCATGTCGGTCGGGGGCGGGTCGCCCGGGTCACCCGGGTCTCCGCCGTCGCCGGGGCCGTCGGAGAGGATTCGCTTGCCAGGGGCCTTGGGGCCTGCCTTGTCGAAGGCGTGGCTGTCGAGGACGACGTACTTGGCGGAGCCGTCGGCCGTGGCGGTGGCCGTGATCGTGCTGCCGCTGCGCTGCTGGCCCGACTGCTTGACGAGGTGGCGGGCCTTCTCGTCGTAGCGGTAGAGGGCCGGTGCGGTGCCCTCCGTACGGTCGGGGTCGAGGCGGAAGGTGAGCCTTGCGGCGCCGTCCGCGGGGGCGGAGACCTGGAAGCCGTTGCCGAGGTAGCCCGGAGTGGACTCCGGGAACTCCCGCTGCTTGGCAGGGAGCCTGGTGACCTGGAAGCCGCCGACCTGCTTGGCGCGCAGGCCTTTGAGCGTGGCCTCGGCGGCGGTGGCGCCGCCGTCCGCGCGGCGGGTCACGTCGAAGGCGGAGTTCTTAGCGCGGGGGGAGGCGTTGAGCCTCGTCTCCTCGCCGTCCTGGACGCCGTCGCCGTCGGTGTCGGCCTTGGTGGGCTCCGTGCGGAGCTTCAGCTCGCGGGCGTCCGCGAGGCCGTCCTGGTCGGTGTCGGCGCGGGTGGGCGTGGTGCGGAGCTTGAGCTCGCGGGCGGTCGTGAGGCCGTCCTTGTCGGGATCCTCGGCGCCGTCCTTGGTGCCGTCGCCGTCGGTGTCGGCCTTGAGCGGGCTACTGAAGCGGTAGCCGAGCTCGGCGAAGTCGGAGAGGCCGTCGCCGTCGGTGTCCTCGGACTTGGGGTCGAGCTTGGCGCGCACCTCCAGGTCGTCGGGGAGGCGGTCGCCGTCGGTGTCCTCCGTCGGCGAGATGCCGTGCTTGGCGAAGGACGCCCAGGTCGGGGTATCGGCCTTGGCGCCGGGCTCGGCGCGGTACCAGACGGTCTCGGTCCTGCCCGGCTGGAGGGTGTTCGTGGGGCCGACGCCCTGGAGCGTCGTGCGCGCGTCCTGGGGGGCGGCGAGCTTCGCGGCGGAGGTGTCCGTGATGCGGTCAGAGAGCTCGAAGGTCAGCGACCATTTGGAGACGGGGTGATCGGAGACGTTCTCGAGCTGGAGCCGGGCGACGTACGAGCCCTCCGTCGCTCTGCCGCGGAGGGCGGCCGGGACCTGGCTCCACGCCGCGTCGCCGGGGGCGACCTGGCGGTAGGAGACGTCGACCGTGTTGTCGCGGTAGAGCGTCGCCCCGTCGGTGGCCGCGCCGTCGCCGGGGGTTCCCGCGGCGGCGGGCACGGCCGTGCCGAGGAGAAGGAGTAAGGCCGCGCCGAGGGGCACGGCGGCGCTTCTGTTCATGGGGCCTCCCATGTCTGAAGCCATGTCTGAGAGGGCGGTATGAGACCTGATGCCCGATTCTTCGTTTCGTGTGGGACAAGCGGGCAGGTCGTGGCGACGTCGGTCGACTACGGCCGAGGCTGGGTGAACAAGCCTGGCTCGGTCTCGGCCAGGATCCCGCGGTCGGCCAGCCGCTTGAGCTTGAGGCGGACGTTGTTGATGTTGTTGGGTGCGACCGTAAGGTCCATCGCCTCGCACACCTGCCGCGCACGCAGCGGATGGTCGGCCGCGGTGAACACCGCCATGATCTGCTGGTAGGCCGGATGGTCCGGCAGTTTCGGTGCCGGCGGCGCGGGCGGTTGCGGGTCGGGCAGTTCCAGCAGTGTCTTGCGGGTGATCCGGACTTCTTCGGCGGCCCGGCCGAGTTCGTCGAGCTGTGTGGTCAGCTGCGTGATCTGTTCCCGCGTCGTCTCGGCCTGCGCGGCGATCTCGCGTTCCCGCTCCTCCAGGCGTGCCAGCACCGCGCCGAGGGTCAGATCCCCGCCGGTCATGCGGTGCGCCAGGCGGGCACGGTCGCCGCGGTCAGCCGACGCAGTATCACCGCGCTCATCGCCCAGTACACCCGCGACTCCGAACTGCGGGGCAGATGCTCGTAGTCGCGCACCAGCCTGCGGTGCAGCATCAAGATCCCATAGGCGCGTTCCACGACCCACCGCTTGGCCTGGGGAACGAACCCGGTCTGCGCGGGATTGCGCTCCACGACCTCCACCTCGATGCCCACCTTCTCCCCGTGCGCGACGACGGCGTTCTTGAAGCCCTGGTCGACCAGGGCCTTCTGCACGGTGTCGGTGTCGGCGGCGACCTTGTCCAGCAGCGCGATCCCGACGGCGTTCTCGTGCGCAGACGCGGCCGCCACGACCACCGCGATCACCAACCCCAGAACGTCAACGGCCAGGCCGCGCTTGCGGCCCGGTACTTTTTTTGCCGCATCGCACCCCGTCGACTCAGCGGGCACTCCGGCCGCCGCGTGCACGCTCTGGGTGTCGAGCACCACCAGGCTCGGGTCCGCCTTCCGACGCGCCATTTCCCGCACCTGCCAGCGCAACAGGTCGTGAATGGTCTGGTCGATGCCGTCGTCACGCCAGGTGTAGAAGTAGTACTTCACCGCACCGGGTGGCGGAAAGTCGTGTGGGAGCAGCTCCCACTGGCAACCGGTCCGGCCCTGGTAGAGCAGCGCGTTGACGATCTCCCGCATCGCGTACCGGCCCTGATGGCCGCTGACCGAGGGATGCGCGGCCTTCCACGCGGCGATCACAGGCTCGACCAGCGCCCACTGCTCGTCGCTCACGTCGGTCTTGTAGGGCTTGCGCTCGCTCATGCTGCCCAGCCCAGCATGCCCATGGCCGCCGACCGGCCGGGGTGCCGCACCGCCACACGTTCAGGTGACGACAAAACTCCTATGCACTCTCATACCGCCCACTGAAGACATGCCTGTTGTCTCGAAGCTGCCGTTGTGTCATGGCAGTTCGGAATCAAACGGGGAAGCTAGCATGCGTGGGGGATGGTTCCCAAGGTGTGATGGAGGCGAAATTGAGACGTTTGGGAGATTGGTAAGCCCTGTTCCGCTTGTGTTCCTGCTCTGCCTGGGCGCCAGCCTGGCGACCAAGGAGGAGCTCGCGGCCAACGGCGGCTACGTGCTCTTCCCGAGCAATCCGACCTTCGAGTCCTACAACGTGGTCCTCTCCGGCGGCGTGGTCACGCGGGCCGCGGTGGTCAGCGTCGTCATCACCCTGGTCGGCACGGCGCTCAGCCTGCTCTGCACGGTGGCCCTGGCGTACGGGCTGTCGCGGCCGGGCACGGTGGCGGGCAAGCCGCTGCTGATGATCGTCCTCGGGACCTTCCTCTTCACCCCCGGCATCATCCCCAACTACCTGGTCATCCAGGAGCTGGGCATGATCGACACATACGGGGCGCTGATCGCCCCGATCATGCTCAACGCCTTCAACATCGTGGTCGTACGGGCCTTCTTCCAGGGCATCCCGGACGAGCTCCACGAGGCGGCGCGCCTCGACGGCGCGGGCGATCTGCGCATCCTGCTGCGGATCGTGCTGCCGCTGTCGAAGGCCGTCATCGCGGTGGTCGGGATGTTCTACGCGGTCCAGTACTGGAACAACTTCTTCAACGCGATGCTGTACATCAACGACGGCTCGAAGCTGCCGCTGCAGGTCGTGCTCCGCTCGTACGTCCTGCAAGGCGACACCTTCAACGCCAAGGCGCTCGGCGTCGCCACGCTGCCGTCGTCCACCTCGATGTCCATGGCGGTGCTGATCCTCGCGATCATCCCGATCGTCGCCGTCTACCCCTTCCTCCAGAAGTACTTCGTCAAGGGCGTGCTCACGGGCGCCATCAAGGCTTACGAGTTGGTGCGTGATAGCGGGCGGGTCGTGTTTGGCTTGGTCGTGGCCGGTTGTCAGGCGTTGATGGTGCGGTCGGAGACGAGGCCGGCGATGGCGCGGTAGGTGTCGGGCAGGCGGTCGCGGCGGTGGGTCCAGCGGGTCAGTTTCCCACTGCTCAACTCTGCCGGGCAGTGCTCCCGGACGCGGTTTTCTGGGCGGCGTGATCGCTTGCCCGCGGTGGTCGCGGCTCAGGCCCAGGTAGCCGTCGTCCAAGAGGACCTCGACGTCGGGGAAGTGCTGGAAGCAGATGGCTATGCCTTCGTTGCGGGCGGCCGTGGCATCGTGCATACGACCAGGCCGCAGCGCATCGGTCCATAACGTGCGGCCACGCCAGTCGGCGATGACGGTGGCCTTCATCGTGTTCTGTTTCTTCTTACCGGAGACGAACGCGCGCCGCCCGCCACGTCCGGCCGGCGGACGACGGACCTGGATCTCGGTGGCGTCCAAGCGCAGCTCAATGCCCTCGGCCTGGGCGTAGGCGAACACGTCTGTCAGCGTCCGCAGCCGCAGACCGGGACGGTCGGGAACCGCGCACCCCCGCTCGGCCAGGAGCGTGCGTACTTCTGCGATCGCACGGGTGATGGTGGAGCGGTCGACGCCGAACAGCAGGCCCAGCACCGAGTGCGGCAGGTCGTGTCGCAGATGGATCAGCGTGGCCACCAGGCGGTCGACGAAAACCAGCTGGTGACGGGCGCCGGCACCCGCGGCCCGCTTCCTGGCCCCACCCCGCACGGCATGACGGCGGCCCTCCAGGCCGGCCTGCCACGACACAGCCAACTCCTTGATCAGACGCGCGAGATGACGCCGCGAGATCCCCGTAAACAACCGATGCGCCAGTACCGCCCGATTCACCATGATCGCCACACCCGGATCATGCCACCAACCTGGCACGACGCCTCACCCGCTATCACGCACCAACTCGTTAGTGCTGTCATCTGCCATGACACCGGATGCTGTCAGCTCTGCGGCAGACAGCGCGGCTTCTTTCCGAAAAACACCTACTGATGTAGGCACTGACAATGCCGTAACTGCCCTGGTAGCCGAGCGGGACGATCTCCTTCGCGAGCTTCTCGTTCCGGTCCCGTCCGACATTCTTGCCGGAACAGTCGATACGGTGAGGGCGACGGGCCCGGAGTCTAGTTTTCCGGCCCCAGCATGGATGCCTTCATCGCACCGGGGCCCACCGCGATCGACCCCGCGCAGTGGCCACCGACCGACGAGCAGATCCGCCAGTTCGCGAGCACCGGATTCCGCGCGGGCTACCAGGTCCCACAAGAACTCGTCGACGAACTGCGCGGCATGACCTACCGCGCGGTCACCGCAGCAATGCAGGCGTCCACCGCCTATTTGAACCAGCATGCGCTCCCGGATCGGCTGATGGCCCTCGGTAAGCCGCTGCAGGTGATCTTCGGCGACCAAGACCGCAGATGGCGACCCTCGTCCGCGGCCGACTACCGCGTCGTTCCGGGCGCGAAAATCGAGTTGCTGCCCGGTGCCGGACACACACCCATTCTGGAGGATCCGCCGCGGACCGCCGCACTTCTACTGTCCTTCGCCGAGATCCACGCCGCTCGAGCGCCCAAGGCCACTTGACGATTTGGCCCAACACGGCAGGTCTGCGAATGATGGCCGCGACCTGCGAGTCTCAGCTCGGTCGGGTGGAGCGGGAAGACGGAGAGGAGGTCGTCGTCGGCGCCGAGCGCGTGGGTCAGGGGCGTCACGGACGCCAGTGTGCCGTCGTCGACGGCGTCGGGACTGGTGAACAGCGGCTGGCGATGAGATCGCCCTTGAACGCCGGGAGGGCCCAGGCATCGGAGCCCTCCCGGCTTTGGCGGGCGGTCAGTTGCAGCAGTCGCAGCCGGGGCGGCAGCCGCACGCATCCACCTCGGGGCGGGGGGACGGGGCCGCTGCGGAGGGTGTCGCGCAGCAGCCCTCGCCCTGCCAGGCGTCGCGGCCTTCCCTGACGGCGATGGCGGCGATGACCAGGGCGGCGATCGGGTCGGCCCAGGACCAGCCCAAGGTGGCGTTGAGGACCAGGCCGGCCAGGAGGACGGCGGACAGGTACGTACACAGGAGGGTCTGCTTGGAGTCGGCGACCGCGCTGGCGGAGCCGAGTTCGCGCCCGGCCTTGCGCTGGGCCGCGGACAGGAACGGCATGATCGCCAGGGAGAGCGCGGCGATGACGATGCCGGGGACGGACCGCTCCGCCTCTCCGGTGCCCGTCAGCGCCCGCACGGCGTCGACGCTGACGTACGCCGCGAGCGCGAAGAAGGACACGGCGATGATCCGCAGGGTGGTCTTCTCCCGCGCCTCGTGCACCGCGTGCTCGCGGGCGGAGAACTGCCAGGCGACCGCCGCCGCCGAGGACACCTCGATGACCGAGTCCAGGCCGAAGCCGACCAGCGCCGTGGAGGAGGCGATCGTCCCGGCGGTGATCGCGACGATGGCCTCGATGACGTTGTAGGTGATGGTCGCGGCGACCAGGAGCCGTATCCGCCGGGTCAGCGCGTCGCGGCGGGTCGGGGAAGGCCCGAGGGGTATCGCGGTCATCAGCAGCACCCCTTGTCGTCGGCGTCGATGCAGGTGCGGTCGGCGGCGACGGCGACGACGGCGTTGCGCAGGTCGTCCAGCGCGTGACCAAGGCGGGGGTCGGCCAGCTCGTAGCGGGTGCGGCGTCCGTCGGGCACGGTGACGACCAGGCCGCAGTCACGCAGGCAGGCCAGGTGGTTCGACAGCCGGGTGCGGGAGATCCCCAGCGTGTCGGCGAGGTCGGAGGGGTAGGCCGGGGCCTCGCGCAGCGCGAGCAGCAGGCGGCAGCGGATCGGGTCGGCCAGCGCCCGGCCGAAGCGGGTCAGGGCGTCGAGGTCGGTGGCGAGGGTCAGCATGGACAAGACGATACACGGATGCTTGAATCCAAGAAATCCTGAACTGTTGGAGGCCTCCACCGTGCCCCGCCGCTCTCCCATGCCGCCGGCCCTGCTTGAGGTGTTCACCGCCGAGATGAACGCGGCCCGCGCCCCGGGGCCGACGGCGCAGCGGTGGCGTGCCGCTGAGCGGGCTCACATCCTGTCCCAGCCCTGGCCGTGGCCCCACACCCGCACCCATGGAGTGATGCTCCGCCTTGCCCTCCGCGACCGCGACGTGCGCGAGGTCCTCGGCCAGCTGGTGCGTCTAGCGGTGGCCGCTCCCGGTCGGCCGGGAGGTACCCGGACGGCAACACCGGCCGCACCCGGGCCGGGCTCACCACACCCATGCCGATCCCGGACGACCTCGCCGCCCTGCTTCGCGAGGCCGGCGTCGCGCTGCGGCCGTGAACCCGGCGGCGTTCAAAAAACCAAGGTTTTTTGAAGGCTCCCGCACTCAGACAGTGGCCAGCGCGGTGCCGCCATGGCCACCTGAGGATCACATACCGAGGGGCCAGGGTGCTTCTTCCTGGCCCCTCGGTATCCCTCATGCCTTGAGGAGCCGTGGCTTTGTTCGTGAGTTGTGAGAGCGCGTGCCGGTCGGCGGGCGTGCGATAGGTTGCCCGCCATGACTGAGCTTGGACCCGTCGCCTGGCCACCTGCCCCGATCAGGACCGAGCGGCTCGTGCTCCGCGAGCCCGAGGCCCGGGACCGTGCGGCGTTCATCGAGCTGTTCGCCTCGCCAGAGGTGGGTACCTACATCGGTGCCCCTCGACCGCGTGATGAGCTCGAGCGCACGGTGCCTGAGGTACCCGGGCGGCGCCCTGGCCTTTTCGTGATCGATCTCGACGGAGCGATGATCGGCATGATCACGCTCGATCGGCGCGACGCGGAGCGTCCGGGTCACGTCCGTCCGAATGGAGGGGAGGCCGAGCTCGGCTACATGTTCCTGCCGGAGGCGTGGGGACACGGGTACGCCGCCGAGGCGTGCGCAGCGGCACTCGACTGGTTCGCCGACGCGCTTCCCAGCGAGCCGGTGGTGCTCTGCACCCAGACCGCCAACGACCGCGCGATCCGCCTCGCGGCGAAGCTGGGGTTCACCGAGGTGGAGCAGTTCGAGGAGTACGGCGCCGAGCAGTGGTTCGGCGTGTGGTCCTCGGTCACGTCGTCCGGTTGAGCTCGTGCTCGACAGCGCGGATCCACGAGGCCACCGATCGGTCGTCGGCCTCGGCGCGCCGATTGACCTCGTGGAGCACGTCGGAGGGGAAGCGTACGGGGATGGGCGATGCCAGTCGCGCTGCGCGCGGTGCTGAGAAGATCCACGGCGACGGCGGACAACAATCGAGTATGCCAATCTCCGAATGTCTCCATTTGTCCCCGAACGCCCCCTACTGGCGCGTGGACTGGGTCGAGGAGCTCCACGACGACCCCGAGGTTGCGGGCTTGCTGGACCGTCCACTGCGCGGTCGGATGCGTGGTCACACCAGCGATGTGCAGGCGGCGCATGCCGTGCTCGAGGAAGACCAGCGCGTAGACCCGGCGAAGACCGACCAGGTCGATGTGCAGGAAGTAGCAGGCGATGACGCCGTCGGCCTGCACCGTCAGGAACTCTCGCCACGTCGGCCCACCCCTACGGGGAGCAGGGCCTACTCCGGCAACAGTCAAGATCTCCCAGACCGTGGAGGCTCCGACCCGATACCCGAGCCGCGCGAGCTCGCCTTGGATCCTGCGACACCCCCAACGCGAATTCTCTGCGGCCAGCCGCAGCACCAGCTCTTTGATCGCCTTCGTGGCCGGTGGCCGGCCGGGCCTGCTCCGGCGCTTGCTGTAGTCCCACCGGCGCGCCACGAGCCTTCGATGCCACGCCAGCACGATGCCCGGAGCCACCGGGAACACCTGCGCCCAACGACGCCGGGGTATCAGCGAGGACAACACCGCGAACCACAGCCGGTCCGCCGGCCCGTAGCCCACCGGACCTGCAAGTTGCCTGCGCAGCACCGCGTTCTCGTGCCGCAGGACAAGAAGTTCGGCGTCCTTGGCCACCTGCCGACGCAGCAGCAACACCGGGACCGACAACAGCTTCCTCGTCACCCGATAGACCAGCGAGACAATCACCCGCGGCATCGTCCCACGCGACCCTGAGCGCCACCAGACCCCCTACGACCTGCAGCGACGCATTTCTGAACGGCACAGGGTGGGATGCGAACGCGCTTGATGGGCCACTGCCTGCTGATGTCTTGCGGGCAACTGTGGGGGCAGCGGTGGTCGGGTGCTGCTCGTGCTGTGGCAATGTCCCGCAGGTACGCCGACGGCCCCTCCGGGCGGATTATCCGCCTGATCAAAGGGGCCGTTCGAACATCTGCGACCTGCCCCTACTGGAGCTGGTCGGCTCCCCGGCCGAACGGCTGCCCGTTCAGGCGCCGTCCCGTGCCGCCCGAGGACAGGGCGATGATCTCCGCTGCGACGGCGATCGCCGTCTCCTGCGGGGTACGTCCGCCCAGGTCGAGGCCGATGGGGGAGGACAGTCTGGTCAGTGCGGTTTCCGGGACCCCCGCCGCCCGCAGGCTGGCGAGCCGGTCCTCGTGCGTGCGGCGGCTGCCCATCGCGCCGATGTAGCCCGCCCGGGTCCGCAGAGCAGCCTCCAGCAGCGGGACGTCGAACTTCGGGTCGTGGGTGAGCACACACAGCACGGTGCGCTCGTCCACGGCGTCCGCCCTCTCGGCCAGATACACATGGGGCCAGGCCACGACGACATCGTCGGCATCCGGGAAGCGTCCGCGGGTGGCGAAGACGGGCCGGGCGTCGACCAGCGTCACGTGATAGCCGAGGAAGCGGCCCGTACGGATGACCGCGGCGGCGAAGTCGTTGGCGCCGAACACCAGCATCCGCGGCCGGGGCGCGAACGACTCGACGAAGACGGTGAGTTCGTCGCCGCGCTGCTCGCCGTGCCCGCCCGGACACAGCTGGAACGTACCGGTCTCGCCCCGGGCGAGCAGCCCGTGGGCCCGGTCCGCGATGCGACGGCCCAGTTCCGTACCGCCCAGCGTGCCGTGCACCTCGCCGGGCCCGACGACGAGGGTGGAACCCACCGCCGCTCCGGGCCACCTCGCCGCCGACGCCGTGACCGTCGCCGTCGCCACCGGACGGCCGTGGCGCACGGCCTCCGCCACCAGGGACACCTGGGAGAGGTCGACCGCCCGTACGAACACCTCGACCGTGCCGCCGCAGGTCATCCCGACGGCGAAGGCGTCGTCCTCCCCGACGCCGTAGACCGCGCTCGCGGGGACCCCGGTCTCCAGTACCTCCAGGGCGAGTTCGTACACCGCGCCCTCGACGCAGCCGCCGGACACGCTCCCCGCTACCTCACCGTGCTCGGATACGGCCATGGCGGCGCCCGGCTGCCGGGGAGAGGAACTCCAGGTCCGTACGACGCTCGCCTGCGCGAACCGTGTGCCGGCCGCACGCCACCCGTCGAGGGTCTCCAGGAGGTCGCGCACGGTCAGCTCGCCGCGCCGACGGCGCGAGCGGCGTTCGTGGCAGGGCGCGGCACCCGGTCGCTCAGCAGGCTCCCCGCGTCCGGGACGACCGTGTCCAGGCCGAGTTCCGAAAGGATGCGGTACGTCGTGGCGGTGGCCGCCGACAGCACCGGCAGCCCCGCTTCGTCCTCGACGGGCTGGATCGCGGCGAGCGACGGCATCTGGACACAGGCGGAGAGCACCAGCGCGTCCGCCCGGCTCAGGTCCAGCTTCCGCCAGTGCTCGCGCAGACCGGCCGGGTCGAGGCGGGCGACCGCCAGATTGTCCGGGACCTCCAGGCTCAGCGCGTCGACGACCTCCACGCCCGCGTCCTCGATGTAGTCCACGACCAGCTGGGTCAGCGGCTTCATGTACGGGGTGATGACGGCGATCCTGCCGGCACCGAGCGCCGCGATGCCGTCCAGCAGCGCCCCCGCGCTGGAGATCACCGGGGCCTGCGCGCCCTCTCCGCGCAGCGCGGACGTGATCTCGGCCTCCGCCGTGCAGTGGTGGCCGGGGCCCTGCGCCATGATCGCCACCAGACAGGCGGAGGCGACGACATCGGGGCGTGCGTCGGCGAGTTCGAGCGCCGCGCGCTGCGTCTGCGCGTTCATGCCACGCAGCTGCTCGGGGGTGACGTGCTGCATCCTCATCCGGCTGCTGTGGAAGACGAATCGGTCCTCGGGCCGTTCCCCCTCGCGCGCCCGCAGCATGCGGGGCAGCTCGGTCTCCATGGTCAGGTTGGAGCTGGGGACGATCATGCCGATGTGGTGGTCCGTCACGGGTTCTCCTCGGAAAGGCGGTATCGGAGCACCCGTGTCGTACGGGTGCGGTCAGTACTCCCTGGCCAGGGCCTCCCAGTGGTCGGCCAGGGATGTCAGGTGGTGCATGAACTCGGTCTGCTGCGCCGGGTCGTACGGCGAAAGGAGCCGTTGGTCGAGCAGACGCGCACGCTTGTTCGCGTCGTGGAGGGTCTTCGCGCCCTCCTCGGTCAGGTACAGCAGCTTGCGGCGGCCGTCGTCGGCAGCGGTGCGGCGCACGATCAGGCCGCGGCCCTCCAGGCGCCGAGCCACATCGGCCATCGTGGAGGTGTCCAGGGCCACGGCCGATGCCATCGACCGCTGGTCGTGGCCCGGCGCCGCGTCCACGGCAGTCAGTACGGCGAACTGTGGTCCGGTGAGCGTCGGGTCGACCGCACGCACCCACACTGCGAGATACGCCTGGTAGAGGCGGCGTACCTGGTAGCCGGGCGCGGCCGTCAGGGCCGCGGGAATCACGGGCGAGGACTCTGAGGCGGATTCGTCAACCATGGGCTAACTCAATCACGGCGTGTCCAGGGAGCCCGCCCGGCCCGGAGTGTGATCACGCAGGCATCCGCCGCAACGTTTCGCGCAGCGCGCCGAGCGCGGCAGGCGGGTTGTCCCAGAAGAGCATGTGGCCCGCGTCCGGGATCCGGGTCAGGCCGGCCGAGGGCTGCAGCGCGGCGGCTTCCGCGGCCCCGGCTGCCGCGACCACCGGGCTGTCCGCGCCGTACAGCAGTGCCGTCGGGCCGGGCACCGAAGGCCACCAGTCGAAGAAGTCCTCCGTCTCGAAGCCCCGGTGCGTGGCTGCGATCGCCTCCCGCTCGCAGCTGGACAGCCAGCGGGCCCGCAACTCCTGTTCCCGGCGTGGCCAGCGGGGCCAGGCCCGGGCCACCTCCTCTGCGTCCGTGCCGCGCTCGGCCTCGGCCAGCTGACCGAGGAAGGCGTCGAGGCTCGTCGGGTACGGGCCCCGGTCTGGACCGCTCATCGGTGGATCCCCCAGCACCGTGCCGGCGAGCGGGACTTTGCCGCGCGCCGCCACAACTGCCGCGATCCGCGCACCCATCGAGTGTCCGAACAGCAGCGGACGCTCCAGGCGGAGACCGGACACGACTGCCTCGGTGTCCTCGGCGTACTCCTCCAAGGTGTACGTCCCACCGCCGTCGGACAGTCCACGGCCGCGGATGTCGACCACCAACGGGCGCACCAGGTCGGTGAGTTCACGGGCGACGAAGTCCATCGTGACGGCAGGGCTGCTGATGCCCGGCAGGATCACCAGCGGGGTACCGTCGCCGCCGTAGTCGAGAATGTGCAGCCGGGCGGACCCGGAGCGTACCCACCGGCTGGTGGCGGGGATGTCGGCGAGATCGGCGAGAGCGGACTGAAGTACGGACCGCTGCGGGTGCGGCACGGGAACCTCCTGAAGTGGTACGGGGCGGGCAGGGCGGGATGTCAGAGGGCCGCAACGGGCTGGACGGCGGGCAGTTGGCCCAGGTATGCGGCGGCCTCCGCGAGGTCGACGACGTCCCCGTACTTGGCCTGGATATCGAAGAGATTCGCCTCGTGCGGGCCCGGGGCGCGGTCGCCGACGCATTCGCGCGGCACCAGAACCGAGAAGCCCGACTGCACGGCGTCGACAGCGGTGGCACGCACGCAGCCACTGGTCGTCGCGCCGCACACCAGCACGGTGTCGCAGCCCAGACCGGTCAGGGCGGCGGCGAGCGAGGTGCCGAAGAACGCGGACGCACCCTTCTTCATCACCAGCAGATCCTCCGGGCGCCGCGGCAGCCGCGGGTCGATGTCGACGGCCTCGCTGCCCTCCAGCAGCGTCCGCATGCCCTGCGCCTTCTGGAGCCAGGTGACGGAATCGCCGGCCGCCTCGGCAGGGGAGTACGCGATGGCGGTGAAGATGACCGGCACCTCGGCCAGGCGGCCCGCCTCGATCAACTCGGTTGTCGCGCCGACTACTTCGGTCAGATCGGCGCCGGACGGGAAGGCGTCCTCGGTGAAGCCGCGGGTGAGGTCGACGACGACGATCGCGGGCCTGCTGCCGCGGCGTACCGGCGCGCCGAAACCGGCTCGGGCGTAGGTGCTGTCGGTGGACTGTCCGTACCGGCTCGTGTCCGTGCTCATGCCTGCTTCGCCGCCTTCAGCTGTCGGCTCATGGTGGTCAGCCGGCCCAGCAGCCAGCCCTCGAACAGCCCGAAGGCCAAGGCGGCTGCCACCGGTCCGTACGTGCGCAGGGCTGGTCCCGCCAACATCGCCAGCCCGTCGAGTTCCGCCGGCGGGGCGAGCGGGGCCGGGGCGGACGAGCCGCGACCCGCCTGCTTCGGGGCGTTCGCGTCCGAGGACACCGCCGCAGGGACCCCCTGGCTGCGGTCCTGGTCCAGCAGGCTGCCGAGGTTCCTCGCGAACTGCTGGAGGATCCGGTCCGACACCGTGCCGATGGCGCCCTTGCCGAACTGGGCGATCTTCCCCCGGATGACGAGGTCCGTGGACAGCCGCAACAGGGCACCCTCCGGCGCCTCCTGCACCACCATCGTGACCGCGGCCTCCGCATCGCCGCTGCCGTGCGTGTCGGCGCCCCGCGCCTGGACCCGCAGCAGCCGCTGCCCGGCATCGACCTCCAGGAACCGGACCGTCCCCGCGTACGCGGCGGTGATCGGGCCGACCTTGACCTTCACCTTGCCGTGCCAGGAGTCTCCGTCCTGTCCGTCGAGGGAGGCGCCCGGCATACAGGAGGCGACCCTTTCGACGTCGTTCATCAGGGCGAATACCTCGTCTGGCGAGGCTTTGACCGGAACGGTGTTGGTGAGCTGCATCAGTTCTCCTTCTCGCAGCGCCGGGCGGTGGCGCAGCCGTCGATCGCTTCGACGATGGTCTGGTAGCCAGTGCACCGGCACAGGTTGGCGGCGACGACCTCGCGGATCTCTTCCTTGGTCGCTTCGGGCCGCTCGGCGAGGAATCCCTCGGCGAGCATCAGGAATCCGGGGGTGCAGAAGCCGCACTGCAGCGCGTGATGCTTGCTGAACGCCCGCTGCAGATCGTTCAGTTCGCGCCCGTCCACACCGCTCGACAGGGACTCGACGGTGCGGATCTCGGCGCCCTCCGCCTGCGCGGCGAACATCAGACACGCGCGTACGGGCCGGTCGTCGACCAGCACGGTGCAGGCGCCGCAGATGCCGTGTTCGCAGCCGACGTGCGCGCCGGTCAGCCGCAGGTCGTGGCGGAGTACATCGACGAGCGTGCGGCGCGCCTCGGTGATGACCTCGTGCCGCTCGCCGTTGACGTCGAGGGTCAGCAGGTGCAGATCTCGCTGATCGGTACTGGTCATGAGGCGTGCTCCAGATTCCGCCGCAGTGCGCTGTGCACTGTCTGGGGTGTGATCGGGGTGTGGTCGAGTTCGATGCCGGTCGCACGCAGGCCGTCGTTGACGGCGTTCAGCACGGCGGCGGGTGCGCCGATCGTGCCGCCCTCGCCGGCGCCCTTGGCCCCGGTCTCCGTGAACGCGCAGGGCGTCACCAGGTGGTGGATCGTCACGTCCGGGATCTCCTGGGCGGTGGGCACCTTGTAGTCCATGAAGCTGGTGGCGGACGGCTCGCCCTGCCCGTCGTACGTCACCTGCTCGAACAGCGCGCCCGCGATGCCCTGGGCGATGCCGCCCCGGCACTGGCCCTCCACGACCTGCGGGTTGATCGCCACGCCGACGTCCTCGACGCAGACGTACCGCAGGATCTCCACCTGGCCGGTGCCTTCGTGGAGCTCCACGACGACGCCGTGCGTGGCATTGGAGAACGTGCCGTCGTTGAAGACGTCGAAGGTGGCGGTGGCCGTCAGGCCCGGCTCCACGTCCTTGGGCAGCAAATGCGCCTTGAGATACGCGATGTCGGCCAGCTGCTCGTAACCGATCACGGTGGAGGGGTCGTCCCGGCGGCGTACCTGTGCGCGGTCGAGTTCGGTCTCCTCCGGGGTGATGTCCCAGTGGGCCGCCGCGATACGTCGCAGCTTGTCGCCGAGCTTGGCCGCGGCCAGCCGTACCGCGCTGCCGCCCACCGTGATGGACCGGCTGGCGAAGGTGCCCCAGCCGTAGGTGATGCGTTCGGTGTCGCCCTGATGGATGCGGACCTTGCCGAGATCCAGACCGAGTTCGTCGGCGACGATCTGCGCCATCGTCGTCTCATGGCTCTGTCCGTGGCTCATCGTGCCGGTGGTGACGGTCACCGCGCCGCTGGTGTCCATGCGGACCTCGGAGATGTCGAAGCCAGGAACGACCTCCATCTTGCGCTGCGCGAAGGCGGTGGAACCGTAACCGGTGCGTTCGCTGAAGCACGAGTAGCCGATGCCGATGTGGCGCCCCTCGGCGGCCGCCGAGGCCTGCCGCTCGTACCAGCCCTCCTCCCTGAGCGACCGCTCGCACAGGTTCAGTGCCTCCAGGTAGGAGCCCGGGTCGTACGTGATGCCGTTCACGCCCGTGTACGGGAAGTCGGTGATGACGTTGCGGCGGCGGATCTCGACGGGGTCGAGGCCCAGTTCGCGGGCGGCACGCTCGAAGAGCCGCTCCACGACCATCACGTACTGCGGCCGGCTGACACCCCGGTACGGCGCGGTGGGCGCCTTGTTGGTGGTGACCGCCCGCCCGCGCACCCGGTAGGCCGGCACCTTGTAGACGCCGGGCATCTCCGCGGACGCCATCAGCGGCTCGATGCCGGCGGTGAACGGGTAGCAGGAGTACGCGCCCATGTCGCACACCACATCGGCGTCCAGGCCGAGGATCGTGCCGTCCGCGTCGAACGCGGCGCGCACCTCGTAGTGCTGTTCGCGGGCGAGGAACGACGCGGACAGCGCGTCCTTGCGGTCCTCGATCCACTTCACCGGCCTGCCCAGCCGCAGCGCCGCAGCCGCTGCGGCGATCTCCTCGCGCCCGACCGCGCACTTGAGGCCGAAGCCGCCGCCCATGTCCGGCACGATCACGCGCACCTTGCGCTCGTCGAGTCCCAGAGAGCGGGAGGCCACCGTGCGTACCTGGTGCGGGACCTGCGTGCAGGTCTGCAGGACGAGCTGCTCCTCGCGGTCGTCCCAGTGGGCCACGACGCCGCGTGTCTCCAGCGGCAGCGCGTTCTGCCGGCCGGTCCTGGTCGATACCTGCACGACGCAGGGGGCGTCGTCGAAGATGCCGTCGATGCCGTCCGTGGCGAACAGCGACACATCCACGAGTGTGTTGTGCACGGCCTCGTCGTGGACCAACGCCGCACCGGGCGCCAGGGCCTGTTCCTCCGAGGTAATGGGCGCCAGCGTCTCGTAACCGACCTTGGCCGCCTCAAGCCCGTCCTCGGCAGCGTACGCGTCGCGGGCCACGACGACGGCCAGGGGCTCACCCACGTAACGAACCCGGTCACGGGCGAGGACGGGCATCGCGGTGGGGACGAACTCGTGCAGCGGGCGACCGAGCAGGGCGGTGATGTCGCCGAGCAGCAGATCCTCCGCGGTGTATGCGGCGACCACACCCGGCACCTCCCGCACCGCGGACAGGTCGATCGAGGTGATCAGGCCGTGTGCGACGGTGCTCCGCACGAACTGCGCGTGCAGCATGCCGGGCAGCTGGATGTCGTCGACGAACCGGCCGCGCCCGGACAGCAGCCGGGGATCCTCGCGGCGGGCGACCGACCTGCCGATCAGTCGACGGTCGTTCTTCTCCGGGACGTCCTTCATCGGGACACAGCCTCCTCGCAGGCGCGCTGGACCAGCGTGCGGATGAGCTGTTTGCGGTACTGCGTGCTGCCGTTCGCGTCGCCCGGCGGCTCGACGGCGGCCGCTGCCGCCGCCGCGCACTCGGCGAAGGTCCCGCCGTCGGCCAGGACCGCCTCCGCCTCCGGCACCCGTACCGGCAGCGGCGCCACGCCACCGAGTGCGACCCGGCCGCCGCGCACAGCGGGTCCTTCCAGATCGAGGTCGATCGCGGCAGCCACGATCGCGAAGTCCCCGCGCCGTTCGGCGAATTCGGTGAGCGCGGCATGGGGTGCGGGACGCGGGAAGACGATCTCGACGAGGAGTTCGTCGGGGTCGAGCGCGTTCGTGTAGTAGCCGAGGAAGAACTCCCCGGCCGGGATCCGGCGCTGCCCGCGCGGCCCCTGGGCGACCAACTCGGCGCCCAGTACCACGGCGAGCAGACACCACTCGGCGGTGGAGTCGGCGTGCGCGATGCTGCCGCCGACCGTGCCGCGGGTACGGATCGGCAGATGGCCGATCCACCCCATGGCCTCCCTGATGACCTCGAAGCCCGCCCCCAGCGTGTCCACCGGGGCCGTCTCCACGGCGTAGTGCGTGGTGAGCGCCCCGATGCGCAGTGCGCCGTCAACATCCCTGCGCAGCCCGGTCAGTTCCCGCAGGCCGCCGATATCGACGAGATGCGAGGGCCTGGCCAGCCGGAAGTTCATCATCGCGACCAGGCTCTGGCCGCCGGCGATGACCTTGGCGTCGTCACCGAGCTCGGCCAGTAGCCGCGTCGCGCCTTCGGTGTCGCGGGCCCGGTGGTAACGGAAGGGGGCGGGCTTCATGTCTCTCCTGTTCGTACGAAGGGCGCCGTGCGCGTGTCCCGGACTGCCGCTGTCAGACGGCCGCGTTCTCGGGTACGGACACGGTCAGCGGTGCGGGCTCTACGGCCTCCTCGTCCGCGTCGTCCAGGGCCCGGCCCTTCGTCTCGGGGGCCGCGAACGCCATCCATATGACGGCGACCAGCACAGCCAGTCCCAGCACCCCGAAGGTCAGGGGCAGCCCGAGCGCCGGCCACATCACCGAGCCGAACAGCAGAGGGGCGAATCCGGTGGCGGCCCGGCTGACCGAGGAGGCCCAGCCGAAGCCGCTGGCCCGCAGATGCGTCGGGTACAGCTCGGAGACGTAGGCGTACAGGGCGGGGATGGTCAGCTGCATCAGGAAGCCGAAGGCTGCGATGGCCACGACGGATCCGGTCGGCATGTCCATCACCAGCGCGAACACCACCAAGGCGAGCGTGGCGACCGGCGCCGAGATGCCGATGAGCCACTTGCGGCCGATCAGGTCCACCAGCGCGGTGGAGACGAGTACGCCGACGATACCGACGCCGCTCATCACGGTGGTGCTCATGAACGCGGCCGTGTCTCCCAGGCCCTCCTCGCGGAGGATCGAAGGCATCCAGCTCAGCGCCGCGTAGTACACGAGCATCACGGTGACGAACAGCAGCCAGGCCGCCGAGGTGATGCGCGGGCTGAACTTCCAGATCCTGGCGAGCTGTTCGACCGCCGCCCGCGGTCCCTTCGCACCCGCGTCCTCGACCGGTGCGGGAATGACGTACGGCTCCACGGGGGCGCCGGTGCGGGCCACCAGGTCGTCGATGACGGCGCGCGCCTCGGCCTCCCGGCCCTTCTTCGAGAGATAGATCGGCGACTCGGGAACGCCGCGCCGTACGAAGAACAGCAGCAGCGCGGGGAGGCTCATCGTGGCGAGCATCCAGCGCCAGTTGTTGTCGAGCGTCAGCATGGCCGTCGACACCAGGCCGCACAGCGTCACACCGATCGGCCACCACACATCGAGCGCGGTGAGGATACGTCCGCGGTACTTCTTGGGCGAGAACTCGCCCACCAGGGCGTAGTCCACCGGGATACAGCCGCCGAGCCCGACGCCGGCCAGGAACCGAAGGCCGAGGAAGACCATGTAGTTCGGGGAGAACGCCCCCAGTACCGAGAACAGTGCGAAGATCAGCAGCGTGACGCTGAAGGCCTTCTTACGGCCTATACGGTCCGCGACCGCGCCCCAGGCCACGGCACCGACGGCCATGCCGACAAGATTCGCCGTGGCGACGAGGCCGCGCTGAGCCAGTGAGAGGTCGAAATGCTCGCCCAGCAGCGGCATCAGGAAGCCGTTGAGCGCGATGTCGTACGCGTCGAACAGGTAGCCGAGGCCCCCGATGATGAAGATCCTGCCTTGGACTCCCCATCGCCAGGGGAGATTCTGGACGATCTGATCGCCTGTTTTCACGTTCGCTCCATGGTGGGTGTTCAAAGGGGGACGTCCCGCACCATTACGGACACCGGGCCGGGCCCGGCGGGGCTTCGAGTGCTCGTGTGTTCGCACTGCTTGTGTGGAGAGCGGGGTCAGCGGGCGAACTGGTAGGAGAACGCCCCCAGATCGGGGTCGTTGAGCGGGGTGCCGCTCCACAGCCAGTCGTAGGACAGGTCGGACTCCCCGTCGAAGTTCCCGAGCTTCGCGTCCCTGGCCTGCTGTTCGGGACCGTCGGGGAGGTGGTAGAAGGTCTTGTTCCGCAGGGAGGCGTCCTGCACCATCCCGGCATGCTTGGCGCGCCGGTCGACGTAGCGGCGCAGCGCATCGTCGATCCCGGAGCGGGTGACGGCACCCAGTTCCTCGGCCAGGACCGCCGCATCCTCCATCGCCTGGGAGGCGCCCTGCGCCTGGTAGGGGAGCATGGCATGACAGGCGTCGCCGAGCAGTGCCACTCGGCCGTCCATCCACACCGGGTCACGGCGGCGGTGGTAGAGGGCAAAGCAGGTGACGTCCTCCTTTGCCTTGGACAGCATGGCCGGGACCCGGTCGTCCCAGCCGGGGAACGCGTCCACCAAATCCTGGGCGGTGGCGGACACGGTCCACTTCTCGGCGACCTCGTCCGTGCACGGCACACACGCGACGATGTTCAGATACTCGCCGCCGCGGATCATGTAGTGGACGAGATGCCGGTCGGGGCCGTACCAGATGGTGCTCTGGTAGCGGTCCACCAGCCAGCGCGTGGACGGGTCGGCGGCGATCAGGTCACCGGGGATCAGTGCCCGGAACGCCATCTCGCCGGAGAACTGCAGGGTGTCGGGGACGTCCATCAGCTCGCGTACCCGCGAGCGGACGCCGTCGGCGCCGATCAGGACGTCGGAGGCGTACCTCCGGCCGTCCTGGGTGACAGCCACGGGACGCGCGGGGTCCGTGCGGTCGACCTCGACGACCCGGCTCGCGGTGTGGATCTCCACGACCGGGCCCGGGCCCGCGGGGTCCAGGCAGGCGTCCATGAGCACACGGTGCAGATCGGCCCGGTGGTAGTGCCAGTAGGGGGCGTTGAACCGGTCCTTGCAGAACTGGCCGAGCGAGGTGAGACCGACGATGCTGCCGTCCTTCCAGCGCCGCCTGACCTGGTCGAGCGGCTCGGTGCGGATGGCCTCCAGCTGCCGGCGCAGGCCGAGTCCGAACAGGATCCGGCTGGCGTTCGGTGCGGTCTGGATGCCTGCGCCGACCTCGCCCAGCCGGGCCGCCTGCTCGAGCACAGTGACCCGCAGGCCGCGGTGGCGCAGGGCCAGCGCGGCGGTCAGGCCCCCGAGACCGCCTCCGGCGATGATGACTTCGTACGACTGGCTGGACGCCACTGACTTCCTCCCAGACATTGAACGGGTGACGGCCGGTGACCGCCGCTTACTGGTCGCCTTACTCGTCGCCGGCGAGCTTGCCGTTCACGACGGTGTCCGTACCGTCGACCGAGACGGAGCAGCCGCGCATCGCGATGTCGAGGTGCGCGTACGACTCGCGCCCCAGAATCGGGTGCGGCCCGGTGGACCACAGGAAGTTGCCCGCGAAGGCCCGGGCGTCCATGCCCATCAGCTCGTCCTTGCCGTACATCGCGGTGGCGAACCAGTCGGCCGTGCGCATCAGGCCCCATCCCATGTGGGAGAGGCTGCGCGCCCACTCGTCCTGGGCGTCGTCGAAGAAGGTGTTGAGCAGCTCGGCCTCGGCACCGCCTGTGACCTTCTCGATGTGGCCGCCGACGATCTCCAGGGTGACGGGGGTGCGGACGTACTCCTTGAACGGCAGGAGGATGTCGCCCTCCGCGAGCACGATCCGCCCGTCGGAGATTTCCGGCCAGCACAGCACCATCGTGCTGGGCCAGTGGTCCCAGCGGCCCGGGTCGTCGGCGAAGCCGCACTGGAACTCGGGGTGGGCACCGCTGAGCTGGACGGTGAGATCGGTGCCGGCCTTGGACGTGACACGCATGACGGACGACTGCTTCAGCAGGTCGACCCCCCGCAGCACCTCCGCCTTGTCCTCCTCCTTGGGGAGGTTACGGATCAGGACGTCGGGCGCGTCGCAGATGAAGAGGATGCGGGTGCCGGCCTTGAGGATCTCCTGCTGTACCGGGGCGTGGATGAAGCCTTCGCGGGTCAGGTCGACGACAAGATCCGCGGACTTGAGCAGCTCCTGGGCCGTCGTGTCGTTGAGTACTGACGTCAGGCCGGGACCGGCACCAGTGTGGGTGCTCGGCATGGGCGCGGGGGTGCCGCCGGGCACCGTGGCCGCGATGACATGGGCGCCGCACGCCTTGGCCGCTCCGAACGCGGCCGCGACGTAGTCACCGCGGCTGCCCGGCTCGGAAAGGACGACGACATGCTCGTCGGAATTGAGTTTGCAGAGCTGAAGTTCACGGGTGAACGCGTCGAGCAGATCGACGGACGAGAAATCGAACACGAGGGAACCCTCCGAGTCGTGAGGATGTGTCTGGCAGTGGGGAACGTCGGCCGCTCCAGCGCGGCGGGTACGCGCGGAGCGGCTCGCGTCTGACGTGCAGCGCGGGACCTCCCTGGCCCAACGGAAACGCGCTGAACTGCCGTGATGCACTGGAGTGCGTCACCCGACAGAGATAATCCGAACACGTACTATCTCTGCTGGCAAGGGGTGTGCACGGAGTTACTGATTTCGGCGTTTCGGGGTCTGGATTTGTGTCGGGAGGGGTGACGGGGTCCGTCCGGGCTGGTACGCCGGAGGTATGCGGTATCCGGACGGGGGCGGGCTGACCGCCGAGCAGCGCAGGCGCCGGGAAGAGGTACGGATGCGGGCCGTTGACCTCTTCGATGAGGGCGTGGAAGTCCCGTGCATCGCCCGGGAGTTACGGGTGAGTGAGAAGTCGGTCTACCAGTGGCGCCGCACCTGGAGGACGGGCGGACGCGAGGCGCTGCGTTCCAGAGGCCCCTGCGGCTACGACTGTCGGCTCGGCCCACACCTGCAGACCAAGCTCGCGATGTGGCTTGATGAGGGGCCGGCCGCGCACGGCTGGGCGGACGACCAGGTGTGGACCGCCGCGCGGGTACGCACGCTGATCGGGCGGAAGTTCCACCTCTCCTACAGCGTCTCCGGGGTCACTCGGCTGCTGCACCGCATGGGCTACAGCGTGCAGATGCCCGCCCGGCCCGCCGCCGAACGCGACGAGGACGCGATCACCGCATGGCGGGAGGCGACCTGGCAGGAGGTAAACCCTCCGGGCGGCGACCGGCGCGTTCATCTGCTTCGAGGACGAAGCGGGCGTGACCGGTCGGCCGCCCAAGGGCCGCACCTGGGGCCGGCGCGGCATCACCCCGAGGGTCAAGGTGCCCGGCCGTAGCCGGGGACGTCTCTCGGTGGCCGGTCTGCTGTGCTACCGGCCGGGCCTGCCCGCCCGTCTGTGCTACCGGCTGCGTCGGCATACCGGCCGCAAGGGCGAGCGTCGCTCGCTGGGCGAGGCGGACTACATACGCCTGTTGGATGGCGCCCACCAACTGCTCAAGGCCCCGCTGATCGTGGTGTGGGACCGGCTGAACACCCACATCTCCAAGACGATGAAGGCACTCGTTGCCGAGCGGGACTGGCTGACGGTGGTCCTGCTGCCCGGGTATGCGCCCGACCTCAACCCGGTCGAGGGCCTGTGGGCGCACATCAAGCGGAGCCTGGCCAACCTGGCCGCCCGCACCCTCAGCGAGCTGGAGACTCTGCTCCGCAGGCGGCTCAAAGCGCTGCAGTACCGGCACGGCATCCTCGGCGGATTCCTCGCCGGGACGGGCCTCGCTCTCGACAGACCGGACAGACCCTAATACGCCGAAGTCAGTATGAAGCCGTCGAGGGTGTCGGGCCGGTACTGCAGGCGTTTGAGCCGGTTGCGGACGAGCGTTTCCAGGTGGTCGAGGGCGACGACGGCGAGGTTGGCCAGGCTGCGTTTGACGTGTGCCCACACACTCTCGACGGGATTGAGGTCGGGCGAGTAGGCAGGCAGCAGGAACACCGTCAGCCATTCACGCTCGGCGATCAACTTGCGCATGGCGTGGGAGACGTGCGTGTTGAGCCGGTCCCACACCAGTACGATCGGCGCCTTGACGAGCTGGTGGACGCCGTCGATCAGAGCGATGAAGTCGCGCTCGCCCATGCTGCGGCGCTTACCTTTGCCCGCTCGGTGGGTGCGCAGGCGGTGGCACAGCCGGGTGCGGGAGCCGGGCCGCATCGCGATCAGTCCGGCCACCGACAGGCGCCCCGAGCGTCGCCCGCTGACTGTCACGACCGGGGTGCGGCCGCGCCGGCCCCAGGTGCGTCCGTTGGGCGGCCGACGGGTGAAGCCCGCTTCGTCCTCGAAGCAGATGTAGCCTCCGCAGGCCGCCCGGGCTCTTTTACCTCGGCCCAGGTCGCCTCCTTCCACGCGGTGACGGCCGTCTCGTCGCGTTCGGCCACCCGCCGCGCGGGCACCTGCGGGCTGAAGCCGAACCGGTGCATCAACCGGGTGGCCCCGGAGACGCTGTAGGAGACGTGGAATTTCCTGCCGATCAGCGTGGCCACCCTCGCCGCGGTCCACACCTGGTCCTCCACCCAGCCGTGCGCGGCCGGACCCTGCTCCAGATAGGCGGCCAGCTTCTCCAGACAGCGCAGGGACAGACGGCACCGCGATCCACTCGCACCGCGTGAGGCCAGGGCCTGCGCACCGCCGTCGCGCCACAGCTGGTGCCACTGGTAGGCCGACTTCCGGCTCACCCGCAGGCGCCGTGCTAACTCCGACGGCTTGATCTTCTGCTCGAACAGCTCGGCCGCCTGCATCCGCACCGACTCCCGGCGCTGCCGTCCCGCAGCGGTCAGCCCGCCCCCATCCGCATACCTCACACACCATGGCTACAGCCACCACCCCAGGCCCTGCAGGGACTTCGCGAAGATTCACCCTGACGAGCCGAAGTCAGTAACGTGCCCACCAGCAACAGCACCACCATGCGCACGCTGATCTGGTCGTTGTTCACGAAGCCCCGCCTCTCCCCAGGGAGCTGACGAAGAATAACTCATAGGTTTCTGGGGTCTGTTGGCCCGTAGGATGCGGGTGTGTCGGAGGGGATCGAGGCGGGGCTGGCGGAGGCGTTCGGGCTGTTGCTGCCGCATCTGGATGAGCGACAGCGACGGCTGGCCCTGGGGGCCGCTGCCCGGGTGCGGGGGCGCGGCGGGATTCGCCTGGTGGCTGGTGCCGCGGGGGTGGCGGAGTCCACGGTGTCGCGCGGGCTGCGGGAGCTGGAACTCGGTGAGGAGCCCGATGGCCGGGTTCGGGCGGCGGGTGCGGGCCGCAAGCGGCTGCGGGACGTTGACCCGGATCTGGTCCCGGCCTTGCTGGCGCTGGTCGAGCCGGACCAGCGGGGAGACCCGGAGTCGCCGCTGCGGTGGACGGTGAAGTCCACCCGTGTTCTGGCCGCGGAGCTGTCCCGCCAGGGCCACCGGGTCGGCCACGACACGGTGGCCGCGCTGCTGAAGGACGAGGGGTTCTCCCTGCAGGGCACCTCACGCACGACCGAGGGTGCCCCGCCACCCGGACCGGGATGCCCAGTTCCACTACATCAACGACCAGGTCAAGACGTATCTCGCGGACGGGCAGCCGGTCATCAGCGTGGACACCAAGAAGAAGGAGACCCTGGGCGAGTATGCGGTCGCCGGGCGCGAATGGCACCGGGCCGGGCGGCCGGTCCCCGTGCGCGCTCATGACTTCCCCGAGAAGGGAGCCAAGAAGGCGGTTCCGTACGGAATCTGCGATATCGGTGCGGACGCCGGCTGGGTGTCGGTAGGCTGCGACGGCGACACCGCCGCTTTCGCGGTGGCCACCCTGCGCCGTTGGTGGGACGGGGAAGGACGGCACCGCTACCCGCGCGCCTCCCGGCTGCTGATCACAGCCGACGCCGGCGGTTCCAACGGATACCGGGTCCGCGCCTGGAAGAAGGAACTTGCCCACTTCGCTCACGCGGCCGGGCTGGAGGTGACCGTCTGCCATTTCCCTCCGGGCACTTCAAAATGGAACAAAATAGAACACCGACTGTTCTCGCAGATCAGCATCAACTGGCGCGGCAGGCCCCTGACCAGCCATGAAGTCGTGGTCAACATCATCGGCGCGACCCGCACCCGCACCGGACTGGCCGTCCACGCCGAACTCGACCCCGGCGCCTACCCCACCGGCGTCACCATCCCCGACGACGTCATGGACCGCCTCCCCCTCACCCCGCACGACTGGCACAGCACCTGGAACTACACACTGCGACCCGAACCCCTCGCTCCACCGCCCCCAGTACGGCCCGCCGAGTTCGGACGTTTCGCCGCCGGCGACAAACTCCCCACCTGGCTGCGGCACCCCAGCCTCACCGGACTGGAACCCCCTGCCTTTGACGACCTCGTCGCCCGCTACCGCGACTACTGCACTCAGCACCCACCGGTCCTGCTCCCCGGGAAACGCCCCGACGGCGGACCCGGCGCCGGCACCCGGAGGCTCTCCGCCGCCGACCATCTCGTCGTCTTCCTCCTACACAAGCGCTGGTCCATGACACAGGTACCGCTCGCCGAAGCGACCGGCCTGTCCAAGAGCAGGATCGGCGCAACCCTCCGGGACGCCGCCCCCGTCCTTGCCGCACTCGGCCACACGGTGCCCACCGGCGGCCTCACCGTGACCTCCGCACAGCAACTCGCCGCGATCGCCGGCCACACTCAGCCCGTCCTACACGACCAGTAGATCCAGGAGTTATTTATCGACAAGCCCCTGGCCCGGTCAGGATCTGAAGGGCGCAGGGCAAAGAGCCTGACTCATCTCGACGAGAAGGACTCTTCACCTAGTGAAGCACCACAAACATGTGGAGCAATGGAAGGCAATGAGCCGCAGCAATGATGCCCAATTTATCCAGCTTCACCCAGATTTGAGCGAGCGAAGCTCGCCAACTCCTTGAGTCATAGTTCCAGAAACTACCCAGACTATTGACAGACGCTGCGGTGCTTGATGTTCTCTGAGGGGTCGCGTTCGACCGTGTTCAACACTCCAACAACTTCTTGCGCAAACCAACGCGCGTGGCCTGCCCATGAAGGAGTACGGATGGCGAAAAACCATGCGTAGCCGGCTGGCCGCGTCCGCTGCCGGCCAGGACAACGAGGTCGGGGCGAACCCGCATTCGCTGGAGCAATTGGAGTTTCCTGCGGCAGTGGTCGGGTCAGGGACGTCGTGGCGGGCAGCGCCTCGCCGAGCGGAGGGGCCTGCAGCAGCGCGGTGTGCAACTGCGGCCGACCGCGGGCGATGGCGTGGCCGACGCCCTGGACGACGACGAGCCGGGAGTCTAAGAATCATCGGATCCCTGCTCACCGTACTGCTGTGCGGTGCTGGACCCAGCGCCTCAGCCTCGGCCGCAACTGCCGCTCCCGAGTCCGCGCTGGCCGACTATGTCCACTCCAAGGGCCCGAAGTTCGGCATCTACACCAGCGCCGGAGGCTTCGACCGCGCAGTTGACGCCTGGTCAGGGTGGTTTCTTCGCCTCTACCACCTGCCCGCCCGCCGCTTGCTGCGGATCGAGGCCACCTGGTCCTGGGCGAAGGCGTTCGCGACCTGCTGGCAGCGGCTCACCACACTCCCGGCCGTCACCTGACCACAGCGGACCGCCGACGCGAGCTGACGGTCAATCCCGTAATGGCGATGTGCATCGAATAGTCACTGATGGAAGAAGGGTCCTCGACAGTGAGCAGACGATACAAAAAGATCGCATCTCTTCTAGGGGTGATGATAGTCGCATCACTCCTGCTTGGTGTACCCGCAGCTAAGCAGGCAAACGCGCAGCAGGTGGCGGGAAGTGCTCCGTTCATCAACTCGTGGCTGGTGTCGGGTCCGTTTGATTCGCCGGTCGCCGACAAGCAGTATGAATGCGAAGCCGGGACGCTACCCGTCGACGGGAAGACGAAGATAACCCCGAAGACCGGTGAATCGTTGAGCTTCGGCGACGAAGGCAGAAAGTGGGAGTACTTCGACGACCGGATCTATAACCGGAACTACGACGACTACCAGGATCTCTACGGGTACTACGCCGTCAAGAAGGGTGTCGATACGAGGAACAAGTACGTGTACGCGCACACGTACGTCTACAGTCCGGTCGAGCAGCAGGCATATTTCAATGTCGGGGCGAGCGGTTCCTACCGGCTGTATGTGAACGACAGGTGCCTGACGGGCCCAAGCACTCCGGTGGAGGTGCAGAAGGATCTGACGAAGCAAGCAGTCCAGCTACAGGCAGGCTGGAACAAGCTGATGATTCAGATCAAGCACACCTACACGGAGGACGTGAATTCAAACGGTGTGCCGATTGCCAAGGACCAGAACGTAGCCTACCTCGGGTTCTACGGTCGGGTGGCGGATCAGGCCGGCAACAAGATCAATGGCCTGGTCAATTCCGTGACAGGGCCGTCGGGAAACCTGCAGATCGTGTCGCAGGGACTCTCGGCTGACGATGCGGTCGGCACTCCGCTCCCGAAGGGCAACATGCCGATCGGCTACAAGGAATGGCCGTACGTCTGGAACAAGTCGGCGGCCGGCAACAAGTACGGCGTCGCCGCTTCGGCGTTCCAGTTCATGGCTGCCGGTGGCGCGCCGGGCTATACGTGGAAGATCGTCGATGGGAAGTTGCCTGATGGTCTGGAGTTGAACCCTGACGGATCCATCGCGGACGGATTGGTCGACGGGAAAGTCGATCTGAACAGCACCAAGGGCATCATCAGCGTCAACACCAAACCAGGCGACTATCACTTCACTGTCCAGGTGGCTGACAGTGAAGGGAACACTGCTTCAAAGGACTTCACCATCAGGGTGAAGGAACGTCCCAACAAGTGGTTCGAAGAAGGCCGGGTCGGCGCATTGACCCATGCCGCCCCAACGTACAACTACTACGTGGATCCGAACTACTCCGTTGATCGATGGGCAGCGCGAGCGAAGCGTCAAGGACACTCGCTGGTGTCAGTCGAAGCGCTACAGCAGAACTATAACTGGCCGTCCAAGTTCGCAGACCCGAAGCATATCAGGGCAGAATACGTTCCAAAGGATGAAAACGGCAAAGTAGTAGACGGACTGAAGCAGTTCGAACAAGCAGTAAAACGTCACGGCATGAAATTCGGCTTGTATTACGCAACCGAGGGTGGCGGTTTGCAGCATTTCTCCACTGATGTGTTGGTGCAGAATGTGGAGGATCTCATCCACCGTTATGGTCCGGAATACCTGTACTTCGACGGTCCGCAGGCAATGCCCAATGCCAATTTTGACGTGATGTATAGCGCAATACGCGATTACAGCGATGGCATCATCGTGAACTCAAACGCGTGGGGAGCAGAGTACGGCGATCCGGATCTGAGAACCGAAGAGGCGTCTGGTATCTATGCCGGTACGCAGGCAAATCATCTTCTGAAGCGGACCCCCATGGAACCGTGGAAGATGATCCACACTAAGAACATGATGTCGCCGTACTATGGTAAGCGCGACGACTTCAGGCAGGTCTCGAAAGAGATGCTGAGTAATGCTGGTCGGGGAAATGTCGACAACAACGATCAATCGGTTATCGACAGCCGGGGGCCGAACTGGGACTCTCCCCAAGAGATCGCCACGAGGTACCCGAAGGCTGTCCAGGAGTTCATCGATGTAAGAGAAAACCTCGCCAACTGGTTCGGGCCGGTGCATGGGCCGGAGAGGCACGAGTCCACGACGGGCACGACGCCGTACTTCCTGGCGGGCTACGGCTACGAAGACGATGGACGAGGAAATTATGAGAAGTTCGCTCGTCCCAACAGCACGACTGGTCCGCAATGGGGATACGCGACCGCCAGGGACAACAACATCTACCTGCACATCATGAAGGGGCCCGACGGCAAGAAGGGCTTCGACGCGATTACCGACAAGTCCTTGACCATTCGTCCGGTCAAGGATCGGGTGACGTCGGTGAGATGGTTGAACAGCGACATCCCGGTCACGTCGTTCAGCCAGGAGGGCGACAGCCTGACTCTCAACCTGGCCGATGTGCAGGAAGATCCGATCGACACGATCATCAAGATCGTGACCGACGGTCCTGAGCGCAAGTACAAGCTGACCAACATCGACGTGACCGGTGAGCAGCTGGCGCCGCAGATATTGAAGGTCAAGGCCGAGGGCTACATGACGTATCCCGCGCTGAAGGCCAAGCTTTCGGACGTGACCTACAGCAGTGCGAATCCTGAGGTAGCGGCGGTTGAGCCCAGTGGAATCGTGCATCCGGTGTCGGACGGCACGACGAGCATCACCGTACGAGGCACTCATGAGGGCGTGACCAAACAAGGCGCGTTGAAAGTGACGGTCAAGGACGGCCTCGTCCATGTCTCCGACATGATCAGCGCATCGTTGCTGGTGGAAGGGAAAGAGGCATACGGTGAGTTCGGCCTGAACGACGGGCTCAAGTACGAGATAGAAGGCAGGTCGGCCGCAGGCGGGCCCATCGGCTTGGACGCGGCACAGATCAAGTGGCATGGCGGCATCGTCGATCTGGCCGGCGGTGACAAGTACAAGCCGGTCGCCATCAAGGAAGTAGACACGTTCGCGTTCAAGAAGAACAAGATCATCACCCCGCAGGTCGAGGCGCCCACGAGGGGAGTCGTCTGGGCAGACGTGACACTGGACGGTAAAACCTTCACGACAAACAGGGTCTTCCTGGACCTGCTGCAGTTCCGGAACCTTGCGAAGGGCGCCGAAATCACTGCCAGCCAGCAGCAGGATGCCGTGTCGAACCTCACCGACGGCAAGCTCATCGACGCCGACCACAACGATCAGTCGAAGTGGTCGGTGCCAGGAAACGAGAAGGCTTGGATTCAATTCAAGCTTCCAGCGAAGTCCGAGATATCGAACCTCGACATCAACTTCAACACGCTGGATCAGCGGTACATCAACACGCCCAAGACAATCAAGATCCAAACCAGTGACGACGGCGTGACCTGGAATGATGCCGGCACCGTCAACGGCCCCACCGGCAGCGCCTATTTCGGGTTCTACAACCAGTACCCGCTGAGCGCACAGGCCCAGTACGTGAAGCTGGTGTTCGACGGCGGCTCCAACGGGTCAACGACCGACCTGCTTGAGGTAGCCATCAACGGAGGCCGCCTGAGGCCGCAGACGTCCCTGACGGTGACCCCGGCCGAGGCGGATGCGCAACCGGGCCGCGCCATCGACGTGAGCGGCACGCTCGCGATGTCGGACAATGGGTGGGCGCCCGCGAACACGCCGATCACCGACGTGGAGCTCAGTGTGATGCCGCCCTCCGGGTGGCAGGTCGACGGTGCGACGGTGTCGAAGCCGTCCATGCAGGACGGTTCGTCCATCGAGGGTCGGTGGGCCATCACGCCACCGAAGCAGTTTGCCCCGGGGCATGTCGACGTGCCGATCGTAGCCACCTACCATTTCCAATTCCCCGACGATCCGTTGGACCACCTGGTGCGTGTGGAGCGGTCAGTCCGGGTGTTCCTGCCGCCCCCCACCCCGAGCGGAAGCGCGTATCTCAGCGACCTGCCGTTCCTGAGCGCGTCCAACGGGTGGGGCCCGGTCGAGCGCGACAAGTCCAACGGTGAGGCCGGCGCCGGCGATGGAGCAACCCTGACCCTCGACGGGAAGACGTACGCCAAGGGCCTCGGGGTGCACGCGACCAGCGAGATCACCTTCTGGCTCGGCCGTGCTTGTCGCACCTTCCATGCTGAGGTTGGTATCGATGACGAGAAGGCCCAGAGCGGATCGGTGGCGTTCCGGGTGCTCGGCGATGGCAAGCAGCTCGCCGATACCGGCGTCGTACGCGGCCCCGACAACGCCCGCCCCGTCGACGTCGACGTGACGGGGGTAAGGATACTGACACTGCGGGTCACCGACGGCGGTGACGGCAACGGCTCCGACCACGCCGACTGGGCCGACGCCCGGGTGGTCTGCGACTGAGCCACCCGCCGGTCTGTTCTCACCCGCGCGGTTGGCCACATGCCGCCGCGGTGAGTCGGATCCGCGTTCCCACCAGGGCTCTGTGCACATCATCCTCGGCGCACGTAGACCTCAGGTCGGGCACATCGCGGCAGACCCAAGGACTATCAGGCCGAGGATGATGTGCACAGGAACGCCCGCCATCTGCGCGGCAACGGCAACTGACCCACCGCCCGCGTGTTGCCTTCCCCGCCCGGGGAAGGCAACACGCGGCGTTCCACGCCGGATGGCAACGAAGGAGAAGGAGCGGTGTCGAGGGTTGGTCATGACATGTACCACCGCTTCCCACTGTCCTTCCGTGAGGTGGGGGAGCGGCACTGTCACGTTGGCGGATGGCGTGGGAGTACCCTCGGGTTGATCATGGTGGAGGGGGGATCGTCCGTGGGGAGCACGAGCCGAGACGACCATCCGCGTCGCCATCGGGGACCAGATCACTGGCGCTGTTGGCCGGCCCACCACGGCCTGAACACAGGCCCGGACCGCAGGGCCAGCCATGCCCCGACGCACCGTCAGACACTCACACGCCCAACAACGTGACAGCGCCGTCCCTCTTCAAGGAGAGCACATCGGCGTGGTGGACGTGTCGGTCGATCATGGCGGCGGCGACGGTGTCGTCGCCGAAGACCTCGCCCCAGCGGCCGAAGAACTTGTTGCTCACTGCTGCGACAGCGAGTTGGTGCAGGTCTTCCACCTGTGCTCGAACCAACACCGCCTCACAACGCAAACCGAAAGTGAGCCAGATCCGTTACTGACTTCGGCGTATTAGGGTCTGTCCGGTCTGTCGAGAGCGAGGCCCGTCCCGGCGAGGAATCCGCCGAGGATGCCGTGCCGGTACTGCAGCGCTTTGAGCCGCCTGCGGAGCAGAGTCTCCAGCTCGCTGAGGGTGCGGGCGGCCAGGTTGGCCAGGCTCCGCTTGATGTGCGCCCACAGGCCCTCGACCGGGTTGAGGTCGGGCGCATACCCGGGCAGCAGGACCACCGTCAGCCAGTCCCGCTCGGCAACGAGTGCCTTCATCGTCTTGGAGATGTGGGTGTTCAGCCGGTCCCACACCACGATCAGCGGGGCCTTGAGCAGTTGGTGGGCGCCATCCAACAGGCGTATGTAGTCCGCCTCGCCCAGCGAGCGACGCTCGCCCTTGCGGCCGGTATGCCGACGCAGCCGGTAGCACAGACGGGCGGGCAGGCCCGGCCGGTAGCACAGCAGACCGGCCACCGAGAGACGTCCCCGGCTACGGCCGGGCACCTTGACCCTCGGGGTGATGCCGCGCCGGCCCCAGGTGCGGCCCTTGGGCGGCCGACCGGTCACGCCCGCTTCGTCCTCGAAGCAGATGAACGCGCCGGTCGCCGCCCGGAGGGTTTACCTCCTGCCAGGTCGCCTCCCGCCATGCGGTGATCGCGTCCTCGTCGCGTTCGGCGGCGGGCCGGGCGGGCATCTGCACGCTGTAGCCCATGCGGTGCAGCAGCCGAGTGACCCCGGAGACGCTGTAGGAGAGGTGGAACTTCCGCCCGATCAGCGTGCGTACCCGCGCGGCGGTCCACACCTGGTCGTCCGCCCAGCCGTGCGCGGCCGGCCCTCATCAAGCCACATCGCGAGCTTGGTCTGCAGGTGTGGGCCGAGCCGACAGTCGTAGCCGCAGGGGCCTCTGGAACGCAGCGCCTCGCGTCCGCCCGTCCTCCAGGTGCGGCGCCACTGGTAGACCGACTTCTCACTCACCCGTAACTCCCGGGCGATGCACGGGACTTCCACGCCCTCATCGAAGAGGTCAACGGCCCGCATCCGTACCTCTTCCCGGCGCCTGCGCTGCTCGGCGGTCAGCCCGCCCCCGTCCGGATACCGCATACCTCCGGCGTACCAGCCCGGACGGACCCCGTCACCCCTCCCGACACAAATCCAGACCCCGAAACGCCGAAATCAGTAAGGGGACACTCCCGGGTCCAGCGTGGGCAGCGGGGCGTCCGACGGAAGCAGGCCCTGGCGGCGTAGCCCGAGCCACATGTCCGCGGGGATCGGACGGTGGATCATGCGGGCAGCGTCCTCGACCTCGGCAGCACTGCGTGCGCCGACGAGCACGCTCGCGACGGCTGGGTGCCCGAGTGGAAACTGCAGTGCTGCGGCCCGAAGCGGGACGTCGAAGGTCTCGCACAGGGCCTTGACAGCCAGCGCCCGTTCCAGGAGGTCCTGCGGGGCGGGGGCGTAGTCGAAGGTCGCGCCGGGTCTGGGGTCGGCGAGCAGACCGGAGTTGAACACTCCGCCGATGACGACGGAAACGCCGCGTCGGGCGGCCTGGGGGAGCAAAGAGGTCAGGCCGCTGTGGTTGAGCAGGGAGTAGCGGCCGGCCAGCAGAACTACGTCGATGTCGGTGTCGCGGACGAACCGCTCCAGCATGCGGGTCTGGTTCATGCCGACGCCGATCGCGCCGACAAGCCCCTCCGCGCGCATCCGCTCCAGCTCGGGGTAGGCGGAGTCGAAGGCCGCGCGCTCGTGATCGTGTGGGTCGTGCAGGTAGATGATGTCGACCCGGTCCAGGCCGAGGCGGGTCAGGCTCTCTTCCAGACTGGCGCGCACGCCGTCGGCGCTGAAATCCCACACGCGCTCGTGGGTGGCGGGGACGGCAAAGCCGTTGGCCAGGTCGTCTCCTTGCTCATCGCGGGGGCGGAGCAGGCGGCCGACCTTGGTCGAGAGCGTGTACTGGCCGCGCGGCTTGGTGCGCAGCGCCTGGCCGAGGCGGCGCTCGGACAGGCCCAGCCCGTAGTGCGGGGCGGTGTCGAAGGTGCGGACCCCGTTGGCCCAGGCAGCCTCGACTGCCGCGGCGGCTTCCTCGTCGGTGACCGCGTGGAACAGATTGCCGAGCGGGGCGGCGCCGAAGGAGAGCTCGCTGGCCATGGTGGTGCTGCGCCCGAGTGCTGTGGTGCGCATGGTGGGTTTTGCCTTTCGCTGGTGGTGCCTGGCCGGGCCAGGCCGGTTGGGGAGGTGCCGTGACCCGGCCGGGGGCTTTTTGGGCCCGCGCCTGTGGCAAGCAGCAGGCGCGGGCCCGCCGTTCCGCTGTCGACCGCCGGCGCCGTGCCGGTCGTCGATCCTGAGAGGGGCTCGCAAGGCAGGCGGCGGCTGCGGCGGCTTCGTCCGCAGTGGCCGGCCTGTAGGCGGCGGGGGAGTCGGCATCATGGGGCGCCGCGTCTGAGCGTCCGCGCTTACCCGGGGTGGGGGAGCGCGCGTGGTAAGTATCAACGGCGGTGATGCGTGCTCTTGCTGGGGGCATGCTGGTTCCTCTCAGGCTTGGAGGAACGTCTGGAGCTGGCTGCCGAGCGTGTCGACGGCGAGTTCTGCGCTGTACCCGGGGCGTGGATGTGGGTTGTCGGCGGCCCCGGTGCCACACCGGCGGGGGTTTGCGGTTTCCGACCACTTCGCCGGGCTCCAGTATCAGGTGCTGGCTCGGGTACCAGAGGATGTGGGCTGGGCGCGCTCCGGGTGGTTCAGCCGGAAGGGCACTACCTTGCCAGGTCGCGTCACAGGAGCCCCGATCCGTAGTTCGGACGCGTTCAACTCTGGCGATGCGCCTGTCGGCAGCGCATCGCGCGCCCGCTGCAACACCTTCGCCGACCGGGAATCCGGCGTCGATGTCCTGCGTGCCTCATGACAGCCCGAAGAGTCAGCCCTCGTCGGCCATGAGCGCTGGCACCTCTCGCTCAGCCGGCCCGACCCACGGCAGATTCATAGCGGCGGTTCCCTTCCGACATCGGATGAATGTGCGGTGAAAACTCTTGCGAGGGGTGTACCACAGCCCATGTGTACCGACCCGCGGGAGGTTCGTCGCATCGTTAGCGGCTGAGGGGTCATGCGAGGATCCCGTACCACTCGGCCGCGGTTTCACCGAACACTGCGGCTTGCTCCTGCGGGCTCAATGACTCGATGAGCTCGTCGGCGACTGCCACGACCTCGCCGTAGTCAGCGGCGAGCAGGCAGACTGGCCAGTCCGATCCGAACATCAGCCGGTTGGGGCCCAGCCGGTCGAGGAGTGTGTCGGCATAGGGGTGCAGGGCCGCCGCGCTCCACGGATCGGCCCGGGTGACCAACCCGGACAGTTTCACCGCGACGTTCGGGCAGGTCGCGAGGTCGGAGATGAGCGCAGCCCAGGGGCCATGCGCGTCCGGATGGATCTCCGGGTTGCCCGCGTGGTCGAGAACAAACCGCACCTCGGGCAAGGCGGCCACGGTCCGCACCGCGGCCGCCAGTTGAGTAGGTCGTAGGCCAGCCCGGCCGCACCGACCGCCAGGATGCCGCGGCGGGCGTCGGTGCGCAGTAGCCAGTCGGGGTCGGCCTCGTCCTGGACACCGTGTCGCACACCGACCAGGGCTGTGCCACCAGGCAGCTGCCGCAGCCGCGCGATGCGCTCTGCGACGTCGGGGGCGGTGAGGTCGACCCAGCCGACTACGATGGTGGGCGTCGATGCGCACGGGGTCACCAACCGGGCTGGCCGTAGCCGATACCGGGCTGGGTGGGCGCGCGCAGCATACCGTCCGGGCCCACCGCCGGCTCGCGCACCACGGGATTGGTGTAGACGAGGGACTCGTAGTATGAGGTGTTCGGGATGGCCATGCACAGATGGGCGTTGACCAGCCCCGGACCGTGCACCTCGGAGCGCAGCTGGAAGCTGTCGGCCAGGTGGGCTATCCGCAGGGCGCCGGTGATGCCGCCCTTGTACTGCGCGCTGGTCCGCACATAGCCGGCCGCGCCGGCGGAGATGAAGTCCGCCATGTTCAGATGTGCGCCGTCGGAGGTCTCGCCGACGAGCAGCGGCACGGTCACGCGTTCAGCGAGCCAGCGGTACGAGGTCACGCTGAACTCCCGCATCGGCTCCTCGTACCAGGTGTAGTCGGCCTCCGCCAACGCCCGGCCCACATAGACAGCATCCGCGAGGTCGAAGCCGGCGGAGCCGTCGTACATCAGCGGAACAGCATCGCCAACGTGTGCCCGCAGCTTCTGGCAGAGGTCGGCGTCGGCGCGGGCATCCCCCCAGGCGTGAAGCTTGATGCCGACATAGCCGGCCTCCAAGCACTGGTCGGCGACGTCGAGGAACTCCTCGACGGTGGAGAAGGTGACCGTGCTGGCGTACGCAGGGAGCGCCTCGCGGTATCCGCCGAGCAGCCGGTGGACGGGGAGTTCCGCAGCCTTCCCGGCGAGGTCCCACAGCGCGACGTCGACCAGTCCGAGCGCATAGATCGGAAACTCCTCGATCCGATCGAGCTCCCAGAGCCGGTGCCAGAGGAGCTCCCGCAGCAGCGGGTCGCGGCCGATCAGGTCCTGCCGGATCCGGCGCTCCACCAGGTCAGCCACGATGAGCCCGCGCCGGGTGTGCGCCTCCCCGGTCAATCCCTCGTCGGTGTGGATCCGCAGGATGCCGCCGACCACCGATTCCTCGGATCCGGGCAGTCCGGCGCGCCAGCGGAACTGCGGCTGCGCGGGGAGGTCGACGAGTTCGATGGTCACATCGGTGATGTGCATGCTGTCCTTCGCATACGAGAGTGGCGGCTGGTTCAGGCGGGGCGCGTGTCGTTGGCGAGCAGGCGGCGCCTGATTTCCTGCTCGAACTGGCGCTTCGTCGTATCGATGTGCTCGGCCATCAGCGTCGTGGCCAGCGCTTCGTCGCCGGAGGCGATCGCCTCGGCGATGGCCTGATGCTGGTCGGCGGCCGCTGTCAGCGATCCGCCGGCGACCCCGGCCAGGCCTATGGCGCTGACCTGTCGCTGGAGTTGGCGCACCGACTCGACGGTGGAGGCGAAGAACTTATTGGCCGCAGCGGCCCCGATGCCGCCGTGGAAGTCCTCGTCAGCTTGGGTGAATGCCTCGATGTCGGAGCGCTCCGCCGCCTGCGCCGACTGCTTCGCCGCTTCGCGGATGACCTTGACCTGCGCGGGAGCCGCCCGCTGCGCCGCAAGCTGCGCGGCGATGGTCTCCACATGGAGGCGGAACTCGAAGAGCTCTTCCACCTGGTGCACGTCTGCCGGCAGGAACTGGGAGAACGGCTCACGCCACGGGGGCGCATCGGGTTCGGCTACGTAGATACCCCGCCCCTTCTGTACGGAGAGCCGCCCAAGCGCAGACAGGATCTTTACAGCCTCGCGGACGACTGTTCTGCTCATCCGGACCTCGTCCGCCAGGTCCTTCTCGGTGGGCAGCCGAGCGCCGGGCGGAAGCTGCTCCCGGACGATGTATTCGAGGATCAGCTCGGCCGCGATCTCGTAGCCAGGGCGGTAGCCGCCGTCCCCGGTGGACTGCTGCGGGGCGGGCGATGACTGGTCAGGCAGGGCCAACTCGGTTCCCTCCAATCGCTGCGGTGTGCGTGTCCCGTAGCGGAGGTGTACCCGATGGGGACATGCGACAACGGTGAATGGTTCATATCTATTTGGTAGCAGGTACTCAGTGAATCACAAGTAGGGGCTTGACGCGAGCGGACCTCGCACCCAGACTCGTGCCACCTTGAGACGACCGGGCGCAGCTCACGGTGGCCCGATCGTCGATGATCGATCGGGGCGCGAGTCTGAGCAGGTGCGCTGTGATGGGCGGGAAGATGTATCGGCCGGCTGGCAGCGAAGACCGAAGAATCAGATTTATCTGTCGTCGTCCGCGAGGCAGGGAGAATGGACATGTACATGCCTACTCGCGGAGCCTCCTGGGGAGCCGCGCTCGCGGGGAGGCCGCCGGACTGCTCCTCGGTACCGCTGCCTGCGGCAGGAATGGCTCGTGGCGGGGTCCCTGACGGCGTCTGCGCCGATGATCGTCTCCTTCCTCCTCCAGCGGATCACTTTGGGAAACCTTGTGCAACGTGTCGCACCCCGCTGACACGGGCCCCCTGGCACCAAGAAATGAGACACCCATGCGTACACAACGGCGTAGGACGCGATACGTGATCCTGGGCTCCGTCGCCGCGGCAGCCCTCGCGCTCACTGGCTGCACTGCCGGTGCGCCCGCATCATCCGATTCCGGTGACGACGTCACCCTGACCTTCCTCGTCTCCGAGTCCCCGAACCTCACTCCCGAGTACTGGGACGCCGCGATCAAGCGCGCGTCCGAGAAGGTGCCGGGAGTCACCATCAAGAAGGTGGTCGGCGAGAATACGCCGGCCTACGCCCAGCAGCTGTTCGCATCGGGCCAGGCGCCGGACATCTTCGCTACCGGCATCGCGAACGGCCTCGCGCAGAAGGGCGAGCTCGCCGAGTACACCCGCGCCGAGCTGGAGGCCGCAGGCATCACCGACTTCACATCCGGCACGATCAACGGCAAGTTCTACGGAATACCCACTGGCGCGCAGGCTATCCCGCTCGTCTACTACAACAAGGACCTGTTCGCGAAGGCCGGCATCAGCGCGCCGCCGAAGACCTACGCCGAGCTGCGTGACGACAGCGCGAAGCTGAAGGCCGCGGGCATCGCGCCGTTCGAGATCGGTGGCGGCGGCAAAGACACCTGGGCGACCGTGTTCGCGCTGAACGCCGCCGTGGCGGCAGACGTGCTGATCGCCGACCCCGCCTGGTTCGTGAAGCGCGAGAAGAACGAGGTGAAGTTCACCGATCCGGCATTCGTCGGCGCCGCCACGAAGGTGGCGAACCTCATGAAGGCCGGCTACGGCGACCCCGACGCGATGACTCGTCCCTATGCGGACCTCGAGCAGGCGTTCCTCGGCGGCAAGGCCGCGATGTACCCGATGGGCTCGTGGTTCACCGCCGCCGCGGACAAGGCGAAGCGCACCGACATCGGCGTGTTCGGCTGGCCGAGCGACGGCGGCAAGGCCGCCATCCCCGTGGTTACCGGCCCGGGCATGAACGTGAATGCCAAGTCGAAGAACGTCGAGCTCGCCAAGAAGTGGTCTCTTGCGTTCGCGACCGACAAGAAGAACCTGGACGAGACGGTGATCACCGACGGCGGGGTCATCTCGGTGAAGGGCTACAAGATCCCGGACGACGTCGGCCCGCTCTACAAGGAGATGGCGGATGGCTACGCCACGGCAGCGGCCGCCAAGGCCACGGTACCGGCCTGGGGCAACATCACCGGCGACGGTGCGCTGCCGCCCGGATTCAACGACCTGATGACCGCGGCCAACGTCGACCTGCTGACGGGCAAGAAGACGCCAAAGCAGTTCGCCCAGCACCTCGACGAGCAGTACGCGGCCGCGCAGAAGTAGTCACGGCTCACAGCGAGACGGGGATGGTGCCGACCATGCACGGCGCCATCGCCGTTCCTGAAGCCAGATCGGGAAGAACATGTCATCCACGCACACGCAGACCAAGCGCCGGCTGATTCCGCGCAGTCCGCTCCATTTCCTCCTCTTCGCCGTGCCCGGTGCCGCGCTCTACGCGACGTTCGTGCTCTGGCCGCTGCTGATGGCGTTCTGGTCGAGCCTGACCAACGAGAGCGCCTACCGGGTCACCACCTCGTTCGTGTGGTTCGACAACTACGCCCGACTGTTCTCCGATCCGGCGTACATGCAGACCCTCCGGAACACGGTGATCCTCACGATCATCAGCGCCATCGTGCCGAACGCAGTCGGGCTCGCCATCGCGGTGCTGCTGGATCGGAGCGGGTGGGCCTTCAACGCGATGCGGGCCGTCTTCTTCATTCCCGTCATCTTGTCCTCGGTCGTCGTCGCGGTCATCTGGCAGCAGTTGCTCAAGAATGACGGCCTGGTGAACTCGGCCCTGCGATCCTTCATTCCGGATCCGCCCGGCTGGCTGTCCGATCCCGCGCTCGCGCTGTACAGCGTGGGCGGCATCGTCGCCTGGCAGGCGGTCGGCATGTGCGTGGTGCTGTATCTCGCGGGGCTGCAAAGCGTCCCCAAGGAACTGCTCGAAGCGGCAGCCATCGACGGCGCGGGCCCGGTGCGCCGCTTCTGGACCATCACCTGGCCGATGCTGGCGCCCTCCGTCACCATCATGACCGTGCTGTCGATGATCGGCGGCTTCAAGATCTACGACCAGGTGAAGGTGATGACGAACGGCGGGCCGGGCGTCGGCACCACGTCGACGCTCTCCTTCGACGTCATACGAACCGGGATCGACTCCGGTGCTATCGCCTACGGCGCCGCGAAGGCGGCAGTGATGTTCCTCATCATCGCGGCGATCTCGCTGCTCTCGATCCGGCTGATGCGCAAGCGAGAGGTGGACCTGTGATCACGGCAGAACCGGTCGCCGTCAACGAAGACCAGGGCCGCGCGCGTCGCAGGCGACGCAAGACCAGTGTCGACATGGGCCGCGCCGGGCTGACCCGCACGCTGGTCGCGCTGGTCGTCACGGTAATCTTCATCTATCCGATCTGCCTGGTGATACTGAACTCGTTCAAGACGCAGGACGCCATCTACCGGTACCCCGGTATCCCCGCCGGGCCGCTGACGTTGCAGAACTTCGTGGACGTGCTCACCCGCTCCGACGGGCTGTTCTGGACCGGCCTGATCAACAGCGTCCAGATCACCGTCACCGCCACCGTGATCTCGACCATCGTCGCCGCGATGATGGCGCACTACATGGTGCGATCGACCAGCTGGTTCGCGAAGGCGCTGTGGGTCGCCATCCCGCTCGGCCTGATGATCCCGCAGGCGACGACGCTGCTGCCGCTACTGCGCATGATGCGGGATCTCGGGCTGATCGGCTCGGTGCTCGGATTGATCACCGTTTACGTCGCCGGGAATCTGCCGTTCGGGGTGCTGGTGTTCACGGGATTCATGCGGACCATCCCGAAGGAGCTCGAGGAGGCGGCGGCCATCGACGGGGCGGGGCCCGTCCGCACGTTCTGGGCGATCGTGTTCCCGCTGCTGCGCCCGGCCGGAGCGAGCGTCATCATCTTCCTGGCGGTCGGCCTGTGGAACGACTTCATCACCCCGCTGATCATCCTGGGCCCGGCCAGCGGCAGCACGGTCACCGTCGGCATTTACCGCCAGATCAGCGAGCACGTGTCGAACTACGGCGCGGTGTTCGCCTTCATGGTGCTCGCCACGATCCCGATCGTGATCCTGTTCATCTTCCTGCAGAAATACTTCGTGAAGGGACTGCTCAGTGGCGCAGCAAAGGGATGACGCCGCCATCGGAAGCATGCGAGACATCCGCCTGGCCGTGGTCGGCGCCGGAATGCGCGGCCATGCCTACGCATCGGGGGCGGCCGGGATCCCCGGCGTCGAGATCGTCGCGGTGGCCGAGCCGAACCCGACCACAGTGGCCCGCTTCACCCGCGAATTCCCCGGCGCGCAGGTCTTCGGCGACTGGCGTGAACTCGCCGCGCAGCCGCGCCTCGCTGACGCCGTGATCGTCACGCTGCCCGATCAGGAGCACCGCGACGCGAGCGTCGCGTTCGCGGAGGCGGGCTACGACACCCTGCTGGAGAAGCCGATCGCCACCAGCCCGGAGGACTGCGACGACATCGAGGCCGCTGCCAGCAGCAACAACGTCAGCGTGACGGTGTGCCACGTGCTGAGATACACCTCGTACACGCAGAAGCTGCGCGAGCTCCTCGACTCCGGAGCCATCGGCGAGATCATGCAGATCGAGCACCTCGAGCCGGTCGGGCATCTGCACTTCGCGCACTCATTCGTGCGGGGCAACTGGCGTCAGTCCGCCACCAGCCACAGCCTGTTGCTGGCGAAGTCGTGCCACGACATCGACTGGCTGCTCTACATCATGGGCCGGCCGGTGCAGCGGGTGACGTCGTTCGGATCGCTCGGGTACTTCCGACCCGAGTCCCGTCCGGCTGGGGCATCCGACCGCTGCATGACATGCCCTGTCGAGTCGTCGTGCGCGTTCTCGGCCGTGCGGTTCTATCGCCGCGGCCTGGACAACCCGGGCTCGGCCGAGGAGTACAACGCGCTCGTCATGGCCGGCGAAGTGACGCCCGAGGCGATCGACCGGGCGCTGGAGACGGGCCCCTGGGGGCGTTGCGCGTACCTCTGCGACAACGACGTGGTCGACCACCAGACCGTCCAGCTCGAGTTCACCGACGGGCGGCTCGCGAGCTTCACGCTCTCCGCGTTCACTGAGGGGACCAACCGCAAGACGCGCCTCTTCGGCACCGCCGGGCAGATCACCGGCGATGGCCGGATGATCAGCGTCTACGATTTCCGCACGCTGCAGACCACGGTCTACGACACCGACGAGCTGGGCTTCGACGCCGCGGCCGGGCACGGCGGCGGCGACCTGCGGCTCATCGAGGCGTTCATCTCGGCACTGCGGACCGCCTCGCCCGAGCAGCTCTCGACGAGCATCGCCCAGAGCATGGCGAGTCATCGGGTGGTGTTCGCCGCCGAGGAGGCCCGGCGCACCGGCACCATCGTGTCGCTGCCCGCCGCCCCCGCACGCCCCTGACCACCTGCGAGACGGGCTGTGAAGATGCCGTTGCCGCCGGATCCCGCGTGGATCCGGCCCTCGGCATCCAGCACGACGCCCTTCCAGCGAACGGCACCCTGTTCGGCCGGGTGGATGTCCTGCCAGGAGTGACCGCCATCCTCGCTGCACCACACGTGCGAAGGCGTGCCCGTCCACCACATCGGCTCGCTCACCACGACGATGCGGTCGTCGGCCACCGCGACGGAGGTGGCGTTCCTGGTCGCGTCCTCGCCCAGGATCCGCGTCCAGCTCTCACCGCGATCGTCGCTGCGCCACAGCCCCTCGCGCACGAACCCGGCATACAGCCGGCCATCGTGCAGCGGATCCGCGAGGACGTGCGAGAGCACCGACAGCCGTGAGCGCGCGAAGGGCAGGCCGGCGTCCGCGCGCACCCAGGATTCGCCGGCATCCTCGCTGCGATACAGCCCCGTCGTCCACTCACCGACGTACAGCAGACCGGGACGGTGCGGGTCGCAGGCCATCAGCTGATTCGTTCCGTTCGCGTTTCGCTTCTGATACACCACGCAGGGCAGCAGCTCGCTTTCGATCCAGTCCTCCTCGACCGGCAACCGGTGCAGCGTGCCGGGGAAGGGACTGGGGATCCGCTGCCAGCTCTCCCCTGCGTCAATGCTGCGATACAGCCCCGCGGAGTCATCCTCGGCGGCGACGTCGCCGTCGACGAAGGCGAAGAACCGGCCGGGCCGATGCGGGTCGGCCGCCAGCGCCTGGACGAAGCGGCGCCCGGCGAACGTGCGGACGATCGTGTGGCTGCGCCCGCCGTCGGTCGTGCGCAGGATGAAGGCGTCGCGGTGGAACGGCCGCTTGCTGCCCGAGCCCCACAGCACCAGATCCGGATCGTGCGGCGAAACCGCCAGCGCCGACGTCGGCGCCGGGCTCGCCGCGAACGGCCGGTATGTCAGACCGCCGTCATCCGAAACCGCCGACGTGTGATCACACAGCGTCGCGTACACCCGCCCGCCGACGCGGTCGGAGACGACGCTCTCGACGCACAGCGTCTCGGTCCCCTGGAAGCCTTCGCCGGTGAAGTTCTCACCCCCGTCGTCACTGCGCGAGACGCCGAAATACCCGGTCATGTAGAACCTGTCCGGGAAGTCCGGTTGGAAGACGACGTCGCTGATCCCTCCGCCGATCGATCGCGGATGATCGATGTAGGACGGATAGCGGTGCAGATGCTCCCTGCCATGGTGCTCGCGCAGCACATGCCAGCCGATCCCCTCGTCGGTCGACTCGTACAACGGTACGTCGCGTGCGCCGTCGTGCGGGGCGGTGAGGAACCTTCCGGGGCGATGCGGATCCGCCCGGACGAAGCTGTGCGACTTTCCCGCCTCCAGCCCCTGAGCCTCCGTGAGCGTCGCGCCGCCGTCGTGCGACCAGTGCACCCCGTCGCCGGCGGAGAGCACCAGTCCGCCCGGGCGGCCGGGGATCGCGTCGATTCCGGTCACCGACCAGCCCGGGCGCCGGTGCATCAGCTCCCAGCTGCGCCCGCCGTCCCTCGACCGGTACAGCGAGCCGTCGTCTCCGCGTGGCATGTCGCCGTGCTCCAGCACCAGGTCGGCGATCGGCGCGTCCCGCAGCGCCCAGAGCCCGTCCAGGCAGCTGTCGCCGACCGTGCCGAGGTAGACCAGCCCGGGCACCTGGGGATGGTGCCGGATCGTCGCGATCCGCTCCCCGTGCAAGGCGACGCGCTGCCAGCTCAGCCCTGCGTCGTCGCTGCTCCAGACACCCGCCCGGTACCCGCCGACCAGCACTCGCCCCGGCTGATGCGGATCGAAGGAGCAGATCTCGCCGAACATCCTGGTCGGGCCGTTTCCGTAGAAATCGACGTCGCGGCTGACCTCGGTCCAGCTCCTGCCATGGTCGGTGCTCCGGTGGATGCTGCCGTAGGTTCTCCCACCCCGTGCGTCGCCGGAGCATCGCAGCACCAGGCCGGGCTGATCCGGGGAGGGCACCAGGGCAGCCACCATGTGCGTATGCACTTCGGCGAGCCCGGCGTTTCGCGGCTCCCAGCGCACGCCGCCGTCCGTGGAGACGAACGCTCCGGCGACGTCGCAGCGGGCGTACAGGCGGCGCGGATCGAAGGGGTCGAGGGCGAGCCCTGTGATATAGCCGCCCCCGCCGAAGACGCTCTGCTGCCAGTGCCATTCCATTCCGCCCACGATCCCTTCACAGCTCCCCGCTTGTATCGCCCGAGCGCCGAACACCACGGTATCCAGCGGGCGCAGGGGGCCAAAGCTCTGACGGCGCTCCTGAGCCGCGAAAGATTTTCGGGGCTCAGGAGCGCGGCACGGTGCTGCCCCGGATCACCAACGTGCCCCGCACCGTGTGGGTCCACCCCGCACGCTCGTCCGTGAGCAGCGATATCGCGGCGCGCGCGATCTCGTCCAGCGGCTGGCTGATGGTCGTGAGCGGCGGCCTCAGCCACGCGGCCTCCGGGCGGCCGTCGAAGCCGACGACGCCGACGTCCTGGCCGGGCCTGAGGCCCAGCTCCTGCAGCGCGGCGAAGACGCCGACCGCGATCATGTCCGTCCCCGCGACGATCGCGGTCGGCGGCTCGTCGAGGGCCCACAGCCCCAGCGTCTCAGCCCGGCTGCAGTCCTCGGAGAACACCTCCATGGTGCGCACGAGCGCCGGATCCACGACGATGCCCCGCTCCCGGAGCGCATCCCGGTAGCCCTCAACCCGGTCCTCGTCGTACAGCCGACCCCGGCTCCCGACGATCAGCGCGATCCTTTCCCGGCCGAGGTCGATCAGGTGCTCCGTGGCCACGCGCGTACCGGCCCGGTAGTCGATGCCGACCGTGCGCACACCGTCGGGGACGGCCTCTCCGTGACCGACCAGCACATACGGCACCTGCGCCGTCTCGAGCAGCGCGCGCTGCCGAGGGGCGAGGTCCGCGAACACGAAGATCATGCCGCGGGAACCGCGCGCGAGGATCCGCCGGAGCACCTCGCCGGGGACGGTCGTCGCTCCGACCGGCGCCGGCACGATGCCGAGCCCGGCCTCGCGGGCGGCGGCCTCGAACGCGGAGAGCACCTGCGACGCCCAAGGGTCGTCCATCCCGATCATCAGCACATCGACGAGGTTGCTGCGGGCCAGCCACGGCTGTTCCCGGTCGCGGCGCGGGTAACCGTGGTGGTCGAGCAGCTGCTCCACCCTGCGCCTGGTCTGCGCCGACACGTCGGGCCGGTGGTTGAGGACCTTCGAGACGGTGGCGATCGACACACCGGCCTGCTGCGCGATCGCCGACAGCGTGGGGCGATAGGGCGTCGCCGCGCGTGGATCCCGATCCGTCATGCCCGTCCTCCCACCGCGAATATCGCGCGCTCTGGTCCTCCCCTGCCGTCCACAGCTCGTCCGGTCCCGCCGGGGAGCTCGACTGCCGGCACGGATCCTTCAGGTCCTCGCAGACCGTCAGAACGTGATCCGCGCTCATCAGCACAGATCAGATACATCGAGCATATTGCCTGGAAGTTTCGATGTTTAATCATAGTTATTTCCTTGCTCCGTTGGAATGAATCTGATCTACTGGGGCGGGGATCTCCCGTCAAGCACCGCGTCTACCTCTCGGAGACTCCTGTTATCTCCCCTCCTCCCCCTCTCGGTGACGAGTAAGGACGCCAACGATGAAGAGACAGAGAGCCCTCCGGCGCACCGCAGCGGGAGTGCTTGCCGCAGCGGCTGTGATCATCGCAGGGTGCCTGACGCCTGCGACGCCCGCACGGGCCGAACAGACCGGCGGCACAGCCCCCTATCTCAACCAGTGGCTGGTTTCCGGTCCGTTCACGGATCCCGTCGTGGGCGACGACCCGAGCGCCGTCACCCCGAAGCCGGACGGGGCGGTACAGGCGCCCTCCGGCACGGAGAAGTCCACCTGGCAGTACTTCGACGACCGGATCTTCAACCGGAACTACGACGACTACAACGACCTGATGGGCTACTTCGATGTGAAGCAGGGGCGGCCCACCACCGACAAGTGGGTCCTCGCCGCAACGTACGTCCACAGCCCGGCCGACAGGACGGTGCAGTGGCAGGTCGGCGGATCGGGCGTCTACCGCCTCTTCGCGAACGATGCGTCCGTCGGATCGCAGACCTCGGTCCCCGGCCGGCTGAGCAAGACCGGAAACCGCTACGCCGTGTCGCTCAAGGCCGGATGGAACAAGCTGATCATCGAGATCCAGCACAAGAACCCCAGCTCGAACAAGAACTACCTCGGCTTCTACTCCCGCCTCTCCGACACGAGCGGCAACGAGGTGCCGGACCTCACCTACTCCGTGTCCGGCGGCACCGATCACGACCTGAAGATCGTCACGCGTGGCCTCGACATCGACAAGAAGGCGTTCGAGACCCGGAACGCGAACGTCCCCGCCAACGACTACCCCAGCAACGCCCTCCCCTACGCATACGACGAGAACCCATATGTCGGCATGGTGGCCACCATCGACGGAAAACGGAACAACTCCGCCATCGCGCCGCAGGCGTCCGCGTTCACTTTCCAGGCCTCCGGAGGCGCGCCCAAGTACACCTGGAGGCTTGCCGAGGGCGAGCTCCCTCCGGGATTGAAGCTCACCGCGGACGGGCGCATCGAGGGAACCGTCGCCGACGGCGCTCACGGCAACCGCACCAAGGACTACGCCTTCACCGTCGAGGCCACCGACGCCGACGGTGCGTCAGCAACCCGGCAGTACACCATCACGGTCAGGAAGAACCCCGTCGACTGGTTCATCGACGGCAAGATGTCCGCCCTGTCGCACACGACCGGCACCATGCCGAACCTGTACGACCCGAACTACAACTACGACGAGTGGGCCCGGACCGCGAAAGAGATGGGGATGACGACGCTCTCCACGGAGAGCCTCCAGAACACGATCTACTACTGGCCTTCCCCGAACGCGAACCTGACCCCCGACAACAGCAACAAGCTGTTCAAGTACGGCGCTCTCTATCAGGCTGCGGACGGCAGCTGGAAGGTGCGCGACCGCGTCCAGCAGGCGAAGGAGGCCGCGGAGCGCTACGGCCTGAAGTTCGGCGTCTACCTTTCGTCCGCGTACGAGGGGCGCGAGACCCCGGAGAGCGATATTCAGAACCTGGTCGCGCGGTATAACCCGTGGTACGTGTTCGTTGACGGCAACCCTCAGTCGTACGCGAACACCGACGTCGCATGGAGCTCGGCGCGCAACTACAACGACCGCGTGCTGATCGACGCCAACCCCAACCCGCAGACCGGTGACCAGGACATCACGCTGTACGAGCGCCCGTTCTGGAACAGCGAGCCGTACAACGACGGCGGCTGGGCCGCCGGCGTCCTCCCGCAGGGCCGCAAGGTCGCCCACGAGGAGTGGAACGATCCGTACACGACCGCGCTCGACATCTGGACGCAGTACGCGAAGGGCAATGAGCGGGACGCCTGGAGCGAGGCGGCCAAGGAACTCATCAACCAGTACGGCCACGGCTACGTGATGAACTACGACTTGTCGATCACGGTCACCCGCGGCATGGACAACCTGAGCAGCAACCTCGACAACGACAACATCTTCTCGATGGTGCCGATCTCGTCTCAGCAGCTGTCCGACATGCGGCAGGGCATCGTCTCGTGGATGACGAACAAGGGCGGCCCTGATCTGCACGAGTCCCTGTACGGCACGACGCCGTACACCCTGGACTACACGCGCAAGCCGGGATGGTACGACGATCCGCAGAAGGCGATCGCACACGGACAGGGTCCCGACTGGGGTTACGCAATGTCTCGCGACCAGTTCGTGTACCTGCACATGATCAAGAACCAGATCGCCGGGACGGCCAAGTCCGGCTTCACCGGTCAGGCCCGGATGAGCGGCATCGGCCCGTTCACGGCCCCGGTCGACAAGATCGAATGGCTGAACGAGGGCAAGTCCCTTCCGTTCACGTCGACGAAGGCCGGCGATGCCTACTACGTCGACATCGACACGTCGATGGTCAAGACGGATCCGATCGACACCGTGATCAAGGTGACGACGAAGAGCAAGGCGCGCAGCTATTCGCTCAGCAGCGTCAAGGCGTTCAGCAGCCAGAAGGATCCGCGCTACCTGCAGCTGCGAGCCGAGGCGTACATGAACGGCTTCGCCAACGTGCTCGCGCCGGCGGAGATCACCTACAGCAGCGACAACGAGTCGGTCGCGTCCCCCAGCGGGGAGAGCGGGAAGATCTGGGCGAAGCAGGACGGCACCGCGACGATCACCGTCAGGGCGACGTACAAGGACGGCGTGCACGATCCTCAGGTCAGGACCGACACCTACCCGGTGGTCGTCCGGGGCGGGGCGATCTCGCCGGACCTCCCGCTGAGCGGCGTATCGATGAGCACCGGCGGCGCCGGGTTCTGGAAGGAACTGCAGGCGCGTCAGCAGGTTCCCGTAACCTTCGAAGGGTTCACCGAGAAGGGCGGATCCGTCGACGTGCTGAATCCGTCGAACGTCACCTACCATTACGCAACCGTCGACGGCCGCCGCAACATCCCGACCGGCAAGATCGACATCAAGGAGGTCTCGGCCGACAAGGTGCCGTTCGCGGTCAAGGACGGCGTCCTGCAGGTGACCGGCACGGTCGACCGCTCGACGATGTACGGCTACTGGGCCGAGGTCACCGTGAACGGCAAGACCTTCACCACCAGCCGCAACTTCGTCAGCGTGCTCCCCGACGCCAACGCCGCCAAGGGCATCGTGCCCGAGGTGTCCGTCGATCAGGATCACGCCAAGGCGCTCTCCGACGGCACCATCAACGACGCATCCGGCGCCAACGCATCGAAATGGACGATCCCGGCCGGGCAGGACGGCAGCATCACGTACGACCTGAAGTCGCTGCAGGACCTCACCCGGGTGAACGTGTTCTTCAACCATCGGATGCCGAACGCGGACAACGTCACGTACACCAACGTGCCGAAGCAGGTGAAGATCGAGTACAGCAAGGACGGGCAGGACTGGACCGCGGGAACGCAGACCAGCGAGCTGTCCGGCGGCGGCCTGCCGACATCGAGGAACACCAAGGCCGTGCCGAAGAACGACACCACGCTGTATGGCTGGGAGCAGGACGGACTGTATTACAACTACCCCGTCGACCCCGCGCACGCCAGCGTGCAAGCGCGCTACGTTCGGGTCTCGTTCCCCGGCGGCGGCCAGGACGGCAAGCCCGTGGACATCCTCGAAGTTCAGGTGCACTCGCTGCGCGACCTCACCCAGCTGAGCGGCATCACGCTCGACGGCTCGGTCGGCGCGGACGGAACATCCGCTAGCGTCGGCGTGCGCGGCGAGTCCTTCCTGGGCGAGGGGCTGGATCTCTCACCCCGCGAGCTCGCCTTCCGAAGCGAGAACCCCGCCGTCGCGACGATCGACGCACGAGGAGCGAACGCGGCTGCAGGGCCAGGGCGCACCAGAATCATGGTGGACGCCGTCCGCAATGGATACCGGGCCAGCGCCTTCTTGTACGTGGACGTGGACTCGGAGGGGCGCATCTCCTTCCCGACGTTCCTCAGATCGGCGGCCTTGAAGCTGAGCGCCGGCGAGATCCGCGTCGGGGCTCCGATCGTCGCCACGCTCGAGGGAGTCATGGACAGCGGCGCGAAGGCCAACCTGTCGAAGGCCGAGGTCTCATACGCCTTCAGCGATAGCAGGCTGAAGCAGGTTCCCGGAAGCGACGTGATCGTGCTGAGCGAACCGATCAACGGCTCGTTCACGGCGACCGTGGATGCAACGGTGACGCTGGATGGAGTGACCGTCCGCACCGGAACGCAGACGATCAAGGCCGTCGGCAACAACCTGGCGAGTCTTGCCGCTGTGACGACCTCGTCCGTGCGCGATCGGTCCGGCAATCCGGACGGGAACAATCCGGACCCGCGGTACATGGGCACGAAGGCGACAGACGACGATCGAACGACCGCGTGGGCTGCCAAGAAGGTGGATGTGATGCCCTGGATCACATTGACGTTCCCCCGTCCCATCCAGATCGACAGGGTGAATCTCGTCGACCGCGGTGCGCTCGTCGATCACGCCGGGGAGGGCCTGCTCGAATGGGAGGGCGGCAGCCGGATGGTGACCGACATCAAGTGGGAGGGCCAACCGGACAATGTCGTGAAGTTCGACCCTCCGATCACCACGTCCTGGATCAAGTTCACCATCGACCCGAACAAGACGTACGACAACGTCACGCCCGGCGGCGAGAGCGGATTGGCCGAGTTCCAGGTGTACGGACCGCAGACTGAGCGCGCCGTCGTCGGCACGGCCTCCGTCGCGGTCGACACGACTGTCGGACAGCTCCCGTCCTTGCCTGCAGAGGTGAACGCCGTCTACACCGACGGCGCCACCGACACCGTCTCCGTCAGCTGGGACCCGGTGTCAGCCGCGGACGTCGCCAAGGAGGGCTGGTTCGTTGCGACCGGCACCATCGGTGGCACGTCCGTGAAGGCGAAGGCCATCGTGACGGTTCGCCTTTAGTGGAACGCCGGCTTGTGCCCGGTGTGGCCCCCGCGGGCGGCGCCGGGCACAAGCCGTGTCCAGTTCGCACTCGGAACTGGTTGGATGGAGGCACAGCCTCGCAGCTGGAATCGCCGTTCGGACTACCGCGCGCAAGCCGACCTGACCGTGCCGGTCCACACCCCAGAGGGCACCCACGGGGGAGCGGACCCCAAACTCGTACTTCGCGAACCAGACAACCTTTGTCGGCGGCCCGATGCACGGAAACACAACGTTGTAGTCCCGCATCACAGATGGGATGAACATGAGAAAGGGGAATCATGACATGTATGGGGAGAGGAAGCGAGGGACGTTGGCACCCCGATGGATGACCCGCGTCGGTGCCTCGCTGTTCGCGATCGCAGCGCTCTCGACGAGTTCGCCCACTGGTTCAGCACCAACCGCGACAGCGTGACGAACCTGATCAAGTCGTCCGTCCGGTAGGGCCGCTCTGCCAACTCCGACCGGAGTGTGCGGTGAGCACGAGGGCACCCCAGACTTTGTCCACTTCATCCACCGCACCGGCGTGGACTACATCTCCTGCTCGCCGTACCGGATCCCGGCGGCCGGCCTCGAGGTGGGCCGCGCCGCCCTGACCACGACGCCCGACGCGCCCGAAAGCAGGTGACCACCGTGCTCAAACTGATCGGCGTCGGCCTCGACGGCTCACGCGAGCGCGTCGCGCGGCCGACTGGTACATGACGCACCTCTCCACCCACCCAGGAGTAGCAGTGAGCGCGACTCGCCCCGCCGTCCAGCTGACCGTCACCGACTCCGGCTTCTTGCGCGCCGGCCGGCCCCACCAGATCATCTCCGCCGCCATTCACTACTTCCGCGTTCACCCCGACTTGTGGGACGACCGTCTGCGCAGGTTGCGCGCCATGGGCGTGAATACCGTAGAGACCTACATCGCGTGGAACCTCCACGAGCCAGTCCCTGGGCAGCACGACTTCACAGGCCCGGCCGATGTCGCCCGCTTCATCACCACCGCCGGCGGCCTCGGGCTGGACGTGATCGTCCGGCCGGGCCCCTACATCTGTGCGGAATGGGAGTTCGGCGGCCTGCCCGCCTGGCTGCTCGCGGATCCCGACCTGCGACTGCGCTGTACCGACGAGCGCTACCTCACCGCTGTGGACGCCTGGTTCGATGTGCTGCTGCCCGTCCTCGTCCCACTGCTGTCCAGTAACGGCGGTCCCGTGGTGGCCATGCAGGTCGAGAACGAATACGGAAGCCATGGCACCGACACCGCATATCTGCAGCACCTTCGGGACGGCCTGGTCCGCCGCGGCGCCGACTGCCTGCTGTTCACCGCCGACGGCGCCACCGACCCCTGCCAGCGCGGCGGGCACATCCCCGGCACCCTGGCCACGGCAACTTTCGGCTCCCGCCCTGAGAATTCCCTGGCCGTGCTGCGCCGCCACCAGCCGACCGGCCCGCTGGTGAGCATGGAGTACTGGCACGGCTGGTTCGACCACTGGGGCGAGCACCACCACGTCCGTGACGCACAGGAAGCTGCCGACGACCTGGACTGGATGCTCGCCCAAGGAGCCTCGGTCAACATCTACATGGGCCACGGCGGCACCAACTTCGGCTGGTGGAACGGAGCCAACCACGACGGAGCCACCTACCAGCCCACCTGCACCAGCTACGACTACGACGCACCCGTCGGCGAAGCAGGAGAACTGACCGAGAAGTTCCACGCCTTCCGCAACGTGATCGCACGGCACTTCGGCCCGATCAGGCACGAGCCGCCAGCCCTGCCCGCCAGGCTCACCCCCCGAGTGCTGAAGCCGAGCGGAACGGCCTCGCTGCGAGAATCCCTGGACTGCCTGTCCGAGCCGCTCCAGCGGGTGGCACCCGAACCCATGGAGGCCCTGGGCCAGGCCTACGGGCTGATCCACTACCGCACCCGGGTGCGTGGCTCCTTCCCGGACGCGACGCTCCGCATCTCCGGCCTCGCCGACCGCGCGCAGGTCTTCCTGGACGGTGCACCGCTCGGAGTCCTTGAGCGCGACCGTCCGATGGACGGGCTGCCGCTCAGCATCGGCGCCGCCGGCGCCGAACTGGAGGTGCTGGTGGAGAACATGGGGCGGATCAACTACGGACCCTGGCTGGAGGACCGCAAGGGAATCAGTGGCGGAGTGCGCCTGGACACCCAGTACCAGTTCGGCTGGGAGATCCGTCCGCTGCCCCTCAGGGACCTGACGAAGCTTCAGTTCGATCGGCTCGCGACCGATGGCCCCGCGTTCCACCTCACGGAGGTGGATCTCCCAACCCCTGCCGACGGCTTCATCGCCCTGCCCGGCTGGACCAAGGGCATGGTGTGGCTGAACGGGTTCGCGCTCGGCAGATACTGGGACCGCGGTCCCCAGCGCACCCTCTACGCGCCAGCACCCGTGTGGCGCACCGGGCGCAACGAGATCGTAGTCCTGGAACTGCACCAGACCGGGGAGACCGTCGAGATCCGCGACCGCCCCGATCTGGGCCTCACGGGCTGAAGGGCCCGCGGGCCCGACGTGACGTCCCGGCTGGTCAAGGCCACTCAACCGGGCCCCGCCCAGCCTGTCACATCACAGGCTTACGGGATCTTTCGGACATGCTCTCCGCAATCCCGTAGTGGCGATGCATCGAATAGTCACTGATGGACGAAGGGTCCTCGACAGTGAGCAGACGATATAAGGAGATCGCAGGCAGGCGGCGTTGGTGCTGCGCTGGTTCCGCGAGCGCGGCTGCGTGCACTGTCCGGCCCGCGACGCCGGCATCTTTCAGGCCACCGGCTACCGCTACCTGCACGAGGGCATCGACGTCCTCGCCGATCAGGCCCCGGACCTGCACGAGGTCCTGGCCCGATGTCGGCAGGAAAACATGACGCACGTGGTCCTGGACGGCACGTTGATCGAGTCGGGCCGCCTTGCGGGCGTCCGCGTCCGGGCCCTCGGAGAACGCACCGCCGCCGAGCTCAAGCAAAGATGGCGCACCCTGCGACACATCACGCTCAGCCCCAGCAGGACCGGCGGCATCGCGCGAGCAGCCCTCGTCCTCAACGGAATCTGGAAGTGATCACCGCTGAGAAAACCTGACTCAGCCGACGTGACAGCGCCCAAATGACGCCTGCTCACCCACCTGGGCGACCCCAACGATCAACGAAAACGTCGAAAGTCGAGATGCTCATGAACATTTCAGAGTCCTCCGCATACGTCGAAGACCGGTCGCCCGGCAGCGGGCGGCTCCGTCCGCGGGCGGCGTTTACCTCCGACGCCCCGGTGATCCCGCTCGACGGCGCCTGGCGGTTCCGGCTCGCCACAGGCTTGGACGACCTGACCGAGGGCCTGCCCGAGGCGGGTTTCGATGACGCCGCGTGGGAACTGCTGGAGGTCCCGTCGTGCTGGCAGATGGCCGGGATTCCCGGCAAGCCGGGCTACGGTGCCCCGGCTTACACGAATACCCAGTATCCCTTTCCGGTTGATCCGCCCCGAGTTCCCGAGCAGAACCCGACCGGGGAGTACCGTCGGGCCTTCGACGTGCCGGACGGATTCCCGATCGAGGACACGGTGCTCCGGTTCGAGGGCGTCGACTCCTGTTTCGCCGTGTGGCTCAACGGGATCCGGCTCGGTGACGGCAAGGGGAGCCGGCTCCCTACCGAATTCGACATCTCGTCCGCGCTGTGCCCGGGGCGCAACGTGCTGGCGGTGCGCGTGCACCAGTGGTCCTCCGGCAGCTATCTGGAAGACCAGGACATGTGGTGGCTGTCGGGGATCTTCCGGTCGGTATCGGTGATCGCCCGCGGGATCGAGGACTTCTTCGTCCGCGCCGACTTCGACCACCGGACCGGCCGTGGCACGCTGTCGGTCCGGACCACGCCCTCGGCCCGGTTGTCCATACCCGAACTCGGGTTGATCGACGCCGATCCCGCCGGACCGTACACCTTCGAGGGCGTCACCGCGTGGTCGGACGAAGAGCCCAAGCTCTACGAGGGCAGTCTGACCACCGGCGGCGAGCGAGTGGGCCTGCGGATCGGCTTCCGCACCGTCGCGGTGGTCGACGGGGTGCTGACTGCCAATGGCCGACCGCTGACCTTCCGGGGCGTCAACCGGCACGAATGGCACCCGCTGACCGGACGGACCCTCACCGAGGAGACCATGCTGGCCGACGTGCTGCTGATGAAGCAGCACAACGTCAACGCGGTCCGAACCAGCCACTACCCGCCGGACACCCGGTTCCTGGACCTCTGCGACACCCACGGCCTGTGGGTCCTCGACGAATGCGACCTGGAGACCCACGGTTTCGCGTACGCGAACTGGCGCGGCAATCCCAGCGACGACCCCGCGTGGCTGCCCGCCTATCTCGATCGTGCCGAGCGCATGGTGCAGCGGGACAAGAACCACCCCTGTGTGGTCGCCTGGTCGCTGGGCAACGAGGCCGGTACGGGGCAGAACCTGGCTGCCATGGCCGCCCTGATCCGCGAACACGACGACTCCCGGCCGATCCACTACACCGGCAACAACGAGAGCGGTTCCTACGTCGACATCTACGGCTTGATGTACCCCGGTATCGACGAAGTCGAGGCGATCGGCCGGGGCCGCGAGCAGCGCACCACCGACCCGGCCGAAGACGAGCACCGTCGCGGTCTGCCGTTCATAGCGTGCGAGTACGCCCACGCGATGGGCAATGGCCCAGGCCTTCTAGCCGAGTACCAGGCCGTGTTCGAGTCGCATCCGAGGCTGGCCGGCGGCTTCGTCTGGGAGTGGATCGACCACGGCATCGCGCAGGTCGCCGAAGACGGCTCACCGTTCTACGCCTACGGCGGCGATTTCGGTGAGGAGATCCACGACGGTAACTTCGTGGCCGACGGACTGGTCTTCCCCGACCGGACGCCCTCGCCGGGGCTCGTCGAGTACAAGAAGGTGATCGAACCGGTCCGGATCGTCATCGACGCCTCAACACGGCGGATTGGCATCCGCAGCCTCCACCACAGCCGTGACACGGGATACCTGCGTTTCTCCTGGACCGTCGAAGACGACGGCAAGCCGGTTGGATCCGGCGAGTTGTCCGTACCGCCCGTCGCACCGGGAAACGAGACGCTGGTGCCCTGGCCCGACGACCTGGCCGCGGCGGTCGACGCCGCGGCCAAGGAGGCTTCCGGCTGCGAGGTGTGGCTTACCCTCAGGGCCGCTCTCGCCGAGGACGCGAGCTGGGTCGACGCCGGTCACGAGATCGGCTGGGGGCAGGGCTTGCTGAGGCCGAGCACGCCGCCGACGGACTTCACCCTGGCCGCCGCTCTCGTCCGCGAGGACGCCATCACGCTCGGCGTCGCCCGGTTCGACCGCCGAACCGGCGCGCTGACGCGGCTCGGCGCTCTGGATCTCGAGGGGCCGCGGCTGGACGTCTGGCGTGCCCCGACCGACAACGACGAACTCGGCCTGGCGGCGGAGGCCGCCGCATGGCGCGCGGCCGGCCTGGACCGCATGCATCACCGAACCCTGACCGTCGAGCCCGGCCCGTCGGGCCTGGTGGTCAGCGCTCGCCTGGCCGCCTCGGGTTCCTGCTCCGGGCTGGGCATCGTCTACCGCTGGACGACGCGGCAAGCCGGGGCGGGCGCCGACGCGACCGGCCTGCGCCTCCAGGTCACGGTCACCCCCGAAGGCGACTGGCCGGTTCCGCTGCCGCGCCTGGGAGTGTCGATGTCCTTGCTCGGCACCGACGCCGACGTCGAATGGTTCGGACGCGGCCCGGGCGAGGCCTATCGGGACTCGCAGGCGGCCGGCCGCGTCGGCCGTTTCCGGTCCACCGTCGTGGCGCTGCAGACCCCGTACGTCCGGCCACAGGAGAACGGCAACCGGCGCGAGGTCCGCCACGCACGGATCACCACGTCGCACGGCCCCAGCCTGCTGATCTCCGGGCTCCCGGTCATCGACCTGACCGCACGGCCGTGGGGCACAGCGGCGCTCGCCGCCGCGGATCACCACAACCAGCTGCGTCCGGACGGCCGGATCCGTCTCCATCTGGACAGCGAACACCACGGCCTGGGTACCGCCTCGTGCGGCCCGCCGCAGTCACCGCAGCACGTCCTGGTCGCCGCCCCCGCGACCTTCGCCGTGGAATTCGCCGTGGACTGACAGGCAGTGACGACCTCGGCTACACCCTCGTCGGGACGGTCCACATCGCACCGTCCCGGATGTCCGTGGCCTCTGCGGACAGCCAGGAAACCGGCACGCTGGCTGCAGCCAGACCTCGACGGCCGGGCAGTCTGCCATGCACATTTTCGCCGCTGTGGTCGGCTGACACCCTCGGACGACTCTTCAGTCCGGATCTCATTTCTCGCACCGATGGGAGCGTGCAATTACATTGACTACTGACATCACCCGGCGGGCGCTGGTTGTCCGCGGCGGCTGGGACGGGCACCAGCCTGTGGCGATCAGCGACGGGTTCGTCCCCTTCCTGAAGGACCACGGATTCGCCGTCGAAACCTCCGAGGACCTCGCGGTTTACGAGGACGCCGAGCGCCTGGTCGAGACCGACCTGATCGTGCAGTGCTGGACCATGGGCACGATCACCCGCCAGCAGAGCGACAACCTCGCCGCCGCGGTCCGCGCCGGCACCGGACTGGCCGGCTGGCACGGCGGCATCGTCGACTCCTTCCTCGACCACGGCTACCACCTGCTCACCGGAGGCCGGTTCGTGATGCACCCGCCGGGCTTCCTCGACCACACCGTGCACCTGCTGCCCGAGCAGGCCGAGCACCCTGTCATCGCGGGGCTCCACGACTTCGACGTGCACACCGAGCAGTATTGGGTGCTCACCGACCCGCACATCGAGGTACTGGCCACCACCACCTTCCCGTCCGACGAACTGCGCGACCGACCTGTGGTGATGCCCGCCGTCTGGACCCGGACCTGGGGCGCGGGGCGGGTCTTCGTCTCGACCATCGGGCACAAGCCGGACGACTTCGACGTGCCGGAGGTCCGCACGATGACCGAAAGGGGACTGCTGTGGGCAAGCCGCTGAAGATCGGCATCGTGGGTGCGGGCAAGATCAGCGGCGCCTATCTCGCCACGCTGGATCGCCTGTCGTCCGTTCAGTTCACAGCCGTCACCGACCTCGACCGGGACCGTGCCCAGACACTCGCCCAGGAGGGGTCAGCCGGGGGAGCGGGAAACGAAGGGAAGATCGCGGTCGTCGGATCCCTTGCCGAACTGGTGGCCCGGGACGACGTGGACGCCGTGCTCAACCTGACCATACCCGCCGCGCACGCAGAAGTTGCCCTCGCGGCCCTCGGCGCCGGCAAGCACGTCTACGGGGAGAAGCCGCTCGCGGCCAACCGCAAGGAGGCCGAGGCTGTGCTCGCCGCAGCCCGCGAGGCGGGGCTGCGGGTGGCTTGTGCCCCCGACACCGTCCTCGGCACCGGCACCCAGACCGCCCGCAAGGCCGTCGACGACGGCCTGATCGGCCATCCCGTCGCCGCCACCGCCTTCATGACTTGTGCCGGTCATGAGAGTTGGCACCCGGACCCGGAGTTCTACTACCGGCCCGGCGGCGGCCCGCTACTCGACATGGGCCCGTACTACCTCTCCGCCCTGGTCCATCTGCTTGGCCCGGTGGTCAAGGTGACCGGGGCCTCGTCCCGGCCGCGCGCCGAGCGCACCATCGGCAGCGGCCCCCGCACCGGACAGAACTTCTCAGTGGAGGTGGACACCCACGTCACCGGCGTCCTGGAGCACGCCGACGGAACGCTCAGCACCCTGGTCATGAGCTTCGATGTCAAGGCCGCTCGCCTGCCTCGGATCGAGGTACACGGCACCGAAGCCTCGCTGTCCGTGCCCGACCCCAACGGCTTCGACGGACCCGTCGACATCAACCGCGGCCCCGGCTGGGAGACCCTGCCCGTAAGCGCCGGCCACCGCGACGGCGGCCGCGGTACTGGACTTGCCGACCTGGCCGAGGCCCTGGCGGAGGGGCGCCCGCACCGCGCCTCTGCCGAACTCGCCGCCCACGTCCTGGACATCATGCTCACCCTCATGGCCGCTGCGGACCAGGGCCGTGCACTCCCGGTCGCCAGCACCTGCGAGCGGCCCGCTCCGGTGACCGGCCCCGGCCACTGACCGACGCTGTCGACACCCCTCGGCCGCCCCGCGACGGCACCCCTATGAAGGGACTCCACCCGGGCAACTCCTATATGCGGGTGGGCTGTCCGGCCTCCGGGATATAAGAGTCGCCCGTGTCCCTGACGTGACGCCTCGCGGGCGTGAAAATCGGTACGGGGCTGTCCGCCGACGCTGTCAACGGCTTGGGCGTGGGGAGTGTAGCGGGCTGGGACGGGGGTGGGGCGGTGTTTGTGGGGTCGTCCCACGAAGGTGTGGCCGGGCTGCTTGTCGTGGCCACGTTCCGGGCAGCTCGCTCGCATGAGTGATGAACCAACGGGCGTGTGGGAAGAGGGACTTGCTGAGCTGCTCTTGCGGATCGGAAGACGTTTTGCCCGCGTGGAATCTCGGCGTCGGGTGCGGGACTACGTCCGTGGACTCCTTGGTCCGGTGGGCCGCAAGAACGGCTGGCAGCTCGCCGAGTACGCCGGTCATGCCACCCCCGACGGGCTGCAGCACCTGCTTTCCCGGAGCCGCTGGGAGGCCGACGAGGTCCGCGACGACCTGCACGCCTACGTTGCCGAGCACCTCGGCGCGGACAACGGCGTGCTGATCACCGACGACACAGGCTTCGTGAAGAAGGGCACTACCTCCGTCGGTGTCCAGCGTCAGTATTCCGGCACCGCGGGGGCTTGTAATTGAATAACTGTCAGATTTGGTCTGCGGGGTATCTTTCGATAGGCGTCCCACGGGCCTTCAGCTGCTCCAGGGTGCGGGCGGGCGCTCCGGGCAATGGCATGACGGCGATTTTGTGCAGGTCCAGGAGACGGTGCCCGTCCTGGAACTGATTGGACAGGTTGGTGCGGGTGACGCCCAGCAAGTGGGCCAGGAGCGTACTGGTCGCTGCTCTGCGGCGGTGTAACAACGCTGTCAGCAGTCGGTGGTAGTGGTCCAGGCTGCTGGTCTGCGGGTGGAGATAGCTGCGCGGACGGTGAAAGCGTCGTTGGAATGCGGCCTCGGCCAAGGCGTCCCAGTACGGCTCCGAGACCGCCACCAAGTGGTCGAAGTCGGAGCGGGCCATGCCCGTCAGGGCCGGGTCGGTGAGCAGTTCGGTCAGGGCCGGGTCGATCTGGCGACGAGTCCGTGGCGCCTCGGGAGGATTGGGCGGGGCAGGTGCGAGGGTGTAGTTCCAGTCGCCGTGGAACGTGCTCGGTGTGATCGGCAGAGCGTGGAACTCGGCGGGCGTGACGGTCGTGCCAAGGTGGTAGCTACCGGTGTCGAGTTCGGCCCCGATCGAAAGCCCGGTCGTGGTGGTCGTTGCGGCGATGGTCTCGAGGGCGACCTCGTAGCTGGTCAGCGGCCGTCCTCGCCAGTTCGCGGTGATGTGGCAGAACATCCGGTGTTCTATCTTGTTCCACTTTGATGTGCCAGGTGGGAAGTGACAGACCGTGATCTCGAGCCCACTCTCCTGCGCGAAGGCGTGCAGGTGCTTCTTCCATGTCCAGCGGCGGGGATCGTTGGAGCCGCCGGAGTCGGCGGTGATCAGCAGCCGGGTGGCGTCCGGGTGGTCAGCTTGTCCGCGGTGCTGCCACCAGCGGCGGATGGACTCCACCGCGAACTCGGAGGTGTCATGGTCGGTTCCGACGTTGACCCAGCCGCTGTTGTGGGCGATGTCGTAGATCCCGAAGGGGATGACCACCGGCTGGTCGCTGGTGATGAAGGTGTGACAGTCCACTTTGATCGGGTTTCCGCCCGGTCGCCAGGTGCGGCCGGGCCGGTCGCGGTCGCCGAGCCACTCTTTGGCCTTGGTGTCGATACTGATCACCGGCTGGTTGTCGTTGAGGAAGGCGGCGGCGGTGCGGTTCAGGTGGGCGAACTGGGCGTCGCGGTCCGGATGGCCGACGCCCTCGTGGGTCTTCGCGGTGCCCTGCAGGCTGTAGCCCAGGGTGTGCAGCAGGTGCCCGACGGTCGTGGCGCTGACCGGGTGGCCCTGGTCGGTCAAGGACGATGCCAAGGCGCGCAGCGACAGCGTGGTCCAGCGCAGCGGGGAGATGGGATCGCCGCGAGTGTGCGGCTCGATCAACGCCTCGAGTGCCGGCAGTAGACCGGAATCGGTGGCCGTCAAGGGCTTGCGACCGCCTCCCGGAACCCGGATCCGACGGGTCGGTGCAGGCTGCCCGGCCAGCTCGCCGATGCCGCGTGCGATGGTGGCGGTGCTGGTACCGGAGGCCGCCGCCACCAGAGTGATACCGCCGTGGCCGATCGCCGTGGCCTCGCTGGCCAGATAGAGCCGACGACGGCGCTCATCAAGATGCGGCAGGATCTGGTCGAACTTTGTCTGCAAGGCTTCGGCCGCTGTACGGGGTTGCGGATGCGTAGCCATGCCACAGCCTCCCACCGGCACCCTGACAATGACGATGCTTCAGATCAAATCTGACAGTTATTCAATTACAAGCCCAGGCCGCACCGAGAATTGCCAGATCGGCGTCTTCGCCGCCTATGCCACCGCCCGCGGCCACACGCTGGTCGACCGCGAGCTCTACCTGCCCAAGTCCTGGACCGAGGACCGCGAACGCTGTCGGGCCGCCCGTGTCCCCGACGACCGCGTCTTCGCCACCAAGGGCGAACTGGCGCGGGCCATAATCCTGCGGGCCCTCGCCTCACCCCTGCCCATCGGCTGGGTCACCGCGGACTCCGCCTACGGCCAGGACTCCCACTTCCGCCGCTTCCTCGAAGACCACCACCTTTCCTACGTCGTGGCCGTGCCCAAGTCCCAGCAGGTCCACGGCCCGCGCATCGACCACCTCATCGGCCAGGCCCCGCCCGAAGCCTGGCAGCGGCTGTCCGCAGGAAGCGGCGCGAAGGGCGAGCGTTTCTACGACTGGGCCGCAGCCCGCCTGCCCGCCGTGTGGGAATTCGACGGCGACGAACCCACCCGGCAACGCTGGATGCTGGCCCGCCGCAGCATCGCCAAGCCCGACGAGATCGCCTACTACCTGGCCAGCGCGCCTCTGGACGCCACCGTTGCTGACCTCGTACGCATCGCCGGCTGCCGCTGGAAGGTCGAGGGATGCTTCCAGAGCGCGAAGAACGAATGCGGCCTTGACCAGTACGAAGTCCGCCGCTACGTGGGCTGGTACCGGCACATCACACTCGCCATACTCGCGCATGCCTTCCTCGCAGTCTTGGCCGGCCAGGAACGAGAAAAGGGGGCACCGAGCGGGACACACCCGACCTCGTGGACCTCACACCGGCCGAAATTCGACGTCTGCTGGCAGTTGGACCCCGCCGCCATGCTCCAGACCGCGACCACGCCGTGACGTGGTCCCACTGGCGTCGCCGCCACCAAGCACGCGCCCGCCGCTGCCACTACAAGCAGCCCGGCCACACCTTCGCGGGACGACCCCACAAACACCGCCCCACCCCCGTCCCAGCCCGCTACACTCCCCACACCCAAGCCGTTGACCAGCGCTAATGAAGAAGTCCGGCTGGAGTACTAGGCGCCAAGTTGCCGGTGGGCTCACCAGCGATGATGAACTCTGGTCGGCCGGCCAACGCGCGGGCGCAGGCCACCCGCTGTTGCTGGCCGCGGGAGAGCTGCGCGGGGCGATGCGCGAGCCGGTCGCCCAGCCCCACGTCCGTACGGCGTCGCCACATGGCGGCGGCTCGGCTTTGTCGAGCCGCCGCCAGTAGGACCGGACGTGTAGTGGGCGGTTCAGGTCAGTGACAGGCCGCTGGAACCGCTGGTGATCCTGTGGTACTTGCCGTTGAGGCGCACTCCGGAGAGTGTTCCGGTGAGTCCTCTGCGGACCGTGGCGTCCTGCAGCTTGGCGGTGGTGCCGTCGGGGGTGTAGCCGAACAGCTCGCTGATGATGATGTCGGCGAACTTGCCACCGGGCACGCAGTTGAAGACCTGAAGGCTGGCGGGTGAGGCGATGACGGCGCGGTAGCTAGGTATGTCGGGGAAGGTCAGCGCTTTACCGAACCCAGTCGGTCCCGTACTCCACGTCGCCCCATTGATTTTCACCGCCTCATCGCTGATCGACTCGGTGGTGGTCGTGCCGTTGCCTTCGTCGAAGGCCAGGCGCAGCACCAGCGCGTCGTCGGTGGCGCCGGTGTCCGGGGTGGTGGCGGCATACTGGGCGTTGATCTCGGCGGCGGACAGTGCCCGGGCGTAGACGCGGGCTTCGTCGATGCTGCCGATGAACCGGCGGCTGGAGTCGGAGGGGCAGTTTCCCACGACCAGCGGGGCGTTGGCGGATGGGGTCAGGGTTCCGGTGGCTGGGCGGGTGGCCTGTACGGTGCCGTCGATGAAGATCTGGAGTTGGTTGCCGTCGTAGACGCCCGCGACGTGGTGCCATCCCGAGGTCGGGACCGTGCTGGTGGTCTGCACCTCGATGAAGCGACCGTCGAGCGTGACGACGAAGGATATCTTACCGCCAGCGCCACCGCGGAGCACGTAGCCAGCCGCCCCGCTGCTCCAGGAGTCCTTGCCGATGATGCTGCTCTGCCAGATCTGTGTCGGCCAACTCGAGGGGTTGATCCATGCGGAGACCGTCACGGCCTTCGCTGGGTTCAACGCCGGCCGGTCGGTTACCGGCACATCGGCGACCTGCTGGAGCTCGTGGGCCTGGCTGAACGGGCCCTGGCGGGTTACACCCGCGAACCTTCTCAGCAGGGACAGGAACGCCGGATAGTCACCGAACCGCGCGAAGGTCTGGGCGGTGAGCGCAGGCCAGGCGTCATAGGCGCCGTCGGTGCCGTGGTCGACGCGGGGGACCGGTGCCTGGGAGTCGGACAGGGACAAAGCGCGCATCCAGTCCCCGGCCACCAATTCGGTGGTGACGAAGTTCTTCATGGCGGCTTTTTGGGCGTCGGTCAGGGCCGGGGCGAGCAGGTTGCCCGCGATGGCGAAGTCGAGGACGGTCCGTACCGCGACGGTGGTGCCGTCGTTGTGCCGGCAGTTCCACACCCCTTGGTTGGCGCTGTCGTACAGTTTGAGGACTTCGCCGAGAAGGGCGTCGGCTCTGTTGGTGAAGTCCTTGGCGGTTGCCGAGTCACCCGCGCGAGCGGAAAGCTGTGAGACCTGCTGCATCATCCACACGTTGGCCGCATTGAAGGACGCCACTTGGTGGACGTATTTCGGCAGAACTTCCAGGAGGTTGTGGTTCTCGCCGTAGTCGGCCAGCGACTGCCCCTGCGGCACCAGGCTCTGCCAGTGCGTGGCCATGCTCTTCAGATGTTCATGGACGGTCTTGCCGGTGCCGGAGACAGGGGTGTCGAGGAAGGAGACGTCGCCGCTGTAGTTGATGTAGTTGAGGATCGTGGTGAAGACGGTGAGGTCGTTGGCGCTGTACCACGGGCCGACCGTATTACCGGAGACGCAGTCGATGGCGTATCCGTTATAGATGTCCTTGGAGAGCCAGTAGGTGGTGTGGGCCTTGACCATCTTCGGATCGAGCAGAGCCAGGATGACCGAGGCGTAGGAGGTGTCCCAGAAGTAGGTGACGGTGTTTGACCATTCGGGCCCTCCGGTCACGTAGACACGGTCGAATCCGCGGAAAGCGCCAGATCCGGTAGGTCTGCCGAGAACGCCAGAGAATGCGGCGGACAGATTCGTGCGTTCGCAGGCCAGCACCGACAAGATGCTCATGTAGTACATGCGGGCGATCGCGGTGTCGTCGGTGTCCAGAGTCGGCAGGCAGCCCGAATAGTGACCGTCGCCCGGGGTGAAGGCATCCAGCCAGCGATTCTTCCAGCCCCTGGCGGCGGCGTTGAAGGCATCTTGGAACTCGGCGATCGTGGCGTTGCAGGCGTCGAGCACACTTTTGCCGTCACTGACGTCCTTCAGTGGCGCCCCCGTGGAGGTCTGGCCCACCTCCATGACGATGTCGATCGTCGCCGATTCTCCCGCGGCGACCGGCCATTGAGCGGTTCCGCCGGCCGACGCCGTACTCAACGTGGGCGCCGGAGCGAACGCGAACGCAGTCACCGCCGAAGAGCCGCTGTCAGAGATCAACAGGCTCGAACCGGAGACCTTGTACGCGGTGAAGGTACGGCCGCCGCCCGGCCGCGGGGGACTCCACGTCCAGCCGGCCGTCGCCCTGGCGATACGGGGATTGGCATTGACCGACACCGTGATCGCCGTCGTGGTGGGGTTGGAGACGGTGACGCGCAGCAGCAGTTCGTTGCGTTCGAAGGCGAGGCGGGTCGCGGTCTGGATCCGCACCCCGGAACCGGTCACCGCCTTACGCAGGACCTCATAAGCCGACCAGCGCGATTCGCTGGTCGTGATGGGCGCGCCATCCACGCTCAGCGCACAGGCGTCGCCACCACCCTGGAGATAAGGCGCAAGCGTGAAGTTGCGGATTCCCAGCACGTTGTCGGCGACGCCCACAGCCCCCCAGAAGTTGCTGACGGCAGGCAAGTGCCCCAGCTCCCCCTGCGGCAACCAATCGCTGCTCAGCGAGTCCAGGGCCGGTGCCTGACCTGCCGCGGCCGCGGCCAGCCCCGCTCCGAACATCGGAGTGGCGAACGCCGCAGCGCCCACCACCCCAGACCACGTGAGGAATGTGCGGCGATTGATGTCTGGCATGATTGTCTCCTCAAGGTTAGGCGCGCTCAGGCGCCGTGCGTTGCAGGCGGGCACCCGCCCGGCGCCGCAACAGCGCCGGGTGGGTGGCGGGTTGTCGTGGGCGAAAGCAGCGCCTTCTCAGGAACTGCGGTTCTTGTTTCGGTCTTGGTTGTGCTTGCTGGTCATGGGGTGGCTTCGCGGATGGCGATGGCGTCGTAGACGGCCCATGAGCCGGTTTGGGTGGTGATGGTGATGACGTTCTTCCCGGCGCGGAGTTGGTTGGTGGGCAGGGGGAAGTCCATGATGGTGGGGCGGATGTTGCCACCACGTCCGTCGCCCCAGTGGTAGCCGTCCCCGCCGCCCGCCGGGAGCTGGATGGTGGTGGCGGTTTGTTCGTTCAGGCTGAGGGCCAGTTTCGGCGGGCTGGTCTGTTGGGTGTCGACCAGCCATGCGGTGAGGGCGAGATCGTTTTCGGGGGTTTGGGGGAGGTCGAAGCGCAGGGTGAAGGTGTGGGACCGGCTGCCGGCCCAGGCGTCGGACGGGCCGGGGTGGATGTAACTCCACGCGGATGCGGGGTCGCTGCTGCCGACGGTGAAGTCGACACCGTTGGGGAAGGTGCTGGGGTAGGCGGAGTAACGGTTGGGGGTGAGAGCGAATCCCGCCGTCGCCACATCGACAGCCCCGACCACGGCGATCGCGTGGTGGACGGTGGCGGAGACCTCGTGGTGGGACGTGCCCGTCGCATCCTTGACCGTCACGACGAGGGTCTGCGCCCCCGAGGCGCTCGCTGGCGGGGTGACGGTGAAGGTCGGGGTAGCAGTGGCACCGGCGGCGAGTTGCAGCGTACGGGTAGCGGGTTCGACCTGCCAGCCCTGAGGCGTTTGCAGCGAGACTTCCGTGTCCTGGGCTTGGCTGTCGTTGTCGACCAGCCGGACCTGGAACGTGGCCGGGGTATCCTGCAACAGGCGCAGCTCCGCAGGTGCAGTCGACACTGAGATCGCCGGAATGCCGTTCACGTAGAGCACACCGTCGGGGAGTTCGGTTCCGTCGGCGGAGACGGCGGTGAAGGTGATCCGGTGAAGCTCTTCCGGAATGTCCTCGGCAACTCGCAGCGTAAGGTCCTGGCCGGTTGTGCCGCCCGCTGGGACGGTCAGCGTGCCGCTGGCCGGCACGGTACGCAGACCCGCAGGGGCGTTGGTCCGCCACTTCACCGTGACCGCTTCGCCGGTGAGATTCTTCGCCTCCAGCCTGACCGTGCCGTTCTCGCCGGGACCCACCCGAACCTGATCAGGCGTGGAGTAGATGACCGCGGGTGCCTGCGGTGAGTGGGAAGGCGGCAGTTGCTTGACGCCCCACGCCTTGTTCGGCTGGTCACCCATCCACAGCTCCAGCGTTCCACCGCCGGTCAGCTGGTCATGGTAGAACCAGGCCTGGTCCAGTTCCTTGCCGTTGAGCGTGGCGCGCTGGATGTACATGTTGGCCGCGGAGTTGTCGTGGGTGACGATGCGGAACTGCCCGCCGCTGTAGTAGCCGGCGTTGAGGTTGATGGCGACCTTGTCGAAGATCGGTGAGGTGATGTCGTAGACCGGACGGGACAGGCTCGCTCCCGTGACTTCGAACAGACCGATCGCCATGAGTGCGCTGAGCGATCCCATCTGGCCCTGGTCTTCGTCATGGTGGCCATACCCATCAGTGGTGGATATAGAGGAGTAGACCTTTTCCTTCACCTGTCGCACCCAGTACTGGGTCAACCACGGTTTGCCCACGTAGTTGAACAGGTGCGCCAGTTGCAAACCGGGCTGGTTGCCGTAGTTGACGTAGGCGCCATCGTCGCCGTTTCCCCCCTCTTCGCCAATGAAATTGGCACCTTTGGAGCGGTCGAAGGCGTAGTTGAGTTTGTCGGCGTAGGCGTTCATGCCGCCCAGCCGGTTGGCCAGGCCGGTCACATCGTGCGGGGTGTACCAGGTGGCCTGCCAGGAGTTGGCCTCCACGAAATCATTCGAGGACAGCGGGTTGAACGACGCGAGCCACCGTCCGTCAGAACCTCTGGGCCGGATGAACCCGGTAGACCTGTCGAACAGGTTCTGCCAGTTGCCCGACCGCTCGATCAGGTAGGCGCCGGTGTCGGAGGTGTCCCATACCTCGATCTCGTTCAGCCCCACGTTCTCGCCGGTGCCGCCGGTCACTTCGAACCGTACCCAGCTGACCTGCCTCGGCCGGAAGGCCACCACCTTGTTCCTGCCATCGGTGGGGATGTTGCTCACCGCGATCGTCGACCCGTCGCTGAACGTCAGAACGCCGGAGTTCGCGTTCGACCTCGGGTCCGCCCGATCGCTGATCACCACCTTGTGGACGCGCTTCTCCTCACGCCAGCTCAGCTTGATCCACGGCTTCCGTTCCGTGGACGCCCACTCCACATTCTCTGACGGCACCATGCTGGAGCGGATCGGCCGACCGTCCACCGCCCGCACACCCGCGAAGTTCGAATCATTCACCTGCGAGGAGACCGACACCTCGGCGAACTGCGAGACGTTCAGCCCCGTCTTGCCCAGCCGTCTGGCCAACTGCCCCAGCGTCCAGTCCTGGAACGCGAACTCCAGCGTCTCCCCAGCACCACGCGACTTCCAGCTGTCCGGCATGTTGTGCGGCACATACCCGTGGTCAAGATACGGCCGGGCAACCCCACCGTCTCCCATCCAGGACGCATTCGCGTACGTGGCCTTGTCGAACAGGCCGCCGATGGACTGGGCGTCGAGCATGGCGTCGAAGGCCAGGTTGATGTCGAAGTCGCGGATGCCCTTGTTCCAGGCACCGGTGATGAACGACGTCACCGCCGAGCCAGTCATCACAAACGAGTCGTCACCAAAGCGTGGGCCGCGCGGCAGCAGGCCGCCGTCCTGGTACATCTGCAGCTGCGAGTGGACGAAGCTGCTGTAGATTTCCGGATACGCGAAACCGAGCACGGTGTTGAGGTTCCACTGGGTCAACCACAACGCGTCGTAGTTGTACATCGCGAACCGCGGCACACCGCGGTCATCCAGCGGGATCTGCTTGACCTTGCCGTGCCGCCACGTGTTGTCCAGGTACTTGCCGTCCACGTCGCTGATCGTGCTGCGTCCGCACAGTACGTGGAACAGGTCGGTGTAGAACTTGACCTGCTGCTGTTCGGAGCCGCCTTCGACTTCGATGCGTCCCATCATCGCGTTCCAGTGCTGCTGTGAGGCTTGCTTCACCGCCTCGAAGTCCCAGCCTGGCAGCTCCGCTTGGAGATTCTTGCGCGCCCCCGCCGCCCCGGTGAACGACAACCCCACCTTCATTTGCACGACCGCACCGGCGTCCAGCTGCTCGTAGCAGACGTACACACCCATGTTGTCGCCGGACAACTCCTCGATCGCCGCACCGCCGTTGGCCAGGCTGCCACCCACCCAACCACGCAGCGAATCAAACGGCCTATCGAACCGGATACTGAAGAACAGTCGGTTCTTTTCCGGCGGCGTTTGGGGCCAGTAGAGGCCGTCGGTGAGATATCCTCCCTGGTCGACGTATCCCTCGATCTCAGCGTTACTGACCTTGGTGACGTGGGCGCCCTTCATCTTCGCTTCGCCCAGCATGCCGCCGAGGTTGATGACGATCTCGCTCCGGTCGGCGTTGTCGTAGGTATAGCGGTGCAGGCCCACGCGATCGGTGCATGTCAGCTCAGCGGTGACTCCGTACCGGTCCAGATGCAACCGGTGGTAGCCCGGTTCGACGACCTCACTGGCGTCGTGCTTCACAGACGACTGCCAGCCGGTATCGCCCTGCAGCTTCGACACACTCGCACCGGTGGTGGGCATCACCTGCACGCCGGCGATCTGCCAGCAATGAAGGTGACTGAAACCCTTGACGTTGTTCTCATCGTGCCGGTAGCCCGTTCCCCAAAGAGTGTTTGTGCTCGTGTCCGGCCGCAGCTTGATCATGCCGAACGGGTTGCTCGCCGACTGGAAGAAGAAAAACCGGCCCCGATCCGCTTCCACCCACGGATTGACCAGGCGCACATAGTCCCGGCCCGCCTTGGCTGAAACCGCATCCCCCGGCGCTGCTGCCCGAGCAATGCCGCCGGAACCGCCAACTCCCGCAACGCCCGCTGCCAGCACTCCACCGGCGGACAACAGAAGACGACGACGGGCCAACTGACCACTTGCCTTCGGCTCGGTCACTTCGCGCTTCCCTTCACTTACCTCTGGCTCGGTCACTTCGCGCTTCCCTTCGAGATTGATTCGGGTCATGAGTTCTGTGCGAGATGCGGAAATCGGTTGGCGGGGCCGCCCCCGCTGTTCGGCGGAGCGGGCGCGACCCGGCGATGCGAGGAGAGCGGTGCGGGCGGGCTGTTGGCTGCACGCCTTTGCCCACGCCCGGCGCGTTGGGACTACCGGGTGAGGGGGTCCATGAACGCCGCGGCTCGGTGTGTGATCTCGTCCCAGTTGCCCTCGGCGACGGCTGTCGGGGTGACGACCCCGGTTCCGGCGCAGACGGCGACGGCTCCGTGAGCGAGGTATTCGGCGGCGTTGGCGGCGTTGACTCCACCGGAGGCGACGAGGGGGGTGCCCGGGTAGGGGCCGTGGAGGTCCTTGAGGTACCGGGGGCCGAACCCACTGGCAGGGAAGATCTTCACGGCAGCTGCGCCGAGGTCGACGGCTTCGGCTACTTCGGTGGGAGTGAGGGCGCCGAGGACGACGGGCAGTCCCGCCTCGCGGGCGGCTTGAGCCACTTCGGGGCGGCAGCCGGGTGTGACGAGGAAGCGGGCGCCGGCTTCGATGGCGAGTTCGGCTTGGCGGCGGGTGAGGACGGTGCCGATGCCGACGTGGGCGCCGCTGGCGGCTGCTTGGGCAAGGTGCCGGGTGACGTCGGGGGTGGTGAAGGTGAACTCGACGTGGCGGATTCCGCCTTCGGCGAGTGCCGCGCACAGAGCCGGCGCGTCTGCGATGTGGGGTGCGCGGACGACGGCGATCACTGGGCTGGCGGTGAGCTCCGCCGGAAAGGACAGGGGCGTGGTCATGGTCTGGTGCTCCCTGGTCGGGATTGTCGTGATGTGGGTGCGAGGCCGATCAGGCTGTGCGGTCAGGGCAGGGCGGGTGAGTGGATTCCGGCGCACGTGACCCGGGTTGCGGCCCATTCGTCGGGGGAGGCGGCGAGAAGGGCGGCGGTGAGCTCGGGGGAGGGCGGGACGCCGTGGTCGCCGTGGGTGATGAGGGCGGTTGCGGCGGTGAGGTGGCCCAGGCGCAGGCGGGAGCGCTGGTCCAAACCGCGCAGGGTCGCGGCGAGGTAGCCGGCGGCGAACCCGTCGCCGGCGCCGGTGGGTTCGACGACCTCGACGACGAGCGCAGGTTCGCTGACGGTGCTGCCGTCCGCCCTTAGCACGGTGACTTGGTGCTCGGAGTCTTTGACGACCACGGTTGCGGGAGCGGGGAACGCTGCCCGGATGGCGGCGTGGCTGCTGAGCCCGAAGGCGGCTTCGGCCTCGTCGGCTCCGAGGAGGAGCAAGTCGGCGGCATTACCGAGTTCGAGCAGGACGGCCGGGTCACGGTCGTGCCAGAGGGCGGGCCGCCAATTGAGGTCGAAGCTGACGGTGCGGCCGCGGCGAGGAGCGGCGAGCAGGGCCCGGATCAGGCCGAGGCAGCTGTCGGAGAGCGCAGGGGTGATGCCCGACAGGTGCAGTAGTCGGGCGCCGGAAAGGAGTTGATTGAACACGGGGTCGGTGAAGGTGTCGGGGCCGAGGGCGGAGGCGGCGGAGCCGGTGCGGTAGTAGCGCATCCGGCTGTGCGGGTGGGTTTCCTTCAGGTAGAGGCCCGTCGGCCGTACGTGATCGATGGTGACGGCCGAGACATCGACCCCGCGTGCGGTGAGCTCGCTGATGATGCGTAGGCCGAAGCCGTCGTCCCCGACGCGGCTAACCCAGGCGGTGGTGATCCCGTGCCCGGCGAGGCCGCAGGCGACGTTGGACTCGGCGCCGCCCACGCCGACCCGGAACTCTTCGACGGACTCGGCGGGGCCGGGGTGTCCGGGCAGCAGGACGGCCATGGTCTCGCCGAGGCACACCACTTGCGGGTTGTGGACTGCTGGCTCGGTGCCGACGTAAGCCATGGGTCTGTGGTCCTTCCGTGTTCCGTCCGGTGCCGGAGGGCGGTGTGCTGCGTGCGGCCGCCGGCTTCAGCGAAGGTCGGTGATGGTGAGCGTGATGTCGCTGGTCCAACTGGTGCCGGCCGGCAGGAGGGGTGCCTGGCCGCGGGTGGGGCAGGCCGGGGAAGTGTCGCCGGGCAGGACGTTGGCGGGTTCGATGGCGACTACGTAGGCGCGGCGGTACCAGGGAAAGCCGCTGCTCGCGTGGCACTCCTGCCACAGCCAGGCATGTGGCAGGACGGACGCGTCCCACTCGACGCGGATCCCGAATCCCGCGCTGGGGCTTTCGATGGCGAAAGAGCCGGTCTGGAAGTCGGTGAGGCAGGCGAACACGGCGCGCCCGCTGTCCGGTCCGGGGCACTGCCGCAGGTCCAGGACGTCCCCGTCGACGGCGGGCGCGAGCGGGAACGCCGCGCGGACATCGGGCGGCAGGACCGTGCCGGGTTGCTCGGCATCGGTGAGGACGGTGCAGGCCGCGGCCGTGAAGGTGCAGTGCTCGTCGATGAACGGTGCCCCGAAGCCCGGGTGCTGGACCCACATCACCGGTACCGGTTCCCCGGAGGTGTTGTGGACGGTGTCGCGGACGTGCAGGGTCGGCCCGTCCAGGCGCAGGCTGCGGGTGAGGCGTAGCGGGGCGGTGATCAGGTCGGTGGCGAGACGGACTTCAGCCTCGTCCGCGCTCTCGACCGTCCAGGCGACGACGGCCGCCTCACCGTGGTAACCGCGGCGGACGCCGTCGACGGTCCGCTCGGCGCCGGCGTTGGGCACGAGCTGCTGCCAGCCGCCACCGTAGCGGGCGAGCCAGTCGGTCCGGCTGTCGCCGGTGACGGGCGCCCCGGCCAGGTCGCGGCGCCCCCACGGCGTGCGCCACAAGACGTCGATGCCGCTGGTACGTTCGGTGACGGACGTGATGTCCGCGCCCTTGTCGGGGCGTACTTCGACCGACAGGTGGTCGCCGTGCAGCCACACAGAAGAGGTCATGGCCGGTCAGCCTCCGAACGGGTGGGCGGGCAGGCCGCGGACGCCCAGGCCGCGCACGGCCAGGACGGAGCCGGCGGGCCCGGTGGGGCCGGGTCCGAGGCCTTCGCGGGCCGTGGTGACGTAGAGGACGTTGAGGTTCGGGCCGCCGAAGGCGCAGGAGGTGGGCTGGTCGACGGGAAGGGGGACTTCGGCGAGGACCCCTCCGTCGGGGGAGAGGCGGATGAGCCGGGCGCCGCGCCACAGGGCGATCCACAGGCAGCCGTCGGCGTCGACGGTCATCCCGTCAGGTTCTCCGGCGGCTTCGGGGAAGCGGGCGAGGGTGCGCCGGCGGGCGGGGGCGAGCCGGTCGGGCAGCACGTCGAAGGCGTTGACCTCGTGGGCGACGGTGTCGATGAGGTAGAAGGTGCGGCCGTCGGGGCTCCAGCCGAGGCCGTTGGGCTGCGTCAGGCCGTCGAGGACCGGTTGCGTTGCCCAGTCCGGGGTCAGGACGTGGAGAGCCCCGCGGCCGGCGGCGAAGTCCATGGCGCAACTGCCCGCCCACAGCCGTCCTTGCGGGTCGCACTTGGCGTCGTTCATCCGGCGCCCGGGCGGCAGGACGGACAGGCGGGTGGTCCAGGTGCCGTCGGCGCGGACATCCGTGAACCCCTCGGTGGTGGCCGCGACGTATCCACCGGACGCCTTGGGGACGGCGGCGCCGACGAAGGTCGGCAGGGTGAGGGTGTGCGGGCGGGGCACGGCCGGGTCGGCGGTATGGACGCGGCCGGCGAGGATGTCCACCCAGGTCAGCTGTCCGATCTCACCGTCCCAGAACGGTCCTTCTCCGACGCGGGCCTCACCGGGTATCGCGACGGTGATGTCGATGCTCAACTTCACTGCTCCGATCGCGGGTTGAAGAATCGTCGGTGATCAGTCGGGGAGGGCCACGGCGACCTGGGCGAGCAGGCCGCCGTCGACGGGCAGGGCGATGCCGGTGATGAAGGCGGCGCGGTCGCTCGCCAGGAAGGCGATGGCCTCGGCGACCTCCTCGGGACGGGCCACCCGCCCGAGCGGGTGGCTGCGGCCCCACGTGGCGACGAGTTCGTCCGCCTCCTCCGGGCTGCCGGCGAACCCGGCGGCGGCGGTGCGCAGCATGGGGGTGTCGACGGAGCCCGGGCAGACGGTGTTGGCGCGGACGCCGAAGGCGGCCTCGTCGACGGCGAGAGAGCGGGCGAACGCGTTGAGGGCGCCCTTGCTGGCGGTGTAGGCGGCGACGTTCTTCTGGGTGACGAAGGCCTGGACGGACGAGACGAGCACGATCGAACCCGCGCCGCAGGCGCGCAGGGCGGGCAGGGCGTGCTTGGCGGCGAGGAAGGCGCCCTCCACGTTGACCGCCATCACCTCCTCCCAGGTCGTGCGCGGGGTGTCGGCGGCGGTGCCGTAGCGCTGGATGCCGGCGCAGGCGACGAGGACGTCGAGTCCGCCGTGGTGCCGGACGGCGTGACCGACGGCGGCGGTGACCGAGGACTCGTCGGTGACGTCGGTCTCGACGTAGGTGATCGCATCGTGGACGGCGGCCTCCGGCGGTGTGACGGACGCGCACACCACCCGCGCGCCGCGGGCGGCCAGGAGCTCGGCCGCGGCCAGGCCGATGCCGCTGGATCCGCCAGTGACCAGTGCGGACTTGCCCTTGAATTCCATGGGTGTGCGGTCCTTCTGCGAGGAGGCTGCGGGAGGAGGTCCCGGGGCCGACAGGGGCGGCCCCGGGGCGGAGCGCGGGAGGCGCGGTGCTACTTGTACAGGCCGGTCTGCGAGGCCGGGTCGTCCAGGTTGTCCTTGGTAATGACCAGCGGGACGAGCGGCTGATCCTTGGGGATGCTGCGGTCGCCCTCGACGTACTTCAGCGCGTTCTCCACGGCCAACTGGCCGATCTTGTACGGGTTCTGGGAGACGAGGGCGGTGAGGGTGCCGGTCTTGAGGTCGCGGGCCTCCTGCGGGCTCGCGTCGTAGCCGAGCACGGCGATCTTGCCGGTCTTGCCGGCGGCCTTGATGGCGTTGGCCGCGCCCTCGGCGGTGATGACGTTCGAGGCGAAGACGCCGACCAGGTCGGGGTTGGCGGTGATGGCGGACTGCACCAGGCCGGCGGCCTGCGTGGCGGAGTCGTTGCTGGCGTACAGGTTGGGCAGCACCTTGTACTTGGACTGACCGTCGAAGGCCTCCCGGAAGCCCTTCTCGCGGTCGTCGAGGGAGCTGATGCCCGGCTTGATGTGGACAAACACCACCTTGCCGCCCTCGGGCTTCTGCTTCATGAGCTCTTGGGCGCCCAGCTTGCCGCCCTGGACGGAGCTGGCCGCGACGGCGGTGAAGATCTTGTCGCTGTTGACGTTGTTGCCGGTCGTCATCACCGGGATGCCCTGGGCGACGGCCGCGTCGATCGGGGCGGCGAGCGCGGTGGCGTCGGTCGGGTCGATGACGATGGCGTCAGGCTTCTTCTGGACGACCGCCTGGAGGACCGGGATCTGCTCGGAGGCCTGGAAGTTGGCCGGGCCCTGCACGATCGGTGTGACCCCGGCTGCCTTGGCCGCGGCCTCGAAGCCGGCGATCTGCGTCGAGTAGTACGGGTCGCAGGTGCACCCGGGGATGAAGGCGATGGTGCGCTGCTTGCCGGAGCCGCCGCCGGTCGCGCTCGCGGGGGCTTCGGAGGAGGAACAGGCCGACAGGGCGAGGCCGGCGGCCGCGGCCGTGGCCGCCAGCGCGGCCCGGGTGATTCTGCGGGACATGGGGTGATCCGTTCCGTCTGTGCGGGGGAGGTCCGGGCTGGTGCGAGGGAGGTCAGGACGCGCGCAGTTGCTGACGGCGTTTGATGTCGTCGACGGCGACCGCGACGATGAGGATCGCGCCGATGGCCACCGTCTGCCAGAACGGCTGGACGTTGACGATGACCAGTCCGTTGTTGAGCACGGCCGGGATCATGACGCCGACCGCGGCGCCGAAGATGGTGCCGCGGCCGCCGAAGAGGCTGGCCCCGCCGATGATGACGGCGGCGATGGCGACGAGGTTGTCGGCACTGTGGCCGCTGACCTGGGTGGTGGTGTACCGGGCGACGTCCAGGACGGCGGCCAGGCCCGCGAGGGCGCCCATCATGGTGAAGAGCACGACCTGATGGCGGGTCACCTTGATGCCGCTGCGGCGGGCGCCTTCGGCGTTGGAGCCGATGGCGTAGGTGTACCGGCCGAACTGCGTCCTGGCAAGGACGAGGCCGGCCACGACGGCCACGGCGGCGGCGATCCACACAGGCAGCGGCAGCCCGAGCACCTGGCGCATGCCGATGCCGGTGACCATCTGTGGCGGCAGCCCGGTGACGTCGGTGCCCTTGGTGATGACCTGTGCCAGGCCGAGGCCCATGCCGAGGGTGCCGAGCGTGATGATGAACGACGGGATCTTCAGCCGGGTGACGAGGACGCCGTTGAGCAGGCCCCACGCCGCGCCGACGGCCACGGCAACGGCGATGCCGAGCGTGATGGCGGCACCGGCGTTGGGGTAGCCGCTTTCCGCAGACCCGCTGACCGCGACGATCGTCTTGGCGGCGATCACCTGGCTGAAGACCAGCACGGATCCGATGGACAGGTCGAGCTGGCCGCCGATGATCAGATAGGCGGTGCCGACGGCCAGCAGGATCGTCCCGGAGGCGTTGAACAGGATGTTGCGGAAGTTGTCCGCGTTGAGGAACGTTCCACCGGCCTGAATCGAGAAGGCCACAACGAGGACGACCAGCGCTAGGAAAACCCAGTTGCCTGTCAGCGCGGCGGCTGCGCGGCGCACGTGGTTCGCGCTGTCCGGACCGGACACGTCCGCGCCGACCGTGGGGATGGGGGGATGGGGAGTCATGGCGTGCTTCCCTGCGGGTCGGTCGGGGTTCTGGTCGCCGCGCCTGTGATGGCGGCGACGATCTCGTCGTGCGAGGTGGTGGCGGGCGACAGCGTCGCGGCGGTGGAGCCCAGACGGAGCACGACGATGCGGTCGGCCACGTCAGTCACGAACGGCACGCTGTGGCTGATGACGATGACGGCGATGCCCCGGTCCCGGGTGCGCTTGATCAGCTGGGCGACCTGCTCGGTCTGGACGAGGCCCAGCGCGGCGGTGGGCTCGTCCATGATGACCACCTCGCGGGCCCAGATCCCGGCCCGGGCGATCGCCACGGTCTGGCGCTGGCCGCCGGAGAACATCCGCACCGGAGCCTGATAGTCCGGAACGCGCTTGTTGTCGAGGACGCCCAGCCGGCCCAGCAGTCCCGGCTTGCGGCGCTCACGGCCCAGGAACAGGTTGGCGGGGGCGGACAGGTCGTCGGCCAGCGCGAGGTCCTGGTAGACGGTCTCGACGCCGGCGGCGCGGGCGTCCGAGGGGTTGGCGAAGTGGACCTGTTCGCCGCGTACGCGCAACTCGCCGCTGTCCGGAGCGAGGGTGCCCGACAGGATCTTGATCAGCGTGGACTTGCCCGCGCCGTTGTCGCCCATCAGGGCCACGACCTCGCCGGGGGCCACCTCCAGGGACACGTCGGTCAGTGCCGTGACGTGGCCGAAGCGCTTGGAGATCCCGGTGGCCGAGAGCACGGGGACGTCCGGACCGGAGGGGCCGGGGGGCGATGCCGTATTCGATGGATGCATCAGCACGAGTCTTCCTCTCTCATTGGCGACTCAGCTGCTCTCCGCAAGAAGCTCCAGGTGCGTCCGCTTGTAACCCGGAGACCGCCTGGCGGTAACCGGGATGCTTGCATACAAGTTCTTCAGTATGCAAGGATCATGTCGTGAAATCGGATCGAAACCTTCCAGGCGGCCCGCCGGCCCTCGCATCGGTGGGGCGGCTACGTGTCCGCCAGCGCACCTCTGACCGGGTGTATGAGGAGTTGGCCGCGGCCATTCGTGATCTGCGGATCGAGCCGGGTGCGTCGTTGTCGGAGACGGATCTGGCTGAGCAATTGCAGGTCAGCCGCACGCCGCTGCGTGAGGCTATCGCGCGGCTGGTGGATGGCGGTCTGGTGTCGGTCGTGCCCCAGGTGGGCACGCGGGTGGAGCCGATCCGGCTGCACGACGTGGAGCAGGCGCGCTTCGTCCGCGAGAGTCTGGAACTGGCCGCGTTCGCCGCGGCTTGCGAGAAGCCGGAGCGGGACGTCACCGGGCTGCGCACCCTTCTCGCCGAGCAGGAACGCTGTCACGAGGCCCACGACCTCGGCGGTTTCTTCGCCGCCGACGAGGCGCTCCACCGGCAGATCTTCGAGATGAGTGGCTATCCGGGCGCCTGGCAACTGATGCAGCCGATGAAGATGCACCTGGACCGGTTCCGGCGGCTCAGCCTGCCCGACCCCGAGACGGTGCGGGTCCTCATCGACGAGCACACGGCGATCGTGGACGCGCTGGAGTCCGGCGACGCGGTACACGGCCACGCCCACATCAGCAGGCACGCCCGCAGGGTGCTGGAGACCGCCCCAGGACTCCAGGCCCACTACCCCGGGTACTTCGCCGGATGAGCCGGACAGGCCCGACCGACGACGCCGGCCGCCGACGGCGGGCTCCGCACGGGGCCGGCCTTTCCTTCCCTGCGGAAAGGACATCATGAGATTCCTGCGCATCGGCCCGCCCGGCGCCGAGACGCCTGTCGTGGCCACCGCGGACGGCGAGTACCACGACCTGCGCTCCGTCACCGCCGACATCGACGGCGCCTTCCTCGGCAGCGGCGGCGTGGAACGCGCCCGCGCCGCGCTCGCGGTTGGCGCCCTGCCGCCCTTCGATGTCACTGGCCTGCGCATCGGCCCGCCCGTGGCGCGCCCCGGCGTCGTGCTGTGCGTCGGCCTGAACTACGCCGCCCACGCCGCCGAGTCCGGATCGCCTCCGCCGGAGCACCCGGTGGTGTTCTACAAGGCACCCAACACTGTCGTCGGCCCGTACGACGACCTCCTGCTCCCGCGCGGATCGGACCGGACCGACTGGGAGGTGGAACTCGCCGTCGTGATCGGCCGCAAGGCCCGCTACCTGGAGTCACCCGAGCAGGCGCTCGCCTGCATCGGGGGATACACCGTCTCCAACGACGTCTCGGAGCGCCGGCTCCAGCTGGAGACCAGCGGTGGCCAGTGGTCCAAGGGCAAGAGCTGCGAGACGTTCAACCCGTTGGGCCCCTGGCTGCTGACGCCCGACGAGGTCCCCGACCCCCAGGCGCTCGGGCTGCGGTCCTGGGTCAACGGCGAGCCCCGGCAGTCCTCCTCGACGTCGGACATGATCTTCGATGTCGCCACGCTGATCCACCTGCTCAGCCAGGTCACGGTCCTGGAGCCCGGCGACATCGTCAACACCGGCACCCCCGAGGGTGTCGCGCTCTCCGGCCGGTTCCCCTATCTCACCGAAGGCGACCTCGTCGAGGTCGAAATCGACGGCCTCGGCCGGCAGACCCAGAAAGCGGTACGAGCATGACGCTGAGGCTCTCCCTCGGTCACATCGACGTCTACGACGACAGGACGGCGACCTTCGCCCATCAGCTCGGGCTCACCGGAGTCCAGCTCCACACCCCCAACCTGCTGCCTGGGGAGACGGGTTACTGGAGCCTGGAGGAGCTGCGGGCGCTTCGCGAGCGCTGCGACGCCGACGGGCTGCGGATCGACGGCCTGGAGAACGTCCCCCTGGCCCACTTCTGGAAAGTCCAGCGGGGCCTTCCCGGGCGGGACGAACAGATCGAGAACTACCGCACGACCATCCGGAACATGGGCACGGTCGGCATAGACACGCTCGGCTACAACTGGCTGCCGACGTTCGTGTGGCGCACCGACATGGACGTGGCCGGCCGCGGCGGCGCCAAGGTCACCTCCTTCGACCTGGCCGACATCGGCGCCGGCAACGCGCTCGCCTCCTACCGGCTCTCGCCCACCGCGCTGCTGTCCGAGCCGATCACGGCCGAGCAGATGTGGGCCAACCACCAATACTTCCTCGACGCCGTCCTGCCCGTCGCCGAGGAAGCCGGGGTGCGACTGGCACTGCACCCGGACGACCCGCCGGTGGACGAGCCGCTGGGCGGCGCGGCGCGCATCTTCAACTCGCCGGCCTCGCTGGCAGCAGCGCGCGAGCAGGCAAAGGGAAGCGCGGCCTGGGGACTGGACTTCTGCCTCGGCACGGTCTCCGAGATGGGCGGCGAGGACGCCGTCAACGAAGTCATCGACACGCTCGGTCCGCTCGGCGGGATCTTCTACGTCCATTTCCGGGACGTCCAGGGAACCGTCCCGTCCTTCCGTGAGTGCTTCCTCGGCGAGGGCAACTACCACCCCGCCCGTGTCATACGCCGCCTCCACAACGTGGGATTCGACGGCTTCATCATCGACGACCATGTGCCGGCCATGGTCGGCGACCCCGACACCTGGCTCGACATTTCCTCCGACGCCTACTGCAGCCGCGGCCGCGCCCACGCGATCGGCTATCTCCAGGGCGTCCTCAACGCCCTCGGCCTCGACTGACCCTCGATCCACCGCATGAATTCTGATCACGGGTGTCGGGCGGGTTCTGGGGGACTGTAAAACGTTCGGCTCTGTTCCGTAGTCGGTGGTGACGGCAGGTAACGAGCGTCGTTGACGTTGTATGCGAGATGCCAACTCCCTTGTGGCAACGGTGTTTTCAGGGCTATCGGCACTGGTCATCGATGATGTGGCGGACGACGACGAGGTGATCCGGGTCTTGGCCCGGACCAGGGATGTTCCCTTTCCCTGCCCGATGTGCGGGGTACCGACGGGGAAGGTGCACGGATACCACGTCCGGACGGTTGCGGATGTGCCGGTCGATGGCCGCCGGGTCGTGGTCAATGTCCGGGTACGACGTCTGGTCTGCCCAGTCCTGGGCTGCCGGCGGCAGACCTTCCGCGAGCAGGTCCCTGGGCTGATCGAGCGCCTTCAGCGCCGGACCACGCGTCTGACCAGCCAGGTCTCGGGGGTGGTCAAGGAGTTATGCGGCCGGGCGGCCGCCCGGCTCACCCGGATACTGGCCGTGCCCGTCTCGTTCGCCACCGCCCTGCGGGTGCTGCGGGGAATCCCCCCGCCGGCGGTGCGGATCCCGCGGGTGATCGGGGTCGATGACTTCGCCCTGCGCCGCCGTCACCGCTACGCCACGATCGTCATCGACGCCGAAACAGGCGAGCGCCTCGATGTCCTGCCCGACCGCGAAGCCGCCACATTGGAGGCATGGCTGCGAGGGAAGAAAGGGATCGAAGTCGTGTGCCGGGACGGCTCGGCCACCTACGCCGAGGCGATCCGCCGGGCCCTGCCTGACGCGGTGCAGGTCAGCGACCGCTGGCATCTGTGGCGGAACCTGTGCGGCAAAGTCCTGGCCGAGGTCCGCGCCCACGCTCCCTGCTGGGCCGCCGTCAACCCGCCCCGGCCCGGCGGCGTCCGCGAGCAGACCACCCGCGAGCGCTGGCACAAAGTCCACGCCCTCCTCGACTCCGGCGTCGGCCTGCTCGACTGCTCCCGCAGACTGAACCTCGCCCTGAACACCGTCAAGCGCTACGCCCGCATCCCCGAACCGCCCGCAGATCGCATCGCCCCCCGCTACCGGCCCACCCTGGTCGACCCCTACCGCGACCACCTGCGCCGGCGCCGGTCCGACAACCCGGCTGTTCCCGTCACGCACCTCCTGCACGAGATCAGGGAACTGGGCTATACCGGCAGCGCCAACCTGCTGGTCCGCTACCTCAATCAGGGCCGCGCCGAAGGCGACCGTCCTGTGACGACCCCCCGCCGCCTCGCCCGGCTCCTGCTCACCCACCCCGAGCACCTGTGGACCAGAGACACCGACCTGCTCGGCCTCCTCACCGCAGCGTGCCCGGAGATGACCGCACTCGCCCGGCTCACCGGCGAGTTCGCCGCGCTCCTGGCCCCGGCCCAGGCCAACGACGACAAGCACACCCGCCACCTCGGCCCCGAGCACCTCCGCCGGACACGCCACAGCCGGAAGATCCCATAAGCCCGGGCCCGAGCTGAAGGCCGGCCACGAATCCGCCGGTGCTGCCGACCTCACCTGTGGGGCGCTTGGCGTAGCGGTCGGAGAGGGCGCCGGCCGGGAGCGCCACAACGGCGTTCGGCAGTTGGCCGAGGAAGGCGAGCGCGGCGATCTGGGTGGTGGAGGCGTGGAGTTCCAGTACGGCCAGGGTGGGGAGGGCGACGGTGCTGACCGCGGATCCGGACAGGCTCGCGCATTCGCTGGCGACCAAGCGGCGCAGATCCGGGGAGGTGACCGTCGCGGCCTTGGCCGTCTGGGTGGAGGTCGTCACCCGGCCTCACCGCCCAGCAGTTCCGGGGCGATCACGTTGGCGTAGAGCCGGCCGGTGGAGAAGTGGGTGAGGACCGTGTGGGTGAAGGGGTGGCAGTCGGGCGGCGGGGCGGCGGGGTCGACCCACACCAGCTCGGTGTGCGTGCCCGGCTCGCGGTTGTACGGGGTGCCCTCCCACTCCCGCACCGTGAAGGCGGCGCCGATCACCCGCTCACCGTCCGCCGCGTGGAAGTGGAGCAGCTGGCAGAACCGCAGGCGGTCCGGGCTGATGTGGATGCCGACTTCCTCGGCGAGCTCGCGCGCCGCTCCCTCGTCGAGGAACTCGCCGTCCTCAAGGCGTCCTCCGACGACCGTGAGCATCCCGGGGGAGTGCCACGACGTCGCCTGGTGCCGGACGGTCAGGACCCGGCCGTCGCCAGGACGCTGGAGCAGGACCATGACGTTCCCGATACTCCGGTGGACGGCGCTCACGGCCGGTCCTCCCTCATGAGCCTGTCCAGGGTCCGCCGGCCCCGGGCAGTGACCTCGGCGTCACCGTTGTCCGGGCCCCAGGCCAGGCAGTTGACCGCGTCCAGCGCGGTCAGGCAGCGCAGCGCGTGCCGCTCAGCGTCGGACAACTCCCGCCCGTAGGACCGGAGGAACGCCTTCTCGCGGTCCGGATGGTCGGCCCACTGGGTGGTCGCGAGGATGACGAAGTCCTGGACGCGGGCGGCCGGCCGGGTGCGTTCGAAGTCGACGAGGGCGACGTGCTGGGACCACAGCCAGTTCCTCGGCTGGTTGTCGCCATGGATGTAGCCGACGGGCACCGGGCCAGCGCGGCGAAGACGGGCAGCGTGGTCCCGGATCAGATGCTGCTCGTCCTGGTTGAGCCGGTCCCCGGCGCGAGCCAGGTACTTCTCCGCTCCGTCAGCGGCGGCGGACAAAGAGGCTTCGGCCTCCACCCGGTCGCCGCGGTCGAGCTCTCCCGCCTCGTGGAGCCGGGCGCAGAGCGCTCCGGCCTGCTGGTGCACGGTCCGCCACTCGACGGCGCCCAAGCCGAGTTCCTTCGCCGGGGCGCCGGGGACCGCGGTGAGCAGCAGGACCAGGTCCTGGGCGCGGCTGTCGATGAGGTGGGGCGCCCGGGTGTGTCCGAGGGCGGGGACGATATGACGGTATGCCCGGCTCTCACGGGTGAAGAACTTCACCGAGGGCGAGACCTTCAGGTAGTGGTGAACCCCGCGTTCGCCCTCCAGGTCCCACACCCGGGAGCGGTCCCAGTCGTGCGAGGCGTCTCGGACGGACACGACGGGGCCGATCCGTTGTTCCGCCCAACGCTTCAGGGCCGCGGGCAGCGGCTTCGTCGAGCTCATCCGGCACACCTCGCGCCCGGGCGCGGGACGGCGGAGCGGCAGGGCACACCGCCATCAGGTTCGGTGCGGTCAGGGAACACGGTTCCTTCCGGGGGTGTCGGTCGCGTTGGTCGTCGGGGCGCCGGATCGGCCAGTCAGGTCGGCGGATCGACGGACCCCGGCCGGTGCCGGCCGGTGTCGGCTCAGAACTGCGGCGGGGGCTCAGGCGGGACCGGGCGCACCGCCGGTGCGCTGCTCCAGTTCCCACAGGGTCCGAAAGAGCCCGGGCTCGCGGGTGAGCTGCGCGTACGTCCCCTCCTGGACCAGGTGGCCCTGGTCGAGAACGACGATCCGGTCGGCCACAGCGACATTGGCGAGGCGGTGCGTGATCAGAAGGATGGCGCGGTCCTTGGCCAGGTCCCGCAGGCCGGTGAAGACGTGGTGCTCCGCCCGGGCGTCGAGCGCGGCCGTGGGCTCATCCATCACCAACAGGCTGGCCTTCCGGTGAAATGCCCTGGTCAGGATGACGCGTTGCCACTGTCCGCCGGACAGCTGGTGGCCGCCGAACCATTCGCTGGTCAGGAGGGTGTCGAGGCCGGAACGGAGGGCGGGCAGCATGTCCGCGGCTCCGGACGCCTCGCAGGCCGCCATGAGCGCGGCGTCACTGGTGTCGCCCTGCCCCAGGGTGACGTTGTCGCGCAGCGTCAGCGGCAGGTAGGTGAACCGCTGCGGTGCTACCGCTACGTGCTTCCACGCCTCCCACGGCTCCAGCCGCGCGGTGGTCGTGTGGTCCCAGGCCACTTCCCCGGAGGTCGGCAGCAGCAGCCCGCAGATCAGCCGGGACAGCGTCGTCTTCCCCGACCCGTTCTCCCCGACCAGCGCCACGATCTCCCCGCGCCGTACCTTCAGCGACACCCCGGCCAGGCTGTCCTTCTCCGCACCGTCGTACCGGTAGGTGACGTCGCGGACCTCGAATCGTTCCGGCGGCGCCGGCAGTACCTCGGAGCCACGCGAGGCCACCATCGCCTGCCCGTGCGCGTTGTCGATGAAGTTCTGCCAGTCCTGCACGTACCAGCCGGTGCGCACCAGCCGGGCCCCGCCGTTGATGATGCCGCGTACGGAGCCGGTCGCCGTCTGCAGGGCGAAGACCGCGCCGCCGCCGGCCGCCAGGTCCATCCGGCCGGAGACCAGGAGCCACAGCAGGGTCGCCCAGACCGCCGCCGAGGCGACTCCGCCGGCCGCCGCACCGGCCAGGCCCATCCAGGCCCCGGTGTTCGCGGCCTCGCGCTCGGAGACGTTGACGGAGGCGGCCAGGCGCCGGTAGCGGCCGAGGAGGAACGGGCCGGCCAGGCAGGCCCGCATCTCCTCGCTGGACTCCATGTAGGACATGTGCCAGCGCAGCTTGTGCAGCATCCGCCGGCGCCCCGATGTCTCCAGGCTCGCGAGATACACCACGCGGGCTGCGCGCACGTACGCGGCGGCCTGCGGCAGGCACGCCAGGAGAAGCAGAGGCAACAGAACCGGATGGATCACGGTGAGGACCGTCGCGCCGGCGGCGAGGGTCGCCGTGGCGGCCAGCACGTCCTGGGCTTCCTCCACGAGGTCGGGAGTGACCTGCGCGCCGCGGTCGGCAATGTCGTACTGGTCGTTGTACCCCGGCTTGTTGTTCGCCGCGGCCTCCGCGCCGAGAGCCGCCTCGACCATGCTGACCTCCGCGGCCCGGGCGAGCACCGGCCGCAGCCGCCCCGTCAGCCAGGTCACCGTGACCCCCAGCAGGGCGCGCAGCCCGGCGGCCCCGGCGATGACGGCCAGCTGCGGAGCCGCCTCCCGCAGCCGGTCGGTGATGTCGCCGGAGGAGATCAGCGCGGTGAGGGTGCCAGTGACGGCGAACAGGCCCAGTGCGGCCAGCACACCGGTGCCGATCTGGCACGCGAGCAGCCCGGCCGTCGCGCCCCGGTCCACCTGCCACGCCATCCGCAACGACCGGCGCACCAGCACGGGCAGACGCCGCGCCATCGTGGTCGTCGTCATCTGCGCGCCGGCCTGGAGCCGGGACTCGTCCCGGTACTGGAACTCCTCCTCCTGCGCCGTGCTCCCGCTATCCGGTGGAGTTCCCTCCGCTTCGTCCGTGCTCGGTTGTGCTGCTGTGCTGCCCGAGGTCAAGTCGATCCCCCTGTCGGTCGGTCACGGCTGGTTCGCGAGGCTCAACGACGCAACCCCCGATATCGAACACACGTTTTTCGGTCGGTCCTGAAGTCCCGGGATGGAGCGTTCGAGGAACCGTGGAAACTGCACCGACCCAGCTCCTGCAACGGCACTACCACCAAGGGCGGTTGGCCGAATCGCCGAGGTTCCCAAGCGCCGTACGCCAGAGGGCGCGTTGGTGCGTGCGGGGGTCGGGCGGACTTGTAGAGTGCGGGGCTTCTGCTGCGGGCGGAGGTGCAGTTCATCCAGGAGACGTTCCTTCAGGAGGTCGTCTCCCCCCAGATGCTGCGACCACTTTGCGGACCACACGCCGTCCCGACCCCGTCCTTCGCCCTTGTTCCCGCGACTAGCCTGGCGCGGGAGGACCGCTCCGCCGCCTGACCTCCAGCACCCACCAGGAACGCGACCATGAAGACCTGCGACAACACCTCGGTCGGCATCGTCATCACCGATCACCAGGGCCGCTACCTGATGTTCGACCGCGCCACCTTCCCTCCCGGCACGGCACCTACTGCCGGCCACATCGACGACCACGGGACCGCCGAGGACGCGGGCCGCGCCGAGGTCGAGGAAGAGCTCGGCCTCACCGTTACCGGCCTCACCCACGTCACCGGCTCCTGGCGGGACAACCGATGCCGCCGCCTTCCCGGCGCACGCGTCACCGGCCACGACTGGACCGTCTACCAGGCCACCGTCACCGGCGACCTCACCCCGAGTGCCCGCGAGACGAAGAACGTCCGCTGGATCGCTCCCGACGCTCTACAGGAGTTGGCAGACCGGACGGTCGCCTACGCCCAGGAACGCATCACAGACGCCGAGTTCGAGGCCGCGCCCGGCATCGAGCCGGTGTGGATGCAGTGGCTCGCCAACATCGCCGCGATCCACATCAGCCCCGACGACCTGCTTCGGGTGGACCAGCTCACCAGATGATCGCCGCCCCGTTCTCCTGACCTACCGCGGCCGCCGCCCGGCTCCACCCCGAGCTCGGCGCGCCGGCCTCCGCGCCCTCGGCCGGCCCTGAGTGGCCTGCTGCTACAGCAGGCCCGGATAGGCGAGTTCGCTGTCCGGGGTTGCGGCTTGCGTGAGTTACGCCGGCCATGGGGGTCATGAACTCAGCGAAGAGTGTCACGCAGGGCCTCCTCCAAGACAGGTAGCCGGTCCAGCAGCATCAGAGCTGCCTCGTGCCGCACCCGCCCGTAGGCCTCAAGTGCGGCGTCGACGATGTGCGGTCGTTCCACTGGTACCGACAGCGGAAAGGCCGAGCAGAGCATGGCTGCACAGCCGACACGAAGCGAGAACAAGAGGTCGTCCGCGGACGCCTTCGGGTTGGCGTCCCGGTAGGCCAGGGTGAGATCGGTGTATCCGGTGAGCCAGCTCTCCGCACTGTTGTCCAGCACGCTCTTGGGGTCGCAGCCAAGACGTGCGATCTCCCAGGCGAGGTACCCGGGTGTTGGCGGTCGGAAGTCCACGATCGCGGCTACCTCGTTGTTCTTGAACAGAACGTTGGGGCCAGCCATGTCGCCGTGCAGGACCTGGACGGTCAGCTGTGGAAGCGAAGCGAGGGTGCGCTCGACGTCCCCCAAGATGGCTTGTCGCTCACGCGCCGCCTGCAACGCCCACGTCTCGAACTCCCCAAGCCCGGGCCTGTTCAGGTACGCATGAATCAGGCGCTCGAAGCGGTCCCGCGAGGCGGCCACATCGCACACCGCGGCACCAGGTTCCAAGATGGGTGCGGCGGCGGGATGAGCGGCGAGCCGGCTGTGGAGGCGGCCCATCGCCGTACCGACCGCTGCCCACCGTGCACCCGCCAGGTTGCCCTCGGCCGTCTCGGTGTGCGGCACGTACGACCACAGGGACATCGGCAGGCGGCCGTGGGTCTCGATGAGTTCGTGCTCGCGCGTGCGGATTGCCCGCGCGGTCGCGACACCTCCGTCGGCCGCGTACTCGGACAGTTCGACCGACGCCCGCTCCAGATCCAAGTGTTCCCGAGTGCGGTAGACCTTGGCGAAGTGCCGTTGGCCCGTTTGGTCCACGATCGCGTAATTGTCCGTCGCGGTGCCCTCCGGGATTCGCGTTATTTCTGCCGGGTGCAGCCCGTACCCGAGCACCAGCGTGTCCGCGACCGCCATGATCTGCTCCCCCTCCGCGGTGCGGCCGGGTGTGGAAGGCGCGGCGACAGGCTTGGGGGCGGGCTGGTGAGATGCGGTGGACATGGTCTCCTCGTCGAAGCGCACAGCGATAGCGGTCAGATGATGAGCGGGCGCCAGGTGGCCGGGTCGATCAGGACGCGGGCAGGACCTGGCCGCCAGGTGCTCAGCGAGCCTCGGCGGGCCACGCCGGGTGCAGCCGGGCCGCAAGATCGCCGACGGACAACGCTCCGTCAATGCGGTCATCTGATCGCGCCTCCCTCGTTCGGGTTGTCCCAGCACTCGAGCCCGACCCGGCACTGCCACCAGCTGCTGGCAGGGGACCGGCCGACCAAGCCGACACCGCGGCCCCCTGCCGCGTGACTCGGCTGCTCGAGGCGGTGAACGCGGTAACCGACGCCGGCTTCTCGTGGCGAGGGTGACCTGTTCGGCGTCGCACAGGCGGGGCGTAGGGCCGACCGGCGGGCGCCGCGGCACCAGGCAGGGATGCTCGTCGCATAGAGTGCGGGCGCGCGGGTGTCCACGTCGTTCACCAAAAGATGATCTTGGACGCCTTCATTCTCGTCTCCGCAGGCATACCTCGGGCCGCACCACCAGGAGGAACCAGTGTCATCCCCGCAAGTGATCACCCCCGCGGAGAAGCTCGCCGAGGCGAAGAAGCAGCTGAGTTTCCCCCGTATTGTTGCGATTTGCGGCTCCACTCGTTTCATGGCCGAGATGGCTGAGGCTGATCTGCGGGAGACCAAGGCCGGGAGGATTGTCGTCAAGCCGGGTTGCGATCTGAAGTCGCCGCACGAACTTTGGTCCGATCCTGTCGAGGCTGAGGCGCTGAAGGTTCGACTCGACGAACTGCACCGGTCGAAGATCTTGCTCGCTGATGAGGTGCTCGTAGTCGGCGACTACATCGGAGACAGCACCCGAGCCGAAATCGCCTACGCCCGGTCGCTGGGCAGGCCCGTGCGGTTCACGCACCCCGAAGTCGACCCCGGCGCTTGAGGGCTCACCCTCACACCCTCCGCAGGCACCCCTTGGAATTGGTCATATAGCGGGTGGCTGGGCGGTGAGAGCGAGCTCAAGCAGCGGCGGAACGCATCGCGGCCGTTATGGCGGCAGCGAGAGGTCGCCGGTGGTTCATCAAGTAGAAGTGGTCGCCCTCGTACCTCTCGAGTCCGCGGAAGTGCGTGGTGAACGCTTGCCAGGAGAGCAGACGGTCCTCGCCGATCAGCCTGTCGCGGTGGCCCCCGAATACCGAGAGCGGAACGGGCAGCGGTTCGGGGGCGCGGGGAGGAGCCCAGGTGTCCAGGAGTTTGAAGTCGTTACGGAACACCGGGGCGAACGTGCGCCAGACGTCGTCGTTGTCGAGGAGCTGCGGTGGGCTGCCCACGTTCCGCAGCCAGCCGCGCAGTTCGTCGTCCGACATCAGGTGAGGGCGGCCGTCGGCGCCGGCCTCACCTCGCGGGGCGCCGTAGGCGGACACACCCAGCCAGACCGGGAGCGGGTCCCCCTCGTGGTGAAGTCGGCGGGTGAGCTGGTAGGCGATGAGTGAGCCCAGGCTGTGGCCGAAGAACCCGAAGGGCCGGTCGAGTAAGGGAGCGATAGCGGTGTGGAAGTAGTCGACCAGCCGGTCGCAGTCGTCGATCAGCGGCAATGTCTGCAGCTGGCCTCGGCCGGGGGCCTCCAGGAGGCAGAGTTCCCAGTCCTGGGGGAAGTGCTCCGCCCAGCCCCGGTAGAGCAGATGTGAGCCGCCGGCGTGGTGGAACATGAACAGGCGCGCCGCTGGGTCGCTCAGCGGCCTCGGGCGGATGACCGGGCAAGCAGGCGTCTCGCCGACGAGCTTCGAGATGACGAAGGCGTGCAGCTCAGCGAGGGTGGTGGCACCGCGGATGACCACAGTGTTCTCCGGGACGCCGAACGCAGTCTCCACGCGGGTTGAGATCTCGAGCATCAGCAGCGAGTCGATCTCGAGCTCGTCGGAGAAGTGCGCCTCGTCGGTGACCTCCTCGGGTTCGATCTCCAGTGCTCCGGCTATCAGCGCGCGGAGCTCCTCGATGTTTACGGACGCAGTGGTCATTGGTGTTCCCCTCGTGCTTACGTGGATTGACGAGTGGTCGGTCAAGGGGTCAGCAGCAGAGCGGCTGCCGCGTCGTGGTGAGGGCCTCCAGCTGTGGCGAGCGCGTTCCCGGTGGCGTCGCTCTCCAGATGGGCAGCCGCGGCGGCGCACTGCAGGACGCCCAGTGCCCCGGACAGCGGGCCCAGCTGGGCTTCCAGGTCGATCCGGCGCGTGGCTGCGAGCAGCTGGCCCGACCCGGCACCCGCCTCGTCCACGAGCCACAGTCCGACGGATTTCTCCTCAGTCACACCGGCGGAGGTCAGCGCCGCGGTGAGATCCCGGGCCCGTGCGTACCCGGCGATCGTGGCGCGCGGCCGTGTGCCATGGGAAGCGGCTGCGGTCGCTGGTTCCAGTACGATCGCGACCGCCGCGTCGGTGGACTGCTCGCCGAGCAGCTTCGTCGCCACGTCGTTGGCTGGTTCGACGCCGACGACGACGGCTGCTTCGGAGCGCCCCGCCACGATGAGGTTTCGGGCCCAGGCGAGGGCGTCCAGACCGCTGGTGACGCCGTTGCAGACGGTGAGGTTGGGGCCGCGCAGCCCATAGCGGATGGCCACCCAGCCGGCGATGACATTGCTTGATGTCTGTGGCAGGCCCAACGGGCTGAGGCCCCTGACGCCTGTCCTGGCGATGGTGTCGGTGGCTTCGCAGACGCTGTCCACGTTGCCCAGGTTGGTGCTGACCACGACGGCGGTCGAGTCAGCCACGCCCGCGAACGTCGCGTTGGCGTCGGTCAGGCCCGCGTCGTGGAGGGCGGACTCGGCAGCCCGCAGGGCGAGCCGGGACGCGCGGTCCTTGTGGCGCATCTCGCGTCCGCGGAGTCCGGTTGCGGGGTCGAAGCCGCCCTCGCCGGGCAGCGGTCCGAGGAGGTCGCCGTACGTCGCGACACCTGGGAGCGCCAGTCCGATGCCCGTGACGACGACCTCCCGGGTACTTGGGTTACTCATCCGTGCGGTACTCGTCCAGCTCATCGGGCTGCCTCCACGATCGCGACGGCGTTGATCCCTCCGAAGCCGAAGGCATCGATCTGAGCGATGGTCAGGTCGGCGGCTGCGGGGGCGCCCTGCACCAGGCCCAGTCCTGCGGCCTCGGAGATCGGGTCGGTGAGTCCCAGGACCGGGGGTACCGTCCCTTCCTTCATGGCGAGCCCCGCCATCAGGAGGCTGAGGAGTCCCGAACCGCCCAGAGTGTGGCCGGTCATCGCCTTGATGGCGGTCATCCGTGGACCGGTTCCGGCGCCGTGGAAGATGTGGCGCAGGACGCTCGACTCCGTCAGGTCGTTGCGGGGGGTTCCGCTGCCGTGCAGCATCACCAGGTCGATGTCCTCCGCCCGTACCCCTGCTCTGCTGTAGGCGTCCTGGACCGCACGTGTGATGCCGTCGGGGTCGGGCGCGGTGGCGTGGCGAGCGTCGCAGTTCATGGACACCCCGCGCACCCGGGCGTGCACTGGCCCGTTCCTGGTGCCGGCGCGCTGGACGACGACGGCTGCCGCGCCCTCACCCATCAGCATGCCCTTGTGCGTGGCGTCGAAGGGGCGGAGCGCGTCGGGGATGTCGTTCTGCACCCGGTCGAGCGTGCCGAAGCCGCTCTCGGTGGCGGCGTCGGTGCCCGCGACGACGACCGTGTCGGCCATTCCGAGCTCGATCATGTCGGTGGCCATGCCGAGCGCGTACAGCGTGGCTGAGCAGGCGTTGGCGAAGGTGTACGTGGTGGACGCGCCGAAGGTCTCCTTCAGGGCGGTGCCGAAGTGCAGGTCTTCGAGGGCGGCTTCCGCGTTCTCACGCCACCACAGTTCGAGGCTGCGCTGCTCGCGCATGGTGGTCCCGACCAGCACGGGTACCTGTGACAGGTCCTCGCCCAGGCCCGCGTCAGCGACTGCCTGACGAACGACGGTGGTGAGCCAGCGGGTGGCGCGCCGCGGGATGTCGCCGCCGCCCTCGGGCCGGTCGTCTATCTCGTAGGCGTATGCCGCCCTGTACTTGTCGGGGTTGAACGCTCGCAGAGGCTTGCGGCTCTCCTGGCCCGCGCACAACGCGGCGAATATCTCCCGGGGGCTGGCACCGATGTTGGCAACGGCGGCCATGCCCGTAATGTCCCAGGTCACGGTTGTGTAGCCGCCTTCCTGAGCTCGAAGGCGGCCAGCTTGCCGGTTGAAGTGGTCGGGAGCTCGTCGAGGAACTCCAGACGGGCGGGGCGCTTGTGGGCGGCAAGACCGCCACGGATCGCGGCGATCACCGCGCGCCGCACCACGGCCTTGTCGGATCCCGGCCGGGCCACCAGATACGCCACGGCCTGCTCCAGGCCGTCAGCATCGCGGCCGCCGACCACCACGCAGTCCTGGACCCCTTCAGCACCGCGGATGACGCTCTCGATCTCACTCGGCACGACCTTGTAGCCGCCCAGGTTGAGCAGGTCATCGGCGCGGCAGAGGTGGGTGAACGTGCCGTCCGGCGCACGGCGCACCACGTCGCCGGTGTAGGCGCCGCCGTCGGCGAAGGTGACCGTGGCGGCCTCCGGCCGGCCGATGTAGCCGAGGGCGACGGTCGGGCCGGCGATGTGGAGCCGGCCCTCCTCCCCGTCGGCGACGGGCGTGCCGTCCGCGGCGCGGACGGTCGCGGTGATCCCGGGCACCGGGGCCCCGAAGGTGCCCGGACGCTCTTTCCCTGGCGGCGTGCCGACGACCTTGTAGAGCACCTCGGTGGCGCCGAGACCGTTGAGCAGGTCGGCCTGGAAGGCGGTGCGGATCCGCTCGCTGAGCGGACCCGGCAGATTCTCGCCCGCCGCCACGCACAGCCGCACGGAGTCGGAGGCGAGCGCCGTCTCGGAAGCGTTCAGCAGCGCGGCGTACAGCCGTGGGACCGAGAAGAGCACGGTGGGTTGGTGGTGCCGCATCGCGGCGGCGATTGAGTGAACGTCGACCGTGCCGCGGATGAGCGCAACGCGGGAGCCGGCCGCCAGAGGGCACAGGACGGAACTGCCGAAGCCGTAGCCGAAGGACATCCGGGCGGTGGACAGCACGGTGTCCTCGGGAGTCAGCGCCAGTACGGTGCCGATGCCGTCGGTCATCGCCGCGATCGCTCCCGCCGAGTGCCGGACTCCCTTGGGCATGCCGGTGCTTCCGGAGGTGTGTACTGCACGAGTGCCTCACGCCCCGCACTCCACGCGGCCGGTGGCTCAGCCTCCTGCGGGCGGCGTGCGGGGCCGGGCTCGGCAGTGGCCAGAGCGGCGCGGACGTCAGCGCCGGCGAACTGGGTTGTCGTCTCGAACAGCTCCTCCAGGGCGCGTTGCCGCTTGGGGACTGCGTCGAGGTGCACCATCGCGGCGGCGCAGTTCTCGGCGATGTAACGGACTTCGTCGTCCGTGAGCATCGGGCTGATCACCACGGGGACGCAGCCGTGCCACCACAGGCCGAGGACGGCGACGACGGTCGCCACGGAGTCGTCGGCGATCAGGAGGCCGCGGGCGCCCTGAGGCACGCCTGCTGCCCTGAGGGCGCCCGCGTACCCACGTGCTGCCTCCAGGAGGGCGGCGTAGGTGATCTCCCCAGCCTGGGGGTCGAGGTAGCTGGTCCTTTCACCCCGGCCGGCGGAGACATGACCCGCCACCAGGCGGTCGATCAGGTTGACCCCGTGGAGGCTTGTCGCCCGCTCGCTGAGCACGGACACCGCGGCGTCCAGGCTGGTGAGGGCTGCCGCTTCCTCAGCGGACAGGGCTCCGAACTCGCGCTCGATCGCGGCCGCGATCGCAACCTTTTCCAAGGAGCTGATTCCGAGTTCCTCGTAGAACAGGGCACTAGACTCGATGTCGTCCATTTCCACTTCGAGGACAGACGCCACGATCTCTCGCAGCCTGTCGAGGACTGTATCGATGGGTTCTGCATCGCGCACCGGGGAGGGTCCTTTCCGTATCTTCGTAGCCGAGAAGTGAGATCTGGTTGGAAGAGAGCGAGGATGAGCCGGAGACCTGCTCCCGGCCCTGTGCCGTTCGCCGGAACGCCGCTTGGTTCCGGTCGGGAATGCAAGAACGGGATGGGATGCCGCAGCCCTCAGCGGGAGTGCTCAGGATTCCAGACCGACCTCGCAGGGGAAGAAGACAGAAACGCCCAGGGGCTTCTCCGTGAAGATGACCCTCTTGGAAAGCGCAGACATGAAGCCGAGCTCGAAGATGGTGCCGTTTCCGACGAGACCGCCGGGGTTGCATACGACAACAGCGTCGGCTTGCCTGAACCCGGATCCACCGGCTTGACGCCTGTGGATCGTGCTTCCGGAAATGAAGAAGTGCCTTGTGACCTGCGATGATGGGGTTTCTCTAGGACCACATCAGGCACGATCGGCAAGGCACTTCCGAGATGCAATCTTCCCATACCGCGACGGCTGTCTCATCCGCGTTCGATGACCCGAACCTGATCGCGTACGGCGGGCTGGAGCCGGTGGTGCGGCTGGCCGAGCGGTGCGGTCTGCCAGCTCTGGCCGACGAGCTCATCAGGCTGCCCGCATCGAAGGACGGCACCGGAGCCTTCCCAGCGGCGAAACTGATGTCGCTGGTGGGTGGCATGGCCGCGGGCGCCGACAGCATCGATGACATGGACCGCCTGCGGCATGGGGCGATGGGCCGCCTGTTTGCCGGGGTCCGGGCCCCGTCCACGCTGGGGTCGTTCCTACGCTCCTTCACGCACGGGCATGTGAAGCAACTCCACGCCGTGGCCCGCCGGTTCCTGCCCGCACTGGCCCGTCATACCCCACTACTGCCCGGCGCGGACCAGGTCGCCTACGTGGACATCGACGACACCATCCGCCGCACCTACGGCTACGCCAAGCAGGGCGCCGGTTACGGATACAGCAAGGTCAAGGGCCTGAACGCACTGCTCGGCATCGTCTCCACACCCCTGTCCGCCCCGGTGATCGCCGCCACCAGGCTGCGCAAAGGACCGTCGAACTCCGCACGCGGCGCGGCAGCGTTCGTCGCCGAGACCATCCGCACCGCCCGTGCCTGCGGCGCCAGTGGCCTGCTGGTGATGCGGGCGGACTCCGCGTTCTACGGCGCCGACGTCGTCAACTCCTGCCGGGCGCTGGGCGCGTGGTTCTCCATCACCGTGCGGATGAACGCCTCCGTCAAGGCCGCGATCGCCCGCATCGACGAGGGCGCCTGGACGCCGATCAAGTACCCCAAGGCGGTCTGGGACGAGGAGGGCCAGTGCTGGATCTCGGACGCCGAGATAGCCGAGGTCCCCTACACCGCGTTCACTTCCAAGCCGAAGAAGCAGCAGGTCACCGCCCGTCTGATCGTGCGCCGCGTCAAACGCCTGGGCACTGGCACCGTTCCCGCCGGACAGGGCACGCTGTTTGACACCTGGCGCTACCACGCCGCGTTCACCGACTCCCCGCTCTCCTTGAAGGACGCCGAGCGTGATCATCGACGGCACGCTGTCGTCGAGCAGGTGATCGCGGATGTCAAGAACAGTGCCTTCGCTCACGCGCCGTCCGGGCATTTCCAGGCCAATGCCGCGTGGCTCGCCCTGGCAGCCGTGGTGCACAACCTAACCCGCGCCGCCGGTGCCCTGGCCGGAACGTTCCATGCCAGAGCGACCACCGCCACCATCCGTGATCACCTGATCAACGTGCCTGCCCGCCTGGCCCGCTCGGCCCGCCGCCTCACCCTGCACCTGCCCGAACGCTGGCCCTGGAGCATGGACTTCACCCAGCTCTTCAGCACGGTGCATGCGCCACCAGCCTCCTGACGCTCCCCGACCGACCTGCCCGAAAGGGCCCGACACCTGTGGCCAAGTGGAAAGGCTGGGCAGACCAGCGGCCACCCCATGCCCGAATCCGCGACTCAACCCCGACACGGCCCGCACAACCCCGAAACACCCACCCCAAGATCAGCCGGTGGATCCGGGCTGAACGCGTCCATGTGCACGTACTTGTGCCGCCACGTGTCGCGGTCGTTCGCGCGGTGGCCGGGCTCAACGGCTTCGAGCTGGATGACCTGCTGAGCCGAACCCGTCTTCCAGCGGGCACGCCGAACCTGCTCGACGAGGCGATGAGGCCGATCGAGCCGGTGTCGAGCTGGTTCCGTTGGGTGGCGCCACCCAACGCGAGGCGGATATCTCCATCGGCGAATGCCAGCAGTGCTGTCTTCGCGCCCACGTCCCTCCCCCAGGTCCAGGGCTTCGGACAAGCGCCTGCACAGTACCTGGCTCCGAGCCTGCGAGTCGGCCGCCCTCGTACGCTCTCGCGATGGCCGGCCGCCCGCCGCTTGGCTTTTGGCCAAGGCCGTGAAGTTACGGCTTGAGTGCGACTGTCCAGGCGGCTGTGATCTGTGGGTTTGCCGGACGTAGGAAGCGGAGCCCCGGTAGAACTGGCAGTCGACCAAGACAACCGTTCACTCACCGGAGGCTCCGCTGTCCGGACAGTCTGCCATCACGCGTGTCGTCACGGTGGCCGAAGGGCTCTATGCACCGGGCCACCTGGGCGAGTTGACCAGGATCGTTCCGTTCGAGCTGGTCGATGCCGTGCTTGTCGAGTGCGGAACCGTCCAGCAGCGGCTGCGGAAACTGCCCGCACGGGTCGTGGTCTACCTGCTGCTGGCCGCGGCCCTGTTCGAGGACTGCGGCTATCGCGAGGTATGGCGCAAGCTCACCGGCGCCCTGGTGGGGCTGCCGCTGGTTAAAGTGACTGCGACCGCGCTGTGGCACGCCCGCTGTCGGCTCGGAGTCCGCCCGGTGCGGGCCCTGTTCGACCTGCTGCGCGGACCCGCCTGCGCGATCCGTACGACCGGAGCACGCTGGAAGGGCCTGCTCGTCGTCGCGATCGACGGCACCCACCTGGACGTCGCCGACGACCAGGCGGTCCGCGCCAAGCTGGGCAAGGGATCCAACCAGTACACCGCCGCCTCGGGATACCCACAGGTCATGCTGGTGACACTGGTCGCCTGCGGCACCCGCGCGATCATCGACGCCGTCTTCGGCCCGCGCAAGCCCGGCGAATCCGTCCTGGGCCGCCGCCTGGCACGCTCCCTGACAGGCGGCATGATCGCCCTGCTGGACCGGGGATTCTCCTCCAACCCCTTCCTGACGACCGTCGCCGGCACCGGAGCGGACTTCCTCGCCCGTCTCTCCTCGGGACGCAAACCGCCCGTCCTGGCCACCTACCCGGATGGCTCGTTCCTGTCCAGGATTGGTGACGTCGAGGTCCGCATCGTCATCTGTGAGATCACCATCGCCACCAGCGCGGGCCGCCGCACCGGCGCCTACCGGCTGGCCACGACGCTCCTTGACCACCGCACCCACCCGGCATTCGACCTGGTCAGGCTGTATCACGAACGATGGGAAGTGGAATCGGCCTACTTCGAGATCAAGAAATCGATGCTCGGCCGACGCGTCCTGCGCTCCCGCACCTGGCCCGGGATCGCCCAGGAGATCTACACGCTCCTGACCGCCTATCAAGTGATCCGGATCGCCATAGCCGACGCCACCCAGGCATCCGGCACCGATCCCGACCGCTGCAGCTTCTCCATTGCCCTGAACACCGCCCGCGACCAGATCGTCCAGGCCCAGGGCGTGATCGCCGACACCGTCATCGACCTCGTCGGCGCGATCGGGCACGCCGTCCTGGGCACCCTCATGCCCGCCCGGCGAATCCGCCTCGGCCCCCGCGCGGTCAAACGGCCCTTGTCTCGATACGCCTACAAGAGCATCAAAGTCGACCGCCACACCTACAAGGCCACCATCAGCATCGACATCTTGACGTCGGATCCCGGACCGTAACTTCACGGCCTTGGGCTTTTGGCGGGCGGCTGGCCATGTGCTCGGGCTACGTATCTGACGGAGCCCACCTATCACCCAGCAGTTCGGTAACGGACGTATAGTTCGCGCCATGCCCGACCCCAGTCGCCCCTCCCCGCTGAGCTCACTCATCGGGGTCGATGTCGACGCGATGGCCGAGCGGGTCTATCGGGCGTTGGTCTCCGGCGGACCGGCGCTCGGGCCGGATCTCGCCGGCCTGCTGGGGATCTCGGTCGAGGACATCGAAACGGCGATCGGTGCGTTGCGGCAGGTGGGCCTGGTTGGCATGGCCGACGGCGGAGGAATCTCGGCGGTGTCGCCGTCGCTGGCGCTCGAGGGGATGGTCGCGCAGCGCGAGCAGCAGGTCAGGGCCGCCCGAACGGCACTCGACGAGCTCGCGGAGGAGTACCGGAGGGCGCGCGAGGTGCAGTTGTCGAACGGCATCGAGATCGTTCGGGGTCGCAGCGAGATCGGCAGCTGGCTCAATGGCCTGTTGCTGTCCGCCAAGGAGCAGTTCCGGATGTTCGCGAAACCACCGTTCGCGGTTTTCGGGATCTCCGAAACGGACACCGAACGCGAGGTCGCTGGCCGTGGCCTGCGTGAGCGGATCATCATCGAACGGACCGTGCTGGATGAGCCCGCCGCAGAGAAGGACCTGGTCGCCTCCCTGGATCGGGGACAGGAGATCCGCATGGTGCAGTCGTTACCGGCGAAGCTGCTGATCGTCGACGATTCGATTGCGATCGTGCAGCTCGACGAGGGTGGGCACGCGCACTCGGAGATCGCGGTGGTGCGCGCCGGGGGGCTGCTGGACTGTCTGGTGTTCAGCTTCGAGAGCCTGTGGCGGTCGGCCATGCAACTGCGGGAGGCCCCCGGCCGTAGGGTCGATCCGAACTTGGCATCGCCGAAGGATCTCGCCGACCCGGCGGACCGGGAGGTCCTGATGCTGTTGCTGGCTGGGTACACCGATGCCGCGGTCGCTGCCCGACTGGAGATCAGCCTGCGGACCATGCAGCGCAGGGTCCGCAGGCTGATGGATCTGGCCGGCACCGAATCCCGGGTGTTGCTTGGCTGGCACGCGCGGGACCGGGGCTGGCTTTGAACGCCTTCGTCCCGTCGAGCCACCGACTGCGGTGGCTCGACGGGACGAGGTGGCGCTGGGCCTAGTTGCCCAGACCTGCCGGGATCCTCAGCATCACCGAGCTGGACGAGGCGGCGTTCGGGCCGCCCTCGCCGTAGACCATTAGCTGGTGGTGATCGTTGATGTCGAAGCTGTAGGTCGGCGTGAATCGATCACCGGCAGAGAGCGGCACCATGCCGGACAGATCCCAGAGCCGTCCCTGCGGGTCCCACATCGCCGACACCGCGACGTCCGGGAAAAGTTCGACAGTTCCGAGGATCCACCCGTCGTCGGTGACTTTCTCGCCGGTCGCGTTGTATCCGTAGTCGGCAAGGCGCTGCATTCCGCCGGCCTTGGTCCACACGAACGCGTCGTCACCGCTGGTCCCCGCGATAGTCCCGGAGGCGTTCACATCGTTCGCCTGGGCCGAATACTGTCCCGGAAGCGTGCCGAGATCCTGAATAACACCTGACGTCGCATCCCAGGCGACCGCGTGCGGCACATGGCCATCGGTGCGCGAGGCACCGACGATCATTCCGGCATCGTTGATGGCGCGCGGCTGGGTTTCCGTCAGATCCGAGGACAGGTGGGCCAGCTTGCTGAACGTCCCATCCAGCGTCCGCACGAACCCGTCACTGTAGCTGTGGTTCTTGCCGTCAGACTCCTTGACGATTGCTTTGGAAAATCCGGTGACCACCCCCTTGTTATTCACGGCGGTCGCATAGCCGCTGGAATAGGGCCGCCAATCCGGGACGCCGAGCACGGTGAGCGATCCATCCTTGGCCCACTGGGCGGGAAGAGTACGCAATGCACTGTCCGTCGCGATACCGACGGCGATCTGGCCGTCATTCAGGTCCAGAGCCGATCCGTACCTGCCCCCGGCGAGATCCAGGTTGGTGAACCCGTCGGCGGCCGTCCAGATGGTCGGCGTCATCCTGGAGTTGTACTGGCGATCCCCCGCGACTACGCCGCTCTCATTGAGAGCCGCGCCGACGAATGGCGGGGCCCACGCGACCAGATCGAGTTTGGGGACATCGACAGTGGCGATCGTGACGTCCGCCGCCCCGATGATCGTGCCGTACTCGTTGGCCACTCGGACCCGGCCGACTATGGGATCCTTGGTCAACTGCCGAGCGTTGACGATCATTGCCCCGTCGACCGGCATCGACTGGCCCGTGGCAACCGTGTACTTCGCGTCGGATTTCGGCGTGATCGTGCCGAGGCCCTTCGAGTACATCTCTTGGTGGTAGTCGAACGTGACGTTGTCTCCGGGCACGGCGACTCCCGCGACCACGATGAAGTACGTACCCGGCTGTGGATCATCGATGACGATGTGCTCGGGCGAGTTCCCGGTCGTGGTGCTCTGGCCTATCGGCCTGCCGTTGAAATACACGTAGAAGTCCAGATCGGCAGCGTCTCTGGGCGTCAGCGTCACGTCGAGCCGGGTCGTCTGACGCGGAACATAGAGCATGTTGGACGTGATTTCGCCTTGCGAGACCGTCGAGAACAAATTACGGACATCGCCGATCTCGCCAGTTGCGACGTGGGCGATCGCGGGGCCAAAGGTGTTCGTCCCCGTCGAGCCGACATTCGTCGGCGAGTTCATCGTCACCTTGTCGACTGTGACGGTCCCCGGATCGAACGACATGCCCTGCAGCGAAACCGTCGCTGTGTACGGGTTCTGTTCGACCGGAGACGTCCTGCGAGACTCGATCACGAACTCCCAGATGCCGGGTTTGGGTCGGTACACCGGTCGTGCGGTGGCGTTGCAGTTCGCCGGGTCGGTGTAGTTGGTGTAGCAGTGGTAACTGGCGTTGGAGTCTGCGGGCATGCCGTCGGGGTCGATGGGCAATGCGCGGACCTGGCTGCCGTCGGCGAGCCCGCCCAGGGTCAGCTGCAGCGCTTCGACGCCCTCGGGAACGGGCACCAGCAGCGAGGTGGTTCCGGTTCGGCCGAGCGTGCCGGAACTGGTGACCGCGTAGTCGGGTTTGGCCAGCGGCTTGGTCGCCAGCACGGTGACGGCGACGAACTGGTCGATGCCGCCCGTCGCCGGGTCATCAATGGTCAGGATCGCGCTATGCACGCCGGAGGTCGTCGCGGTCGCGGTGACCGTGATATCGGCCGCCGTTCCGAGCTGCAGGGGCATTGCCGCGCGGGCGCTGAACGTGCCGTCGTTGCCGATCCAACCGATCCGGTGCACGACGTTCCCGGCGGCACCGCTGGTCCGGGTGACGCTGACCTTGTAGGTCTTCTGCGCACCAGTCACCTGGCCGCCTTCCGTTGGCAGACAACGGTTGTAGATGCCGACGCCGGTGTTCGGAGTCGCGAGCAGGCCGGACAGCGAACTACAAACGGGAGCCGACACAGTGAGCTCATTGGTGTTGATGCCAGCGCTGAGCTGCTTCCAGGCCGCGACGGTGTCGATGATGCCGGCGCCCTGCGCGACGGTCGGGACGCCGGGGATCGGGTCGGCGGTGCCGGTCAGGGCGGTCTTCAGCGCCGCCGGGCTGACCGTCAGCGAATGGGCCTTGGCGGCCGATAGCAGCAGCGCCGCCGCTCCGGCGACCTGCGGGGCCGCCATGGAGGTGCCGTTGGCCATGCCGTATCCGGCCGGCAGCGAATACCCGGCCTCGGGGACGGCTTCACCGGACAGCCACATCGGGATCGAGGAGATGGCGGCGCCGGGGGCGGACACCTGCGGTGCCAGCGCCCCGTTCTCAGCGGGGCCGCGGGAGGAGAAGCCGAAGATGCCCTGCTTGGTGGCGACCTTCGACCCGTAGCCGGCCCACCAGGTGTCGGAGCTGACGGACGCGGCGACCGAGATGGCCTTGCCCGCCACGGACGGCGAGCTGACGGTGTTGGTGCCGAGGCCGTCGTTGCCGGCGGCGATGATGATCTGGACGTCGTAGTTGTCGATCAGCTTGTCGTAGAGCGCGGCGATCACGTCGGAGCCGTCGTTCAATGCGGGAAGCCCACCGATGGACAGGTTGACGACGTCGACATGGCGATTGGTGACCAGGTCGATCATGCCCTCGGTCAGTGCCGCCTGGGTGCAGCCACCGCCCCAAGTGCAGGCGCGGGCGGACACGATCTGCGCGCCCGGTGCGGCGCCGTGCATCTGGCCGCCGAACATCGACGTGCCGGCGGTGATCCCCGCGACATGGGTGCCGTGCGAGGCGACCGGCAACCCGATAGACACGTAGTTCGCGATCTTGCCGACGTTGCTGCCGCCGAGCGGGGAGAGATCGACGTTGTCGCGGTACTCGACGACGAACGGGATGCGCTCGTTCTGCGGTGTTGCGGGGTCGTCGCTCCCAAGGTGGCCGACCTGGCGGTCGACCGCGAACGGGGCCATCGGTGTCTCGTCGGTGAGGTCCTGGTTGTTGTTGCCGTCGACCCAGATCCTGTGTGTGGTCGGGTCGTACAGAACCCCGTAGAAGTCCAGGGTGTCGCCGTCCCGGTTGAGGTCGCCCTCGAAGTCGCTCCCGGCCGTCGCACTCTCGTAGAACACGCCGAATTGGAACGTGCCCTCCGGGATCGTCCAGGTCTTGCCCAGGTAGCTGAACGTCGGACCCGTCTTGGTGGTGGACATCCGCACCCAGCTGCCGTCGCGGTCGGTGACCGGATCGGTCTCAGTTACCCAATCGACAATCTTGGGCTTGCCGTCGCTGGTCGTCTGTAGCGCGGGATGCTCGACGTCGACGCCGGTGTCTAGCACGCCGACGACCGTGCCGCGCCCGTCCCAGGCCGGGTTGTCCTTGACGAAGGCCTCGGCGCCGGTCTCGTTGATCGGTAGGTACGGGTTGTCGGCGGGCGTGTTCGCGCCGGGCGCGGTCGGCCCCGCGGCCTTCGTTGCCGCCGTCCTCGCACCCGCGGCGCCCAGATCCGGGCCCGGGATCTTGTACGTCCGGTTCAGGTCGATCGCCGCGACCGACCGAAGGCCGGCCAAGGTGGTTACGCTGTCGGTCGGGACGGTCGCCCGGACGTAGCCGACCTTTCCGGTCACCGACCCGACGGTCCCGCCGGCCTTCTCCACCGCGGCAACGACGTCTTCGGTCGCGCCCTTCCGGGCCAGCATCAACACCGTGACAGACTTCTTCTTCGACGCCTGCGCCTGCTGCAGCAGCCTGGTGTCGGCGTTGCCCAGCTTCTCGGCCGCAGTATCCGACAGCGAATCGTCGGTCAGCGGCTGGAACCCGTCGGTCTTCCCCGCCCTGTAGATCGAATCCGGGTTGTCGCGCCCGGCCCGGTCGTCGAGCCCAGCAACGGGCGACCGACCCGGCCCCTGTGGCCCGTCGGGATCAGCGGGTTCGACCTTGCTCGCGCCAGCACTCTCGGAGCCAGTCGGGCTGGTCGGGTCGGCGGCTGCGGCCGCAGGCGCAATCAGCGCCGCGGCGATCAACACGGCCGACGCCGCGGCAATCACACCTGTTCGTCTTCGTCGCGCCATCGTGCTCCTAACCGAGGAGTGAAACATCACCGTGCGGCCAAGTCCGCAGACACGAGAACACCTGCGCCGCCTGGCCAATCTCGCAGTTGGGTCCGGTCAGGATCAACGGACCGAGTGGGGCGGATGTCGGCCATGGCGGAATGCCGCCACACTCGGCGCAGACCCACCGTTCGCTGGGCTCTGTCCCGTAATCGGCTCTGTCCCGTAATCGGTGGTGACCGTACGTCACTGCGCGTCAGGCTGGGGCGTGCTTGAGGTCAATGCCCTTGTGGGTGTGGTGTTTTCGGGTCTGTCTGCCCTGGTCATCGAGGGTGCGGCGGATGAGGGTGAGCTGGTCCGGGTGGTGGCGCGTACCCGCGATGATCCGGTGCCGTGTCCGGTGTGCGGGACGCCGACCGGGCGGGTGCACGGCTTTCACGGCCGGACGGTGGCGGACGTGGCGGTGGACGGCAGGCGGGTGGTGGTGTCGGTGAGGGTGCGGCGCCTGGCGTGCCCGGTGCTGGGCTGTCCGCGGCAGACGTTTCGTGAGCAGGTGCCCGGCCTGCTGGGGCGCTACCAGCGCCGGACGAACCGGTTCACCGACCAACTCGGCCGCGTAGTCAAGGAGTTAGCGGGCCGGGCGGGCGCCCGCCTCTCCCGGGCTCTGGCCACCGCGGTGTCGCGCTCGACCGCCCTGCGGATGCTCATGCGGCTGCCGCTGCCTCCGCGCTGGGTGCCGCGGGTGCTGGGCGTGGACGACTTCGCGCTCAAGCGCCGCCACCGGTACGCCACCATCGTGATCAACGCTCAGACCGGCGAGCGGATCGACTTACTCCCCGACCGCAGCGCGGACACCCTTGAGGCGTGGCTGCGCAAGCATCCTGGCGCTGAGATCGTCTGCCGGGACGGCTCAGGCGCCTACGGCGAGGCCATACGCCGGGCCCTGCCCGCCGCGGTGCAGGTCAGCGACCGGTGGCACCTGTGGCACAACCTGGGGTGCGCCACGAGGCGCTGTTACTGATTTCGGCGTTTCGGGGTCTGGATTTGTGTCGGGAGGGGTGACGGGGTCCGTCCGGGCTGGTACGCCGGAGGTATGCGGTATCCGGACGGGGGCGGGCTGACCGCCGAGCAGCGCAGGCGCCGGGAAGAGGTACGGATGCGGGCCGTTGACCTCTTCGATGAGGGCGTGGAAGTCCCGTGCATCGCCCGGGAGTTACGGGTGAGTGAGAAGTCGGTCTACCAGTGGCGCCGCACCTGGAGGACGGGCGGACGCGAGGCGCTGCGTTCCAGAGGCCCCTGCGGCTACGACTGTCGGCTCGGCCCACACCTGCAGACCAAGCTCGCGATGTGGCTTGATGAGGGGCCGGCCGCGCACGGCTGGGCGGACGACCAGGTGTGGACCGCCGCGCGGGTACGCACGCTGATCGGGCGGAAGTTCCACCTCTCCTACAGCGTCTCCGGGGTCACTCGGCTGCTGCACCGCATGGGCTACAGCGTGCAGATGCCCGCCCGGCCCGCCGCCGAACGCGACGAGGACGCGATCACCGCATGGCGGGAGGCGACCTGGCAGGAGGTAAACCCTCCGGGCGGCGACCGGCGCGTTCATCTGCTTCGAGGACGAAGCGGGCGTGACCGGTCGGCCGCCCAAGGGCCGCACCTGGGGCCGGCGCGGCATCACCCCGAGGGTCAAGGTGCCCGGCCGTAGCCGGGGACGTCTCTCGGTGGCCGGTCTGCTGTGCTACCGGCCGGGCCTGCCCGCCCGTCTGTGCTACCGGCTGCGTCGGCATACCGGCCGCAAGGGCGAGCGTCGCTCGCTGGGCGAGGCGGACTACATACGCCTGTTGGATGGCGCCCACCAACTGCTCAAGGCCCCGCTGATCGTGGTGTGGGACCGGCTGAACACCCACATCTCCAAGACGATGAAGGCACTCGTTGCCGAGCGGGACTGGCTGACGGTGGTCCTGCTGCCCGGGTATGCGCCCGACCTCAACCCGGTCGAGGGCCTGTGGGCGCACATCAAGCGGAGCCTGGCCAACCTGGCCGCCCGCACCCTCAGCGAGCTGGAGACTCTGCTCCGCAGGCGGCTCAAAGCGCTGCAGTACCGGCACGGCATCCTCGGCGGATTCCTCGCCGGGACGGGCCTCGCTCTCGACAGACCGGACAGACCCTAATACGCCGAAGTCAGTATTTCCGGATGGAGGTGAAAGACCGTCCATTCCTTCGTCGTCGTAGCGGCGAATTAAAGCTGGAGGCAGCCTGATCCGGGGATCGCCGGGGAGGGTGGGAGCAGCCTCGACAAAGTCGCGTCGGTCCAGTCAGGGCGATTGCAAAGTCTTTTGATCAAGGGGAGGTGCAGGTCAGCTGAGGCCGAGCAGTTCCAGGGGGCGTTCGTAGGGGCGGCGGGCGATCTTACGGAGTCCGGCGGCGATGTTGGTGTGGCCAGCGGTGCGGAGCTGGTTGATGGCGAAGCTTCGCAATGTGGCCATGTTCTCCGGACCATGTCCGGTGTGGATCTTGGAGGCGTCCTCACGGAAAGAGGTGTCCCGGACGAAGTGGAGCCTGTTTTCGATCAACCAGTGAGCCCGCAAGATGTTCGCGAGTCGTTCCGGGGAGGCCTGACGGCTGGTCAGATCGGTGATCACGTAGACGGTCTCGCGGCTGCGTCTGCCGGTCTTGGTGTCGGTGCGGTGCCGCACGACCCTGGCGACCTGGGCGGCGTGTGGGAAGTCGACGCCCAGGTCGGTGACGGTCAGTGCCGTGACGACCCGGGTCTCCGTCCGGCCATGGCCGGTGGTGCGGTCGTAGAACTTCGCTGCCGCCTCTTGCCAGGGCAGAGCCCGCAGTTGTTCGTAGAGGTTCTTCTGGTTCCGCTTCACGGTGAAGGCGTAGTGCGCCTTCTTCACGTCGACCAGGAAGCGGGCATGCTCGCGCTGCGTGTGGAGCGCGTCGCCGGTCACAGTAACTCCGTGCAGGTCGAAGGGTTCCAGCAGGGCGGCGAAGCAGGTGATCTCGTTTGTCTTGTCCGGTACCCGCAGCTGGGTGACGGCGAGCCCGGTGCCGGTCATCGCAGCCAGCAGGTGGGCGGCCGGTCTGGTGCCGTGGCGCGAGCCGCGGGCACTCTTGCCGTCCACCGCGAGGGTGTCACCACCAGCCGGATCATGCCCCAGGAGATCAGCCAGCCCGCCGGGGCAGGTCCGCACGACCACCCGCCGCAGGGTCGCCCCGCTGGGCGGAACACGGGCGGAGAACACCGTCGCCGTCCGGGCACCGAGCCGGGCCAGAACATCCTGCGGAGCGTCCGCCGCCCACTCGCCGATCGCCGCGAAGCTCGTCGCCCCCGTGACCACCGCCGAGCACGCGATCAGCAGCACCGCCACGAACGGGTGACGCTTCCCGCGTCGGCACCGCGGATCGACCAGCGTGGCCAGCCGCTCCGGCAGCGGACCCATCGCACGATGGTGACTCGTGGGCGACTTGACCAGACAGACAGTGGCAGACTGACGGCACATCGAAGCTCCGTTGGACGCAGGCGACTTGGGAAGGTCATCTGCACAACGGAGCTTCGTTGCGTACGTCGCGGCCCCACCGAACATCGTCACATCGCCGTGACCTGCGCACCTACAAGATCACCCTGACTTTGCAATCGCCCTGTCGGTCCAGTACTGCCGGATGGGCCGGGCGCGGTGAGCGAGACGGGAAGGTATACGCGAGGAACCGGTTTTGTTACGCCTCTTGATTTGCCGCCAGCTCTAACCCGGTGGATTCGGGCTGGCTCGCGGTGCGCACCTGACCATCAGTAAGGGTTGGGGAACTCCAAACAGGGTTTCTGAGGTCTGGGTTTGGAGGCCACGATGAATTGTCTACGGCGTAGTCGTGGCGATGCCGCAGGGGTAGAGCCGGGTGCCTAACCCGTCGACCCGATAACAGTGAACGTGGGAACCATCCGTGTCCTTTCCAACATTGCATCTCGGCCAGAGGTGACAAGTGATGGATAGGCGCGATGCTCGCCGAAGGTTCGGGTGGGGCGGAGCCGTCCTATTACTCCGAGCGTACGAGAGGTGCGTGCATGGGGAAGGGCGGCAGCGTGTCAGTTAAGGAGGGAATGTAACGTCCGAAGAAGCGCTGGTGAATGCCAGCGCCGTGCGGTGGCCGGATTCCGATTCGGCGTACTTCGCAGTACGGAGGATGCAGACCAAGTTGCATCGTTGGGCGACTGAACCCGGATCCACCGGCTGATCTTGGGGTGGGTGTTTCGGGGTTGTGCGGGCCGTGTCGGGGTTGAGTCGCGGATTCGGGCATGGGGTGGCCGCTGGTCTGCCCAGCCTTTCCACTTGGCCACAGGTGTCGGGCCCTTTCGGGCAGGTCGGTCGGGGAGCGTCAGGAGGCTGGTGGCGCATGCACCGTGCTGAAGAGCTGGGTGAAGTCCATGCTCCAGGGCCAGCGTTCGGGCAGGTGCAGGGTGAGGCGGCGGGCCGAGCGGGCCAGGCGGGCAGGCACGTTGATCAGGTGATCACGGATGGTGGCGGTGGTCGCTCTGGCATGGAACGTTCCGGCCAGGGCACCGGCGGCGCGGGTTAGGTTGTGCACCACGGCTGCCAGGGCGAGCCACGCGGCATTGGCCTGGAAATGCCCGGACGGCGCGTGAGCGAAGGCACTGTTCTTGACATCCGCGATCACCTGCTCGACGACAGCGTGCCGTCGATGATCACGCTCGGCGTCCTTCAAGGAGAGCGGGGAGTCGGTGAACGCGGCGTGGTAGCGCCAGGTGTCAAACAGCGTGCCCTGTCCGGCGGGAACGGTGCCAGTGCCCAGGCGTTTGACGCGGCGCACGATCAGACGGGCGGTGACCTGCTGCTTCTTCGGCTTGGAAGTGAACGCGGTGTAGGGGACCTCGGCTATCTCGGCGTCCGAGATCCAGCACTGGCCCTCCTCGTCCCAGACCGCCTTGGGGTACTTGATCGGCGTCCAGGCGCCCTCGTCGATGCGGGCGATCGCGGCCTTGACGGAGGCGTTCATCCGCACGGTGATGGAGAACCACGCGCCCAGCGCCCGGCAGGAGTTGACGACGTCGGCGCCGTAGAACGCGGAGTCCGCCCGCATCACCAGCAGGCCACTGGCGCCGCAGGCACGGGCGGTGCGGATGGTCTCGGCGACGAACGCTGCCGCGCCGCGTGCGGAGTTCGACGGTCCTTTGCGCAGCCTGGTGGCGGCGATCACCGGGGCGGACAGGGGTGTGGAGACGATGCCGAGCAGTGCGTTCAGGCCCTTGACCTTGCTGTATCCGTAACCGGCGCCCTGCTTGGCGTAGCCGTAGGTGCGGCGGATGGTGTCGTCGATGTCCACGTAGGCGACCTGGTCCGCGCCGGGCAGTAGTGGGGTATGACGGGCCAGTGCGGGCAGGAACCGGCGGGCCACGGCGTGGAGTTGCTTCACATGCCCGTGCGTGAAGGAGCGTAGGAACGACCCCAGCGTGGACGGGGCCCGGACCCCGGCAAACAGGCGGCCCATCGCCCCATGCCGCAGGCGGTCCATGTCATCGATGCTGTCGGCGCCCGCGGCCATGCCACCCACCAGCGACATCAGTTTCGCCGCTGGGAAGGCTCCGGTGCCGTCCTTCGATGCGGGCAGCCTGATGAGCTCGTCGGCCAGAGCTGGCAGACCGCACCGCTCGGCCAGCCGCACCACCGGCTCCAGCCCGCCGTACGCGATCAGGTTCGGGTCATCGAACGCGGATGAGACAGCCGTCGCGGTATGGGAAGATTGCATCTCGGAAGTGCCTTGCCGATCGTGCCTGATGTGGTCCTAGAGAAACCCCATCATCGCAGGTCACAAGGCACTTCTTCATTTCCGGAAGCACGATCCACAGGCGTCAAGCCGGTGGATCCGGGCTGAAGATTCCGGTCGCCGGTTCGGTGACCTGCACAACCTCGTCTGCGACCCAGCGTTCTTGGTGGCTGCGTGGGAACGCGTGTCCACCAACAAGGGCGCTCAGACCCCAGGAATCGACAGGGCCACTGCGTCCCGGATCGAGTCCTGGGTCGGGGTCGAGGCTTTCTTGGAGCAGATCCGTGACTCGCTGAAATCGGATGAGTTTCGGCCGGTCGAAGTCAGGCAGGTGATGATACCGAAGGCTAATGGAAAGCTTCGCAGCCTAGGTATTCCCACCATGAAAGACCGCGTGATTCAAGCCAGCCTGAAACTGGTGCTCGAACCCATTTTCGAGGCGGATTTCAAGCCGTGCTCGTATGGTTTCCGCCCGAACCGGAGAGCGCAGGACGCTGTAGCCGAGATCCACTACCTTGCGTCGGAAACCCGGAACTATCATTGGGTTTTCGAGGCCGACATCAAAGCGTGCTTCGACGAGATCGATCACACGGTTTTGATGGACCGCCTCAGGGTGAGGATCAAGGATAAGCGTGTCTGCGCGCTGGTGAAGGCGTTCCTGAAATCTGGGGTCCTCACGGAACTTGGAAGCAGGGAGGAGACGCTCACGGGAACCCCGCAAGGGGGAATTCTATCGCCGCTGCTCGCTAACATCGCGCTGTCTGCACTGGATGAGAATTTCATCCAGCAATGGCAGATTGAGATGGGAAATCCCGCGCAGCGGCGCAAGCGCAGACGGAAAGGCATCGGCAACTGGCGGCTTCTTCGATACTGTGACGACTTCGTTCTCATGGTATCGGGCAACCAACAACACGCCGAGGTGCTGCGCGAGCAAGTGGCGGCCGTACCCGCCCCTTTGGGACTACGGCTGGCACCGGAGAAGACCCGTGTAGTTCACATTGATGAGGGCTTCACGTTCCTCGGCTTCGACATCCGCAGGATGCGCAAGCGAGGCACGTCGAAGTATTACGTCTACACCACACCGTCCAAGAAGGCCATCGCGTCGATCAAGGACAAGGTGAAGGCCAAACCGTACAGGTCAACCCTCCACATGGACCTGGACGAGCTGATCACCAGCTTGAACAGGTCATTGGCGGGATGGGCGAACTACTTCCGGTACGGAGTGTCCAAGGCGACGTTCGGCGCGATCGACTCCTTCACCTGGAGGAGCCTTATGCGCTGGACACGCGTCAAATACGCAGGCCGTACCGGATTATCCATGAAACAGCTCCGACGTCGCTTCTGTGACAAGGGGTGGAGATTCACCTACAACGGGGCCTCGTTCACCGGCACTTCCAGTGTCGCTGTGACCCGCTACCGCTATCGCGGCAGCAACATACCGACCCCGTGGACTCCGAAGCCGACAGTCGCCTCCACGGGCGGCTGACCAACGGATAAGACACGTGGAGCGCCCGGTGCGTGGAGACACGCACGCCGGGTGCGGCGGGCGGGCCGGGGAAACCCACCGGGAGCGATCCCGGCAGGGCGCCCCGGTCCGACCCAACCGAGGCTGCCGAGCGATGTGTTGCCGATCACCGTGGCTGTCTGCGGGGTACGCCGCCCGAGCCGCCCCGGCAGGCCCAGGAGCCCGAAGAACCCGCGGACGCTACTGGCTCGCCGTGGCCGACCGGCCACCGGTTCGCCGACCGGACCCGGGCCAACCACGCCTCAGTGCACGCACTGCTGGCCACCGGCCACAGTCGCCGCGCGATCCAACGGCAACTCGGTATGACCTACCGCACCGTCAAGCTCCTGGCCGACGCCGCCACCCCGGAGGACCTCTTTCACGGCCAGTGGCAGGGCCGCCCCTCCGTACTCGATGAGTTCAAGCCCTACCTGGACGACCGCTGGAACCAGGGCTGCACCAACGCCTGGAAGGCGTGGGAGGAGATCGTGCCGCTCGGCTACACCGGCAGCTATCAGCGAGTTCGCGCCTACTTCCGCACCAAGCGCCTCTCGACCGAACCGGTCACCGCGCCCCCGCCCTCACCCCGCACCGTCGCCGGCTGGATACTCCGCCATCGCGATTCCCTCACCGAGGTCGAACAGCTCCGGATCAAGGCCGTCCTGGTCCACTGTCCCGAACTGGAAGCTCTCACCGGACACGTCCGCTCGTTCGCTCAGATCCTCACCGAGCGCCAAGGCCAGTGGCTGCCCGAGTGGCTCGATGCCGTCCGTAACGACGATCTGCCCGGCCTCCACACTCTCGCAGCGGGCATTGACCGCGACCGTGACGCCGTCATCGCCGGCCTCACCCTGCCCTGGAGCTCCGGCGTCGTCGAAGGACACGTCAACCGGATCAAGATGCTCAAACGACAGATGTTTGGCCGGGCTGGCTACCAACTCCTACATAAACGGGTTCTGTTGGCGTGACCGAAGACGGCCGCGTCGCAAACGTCCGGCAGGAACGCGTTCTCGTGGACATAACCGGGCACAGCGAGCAGTGCGATGCGGCAGGTGCTGATTGGCCATTCAAGGGCGCAGCTTGGCCCCCGGTGTGGCATTCGGAAGCAACCGGCTGCTGCCAGGCAAGAGGCGGGATGGGGCCGACCGGATTCGAACCGGCGTCCTCCCACATGCGGTGAAGGCGCGACAACCACTGCGCTACGAGCCCCATCCCGCTCGCAATCATACAAGCCACCTGCACCCTGCCGCTCTCGAATATTCGAAGGCGACGACGGATCACTCAGCGTGGCCGCGTCGCTGAGTAGGCCCGGAGCGCGGTGCCGGGATTGCTCCCGGTCCGTTTCTCCGGACCTCTCGCCGAACCCGCCGTGCGTCTCTCAACGCAACGGGCTCTCCACGGTTTCTGCCGTCAGACGGGGTTCGCAGGCTGCCATGGGTTGGGGATCGTGCTGGCCCGGTATCGGTAGCGGCTGACCGTGACCGAGGAGATCCGGAACAGCTCGATCCCGTCCGCCGCGATCGGTCGCCACCGCCCGGTGGGGGTGGTGAACCGGCGGCGGACGTCGCCCCAACTCCATCGGTGACGTTCCCGCAGCATGCGGATCAAACGCCACCACACGAAGGCGTCGAGCCTGTCGAAGACATGCTTGGCGACTGCGTGCTTGAAGTAGTTGGCCCAACCGCGCATGATCTGGGTGAGTCTGATCAGCACGGCGGCAACATCCTGCTGCGATGTCCTGCCCGTCAGAGCACGAATCTTCGCCTTCAGCGACCGGATGGGCCGGTCGGCGATGAAGGTGTAGACGTGCCACTTGTTCGTGCCTCCCTTGCGTTTCCACTGGATGCGGAAGCCCAGGAAGTCGAACCCGTCGCTCATGTGCACGATCTGGGTCTTGGTCTGCGACAGACGCAGACCGAGAGGTTCGAGCACATCCGCGACTTCCTCGCGCAGTGCCGCAGTGTCAGCCTCGGTGCCATGCACCAGGACGACGAAGTCGTCCGCGTAGCGGACGACCCGCCACGTCGGTCGACCTTTGCGGCGCCGGTAGGCGCGTTTGCCTTCGGTGGCCATCGCCCCACCTGGTTCCCACGGCCTGTGCAGGTGCTCGTCGAGCGCCGACAGGGCGATGTTCGCCAGTAGCGGGGACAGGATGCCGCCTTGCGGGGTGCCGGTCAGTGTCTCCTTGTTCTCGCCGAGTTCCGTGAGGATTCCGGCCTTGAGGAAGGCTTTGACCAGTGCCGGGACGCGTTTGTCCTTCACCCGGTGACGTACTCGGTCCATCAGGGCCGTGTGGTCGATCGTGTCGAAGCACGCCTCGATGTCCGCATCCAGCACCCACCGGTATCCCCGGGTGCCGAAATAGTGGATCTCGGCGATCGCGTCCTGGGCCCGCCGTCGGGGCCGGAACCCGTAGGAGACCGGCTTGAAGTCGGCCTCGAAGATCGGTTCCAGCACCAGCTTCAGCGCCGCCTGAACGACCCGGTCCGCGATCGTCGGAATCCCGAGCTTGCGGACCTTCCCCGAGCCTCCCAGCTTGGGAATACTGCGTTCCCGCACCGGCAAAGGACGGAACGACCCATCCTTGAGAGCGGCCCGCAGGTCGTTCAGGAACCCGGGAACCCCGATGGATTCCTCGACATCGGTGGCTGTCAGGCCATCGATGCCCGGAGTCCGGGCTCCCCGGTTGCCCGCGACCCGGTCGAACGCCACCAACAGCGTCGCCGGGTCGTGCACGAAGTTGAACAGGTCATCGAACCGGCGGCCGGGATCGGCCACCGTCCAACGGTGAAGCTTGGTCTGCATCTCCAGTACCCGAGCCCGAGGACCCGGAGCTCCGCCATTCGGCGAGGCGTCTTCCGGCATTGCAACATCCTTCCCTTCTCGATACCGCTGCCGCCCTTCCCCATGTGGCCGGCTCTCCCGGCCTCGGAGTACTACGGCGGCTCCGCCCCGTCCCGGACCGAGCGACGGTCGATGCGCCCAGCCCCGGCAGCCTGTTGGAGACAGGTGGCGGGGCGAGGTTCGGGACGGTTCCCGTGTTCACTGTGGTTCGCTCGATGAAGGAGGAGCCCGACTGTGTCCCTGCGGCATCACCACGAGTACGCCGCAGGCTTTCCTCGTGGCCTCCCGGCCAGCTTTCGTAGACCGACCCAGGAGTTGCCAGACCACCCGAAAGGATGACCCGAGTACATCACGCTTGCCGGACCCGCCCCCATCTGGCAGTACTGGACACGTCCCGGCGTTGTCAGGGCCGCTCTCACCCTCCCCGGCATCACCCGGATCAGGCTGCCCTCAGCTTCAACCCGACTGCTGCGACAACGGGTTGGTGCAGGTCTTCCACCTCCACTCGAACCAACAGCGCCTCACGGCGCAAACAGAAGTTGTGCCAGAACCCGAGTTTGGGAGGCACCGAGGTTCTTGCCAGGGCGGCATCGAGATGGTCTTGGTGAAAGGTGCTGGTCATGCCGCAGATGTCGAAGGTCGGGCTGTACGCGGCGATTCGGCGTGACCATCGTGGCGGCATGTCGATGCGGGAGCTGGAACGCAAGCACGGCGTGACCTGGCGGACGCCGAGTACTGCGACCGCACCGGAACGCCCTGGCGCTACACGCAGCAGGGGGAACTCGCGTGGACTTCGTACAGGCCGAGCGCCGACGGCGTGGGGAAACCGACGAGGACCCCTTCGAGGCGTACAACCCGTTCGGCCAAGGCCGTCACTGACCAGGGCGCCCGAAGCGTTCAGGAAACTGAACGCCGTAGCGGTGATCCGTGCTCGGATACTCCTCGGACCCCCTGCCGTTCAGCGCCGCGCGGCCTGTGCCCCGCGACACCCGCGCCGGCCGCGTGTCGGGGGACACGCATACCGGCGGATAGGTCTACACCTGCGGGTAGGGTCCTTCGGCATGAGCACAATACCGCCCGACATACGCCGAGTTACTGATTTCGGCGTTTCGGGGTCTGGATTTGTGTCGGGAGGGGTGACGGGGTCCGTCCGGGCTGGTACGCCGGAGGTATGCGGTATCCGGACGGGGGCGGGCTGACCGCCGAGCAGCGCAGGCGCCGGGAAGAGGTACGGATGCGGGCCGTTGACCTCTTCGATGAGGGCGTGGAAGTCCCGTGCATCGCCCGGGAGTTACGGGTGAGTGAGAAGTCGGTCTACCAGTGGCGCCGCACCTGGAGGACGGGCGGACGCGAGGCGCTGCGTTCCAGAGGCCCCTGCGGCTACGACTGTCGGCTCGGCCCACACCTGCAGACCAAGCTCGCGATGTGGCTTGATGAGGGGCCGGCCGCGCACGGCTGGGCGGACGACCAGGTGTGGACCGCCGCGCGGGTACGCACGCTGATCGGGCGGAAGTTCCACCTCTCCTACAGCGTCTCCGGGGTCACTCGGCTGCTGCACCGCATGGGCTACAGCGTGCAGATGCCCGCCCGGCCCGCCGCCGAACGCGACGAGGACGCGATCACCGCATGGCGGGAGGCGACCTGGCAGGAGGTAAACCCTCCGGGCGGCGACCGGCGCGTTCATCTGCTTCGAGGACGAAGCGGGCGTGACCGGTCGGCCGCCCAAGGGCCGCACCTGGGGCCGGCGCGGCATCACCCCGAGGGTCAAGGTGCCCGGCCGTAGCCGGGGACGTCTCTCGGTGGCCGGTCTGCTGTGCTACCGGCCGGGCCTGCCCGCCCGTCTGTGCTACCGGCTGCGTCGGCATACCGGCCGCAAGGGCGAGCGTCGCTCGCTGGGCGAGGCGGACTACATACGCCTGTTGGATGGCGCCCACCAACTGCTCAAGGCCCCGCTGATCGTGGTGTGGGACCGGCTGAACACCCACATCTCCAAGACGATGAAGGCACTCGTTGCCGAGCGGGACTGGCTGACGGTGGTCCTGCTGCCCGGGTATGCGCCCGACCTCAACCCGGTCGAGGGCCTGTGGGCGCACATCAAGCGGAGCCTGGCCAACCTGGCCGCCCGCACCCTCAGCGAGCTGGAGACTCTGCTCCGCAGGCGGCTCAAAGCGCTGCAGTACCGGCACGGCATCCTCGGCGGATTCCTCGCCGGGACGGGCCTCGCGCTCGACAGACCGGACAGACCCTAATACGCCGAAGTCAGTAAGTCCGTTTCTGGTAGCGGCCGCGTCCGGGTTGCTCGAGGAATCCCTGACGGGCGAGTCGTCCCAGGCGGGAGCGGGTGACGTTGATCGAGGGCTCGTCGGTGGGCAGGCCGAGGTGCTCGTGCAGATCGTGGACGCGGAACACCTTGCCGGGGTGCTCGTTGAACGCGGTCACGATGCGCTGGTAGACGGTGGCGGTGGTGGTCTGCGCGGGGGCCGGTTCGTGGTCGGGTGGGGTGAGGCCGTCGATGACCTTGCGGGTGGCGGTGAGCTCGGCCAGGCGGGCTTCGGTCTCGGCGAGGGCGGTGGTGAGCCGCTCGATCTGCTCGCGCAGGTTGTCGGCTCGTGCGGCGGTCTCATCGTGTTCGGTCTGCAGCAGCCGCAGGAGTTCGCAGACGTTCACGCGGCCAGCTCCACGTTGTCACGCCATGTGGGGGTAGGGGTGGTGAGGCGGCGGAGCATGCCGGCGGTGGAGGCCCAGTAGACGCGGGAGGCCGCGTTGTCGGGCCGGTGGTCGTAGTCGCGGGCGAGGCGCCGGTGCAGCATGAGGGTGCCGTTGACCTGCTCGACCACCCATCGTTTCGGTTGCGGGACGAAGCCTTTGCCCTTGTCGTCGGGGTTGCGGCGGACCACCTCGACGGTGATGTCCTTCACCGCCCCGTGGATGATCACGGCGTCTTTGAAGCCCTGGTCGACGAGGACTTTTTCCAGGCGCATCCCGCATCGTTCGGCCGCCTGGTCCAGCAGGGCGATGCCGGCCTCGTTGTCGTGCGCGCTCGCGGCGAGGATCACCACACCGATGATCAGGCCCAGTACATCGACGGCGAGTCCCCGCTTCCTGCCGGGCGTCTTCTTGTTCGCGTCCAGTCCCGTCGTCTTCTTCGGCACTCCGGCCGCCACGCGGACGGACTGGGTGTCGATGATCACCAGGGACGGGTCCTCTAATCGCCTGGACCGCTCCCGCACCTGGCAGCGCAGGATCTCCTGGATCCGCTGGTCAAGGCCGTCCTCGCGCCACAGGCTGAAGTAGTAGAACACCGCCGACCAGGCCGGGAGGTCGTGCGGCAGGAGACGCCACTGACAGCCCGTCCGGTTCTGGTAGAGCAGCGCGTTCACGACCTCGCGCAGGTCGCAGGAGCCCGGGTCCCCGGTCGCCGACCGCGACACCCGATCCTGCTTCCACGCGGTGACCAGCGGCTCGATCAACGCCCACTGCTCGTCGGACAAGTCGGTTGCGTACGGCATCCGTTCCATGCCCGCGACCCCATCATGCACACGACATGAAGCGAGGGCGGAACCGACCCATCACCCACGAAAGAGCGACACCACATCATCAGGAACGGGACTTAACACCCTCTGAGGCCGACGGTATGGAGATACCCGGCTGAAATGGCGGTAGAAGACTGCTGAAAATCTTTTGCGTTCTGGCCCCGGACCGGCAGTCCGGGGCCAGTCTTGTGAGCATGCAGGGGGAATGGGCCGGGGAGATGGTCGGGCCGGATGTGTGGGAGACCTGCCGGGAGTTGATCCCGGCAGGGAGTGTGTTCGCTTTCCTGGCCGAGCATCGTGAGGTGCTGTTCCCGCCAGAGTTCTTCGCGGACATGTATCCGTCGGCCAACGGACGGCCGTCGTTGCCGCCGCAGGTGCTGGCCGCGACGGTGGTACTGCAGAGCCTGCAGGGGCTGTCGGACTTCGAGACAGTCCAGGAACTGCGGTGTGACCTGCGCTGGAAGGCCGCCTGCGGGCTGGGCCTGTACGACACCGCCTTCGATCCCTCGCTGCTGACCTATTTCCGGCGCCGGCTCGCCCGCTCGGCCGACCCGACGCGGATTTTCACCAAGGTCAAAGAGGTGGTGACTGCCACCGGTGTCCTCAGAGGAAAGCAGCGCCGGGCGCTGGACTCCACCGTCCTGGACGATGCGGTGGCCACTCAGGACACCGTCACCCAGATCGTGGCCGCGATCCGCCGGGTGATCCGTGAGGTCCCCGGCGCCGGCGAGGTCGCCGGCCGGTGGTGTACTGCTCACGACTACACCGACCCCGGCAAACCCAGGATCGCCTGGAATGACGAAGCCGCCCGCGAGGCGCTGGTCGACGCCCTGGTGACCGACGCGCTCAACATGCTCGGCCGTCTTCCCGAGCGTGAGCTGGGCGAGCGGGCCGCGAACGCGGTGGGCCTTCTCGCCCTCGTCGCAGGCCAGGACGTGGAGCCGGCCGAGGACTCCGACGGCCGCGACGGACGCTGGCGCATCGCCATGCGCACCGTGCCCGACCGGACGGTGTCCACCGTCGACCCCGATGCCCGGCACATCCACAAGAACCGAACCCGCCACCAGGAGGGCTTCAAAGGGCACGTGTCCTTCGAGCCAGAGGCCGGACTGTTCACTGCCGTCGCGTTACTGACTTCGGCGTATTAGGGTCTGTCCGGTCTGTCGAGAGCGAGGCCCGTCCCGGCGAGGAATCCGCCGAGGATGCCGTGCCGGTACTGCAGCGCTTTGAGCCGCCTGCGGAGCAGAGTCTCCAGCTCGCTGAGGGTGCGGGCGGCCAGGTTGGCCAGGCTCCGCTTGATGTGCGCCCACAGGCCCTCGACCGGGTTGAGGTCGGGCGCATACCCGGGCAGCAGGACCACCGTCAGCCAGTCCCGCTCGGCAACGAGTGCCTTCATCGTCTTGGAGATGTGGGTGTTCAGCCGGTCCCACACCACGATCAGCGGGGCCTTGAGCAGTTGGTGGGCGCCATCCAACAGGCGTATGTAGTCCGCCTCGCCCAGCGAGCGACGCTCGCCCTTGCGGCCGGTATGCCGACGCAGCCGGTAGCACAGACGGGCGGGCAGGCCCGGCCGGTAGCACAGCAGACCGGCCACCGAGAGACGTCCCCGGCTACGGCCGGGCACCTTGACCCTCGGGGTGATGCCGCGCCGGCCCCAGGTGCGGCCCTTGGGCGGCCGACCGGTCACGCCCGCTTCGTCCTCGAAGCAGATGAACGCGCCGGTCGCCGCCCGGAGGGTTTACCTCCTGCCAGGTCGCCTCCCGCCATGCGGTGATCGCGTCCTCGTCGCGTTCGGCGGCGGGCCGGGCGGGCATCTGCACGCTGTAGCCCATGCGGTGCAGCAGCCGAGTGACCCCGGAGACGCTGTAGGAGAGGTGGAACTTCCGCCCGATCAGCGTGCGTACCCGCGCGGCGGTCCACACCTGGTCGTCCGCCCAGCCGTGCGCGGCCGGCCCCTCATCAAGCCACATCGCGAGCTTGGTCTGCAGGTGTGGGCCGAGCCGACAGTCGTAGCCGCAGGGGCCTCTGGAACGCAGCGCCTCGCGTCCGCCCGTCCTCCAGGTGCGGCGCCACTGGTAGACCGACTTCTCACTCACCCGTAACTCCCGGGCGATGCACGGGACTTCCACGCCCTCATCGAAGAGGTCAACGGCCCGCATCCGTACCTCTTCCCGGCGCCTGCGCTGCTCGGCGGTCAGCCCGCCCCCGTCCGGATACCGCATACCTCCGGCGTACCAGCCCGGACGGACCCCGTCACCCCTCCCGACACAAATCCAGACCCCGAAACGCCGAAATCAGTAACCAGCGGCTACGGGCCGGACAACCACGAGGCCGCCGTCGCGCTGGACCTGCTGGCCGACGAAGACCACAGCGAGGGCGAGACGCTGACCGTGCTCGGCGATTCCGCCTACGGCACCGGCGACCTGCGTGAACAACTGACCGCCCAGGGCCACGTCCTGGTGGTCAAGCCGCCGCCGTTGCGGCAGGCCGTCCCCGGAGGCTTCACCATCGACGACTTCCACGTCGACACCGACGCCGCCACCGTGACCTGCCCGGCCGGACAGACCGCGAACCTGGGCCGCACCAAGGCCGACGGGGGCCGCACCGCCCAGTTCAAACGGCTGTGCACCGGCTGCCCGCTGCGGGAACGCTGCACAACCTCCAAGACCGGACGGGTTATCAACGTCCACCCTCAGCACGAACTGCTGACCGCAGCCCGCGTCCAGGCCGCCACCGACACCGCCTGGCAGGACGAATACCGCCGATGGCGGCCCCCGGTCGAACGCGCCATCGCCTGGCTCGTCGCCCACGGCAACCGCAGAGTCCGCTACCGAGGCGTCATCGCCAACAACATCGCACTCCACCACCGCGCCGCCGCCCTCAACCTCCGCCGACTGATCAACCTCGGACTCACCCGCACCAACACCACCTGGCACCTCGCCCCGGCCACCCCATGACGAAGAAGGGGCCGCCCGGCCTACGGCCAATCAGCCCCTCAACAAGATTTTCAGCAGTCTTCTAGGTGACGCCACCCTTCAACGGCACACTGCCGTCGTCGGTTGTTCCCCGCGGCCAGTGCAGAACCGTCCGACCGGACGCCGACCGAGTGCCAGTCACCACACGAGAGGACGACCATCTCGCGCCAGGACTGCACGTCGCACTGTCCTTCTGAACTCCGGCCAACTGCTAGCACGCGGCCATTCGCGAGTAGCCCGAGCGTGCGGCGCCAGCCTGCGGCCACGGCCGTGACGCCTCGCCATCCGGCGACATCACATTGCCCATCGCCATTCCACCCCGTTGCCAGCACCGTGCCGTCCGACCGGAGTCCCACCGTATGAGACCTGCCCGTGTTCGTCGCGGTATGGACGTTGCCAGCTGCCACCGCGACGACGTCTTCCCATCGCTCGACACGACATTCAGCGGCTGCGGTATAGCCCACGGCAAGAACGGTTCCATCCCAGCGCCGTCCGACCGAATGACGCCTTCCGGCCGCCAGCGCCGACGGGTCAGCGAGCATTCCGCCTCCTTGTGCTTGGCGCGAGTTCGCGACATGGGATTCCACCTTACTTTGGACTGGAATCAGAGCGGGGTCCTCAGTCGTCGCCAGCAGATGACGGCACAACCGAGCGTGATGAAGGCCTGGTGGATGTCGTCGCGGATCTCCCAGCGGATGCGTAGGCGGCGGAACCAGTGCAGTAGTGCGATGGCGCCTTCCACGACCCAGCGGTGTACGCCGAGTCCGGAGCCGTGTTCGGTGCCGCGTCGGGCGATGTGCGGGGTGATTTCGAACCGTCGGACCTGGTCTCGGTAGCTCTCGTGGTCGTAGCCGCGGTCGGCGTAGAGGTGCTTCGGGCGGCGCAGCGGTTGGCCGCGTTTGCCTCGGATCGGCGGGACCGCTCGGATCAGTGGGATCAACTGGGTCACGTCGTTGCGGTTGCCGCCGGTCAGCGTGGCGGCCAGCGGGATGCCGTGGGCCTCGACGATCACGTGGTGCTTGCTGCCGGTCTTGCCCCGGTCCACCGGGGACGGGCCGGTGGGCGCACCACCTTTCATCGTCCGCAGATGGCTCGAGTCGACCGACGCCCGGGACAGATCCAGTATGTCGGCCGCCCGCAGTTCGGCCAGCAGCATCTCGTGCAGGCGCTGCCAGACCCCGGCCTCGTTCCACTCCCGCAGTCGCCTCCAGCAGGTCATCCCGGAGCCGAAGCCGAGTTCCTGCGGGAGGTAGCGGCAGGGGATGCCGGTGTAGAGCACGAACAGGATGCCGCACAGAACCCGCCGGTCATCGAGCCGACGACGCCCCGGGTACCGGAAGCGCCGCTCAATCACCGGCAACAGCGGCTCGATATGCTCCCACGGCCCATCGTCAACCGCCCACGGCTTGCGCCCACCACGAGTCTCGATCGCAACCACCCCCTCCGGGCCGCATCAACGCGAACTGACATACCGTCATTCCCGAGCCCCAGAAACCTCATTGATCATTTTCCATCCTGAAGTAGCAGGTCAGGATGTTGGCGTGAGGAGCGGGTGGGGTGCTCGCGCTGGTCTCCGGCGTGATCCTTAGCAGGTGATCGTCTGTCACGGGTTGCTTCTCGGGTTCTCGGGCGGCCCGACGTCGCATTTCGTAGGGTGATCGTGGAGATCGTCTGGCGCGATACGTCGGCACCATAGACCTCGGCCAGGTGGGCCTGGACCTCACCGGTTGTCAGGCCCTTGGCCGCGAGCGAGATGACCATCTCGTCCACGCCGGACAGGCGCTTCTGCCGCTTCTTGACGATCCTCGGCTCGAAGGACCCCTCGCGGTCTCGGGGCACGATTATCTCCACCGGGCCGACGTCGGTCAGCACGGTCTTGGCGCAAGTGCCGTTGCGTGAGTTGCCGCCGTTCTTCCCGGCGGGATCGTGCTTGTCATAGCCGAGGTGGTCGGTGATCTCGCCCTCGAGGGCCGACTCCAGAAGCCGCTTGGTCAGCTGCTGGAGCAGCCCGCCCTCGCCGGTCAGCTGAAGGCCCTCGGCCTGAGCCCGGCCCACCAACTCGTCAATCAGCCGGTCGTCCACAGACTTCGCCGGCCCCGCCTCAGACGGCTCGACGGGTTCGGCCTCGGTCACGTTATTACTCGTCATCGATGCATCTTCCATGATCGGGAGTTACACCGAACGTTTTACAGTCCCGCCCCTACCCCTCCACGATCGTGCCCCGCACACGAAGAAGCCCCTGCTCATCGAACAGGGACTCTCTTTGCCACAACGCACTGAGCCCGGATCCACCGGCTGATCTTGGGGTGGGTGTTTCGGGGTTGTGCGGGCCGTGTCGGGGTTGAGTCGCGGATTCGGGCATGGGGTGGCCGCTGGTCTGCCCAGCCTTTCCACTTGGCCACAGGTGTCGGGCCCTTTCGGGCAGGTCGGTCGGGGAGCGTCAGGAGGCTGGTGGCGCATGCACCGTGCTGAAGAGCTGGGTGAAGTCCATGCTCCAGGGCCAGCGTTCGGGCAGGTGCAGGGTGAGGCGGCGGGCCGAGCGGGCCAGGCGGGCAGGCACGTTGATCAGGTGATCACGGATGGTGGCGGTGGTCGCTCTGGCATGGAACGTTCCGGCCAGGGCACCGGCGGCGCGGGTTAGGTTGTGCACCACGGCTGCCAGGGCGAGCCACGCGGCATTGGCCTGGAAATGCCCGGACGGCGCGTGAGCGAAGGCACTGTTCTTGACATCCGCGATCACCTGCTCGACGACAGCGTGCCGTCGATGATCACGCTCGGCGTCCTTCAAGGAGAGCGGGGAGTCGGTGAACGCGGCGTGGTAGCGCCAGGTGTCAAACAGCGTGCCCTGTCCGGCGGGAACGGTGCCAGTGCCCAGGCGTTTGACGCGGCGCACGATCAGACGGGCGGTGACCTGCTGCTTCTTCGGCTTGGAAGTGAACGCGGTGTAGGGGACCTCGGCTATCTCGGGGGCCCTGACCCCGGGTTTTGGACACCGGAGAGACTTGGATCGTGATGGTCCAGGAGAACGGAGTCCCTGTGGGGATGAAGCACTACCCCGCCGAGTTCAAGGCGGATGCGGTCGCGTTGTACCGGTCGCGTCCGGGAGCGACGATCAAGTCGGTCGCCATCGACCTCGGAGTGAATACCGAGACGCTGCGGAACTGGATCCGGGCCGCCGACGGACGCAGGTCCGGCGCTCACTCCACACCTGCGGTGGCGCCGCGGCCTGGTGATGACGCGGTTCAGGCGGAGCTCGCTGCCGCGAGGAAGAGGATCCGCGAGCTGGAGGAGGAACGCGACATCCTCCGCAAGGCAGCCCGGTATTTCGCAGGGGAGACGCGCTGGTGAACCGCTGCCAGTTCGTTGAGGACCACCAGCGCCGGTTCGGCGTCAAGCGGCTCTGCGACATCCTGGGCATCGCCCGCTCGAGCTTCTACTACTGGCGCCGCACCGCACCGGCCCGCGCCGCCCGCAAGGCCGCCGATGAGCGGCTCGCGGCCCGGATACGCAGGGTCCACAAGGACTCCGACGGCACCTACGGCGCCCCGAGGGTCACCGCCGAGCTCCGCGACGACGGCGGCCAGGCAGTCAACCACAAGCGCGTCGCCAGGATCATGCGGACCATCGGGATCGAAGGAGTACGTCTGCGGCGCCGGCACCGCACCACCATTGCGGACCCGGCCGCGGCGAAGGCCCCGGACCTGATCGGTCGCGACTTCACCGCGACCGAGGTGAACACGAAGTACGTCGGCGATATCACCTATCTGAGCGTCGGAGGCGGGAAGTTCTGCTACCTCGCGACCGTCATCGATCTCTGTTCACGGCGTTTGGCCGGGTGGGCGATCGCCGATCACATGCGCACCGAACTCGTCACCGACGCCCTCGCCGCCGCGATCCGGACCCGCGGAAGCCTGGCCGGAGCGGTGATGCACACCGATCATGGATCGCAATATACGAGTCGGATATTCGCAGAGGCCTGCAGGTCAGCAGGGGTACGGCAGAGTATGAGCGCGGTCGGGTCCAGTGCGGACAACGCCGCCGCGGAGAGCTTCAACGCGTCCTTCAAAAGGGAGACACTGAGGGGCCGGAAAGGCTGGTCGAACGAGCGTGAGGCCCGACTCGACGCCTTCCGCTGGCTGTCCCGCTACAACACCCGACGCCGGCATTCCCGGCTCGGCCAGCGATCACCGATCGCTTACGAGAACACCTTCCACTCAACATCAACTACCCTGACCCGAGCCGCATAGACGTGTTCAAGATCCGGGGTCAAGGCCCAGGCGTCCGAGATCCAGCACTGGCCCTCCTCGTCCCAGACCGCCTTGGGGTACTTGATCGGCGTCCAGGCGCCCTCGTCGATGCGGGCGATCGCGGCCTTGACGGAGGCGTTCATCCGCACGGTGATGGAGAACCACGCGCCCAGCGCCCGGCAGGAGTTGACGACGTCGGCGCCGTAGAACGCGGAGTCCGCCCGCATCACCAGCAGGCCACTGGCGCCGCAGGCACGGGCGGTGCGGATGGTCTCGGCGACGAACGCTGCCGCGCCGCGTGCGGAGTTCGACGGTCCTTTGCGCAGCCTGGTGGCGGCGATCACCGGGGCGGACAGGGGTGTGGAGACGATGCCGAGCAGTGCGTTCAGGCCCTTGACCTTGCTGTATCCGTAACCGGCGCCCTGCTTGGCGTAGCCGTAGGTGCGGCGGATGGTGTCGTCGATGTCCACGTAGGCGACCTGGTCCGCGCCGGGCAGTAGTGGGGTATGACGGGCCAGTGCGGGCAGGAACCGGCGGGCCACGGCGTGGAGTTGCTTCACATGCCCGTGCGTGAAGGAGCGTAGGAACGACCCCAGCGTGGACGGGGCCCGGACCCCGGCAAACAGGCGGCCCATCGCCCCATGCCGCAGGCGGTCCATGTCATCGATGCTGTCGGCGCCCGCGGCCATGCCACCCACCAGCGACATCAGTTTCGCCGCTGGGAAGGCTCCGGTGCCGTCCTTCGATGCGGGCAGCCTGATGAGCTCGTCGGCCAGAGCTGGCAGACCGCACCGCTCGGCCAGCCGCACCACCGGCTCCAGCCCGCCGTACGCGATCAGGTTCGGGTCATCGAACGCGGATGAGACAGCCGTCGCGGTATGGGAAGATTGCATCTCGGAAGTGCCTTGCCGATCGTGCCTGATGTGGTCCTAGAGAAACCCCATCATCGCAGGTCACAAGGCACTTCTTCATTTCCGGAAGCACGATCCACAGGCGTCAAGCCGGTGGATCCGGGCTGAGTAATCGGGCCAACGTTCCACAATCATCCGTCAATCGCAGGACCGCCGGTGGTCCAGGTGCGGGATCAGGGCTTTCCACAGGTCCTTGCCGACGTTGAGAGGGTGGGTGGTGCACAGCCGCTCGTAGATCCGGTCGGTGTCGAGGTCGATCAGATAGGTGAGTCCCGACGCGACTCGTCCTTCCCGAGAATTGTCCGGGACCACGGCTGCGAACGGGTTGTTCCCAGGCAGCAGCCTCACGTCCTGCATGTCTGCCAGGGTGGCGATGGCGGGGGTGTGCCAAGGGCCGCCTGCCCGGGAATCCCAGACGCGGTAGGGGGAACTGGTGAGGACCCGCTTCCTGTCGGGCGACATTGTGATGTCCTCAAGGCGGGTGTCGAAGCGCATCACCCCGGTCTTACGGGCCTGGTAGGGGTTTCTCACGTCCCAGAACTGCACGGTTCCGTCGGTGAGGATGGTCGCCAGGACGTCTTTTCCGACCGGTAGGTAGCCGCCGGATGCGGCGGGCAGCAGGTCGGCTTTCCGGGGCTTGCGGATGTCGCGCATGTCCCATAGTTGGGTCCGCTCGGCAAGCACGTCGTGCATCAGCAGACGCGACGAGGGTACGTAGACCGCTTGTCCTGTGGCAGCGTCCGGGAGGAGACGGATCTTGAACGGTCGGGCGGGGTCGGTGAGGTCCCAGATGCGCAGATCAGTCGGTTTGTCGTGCCCCGGCTTGCCCCGGTCGACGATGGCGAATCCCCGGTTGCCCATGAAGAACATGCTCTGCCGTTCCGGGGTCTGCGCGGCGGTTATCGTTCCGCCGCGCACCGGTCGGAGGGGATCCCGTATGTCCCACACACGCACCGTTGCAGTGAACAGGTCCCCGAGGACCAAGAGGCCACCGTCCGCGGAGACTGCCGTCCGTACGTCCTCCGCCTCGAGATGGAATTCCTCACCCGGCACCGGAGGCTTATTCTCGTCGCCGGTGAAGTCCCACAATCGGAACGTGTGGTCGTTCGTGCCTTCTGTCCAGCGGTGGGCCAGTAGCACGGAGCGTTCGGCCCCTGGGAGGAAATACCGGGCCTCCCACCCCTTGGGCAGGGTGAATCGCACGCGCGGATCCCTTCCCTTGGCCGTGTTCGCGGGGCGGAGGTCCCAGACCTGGAAGGTCTTTGCCGGCGTGGCGACCACCATGAGTGTTCCGTCGCCGTTGATTGGGCTGGCGCCTGGGTCTGGTGTGGTTATGGTCCCGCGGATCCGGGGCGCGGGGGTGCGCTGCGGCCAGACGCGTACGTTGCCCGCCATGTCACCCACCGCGAGCTGGTCTCCGTCGGGGCTGTAGGCCACCGACTGGGCCGGCTCGCCCGAGGGGGCCGTCCCCCGTTCGGCGTAGCTGCTGAAAAGCTCGAAATCGGTCGCGACCGTCGCACGGACCAAGGCGCCTTGCTGGGCCGAATTGCTCGCGGCGGCCAGGCGCTCCCCGTCGGGACGGAAGCTCAGCGAAGGCAGGTCGGAAGAGTAACCCCAGATGTTGTCCCGTGCGTCCTCGTACTCGGCGCGTACGAGCCGATGGCCACTCTCCACCCTCCACCAGGCCATCACACCCTTCGCGCCGGTCGCGACCAGCAGATTCCGCGTCGGGTGAGCGGCCACCGCCATCACGGAGGGGGCCTCGGCGGTGTCCAGCAGCCGGGCATCCGCAGGATCCCGTACGTCCCACAATCTCACCTCCGCGGGCCGCTCGGCCTTGCCCGTCCCGCTGATGCCGTTGCCCGTGACCATCAGGCCGTCGCGGCGGAACGCCAGTGACATCAGTGCTTCGGCAGCTACCGACCGGTCCGTCCTGAGTGCAGGAGCCGTCGGATTCGACACATCCCACAATCGAAGCCGCCCCTGGTCACCCCCCGCCGCCAGCGTGCGGCCGTCCGGCGCGAACCCGAGGGCGTACGTCATGCCTTTCGGGATCTCCCGTTCGGACAGCCGCTCGGGCCGCTCTGGTTCGCTTACGTCCCAGAGGGTTAGGTCCGTGGCCGTCTGTGCCGCCAGCAGACGGGAGCGCGGGTGGAAGGCGATGGCGGCGCTGCCATGTAGCTTCAGGGCCCCCGCCTTGACCGGTATGTTCCGGTGGGAAAGGTCCCAGAGCTGTATCTGCCCGCCGGCCTGGCTGGTTGCCAGCACATCCCCGTCCTGGCTGAACGCGAGGTTGAGCACTGCCGCGCGATGTCCGCCGGGGACATCGACCGGTGCTTCTGTCAGATAGGCGGCGTAGAGGCTCGACCGGGTGTCGGGAGTATCTGCTGTGCGGTACGCCGCGAGGCTGAGCCGTAGCGCGGTCTGCGGATCGCGTGCGCGCATGGCGTCCGCCTGGGCCGCGATCTCGTTGGCGATCAGGATTGTCTCGCGGCCCTCTGCATCCTGCTGAGCGCCGCGGGCCAGTACGGCGAGGGTGGTCGCGAGCAGGGCCAGTACGGTGACGACGGAGACGACGATCCGGCGCAGCTTCGTCCTGCGGTGTTCGGCGCGGTGGCTCGCGTCGAGGAAGTCGTGCTCGACGCGTCGCATGTGGAGCGCACCGACGTTACCGGCGAGTTGCGCGCGCACGGACGCCAATTGGTCGCCCCCGTACAGGCCGCTCTCCGGGCGTCCCGCCTCGTGCCAGCCGTCGGCGGCGTCACCGAGTCTCCGGCGGACGAGTAGTCCGGCCCGGTTCTCAACGATCCAGTCCTGAAGCCGTGGCCAGGCATGGAGCAGGGAGTCGTGGCAGAGTTGCGCTTCGTCCTGGTCCACGACGACGAGCCGTGCCGCGGTCAGCAGTCCGAGCAGATCGGCGTCCTGGTCGAGCTCGGCCACGGGGACGCGGCGGCGCACGGCACGGCCTCTGTCGTCGACCACCAAAATCATGCGCAGCAGTAGTTCCCGCAGTCGGCTCCGGTCGTCGGCGCCGAGCCCATCATGGACCTCGTCGGCTGTCCGGCCCACGGCTGTGCGGATCCCGCCGGCGGTCTGAAAGGCGGTGAAGGTCAGCGTGGTGCCGCGGCGCCCGGCCCAGGTCTGGCGCAGGGCGTGGGCGAGGAACGGCAGCGGGACGGCGTCCCATTCAACGGCGCGCTCCTGCCGCAGTTCGCGCAGGATGTGGTCCGACAGGCCGTCCTCCAGACGCAGCCCGGCTTGTTCTGCGGGGCGTTCGATGGCCGCTCGCAGTTCAGTGTCGGACATGGCGGAGACGGTGAACTGTCCGGACCTGACGATCGCGTCGAGCCGTGTGTCGTTTAGGACCTGGTCGTAGAAGTCGGCGCGAAGGCCGAGCACGATGCGGGGACCGTCGGTTCCCGCTGCGGCGAGTGCGCGGACGAAGAGCTCCCGCTCCTCCGGGTCCTGGCACTCGGTGAAGATCTCTTCAAGCTGGTCGATCACCAGGACGTCCGGCCCGAGGGGGCTGAACCGTCCGGTGGCCAGGTCCTTCTCCACCTCGGCAAACGGCCGCCCGATTGCCGTCGCCCAGCTTTCCACGAGCGAACGGAACGGCCGCGCGCCGGGTCCCAGCAGCAGGAGGACCCGCTGGGTCTCCAGACCGGCTATGAGTCCGGCTCGGAGCAGAGAGGACTTTCCGGCTCCCGACGCACCCACCAGGACGACCGGGCTCGGGTGGGGGCTGGCGGTCACCCTGCGTACCAGGCTGCGCGTCAGCTCCTCCCGTCCGAAGAAGAGATGGTGCTGCTCCGGCAGGAATGGGCGCATTCCTGGGTAAGGGCACGGGCCGCCGCCCTGCTCTGTCTCCGGCGCAGCGGTGGCGTCGTGGACGCGCCTGCCGGGATTGCGGGCGAGGACGAGATCGGAGGCCCGTCCGACACCGTCGGAGTGCGGGCGTGCGGCGCTGCCCTGGAAGCGGTGGTCGAGGATGCGGTAGACATCGAGGAGGGTGAACCAGTTTGGACCGCCCGGATCGCCCTCCGTCAGCAGTCGGAGCAACTCCCCACTGAAGAGCGTGTGTTCCGCATTCGGTGGCGCAAACGAAGCGGCGTAGTGCGTGGCCGAGGCCAGCAGAAAGCTGCCCTCCGGACGGGCTGAGGCCAAGACCTCGCGATACGACTCCCGCGGCGCGACCTGTGCGAGACCGGAGAAGCAGCAGTCGAGGACGACGACGGTACTCGCCGCGGCGTCGGCGAGTCGCTTGCTCACCTGGTCGAAGGGGACGGCGTGCACAGTGTCGACGGCCGAGGAGGTATCCGACGTGGCAAGGTACAACTGCTGTCCAGGTCCGACCAGACCGTGGCCTACGAAGCAGAAGAGGACGACGCCGCCCTCCGAGGCGTCGATGGCGGCCTGGACGGCCGCGAGCACCTCGGTCGGCCCCCGCGGGTCTATGATCGCGGTGACCCGACCGTTGAGACCGCACTTCTCTTCCAGTGCTGCGGCGACCGCCCGCGCCGAGCGCGCTGCGCTCGGCAGGTCCGACAGCGCTCCTTGGCCACTACCGCCGTAACACCCTGTACCGACCACGATCGCGTGGCAGTTGACGCCGCTCAGGTCCCCCCGTCCGACGGCCATGCCTAGGTGCGATTCGCCGCAGGCGGCTGCTGGTCGTCAGGGCCATCCGTCCGCGGGGCGGATGGCGGCTGCCGCCCCTCACGCCCGTCCGCTTCGTGCGCCTGCGAGACAGGGCCCGGCTGGCGGCCCTCAGGCCCGTCAGCCGTGGCCGGGTGCGGCTGCTGGAGCATCTCGGCCACCCGCTGCGCCACATCGGCGGTCCCCTGAGGCGTCAGCCCCGCCACCCCCTCGGACGTGACCGTGACTTGTGTCCCATCCGGCCGGGTAATCGTGACGGTCTGGCTCCCGCGTCTGCTCTGCAGCCAGGCGACGACGGCCGCAGCCACGGCTGCGGTGAGCCCGCCGGGCGCCAGCAGAACGGGGACGAGCTCGGCCGCACCTCCGCTCATGCTGTCGGGGGCGGGCGCCCCGGGCGGTGCCTGGCCGACAGCGCTGCGAAGCGCTGGGTCGCGCCTCAGCCACTGGCGCAGATCCTCTGTCTCGGCGGGCCCACCGGCCTCCAAGGTGATTCTCAAATCCCCTCCGCGGTGGGGGGTGTTGCATGCAGATTCGGCAAGATTAGCGACACCCGGCGAGGCCCACCAGGTGTTTCCCGGCCGTTCGACGTCGTGATCGCGACACCCTGCGGTGGCCTGCTCGCACGCCCCCGTGACGGGTGTCGTTTGGAGGATGCGGTCCCTGCCGTCATCGATCATGCAGCCGCTCGTATCTCCCCATAACCCTCCGCATGGCACTGTCACGTTGTTGGGTGTTTGGGTGTCTGACGGCTTGTCGGGGTGTGGTGGTGCCGGGTTCCGGGCCTGTGGTCAGGCCGTGGTGGGTCGGCTGGCAGCGCCGGTGACCTGGTCCCAGATGGTGAAGCGGACGGTCATCTCGGCTCGGTAGTGATGTGCGGTCATCAGGTGGCGGTGAGGCCGGAAGTGAGGCGAGATGCCGCTGAACGCGGACAGGAACCTTTGGGCCCCGCCCACGCTGCGGAAGCCCTTCATGGCCCGTTCACGTTGCCTCGTCGGCTGGTGGCTGTTCTCGGCCCGGTTGTTCAGGCCCTTGTGGGAGCGGTGCTCCACGAAGGGCATGACCTCGCGGTGGGCGGCGCCGTAGGAGCGGAGCTTGTTGCCCCTGCTGGCCCGACAGGGGGCCGACCGGCCGGTGTGGCGGGTCGTCGGCCACGGTGAAGACCGACGGTCGCTGGCCGCGCTGCCCAAGCCGCGGTGAGCACAGCGGGCCCGGCCTCCACCCAGGTGTGACCGAGCGCGACATTTGTCACCGACACAGGCGGGTGACCTGGGGTCCGTTCTCAGGCTTAGCGCGACAGCTGTCACAGTCTGGGCACTGAAGTTGTCACCTGCCGCGGGTTTGCGTCCTGTCCGTCACAAGCGATGACGCGGACAAGGTGGGGCAGGCAGTCCCGCGGCTTACTTCGGAAGCGTGGAGGCCTCGCCGACGGCGGCGAGCAGTTCGAAGGGGAGCTCTCGGTCGACTTGGCCGATGGCGAGCCCGAGCCAGCGACCAGTAGACGGCACCTGCCACATTTGCATGCTCACAGCAAGCATGCAAAGGGAGCCCAGGGGCTCGGGTGCCTCGATGTCTGGATTGTCCGGGTTGTCGAGCTCGAGATAGGGCCACAGATCGACCACGGTCGGACTACCCCAACGCCTAGCCAGCACCGTGCCCAGTGCGGTGAGGTCTGCCTCCAACTCCTCCTCGGCCGCCGTGACCGTCCCCGGATCAGGAGCGTCCCAGAAGTCCCGGCTCTCCCGGAGAACAGCGATGTGATACCCGGGCCCGCCCCATCCGTGTTGCGTCTTCGACTGGCCTTCCTGTTCGGGGAACGGCAGGGCAATCAAGGTATCGATGATCGACAGCTGCTCCTCGGCGGAGTCTGCGGACCGGGGCTGAATCGGCATGGCCGGAGTGTAGGGCTGGTGAAAGATGTCGTGCCTAGATGACAGCTATCGCGCCCAGTCACACCAGGCCGGGCCCGCCGCCGTCTCCACGCCCTCGTTGTCGGCGGCGGCTGGAAAGCTGATCGGATGAACGGCGATGAGCAGCTGCTGAACGGCTGCGTCTACGGCCACGACCACGACGACCCCAACCCCGGCCCGCTCCCGCACCGGACTGAGGTTCCCCCTAGATGCGGGGATGGGTGACAGAAGGTCAGATGGGTCTCATGAGAGGAGCCCAGACGATGCCTGCGCCGAGGAAGTACCCCAATGCCGCGTAGTTAGTCTGATGACGGGTCTGTCAAGCGGATCTGTGGGATTCGGGCAAGTGTTGATCACGAGGACGGGACCCCTGGTAGAGCGAGGAAGCCGACCAAGGTCTTCCTGCTCGAAGGGGTCCCGTTGTCCGACCAGTCTGCCATCACTCAGCTCATCCGCACGGTCATCGTTGCCGACGGTCTCTATGCCCCCGGACACCTCGGGGAGTTGACCCAGCAGGTCCCCTTCGAGCTTGTCGGCGACGTCCTGGAGCGGACCGGGACCACGCAGGCGAGGCTGCGGATGCTGCCCTCACGGGTCGGCATCTACTTCGTGCTGGCTATGGCTCTGTTCCCGCGCCTTGGGTACATGCGGGTATGGGACAAACTCACGGCCGGACTGCAGCAGGTATGCCCATGCCGACCGTCGGAGAAGGCTCTGCGGGACATGCGCCGCCGACTGGGGCCGGCCCCGCTAGAGCTGCTCTTCACCATTCTGGCCGGCCCGGTGGCCCGGCCAGAGACTCCCGGAGTGCGTTACCGACGCTGGCGGACGGTCGCCTTCGACGGCTGCAGTTCCGCCAAGGCCCCCGACCGGCCCCGCGTCTGCGGCTGGCTCGGCAAGATCAAGCATTGTTACGGTCAGGAGGGCTACCCCATGCTGAAACTCGTGGCCCTTTGCGAGACCGGCACCCGCGCTCTGCTCGGCGCCGCCTTCGGTCCCGTGGCGCCTGCGGAGTCCGTCTACGCCGAGCAACTGCTGCCGTTGCTGGACGACACCATGCTGCTACTCAACGACCGAGGCTTTGACTCCGATGACGACTCTGCTGCGCAATTCGTGGGTCAGGCCGTGAGCCGGTAGGCGAGGCGGTCGAGGCGGCTGCTGCGGGTGTGGTGCTGGTCGTGGCCGGTCCAGTACGCATCGAGTCTGATCACGTTGAGTGCGGTGGCGGAGAAGGCGTGCTGGAGGCGGACTTTCGGCAGCCCGCGGTAGCGGGCCCGGCGGATGCCGGTGATGTCGAGGGCCTGGTTGATGGTGCCCTCGACGCCCGCGCGCAGGGCGTACTTGTTCTTGAAGGTCTCTGTCTTCTGCTCGGCGCGAGCTCGGGCGAGGGCCTCCTCTGGTTCCCGGGGGCGCAGGGTGAGCATGCGGCGGCCCTTCGCGGAGCTGGTGCACTGTTCCCGGAAGGGGCAGGGGCGGCAGGTGAGGACGCCGAAGGTGATGACGATCGCGTCCGTGCCGTGCGGTTTGACCGGGTTCCAGTGCGCGCTGGTCTTGCCGGCGGGGCAGCGGACCTGGCGGGCTTTCCAGGCGATGGTGAAGGTGCTCTTGTCGAAGCCGGTGGCGGCCTTGGCCTGGTGCGAGTGGTCCAGCAGGACCGGGGTGACCATACGGATGCCCCTGTCCAGCGCGGAGGCGATGAGATCGGCCGACGGGTAGCCGGAGTCGAGGTAGTGCTCGGCGGGCTTCAGCCCGCGCTCGGCCGGGTGCTGCTGGACGGGGGCGGTGGCCTTCACGTCGGGCACGGTGGCATCGGTGGTCAATACGTCCGTGATCAGGTTCGGCGTCGGCCGAACACCGGCTTCAGCTTCGGCTTCGGCTTCGGCGGGAGTGTCGCAGCTTTCGGTGAGATGGATCTTGTAGCCCATCCAGAACAGGTCCTCGCCCTTGGCCGCCCAGCGCGCGTCGGTGTCGTAGGGCGAGGCGAGGCGGAGTTGACCGGGCGGGACACCCTCGTCGTCGGCGGCCCGCTTCCTGATCACCTCCCGTCCCCGGGAGTCGGTGTGCAGGTAGTAGGTCTGCACGAGGATCTGCCGCAGGGCCCGCACCGTCTCGATCTCACGGATCCACGCGGGGGCCTGGGGTGCCCAGGCCGCCCGGCACAACGCCAACGCGTCCTGGCCGAAGACCTATGCGAGACGGTCCCGCTTCGTCTGCGAGGCCGGCATGCGCCAGCCGTCCACCCGCGGCCCGTGCCGGTGAGCGAACTCGGCGACATCGACCTGTGCGGCCAGCCAGGACGGTGCCGCGACCGCGAGGGCCTCCAGCGCTGCCCGCACGCTCTCCCCGGCCAGCTCCAGACGGTTCAAGTCCCGGACCGCGCTGATCACATGGGTGGAATCGGTACGCTGCTTGCCACCGGCCGCGACCAGCCCCTCCGTCTTGCAGTGCTCAAGGAGTCGGTCGAAGAGCACCCGCTCCATGCCGTGTTCGGCCAGCCGGGCGCGGAAGCGGCTCAGCACGCTGGCGTCGAAACCGGTGTCCGTCAGCTCCGCCCCGAGCGCGTACTTCCAGTCAATCGCCCGCACCGCCATCACCGCGGCCTGCCGGTCGGTCAGGTTCTCGGCGAACTGCAACACCGTGATCAGGCACAACGCCCGTGGCGAGAGCCCTGGGGCACCCCGCACCCCGAACGCCCCGGCGAACGACTCGTCCGCGAAGACCCTCGCGAGGCGGTCCCGCACCCGGATCGCCAGGCTCCCCTGCGGGAACGCCGCCCTGGCCACCGCCACGGTCTGCTCCGGGATCTCCGGCAGCCCCTTCGGCCGCGTCGACATCCACACCACCCCCACGGCCGCATGACAGGACAACGACCGTACGGACGATCATCCCGCGCCCGCACCTACCCCCGCACCAAATTGCGCAGCAGAGTCGCCGACACCCTCAAAGTCACCGGTATTGCCGCTAGGTGTTCGCTTTTCCGCAGGCCAGGAGGGTGAGTGCGGCCGCGAACTACCTCGCGGCCAACAGCAGGTCGACCGCGCGCAGCGCCGCGACGGCGGCGCGTTCGGGCGGCCATGTCGCGGGGTCCTCGATGCTTGCGACGAAGTAGCCCCGGATGATCAGGAAGAGCATGTCGGCCGCGAGGTCTGGGAGCTCGACGTCGACCATGGCGTTGGCGATCGTCGCGTAGGCATTCCGGGAGTGCCTGTACGAAGCCTCGGTGAGGTCGTCGGGCAGCGTCTGGATGACGGCCAGCATCTCGATCCACAGCCGTCGCAGCACGTCGTCCGTGTCGTCCCTGGTGCAGTGCCATTCGACGAGGGCGCGTAGGCGGGGGATCCCGGTCAGGCCGCGGATGTGTTCGTCCAGATCCTCCTGCCACAGCTGGTTGTGAATCTTGAAGGCGTTGATCATGAGAGCGCCGCGGCTCGGCACGTAGTTGGTGATCAACGCCGTGCTGCCGCCCATCTCCTTGGCGACCGCACGGATGGTCACCGACCGGGGCCCGCTCTCCTGGGCGACCCGGACGGTGGCGGCTGCGATCTCCCGCAGCCGCTGGGGTTCGTCGACGTCAATCGGCATTCGAGCAATCTAACGCAGGGTCTTGACGGAGCCCTACACCGAGGTAAAACTTCGTTGCACAACAGTGTTTTATCACCGTTCACTGCGGTCGGCGGTGCGAGCGTGCCTGCGTTCCAGACCGCCCAACAGCTAGGGGAAGTCATGTCCTTGGAGTTCACGCGGATCACCCCCGCGCCGGTGCCGTCGACTGCGCGCCAGTCCATGGTGCGGATGCGCGACGGCGTACGCCTGGCCACCGACGTCTATCTCCCCGAGGGCGACGAGCCGGTGCCGGCGGTCCTGGTGCGCCTGCCCTACGACAAGAACAGCGACTACGTCTTCATGGGCAAGACCGCCGAGCGGTTCACGGCTCGCGGCTACGCGCTCGTCGTCCAGGACGTCCGGGGTAAGTTCCGTTCAGAGGGCGCGACTTCGGCGTGGAGCGGCGAAGTCAACGACGGCTACGACTCCATCGAGTGGATCGTCAACCAGGAGTGGTCTGACCGTGTCGTCGGCATGTTCGGCGACTCCTACTACGGGTTCGCCCAGTGGACGGCGGTCGCCGGCCAGCACCCCGCGCTGCGCGCCATCGTCCCCCGGGTCACCTCCACGGGCTGGGCGCCGCACGTGATGAACCCCGGCGATCCGTCGATCCGGCGCGTCCCGTGGATGGAGGGCGCCCTCTACCTGGCCACGCACTGGGTGGACCGCGACACCTACGACTACCAGCCCGACTACTCGGCACGCCCGCTACGCGACGCCTTCGAGCAAGCCTTCGAGGCCATCGGCGCCCGCTCGTCCGCCTTCGACCTGACCGTGCCGCGCCCCGTCCCGGTCGACGCCTACGGCACCGTCCACCCCTACGACGCGCGCCCGGTACCCGTACTCCACTGCGTGGGCTGGTTCGACAACATCGGCTCCGCCCAGATGTACGACTACACCCAGCTCGCCAAGCACCCCGGTTGGGCCGCCGTCCAGTACCTGTCGGCGGACAGCACCGACCACGAGAACAACTTCCTTCAGGACGCGCCCCGTGCCGGCGCGGAGGACCACGCCCGCAACGACGAGGACGTCGACCACCTCCTGGACAACTACACCGGTCCCGCCCTCGACTTCTACGACGTCTTCCTCAAGGGCAGCAAACCGCTGGACAGCCTGCCCAGGGTGAGCTGGCACCTCGGCCACGTCGGTTGGCAGACCTCCGACGTGTGGCCGCCGGAGGGCGCGCGGACCGTGTCGCTGTTCCTGACCGACGCCCAGGCCGCGACCGGTGCGGCCCCGGGCGGCACCCTGAGCGAGCAGCCTGACGGGTCCAGCGTCGACTGGCGGTACGACCCCGAGGCGCTGATCCCGTCCGCCGTACCCAACAGCTGGGAACAGCTCCGCTACCACCCGGACGAGCGGGCCACCGCCGACCGCGAGGACGTACTGCTGTTCACCGGCGCCGTGCTCGCCGAACCGCTGGACCTGGCCGGCCCCGTCGAGCTGAAGTTGGACGTGGAGAGCACCGCGCCCACCTTCGACGTGCTCGCCAAGCTCCTCGACGTCGCCCCCGACGGCGCCACCCACATGATCGTGCGCGGCAACGCGCAGGGCACCGGCCGCGGCGAACTGCGCCTCGACCTCGGCCACACCGGCTACCGCGTCCGCCCCGGCCACCGTCTCGCCCTGTTGATCGCCAGCAGCGACTTCCCGCTGTACGTCCCCAACTCCGGTACCGACGAGAGCCCTTGGCTGGCCCCCGCCCTCAAACCGAGCACCCAGACCCTGCACACCGGCTCGCTCAGTATCACCGTGCTCGTGTAAGTCCTCGACCAGCCAAGCAACTTCCCGCCTGCCCCAAGGGGATACCGATGTCGATATCGAACAGACGCCGCCTCGCGTGCCTGGCAGTCGGCGGACTCATGGCCACCACCGCCGCCTGCGCGGGCGGCACGACCGGCTCCGGCAAGGTGACCGGATTCACCAAGCCGATCGTGACCACGCCCGAAGCGACCGGGGAACTCGACCACGTCACCTGGAACCTGCCGTCCGGCGAGCCGACCACCCTCGACCCGGCCAAGGTCGGGGACTACTCGCCCAGCACCGTCGAGGCCAACCTCTGCGACCCGCTGCTACGCCTCAAGCCGGACTACTCGTACGGCCCCGGCCTCGCCGAATCGTGGTCCACCCCCGACCCGACCACCCTCGTCCTCAACCTGCGCTCGGACGTCACGTTCTGGGACGGCCAGAAGCTGACCCCGCGAGACGTGGTCTACAGCCTGACCCGCCAGCAGGACCCGAACTCCGGCTCGGTCAACACCGCGTACTTCGCGAACGTCGCCTCGATCACCGAGACCGGCCCGGCACAGGTGACCATCAAATTCACCAAGTCGGACGAACTGTTTCTCAAGCTGCTGTCCACCTCGGTAGGCGCGGTCAGCCAGGAGGCGTACGCCAAGAAGGCCAGGAAGGACTACGGCCAGGTCGGCGGCGGACTGATGTGCACCGGCCCGTTCAAACTGGCCTCGTGGAAGTCGGGTGCGTCCATCACCATCGCCCGCAACACCGCCTACTGGGATCCCGCGCTGCGCCCCAAGGCAGCCGAGGTCGAGTTCAAGTTCATCACCGACGGGAACACGCTCTCCAGCGCGCTGCTGTCCGGCCAGATCGACGGCTCGTACGAAGTGCCGCTGCAGACCATCCGCGCGCTCGACGGCAACGGCATCGGCAGCCACTACTACGGCATCGCCACGCAGTCCGTCACCCTCCTCGTCGCCTCCGACAAGTCCCCGCTTGCCGACAAGCGCCTGACCGACGCGCTCAGCCTCGCCCTCGACCGCAACGCGATCATCAAGAACGTGTTCGGCGGCGCGGCGGCCACCGAGAAGACCTTCATCCCGCCGCCCGTCTGGCAGGGGTCCGAAGCGCGCGCGACCTTCAAACACGGATATGACGCGCTCCCGGAGATCCCGCCGGTCGACCTCGAGGAGGCCAAGAAGCTCGTCGAGCAGGTCAACCCCGCCCGGCGCACACTGACGGTCGCCACCCCGGCCGGTGAGCAGATGAGCATGCAGATCCTTACCTTCCTCCAGGCAGGCGCCAAGAAGATCGGCCTCGATCTGCAGATCAAGCAGATGCAGATGGTCGACTTCTCGAACGTGTTCTACGACCCGACCAAACGCGACGGGCTCGACATGGTGATCGCGTTCGGCTACATCGAGGTACCCGACCCGGTCTCGTACGCGCCCGCATTCACCGCCCCGGACGGTCTGTTCAACTGGTCGGGCTACAACAACCCCAAGGTCACCGACCTGCTCAAGCAGGCGCAGTCCACGCTGGACCCGGCCAAGTCGGCGGAGATCTTCAATCAGGCCCAGGCGCTGTACACGTCGACGTGGCCGGGGTTGTCGGTGGCCGCGCCGTACGAGCGCATGTTCATGAACAAGCGGATCAGCGGTGCCCCCGCCTCCTTCGCGCACATCAACCTCCCGTGGGCGGCCATGATCGGCGGCACCGGGAAATGAGGCACTTCCTGCTCATCCGAGCAGCCATGCTGGTGATCACGCTGGCGGTCGCCAGCGTGGCCGTCTACGGGTCGATGGCGCTGGCGCCCGGCGACCCGGCGACGCTGTTGGTCGGCGGCGGCAAGAAGCCAAGCCCCGAGCTCATCGCGTCCATCCACCACGAGTACCACCTGGACGACCCCTTCCCGGTGCGCTACTGGCAGTGGCTGACCGGCGCGCTGCACGGGGACTTCGGGCGCTCGATGGCGTACCGCGACAGCGTGAACCACCTGCTCGACGCGCGGATCGCCAACACGCTGATGCTCGTGGGATACGCCGCGGCAATCATCCTGCTGATCGGCATCTGCCTCGGCACGGCGGCCGCGCTGAAGGGCGGCAGGTTCGAGACGTTCGCGACCGCGGCCTCGGCCGGCGCCATGGCGGTTCCGACGTTCGTGATCGGCGCGCTGCTCGCCTACTTCTTCGGTGTGCAGCTCGGCTGGTTCGCGCCGTCCGGCACGGGGAGCGGGGTGTCCGGCTTCTTCCGCCACCTCACGCTCCCCGCCGTAGCCCTGGCGTTCTCCTGGGTCGGGTACGTCGCCCAGATCACCCGCACCTCGGTGCGCGGCGAACTGCGCTCGGAACACGTGGAGACCGCCGACAGCCGCGGCATCCCGCGCCCGGGCATCATCCGCCGCCACGTGCTGCGCAACGCGTCCGGGCCGATCTTCGCGGTGTCCGGCGTCGCTGTCGCCGGTCTTATCGCCACCACGTCGGTGGTCGAGAAAGCGTTCGGCATCAACGGCGTCGGCGCGCTGCTGGTCGACGCCGCCGCCAAGCAGGACCTCGCCACCGTGCAGGCCATCTCGCTGATCACGGTGGCCGCGTTCGTCGTCCTCAACACGCTGGTCGACCTGGTCACCGCGCTACTCGACCCCCGCATCCTCAAGGGGAGGACCTCGTGAGCACCTATCGGATCGCCGCGACTCTGCGGGGCGGCAAGCGCCGGAGCGCCGTCGGTGACCCGGTCACGGTCGCCGCCGGGTGCGTGGTCGCACTCGCCGTTCTGGTCGCGCTGTTTGCGCCGCTGCTCGCACCTTACGACCCCAACGCCGTCGACCCCGCCGCAGTCTACGCCCCGCCCTCCGGCGCGCACTGGCTCGGCACCGACGACACCGGCCGCGACATCCTGTCCCGGCTCATCCACGGCGCGCGGCCGAGCCTCATCGCCCCGGCGGCCGTGGTCGTCCTGGCCACCGCGGTCGGCACCCTCGTGGCCATCACCGCCGCGTGGGCGGGCGGATGGGTCGACCGGGTCATCTCCGGTGCCCTCGACATCATCTTCGGCTTCCCCGGCCTGATCATGGCCGTGGTTGCCGCGGCGATCTTCGGGCCGGGGCTGGTCGTGCCGGTGCTCGCCATGTCGATCGCGTACGTACCGCTGATCGCCCGCGTGGTGCGGACCTCGGCACTGAAGGAGCGCAACCTCCCGTACATCTCCGCGCTGCAACTCATGGGCACGCCGACCTGGTCGATCTGGCTTCGGCACCTGGCCCCCAACCTGCTGCCGATCATCGTCGTGCAGGCCACCGTCGGCTTCGGCTACGCGCTGCTCGACATCGCCGCGATCTCCTTCATTGGACTCGGCGCGCAGCCGCCCGACGCCGAGTGGGGGCTCATGGTCTCCAACGGCTACACAGGCATCCTGTCCGGCGAGGCGGGCCAGGTCATGTACGCAGGGATCACCATCGTGGTTGTCGTGATCGCCTTCAACCTGCTCGGGTCGTGGCTGTCGCGCAAGCTGCTTGAGGAGGGCTCATGAGCGCCCCGCTGCTGTCGCTCGAAGGGTTCGGCCTCGACCTGTGCGTCGACGGGGACTACCGGACCGTCATCCACACCGTCGACCTGTCGGTCGAACGCGGCCAAGCCGTGGGCCTGGTCGGCGAATCCGGCTCGGGCAAGTCGATGACCGCGCGCAGCGTGCTCCGGCTGACGCCGCGCGGCGCGCGCACCCGGGGAGCCGTGCTCTTCGACGGGGTTCCGGTGCCCGAGCCGGACACGCCCGCGCTGCGCACCTTCCGGTCCACCGAGATCGCGATGATCTTCCAGGACCCCCGGGCGCACATCAACCCGGTCCGGTCCATCGGCGACTTCCTCACCGAGGGGCTCGTCAACGCCCGCGGCGTGCCGCGCAAGCCCGCCGAGGCCAAGGTCGTCGGGCTGCTCCGGGAGGTCGGCATCGCCGACGCCGAACGCCGTATGCGCCAGCATCCGCACGAGCTGTCCGGCGGACTGCTCCAGCGCGTGATGATCGCAGCCGCGCTCGCCGCCGAACCCAAGCTCCTGCTCGCCGACGAGCCGACAACCGCGCTGGACGTGACCACCCAGGCGGAGGTGATGGCCATCATCGACGAGGCGCGCGCCGAACGCGGATTGGCGATGCTATTCATCACCCACGACCTGGAACTGGCCGCCGCTGTCTGTGACCGGGTCGCCGTGATGTACGCGGGCTTGCTCGTCGAAGAACTGCCCGCCGACGCGCTGCACGGCCGCTCCGCCCACCCGTATACCCGCGCGTTGTTGGCCTCCCGACCCGGAATCGGCGAACGCGGCGCCACCCTGCGGGCGATCCCGGGGCGTCCGCTGTCGGCCTTCGAAGTCGACGCGGGCTGCGCGTTCGCGCCACGCTGCCCGCAGGCCCAGGAGATCTGCCACAGCCGACAGCCGTCCCGGGAACTCGCTGGCGAGGGCAGCGCCGCTTGTCTGTTCCCGGTAACGGAGGACTCGAATGTCTGAGTACGCGCTGCAAGTCACGGGCCTTCGCAAGACCTTCGGTGAGTTCGCGGCCGTCGACGACGTGTCCTTCGCCGTCCGGCCCGGCGGGTCGCTGGCCATCGTGGGGGAATCAGGGTCGGGCAAGACGACCACCGCCCGCATGATCGTGGGCCTCGAACGACCGACCGCCGGATCCCTCGCGTTCGACGGCGCGCCCCGCTCGCGCAGTCGGCTGAAACGGGCCAGGCAGATCCAGATGGTCTTCCAGGACCCGTACTCCTCGCTGGACCGCCGCCAGAAGGTGAGCGACTGCATCGCCGAGGCCCTGCATCTGCATTCCCCGCTGCGCGGCGCGGAGTTCGCCGCGCGCGTCAACGAACTGATGGACATGGTGGGCCTGGACGAACGCCAGGGCCGGTCCCTGCCCAAGGCGCTGTCCGGCGGGCAGCGCCAACGCGTCGCCATCGCCCGCGCGTTGGCCGCGTCACCCAAGATCCTTGTCATGGACGAGGCGGTGGCGGCGCTCGACGTCTCCATCCAGGCGCAGATTCTCACCCTGCTCGCCGGCATCCGCCGGGAGACCGGCGTGACGCTGTTGTTCATCACCCACGATCTCGCGGTCGTCCCGCACATCTGCGACGACATCCTCGTCATGCAGCACGGCCGCGTCGTGGAGAAGGGCCCCGTCGACGCCGTGCTGGACGAGCCCGCGGACCCGTACACGAGGCGGCTCCTCGCCGCCATCCCGCGACCGGGCTGGGTTCCCACGCGGGCATCCGCGGCGTCCTGAACGACCCGGCCGCCGCACAGCACATCACCGAAGCAAAAGGAGAGTCAGTTGAAGGACTACGACGAGTACGACGCCACCGGCCTCGCGGAACTGGTCGCCACCGGCCAGGTCACGCCCCGCGAACTGGTCGAGGCCGCGATCAGCCGTATCGAGGAGCGCAACCCGAAGATCAACGCGTTGTCCTGGACGCAGTTCGACGCGGCCCTCGCCGCGGCGGAGCGGCCGGTGTCCGGGCCGTTTGCGGGCGTACCGTTCCTGGCGAAGGACGCGGGCGCGGCCATGCGCGGCGAACCGCACCAGTTCGGCTGCCGCGTGCTGCGCGAGGCCGGCTACGTGGCCGAGAACGACAGCTACCTCGGCATACGGTTCCGCGAGGCCGGGTTCATCTCGCTCGGCCGCACCACCACACCGGAGTTCGCCACCAGCGCCGTCACCGAGTCGAGCGCCACCGGCATCACCCGCAACCCCTGGGACCTCGACCGGATCACCGGCGGCTCGTCCGGCGGCGCGGGCGCGGTCGTCGCCGCACGGATCATCCCGGCGGCCCACGGCAACGACGGTGCCGGGTCCATCCGCATCCCCGCGGCCGCCACCGGATGTGTGGGCCTCAAGTCCACCCGCGCACGCGTGTCCAACGGGCCCGACGCAGGGGAGATCTGGCAGGGATTCGCGCACCAGGGATCGCTTACTCGGTCGGTCCGCGACACCGCCGCGATCCTCGACGCCATCTCGGGACCGTTCCCCGGCGACCCGTACGTCTGCCCGCCCCCGGCAAGGCCGTTCGTCCAGGAGGTCGGCGCGCCCACCGGCAGGCTCAGGATCGGCGTCATGACGTCGCTGCCCGGCTTCGACACCCACGCCGACTGTGTGACCGCCGTCGAGGACACCGTGCGTATGCTCGAAGCGCTCGGCCACGAGGTTGTCGAGGCGGAGCCGGACGCGTATGGCCGGTGGATCGACATGCTGCCGGTGTTCACCGACCTGATCGCCAGCTACGTCGCCGCCGACCTCAAGTTCATCGAGATGCTCGCCGGACGCACCGTCGACATCACCGAGTTCGACTCCGCGAACCAGCACTACGCCGGCATCGGGCAGCACGTGACCACCGCGGACTTCATCGAGGCCATCGACGTCCTTCAGCGCTGGGGCCGCGACGTGGCGTCCTGGTGGCACGAGGGCAACCCGGAGATCCTGCTCACCCCGACGATCGCGGGTCCAGCCGCGCGGATTGGCGAGCTGGACATCGACCTGAACGACCCTGAGGCGTCGCTGCACCGGCACTATTCGTTCTTCCCGTACACCCCCGCGTTCAACGTCTCCGGGCAGCCCGCGATCTCGCTGCCGATGCACCGCAACGCCGAAGGCCTGCCGATCGGCGTCCAGTTCGTGTCCGCCTACGGGCGCGATGACGTGCTCATCCGTCTGGCGTCCCAGCTGGAAGCGGCTTACCCGTGGGATGCGCACCGGCCGGCGTGGATCGCCGAGCCCTCTGCCTGAGGCCGATACCGTCGTCTCTGACGGGAGCATGTTGGTCCACGAGGGCGATCCCACGACAAGACGCGGGCTTCACAGATCCGGTCCACCGCCCGCGCGTCCAGCGACTCTGCTGCGCAATTCGTTCAGGCGGAGAGTCGGTAGCTGAGTCGTTCGAGCCTGCTGTGGCGGGGACGATCGAGGGGGTCTGTGGTCCAGTGCGCGTCGAGCCTGATTACGTTGAGTGCGGTGGCGGAGAAGGCGTGTTGGAGGCGGACTTTCGGTAGGCCGCGGTAGCGGGCCCGGCGGATGCCGGTGATGTCGAGGGCCTGGTTGATGGTGCCCTCGACGCCGGCGCGCAGGGCGTACTTGTTCTTCCAGGTGTCGGTCTTCTGCTCGGCGCGGGCCCGGGCGAGGTTCTCGTGGAGTTCCTCGGGTCGCAGGGTGAGCATGCGGCGCCCGGTCTTCGAGGTGGTGCACTGCTTCTGGAAGGGGCAGTCTCGGCAGGTCAGGACACTGAAGGTGATGACGATGGCGTCGGTGCCGTGCTGTTTCACCGGGTTCCAGTGGGAACTGGTCTTCCCGGCGGGGCAGCGGACCTGGCGGGTCTTCCAGTTGATGGTGAAGGCGTTCTTGTCGAAGCCCTCGGCGGCCTTGGCCTGCGCGGAGCGGTCCAGGAGAACGGGGGTCACCATGCGGATGCCCTGCTTCAGGGCCTTGGTGATCAGGTCGGCCGACGGGTATCCGGAGTCGAGGTAGTGCTCGGCGGGCTTCACCTCGCGCTCGGCGAGGTTCTTCTGGATCGGCGCGGTCGCCTTCACATCGGGCACGGTCGCGTCGGTGGTGTGCACGTCGGTGATCAGATTCGGCATCACCCCTGCCCCTGCCCCTGCCCCTGCCCCTGCTACGGCGTCGGCGTCGGCGTCGGCGTCGGGGAGTTTGGTGCAGGTCTCCGTGAGGTGGATCTTGTAGCCCATCCAGAACAGGTCATCGTCCTTGGCCGCCCACCGTGCGTCACGGTCGTAGGGGGAGGCCAGGCGGAGTTGACCGGGCGGGACACCGTCGTCGGCGTCCCGCTTCCTGATCACCTGCCGTCCCCGCGTGTCGCTGCGGATGATGTAGGTCTGCACGAGGACCTGCCGCAGCAGGTGCACGGCCTCGATCTCCCGGATCCAGCCCGGGGCGTCCTCGGCCCAGGCCGCCCGGCACAAGGCGAGGGCATCCTGCCCGAAGACCTGGGCGAGACGGTCACGTCTGGTCTGCGAGGGCGGCATGCGCCAGCCGTCGACCCGCGGGCCGTACCGCTCGGCGAACTCAGTGACGTCGATCTGCCCGGCCAGCCAGACCGGGGCCGCGACCGCCAGGGCCTCCAGGGCCGCTCGCACGCTCTCCCCGGCCAGCTCCAGGCGGTTCAAGTCCCGCACCGCACTGATCACATGGGTGGAATCGGTACGCTGCTTGCCTCCGGCCGCCACCAGACCGGCCTCCTTGCAGTGCTCCAAGAGCCGGTCGAAGACCACCCGCTCCATACCATTGTCCGCGAGCCGGGTCCGGAACCTGGACAGCACACTGGCGTCGAATCCGGTGTCCGTCAGCTCCGCACCGAGCGCGTACTTCCAGTCGATCGCCCGCACCGCCATTGCCGCGGCCTGCCGATCCGTCAGATCCTCGGCGAACTGCAACACCGTCACCAGCGACAACACCCCAGGTGACAGGCCCGGTGCCCCACGCACCCCGAACGCGGCGGAGAACGGCTCATCAGTGAAGACCTCCGCCAGGCGGTTCCGCACCCGTATCGCCAGACTCCCCTTCGGGAACGCCGCCCGAGCCACCATCACGGTCTGCGCCGGGATCTCCGGCAGCCCCACCGGGCGCATCGACATCCGTACCGCCTTCACGGCCGCAAGACAGAGAAGCGACCTCAGGAACGATCATCGCGGACCCGCCCCACCCCCGCAGCGAATTGCGCAGCAGAGTCGACAGCGGGCCCAAAGCGCTCGCCGACATCGTCCTCCGTGAGGCGGAAGGCCGACTGTCCGCGACGCTGGAGGGCACCGTGTGACCGGACTCGAATGGTCTAATCATCAGAATGTTCCGTGTATCTTTTGCTGTGAACGGCGGCGAACGGACGGGGAGGTGTCGCGGATGGTGCGTCTGACCCGGGCTCAGCAGCAGGAGCGCACGCGCGCGGCCGTACTTGCCGCGGCGGAGGCGGAGTTCACCGAGCGCGGCTACGCGGCGGCAAAGGTGGACGAGATCGCCGAGCGGGCCGAGCTGACGCGTGGCGCGGTGTACTCGAACTTCCCGAGCAAACGCGCTCTCTATCTGGCGGTGCTGGTCGACATGGTCGAGCGTGCCGCCACGGCTGAGCACAGCGGCACCGCGGAGCGGAGCTGCACGACGGAGCAGAACGCCATCGCGGAGTCTGACACCACCAGCGCGGTCCCGCAGCCTCCGACACCGTCTGCGGGATCCATCACCGACGCGTTGGGCGCGTTCGCCCGGACCTGGCTCGAACGAATGCCGCTGGCCGACGGCACCCCCTCCTTCGGCCGGGTGCATCTCCGCTCGCCGGCCGGGGTTCTCGACGACGAACCGATCCGCGACGCGTTCGGACAGGTGACCCACCTCGAGGCTCTGCTGCTGGCACTCGCGCTCGAGTCGTACGCGCCCGCCGACGCCCCGTCCGTGCGCCAAGTCCGGCGGGCCCAGCTGGTCCTGAGGCTGCTGGAGGGCCCGGGTGCCTCGGCGGATCCGGCGCTCGGCTTCGGCGACCCCTTCGACATCGTTCAGGCCTGCGCGCATCTGGGCGGGCTCGCCCTCGCCGACACCTGGAACCCTCCGCACCTGCCCTACGTCCCGCCGGCCCGAGCCTGCCGGGACCGCTGGTCCCCGCCGCAGGAGCTGCAGGATCTCATCACGCACCGCCCCGTCGGCTTCGCCGAGGACGGGGTGATCACGCTCCTCGGCACCAACCGCCTGAAAGCCGCCGAGGAGGCTGTCCGCGCCGCACGGACCGGCGACCGGATCACCGTGGTCGTCACGACGGCGGACCCGGCCGAGACCGGCCGCTTCGTACAGCTGAGGGCCGGTGACTTCGCCCGGTGCCTGCGGCGCGTGTTCGAACCCGGCGCCTGGCCACGCCTCCGCCTCGTCCTGGACGAGCGCGGTCTGCTGGCGTCAGCCGTCGGCGTACCGGATGCCGACGACGCCACCGAGTACGCGGTACGCGTGCAGCACGGCACGATCGTCACCCGAGCCCAAGGACCCGGTGCCGCCCATGGAGCGGCCACCTTCGATCTCACGACCGCAGATGTCTCCCACACCGCACCCGATGGGGCCGCGCCATGACCCAGCCTGTTTCGGCCCACGCGACCAGCACCGACCTGCTGGTGCTTCACACCCTCCGCTGCATCGGCTTCTCCGGCCTCTCCGGGGTGGCCAGGGCGTCGGGACTCCCCGAGTCCGACGTCGAATCGGAACTGATCGACCTCGCCGTGGCCGGACTCGTCACCCATGCCGCGGGCGACTTCGGCGGATGGGGCCTTACGGAGGAGGGCCGAGCCGCGGACGCCGAGCGGATCGCCGACGAGTTGAAGGAAGCCGGAGCCTGGGCCCGAGTGACCGCGGCGTTCGACCGGTTCCTGGTGCTCAACCCCGAGCTGCTCGATCTCTGCACGGCATGGCAGACCCGCACCGTAGACGGCTCCATGACGATGAACGACCACAGCGACCCCTCCTACGACGCCCGGGTACTCGACCGGTTCACGGAGTTCCACCAGCGTGCCGAGCCCCTCTGCGCCGAGCTGTCCGCGGCGCTGCTCCGCTTCCAGCGCTACCCCGTCCGGCTCGCCGACGCGCTCGCCCGGGCGAGGGCCGGCGCTCTGGAGTACGTGACGGACAGCACGTCCTCGTATCACACCGTGTGGTTCCAGCTGCACGAGGACCTGCTGGCCACCCTCGGCATCCCGCGTCACTGAACCCGCCGCCCGCCACCCGGCGCATGGCGCAGGACCCGCAGCCGAACCAGCAAAGGCGACGCAGAGATGACCACGCGATGACCTGGATTCACCCGCTTTCGGCCGATGTCGAGGAGACGGCGGAAGTCCTCGGTGGCAAGGCACACGGTCTCGTCGTGCTCCGCCGTCTGGGACTGCCCGTGCCGCCGGGCTTCGTCATCAGCACGGAGGCGTGCCGCGCCTTCCTCCGTACCGGACGGCTGCCCAGCGGCCTCGACGCCCAACTGGCGGCCGCCGTCGCCGGCCTCGAAGCCGCCACGCACCGCAGGCTCGGCGGTCCACGGCGGCCGCTTGCGGTGTCCGTCCGCTCCGGCGGCAGCGTGTCGATGCCCGGCATGATGAGCACCGTTCTCAACCTCGGGCTCACCACCGAGGCGACCACCACCCTGGCCGACGAGACGGGCGACCTGCGGTTCGCACTCGACTCGCGGCTGAGGTTTCTGACCAGCTTCGCCTCCGAGGTCGCCGGCGTGGGCCCGGAGAGCCTGGCGGGCATCGACCGTGCGCTCGCCGGACAGGACACCGACACGAGCCGCCTCGCCGAGGCGATCCAGGACGTCGAGCAGCTCATCGCAGAACGCAGCGGCGACACCGTGCCCGAGGACGCCACCCGCCAGTTGGAGCTCGCCGTCGAGGCCGTGTTCTCGTCATGGAACACACCGCGCGCGAAGACCTACCGCGAACTGCACGGCATCCCGCACGACCTCGGCACCGCCGTGACCGTACAGGCGATGGTGTTCGGCAATCGTGACCAACGCAGCGGGACGGGCGTCGCGTTCAGCCGTGATCCCAACACCGGCGAGCATGTCCCCTTCGGTGAGGCCCTGTTCGGCCGCCAAGGCGAAGACGTCGTCTCGGGCTCGTCGCTGACCGAGCCCCTGAGCGAACTGGCCGACCGGGAACCCGAGGTGTGGACCCGCCTGCTGTCCGCCCTGACCCGGCTCGAGGAGAACTACCGCGACGCGTGCTACGTCGAGTTCACCTTCGAGGCGGGCGAACTGTGGATCCTGCAGGTGCGACCCGGGCGGTTCGTCGGGCGCGCCGCAGTCCGGGTCGCGGTCGACCTAGCCGACGCGGGAACGATCGGGCGCGACGAGGCGCTGCTCCGCGTTTCACCGCAGCACCTCACCCACGTACGTACGCCTCGGATCACGGCGATCGAACCCCGCGACCTGTTCACCCGAGGGCTGGGCGCCTCCCCGGGAGTCGCTGTCGGCCAAGTGGCGACCACCGCCGACAGCGCGGCCCGGCTCGCCGCGGGAGGGCCGGTCGTCCTGCTGCGCCCCGAAACCTCCCCGCTCGACATGCACGGCCTGGCCGCCGCCGCCGGGGTGGTCACCGCTCGCGGCGGCCCGACGAGTCATGCGGCCGTGGTGGCGCGGTCGATGGGGAAACCCGCCGTCGTGGGTGCCGCGAACCTCACCGTCGACGCCGCCAACGGCTGCGTCCGGGCAGGCGGACGCACCCTGCCCGAAGGCACCCTCATCGCCGTTGACGGAACGGGCGGAGAGGTCGTCGTCGGCGAGCCCCGCATCGCCGCGTCCTCGACCGACCCACAGCTGCACCGGCTGCTGGGCTGGGCCGACGACGTCGCGGGCGACAGGACCACGGGCCGCAACGAATCCGAACGCCTCACCTCGGCACAGGCCGCCCTCCGGCGGACCGGCGACGGACCGGAGAGCTACCTTCGCCCACAGCGGTGACGGTCCGGCCGGTAGGACGAACAGCCCGAGCACTGGAAGCGGATCGGGCAGGCCCGGCCACCGGCCTTGACGTTGGACGGCTCGATGCAATTGCCGAAGGGAACCGCGACAGAGCTCAGTTCGTAGGCGGCTTCCGAGGCCATCGGTGCGGCACGACCGTGCCGGTCCACGCTCTGCAACCTCAGCACGTCCATGGCCTCGCGCTTCATTTTGGCCGACACTAATGGTGACGTCGGGTATTGGAACTGTCTGAATGCCCCTGTGGTCAGAGCGGCGCGAGGATCATGAGGACCTCGTCGCGGGTGTCGTGGGGTGCGAGCCGGAGGGCGTCGGGCCAGCGACCAATCTCACGCCATCCGAGCCGCCCGTAGAAGTCCTCCAGGCCCTCGCCGCCCCGGGCTGCCAGATGCAGTTGTTCGAGGCCAAGCTCGTCGCGGGCGATCTTCCGGAGCTCGTGGACGAGAGCGGATCCGATGCCGCGACCGCGGAAGGCGGGGTGGGTCTGGAGGTGGTGGACGGTGCCCCAGTGCTCGACGAGTCGGTAGGGATCGCGGTTGAGGATGACCTATCCGGCAAGGACGCCGTCGGCTTTGGCGATGAGGAGTCGGCTCTGCTGCGGGTCGAGACGGCTGAGGAGTCTGTCCGCGACGGGCGCGACGTCGTTTTGGCTGACCGGGGGGAACGGGAATCCCGCGGCGCCGCCGGTGTTGGTGACCGCGATCCAGCAGCCGATCAGCTCTTGCCGGAGTTCAGGAGCGACGTCGTGCGGGTTGATTATCTGGACAAGGCGGAGGGTGGTGTCATTCGGCATGGGGCGGAGGATGCCAGAGGGGTCTGACACCCTCCCCGGACTCAGGAGCTCGTCGTGCGTTGGCTGACTTCGGCGGCGTAGTTGGCCCAGTCACCGGCGGACAGACGTTGCCAGGCGACGGCGACATCGGTGTCGATGCCCAGGGTGCGGGCGGGGATCTCGGTGGCGAGCTGGAAGAGCGCGGTGCTGCGGGCCTGGTTGGGACGGATCCCGAGCTGGTTGAGGCGTTGTGTCAGCTGCTGCAGCAGACCGCCCTCGCCCGTCAGCCGCAACCCACCCGCCTGAGCACCCGCGATCAACTGCTCGATCAGCCGGTCATCCGCACCCACGGCCGGCACCCCGGCCACCTCCCCGGCACCCGACTCGGCCACACTCAACTCGGTCATCAACTTCCGCTTCCTGCTCGGGAGTTACACCGATCACCGTACAGATCCGCCCGCGGCTCACTCCATGAGTCGCGGGCCCGACCGCAGCCGCGGCGTCGCGTCGCCTGGCACGCACGCTGGCGGCGTTGCCAAAAAGGGGCCGGTTGGTTCAGGACCAGCAGACGCTGTTCGCGCGAGTATGCCGTCCGGTCGCCACACGGGACACTCAGGGTGCTTTCTACCGGGACTGGCGGCTGACCGCGATCGACGGCACCCGTGAACCGGCCGTACTCGGCGCCTTGCTTGGCCCGGCCGTAGACCCGCTTGTGGGTGGAGTCGACATCGATGAACGTCTTCTCGCCGGCGCCGGGCAGCAGTGGGGTGTGCGCGGCCAGCGCGGCCAGGAACCTGCGGTAGACAGCGTGGAGTTGGAGTGCGTGACCGTGGGTGAACGAACGGAGGAAGGTGCCCAGCGTGGACGGCGCACGGATACCCGTGAACACGGCTGGCATCGCGCCGTGCCGCAGCACGTGGAGGTCGTCGATACTGTCCGCGCCCGCCGCCATGCCGGCCACGATGCTGCTGACCTTGGCGTCCGCCGACGCCCCCGTGCCGTTCGTCGCCTTGCTCAGCTTTTCCTTCTGCGTCACCAGGCCCGACAGCCCGCACCGTTCGGCCAGTCGCATCACCGGAACCAGACCGGCATGCGCGATCAGATTCGGGTCATCGAACGCGGCGGAGACCGCCGCTGGAGTATGGGAAACTTACATCTCGGAAGTGCCTTGCCGATCGTGCGTGCTGGAAGCCTCAAGAACTCCCATCATCGCAGGTCACAAGGCACTTCCTTGTTTCCCGAAGAGTCATCCACAGCCATCAGATCGGTGGATCAAGGCTTAGGGAAGGGACGGTACACCTATGCGGTCTATACCGATGGCGCGGTATCGGGGATGTCGGCGCGTCGGCCGGACTTGACGGTGCTGGACGCGGACCTGGTGCAACGCCTCTACGACATGGTGGTGTTCGGAGAGTTGGACCGCATCGGCCGCACAATGCGGGAGATCCATCGCTGGGTCTATGACACCACGGACATCGAGACCGGCCGAGGGCGGCGAGTCCGCGTGGCGACCGCGGACGGCCGCATCGACAGCGAGCGCACCCTGTTCGGCATCCAGCTGAGTCTGATGGCCTACATGGCCGAGCTGGAGCACACCCTAACCCTGGAGCGCACCCTGAGTGGACGGGAGTTGAAACTGGCCGCGGGCGGTTGGCCCGGGGGAGTGACACCGTTCTGGCTGATGCTGCCGGCGCGGGGCTCCAACGAGGCGCCGACCCTGCGGTCCCAAGGGGTGGAGCTGCTCGAAGTCCACCGTCGAGACGCTTCCCCGTGTCCAGGCGGAAGGTGCCGTGCGGGTTGGTGTTGGACCAGAGGAACGTGCCGCAACCCGCACGAGCCGACAGCCCTGAAGTGCGGCCCCACCGGCCGTTCGACCCCCCGCGACAGACCCCGGGTGATCAGGCCCTTGACGTCGGTGCGGGCCCGTGCCCGGCTCCCTCGGCTACCACGGCCGCACCTCGGTGGCCACAGGCAGAGGCAGGCGGGTGAGCGCGGTCCGGTACTCGGCGACGATGCGCTCGACGACGGCGGTGGCGGGGAGGACCGCGTCGATCAGACCCGCGGACTGCCCTGCCTCGACCTTGCCCTCACGCACGCGGCCGTGCAGGGCGGCGTCCTTGAGACTGGCGGACTGGAACTCCTTGCGTCGTACGCCGAGTTCGGCGGCGGACTCCTCAAGACGCTGCATGCGGACGGTGAAGTCGTTCTCGACAGCGCGGATGAGGCCGAGCCCGTGTCCGACCGTGCGGGTGTCCTCCACCCCGGCAGCGAGGACCGCCTCCTTGTACTCGGGGTGCACGGTCGCTTCCTCGGTGGCGAGGAACCGTGTGCCGAACTGGGCGGCGCCCGCTCCCAGGGCCAGCATCGCGGCCAGCCCGGCACCGTCCGCCACACCACCGGAGGCGACCACCGGAAGGCCCTCGACGGCCGAGACCACAGCCCGCACGAGGACCTGCGTGGCCACCATCGCGGGCGGCGGGTGCCCGCCGGCCTCCCCGCCGACGACGACCAGACCGTCGACTCCCGCGTCGGCGGCCTTGCGGGCATGCTCGACGCCGGCCACGACGTGCAGGCAGACGGTACCGACGTCGTGGAACCGTTCCAGGTAGCGGCGCGGTCCGCCCTGGGACGCGATCAGCACTGGTGGGCGCCGCTCGAGGAGCAGATCGATGACGTCGTCGGCTCCCGCCCGGTAGAGCGGCATATTGACCCCCCAGGGGTCGTCGGTTCCCGCGGCCATCTCGTCGAGCACGCGAGCGAGGTCGTCCAGACGCATGGGTCCTGCGGCGACGACGCCCAGCCCGCCGGCCCGGGTGACCGCGAGGGGCAGAGCCGAGCTGGACGAGGCCCAGGACATGCCCGCCTGGATCACCGGGAGACGGACGCCGAGCAGGCCGGTGACCGGGGTGGGGATACTGGTCATGCCGATACCTCGTGGTCCTGCTGGGCGAGAAGGGTGCGGGCGTGTGCGGCGAGCCGGTTCTTCTGGACCTTGGAGCTGGCGGTCATGCCGATGTCCTCGAAGCCGTCCACGATGCGCAGATGCCGTGGAACCTTGAAGCCCGCCATGCGGGTACGCGCCCAGGCGATCAGCTCGTCCTCGGTGGTGCCCGGCTCGGTGAGGACGACGAACGCGAACGGCACCTCGACCAGCCGTTCGTCGGGAACACCGACCACGACGGCCTGCCGGATACGCGGATGGCGGTGGAGGGTGTCCTCCACGTCGGCCGGTGCGACGTTCTCGCCTCCGACCCGGATGATGTCCTTGGTCCGCCCCATGAAGTGCAGGCGTCCGGTGGCGTCGAGCGCTCCGACGTCGCCGGTGGCCAGCCAGCCGTCGGAGTCGATGGCCCCCGCGGTCGCCTCGGGGGCGTCCAGGTAGCCCTGCATGACGTTCCATCCGCGTACCAGGATCGAGCCGGACTCGTCCGGGGCGCAGTCCCGGGTGCCGTCCGCGGCGCGGATGCGGACCTCGACGCCGGGTTGCACCTGCATCGCGCCGGATGCCCTCACCTCGTCGTCCTCCCACCAGCAGGACTGGGAGACGTTCGGAGAGGCTTCCGACAGCCCGTATCCGGCGACGCACTCGGCCGCGCCCAGCTCATCGATCACCCTGCGGATGACGGTGGCGGAGGCCGCGACCCACGCGCCGCGCAGATGGAGCGTGCGGTGGGCGCGGTCGGGGTGGTTGAGCAGCATCAGGGCGATGGTGTCGTTGCCGGAGAAGTGGCTGCACCGTTCGCTCTCCAGCAGCCGCAGCGCCTCGGCTGGCTCGAACTTCGGCATCGTGACCAGGGTGGTGGCGTGCTGGATGGACGCCAGCACGGACAGGGTGCTCCCGGCGACGTGGAAGAAGGGCCGGGCGCTGTGGAAGCGGTCCCCGGGGCGCAGGCCGAGGCGGGCGCCGGAGAAGAACGCGTCGGCGCACATACTGCGCTGGGTGAGCAGTACGCCCTTGGGGCGGGAGGTCGTGCCGGAGGTGTATTGGACGAGCAGGATGTCGTCCGGGGTACCGGTCGCGGGGACCTGGCCGGTTGCTTCGGACAGGAACCGCGGCCATGGCGTCGCCCAGCCGGGCACCTCTTCCCCGCACACGACGACCCGTTTCAGGTCGGGCAGGCGGACGCTGGTGGCGGTGCCGTCCGCGCCGAGGCCGAGAGCGCTCAGGATGGCGAGGAAGTCGACGCGCAGCACCCGGTCGGCGACGAACAGGGCGGAGACCTTGGCGTGGGTGAGGGTGTGCTCCACCTCGTCGGCGGTGTAACGGGTGTTGACGGGAACGGTCACCGCGCCGACCGATCCCAGGGCGACGAACAGGGCGACCCAGCGGGGGCCGTTGCCGAGACATAGCCCGACACGGTCGCCCCGGCCGATGCCGACGGCGGCGAGAGCGGCCCGGATCCGGGTGACCTCGGCGGCGAGCGCACCGTAGGTAAGGCGTTCCTCGGCGGTGACCACGGCCTCCACGTCGGGGGCGAGATGCGCGGCGCGCTCCAGTGCCTCGTGGGCGGTCAGGGGACATGTCTGCCTGAGGTTCATCGCTGCTCCACCTCGCTGGTCACGGAGTTGTCAAGGCCGCCGCGGGCGAACCGGTCGACGCCGTCGCGCCAGCCGCCGTCGGACAGGCACTGTTCGATGGCCGCCATCTCGATTCTGATGCCGCGGTCGAGATCGGTCTCGCCGCCGAGGTCGACGGCTCGCTTGGTCAGCGCGATGGCCAGCGGCGGCGCCTTCGCAATGGTGGCCGCGACATCCGCACCGGTCTGTGCCAGCAGGTCATCGGGTACGACGCGGGAGACGACGCCCAGGTCAAGGGCCTCGGCGGCGGCCATGGCGCGTCCGGTGAAGAGGAGCTCCTTGGCGCGGCGCTTGCCGATGGCCCGTTGCAGGCGCTGGGTGGCGCCGACCGTGCCCCAGTGCGGTTCGGGGAAGCGGAACGTGGTGCTCTCCGCGGCGACGGCGAAGTCCGCGGCCAGGGTGATCTCACCACCGGATCCCACGACCGCACCGTGCAGGAGGGCGATGACCGGGTGGCGGCACTGTTCGATGGCCTCGTAGGCGGCGAAGGAGGCGAGCCGCCTGCGGCGGACCCAGGCGGCGTCCCGGCCGGACCGTTCCTTGAGGTCGGCCCCGGCACAGAAGGCGGGCCCCTGGGCGGACAGGAGTACCACGCGTACGTCATCGTCCGCGTCGAGTTCCTCGAAGACGGACCGCAGCTCCCGGCACATCGGCAGGTCGACGGCGTTACGGGCGCCGGGCCGGGCCAGTTCGACGCGGGCGATGCCGTCCGCGACCACGCGACTCACACGCGGTGCGTCGGATCGGGACGATTTGTCGGCCGTGGTCATCTCAGATCACTCCCGCGGCCCGCAGGCGCTCGATCTCGCGGTCGTCCAGTCCGGCGAACTGCGCGAGGACGGTTTCGGTGTCGGCGCCCAGCAGTGGTGGGGTGCCGGCGGGCACGGGCTCGCCGCCGGTCTCTCGTAGAGGCGTGCGCAGAGCCTGGAAGGTGCCTTCGGTGGGGTGCTCGAAGTCGGTGACCACGCCCCGCGCCTGCGCCTGAGGAGCCGTCAGGGCCTCGCGGACGCCGCGGATCTCCCCGGCCGGGACGTCGGCGGCGCACAGTTCCTTCAGGAGCGGTTCGCGGTCCCGTCCGGCGATGGCCGTGCGCAGGGCGTTCATGACGCGGTCGCGTTGGGCGACACGTCCCGTGTTGTGCAGCAGGTCCGGGTCGGCTCCGAGTTCGGCCAGGCCGAGCACGGAGCACAGCGGCGACCAGTGCTGATCGCTTCCGCTGATGTGCAGCCATCCGCCGTCAGCGGTGCGGAAGGCCGCGGACGGGACACGCCCGGGGTGCTGGGTGCCGGTACGCACCGGGTCCTCGTCGAGGGCGAACAGCCGGGCCGCGTTGAGGGCGTGCAGACTGAGCTGTACGTCCATCATGGAGACGTCGAAGTGGCGGCCGCGTCCGGTGACGCCGCGGCCAGCCAGGCCGGTGAGGGCGGCGATGGCGATCCAGAGACCGGATGTCATGTCCGCCACCGGGATCCCCGTCTTGCTGGGCGGGCCGTCGGGCTCACCGGTCATTGCCATGACACCGGACAGTGCCTGGAAGACGGTGTCGTAGCCCTTGCGCAGGCGGTCGGGGCCGCTCTGTCCGAAACCGGTGGCGGAGATGTACACGAGCCCCGGATTGGCGGCGCTGAGATCGTCGTATCCCAGTCCCAGTCGCGCCATGGCACCGGGGAGGAAGTTCTCCACGATGATGTCGGCCCGGGCAGCAAGCCGGCGGGCGGCGTCACGGCCGCGGGGGTCCTTGAGGTCCAGGGTGACCGAGTGCTTGCCGCGGTTGAAGGCGAAGAAGTAGGCGCTCTCGCCGTGCGGCAGGCGGGGTTCGAAGCTGCGGGTCTCGTCGCCGCCGCCCGGGCGTTCGACCTTGATGACCGTGGCTCCCTGTTCGGCGAGGATCTGGGTGGCCATCGGGGCCGCGAGGACCCGGGAGAAGTCGAGGACGGTGATGCCGTCGAGTGGGCCGGGCGTGGTGCTCTCGTTCACCGGCGAAACCCCCGCATCAGCGCGTTGACGTCCTGGCCTGCCCGCATCGCCGCCTCGGTGGGCAGGTCCGCGACACGGTAGAACAGGTCCTTCGCCGCGCGGAGGGCGCGGGGCTCGACAGCGGCCCACTGCTGCGCCGTCCCGAGTGCGGACTCGACCACGTCGTCCGGATCCACGACGCGATTGGCCAGGCCGTGCTCCAGGGCCTCGGCGGCGGTCAGCAGCCGTCCCGTACTGACGAGCTCGAAGGCGAGCTTGCGGCCCAGATGCCGCTGGAGTCCGGTCATCACCAGGGCCGGAACGATGGAGTGCCGCAGTTCGGGATAGCCGAACTTCAGGTCCGTGCCCACGACCGTCATGTCGGCGCCGATGGCTAGTCCGGCGCCGCCGCCCACGGCGGCACCTCGCACGGCGGAGATGACCGGCGTACCCATCCGCTGCATCTGCGTCTGTACGTGGGCGGTCAGTGCCGCCCGTTCGAGGACGGCCTCCGGCTGGTCGGGGGTGAGGGCCGAGAACTCCGAGAGGTCGGCGCCCGCGCAGAAGGCGCGCCCTGCGCCGGTGAGGACGACGGCGCGTACCCGGGTGTCGTCCTCGGCCGCGGTGAGCGCGGTGCTCAGGGCGTGGGTGAGCGCGGTGTCGAGGGCGTTGAGCTTGTCGGGGCGGTTGAGGGTGAGGACGCGGACGGGTCCTCGGTCCTCGACGAGCAGTACGTCGGTGGCGGTTGCGTCCGCGTCGGTCGGCTGCCCGCTGGTCGTGACGGTCACGGAAGGTTCTCCTCGGTCGGGCGGTGGGGTCAGGCGGCGGAGCGCCGGAATCCGGCGCGGGCCACCATGCTGTGCAGGGGGCGGCCCAGCGCCTCCTCGCAGGCCCGGGATGCGGCGGCGAGCGCGTCCAGGTCGATGCCGGTGTCCACGCCCATCGCGTCGAACAGGCACACCAGGTCCTCGGTGCAGACGTTTCCGGTGAGGCCGGCTCCGTAGCCGATCTTCGACGGATGGCCGCCGACGCCTCCGAGGGCGCTGTCGAAGTGGCGGCAGCCGGCCTCCAGGGCGGCGACCGCGTTGGCAACGGCAGTTCCGCGGGTGTTGTGGAAGTGGGAGATCACCGCAAGGCCGGGGTGGGCCCGGTCCAGGCGGTTGAAGAGGGTGGCGACGGCGGCGGGGGTGGCGACGCCCGTGGTGTCCCCCAGGGTGACGGCGTCCGCGCCGAGGTCGGCGAAGCGGGCGACGTCCTCGGCGACGCGTCCGGGATCGATGCGCCCCTCGAAGGGGCAGCCGAACGCGACGGACACCACGCCCACCAGCCGGAAGTGGCCGTCCGCCAGGGCGACCATCTCCTCGACACGCTCCCACTGCTGCGCCCGTGTGGTGCGCAGGTTCTTCTGCGTGTGGCTCTCACTGGCTGATACCAGCAGGCTCAGTTCCTCGGCGCCTATGCCGCGGTCGAGGTCGCTCATGGCCCGTTCGACCCCCCGTGGGTTGGGGCACGTCGCCTTGAACGCCACGCCGGGTCGGTGGGTGACACCTGCCAGGACCTCACTGGCGTCGGCGAAGGCGGGCACCCACTTCGGATGGCTGTAACTGGTCGCCTCGATACGGCGGAAGCCCGCGTCGGCAAATGTTTCCAGCAGGGCGATTTTTGTTTCGGTCGGCACGAACGTGGGTTCGTGTTGCAGCCCGTCCCGGGCGAAGCACTCACAGATGGTGACCGTGTCGGTCATCGAGCCACCTCCTCAGGATGACCCGACAACTACTACCCCCCAGCTGTTGATAAAGTCAACACCTAACCTTCCTTGAGGCGCTCCCGCTCCCGCCGCTCCAGGGACAGCGCCAGGTCGGCCAGCTTCTCCAGGGCGCGCCCCAGGACCTGCGCCTCCTCGTCGGAGAGGAGTGCGGCGAAAGCCGCGTCCCGCTCGTTCGCGGCCTCGATGAGGCCCCGGTAGACCTCGACCCCGGAATCGGTGAGGGCCAACTGTCGGCTGCGGCCCACCCCCTCGGTGCGGTTCACGAGACCGCGTTCGACCAGGCCGCGGACGACGCGGCTCATCTGGGCCTTGTCCAGGCCGGCCCGCCGGGCCAGCCGGTTGAGCGTCAGCGTCGGATCGGCCGCGATCAGGGCGAGGGTGCGCCACTCACCGAGACTCACGTCGAACTCGCGTCGGTACCTGAGCGCCGCACTGCGCGACAGGGCCGAGGACGTCCGTGAGAGCCGGTAGGACAGTAGCTCGGAGATTGGCGCAAGGTCTCGGCCGTCGTCACGTTTCACCATGGGCGGCATGGTATCTCTGCCGAAGCTGTTGACTTTATCAACTTGAGCGTCGGAAAATCGCCACGCCCGCCGCTCTTGGCGACATACCTCGACAAAGGAGTCGTACGTCGTGGCCGACCCCTCGACCTCCACCGCACCACAGGACGCAGTCGACGCCTCCACAGTCGACCGCGCCGCGACCTATCGCACCATCGCCTGGCGCGTCATGCCGCTCCTGGTCATCTGTTACGTCGTCAGCTTCATCGACCGCACCAACATCGGAATCGCCCAGCACGGGCTCGAGCGGGACCTCGGCTTCGGCTCCGCCGTCTACGGCCTCGGCGTGACCCTGTTCTTCGTCGGTTTCATCCTCTTCGAAGTACCGAGCAGCGCGCTGCTGGCCCGGCTCGGGGCCCGCAAGACGCTCGTGCGCATCATGGTGTCCTGGGGCGTCGTCACCCTCGCCACCTCACTGGTCCACAACGAGATCACCTTCTACATTGCGAGGTTCCTCCTCGGCGTCACGGAGGCCGGCTTCTTCCCCGGAGCCCTCTACTTCCTCTCGCGCTGGTTCCCCTCCGCACGGCGTACGCGCATGACCGCGGTGTTCTTCGCGGGCGTCCCCGTCTCCGGTGTCCTGGGCTCCCTCATGTCCGGTGCCATCATGAAAGCCTTCGACGGCAGCACGGGGATCGCGGACTGGCAGTGGCTGTTCATCATCGAGGGGATTCCCCCGATCCTGCTCGCCGGCGCCGTCCTGCTGTGGCTCGTCGACGAACCCGAGCAGGCACGCTGGCTGACTCCCGCCCAGCGGGCGGCCGTCCGCCTGGACCTGGACGCGGACCAGCAGCGCAAGAGGGCCGAGCAGACGACCGGCAAGGGACAGGGCGGGCTGCTGCTCGCCCTGAGAGACCCCAAGGTGTGGATCATCGGCCTCTGCGCCTGCGGGGCCTACACGCTCGCCAACGCCGTGTCGTTCTGGACGCCGCGGATCATCGCCGACGCAGGCGTCGCGGACGTCCTCGACCTGGGCTTTTTCTCCGCCCTGCCGCCCTTGCTCGGCATCGTCGTCATGCTGATCGTGGGACGGCACTCCGACCGCACCCTGGAACGCCGCTGGCACGCGGCCCTCAGCTGGACCGTCGCGGCCCTGGCCATGGTGGCGATCTCGGTGTCCGGAGACGATGTCGCCATGGTCGTGGTGCTCCTGGCGATCCTGGCCGCGGCCCACTATTCGGGCCTCACCGTCTTCTACTCCATCCCCTCCATCTACCTGAGTGAACGTGCGGCGGCCACCGGGATCGCGCTCGTCACCTCGATGGGGTCCTTCGCGGCGGCCGCGTCGCCGTCCCTGCTCGGATTCATCCAGGCCAGCACCGGCAGCCTGTCGCTCGGCCTGCAGATCAGCGCCGGGATCGTGCTGCTCGCCGTCGTCCTGCTGCTGGTCGGGGTCAAGGCGAAGGACCTGCGAGAACAACGCCCCTCCTGACGCGCCGGAAGCGAGCTGCCGGGCCGGACGAGGACGACGAGGGGCGAGGGGGTGGCCGCGGGGGTCTCCGCCTCCTCGCGTGAGCCGGTTGTTGTGCTTGCCGCCGGCGCCTGTCGGGTTCCACGCCTCCAGGTTCGGGGACCCGGAGGCGCCGGCGGCCGGCCTGTGGCAGCCCTGCCCTTGCCGAAAACCACATCCAGGCTGGTCAGGCCGCATGTCGGTACTCGTGTGGTGCCGCCGAGTCGGGCCCGTCGTCGTATATCCAGGTGGGCGATCCGGTCTGGGTCCTCGATCGGGGCGCATCGAGGGTGGGCCGGTCCGCGGCAAGATGTCAGTAAGACTGCTCCGCAGCCGGAGGAAGGCATTGTCAGCGGTCGGGTGATACTGGCGCGATGAAGACGTCCTGCTCAACCGCAGTCAGTTCAGCCGAACTTTCCCTCACCTGGGTCGAGTCGATGGGCGGCCCCCTGATCGCCGTACCAGTTTCCGTACTGGATAAATGGCGTGGCTGCACGGAGTCGGGGATGGTCATTGGCGACGGGGACGTCTCGGACGACTACGACCGCGCTTGCGAGGTGGACGAACTGGCCGGCGTGATTGCTATCGACGAGGAGGGCGCGAAGGGACTTGTCCTGGCAGACCAACCCGCAACCACCTGCTACCTGCCGGAACAGCAAGCCTTCGTCCGCTGGCTCGGCGCCGACTCCGAGACCGACCTGATTGCCGCAGCCAAGGCTGTACTCACCGACCCCACCACCCAGTGGGAGAAGTGCGGTGCCTGGGAGACGGATGGCCCGGCGGTGCTCATGGACTCTGTCATCGCCGGAGCTGAATTGGACGTCGAGTACCCGAACGGCGGAGGACTGCCGGAGCAGGCCCCCGTCCCGATACGACCAGGCCGCTGGACAGTCCGCGCCGTCCACGCTTCCCCAAACGACGACACTTCGGTGGGTCTGGTCCAGCTTCTGCCCCTTGACGCAGACTCATTCGGATAGGAGATCAGGAGGCATCCTCATCAAGTCGACTGAGGAGTCCGTCAAAGATCTGTTCCCGTGCCACCTGCCCCTTGGCTGCCGCGTCGTCGCGCTGGCGTTGGAGGGTGGGGCGGAACTCGATCGTGGTGACGAAGAACGTGCAGGATTCGCAGATCGACTCGAAGTGGCAGTCCATCTCGACGGGGCGAGCGCAGTAGCCGTTTCCGAGCATCCGGCGATGCATCTCCCTGCGGAGCTTGGCCATCTCCGAGCCCTCAGCCTCGGCCGGCAGTTGGCGCGGGGCGTCGTAGAGGGCCTCGACCTTCTCCGAGACCGCGAAGTACTCATCGGCGACAGTCCGGTCGGCGATCCGCGCATAAACACGTGTCATGGACAACGTCCTGTGTCCAAGAAGCGCGGCGATGGCCTCCAGGGACATGCCGCGGTTGATCGCCTGGGTGGCCAGGGTGTGCCTCAGCTGATGCGGCGTGACCCGGCCGAGCCCGGCCTCCTGGGCGGCCTTGCGGACAGCAGCCTCTATGCGGGAGGCGTTGACCGGGCGGCCGTGGTCGGTGAACAGCAGGTTCGAGCGCAGGCCCTCGGGCCGGTGCAACAGCCACTTGTCCAGGAGCGTCTTGAGCTGTGGGTGCAAGGGAACGTATCGGTCGGTGTGCATCTTGCCGACCGGGACGCGGAGCCAGTAGGTGGAGCCGATCTGCACCACCGCGTCGATGGTGAGACCCAGCATCCCGCTGCGGCGCATCCCGGTGCGGGCAAGGATCTCGATCGCCAGCCTTGCGAACGGATCGGGATCGCGTCGGGCGGCTGCCAGCAATTTGGCGGCCGCAGCGTCGTCGAGAAAGCGCGGCAGCGGCTCGTCCGCGATCGGGAAGTCGCTGTCGAACACCAGCTGGCGGTCAGGGCGGTCATGGGTCCCACTCGTCCAGGCGGCGGAAGAATCCACGGAGTTGCTGAGCCTGTCGCCGACGGTGTGCCGGTGCAGTGGCCCGCCGCGGGCGGCCGGCCGCTCCAGCAGCCACTGTCGGTAGCGTTCGACGTGTCGCCGCTTCAGGTCGGCAACGCAGGTCACGGTGGTGTCCTCGGCAGCCACCAGCAGAGCGAATTCCCGAAGCGTCAACTCAGCGTTCTTCACGGTGCCCGGCAGCAGCGTCCCGTCGATTTGCTGCAGGTAGTGCTGCATCGTGGCGGCCATCTCAATCGCGACGCGTGACCACTCTGCGGCGCGGATGTCGGCCCGGTCCGGGTGCCGGCGGCGCGGAAGCTCGTCGGACAATCCGCAGTGAAACAGCGTCGCCTCAAGATTGAACAGAGAGGTCGACAGAGCCTTGACGCCGCGGTTGGGGATGCGACGGGCCGCCTCCAGGAGCAGGCTGCGTCCCTCGTCCCGGTCTGCCTGCTGCAGCTTGTGCGGTTGCCGACCGAACAGCGCCACGAAGTGCCCCAGCAGGTTGAACTGGGACATGGCCAGCGCGTCGCGGAAGCCGAGGGTCCGGGCGGTCTCCATGAACCGTAGGTGCAGTTCCGGGTCTGTCCGGGCCAGCACGATGCCCAACCGTGGCCGGCGGGCGACCAGGTAGTCCGCGCCCGGCTGCATGCGTCCGGTGACCGCGAGCCAGCTGATAAATCGGTGGGTCTCGTGGTTGAACGCGAGCTCCCCAGCGGACCTTGTGGTCGGTGTTCATGCCTTGCCCGGCCTGGTGGGCGAGGTAGTGCTCGACAAGGTCCGGGCGCACGATCGGCAAGGCCGCGGCGCGGGCCCGGCGCATCAGGCGTCTGCCGTGTCGGCGTCGATGGCGGCACTCGCCGTCAGGTACTGCTCGACGAGCCAGCTGTTCGCCAGGTGGATGTAGATCCGGGTCGATTCGATGGAGCGGTGGCCAGCCTGAGCCTGGACCGCTTCCAGGGCCATGCCCGCCTCCCGCAGCCGGGTCAGGCAGGTATGGCGGAGCTGATGGCAGGACAGCCGGGGCAGCCCGGTCCGCTTCCGGGCGCCGCCGAGGATCTCGTCCAGACCGTCTGCAGACAGTGGCCGGCCGCGGGTCGGGCCGCGCAGCACGACGAACAACCGGCCGTGGTCGACGACAGTACGTTCGCGGTCCAGATAATCGCCGACGGCGGTGAAGAACTGCCCGGAGACCGGTATGAGGCGCTGATGACCGCCCTTGCCCTCGCTGATGAACACCCGACGCTCACCGGGCGAGAGGTTGTTCAGACGCAGGCCGAGCACTTCGCAGCGGCGCAGCCCGCCCAGCAGCATTGCAAGCGAGCACCGCCTCGACCTCGCCCGGGCCAAGGACCCGCGGGAGGGTGCGGGGCGTGCGCAGCAACGGTGCCCCGCGGTGGCCGCTGCGTCGGCGGGTGGCCAGCCCGGTCGATGTCGGCGTACGGGCTGTAGTGCAGAGGTATGTACGGGCTGATGTACAGAGCCTGAGACAGTGTCAGCTGACGCCGTTGATGCCGCCTGACCGCGAGGTCCGTCATGATCCGGCCCGGGTCGTGGCCGGTCCCACGTGGCCTCAAAGGGTGCAACGCGACGGAGTACGCACCGGTCAGCCCAGTTGCATCGGCGAGATCAGCAAGCAACCGCGATCCAGCATGTCCCATCACCCCCGCCCCGTCAGCGGACACCACGAACCTGGGACGAGAACCGATACCCTTCACGCAGAAAGTGCCTTCCTCCGGCGACGATCAAACCCCTAGACAAGGTTCATCGTCCCAGCTCAGGAAGGCACTTTCGCGTATCCGGCCAGCATCCGGACCAACCTCAACCGAAACGACGAGGCTAAGCCCCGGCCGGCATTCACGCGGGATGTACTGATCCAGCAGCACCCGCCGAACGTCTCTCGGATCTCCTCCACCGAGCTGGGCCAGTCGGGAGTGGCTGGGAACGGTGCCCAATGAGAGATTTTCATCCTGATTTCGCAGGTCACGTGGCTGGTGTGTGCCGGGAGTGACGTACTCGCGCTGGCCGGAAGCGTGATCGTCTGGGGGAGATCGTTTGTCACCTCTGGACTTCGGTGTTCGCCAGGACGAGCAGGGCTCGCAGGAGGGTGGTCGCGTGGCGGGCGTTCATCCGGACCTTGGTGAGGAAGCGCCAGGATTTGAGGTTTGCGAAGCCGTGTTCGACGGCGGCGCGTTCTCGGCTGAGCAGGCGGTTCGCTTCCTTCTCCGCGTCGGTGAGCTTGTGGTTGCGGGTGGCCTTGCGGCCGGTGATGATCACTGGGTTGTCGTCGGGTTCGTCGTCCAGGCCGATGAAGCCGAGGTCGGCCAGGGCGCCGAGTCCAGCCTGACGCAGGTGTGTGGTGAGCTTGTTGTGGCGGGCGGTGGTGATCTCGCTGCAGCGTCCGGGCTTGGCCGCGGAGATCCAGATCAGATTGCCCTTCTCGTCGGTGAGGGCGAGGAACAGCAGGCCATGGGCCTTGTGCTTGCCGCTGTAGTTCTTCCGGTTCTCGGCCCCGGTGCGGCGGCGGGTGCGCACGAGGGTGCCGTCGAGCAGGACGACGACGCCGCCCTTGCGGGCGATCTTCTTCAGTGCGCGGTCCAGGCGCGGGGCGCGGGCGGACAGCAAGTCGATCGCTTCCAGCACCCAGCGGCGCACGGTGGAGGCGGAGACATTGTTGCCGCCGGCCATGTCGAGGAGGCGCTGGTCGTGGCGGAGCACGGCGAGCACAACGATCGCCTGGGTGCCCGGGGTGACCTTGCGCCATCGGGTGCCCAGCTCCTTGCGCCACTTGCGTATCAGATCGGCGACGAGATCGATGGTTCGCTTCGACAGCGGGAGGCGGACCTGGTAAACAGCTTTGCGAGAGCCCTCGGCGGGCTGGTGAGTCTTCACACGCGAACCAACTACCGCCGGGGGTCCTCGCGTTACGCCCGGAACCGGCCCCTCCGTCGCGACCGGGGCTCAGCGCGGCAGATAGCGGCCCGAACCGGTCCGCCGCAGCCAGCCCCGGTCGGACAGCTTGCGCAACTGGCCGCGGACCGGCTCGATCTTTCCGGGCGTGGTCTCCCGGCCCAGAGCGATTGCGAAGTCCTTGGCCATCACCGGCCCCGCCGCATCCGTCACGATCTCCATGATCCGCCGATACTCCGGCGTCAGGACAACCAGTCCCCTGCCCTCCACCCGGTGCGGCACCACCAGCATCCCGCCGGCCCCCGGCGCCGCCACGACCCGCTCCGGCTCCGGCTCCGGCTCCGGCTCCACGATGCCCGACCGGCGACGGCCGCCGTCCGTCTCCTCGGCCCACTGCCCGAAGACCGTCTCAGCGGCCTCCAGCCGGGCCACCTCAGCCTCGATCCCGGTCAGCTCCTTGCGCAGCAGCTCAGCGCGTTCGGCCAGCTGAACCCGCCGCTCGACCGTCCACGTCAGCACGTCCGTCACGCACATCCCTCCCGACGCAGAACCTACGAAATGCGACGTCGGGCCGCCCGAGAACCCGAGAAGCAACCCGTGACAGACGATCACCTGCTAAGGATCACGCCGGAGACCAGCGCGAGCACCCCACCCGCTCCTCACGCCACCATCCTGACCTGCTACTTCAGGATGGAAAATGATCAATGGTCCGCTCTCCCCAAGGGCTTATTGGTGGATGGCAGTTGCTCCATCCGGCGCCCGGGCTGGGCCGATTAGTTGACTAATAGGCCCAGTCCGGGCCCGGTATCACTATTTATCGGCCACGCAGGGGGCAAGCTCGCCCTCGGGTTTTCAGAGGGCGGTATGAGACCTGATGCGCGATTCTTCGTTTCGTGCGGGGTGAACGGGCAGGCCGTGGCGACGTTGGTCGGTTACGGCCGGGGCAGGGTGAACAAGCCTGGCTCGGTCTCGGCCATGATTCCCCGGTCGGCCAGCCGTTTGAGCTTCAGGCGGACGTTGTTGATGTTGTTGGGCGCGACCGGCAGGTCCATCGCCTCACAGACCTGCCGCGCCCGCAACGGATGGTCGGTCGCGGCGAACACCGCCATGATCTGCTGGTAGGCCGGATGGTCCGGCAGCTTCAGTGCCGGCGGCGCGGGCAGCTCCATCAGCGTCTTGCGGGTGACAAGGGAACATCCCGGGTCCGGGCCACGACCCGGATCACCTCACCAGCATCCACCCACCTCCTCGATGACCAGCGACGCGAGCCCCGAAAACACCGTTTCCACAAGGGAGTTGACGTCACGCATGTCATGTCAACGAGACTCGTCACATGCCGTCACCACCGACTACGGAACAGAGCCGCTCGTCGTTTGACAGACCCGCTGGTCTATATGACCGACCACGCCGAACCCGACCACGACGTACGAATGTATTCCTGTCCCGAGAAGACCCAATACTTCTTCGTGTCATCCGGCATCTGCATCACGGCGTCGATCCCTGCCGCAAAGTTTGGGTAACTGCCGAGCCCGCCCCAGTCACTCAACGGCATCGGTTTCTGCACCACGGTATCTATGTGGTTTTTTCCGTTCGCCACTCGGATGCGAATGAACTGCGACCCCGAGAAGACCCAATACTCGTTTATGTTGTCCGGCGTCTGCGCCACGGCATCGATTCGTGTAAACGAACTGGTGCGGAGAGCACCCCAGTCACTCAACGGCATCGGTTTCTGCACCACGGTATCTATGTGGTTTTTTCCGTTCGCCACTCGGATGCGAATGAACTGCGACCCCGAGAAGACCCAATACTCGTTTATGTTGTCCGGCGTCTGCATCACGGCATCGATTCGTGTAAACGAACTGGTGCGGAGAGCACCCCAGTCACTCAACGGCATCGGTTTCTGCACCACGGTATCTATGTGGTTTTTTCCGTTCGCCACTCGGATGCGAATGAACTGCGACCCCGAGAAGACCCAATACTCGTTTATGTTGTCCGGCGTCTGCATCACGGCATCGATTCGTGTCGTAAACCCCGCTTCCCTGAAAGCGTTCCGATCGCTCAACGGCTTCGGGCCCTGCACCTTCTTCCCGTCGGTGCCGGTGAGGCGTACGGCGACGAGTGCGCTGACCGTCGCGGCCAGTGTGGCGCCGCCGCCGAGCAGGACGGTGCGGCGGCTCAGTCCACGCGAGGTGGTCGGCGTCTTCTCGGCCTCGGCTCCGATATAGATCGGTTTGGGGTGCGGGGCGAGACCGGGTTGCGGTGAGGTGCCCAGGGGTTGTCCGGGAAGGTGTTCATCGGAATGAGTGAGGTGGTGCTGGGCCTCCCACACGCGCCGGGCCTGCTCGAGAAGGCGTTGCTCGTCGGCGGCATTGGCGATGTGAATGTTGATGTTGTGCTGGTCACGGCCGACGGTGTTCTGCTGGAGACTCCCGCCGACGGTGTTGCCTTCCGCGCCCTGCACGGTCTCGAGTCGCCGCGCGGGGCGCCAACGGAACGGGCGTCGGGATTCCTTCCGCGGCTCACCCATCCTGGCGCTGGCCGAAATCGCCCGTGATGTCGTTCCGGCGCGCTTCCTGCTCTGCGGGCCCGGTGGACGTCTGGGTGAACGAGCCGCCGACCCTGTTGCCCTCGGCCCACTGGCTCCTGCCTCGCGCTGGTACCACCGGGAGCCACCACTGCACCGCGGCCCCCACCACGAGCAACACCGCCGCGGAAGCCCACCACGCCGCCGATCGGTGATCGGTGAGGAACCCGGTGGCCACGTTCACCACCGCGGCGACCGCCACCGCCCCCACCGCGCCCACGAAACGCTGCACGACTGGACTCATCCATGCCCCCCGAGCAAGACCGAACACCCCCGACACGGACGTCGTGTAGGGAACCGACCCACGGGCGCGGGCCGACATCGCGGGACCCGGGCATCCACCAGCCGCCGACACCGTTCTCGTATGGGGAGGGCTTCCGCCCACCCGGACCCCTACCCGCCGATTGTAGAGCCGCAGCAGGATGAACGCCCGGGTGATCGAACATCCGACACCGGACGACCCGGCCGAGTGAAGCAACTGTCCAAGGTCGGGATGGGGTGTGTCAAATTACTGACTTCGGCGTATTAGGGTCTGTCCGGTCTGTCGAGAGCGAGGCCCGTCCCGGCGAGGAATCCGCCGAGGATGCCGTGCCGGTACTGCAGCGCTTTGAGCCGCCTGCGGAGCAGAGTCTCCAGCTCGCTGAGGGTGCGGGCGGCCAGGTTGGCCAGGCTCCGCTTGATGTGCGCCCACAGGCCCTCGACCGGGTTGAGGTCGGGCGCATACCCGGGCAGCAGGACCACCGTCAGCCAGTCCCGCTCGGCAACGAGTGCCTTCATCGTCTTGGAGATGTGGGTGTTCAGCCGGTCCCACACCACGATCAGCGGGGCCTTGAGCAGTTGGTGGGCGCCATCCAACAGGCGTATGTAGTCCGCCTCGCCCAGCGAGCGACGCTCGCCCTTGCGGCCGGTATGCCGACGCAGCCGGTAGCACAGACGGGCGGGCAGGCCCGGCCGGTAGCACAGCAGACCGGCCACCGAGAGACGTCCCCGGCTACGGCCGGGCACCTTGACCCTCGGGGTGATGCCGCGCCGGCCCCAGGTGCGGCCCTTGGGCGGCCGACCGGTCACGCCCGCTTCGTCCTCGAAGCAGATGAACGCGCCGGTCGCCGCCCGGAGGGTTTACCTCCTGCCAGGTCGCCTCCCGCCATGCGGTGATCGCGTCCTCGTCGCGTTCGGCGGCGGGCCGGGCGGGCATCTGCACGCTGTAGCCCATGCGGTGCAGCAGCCGAGTGACCCCGGAGACGCTGTAGGAGAGGTGGAACTTCCGCCCGATCAGCGTGCGTACCCGCGCGGCGGTCCACACCTGGTCGTCCGCCCAGCCGTGCGCGGCCGGCCCCTCATCAAGCCACATCGCGAGCTTGGTCTGCAGGTGTGGGCCGAGCCGACAGTCGTAGCCGCAGGGGCCTCTGGAACGCAGCGCCTCGCGTCCGCCCGTCCTCCAGGTGCGGCGCCACTGGTAGACCGACTTCTCACTCACCCGTAACTCCCGGGCGATGCACGGGACTTCCACGCCCTCATCGAAGAGGTCAACGGCCCGCATCCGTACCTCTTCCCGGCGCCTGCGCTGCTCGGCGGTCAGCCCGCCCCCGTCCGGATACCGCATACCTCCGGCGTACCAGCCCGGACGGACCCCGTCACCCCTCCCGACACAAATCCAGACCCCGAAACGCCGAAATCAGTAACGGCTGATCCTGGTTGTTGAGGTTGTTAGAGGGTGGTACGAGACCTGATGCGCGATTCTTCGTTTCGTGCGGGGTGAACGGGCAGGCCGTGGCGACGTTGGTCGGTTACGGCCGGGGCAGGGAGAACAAGCCTGCCTCGGTCTCGGCCATGATTCCCCGGTCGGCCAGCCGTTTGAGCTTCAGGCGCACGTTGTTGATGTTGTTGGGCGCGACCGGCAGGTCCATCGCCTCACAGACCTGCCGCGCCCGCAACGGATGGTCGGTCGCGGCGAACACCGCCATGATCTGCTGGTAGGCCGGATGGTCCGGCAGCTTCAGTGCCGGCGGCGCGGGCGGTTGTGGCTCGGGCAGCTCCATCAGCGTCTTGCGGGTGACCCGGACTTCCTCGGCGGCCCGGGCGAGTTCGTCGAGCCGGGCGGTCAGCTGCGTGATCTGCTCCCGCACCGCCTCGGCCTGTGCGGTGATCTCGCCTTCCCGCTCCTCCAGCCGTGCCAGCACCGCGCCGAGCGTCAGCTCCCCGCGACTCATGTGGTGCGCCAGGCCGGCACGGTCGCCCCGGTCAACCGGCGCAGTATCACCGCGGTCATCGCCCAGTACACCCGCGACTCCGAACTACGGGGTAGATGCTCGTAGTCGCGCACCAGCCTGCGGTGCAGCATCAAGATCCCGTATGCGCGCTCCACGACCCACCGCTTGGCCTGGGGGACGAACCCGGCTTGCGCGGGGTTGCGCGCCACGACCTCCACCTCGATGCCCACCTTTTCGCCGTGCGCGACGACGGCCTTCTTGAAGCCTTGATCGGCCAGTGCCTTCTCTACCGTGTCGGTGTCGGCGGCGACCCTGTCCAGCAACGCGATCCCGACGGCGTTCTCATGCGCCGAAGCGGCCACCACGACCACCGCGATCACCAATCCCAACACGTCAACGGCCAGGCCGCGCTTGCGGCCCGGTACTTTTTTGCCGGATCGCACCCCGTCGACTCCGCGGGCACCCCGGCTGCCGCATGAACACTCTGGGTGTCGAGCACCACCAGGCTCGGGTCCGCCTTGCGGCGTGCCATCTCCCGCACCTACCAGCGCAACAGGTCATGAACGGTCTGGTCGATGCCCTCGTCGCGCCAGAGGTAGAAGTAGTACTTCACCGCGCCGGGCGGCGGGAAGTCGTGTGGGAGCAGCTCCCACTGATCATTTTCCATCCTGAAGTAGCAGGTCAGGATGGTGGCGTGAGGAGCGGGTGGGGTGCTCGCGCTGGTCTCCGGCGTGATCCTTAGCAGGTGATCGTCTGTCACGGGTTGCTTCTCGGGTTCTCGGGCGGCCCGACGTCGCATTTCGTAGGTTCTGCGTCGGGAGGGATGTGCGTGACGGACGTGCTGACGTGGACGGTCGAGCGGCGGGTTCAGCTGGCCGAACGCGCTGAGCTGCTGCGCAAGGAGCTGACCGGGATCGAGGCTGAGGTGGCCCGGCTGGAGGCCGCTGAGACGGTCTTCGGGCAGTGGGCCGAGGAGACGGACGGCGGCCGTCGCCGGTCGGGCATCGTGGAGCCGGAGCCGGAGCCGGAGCCGGAGCCGGAGCGGGAGCGGGTCGTGGCGGCGCCGGGGGCCGGCGGGATGCTGGTGGTGCCGCACCGGGTGGAGGGCAGGGGACTGGTTGTCCTGACGCCGGAGTATCGGCGGATCATGGAGATCGTGACGGATGCGGCGGGGCCGGTGATGGCCAAGGACGTCGCAATCGCTCTGGGCCGGGAGACCACGCCCGGAAAGATCGAGCCGGTCCGCGGCCAGTTGCGCAAGCTGTCCGACCGGGGCTGGCTGCGGCGGACCGGTTCGGGCCGCTATCTGCCGCGCTGAGCCCCGGTCGCGACGGAGGGGCCGGTTCCGGGCGTAACGCGAGGACCCCCGGCGGTAGTTGGTTCGCGTGTGAAGACTCACCAGCCCGCCGAGGGCTCTCGCAAAGCTGTTTACCAGGTCCGCCTCCCGCTGTCGAAGCGAACCATCGATCTCGTCGCCGATCTGATACGCAAGTGGCGCAAGGAGCTGGGCACCCGATGGCGCAAGGTCACCCCGGGCACCCAGGCGATCGTTGTGCTCGCCGTGCTCCGCCACGACCAGCGCCTCCTCGACATGGCCGGCGGCAACAATGTCTCCGCCTCCACCGTGCGCCGCTGGGTGCTGGAAGCGATCGACTTGCTGTCCGCCCGCGCCCCGCGCCTGGACCGCGCACTGAAGAAGATCGCCCGCAAGGGCGGCGTCGTCGTCCTGCTCGACGGCACCCTCGTGCGCACCCGCCGCCGCACCGGGGCCGAGAACCGGAAGAACTACAGCGGCAAGCACAAGGCCCCATGGCCTGCTGTTCCTCGCCCTCACCGACGAGAAGGGCAATCTGATCTGGATCTCCGCGGCCAAGCCCGGACGCTGCAGCGAGATCACCACCGCCCGCCACAACAAGCTCACCACACACCTGCGTCAGGCTGGACTCGGCGCCCTGGCCGACCTCGGCTTCATCGGCCTGGACGACGAACCCGACGACAACCCAGTGATCATCACCGGCCGCAAGGCCACCCGCAACCACAAGCTCACCGACGCGGAGAAGGAAGCGAACCGCCTGCTCAGCCGCGAACGCGCCGCCGTCGAACACGGCTTCGCAAACCTCAAATCCTGGCGCTTCCTCACCAAGGTCCGGATGAACGCCCGCCACGCGACCACCCTCCTGCGAGCCCTGCTCGTCCTGGCGAACACCGAAGTCCAGAGGTGACAAACGATCTCCCCCAGACGATCACGCTTCCGGCCAGCGCGAGTACGTCACTCCCGGCACACACCAGCCACGTGACCTGCGAAATCAGGATGAAAATCTCTCAATGATTCTTGTCAACCAGCGAGCCGTAAGGTGCGGCCCATGGACTCGTTGATCTCTGTCGTCCGCGAACAGGACGAAGCTGCCCGTTTTCTCGCTTGGCCGGGTGACTTCGACCGGGACCGAGGCGACCATGTCGAGGAAGTCCACCTAGCCTCGGGCGCCGCGCTCGAGAGTTTCGCCGGCGACGGCGCTGGGGGCACGTACTTCTTCTGTGGTGAAGGCGGCGAGGAACGTCCAATCCTTTATGCCGACTCCGAAGGAGGTGCGGCTCTGGTTGCGATCGGCCTGCCCGAGCTCCTGCGGCTGCTGCCGGTCGCCCCGTGGTGGCGCGACTGCCAAGCGTTCACAGACGAGGAAAGTCGCGAACTCGCGGCCGAGTACCTGGAGGACATGCCGGACCTCGTGGCCCGAAGAGAGCGTGCCGCCGCAGCCCTCGGCCTCGACCTTCCGGACCAAGCAGACGTCCTGGCTCGCTTGCGGGAGGCGGCTGTTCGGGTGGGAGAGAACTTCGTCCTCATCTTCACGCCGGAGGGTTGCCCCTACGAGCCTCTCATCAGGAACTGAGACGCACCGCGGCAGCAGGCAGCACGTGACGTCCCAAGACAACAGGGATCAGTCCACGGCGAGACCGCGCTGAGGTGGCTGGGCCTCAAAAGTTCGCTGATCGCGTATGAGGGCCTGGTAGCCCTCCAGTTACACCAGGGATTCCGGCCCGGTAGACCCGCGTGCGGAGGAAGGCCGCGATGGTGGCGGCGGCCCGGGGGAGGAGAAGTGGAGCAGGATTGACTCGGCAGCGGCGTCGGTGCGGTGCTCCTGGTCCTCGCCGTCGGCCCCGACGATCCGCCCGTCTTCGTCGCGCCGGACGTGGACCATGCGCTGTCCGCTGGTGAGGGCGCGGGAGGCGAGTTGCTCCGCGAGGTGCTCGGAGTGTGAGGAGGCCGTCCGGCGACTTCTGCGCGGCCCTCAAGGCGCCGCGTCGACCACGGCTAGCAAGAGGGGCGCGTGCCCGGCGACCGACGTCGCCGGGCACGCGCCTCGGTGGTTCAGCGGACTGTGGCTGCTAGCGCACTGAGTGCCTCAACCAACTTCGTACTCGCCTTCCCCTTTCGTGCCGCGTTGTCGAGCTGCCGGATGACCGCACGGTTCGACGCGGGCGATTGCGCAAGGTGCTCTGCCTGCGCGATGTGCTGCCGGACCTGTTCCGCGGCGGAGCTCGCGAGCTCCCCGACGGTCTCGGCGCGATCGACGTGCCAGGAGACGTTGGCGAACCCAACACCTACGGGCTCGAAGGCGATCGTGTAGGTCTGCCCCTTGGTCGTGTCAAACGAGATCTCGTCCGAGCCGTTGGCTTTTACGGCTACGAGGTTGCCGTCCGCGTCCTTTACCGTAGTCTGCGCGATGCCCGGGTAGTCACCGACGAACGTGCCGCCGTTGCGAGCCGTCACCCGGAACTCCGTGGCGGCGCCATTTGCCCACTTCATGTCCAAGACGAAGTTTCCGCGCGCGACGAGGCCGTCGACGCTCCCGTCCTTCCACGCACTGGGGAGTGCCGGGAGGAACTGGGTGTAGCCGAGCTGGCTTTGCACGAGCATCTCGGTCATGCCTGCGGTCAGCCCGAAGTTGCCATCGATCTGGAACGGAGGGTGGGAGTCCAGCAGATTGTCCATCAGGCCGTTCCGGTTCCCGGCGAGCATCGCGCGCACCATGGAGTAGGTGTCCTCGGCGAGGCCGGTCCTGGCGTACATGTTGATCTTCATAGCCTTGGACCAACCCGTGCCGTTGAGGCTGCGCTGCTCGAGCGACTTGATGGCAGCATCCATCCACTCGGGCGTGTCCTTGCTGATAAGCATGCCGGGGAAGAGCCCGACGAGCTGCGATGTGTGGCGGTGCACAGAGCCTTGGTTGGCGCTGCCACCGGCACCGAAGTTCCAGATGCTCACCTCGGGGAGATCGCCAGCCTGGGCCTTGCCGAGGGTGGTCTCCTCGAACCACTCCTTCACCTGACCTTGCTGCCCGATCAGGATCGGGTTGAGCAGCGACTGCTTGTCCTGCCACACCGCGCGCAGGTCCGCGTCGACCCCGAGTTTCTCGGAGGCCTCGATCGCCATGCGGTAGAGCTCCCACACCAGGGACTGGTCGTATGTGGTTCCGACGGCTGTCGGGCCCTGCTCGGCTGAGACGCTTGGCGCCACGGTAAGTCGCTTCTGGTATGGGCTGTACCAGAGGTACTCGTTCCAGAACGCGGCCATCTCCTTGAGCATGGGGTACGCGGTGTCGCGCAGGAAGGTCTCGTCGCCGGTGAAGAGGTAGTAGTCGTAGAGGTTCTGCATCGCCCACGACGATCCGCCGATGTTCCAGCCGTACTCCTGCGAACCGATCGGCGCGGTGTGCCCGAACGGGTTCACCTGGGTGTTGATGAGGAATCCCTTGCCGGTCCCGAGCGGCGCGTTTGCGAAGTCCTCGGTCTTCACCGCTGCGGACCGCTCAGCCGTCAGTCGACCCGGAACGACGAGCGACTTGACGAACTCGTTGAACGGCACCTGGGTCTCGGCGAGGTTGGTGATCACCGCCGGCCAGTAGTTCATCTGGGCGTTGACGTTGAAGTGGTAGTCCGCTCCCCAGAAGGCGCTCGCGCTGCCGATCATCCACAGGCCGCAGAGGTTGGTGGGAAGGTCGCCGATCCGCGAGCCGGCGATGCTGAGGTAGCGACCGAACTGGTACGCCATCTGGTCGACTGCGAGATCGTAGGATCCTGCGCGGTAGTTCCTCATGAGTTGATCGGTGGGGATATCGGGCACGGTTGCGCCTACGTCGAATTGCACGCGTGAGAAGAGCTCCTGGTAGTCAGCCAGGTGTCTATCGAGCAGGGCGCCGTATCCGCTGGCGATGGCGGAGTCCACGCGTTGCGTGAGCTTGCCGTGCGGGTCCTCGCCTCGGTACGTCGGGTAATCGTTCTTGTAGTTCGTGCCCGTCGAGTAGACGAGCGTGACGGTGTCGGCGGCGGTGACCGTCAGCGTGCGGCCATCGCTGCTCGAGACAGCTCCGCCCTCGTTCTGCAGCTTGAGCTGCATCTCGGCCCGCATCTGGTTGTCGTTCACCTGGCCGGCGAGGGTGATCCGCTTCTCGTTCGGATCCGCGGTGGCAGTGGTGGTCAGTCCGCTCGCCGCCGTCGTCGACGTCGTGAAGGTGAGCTTGCCCGGCTCGGAGGCACTCAGGCGCACCACGGCGACCTGGTCGGGATAGCTCACGAAGTACTCACGCTGGTAGTGCACGCCGCCGTGGTCGAAGTTCACAGTCGAGACGGCGGTGCTCATGTCTAGGTCGCGGACGTAGTTCGATGCCGATGCGTCGGTGATGCCGGTGGCGCTGAAGTCCAGGTAGAGGTCACCGAAGTCCTGGTACATGCCCATTCCACCTGTGTTGCCGAACATCAGGCTGGTGAGTTGCGGGTTGGAGCCGCCGGCGCCGGTGGGCGGGAGGCCGAAGACGTTGGTGGCCTTGTTGTCGAGAGCGAGGCGGTAGTTGTTCAGTTGCTGAGGCGTGATCGCTGTCGCCTTGTTGCCACCGAGGTAGGTGCGCCCATTAGCAGGCCCGCCTGTCCACAGGGTCTTCTCATTGAAGTGGAGGCGGTCTCGCCCGGGGTTGCCGAATGCCATCAGGCCAGTCGTGCCGTTGCCCTGCACCAGCGCCTGGTTCTCCCAGTCAGACACCGGGGTGGTGTACCACATACGCAGGGGATTGCCTTTGGAGTCCGCGAGTTGCGCGGTGGCCGCCGTCTGGTTACGGGGCGCCCCAAGAGCGCCGGGTGCCACGATGGCGGAGGCCAGCCATGGCAACGCCACCAGCACGCTGCGGCGTCGAAGTTTACTTCGCATGTTCATGTTGACCTCTATCAGAGTGGCGATCACGGGATGACCGACGTGATTGGCCCCGTTGGGCTGGAACGACGACCCCACCACCTTTGGGACCGCCCGACCCGTTCAAGCGGGCACCGGCAACGCCTGGCAACTGCCTCCTCCTCGAGTGGTCTCGTCGTTGAGCGACTGGGAGTTGGGGACAAAGAGATCGGATGAAATCGCTTGGTCGACTGGTGACTTGGCAGGGAGTATGCACGTCCTATAGGAGGAGAGTCAACGAATCTGCGGCGGGGGACCGCTAAGAGATCCGATGTGTGTGGTGTCAGCGGACCTGGAAAGGTCCCCGGAACGCTGACGGTCTGCTCGTCCAGGGCGGCGAAGATCTCCTCGACCAGCCGCTCGGCCATCCTCGGCGCCTTCGCCCGCCGCGGGGTGACCAGCCGCCGCCTGCCTGCCCTGCGTATCTGGGCCGGGGACCCGAACCGTTCCAGCAGCGTGAGGACGGCCGGGTGCTGCAGCTTGGTACGCGACGCCCACCGTGGCGTACGCGGTGGAGCTCGGCTACGACGTCGCGCCGATCGAGGCGTGGGTCCGGTACGAGAACGGCCGCTACCTGGACGGCTGGTACAACCGGCTCCGTGACGCCTTCCTCGCCACGATGGCCGACCTCGGCGTCGACGCCGACCTCGCCCCGGCCGACTTCCTCGCCGCGATGGACGGCTACAAGAGCCGTGACCCGGAGCTGGCGATCGTCGTCTCGGCGGTCAAGGCAACGGTGAAGGGCGGCCTGGGGAAGCTGCGCGAGCGGCCGCGCGGGGAGGGCTGGCGGCCGGGCGAGCCGTGGCGCGCACTGTCCCGCCCGACCTGGCGGCCCGACATCCGCGCGGCCGTCATCGCCCGCACCCGGATCAACCTGCACCGCAAGATCGTCAAGCACGCGGCGTTCACCGGGCAGTACCCGATCGCGATCCTGTCCGACTGCGTCGTCTACGCGGCCAACGGCGAGAGCCCGCTGGACTTCCTGCCCTACCGGGAGGGCAAGCCGCTGCCCGGTAGCTTCAAGCTCGGCATCAACCCCGGCCTGGTCAAGCACGGCACCCAGTCCGTCCTGTGGGGCGAGGAAGTCCGCGAGCGGTTCAACGCCCCGGAGCTCAACCTCGCCCGGTACATCAAGGACGGCACCGTCACCGACGTCGACAACGGAGAGTAGGAGAAGGCCACGATGAGCCTGATCGGGGACAGCCTGGACGCCGCGGTGCAGAAGGCGTTCACCCGCCCGGCACCGAAGAACGCGGGCCCGCAGATGCGGTACCTGGTCAAGCAGCTGGGCGGCACCAAGCCGTTCGCCCAGATGCTGCGGGTCTCCCAGCGCACCGTCGAGCGGTACGTGAAGGACCAGATCAAGAAGCCCCGCCCGGACCTCGCCGCGCGCTTGGAGCGCGAGGTGAAGAAGCGGTGGCAGCCGCAGATCCGGGCGAAGGCCAAGGCGAAGGCGGCGAGCACGGGCGGCATCGTCATCGACACCCGGGCCCGCATGGGCTACACCGCGCCGATCGGGTCGACGGACCAGGACCGCATCCGGCACCTGACCGTCGCCCTGCCCCCGATCTACGCCGCCCGCCTCTTCGAGGCCCAGGAGGCCGGCGCCAGCGACGCCCGCCTCCAGAAAATCGCCGCCGAAGCGCTCAAGGAGGTGTACTTCCAGGACGGCGGCCGCCGCGCCGGGAGCCTGGAAGAGGTCCGGTTCACGGACATCGAGCACCTCGAGTTCGACCTGTAGCAGCCGTACCCCGAACAGCCCGCGAGCCCCGTGTGGTCGGGTAGCCGGATCACGTTGCCGTGACCCGGCCCCCTCAGAACCGGACGTGCACCTTTCAGCGCATCCGGCTCAAGCAAGCCACGAGGGCTTCGCAGGTCAGCAGGGTTATGCGGTCCGTGCGCTGTCGCCAGCGTGATGCTGGCGGTGGCATTCGGAGTGCACGAGGCGAAGGTTGTTCCGCTTGTCCGTGCCGCCGTCTCGCCGGTAGGTGAAGTGATGCTTGTGGAGCATCTTCTTCGAGGCCGCGAACCAGTTGATCCACTCGCGTGGACTGTCCGGTTCGTACTCGGCTCCGACAATCAGCGCCTGCTTGCAGAGAGGACACAGCCCCTGCTGCCGAACCGCCAGGAGAAGACTCGTCTTGTCCATCGGCGGCGGCGCTTTCCTGCGGCGGCGATCCCGCCAGTACTCGACCAGAGCGGGGTCGTCCGGAGACGCCCCGCCCTTGACGAGTTGGTGGCGGACGATGCCGGTCCAGGCGAACTTGATGAGGAAGGCGCCGCTGTCGCGGTCGCCGAACACCCACCGGTCACGCCGGGACGGGTGGAACCTGCCGAAGTACCGGTCCACGACCCAGTACCTCGACTTGTTGCGGTGACGACGCCTGGCCCATTTGAAGGTCAGCCGCCACATGTAGTGATCCAGCGACGAGAACGTTGTCGAGGACGCCACCGCCCGGTAGTAGGCCGCCCAACCGCGAACGAGCGGGATCAGCTTGCGCAACACGGCCTCGGCGTTGGCCCCGTGCAGGGCCTTCACCTCGGTCCGCAGCCGCGCCCGGAGCCTCGCGCAGGCCGCTGTGCTCGGGGTGATGATCAGCTTCTTCTGACCCTTCCGGCGGACGTTGAAGCCGAGGAAGTCGAACCCCTCATCGAGGTGGACGACCGAGGTCTTCTCCTCGTTGAAGTGAAGACCTTTCGGCGCCAGCCAGTCCTCCAGCCGGGCTCTGACCTGGTGCACCTCCGCTTCGTCGTGACAGAGCACGACGAAGTCGTCGGCATACCTCACCAGCACCGGGGTGCCGGGCATCGCGCCGGGCTCGCGCCCGGCCCGCACCGTGTATTGGCACCCTGCGGCCTGTTCCAGTCCGTGCAGAGCAACGTTCAACAACAACGGGCTGATCACACCGCCTTGAGGAGTTCCCTCCTTCGTCGGTGCGAATCGGTCCCGGTCGATCACGCCCGCCTTCAGCCAACCCCGGATCAGATCCTTGGCAGGGAACTGGCCCAGCATGGTCATGAGGTGGTCGTGATCGATGCGGTCGAAAGCCGCCGACAGGTCCGCATCCAGGACCCATAGACGTTTCGGGTTCTTGCCCTTCACCGTCCAGAAGATCGCGGATATCGCGTCCTGGCAGCTGCGGCCGGGCCGGAAGCCATAGGACCTCGGCTCGAACCGCGCTTCCCACTCGGGCTCCAGCGCGTTCTTCACGCGGGCCTGGAGGACCCGGTCACGGATGACCGGAATGCCGAGCGGTCGCTGTTTCCCGTTGCTCTTGGGGATGAACACACGCTTGACCGGCATGGCCTTCCAGGGCTTCGACGACCGATGGATCTCGGCCGCCAGCGTGCCTCTCGCCTTCGGCGTGAGGGCCCGTTCCCCGTCGATGCCAGCGGTCATGCGACCACTGCTCTGCTGCGTCACACGCTTCACGCTGATCAGCGTGTTGCTGCGGCTTCGCAGCATGAGTTTCTGCAAGTTGCGGACCTTCTTGAGGTCCCCGTCCTGCGTCGCCTTGAAAATCCTCTGCCTCAGCCGCCGTACGTTCTCCTCGCAGGTGGCCCAGTCGATGCCGTGCCAGTCGAGTAAGACGTCCTCGGGTCCGTTCACCGCAGGCGAGGACGTCACGACAGGTGTCGTGATCCCCATGTTTGCCTCCGGTGTCTAACTTGTCCCTTGGTTCCGGTTTCCTTGCAGTGGTGACTTCAAAGGCTCACCTGATCCACGTGGGCGCCCCTTCGGGCCGGACCACCCGGGCCCGTATCCGGCGAGTTATGCGAGAGCGGGTGAAGGTCCCGATCTCCCGGTTTCCTCTGGCCTTTCGGCCCGCCGGCCTTCGCTTCTTGGATCTTCCTTCTCCCGCCGGGGACTTCCGCCTTCCTTGCGGTCGGCCTACCAAGCCGAGGCTTGGACCCCGTCGGGGTTTCCACGTTCCGCACCAGTAAGACGCGGCTGGGGTGGGCGCCCCCTCTACCCCGGGACCAGCGGTGTCCTCCCTCCGGGCTCAGTTACCCGAAGGTCGCTTGGTGCCTTTCAGCACCGGGTCCTGTGACCGCCGCCAACACGCCATCGACGCGATCTTAAAGTCACGAGGCATCATCGAGGGTTCACTTGCGTTCGCCCGTCCAGCCTTCCCCTCACCTGTTGCACCCCGATGGCCGGGACGCTCTTGGGCTTGAACGCTCCGCTTCACACCCCGCCGTTACCAGCGACGCATGGGAGCGTGGGGACGGGCCCTGGACACTGGCCCGAAGTCCAGCTTCCTCAACTTCCCTTCATACGGCTGTCCTTACTTACCTGGTGCGACCTCGTGTCGCACACTGAGCGCTTCAGTTGGCGAGTGAGCGCGTGAGTTGGCGAGTGGAGCGTGCTGTGTCGTGAGCCGGGACACGGTAGTTGGCACCGGGTCTTGATGGCTGACGCCGAGGCCGCAGTCTCGCCCTGTCAACGATCGCGATCTTCACCAGAGCCCGTATTTCCCAGGTCCTGGCTGTGTGAGCCAGTAGGTTGGTGTGCGTGGAGACGCGAGGGCAGAGGTCGGTATGCGGGTCCGGCTGAGCTGAAGGCGCTCGTCCGGGCGGGTGGTGGTGATGGTCGGAGCATCCGCTCGTCGGCGGACTTCGGCGAGTGGGTCTCTGCGCTGCCCCTGGATGAGTTGGCCGAGCCGTTCACGTTCGTCGTCGATGGCGGCGGGGTGCTGCGACTGGCTCCGCGCCGCAGCGAGCACGTGGTGTGTGCTGGCGGCGGAGAGGTGCTGAGCGCCGGTGAGATGAGCTTCCGTGAGGAGTCCGGGCGGTGGGTGGTCGAGGAGGTCAGCAACCAGTCGACCGGCTACTGCCCGGACGTCAGCTCATGGCCAGCCGTGGCCGAGGCCCTGGATCGGATCGGGATCCATCGACCGTCCGGGTACACGCACGAGGTGGTTTTCCGCCGATGCCGCTCCTGCCGGGAGCTCAACATCGTGCGGGAGGAGGACTTCGTCTGCGTCTTCTGCGGCGAGGATCTGCCGCGGGAGTGGAACGTCAGGGAGCCCGGGTGACTGGTCAGACAGCGAAGATCGCATCGCGTTGCGAGTGCGGCAGCATGGCGGTGCGACAGGTGAACCAGTTCATCCTTCACGATGAGTTGTGGTGGGACTCGGAGTTCTCTTGCGGGTCCTGTGGCACCTACCTGTGCGAACACGCTGGACCGGGGCTAGCGCCTGATGATGTTCGGGAGGCTCTGCTCGCAGGGATGCGTGCACCGGGAGACGGATAGTCTGCCTGAATGGGTTCGGGTGAGGGGGCCGAGGACATCGGCGCGGATCTTGGCAGTCAGGGTTGGGGTGCCACGCGCTCCTGGGTGGAGAAGGGGCTGTCCGAGGCGGAGCGCATCGAGAAGGTGGTGCGGCTGCGCGGCGGCTGGACGTCGTAGATGTGTCGTCTGGACCTCTGTGGTTCGGGCGGTCGGCGCTCACTCGTCCTGCGGTCCTTCGTCAGGCCTTTCTACGTCCGGCATGCAGAGGGCCTGCTGACCCGTGAGGCGACCATCTTGCGCCTGCTCAGTGACACGAGTGTGAGTCTTCCCTCGTAGCGTAGAGACCGTGACTGCAGGGGAAGTTGGGAGTCATGGCGGAGAAGAGGCGGAAGTTCGACGCGGAGTTCCGTGAGGGGGCTGTGCGGATCGTGACCGAGACCGGGAAGCCGGTCGGGCAGGTCGCGAAGGATTTGGGGATCAACGAGACGAGGCTGGCGAGCTGGGTCTCGCGAGCCCGCAGGGTCGGCGGGGCCGGGGCCGGCCAGGCGGTGGAGAGCGAGGAACTGGTCCGGTTGCGGCGGGAGAACGCCCAGCTGCGGAAGGACAACAAGGAGCTGGTCATGGAGCGTGATGTCCTCAAACGCTGCATGGTCATCTGGGTGAAGTAGCTGCGGCGGACCCGACGGCTGTCGTCGGGGTGATCAGCGACCAGAAGACCGAGTGCAACATTCCGTATCGCGTCTCGTGCCGTGCTCTGGGGGTGTCGGAGGCGTGGTTCTACAAGTGGCACCGGCGCCCTGACCGGCCGACGAAACGCGAGGTGAGACGGGCCGAGCTGGCGGAGAGGATCCGGTATTTCTTCGACCGGTCGGGCAGAACGTACGGCTCGCCGAGGATCACGCTGGATCTGTGGGAGGAGGGCTGGCAGGTGTCGCGGAACACCGTCGCCGACATCATGGCCGAGTTCGGCCTCCAGGGCCGCAGGCCGCCGCGTCGACGCAAGTCGCTGACGCGGCAGGGCAAACGGAAAGCCTCTCCTGACCTGGTGCGACGCGGGTTCGACGCCATCGCTCCGGACGTGCTGTGGTGGGGCGACATGACCGAGATCGACACCGGCGAGGGCAAGCTCTACCTTGCCTCCGTCCACGACGCGTTCTCCCGCCGGGCACTCGGTTACGCCATGGGTTCCCGGCACGACACCTCCCTGGTCAGCGCCGCACTGCAGATGGCGATCGCCACCCGGGGTGGCGAGGTGGACGGCGTGATCTTTCATTCGGACCGCGGCTCGGAATACACCAGTGCGGCGTTCCAGCAGCTCTGCGGCCGGTGGGGCGTGGTGCAGTCGATGGGGCGCGTGGGGTCGGCGCTGGACAACGCCGCCGCGGAGTCGTTCCACTCTGTGCTGAAGGTCGAGTACGTCCACCGGCACCGCTTCGACACCCGGGCCGAGGCCAGGATCAAGACCGCGACCTGGATCACCGACTTCTACAACACGAGGAGGCGCCACAGCGCCGCCGGCGGGCAGCCGCCCGTCACGTTCGAGAACACCATCCAAGAAGCACGCAACCACACCCACTATCAGGGCCAAGTTGCATAACAAGGTCTCTACGAAATCAGGGGATTGACAGATCAGTGGTGTCGTCGACTGGGTGGAGACCTCCTGGGGGCCGGCCGACCTGGACGTGGCCCATTGCTCGACGGCCCTCGCCCTGCTGCACGGGATTCCCGCAGGCATGCGCTTCGCCGACCGCTACGCCTGAACCCTCGTCGCTGAAGTGAACGCCGACGAGCACGTGTTCTGCGCGATGGGCCGGAGCACTGCCAGGTGAGAAATACGCGTCCGGGCCCGTGGAGTACCGGTCCACCAGGCGGTTGAGACGATGAGAAATTCGTCGCGGCGGAGGTGAGCTGGTGCTGCAAGCCGCGCCTCGGCCGGGCCGTGATACCTGCATCGTCGCAGGCCGAACGCCCGTACTTCCTGGGAGATCGTGCCTTCTGCACCAGCCCGGTGTGCGTACTGCTCGCTCCGCTCCCGGGTGTCCTCCTGGACCCGCACCTGCTGGATCGCCTCCTGCAAGCCGGTCCCTGAACTCGGTGAGTACCGAGTGGTCGAAGCCCGCATCGGCGAGCTCCAGTCCCCGCATGTACTTCCAGTCCAGCCGCCCGCGCACCGCGTCCGCGGCCCCGGTTCACAGGGGACCGGACCGGGGTGCGCGACTCGAAGATTACCGACGGGCCCGTGCTGCTGGCGTCCCCCCAGTGGCACACGTTCATCGACCACATCAAGGGGCAGCCCGCCGTCCAGCTGTCAGCCGCGCCGCAATCAGAGACTTTCTGAGGCGGGCGGAACGACCACAGCCGGCTGCTGCACTGGGCGCTGCTGAGCAGCCTGCGGAGCCCGGGAGGCGTGTTGACGGACCCGTTCCGCGGCTTCGGTCTGCCGCTGGTCAAAGTAGCGACAGAGCCCAGGAGTCGTGCCGGAGCCGTGAGCCGTGAGTCGTGAGTCGTGAGTCGTGAGTCGTGATAAAGGCAACTCTCGCCGACCGCGCCGCCGCGCGGTCGGCTCTGTCTGCCGTATCCGCGTTACGCCTGGGTGCTCCGACTGGAGGAGGCGCTGCGGGTAGCGGCGGCGCTCAGTTGCGGATGAGCAGGACGAGGCCGGCGAGCACCACGGCGAGTGCCACGGCGGCGGCCCCGTATGCGAGCCGGTGTGCACGCAGCCCGGGCAGGAATCGGTCGATGGCGATCCTGCCCGGCCCGGTGAGGGCGAGTCCGGCGGCACCGGCGGCCAGCAGGACTTCGTACTCGACGCCCTGCGGAGCGAAGAAGCCGCCGCCCCACTTGACGGCCAGGGCGTTGATTATGGTGCCGAGGACGGCGGCGCCGGCGAGCGGCGTCAGCAGGCGAGCACCAGGCCGAGCCCGCCGAGGATCTCGCTCAGTCCGGCGATGGCGGCCATCGTCTCGCCCGAGGGGTAGCCGCTCATCTCGAAGAACTGGCCGGTGCCCTTGAGGCCTCCGCCGCCGAACCAGCCGAACAGCTTCTGCGCACCGTGGGCTGCGACGGTCAGTCCGAGGGCGACGCGAATGATCAGCAGTCCGACGTCATAGGCGTGCGGCGAGGTGCCGTTGGTGACGCCGGAGTGGGATCGAGGGAACGGGTGAGAGTGGAAGCCATGTTGAACGGATCTTTCCGAGAAGAGCCTTACTTGATAGTTCAAGCATCCGTCTCGGGGTAGCTGATAAATGAAACTTCAACTACTTCGAGGATGGCGTCGGCACCGCCCCGCGGGGGTAGTCAGCGGCCTTGCCCCGGCACCCAGGCGTCCGGGCACCCCAGCACCCCGGCACCCAGGCGTCCACAAGCGATCCTGATCGGGGGCGGCAGGGCGGGGAGACGGCGAGCTTGTCGGACCGGGGCTCGGCGGTCGGGGATTGTTTCTGCCTACGGGTGGGAGGTCTGTGGGGACACGGCGGGGCGGGGTGCGCGGTCGAGGTCGGCGAGCAGGCGTTCGGTGTCGGTCATCAGTGATCCGTATACGTGCCAGGCGCCCGGCTCGGTCAGGGTGCCGTGCTCGATCTCGCCGGTCATCATCGTGTGCCACTGGGCGGCGTCGTCGATGGCCCGGCGCAGTCGCTCGCGGGCGTCGTCCCGGGCCGGGCCGTCGGCCGGGCCGGGGGCGGCGAAGTACGTGACCGCCTCGCCCGCCGCCTCCAGGGTCGCCGCGTAGCGGTCGAGGAACATCTGCCCCAGGCGGTGGTCGTCGACGGTGTCGGCCAGCGTCCGGGCGATGCCGCGGACCTGGAAGGTGATCCGGTGCAGAGCGCGCAGGATCTCGCCGTGGCCCGACGGCTCGCGTCGTCCGCGTACCGCGACGCACCGCGTGTTCCAGCGCAGGCTCTCCTGGCTCTCACGGACGTCCTCGTGCGCCCGCACCGCCAGGTCCTCCAGGCGCCTGCCACTCTCCAGCCAGGTGTCCGCGCGGTCGGCGTGCTGCCGCTCCCTGAGCCCACGGCCCATGTCGACGAGCAGTTCCCCCATGGCCACGGCCAGACCGCGCACCGCGGAACCGGAGGCGCCCAGGTGCACGGGCGGCAGGACGAGGGCGTTCACCGCGACCCCCACCACAGCCCCGGTCAACGCCGCCAGAGTCAGCGAGACCACATGACCCACGGGAACGGCCGTCGCCGCGGCCAGAGCCAGCACCGCCGTCGAAGCGACCTGCACACGGCCGTCCGAACCCCGCCGCCCGGCCACGACCAGCGCGATCGCCGGAATGGCGGCGGCACTCCCCGCGGCCGGACCCAGCAGCCACACGACGCCCACGGCCACCGCCAGCCCGGCCGCCCGGGCACCCACACTGCGCAACGCCTGCGTCACCGACCGGTAGACGCTGGGGGCACTGGCCATGGCCAGTGCGGTGGCCACGGCGAGATACCGCTGTTCCCCCGGCAACCACCACGAAGCGGCCTGCCAGGTCAGGAGGGCCGCGATCAGGACCTTGACAGTCCGCACCACCGCCGGCCGTACCGTCGCGGACCGTATCGCCACAGGCCGTACCGACCGGACGACTCGTGGCGGCCACCAGGCCCGGCCCGCGTCCCGCCACCACACGGCGACGGCCTGACCTCGCGCAAGAACGTGTGCTGTCATGCTTCCGGCTCCTGCCTCATCCTTCATCCGCGACGGCCGCCCATCCGATCGGCAGCCCCCGACGCACCCCTTCGCGGAGCGCTCGGCGGCCTTGCGGTCCTGTGGCTCCGAACGGTGAGTCCTCGCCGCGACGATCGGCCCGCTGTCGTACGACAGCGGCCCGGCACGATGCGGTCTCGGCGCAGGGAGTCCCGGGCAGTCGGAGGAGTCTCACCCGGGCCCGGTCCTCGTGCCGGGTACGTTCAGGGCGTCCCGTTCAGGAACGGGTCGAGGTGGCCGTCCAGGTCCAGCGCCTCGGCCTTGTGGGCGGGCGGGCACCGGCTGGCAGCGTGAGATGGCCCTGATGCCCGCGATTCTCAGCGGTGTGAACGGTCGTGGTGCTCCAGGCTGCCCCAGTAGGTGTACCCGTGGTCCTCGGCCCAGCGGATCTGGTCGAGGACCCACTGGCGACGCTCTTCGTCGATCCGCGCCTGGTAGCCGTGGCGGTCGTCGTGCCGGATCCGGTGGCGGCCTCCATCGCGATCCTGCTGCCAGGGGCCACGGCCGCCGAATGCGCCGTGCCGGTCCCCGTCGTGGCGGTCGGTGATCCGGACGGTGGATACGGCGCCCGGCTGGGTGCTGCTCGGGTGCGTCGCCGCCGAGGCGGTGCCGCCGGTGACGAGAAGCCCGGCTGCTGCGATGGCGGTCGAGGCGATCGCGACGACAGTCCGACGAACGATGCCGCTTTTCATGATTTCCCCTCTTTCTCCACCCTGTGATGCACATAGGCGAGTTAGTCCCCGTTTGCCTTGCTGGCATTGAAGACACTAACCCCGAATGGTTGAACGATGAACTACTTCTCGCGTGAGGTCCACCACGCGCCGAAGAGCCGTTGCGTCGGAATACTCGCGCGGAACCCGATGTTGCGAGCCGGTTCCCGGGCTGCAGCCGAGGGTCCTCTCACCAGGCGCCACTGGGCTTGATCCGCTTTGACGGACAACTGAATCAGGCGGGGCTGAGCGGGGCTGAGCGGGGCTGAGCGGGGCTGAGTGGGGCTGAGTGGGGCTGAGTGGGGCTGAGCCCCTGCGAGATCTCCTCCAGTCCCGCTTCGGGAACCGCAGGCCATGCGTTCGGATATCAGGCCGACAGGCGAGGCGTCCGGGTCGGGCCGCCGGTCTCAGGGGCGCCACCGCGGGGCGCGGCGCACTCTGCCGGACGGTTGCGGCTGGGGTGGCGGGGCCCGGTGAGGCCGGTGGGAGGGTGGCCGCGAGCCGGACGCCGTGGTGTTCGGCGAGATCGGCCACCGTCTGCAGGGTGGCGAGGTCGGAGGGCGCGAAGCGGCCCGGCTGGGCCTGGGCCCGGGCCACGGTTTCCTGCGCGTGTTCGGCGACCGTGCTGTAGGGTCCGGCCGCCGGCCCGGGGCCGGCGGGCAGTTCCGAGGGTGGCAGCTGCTGCCATGCCTCGCGGAACTCCGCCACCCGGCGGTGCGTGGAAGCACCGAGTTCCTTGCCCGTGTCGGTGCCCGCCCAGGCCCGGAAGGCGCGGGCGATCGCGCGGGAGGCCGCCACGGCATCGTCCCTCGTGGTGTACGGGAGCGGGCCGTTGGACCGCAGGGTGCTGCGCAGCCGGCGGATGTCTGTGGGGTTCTGGTTCTGGGCGGCGGCCACGGTGTCGGTATCGGGCCGCTCGCGAAGTGGGCTGCTGTAGGCCAGGGCTGCGTCGGAGAGCTTGAGCAGTGCTTCGGCGGTCGGCAGGTCCGGGCGGGTGGCACCGTTGCGCAGCCGGTCGGCGCCGGCCTGTGCCCAGTGAGCGATGGTCTCGCAGGAGCGGGCGGAGACGGTTCGCCAGAACCCCTGGACGCGTACGTCGTCGGCCAGCTGCTCGAAGTACGGACTGGTCTTCTCCGCCGGGACCATCCCCGCGGGTGCGGGGAGCAGTTGCCGCCCGAGCCCTGGAGACCCGGCTCGGCGACCTTCTGCGGCAGTGAGCGCCCGGCGGGATACGAGGGAATCATGGGTTCGAACTACGCAGCCGGCAGACCGAGTTGGTCGGCGGGATGTTCGCATCGGATCCTCGCCTCGACAGGGCGACGTCCGCGCCCGCTCATGGTGGTCGCCCGTATCTCACCGGGCGGGCGTGAAGCGGGCGTCAAGTGCCCGAAAAGTGGGCTGATCCGTGTGCGGGGCGGGCAGGAACGTGTCCATGAGCCGGTCGGCGCGCTCCTGCGGGCTGCCCTGGGTGGGCGCGAACGCGGCGCGGAAGACCTCGCGCAGGCAGGCGCCGAGGAGCGATGAGGCGAGGGCCTCGGGATCGGCCGCACTGGCGATCCGGCCCAGGTATCTGCTCGGCGCGCAGATACCCCGCCACCGTTTTCGGTTCCGTCGACGGGGCCGGCCGGCGTGCCAGGCCGCTCCAGGAGCGCCGGGTCGGCGTGGAAGGCGGCCAGGGTCCGGAGGTTGGTCTCGTAGTGGGCGAGGGCGCACAGGTTCGCCCGCTGGCCGCCCCGCCCCGCCGAGGGGGCCAAAGGGGCGGGGCGGGGGATCCAGCGGAATGCGTTTTGCGAGGACCGCGGCGAACAGCTCCGCCTTGCTCACGAAGTGCTTGCAGAGCAGGGCCTTTGAGCAGCCCGCCGCCGCGGCGATCTCCTTGGTGGTCGGTGTGAGCCCGAGTCCCGCAGGACGGCGGCTGCCGCGTCGAGAATGCGTTCCCGCGTGGTCCCGAACATGGCCGGCGGCGCCTCCTGACGGTGAGTGCGGTGCGGTGCGGTGCTATTCGGTGACGAAATCGCCCATCATGGCCATGTCCTCGTGCTCCAGGTTGTGGCAGTGGATCATGAAGGCGCCGGCGTAGTCCGTGAACCGGGTGACTACCTCGACGGCCTCGGCCGGGCCCAGGTCCACGGTGTCCTTCCAGCCGTGGTCGAACGCCCCGATGCCGCCGTTGTTGCGCGACACCACCTGGAAGTGGTCCAGGTGCAGATGGATGGGGTGGTGGAAGTTCGTGGTGAACCGCCACACCTCGACCTGCCCGAGACGGGGCCGGGCCAGCGCGCGCCCAGGCTCGTACTCCTTGCCGTTGATCGTCCAGCCCGCGCTGGAGCCGCGGAAGTGGAAGTCGCGGGTGACCGCGGCGCGGGCCGGGTCGAGCCGGGCCACCTTGCTCAGCTTTTGCGGCACCGTCGTGTCGTCCCGGGGGGAGCCGGAGCCGACGTCGAAGCGCATGACCTGTGCCGTGGAGCCGTCTCCGAAGCGGTTGACCAGGCGTACCCGGGTCCCCGGCCGGTAGCGGGAGAAGTCGACCACGACGTCGAAGCGTTCGGCCGGGGCGATCTCCAGTGTGTCGTGCCGGCGGGGTGCGTCGAGCAGCCCGCCGTCGCTGCCGATCTGCACGAAACCGCCGCCGCCCTCCGGCTGAGGATCCAACTCCAGTTTGTACATGCGGGCGTTGGAGCCATTGAGGAAGCGAAGCCGGTAGCGCAGCCGGTCCACCTCGTGCACCGGCCAGGGAGCGCCGTTGACCAGGATGACGTCACCGAGCACCCCGTTCATGTAGGCGTCGGTGACCCCGGGGGTGCGCAACTCACTGTCCACCCACGGGTACCGGAACGACCCGTCCGCGGCGAACGAACGGTCCGTGATCATCAGCGGGATGTCCCGCTCGCCGCGCGGCAGCGGCAGCCTCTCCTCCTCGTCGTCGTGCACGAGATGGAACCCGGCGAGCCCCATCCAGACGGCGACACCGGTGTAGCTCATGCGGTGATCGTGGTACCAGAGCGTCGCGGCGCGCTGGTCGAAGGGATACGTGTAGGTGCGAGTGCCCTCGGTGAGGTCCATCGCGCCGTGGTCCATCGTCATGCCGTGCGCGCCGCCGCTCATGTCTTGGTGGACACGGTGCGCGTCGTACGAGCCGTCGGCAGGCAGGATCAGGGAGGTCGGATACCCGTCGCTGGCCGCCGGCGTGTGGCCGCCGTGCAGATGGACGACGCTGGGGCGGTCGAGTTCGTTGCGGTGGCGCACCACGGTGCGGCGCCCCGAGCGCGAGACGATCGTCGGCCCCGGGAAGGTGCCTCCGTACGTCCATGCCTTGGTGCGCAGACCGGGCAGGATCTCCAGCTCGGCGTGGCGCTGGGTGATCTCGTATGTGTCGGTGGTGCCGCTCGTCGACACCGGCTCCAGGACCTTTGGGACCGGCAGGGGCGTGCGGAAGGCGGCCGGCAGCTCGGTCTCGCTGGTCAGCACCTTGCCGGGGCGGCCCTCGCGCACGTAGTCACTCAGCAGCGGCCAGCCGGCCGCGGTCACGGCGCCGGCGCCGAGCACCGCACCGCCCGCACCGAGCAGTGTGCGCCGCCTCACTTGACCGGCTCCGGCTGCACGTCCTCGCTCCGGGAGGAGGCGGAGGGGATCTTGGCGGGCAGCGGGGTGGTCATCACGCGCTGGGACAGCAGCGCAATGGCGGAGACGAGGACGACGCCGAGCAGGACGTGGGGGGTGACGCTCCGGGTGACGCCGAGCATCACCTGGCCCACGAGTGCCAGGAGCACGACGGCCGAGGCGGGGAGAACCGACTTGGGCCCGCCCGAGCGTCGTACGAAGAAGGCGGCGACCGTCATCAGAAGGGCGACCACGACGATGACGACGGCGAGCGATCCGTGGATGGCCAGCATGTCGAAGTGACCGCCCAGGAAACCTCCCGCCAGGGCGACCTGAACGAGCACCAGCATGGACTGGAATGCGACGGTAATGCGCATGGACAGCAGGGATGGACGTAAGGACATGTCAGCGATTCAACCCCGATACCCGGTGGCGTGCAACCCGAACACGGCATTGTCGCAAGGCAGTTGAGTTCTTCTCGGAACTCCTCAGGAAGGTAAAGAAAGAATAAAGCCACGCGGTGAGTAGAGATCGAGCCACTCCTCCTCGGATGGGCCACGTGGTGCGCGCTCTCCATTCCGAGCGGGACGCGTCCCATGGCTCCGGTGGCCACACCCGCCTTGTGCGGAGGTGATGCGATGACGGTGCTCGCGCGTGACGAAAACCCCTGGCCGAGAAGAACCGTCGCCGCTTCCGGCAGTGAATTCCACCTGGTGTGTTTCCCGTTCGCCGGCGGTTCGGCCAGCTATTTTCGGCCACTGCCCGGCCGCGCTGACGGATCACGGAGACGAGTTCCCGCAGGAACACGTCCTCGTGGGCGCGGTGGTGGAAGTTGTATCTGGGGCGTGTCAGAGCCAAGGGTTTCAAGTCGTTGCTGGACATGGACGTTCCGCTGCGGCAGGGCGTCACGGTCGTGGTGGGGGAGAACAATGCGGGTAAGTCGAACTTCATCGACGTGCTTCGTCTGCTGACCGACCCGCTGGATGGCCGGCGCAGCAGGTGGTGGGAGGCTGAAGACGTCCATCCGTGGGCGGAGAGCGGCGCGGAACTGACCGCCGTTTACGGAGGGTTGACGCCCGCCGAGGCCGGGCACCCACCTGCAGGCCCTGGTGCCGGCGGCCGAGGAACCCGGACCCTCAGAGGGCCACCGAGCCCGCTACACCGTGCAGTTCACCCGGCCGCCTGCCGATGCCCGGCCGCAGCGTCCGGTGTGGTCGGCGGGCCGGCTACTGGTTGATCCGGAGCCGGAGGCGCGCCGCGCGATCCGGCACGTCTACCTGCTGCCGATGCGCAACGCCCAGCAGGAGCTGGCTTCCAGTGCCGGAAACCGGCTGCGGTTGATCCTCGCCGCAGAGCTGGGTGCGGAGGAAGCCATCAAGGACTTCGAGCGGGAGCAGGCCGATCACTTCAGGAGTCTTGAAGAGCACGAGAAGATCAAGGCGGCCCGCAAAAGGATCAACGACCCACTCGGGCTGCTGACCGCCGGGGCGCATCCCCAGCACATGGGACTGTCGTTCGCGGACCCGACGCTGGTGTCCATCGCCCGGGCGCTGCGTACCCGGATGAGTGATCAGGGCCTGGCCGTTGAAGACATCACACGCTCCGGCCTGGGCTGTGCCAACCTGCTGTACATCGCCACCGTGCTGGCCGAGCTGGAAGCCGCCCGGGACGCGGATTTGACACTGTTTCTGGTGGAGGAGCCCGAGGCGCATCTCCTCAGCTGCAGATTCTGCTGCTGGACCATCTGAGGGCTCAGTCCCTGCGCTCCCAGCAGTACCGCCGCCCGCTGAGGGAGCGCCCCTGGGACGCATCCAGGTCGTCATCACCACCCATTCGCCGGTGCTGGCTGCGGCCACCACCGTTGAGGACCTGGTCGTCCTCAAGCGACGCCGTACCCTCGCCCCGCACACCACGGGAGCAGACGCCGCGGCCGAGGCGGACAATGCCCCCGCCAGTGCTGACGCCGACGCCGAGGTGGAAGAGAAGTCGGCGGACTTCGCGTTCACCACGGCCGCTGTTGCGGCAGCGGAGATCCCCTTGGCTAAGTGGTCGCGTTCGGAAGTCCTTCGGGGGTTGATCATGTAGCTGGCCCGGCGGAGGATTCTTCCTGGTGATCGGCGGTGTGCCGGTCGAGTCTGGCCAGCAGATCGTCCAGGTCGGAGGTGGTGAACTTCCACTGGAACGGCTGTGCTGTGACGTTGTAGCGGTCTTCGAAGGCTCGGAGCCGGTTCCCGACCTGGGCAAGGTCGGTGAAGTCGCTGGGTGACACGACCTTGCGCTGCACGACGGAGAAGTAGATCTCCACCTGGTTGAGCCAGGAGGCATGGGCCGGGGTGTGGGCCATGACCGCGTTCGGGAAAGCGCTGGTCAGCCGGTCGGCTGCCTTCTGCCCGCGGTGGGAGGAGCCGTTGTCCACGATCCAGAAGACGCGCTCGGCGCTGGCGTACGGCTCTTGGCTCATGACCTGGGCGACCAGGTGCATGAACGGGTCGATGCCGGTGCGGGGCTCGGACCCCCGGAATGTGGATCGCCGACTCGGCCGCCGGCCGCAGCAGCGTGCACCTGCACACCTGGCAGGGGCAGGACACCGGCGGCGCCGTCGACTGGCCGGACCTCGCCATCGCCGCCGAGATCCGCATGACCTGGCAGTTCCAGGACCAGGACGGCGACGCCTTCTGGATCGTCCGGCTCAACCCGGGCGCCGAGCAGACGGCCGTCCACACGAAGAACTACCGGGATCACACCCGGCACGTGCTGTACGCGCCCGGCGCCCGGCGCCTTGGTGGGGTGAAGTGCCACGGGGCGTGCGCGCACGAGGACTGGCACCTGCGCCACCTCGCCGCCGACCTGGCCGACCTCGACGGCGCAACGCCCGCCGACGGGCCCGCCGCGGCACCGGAACCTTCGAAGGGCCGGCGTCGGCGTCGAGCGGGCCGCTACTCTGGGCGCGGTGCGTCCCAGGGGACGCGCTTCACCGACCAGGAACTGCACGACCAGTCCATCACCCTGCTCCTCGGAGGCGCGGAGACCACCGCCGTCTTGATGTCGTGGATCTTCCACCTGCTGCACGAGTACCCGCAGGTCGCCGCCAAGTTGCACGCGGAACTCGACGAAATGTTGGCTGGCCGCCCGGTGACGGCCGCGGACCTGAGGAAGCTGCCGTACACCCGCAACGTCGTCGCCGAGGGTCTGCGCCTCTACCCGCCGGCCTGGCTGCTCAGTCGTCGCGCCGCCGTCGACACCACGCTTGGCGGGCTGCCCGTACCGGCCGGCACCGAGCTGTCGTACAGCCCCTTCCTGCTGAACCGGGACGCCCGCTACTTCGACGCCCCCGACAGCTTCGAGCCGGACCGGTGGCTCACCATGTCGACCACTCCGCGCAAGGGCGCCTACCTGCCCTTCGGCGCCGGGAACCGCAAGTGCATCGGTGACGTGTTCGCCCTCACCGAGGCCCAGGTCATCGTGGCCCGGTACTGGACGCGCGTGGGGCGGGTGCCCGGGGCGCGGTAGCGGTCGCCGACGGGATCCGGCTCGCGACGCCCTCGATGAAGGTGTTGAGCCCGTACGCGAACCGTTCCGCCGGGTCGGTGTTCATGAGGGAGCCGAAGGCCTCCGCGTACTGGGGCGACAGCGCGCTCGCGAGCGGGTTCTCACCGCTCTGCCACCCCTCGTCCGGCGCGTGGGCCTGGTTCTGTTCGTCGAGGGTGTGGCCGAGTACGTAGTAGTAGAGGGAGAAGGCCAGGGATCCGGCCTGGGCGGGGGCCAGGCCCGCGCCGCAGAGGACGTCGACGACGAGACTCCCGGCGGTGATCGAGTTGGCGCCGGTGGCATGGGTGCCGCTGACCAGGCGCGCTCCGTCTCGGTGCGCCAGCATGGCCGTCCGGAACCGCTGGCCCAGGACATAGATCTGATCGCGCCAGGGAGCCTCGGGCAAGGGGACCCCGACCCCCTCGGTGAGCTTGTTGGCCATCGCCTCCAGCAGGGCCGCCTTGTTCGGGAAGTGCCGGTAGAGGGCTCCTCCGTGCACGTTGAGCGCAGCACCGAGCTTGCGCATGGTCAGTCCGTCGAGCCCTTCGGTGTCGAGAAATTTCAGGGCCCCTTCGACCACGTCGGCCTTTCGCAGCAGCATGGGTCGCTCCATCGTTGACAACCCCCGAATCATATAGCTAACGTAAACGCTGTTCACAGTAAACAACGTTCACGGTGAACGGCGTTCACCAGGAGGCGCAATGTCTGCATCCTTAGAGTCACCACCCACCCCCGCGGTCCTGCGGCCGAATCTGCCGCTCGGCGTCGTGGTGGCCATCTCGTGCGTGGCGCTCTTCATGGTGGTGCTCGACACGACGATCGTCACGCTGGCGCTGCCGCAGATGCGCGACGCACTGGACATGTCGGTCAGCCAGCAGCAGTGGGTCGTCACCGGCTATCTGGTCACTCTCGGCGGTCTGTTGCTGCTGGCCGCCAGGGCGGGCGACCTGTTCGGCCACAAACGGGTGTTCCTGTTCGGCATGATCGCCTTCACCGCCGCCAGCCTCACGGGCGGCCTGGCGACCGACCCGACCATGCTGATCGTGTCCCGGTTCATCCAGGGCGTCGGCGCCGCCGCGCTCACGCCCACCAGCCTGAGCCTCATCACCACGAGTCACACCGACGAGACCCAGCGGCAGCGCGCCCTGGCCCTGTGGAGCATCACCATCGCGTTCGCCGGCACGGCCGGCGTACTCCTCGGCGGCGTGCTCACCAGCGAGCTGAACTGGCGGTGGGTGCTCTTCATCAACATTCCCCCCGGCATCGCGCTGTTCGCCGCGGCACTCTGGTGCCTGCTCCCCGCCCGGATCGGCACCAAGCCGGTCCGGCTCGATCTCCCCGGCACCCTCTGCGTGACGCTGGGCATCGGGGCGCTCACCTACGGGCTCTCGCAGGCGTCGGCCGACGGGTGGGGGTCCTCCAACGTCCTTATCGCCCTCGGCGCGGCGGCGGTCCTCATCGCGGGCTTCGTGGCCGTGCAGCTGACCAGCTCCCAGCCGCTCATCCCCCGGGCGCTGCTCCGACTGCGCAGTCTGCTGCTCGGAAACCTGATCATGCTCATGCTGGGAGTGGTCCTCAACGCTTCCTTCTTCTTCATCTCCCTGTACCTGCAGCAGGCCATCGGTTACAGCGCCCTGCGAGCCGGTATGGCCATGGTTCCGGTGACCCTCATCGTCATCGTCGGCGGCTTCGTCTCCCGCAAGCTCGTCCTCGTCCTCGGCCCCCGAAACCTGATCATCATGGGTGGGCTCGTGGTCGCGGCCGGTATGGCCTGGCTGGCCGCGGTGCCCGCCCGTCCCCCGGTCTTCCTGGCCCATATCCTCGGGCCGACCCTGATCGTCGGCATCGGCCTGGGCTTCCTGCTCCTGTCGATCACGCTCACCGGCACCTCCGACGTCGATCCCGAGGACGCCGGTGCGGCCTCCGGGCTGCTCAACACCTCCCGCCAGGTCGGCGGAGCCGTCGGCCTCGCCGTGCTGACCACCATCGCCGCCACCGCGACCACCGACGCGGTCGGCGACTCCGATCCCGTCGAGGCGCTCGTTCACGGGTACAGCGTCGCCTTCCTGATCTGTGCGGGCGTCATGGTGGTCGCCTCCCTGATCGCGCTGGCCCTGCCGAACATCAAGGCGCCCAGGCCGGAGGCCGAAGCGAAGGCCGGCGAAGTCGGCGAGGAACGGTCGGCGAACGCCACGTCATGAACCGGATCTCACGCGTCGACGACGGTCCCGCCCGGCAGGGCGGGAAAGCCGGGCGCCGCACCGTCGACACCCGGGCGGGGGCCGGTCCTGACCTCCCGGTTGGTGACGGAGAGCGGCCCCAGCCCCGCCAGGGCATCGAGCACCTGGGGCATCAGCGCCCCGGGGGCCGACCGGGCGGGAACCACGCCGATCGCGTTCACACCGGTCAGCCAGGCGGCCGTGAGATCACCCGCGGCCGCCAGGCGGCGGACGGCCCGGCCGCCCGCGGCGGCTTCCGCCTCCAGATGACCGGCGTCCGGATCGTCGGCGGCCCCCAGGACCAGCGTGAGGTCGACGGCCTCGGCCACCGAGCGGACGGCCGCCGCCCGGTCGGTGGCGGCGTAGCAGAGCGCGTCGTAGTGCTGCCCGCGCACACGGGGGTAGCGCTCGCGCAGAGCAGTGATCATGCCGGCCGCGTCATCGACCGAGATCCCGGTCTGCACCACGAGGGAAAGCCTCTCCGGATCGACCCCGAACCGCTGAAGATCGGACGCCTGTGCGGCATCCCGCATCGTCAGCACCGACTCCGGGGCCTGCGACACCGACACCCATTCCCCCGCGGTGTCGCGGGCCCCGGTCATCAGCACCACCGTGTCGCCACGGTGGGCGTAGGCCTCGACGTCGCGATGGGCCAGAGCGGCCAGCGGGCAGGTCGTGTCCACCACCCCGAGCCCGCGTGCGGCGGCCTCCGCCCGCACCGGCAGGGGTACGCCGTGCGGCGGGAACGCCACCACTCCGCTGTCCGGTACGGCGTCCAGATCGTCCGCGAACGCGACACCGGCCTCGGTGAGCCGCGCGATCCGGTCGACCGCGGCGACCGGCCGGCCGTACACGTACACCGGCACGTCCCGCCGCGCCTCGCGGGCCGCCCGGAGGGTGGCCTCGACACCCGCCCGGGCACCCGCGCAGTCGGGTTCGGGCGCCGCCACCAGCAGACGGCGCGACCGCAACAGCCCGGCCCACTGCGCGACAAGCTCCGCGCATATGTCCACGGCCGGGCGATCATCCGCGTGCGCGGCCGCGCCCAGGCCGACGGCCCGGCCGTCCAGCTCCAGGTAGGAGGCCATCACGAGCACCGCGTCGCCGGTGCCGGAGGCTTCTGCTGTCCCGTCCATCGGATGGAGCCGGATCCGCCGTCCGCCGGGATCGGGTTCGCCGCGTCCCAGCGCCGCGGCGAGCAGCGGAGCCGCGGGCGAGCCGACCGTTCCCCGCTCGGGATGCGTTGTTCCGGTGGCCACCACGATCTCCCCCGGCCGGACCCCGCTGACGGAGAAGCGCTCCACCCGCATCGTTCGATTCATGATCATTCACCTCGGATGGCTGAATTGGATGTCGTCGGCACTTACGAGGCCACCGTCTCCGGAGTCCAGGCGGTGGCGGTGCGGACCAGCAACTGCCTGACGGCGCGGTGGGTGCGCTGCGGATGAAGCCGGGATCGCAGGACGTTCATCGCGATGGTGGCGCGCCCGCACGTCAGGAACGTCGAGTCGTCGAGAAAGGCGTGCCAGACGGTGACGGCCTGGTCGAGATCGCCCTGATCCAGATGCAGCCCGGCAAGCCGGGCGTGGCCGAGGGCGCGCGAGCGGCGCTCCCGCTGCGGCCGGTGGCGGGCGGCTTCGGTGAGCGTGGCGATCGCTCCCTTACGGTCACCGAGCAGCGCCCGCACGGCCGCCTCCTGGTTCGCCAGCGACGCGGGGTGGTACCGGCCCATGGCACCACCGCCGTCCGCCGCCGTCCGGGAGCACGCCTGGTCCAGACGCCGTTCCGCGCCCGAGATCGCGGTCAGCGCGTGGTGCCGGTTCCCCGCCGCGGCGGCGGCCACCGCGACCTGGCCCAGGAAGAACGCCTGGCGGGCCGGTCCGGTGGCGGCCCTGCTGATCGTCGCCGCGGACTCGGCGAGGTCGACGGCGTGCTGACGGTGCCCCAGACTCTGCGCCTGAACCGACAGCCCCCGCAGTGTGACGGCGTAGCCGGCCGGGTCGTTGTTCTCGCCGGCCAGCCTCAGAGCGGCCCGGTAGTACTGCTGGCCCAGCCCGTGGCACCCATCGTCGAAGCACATGAACGCGGCCAGATAGGTGAGCTGCGTGGCGGCCGTGAAGAACCTGCGCCGCAGCGCCGGAGTCCCGGCGGCATGAAGCCTGGGAGCGATGTCGAAGGCCAGATAGCAGGACAGTTCCGCGCGGGCGTGGCCACCGCCGAAGGAGTCGTCGAGGTCGGAGAAGAGCCGTACCATCTGCTCGGCCGTGGCCACCTGCCCCGGCTCCAGCCGCTGCGCGCACGACGGGTCCGGCCATGGCGGCAGCCCGGGCGGACCGGCCGCGGCCTGCGCCCACCCGGGCACGTCGAGAGCGGCGACGCGGTAGGCGGTGGCGGACAGCATCCGACGCCGGCTCTCGCCGGACTGCGCCAGGCCGGCCAGCACCGAACCGACGTCCCGGGGCGGGGCATCGGCGTCCGGCGGCCGGTCGACAGCGGCGCGGGAGCGAGGTCTCGGCTCCCACTCCTCCCGGACGGCCGGACCGGTGGCCGGCCCGGCGAGCCCCAGGTCGGCGAGGCCGACCGGACGGCGCAGCCCGCGCGAGATCGCCTCGGCGATCAGCTCGGGCACCGGCGAACGGGGGCGCCGGCCGGCCAGCCAGTGCGTCACCGACCGCCGGTCCAGCCGCATCACCACACCGGACTCGGCGGCCACCGCGTTGACCTGCCGGGCGAGGAAGTCCTCGGTCCAGCCCGCCTCGGCCAGCAGTCCCCGTAACAGCCTGTTCGGCACCTTATGCTTCGTCATGACGCGTACCAGCCCCCCACGATCGCCGCGCATTCCCCGAGCCTTCTGTCGGCCCTTCTGCCGGCCAAATGGGAGGCTACCAATCTGATTGATCAGGAAATAGTGACAATTGCACCTGTGATCGTGAGTTGTGGAGAACTCACCCGGGCGAAATGGCCAGGGCGAGCGATAGATCCTCGTCGGAGTTGATCCACACGGTTACCGGAACTCCGCGGTAGGACGCGGTCAAAGCGCCGTCGGCAGGGCGCAGTTCGATCCGCCAGAACAGGAAATCGCCCAGAGACCCGGTGCCGGACAGCGCTTTGAAAGCCGCTTCCTTGGCCGCGAACAACTCACGCGGCGTGTATTTTCCGGCCGACGGCAGCAGTTTCAGCCTCTCCTGCCCGCTCAGGACGAACGCGGTCGCGCGAGGGCTGATGACCGCGCTCTCGATGTCCACGCCGACCGCCGCCGCGCCGGGGACCACCACCGCGACCGCCAGGTGGTCGGTGTGGGAGATGGATCCGGCGAATCCGCGCGGGAAGCGGGGCCGGCCGCCGGGATCACGGGGGACGATCCGATCGGCCGCCCCGGCCGCCGCCAGCGCCGCCGAGGCCGCCCGGCGGCCCGCCGTGAACTGCTGACGCGGCCCGAACGGCCGGTGCACCGGCCGCCATCGGGCCCATACGCCCGCCGCAGCCGCGCCGGCAGGAACCTCCAGCCCCGCCGCTCCGTACGCCTCGGTCAACGCAGCGACACGACGTGGTCGGCCAGCGACTCGATCGAGCGGAGCGCCTCGGGCCGGACGTCCTCGTCCCATTCGAAGCCGAACGCGTCCTCCATCGCCACCAGCAGGCTGACCAGCGCGGTGGAGGACATGCCCGCCTGACGGAGGGACACGGTGTCCGACACATTGCCGACGAGGCGGTCGTTGCCGAACAGATCGACGAGCAGCGCCCGGATGCGCTGCCGGACCTCGAGTGTCCCGTCAGACACGCGATTCCACGTCCTTGACGAATTCGAGGATGATGGACTGGAAGGCCCCGGCGTCGTCGAAGAAGGGCTGGTGCCCGGCCTTCGGCATGATCCGGCAGGTGCCGTCCTGGAACTGGTCGGCCAGCTCCTGGGCGCCCGTCGGGCTCAGCAGGATGTCGTCGTCGCCCACGACGACCAGCGTGGGTGCGGCGATACGCGGCGGCAGGTCGGGGCTGTGGGAGTCGTTCGCGGCGCTCTTGAAGCTCCGGGCCAGCTCCTCCGGGTCGGAGACCGCCATGAAGGCCTCCCGCAGCCCCAGGAAGCCCGGGGTGCCGAGCGCCTCGTTCATCTCCGAGCTGAACATCTCGGGGTAGAGGTGGTCGAACACGGCCGCGAGACCGTGGCTCTCCAGCGTCCGCAGCCAGTTCCGCTGCAACTGCTTCTGGCGGCGCATGCCCTGGGGGCCGAAGACCGGGCCCGACAGCACCAGGCCCTTGACGCGGTCCGGGTGCCACAGCGCCATGTCCCGGGCGAAGACCGTGGTGGTGGACGAGCCGATCAGATAGGTCGACTCGATCTCCAGCGCGTCGAGCATCGCGATCAGATCGGCCGCGTGCTCCTCCCAGGTCGGCTCCTTCTCGACCCGCGAGGAGGCCCCGTGATTGGCCAGGTCGTACACCAGGACGCGGTGGTGCTGGGCCAGTTCCTCGGTGAACCCGCGCCAGATCGGCGCGGTCGCGACGAGATTGGGGAGCGGGGTGATGACGGTGCCTTCACCGCGGGACTCGCAGTAGAGCTCCACGCCCTCCCTGGTGCGAATTCGCGGCGCGTCGTCACGGTATGACAGATCCAGCCGGGACATGTTCTCGACGATTGACATGGAATCTCTATCCTGTTCCTGTTTCGAAGATCTCGACACCTCGAAGGATGCGAGCGAAGTCGGCGACGATCTCGGCCGCCGGCTGTCCGCCGGAAATGGCGCCGCAGGACAGCCCGCAGTACATCGCCATTTCCTCGATCCGGCCGCTGGTCGCCTCCGTCGGCGCCGCGGCGCTGAACCGCGGTATCAGATACGGCTTTACCTCGACCACCGTCCGGCCGATGAATTTCCTGGCCTGTTTCGCGTCGCGGGTGGCGGACGTCTCCAGCACACGGTGACGCCTGCCCGGCCACCCGATCTCGTAGACGTCGGAGATCACCGTGTCGGTCTCGTCGGCGGTGCTCACCGCTCTCTTGAAGTAGGAGTGGGCCCGCGACTCGTGCGCGACGACGAAGGCGGTGCCGAGCAGTACGCCGTCGGCGCCCGCGGACAGGACCCTGGCGGCCTTGGCCGGTGATCCGATGCCGCCAGCGGCGACGATGCAGGCCTCCGGCAGTTCCTCGCGCAACGCGGTGACCATGGCGTCCCGGCTCGCCTCGCCCAGGAGATGGCCGCCCGCCTCGATACCCTGCGCCACCACCACGGAGCCGTGTCCGGCGGCCCGCACACCGTCCTGCACGGTCCCGACCTGGACGACGAGGTGCCGTCCCGCCGCGTTGATCCGATCGAACACGGCGTCGTCCGGCATGCCGAAGAGGGACAGGTACACATGCCGGGGCGTCTCGTCGAGCACCTGCGTGACCTGCCGGTCCAGCTCTTGTGGCCCGACCACCTCCGGAATGAGGTTCACGCCGACGGGCCGGTCGGTCCCCGCGGTCAGCCGGGCGAGCACGGCCGACAGCCCGTCGCCGACCAGTTTGTAGCCGCCCACGCAGCCCGCCGCGCCGGCGTTGGACACCGCGCACGCCAGTTCCGGCCCCGCGACACCTCCCATGCCCGACTGGAGCAGGCTCACTTCGATGCCGAGCACCCCGGCCAGCGTGTTCCGCATCAGCCCAGACGCTCCACCGCGGACACGGCGGCCTCGGCGCTGCCGAACCGCTCCGTCAGGGCGTGCACCCAGCGCTCCAGGCCGAAGGCGAGACAGCTGGTGTGCGCCAGGTCGTCGCCGGCCCGGATCGAGCACCGTTCGCCGAAGAAGTTCCGGTGGTAGTTCACCGAGCCGATCGCCAGCCCGTCGACGACGAACTCCTCCTTCACCGGGAACAGACGCTGCATCTTGGCCTTGCCGCCGTTCTTGTCGAAGAACGGATCGGTGGCGACCTCCAGATGGACGTCCAGCCCGAGCTCGGCGCACAGGGTCGTCACGGCGTCCTTGGCACGGAGCAGATGCTGCTTGGCCCCGTCCTCGGGTCCGATGAAGACGATCTCCCGCATGGAGAAGCCGAGGAGCCGCTGCAGACCGTCGTAGTGGTCCTCGTTGCGGAAGCAGGTTCCGAGCGTGGTCCGCAGCGTCCCGTCCGGGGGCAGCTCGGAGCCGGCCAGATCGAGGTAGATCGCGTAGCACGCGGCCGACGGCAGCGCGAAGCCGGTCGGCTCCATCACCTCGGCCGGAATCCGGTCCAACGGCCGGGGCGCTTCGGCCAGCAGGGCCCCGAGGCGCTTCGGATCCAGCCGGGTGGCCGCCAGCCCCAGATGGGGGAAGTTGTCGAAGTAGTCGAAGGTGTCGAGGTCCTTGCTCCCGATCAGGAACGGGAACCGGTACTCCGGGGCCTCCCAGGTGCGGGCCAGGCGCAGGAACGCCGTGTCGATCGCCCGCAACAACCGCAGCTGGCCGCCGTCGAGTACTTTCAGGCCGTTGTCGGTCGTCGTGGTCATTGCACTGCCTTCTGCTTGAAGAATCGGGCTTCGATCGCATCGAGGCTGCGGAAGTCGTCCAGGTCCAGATCTTCCGGATCGATCAACTCGCCGGTCAGCTCCTCCAGCAGGAAGATGAAGTCGACGAAGGCCAGGGAGTTGATGGCCCGGCTGTCGATCAGATCCATCTGGGGGGCCAGCAGGCCGATCGTCGGGTTGCGCTCCAGGATGAAGGCCCGGACGTCCTGCATCGGATCGGCCGTCATACGATCAGTTCCTTTCCGGCGCCCGCCCTGGTCAGGAACTTCCTGGTCCGCTTCAGGATCTGATCGTGCGCCAGCAGCCGGGCGGGGTGCTCCAGCGCGCGCCGCCGCAGCGCCAGCCCGTCCGGGATGCCCGCGTCGCGGTAGGCGGCGGGGTTGTAGAGGGTGCCGATGCTGTACTGGAGATAGCTCTCCAGGTACGCGGCGACCGCCGGCACCTCCGCCGGGTCGCGCTTGGCCACCTGGCCCAGCAGATCGGTGAAGATCATCCGGCCGAACGCGACGTGCCTGCTCTCGTCCTGGTGGTGCACGCGGTTGATCTCGCGGGCGATGTGCGGCAGGGCCTCGTCGGCCGCCATGTACGCGTTGAAGTAGTCGACGATCTCCTCGAAGATCAGGATGCGCGCGAAGATGATCGCCTCACGGGCCACCGGCGAGAGGTGGGACACGGAATCGGCCCGTAACGTCGGCTGCGCCGGGTACAGCTTGCCGCCGTACCGCAGGCAGAACCGGGCGAAGAACCACATGTGCTCGTTCTCTTCGCCGATGAAGTGGTGCAGAAACTCCGAGACGTCCGCATAGGCCCGCTCGTGGATGCGCATCACCACTTCGCTCATCAATTCACGGATGCCGTGAATGTTGAGGCTGAAGAAGTTGATCGCTTCGTACTTGGTCAGCTCCAATTGCTGATCACGGGTGAGCTCGTCCCACATCGGCGTGCCCGCCAGCGTGGTCAGATTCTCACTCATCCACGGCTTTTCGGGCTCGATCTTCTCGGGCCAGTCGAAAATCGTGTACGGATTGTAGTAGCTAGATTCGGCCATTTGCTCGAGCCGATCCAGGTCGAGTGAGATCGGCTCAATGTCTCGTACGGCCATGTATTCTCATCTTCCCCGTAGAGTGAAGCGAGCTTCCGTATTCAACGCACTGCCTGGATATCCGTATGAACCTGGATCGGCAGCTGCGAACCGCAGTCGTGATAGCCGAAGGGCGCATTCCCGGATGCCGTGGACGGAATCACCTTGTTGTAGATCGACCCGACGCACAGTTCCTGGAATTGCTCGGTGTCCGGCGAGAGTCGGGCGGCCAGCTGGGCCTTGGCGATGTCGACGGTCTTGACCGCACCGTCGTCGTCCTCGACCTCGACGCACGCGTGCGGCAGGTCGAGGGCCCCACCGAGCACACCGCAGAACCAGCCCCGCTTCGCCTCGGCCCGGTACCCGGCCGCGCGAAAGCTCTCGGCCAGGTGCAGACTCGCCGCGATGCAGCTCGTGGCGCCCATGGCGTGCACCTGATCCGGGTGCGCCTGCATGGGTACGGGGATCATCTGCCAGCGGTAGCCGGCGTCCAGGTACTCGCCGGTCAGCCGCCGCAGCACGGGCGAGACCACCGGGGTCCGGGCGCCGGTCGTCGTCACCGTCGCCGCGTACTGCGCCGACCCCCGGCTCACCGACGGCCCCGTCACACCGGCGACGCTCCCGCCGAACCGGAGGACGTCCGGCTCCTCCAGACGCCAGGGAGCCTCTTCCGGGCAGTCGACGCATTCCAGCGCGACCCGGAAGTCCCATTCCTTGGCACGCAGGAGATCGTCCACCGGCCGCCGGGCGAACCGGAAGAGCAGACGGAAAGTCAGCTCCGGCTGCGTCCTCGCACTGTTCGAGTACATGCCGAGGTTGTACAGATCGTTGGCGTCGAAACAGCGCACCCCGGATCGCCGCTCGAACGGAAGCCCCGCGTCGACGAGCCTGTCGATCTCTTCCGGCTCGCAGCGCAGCATTTCCTGAGCCACGGATTCCGGTTGGTTCCTGCTGGAATACTCGGCAGGCACGAACTCGATGGAGTTCGCCACCTTCTCCCAGGCAACATTTTCGGTTGCAGCTTTACGCGACACAGTCAATCTCCCGAACAGAACGACCGCGCCGACGGCTCGGCGCCCGTACGCGAGGTCACGGTGAATCTGCGGACAGCCTGACAGTAACGGCCGGGCGATCCCGCACGACAGATCGGTTCTCCACGGACCCCTATGGATTTCACATGGGCGATCATGGATCGTGCGGGCCCGGCCGCCCGGGGCCACACCTTGCCGACGTTTCGAGGATCACAAAGGAATGAGCCTTTTCCATCTTGATCAGGTGGCGAGTTCGAGGGCGACGACGGCACGGACGACGGCTGTGATCCGAGTGGTGCCGCAGCGGAGCTTCCGCAGGAGCCGCCAGGACTTGAGAATGGCCATGGCGCGTTCGCCGAGGCTGCGGATCTTGGCGTGATCGCGGTTGTGACGTCGGCGCCAGCCGCGCAGGTGCTTGCCCCGGAACGGGACACGGATCGCAGGGTCAGCGCCCTGACACGCCTTGTCGGCCCAGCACTTGATGTCGTCTTCGGCGAGGGTGGCGGGAATGCCGTGGACTCGCGCCGCGGTCAGGTCGTGTGTGGCTCCCGGCAGTGCGTCCGAGGCCCAGATCAGGCGTCCGGCGGGATCGGCGAGGACTTGCACGTTCATCGGATTCCTCCGTGGATACTCCGCCCTTCAGGGCGGGGAGGAAACGGACTCCTGCGGAGCAGGGTAAGGAGCGGAGTTTCGCCCCCGGGGCGGAAGGCCGTGCTGTGACCCGCAGATTTGATCTTAACTCGCAGCACCGCTAGTTTGTGAGCGTGACCGCGAGCTGTGTGAAGCGGGCGTTCAAGTACCGCTTCTATCCGACTGATGCGCAGGCAGCCGAGCTGTCGCGCACGTTCGGTTGCGTGCGGAAGGTCTACAACCTGGCGCTCGCCGCCCGCACGGAGGCACGGGTGCGGCAGGAGCGGGTCAACTACAACGCAACGTCGGCGATGCTGACGGCGTGGAAGAAGACCGAGGAGCTGGCGTTCCTCAACCAGGTCTCGTCGGTGCCGCTCCAGCAGACGCTGCGGCACCTGCAGACCGCGTTCACCAATTTCTTCGGCAAGCGGGCGAAGTACCCGCGCTTCAAGTCGCGGAAGAAGTCGCGGAAGTCGGCGGAGTACACCACCAGCGGGTTCCGCTTCCGTGACGGGGCGCTGACCCTGGCGAAGATGACCGAACCGCTGGACATCGTGTGGTCCCGGCCGCTCCCCGAGGGGGCGAGGCCGTCCACGGTGACCGTTTCCCAGGACGCGGCGGGACGCTGGTTCGTCTCGTTGCTGTGTGACGACCCGTCCATCCAGCCCCTCCCCGCCACCGACAGCGCGCTCGGAATCGATGTCGGCCTGGACCACCTGCTGACCCTCTCCACCGGGGAGAAGATCGCCAACCCCCGGCACGAACGCCAAGACCGCGCCCGACTCGCCAAAGCTCAGCGGAAACTGTCCCGCAAGGCCAGGGCGACGGCGCCAACCGGGCCAAGGCCCGGCGCAAGGTCGCCGAGATCCACGCGAGGATCGCCGACCGTCGCCGTGACCTGCTCCACAAGCTGACCACTCGGCTCGTGCGTGAAAACCAAACGCTCGTGATCGAGGACCTGACCGTGCGCAACATGGTCAAGAACCACACGCTCGCCCGAGCCATCTCGGACGCGAGCTGGAGCGAGTTCCGCTCCATGCTGGAGTACAAGGCCGCCTGGTACGGGCGCGAGGTGATCGCCGTCGACCGATGGTTCCCCTCGTCCAAGCTGTGCTCCGCCTGCGGCACCCTCACCGAGAAGATGCCGCTGAACGTCCGTACCTGGACGTGCGACTGCGCAGCGACCCACGACCGGGACGTGAACGCAGCGAAGAACCTTCTGGCCGCCGGGCTGGCGGTAACAGTCTGTGGAGCTGGTGTAAGACCTCAACGGAGTTCTCCGGGCGGGCAGTCGGCGACGAAGCAGAAACCCCCACGGCGCGAGCCGTAGGAACCCCCCTCGTTCACGAGGGGGAGGAAGTCAACCCGTGGTGCTTCTTCTTCCCCGAGTAGTACGGCCGGTCGGCAGCGATGCGGTCGATCGGCAGCACGGTGCCGTCGAGGATCACGTACGCCTTCTTCCGGACGGTCGTCATGACCTGTTCCAGCGTGGGCGCGAGGGCTGCCAGCAGGTCGACGGCCTCGCGTATGTATCGGTAGGCCGTGGCGATCCCGACGCGGAAGCCTGCTGCGAGGCGGGCGTAGGTGTCGCCGCAGCGCAGGTGGGCCAGGACGAGCAGGGCCTGCCGGCCGCAGGTCAAACGCCGCCAGCGCGAACCGATCTGACGACGGTGACCTGCCCGGACACAACCGTCCGGCTCCGTCCAGCTGCATCCCCTCTCGATCCCGGTCGATCGAGGACCGTGCTGCGCTCGCCGCACCGCTGTCGCCGCGCCCCTGCTCCTGCGGAACTCAGGACGACTCTGCTCGCCTGCGGTCCCCCCATCACTGCGTGGGCCGCCATGGGACCGTCCGCTCACCAGCCAGGTGCACTCGGCGCGAGCCGACACGCTACGTAACGCATCTGCAGTCGTCCTCCCGGCCGACCTGTACGAGGAAATCGGGGGCAGCCCCGGAGAAGTCCAGACCGGTCGTCGTCCCGCCAGCCCCCGGCGCGGAGGCTCTGCGACGGGAAGGGGGGCAGCGAGGGGTGGCGCCGTCCCCGCTCGGCGCCTGCTTCGCCGGCCCCGGGCCAACGGCCGGAGACAATCCGCGGCGCCGCCGAGCGCACGGCGGACTCGGCGCCCATCCACACCGGCCGGACAGGACCCGGGGCAAGGAGGTCGCCGGATCTCCGGCGCACTGCTCACGCCGCTCGCGACCGGCGGCCGGACTACGCCGGCTACGGAGCAGCGCGATTGCCCACCCCTCCGGCCCTTCTCGACCCCGCTCTGCGCTCCGAAAGCTGTCTCAGAGGCTGCGGATCAGCTTGCCGCGCACCCGGCCTTCCCTGCTGACGCGGATGAGCCTCCGCCGCCCCTCCAGCGGGAGGAGCGCTTGCACCTCGAAATGCACGGCCCCGGCGTCGATGAGCGCGCCGATCCGCCGCAGCGCCTCACCGTTGGGAGATGGCGACGACACGGCGGGCCGTGATGCCCGGCGGTGCGCCTCGTTCACGGGTTCCGGGAGGGCAATAGGGGTGTCTCCGGGACGCTACAGCCGCCAGGAAGTGTGCTGGACCGGAACCCGGCGGTGTCCCGGACAACAGCGAAGGAGGGGGCGGCTGGTCCGACGGCGGCGCGGTCGATCGGCTCGCCGACGCCGCTGGCTCCCGCGCCCCGCGGGCGGCCTTCGTGCCCACCGCGTCCGGCGCCTGGCACGCGGTCAGCGCGGCCAGGGGTACGCAGCAGTCGGACCGGGCTCGGGCGGCACTCCCGCCTCGACCCGAACGAGAAGGTCCAGTCCGGCGGGCCGCATCGCTGTGGAACGCAGCTGCAGCACGACACAAGGCACCTCATGGCGAACAGCGTGGGCACCCACACCGGCTAAGTGCTCACCCACTTCCTGGCCGTCAACCGTGACAGCGTAGGAGCGTCCGCCGGATGCGAGTGGGAAGCGATTCGGCGTCGTCATCGGTGGATCCTGAGCTCCGGTTCGTCGCTGTGAAGCCGTACGAGCTGCGAAGGGCAGCCCCTCCGAACACTCTGGTGGGCCAGCACGAGACACCCACCCATCAACCCACCGGCCTGAGTTCTCTCACCACTCAACCAGCGCGAATCCCGCCGACATGCCGCCGCCGAAGCCGGCCATGAGGATCAGGTCGCCGGGGGTGAAGGCGCCGGCGCGGGCGGCCGCGTCCAGGGTGATCGGGATGGAGGCGGCTCCCGTGTTGGCGTAGTGCGTCAGTGTGCGGTGCATGGTCGCGCGAGGCAGTTCCAAGTCGGCGAAGACGCTGTCCAGCATGGTGCCGTTGGCCTGGTGCGGTACAAAGTGGTCGATGTCGTCGGGTACGACACCGCATTCGTGCAGGAATCCCTTGACCAGCTGCGGCAGGTGGTCACCGACGAAGTTCCGCACGCCTCGCCCGTCCATCGCGAAGTACTGAAGCCCTGCGTCGAGGACTGTCTGGTCCACGGGCATGCGACTGCCGCCGGCGGGCACCTCGATGAGACCCGACAGTTCGCCGAACGAGTGCAGCGCGAGGTGCCGGATACGTGGTCCGTGGTCGACCGACGACCCCAGGATCACCGCTCCGGCGCCGTCCCCGAAAAGGATCACGGTCCTGCGGTCGGCCCGGTTCAGGATGCGGGAATACAGGTCCGCGCCGATGACCAGTGCGTGGCCGCCGGTGCGGGTGAGTACGCCCTCGGCCGCGGAGAGCGCGAACACCATGCCGGAGCAGACCGCGTTGACGTCGAACGCGGCCGCGTCGCTCGCGCCGAGCCGCTGCTGGACGTAGGCGGCGGTGGGCGGTTGCGGCCGGTCGGGTGTGGACGTGGCGACCACGATCACGGACAGCTCCTCGGCGGTGATGCCGGCCGACCGCAGCGCGGCACGCCCCGCAGCGGTGGCCAGGTCCGAGGTAGCCTGGCCGTCGGCAGCCCATCGCCGTTCCCGGATGCCGGTCTTACCGGTGATCCACGCGTCGTCGACCCCCGCCGCCGCGGCGACCTCGTCATTGGACACGATTCGCTCCGGCACATAGGCACCCGTACCGAGAATCCGGACGTCGGTCATACGGCTGCCCTCCCCTCAAGTGGTATGGAGAACGGTGTGTGAAGAACTGGCGTGCGGCCGTAGCGGGCGCGTGCGGGGGCAGCCGTGGAGGCCGCCCCCGCACCCGCGGGACCGGAGGTGTTCTAGCGCGTCTGGTAGATGCGCTTGTGACCGCTGAGGCCGGCCAGGCGGAAGGGCCCGGTGGTCTGCGGCGGGGTGAGGTGTTCTCCTCCGTCGGCCGGGAAGGACCGCTCGTGCAGCTCGCGGTAGCGGGCGTAGTCGACCGGCTTGCGCCGGGCTAGCGCCTCCAGGTTCGCTTCGGTCCGCAGGTGTTCGCGGTAGCCGGGGACGGCTGTGCCCGCGAAGAACTCGGCGACGCTGCCGGAACCGTAGCTGAGGAAGCCGATGGGCCGGTCGGTCAGGTCGTCCGCCTGGTCGAGCAGCGCGGCGAGAGCGAGGTACACCGAGGCGGTGTAGCTGTTGCCGATGGTGGCGTTGTAGGCCACGGTCCGCCCGATGGCATGCTCGATGTCGGTCTTGTCGGTTTCGTGGCCCGCGTAGTTGAGCAGGTGGTGGTGTGCCTTGTAGGCCATTTTCGTGAACGGTTGGTGGTAGCAGAACGCGGCGAACTCGTCGAGTGCGCGGCCGCCCTGCTCGCCGTAGTCCTTCCAGCTGCTTGCGACCGCTTGCAGGTACGCTTGGACGGATTCCTGCCCATCGACCAGGGCGGTGGTGCGATAGTTCGGCCGCCAGAAGTCCATGACGTCGGCGGTGAACAGTCCCGAGGCGTTCTCGATGCGGACCAGGGCGGGGTCGGCACTGACCAGCATGGCCACCGCGGCGGCGCCCTGGGTCGCCTCGCCAGGGCTGTCCAGTTCGTACTTGGAGACGTCGCTCGCGATCACGAGGACCTGCTGGTCGGGGTCGCGCCGTACGAGTCCGATGGCGAATTGCAGGGCGGCCGTGGCTCCGTAGCAGGCCTGCTTCAGTTCAACGACGCGGCTGGCCGATGGCAGGCCGAGCAGTGAGTGCACGTACACGCCTGCGGACTTCGCCTGGTCGATCGAGGATTCCGTCGCGAAGACCACCGTTCGGATCCGTTCAAAACCGTGCCGGGCGATGATCGGGGCGGCGGCGGCGGCACCCAGCGTCACGATGTCCTCGTCCGCGGCGGGCACGCTCATCGACCGCTGGCCGATGCCGATGTGGTACTTGCCGATTTCGGTGCCGTTGTACTCGGCGAGTGCCGCGTGTGACAGGACGTACTCGGTCGTCGCGAATGACAGATCGTGGATTCCGAAGGAAGAGTCGTTGGACATACTCAGACACCGACCTTTGCTGTCTTACTGTCGCGCTCCAGTTCGACGTGCGCGCGCATGAGTTCGCCCGGGTTGGTCTGCGCCGCGAGCAGCGAGAGCTCGCCGCAGAGGACCGTCGCCGCCGCGATGACGGCGAGCCGGCGCGCGTTCTCGCCGGGGGCGCGGTCATCGCGGCAGCCGAGGCGGGTCAGGTTCGTCTCCACGAACTCCAGGCCCTTGCCGTTGCCCACGGTGCCGACGATCAGGTTGGGCAGGTTGCAGGAGAAGTAGAGGTCGCCGTCGCGGTCCTCTGCCAGGGTGACGCCCTGGGAGCCCTCGACGATGTTGGCCGCGTCCTGGCCGGTGGCCAGGTAGAACCCGAGCAACATGTTGGCGTAGTGGGCGTTGGCCGAGCGGATGCCGCCGGCCAGCAGGGTCCCGAGCAGGTTCTTGCGGATGTTCAGTTGGACGATCTTGGCGGCAGTGGTGTGCAGGACGCCTTCCACCACGGCGCGCGGGACGAGCAGTTCCGTGACCACGTTCTTCCCGCGGCCGAGGATGCCGTTGATCGCGGTCGCCTTCTTGTCCGTGCAGTAGTTCCCGGAGATCGATCCGTAGGCGATTCCCGGAATGGTCCGCAGCAGATGCGTCAGAAGGGTGTCGGAGGCGAGCGTGGCCATGTTGTGGCCGGAGGCGTCGCCGGTGCTGAACTCGAACCGGATGAACAGCAGGTTGCCCGCGATCTCGTGCCGGACCTTGAGCAGCTCGGCGAACCGGCTACAGGTGCGGACCACGGCGCGCAGTTCCTCGATTCGCGCCTCGATGGTGCGGGCGGCCGTGTACGCGGTCTGGGCGTCGGTCGCCTCGACGAGCACCGAGCGGGTCATACGCTCGTCGACGAGGGTAGCGACGATGCCCTGCTCGGTGAGGATGGACACCTTCGCGCCGCGGCCCACGGAGGGCCACAGCGGCGTCTCGTAGGTGGCGAGGGGGACGTGGGTGTCGGTGTTGGCGACGTTCCCGGAGATGCGAAGGGGTCCGACCCATTTCATGGGGACCCTGGCAATGGCGTGCGTGTCGGTCATCGTGCTCTTCCCGTCGAATCGTGGAGGGCGTCGGCCGATCGGGAACGCCGGGCGAGTCGCCCCGTGTCGATGCCCCGGTCGGCGCAGAAGGAACGGAGGGTGCCGTGGATTATCAGATCCTTGCTCGCGAGGTCGGTGGGGGTGCGCGCGCCGAGCATGGTCTGCAGGGCCGCGAGCTGGTCCAGCCAGTTCGTGATCTGCGCGATCAGCGCCTCGGCACCGCCATCGAGCAGGGTGCGCAGGAACACTCCGGAGGCCCCGACGCCGGAGGCGCCCAAGGCCAGGGCGCGGGCGGCGTCGAGGGGATGGCGGACGCCGCCGGAGGCGAGCACGGGGAGACCGGTGCCCTGCGCGTCCAGGAGGCAGGCGGCGGTGGACTGGCCCCAGTCGTGGAGGAAGGCGTAGTCGCCGAGTGGGCGCCGGCCGTTCTCGATGCGGGCGAAGTCGGTGCCGCCCCGGCCGCCGAGGTCCGCCACGCGGACACCCAGTTGTCGCAGCGTCAGGACGGTTTCGCGGCTCAGGCCGTTGCCGACCTCCTTGACGATCACGGGCACGTCGACAGCCGCCGTGATCTTCTCGAGCTGCGAGACCCAGGATCCGAAGGACCGGTCGCCCTCCGGCATGGCCGTTTCCTGCGCCGTATTGACGTGGATCTGTAGGGCGTCGGCCTCCAGCAGATCGATGGCACGCTGTGTGTCGGCGACCGATGCCGTCGCGTTCACATTGGCCATGACGAACCCGTGGGGGTTCTCCCGGCGCAGGACGCGGAAGGTGTCGGCACACGTCGGGTCTTTGAAGTAGGCGTGCACGGAGCCCGACGCGATGGGTACCCCGGTCTCGCGGGCGGCTATCGCCAGGCCCCGGTTGATGACGCCGGTTTTGGCGGTGCCGCCGGTCATCGCGTTGATGTAGAGCGGCACCTGCCAGGAGATCCCGGCGAAGGCCGTGTCCAGGGACACCTGCGGCCGGTCGATGCCGGCCAGGGCGTGGTGTACGAAGGACACCTCGTCGAACTGGTTGATCCCGCTGCGGGTGTCCTGCTGCTCCATGGCGAGCCGGACGTGGTCGTTTTTGCGCTGAGCGCTCATTCCTCGATCCTTTCCGGGGCGGACCGGACGGGCAGGGTCAGCACCCCGGCCGCGGCCCACCGTTGCCGTACGTGTGAGATGTCGTGCATGGCTTCGGCGTCGAACAGAGCGATGCCGCAGTCGCCGCCGCCCGCGCCCGACGGCTTGGCGGCGCCGCCGACGGTTTCGGCGACCGCGCACAGGGCCGTCAGCTCGGGTGTGAAGATGCCGAGCCCGACTTCGTCGTCGAGGCGGGCCAGCTCCTGCCGAGCACGGCGGATCTGGCACAGCAGGCCTTGGTCGTCACCGGCATCAAGGGCGGTGATCGAGGTGCGTACGAAGTCGGTGGAGGTCTCCACGAACGTGCGGTGCGACGCGGTGCCGCGCCAGGTCCGGCGGTGCAGAGCGGACACGAGCGAGGTGGTGGAGGCCGGGTTGCCGGTCCAGCCGACTTCGAGGGTGAGGCCGCGTGGGGCCTCAAGCCTTCGGACCGAGTGGCCCGGCCAGGGTGTGCGCAGCGCTTCCTCGATGCTGTGGCGGCGGGTGAGGTCGAGCACGAAGGCCCGGTCGGGTGCCTGGTACGCGATCCAGCCGCCCCATGTACTGGCGGCGAGGTCACCGCCGGAGCCCTTGGGGTCGATCCCGGCCGAGGAGATCACGGCCAGGCGGTACCGGGCGTCGAGTGAGAGGTCCAGTCCGCACAGGGACGTGATGGCGTCGATCGTGGCCACGGTCACCGCACCGCTCGACCCCAGGCCGTACTTGCGGCCGTTGTCATGCAGCCGGCTGCTGATCGAGATGTCCAGCCCGGGCAGGGGCAGGCCGCGTTCGGCCAGCAGTCGTCGCACGGTCTCGACCGCTGACACCACGTGCGCCAGTGCGCCGCGCGCGCCGTGTCCGTCGGTTTCCCCGTTCTTCGTGCCGGGAGCGTGGAGCCGGCCGTCGAGCCATCGCCAGTTCACCGCTCGGGGGACGAGATCGGAGGAGATCACGATGCCGGCCGCGTCGGAGAGGGTCACCGTGACGGTGATCTCCCGGTCCACGGCCACCAGGATGGCTGGGGTACCGGGCTCCACCACCGCGTACTCGCCCGCGACGAACAGCTTGCCGGGCGCGCTGCGGACGACCGTTCGCCCGGAGGTCATCGTCCGCCCTCGTCCACCAGGCGGGCGCCCTGCCCCGGCCCGGCGATGTGCACGGTGCCGCCCGCGGCGGCGCCGCGCACGGCCTCGGCGACCCGGTCGGCGTCCGTACGACGGCAGAGCACCTTGACGTTCGGTCCGGCGTCCATGGTCGCGTAGGCCGATATGCCGTCGCGCCGCAGCCGCAGCACGCTGTCGAGGACGGTGAGCGAGGCGGGCGCGAGGTAGCGCACCGCGGGGCGCGCGCTCAGCATGGTCGCGTGCATGCCGAGAGAGTTGCGCTCAGCGATCTCGCCCACCGCGTCGAGGTCGCCGCGCAGGAGCGCCTCCCTCATCTCGGTCAAGTCGTCCCGGCTCGACGCGGCCCAAGGCTCGAACAGGGGTGAGGTCTCGACGGTGCGGCGCATGGCCGCGCGGCTGGACACGTTCTTGGGGCCGGCGTTGACCACCGCGATGACCAGTGCGGGGTCGAGGTCGCCCGCCTGTACCGGCTCCGCGTAGGAGCTGAGGTCGGCCTCCGCGGGCGGCGCCGTGGGGGTGCCGGCGTTCCAGACGGCGAAGCCGCCGAAGATTGACCGCGAGGCCGAGCCGGAGCCGCGGCGGGCCAGGCGGGAGAGACCGGTGTCGTCGAGGTCCAGTCCGTACGCGGTGGCGGCGGCGACGGCGAGCGCGGCGAACCCGCCGGCGGAGGACGCCAGGCCCGCCCCGGTGGGTACGGTGTTGCGGGTGTCGACGACGGCCCGTTGCGTGAGCCCGGCCCGCTGGCGCACCAGGTCGAGGAATCCGGCGATGCGCCGCCGTTCCTCGCCCGCCGCGGGTGCGCCGTTGAAGGTCACTTCGTCGTCCGTGGCCTCGGCGTCGAGGTGGACACGGGTGGTCGTGGGGAAGATGTCCAGGGTCATCGACAGGCTGCTGGTCCAAGGGAGGAAGAGGCGCTCGTCACGCTTCCCCCAGTACTTGATCAGCGCGATGTTCGGGTGCGCGACGGCGGTGACCCCGGCTCCGCCCGGCTGTTCCCGCGGGCGGAGCACGGTGATCTGCTGCTCAGACATGAGTGACGAGCCTCCTCAGTGGGACGATCCACGTCTGCACGGCCCCCGCTTCGTGCAGCCGCCGGGTGACCTCTCTCGCCTGCTCGGGCTGGGTCAGTGCGAGGACGCAGCCGCCCAGTCCGCCGCCGGTGATCTTGGCGCCGAGGCTGTCCGCGGCGAGCGCGGCACTCACCATCGCCTCGATCCGGTCGGTGCTCAGCCCGGCCTCGCGGAGCAGTCCGTGGTACTCCGTCAGCAGGGAGCCGAGCTCCTCCGGCTTGCCGGCGGCGAGGGTGGCCACGGCTTCGCGAGTCAGTTCCGACGCCCGGCGTACGAACCTCTCCTGTGTTCCGGCGTGGAGTCGGAACCTCTCCCGCAGCTTGTCGACCGCTTCTTTGGTGCTGCCGACGGCGCCGCTGTCCGCGATGACGAACAGCGCGTCGCAGCCGACACGCAGCGTGCGGGCCTCGCCCGCCTGGAACAGCAACGGGGCGCTCGCGCCGACGGTGATGGCGTCGACGCCGCTGGCCTTGCCGTGCATCACGTTCTCGGCGGTCTGTACCAGGTCGAACGTCGTCCGCTGCGAGACCTCGCGGCCGCAGAGGTCGGCCAGGGCGAGGACGACGGCACGGGCGCAGGCCGCGCTGGAGCCAAGTCCCCTGCCGAGCGGGATTGAACCGTCGATGATCACATCGAGGTGTCGGCCGTCGTCGATGCCCATGGACGCCCTGAAATCGGTGGTCAGCCGGCGCAGCCCCTCGGATGCCTGCGTTCCGACCTGCTTCCAGGCGGATCCGGTCATCGTGAAGGACACACCGGCCGGTTCTCCACCGCGGGTGGAGAACCCGGCGCTGGCGGTGATCGACAGCTGCGGAACGGGCAGGGCGAGCGCCGGGGCTCCGTAGACGACTGCGTGCTCCCCCAGCAAAATGAACTTGGCGTGGGCGCGGCCGGTGCCGACCGAGCGAGCGCGGCGGCTTTCCGCTGTCCCCGCCACCGAGGCCGGTGGAGTCGACGTACTCAGCTCCCCTTGTCGAAATTTCATTGAGATCGCGTCATCCAGACTTCTAGGAAGGAATGAAGTAAGCCCGTTCGACCGCGTGTCGCGTCATGCTCCGGCCACCCACGGACCACCGTGGCCGGTGGTCGCGGCCGTCGGCGCGAGCAACGTCATCGCACGGGGCGAGTCAGGGCGTCGAGCCGCATCCGCCGTGCTCGCGAAACCGCGTCCGTGGCAGGTGCCGGGTCGGTTCTCCTCCGGTTGCCCTCGGCAGCGAGTTCCGGACAGGGTGGGCACGCGAGGCGAGCGACGCGTGTGGCGGCGCCGAGACGGTGGTGACCCGCGCCGACGTGGTGCTCAGGTGGTCCTGAGTGTTGTGGTGGTGACGAAGGTGTCGAGGGTCTTCCTGACCTCGTCCGGGAACGGGGCCTCGTCCAGGACCCGCCGGGCACGCTGCACCCGATCGGTGATCATCTGCTCCACCTTGTCGGCGGCGCCCGTGGCCCGTAGAACCCCGCGGACCGTCTCGGCACCTGCTTCGTCCAGGTCCGGGTCGCCGACCAGGGACCTCAGCACCCGCGCCTGCTCGGCGCCGGCGGCGTGGAGGGCGTGTGCCATCAGGGCTGTCGCTTTGCCCTCCCGCAGGTCGTCCAGGGTCGACTTGCCGGTCTTGGACGGGTCGCCGAAGACGCCGAGCAGGTCGTCGCGCAGTTGGAAGGCCTCTCCGATCGGAAGAGCGTAGGCGGTGCAGACGTCCAGCAGGGACTGGTCCGCTCCGGCAAGGGCCGCGCCGATGTGCAGCGGCCGCTCCACGGTGTACTTGGCCGTTTTGTAGCGGATCACTGCCAGCGACCGTTCGACGTCCGCGGTGGGCTGCCCGGTGGCCAGCAGATCCCAGTACTGACCGATCATCACCTCGGTACGCATGGCGTCCAACAGCGGTCGGACGGCGACCAGTTGCTGGTGGTCGAGGCCGCTGGAGTACAGCAGCTCGTCCGACCACACCATGACCAGGTCGCCGAGCAGGATCGCGCTGTTGGTGCCGAACCGCTCGGCGGTCGTGTCGTTCGCACCCGTCCCCAGCGTGCGGTGGAGGGTCGGACGGCCGCGCCGGGTGTCGGAGGCGTCCATCACGTCGTCGTGGATGAGGGTGAAGGCGTGGAAGAGTTCGAGCGAGGCCGCCGCGCCGATGACGGGCTCCGTTTCGCCGTATCCGCCCGCCGCGTGCCAGCCCACCATGCACAAGAGCGGCCGTATGCGCTTGCCGCCCGCGGTCAGGAAGCCACGCAGGTGCTCGATGAGCGAGACCAGGTGGACATCCGTGTCCCTGCCGCACTTGGCGTCGAGGAAGGCGTTCAGTCGCTCGTCGATCAGGCCGCGCAGATGAACCGAGTCCAGGGCGTCGGATCCCAGCTCGTGAAGGCTGGTGGTGGGGCTCATGTGTCGTTGCTCCTGTTCGTCAAGACCGTGTGGGCCGCGTCCGTGAGGGCGTGGCACGGGAGGGAAACCGCCGAAGGGAGGCATCACTTACCGGCCGGGCGGAGGAGGGTCCCGGCAGTCGCCGGCCCGCGCCGCGGGTGCGAGTCGCCGATGGAGGGGCGAGCGGTGACGGGCTGTTCGGACCGCGCCGCATGGCCGGCCCTTCGTACACGTGGGTTCACATGTCGGAGGGCAGGCCGGACAGCCCGGTGAGATCGCGGTCGGATCCCCATCCCCGGAAGTCGGCGCCGCTGTAGAAGGTGACCGACCAATCGAGCAGGCGGAGCAGCTCGACAGCGGGTGCGAACCCGGCCGTCGCCAGCGGGTCGAGCTGCTCCTGCGCCTTGCGGGAATGCCGGTCGAGTTCGTCGTGCACCCAGGCGGGTGAGGTGTCGTACATCAGGATATTGTTCTGACCGGGCTCGGCCCGCTCCCGCTCGAAGGTGGCCAGGTCGTTGGAGAGGCGCACGGCGACCTCGATCGCCTCCAGGGCGTTGTCCAGGACCGGCAGGCCCTCGAGGAGATCGTCCCGGTCGCTGGTCGCCCAGCGCGGGAAGTGGGTCATCCATGCATTGGAGCTGGCGGCGTACGTCAGGTACTCCTGCGGATCGGAAGGGCCCTCGCCGCGGTCCCTGGCCAGGCCCGCGGTCCAGTCGTACCGCTCGCCGCGCAGGGCCTCGGCAAATCGGTCGCCCCACAGGCCGGCCAGTTCCGGGTAGTGGGGAGCACGCTCCAAAGCGGACTGCCAGCCGGACAGGGAGGCCAGCAGGGGATGGCCGTCGTCCCGGTCGCCGCCCCGGACGATGGCCTCGCAGCGACCGAACAGGTCGTCGAGTTCGTCGAGGCTCCGGACGTTCTGCTCGACGTGGTCGTCCAGGGCGTAGGCCCACACGTACATCCGGGCCGACAGCCGGAGCTCGTTCGCGCCGCGCCACGGGCTGATCGCCGCGGTGGAGATCGCCAGGGCCTCGATCGGCGTGGCCCCGAGGACCTGCGGGTATTCCGCCGCCCAGGACCGCAGATCGGCCAGGACCTTCAGCGCCAGCACGGTGACGGGCACACATTGCGCCGCGGAGGGGAGGGAGAGGTCGCCAAGGGGCCGGGTCACGGTCGTGCCTGCTTCTCGGCCTCGGCCAGGCGCTGCGTCGCGGCCAGGGTGCCGAGGATCTCGGCGCGGATGACCCGGACCGGTGTGTACAGGTCCTTGTCGTGCCACAGCGGAGGATTCTCGCGATCGTCCTCGACATGGCCCGACAGGAACGCCCTGCCCGCCCGGATTGCTTCGAGGGCCGGACGGTCGGGGGCGGCGCGGTGGTTCAGCACCTGAAGGGCGTAGGCGGTCTCCTCGCCGGTGCCCTCCCAGCGTCCCCATGACCCGTCGGCGTGCTGGGTGTCGAGCACCCAGCGGATGGCGTCGTCCAGGGCGGCGGACGTGCGCGGCCCGTCCAGGCGGGCCATGGCGGCAGCGCCGCAGGCGGTCGCGTAGTACGGAGAGGCGTGCCACTTGTCCATCCACCGGCCGTCCGGCTGCTGCTGCTCGACGAGCCAGCCGCCCACCCGCTCGGCAGCGCGGTCGTAGCGCGTGTCGCCCTGTCCGCAGCGATCCGCCAGGGCGACGAGGATGTGTGCGTTCGTCGAGGTGGAAGGGGTGCGTTCCTTCGGGAAGCAGGTGAAGTACAGGCCGGTGTCGTACTCCCACAGGCAATCGACCGATTCCGGCTTCCCGAGGAGATCGAGGGCGTGCAGGGCGGCCGACGTGTCGTCGGAGTCGGCCGGGAGACCCGGGCCGGCGGACAGTCCGTTCGCCCCCAGCGCGGTCCGCAGAGTGTCCGGGACCTGGGCGGGGATGTCCACGTCCAGGCCGGAGCCGGACAACGCCGTCACCACCCAGGCCAGTTCGAAGTAGCTGATCGAGGTGATGCCCGAGACCGCGCCGCCATGACGTGCCTGGGTCTGATGCAGATACTCCAGGCACGCCTTCGCGGCGTCCGTATGAGGCGGATCGCCCAGCCAGGCGGAGGTGGCGGCGGGGGAGGCTCCCACCGCCCCGCCCATCGGCGTCACCGTGCCGGACCGCACGGCCGGGGCGCCGAGGGCCTCCAGCGAGTGCCAGGTCTTCTCCGGTATGCCGGTGTGCTGACGCAGCAGCTCGCGGATCCCGCTCAGCGTTCCCGTATCGGCCCGGAGGTCCAGACGGCCGGGCAGATCGCCCCGGTCGTCCATCCGGGAGAGCCGCTGATCGATCTGCTCGATCAGCCAGGGCACCAGCAGCTCCACGGCGATGGTGTCCGGCAGTTCGACGTTCCGGGGGAACCGCCCGGCCAGCGCGGCCAGCCCCGACTCCACGGCCCCGGCGACCCGCCGCGCGTCCTGCGTACCGGCGACGGACAGCAGGGCGTCGACGGCGCTGAGCGTGGGCAGCAGCCCGTAGGCCGCCGGCCCGCCCCACGTTCCATCCTCGTGCTGCTGGGCCAGCAGGAACTCCACGCGCTGCCGATGGCCCTCCAGCCAGGGGGCGGACGCCACCATCCGCGCGGTCTCGTACACCGACGGCGAGGTGAGTCCGTAGGGATCGGCGATCATCTCGTCGACGATGTCCTGAGCCGCGTCACGCAGGGCTGCGAAGGAGGTCACGTTCATGATCCGGCTACCTCTGGTCTCGGAGATCGGCGGTCGTCGCATTCCGCACCGGTTCGTGCGGGCGTTCCTGGAGCCTCATCGGAAGAGGGCCCGTCTTGAGCGTGGCGCGGGCGATGGGCCGTATCGGCCGGTCGCCGACCGGGGTCAGGTTCCAGCGGCCGGCGATCCCCGCGACGGCCAACATCGCCTCGTTGAGCGCGAACTGGTCGCCGATGCACTTCCTGCCGCCCGCGCCGAAGGGCAGCACCGACCGGCGTGCGACGTCGCTCATCGCGCCGGGCCGCCAGCGATCCGGATCGAACCTCTCCGGCCGGGGGAACAACTCCGGGTCGTGCTGCAGGATGTAGGGGCTGATCAGGAAGGTGGTTCCCTCGGGGAACGCGTGCCCGCCGAGTTCGCAGGCCGTGGTGGTGGACCGGGTGAACATCCACGCCGGCGGATAGAGGCGAAGGCTCTCCATGAGCACCTGCCTCGTGAACGTCAGCCCGGAGAGATCCTCGAAGCGGGGCGTCCGGCCGCCGAGCGCGCCGTCGACCTCCTCCCGCAGGCGGGCGCCGATCTCGGGGTGCGCGCCGAGCAGATGGAAGGTGAACGCCAGCGCCGTCGCGGTGGTCTCCGACCCGGCGATCAGCAGGATCAGGACCTGGTCGAAGATCTCCTGCGTTCCGAGCGGGGCTCCGGTGGTCTCGTCGCGCGCGTTCATCAGGCTCGCGAGCAGGCCGGGGTCCTCGTCCTTCTTGCGCCGCACCTCGTCGATGATCTCTTCGGTGAGCTTGCGCATCTCCGCGATCGCGCGGGGGTATTGCCGGTTCATCTTCGTGGGAACGAGCGACAGAACCCGCGCCGGGACGAACATGCGCCGGAAGAAGCCGTCCATGAGAATCGGCAGCCATTTCTCCACCTGGGCCACCAATGCGTGGTCCGCGGGCACCGAGAAAAGGGATCTGGTCGTGATGCGAAGAGTGAGTCTTGCCATCGCCTTGTCGACGTCGACGACCTCGCCCGATCGCCAGGAGCGCATCAGGGCTTCCGTCTCGTCCGCCATCAGTTCGGCGTAATGGCCGATGTGCCGGTGGTCGAACGACGGCTGCATCAGCGGGCGTTGCCGACGGTGATCGGCCCAGCGGCTGGTGACCAGGCCGTTTCCCACGGCCTCGCGGCCCCGGTCGTAGAACAGGCCGCCCTTGTCGTAGAGCCGGGTGTCCTTGAGTATCTGCCGGAACAAGGCGGGATCGCAGGGCACATAGGCGTCGCCGGGACCCATCCTGACTCTCACCAGGTCGCCGAGTGCCGGGAGTGACTTCAGGAATTCCAGCGGCTGTACGAGCAGAGGTACGGCATGGCCTGCGAGAGGCAGGCTTCGAGGGGCTTTTCTGATGGCAGGTAGCTCCGGCATGGCTCCAAGTACTGCAGAAAGGACGCCTCCCCGACAGGGGAGGAACACCCCCGACCTGTCGCGCTTTCACCGCCTGTCGCGCTTGCCCGCACAGGCGCGACACGAGGCCGAAGCGCGACACGTCGGCCCGCCCGTGGGCCTTGCCGGTCGGACCCCGGAGCGCCGCCAATGGGAGTCGTACACGCGAAGGAGTTCGGGAGCCTGCGCCGCCGCAGGGGCCTGTTCGGGCTACCTGTCGCGGGCGGAGTCCGTCCACGACTGGGTGGAGAACTCCCACGCCTCGACCGCGCTCTCCTACGCCCACGGCATCGCCGCCGGCCTCGGGCTCCACGACCAGCGGGGCAGGCCGGTCCGTGGCGGCGGTGATCGGGGACGGGGCGATGACCGGGGGCCTCGCCTGGGAGGGCCTGAACAATCTGGCCGAGCGCCCCGAACTGCCGGTGGTGGTCGTCCTCAACGACGGCCGCTCCTACGACCCGACGATCGGCGGCCTCGCCCGGCACCTGGCCGCACTGCGCACCGCACGCCGCGGTCCGGCCGACCTGGGCCCGAACGTGTTCGAGCAACTGGGACTCGCCTACCTCGGCCCGGTCGACGGGCACGACATCCCCGCCGTGGAGGCGGCGCTGCACAAGGCGCGCGACATGCGCCAGGTCGTGGTGGTGCACGTCGTCACCGACAAGGGCCGCGGCTGGGAGCCGGCCGAGACCGACCCGGCGGACCGCATGCACGGGATCGGTGTGCTCGACCCCGCGACCGGGAAGCCCCACGCTCCCGCGGGCACCTCGTAGACCGAGGTGTTCTGGCGGGAGATCACCGAACTCGGCGCGGAGTTCGAGCACATCGTGTGCCTGAGCGGCGCGATGCGCGGGCCGGTGGGCCTCGCCCCTTCGCCGAACGCTTCCCCGAGCGGTTCTTCGACGTCGGGATCGCCGAGCCGCAGGCGGTGTGCACCGCGTCGGGCATGGCGAGGACCGGCAGCCGCCCCGTGGTCGCGGTCTACGCCACCTTCCTCACCCGGGCGCTGGACCAGGTGCTCATGGACGTAGCCCTGCACCGGATGCCGGTGACGTTCGTCCTCGACCGCGCCGGGGTCACCGGGCCGGACGGGGCGAGCCACCACGGCATGTGGGACCTGGGGTTCCTCGCCCAGATCCCCGGCCTGAGCGTGGCCGCCCCCCCCGTGACGCCGAGCAGCTCAGGGCGCTGCTGCGCGAAGCGGTCACCGCGACGGGACCGTGCGTCGTCCGCTTTCCCAAGTCCCCGGCGGGACCGGAGATCGCACGGCTGGAGGGCGTCGACGGCATCGACGTGCTCCACCGCGACGAGGCGGGCCGGCGCGATGTGCTGCTGCTCGCCTGCGGCCCGTCGGCCGCCGACGCCGTCGAGGCCGCACGGCAGCTCCGGGCCCGCGGCATCGGTGTGACGGTCGCCGACCCCCGCTGGGTGCTGCCGGTTCCTGATGCCGCGCCCGACCTCGTGCGGAGCCACGACGCGGTGGTGACGGTCGAGGACGGGTGCCGCGTCGCGGGTTTCGGCGCCGCGCTCGTCCTGGCCTGCGCGGACGCGGGCCTGTCGAACCGGATCCGGGTGCTCGGGCTGCCGAGGGAGTTCATCGATCACGGTTCGCGCGGCGAACTGCTCGCGGAACACGGCCTCGACGCACCCGGCATCGTCCGCGCGTCCCTCGACGCGCTCGCCCCCGCCCACCCCGCTGAGAGGATGCGATGACCCTCGTCGCTGTACCCACTCCGGCCTTCCCCCCGTCCTCCGGGGTCCTGAGGCCGCGCCGGACCAGCAGACGGCTCCAGGTGGGCGATGTGTCCGTGGGCGGCGGTGCGCCGGTCAGCGTGCAGACGATGTCCACCACCGTCACCGCCGACGTGGACGCCACCCTCCAGCAGATCGCGGCGGTCATGGCCGCGGGGTGCGACATCGTCCGGGTCGCCGTGCCCTCCCAGGACGACGCCGACGCGCTCGCCCCGATTGTCGAACGGTCCCCGATCCCGGTGATCGCCGACATCCACTTCCAGCCCCGGTACATCTTCGCCGCCATCGACGCCGGGTGCGCGGCGGTGCGGGTCAACCCCGGCAACATCAGGCGCTTCGACGACCAGGTCCGGCGGATCGCCGAGGTGGCGGGCGCGGCCGGGGTCCCGATCCGCATCGGCGTCAACGCGGGTTCCCTCGACGCCCGGTTGCTGGCCAAGCACGGCGGCCCCACCCCCGAGGCGCTCGCCGAATCGGCGCTGTGGGAGTGCTCGCTGTTCGAGGAGCACGGCTTCACCGATCTGAAGATCGCCGTCAAGCACCACGACCCCCTGGTGATGATCCAGTCCAACCGGATCCTCGCGCGCTCCTGCGACTACCCCCTGCACCTCGGGGTGACCGAGGCCGGGCCCGCCTTCCAGGGTCGATCAAGTCCGCCGTCGCGATGGGAGTCCTTCTCGCGGAGGGGATCGGCGACACCATCCAAGAAGGTGGAGGCCGCCTTCGACGGCTTCCCCCACCCGCTGCGGGTGGCGGTGATGGGCTGCGTCGTCAACGGCCCCGGCGAATCGCGCGAGGCCGACCTTGGCGTCTCCTCCGGCAACGGCAAGGGCCAGATCCTCGTACGCGGCTAGGTCGTGGCCACGGTTCCAGAGAACCAGATCGTCGAACGACCGCTCGAAGAAGCGTTACGCATCACCGCGTCCGACACCTCAGAGACCGCGGAGGCCAACCCGTGACCGGGACACTCACCTCACCTGCCGGCCTGGACCTCGACTCCTTCCGGAGCCGGGTGGAGACGCACCTGGACCGATTCCTCACCGAGAAGGTCCACGACGCCCAGCCGTACGCCTATCCCGCCATCGAGGGCCTGAGGAGCTTCCTCGCCGCCAGCGGCAAGCGGAGGCCGATCTGCGCGCGATCCTCGGCGACCAGGCGCTCACGGAGGCCGAAGCCGAGAGCGCGAGGGAGATCACGACCGCGACCGGCGCCGCCGCGGGCGTCGAGGAGATGATCGACGAGCGCTACCGCCAGGCCATGAAGGCACTGGAGGCGGCCGTCCTGCCCGAACCCGTCGAGCACGCGCTGCGCACCATCGCGCGCGGCCGCCTGGCGAGCCTCGTGAGCGGTGGGGTGAAGCGGGTGCTGCCCGCCACTCCCGCCGATTTGGGCGTCGACTTTTCCCGAACCGGTTGAACAGCTCAGATATTCAGGCGATGATCGGGCCGAATCGAATACCGTTGGTGATTGCATCCTGGGGGTTGAAGTGAGCGATGTGACCGTGCGGCCCATGGCTGCCACCGAGTTGGAAGTCGCATGCCGAATAGTCGGACTCGCCTTCGCCGACAATCCGAGCAATCTGGCCACCGTGCGCGGTGATCAGGAAAAAGCCACCCGGGCGATGGAACAGGGAACACGCATCATCAAGCTCGGGAGCCCTTTCAGTCATGTGCTCGGCGCCGAACGGGAGGGCCGGCTCGTCGGCATCCTGAACGCCGCGGAATGGCCGCACTGCCAGATGAAGCTGGGTGAGAAGCTCAGAACGGCGCCGATGATGATCCGGACGATCGGATTCAACTTGCCCCGCGCCTTCAAGGTGATGAGTTCGAGGGCCAGGCACGAGCCCCGCGAGCCCCACTGGCACATCGGACCCGTCGCCGTCCACCCGGACGAGCAGGGGCACGGGGTCGGGACGGCGCTGCTCAGGACGTTCCTCGACGGGGTCGACAAGCAGGGGACACCCGTCTTCCTCCAGACGGATGTCGACCGCAACGTCGTGCTCTACCAGAAGTTCGGCTTCGAGATCGTCTCCCGGGAGACGATCCTCGACGTCGACACCCGCTTCATGTGGCGCACGGCGCGTTGAACGACCTCAGCACCGCGTGCAGCTCCTCGACGACCAGCCGGCTGCACGCGGCCGCCGCGGGCACCATGTCCTGCATCAGGAAATAGCCGTGGACGAGACCCGGCCCGGGAACATGGCGTACGGAGACGCCCGAGGCCGCCAGCTTCTCGGCCAGCCGCACCCCCTCGTCGTGGAGCGGATCGAACTCCGCCGTGGCCAGCACCGTCGGCGGCAGGCCCCGCAGGTCGGCGTTGAGCAGGTCGACGGCGGGATCGCCGCGGCGCTCCGGATCGGGGACGTACATCTCGTAGTTCCAGACCATGTCCTCGACGCTCAGCAGATACCCCTCGGCGTGCTCGCAGGCCGCGGCGATCCGCAGGCTCGGATCCACCGGCGGGTACACCAGCAGCAGCGCGGCGAGGTCCGGGCCCTCGGTGTCGCGCGCGTCCAGGGCGACGCCCAGCGACAGGCTGGCCCCCGCGCTGTCGCCGGCCACCACATGCTCACGGCCCGGGAACGACTCGGCCGTCCAGCGGGTCGCGGCGACGGCGTCGCGCAGCGGAGTGGGGTAGGGGAACTCCGGGGGCCGTCGATAGCCGGCGGAGACGACGACGGAGCCCAGCGACGCCGCGAGCATCCGACAGGCCCGGTCGTGGCTGTCGAGGTCGCCCAGCACCCATCCGCCACCGTGCAGAAAAGTGATCACCCGGCGCTCGTCCGATTCCGGGGTGTACACCCTGCACCGGATCGAGGATCCGTCCTCGGTGTCGATCGTGCGATCGGCGGAGGCGACGGCCGCACGGGGGTGTCCGTCCTCCCGGTGGGGGCGTGCCGAGCTCGCCCGGTACCGCTCACGGGCCTGCTCGACCGTCAGGGCGCGATCCGGAACCGGCGGCCCCCCGGCGCCCTGCCAGGCGATCAAGCTGCGTAAAAAGCGGTCCAAAGGCATCGCGGGCCCCCTGCGGGCTGGTTCACGGAATCGATGATTGATGATAAATGGTTCGTTCTGGAAGAACCATGGTGAAGATCACTCAGAAGGGAATGCGGATTGCACGGGCGCATATGGAAATTTAATGCTTCTCTGGTTCGGGCCCCTGCTGTACCTTCGAGAGGTGGTTCCAGGTCGGGGGAGAGGGTTGCGCGCATGTTCAATCCATTCGAGGACGACAGCCGAGAATATCTGGCGCTGTGCAATGACGAAGAGCAGTATTCGCTCTGGCCTCAGGGATTAGAAATTCCCGCAGGCTGGCGCACGGTATACGGGCCGGCCACGCAGGAGAATATCCTTGACCGTATCGAACGGTCATGGACGGATATGCGGCCGAAGAGTCTGCGGGACGCGGGCGGGCAAGGAGATTGTCCGTGACCGCCGATGTGAAGAGCTGGGTGAGATTCGTCCGCTGGCCCGCCGAAAGTAAAATCCGTGAGGAATGCCGGGCACGACGGCGGCTGTGCCTTCTGGTCGTGGAGCACGGCGCTCCGCCGCCGGAACGGATCGGACTCTACGAGGACTGGGTGCGCCCGCCCATCGTCCCGGAGGATCTCCAGGCCCGGGTCAGCCAGTTGGAGGCCCGAGTCGTCCTCAACGAGAAGCCCGTGCTCGACCCGGCGGGCATCCTCTTCTTCCGGGACTCGTCCGTCACACTCTCGATGCTCCAGTGCGAGATCCTGTCCCCGCTGATCTCCCGGTACTGCCAGGTGGTCTACCGCAATGAACTGGGGAAGATCCTGGAGCAGTGCGGAGCCAGCGCGTCCAGCAACGCGATCGACCTGCACGTGCTCCGGCTGCGTCGACGCCTGCAGCCCCTCGGCCTGACCCTGCGCAACGTCTGGGGACGCGGCTTCACTATCGAGCCGAACTAGCAGAACTGGCCGAACCAGTTGAACCAGCCGAACCGGGGTGTTCGACACCCCTGCGCCGCGCACCACTTTTCGTAGCCATCACGCCGGAAGCCCGCGTCGGAGGCGGAGTTGAGAGTTCTCTCGGATTTCTTCGAGTCCCAGGTCGCCGAGGTGCCCGATGCTCCGTCGGTCCTCTTCGGTGACACCGTCGTCGACTACGCGGAGCTGAACGCCCGCGCCAACCGTCTCGCCAGACGGCTGATCGCGGCCGGCGTCGGACCCGACCGCCTGGTCGCGATCGCCGTGCCGCGTTCGGTGCGGCTGATCGTCGCGGTGCTCGCCGTACTGAAGGCCGGCGGCGCGTATCTCCCGCTCGACCCGGCCTATCCGGCCGATCGGCTGACGCACATGGTCGTGGACGCCGAGCCGGTCATGCTGCTGCGCACGGAGGACATCACCTCGCTGCGCCTGGACGTGCCCGAGGTCGTGCTCGGCGACCCGTCCTTCGAGGCCGCCTGCGAGCAGGAGAGCGGCGGCGACGTCACTCAGGACGAGCGCCTCGCACCGCTGCGCCCGGCCCACCTGATGTACGTCATCTACACCTCCGGTTCGACCGGCGTGCCCAAGGGCGTCGCCGTCACCCACTCCGGCGTGGCCGACCTGGTCTCGACCCAGGCGAGGGCGTTCGGGGTCCGCCCCGGCGAGCGGGTGCTGCAATGGGCCTCCTTCAGCTTCGACGCCTGGTTCTGGGACTTCACGCTGGCCCTGCTGAACGGCGGGGCACTCGTCATGGCCGAGCAGCACGACCTGATGCCGGGGGAGTCGCTGCGCGAGACCATGCTGAAACACGAGGTCGACCACGCGGTCATGCCGCCGGTGGCGCTGGGCATCACCGACAGCGAGGGGCTGCTGCTCGGCGGCACGATCACCTCCACCGGCGACGTCTGCACGAGGTCCCTGGCGGCGGAGTGGTCCAAGGGCAGACGCCTCTACAACGGATACGGCCCGACCGAGGTGACCGTGGGCGCGTCGATCGGCGGGCCGATCGACGGCATCCAGGAGGACGTGTCCATCGGGACGCCGTGGGACGGCGGCACGGTGTACGTGCTCGACGGGTCGTTGGGCGACCTGCGCGACGGCACGGACGGGGAGCTGTATCTGGCGGGCTCGGGCGTGGCCCGGGGCTATCTCAACCGTCCGGGCCTGACCGCGTCCCGCTTCGTCGCGGATCCGTACGGCCCGCCCGGCAGCAGGATGTACCGGTCGGGCGACCGGGGCCGACGCGGCTTCGACGGTGAGCTCTTCTTCACCGGCCGGGTCGACAACCAGGTCAAGGTGCGCGGCTTCCGCGTCGAACTGGGCGAGGTCGAGGCGCGGTTGGAGAGCCACCGGGCCGTGGAGATCGTCGTCGCGGTGGTGAGCGGCGAGGACGCCTCCTCCCAGCGCATCGTCGCCTACGTCAAGCCCTCGGCGCGCCACGAGGTGACGGAGGACCAGCTGCGCGAGCACGCCCGCGAGGCCCTGCCCGAGCACATGGTCCCGTCGGCCGTCGTTATGCTGGATCGGTTCCCGACCCTGCTGAACGGGAAGATCGACCGCCGGGAACTGGAGGAGCGGGCGGCGCGCGTCGCGCTCGACGCCACGACGCCCGGCACCGCGACGCCCGGCACCGCGGTCCCCGCGGACGAGGGCGAGGAGGGATCGTACGAGCAGATCCTCTGCGCCATGGTGAACGAGACCTTGAAGATCGGCCACGCGGCGCCCGAGGACAACTTCTTCGACCTGGGCGGCCACTCGGTGCTCGCCGCGCAGCTGGCTCGGCGGGTGCGCTCGGAGCTCGGCGTGGCCGTGCCGATGCGCGACATGCTCGCGGCCGCGAACATCGCGGAGCTGGCGAGCATCGTCGAGCGGACCGAGCGGACCGAGCGGGCCGAGCGGGCCGAGCGCGCCTGATCCGGCGTCAGCGGCCCTCGAAGCGCACCGGCAGGTCGTCGTAGCCGTTGAGGAAGTTCGAATAGATCGGCCGGGGCGTGCCGCACAGCTCCATCCGGCCGACCTGGGCGACCAGGGCGGTCAGCAGCATCCTCAGCTCCGCGCGGGCGAGGAACGCACCCAGGCAGTAGTGCGGGCCGTGGCCGAACGAGAGGTGCTTGTTGGGCGAGCGGGACAGCGTGAACCGGCGCGGCTCGTCGAAGACCGTCTCGTCGTTGTTGGCGGAGACGGTCCACAGCGTGACGATGTCGCCGGCGCGCACCGCGCTGCCGTCGATCTCCAGGTCCCGGAGGGCGGTGCGGGCCACATGGAAGGAGGGCGTCGACCAGCGGAGGACCTCCTCCACCGCCGACTCGACGGAGACCTCGCCCGTCCGCAGGGCCCGCCACTGGTCGGGATGGTCGATCAGGGCGAGCACCCCGCTGATCGCCGAGACCCGGGACGTCTCGTCGCCGCCGAGGATCAGGCTGTAGCAGTTGACCGCGAGTTCCTCGACGGTGAGCGGGCGGCCCTCCACCTCGGCGGCGGCGAGCAGGCTGATGACATCGTCACCGGGTCGGTCGCGGCGCTCCTGCGCCAGGTCCATGAAATAGAGCACGATCTCGTTGCGGGCGGCGATCGCGTCGAGCTCGTCGTACGCGGCGTCGACCGACGAGAGCGCCATCTTGTTCCAGCGCAGCAACTCCTCGCGGTCCGCCGCCGGGATGGACAGCAGATCGCAGATCGTGCTCATCGGGATCCGGTCGGCGATCTCGGCGGCGAAGTCGAAGGTGCCCCGCCCGACGACCGAGGACACCAGCTCGGTGGTGCGCCGCCCGACCTCCTCGACGACCTCGCCCAGGACCCGCGGGGTGAACGCGCTGAACAGGAGGTTGCGCAACGGCCGGTGGCGCGGGGCGTCGGTCACCGCCACCATGCTCCCGCCGGCCGAGTCGTCGCCGCGCAGGACGACGTCGAGGACGTTGCCCCGGGCGGAGCCGAGGGCCTCGTCGGTGTACAGCGGCTGCACATCGGCGTACCGCGACACCACCCAGAACCCCGGGTTGCGGTCGGTCGGCTCGTGCCAGTGGACGGGATTGCGGGCCCGCACGTCACGCCAGTACGCGTGTACGTCGTTGTCGACGAACGCGGCCGGATCGGTGAGGTCCAGAGAGCGTGCGCCGAGATCGGTCCGGCTCATGTCTGACGGTTCCTTCCCGCTGGGTGGAGCGCCCCGGAGGAGTCCGGGCCGCGCGCCCGCCGGCCGTACGCCGGGGCGTACGGCCGACGGGCGGATCACCGGCCCGCAGGGTGCGGCCGGTCCGGTGGCCGTGCGGGTCACCGCCCGGCCCGGGCCTCCGGATAGCGGGCGGCGACCTGTTCGCCGGCCTTCGGGCCACGGGCGAAGACGAAGCCGGCGGTGTCGACCCGGCGGCCGGTCGCCCGGTCGACCACGACCGGGTCCACCTCCCTGCCCGTCTCCTCGTCGACCAGGACGACGCTGCGGTCCTCCGGAGCCAGCCGATGGTTCCCGAAGGCCGCCATCACCAGGAGGAGCGGGCGCAGCGAGCCACCCAGATCGGTGGCCCGGTACGTCGGGTCGCCCGGCTCGGCGGTGTCGTCGACCTCCAGCAGACCCTTCGCCCTCAGCGCGGCGATCCGGTCCGCCAGGACGTCGGCGGGGGTCTCCAGATCCCGGCGGATCGAGGAGAACCGGGTGTGGCCGCCGAGGACCACGTGCAGGATCTCCAGGGTCCACCACTGGTCGATGACCTCGACCGTGCGGGCCAGCGGGCAGTCGGGGATACGCGCCCGGGTCACCGTCCGCTCCCATCGTCGGCCGGGTCCGGCAGCGACCAGTACCGCCGCATCCCGTACAGCAGCGGGCCGGCCGGCCGGGTCGCGTGGCTCGCCACCCGGTGCACCCGCCCGAAGACCACGACATGGTCCCCGACCGCCAGCGTCTCGCTGACCTCGCAGTCCGCGATCGTATGGGCGTCCTCGATCAGATGCGGGACCCCGGACTCCGGATCCGGGACCCAGGCGGCCTTCTCGAACCGGTCCGGGGCCCCGGAGGAGAACAGCCGCGCCACCGGTTCGGCCCGGTCGTGCAGGAGGTTGACGGCGAACGCGGACGTGTGCAGCAACGCGGCCAGCGTCGGACTCCGGTCCCGCAGACAGACCAGCAGGGCGGCCGGCTGGAGCGAGACGCCGCACAACGAGGAGCAGGTCATGCCCCACGGCTCGGCATCGGGCCCCACGGTGGTCACGATCGTGACGCCGACCGGATGCGCCGTCATGAGGGAACGGAAGGCCGCCGGGTCGACGGTCGCCCGTGTCACCGTGCCGGCCGGGGAGTTCGCCATGCCGGTCATCCCTTCGCTTCGGCGGCGCATTCCTCGACGAACTCGATGATCCGCCGCACACCGGTCTCCAACGCCACCGGATCCACGCAGAACGCGATCCGGACCAGATGCCGTGCCCAGGGCGCGTAGTCGTGGGAGCGGATGCGGCCCTGGTCGTCGACGTCGGGGCGCATGGCGAACCCGTTGCCCGCCACCACCGCGACGCCCTTGCGCTCCAGCAGCCGCATCGCGAACGACTCGGCGTCCAGGCCGGACCGGGTCACGTCGAGCATCGCGTACCAGCCGCCGGCGGGCAGCTCCCGCAGCAGCCCGGCCTTGATCAGCGGCGGCAGCGCCACGTCCCGGTTGCGCTGCACCAGCTTGCGGTTGGTCGCCGTCGAGTCCGCCCGGCTGTTCAGCGCGGCGATGCCCGCGTGCTGCACCGGGGTCGACGTGCCGATGATCCCGGCCTCCTGGACGACCTTCATGACGTCGGCCATGCGATCGGTGGCCGGCGCCACGTAGCCCAGCCGGTAGCCGGTCATCGCGAAGCCCTTGGAGAAGGTGAAGACGCTGTGCACGATCCGCTCGGCGACCGGGACCTCACGCTCGAAGGAGGCGACCGAGATGTGCTCCCCCTCGTAACAGAAGTGCTCATAGGCCTCGTCGCTGATGACCTGCCAGCGGTTCCGGCGCGCCAGGTCCAGCAGGGTGCGGATCTCGTCGCCGTCGAGGACGGCTCCGGTCGGGTTGGCCGGCGAGTTGATCAGCAGGACCCGGGTGCGGGGCGTCGCGGCGGCCGCGATCCGCTCGGGATCGGGCCGGAAGTCGGGGCCGAGCGGATACAGCACCGGCCGGAAGCCCGCGAGCAGGCTCTGCTGCAGATGGACCGGCCAGTGCAGCTCCGGCAGCAGGATCTCCGCGCCGGGCTCGGCGAGCGCCTGGAGGAGGCCGGTCAGACCCTGGGCCGAACCGGGCGAGATCAGCAGCCTGCCGACGTCGCTGTCCAGACCGTTGTCCGTACGCAGCTTCTCGGCCGCCGCCTCCCGCAGCGCGGTCAGGCCCTCGACCCCGGTGTACTTGGTGTCGCCGCGCCGCACGGCGTCCACGAAGGCCTGGGCGACGTCTTCGGACGGATCGAAATACGGGTCGCCGACGTGCAGCTTCACCACGTCGACGCCGGTCTCCTTCGCGAGCTTCTCCGCGGCCCAGAAGATGCTGACCAGGCAGGACGAAGGAATGGAGCCGGCGACGGACCTGTTCTCTGAACTCACGCTCATACCCCTTTGTTTGCGAGAGTGTTCTCGGCCGGTTGGTCGGGTCATGCCGTACGTCCGCCGTCGACGGGCATCAGGGCGCCGGTGACCCAGCCCGACACCTCCGGGTCGATCAGCAGGCAGACCCACCGGCCGACCTCCCGGTCCTCCCCGAACCGCCCCATCGGGGTCGACGCGATCAGCCCCGCCCGCAGCCGCTCGGCGCCGGCCGCGTCCAGGCCGGTCCCGTCCCACATCGGCGTCAGCACCGGTCCGGGCAGGATGGCGTTCACCCGCACGTCCGGCGCGAGCTCCACCGCCAGGGAACGGGTCAGGCTGTTGAGGGCCGCCTTGGTCGCACCGTAGAAAGCTCGCCCCGGCATGGCCAGGACGCCGCCGACGGACGAGATGTTGACGATGCTGCCCCGGCGGTCCCGAAGATGCGGCAGGGCGCAGCGGATCAGTTCGGCGGGCGCACGGACGTTGACGGCGAACATCGCGTCGAACAGCGCGGGGTCGACCGCGTCCAGGGTGCCGAACCGGGCCAGGCCGGCGTTGTTGACCACGGCGTCGATCCCGCCGAATCTCTCTGCCGCGGCGGCGACGATCCGTCCGGCGGCCCCGGGCGCGGCGACGTCCTGTGCCACGACGTGGACCGCGTCCCCGAACCGCTCGGCCAGCTCCCGCAGCGGTTCCTCGCGGCGGCCGACCACCGTGACGTCGGCGCCCTCCTTCAGCACGCATTCCGCGATGCCCCGGCCGATGCCCGTGGCCGCGCCGGTGATGATGACGGACTTTCCGGCAAGGGTCATGGCAGCGTCGCGCCTTCCAGGAGGACTCCGGTGATGTCGGCGATCAGTTCCGAGGGCTCCAGGAGCACTCCGAAGTGCCCGCCGGGCCTGCCCCGTACGCTGGTCCGGCCGGTGGTGACCGCGGCCCAGGGCTCCACCCGCGCGGCGTCCACCAGCGGATCCTCGGTGTTGTAGTGGCAGTGGACCGGGCAGCCCAGCGGCTCAGGACGCGTCGGCGGCCGGTAGGTCTCGGTGAGTGCGATGTACGCCCGCAGGGTCGGCAGCAGCAGCTCCCGCAGCTCCAGGTCGTCCGCGATCGACGGGTCGATCCCGCCGAAGTCCCGCAGGGTGGACCAGAGTTCGGCGTCGCCGGCGAGATGCATCCGGCCGCCGAGCGCCTGCCCCGGCGCGAGCGAACCAGAGACGACCAGCCCGTGTGCGGGCCGGCCGTCCGCCTGGAGCATTCTCGCCGTCTCGTACGCGGCCAGGGCGCCCAGGCTGTGCCCGTACAGGACGCAGCGGACCGGCTCCCGCCGGGAGAGTTCGGCGGCCACGCACGACGCGATCCCGGCGACGGAGCCCGCGGGCGACTCGCGGATACGGTCCGCCTGGCCCGGATACTGCACGGCGAGCAGTTCGACGCCCGTCGGCAGCGCGGAGGACCAGTCGCGGTAGGCCGCCGCGGTACCACCGGAGTAGGGGAAGCACACTAGCCGGGCCGTCGGGCGCTCCTCGCCGCTGATGACCCGCACCCAGTTCCGACCCTGCGCTCGCACTCGGTTCACGACTCGAGGTTCGCCAAGCCGTCGGCCTCCTTGGCCAACACTTTCAAAGCTCTGTTGGGGATTGGTGCGGCTCCGGAGCCCCTGCCCGACTCTGAAGGCGTCGCAACCGAGGAGGACGCATGCTGGACGGGTTCGTGCCGTGGCCACCCGACTTCGCGGAGAGATACCGGCGAGCCGGCTACTGGACGGGTGTCCCCCTCCGGCAACGGGTGGCCGACAGTGCTGAGCGCCACCCGCACAAGATTGCCGCCGTGGACGGCAGACGCCGGGTCACCTACACGGAGTTGCTCGACGAGGCCGACCGTATCGCGTCCGGCCTGGCGGAGCTCGGCGTCCGCAGGCACGACCGGGTCGTGCTGCATCTGCCGAACGTCATCGAATTCCTTTCCACCATGATCGGGCTGTTCCGCATCGGGGCCATCCCCGTGATGGCGCTGCCCGGACATCGCCGGGACGAGATCCTCCACCTGGTCCGCGCCTCGGAGGCGGTGGCCTACGTCGGCCCGGACCGTCTGCAGGGCTTCGACCACCGCAAGCTGGCCCGCGAGGTGCGCGCCGACGCGCCGGGGCTGCGGCACATCGTGATCGCCGGAGAGGCGGAGGAGCACACACCGCTGTCCCAGCTGATCGCCTGCACGCCCCGGGACATGGAGCCGGTCGACGCCTCCGAGGTGGCGCTGCTGCTGCTGTCTGGCGGGACCACCGGGGCGCCGAAGCTGATCCCCCGGACCCACGACGACTACGCGTACAACATGCTCGCGTGCGCCGAGGCGACCGGGTTCGACGAGGGGAGCGTCTACCTCGCCGCGAACCCCGTACCGCACAACGCCGCGCTCGGCTGCCCCGGCGTGCTGGGCGCGCTGCTCGTCGGCGGAAAGGCCGTGCTGGCCGCCAACCCCAGCCCCGGCCTGGTGTTCCCGCTCATCGGGAACGAGGGCGTCACGCACACCGCGCTGGTGCCCGCCCTGGCGCTGCTCTGGGCGGAGCAGGCGCTCGGCGACCCGGTCGACATGACCGGCATGACCATCCAGGTGGGCAGTTCGAAGTTCGGCCCCAACGCGGCGGAACGGGTCAGCAAGAACCTCGGCTGCCGGATCATGAATGTGTTTGGCACCGCCGAGGGACTGATCACCCACACCCGGCTCGACGATCCGCAGGAGGTCGTCTTCGGCACCGAGGGCAGGCCGCTGTCCCCCGACGACGAGATCAGGATCGTCGACGCCGACGACCACGAGGTCGCCCCCGGCACGACCGGCGAACTGCTCACCCGGGGCCCGTACACGATCCGGGGCTATTTCGCCGGACCGGAGGCCAACCGCCGGGCGTTCACCACCGACGGGTTCTACCGCACCGGCGACCTGGCCCGCACGACCGGCGACGGGAACATCGTCATCGAGGGCCGGCTGAAGGACATCATCCACCACCTCGGCGAGAAGGTCTCCGCCGAGGAGGTCGAGAGCCATGTGCTGACCCACCCGCTGGTCCGGGACGCCGCGGTCGTCGGCGTACCGGACGAGGAACGCGACGAGCGCCTCTGCGTGTTCGTCGTCCTCACCGCGGGCACCGACGCCGGGGCGCTCTCGCTGCGCACGGTCAGGGAGCACATCCGCGATCGCGGGCTGGCGACCTACAAGCTGCCGGACGACCTGGTCGTCGTGCCCGACTTCCCCCGTACGCCCGTCGGGAAGATCGACAAGAAGCTTCTGTGCGAGGAGCGGACGCGGTGAGCGACCGGGCGGAAGCCGGCCACTGTCCGGCGTACGGAGAACGACTGAGGCTGGACGAGCTCCTCGAGGTCGCCCGGGTGCACGAGACCTCGGAACGCGCCCTGTTCTTCGGCGCCCACCAGGCCTGCGAGATCTGGTTCGCGGTCGTCCTGCGCCACCTGGAGGCCGCCCGCCGGGCGCTCACCGAAGGGCAGGGCACAGAGGCATGCGCACATCTCGACCGGCTGCCCCGGATCATGGCGGCGGTCGCCCAGCACTTCGACGCCCTGCACGCGTTGACGCCGGACGAGTTCGACGACGTCCGGGCGACGCTCGGGACGTCCAGCGGCTTCCAGTCCGTCCAGTTCCGCGAGATCGAGTTCCTGTGCGGGGCCAGGGACCGGCGGATGCTGAACATCGCCGGGCTGACCGACCGCGACCGGGCCCGGCTGCTCGCACGTCTCGACGAGCAGTCGCTGGACGCCGCGTTCGGCGAATACCGCGACCGGGCCGGCGAGGACGTCAAGCGGATCCATGACGCGATGGCCGCCTTCGACGCCTCGATGCGCTCCTGCCGGGGGCGGCACGCCGCCCTGGCGGAGGCGCTGCTCGGCGGCGTGGCCGGCACGGCGGGCTCGTCGGGCGCCGCGTATCTGTGGCGCTCGATGGAACGCACCCTCTTTCCGGAACTCACACAAGGAGTACGCAGTGATGACTGTTGACGGTGCTGGCAAGCAGCGGGCGAGCGACCCGGGCAGGACGAAGCGGGTCGTGGTCGTCGGCGGCGGCACGGCGGGCTGGATGACGGCGTCCTACCTGGCGGCCGCGTTCGGCGAGCGGATCGACGTGACCGTCGTGGAATCGGCCCGGGTCGGCACCATCGGCGTCGGCGAGGCCACGTTCAGCGACATCAGACACTTCTTCGAGTTCCTCAAGCTGTCCGAGTCGGACTGGATGCCGGCCTGCAACGCCACCTACAAGCTGGCCGTGCGGTTCGAGAACTGGCGTGAGCCGGGCCATCACTTCTACCACCCGTTCGAGCAGCTCGGCTCGGTCGACGGGTTCCCGCTCAGCGACTGGTGGCTGCGCAATCCGACCACGAGCCGGTTCGACAAGGACTGTTTCGTCATGGCGTCGCTGTGCGACGCCGAGCGCTCGCCCCGCTACCTCGACGGCAAGCTGATCGACCAGGGCTTCGTCGAGCAGCAGCGCGAGGAGACCTCGGCCCGGTCGACGATCGTGGAGTACCAGGGGACGCAGTTCCCGTACGCCTACCACTTCGAAGCGGCCCTGCTGGCCAAGTACTTGACGACCTACGCCACCCAGCGCGGCGTCCGCCACATCACCGACGACGTCACGGACGTCGTGCTCGACGGGGACGGGTACATCGCCCATGTGCAGACGGCCGAGCACGGGCGGCTGGAGGGCGATCTGTTCGTGGACTGCACGGGATTCCGCGCGCTCCTGCTGAACAAGGCGCTCGACGAGCCCTTCGTCTCGTACCAGGACACGCTGCCCAACGACAGCGCGGTCGCCCTCCAGGTGCCGCTGGACATGGACCGCGAGCCGATGCGGCCCTGCACCACCGCGACCGCCCAGGAGGCGGGGTGGATCTGGACCATCCCGCTGATCAGCCGCATCGGCTCCGGCTACGTCTACGCCAGTGACTACACCACGCCCGAGGAGGCGGAGCGCACGCTGCGCGAGTTCATCGGCCCCGGCGCCGAGGACGTCGAGGCGAACCACATCAAGATGCGCATCGGCCGCAGCCGCCGCTCCTGGGTGAAGAACTGCGTGGGCATCGGACTGTCGAGCGGCTTCGTGGAGCCGCTGGAGTCGACCGGCATCTTCTTCATCCACCACGCCATTGAGCAGATCGTGAAGTACTTCCCCTCCGGCCGCGACGACCACCGCCTGCGCAACCTCTACAACGAGTCGATCGCGCATGTGCAGGACGGCGTCCGCGAGTTCCTGGTGCTGCACTACGTGGGCGCAAAGCGCGCCGACAACCAGTACTGGAAGGACACCAAGACGCGCAGGGTCCCCGACGAACTGGCCGAGCGCATCGAGAACTGGAAGCACAAGGTGCCGGACGCGCAGACCGTCTTCCCGCACTACCACGGGCTGCCGCCGTACTCGTACAACTGCATCCTGCTGGGTACCGGCGGCATCGAGGTCCGGCACTCGCCCGCACTCGACATGGCCGACGAGCGGGCGGCGATCGCGGAGTTCGAGCGCATCCGGCTGAAGGCGGACAAGCTCGTCCAGGAACTCCCCACCCAGAACGAGTACTTCGCCGCCATGCGCGCCGGCGCGGTCTGAGGGAGCGAGGACATGGACCTTCAAGCCCTGCGCGAAGTGGTATCCGGTGTGCTCGGCATCGAGCTGACCGCGGCGGACGACGACTGCAACCTCTTTGAGCTCGGCCTGCAGTCCATGGACCTGATGCGGCTGGTGAGCCGGCTCAACCGGGAGGGCCTCGACGCCTCGTTCGCCGAGCTGGCCGAGGCCCCCCGGTTGTCGGCCTGGTCCGGGATGCTGACCCCCCTGGAGGGCGGCGAACCGGCGCCGGAGGCCGTCGAGAAGCACGACGACGAGGCTGATCGGAGCTTCCCGCTGACCGCGGTGCAGCAGGCGTATCTGATCGGCCGTGCCGAGGGCCAGCCCCTCGGCGGCGTCGGCTGTCACAACTACATGGAGTTCGACGGGGTCCGGCCGATCGAGCCGGACCGTCTGGAGCGGGCCGTGCGGGCGCTGCTCGCACGGCATCCGATGCTCCGGGCGCGCTTCGCCGACGACGCGACCCAGCAGGTCCTGCCCCGGTCCCCGTGGCCCGGCCTGACCGTCCACGACCTCCGCGCCCGGCCGGCTGCCGAGGCGGAGGCGGCGGCGCTGGAGCTGCGCGAGCGGCTGTCGCACCGGGTGCTGAACGTCGGCCGCGGCGAGGTCATCGACGTCCAGCTGACCCGGCTGCCCGGCGGGGTCGACCGGCTCCACTTCAACACCGACCTCCTGGTCGCCGACCTGGCCAGCTTCCGGCTGCTGCTCGGCGAGCTGACCGCCCTGTACGAGGACCCCGACAGCCTCGACGAGGTCGGCTACACCTTCGGCCGGTATCTCGCGGACCAGGCCGCAGGCCGCCGGACCGAGAGCGAGCGGGCCCGCCCGTACTGGCAGCGGCGGGTGCCGTCGCTGCCGGGCGGCCCGAAGCTGCCCCTGGCGATCGACCCCCTGGCCGTCGCCGCCCCGCGCTTCGCCCGCCGGTACTTCGACCTCACGGCGGACGAGTGGACCGCCCTGGAGCGGCGGGGGAACAAGGCGGGCCTGACCCCGTCGGTGGTGCTGGCCACCGCATACGCCATGATCCTGAGCCGGTGGTCCGGCGACGAGCGCTTCCTGCTCGGCCTGCCGCTGTTCGACCGCGATCTCGGCGCGCACCCCGAGATCGAGCGCGTCGTGGGCGACTTCACCGGTCTGGTGCTGCTGGAGGTGGACCTCTCCGGGTCAGGCTTCCAGGAGTGCGCCCGCGCCGTGCAGAAGCAGGTGCACGAGGACATCGGGCACGCCGCCTACAGCGGCGTCGACGTCCTGCGCGACCTCGCCCGCTCGGACCCGGACGCGCCCCGCACCGCGCCCGTGGTGTTCTCCCTGGACCTGTCGGCGCCGCTGATCCCGGACGTGTTCGCCGAGCGCTTCGGCGACGCGAGCTGGATGATCTCCCAGACGCCGCAGGTCTGGCTCGACCACCAGATCTACCGCACCCGGGACGGCAGTGTGCGGATGGTCTGGGACGCCGTCGAGGAACTGTTCCCCGACGACGTCCTCGACACGATGATGGCGGCCTACGAGGCGTTGGTCCGCGAGCTGATCGACGGGGAGTGGGAGACCGCGCCCCCAAGGACGCCGTTGCCCGCCGCGCAGCGGGCCACCCGGGAGGCGGTCAACGCGTCCACCCGGACCATGACCGGCAACCTCCTGCACACGGCGTTCTTCGAGCGGGCCGCCGACCGCGCCGCGCGGCCCGCCCTGCTCTGGGGCGACGACGCCTCGATGACGCACAACGAGCTGGCCCGGGACGCGCTCGGCATCTCCGCCGCGCTCGCCGGGCGCGGAATCGGCCGCGGATCGTACGTCGCCGTGGTCGCCCCGAAGGGACCGCGGCAGATCGCGGCGGTGCTCGGGGTGCTCGCCGCGGGCGCGGCGTACGTCCCGGTCGGCGTCGACCAGCCCGCGGAGCGGCGCGCCCGCATCCTGGAGCTGAGCGGCGCGGAGGTCGTCCTCGACGGCAGCGGGGCCCTGGGAGCGACCGAAGCGGGTGTCGAGGTGCTCCCGATCGAGAGGGCGCTCCTCACGCCCCCGCTGGGCGCACCGGTGCCGGCCGAACCGGGGGACCGCGCGTACGTGATCTTCACCTCGGGCTCCACCGGCCTGCCCAAGGGCGTCGAGGTCAGCCATCGCGCCGCGGTCAACACCGTCGAGGACCTCAACGAGCGGTTCGGCATCGGGGCGGACGACCGGGTGCTGGCGGTCTCCGCGCTGGACTTCGACCTCTCGGTGTGGGACGTCTTCGGCTTCCTCGCGGTGGGCGGGGCCGCCGTCCTGGTCCCGGAGTCCGGGCGGCGCGACGCCACCGAGTGGCTGACGCTGTGCGAACGGCACGCGGTGACCGTCTGGAACACCGTCCCGGCCCTGCTCGAAATGGCGTTGACCGCGGCGGACGGCTCGCCGCTCCCCGGCTCGCTGCGCCTGGCCCTGCTGTCCGGCGACTGGATCGGGCTCGACCTGCCCGAACGGCTGGCGCGGGCGACGGACGGCCGCTGCCGGTTCATCTCGCTCGGCGGCGCGACCGAGGCCGCGATCTGGTCGAACGCGTACGAGGTCACCGAGGTCCCGGCGGGCTGGCGCTCGATCCCGTACGGGAAACCGCTGCGGAACCAGAAGTTCCGGGTGGTGGACGGGCGGGGCCGGGACTGCCCCGACTGGGTGCCCGGCGAGCTCTGGATCGGCGGCGCGGGGGTCGCGCTCGGCTACCGGGGCGACCCCGAGCTGACCGCGGCACGCTTCCCCGAACACCGGGGCGAGCGCTGGTACCGCACCGGTGACTTAGGCCGCTACTGGCCCGACGGCAACCTGGAGTTCCTCGGACGCCTCGACCACCAGGTGAAGATCAACGGCTTCCGGGTCGAACTGGGGGAGATCGAATCCTGCCTCCAGGGGCACCCCGAGGTCGCCCAGGCCGTGGCCGTTCCGGTCGCCGAAGGGCGCAGGGAACTCGTCGCCGCCGTGGTCGAGCGCTCGTCCGCACCGGACCGGGTCCACGCGGAACCCGACCGTACACGGAACCCGTTCCTGCCGCCCGCGGCCACCGGCGAGACCGACCCGCATCAGCTCGAACACCGCCTGGTGGAAGTGCTGTTGGCGCAAGTCGTCGCACCGCTGACCGGATCCGACGGCGTCCGCCCGTCGGTCTGCGCCGAACAACGCCCGGTCGTGGACATCTGGTTCGCGTATCTCACCGAGCGCGATGTGCTCGTCCGCGCCGCCGACGGTACGCACCGGCACGGCGCCCGCTGGGACGAGGTCACGCGCCCGGAGTGGATCGCATCGGCCCGCGAGGCCGCCGCCGGGACCTTCTTCGAGACCGTCGCCGCCGCGCTGCGCTGGGCCGGACCGCTCCTGTCGGCCATCCTCTCCGGCGACGCCGACGCCACCGCGCTGCTGGACGACCCGGTACTGGCCCCGGAGGCGCTCGGCGATCTGATGCCGGCGACGGCCGACTGCCTCCGGGCCGTCGCCGAGGACCTGCGGGCACGCGGCGGCGACTCCGCGACCCCGCGCGTCGCGGAGTGGGACGTGGCCGGGGGCCGTGGCACCGCGCGCCTGCTCGCCGGACTCGGCTCCGCCCCGGTCGATTACACGCTGCTCGGCTCTTCGAAACCGGCGCTGGCCAGGACCCGGACGCTGCTGGAGGAGCAGGGGCACCGCACCCGCACCGCATGGCAGAGCCCCGACGCCGTCGCCGTACAGCACCTCCACACCTACGACGTCGTCGTGGCGAACAACGTCCTGCACCGCATGCCGGACCCGGACCTGGCTGTGGCCACCCTGGCCCTGCTGCTCGCCCCGGGCGGCCGCCTCCACCTCCTGGAGCGCGCACACCCGACGCCGCTCGCGCTCGTCACCGCCCTGCCGTTGGAGGCACGGGCGGGGAGGTTCGCGGCGGGCCGCCCCGAAACCCCCTGGCTCCACGGTGCCGAGCGGTGGCGGCAAGCCTGCACCGGAGCCGGCCTGACCGACGTGCGGGTCCTGCGCACCGAGCCCGGCGGCGAGATCCTGCTCTCCGCGGACCGGCCCGGGACGGCCCACGGGATCGATCCCGCCGGCCTGCGCGGCTGGGCGGCCGACCGGCTGCCGGAACACATGGTCCCGGCCCACTTCGCCGTCCTGCCCGCGCTGCCGCTCAGCGCCAACGGAAAGATCGACCGGCGGCAGGTGCGGACCATCCTCGAACAGTCCGTCGACCGGCCGCGTGACGTGGACGATCCGCCGCGGGGCGATACCGAGACCTTCGTCGCCGACCGGTGGACGAAGCTGGTCGGACTGGAGTCGGTGGGCCGCAACGAGAACTTCTTCAGGCTCGGCGGCGACAGCCTGATCGCGACTCGCTTCGTCGCCGAGGTGCGCGGAGCCTGGGGCGTCGAACTGCCCATGCGCGACGTCATCCGCACACCGACCGTCGCGGGACTCAGCGCACTGATCGACCGGCTCCGTGCCGCCGACGCATACGAAGAGGGTGCGGTGTGAACGCCAACGACCTGCTCAAGGAGTTCTCCGACGCCGGGATCCAGCTGTGGCGCGAGGGCGAGAACCTGCGCTTCCGCGCCCCCCGGGGCGTCATGGACGACCGGCGTCTGGCGGAGCTGCGCCGCCACAAGGCGGAACTGCTGACCCTGGTGGCGGACACCGGAGCGAGCCGCGAGGAGGACCCGGTCTGGCAGGACCGGCCCGACGAACGGGACCGGCCCTTCCCACTGACCGACATCCAGTCCGCCTACCTCTTCGGCCGCAACCCGGCCTTCGGTTACGGCGGCGTCTCCTGCCACCTCTACCAGGAGCTGGACTATCCGGCCGGCCTGGACCCGGCCCGGCTGCAGAGCGCCTGGGACGGTCTGGTGAGCCGCCACGACGCCCTGCGGACAATCGTCCACGAGGACGGCACGCAACGCGTCCTGCCCGAACCGAAGGACACCCGTATCGCGGTCGCCGACCTGCGTGACGCCTGTGACGACGAGGTCGCCAAGGCCTTCGCCGGAGTGCGCGACGAGCTGTCGCACGCCGTGCACCCCACGGGCGAACGCCCCATGTACGAGCTGCGCCTGACCCTGGCCGCCGACCGGAGCGTCCTGCACCTGTCGGTGGACTTCATGGCGCTGGACTGGCTCAGCATCCAGCAGGTGCTCACCGAGCTGGACCGCCGCTACCAGCAGCCGGACTGCGCCCTGCCCGGGATCGACGCCACCTACCGGGACTACGTGTCCGCCGAGCACCGGCTGCGCGACACCGAGCGGTACGCGCGCGACCGCGCGTACTGGTGGAACCGCGTCGACGAACTGCCCGGACCACCCGTCCTGCCGCTGCGCGACGACCACGATCCGGCGACGACGGCACCGCGCTTCCGCCGGCTGACGACGACGCTCGACGACCGGGTGTGGCAGTCGCTCAAGACCCGCGCCGCCGAGCAGGGCAGCACTCCGGCCAACGCGGTGCTCGCGGCGTACGTGGAGACGATCGGCCGCTGGAGCGGCACTCCGCGCTTCTGCGTCGGACTGCCCGTGCTGCACCGCCTGCCGCTGCACCCGAGGGTGGACCGGCTGCTGGGCGACTTCACCTCGCTGAGCCTGCTCGCGGTCGACCACGGGGAAAGGACGAGCTTCGCGGAGCGCGCCCGCGCCCTGGGCGAGCGGCTCTTCGACGACCTCGACCACCGGCTGTGCAGCGGGGTCGAGGTACTGCGCGAGATCGCCCGGCGACGGGGGCGCGAGGAGGCGATGCTGCCGGTGGTGTTCACCGGCAGCATCGGGGTCGGCGGCGACGCGGTGTCGGCCGCGGGCAGGAAGCCGCGGCCGTCGTACGGCATCAGCCAGACACCGCAGGTGTGGATCGACTGCCAGGTGGGCGACCAGTTCGGCGGCCTGGACGTGAACTGGGACATCCGCGAGGGGACCTTCCCCGACGGCATGGTGGACGACATGTTCGCCGCGTTCGAGGCGTTGCTGCACCGGCTGGCCGAGGGCACCGAGCCCTGGACCGTGGTGGATCCCCAGCCGCTGCCGGAACGCCAGCGCACCCGGCGCGCCGAGGTGAACGCGACCGCCGCGCCGGTGCCCGAGGGCCTGCTGCACGATCCGCTCGTCGCCCGTGCGCGCGCGTTCCCCGACCGGGTCGCGGTGATCGACACCGCCGGGACGCTGACGTACGCGCAATGGCTGGGAGGGGCCGCCGCGGTGGCGACGCGACTCCGGGCCGAGGGGTGCCGCCCCGGTGACTTCGTCGGCGTCCTCATCGACAAGTGCCGGGACCAGGCCGTCGCGGTGCTCGGGGTGCTGCTCGCGGGCGGCGTGTACGTCCCGGTCGACTCCGGCCAGCCCAGGATCCGACGCGACCGCATCCTCACCGACAGCGGCGTCGGGTTCGCCGTCGTCGCCGACGCCGCGACCGGTGAACTCCCCGAAGGCGTGAGGGCGGTGACCGTGGCAGGGCTGCGGCCCATCCCGCTCGCCGAGATCCCCGAAGGCCCCCGAGTCGCGCCCGACGAGCTCGCCTATGTCATGCACACCTCGGGTTCGACCGGTGTGCCCAAGGGCGTGATGATCAGCCACCGCGCCGCCCTCAACACGGTGCTCGACATCAACCACCGCTTCGGCGTCGGCGAATCCGACCGCGTCCTGGGGCTGGCGGCGCTGAGCTTCGACCTGTCCGTCTACGACCTGTTCGGCCCGCCGGCCGTCGGCGCAGCCCTCGTCCTGCCGGACCCCGCGCGCCGCGGCGACCCCTCGCACTGGGCCGAGGCCGTGGCCGAGCACGGAGTGACGCTGTGGAACTCGGTGCCCGCGCAGCTCCAGATGCTGCTGCACTACCTCGACGCCGAACCCGCCGGTCCGGAGAGCCTCCGGCTGGCGCTGCTGTCGGGCGACTGGATCCCGCTGACCCTGCCCGGCCACGCCGGACGGCACCTGCCCGGCACCGAACTGATCAGCCTGGGCGGGGCGACGGAGGCGGCGATCTGGTCGGTCCACCACCCCGTCACGACCGTCGAACCCCACTGGCGCAGCATCCCGTACGGCATCCCCCTGGCGAACCAGCGCTTCCACGTGCTCGACACCGCGCTGCGCGACCGGCCCGCCCTGGTCGCCGGCGAGCTGTACATCGCGGGCACCGGCCTGGCGACCGGCTATCTGAACGACCCCGAGCGGACGGCGGAGCGCTTCATCCACCACCCGGAGACGAAGGAGCGGCTCTACCGCACCGGCGACCTCGGCCGCTACCTGCCGTCCGGTGAGATCGAGTTCCTCGGCCGCGCGGACCAGCAGGTCAAGATCCGCGGACACCGGATCGAACTGGGCGAGATCGAGGCCGTGCTCGGCGAGCACCCGATGGTGGGCACGTCGGTGGTCCTGGCGGCGGGCGACAGCGCCTTCGAACGGGCCCTGGTCGCCTTCGTGATCCCCCGGCGGGAGTCCGGATCCGTCGAGGCCGGGGAGCTCATCGGATGGGTGGCCGACCGGCTGCCGGCGCACATGATCCCCGCGCGGGTGCGCCTCGTGGAGACGCTGCCGCTGACCCCGAACGGCAAGGTCGACCGGAAGAAGCTGCTCGCCTCGGCCCCGACACCCACCGCGCCGCGCGACGAGCCCTCCGAGCCGCCGCACCCGGGCGTCGAGCGACGCATCGCAGACCTGTGGGCCGAGGCCCTCGGGGCCGAGCCGCCGAGCCGCGAAGCGGGATTCTTCGACGCGGGCGGGGACTCGCTGCTGGCGGCCCGGTTCATCGGGCGGGTCCGCGAACTCGTGCCCGAGGCGGCGCACCTCACCTTCGACACCCTGCTCCGCGCCCTGCTGGACACCCCCACGGTCGCCGGCCTGGCCCGGTGGCTGAGGTCCGACGCCGAGGCGGCTCCGGCCACGGAGGCGGCCCCGGCGGCCCGCACCTCGTCGCTGATCCCGCTCGCCGGATCCGGGGCGGGACCGGTGCGGCTGCTGGTGCACGACGGATCGGGCACCCTGACGCCGTACAACGCGCTCATCACCGAACTCGGCACGGAAGCGCCCCTGTTCGGGATCGCCGTGCCCGACGGCGATCGCTGCCTCGACCTCGCCGCACCGGACCTCGTCGAGGAACTGGCCGGCGGATACGCCCGCGAGGTGCGGGCCGCCGGGTTCGACGGCGTGGAGATCATCGGCTACTGCCTCGGCGGCCCGATCGCCCTGGAGCTGGCCCGCGCCCTGAGCGAGGCCGATGTGACGGTACGGCGGCTGACCCTGGTGTCCAGCTACCGCATTCCCTCCCCGCCGCACGACGACCTCGTGGTCGACCATGCCTTCACCCGGATGACGAGCGCCGATCCGGCGGTCTTCGCACGGATCCTCGACGCGGTGGCGCAGTACGATCCGCTGCCGTACGCGGGGGACATCACCTTCCTGCGCCCCGTCGAGCCCACGCCGGGCGTCCCCGGACCCACGGACGACACGAGCGCGTTCTGGCGCGGGATGTGCCTGGGGGACGTGACGGTGGTCGACGTACCGGGCGATCATTTCAGCTGCCTGCAGAGGCCTCATGTGACGCGCCTGGCGGACGCACTCACCGCGCGGCCCGCGGAGCGCCGATGACCCGCCCGATGCGCGTCGTCGTCTGCGGCACCCGTTTCGGCCAGGTGTACGCCGCGGCCCTCGCCCGTGCGCCCGAGCGCTTCCGGCTCGTCGGCATCCTGGCCCGGGGCAGCGCCCGCTCCGCGGCGCTCGCCGAGGAGTACGGTGTCCCGCTGTACGACGCGGTCGAGCAGCTGCCCGACGACGTCGACGCGGCCTGTGTCGTGGTGTCGACCGCGGTCGGCGGCGGGCGCGGCGCGGAACTGGCCAAGGACCTGCTCGAACGCGGCATCCATGTGCTCCAGGAGCATCCGGTCCACCCGGACGAGCTGGCGGACTGCCTGCGGGTAGCGCGCGGGTGTGGGACCCAGTACCTGCTGAACACCTTCTACCCGCACCTCGAACCGGTCCGGCGGTTCACCTCGGCCGCCCGCGAGCTGGTCCGGCTGCGCAGGCCGGTGTTCGTCGACGCCCTGTGCGCGGTGCAGGTCTCCTTCGACCTGCTCGACATCCTCGCCGGGATCTTCGACGGGCTGCGGCCCTGGTCGATCACCGGGGTCGGTGCGCGCGCCGGCCGCCCGCTGGTCGGGATGGACGCCCAGATCGCGGGTGTTCCGCTGACGCTGCGGGTGGAGAACCGGATGCAGGCGGGTGACGACAGCACCAGCCTGTTCCTGCACCGGATCACCATCGGCACCGACGCGGGCAACCTGATGCTGGCCAACACCCACGGTCCGGTGATCTGGAGCCCGGTGCTGCGCCTGCCGTCGAACCCGGAGGGGCGGTTCTTCCCGGGCCGGTCGGGCTCCGCGCCGGGGTGGGCGGACGATTCCGGTCCCACCGGCGCCCATGTGGGTCCCGCCGGGACGCCCACCTGGGAGGACGCCGTCCACGACGTGTGGGGCGACGGGGTGCTGACCGTCCTGGACGAGCTGCGCGAACGCGTCGAGGCGGGCGTGGACCCGCTGCACGGCCAGCAGCGCCATCTGACCGTCGCCCGCGCCTGGAAGGAGCTGACCGAGGCCCTGGGCTATCCCGAGGCCGCCGAGCCCGAATCCGGGAAGCCGCTGACCGTCGACGATCTCTGGCCGGAATCCCTGCCCCCCCGGGCCCACAGCCGAGTACAGTGATATTCGTACGCGTACGATTGGAGAGTGATGAGCGCGATCGACGCTGTTGGAGCCGGGGAGCGGTCCACGCCGACGTCGGACTCCGACTCCGTGGAGAAGCAGAGCCTGTCCAGGCTGCTGCGTCCTCATGTCCGTAAGTTCGCGGCCGTCGCGATCCTGCAGGTGATCGGCGCTCTCGCGGGACTCGCGCCCTTGCTGGCGGTCGTCGAGCTGGGCCGCACCCTGCTGGCGCCGGGCCCGATCGACGAGGGGCACGTCTGGACGGCCGTGATCCTGGGCGCGGCCGGCCTGTTCGTGCGACTGCTGTTCACCGCCGCGTCCTCGGGACTCGGCCATGTGCTGGACAGCCAGGCGCAGCTGACGTTCCGTCGGCAGCTCGCCGACCGGCTCGGCCGCGTGCCGATCGGCTGGTTCTCCCGCCGCAAGACGGGCGAGCTGGCCAAGGTGGTGGGGGAGGACGTGAGCGCCGTGCACCCGCTCATCGCCCATGCGCCCGGCGAGCTCGTCTCCGCGTTCGTGGTGCCGCTGGTGTCGCTGGTCTACCTGTTCACCATCGACTGGCGGCTCACGCTGATCACGCTGATCCCGGTGGTGATGGCCATTCTCCTGGTCCCGCTGCTGATGCTCCCCGCCAGGACGCGCGAGCAGGAGGAGTTCGACGAGGCCATGGGACGGATCGCCAGCTCCGTCGTCGAGTTCGTGCAGGGCATCTCGGTGGTGAAGGCGTTCGGCGGATCCGAGCGCGCCCACGGGAAGTTCCTCACCGCCGTCGACGACTTCGTCGGGACGTTCTTCCGGTGGGTGCGCGGCATGTCCCTGGTCGCCGCCGGGATGCAGCTGGCGCTGTCCCCGCCGTTCGTGCTGCTCGTCGTCCTGATCGGCGGCACGTCCATGATCACGTCCGGCAGCCTGGCCCCGGCCGACCTGCTGCCCTTCCTGCTGCTGGGCCTGGGCCTGACGGCCCCGGTGGCGGCCCTGGGCCACGGCTTCGACGACATGCAGGCCGCCGGCCGCGCGGTCGGCCGGATCAAGGAAGTCCTCGACGTCGCGTCGCTTCCGGAGCCCGCGCATCCGGTCGCACCCCAGGGACACCGGGTGGAACTGCGCGATGTCCGCTTCGGCTACGAAGAGGACCGCGAGGTGCTGCGCGGGGTTGACCTGGTGCTGGAGCCGGGGACCTTCACCGCGCTCGTCGGGCCGTCGGGAAGCGGGAAGTCGACCCTGGTCCAGCTGCTGCCGCGGTTCTTCGACCCGAGCCAGGGCTCGGTCGCCATCGGCGGCGTCGACCTGCGCGAGATCGGCAGCCGACAGCTCTACCGCACGGTCTCCTTCGTCTTCCAGGACGTCCGCCTGCTGCGCGCCTCGGTCGCGGACAACATTGCGCTCGCGGTGCCGCACGCCGAGCGCGACGATGTGGCGCGCGCCGCCAAACTGGCCCACATCCACGACCGGATCCTCGACATGCCCAACGGCTACGAGACGGTGATCGGCGAGGACGTCAAGCTCTCGGGCGGCGAGGCCCAGCGGATCTCCCTCGCCCGCGCGCTGCTGGCCGACACACCCGTCCTGGTGCTCGACGAGGCGACCGCCTTCGCCGACCCGCAGACCGAACAGGCGATCCGCCAGGCCCTGGCGACCCTGGGCGGCGAGCGGACGATCCTGGTCATCGCCCATCGCCCGGAGACGGTCGCCGACGCCGACACCGTCGTGATGCTGGAGAACGGGTCGATCGTCGAGCGGGGCCGCCCCGCCGAACTGCTGACGCAGGAAGGGAAGTTCGCCGAGTTCTGGCGATCCCAAGGAGGACAGCCCCGATGATTCGAACGCTGCTGCGCGTGCTCGGACCCGAGTACGCCCAGGCGATGCGCCGCACCGTGGTCCTGATGACGATCACCGCGATGGTCGAGGGTCTTTCCTACGCGCTGCTCGTCCCGGTGCTGCGGGAACTGTTCGGCAGCACGCCGGACGACGCCGTGCCGTGGCTGATCGCGTTCGGGGCGGCGGTCGCGGTCTACGCCGTGCTGCGCTACGTCAGCGACCTCTCCGGCATGCGCGTCGGCACCAAGATGCTGCACGGCATGTACTACCGGCTGGGCGAGCACCTGGCCCGGCTGCCGATCGGCTGGTACAACGCCGGCCGGGTCGGCGAGGTCTCCGTCATGGCCAGCCGCGGTCTGCTCCAGGCGATGGGCGTCGCCGCGCACCTGCTGGCCCCGTTCATCTCCGCCCTGGTGACCCCCCTGACGATCGTCGCCGTGATGATCGCCTTCAACTGGCAGCTGGGCGTGGCCGCGTTGGTCGCCGCACCCGTCGTGGCGGCGATCCAGAAGTGGACCGCGCGCTCGATGGCCGGCACCGACGCGGACCGCCACGAACGGGACAAGGAGGCATCGGACCGCGTCATCGAGTTTCTCCAGGCCCAGCCGGTGCTGCGCGCCGGCGGCCGCACCGGAGAGCGCTTCGAGCTGCTCGACGACTCGCTCCAGGAGGTCCAGCGCTCCTCCCGGCGTACCGTGCTGGCGATGCTGCCCGGCGCGGTGGGCCTGACGGTCGCGGTGCAGGTGGCCTTCACCGCGGTGCTGGCGCTGGGCACCTCCCTCGCGCTCGGCGGGAGCATCGGGGCGGCGGAGGTCCTGACGATCCTGGTGCTCGCGGCCCGCTGCGCCGATCCGCTGCTGTCGCTGTCGGACATCGGCGCGGGGCTCCGCGGCGCCCAGTCCGAGCTGGAGCGGCTCGACAAGGTCCTGAGCACCGCGCCGCTACCGGAACCCCGTGAGCCCGTCCGGCCGGTCGACCACGACCTGGCGTTCGAGTCCGTCACCTTCCGGCACGGCGAACGCACGGTGTTCGACGAGGTGTCCTTCTCCGTGCCCCAGGGGCAGCGGCTCGCCGTGGTCGGACTGTCGGGTGCGGGCAAGAGCACCCTGCTCCAGTTGCTCGCCCGGTTCTACGACGTGGACTCCGGCGCGGTTCGCGTGGGCGGCGTGGATGTGCGCAAGATCGACACCGAGGTGCTGATGGCACAGATCGCCATCGTCTTCCAGGACGTCTATCTCTTCGACGGCACCATCGAGGAGAACGTGCGCCTCGGCCGTCCCGACGCCGACGAGGCCGACGTCCGCGCGGCGGCGACCGCGGCCCGGCTCGACGAGGTCATCGAGCGGCTGCCCGGCGGATGGGAGGCGAACGTCGGCGAGGGCGGCGCGCTGCTGTCGGGCGGTGAGCGCCAACGCGTCTCCATCGCAAGGGCGTTGCTGAAGAACGTGCCGATCGTCCTGCTGGACGAGGTGACCTCCGCCCTCGACCCGGTCAACGAGACCGCCGTCCACGAGGGCATCGAGCGCCTGATGGCCGGGCGGACCGTGGTGATGGTCGCCCACCGGATGCGGACCGTGCAGCGCGCCGACCGCGTCCTCTTCCTGGAGGGCGGCCACATCGTGGAGGAGGGCAGCCACGACGAGCTTCTCGCCCGGAGCGGCCGCTACGCCGACTTCTGGAACATTTCCATGGCACCGGCAGCGAGTGAATGAGTGGGTATGCGTATCGATTCCTTGTCGGGGGGCCGGCGGGCCGGAGCATTCCGCCGGCTTGCGTCCCGCCCCTATGCCCGGGCCCGCGTGCTTCTCTTTCCGCACGGCGGCGGCAGTGCGAGCTATTACCGTTCGTGGGACCGGTCGGCACCTTGGGACATCGAATTCTTCGCCGTTCAGTACCCGGGCCGGGAAGATCGATTCGGCGAACCGGTGCCGGACGATATCCAACGGCTCGCCGCTGTACTGGCGGCCGATCTCCCGCTCGACGGGCCGCCGGTCCCGACGATTCTGTTCGGGCACAGCATGGGGGCCGTCGTCGCCTATGAGGTCGCCCGACATCTGACGGCGGCGGGGGACCCGCCGATGGGCCTGGCCGTGTCCGGTCACCCCGCCCCGGCGCTGACGCGGCCGGGCCGGATCCACCTCGGCAGCGACGAGGAGCTGATCGAGGAACTGCGCCGCACCGACGCGACGCGGCTCGACCTCCTCGACGACGCCCCGCTCGTCCGGACGTTCCTGCCCATGATCCGGAGCGACTACCGCTTGAGCGAGACCTATCGGCCGTCGCCCGGCGCGCGGCTGCGGACTCCGGTCACGGTGCTGTACGGCGACCAGGACCCGGAGATCACAGCGGCTGAGGCCCAGGGGTGGCGTGAGGTCACCGACGCCGGATGCGCGTTCCGCACCTTCGAGGGCGGGCACTTCTACCTGGACGAACACCGCGACGCGGTCGTCGGAGTCCTGGCGGCGTGCGCGCGGACGGCGTCCGAGAAGATGTCGGTCCCCTGGCCGTCCGCCCCGTGAAGCCGCCGGCTACTGGCCCTCCACGGTCTCCTCCGACCGCAGCAGCCCGTCGATGATCGCCGTCAGGCCCTGGCGGTGGGTGTCACGGCCGTTGAGCTCGGCCCATCGATCGGCGACCGCCGCCAGCCGGGGGTGCGTACCGCTCATCAGGCCGGCGACGACCTGGTCCTCGTAGGTCGGTCCGGTGGCCCGGCCGCGCCGCTGCTTGCCGTTCGCACGGATGATCAGGTCGCCGACGATGGCGAACCAGATCGTCCGGTAGATGTACACGGCGTGTTCCGGCGTGTGTCCGTAGTCCACGGTCGCGCTGATCATCTCCTCGACGAACCAGAGCGCCGAGGGGGCGATGAGGTCGCCGCCGGCCACCACCTGCACGATCCACAGCCGGTCGGCGAGCAGCTCGTAGAGCATGATCGACACCGCGATCAGCCGCTCCCGTGGGTCCTCCGGCAGTTCCGGGCGCGGTATGCGCCGGGCCTGGGCCTCCATCAGCAGCAGAAGCAGTTCGTCCTTGTTGCGAACGTGGTAATAGAGCGCCATCGGCGCGCTGTCCAATTCGTTCGCCAGGCGCCGTATCGAAAGCTTTCCCGCGCCCTCGGTCTGCAGAATATGTTCCGCCGCGGCGATGATGGCATCGAGGGACAGATGAGGTGGCCGGCCGACGACCTTGGCGCGGGATTTTTCTGCGGGCATCTCATCCTCCATACGGGTGGGTCGATTTTAGCATTCCGCAGCTGTGGAAAATCCACACCGGTCGGGGTGAAACGAACATTGTCGGGTAATGAGGCCGATGCTAGTTTGGCCGTATTCGTGCGTTCTTGCTTCATTGGAAATAGGTGCCATGGAAAAGAGGACGTGAGATGTGCGGGATAGCAGGCTGGGTGTCGTTCGAGGCCGATCTGACGCACCGGGGTGATGTGCTCGATGCGATGACCGGGACGATGGCCTGTCGCGGGCCGGACGGCCGCGGCACCTATGTGCGTACAGAGGTCGGGCTGGGGCATCGACGCCTCGCGGTCATCGACCTGCCTGGCGGAGCGCAGCCGATGACGGTGAGCACGCCGACCGGTGACATCGTGCTGGTCTACTCCGGGGAGGTCTACAACTTCCAGGAACTGCGCGATCGGCTCAAGGCGTTGGGCCATCCGTTCCGGACGGACAGCGACACCGAGGTCGTGCTCCGCGGCTATCTGCAGTGGGGCGAGAGCGTCGTCGACCATCTGGACGGCATGTACGCGTTCGCGATCTGGGACGGTCGCGGCCGGCGGCTGCTCCTCGTGCGCGACCGCATGGGGATCAAGCCGCTCTTCTACTACCCGACGCCCGACGGAGTGCTGTTCGGCTCCGAGCCCAAGGCGATCCTGGCGAACCCCCTCGTACGGAAGGCGGTCGACGCCGACGGGCTGCGGGAGTTGGTCGCGCAGACCAAGACCCCGGGCTGGGCGCTGTGGAAGGGCATGCACGAGGTGGTGCCCGGCACGCTGATCAACGTCGACCGGGGTGGGCTGCGGGAGCGGACCTACTGGCGGCTGAGCGCGGTCGAGCACACCGACGACCGCGAGGGCACCGTGGCCCGGGTGCGGGAACTGCTCACCGGCATCGTCGACCGGCAGCTGATCTCCGATGTGCCCCAGGGCGTCCTGCTCTCGGGAGGTCTGGACTCCAGCGCGATCACCGGGCTGGCGGCGGAACGGCTGGGCCTGCGCGGCGAACAGGTGCGCAGCTTCTCGGTGGACTTCTTCGGCCAGGAGAAGAACTTCGTCCCGGACGAGATGCGCGAGACGTCCGACGCGCCGTTCGTCCGTGACGTCGCGGCCCATGTGGGCTCCGCGCACCGGGATGTGATGCTCGATCCGTCCGACATCTCGGATCCCGCGGTACGTCGCGCGACCGTCGGCGCCCGGGACATCCCGAACGGGTTCGGGGATCTCGACAGCTCCCTGTATCTGCTGTTCAAAGCGATCCGGGAGCACTCGACGGTGGCGTTGTCGGGCGAGTCGGCCGACGAACTGTTCGGCGGCTATCCCTGGTTCCACCACCCGGAGGCCCTGCGCGGGGACACCTTCCCGTGGATGATGTTCATCCCGCCGATGAGTCTCGCGGCCCGGACCGATCACATCGAACCCGGCCTGCGGGCCCGGCTCGACGTGGCGGCCTACACCGCCGACCAGTTCGCGACGGCGCGCGCGCAGGTCGAGTATCTCGACGGCGAATCCGAGTTCGACCGGCTCATGCGCATGACGAGCCATATGCATCTCACGCGATTCGTCCGGGGGCTGCTGGACCGCAAGGACCGGCTGTCGATGGCGGTCGGGCTGGAGGTGCGGGTGCCCTTCTGCAGTCATGAACTCGTCGAGTACGTCTACAACACGCCCTGGGTGATGAAGTCGTTCGACGGTCAGGAGAAGAGCCTGCTCCGCCGGGCCGCAGCGCATGTGCTGCCGCGATCGGTGCTGGAGCGGGTCAAGAGCCCGTTCCCCTCGCCCCAGAATCCGGAGTACGCCGCTCATCTGCAGCAGCAGGTGAAGGAGCTGGTGTCGGAGCCGGACGCGCAGGTGTTTGCGCTGGTCGACCGTGTTTGGGCGCAGCAGATCGGGTCACAGGCTCCGGCGGCCATGTCGATGGCCGTACGGTCCAACGTCGAGCGGATGCTCGACCTGCATGTCTGGCTGGAGCTGCACGCGCCCGAACTCCTGCTGGACTGAATCGACTTCGTACGGCGAAATCGCCGCCATGGCATCCACTGCCATGGCGGCGACCGCTCTGTGTGCCGGCCTGCGCCTAAGGGCTGTCCCGTAAATGATCTCTGAGCGGCCTCGGGCATGGTGGGCTGCTGTTACGGCTGGGTGGTTTACCCGGCGAGGGCGAGGTTGTGCATCCGTGCGATGCCGAGCATGGCGTGGTGGACGCCATCGCCTTTGAGACGGCAGTCGCGGAGGATCTTCCAGGTCTTCATGCGGGCGAAGACGTGCTCGACGCGGGCGCGGACCTGCTTGTGGGACTTGTTGTGGGCCTGCTTCCAGTCAGACAGTTCTTCCCCTTTGCGGCGTCGGTGGGGCATCACGAGCCCGGTGCCCGGATAGCCGCCGTCGGCGATGGTCAGGGTCTTTCCGACGGCGGCCTTCGCGCCGGACTCCTCCCACGCCTTGCAGTCGTTGCGGTTCCCGGGCAGGGGCCGACCGACCACCACAACCAGGCGGGTGTCGGCGTCGATGACGACCTGGTGGTTGGTGGAGTACCGGTAGTTCTTGGACTGCTCGGCGATGGTGTGATCGCGGGTGGGCACCAGGGTGCCGTCCACGATCAGCACGGTGTCCTTCGCGAACCGCTTGCGGGGCTGGAGGGCGAGCATCGGCCCGAGGTGATCGATGATCCGGTCCGCCGCGGATTTGGAAACCCCAAACAGCGGGGCCAGTTGGCGCATGGTCAGGTTCGTTCGCCAGTAGGCCGCGACCAGCAGTGCCCGGTCTTCCAGCGCCAGGCTCCACGGTCGGCCCCTGCGGACCGCTTCCGCATCCTTGCGTCGCAGAACCGTCACCAGCTTCCCGAACTGCCGCGGGCTCAGGCCGGTGAACGGGGCTATCCATGACGGCTCTGACGCCGTGATCACACCAGTCATCGCAAGATCGTTCCATGACGTTCGGCGCAACGTCGAGAATGCTCATATGACTGAAGAACTGGTGAGGTTCCTTGAGGCGCGGCTGGATGAGGAGGCTGACTTGGCCCGGCGCTGCGACGGTGACGGATGCGGGGAGTGGTCTGCCCACGGACACACGGTCGACTTCTGTCAGGTTGACCTCTCCGGCTTCCACCCCACGATTGCTCTGCATGTGGCTCTGCACGACCCGGCCCGCGTCCTGCGCGAGGTCGAGGCCAAGCGGCGCATCCTGGCCCGTCACGCCCGCGACTCCTGGCCGTGCCACAACTTGCGTGACCTTGCTTCGCCCTACACCGACCATCCTGACTTCCCCGCCCGGGCCTGAAGCAGCGCAGCTGACAAGCAGAGCGCCCAACGAGCCTGAACCGAGCCTCGCTCACTGAAGATCATTTACGGGACAGCTCTTAGCTTGACGTTTAAACTCGCACGTCACCCGACCTGCTGATCTGCGGTTCTTCCCAGGACAGCGGAGGCAGCCGTTCTCCACGCTTCGAGATGTCGAGTAACGAAGCACGAGAGAACGGCCGCTGTGTATGAGTCTCCCCGTCCCTGGGCCCGCAGGCGATGCGTTGGACGTCTTGTCCCGCTTTCGGGTCGAGTTCTACGACTGTCTGTACTCCCGCGCGGATGCGCTCTTCGAGCTCTCGGACGCGGCCCTGTGCGCGGACGGTCCGGTGAAGACCCTGGTCGAGCTGTCCCTGGCCGTCGAGCACCGGCGCGGGCACGGCGCGCTGTATGCCGCGCTGGACCGGGGCTGGATCGAGCCTGCGCGGCTGCGTCGCGTGCTGGCCGGCCTGCCGCTACCGAAGGCGGCCGACGGGCGGATCGTGCTGGCGGTGGACGTGAGCAACTGGCTCCGCCCTGACGCCCCGACCAGCGACGACCGGCTGTTCTGCCACGTCTACGGGCGTGGCGAGCGCAAGACGGACCAGTTGGTGCCGGGCTGGCCGTACTCCTTCGTCGCCGCTTTGGAAGTCGGCCGCACTTCCTGGGTCGCGCTGCTCGACGCGGTGCGCCTGGGCCCCGCGAACGATGCCACACTCGTGAAAGCCGCCCAACTGCGCGACGTCGTCGAGCGGTTGACACAAGCGGGGCACTGGCGGCCGGGCGATCCCGAGATCCTGATCGTCATGGACTCCGGCTACGACGTCGCCTACCTCTCCCACGCTCTGGCGGACCTGCCGGCAGTGCTGGTCGGACGTCTGCGCTCGGACCGCGTCATGCTCCGCGACCCGGGCCCCGCACGCTCCGGGCCCAAGGGCGGCCGCCCGCGCCGACACGGTGGCGTCCTCACCTTCCGCAAGCCCGACAGCTGGCACCGGCCCGAGGTCACCACCCACACCGACACCACCCGCTACGGCACCGCTGAGGCGATGGCCTGGGACCGGATGCATCCCCAGCTCACCCACCGCGGCCCCTGGCTGGAACACGCGAAGGAGGAACTGCCCATCCTTCACGGCACGTTGATGCGGCTCAAAGTCGAGCGCCTGCCGGGCGACCGCGACCCGAAGCCTGTCTGGCTGTGGTGCTCGGCCACCGCCGCCGCACCCGCGGACGTGGACCGCTGGTGGCAGTCGTTCCTCCGCAGATTCGACCTGGAACACACATTCAGGCTGATGAAGCAGACCCTGGGCTGGACTGCCCCGAAGGTCCGCCACGCGGACACCGCCGACCTGTGGACCTGGCTGATCATCGCCACCCACACACAACTCCGCCTCGCCCGCCCCCTCGCCGAGGACCTTTGCCGCCCCTGGGAACGGCCCGCCGAACCACGACGCCTCACCCCCGCACGTGTCCGCCGGGGGTTTCGCAACGTCCGCGCGACCGCGTCCCGCCCGGCAGCCGCACCAAAACCGTCCCGCCCAGGCCCGGGACGCCCTCCCGGCTCAAAGAACAAGCACCGGGCCAAGCACCACGACGTCGGCAAGACGGTCAAACGCGCCGAATCCATCAGGGAACACCAAGCCCACCGAGGTTAAACGTCAAGCTTAGGGGGTCGCCCCGGCCAGTTCCTCCGGGCGGGTCCGGAGTCCGGCCTGGCCGACGCGTACCGAGGGCTTCGGGAGGAACGGTCCGGTGAGCGCGGTCGTGAACAACGCCATCACGACCATCATGGTGAACATCCGGCTGTCCAGGACGCCGAGGCTGACGCCGGCATTGAGGATGATCAGTTCGGTGAGGCCGCGGGTATTCATCAGGATGCCGAGGGTGCTGGCCTCCCGCCACGGCATTCCGGACAGTCTCCCGACCATGGACGCGCCGATCATCTTGCCGGCGCAGGCGACGGCGATGATGGCGGCCAGTTCGATCAGATCGCGTCCGGACAACGCCCCGATATCGACATTCAGTCCGGTGACGATGAAGAAGACCGGCAGCAGCACCATGCTGATCCCCGCGAACGGCTTTCTGGCCTCTTCGCCGAACACGCCGCGGTACTCGCTCGGCATGATGAATCCGAAGGCGAATGCACCGAATATCGCGTGGATCCCGATCCAGGTCGTCGCATAGGAAGACAGGAACAGCCCGGCGACGAGTACGACGATGAGCTGCGGTGTCATGCGGTCACGGCCCCAGCGGCGCATGAGGAATGACAGGAACGGGCGCACGAAGACCAGCATCGCCGTGATGTAGAGCGCGGAGAATATCACCGTCTGCGCGAGATCCCCGGCGCCACCGGACGCGGTCGCGATCGCCGCGACCAGAGCGAGCAGGCACCAGGCGATGACATCGTCGATGGCCGCGCTGGCCAGTGCGAGTGCGCCGACCCGTGTTCCCAGCATTCCGTGTTCGGTCAGCATCCGGGCCAGCACGGGAAAAGCGGTGATCGACATCGCCGCACCCATGAACAGGGCGAACGCGGTGAAGGAGACCTGATCTCCGTTTACGGTGTCGTGCCGCTGGTACAGCAGCGCCGCAAGTCCGATCGCCAGGCTGAACGGGACCACGACCGAGGTGACGGAGACCGCCGCCGCGGTACTGCCCCGGCCCTTCAGTAACCTCTTGTCGAATTCCCAACCGATGCCGAACATGAAGACGAGCAGCCCGACCTGGGCTATCGCCGACAGATACGGCCGTACCTCGCTCGGGAAGATCAGGGAGGGGAGATCCCCGGGTAACAGGCCGAGAAGACTCGGCCCCAGGGCGATTCCGGCGATGATCTCGCCGACGACGGGCGGCTGGCGTACGTATCGGACCAGCCAACCCAGGATGGATCCGACGACGAGAATGATGGCAATATCGGCCATCGTGATGGCGATGATCAGATCTTTGCTGCGAGAGATATCCGCCATGATCGGCCCTCCGTACGTATGAATGGGAACTCCCGAGGTTCTGCCTGGTGCGGAACATCGTCGCAGTTCAGCGGCGTACACAGTCGCAGTTCAGCGGCGTACACAAAGGAACCCCGAGAGATGACCGTGAGGTGCCCTTGAGGTGTCCTAAATGTCAGATCCAGTGCGCTTCCTGTGCGATACGCAGCGCGTCGATGCGGTTACGCGCGCCCAGTTTCGTCACCGCGGAAAGGAGATAGTTCCGCACGGTCCCGTCGGAGATGTGCAACTGTGCCGCGATCTCGCTGAGCGTGTCACCCTGGGCGAGCCGCTCAAGTACGGAGAGTTGCCGCTGGGAAAGCGGGCAGTCGTTATTTCCCAGCACGGCCACGGTTAACTCCGTGTCGAAGACTCTTTCTCCTTGATGCACCCGATGGACGGATTCGAAGAAGCGGTACGGGGAGGCGCTCTGCTGTACCATTCCGGCGATTCCGCCGGTGAATGCCTGGCGTATGACCGACCGGGTGAATGATTCGGCGAGCAGCAGGCATCGACATCTCGGAAGGCCGGTGATCTTCTCGGCGACGGTGATGACGTTGCCGTCCGCGCCGTCGAAGCTGAAGATCACGACATCCGGATGGTGTGTATCGGCGAACTCGATTGCATCGAGATTGTCGGCCACCGATCCGACGACCTGTATCTCCTTGCCCTGTTCGAGCAGGGCGGTGAGCGCGTAGCGGGACACATTCATCTTGTCGGATACCAGTATGTTGATTCCCATTTCTTCCCCCTGTTGCCGATGCTGAGGTAGAATTTCTTGGCTCTCGCCGAGCACGTGCATGATTCGGGACCGGGCCGGCTCCTTGAGCGGTCCAGCTATCACACGATGGGAGTTACGCGGTGTTAGGGGCATGTTGAGAACGTGTGAATAACGTCATGAACCTTCGCGGCGGCGTCACGCCGTTTCCCACTGAAGTGTTCTGTCCCGGACGTCAGGACTCCTCCGTCGTGACCTCCCTGAATCCCCCGCAGTCAGACGATCAAACCGGAAACAAATACTACAATAGTCATTAGGGAAAGCAAGGCTCAGAATCGCCGTTGCGGGCCGCTGCAAACGTGACTCATTCGCACCCCTTGACGCCCTGGTCGTCGCCGTTTTCAGGACAAGTGCGAACCCGGATTCCGGAAAAGACGGGGCTCTATCAGTGGAAACGTGGTAAAGGCGGTGCTCGGCCACGACCGACGCCGGAAGGTTTGCCCTGTACGGGTGCGAATTCAAGCCAGTCGACGAGATCGTGCTGCCGACCGGGGCGCGGCGGAGGGTGTCCGCGCCACGCGAAACCCGGGTCTTCGCCCGTACGAGCGCGTCGCCGGCCCACCCGGCAGCCGCCGGGACGACGGGTGGTCGGGGCAGGGCGGACCGGCGCTTCCTGTCCGTCGTCGTCCGGCTGTGAGGTTCGGGGAGGGTGTCACTGGGTTGTTCGGGTTGCCTCGCCAGTGATGCGGGCTTGTTGCTGTGCTGGTCGGCGGGTGTTTCGGCTGGTTGATCTTGGTGGTGGTGTTCCGGATTCGGTGGTGGTGTGATTCCGGATCGCTCGGTGCTGTGTTCGCCGGACCTCCTTCGTGGCGCGCTCTATAGCGCATGGGGGTGTGGGGTGGAGGAGGAACGGGGCTGCTGTCACCCGTCCAAGTGGTCGACGGGGGCCGGCCCTGACCAGCATGGTTGCCCGATATCCCCCAGGAAAAAGGGTGTTGCGCCAAAGCTGCAAGGGCGTATAATTGATTTCATGAGCAAGCGGCAACTTGCTCGACACCAACCGATCGCACCAGGAGCACACGTGAGCGACACCGCAACAACGACACCGATGCAGCGGGTCACCCTGCGGCTCGGCCAGATCCGCGTCAACGAGCGCAACGTCCGCCAGGAACTCAACCTCGACGAGAAGTTCCTCAAGTCGGTTGCGGCCAACGGCGTGAAGGTCCCCGTCGTGGTCCTCCCGCTCGGCGAGGACACGTACGAGCTGAAGATGGGCCACCGGCGCTACTTCGCCGCCCGGACCACCAAGGAGACTGAGGAGGAGCAAGACACGGTCGAGGTCCCCGCGTACGTGCTCAACCCCTCGCTGCGCGAGGCGGGCGGGGACTTCATCGACCAGCTCATCGAGAACGACGACGGCTACCGCCGTGGTCTGACCGAGCTGGAGCAGGCCGACGCCCTGTTCGGTGCGGTCAGCGAGGGCATGAAGCAGGCGAGGGTCGCCGAACTCACCGGCCGGACCCGTACCCAGGTTTCCCGCGCGGTCAAGACCGCCAAGACGGTCGGCGAGCGGACCCGTTCGGTCCTCGCCGAGGCCGGGACGTATGACCTCGATCTCGAAGTGCTCCGCGTGCTGGGCGAGTTCGACGACGACGCTGTAGACCGACTGCTGGAGGCCTACCGTAAGGGCCGCTTCGAGTTCCAGGTGCAGTGGGAGCGCGACGACCGGGAGGAGCAGCAGGCCCGCGCCACAGTCCGCCCGCAGCTGAAGAAGGCCGGGGTACGGCTGGCCGAGGACTCCGACACCCTTCCTCCGACCGCCGAGCCGCTCGCCGAGCTTGACGGCCCGGACGACGAGCCCATGAGCGCCGAGGCGCACACCGGGTGCCCCGGCCACGTGGCGACCTGGGCCGAGAACCCCCGCGAGCCCGGCGAGGTGGACTACTTCTGCACCGACCCGGACCGCTTCGGCCACCGCCCGCCCCAGGAGGACGACCAGGAGACAGACGGCGACGAAGGCTCGCAGCAGGCCGAGGCGACGGGCGAGGCCAAGTCGTCAGAGCCGTCGCGCGAGTACGTCAAGGCGGGCAACAAGGCCTACCGCGCCGCCGAGAAGGCCCGGCAGGTGTGGCTGAAGGACCTGATCGGCCGCAAGACCGCGCCGAAGCCGCTCGCCGCGTTCATCACCGAGCAGTGGCTTGCCTGCCCCAAGCCAGTGGCCCAGTGGTCGGGAGACGTCAGCCGCCGCAACCTCATCAAAGAGCTGACCGGCTACGACCAGCCCGCAGAGCGCGCCAAGACGGCGACCCCGGCCAAGCTCACCCTGCTCAACTTCGCGGTGCTGGCCGCGACGTTCGAGAAGCGGATGAACGAGGTCCGAACCTGGCGCACCGACCGCAGCGCGCAGTCCTCCGTGTACGAGCTGCGCGAGATCCGCGCGGACGCCCGCACATGGCTGACGTTCCTCGCCGAGATCGGCTACCCGCTCTCCAGCGTCGAACAGGCCGTGGTCGACGACGAGCCCTTCCAGGAGCACGAGCCGAACGCGGCCGACGAGGACACCACGGACGGCGCGAGCGCCGAGGACTCCGAGGACGCGTCCTGACCTGCGGCCCGGGCCGGACCACTCGGTCCGGCCCGGGCCCCTCCCTCTCTCTGCGTGCCGCCCGCCCGGAAGGCTTCGCCATGCTCCGCTCCGAACTCCGTCTCACCACCGGCCTGTTCGTCGCCCAGGCCGCCGTCAGCAACCACACGGGACTCATCGCCCGGACCGGGCTCGCGATGCCCGCCGCGCCCTTCGGCTCCGCCGCCTGGCAGGTGCCCGCGCTGGTCGCCTACCTTCACCGCCTCCATCGGGACGAGGAGGACCCCTCCCCCGAACTCTGGCGTGCGCACACCGAACGCCAGACGGGCGGCCCGGTGCCCCGACCGCACCGCCGCTACCAGGACAACGGCCTGCACGACCCGGACGCGGTGTGCGTGCTCGACATCCAGCTCGGCCCGCGCGACGAGGAGACCGGCTGGCCCGCCGCCAACCTCGCCGTCATCGAGCAGGAGGAGGGCGCCTGCCCCTTCGGCCGCGTCACCCGCCGCCACGGCGCCGAGGCGATCGCCGCGTACGCCGCCGAGGAACTGACCGCCGAGCACGCCCGGCTCATGGACCGTGCCCGCCGGCACCAGGACGCCACCTTCGTGCGCCTCGCCGACCTGGCGCAGCGCGCTGCCGACTGGGCCGACAAGGTCCGCGCCGCCGCGCACGCCGACGCCGTCCACGTCCAGGCCGAGAACGCCCGGGCCCGCATCACCCGCTGCCCGCCCCGATCGAGGACCCAGACCGGATCGCCCACCTGGACATACGACGAGGGGCCCGACTCGGCGGCACCATCCACGAGTACCGACATGCGGCCTGACCAGCATGGATGTGCTTTTCGGCAAGGGCACCGGTGGGGTGCGCCCTCACCCCGGTGAAGTGCAGTCTCCGGGTGCCGTGCTCGATGAACGCCATCGCGTACAGGCGCCTGCTCCAGACCGTGCCGACATCGAAGAAGTCCGCGGCAAAGATCCCCTGAGCCCGCGCCATAAGGAAGCCGCGCCAGGCGGGGCCAAAGCGGCGCGGGGCCGGGTCGATGCCTGCCGCGTGCAGGACCTCCCAGACCGTAAAGGCCGCGACGGGGTGCCCGAGCCGGGCCAGTTCGCCCCGGATGCGGCGGTGGCCCCGGCGGGGATTCTCATCAGCCAGGCGCAGCACGAGACTCTTGAGCGCGGCCGCCGACGACGGCCGTCCAGTACGGGAGCTGCGGGCGGAGCAGTCCCACTTCCTGGCGATCAGTTTGCGGTACCAGGCCAGCAAAGTACCGGGGGTGACGGGGAAGACGGCGGCCACGCGGTATCAGCCAGGTCAGGGCGGCGAGCCAGAATCAGCCGGCTGGCCCATCGCGCACCCTGCCCCTCACATGCCCGCGCACGATGGCGTTCTCGTGCCCCAGCACCAACAGTTCGGCACCCATGGCGGCGTCTCGACGCAGTAGGACCACGGGGACGGACAACAGCGCGCGGGCGGTGCGGCAGAGCAGGGACACGATCACCAGGACAGCACTACAAGTCCCCACCGACGTGCCCGGAAGCGGGTGCCGACCAGTAGCAATGACTTTACGAGCCCCACAGGCGCGGCCGGCGCGCTTCAGGGGCGAAGTCCGCAGGGCCGGGCGGCCCCCGTACCCGTGCCCTGGACAGGGGTCGCCCATTCCCTCGCCGCCGGGCGCCCCCTGGGAACGGACAGGCCACCACGGATCGCCCCCACCCCCTGTCCCGGCGTATGGGTTGGCGGCAACGCCACCGACCTCACCGCCCAGGTCGGCGCCTGCGCCGCCGTCGGCGCTCTCGCCGACGCGCACCTCAACGCCCACCCTGGCCGCCGCCGATACCGACGCGGCGCTCGCCGCGGCACAGGGCGGGTCCGCGGTCCGGCAGGCGTGAAGCGGCACCTCCCGGCACGGCGGCGGTTCCCCTGGCTCCGGACCGAAGTGTCGGTGCGGAGCCAGGGGAGAGCCGGACTGCCGGGCGATGCCGCGGGCCGTCCACTCCGTCAGACGCCGGGGCCGTCGGAAGGCAGCGTGACGCGCTTCGGGATGGCGTCGTAGACGCCCGTGTCGAGGGAGTTCACCGAGCCGTCCGCGACGGCGTCGACCAGGCCGCCGAGCCCGGTCTCGACCATCTTGGCGAGCATGCCGTTGCGCTTCATGCCGTCGTACTGGGTCTGCGAGGACGTCTCGAAGAGAATCGCCGCAGAGCCGCGCAGCTGGTACGAACCGAGCGCGGTGCCCGGCAGGTTGGTGGACTGGGGGTAGAGGGTAAGGTCGCCGTAGGAGGACTTGCCCCGCTTCTGGAGTGCCTGGTAGACGGCGACGTTGGCCCGCTTGGAGGCGTCCATGTCGAACTTGGGCCAGCTGCCGAACTCGGCCGGGTTGTCGATGAACTTGGCCGAGATGGACAGCGGCGACATGCTCTCCATGTCATCGGTGGCGTAGCAGGACCACTGGTTGTGCAGGTCGACGAAGTAGTCGACGGTGCCGAACTCCTGCTCCAGCGAACGGTAGACATCGCGGGAGGTCTGCGCCTCGGGAGTGATGTACCAGCCGGTGTCGGCGCTGTCGCCCGGGAAGTCCTCGGCGGCGGGAACGTAGTCCAGATTCGGGTGGAAGTCACGATTGATGTCGAAACCGCCGACCCGGGAGTTGTAGTTCCACGACGGGGACGCACCCGCCAGCTGCGGGAAGTCGGCGACGACCTCGTCCCAGGTCATGTCATTCTGCCGCTGGTCGAGCTCGCCTCCGTCGACGTTCAGCCGGGGGATGACCACCACGGTGACGTTCTTCCGCAGCTTCTTGGCCGCCGGGCTGTCAGAGCCCCACTGCTTGAGCAGCTCCAGGGCCGCCTCGGTTCCGTGCATCTCATTGCCGTGGATCTGCGTCTGCACGTACACGACCTTGTCGCCCTCGCCGACGCGCGCGGTGTGGATGGCGCGGCCCTGGTTGGAGTACCCGGCCACCTCCACGTCGACGGTGCCGCCGGTGCTGGTCTCCAGCTGCTGGAGAGCGGTGGTCAGTTGCGCGTAGTCGACGAAGCCTTCGTTGCCGGATCCGGAGGCCTCGGTGCCGCAGTGGGACACCGGCGGGATCGCGCCGTTGGTGGGGTTGCCGGTGGCGTTGGCGGCGACGGTGGAGAAGCCGGCGATCAGGGCGGCGCTCGCCAGTGTGGCGACCCAACTCCGAGCGGACATTCACTGCTCCTCAGGTTTTGTAAGGCGCTTCCGAGGGGGGCGTGCGCCACTCTAGGCGGCCGAGAGACATCTGTGAATGGGGTCTTGCTCCTGTCGCATACGCGCCTGGCCCGGCGGGCGGCCGTCCTGCCTGCAACGGCCATGCACTTCGCGATATTTTCCCGCGAAATGCTCTCATCTGCAGTAACGCCGCTTAGACACAGAGGCATTGACGGGTTTTCACCAAGATCATAGGCTCGCCCGCCGTCAGACGCTGCTCGCGACACCAGGGAGAAACACATGCGTAGGTCCAGTGCTTTCGCCAGATCCGCCCGTACTACTACCGCCGCCCTCACCGGCGCACTCCTGCTGACCGGTGCCCTGTTCAACGGCACCGCCGCTGCGGTCGGGGAAGGCCCCGACTACCGGGGCAACGAGACGATCAACACCTCGATCCTGTCCACCTACGACGACGTGGCCCGCTTCCTGAAGGACCAGGACGCCAAGCAGGACGCCATGAAGCTCGAGGTAATCGGGCAGACCGTCAAGGGCCGCGACATCCACCTGGTCAAGTACGTCAGCAACCCGGACAACCCGACGATCCTGTACCTGGCGCAGCAGCACGGCAACGAGCAGCTGACCACCGAGGCCATGCTGCACACCATCAAGTCCCTCGGCTCGCCGTCCAAGGCCTCGCTGCTCAAGAAGGTGAACGTCCTCTTCATCCCGATGTTCAACGCCGACGGCGCAATGGGCGACGTGAACTTCCCCCTCGACGGCTACCTCGCCAAAGGCGAACGCCACCTGACCCGCTACAACGCCAACGAGGTCGACCTCAACCGCGACCACGTGGCCAAGGAGCAGCCCGAGACGCAGGCCCTGCACGAGAACGTGCTGCGCGCCTACGACGTGGACTACGCGATCGACCTGCACCACCAGGGCACCCAGTCCCGCGTGAACGGGGATCTGGTGTCCGGTTCGATCCTGTACCCGACGACCCCGGATGTCTCGCCCGAACTGGTCGAGAAGTCCAAGCGGCTCGGCTCCGTGGTGTACCACAACGTCGACCGCACCGGCTGGGGCCACATCGGCCGGTACGACGGGGGCTCGGCCAACACCATCGGCCGTAACGGCATGGCGGCCGAGTACGGCATCGCCACGCTGCTGTTCGAGATGCGCGGGATGAGCGACCACGAGTACGCACCGTATGTACTCGGCCAGAAGTCCAACGGCTACCTGATCCGGCAGTCGGTGGTCACCATGGAGGCCACTATCCAGGCGGTCGCCGACGGCTCGATCGACCAGGCGGACACCTCCTTCTGGGACACTCTCCCCCAGCAGTGCAACACCTGCTGACGACGGCACCACCGCGGTGAACCCCCGGGTCACCGCCCCTCGGAGGGCGGTGACCCGGGGGGTTCCGCTGCCCGGCAGGCCCTCAGAAACTGGAACCTAAAGCGGGAGCCCAGGAGCACGTCGGCCAGTGAAGTCGGTGAGTCGACCTGAGGCGCGGTGCCGGGATTGCTCCCGGTCCGTTTCCTCAGGCCGCTCTCCGAACTCGCCGTGCGGTTGGGTAGGCCGCCAGCGAGGTGCCTGTAACCAGGCCCTTTTCCAACGGCCCCCCACCGAACCGGACGTGCGACGTTAATCGCATCCGGCTCTCCAGTGCCTTTTCTTTCTCATGAGTTCTGCCGCGAAGGACGTCCGCTGTAGTGGATTCCTTCGTGGCAGACGCGGCAGACGACCAGGGTTTTCCGACGACGCGCGGCCATCATCTGAGCCCAGGCGGGCTTGGCAGCCCGCCCCCGGGTGTTCAGATCCTTCAGGTGCCGAATGTGATGCACCCTCCTCGTCAGGCACGTGCAGCAAAGTGCCGTCCACGGCCACGGTCCGAAGCCCTCGATAGAACGAACCGGCCTGCCCGAGGTGGGCGACGGGCCCGGCGAGGGGCCGACCAAGAGGGTGCGGCCTCGTGAACGCCGTACCCCGTCACGGCGGCGAGGGCGTCGAGCTGGTCATCAACTGGGGTTTGGGGGTCGACTCGACCACGTACATGGTGAAGATGCTGGAGGACCCGGCCGCCCACGGAGTCGACTTGGCCCGCACTGTGGTGCTGCACGAGCTCACCGGGGACGAGTGGCCGGCCACCCGCGCCATGCGGAGCAGTACGTGCTGCTGCTCCTTCGCAAGCACCGGGTCCGGCTCGTTCAAGTCGCCCGGGCGAGCCGGTCGTTGGAGATCGTGGTCATGGACGACTCCCGCCAGCCCGAGCGGATCATCGAACGCGGACCCTGGGCGCTGTGGGACGAGCGGCACCGTTCCCCAGCAGGGCGGCATTCGGCTCTGCAGCCTGCACGCCAAGGGCGAAGTCGGAGACGCCTGGATCGACCAGGAGATCGGCGACCGGCCGTTCAGGCAGGTGATGGGGTTCAACGCCGCCGGGACGAGGCCGCGAGCAAGAACCCGCTGCGCCAGGGCATGTACCCCTTGATCGACTGGAGGTGGGCGCGCGCGGTACGAAGCGTTCCTGTACAAGCGGTTCGGTGTGCGGTGGGAGAAGAGTTACTGCAGCTTCTGCTGTTTCCCGGTCTCCATGGGAGCCATGGACGCACACCTGGACCGGATGCGCGCCCATCCCGAGATCGCGGGACGGGTGCTGCGCCTGGAGTACACGTCGGCCAGCCTCAACCCGCAGGCGAAGCTGTTCGGCCGCCGGAGCCTGCTGGAGCAGTTCGACCCCGGCCGCGGCAAGGACCGGCCCGTCCTCGCCGCCTTCAAGGAGGAGCTCACCTGCCCGTGGGTGCTGTACCACGTGCGGCGCATCCTGCCGGTCTCGAAGGCGGACCCCACCCGGCGCGGGCGGCCGATGCGCTCGGTGGAGCGGGTCCACGTGGGCCGCGCGTCTGCTGTGGGCTGGAGGCTGCGCACCGTCTCGGAGCGGCACGGCTACCCCGTCGAGGCGGACGAGCGCTACGGGCGGGTTCGGACGTGGATGCGACGCAGAGAGTCGGAGCTGCCGACGGTGGAGGAGCTGATGGTGACCGCTCCCTATCACGTACAGAACAAGCAGGTGCCGCGCTTCGAACGGGAGTGGAGGGCGGCTTCGTGGCGGGGTGTGCGCCGGCGAGATTGACAGCCACCCATCAAGAGCGTCATATTGATTACGCGAAACAGCGGTAACAAAATGGTGGGCGGCGGAAGGCACCCTCTCACGAGGGTGTCGACCCAGGGCGGCAACCCCGGCCGAACGTCCCGCCGACCACCTTCACCAACCCATCTCGCCGCCGGCGCGTGAGCGTCGGCGGAACAAGAGGAGCAGGCCCTCAGTATAGGGCCGCGGACCGGACCGGAGAGTGCAATGTCCACCAAGCCCCTGAACCCGCAGCGTCGCGTCATCGGTGGCCGTGCCGTGGTCAACCGCGACTGGATCCGCGAGTTCACTGGCGCGAGCGTCGGCACCGCGGCCCGCTGGTACAAGGTGCGCGACGAGCAGCCCAAGGAGCACCGCCACCCGGAGAAGGAGCGCATCGACGGGACCGACTTCTACGACGAGGAGCAGTTCCGCGCCTTCTACACCTGGTTCCAGCAGGACAAGGCGAGCAAGGTTCTCAAGGCCGACCCCGAGCTGTACGAGCTCAACGCCGAGGACATCGTCTCCATCAACAAGGCCGCCGCGCTGCTGAACTTCAATGGGCCCTCGGTGATCCGCAAGTACCGGCGGGACAACCCCGACTACTTCCCGGACTCCGTCGGAGAGGTCGAGGGGCCCACCGGCCGGATGATCCCCGGCTTCCGTGTCGGCGACTTGCAGGACTTCGACCGGAACCGCACCGGGGACAAGCTCGGCAAGGCCGGCCGCCGCCCCGGGCCGCAGGACGAGGCGCCCGTCGGCCGGCCCTCCGCCCTCGAGGAGGTTCTCGCGGCCGAGCTGAGCACCCGAGCCGGCGGCGAGCCGCTCACCGCCACGCAGCTCGCCGAGCAGTACGCAGCCGAGGCGATCGAGCGCGACGGCTACCACCCGAGTCTGGCGGCAGAGCTCAGCGTGCAGTACGGCGGTCCGCAAAGGTCCTGGGAGTACGCCGTCCGCAACGCCCTCGAGCACCACCCCGCGGCCACGCCGGCCCACTCGGAGGCCGACCGGCGGGCGGTCATCGCACTGGCCGCCCTGCGCGAGCGCGGCGACGTCCGGGGACTTGCCGCCTCCCTCGCCCGCGAGCACGGCGGCAGCCCCGACGTCTGGTCCCGCGCGGTGAACGCGGCGCGCAGGCTCACCGACCCCACCTCCTGACCACCTCACCGAAGGACGAGCTCGATGCCCAGCTACCAGCTCCGCGACACCACCACCCGCACCCTCCTCGCCCGGGACCTGGCCGACTACGCCGCGGCCGAGGCCGCCCTGGACCGCCTCGACGACGAGCTGGAACACGACCTCGCGGCCAACAGCGAAGGCGCCGGACACATCCGGCTGCGCCTCGACGTCGAGAAGGTCACCGACGGCACCACGGAGGCCGTCGGACACCACGTACTCCTTCTCGGCGTCGACGACTACACCGACCCACTGCCCGCGCTGTAGCCGACGGAGCTTGCCCACGACCTGCGATACGCCGCCCGAACGGCCGACGCGTCGCGACGCTGCGCCGCGCCGCCTCACGGCTCAGGCGAGGGTCCGCCGACCGCCGCCAGGACGACCGCCGTGCCCAGACGCAGCCTGGGCAAGACGCCCGCGGTCACATCTCGTCGGGAGGCTTTGTCAGGTTGAGCGAGTGCTCGAGGGTGTGAGCCGGTTCGACGCGTTTCGGCTTCGGTGGTGACAGCGGCTCAGGGTACGGCGGGCAGGCTGGCGACGCCGGTGATCTGGTCCCAGATCGCGAAGCGGATGATCATCTCGGCGCGGTAGTTCGGGGCGGTGAGGAGGTGACGGCGGGGTCGGAAGTGGGGTGAGATGTCGCTGAACGCGGCCAGGAACCGTTGTGCGGCACCCACCGATCGGAAACCTTTCATCGCGCGCTCGCGTTGCCTCGTCGGCTGGTGGGAGTTCTCGGCCCGGTTGTTCAGGCCCTTGTGCGAGCGGTGTTCGACCGACGGCATCTCGTGGCGGTGGGCGGCGCCGTAGGAGCGGAGCTTGTCGGTGACGATCACCGGGGCACCGACCGGGTCTTCTTCATCAGCTTCCGGAAGAAACGCCTGGCCGCGGCCTCGTCCCGCCGGTTCTGCAGCAGGATGTCGAGCACGTTGCCGTCCTGGTCCACGGCCCGCCACAGGTACCGCTGCACGCCGTTGATTTTGACGAACACCTCGTCCAAGTGCCACTTGTCACCAGGCCCCGGACGGCGCCGACGTAGAGCAGCGGCATAAGCCGGGCCGAACCGGCGCGTCCACTGGTGGACTGTCTCGTGGCTGACCTCGATGCCGCGCTCGAGCATCAGCTCCTCGACGTCGCGCAGGCTCAGGTTGAAGCGGTGGTACAGCCACCCATACGGCGCTGGTGAGGGCGACCGGCACTCGGAAACCGGCCTCCCGGGCCAAGTCGGCGTCGGCGGCGACAAGCACTCCGTCCGCCAGAGCCCGGGCGCGGGTGTAGGCGTGGATGATCTCGTCCGGGTCGGCCAGGGGGACTGACCGCATGGCGTCGTGGCTGACGGTGGGGTCGTCGGTGACGGCTGCCTCGTGCAGGACGGAATCGATGCGGGACAGCAGGCTTCGGCCGTCGGAGTCGTCGGCGGGGCGGGTGGACGCCTGGGCGGCGGTCTCCTCGGCCTCCATGGCGGCGTGCACCGTGAGCATCGTTTCCGTGGCCGTCACCTTTCCGGAGTCCCCGGCGGCCCGGGCGTCGGCGCGCTGCTGCTCGAACTGGTCCCGGATCTGCTCGTGTCTGAAGCCCTGCGCGCGTTTCACGCGGACGGTCTTTCCCGCGAGTTCGACCGCCAGGGCGGGCAGGCGGTCGGTCGGGTGGTCGCGGCCGGGCACGTCGGATGCCTGCCTGTGGCGGGCGAGAGCGCGGGCCGCGCTGCGGTCGTGCGCCTCGGCCGGTCCGGCGTTCGGAGCGGCGGTGGGAGGCGCGGGAGTCTCGGCGGTCGGCGCGGTGTCCTCCGGGCCGGTGCCGGGGTCCTCGGCGGTGAGGACGTAGAAGCGGTTGGAGTGAACATGGACCGTCCACTTCTGCCCGGGGGTGTCCTCGGTGAGCCTGGCGCGCGGCGTGCTCTCCCACGCCTCGAACGCGCGGGCCGGGTCGACCGGCACGATGTTGCCGCTCTCGGAGTCGTAGGCGCGGCAAGTGCGGGCCGCCGTGCGGATCTCCGTCACGCGCTTGGTCCAGTTACGGCGGATCGTGGTCATCGTGCGTCCTCCTGTGGGTGGAGTCGGACGAGTTGCCGCCCATCCGGAAAATCAATAATACACCTTTACGGGGTGATCGATTCCTTTTAGAACAACGTGTTCCCGCGGCCGTCGCCGAACTCGGTCTCTTGCGCGGCCTTGGGTGCGGTGGCGGTGCGTGAAGCCGTCGGCCTGGGCTTCCGGCTGCGGCTGCCTGTTCCGTGCGCGCGGCCCCGCTCCTTGCTGAGCTTTCCGGGCATGGCGTGCCGCCTTTCGGGGTGAGGTGGTGCGCCGGCCCGGGGTGCCGTCCCGGACCGGCGGTGAGAGGGGCGGTGCGCCGTGGCCCTACGCGCTGGCGGGCGTCGGCTGCGGCGCGGCGGGGAACCAGAGCTCCTTGCGCTCGCGGTAGGCGTCCTTGGGGTAGGCGGTGATGCGGACACCGGCCGCGGTGGACGAGTGGTAGAAGCTCCACCGGCGGTGTCCGATGATGCGGTCGAACTGCGTGACCCAGCCGTCGTGAACGCTGCTGAGCCCGCCGTAGTAGTTGCGCTCGGACCGGTAGACGGGCCACCGCATGCGGTCGGCGGTCTGCTCGCGGCGGCCGAGTCCGGTGCGCTCGGTCCAGATCTTCAGGCACCAGTGACACGACGCGCGGCGCATGGCCTGTCCGGGGTCGACGGCTTCCCACCACGCCGGGGCAGCACCGCACAGGGCCGGACCGCCGAACGTGTCGGCGCGGTGCACGGTCAGGGCCAGTCCGTCGGCCGTGCGGTACCCGGAGGCTCCCACCGCGCAGCGCGCGATGTAGGTCTGTGCCCTGCGGGGGGCGGTCGGCGCGGTCTGCGGGGCGCGGGGGGTCTCGACGCCGGCGCAGGCTCCACCGTCCGTCTCCCAGGCCTCGACGGTGCCGGGGTCGGACTGGCGCGGGCGATCGCCGGCGGGCTGAGTGGGGGAGTACGTGGACATGGGGCTCCGCTCGGTGGGCCGGGCGCCTGGGGCGCCCGGCCGGTCGGGTGTCGGTTCAGGCGGTGGGGGTCGGCTCGGGAACGGCCGTGGTGACGCTCAGGTCGGCGGCGCGCAGATCGGCGGCGACGGCGGCCATGAACTCGGTGTCGGCCTGCTGGTCACGGCTGCCAGGGGCGTACCAGTACCGGTTCTTGCGGTGCCACTTGAAGCCGTGACGCTTCAGCACGTCGGCGGCGCCGTCACCTGGACGCGTACCGGTGACGGTCATCCCGTCCTCGTCCGTGTGCGTGAGGGTGAGTCCCTCCGCGCCCTCACCCGGGGTGCTCGCCGGACGGGCGGCCTGGGCGGTGGTCTGTTCCTTGGCGGCGGCCCAGCGCTGCGGCAGGACGATGTCACTGGCGACCTGGTACACCTGCTGCGCGGCCCAGTTCTCCCGGATGGCGTGGCCGTCGACGACGCACGCACCGAGCATGCCGCCCGTGTCCGGGGCGGTGCCGCCGTTGGCCTCGGACCACAGGGCGGTAGCGGCCTTCAGCGCGTCCTCGGAGACATCCCGGTGATTGTTGATGCCGTCGACCAGCGGCGTACCGGTGACCTTCCGGCCCTTGACGGTGACGGTGACCGTGTTGCCGGTGGACTCGTAGCGGTCCTCCATGCCGTCGAACTGCGCGCCCTGCATGGGGCAGGTGAGCGCTTCGACGTCGGCCGTCCAGGGGCCGTCGGTCCAGTAGGCGGAGATCCACGCGGAGGCGGTACCGGTGCCCTTGCGCACGCTGAACTTCACGCCGGGGAACGCATCCTTCAGACGGCTCCTGAGCTCGGCGGCCACGTGCTTGGTCTCGATGCAGTCCATGCCCTGTCCTTTTGGTGCGAGTTGGGTTGGTGGCGGGCAAGTTGCCGCTCATCCGCAAAATCAATAATACTCCCTCATGGGGTGGGGTTCAACGCTTCTGCCGTATCAGTCGGCACTGAAGACGCAGTCACCGTTGACAGTGATCCGGATCGGGATCGTTCCATCCGGGCTGATCACGTCAGCGGGTACCTCGCCGGTGTCCAGATGGACGGACACGTCCAGGCCTTCACCGCGTTTCCAGTAGGCGTAGACCTGGGTCCCGTTGGTCTCCAGGCACGGCAACGTCCCTCGCTGCTTCCGGTGTTGGTGTAGAAACCGTGTGCGTCGGTTCAGGGTGGTCGCGCGGCGCTTGCTCAGTCGCATAGCTGCGCCTCCTCCAGGGAGCCGGTCCGGGCTCGCGCGCTCGGACCGGCCCGGGGCGGGTGGGGGTGGGTCAGGACGGGGTGTTGGCGGCGGCCTGCGCGCGCTCGGCCTCCCAGGCTTCGCGCTCGGCGCGGCGGTAGTCCTCGACTCCGTCGACGGTGAGCCGCGTGCCCCGTACGGCTTCCGCCTCTTCGGGGTGCTGCTCGGCGAACTCGGCGGCCCGGACGTCGGCCTTCCAACCCCTCTCCAGCCAAGAGGCCAGGGCATCTTGGGAGCTGCGGTGGCGGCAGTCCTTGCCGAGCCGTACGAGCCGTTCGCCCTCCTCTCCGGCCGTGGCGGTTCCGACGGCGACGGCGAGTGCTCCGCGCGCGGCTTTCAGGGCGGCGCTCGCGTTGAGGTACGCCAGCGTGTACGCGGACCGGGCCCCTTGCCGTGCCGCTCCTCGGTCCACCGGTCGTAGGCCTCGTGGAAGGGTTCGCCGGCGTGCCCGTGCTCGGCGTGCCAGGACACCCACGCGCGCTGGGGGTCCTCGAACATCTGGATGAGCCGCCCGTACGCGGCGGCGGTGGGCTCCCGTCCTTCGGCGGCAAGCCGTGTCCGCCACGCTTCCTCCTGGGCCTGCAACTCGCTCTCGCCCTCGGCGATCGCCACCAGGGCGAGCGCCTTGGCCTCGGTCGCGCGCGGTGCGTCCTTGACCTGCTCCAGGGCTGCGCGCACCCGCTGCCCGCATCCAGCACCGCATCCCGCTGAGCCGCAAGCGGTCGGGCGTCCTCGCCCCGGGTCTCCCGGTAGCCGCGCTGGGCGCGGGTTAGGGCGTCGACCGCATCCCGGTGCGCTTGCTCGGCGGCGGCCAGAGCTGTCCCGGCGCGCTCGGCGGCGGTGCCGGTCACCTGGCCGTGCTCGACCCGTGCTTCGGCTGCTGCCTCGGCAATCTTGGTGACGGCGTCGCCGAGCTGGCGGCGCCACTCGGCTGCGTCCCGTCCCCACACGGTCCGGCCGGCCTCCTCGTCCGCGCGGTTGACGGCTTGCACGTCGCGCACCCACGCGAGCACTTCGCGGAATGCCGCGCCGTGGCGGCCGTTGCGCTGCGAGACGGACCCCCAGTAGCGGGCGCCGTCCCATACGCACCGGGCGGTGAACCCCTGGGTGCCGGTGCGCACCGGGAACTCACCGGACACCGTGACCGCGCGTACGTAGCCGCCCTGCACGAGCTTGGTCGTGACGGTCACCTTCCACCCGCTCGCCGTCGCTGCCTCGACCAGCCTCCGCCCGTTCTTGGGCAGCTCGGCCACCTCGTCCGCCCACGGGGCGGCGGGAGGGGCCGCGGGGGCGTCTCCGGTCGGCTCGGGCTCCTGCGGGCCGGTGGTGGCGGTCGGTTCGGGGCCGCGGGGCGGCTCGACTCCGGGGCAGGCTCCGCCGTCGGACTCCCACGCTTCGGCCGTTCCCGGGTCAGACGGTGGGGCGTCCGCTGCGGCCACGGTCGGCGTCGTCTCCGCTCCGGGAAGAGCGGTCGGCCCGACGGCCACCCGGCGGACAACGTCGCCGTGCGACCACTCACCTGCAACCTGGTACCCGCGTGCAGTGATCAGGTCGGCGACGCGGTCCAGGGGGACGGCGCTGGAGCTGGAGTAGTGGCACCCCTCGTCATTCCACACCGTGGCGCCTTCCCACGGGCGACCGGGGTGACGCTGCCCGCACCCGCACTCCAGGCGGAGCGCTGCACCGTTCATCCGCGAGTACGTGAGCACCGCGTAGCGGGCGGTCATGGTGCACGTGAGCGACCGCACCCACTGCTCGTACGCCGAGCCGTAGACTCCGAGCGTCAGGGTCTCGGACGAGATCACCCACCGGGCGAACGCGGCCCCCTCCTCGTCGGTGCGGCCCTCCGCCACGGCGTACGCGGCGAGATCTTCGAGGTAGGCGGCGTTCGACGTGAGGTAGTCGGAGGGGAGCACCGACAGGACCGGCTGAGTGTCCGGGGCGGCGTCGTCGCCTTTGGGCGTCAGCAGGCAGTCAGCGCCGACGTAGTCGCGCCCGACGAACCGCGACGGGTACAACTCCAGCGGGACGGTGGCCTTGATCCACGGGCGCAGCATGACGGGGACCCCATCTGCCGGGGCGGCGGCGATGGAAGCGGAGACGACCTCCGCCGTCACGGGGGAGGCGACCCGCTCGCCGTAGGCAGACAGGACCGGCGCCGTGGGGGCGGTGGGCGCCTCGGCGACCAGCAGGTCCCCCAGGGCACGCCATGCGATGCCCTCGGCGGCCTGCTGGCCGTTGCGGGCCAGGGGGGCGCCGTCCCAGCGGTAGCCCCGGGCGGTGAGCCTCCACACGCACCGCAGGACGGTTTCCCTGGGCTCCTGGCGGGCGGTGAGCAGCAGCGCGCAGTGCCCGGGCTGCGTCTCGACGGCGGCCGTCCATCCGGCCGCTTCCGCGCGGGCGGCGAGCTGGACGAGGTTGCGGGGCAGATCGGCGGTCGGGGCGGTGGGCGCCGGCACTTCGGCAGGGGTCGGGGCCGGCTCCTGGGCAGGGGTGCGGGTGCTGCTGGCGGGGGACGGGTTCGCGGTCATGTCGAGTCACTCCACTGTGAGTTGGTGCCGGGTGAGTTGCCGCTCACACCGGGAGGCAGGGCAGGGGGAGCCAGGGGCGTTCCCGCCGGGCCGGTCGCTCGACCGGCCCGGCGGGGTGGTGCTCAGTTGCGGCGGTTCGGGGGCCGGTTGTCCGTGGGCGCGGTGCGGCCGGTGCTCGCGCTGCTCCCGTCCACCTCCGGGCGGGGCACTCGCTCGGCCTGCCGGTACTCAACGCCCGGTTCCGGGGCCAGCGGTGCGCCGGTTTCGGTATCGACGGTGTACGCCTCCCGGATGTCGTCGGCGGTGAGCGGGCGAAGCCAGAAGTTCCGGACCCTCCAGCCGCGTACGAACTCCGACCCGTCGGGGGCGAAGGTACGCACGACCAGTCCGCCGGTGGCGCACCCGACCATGCCAGCCGCGATCGCAGCGCACACCCGCATAGATGCGACCTCGTTGATGATCAGGGCGTCACCCATCACGGTGAGTTCCTGGCCCTCGGTGACTTCGCCGTGCGGCATGCTGGCGTTGGCCACCATGTGGTGTGTCCCGTCGCCGAGAACGGCGTTAAGAAGGGACAGGTACGCGTCGGTTGCGCGGTCGAGCAACGCTTGCGCCGTGTCGGCTGCGATGTGCAGCGCCTCGTCCGTCACGGCTTCGCTGACGGGTGCGGGAGTCCACCGCATCGCGTCCATGCTGAGATCCTCGCTCGGGTCATCGTGCTGGCCTTCAAGGCTCTGCCGTACGTGGTCTTCGTACTCGCTCATCGTGTCCCTGCCTCGGGTGGGTGAGTTGGTGCCGAGCGAGTTGCCGCTCGCTAGCAGAATCAATAACACGCTCTTGCGGGGGGTGATCTCAACCCACAATCACCCCCCGGACATGGCGAGTTACGCCGACTCGACCAGCGTCACTGTCGTACGAAAGAACTGGTTCGGGGTGAGGCTGAACGTGACCCGCCTGGTCTCGCCGGTGCTCTCGCGCTTGCCGTAGATTTCGACGCCGGTCAACTCGTCGTCTACATAGGACATTTGCAACACCGTGCCTTCCCACACCTCCGGCCCTGAGGCGGCCAGGTTCTGGGTGGGGCGGCGCTCGATCCGCACCCGTTGCCCTTGGCTGATCGGTCCTGTGGCCATCATGGTGTCCCCTTTCTGTTGGCTGTGACTCCGGGAAGGTGGGGTGACCGCCGGTCGCCCCACCCTGGGCGCGTCACTGCGTCCGGCCTGCCCGTTCGGCGGCCGTGGACAGCTTGATTCCGTGCGGGCGTGGACAGCTTGACCGCGTGGCGGGCGTGGTTGGTTCGTACGCGCGCGGCCACCTCGTCGGCGGACGGTAGTCCGAATCCTCCGTCACGGGCGAACATGTCGTACGCCTCGCGCCATCCACGCACCTGACACTCAACCGCGTTCCGCGACGCACACGCGATCGTCAGGCCCCCGACGGTGACAGACAGTGCGCCGATTCCGTCTGGGCTCACTGCCGCGCTGCGGGCCCGGATCTTGGCGCGACGGGGCGCGCCATCCAGAATCACAAACGAATTGATGGTGAGTTCGGGTTCACGCAATTCGCCCGCGTCGACCTGCTCGGGAAAAATCCTGTCGAGCATTTCGGCGGCCTCGCACCAGCCTTCCCACCAAACACGCGCGCCGGTAGGGTGCCTGAATTCGATGATGGCTGTCGGGATCTTGAGAAGGGGAATGATCGTCAGACCGATGGATGCATTGGTCTCGTGATCTCCAGCAATATGGATCGTGAGTCGGCTTGCCGCGTCAATGGTTTTCGCGTCCGAGAGAGCTCCTCGGGTTGGTGATTGAGTCCCAGTCAGGTTGCCGCTTGACCAGGAAATCAATAATACACTCTCGATGGACAGGAGACACCCGAAACGCCGAACCCGCACCATCTCTTGCACCATCTCTTGCGCGAGCCTCTTTGAGAGGGTCGACGTATCCGCAGGTCAACCGACGTTCCCGCGCATGGTCTGCCCGCTGACATCCCCTCTGCTGCCGCTTACCCCTGCCCGAATGAGAGAAGAGGTGGGATCGGGGTTGGGGGTTTGGGCTGCGCGTCGGCGGGGCCTCCGCGCTCGGGCGCTGGCGCGCCCGGTTGGCGTACGGCCGGACTCTTCCCGCTCGGGTCCGTGCTGCGCCACAACGAAGGGGCCAGGCCTCCCGGTTGTCCGGGCTCACCGGATCTCCTGTGGAATCGGTCCCTGTGACTTGGTCACTGCTTTTCTGTCTGTGCTTTCCTGGCTGCGGTGAATTATGTGGTCAGTCCCGTTGAGGCTCGGCCGGTGATCTGGCTCCTTTGGTAGGGGGCATGTTTTCACAGTCTCTACCCTGCATCGCAAAGTGATGCAGATGGTTTCGCTGGTACGGTCTTGTCGTTGGGTAGTCTGGTCTCGCAAGGTTCAAGAGGGGCTGAGGTGACGGCGTGTCAGAAGCTCTCGCCCTGTCACCTCACCAAATCCCTGACGGACCATAAGGCGCGCCATCGCCACCCCACCATATAGCCAGACCTCTTGAGCCTTCGCCACAAGAAAACCGGAACACGCTTAACCAGTTCAAGCCGATCCCAGGTCTGCGCATGAATTCCGGAGGAATTCATAAACAATTCCGGAGGAATTGTTTAAACCCCGGAGGGGTTTATCGTCTTTACGACCCGTAGGGTCGTGCGTCGTTCCTCC